>NZ_FQVC01000021.1 GCF_900128975.1 Devosia limi DSM 17137 | reverse complement strand
CATGCCCGAGCTTGGAAAGGTCTCCGCCAAGGTCGCTGCGGCCCTTCTGGGCGTGGCCCCCTATGCGCGCCAGTCCGGCGCTTCCGATCGCAATGGGCGATGCAGTGGCGGCCGAAAGCACCTGCGCGACATCGCCTACATGGCTGTGCTCAGCGCCATCAAGGTCAAGGATCCCGTGCTCGGCAGCTTCTACCAAAGGCTCCGGGCGCGCGGAAAACCCTTCAAGCTCGCCATGATCGCTACCGTCCGCAAACTCATAACAATCCTCAATGCCATCGCCAGATCTGACCCCGCATTCAATCCATGATGCCCACGGTTGCTTGACCCGTGGGCCACTCGCAACACGGCACGCGCTGATAGCGACCCACGGGTCAAGCCCGTGGGCAGCGCAGTGGTTGGAATGCAGGAGCGGCGATAGGACGACGCCCCTCCATAAACTTATCCCCGCCCCATCCCCACACCCCCATACTCACCCCACTACTGCCACGACAACTTGCGGGGCCGCGCGAAACGGTCCGTGGGGAGCAGATGGGAGAGGGGGGATTTCGCCTCCCCTTGGGTCCAGGCTTTGTGTGTCCGCCTAAGCTCAAAAGGTGGGTCCTTCGCTCGTTCCAGAAAACCCATGGCATGCGGCGAGGCGGTGTCTCGCATCTACAAAACTCATGAGGCCCGTCTCGCCGCATGTATCGCAGTCCATCAACCGCGGGCCAGCGGCGCTTGCGCTCGCCCGCCGGGCGGCGAAATGCGCTGAAACGCTGGGCAAAACCTCGTGAAACCGCCGCAAAACCTGCGCATTTGTCGCCGTCTGGGTATACTCCCTTCCTGATTCGTTCTCTGGGAAGCCCCAATACATGTCCGACGCCGAAATCCTCCCGCCAGCCGACGATCAGCGCATCGTTGATCTGCGCAAGGCGCTGGAAGAGCGGTATCTCTCCTATGCCCTCTCGACCATCACTCAGCGTGCGCTACCCGACGTGCGTGACGGCCTCAAGCCGGTCCACCGTCGCATCATTCATGCGATGCGCCTGCTCAAGCTCGATCCAAACCAGGGCTACAAGAAATCCGCTCGTATCGTCGGTGACGTGATCGGTAAGTTCCACCCGCATGGTGACCAGTCGATCTATGACGCGCTGGTCCGCCTCGCGCAGGATTTTGCGCTGCGCTATCCGCTGGTCGACGGGCAGGGCAATTTCGGCAATATCGACGGCGATAGCGCCGCGGCCATGCGATACACCGAATCGCGCATGACCGACGTGGCGACCCGTTTGCTCGAAGGCATTGGCGAGAACGCCATCGACTTCAAGCCGACCTATGACGGCGAAGACGAAGAACCCGTCGTCCTGCCCTCCAACTTCCCCAACCTGCTCGCCAATGGCTCCACCGGCATCGCCGTGGGCATGGCCACGTCGATCCCGCCCCATAACGTCGCCGAGCTGTGTGAAGCCGCGCTCCACCTGATCCATCATCCCGATGCGACGGCGCAGGAATTGCAGCACTTCGTGCCGGGCCCCGATTTCCCCACCGGCGGCATTCTGGTCGAAAGCGCCAGCAGCATTGCCCATTCCTATGCCACCGGCCGCGGCTCGTTCCGCCTGCGTGCCAAGTGGGAGATCGAGGAAAGCGCTCGCGGCGTCTATCTGATCGTCGTCACCGAAATCCCCTATGCCGTGCAGAAGTCGCGCCTCGTCGAAAAGATCGCCGAGCTGCTGCTGGCCAAGAAGCTGCCGCTGCTCAAGGACGTCCGCGACGAAAGCTCCGACGATATCCGTCTGGTGCTGGAGCCGCGCGCCCGCACCGTCGATGCGGTGATCCTGATGGAGCAGCTGTTCAAGACGACCGATCTTGAAACCCGTTTCCCGCTCAATCTCAACGTGCTCGACAAGGGCGCCATCCCCAAGGTCATGTCGCTGGGTCAGGCGATCCGGGCCTGGCTTGAGCACCGCAAGGAAGTCCTGGTCCGCCGCAGCAATTACCGGCTCGGCCAGATCGCCCACCGCCTCGAAGTGCTGGGCGGCTACATCATCGCCTATCTCAACCTCGATGAGGTGATCCGCATCATCCGCGAGGAGGACGATGCCAAGGCCGAGCTGATGGCCACCTTCGAGCTGTCCGATGTGCAGGCCGAAGCCATCCTCAATATGCGCCTGCGCTCCCTGCGCAAGCTCGAGGAACTGGAGCTCCGCAAGGAACATGCCAGCCTCACCGACGAGAAGGGGCATATCGAGGCGCTGCTTGCCTCCGATAAGCGCCAGTGGGGCGCCATCGCCACCGAAATCGGCGATCTCAAGACCGTCTATGGCAAGGATACCGCGCTGGGGGCGCGCCGTACCCTCCTTGCGGACGCACCCAAGGCCGATCTGGCCGAGGTCACCGAAGCCTTTATCGAGCGCGAGCCGATCACCGTCATCCTGTCGGAAAAAGGCTGGATCCGCGCGCTCAAGGGCCACACCACCGAGATCGACGAAAAGGGCTTCAAGGCCGGTGATCGCCTCAAGCTCACCTTCAAGGCCGAGACCACCGATAAGCTGCTGATGCTCACCACCGGTGGCAAGGTCTATACGCTGGGTGGCGACAAGCTGCCGGGCGGCCGCGGGCAGGGCGAACCGGTCCGCATCATGGTCGATATCGAGGAAGGTCAGGATATCGTCGATATCTTCATCTACCGCCCCGGCGCCAAGCGCATCATCGCGTCCTCGTCCGGTTACGGCTTCATCGTCGGTGAAGACGAGATGATCGCCAATACCCGCAAGGGCAAGCAGATCCTCAATGTCGGCGCCCCCGACGAGGCCAAGCTGCTGGTGCCCTGCGTCGGCGACCGCGTTGCCGTCATTGGCGAAAACCGCAAGATGATCGTCTTCCCGCTGACCCAGCTTGCTGAAATGAGCCGTGGCAAGGGCGTCCGCCTGCAGCGCTACAAGGATGGCGGCATTTCCGATCTCAAAACCTTCTACGCTGCCGATGGCCTGACCTGGACCGATAGCTCGGGCCGCACCTTCACCAAGCCGATGGAAGACCTGACCGAGTGGATCAGCGACCGCGCTTCGGCCGGCCGACAGCCGCCCAACGGTTTCCCGCGCAACAACAAGTTCACCGGATGATCCGTCACTGCGTTTTCGTCAAGTTCCGATCCGATGTCGACGCCGCCGAGCGCGCCGCCATCTATGCCGGGCTCAAGGCATTGGTCGGCCGGATCGATGGCCTGCTGTCAGCCGATTTCGGCCCCAACATCTCGCCGGAAGGGCAGAACAAGGGTTTTGACGACGGCTTCATCATGGACCTGGTCGATGCGGCGGCGCGCGACCGCTACCTCGTCGATCCCGCCCACCAGGCCGCTGGCGCCCGTCTCGTGGCTGCCCTCGAGGGCGGAGTGGCAGGACTCATGGTTTTCGACATGGACGTGCCGAGCGCCTAGTCGACACTGAAGTCGATCACCACCGGCAGGTGGTCGCTGGCGGTACGCGTGCCGGTCCGCACATCATGCACCACGATGCCGCCACGCGTCATCACATGATCCAGCGGCAGGAAGGGCAGGGTATCCCGCCAGGCCCGGAAGTAGAACCAGCGCATCGGATAGGTCGCCAGGTTCACCGTCTGCCGGATCAGCCCCGCGTCCTCGACGAAATTACGCAACGCGTAGGACCAGGGCGTCGAGTTGAAGTCCCCGGCCAGGATCACCGGGCCCTCGATGGAATCCACCACGCCCCGCACTGCGTCAAGCTGCTGGCGTTGCCGCGCCACCGGCAGCGGCCAGTCCATATGCGTCGTCATCACCGAAAAGGACTTATCCTCCTCCGTGCTGAACCGTGCCAGGATATGGGCTGTCCGCTCGGTCACATAGGCATTGTCCGGGCAGGCACCGTCCTCGAACTGCTCGAAGGGAATGCGCGAATACGGCCCCAGATTGGCCCGCTTGCCGCCCTTGCAGCGCACACAATAGGGATAGCGCTGGATCAACAGCGGATGCAGCGCGCTCGCCTGTTCTCCGAAATACTCCTGCAGGACGATGATGTCCGGGTCCTCGCCGAGGATCGCCGCGCTCACCTTTTCCATCTCGTAGTTCATACCGAAGATGTTGTGCGTCATCAGTCGGATCACCTGCCGCCCGCTCTCGGGGGCCGGCCGCGCCGAACCCGCGTTGACGAATTCAGGCACCATGATACTGGCCGATGCCAACAGGCCCAATGCCACGAACCCGCCCACGGCAAGGCGCCAGCGGTCACGCAGCAACAGCAGCACCAGCACGAAGCCGATGACTGTCGCGGGAAACAGCAGCGCCTGCGCATGGTTCAACAGGTCGAGTTCTGGAACCATGAAGCCGAAAAACGCCAGCATGGCCAGGAATGCAGCGCCAAGCGCGCCAAACGCCACAGCGAGGCGCACCAGCTTCAAAAGCAGAGACATGGAAAGTCCGGAAAGAGAATCAGGTCAGTCGAGCGGGCACCAGCCAAGCGGGCCCTTCTGGACTTCGAGCGGCCGGTACTCCGCCTTGTAGGCCATCTTGGGCGAATCTTTGACCCAGTAGCCCAGATACACATATCCCAGCCCCGCCGAGCGGACCTGCTGGATGTGGTCGAGAATCAGGAAGGTGCCGAGACTGCGATGCGCCAGGTCCGGGTCATAGAAGCTGTAGACCATCGACAGCCCATCGGGCATTACGTCGGTCAGCGCCACTGCCACCAGCGGCTCGCCCGGATGGTCGCGCAGCCGGTACTCCACCAGTACCGATTGCACCGGCGTATCTTCGACCATGTATTCGTAATCGAGGAAACTCATCTGGTTCATGCCACCGCCCGAGTGGCGCGCTTCCAGGTAGCGCTTGAACAGATCGTATTGTTCGCTGGTCGCCGCAGGGGCCTTTACGTCGACCGAGAGATCGTCATTCTTGGCCGCTACCCGGCGGAAACGGCCGGACGGTGCGAACTCGGCCGCAACGATACGCACCGATTGGCAGGCATTGCAGCCTTCGCAGGCCGGTCGATAAATCAGGTTCTGACTGCGGCGAAAGCCATTCTCGCTCAACAGATGATGCAGACTCGATGCCCGTCGCCCCGTCAGGTGCGTAAACAGTTTCCGTTCCTGCCGCCCCGGCAGATAGGGGCAGGGCATTGCAGCGGTCAGAAATAGCTGCGTGGTTTCCGGTGTCTGGTCGGTCATCGGAGGCTCATAAATGGCATCCGGACAGTGTAGTCCTGCGCCGCTCTGCTCGCAACGCCTCAATACGAGGAAGAATAGGCTCCGCTGCGGGCCGCTTGCCAATGGCGGATCATTGGCGAGCGACGCACCATCATCGTGCCCATCACCAGATCGTGGATCATCTGCCGGCGCGGCGTGAACAGCGCGAACAGCAGCGATACCGGCCAGGAGATCCAGAATGTCAGCCAGAACAGCGCCGCATGCAGGAATGCCATCCAGCCGTCCAGCGGATACCCGCGGGTTGGGGTCAGGACGATATCCATCATCTGCATGCCAATGGTGGCGCGGCGCGACGAGCCCAGCGTGGCTGCATAATAGATTACGATAGCGGCGGGAACGACAATGGCCAGCGCTACCCAGGCCAGGCCGAAGGTCAGGAACCCGGCAATCAAGCCAACAATGCTCAGCCCCACCACGATGGCGCCCATGATCACCAGGTCGATGACATAGGCCGTCACACGGCGCGTCAGCAGCCCCTCGAACAGCTCGGGAGCAGTCGAAGGATCGGGCAGGGCGGGGCGGGCATTCTGGGTATCGTTCATATGCATCACATTGTTATCCGTGCCCGGCGCTGCAAGAGCGCAAGGCACAGAAATGTAACCCCGGGCAGCAGAAGCGAAGCTGTTCGGTTACCGACCGAGATCGCGCGCCACTTCCAGCGCAAAATAGGTCAACACGCCATTGGCGCCAGCCCGCTTGAAGGCATAGAGGCTTTCCAGGATCGAGCCCTTGCGGTCGATCGCCCCAGCCGCCGCCGCCATCTCGATCATCGCGAACTCGCCACTCACCTGATAGGCGTAGATCGGGATGTTGAAATTGTCCTTGGCCCGCCGCACGATATCCAGATAGGGCAGGCCGGGCTTGACCATGACGCTGTCGGCGCCCTCGGCAATGTCCTGCTCGATTTCGCGCATCGCCTCGTCGGAATTGGCGTGGTCCATCTGATAGGTGCGCTTGTCGCCCTTGAGCCGCGCGCCCGTGCCCACTGCCTCGCGGAATGGCCCATAGAAAAACGAGGCATACTTGGCCGCATAGGCCATGATCTGCTTCTGCTCGAAACCGCCATCGTCCAGCGCCTCGCGGATCGCCGCCACGCGGCCGTCCATCATGTCGGACGGCGCAATGATGTCGGCGCCGGCCTTGGCCTGCACCAGCGCCGAACGCACCATAACCGCTACGGTCTCGTCATTGAGAATCTCGCCATCGCGCACCAGCCCGTCCTGGCCATCGCTCGAATATTCATCCAGCGCCACGTCGGCGATAAGCCCGATTTCCGGCACCGCGCTCTTGATAGCCGAAAGGGCGCGGCACATCAGGTTGTCTGGGTTATAGGCCTCGGCGCCGTTTTCGCTGCGCAGATGGTCGGGCGTATTGGGAAACAGCGCCAGCGCCGGAATGCCGGCATCGCGCGCCGCCTTGGCCGCCTCGACGCACAGGTCGACGCTCAGCCGCTCGACACCCGGCATGGTGCGAATCTGGGTCTTTTCGTTGTGCCCTTCGATGACGAAGAGCGGCCAGATCAGGTCCGATGGGGTCAGCACGGTCTCGCGAACCATGGCGCGGCTCCAGGCCGTCTGCCGGGCCCGGCGCAACCGCCGCCCGCCCAGGAACTCCATGTCGTGCTTGTTCCACTGCTCGGCCATGCTGCGTCTCCTAAAATGCTGGCCCTCAATATCAGCCACCGGCAATCACTCCAAGCTCCCGCTTGTCGCACGCGCAAGCCCTTGCTTGTCGCCCCTGCGCAAGCCCTTGCTTGTCGCCCCTGCGCAAGCCCTTGCTTGTCGCCCTGCGCAAGCCCTTGCTTGTCGTGGCTTGTCGCGCCGTAACTGTGGGTCTAGAAATCGCGCATGGATTTCAACGCTCAGCCAATCGGCATCTATATCCGCATCGTTGCCATCATCAGCCTGCTGCTCGGGCTCAACGATGCGGCGCGCCTGCTTGGCGTTCAGCTCGGCTCCGTCAGCCCGATCACCACCATGGGCATGACCGGCTTCGTCTATCTGGCCATCTTCGCCCTGACGCGCCTGTTCGCGGCTGTCGGCCTGTGGATCAAGGCCAGCTGGGGGGCGGTACTGCTCGTCGGCGCGACCGGCATCGAGTTGCTCCTCTATCTGCTCGGCAATCCCGATGTGCAGATGAGCGCCTTCGGCTTCGCCGTGCGGCTGGTTCTGCTCGCCTCGATTCTCATCATCTTCGTGCTCGGTATTCGCCTCAATCGCGCCCAGGCCAGCGACTGATCCGTCTATGCCGGGTGAAACTGCTCGATGGTGATTTCCTCGGCCAGCACGTCCTGCGGGGCACCAAAGCTGGTCACGGTGGTAAACCAGCGGGTCTCCTCGCCTCCATTGTTGAACACCAACGGCAACAACACCGTCCCGGACTTCGGTCTGGCCGTCAGGCCATCCGCGCCCGGTTGCCGCAGTGCCCGCCGCATCACCACTCCAATCGCCGATTGCGGTCCACGCATTCGCACGCCCTCGCGCATCCGGTGCATCAGGTAGCCGGCAATCTCGTCCCAATTGCCGATCGCGGCCCGCACCGGCCCCGCTATGAACACCAGATCCACCAGATTGAGCTGCTCCGGCACGCCGGTACCGTCGCCCAACAGTGCCATCGCCGCCGCATTGGCTTCCAGCACATTGAGCGCCGCATCCAGCACCATCGCCGGGTAGGGCGCATGCCCCGCCAAGATCATCCCCGCAGCTCGGCGGATCTCCGTCATCTGTGGCGAGTTCCAGTCGCTGTCGCCGAATTGCGGCGCAAACCCCGCCGCCACCAGCAAGCCATTGCGCTCCCGCAACGGCATGGCCAGCGCCTCGGCCAGCCGCAACACCATCTCGGCACTCGGCCGCGCCCGTCCGCTTTCCAGAAACGAGACATGCCGCCCCGACACATCGGCGCTCAGCGCCAGGTCCAACTGACTCATGCCGCGCAGGCTCCGCCACTCTCTCAGCATCGCTCCAACCATTACCGCCCCCGTTTTCCCGAGCCTGCCGCAGCACCTGCTGCTTTGCACTTACCTCCAAGGTAATTGAAACCATGACCTCCCGGCGACAACCTTCAATCATCAAAACCCGAAACCGGAGTGTTACTGATGACTGTTCTCGCTCAATCCGCCGCCCGCCTTGGCCCGCGCTTCGTCTATTGGCTCGATGGCACCGTCTCGTTTGTGATGGGCGTCGGGGTCGCATTGCTCGCAATGCCCCTCACCGCCATGGTCGGCTGGCCCCTGCCGGCGGAGTTCTTGCTGGCCATCGGCTTGGTCCTGCTCCCTTGGGCCGCATTCAACATCTGGACTGCCCGCGCCCCGCGCTTGCCTCGGCCTGCCTATGCCCTGCATCTGTTCGTCGATATCAGCTGGGTGATCGGCAGCGCCGCGCTACTGCTGATCTATGGCTTCACCATGAGTCTGTTCGGCCTGGTCTTTATCGCCGGCCAGGGACTGGCCGTTGCCGGTGTCCTGCTGCTCAAGCTGGTGGGCGCCCGCGCCATGCTATCTCGCGCCTGATACAAGCCCGGGGATGGCGGCTTACCCACGCTATCCCCGTTCACACCCCGTTTAGGTTACAATTGTCTGACCTGGTGTAACCAATCGTAAAGCCAAATTCCCGAACTTTTTCAGTAAGATAGTTTTAAGCGTGCGGCTTAGGGCGATCTTAGGTGGGGGGCCGTAGTTTGGCCTCATGAGATGCGAAAAATCGCACAGACTGAAAACAGTGAGGCACAAATGGCAATCAAATCTAACGCAGCCGAGGCAATGGTCCCGGAACGTTCCCAGAGCCTGAAGCCGCTCTACCTCGAAGCCGTTTCGCGGGTCGAGCGTCTGCATCGTCGGCTGCTCGATCTCATCAAGGACGAGTTCGACCGCATGGGCTGGGATGACATCAACCCGGTTCAGGCCCTGCTGATGTTCAACATCGGCGATGCGGAACTGACCGCCGGCGAGCTGCGCTCGCGCGGTTACTACCTCGGCTCGAACGTCTCCTACAATCTCAAGAAGCTGGTCGAGACCGGCTATATCTTCCAGGAGCGCTCCCGCACCGATCGCCGCTCGGTCCGCATCAAGCTGACACCGAAGGGCGAGGAAGTCGCTGAAGTGATCGACGAGCTTTATGACCGTCACCTCAAGTCCATCGACAAGGTCGGCGGCCTGGGCGACGATGAATTCGACGGCCTCAACAAGGCGCTGGCCCGCCTCGAGCGCTTCTGGGTCGATCAGATCCTCTACAAGCTGTAAGCAAGCAAGGCCCGCAACGCCTGTTGCGCCTGTGCCACACAGAACAGCAAACGCCGGCCTTTGGGTCGGCGTTTCTTATTTGCGCCGTAAAGTGGCGTATTTGACTGCTGTTGTGTGGTTTGAAACCATTTCCCGCGTATAGTTTCCAGAGTCTAAAAGTTCACATCGGTTTGACCACGTTGTGGGCTGCGGGACGCGATGGTAAAAACCGGCCCACTGGCGGCTAGGTATTTCGGGTGAATCAATGCGGCTGAATCGACGTACTCTCCTCAGTTCAATGGCCATGGTCGGCGTGTCGGCGGCTCTGCCGTCAGTGGCTCGCGCCCAGGAAGGCGAAAGCATTTTCGATATGTTCGCGCGCAATCGCGTGCTGCGTGATGCTGACCGGGGCGGCAACACTGCTGCGGCCGAGGCGTTGATTGCGACTAACGAGCCGATCCTGTCCTTCGATACCGCCCACAATCTCCAATTGGCGATTTCCCAGTACGAACCCTTCGTGGCCGCCGGCGGCTGGGAAGAGGTGCCGCAGGAAATCTACGGCCTGGTCCTCGGCAATAACCGCAGGTCGGTGATTGCCCTCAAGCGCCGCCTGATGTCTTCGGGCGATATGCCCGTCGTGGAGCGCGCCAATGACCTGTTCGATGAAGCCACCGACCGCGGCGTCCGCACCTTCCAGGCTCGTCACGGCCTGATCGTCAACGGCCAGGTCGATGAGCCGACCTGGTACGCCATGGCGGTCCCGGCGCAGAACCGCCTCGGTCAGCTCTATCTCAATTTCCAGCGCGTCCAGGCCATTGCGGCCAAGCTTTCGGATCGCTACGTGGTGGTCAATATTCCCGCTGCAACCATCGAGGCCGTTGAAGGTGGTATGGTGGCCCAGCGCCACACCGCCGTCGTTGGCCGTGTTGAACGCGCTACCCCGATCCTGGCAAGCAAGATCCACCAGATCAATTTCAATCCTTACTGGCATGTGCCCAAGTCGATCATCCGCGCCGATTTGACGAAATACATGCAGGAAGATCCGGAATACCTGACCAAGTTCCGCATCCATATCTATGACGGCAAGGGCAACGAAATCTCACCGACCCAGATCGATTGGACCACGGACGAGGCGGTCAACTATATGTTCCGTCAGGAGCCCGGTGCCGAAAACTCCATGGGCCATTGCAAGATCAACTTCCATAACCCGCACGACGTGTATCTCCACGATACCCCGTCCAAGGCACTGTTCGGTGAAAATGCCCGCTTCCATTCGTCGGGCTGCGTGCGCGTCGATGGCGTCAACCAGCTGGTCAATTGGGTGTTGCGCGACAATAAGGACTGGGATCAGGGCCGCGTCGACGCGACGTTTGCCTCCAATGAGCGCCTTGACGTTTCGGTCAAAACCCCTGTGCCGATCCACACCACCTACATCACGGCCTGGGCCAACAAGCAGGGCACCGTCAGCTTCCGCGACGACGTCTATCAGTTCGACTCCCAGGGCAAGATCAGCTTCGACGCCTGATGTCTCAGACAGTCCCGGCCGGCGCCCTCCCATTGTGGAGGGCGTTCGCATTTCTGGGGAATCTCGTTATCCTTCCGGCAGAGCAGGGGCCCCGCACATGACCGAATCCCAGATCTTTTTCGAGTTTGTGCAGGTCGGCCAGCAAATGCGTGTCGCCGCCATCGATAGCGCCACCGGCGTCGAGGTCATCGTCATCACCCCGATATCGGCCAATCGCATCCAGATGCAGCAACTGGCCCTGGCCAAACTGCGCCGCAAGCTGGGTGAGGAGACGGCTGCTCCCGTCGTCCGTGCCGTTACGCCGGGCAAGTTTGCCTGAGCTGCGACATGCTTCCTCTTTCCCTTCGGCGCGTTCTGCGACATAAGAGAAGTGTTCGCGCGACTGGCGAGAAGAGATGGTGAACCATCGGGGAACGCGAACCTTGTAATGCCGCTCGCCTGGGCACCCATTCACAACCAGGGGAGCCCCCATGAGTCCATGTCATTTTTCACAGCCTTGGAATCGCATGTCGCGACGTGATAAGGCCACAGCCATGCCGATCAGTTTCATCTCTCGCGAGGTAACCGTCCGATGAGCGCTGCCCAGTCCCTTCCGCTCTTTCCGAATTTCTTCAGCGCGTCGCTGGCCGAGAGCGATCCCGAAATCGCTGGCGCGATCAAAAATGAGCTGGGTCGCCAGCAGCATGAGATCGAGCTGATCGCCTCCGAGAATATCGTCTCGCGCGCCGTGCTTGAAGCGCAGGGCTCGATCATGACCAACAAGTACGCTGAAGGTTATCCGGGCAAGCGCTACTATGGTGGTTGCGAGTTTGTCGACGTTGCCGAAACGCTGGCCATCGAACGCGCCAAGCAATTGTTCGGCGTTGAATTCGCCAACGTGCAGCCAAACTCCGGCTCGCAGGCCAATCAGGGTGTTTATCAGGCGCTGGTTCAGCCCGGCGACACCATCCTCGGCATGTCGCTCGATGCCGGCGGTCACCTGACCCACGGCGCGAGGCCAAACCAGTCCGGTAAATGGTTCAACGCCATTCAGTACGGCCTGCGTAAGCAGGACGGCCGCGTCGACATGGATCAGGTTCGCCAGCTCGCTCGCGAACATAAGCCCAAGCTGATCGTTGCCGGTTTCTCGGCCTATTCGCGCTTCATGGACTGGGCCGAGTTCCGTGCCATCGCCGATGAAGTCGGCGCGCTGCTGTTTGTCGATATGGCCCATGTGGCCGGGCTCGTTGCGGGCGGTGTCTATCCCAGCCCGTTCCCGCATGCCCATGTCGCCACAACCACCACCCACAAGACCCTGCGCGGCCCGCGCGGCGGCCTGATTCTGACCAATGACGAGGCCATCGCCAAGAAGATCAATTCGGCGATCTTCCCTGGCATCCAGGGCGGACCGCTGATGCATGTCATTGCCGCCAAGGCCGTGGCCTTCAAGGAAGCGCTGCAGCCCGAGTTCAAGGCTTATGCCCAGCAGGTCGTCGCCAATGCTCACATTCTGGCGGAAACGCTGGTTAAGGGCGGCGTTGATATTGTCAGCGGCGGCACCGATAACCATTTGATGCTCGTCGATCTGCGCCCCAAGGGACTGACCGGCAAGGCCACCGAAAAGGCACTGGAACGTGCCGGCATCACCTGCAACAAGAATGCGGTGCCGTTCGATCCGGAAAAGCCGGCGATCACTTCGGGTATCCGTCTGGGCACTCCGGCGGCTACCGCTCGCGGCTTCGGCGAAGCCGAATTCAAGCTGGTTGGTGAACTGATCATCGAAGTGCTCGATGGTCTGGCGGCCAATGGCGAAGACAACAATGGCGCTGTCGAAGCGCAGGTCGCGGTCAAGGTTCGTGAACTCACGAACCGTTTCCCGATCTATCAGTAAGGGTTTTCAATGCGCTGTCCCTATTGCGGAAACGACGATACGCAGGTCAAGGACAGCCGCCCGACCGAGGATTCCGGCGCCATCCGGCGCCGGCGAATCTGCAATGGTTGCGGCGGACGCTTCACCACCTTCGAGCGCGTGCAATTGCGCGATCTCACCGTGGTCAAGAAGTCCGGCCGCAAGGTGCCGTTCGATCGTGAAAAGCTGGCGCGCTCGGTTTACACCGCGCTGCGCAAGCGCTCGGTCGAGCCCGAGCGCATCGAGCGCATGATCTCCGGCATCGTCCGCCAGCTGGAAAGCCTGGGCGATGTCGAAGTCACCTCCGATCAGATCGGCGAATATGTCATGGACGGCCTCAAGGGCCTCGATGACGTGGCCTTTGTCCGCTTTGCCTCGGTTTACAAGAATTTCTCCGCTGCCGACGATTTCCGCTCGTTCCTTGCCGAGCTGGCAAACGGCGGCAAGGATACAATCCAAGCAGACGACGATTGAACCAGCCCACCGCTGAGGACGTGCGGTGGCTCGATGCCGCCGTCCGCTTTGCTTCGCCCTATCTCGGCACCACTGCTGACAATCCTGCCGTCGCCGCCCTGGTAGTTGACCCCATCGATCAGATGTTGATCGCGCGCGCTGTCACCGCCAGGGGCGGGCGGCCCCATGCCGAATACCTGGCGTTGGAGGCTGCGGGCTATGACGCGGGCGGCAGGACGCTCTATGTGACGCTCGAACCCTGCCACCATTGGGGCCGCACGCCGCCCTGCGTTGACGCGGTGATCCGCTCGGGCATCATGCGCGTCGTCATCGGAACCGGGGACCCCGATCCCCGTACCGCTGGCGAGAGCATCAAGCGCCTGGAATCAGCGGGCGTCGAAGTCATCCTGGCCAATCACGAGCCATCGCGCCGCCATCATGCCGGCCACGCCATGCGCCAGCGGGCAGGGCGCCCCTTCGTTACCGTCAAGCTCGCTGTCTCGGCCGATGGCATGATCGGTCGCCCCGATATTGGCAATGTTGCCATTACTGGTGAGCCCGCCCGGCAGTGGACCCATATGCAGCGCGCGTTTGCCGATGCGGTGATGATCGGCGGTGCAACCGCCAGGCTCGATGATCCGCAGCTCACCGTCCGCATCCCCGGCATGGAACAGCGCACGCCCCTGCGCGTCATCCTTGCCGGCGCTGACGGCATTGGCCGCGATGTGAATCTGATTGGTGGCTTTACCGGCTATCGCACTGCAATCATTGCCGAAACTGCCGCCCCCGTTGACGCTCCTGTTTCCGTCGAAGTGATCCGTGTAGCCGGTGAGGACGGACGTCCCGATCTTGTCGCTGCGCTGCAAGCGCTCGGCACCAAGGGCATCCAGAACCTTTTGGTCGAGCCCGGGGCGCGTCTCGCCGATGCACTGCTCACCGCCAATCTGGTCGATCGCTTTGCCTTGCTGACCAGCCCGGTCGTCATCGGTCTTGCGGGGCTGCAGGCCAGTGCCGATGGCCCCATCACCGACTGGCTCGATGCCGCCGGTCTCATCGAGGTTGACCATCAGCCCCTGGGCGAGGATATGGTCACTCTTTACGAACGCACCGAACCTGTTTTCGACTAGCATCGCCGGCCCGCCCAGCCCGCCTATTGACGAGGATCGCATGTTCACCGGCATAGTCACCGATATTGGCCGTCTCCTGAAGGTCGAGGACCGCAATGACGGCCGTCTGCTGCGCATCGGCACCGCTTACGAGCCCGCAGGGATCGACATGGGCGCCTCGATCACCAATGACGGTATCTGCCTGACGGTCACCGACAAGGGCACTGATGACGATCAGCACTGGTTCGAAGTCTTCGCCGGCCTCGAAACTCTCGCCGTCACCGAAGTTGGCAAATGGCAGCCCGGTCGCCGCATCAATTTGGAGCGCTCGCTCAAGATCGGCGACGAATTGGGCGGCCATATCGTCTCCGGCCATATCGATGGAATGGCCGAGATTGTCGGCAAGGAAGTCACCGGCGAGCAGATAGCCCTGACCTTTGCCGTGACCGACGCCCTTGCGCCTTTCATTGCCAAAAAGGGCAGTGTGGCGCTCAATGGCACCTCGCTGACCGTCAATAATGTCGAAGGCAACCGCTTCTCAGTCCATTTGATCCCCTATACGGTTGAAGTTACCTCGTGGGGCGATTATGGGGTTGGCGACACCGTTAATATCGAGGTTGACCCCATGGCGCGCTACGCCGCGCGCCTGTTTGAAACCCTCGGCGACTTCCGCAAATAAGGACTGCTCCCAATGGCCTCCCACGGCGCCAATTTTCCTATCGAGCCCGGCTCTGCCGATGGCCAGCATTTCCTGATTGTCGAGGCCCGCTACTACACAGAGATCGCCGACGAGTTGCTCAAGGGCGCCTCGCAGGCGCTCACCGCTTCGGGCGCGACCTTTGACGTGGTGACGGTGCCCGGCGCGCTGGAAATCCCCGCTGCCATCGCCATGGCGATCGAGGCCGGCGACTACGATGGCTTTGTCGCCCTTGGTTGCGTCATCCGCGGCCAGACCACCCATTACGAGATCGTCTCCAATGAAAGCGCCCGCGCGCTGATGGAACTCTCGGTCGTCGATGCACTGCCGCTCGGCAATGGCATCCTCACCGTTGAAAATGAAGGTCAGGCATGGGCTCGCGCCCTGGTCGAAGACCAGGACAAGGGCGGTGGAGCTGCCCGTGCTGCTCTTGCCATGGCCGCCCTCAAAGCCAGATTGAACGCATAATGGCCGACGCACCCAAACGCGACCCGCAGATCGAGCGCCCCGCCAACCAGCGCGGCGCTGCCCGCCTTGCCGCCGTGCAGGCGCTCTACCAGATGGATGTTGGCCGTGCCACGCTGGAGGACACGCTGTCCCAGTTCGGCGCCTTCCACCTCGGCCGCGAGATCGAAGGCGAGCAATATCTGCCCGCCGATGCCGATTTCTTCCGCCAGATCGTTTCTGGCGTTGCCAAGCATCAGCTCGCGATAGACCCCGCCGTCGACCGCGCTCTGGCCGATGGCTGGCCGGTTGAACGCGTCGATGCGACCCTGCGTGCGATCCTGCGCGCTGCCGCCTTCGAGCTGCTCCGCCGCAAGGACATTCCGCCCCGCGTCGTCATCACTGAATATGTCGATGTCGCCAAGGCCTTCTACGAAGACGACGCCACCGGCATTGTGAACGGCGTTCTCGATGCGATCGCCCGCGAGGCCGGCTCGGACATGACCGAGACCAAATAGGAGCCGGGCTGGTCATATTGGGCTGGTCTTTCCCCCAGGGGAGGGCGCCATATGGCCTTGCCTGATTCTAGCTCTGTCCCGAGATGTCCATGAGCGCCGCTGCCTCCCGAAGCCAATCCGTCCGCAATATCGGGCTGCTCTCCGCCGTCCAGGCGCTGGGCGGGTCGAACTCCTCCATCGTCATGACGGTGGCAGCGCTGGCCGCTGTCAGCTTCGCGCCGGATCCAGCCATGGCGACCCTGCCGGTCACCACTTCGATTCTCGGGCTGGCCCTGGCTACCCAGATCGCGACCAGGCTGATCTACCGCCTCGGCCGCACCCGCGGTCTTATGCTCGGCGCGGCCTTGGCGATCCCCGCTGCCCTGCTGGCGGCTCTGGGCATCATCCTCGCCAATTTCATCATCTTCGCGCTGGGCACCTTCCTCATCGGAGCAACCGGCGCCTTCGTGCAGCAGATCCGCTTTGCTGCTGCCGATAGCGTCGCGCCCGATCTCAAGAGCCGCGCCATTTCCTGGGTGCTGTTCGGTGGCGTCGCGGCCGGCTTTTTCGGTCCGCAACTGAGCTCCATCACCCGCAATTGGATTCCAGGCTCCGAATACGCTGCCAGCTTCCTGGTCATCGTCGTGCTGGCGCTGTTGTCCATCGCGGTGCTGTCCCAGACGCGCCTTGCGCCGACCGTCGTCGCCAACGGCACCACCGGCACTGGGCGGCCCCTGCGCGTCTTGCTGCGCCAGCCCGAAATCGTCCTGCCGATGATCGGGGCCTCCGTCACCTACGCCTTGATGACCCTGCTCATGGTTGCTGCGCCTCTGGCCATGGTCCGCTTCTGCGGTCACTCCCCCGAGGAGGCCAGCGGCGCCATCCAGTGGCATGTGGTGGCCATGTTTGCCCCCAGCTTCGTCACCGGCGCCATCATCCGCCGCATCGGTGCCCATCTCGTGACGGCGATAGGCCTCGTGCTGATCATCATCTGCGCCGTAATAGCGCTCAACGGCATCAGCGTCGGTCACTTCACGCTGACGCTGATCCTTCTTGGCCTCGGCTGGAATTTCGGCTTCATCGGCTCGACCTCCATGCTGACCGCTGCCTATCGCCCCGAAGAAGCCGGCCGCGTGCAGGCCGTCAACGAGCAGGTTGTCTTCGGCTCCAGCGCCATCGCCTCCATCGGCTCGGGCCTGTTGCTGCAGTTTATCGGCTGGCAGGCGATCAATACGCTGGCCATTCCTGTCGCCGCCATCGCCATCGGCCTGCTCGCCTGGGGCGATTTGCGGCGCCGTGGAGCGCCGGGAATGGCTGCTTAGTCCTCTGGGTAGAGAATAGCCCGCAACGCGTCTGGTAGCTGCTCATCCTGCCAGGCGCGCTCTGCGTCCGGATCGATACCGCCAGCTTCGGCCGCATCCACCGCATAATTGGCCGCATGCAAGGCATGCGATGCCACATGCGTGGCGGCTGCGGCATGGCCTGCCGCCCGGGCTGCGGCTCGAGCGGCGGGATTGATCGCGTCGCGCGCCGCCTCATGGGCCGAAAACGTCGTCTTGCGGGCCAGCGCCAGTGGCAGTTCGCCCCTGGCCCAGGCGCGTGTCGCGACGACTGCGTCGCGCGCCCGCACATCGCCTGGGCGCTTGCCTTCAAACTGCGCCAGCACATGCTCGGCGCAATCGGCCGCCCACAATGCCAGCAGCCTGTGCTCGTCCTTGCCCAGTTTCATCGCCATGCCAAGTCTCCTTCGCCAATAAAAAAGCCCCGGTCTCCCGGGGCTTCCGTGTCGTGATCGTCGTTTGCTTAGAACGACTGCAAAATTTGTTCGATGAAGGTGCGGTCTTCGCCAAACGACGGCGTGCGGCGCGTTTCGATCGCGACGGCCTTGCCGTCCTTGAGCGTGTAGACGGCCTTGTCGACCACCTTCTTGTTCTTGTCGAAATAAACCGCCAGCACGGTGCGCGACTCGATCATGTTGGCGCCAAACGAGGTCTGGTTCACCTTGGTCTCGACATAATAGAATGCAGATTGGTCGCCGAAGGTGTTGGTGGTCATGGGTGAGCCCAGAACGATCTTCACCAGTTCCTGGCTCTGACCCGGGCGAATCTGCTGCAGGGCCGTTGCGGGAATTTCATAACCCTGGGTGCGTTTCGTCACCAATGCGGTGCTGCTGGAGCAGCCTGCCAACACGATGGCGAGCATGGCGGCGGCAGCGAACGGCGCAAATCGCCTGGTTGCGATACTCAAAGGCATGAATTTGACTTTCCCGATGGCTCTCGACTATAGGCGTGGCGACAAGGCGGTGGTTCGACTTTCGGCCGCCGGAATGTGTAGCTGCCAACAGGCCCCCATGGCAAGTTGGCATTGGCCCAGTTCCCTGTCTTGCATTTGTGATGACCGATCAAGACGCTGAGCGCAATCCATGATCCTGTCCCTGTTCCGCAAGAACACTGCTACCGAACCGGTTTATGCCGTCTATAGCGCTATTGTGGCGCAATCCCGGCAACCGCGCTTCTACGCCGAGTGGTCCGTGCCTGACACGGTCACCGGACGCTTCGATATGATCAGCCTGCATCTGGCCCTGCTGTTCCGTCGGCTGCGCTCTGAAAAGCCTGAGGTGAAGGATTTCAGTCAGGCTGTTTTCGATCTGTTTTTCAAGGACATGGATCGTTCTCTCCGCGAAATGGGTACTGGCGACCTCGGCGTCCCCAAGAAAATCCAGAAGATGGGCAATATCTTCTTCGGACTGCTGGCCAGCCTTAACGAGGCGATGGACCGCAATGACGTCGAGGGCGTTGAAGCCGTGCTGTCGCGTAATGTATTTGATGGCGCCACCGGTCCCCATGTCCGGGCACTGTCGGACTATCTTCTCGCCGAGGACGCGGTGCTCGCTGCCCAGTCCGCCGAAGCTATAATCGGCGGCACAATCAATTTCGAGGCCGCCGCATGACTGAAGCCAATGCACCGATTCTCGACGCAGTCATCCGTATTGACCGTCTGCCCACCACCGGCCGCGACGTTGAGGTGAAGCCCGATGCGGCCGCCTTGCTCGCCATGGCCGAGATTCTCAAGATCAGCGCCGTCGAGCGCTTCCATGCCACGCTGACGGCCGTGCCGTTGCGGGGTGGTATTCGTGTGCAGGGGAATCTGACTGCGCGCATTGTCCAGCCTTCGGTCGTAACCTTTGAGCCGGTGCCGCAGGATATCGACGAGCCGGTGGATCGCGTCTTCCTGCCGGGTGGTGACAAGCCGCGCAATCCGGCTCCAGGTGCCGAGATTTTCGTCGACCTCGATGACGACGATTTCCCCGATCATATCGACGGGCCCGAGGTTGATCTCAGCGCCCTCCTGCTTGAAACACTGGCGCTGGCCATCGATCCCTATCCGCGTTTGCCCGGCGAAAGCCTGGCGACGCTTGGCATTGATGGTCCCGAGGAGGAAGAGGGGCCCTTCGCCCGTCTCAAGACCCTGAAGACGCCGTCCGACAAGGACGGTCAATGATTTTGGACCCGGCAGTGACACGGCTCTCCTCGGTGCGGACTGGCGGTGGGGCACAGCGCCTGCTGCCCGCCGGGGCTTGCGTCGACTCTGCTATGGGATATGGTGCGACAAGCCCCGTTTGTGGGCCGGAATACGGGCGGAAATGACCGAAACGATTACAATTTCAGTGGATGCCATGGGCGGCGACAACGCCCCCCGCGCGGTAATCCACGGTGCCGCCTTGGCGCTGCGCGAGCGCAAGAATACTCGCTTCATCTTCCATGGTCGTCAGGAGCAGATTGCTCCGCTGCTTGAAGAATTTCCCGATCTCAAAGGCGCCTGCGAAGTGCGCCATTGCGAGATGGTTATCGCTTCCGATGAAAAGCCCAGCCAGGCCCTGCGCAAGGGCAAGGGCACGTCCTCGATGTGGATGTCCATTCAGGCCGTCAAGGACGGCGAGGCCGATGTCGCCATTTCCGGCGGCAATACCGGCGCGCTGATGGCCATGGCCACCTTCTGCCTGCGTCCGATGGAGGGCATTTCCCGGCCGGGGATCGCTGCGATCTGGCCGACCCTGCGCACCGATATCATCGTGCTCGACATGGGCGCCACCATTGGTGCCGATGCCCGCCAACTGGTCGACTACGCCATTCTCGGCTCCGCCCTGGCGCGGGCCCTGTTCGATCAGTCCTCGCCGACTGTCGGGCTGCTTAATGTGGGCACCGAGGAGGTCAAGGGCCTCGAATCGATCAAGGAAGCCGGCAAGATTCTCAGCGCTGCCAGCGGTTCGGGCTTCACCTATCACGGCTTCGTCGAAGGCGATGATCTGGGCAAGGGCACCGTCGACGTCATTGTCACCGAAGGCTTTGTCGGCAATGTCGCGCTCAAGACCGCTGAAGGCACCGCCCGACAGGTCGCGTCCTATCTGCGCAGCGCGCTCAAGGCCAATCTGATGAGCCGCATCGGCGCGCTGTTCGCCTCTTCGGCGCTCAATGCCCTGCGCCGCAAGATGGATCCGCGCACCGTCAATGGCGGCGTGTTCCTGGGTCTCAATGGCATCGTCATCAAGTCCCACGGCGGCACCGACGAGATCGGCTACAAAAGCGCCCTGGGCCTGTCCTATGAAATGGCGCGGAGCCGGCTGATCGACAAGATCGGCGAAGGCATGCAGCGCTTTCCCGTCGCTGCGGTGACGGCTCCCGACTCTTCCGAACCTGAGGCAAAACCGGCGTGACCAATACTGGCGTAACCAAGCCGCGGACCATGATCCGCGGGGTCGGCAGCTATCTTCCGGAAAAAGTTCTGACCAATGCAGAACTGGCCAAGCTGGTCGATACTTCCGACGAGTGGATTCAGCAGCGCGTTGGTATCAAGGAACGCCATATCGCGGCCGAGGGTGAATTCACTTCTGACCTGGCTGTCGCCGCGGCACGCAAGGCCATGGCCGCGGCCGGCGTTACCGCCGATGATATCGACCTGATCATCGTGGCCACCACCACCCCCGATTACACCTTCCCGTCCGCCGCCACGCTGGTTCAGATGAAGCTGGGCATGCATCACGGCATGGCCTTCGACCTGCAGGCCGTCTGCTCCGGCTTTGTCTACGCCGTCGCCACTGCCGACAGCTATCTCAAGAACGGCCTCGCCAAGCGTGCGCTGGTCATCGGCGCCGAGACGTTCTCGCGTCTGCTTGACTGGACTGATCGTGGCACCTGCGTCTTGTTCGGCGATGGTGCCGGCGCCGTGGTGATGGACATGGCCAATGACGAGGAGCTCGCCGCCGGGCGTGGCCTGTTGTCCTCGGCCCTGCGTTCCGATGGCCACCATTGGGAGAAGCTCTATGTCGATGGTGGCCCCTCCACCACCGGCAAGACCGGATTTGTCCGCATGCAGGGCGCCGAAGTGTTCCGCCATGCCGTGGGCAAGATCACCGATGTGGTCTATTCCGCACTTGAGCAGGCAAATTACACCGTGGCCGATCTTGACTGGTTCGTGCCCCACCAGGCCAATAAGCGCATCATCGATGGGGCAGGGGCCAAGCTGGGCCTGCCACCCGAAAAGGTGGTGACCACCGTTGACCTGCACGCCAATACCTCCGCTGCCTCGGTTCCGCTGGCACTCAGCGTCGCTGTGGCCGATGGCCGGATCAAGCCGGGCGATCTGGTGATGATCGAAGCCATGGGCGGCGGCTTCACCTGGGGCGCATCCCTCATTCGCTGGTAACAGCTGCTCCAGACCTGATTGACCTGTGGTGTTTCAAGGCGTTAGTGTCCATCCGGGTGGAGGAACCCGCACATTGAACGCGAGTGCAAACCTCTTGCACTCGCCACGGATGGGCTGACACGGGGCGAACGAATCCGGGGTCTGGATGAGTTGCGGGAGGCGCTCGACTGGATCAATTGGTTGGGAACGGGAACTAAACCCGCCTGACTCGGATTCTAGCTGTTTCGACAACACGGGGGTGCGAATGACGCAGAAAACGGTGACGCGCGCTGATCTGGCTGAGGCAGTCTATGGGACTGTCGGGCTATCGCGAACCGAATCGGCCGAGCTGGTCGAGAGAGTGCTGGAACTCATCGGGGACGCGCTGATAGCGGGCAGCAACGTCAAGCTGTCGTCCTTCGGGTCCTTCCAAGTTCGCTCCAAGAACGAGCGAATTGGCCGGAATCCCAAGACAGGTGAGGAGGTTCCGATCCTGCCGCGACAGGTTCTTGTGTTCAAACCCAGCAACGTGTTGAAATCCAAGATCAACAAATCTATGGTTCGTACTGGAAAATAAGGTCTTATTTCCTGGGGACATGGTGGAAAAATCACCTGACGCCTTCCGGACCATCTCTGAAGCCGCTGAAGAACTGGACTTGCCTCAGCACGTCCTGCGCTTTTGGGAGACTCGGTTCTCCACCATAAAGCCGTTGAAACGCGGTGGTGGACGGCGATATTACCGGCCTGAAGATGTGCTGCTGCTGCGCGGCATCCGTCACCTGCTCTATGATCAGGGCTTCACCATCAAGGGTGTGCAGCGCATCCTCAAGGATCAGGGCAGCCGCTATGTGATCGCCGTCGGCGAGGGCAAGCCGGTCGATGAAATCCTACCGATGATCGAAACGGCACAGGCCGCCGGCGATGAGGCCGAGGTCGAGGAAGCCGTGCTGACCGCCAGCGCCAGTCTCGACCAGTCATCGCGCGACAAGCTATCCGATGTCCTGCGCGAACTGCTTGAATGCAAACGCATCCTCGAGCGTGCCCGCGAGACCTGAGGTCTCGCTATCTAACCATCCTGCAGTCTCAAGCTGACCCGGCGCGCGCATGCACGCCGGGTCACTGCGTTTGTCGCCACAATCTGGTTTTGGAATGAACATTCCGCATTGACAGCAATGCAGAACCTGTATTTCATTTGAGTGGTCATTGCCCAGCTTTGAAGGGGCGAGGAGCCGTGTGCATTCACATTGGCCCTCTCCATTGCTTGGACAAAATCCGGCGTTTGCGCGCCGAAAGACGAAAGATCCCGTGACAGGGAACATCCGGGAACGACAGCAAGGTGCCCCCGGACACCAGCTCTGTGGAGGAGAAACAAGATGAAGAAGATCGCACTGGCCTGCCTGATGGCCACGGCCGTGGTAGCGTCTGCCGTTATGCCCGCAGCCGCCGAGGGAGAGCGCTTTGTTCTGGTGAGCCACGCTCCCGATTCCGATAGCTGGTGGAACACCATCAAGAACGCCATCACGCTCGCTGGCGAGCAGATGGGCGTAACCGTCGAGTACCGTAACCCGGCAACCGGTGACCTTGCCGACATGGCGCGCATCATCGAGCAGGCGGCCGCCTCCTCGCCCGATGGCATTATCTCGACCATCGCCGATTTCGATGCCCTCAAGGGCCCGCTGGAAGACGCCGTGGCGCGTGGCATTCCTGTCATCACCATCAATTCGGGTACCATTGAACAATCCAAGGAAATCGGCGCGCTGCTCCATGTCGGGCAGCCTGAATATGACGCAGGTTTTGGGGCCGGGGAGAAAGCCAAGGCCGCAGGGGTGACGAGCTTTGTCTGCGTCAACCACTACATCACCAATCCGGCCTCGGTTGAGCGCTGCCAGGGCTTTGCCGACGGCATCGGCGTCGAACTGGGCAGTCAGATGATCGACTCCGGCATGGACCCGAGCGAAGTGCAGTCCAAGGTTGCCGCCTATCTCCAGACCAATCCCGATACCAATGGCATTCTGACCCTTGGGCCCAATTCGGCGCATCCGACCATCGCCGCACTGGACCAGACCGGCAAGGCCGGCACGATCTTCTTTGCCACCTTCGACCTGTCGCCCGAAATTTCGGCTGCCATCAAGGCCGGCACGGTCAACTTTGCCATCGACCAGCAGCCCTTCCTGCAGGGCTACCTGCCGGTGGTGATCCTGACCAATCTGGCGCGCTATGGCGTGGTGCCCGGCAACTCGATCAATTCGGGTCCTGGCTTCATCACCAAGGACAATATCAGCCTGGTTGAGCAGTTCGCCGGCGAATATCGCTAACAGCCAGGGGCCGGCCCGGCTTAGCCCAGGGCCGGCCTTTCCAGCGTGAGCGCCCCCACCCTGCGGGGGTCCATGAGGCACGCCCAGAGAGTATCCAGCGATGACCCAGCCGAGCGCCCAACCGCCCGCCGCGATTGACGAACGTATCGCGCAACGATCCAAACTCCGAACCATGCTGATGCGGCCCGAACTTGGGGCGATGGCCGGCACCATCCTGGTCTTTTGCTATTTCGCCGTGGTCGCCGGTTCGACCGGTATGTTCGCGCCCGATGGCATCATGAACTGGGGCGTGGTTTCGGCCCAGTTCGCCATCATCGCCGTAGGCGCATGCCTGTTGATGATCTCGGGCGAATTCGACCTTTCCGTCGGTTCGATGATTGGCTTTGCTGGCATCGTCATCGCCGTGCTCAGCGTGCATCTTGGCTGGCCGATGTGGGCGGCCATCATCACCGCCTTCATTGTCGCCATGCTGATTGGCGCGGCCAATGGCTATCTGGTCATCAAGACGGGACTGCCCTCGTTCATCGTCACGCTTGCCTCGCTCTATATCCTGCGCGGCCTGACCATCTACGTTTCGATCTCCACCACCCGCCAAACCATCATCGGCGGCGTGCGCGAAGCCGCACAGGGGGACTGGCTGGCGCCGCTCTTCGGCGGCAAGGTGCTGGGCATCTTCTTCTACTGGCTCGCCGATATGGGCTGGATCGCCACCTTCAAGGCCGGCAATCGCGCCGGTCAGCCCGTGGTCGATGGTATTCCGATGCTCATGGTCTGGGCGCTGGCGCTGATCATTTTCGCCCATGTGCTGCTGACAAAGACCCGCTTCGGCAACTGGATCTTTGCCTCGGGCGGCGATGCCCAGGCGGCGCGCTATGTCGGTGTTCCGGTTAACCGGGTCAAAATCCTGATGTTCGTGTTCTCGGCCTTCTGCGCCACCGTCTTCGCCACCGCACAGGTCATGGAATTCGGCTCCGCTGCTGCCGATCGCGGCCTGCTCAAGGAGTTCGAGGCCATTATCGCCGTAGTCATCGGGGGTGCCCTGCTGACCGGTGGCTATGGCTCGGTGATCGGGGCGGCGTTGGGCGCGCTGATCTTCGGGGTCGTGCAGCAGGGGCTGTTTTTCGCCGGGGTTGAAAGCTCGTTGTTCCGGGTATTCCTTGGAGTGATCCTGTTGCTGGCGGTCATCCTCAACACCTATATCCGCCGCCTGATTACCGGGGAGCGTTGAGATGACCGAACCCCTTATCGAACTTATCGACATCACCAAGAGCTTCGGCCCGGTCATCGCGCTCAATGGCGTCTCACTCTCGGTCATGCCGGGCGAGTGCCACTGCCTGCTCGGCGACAATGGTGCAGGCAAATCCACCTTCATCAAGACCATGGCCGGGGTGCATAAGCCCAGCTCCGGGCAGATCCGGGTCAACGGCCAGGCCGTCACCTTCGCCAATCCGCGCGAAGCGATGAGCGCCGGCATCGCCACGGTCTATCAGGACCTGGCGATGATCCCGCTGATGTCGGTCACCCGCAATTTCTGGATGGGCCGCGAGCCGCGCAAGCGCTGGGGACCGTTCCAGTTCTTCGACAATGAAATGGCGACCCGCGTCACCATGGAAGAAATGCGCCGCATGGGCATCAGCCTGCGCGAGCCTAACCAGGCCGTCGGCACGCTATCGGGTGGCGAGCGCCAGACGGTCGCCATCGCCCGCGCAGTGTATTTCGGGGCCAAGGTCCTCATCCTCGATGAACCCACTTCGGCGCTTGGTGTGCGCCAGACTGCCAATGTGCTTGCCACGATAGACCGGGTGCGCAAGGCTGGCATTGGCATCGTATTCATCACGCATAATGTGCGGCACGCCATGGCTGTCGGAGATCGCTTCACGGTGTTGAACCGAGGCAAGACCCTGGGGACGGCCAAGCGGGGCGAAATCACCCCTGAGGCCCTGCAGGACATGATGGCCGGTGGCGCCGAAATGGCCGAACTCAGCGACTCGCTGGGCGGCACGATCTGATTTTTGAATGGAGACTATCGAATGACTGTTCGTTTCGGCCTGCTCGGTGCTGGCCGCATCGGCAAGGTGCACGCCAAGGCCGTGTCTTCCAACCCCGCCGCTAGGCTCGTCGCGGTTGCCGACGCCTTTGAGAAGGCTGCAACCGACCTCGCCACGGCCTATGGCTGCGAAGTGCGCAGCATCGAGCAGATCCTGGCCTCGGCCGATATCGACGCGGTGGTCATCTGCACCCCCACCGATACCCATGCCGACCTGATCGAGCAGTTCTCCAAGGCCGGCAAGGCGATCTTCTGCGAGAAGCCGATCGATCTCGATGTCGAGCGCGTCAAGTCCTGCCTCAAGGTGGTGGACGGGTCCGGTGGCACGCTGATGGTCGGCTTCAATCGCCGCTTTGATCCCCATTTCATGGCGGTCAAGGCCGTGATCGACAAGGGCGAGATCGGCGCCGTCGAAATGGTGCAGATCACCTCGCGCGATCCCGGTGCCCCGCCGGTGGACTATATCAAGCGCTCGGGCGGCATCTTCCGCGATATGACCATCCACGATTTCGACATGGCCCGGTTCCTGCTCGGCGAAGAGATCGACACCGTGAGCGCCTATGCGTCCAACCTGGTCGACAAGGCGATTGGCGAAGCTGGCGACTTTGACAGCGTCAGCGTCATCCTCACCACCGCATCGGGAAAGCATGCCACCATCTCCAATTCGCGTCGCGCCACCTATGGCTATGACCAGCGTATCGAAGTCCATGGCTCCAAGGGCGCCGTCTCGGCCGAGAACCAGCGCCCGGTCTCCATCGAAGTCGCCAACGCCTCCGGCTATACCCGCCCGCCGCTGCACGACTTTTTCATGACCCGCTACACCGAGGCTTATGCGAGGGAAATCAGCACCTTCATCGACGCAGTTGAATCAAAGTCTCCGGCCTCGCCCAGCGGCTTGGACGGGCTGATTGCCCTGGCCTTGGCCGAAGCGGCGCTGAAATCCGCCACCGAAAACCGGGTGGTCAAAGTCAGCGAAATCACCGGCGCCCTGGCCGACAAGACCGTGTTCCAGGGGCGGTAGGCTCACACCTCGGGCTCGCCCGAGGGCCTCTTGCTCAGACACCGCTCTCCGTTCCACCGTCATTGCCCGGCTTGTCC
Organism: Devosia limi DSM 17137; assembly: GCF_900128975.1. Classification (GTDB taxonomy): domain Bacteria; phylum Pseudomonadota; class Alphaproteobacteria; order Rhizobiales; family Devosiaceae; genus Devosia; species Devosia limi. The sequence goes on along the minus strand of NZ_FQVC01000021.1, from coordinate 10,074 downwards.
GGGCAATCCATTCTCCACCGTTCGAAAGGTGGACCACCCGGACAAGCCGGGTGGTGACGACGGGGGAGGGATGATGCTCAATGTAATCATCCCAAAAGCCAAAAACCGCCGAAAAGAACAAAGGCCGCCATTCCGGCGGCCTTTTTGATTCATCGTAGCCCAATCGCACCCAGCGGGGATTATTTCAGCAGCCACTCATGCTCGGGCGCATTGTGGAACTTCCAGGTCCGCTTCGGGCCGGCCATGACGTTGAGGTAATAGAGGTCATACCCCGCCGTCGTCGCCACCGGATGATAGCCCTTGGGCACCAGCGTCACGTCGCCGTCCTCGATCACCAGCGCCTCATCGAGGCTGCGATCATCGGTATAGACCCGCTGCATGGCAAAGCCCTGCGGTGGGTTGAGCCGATGGTAATAGGTTTCCTCGAGGAAGCTCTCGTGGGGCAGGTTGTCGGTGTCGTGCTTGTGCGGCGGATAGGACGAGGTATTGCCGCCCGGCGTGATCACCTCGACCACCAGCAGCGAATGGGCCGGGTCGGTCTCGGGCAGGATATTGGTGACATGGCGCACATTGGCGCCCTTGCCGCGGGTAATCAGCGCATGCGTGCCGGGCGGGATAACGCGGGCCGGGTACTTGCCGCGCTGCCCTGGGGCCGCACACACAGCCAGGTCCAGGGCCGTCGTCGCCTCGGCCGACCAGATGCTGCCCGCCGGTACGTATACGGCATAGGGCTGGCCCTCAAACGGGCTCATGCGTTCTCCGAGTTCGCCCAGATCGACGCCATCAACCGAGATCCGCGCCTTGCCGCTGACCAGCACCAGGCACAGCTCGTCGCTTTCCGCACTGCCGCCTGCAGATGCGCCGGCGTCCAGCTTGTGCAACGCGAAGCCCACATAGGTCCAGCGCGCGCTATCGGGCGTCACCTCATGGACGAGGCCGTTATTGCCCTTCGGTCGGACCCTGAGGTTTGGTGTCGTTGCCATCGGTCGGCTGCTCCTTGGGAAACGCATAGAAGAAATTGTAGATCGCATAGGCCAGCCCCGCGCCGACCAGAACGCCCCAGAATGGCTCCTGATTCCAGATCCATTCCCAGGCGCACCAGACCGCGAGGAAGCTCGTGACGGCGACGCGCCGCCACAACGGCCTGAACCAGCTGACGTCACTTTCTTTCAAACCAAACCGCCTTCTTCTGTGAACCCTTGGGTTCATATGGGAGAGCCATTGGTCTAGCACAGCGCGCCGCAAAAGCTCACCCCTTGGGGAAGCCCTGGGTTTCGACAGTGTAGCCGGCCGCCGTCATCACCCGCATCAGCTCCTTGTAGCCGACCTGGGCCATCTTGAGCGGCGGATTCTTGCGCGGATCCTGCTCGGCCTCGACCACGAACCAGCCCTCATAGCCATAGTCTGCGAACTTCTGCACGATGGCGCCAAAGTCCAGCGAGCCATCGCCTGGCACGGTGAAGGCGCCCAGCGCTACTGCATCGAGGAACGACTGCTTGCTGCGGTCCAGCCCGTTGATCACCTCCATCCGCACATCCTTCACATGCACATGGGTGATGCGCTTGTGATGGTTGTCGATGGCGCGCAACACGTCGCCACCGGCAAAGGCCAGGTGCCCGGCATCGAACAGCAGCGGAATGCCGGCGCCCGAATACTGCATGAATGCGTCGAGCTCCGGCTCGGTCTCGACCACGGCCGCCATGTGGTGATGATAGGCCAGTGGCATGCCCTGATCGGCGCACCATTCGCCAAATTCGGTGACCTTGCGCGCATAGGCCTTCATCTCGTCGTCCGAGAGCTTCGGCTTCTGCGCCAGCGGAATTTCGCGCTTGCCCTGCATCGAGCGCCCGACTTCGCCATAGACGATGCAGGGGGCGTCGACGGCCTTGAACAGGTCGATCATCGGCTGGATGCGCGCCTTGTTGACGGCGAGGTCTTCATCGACCAGCGTGCCGGAGAACCAGCCACCACACAGCGTTACGTCGGCCGCCTTCAGGATGGGCAGCATGACCTCGGGATCGTCCGGGAAGCGGCGGCCCTTTTCCATGCCGGTAAAGCCGGCCGAGCGCGACTGGCGCAGGCATTCCTCCAGCGATACGTCATCGCTGAGCTCGACCAGATCATCGTTCCACCACGCAATGGGGGACATGCCGAGTTTGGCTTTCATCTTTTCTCCTGCGCCTCGCGCTCGTACCCCCTCCTAGCCTCCCCCTGATCAGGGGGAGGGACAGATTGGGGCTTTCGTAAATCTTGCAACACAAACCGCGCCATCCCTCCCCCTATCAGGGGGAGGCTAGGAGGGGGTATTCCGGTCCCGGGTCTACCCCGCCCGCTGCGCCTTGAGTGCCGTCACATAGGCCTCACGCGCCGCATTGACCTGGGGGCGGTCGCTGACTTCGGGCACTGCCACATCCCACCAATGCCCACCCTCGTCGGTGGTGATCAGTGGATCGGTATCGATGACGATGACCGAGGTGCGGTCGTCTGCCTCTGCTGCCTTCAGTGCGGCTTCGAGCTCGCCAATGGAGCCGACCTTGCGGGCAATGGCGCCCATCGAGCCGGCATGGGCGACAAAATCGATTCCAGGCAGAGTGACATGGTTCGTGTCCTTCAACAGATTGTTGAAGTTGGCGCCGCCCGTGGCCATTTGCAGCCGGTTGATGCAGCCATAGCCGGCATTGTCCAGCACGACGATGGTCAGCTTGGCGCCGAGCATGATCGAGGAGGCAATCTCCGAGTTCAGCATCATGTAGCTGCCATCGCCGACCATGACGATCACGTCGGCATCGGGGCGGGCCAGTTTGACGCCAAGGCCGCCGGCGATCTCATAGCCCATGGTCGAGAAGCCATATTCCATATGGTAGCTGCCCGGCGCGCCCTGCTGCCAGAGCTTGTGCAACTCGCCCGGCAGGCCGCCAGCGGCACAGACCAGAATGCTGTCGCTGCCACGAGCGCGCTGAACCGCGCCGATGACCTGTGCATCGGACGGCAGCGCCGAATTGGTCGTCGCGGTGGCCCGGTCAGCGGCTTTCAGCCACTCGATCTTGCCGGCACCCGCTTTGGCGGTCCAGGCCGGATCGGCTTCCCAACCGGTCAGCGCCTGATCGAGCGCCCGTAGGCCCACCCGCGCATCGCCAACCAGTGGCAGTGCCCGATGCTTGGTGGCATCGAAGGGCTGCACATTGAGGCCGATGATCTTAAGATTGTCGTTCTTGAACAGCGCCCAGCTGCCGGTGGTGAAATCCTGCAGGCGCGTGCCCACGGCCAGCACCAGGTCGGATTCTTCCGCCAGCGCGTTGGAGGCCGAGGTACCCGTAACGCCAACCGAACCCATGTTCAGCGAATGGTCGTGGGGCAAGGAGCTCTTGCCAGCCTGGGTTTCCAGCACCGGAACACCGTGCTGCTCGGCAAAGGCCGCAAGGGCGTCGCTAGCCCCAGAATAGAGCACGCCGCCACCGGCGATGATCACCGGCTTCTTGGCCTGCAACAGTGCGGTCGCGGCATCGGCGAATTCGTCGGCGTCGGGCATCTGGCGGCGAATGTGCCAGACCTTTTCCTCAAAGAAGCTCTCAGGATAATCATAGGCCTCCGCCTGCACGTCCTGGCAGAGCGACAGCGTCACCGGGCCGCAATCGGCCGGATCGGTCAGCACCGCCATGGCGCGGCGCAGCGCCGGGATGATCTGCTCGGGGCGGGTGATGCGGTCGAAATAGCGGCTGACCGGCTTGAAGCAGTCATTGACCGTTGCCGTGCCGTCGCCAAAGTCTTCCATCTGCTGCAGCACCGGATCGGGCAGGCGATTGGCGAACACGTCGCCCGGCAGCAGCAGCACCGGCAGCCGGTTCACATGGGCGAGGGCTGCGGCGGTGACCATGTTGAGCGCGCCGGGCCCGATCGAGGTGGTGCAGGCCATGAAGCGGCGGCGGAAGCTGGCCTTGGCGAAGGCAATGGCGGCATTGGCCATGCCCTGTTCGTTCTGCGCCCGATAGGTGGGCAGCGTGTCCTTGACGCCATAGAGCGCCTCGCCGACACCGGCCACATTGCCATGCCCGAAAATGGCGAAGACGCCGCCGAAAATCGGCACCGTCTCGTCATCGATCACCGTCATCTGCGCCGTCATGAACCGCGCCGCGGCCTGGGCCATCGTCAATCGAATAGTCTTCTGGCTCGTCATTTGGCTCATCGGGCCTTGTTCCTCGTCGTCTCGGGCTATGCGCCTTCGTATGTTTTATCACGGTGTCATTCCGGCGGGCCGGAATCCATGCTGTGCAAGACCCGCATTCTGGATGGTGCGGCTGGTCTTCAACATGGATCCCGGCCTTCGCCGGGATGACATGGTGCGTGTTGAGAGTAAGCGCTAGGCCGCCTTGCTCTCTCCCAGCCGTTCCCAGACTTCGACCAGCGCGCCGAAGCGGGCGGCCATGTCGGCGACGGCTTCCTCGTCGGTCATCGTGCCGCCCAGCCAGTTGCGGGCGGCATCGGCAAAGATGGTGCGGCCGACGGCGAAGCCCTTGACCGTCCGCGAACTGCGGGCGGCGGCAAAGCCGGCTTCCAGCACGTCATGGGGCGCTTCGAGGCCGAGCAGCACGACACCGCGACAGAACGGGTCGCGGGTTTCGATCACGTCGTCGATTGCCGCCCAGGCGGCGCGGCTGGCTTGCGGCTCCAGCTTCCACCAGTCCGGCTTGAGACCGGCATCGTAGATTTCGGTGATGGCGCGGGCGAAGGTGTCGTCGCCGATCTTGCCATGCTTGCTGGCGATGATTTCGATCAGCAATTCCCGGCCGACCTTGCGGGCGGCTTCATAGGCGGAGCGCAGCTTTTCGATCTGAACCTGTTTGAGTTCGGGCGCGTCGTCCGGGTGATAGAAGCACAGCACCTTGATGCAGTGATCCACCGGCCAGTCGATCAGGCGCGAGCCGAGATCCTGCGAGAATTCGAACTGCAGGGGACGCGAGCCGGGGTGCTCGATTGGCTTGCCGATCCAGAAATTCTTCTGCCCACCCGCAGCATAGAGCGCGTCGCGGCCATATTTGTCATCGAGCAGCATGCCGAAGCCCGGCCTGCCATCGGCGACCTTGATTGCGGCCTTGACCGCCAGCGCCTTGAACGCCGGGATGCGGGCCAGGAGCTTGGGATCGTGGCCAGCGATTTCTTCCAGCTGGATGCGGTGGTCGATGGCCAGCGCCTTGAGGCTGGGGATGTCGCGGCGGCGGGTGGTCGACCAGTGGATGTGGTTGATCGCCTGATCCTTGCGCAGCGCCCGCTCCGGGCTGCCATGCTCGAGGAAATATTGCAGCTCGACCCAGGTCGGGATTTCGGGCGCGCAGAGCAGGCGGGAGACCGCGAAGGCGCCGCAGGCATTGGCCCAGGTGGCGGAGGTTGCATGCGGCTCGCCCTTGAGCCAGCCACGCAGGAACCCGCTCATGAACGCATCGCCGGCGCCCAGCACGTTATAGACCTCGATGGGGAAGCCCTTGCCGATAATGCCGGCTTCCAGATCGTCGGAGATGGCACCGTCATAGACGATGCAGCCCATGGGCCCGCGCTTCAGGACGATAGTGCCGGAGGACAGGGACCGGATCGTCTTGAGCGCGGAGAGCAGGTCGGACTGGCCCGAGGCGATGAGCACCTCTTCCTCAGTGCCGACAATGAGATCGCAATCGGCCAGAACGGTCTGCATCTTGGCCGAGACCACTTCAGACGCGATATAGCGATTGTCGCCGGCATCATGGCCGGCCAGGCCCCAGAGATTGGGGCGGTAGTCGATATCCAGCACGACCCGGGCGCCATTCGCCTTGGCGATGCGCATGGCCTTGCGCTGGGCTGCCTCGGTGTGGGGCTTGGAGAAATGCGTACCCGTCACCAGAACCGAACGGGACGAGGCGATGAAGGCCTCGTCGATATCGGCCTCGTTGAGGGCGTTGTCGGCGCAATTGTCCCGATAGAACAGCAGCGGGAAGGAATGCTCGTTCTCGACCGAGAGAATGGCCAGCGCGGTGAGACGTTCCGGATCGGTGACGATACCCCTGGTTTCAACGCCTTCGCGGACCAGCTGCTCGGTGATGAAGCGGCCCATCTGCTCATTGCCGACACGGGTGATGAGCGCCGATTTCAGGCCCAGTCGGGCGGTGCCGACGGCAATATTGGTGGGGCACCCGCCGACCGATTTGGCAAAGCTGCCGACGTCTTCGAGCCGCGTGCCGATCTGCTGACCATAGAGGTCAACCGAGGCGCGGCCGATGGTGATGACGTCGAGTGGCCTCGTCCCGCCGTTTGGGTGCGCGTCGCTCACTCCGATAGTCCTCCGATGTGCCAATGTTGGCAGCAATCAATCCAGCATGCTGGCTTTTTGGCTGCCTGATTATGAAACATGGGTTCCGACAATTCGTCAATATGGAATGTTCGTTCTAAAGTGGGCTTGGCGCATTCCACGGCGACAGATAACACTCTGTTTGTCGAATGTGACTCGGCGCGATGGGCTCAGCGGGGCTGATCGCGGCGGCGCTTTTCGGCGATGCTGACGGTCAAGGCCATGGCAAATGCCATGCTGGCCGAAAGAGAACGGAAGCCGGCATGATCTGCCTCCACCACCTCGAACCATTCGCGCGAGCACTCCGCCAGCGGGGAGAATGCCGAATCGGTCAACGAGACGACCGGGATGCCTCGGGCGGCAAGTCCACGGGCCTGTGCGGCGCTTTCCGACGCGTAGGGCGAAAAGCTGATGGCGAAGGCCGCATCGCGCGACGTCGCCATGGCGAGCATGTCATCGTCGATACCGGCGGCCGTGCCGACCAGCTGGCACTTCACCTTCAGCTTGCCAAAGGCATAGGCCATATAGCTGCTGATCGGATAGGAGCGGCGCTTGGCGATCAGGTAGATCGTATCGGCGGCGGCCAGCAACTCGACCGTCCGCTCGAAGGCGGCGGGATCGACGGCGGCGGCAATCGAGTCGATCGAGCGATGCGCCGCGGCGACGAAGCCATTGAAAATCGTGGTGCTTTCGGCCAGTGCCGGGCCGTCCTGCTCCAGCGTGCGCAGGCGCTCTTCATAGCTGGAGGTGCGTTCGCGCAGGCGGGCCCGGAACAGCAATTGCAGCCCGGAAAAGCCTTCAAAGCCGAAATGCTGGGCAAAGCGCACCAGGGTCGAGGGCTGCACATTGGCCGAGACGGCGATGCTTGCTGCGGTGCCGAAAGCGATCTCGTCGGGGTGGTCCAACGCATAGGCGGCCACCTGGGTCAGCCGCTTGGGAAGCTCCGCCTTGCGCTCGATAATGGCCGCGCGCAGGGCATCGAAGTCCTGCGGGGGCTGAAGTTTTTCGGCGGCATCGGACATGGATTTGCTGACCTGTTGAGCGTCTCTGCCGCCCATAATCCCCAATCGCCCCGATCAATCAAGTGCCGTTAGAAAGCACATTCCGAACTGGGCCCAATTAGCATAACCATTTCAGAAACTTTGGAGGACGGAATGAACGCATCCCTCGGCATCGGCCTTATCGGCACCGGCTACATGGGCAAATGCCACGCCCTGGCGTGGAACGGGGTCAAGGCGGTGTTCGGCGATGGCGCCAAGCCGCGACTGGTCCACCTGGCCGAGGTCAATGCGGATATCGCCCGCACCAAGGCCGATGAATTCGGCTTTGCCAAGTCCACCGGCGACTGGCGGCAGCTGATCGCCGACCCGGAGGTCGATGTGGTTTCCGTCACCACGCCCAATGCCTTCCACGCGGAAATGGCGATTGCCGCGCTGGAAGCAGGCAAGCATGTGTGGTGCGAAAAGCCGATGGCGGTGGCGTTGGCCGATGCCGAGCGCATGGCGGCGGTGGCGCGGGCGTCCGGCAAGGTGGCGGTGTTGGGCTACAATTATATCCAGAACCCGCTGATCCGCCATATCGGGGCGCTGCTGGAGCAGGGGGCCATCGGCACCGTGAACCACGTGCGTTTTGAAATGGACGAGGACTTCATGGCCGACCCCGAAGCGCTGTTCTACTGGAAGAGCGAGGCGAGCTCTGGCTATGGCGCGCTCGATGATTTCGGCGTGCATCCGCTGAGCCTGATCCATAGCCTGTTCGGTCCGGTCAGTCGCGTCTTTGCCCATCTTTCCAAACCCTATGCTGATCGCCCGACAAAGGAAGGAAAGCGGCGCGCCGTCGAGACCTTCGATATCGCCAGCATACTCTTTGAAATCGGGGCGGGGATATCCGGGGTGATGGCGCTGGATCGCTCGGCCTGGGGGCGCAAGGGGCGCATTGCCGTACAGATCTTCGGCTCCCGGGGCACCATCGTCTACGATCAGGAGCGGATGAACGAGGTGCAGCTCTATACGGTCGGGGATCGGCCGACGGAGCAGGGGTTCCGCACCATCCTGACGGCGCCACATCATGCGCCCTATGACCGGTTCATTCCGGCGCCGGGACATGGGCTGGGGTTCAATGACCTCAAGATCATCGAATGCCACGAAATGCTCAACGCCATCGCCGGTAAGCCGGCCCGCGTGATTGGCTTCGATGAGGGGCTGGTGATCGAGCGGACTGTGCACGCCATGGCGCAATCGCACCACGAGGGGCGGTGGGTGTCGCTATAGTTCCGTGTGGTCGGGGCCGCTGGTGGCGGCCCCGAACGGGATCGGTCAGGCGGCGACGGGAACGCTGCGGCCGCTATCCTGGCGCATGATGAAGATCGAAGCGCCGACGATCAGCAGGGCGCCCGGCCAGAAATAGAAATCGGGCGCCTGGGCGAGGATCACCCAGCTGGCGATGACGTTGAGCGGCAGCTTGAGGTCATCGAAGGGCTGCAGATAGGTCGCATCGGCCACGGCATAGGCACGGGTCAGCAGATATTGCGCCACGGCCGTCAGCGCACCGATGACCAGCACCAGCCACAGCACCTCGCCGCCCGGCACGGCGAGGCCGGCGGGAAACAGGAACAGCGCATTGGCCGGCGTCATCAGCAGCATCATGTAGAGCGTGATCGATTCCGGCTTTTCGAAATTGGTCAGGTATTTGGTGATCAGCGATACAGCGCCCCAAAGGCCGGCAGCGACGATGGGCAGGAGGGCCGCCCAGGTAAAGGCGGAACTCCATGGCTGCAGGATGATCATGGCGCCGGCAAAGCCGGCCAGTGTCGCCAGAATCCGCGGCAGCTTGACGCTTTCGCCCAGGAACAGCCAGGCCCCGAGGATGATGAAGAATGGCGAGGTCATCACCAGCGCAATCACCTGCCAGAGGGGGACGCCATAGGCGAAGGCGAGGCCGAAGGCCTGCGCGCCAGCGGCAGCCAGCACGATACGGGCGAGGTGGGCGACCGGATGGCTGGTGCGCAGCGCCTTGGTGCCCATGTTCCAGACCAGTGGAATGCAGAGCACGAAGGCAATGAGATATTGCCAGAACACGGCGGAGGTGGAGGGGAAGCCCAGCTGATAGGTGGCAATGGGCATGGCCACGTTGACCCCGGCAAAGGCAATGCCGGCCCCGAGCATCAATGCGGCGCCCTGGACATTGGGGGAGAAGGTGGTGCGGGTAGGGGAGGCAATCTGGCTCAACGGTTTCATCCTTTCACGTAAGACCCAGCTACCTCAGGGTTACGGGAAGGAAAAAAGCATGAGACGCACACGCGATTGCTCGCGTTGGCGCCTGTCGGCCAGATTCAAACCCGTTCTCTCTCATCCGGACTATGACCGTCGGCTCCGGAGTTACACCGGATCTGCTGACCCCACGGACCTGAGTCCGAAGGCGCTCGCGGGCTTGGCGTTGCCGCCTTACCGCCGGTGGGGAGTTACACCCCGCCCTGAGAACGAATGCAGGAATTGCTCCCTGCGATTGGGAAGATAGGACAGGCCATTGGGCAGTGCAAGGAGACACATGGATGTAACTGGGTGTGGTTCGGTGAACGATCTGGCGCGGAGGAATGGACGTGCGGAAGCGCCGCCGGGTGCGGTTTTTCTCGTCGGCCCACCTCCAAACGGAAGTGCTGGGCATTTCGCCCCGCTTGCTGCGGGGATGGCGAGACCTTGGTCTCGATGCGGTAGTCGCAATGGAATGAAACCAGGGTCTCGCCATCGCGCCGGTATTTTTTG
>NZ_FQVC01000006.1 GCF_900128975.1 Devosia limi DSM 17137 | reverse complement strand
GCGCGCCGGTAGGCGTCGCCCCCGCGCGCCGGTAGGCGTCGCGCGCGTACTGCGGCGTCAAAACAAGGCACCGGCTTGGCCCGGTTGCTGCGCTTTCTGAAGATATCCCAATTGACCCGCCTCGCCGAAAATCCGCTTCTCCCCGCGCAAGCAGGGAGAAGGAGGGCTTGGCCGATTTGGGAGCGTTTGACATGATCGCCCCCATTACTTGTCGAATCACATTGCCTTCGAACCCTGCGCCAATGTCCCGCCGTCCAACGGAATCCGTTTTTTGGATCTGCGGCGTTGGCTTGCTGCCCTGGAAAATCGCGCCGGTATAACCGGCGTGCACTGCGGGATTATTGTTATGTCGTCTACTTCTGAGCCGCCGCGCGATATTTTCGATGCTGGTGGGCGTGGCCTGCAACATCATGGTTTGCGCCGCGCCAACGAGCGTGCCGTCTTGACCCTGGTTGGGTTTAACCCCGGCGTATCCAATGCCGATATCGCCCGGCTGTCCGGCCTGGCCCCGCAGACGGTTTCGGCGATCCTGTCCGATATCGAGCGCGCCGGGTTGATCCTGCGTGGGGACGTGCTGCGCGGTCGGCGCGGTCAGCCCGCCACGCCGATTTTCATGCGCGGCGATGGGGCCTTTTCCATCGGCTGCGAGATCGGCTGGCGTCATCTCGATGTGCTGCTGGTCAATCTGGTCGGCGACGTGCTCGGCCATTTTCATCTCGACTACGACTATCCCGATGCGTCGACCATTTTCGATGTCATCGCCGATGCGGTGCGCGATCTGGTCGAGGAGCTGACGCTGGAGCAGCATGCGCGGATCGGCGATTTCGGCGTCGCCATGCCGACCAATCTCTGGTCCAATCTCGATCTGGTCGACGCGCCGGCCGAGCAGGTCCGGCTGTGGCGCGATGTCAATGTGATGGCCGAGCTCAATGAACGCACCGGTTTCGATGTCACGCTGATCAATGACGGCAATGCCGCCTGCTGGGCCGAGCTGATTGCCTTCCCACGCCCGCGTCCGGGCAATTTCATCTATTTCATGCTGTCGCGCTATATCGCTGCCGGCATTGTGGGGGAGGGCACCCTGTGGGAGGGGCCCACCGGCAATTCCGCCAATCTGGGATCCATGCTGGTCGGCGATGCCGATGGCCAGCCTCAGGTCGCCCATCTCGTGGCCTCGATCACCGCGCTGGAGCGCCAGTTGCTGGCCGCCGGCTTCACGGTCGGCAAGGGCCTCGTCGCTGATTGGGACTGGGACAGTTTCGGTCCGGTGCTGGAGGCCTGGATCGAAAGTGCCGCCAAGGCACTGGCCAAGGTGGTGTTCAATACCACGGCGGTGATCGAAAGCGGGCTCGTGGTTATTGACGGCATTGTGCCGCGTCCGGTCCTGCAGCGGCTGGTGGCGCGGCTCGAGCTGGAACTGGCGGCGTTGCCGATTGCCTCCTACACGCCGCCCCAGGTGCTGGCCGGTCATCTCGGGCCGTTGGCGCCCGCCATTGGCGCAGCTGAATTGCCGCTGTTCCGGCGCTATTTTTCACGCACGCTGGCGGACCTTGCCGGCTGATGGGTCGCTCCCCGGCAGCCGGTCCAGTGCCGCGCGCAGATGGGCGCTCGGCGTAAAGGCCACGGTCTGGCGCGGGGTGATGTTGTATTCGACACCGGTACGCGGATTGCGGCCGACGCGGCCGGCCCGTTCGCGCAGCTGCAGCGAACCAAAGCCGGTCAGCTTGACGTTCTCGCCTGCCATCAAGGCATCGCGCATCAGCATGAACATGGCTTCGCTGATCATGGCAATGTCGGCCTTGCTCAGGCCGGTCCGGTCAGCGACCGCGTCGCATAGCATGGCGCGTGTAGTCGTCTTGGTCACGTCTGGCTGCTCCTTGACCCCCTTAAATTCATAAAAAGAATTTAAGGCGCTGTCCAGCTTTAGCCGTGGGCAACAAATATGATCAGATCATTCAACTTTAGTTGACATCTTTTAGAATGGTTATAAGCTGCCAGCCATTCTATAGAGGGTCAACAAGCCGAATCCGACGGAATGCCTGGATGTTTCATCCCGAGGCGGTCTCGGCCAAACCGGTGATTCCCAAGCAGTGCGGCCGCGATGATCTCGCTGCGCCGGAGAAAGGTTCAAAGTGAGACTTACGCGTCAGTCCAACTATGCCATCCGCGCCCTGGTCTATTGCGCCGTCAATCAGCCTGGCCTTAGCCGCGTTGCCGATATCGCCAGGGCCTATGGCATTTCTGAGCTCTTCCTGTTCAAGCTGATCAAGCCGCTGGTTGAAAACGGCCTGATTGAAACGGTGCGCGGCCGTCATGGCGGCATTCGCCTGGGCAAGCCGGCAGCCGATATCACCCTGCTCGAAACCATCCGCCTGACCGAAGAGAACTTCGCCCTGGCCGAATGTTTCGAGGATGGTGCCGATTGCCCGCTGATCGGTGAATGCGATCTCAATGGCGCGTTGCGCGAGGCGCTGGGCGCCTTCTTCACCGTGCTCGATGGCTACACCATTGCCGATCTGGCCAGCAAGAAGCGCTCGCTGCGCGAACGGCTGGGCCTGCAGGTGGCCGTGGACGAAATGGCCCCCGCTCACTAGCGCCCGCAGCACCCAATAGACTCAAATATGAGTTTGACACTCATATTAACCTGTGATTATCTCCCGTCATCAACCGACGCCGCCCCGGCATTGCCATGGCGAACAGCCCAGACAATCTCTGGCCGGCGGCGCGAGTGGAACGACGGGGCTTGCTGCTACCGTCTCCCCGGGCTGGTCAGGGTCCTCAACGCCCTGACCAGCCTTTTGCTGTCTGCATTGATCTCTACCCCGCTCTATGGTCTATCCCGCCGAGTAGGGCGCCACGCGGCGCCTGCCGGTTTTTCGCGAAAGCGATGCGACCACCACGACCTGCGGTTCTGCCGCTGACCCCCACGGAAGCCCCATGGCCGCTGCACCTCTTCTTTCGCTGCAAAATATTCATTTGACCTTTGGCGGCACGACGCTGCTCGAAAGCGCCGAACTGATCGTCTCGCCCGGCCAGCGCATTGCTTTGGTCGGCCGCAACGGTTCGGGCAAGTCCACCCTGCTCAAGATCGCCGCCGGCGATGTCCAGCACGATGGCGGCCTGCGCTTCGTCGAACCCAGTGCCACCGTGCGCTACCTGCCGCAGGAGCCCGATCTGTCGGCTTATGCGACCACGCTCGCCTATGTCGAAGCCGGCCTCGGGCCTGGCGATGACGAGTATCGTGCGCAATATCTCTTGCATTCGCTGGGCCTGACCGGCGAGGAAGACCCCAAGAACCTGTCGGGTGGGGAAGGCCGCCGCGCTGCCCTGGCGCGCGTACTGGCCCCCAAGCCCGATGTGCTGCTGCTCGACGAGCCGACCAACCATCTCGACCTGCCGGCGATCGAATGGCTGCAGGCCGAACTCAATTCCATGCGCTCGGCCATGGTGCTGATCAGCCATGACCGGCGCTTCCTCTCCGATCTGACCCGCGCCACCGTCTGGCTGGATCGCGGCGTGACGCGCCGCCTCGACAAGGGCTTTTCTGCCTTTGAAGGCTGGCGCGATACCGTGCTGGAAGAAGAAGAGCGCGATCGCCACAAGCTCGACCGCCAGATCGTGCGCGAAGAGCATTGGCTGCGTTACGGCGTCACCGCCCGCCGCAAGCGCAATGTCGGCCGCCTCGAACGGCTGGGCAATCTGCGCCAGGACCGGCGCGAACAACGCCGCGTCACCGGCGGCGTCAACATGGTCGTCTCGGAAGGCCGCACCTCCGGCGCGCTGGTGGTTGAGGCCGAGAACATCGTCAAGGCGTTCGGCGACCGCATGATCGTCAACGACTTTTCAACCCGCGTTCTGCGCGGCGACCGGATCGGCATTGTCGGGCCAAACGGCGCCGGCAAGTCGACGCTGATCAAGATGCTGACCGGCATTCTTCCGCCCGATAGCGGCAAAATCAAGCTCGGCTCGGCGCTGGAACTGGCCATGCTCGATCAGGGCCGCGCCAAGCTCCTGCCTGAAACGCGGCTCCGGGATGCGCTGACCGGCGGCGGCAGCGACACCATCTATGTGAACGGCGAAGGCCGCCACGTCATTGGCTATATGAAGGATTTCCTGTTCACGCCCGAGCAGGCCAATACCCCGATCGGCAAGCTGTCGGGCGGCGAACGCGCCCGCGTCATGCTCGCCCATGCCCTGTCCCTGCCATCCAACTTTCTGGTGCTGGACGAGCCGACCAATGATCTCGATCTCGAAACGCTCGATCTGCTCGAAGAGATGGTCTCCGACTATTCGGGCACCGTCATCGTCGTCAGCCACGATCGTGACTTCCTCGACCGCGTCGCCACCTCGATCATCATCGCCGAGGGCAATGGGCTCTGGCAGGAATATGCCGGTGGCTATTCCGACATGGTCATTCAGCGCGGCGAAGGCGTCAACGCCCGCGAGGCGATCACCAAGACCCATCGCGCCGGCAAAACCTCGCTGGCCCAGACCACGGCGGCAACCAGCAAGCGCAAGATGAGCTTCAAGGAAAAGCACGCGCTGGAAACGCTGCCCAAGCAGATCGAAAAATTCGAAACCGAGATCAAGACCCTCACCGCCGCCCTGGGGGATCCCAAGCTCTACACCCAGAACCCCGACGCCTTCGCCGAAAAGTCAAAACTGCTCACCGCCACCGAAGCCAAACGCGCCAAGGCCGAGGAGCAATGGCTCGAACTCGAAATGCTCCGCGAAGAACTCGAAGGCTAAGGGCAGGTCATAGAGGCGCAGGGGCGAACTCGCTCCTGCGGCACCATCTTGCCCCACCCACTGAGTCATCCCGGCGCAGGCCGGGATCCATGCTGAAGGCCATCCAGCGCATTGACAGGACACAGCATGGATTCCGGCCTACGCCGGAATGACTCTGTGGCTATGGCCCGCTGTGCAGATCGCGTGCCGGGTAATCCAGCTTCGCTCAGCAAAGCCGCCCCCCGACAGCGGTTGCGCTACTGCCACTCGAATTTCGGCGCATCCAGGTATTGCAGCCCCTCCGGGCCTTCCCCGGCGATCCGGCGCAGCAGCAGCGCCCCCAGATGCTGGCCTGCCTTCACAAAATCCTCGAACACCGTCTCGGCGCCCGGCTGGAACTGCGCGAAGAGCGGCGACGCCTGCTTGGTCACCACATGCGCCGTCTGGCCGACCACGCGGCCGGCATCGGTCAGCCCGCCAATCACCGCCAGCGCCGAAATCTCGCTGGTGCACACATAGCCATCGGGGGCATCGGGGCGTTTGGAGCGCTTGATCACATAGTTGCGGATCGCGTCGGTCGGGCTCGAGAGGTTCACGTCGGCGGCCACGTCATGGGCAATCCCGGCCTCATTGGCCGCACGCAGGAAGCCGGTGCGCAGGTGGTCGCTATAGGTCAGGGCGCTTTCGGGCGACACCATGGTGATGCGCGTGCAGCCCTTCTCGACCAGGCGCTTGACGGCCCCATAGGCAAAGGCTTCGTTGTCGAAATCGACCGAGGGATGCGGGTCGGGCCAGCTGCTGCGCCCATGGGTCACAAACGGAAAGTCACTGTCGATCAGGAAGCGGATGCGCTCGTCGAACGCCTCGGCCTTGGAAAAGATCACCCCGTCGGCCATGCGGTTGCGCACGATGTGACGGATCGGCTCGATCGGCTGCACATTGCGGAATTGCGGCATGATGACGAGATGATAGGCGGTGTCACGCATCGCCTCGGTCAGCCCGCTCACCAGCGACGAGCCGAAACCATAGATTTGCTCGTCGGGTTCCAGCACCAGCGAGATCACATTGGTCCGCCCGGTCTTGAGCCGCAGCGCTGCGCGGTCGGGCAGGTAGCCGATTTCGGCGGCGATCTTCTGCACCCGGTCGCGGGTATCCTGCGACAGCTCCGGCGCATTGTTGAGCGCGCGCGAAATGGTGGTGATCGCAAACCCGGTCATCTCCGCAATGGTTCTGAGCGTCGGTTTGCCGGACGGTTTGACGCCGCGCTTGGGGCGCGGCGCTGGTGGAATGTCGTCTTCGGACACTGATATTCCTCTGGAACCGGCCGCTTTCGGGCCGGCAATGCTGAACTGGAGCGAGACCACACCAGATTGTCCCGCTCAGTTCAAGCGCGACCAACGGCGCAGGGCCGGGGCAGCATCGAAATAAATCATGAATACAACTGTCATGATTCTCGATTGAGCCGAAAGTCGAGCAGGGTTTTTCATTAAATCGCACTTTGACGGTGTCTGGGGCACTGGCGTTTGCGTCGAGCCTCGCCTATCTTCGCCTCATCGCGCCGGACGCCCGTCCGGCCCGCTGCCCGTTCACTCGCAGCAGGAGAGGCCTGAAGATGATCCCATCGCTGACCCCAGCCATCCATGCCCGGTGTTCGAGTGTAGTACGACTTATTGACCTGCACGCTGCCAAACTCTGGCAAGGGACTTGTCGCTCTAAACGAATGTGACCTCCGTCACTCGTTTGTCTCACAAGATCGATAGACCCCCCAGTGTGCCGGCATGATCGCGCCAACCAATTCTGATTCCGCGCCAGTTCATGCTGCCACGCACAAGTGGAGCTTCCACCTATGCAGGAAAATAGTCTCAATCGGGCGAGGGCCCTAAAGCCAATTGTCATTGCCGTGGGCGGCGAGCCCCAGGGCGTTGTCGTGCCCAATGAAAACGGTTTCCGTTTTCTCGCCGTGCGCCTGCCGGCTTTCGCGATCGATGGACAGCAGTTCGACACCGTCGAGAAGGCCCGCATCGCCGCGATGGCTGCCGTCCGCGCCCATGGTGGGCCAGCCGCCTAGCCAAAAAATACCCCCGGGCCTGCCCGAGGGTTTTTGCATGGATCGCCGCCTCAATCGTCGTTGGTGGCGTTGAGTTCGTCGGGCCGTTTGCCTTCGTCATCGTCTGCCGCCATCGGCTCATCGGCCGCCAGCGCCATGTCGATGGCTTCGGCCAGCGCGTCGACGTCCACCCGCTGCGCGCCCTCATGGGCCTGCCGTTCCAGCTCCGCGCCGATCACGCCGGCAATGAGGCCGCGCCGTGCCGGGGCGCCGCTTTCGCTATCCGTTGCCATCGATGGAAATTCCCTGTTCATCCACCCGCACCTCGATGCCGGGCCGTGTCTGCTGCTGATAGGTGTAGACGCCGAAGGCGACGACCGCGACCAGCAACACGCCGATCACGAGATAGAGTCCATTGCGATTCATAAAAGCTCCTGACGCTCACCGCCGCTGCCCCCTGGCAGTTCGGCGCTTTGAAGAGCCCAAACGGGCCCCTCACTGTGCAACGCACCAAAGCCGATCTGGTTCACTGCGACGCCGCAGTCGTTCGCCCTGCGACGACGCAGTCGTTCGCCCTGCGACGCCGCAGTCGTTCGCCCTGCGACGGCTTCAACCCCGCGACGCCGCGGCTGGCAGGCTCGGCCTCACTCGTCGGCGATCTTGCGCAGCGCCATGACAAAGGCAGTCACCCCGATGGCCAGCGATCCTGAATTATCGATGATGATCGGATCGATCCCCGCCGGCACTGGCGCGCTTTCCCGCGCCAGCCGGGCCGTGATCTGATCGCGGCTTTCGCGTCCGCGTCGGGTCAGCCGCTCCGCCCGCAGCGAGATTTCGGCGCAGATCATCACCACCGCGCAGGCCGGATATTTCGCCCGCGCTTCGGCGATCACATGGCGCGAGACATTGGCGACCACCACCCGGCCCAGCGCGATATCGGTATCCACGCTCAGCGGCAGTCCATACCGCAGGCCGTGGGCATCCCAGCTCAGCGCAAATCGTCCTGCCGCCTCGAGCGCCGCGAATTGCTGATGGTCCATGCTGTCATGGTCCTCCAGCTCGATATCGGCCCGCCTTGTAACCACCCGGCGCACGAAGACGAACCGTTTGTCCGCCTCGAGCGCCGTGCGCGCGCCTGATATCAGCGTATCCTTGCCAACCCCCGAGGGCCCCACCACCAGCACCAGCGCCCCCAGGGGCGAGCCCGCGCATGCATTCATGGTTCAGCTGACCCTCTTGCCCTGCCGCCAGACGCCGCGCACCACCGGCGAGCCGCCGATCACCTCGATCCGCACCAGATCCGCCCGCTTGCCCGGCGCGATCACACCGCGATCATTCAGTCCCGCCGCCTGCGCCGGATTGGTTGTCACCAGCGCCAGCGCCTGTGGCAGGCTTAGTGTCTCTACGCGCTCCGGCAGCGCAAACGCCGCCTGCAGCAGCGCAAACGGCACATAGTCCGAGCTCAGGATGTCCAACAGCCCTGCTCGCACCAGATCGGTGGCCGAAATATTGCCGGTATGGGATTTGCCGCGCACCACATTGGGCGCGCCCATCAGAATGGCGATCCCCGCATCGCGCGACGCGGCGGCCGCCTCCAGCGTCGTCGGGAACTCGGCGATCTTGATCCCGTCGGCTTCCGCTTCCTCCACCTGGGCCAGCGTCGCGTCGTCATGGCTGGCCAGCGCCAGCCCAAGGTCGTTGGCGCGCTTGACGATATGGCGACGGTTCGGTCCCGAATACCGTTCATGCTCGGCCATCCGCGCCGCGACAAAGGCTTCCAGCTCTGCCGCGGTGCGGCCAGCCTGGTAGAAGCGCTTGTAATCCTCCAGCGAGCGGAATTGCCGCTGCCCCGGCGTGTGGTCCATCACCGAGGCCAGCCGCGTGATCGGATCGCTGGCATAGGCCTCGAACTGCTCCACCACATCGTGGCTGGGCAATTCGCAGCGCAGATGCACCAGATGCTCGACCCGCAGCCTATCCTCGTCCCGCCCGGCGCGGATGGCGTTGACCAGTCGGTCGACATGCCGGCCCATTTCGGGCATGTCCGCATCCGAGCCGATCCGCACCGCGTCGAACACGGTGGTAATGCCTGATCCGGCGATCTGCACGTCATGGGCGTGCAGCGCCGCCGTCGGGTCCCAGAACACGCCGGGGCGCGGGCGATAATGGTTCTCCAGATGGTCGGTATGCAGTTCGATCAGCCCGGGGATCAGGTAATCCCCATCCATGTCCTTGCCGGTCTTTGCCACGCCGCTGTCGATGGCGGTGATGATCCCGTCCTCGACCTTGAGTGATCCGGTGACGATGCTGTCCCCGACCACGATCCGCGCATTGCGAAAAACCGTCTCGCCCATCAATGGCTCCCGTTGAGGCTGAAGTCGGCGCGGCGGCGGAACTGCGCGCCCTTTTCTGGCTCCACAAACAGCGACAGGCTGTCGATCACCAGGTCCTGGTCGAGCACCGGACCAAACCAGGTCTTGGCCGCCGCATAAATCTCGTCCTGTTCGGCCTCGGCCAGCCGGTCGCTCAGCGTCATGTGAAAGAAGAATTCCTCGAACACATAGGGATAGCCATAGGCATCCAGCAGCTCTTCCTGCCGCGGCGACAGCCCATTGGCGGCGCGCTTGGCCCGCTCCTTGTGGCTCATCGGCGCCCGGAAGGGCTCGAAGCTCTCCACCACATGGGCGGCAAAGTCCTGCAGCGCCTCGCTCGGCCGCTCCGGCACCAGCGCCAGAAACCCCTTGTAGAGTGTCAGCTGCAGCCGCCCCAGATTGACCGGCGCGTGTTCGGCCGCAAAGGCCGTCATGGCCGCGTGCAGCATTTCGGGGCTGGCGCCGTCCACCAGCGTCATCGGCGCCTTGATCGTGGCGTGAAAGCCATAGCGGTTGGCCGCCTGCGTCAGGTTCAGCAGGCGCCCGCGATCGATGCCGGCCACGGCGCCGCCGATCGTATCACCGCTGGCCGCGTCCCGACCCAGCCAGGTCGAGGCCCGCTCCCACAAGGCCCCCGTCGCTAACGGGGCATGATAGATCGCAAAACGTTCGGGCATCGGAAACTCCTTGGCACCGCGGCTAACGCGATCCTGTGTCAGCACGGTGACAGGCTGTCGCCGTACTGTGCGGTGGCGCGCTTTGATTCGCTATCCCACCGCTCTCTTGATTGTCGCGGCACCGAACCGCTAAGACTGGTGGCAATGTCGCACTGGCGCGGCAGCTGGCTGCCAGCGTTCTCGCTAACCCCGAGAATCCAAAACCGCAAGTCGGAGACCGCATGGACCGTGCCCTGCTCGACGCATTGTTCCGCCACGCTGTCGCCATGGCCCAGCCCGCGCTGGCCGTGCGCGCCAATCTGCCATCCCCGCCGCGGGGCCGCACATTGGTGATCGGCGCCGGCAAGGCCTCGGCACAAATGGCCCGCGCCTTTGAATTGGCCTGGCAGGGGCCGCTGACCGGTCTCGTCGTCACCCGCTATGGTTATGCCGAGCCCTGCGACCGCATCGAGATCGTCGAAGCCTCCCATCCGGTACCCGATGAAGCCGGCTTTCTCGCTGCCCGCCGCATCATGGAGGCGGTCTCCGGCCTCTCCCATGATGATCTGGTGGTGGCGCTGATTTCCGGCGGCGGCTCGGCGCTGCTGCCCGCCCCGGCGCCCGGCCTGACGCTGGATGACGAACAGGCCGTCAACCGCGCCCTGCTGGCCTCCGGCGCCCCCATCGCGGTGATGAACCTCATCCGCAATCAGTTCTCCACCATCAAGGGCGGGCGCCTCGCTTTGCGCGCCAGTCCCGCCCGCGTCGCCACGCTGGTCGTGTCCGACGTGCCCGGCGATGATCCGGCCATCGTCGCCTCCGGCCCCACCATTCCCATTGCAGGCACCCGCGAACTCGCCCGCAAATATGCCAATCTCTATCGCCTGGGCTTGCCGCCTGCCGCCCAGGCGCTGTTCGAGGGCGACGAGCATCCGGCCCCGCAGGCCGATGATCCTCGCCTCGCCGAAAACTCCGTCCGCATCATCGCCTCCGCCGCGCTCTCGCTCGAAGCCGCAGCCGAACTGGCGCGCGGGCAGGGGATCGAGGCCGCCATTCTCTCCGATGCCATCGAGGGCGAGTCGCGTGACGTTGCCCAGGTTCATGCCGCCATTGCCCGCGAAATCGCCCAGCGCAACCGCCCCTTCAGCAAGCCCGTCGTGCTGCTCTCGGGCGGCGAAACCACCGTGACCCTGCGCGGCAATGGCCGGGGCGGCCGCAATGCCGAATTCCTCCTGGCCTTTGCCATCGCCATTGATGGCGTCGCCGGGATCACCGCCGTTGCCGCCGATACCGATGGCATTGATGGCTCCGAGGACAATGCCGGCGCCTTCTGCGATGGCACCACGGCGACGCGGCTGCGCAAGGCCGGTATCGATCCCCTGGCGGCGCTGGCCAACAACGACGCCTATTCCGCCTTCGCCGCCATTGGCGACCTGCTGGTCACCGGCCCCACCGGCACCAATGTCAACGACTTCCGGGCCATCCTCATCCGCTAGGGAGAGTGATCGTGGCAAAAGCTCTGGGCATTGGCGGCGTGTTCTTCCGCGCCCGCGACACAGCGGCGCTCGCCGCCTGGTATGAGCAGCATCTGGGCGTCCCCGGCTTCTGGCTGCAGGAGGCCGGCCTCACCATCTTCGCGCCATTTCCGGCCGATACGGACTATTTCCCTGCCAATCGCCAATGGATGATCAATTTCCGTGTCGATGACCTCGCCACGCTGATCACCCAGCTGCAAGCCGCCGACATCCCGGTCGAAACCCGCCCCGACGAATGGGACACTCCCGAAACCGGCCGCTTCGCCCGCATCACCGATCCCGAAGGCAATCCCATCGAACTCTGGGAACCCCCAGCCGCCTGACGGGCGCCCCGGTTTGCTCCGATCCCCGCAAGCCCCGATGCGCACCCTCCCCCTTGAGGGGAGAGCCGGGGTGGGGGTGCTGCACCCGCCGAAGACCACGCATCTCGCCCCACCCACCAGATCATTCCCGCGCCGGCGGGAATCTCCTTCCTCCAGCTCCGCGTGCAGAACCTCCGCCCCCAAATCCAACAATCTGCCACCCGCCCCCTTGGCAGACGCCATCCGTCTCTGTTCTATCTCCGCCGAAATTCACGGCAAAAAACCACGGGGAGCCGGTTCATGGCCAAGCGCAAAATAGCCGTCATCGGCGTCGGCAAGATCGCCCAGGACCAGCACCTGCCGGTGATCGACAAGTCCGATGATTTCGAGCTGGCGGCCACCGTTTCCACCCGCGGCCTCGGCCATAATGGCGTGCCGGTGTTCAAGACCCCGGCCGAGCTCTATGCGGCGCTGCCCGATGTGTCGCTGGTGTCGATCTGCACCCCGCCCGGTATCCGCCATCAATATGTCCGCGAGGCGCTCGATGCCGGCAAGGATGTGATGATGGAAAAGCCCCCCACCACCACCATTTCCGAGCTGGACGATCTTATCGCCCATGCCCGCCGGCTCGACCGCGTGCTGTTCCAGACCTGGCATTCCCAATACAATACCGCCGTCGACCGCACCCGCGATCTGCTCGCCGCCGATGGCGTCGCATCCGTGCGCATCGACTGGCGCGAAAGCGTGCGCAAATGGCATCCGGGCCAGGATTGGGTGTGGGAGCCGGGTGGTTTCGGCGTCTGCGATCCCGGCATCAATGCCCTGTCGATCTTCACCAAGGTAATGCCGTTTCCGGTCTTTGTGCAAAGCGCCCAGCTGACCTTCCCGGCCAATCGGCAGACCCCGGTCGATGTGGAAATCGCCTTCAAGTCCGGCCAGCTGCATCAGCCCACCATGTCTGCCGGCTTCAACTGGCTCGATGAGAGCGGCGAGATCTGGACCATCACCTTCGAGACCATCAAGGGCGATGTGCTGAAGCTGGAAAAGGGCGGCACCGTGCTGCGCGTCAATGGCGATGTGGTCATCGAGGCCCCCTCCGAGGAATATGAGCGCATCTACGACCGCTTCGCCGTGCTCCTCGACACCCACCAGAGCGAGGTCCACGACGCCCCCCTCCGCCTCACCGCCGACGCCTTCCTCCTCGGCGCCCGCATCAATGGCCCGGATTTTCACTGGTAAGCTGAGCATTGGCGCCTGACTGCGCCACGCCCCACCGCCCACTAACTGTCATCCCGGCGAAGCCGGGATCCAGTGTCCTGCCGCACTGATGCCCAGGCCTCCCACAAGGTCATTCCCGCGCAGGCGGGAATCTGCTTTTCCGTGGCCCCCGGCGCGAACCTATTTCCCCGCCTCCGTCAACGTGCGCAGATCCGCCTCGCTCAGCTTCAGCCTGACGCCCCTGGCCAAGCTCTTGACCTGCTCCACCGAGGTGGCCGAGGCAATCGGCGCGCTGACACCCTTCTGCGCCACCAGCCAGGCCAGCGACACCTCCGCCGGGGTCGCCTCATTGGCCGCGCTCACTGCATCCAGCGCTTTCAGGATCCGGAAGCCCTTGTCGTTGAGATAGCGCTCCATCCGTCCGCCGCGCTGGCTTTTGCCAAAATCGGCCGCCGAGCGGTACTTGCCGGTCAGGAAACCGGCCGCCAGGCTGAAATAGGGGATGATGCCGATATTCTCGGCCACGGCGAGATCCTGCAATTCGCCCTCATAGGTGCTGCGGTCATAGAGGTTGTATTCGGGCTGCTCGGTCTCGTAGCGTGGCAGCGACTTGATCACCGCTGTTTCATGGGCTGCCCGGATCATTGCCGGGGTGAAATTGGACGAGCCGATCACCCGCACCTTGCCGGCCCGGATCAGCCCGTCATAGGCCTCCAGCGTTTCCTCATGGGGTGTCTCCGGATCGGGCCTATGGCTCTGGTAGAGGTCGATATAATCGGTCTGCAGCCGCTGCAGCGATGCTTCGACGGCTTCCTTCACATAGCCCGCTTTCAGGCCTTTCTTGTCCGGCGCCATTTCGCTGCCGACCTTGGTGAAGATATGCAGCCCCTCGCGATTGCCGCGGGCCTTCAGCCATTCGCCGATCATCGTCTCCGACTTGCCCTTGCCATAGACGTCGGCCGTGTCGATGGCGGTAAAGCCCTCGCCGACAAAGGCGTCGAGCACTGCAAAGCCCTGGTCCCGGTCGACCGTCCAGCCGAACACATTACCCCCCAGCACCAGGGGTTCGATGACGAGTTCGCTGCGTCCGAGCGGGCGACGGTCCATGATGGCTCTCCTGATTGGTCTCGACGTTAAACGCTTGGGCGCGCATTCGGTTCGACGGGCTTGGCCGGCAGACGCGGCGCGCACAGTGCCAGGGCCGTAGTGATGGCATGGAGCGAGCCGGAAAGGGGAATGGAATTAAGCGGCAGGGCAGGCCCCTCGACCGGGTGCAGATAGGCCGTGGCGCCATGGCGCAATCCATCCAGCAGCCAGTCGATGTCCCCGGAGATCCGCGCCCCATAGGGCGCTCCGTCCGCCAGGGCGGTAAATCCGCGATCTTCCTTGTCGATGGTGATGCGCCATTCCCCGATATCGCCGGCGTCCCGTCCGGTATGCACATGCACCCCGGTGCTGAAGTCATCCTCGCAGCGCGCGGCAAGGCACGCGAACTGTTCGGGCGTCGAATTGAGCGCACAGCCCAGGCTCGCCCGGTCGCCCTCTCCCGGCAGCGGCGAATAATGCCACCCCGCTTCCTGCGCCATTGCCGGCACCGCGCCCAGCAGCATGCCGATGATGAGACTGATGCGCATCGTCTACCCCTTGGGCTCGATCAGGTCCCACTTATTGCCATAAAGGTCGATGAACACGGCCACACGGCCATAGGCCTCATCCCGGGGTGCCTCGATAAACTGCACGCCGCGCGCCAGCATCGCCGCATGTTCACCGGCAAAATCGTCAGTTTCGACAAAGCCCATCACCCGGCCTCCCGTCTGGTTGCCGATAGCCGCCTGCTGGGTCGGCCCGACGGCCTGGGCCAGCAGCAGCCGCGCGCCGCCCCCTTCCGGCCCCACCACGACCCAGCGTTTGCCTGCATCCAGCGCTGTATCGCTGATCAGCGTGAATCCCAGGCGTTGGCAATAGAACGCAATTGCGCTGTCATAATCGGCGACAACCAGGGTCATGGTGGCGAGGGCTAGGGTCATGCCATGTATGGATCATCGCCCCGCCGATGACGTCAAGACGTGCACACCCCGTTCTACGACAGTCGATAGTCTTGGAAAGTTGTTCCCGGCGTCATCGGATTGACCAATTGGTCAAACTCCCCATTGCGCTATTTTGGATTCTACGCTTTGTTGACGCCCAAGCCCCGGCTGGCAAACCGGGTGCGTACATATCTTTGGGAGAGAACAATCATGAAATTGATGAAAACGCTGCTCACAGCGACCGCCATTATGGCGCTGGCTGCGGGCGCAGCCCAGGCCAAACAGCTGGTTTACTGCTCGGAAGCATCCCCTGCCCATTTCGATCCAGGCCCGCTCACCGGCGGTAACGATTTCGACGCCTCCTCGCACACCATCTATAACCGCCTCGTAGAATTCGTTCCGGGCGGTACCGCGGTTGAGCCCGCGCTGGCCGAAAGCTGGGAAGTTTCGGAAGATGGCCTTGAGATCACTTTCAAGCTGCGTCCGGGCGTCAAGTTCCAGACCACCTCGTATTTCACCCCGACCCGCGATCTCAACGCGTCGGACGTGATCTTCACCTTCGAGCGCCAGTACAAGGAAGATAATCCTTGGTTCGCTTACCTCGATGGCATGACCTGGGATTATTTCCAGGGCATGGACATGCCCAAATACATCAAGGAAATCGTCGCCGTTGACGATCTGACCGTCAAGTTCGTGCTCAACGAGCCAAACTCGCCGATGATCGCGAACCTGGCAATGGACTTTGCCTCGATCGTATCCAAGGAATATGCCGACCAGCTCGAAGCTTCGGGCGATCTGGCAGCCTTCTCGACCCAGCCAGTGGGCACCGGCCCGTTCCAGCTGGTCGATTACCAGCTCGACACCGTCATCCGCTACCAGGCCTTCCCCGACTACTGGGATGGCAAGCGCAATCTCGACGATCTGATCTTCGCCATCACCACCGATCCCTCGGTGCGTGCCCAGCGTCTGATCGCCGGCGAATGCGATATCATGCCCTACCCGGCACCCGCCGATATCGCCGTTCTGCAGGGCAATGACGACCTCGTCGTGCTTGAGCAGGAAGGCCTGAACATCGGCTACATGTCCTACAACGTGACCGAAGCGCCGTTCGACAACGTCAATGTGCGCAAGGCGCTCTCGATGGCTGTCGACAAGGCTGCGATCATCGAAGCCGTCTACCAGGGTGCTGGCCAGGACGCCAAGAACCTGATCCCGCCGACCATGTGGTCCTACAACGACTCCATCGCGGCTGACGTCTATGATCCCGAAGCGGCCAAGAAGCTGCTCGAGGAAGCCGGCGTTACCAACCTGACCACTGACCTCTGGGCCATGCCCGTGTCGCGTCCCTACAACCCGAATGCGCAGCGCGTTGCTGAACTCATTCAGGCTGACTGGGCTGCCATCGGCGTCACCGCCAATATCGTCTCCTACGAGTGGACTGAATACCGCGAGCGCGGCAAGCAGACCGACCGCAAGGGTCCGTTCCAGATCGGCTGGACCGGCGACAATGGTGATCCGGATAACTTCTTCGCCACCCTGTTCTCGTGCTCGGCCATCGGCGTGTCGAACTACTCGGCTTGGTGCAACGATGAATTCGAAGCGCTGATCCAGAAGGCCAAGACCACCTCCGACCAGGCCGAACGTACGGCTCTGTACGAAGAGGCTCAGGTCATCTTCAAGGCTGATGAACCGGCTCTGACGCTGGCCCATTCCAAGGTCTTCATGCCCATGAACAAGCGCGTTCTCAACTACACCATGAGCCCGCTTGGCAATCACAGCTTCAAGGACGTCGACGTCACTGAATAAGCGTTGATCAACACAAATTGAGGAGCCTCGGTCCGGTTTTTATCGGACCGGGGCTCCAGTCAATTTAAAGAGCAGGGCAATGAGAGCCGGCCAACGGCCTCCGTCAACCGCCCAGCCACTTCAGGAAACTTAGCCCGTTGCCCCGCAATGCCGGGGCTGCTCGGCTTACAGGGGTAAATGACCCGCAAATGCTGAATTACATCCTGCGCAAACTGGCGCTCATCGTGCCGACCTTGATCGGCATCTCAATCTGCGCCTTCGCCTTCGTCCGCGTTCTGCCCGGCGACCCCATCCTCGCCATGGCCGGCCAACACGGCGTCAGCCCGGAACGCTACGAAATCCTCCGCGAGCAATTCGGCTATAACCTGCCGATCTGGCAGCAATATTTCAATTATGTGGGCAATCTGCTGCAGGGCAATTTCGGCACCTCGCTGGCCACCAAGCGCCCCGTCCTCAACGAGTTCATGACCCTGTTCCCTGCCACGGTGGAACTGGCCATGGTGGCGATGATCTTTGCCATCGGCGTCGGCGTTCCCGCCGGCGTGCTGGCCGCGGTCAAGCGCGGCTCCTGGATCGACCAGATCGCCATGAGCGTCGCGCTCACCGGCTATTCCATGCCCATCTTCTGGTGGGGCCTGCTGCTGATGATGTTCTTCTCCGCCTATCTGGGCTGGACCCCGGTTTCCGGCCGCATCGCGCTGAGCTTCTTCCTCAAGCCGATTACCGGCTTCATGCTGATCGATACGCTCCTGCATGGCAATTGGCCTGCCTTCGTCTCGGCGCTCCGCCATCTGATTCTGCCGGCCGTCGTTCTGGGCACCATTCCGCTGGCGGTGATTGCCCGCCAGACCCGCTCGGCCATGCTCGAAGTGCTGGGCGAGGATTACGTGCGCACCGCCAAGGCCAAAGGCCTGTCCAGCCGCCGCGTCGTCAGTGTCCACGCCCTGCGCAATGCCCTGATCCCGGTGGTCACCACCATCGGCCTGCAGGTGGGCCTGCTGCTGGGTGGCGCCATCCTGACCGAGACCATTTTCTCCTGGCCGGGCATCGGCAAGTGGATGATCGACTCCATCTTCAAGCGCGACTATGTCGCCGTGCAGTCCGGCCTGTTCCTGATCGCCTGCATCGTCATGGCGGTCAATCTGATCGTCGATGTGCTCTACGCCGTCATCAACCCACGGATCAGGGTGCAGTAACATGACCGAAATCACCAATAGCCCCGCGCCGGTTTCCGCCCTCAAGACCAGTGGTCTGGCCGAGTTCTGGTACTATTTCTCCGCCAATCGTGGCGCTGTCATCGGCCTCGGCGTCATCATCGCGCTGGTGCTGATCGCCGTGTTCGCGCCCTGGATCGCGCCCTATCCACCCGATCAGCAGTTCCGTGCTTCTTTCAAGGCGCCCCCGTTCTGGTATGAAGGGGGCTCCACCGCCTTCCTGCTTGGCACCGATGAGGTGGGGCGCGACATTCTCTCCCGCCTGATCCATGGCGCGCGCTATTCCCTCTCCATCGGCGCCATCGTGGTGGCGATCGCCTCCAGCGTCGGCATCGTGCTGGGCGTCCTCGCCGGCTATTTCGGCGGCTGGGTCGACAATGTCATCATGCGCGTCATGGACGTGATCCTGGCCTTCCCATCCTTGCTGCTGGCCCTGGTGCTGGTGGCTATTCTGGGGCCGGGCCTGCTCAATGCCATGCTCGCCATTTCGCTGGTCCTGCAGCCCCACTTCGCCCGCCTGGTGCGTGCCGCGGTGATGGCCGAAAAGAACCGCGAATACGTCACCTCGGCCAAGATGGCCGGTGCCGGCCATTTGCGCCTGATGCTCAAGACCATCCTGCCCAATTGCCTGGGTCCCTTGATCGTGCAGGCGACGCTGTCCTTCTCCAACGCCATTCTCGATGCGGCCGCGCTCGGCTTTCTCGGCATGGGCGCCCAGCCGCCGACCCCCGAATGGGGCACCATGCTGGCCAGCGCGCGTGAATTCATCACCAGCGCTCCCTGGATCGTCACCTTCCCGGGCCTGGCCATTCTGATCACCGTCTTGGCGATCAATCTGGTGGGCGACGGCCTGCGCGACGCTCTCGATCCCAAGCTTAAGAGGAGCTGACGCCATGGCTCTGCTCGATATCAAGAACCTGACCGTTTCCTTCGATACCTCTGCCGGCCTGTTCAAGGCCGTCGACGGCATCGATGTGGCGGTCGACGCCCGCGAAGTCCTGGCCATTGTCGGGGAATCGGGGTCCGGCAAATCCGTGGCCATGCTGGCGGTGATGGGGCTCTTGCCCTCCACTGCCACGGTTACCGCCGACAAGCTGGAGTTTGAAGGCCTCGACCTGCTCGCCATGTCGCCGGCCGACAAGCGCAAGATCATCGGCAAGGATATTGCCATGATCTTCCAGGAGCCGGTCGCCAGCCTCAATCCCTGCTTCACGGTGGGCTTCCAGATCGAGGAAGTGCTGGCCAAGCATATGGGCCTGAGCGGTCGCGCCGCCCGCGATCGCACGGTCGAACTGCTGCATCTGGTCGGCATCAAGGATGGCGCCGAACGCCTGGGGGCTTTCCCCCATCAGATGAGCGGCGGCCAGTGCCAGCGCGTCATGATCGCCATGGCCATTTCCTGCAATCCCAAGCTGCTGATCGCCGACGAGCCGACGACCGCGCTCGACGTGACCATCCAGAAACAGATCCTCGATCTGCTGGTGAAGCTGCAGGTCGATACCGGCATGGGCCTGATCATGATCACCCATGACATGGGCGTGGTTGCCGAGACCGCCGACCGCGTCATCGTGCAGTACAAGGGTCACAAGATGGAAGAGGCCGATGTGCTGACCCTGTTTGAAAACCCCAAGTCGAACTACACCCGCGCGCTGCTCTCGGCTCTGCCCGAAAACGCCGTGGGGGATCGTCTGCCCACCGTGTCCGATTTCAACTTTGCCGCCGAACTGGGGGGCACCCAATGACGACACCCGTCCTCGAAGTCCGCGATCTCAATCGCAAATATGTCAGCTCCGGCGGCCTGTTCCGCCCCGCCAAGGTGGTCCATGCCGTCAAGTCGGTCAATTTCACGCTGCAAAAGGGCAAGACCCTGGCCGTGGTGGGCGAAAGCGGCTGCGGCAAGTCCACCCTGGCGCGCATGATCACCCTGATCGACCAGCAGAGTTCGGGCGAAATCCTGATCGATGGCGACAAGGTCGATGCCAGCCATGGCGTCTCCAAGGTGATGCGCCAGAAGGTGCAGATCGTCTTCCAGAATCCCTATGGCTCGCTCAATCCGCGCCAGAAGATCGGTGAAGTGCTGGCCGAGCCGCTGCTGCTCAATACCGATCTGTCGGCCGACCAGCGCCGCCAGAAGGCCATGGACATGCTGATCAAGGTTGGCCTCGGGCCCGAGCACTTCAACCGCTATCCGCACATGTTCTCGGGCGGCCAGCGCCAGCGCATCGCCATTGCCCGCGCGCTGATGCTCAACCCGTCCTTCCTCGTGCTCGACGAGCCGGTTTCGGCGCTCGATCTGTCGGTGCAGGCGCAGATCCTCAATCTGCTCAAGGACCTGCAGGACGAGTTCGGTCTGACCTATGTGTTCATCAGCCACGATCTCAGCGTGGTGCGTTACATCGCTGATGAAGTCATGGTGATGTATTTCGGCGAAGTGGTCGAATACGGCACCCGCGATGCGGTCTTCAACAACCCGCAGCACAGCTATACGCAGACCCTGTTCGCCGCCACGCCCCGCGCCGATGTCCCCAGCATCAAGGCCCGGCTCGCCAAAAAGGCGGCGCTGGCCTAGGCCAGCGGGGAACGCCGCTCCAACCGCACCTCTCCCCGCCGGGGAGAGGTCGACCCTCCGGGATCGGGTGAGGGCCCTTCACCGCCCACGGGACCAGGGTCCACCAAACGGCTCACCCCCCCCCGGGAGGCATTCCCGCGCCGGCGGGACTCTCCTTCCTTGACCGTCTGCACCCGCAGGGTCGGTTCAAACGCCGTTCATCCGCGTTCAGCAGCCACCGATACCCGCGTCCCCGACCGCGCCGAAGCCATGATCGCGTCGATCAACCGATGTACGCGCAGCGCACTTGCCCCCGTCGAGGCCGGCTGGCGCCCTTCCCGAACGGCCGCCGCGAAATCGGCGATCTGTGCCTTGTGCCAGTCAAATGGGAACGCCATCGGATCGGCTCCGCCGCCGCCCTGGCTGGGCTCGCCCACTTCCTCGGTCCGCCCATCCATCCAGCGCACGGTCAGCGTCCCCGCCGCCAGCGTGGCGCTGGCCCGGTCGAAATTGAGCGTCAGGCTCTCGGGGCCGCCGGGATAATTGGCCGTCGTCGCCATCAGCCCGCCCACCGCGCCATTGGCAAATGACAGTCCCGCCGAAACGAAGTCTTCCGTCTCCATCTGGTGCAGGCCCGTGGTCGCGGCCAGCGCCGTCACGTCCGCCACCGGGCCGGCAAGGCTCAGCATCAGGTCCAGCGAATGGATCGCCTGGGTGATCAGCACGCCACCGCCGTCCTGGGCCAGGGTGCCGCGTCCGGGCTGGTCGTAATAGCCCAGCTGCGGCCGCCACCACGGCACCACCAGATGCACCACCTGCAGCTTGCCGAAGGCCCCCGAGGCAATCCGCTCGCCCAGCGCCATCGAGGCAGCCCGGAACCGGTGCTGGAACACCACGCCCAGGGTGATCCCCGCCGCCTCGGCATGTGCGACAATCCGCTCTGCCGCTGCGGTGCTGCGCTCCACCGGCTTTTCCATCAGCACGTGCTTGCCGGCCTGCGCCGCCGCCGCAACGATATCGGCGCGCGCGTTGGGCGGGGTGACCACGAGGATCGCCTCGATTTCCGGATCGGCCAGCATTGCCGCATAGCTCTCGGCGGCCGGGAAGCCATATTCGGCACAGAATGCATCGCGTTTGGCGCTGTCGCGGCGATAGGCACCGCGCACCTCGACGCTGTCCCGCAGGGCCTGCAGCGCCAGTGCATGCGGCTTGGCCCCCATGCCCGCGCCCACGATCCCCAGGCCGAAACGCTTGTCCATGCCATCCCCCTCCATCGGATAAAGCTGTCCGATCAAGCCATTAGCACAAATGGGTCAGGCTTGCGATGCGTGCCGCCACTTCTGTTCGGCGATGAAGTTGGTGAGGGCCTCGGCGCCCATCGGTCGGGCAAAGGCATAGCCTTGCACGATGTCGCAACCCAGATCGCGCAGCACCCGCGCATGCTCCATGGTTTCGACTCCCTCGGCCACCACTTCGATGCCCATGGACTTGCCGATATCGATGATCGAGGACAATAGCCGCCGCTGCCCGAGTTCGCTGATGATCGGGGCGATGAACTGCCGGTCGATCTTGAGCCGCTTGGGATTGAGCTTGAGCAGCGACACGATCGAGGCATAGCCGGTGCCGAAATCGTCGATCTCCACATCGATTCCCAGATCCTTGATCTGGTCGATATTCCAGCCGACGATGGCGTCGCCGTCATCGAGATAGATCGATTCCACCAGTTCGAACGCAATCCGCCCCGGGGTGATGCCCAATAGTTGCAGGCCTGCGATCAGGTCCTCGTCATGCAGGCGCCGCAGCGATACATTGACCGAGACCCGCGGCACCTCGATCCCCGCCTCGTCCCAGACGCGCAGATCGGCCAGAGCCTGGTTGAGCATCAGCCGGTCGATCGTCGCCACCACGTTGAGTTCTTCTGCGATCGCCAGAAACGCGTCGGGTGCCAGGATGCCGCGCGTCGGGTGGTTCCAGCGGACCAGCGCTTCGACCCCCACCAGATCCAGCGTATGGGCGTCGAACTGGGGCTGGTAATGCGCCACGAACTCATTGCGCTCCAGCCCGTTGAGAATCTCGTCGGCGACGCGCTTGGTATTGACCACTTCGGCCTGCAGCGCCTCGCTGAAGAACTCGAAGCGGTTGCGTCCGCGCGCCTTGGCCCGGTAGAGCGCGATATCGGCGTTGATCAG
Organism: Devosia limi DSM 17137; assembly: GCF_900128975.1. Lineage (GTDB taxonomy): Bacteria > Pseudomonadota > Alphaproteobacteria > Rhizobiales > Devosiaceae > Devosia > Devosia limi. The sequence goes on along the minus strand of NZ_FQVC01000006.1, from coordinate 278,726 downwards.
CAGGCGCTTGACGTCGATATCCGCGCCTTCCTCCACGGCGATGCCGATGCTGACACCGAACCGGCACTCATGCCCCTCATAGAGCACCGGCCGGTGCATCTGCCGCACGATGCGCTCCGCCATGCTTGCCAGCGCCGCATCGCCATCCGCAGCCGAGAGCACCACGACGAATTCGTCGCCGCCAATGCGCGCCACAAATTCGTCCGGCCCGCAATTGGCCCGCAGCACCGTTGCCGCGTGGATCAGCATGGCATCGCCCGCTGCATGGCCGAGCGTGTCATTGATCTGCTTGAACCGGTCGAGATCCATATGCAGCAGCGCCACGCTGCCACTTGCCAGATAGCCCGATATCGCATGGCGCCTGAGGACATCATCGAGATAACGTCGGTTCGGCAGGCCGGTCAGACTGTCATGCAGGGCATTGTGCTCGATGCGCACGCGCGCGATCTCAAGTTCGCTATTGCGCGCTTCTGTCTGCAGCTTTGCCCGCTTCAGCGCCTCGTTCAGCGCCACGTCGGCGGTCACGTCCCAGTTGACGCCGACGATCTTGGCCGAGGCGCCCGCATCGGCGTAGACCGCCCCGATGGCGCGAATGCTGCGCACCGTGCCATCCTTTTGCACGGCGCGGAATTCCGAGTAATAGCGGCCAGTGCGCAGGCCCCGGGCGAAATCCTCTTCCGCCTTGGCGAGGTCTTCGGGGTGCAGCGCTGTTGTCCAGTCGAGATAGCCCCGCTCGCCGCCATCTGACGGCAGGCCATAGAGCTCGTTCATGCGGTCGTCCCACACCAGCTCCCGGCTGACGATATCCATTTCCCAGACACCGACCTTGGATGTGTCCAGCGCCAGGCCCAGCCGGCGGGACAGGCGCGCCAGCTCGGCCTCGCGCTGCTTGAGGTCGCGGAAATGCTGCTGGCGCTCCGCCACCAGGCGGCTGGTGATGATGATGGGAAACAGGATCAGCGCGCCCGCCGCCAGCATGGCCAGGCGTTGCCACCAGATGCTGTTCTGCATACTGTCCCAGCCGTCCTTGGGAATTGCGGCAATTTCCCACGACCCCGATGGCAGGACCACATTGGCCCAGACCGGGTTGCTGTTGCTGAGGTCGGGGCCATAGAACCGGGTGCCGCCGCCCCCGGTCGCGTCCTTGCCGGTTATGCTGATCTCGATCGGCAAATCCGGGTCGAGCAGGCCGCTATCGGCATAAAGCCGCTCAACGTCGATCACCGCCGATACCACGCCCCAGAAGCGGCGCGATCCCTGATCGACGAACACCGGGAAGCGGCCGACAAAACCGCGCCCGCCCTGAACCAGGTCGACCGGACCTGCCAGCACCAGCCGGCCGGTGTCGCGCGCCCGCAATGCCGCGTCCCGTTGATTGTCGTTGAGCCGGTAATCCAGGCCGATGGCCTTTTCATTGCCGGCAATCGGATAGGTGGCAGAAACCACCAGGTCGGGTGCTGCAGCCACCGATCGCAACTGCGTCCGCTCCTCGAACAGGTTGGAAACCAGCGCTGAAAAACGCTCCTGGTCCATGTCGGGCTCGGTGGAAATGGTGGAGACCAGCCCGCGGACCAGCTGGATATTGCCGTTGATATTGCCTTCGAGCTTGGCGCGGATCAGCGATAGCTTGTCCATCGCGCTGCTGCGCATCCGCTGCTCGGTCAAGACCCCGCTCTGCTGATCGATATACAAGCCCGCCGCCACGATCACGCCAAGCGCGAGGATGGCCGGCAGCAATGTCGGCCGGAGCCAGTTGAGCGGACTGTCCTGGGAAGCTGAGGTCTTGTTGGTCACCGTGTCGCGTTCCGGCCATGGGCCCCCACGGCCCGAACTGGTCGAAATCTAGGCGCCGCCGGTTTATTATTGGCTTAAGCGGAATTTAAGCTGGTCACGTGGTAAACGCGCAGAAAACGCCGGCCACCCGTTCCTATGGGGCTGGGTCGCTGCCGGCTTCCACCAGCTTTACCCCTGCCGCAGCGCAGAGCGCGGTAAACGCCGCTGACGGGCTGCGATCGGTGACGAAGGTGCCGATCTGATCGAGGCGGGCGATGCGCACCGGCGCCGAGCGGGCGAACTTGCCGGCATCGGCGACCAGGATCACATGTCGTGCATTGGCGATGATGGCCTGCGCCACCTTCACCTCACGATAATCGTAATCGAGCAGGGCACCATCCTGGTCCAGCGCCGAAGCGCCGATAACGGCATAGTCCACCTTGAACTGGGAGAAGAACGCCGCCGCCGCCTCGCCGACAATGCCGCCGTCCGAAGCGCGCACCACGCCGCCCGCAATGATCACTTCGAATTGCGGATAGACCCGCATCCGGTTGGCGACATTGATATTGTTGGTCACCACCAGCAGCCCGGAATGATCCAGCAGCGCCTGGCTGACGGCCTCGGTGGTGGTGCCGATATTGATGAACAGCGACGCGTCATTGGGGATCAGTGCCGCCGCGGCATGACCGATTGCGTCCTTTTCCACTGCCGCAATCTGGCGGCGCTGTTCATATTGCAGGTTCTCGATCCCCGAGGGCAGTTCCGCGCCCCCATGCACGCGCTTCAGCAACCGCTGGTCGCACAGTTCATTGAGATCCTTGCGGATGGTCTGCACCGAGACGCCGAAATGGCTCGACAGGTCGTCAACGGTCACCCGGTCCTGGCGCTGGGCCAGTTCCAGGATCCGTCGATGTCGTTCGCTCAATCCCGCCATCGTATTGCCTCTGCCTTCGCTTTGCTCTTTGGACGATCAAAACGAAAGCTTCTAGCAGGGGCTCAGGCGAGCCGCTTGCCGGTTTCAATGTTGAAGGGATGGAAACCAGCTTGCGGCAGCCAGAAGTCCAGCATGCTGGTTTCTGTCAGCCCGGTACGGCCCTGTGCGACGATGGTCACGATCTGATTGATCCCCTCGCAGCGCACATAGAGATGGCTCTCGCCACCCACAGGCTCGATCAGCTCAATCGTGCCGGTCAGCTTGATGCTGGGGCCGTTTGCCTGGCTTAGGGCGACCGTATCGGGGCGCACCCCGACAATGCCGGTGCCCGCTGGCAGGGTCTGCAGCGCCTCGGCGCCGGGCAGTGACCGCAACTTGTCGATCTCGAACAGATTCATCGGCGGCGAGCCGATAAAACCAGCAACAAACAGCGAAGCTGGCCGATCGTAAAGCTCGATCGGCTTGCCAACCTGCTCGATGCGTCCCGCATTCATCACCACCAGCCGGTCGGCCAGGGTCATGGCTTCGAGCTGGTCGTGGGTCACATAGACGCTGGTCGTGCCCAGCGTGCGCTGCAAGCGCCTGATTTCAATGCGCATTTGACCGCGCAGCTTGGCGTCGAGGTTGGATAGCGGTTCGTCGAACAGGAACGCCTTGGGCTTGCGCACAATGGCCCGCCCCATGGCGACGCGCTGGCGCTGGCCACCCGACAATTGGCGCGGCTTGCGATCAAGGAAGGGCGTAATCTCCAGGATCCGCGCCGCTTCCGCCACGCGCTGGTCGATGTCTTCGCGGGGTGTGCCACGATTCTTGAGGCCATATTCCAGATTGCCGCGCACGCTCATATGCGGATACAGCGCATAGTTCTGGAACACCATGGCGATGTCGCGCTCCGCCGGTTCCTTGCGGTTGACCACATCACCGGCGATCGAGATCGTGCCCTCGGTGATGGATTCCAGGCCGGCGATCATCCGCAGCAGCGTTGACTTGCCACAGCCCGACGGGCCGACCAGTACCACCAATTCACCATCGGCGATTTCCAGGTCCACGCCATGCACGGCGGCGACACCGCCTGGATAGGTTTTCTTGACGCCCTTGAGGTCCAGAGTTGCCATTTTATCTTATTTCTCCGTTTCCACGAGGCCTTTGACGAATAGGCGCTGCATGAAGATGACGACGAGGACGGGGGGCAGCATGGCCAGGATCACGGCAGCCATGACCAGATTCCACAGCGGGTCGCTGTCGGCCACGGCGGCAAGCCGTTTGATGCCCATGACGATGGTGTAATATTTCGGATCGGTGGTCACCAGCAGCGGCCACAGATACTGCACCCAGCCATAGATGAAGAGGATGACGAACAGCGCGGCGATATTGGTCCGGCTGAGCGGCAACAGGATATCGCGGAAGAACTTGATCGGCCCCGCACCGTCGACACGGGCGGCTTCCATCAATTCATCCGGCACCGTCAGGAAGAACTGGCGGAACAGGAAGGTCGCGGTCGCCGAGGCGATCAGGGGAATGGCGAGGCCCGCATAGGAATTGAGCATGCCCAGATCCGCCACCACCTTGAAGGTGGGGATAATGCGCACTTCCACCGGCAGCATCAGGGTCAGGAAAATCGCCCAGAATGCCAGCAGCCGGAAAGGGAACTTGAAGTAGACGATGGCATAGGCCGAGATGATCGAAATGGCGATCTTGCCCACGGCGATGGTCAGGGCCATCACCAGCGAGTTCATCATCATCATCCACACCGGCGGTGCCCCGGCCGAGGACAGGCCGGTGGTCAGCATCTTGTAATAATTGTCAATCAGATGCGGGCCGGGCAGCAGCGGTGGCACGCCGCTCAGAAAATCCCCCGAACCATGGGTCGAGGCGATGAAGGCCAGATAGACCGGGAATACCACCACGACGACGCCGACGATCAGCACCATATGGGTCAGGAACGTCAGGAAAGGCCGGTTTTCAACCATGATTGAGCGCTCCTAGTACTGTACGCGCCGCTCGACCCAGCGGAACTGGATCACGGTCAGGGCAATGACGATCAGCATCAACATGACGGACTGGGCCGACGAAGAGCCGATATTGAGCCCCAGGAAGCCATCCGCATAAACCTTGTAGACCAGCGTATTGGTCGCCCCGGCAGGGCCACCCTGCGTGGTGGCGTCGATGGTGCCGAAGGTGTCGAACATGGCGTAGTTGATGTTGACGATCATCAGGAAGAACGTCGTCGGCGACAGCAGCGGGAAGACAATGGTCCAGAACCGTTTGAACGGACCGGCGCCATCGATGGCCGCCGCCTCGGTCAGCGATTGGGGCACCGATTGCAGCCCGGCGACGAAGAACAGGAAATTGTAGGAAATCTGCTTCCAGGCGGCCGCGATCACCACCAGGATCATCGCCTGGGAGCCATTGATGCGATGGTTCCAGTTGATGCCGAACTGGTCGAGCAGATAGGGCAGGATGCCGATGGTGGGATTGAACATGAACCACCACAGGATACCCGCAACCACCGGAGCCACGGCATACGGCCAGACCAGCAGTGTCGTGTAGAACTTGCCCGAGCGCAGCAGCCGGTTGACCGCCACCGCCAGGAGCAGCGACACGCTCATCGAGATTGCCGTCACCGACACCGCAAAGATCGCGGTCCGCCACACGGAGTTGAGATATTCGGGATCGGAAAACAGGCGGGCGTAATTATGGAACCATACAAAGGTGGTCTTGAACCCGAATGGGTCCTCACGCTCGAAGGATGACTTGAGGGCCTGGCCGGCCGGCCACAGGAAGAAGATGATGGTAATGGCCAGTTGCGGCGTCAGCAGCAGATAGGGCAGCAGTTTGTTTGGAAAGATAGTTCGCTTGGTTTGCATCGAGCCGCCTCGCTCGAACCTGCTCCCAAGCCCTCCCAAAGGGAGGGTCAACGCCCGCAATCCGGTGCAGGGCACCAGTGTCGGCTCATGCCTCCCGGGATACGGGAGGGCTAGGGAGAAGTTTCGCAGGGTTGAAGGTGAGGGACCCGGGCGAACCCGGGTCCCCATTGACGAGCCTTAGCTGTTGGCAGCTTCGAAATCGCGCAGGATCTGGTTGCCGCGTTCGACGGCAGCATCCAGGGCTTCCTGGGCGTTCTTCTGGCCAGACAGCAGAGCTTCGAATTCGCTGTCGACCACGTCGCGGACCTGGGTCAGGTTGCCGAAACGGATGCCCTTGGAATTCGCTGTGGGCGTGCCACGGGTGATCTGGTTGATCGCAATGTCAGAACCTGGATTGGCGGCGTAATAGCCCTGTTCCTTGCCCAGGTCATAGGCAGCATTGGTGATCGGCAGATAGCCGCTGAACTGGTGCCAGTCGGCCTGAATTTCAGGCTGGCTGAGATAGGTGAAGAACTTGGCAACGCCAGCATATTCTTCCGGGCTGCGGCCATTGAGGGTCCACAGCGTCGCGCCACCAATGATCGAGTTCTTCGGATCGGTGGTCACGTCGTCATAATAGGGCAGCGGAGCAAAGCCCGGCGTGAAGTCCTTGGAGTTCAGGATAACGCCGGCACGGCCAGCCGAAGAGTTCATGAACATCGCGCATTCCTGCGCATAGAACTTCGGTGGAGCATCCGAGCCGCCAACGGGGCCGCCATACTGGAACAGACCGGAATCCGCCCACTTCTTGAGGTTGTCCCAGTGCTTGACCTGAACGTCGCCATTGAAGGTGAACTCGGTGCCCAGGCCGCCAAAGCCGTTTTCGAGCGTGCCGAACGGCTGGTCATGGATGGCCGAGAGGTTCTCGGTCTGGATCCAGGACACCCAGGCGGTGGTGAAACCGCATTTGGCTGCGCCGGAATCAACGATCTTCTGCGAGAACTGCTCGACTTCGGCCCAGGTCTTGGGGGCCACTTCCGGGTCAAGACCGGCTTTTTCGAACACGTCCTTGTTGTAGTACATGATCGGGGTCGAGGAATTGAACGGCATCGACAGGATGTTGCCATCGGTGTCGGAGTAATAGCCGGTGACGGGGGTCAGGAAGCCCGAGACATCCCACGGCTCGCCCTGGTCTGCCATCAGCTGGTAGACAGGATAGACGGCGCCCTTGGCAGCCATCATGGTGCCGGTGCCCACTTCGAAGACCTGCACGATGGCAGGCTGTTCGTTGGCGCGGAATGCGGCAATGGCGGCAGTCAGCGTCTCGGGATAGGTCCCCTTGAAGACCGGCACGATCTTGTAGTCGGACTGGCTCTCATTGAAGCCCTGAGCAATCGATTCGAGCTTTTCGCCCAATTCGGCGCCCATGGCGTGCCACCAGGCGATTTCGGTCTGCGCCATGGCAACCGAACTAGTCAGCGTGACGGCCAAGGCTGCAAGCCCTGCCGCGGCGGTGATGCGTAGCATTGATGTCTCCCTTTGAATCGGACTTCCCACAACAAGAAATCCGCGTACCTGCCAGACCTCTTGGAATGGGCTCGATCAGGTTTATGACAGCTAGTCAGATATGATTTTCTGGGTCAAGACGAAATCAGACGAAACCAAACCGACAGCAATCCGAAACCTAGTATACGCGTTTATCGGTTCACACGCTATGTGCGAGCCCGATCGCCGGTTTCGTCTAGTGGGGGCGGTTGACGTTCGTGTGAAGGCTAGATGACGGTTTTATGACAGTAGGCCCGGCGTTTAGGGGCTCTGCAGCTGTTCCAGTTCGATCAGCGTTCCATCGAAATCCTTGGGGTGCAGAAACAGCACCGGCAGTCCATGCGCCCCGATCCGGGGCGTGCCATCGCCCAAAATGCGCGCGCCGCCTTCCACAAGTTTTGCAGCAGCCTCCGCGAGATCGGCCACCTCAAAGCAGATGTGATGCATGCCACCCGAAGGGTTCTTGATGAGAAACGCAGCGATCGGGGACAGTTCGCCCAGGGGCTCGAGCAATTCCACCTTGGTATTGCCGGTGTCGACAAACACGGCGGTGACACCATGCCCGGGCAGCGCCTGGGGCGCTCCGACCTTGGCGCCGAGCAGGTCGCGATATTTTGCCGATGCCGCCGCGAGATCGGGGACGGCGATGGCGATATGATTGAGACGACCGATCATCGATTGCTCAACCTTCCTTCGATCTGGCTCAGTACCGAGAAGGCAGCTGACAGCACATTGGTGCCGGGCCCGAAGATCTCCGCGACGCCCTTGTCGTAGAGAAACTCATAATCGGGCTCCGGAATGACCCCGCCCACCACCACGATGACGTCCCCTAGATCGCGATCGCGGAGCGCGCCGATCAGTTCGGGCACCAGCGTCTTGTGTCCCGCCGCGAGGGAGGAGACGCCAACGGCATCAACCTGCAATTCGTCCACATGCGCCGCAACTTCGTGGGCGGTTTCGAACAGCGATCCCAGATGCACATCGAACCCCAGGTCGGCAAAGGCCGAGGCAATCACCTTGGCGCCGCGATCATGGCCATCCTGGCCCATCTTGGCGATGAAGATCGACGGGGAGCGCCCACGCGCCACCTTGAATTCCGCTATCCGACCAGCAATAGCGGCATATTCGGGATCGCCGGCATAGCCGCCGGCATAGACGCCCGAGATGACGCGGGTAACGGCCGCATGCCGTCCGAAGACGTCTTCCATCGCTGCGCTGATTTCGCCAAGCGTGGCGCGGGCCCGTGCCGCTTCGATCGCTGCCTCCAGCAGATTGCCCTCGTCCTTGGCCGCGTATTCGCGGATCGCCGCGAGCATGGACTGGCAGCGGGCCTCGTCACGGTTGCGCCGGATTTCATTGAGCCGGGCGATCTGTTCGTCGCGCACCTTGGCATTGTCGATCTCGCGCACCTCGATGCCGGCTTCGCTATCGAGCCGGTAGCGATTGACGCCGACAATGACATCCTCACCACGATCCACCCGGGCCTGGCGTTGCGCGGCGGCGGTTTCGATGGCGAGCTTTGGCCCGCCGGCCTGCACCGCCTTGGTCATGCCGCCCTGGGCCTCGGCCTCGCCGATCAGCGCCCTGGCCCCCTCGACCAGTTGCGCCGTCAGCGCCTCGACATAATAGGAGCCGCCCAGCGGGTCGACCACATCGGTAATTCGGCTTTCATGCTGCAGGATCAGCTGGGTGTTGCGCGCAATCCGGCTCGAAAATTCGGTCGGCAGCGCGATGGCCTCATCGAACGAATTGGTGTGCAGGCTCTGCGTGCCGCCCAGCGTCGCCGCCAGAGCTTCAATGGTGGTGCGGACGATATTGTTATGCGGATCCTGTTCGGTCAGCGAGACGCCCGAGGTCTGGCAATGGGTACGCAGCATCTTGGAGCGCGGGTCCTTGGCCCCCAGCCCGGTCATGATCTCGCTCCACAATTGCCGCGCCGCGCGCAGCTTGGAGACCTCGAGGAAGAAGTTCATGCCGATGCCGAAAAAGAAGCTCAGCCGTCCGGCAAAGGCATCGATATCGAGCCCCTTGGCCTGCGCCGCGCGGACATAGTCCATGCCATCGGCGAGCGTATAGGCCAGCTCCTGCACGGCCGTCGCCCCGGCTTCATGCATGTGATAGCCCGAGATCGAGATCGAGTTGAATTTCGGCATATGCCGCGCCGTATGCGCGATGATGTCGCCAACGATCCGCATCGAAGGCTCGGGCGGATAGATATAGGTATTGCGGACCATGAACTCCTTGAGGATGTCGTTCTGGATGGTCCCGTCGAGCTTGGCCTGCGGCACGCCCTGTTCCTCGGCCGCCACAATGAACATGGCCAGCACCGGGATCACCGCGCCATTCATGGTCATCGACACGCTCATCTGATCGAGCGGAATGGCATCGAACAGGATCTTCATGTCCTCGACGCTGTCGATGGCCACCCCAGCCTTGCCGACATCGCCGACGACACGCGGATGATCGCTGTCATAGCCACGATGGGTGGCCAGATCGAAGGCAACCGACAGCCCCTTCTGCCCCTTCTCCAACGCCTGCCGATAGAACGCATTGCTTTCCCGCGCCGTGGAGAAGCCGGCATATTGCCGGATCGTCCATGGCCGGTTGGCATACATCGTCGCCCGAACGCCGCGGGTAAACGGCTCGACGCCCGGGATCTCCGGCGCATCGCCGAAATAGACCGGCCGCACCGGGATGCCACCATAGTCGCGGTCGAGCGACGACAGCGGCGTATCGCGGAGTTCCTTCTGGGCGAGGGTGGCCCAGTGGGCGAAGTTGGGTTTTTCAGACATGGGCCACCGCCGTTTCGCCAACACCGACCGGCTCCTCCCCCTGCAAGGGGGAGCCGGGGTGGGGGTCGGACAGCCCCGGATATCGGGGCTCTCGCAGCCCTTCTCCCCCTCGAAGGGCGAGGAGCCATTCAGCATGTGCGGAGATATCAAACCCCATCACACCGCCTCGAATTCCAAAATCACCTGATCCACCGCCAGCACCGCGCCTGCAACAGCGTGGATTTTGCTCACTCTGGCGCGTTTCTCGGCCTTCAGCACATTTTCCATCTTCATCGCCTCGACAATGGCGAGCGTCTGCCCATCCTCGACGATATCGCCTTCAGCGACATCGAGGCGCACCACTTGTCCCGGCATGGGGCAGAGCAGGAATTTGCTCATGTCGGGCGGTACTTTGATCGGCATATGCTTGAGAAGGGCGGCGACATGGGGGCGCAGCACCAGCACTTTGTGGTCGGCCCCGCGATAACGGATGCGGAACCCGGAGGTGGTTGGGTTGACCTTCAGCGTTTCCGATCTGCCGCCCGACCATTGGACCCGAGCGATGGTTTCACCCGGTTGCCAAGCAAATGTCAGCTGTGGCGCAGCGCCGAACAGGCCAAGTTCCCACAAGTTGTCTGCATCTGGCCCAAGCGTCCGGACAGGAAACTGGTGACCGTCAACCACCACCACAACGTCATCGGCGGGCATGCCTATTCTGGTCTGGGTGATCGCTGTCATCATGGCAGCCGCAGCGACGACGTCCTGCAGGTGTTCATCGGACAAAGTAGCGCCGTGAAAGCCCTCGGGGAACGCCTCGGCAATGTAGCCGGTGGTCAATTGCCCCGCGCGGAACCGCTGCTGATCCATCACGGTCGACAGGAACGGCAGGTTATTGCCGACACCCTCAACCTCAAATGTGTTGAGCGCCTCGGCCATCAGATCAATGGCTTCGATGCGGGTGGGGGCCCACGTGCAGAGCTTGGCGATCATCGGGTCGTAGAAAGTAGAGATTTCCCCGCCTTCATAGACGCCGGTGTCATTTCGAACGTTTGGAGCCGCGCCACCGGGATCCGCCGGCGGCCGATACCGCACCAGCCGACCCGTCGACGGCAAGAAATTGCGATAGGGGTCTTCGGCATAGAGCCGGCTTTCAATGGCCCAGCCATTGCGCTGCACCTGCTCCTGGCTTAGCGGCAGCTTTTCGCCATTGGCGACGCGCAGCATCAGCTCCACCAGATCGAGCCCGGTGATCAGTTCGGTCACCGGATGCTCCACCTGCAGACGGGTATTCATCTCGAGGAAATAGAACTTGCGATCCCGGTCAACGATGAATTCGACCGTGCCGGCGCTGGTATAGCCAACGGCCTTGGCCAGCGCGACCGATTGCTCGCCCATCGCCTGGCGCGTGGCCTCGTCGAGGAAAGGCGAGGGGGCCTCCTCGATGACCTTCTGGTTGCGCCGCTGGATCGAGCATTCGCGCTCATTGAGATAGAGCACATTGCCGTGTTGGTCGCCGATCAGCTGGATCTCGATATGGCGCGGCTCGGTGACGAACTTCTCGATGAAGATGCGATCATCCCCAAACGAGGACGCGGCTTCCGATTTGGAACGCTCGAAACCCTCGCGTGCCTCGGCATCGTTCCAGGCAATGCGCATGCCCTTGCCGCCGCCGCCAGCCGAGGCCTTGATCATCACCGGATAGCCGATGGACTGCGCAATCGTCACCGCATGTTCGGCATCATCGATCAGGCCCATATGGCCCGGTACGGTCGAAACCCCAGCAGCCGCCGCGAGCTTCTTGGAGGTGATCTTGTCCCCCATCGCCTCGATCGCCTTCACCGGTGGCCCGACAAAAATCAGTCCAGCCGCTTCCAATGCCTCGGCAAATCTTGGGTTCTCCGACAGAAATCCATAACCCGGATGCACCGCCTGCGCGCCGGTCTGCTTGCAGGCAGCAATGATCTTGTCGATCTGCAGATAGCTGTCCTTGGCCGGCGACGGACCGATATGGACCGCCTCATCCGCCATCCGCACATGCAGCGCCTCGCGGTCGGCATCGGAATAAACCGCCACCGTCGCGATGCCCATCTTCTTAGCCGTCTTGATAACCCGGCAGGCAATCTCGCCCCGATTGGCGATGAGGAGTTTGGTGATCATCTCTTGGCTCCTCACAGCGGAATATTGTCGTGCTTCTTCTTCGGCATGCTGTGCGTCTTGTGGCGCAGCGTCGAGAAGGCGCGGATCACCCGCCGTCGCGTGCCGTGGGGCATGATCACGTCGTCGATAAAGCCGCGCTCGGCCGCGACGAAGGGATTGGCAAACCGCGCCTCGTAGTCGGCGGTGCGTTGCGCGATCTTGTCCTTGTCGCCGAGTTCGGAGCGGTAGAGGATTTCCGTCGCCCCCTTGGCGCCCATCACCGCGATTTCGGCGGAGGGCCAGGCGTAATTGACGTCAGCCTTGATGTGCTTACTCGCCATCACGTCATAGGCGCCGCCATAGGCCTTGCGGGTGATGACGGTGACCAGAGGCACGGTGGCTTCTGCATAGGCGAACAGCAGCTTGGCGCCATGCTTGATGATGCCGCCATACTCCTGCGCCACGCCGGGCAGGAAACCCGGCACGTCGACCAGGGTCAGGATGGGAATTTCAAAGCTGTCGCAGAAGCGGATGAAGCGCGCGGCTTTCTTGGAGGCATTGATATCGAGACACCCCGCCAGCACCAGCGGCTGATTGGCGACGACACCCACGGTTTCGCCGTCGAGCCGGATGAAGCCGATGAGGATATTGCCGGCATGATCCTTCTGGAGTTCCAGAAAATCACCTTCATCGGCGACCTTCTCGATCACTTCGCGCATGTCATAGGGCTTGTTGGCGCTGTCGGGGATGATGGTGTCGAGGCTGGCATCGTCGCGCACGATGGGCTCGTGCGTCGGCCGGCGCGGTGGTTTCTGCCCGGCGGCCAGCGGCAGGAAGCTGAATAGGCGGCGCACTTCCAGCAAGGTTTCGATGTCGTTCTCGAAGGCCGCATCGGCCACCGAGGAGATCTTGGTGTGGGTGGAGGCGCCACCCAGCTCTTCCTGGGTCACTGTTTCATTGGTGACGGTTTTCACCACATCCGGCCCGGTCACGAACATGTAGCTCGTGTCTCGCACCATATAGATGAAGTCCGTCATTGCCGGCGAATAGACCGCGCCACCGGCGCAGGGGCCCATGATCACCGAAATCTGCGGCACCGCACCCGAGGCCTGCACATTGCGCCAGAACACATCGGCATAACCGCCCAGCGAGGCCACACCCTCCTGAATGCGCGCGCCACCGGAATCATTGAGCCCAATGACCGGCGCGCCGTTTTGCAGCGCCAGGTCCATGATCTTGCAGATTTTCTTGGCATGAGTCTCGCTCAGCGAGCCGCCGAACACGGTAAAATCCTGACTGAACACATAGACCAGACGGCCCTCGATCGTGCCCCAGCCGGTGACCACGCCATCGCCAGGAATGATGGTCTCGGCCATGCCGAAATCGGTCGCCCGATGGGTGACGAACATGTCGTATTCTTCAAACGAGCCGGGATCGAGCAAGACGTCGAGCCGTTCGCGGGCGGTCAGCTTGCCCTTGGAGTGCTGCGTGTCGATGCGCCGCTGTCCGCCACCCAGCCGCGCCTGGGCGCGCTTGTCTTCCAGTTCGGCAATGATCTTTTGCATGGGCACTCCGTCTGTCGTGCGCGACCCTAGCGCGTTGCGGGCCATCGCCCAAGACAGCAAAAGGCGTTGCTGTTACAATCGCACAAGTCATCGATTGTGATTTTGTGGATTTGTGAAATGGCGGCACGCAAGGTCTTTGCCGGGGCACGTCTGCGGGCGCTGCGCATTCAGCACAAGCTGACTCAGGGCGAACTGGCGGCGCGGCTGGAGATTTCTACCTCCTATGTCAATCAGCTCGAGTCCAACCAGCGCCCACTGACGGCGGCGGTGATGCTGGCGCTGGCCGATGGTTTCAATCTCGATCTGTCGAGCCTGATGACCGACGCGTCCGATCGTTTGCTGGCCGATCTGCGCGAGGCGCTGGCCGATCCGGTATTTGGCGAGGCAGTGCCCAATCTGCAGGAGCTCAAGACCGTCGCTGCCAATGCGCCGGATATGGCGCGGGCGATGCTGCAGCTCTACGAGAGCTATCGCAAAACCAATGAGCGCCTCGCCAGCGTTGATGCCGTGCTCACCCGCGATCCCCAGAGCGGTATTCAGACGGCCTATGAAGAGGTCCGCGACTTTTTCCACTATGCCGACAATTACATCGATCCACTTGACCGCGCTGCCGAGGCGCTGGCGGACGAGATCGGCGAGTGCGGTCCCGATCGCCTGCGCCGGTTGATCGCCTATTGCGCCGAAGCCCACGATTTGCGCGTGGCGCTGATAGTGCCGACCCGGCCCGATCTGATCCGTGATTTCGACCGTGCGACGCGCACACTGGCGATCAATGCCCGGTTGGAGCCCTCGACCCAGTTCTTCCAGATCGCCGGTCATCTGGCGGGCATGGAGCAGACCACACTGCTGTCGCTCCTTCTGGATGGCGCCAATTTCAAGACGGCCGAAGCGCGCTCGATCTGCCGCATGGGGTTGTCGAACTATTTTGCCGGGGCCTTGCAAATGCCCTATGGGGCCTTCCTCAAGGCGGCAGAAGCCCAACGCTATGACATCGAGGAACTGGCGCACCAGTTTGGCGCCAGTCTGGAACAGGTCGCGCATCGCCTTTCTACCATGCAGCGTCCCCGCGAGCGTGGTGTGCCGTTCTTCTTTGCCCGGGTCGACGCGGCCGGGACCATCACCAAGCGCCATTCGGCGACTGCCCTGCAATTCGCTCGCTTCGGCGGTGCCTGCCCATTATGGAACGTGCATCGGGCCTTCGAGGCGCATGGTCAGATCATAAGGCAATTGGCCGAGACGCCCGATGGCAATCGCTATCTGTGCCTGGCCTGGTCCACCGAAAAGCGCAGTGGCGGCTATCACGGCACCACGCGCCGCTATGCCTATGCGCTGGGCTGCGAAGCCAGCCATGCCAGCCGCTTGGTCTATGCCCAAGATCTCGATCTGGCCCGCGCCAGCTTCGATCCCATCGGCATCTCCTGCCGCATCTGCGAACGCCGCGCCTGCCCGCAACGCGCCGTCCCGCCCCTGGCCGCCAGCATCACCGTCAACACGGATCGTCGCTCGATCGTGCCCTATGATATCGGCTAGGCCGGATCGAACGCTGCCGGCCAGGTGACTTCCTCGAGTCCGGCGGCAAACCGTCGGGCATTTCGGACATAGCCGTCGGCGGAACGGCGCAGGCCCGCGATAGCGGCGTCGTCGAGGCTGCGGATGATCTTTCCGGGGGCACCGATGACGAGGGAATTGTCGGGGATGACCTTGCCTTCGGTGATCAGCGCACCGGCGCCGATCAGGCAATTGCTGCCAATTTTCGCGTCGTTGAGCACGGTGGCGCCCATGCCGATCAGCGTGTTATCGCCAATGGTGCAGCCATGCAGCATGGCCTTGTGGCCAATGGTGCAGCCTTCCCCGATGCTCAGGGGCGAGCCCATATCGGTATGGAGCACGGCGTTTTCCTGCACATTGGAGCGGGCGCCGATGGTGATGGGTTCATTGTCGCCCCGCGCCACCACGCCGAACCAGATGCCGACATCGGCAGCGATCACGACCTTGCCGACCAGAACCGCACTGGGAGCGATCCAGGCGATGTCGGCGTCAATCTCGGGCGCGATGCCATCAAGGGCGTAAATGGGCATTTTGGTCTCCTCAGTCCGCAAGGCCATAGGCATCGCGCATTACAGCGATCTCGGCCAGTGTGCTTTGGAATAATGACCAATCATCGGCTGCTGCGATCGGTGCCCAGATCGCCTCGACCTCATCGATCAGCATGGTGCGGGGCGTCGTCCGGGCAAAATAGGCGTGATCGAGATTGACCGTCGCGCTCGGCTGATAGGCCTCAAGCGCGTCAGCCAGGGGGCGGAAGGCTTCGCTGGCGTAATGATGGGCCGATGGACTGCGCGCCGCGCGTTCGGCGCTCAGCGCGCCCCCGCGCCAATCGAAGAAGAATTGTTCATACGGCGCCTGCGTGGCCGAGAGGAACCCGAACAGCGTGGTGACGAAGTCGCTATCGGCGTCGACATTGCATGGGCGTAGGCCCAGTCGCGCCAGCATGGCCTGGGGCAGGGCGGCGCGGAATTCGGGCCAGACCTGATTGAGCGCCGGCTCCAGCGCTTCGATGCTCGAGATTGGCAGCAGGCATTCGGCCAGCCGTGTCAGGTTCCAGGCCAGCGTATCGGGCTGGCGGCCGAAGCTATAGAGCCCGGTCTCGTCGAAATAGGCGGCGGTGAAATTGGGGTCATAGGTGGGGACGAACCGCCAGGGACCGTAGTCGAAGCTCTCGCCGGTAACGTTGATATTGTCGGTATTGAGCACGCCATGCACGAAGCCGGCGGCGATCCATTGCGCACCCAGCCGGGCGACATTGCGCACCACGGCTTCGAGGAACGCCGCTGGCTTGTCGGCGGCAGTGGCGAGTTCGGGGTAATAGTGCGCGATGGTGTAATCGAGCAGTTGGGCAATGCCCTCGGCATCATCGAGATAGGCCAGGCGCTGGAAGGTGCCGATGCGGATATGGCTATGGCTGAGCCGGACCAGCACTGCGGCGCGGGTCGGCGATGGCTCGTCCCCACGATAGAGTTCTTCGCCGGTCTCGATCAGCGACAGGCTCTTGGAGGTATCGACGCCCAGCGCCTCGAGCATTTCGGTGGCGAGGATTTCACGCACCCCGCCCTTGAGCGTCAGGCGACCATCGCCACCGCGCGACCAGGGGGTGCGGCCGGAGCCCTTGGTGCCGAAATCGAGCAGGCGACCATCGGTAAGGTCATAGCCCTGCGCAAACAGGAAGCCGCGGCCATCGCCGAGATCGGCATTGTAGCTGCGGAACTGATGGCCATGATAGCGCAGCGCCAGCGGCGCTTCGAGCGAACCCGGCAATGGCTTGAAGCGACCGAAATGCTCGATCCATTGTTCGTCGCCGAACCCGTCCAGCCCGACCCGGCGCGCCCAGCGCTGGTCGCGATGGCGCAGGATGGTCTGCGGAAAAATAGCTGGCGCGACGCGGTCATAGAAGGCGTCGCCCAGAATTTCGTGCTGCTTGGCTGGCTTGAATGCGAACATGGGGCGCAGGCTATCAACTGCTCTGCCGCCGCGCCAGCGGATGGCGGGTGCAAGGCTGCCTTTCCATGGGGACGCTGGCGTCAGCGGGCAAATCGCCCTATATCGAACAGGATGAAAACCGATCTCGACTCCCTGCGTCTGCAGCCCTTCCAGGCCGTCATCTTCGACATGGACGGCACCATTCTCGATACCGAAAGCGTGTTCCGCACCATCGTGTTCGAGGTTTGTACCGATCTCGGCTTCGAAATGACCGATGCGGTCCATATGTCGATGGTCGGCTCCAGCCACGAGGCCACCAACAGATTGCTGGTCGAGGCCTATGGCGTGGCGTTTCCCTATACGCTGTTCGATGAGAAGTGCCGGGTGATCATGCGCGAGCGCATGCATTCCGGAGTGCCGGTCAAGACCGGGGCGCGCGAAATCCTGGCCGAACTGCGCGACCGCAAGATTCCCACGGCAATTGCTACCTCGTCGCGCCAGCCCCATGCCCATAGCCATCTCGGCACAGCCGGGCTGATCGACATGTTTGCCACCATCGTGACCCGCGATGACGTGGTCAATCCCAAGCCACATCCCGAGCCCTATCTGACGGCGGCGCGCCGGCTGGGCGTCGATCCGCTGCATTGCCTGGCGCTGGAGGACAGTCATGCTGGCGTGCGCGCCGCCCATGCCGCCGGCATGCAGACGGTGATGGTCCCCGACCTGGTTCATCCCAGCGACGAGATCCGCGCACTCGGCATCGCCATCATGGAAAGCCTCGATCACGTGCGCCTGGCAGCCTTCCGCGCGCCGTGAAGCGCGCCGCTTGAGTGTTAAGAATTGATGAGCCCCGGACCTGTTCCGGGGCTTTTTGTTTCGCCGCCGCAACACTGTCCCCAAGAAGTGCATCGGGCATGTGTTAACTCCTTAAACTTGTATCGATCCGGTTAAGCCCCCCTTTGCCACCCTGCAAGGCTTTGCAATCTATGGGTTTTCACGCGGCCTCGCCTCGGTTAACCGTACTTTAAGAAGCTAACGGCCATAGTTAACCAGCCGTAAATTTTGGGTTTCCCGCGGTGACACTCTCGGCTAGTGTGCCGGCCGATGAGACGGGGGTTCTGCACAGAACTCGACAAGAAGGCCCGCCGGATACGACCGGACGCGGCCCAGGGGTAAGGACGGGGCATTGAGTCAATCTTGGCAAGCCACCATGGCGCGTGCGGTTTCGCATGTCCTTGGCCTGTGTGCCGTTGCGCTCGTGCTGATCATTACGCTTGCCCCTGCCCATGCCCAATCCGTTCGTGTTGCCAGTGTCCTGCCGATGCAGGTGCCGGCCGATCTGATCGCCGTGCGCGCCCAGCCGGCCATCGGTCCCACCGTCGTGGCGCCGGCACCCGGCGAGCAGGTGCTGAGCGAAGCACTGCTGCACAATTACGTTGAACGCCAGAAGGCGCTGCGCAGTGCCAATGTGTTTGGCACCGACGCGTCGGGCGAACTGAACAGCCGGACCTTGATGAGCTACATTGCCCGCGGTTCGCTCGGTGGCGGCAATGGTGCGCTTTCGGCCATTGCCAGCTTCACCAGCCCGCTCGAACGCTCGGTCGAAGGCGAACTCAATCCCCAGCTGCTGGCGCGTTATGTCGACAATGGCTTCATGCCCACCACCAAGCGCGTCGAGCAGGCCAATACCGAACGCGGCTGCCTGGCCCAGGCGATCTATCATGAAGCGCGCGGCGAAAGCGAAGCCGGCCAGATGGCCGTGGCCAACGTCATCGTCAACCGCGCACTCTCGGACAAATATCCCGAAACCCTGTGCGGCGTGATCTACCAGAATGCCGACAAGGGCCGCTATCGCTGCCAGTTTACCTTTGCCTGCGACGGCCGCGCCGATGTGCCGGGTGAACGCCGTGCCTGGGCCCGCTCCACGGCCCTCGCCGAAGCTGTCTATGCCCAATATGCGACCGGCCAGAAGCTCGACATGCTGCCGCGCACGGCGCTGTTCTATCACACCACCAATGTCAGCCCGTCCTGGTCCAATATCTACAATCAGGTCGCCCAGATCGGCTCGCACATCTTCTATTCGCCGAACTAAGGTTCGCGCCGCCAAGCTCCTCTCCATTTTCGACAGGCAGAAGTCCCGCCCGGCCAGCAGCCGGGTGGTTGAATTGCTTTGGTCCTGGCCCGCGACTGCGGGGCACTTCGTATCCGAAGTGCGGGGATGGCGAGGCTTTTGCCCCGAGCGGGTAGTCCGCAATGAAATGAGGCAAGAGCCTCGCCATCGCGCCGGTATTTTTTGCGGGACCGAACCAGGGGCGGCGGTTTTTCAGCCGATACTGACGGTGTCGCCCACCGGGGCAGGACGACTCCCACCCCACCGGCATTCCCCGCACCGACCGTTCGTCGCGACCGCGCAGTAGAAGTGCGGGAATGGGGTGAGTATGCGGGAGGTGTGGAAGGAGGGGGATAAGTTTTGTTTGGGGGATGTTGGTGAGGCGCACGCGCGGTCTTTTCAATCGTCGAGCGTACTGGAACCGCAGCACCCCCACCCTAACCCTCCCCCTCGAGGGGGAGGGGACGCAGACTGTGGGGGCGGCGCATCCGCAAACACGGCGTCACCCCGGCGAAAGCCGGGGTCCAGTTTGGGGATGCGCATAAGGAAACTGGATCCCGGCTTTCGCCGGGATGACGGCGTTGAGGGCCTGGTTTGGTGACCCACCCCCACAATGGGGTGTGAGGCCGGCCGACGGATTGACGACGAATTTGCAGTCGTCTCCCTCCCCCTTGAGGGGAGGGATCAAGGGTGGGGGTTCTGCGCGCTCCACACGCTCGGGCCGCGCGACAACCGCAGCACCCCCACCCTGACCCTCCCCCTCGAAGGGGGAGGGGACGATGACTGAGGGGGCGGCGCATCCACACACACCGCGTCACCCCGGCGAAAGCCGGGGTCCAGTTTGGGGGTGCGGCCCGGCTTTCGCGGGATGACGGCTGGTGGGGGTGGGGAGCTTGTTGCCCCCATCCCGCAGCACCGACCGGGCTGCCCTCGGGGCAAGCCCGGAGGCAGCGGCTGCAACCACCAGCCAAAAGCAAAAGGGGCGCTCGGGAGCGCCCCTGTCACCGTCTTGGGAGGACAGGCGTTATTCGGCGGCCTGGGCCAGGCGGGGGCCGGCGGCGGCGTTGGCGTCGCCGAACTTTTCGAAATTGGCCCGGAACAGGCCGGCCAGGTGGATGGCCTGGCGGTCATAGGCCTCGGCATCGGCCCAGGTGGTGCGCGGCGTCAGCAGCTGGGGCGCGACGCCCTCCACGGCCAGAGGCACTTCAAAGCCGAACAGCTCGTCCACGCGCGTCGCCGCGCCATCCAGCGTGCCATCGATGGCGGCGTTGAGCAGGCGGCGGGTGGAGGCGATGTCGATGCGCTTGCCGACACCATAGCCACCACCGGTCCAGCCGGTATTGATCAGCCAGGCCGAAGCGCCGCTGCTGCGCAGTTTCTCGGCCAGCATCTCGCCATAGACGCTGGGATGCAGCGGCATGAACGGGGCGCCGAAGCAGGCCGAGAAGGTGGCCTGCGGCTCGGTCACGCCGCGCTCGGTGCCGGCCACCTTGGCGGTATAGCCTGACAGGAAGTGGTAGACGGCCTGCTCGGGCGTGAGCCGGGCAATCGGGGGCAGGACGCCAAAGGCATCGGCGGTGAGGAATACCACGGTGCGCGGCGTGCCGCCGACGCTGCCCCTGGCGATTGAGGGCAGCACATGGATCGGATAGGCCGCGCGGGTGTTTTCGGTCAGCGAGACATCGTCGAAATCGGGGACCTTGTGCGCATCGAGAACGACGTTTTCCAGCACGGTGCCGAAGCGCCTGGTGGCGGCGAAGATTTCGGGCTCGGCGCTGGGGCTGAGCTTGACGGTCTTGGCGTAGCAACCGCCTTCGAGGTTGAACACGCCATCGGCGCTCCAGCCATGCTCGTCATCGCCGATCAGCGGGCGATTGGGGTCATTGCTGAGCGTGGTCTTGCCGGTGCCCGACAGGCCGAAGAACAGGGCGGTTTCGCCATTGGCGCTGAGATTGGCCGAGCAGTGCATCGGCAGCACGCCCTGGCGCGGGGCATGGAAATTGAACAGCGAGAACACCGACTTCTTGATCTCGCCGGCATAGAGCGTGCCGGCGATGACGACGATATTGCGCGTCATGTCGAGCGCAATCACCGTATCGGTGCGGCTGCCATGGCGGGCCGGATCGGCCTTGAAATGGGGGACGTGCACGATGGTGACGGCAACCGGATTGTCCGATGAGGCCACCATTTCGCCGGGGCGGATCAACAGGTTGCGGATGAACAGGGCATGCCAGGCGCTGGGGGTCAGCACGGTCACGCCATATTGGTGGCGCGGATCGGCGCCGGCCAGGAGGTCCTGCCGGTAGAGGTCCTGCCCGGCCAGCGCGGCCTCGGCATCGGCCAGCAGCACGTCGAAATGGGCCGGGCTCATCGCGCCCGAATTGTCCCACCACACGCTCTGCTCGGTCAGCGCGTCGCGGACGATGAATTTATCCTTGGGCGAGCGCCCGGTGAAGGCGCCGGTGCGCACGCTGAGGGCGCCATCGGCGGTCAGCTCGGCATCGCCCTTGCCCAGGGCCCGCGCAACCAGAATGGGTGCGATCTCGTTGACCGACGTCGATCCGGCTCCGGCGGCAATCCGATTTCTCAGTGCCTGGTGGTCGAACACGCTCATCTCATTACTCCCGATGTGAAGCCAAACCGCTTTGCCTGGCGCTCAACTGGGTGCAAAATAGGCGCTTGGGGTGGCCTCCAACCATCCCGAAATCGGTCGTAAGACGGAAGTTGCATCGGGCAGATCGACGCGGCGGCACTGGTACAACCCATGGCCACGCCTTATTTAACACGTAATTGTCGCCTGCAAACACGCAGCCGGCAAGCAGCGGATCGCCGCAATGCTTGCCCGGCCGAAGAACAAAACAGAAAGGCAGCCATATGCCCAAGATCGCCCTGGTGGATGACGACCGCAATATTCTGACCTCGGTGTCGCTGACGCTCGAGGCCGAAGGATATCAGGTTGCCACATACACCGACGGTGCGTCGGGCCTGGAGGGCCTCACCACCGACAAACCGGACCTGGCCATCCTCGATATCAAGATGCCGCGCATGGACGGCATGGAACTGCTGCGCCGCCTGCGCCAGAAATCGGACGTGCCGGTGATCTTCCTCACCTCCAAGGATGAGGAAATCGATGAATTGTTCGGCCTCAAGATGGGCGCCGACGATTTCATCACCAAGCCGTTCAGCCAGCGCCTGCTGGTCGAACGGGTCAAAGCGATCCTGCGCCGCTCCGCCCCGCGCGATCCATCGGCACCCGCCGGCGCCCCGGGGGAGCAGGGACCGGGCAAGGCGCTGATCGAACGCGGCTCGCTGGTGATGGACGAAGAACGCCATACCTGCACCTGGAAGGGCCAGCGCGTGACCCTGACCGTCACCGAATTCCTGATCCTGCAGGCCCTGGCGCTGCGCCCCGGCGTGGTCAAGTCGCGCAATGCCCTGATGGACGCTGCCTATGACGATCAGGTCTATGTCGACGATCGCACCATCGACAGCCACATCAAGCGGCTGCGCAAGAAGTTCAAGGCGACCGATGACGACTTCGAGATGATCGAAACGCTCTATGGCGTCGGCTATCGCTTCAAGGAGCAATAAGCGGACCGTGGCTATTGTTGAACCGGACCTCGAGGGCAAGGCGGGCGCTGACGCGCCCCAGCCTGACGATGTCACTGCTGCGCCCCAGCCTGATCGCGCCACTGCCGCGGCGGCGGGGCCCCGGCCGGTCCGTCTCGGCCGGTTCTGGCGCGCCCTGGTCACGCCCTTTTACAAGCTCGGGCACGCCATTGGCCGGTTTCTGAGCTTTACCATCTTCTCCAGCCTGACCCGCCGCATCATTGCGCTCAACCTGGCGGGCCTGCTGGTGCTGGTGGTGGGAATTCTCTATCTCAACCAGTGGCGTGCCGGCCTGATCGACGCGCGCGTGCAATCGCTGCGCGTGCAGGGCGAAATCATCGCCGCCGCCATCGCCGCTTCGGCCACCGTCGACAGCGACGTCATCTCGATCAATCCCGACCGGTTGCTCGAATTGCAGAGCGGCGGGGCGTTTTCGCCGCTGTCCTATTTCGACCCGACACTGGAATTCCCGATCAATCCCGAGCGGGTGGCCCCGCTCCTGCGCAATCTGATCACGCCCACCGGCACCCGCGCCCGCATCTATGACCAGGGCGGGCTGATGATCCTCGATAGCGAGAACATCTATGGCCGGGGCGAAGTGATCCGCGCCGCGGCGGACCCCAACAAGAGTCCGAGTTTCTTCCTCTG
Source organism: Devosia limi DSM 17137 (assembly GCF_900128975.1). Taxonomy (GTDB): domain Bacteria; phylum Pseudomonadota; class Alphaproteobacteria; order Rhizobiales; family Devosiaceae; genus Devosia; species Devosia limi. Next base: position 255,312 of record NZ_FQVC01000006.1, on the reverse strand, counting down.
GGACTGGTGGAATGCCATCCTGTCCTGGGTGCCGGGCGACAATTTCCCGCTCTATCAGGATTACGGCATCGATGAAGGCCGGCGCTATCCCGAGGTGGATTCCGCCCTGCAGGGGGCGCCCGCCGATTTTGTGCGCGTCGATGCACAGGGGCGCCTTGTCGTCTCGGTGGCCGTGCCGGTGCAGCGCCTGCGCGCCATTGTCGGGGTGATTCTGCTCTCGACCGCCCCGGGCGATATCGATTCGGTGGTCTCACAGGAACGCTGGGGCATCCTGCGGATCGCGCTGATTGCCGCCGGCGTGCAGGTGGCGCTGTCCCTGTTGCTGGCCGGTACGATTGCCGGGCCGATGCGGCGTCTCTCGGAAGCGGCCGAACGGGTGCAGACGGCGGGCAATGCGCGCGCCGAAATCCCCGATTTCACCGACCGGCCCGACGAGATCGGGCACCTGTCGGGGGCATTGCGGCAGATGACCGACGCGCTCTACAACCGCATCGAGGCGATCGAACGTTTCGCCGCCGATGTGGCCCATGAGCTCAAGAATCCGCTGACCTCGCTGCGTTCGGCGGTCGAAACCCTGCCCCGCGCCAGGCGCGAGGAGGATCGCGAACGGCTCAATGCCATCATCCAGCACGATGTGCGCCGGCTCGACCGGCTGATCTCGGACATTTCCAATGCCAGCCGGCTGGATGCCGAACTGGCGCGCGAGAGCGCCGAGCGCGTCGATGTGGCCCAACTGGCCGAGGCCATGGTCTCGATGCATGCCGACATGGCTGCGGACCGCAAGGTGGCGGTCGAACTGGTCAAGCGCACCGGGCGCAACACCGCCATCGCCAACGGCCATGAGAGCCGGCTGGCGCAGGTCTTTGCCAATCTGATCGACAATGCCGTCTCGTTCTCGCCCGAGGGCAGCACGGTGCGCGTGGCCATGGCGACCGACCCCGAATACATCACCATTACCGTGAGCGACGAGGGCCCGGGCATTACCGGCGACGCGACCCGGATTTTCCAGCGCTTTTATACCGACCGCCCCGATACCGAGAATTTCGGCAATCACTCGGGGCTGGGCCTGTCGATTTCCAAGCAGATCGTGGAGGCCCACAAGGGCACGATCCGGGCCGCCAACCGCCAGGATGGTCCCGGCGCGGTGTTCACGGTTGTATTGCCGCGGGCCCGCAAATAGACTGGCCCAATGGACAAGCCGAAGAATGTGCATGGCACAGGTCTGGTATTGGGGGATGCCGGCGTCTTGCTGCGCGGCCCCTCGGGTGCCGGCAAGTCGGTTTTGGCGCTGGCCTTGCTGGATCGCTGGGAAGGCCGCGGATTGCCCGCTTTCCTGGTTGCCGACGATCGCGTCGATCTGCTGGTGGATGGTTCGGCGCTGACCATGCGGGCCCCGCCCCAGCTGGCCGGCCTGATCGAATTGCGCGGTCGCGGCATTGTCAGCCGGCCGCAGCAGGCCACGGCGCCGCTGCATCTGGTCATCGATCTCGTTCCCGATTTCATCCGCATGCTGGAGGAGGATGCCCTGCGCACCGAACTCCTCGAAATCGGCCTGCCACGGGCCCCGGTGCCCCAGGCCGGCGTCATCGCTTTGGGCCATCAGGTGCTGCTGGTGGTGGAAGCGGTGCGGGCGCTAGCCCCGACAGCGGTGGATGCGTGACAAAATACCACTTGAATCGTCGGGTCACTAGGACAAGACTGTCGCCCGTCCGGCCGGGGGTGGCCGGCGTCGTCTCGTTTCCTGCCGGAACCGGCAGATGCCGGGGCAGGGGGCTGGTTAATCTGACATGCCGTCGACGCCTTGACGCAGGTGCAGGTCGGCGGTCTGGGGAAATTGCATGATAGGCATGGTTCTGGTGACGCACGGCGCGCTCGCCAATGAATTTAAGTCCGCGCTGGAGCATGTCGTCGGCCCGCAGGATTTCTGCGAAACCATCGCCATTGGTCCCGACGACAATATGGAAAACCGCCGCAATGACATCCTGGAGGCCATCGACCGGGCCGATGATGGGGCTGGCGTCATCATCCTGACCGACATGTTTGGCGGCACGCCGTCGAACCTGGCCATTTCGGTGATGCAGAACCGTACCGTCGAGGTGATTGCCGGCGTCAATCTGCCGATGCTGGTCAAGCTGGCGCGCGTGCGCGGCGACATGAATATCAAGGATGCGGTCAACCTGGCCCAGGAAGCCGGCCGCAAATACATCAATGTTGCCAATTCCATCCTCGGCGCTGGGTGAGGCGGCGATGGATACAGCCGCAAATACCGGCCGGGCCGTCGCGCAGCAATTGACCATCGTCAACCGCAAGGGGCTGCATGCCCGCGCCTCGGCCCGCTTCGTGCGCACCGCCGAGTGCTTCGACGCCACCATCCAGGTCGTCAAGGACGGCACGTCGGTGGCGGGCAATTCGATCATGGGGCTGATGATGCTGGGCGCCGGTCCCGGCTCGACCATCCTCGTGCAGGCCAGCGGCAAGCAGGCCCGCGAGGCGCTGGAGGCCATTGTCGAGCTGGTCAATAACGGCTTTGACGAAGACAGCGACGGCATCGCGGGTTAGGGCGTTCCAGGCAGATGCCCCCCACCCTCAATCCCTCCCCACAAGGGGGAGGGAAGTCTGGCCGGTGGGTGCTGCGAACCTGAGTTGTCCCTGAGGTCGGTCATGCGCCTCCCTCCCCCTTGTGGGGAGGGATTGAGGGTGGGGGTCTATGAGCGTCCAGCGAGCGCGCCAGCTTCGGAAAATCATGTCGACGCCGGAGGCCAAACTCTGGAATGCTCTGCGGGAGCTTAGGCCGCTGGGATATCATTTCCGCCGGCAGGTGCCGCTCGGTCCCTACTACGCTGATTTCGTTTGCCACCGTTCGTGTCTGGTCATTGAGGGCAGGTGCTGCTGCGCTTGCACATGATGGCTGGCGCGATGCGTTCCTGAAGCAGGAGGGGTATCGTGTTCTGCGTGTGAGCAATAGTGACGTCATGGCGAACATTGCAGGCGTGATCACCGTGGTTCTTGGACTGCTGGAAGAACCCCCACCCTCAATCCCTCCCCACAAGGGGGAGGGAAGTCTGGCCGGTGGTGGTGGAGGGGTTGCAGGCTGAGGTGGTACCCTATTCGCCCTCATCGTCGCCCGACACTCTCCACATCCACGGTGTTATCCCGGCGAAAGCCGGGATCCAGTATTCTGTGGGTTTGACACTGGATCCCGGCTTTCGCCGGAATGACGGCCGGTGGGTGTGCCGACGGCGAGGACGCGACGGCATCAATAGCGGGTGCAACACGGAACCGCGTTAGCAAAACCGACATTGATGGCGTGTCAGGCTCCCCTGGTTGCGACTGGGCGGCGGTGTTCCTATCTCCGGGGACGCGAACAAGAGGTCTTCATGCGGCGGATCGTGGCGTGCATTGGTGGTCTGAGCCTGGCCATTACCCTCAGTCAATTCCCTGAATATGCGCAGCAATATTCCCAGCGCCTGGGTGGTGCGGTGGATGAATTGCGGGTGATTACCGAGGACTTCGACCGCGCCGCAGCAATGGGTGGGCTGGACCGGGAGCAGGCGCTGGCGCGCTATGGCGCCTCCAGCGACACGTTCCTCGCCGGGCGCGGCGACAGCATGGCAGGCACGTTTACCCGTTACCAGCAACTGCGCGACACCCTGGCCCGCATCCAGAGTGCCGGACCGGTCGAACGCTTCCAGCTGCTGCCAGCCTATATGGATACCGATATCGGTCTGCGCACCATCGAGAATTATCGGCCTGCCGTGCCGGTGACCATGGAAGGCGTGCTCTATGCCGGTGGCGGCTTCCTTGTCGGCTATCTGGTGATGTCGGGGCTGTGGCGGTTTCTGGCCCTGCCATTCCGGCGGCGGCGTTACGCTTATCGCTAACGGCTCGCTAAGGGATATAAACTTCTCTTTATATCTCAGTTGATCCCGGGCCTGCCCCCGCGTATACCCCTGCCAACACATTTAATGCGCGGAGCAGCCGACATGACCACCCAGAACACCGATTATGCGGTCAAGGATATTTCCCTCGCCGAATTCGGCCGCAAGGAAATCACCATCGCCGAAATCGAAATGCCCGGCCTGATGTCGATCCGCGAGGAATATGCTGCGGCCCAGCCGCTCAAGGGTGCGCGCATTGCCGGCTCGCTGCACATGACCATCCAGACCGCCGTCCTGATCGAGACGCTGGTCGCGCTCGGTGCCGATGTGCGCTGGGTGTCGTGCAATATCTTTTCGACCCAGGATCACGCCGCTGCTGCGATTGCTGCCGCCGGCATCCCGGTCTTCGCCCATAAGGGCGAGAGCCTTGAAGAATACTGGGCCTTCACCGACCGCATGATGGACTGGGGCAATGGTCTCACCCCCAACATGATCCTCGATGATGGCGGCGACGCCACCATGTATATCCTCAATGGCGCCAAGGCCGAGCAGGACATTTCCATTCTCGACAAGCCGGGCAATGAGGAAGAGGAAATCTTCTTCGCCACGATTCGGAAGCGCCTGGCCCAGACCCCGGGCTTCTTCTCCAGGATCAAGGACGCCATCCGCGGCGTTTCCGAAGAGACCACCACGGGCGTGATGCGTCTCTATCAACTGCACGCCAAGGGCGAGCTGCCGTTCCCGGCCATCAACGTCAATGACAGCGTCACCAAGTCGAAATTCGACAACAAGTACGGCACCCGTGAATCGCTGGTCGACGCCATCCGCCGCGGCACCGACGTCATGCTGGCCGGCAAGGTCGCCATCGTCTGCGGCTATGGCGATGTGGGCAAGGGCTCGGCTGAATCGCTGCGCGGCGCCGGTGCCCGCGTGCTGGTGACCGAAGTCGATCCGATCTGCGCCCTGCAGGCCGCCATGGAAGGCTTCGAGGTGGTGACGCTGGAAGAGGCTGCCCACCGCGCCGACATCGTCGTCACCGCCACCGGCAACCGCGACGTGCTGATGGTTGACGACATGCGCAACCTCAAGGACATGGCCATTGTCTGCAATATCGGCCATTTCGATAACGAAATCGACGTGCTGGGCCTGCGCAACTTCAAGTGGACCAATGTGAAGCCGCAGGTCGATTTGATCGAGCAGCCCAATGGCAAGCGCCTGATCCTGCTGTCCGAAGGGCGCCTGGTCAATCTGGGCAATGCCACCGGTCACCCGAGCTTTGTGATGTCGGCCTCGTTTGCCAACCAGACCCTGGCCCAGATCGAATTGTGGACCAATGGCGAAAAGCTCGAGAAGAAGGTGCACGTGCTGCCCAAGCATCTCGATGAGAAGGTTGCCGAACTGCACCTGGCCAAGCTGGGCGCCAAGCTGACCAAGCTGACCAAGACGCAGGCCGATTATATCGGCGTCAGCCAGAACGGGCCGTTCAAGTCCGGCGAATACCGCTACTAGGCGCGGCGCCGCCCGGCCTGCCGGGCAGCTCTGGCATAAGCAAAGCCCGTCGGCACCCGCCGGCGGGCTTTTGCGTAACCGGATTGTTGCTGCTTCGTTCCCGGGTCAAGTGGGCTAATGGGTGATTTGCCGGGAACGCACTGCCATTAAGACTCTTTTAGCCGATTCACTCGGCCGCTATGGTTAACTGATTCGGGAGGCCTGGGGGTTCGGGCTGACGAATGGGGGCGATCGGACCACCTGGTCCGGCGTGCGCCACCTTTCCAGTGCGAGCGTACCGGTTGTTGCGGCCGGTTTTGCGGCAAAACACAAATGATTAAGAGGCAGCGCATGGCGCCGGTTGGTTTCCGGAAGACTTGGGGATTCGCAGGGTTGGTTTCCGCCCCGCTGGCCCTGGTGTCGGCGGTTCCGGCCCTGGCGCAGGACGGCATTGCCGCCCATCCCATTATCAGCGCCGCCCCGCTGGCCGTTGCCCTGGGCGCGGGTGGCTTTGCTCTGATCGCCATGGCCGTGCTGCGCCATCGCCAGGCTGACAGCAAGTCGGCCCGGCTCAAATCGGCTGAGCAGATTGCCGGCCTCCGCGCGCTTGTCGATGAATATGAAGCCCTGCTCTCGGGCACCCGTGAAGTCACGGTGCTGTGGACCGAGAATGGTGGCGGCGCGGTGAAGTTTTTGGGCCAGGCCGCAGCGGTGCTGCCCCCGGGGCGCCAGCCCGAAAGCGTTCTGCAATTCCGCACCTGGCTGGCGCCGGCCGATGCCGAGCGCCTCGCCGCCATGCTCGAGGAGCTGCGCGTCGACGGCCATGCCTTCGCCGTCAGTCTCAATGCGCTGGATGGCCGGGTCATCCGCGCCAATGGCTGGGTGCTGGGCGGCGGCACGGCGCTGCGCCTGCGCCCCGCATTCCTGCAGCCGGACGACGACACCGCCTTGCCGGCCAGCGAGACCGACCTCAACAGCGTCCGCACCATTCTGGGGCTGTTGACCAAACCGGCCTTTGCCCGCGACGGCAATGATCGCCTGATCTATGCCAATGCCGCCTATCTGGCGCTGGCCAAGACCCTGGGCCGGGGCGGCAATGATCTGGAGCCGGCCGAACTGCTCGACGATGGCCAATTGCGCCAGCATCTGGCCAATTGTGCTGCCAGTGGCAAGGCGGTGACCCTGCCGGTCGCCTGGCCCGGCCAGGGCGGCTTCGAGCTGGTCGAATTTCCCATTGCCGGTGGTCGCGCCGGCTATCTCAGGCCGGTCGACGACCTGATCAAGCCGGTCGAGAGCGGGCTGGCCCATATCAGCGGCATCATCGATGCGCTGACCACCCCGATTGCCATTTTCAATGCCAATCGCGAGCTGATCCAGTTCAACCAGGCCTATGCCAATCTGTGGAATCTCGACCCCAAATATCTGATGCTGGGGCTCGACGAGCGCGCCATTCTCGACAAGCTGCGCACCCAGGGCATGCTGCCGGCCGAGGTGGATTACCAGGTCTGGCGCAAGCAGCATCTGACCTCCTACAGCCTGACCGTGCCGCGCGAGAACGAGCCCTGGCATCTGCCCGACGGGCGCAGCATCAAGGTGATCTCGGCCCCGGCCGGCCCGCGTGGCGGGGTGATCTATGTCTTCGAGGACATTACCGAGCGCCTCAAGCTGGAGAGCTCCAACAAGGCCTTCTCCAATGTGCAGCGCGAAACCATCAATGCGCTGTCGGAAGCCGTGGCGGTGTTTGGCACCAATGGGCGGCTGACCCTGTGCAATCCGCGGCTGTCCGAGCTGTGGCGCGTGCCGATGAGCGAGCTGGAGACCAGCCCGCATATCGACCAGATCGCCCAATCCTGCGGCCGGGCCATGCCCGAGGACGGCGCCAGCATCTGGCGCGAACTCAAGCGCGGCATTATCGATCTCAATCCGACCCGTTCGGACACCACCGGCCGCATCAATCGCGCCGATGACAAGCTGCTCGACTATGCCATTACCCGCCTGCCCGATGGGCAGACGATGATGACCTTCCTCGATGTCACCGAGGGCGCCCGCTATTCCAAGGTGCTCAAGGAGCGCAATGATGCGCTGGTGGCGGCCGACCTGCTCAAGGACGCCTTTGTCGAGAATGTCTCCTATGAGCTGCGCTCGCCCCTGACCAATATCATCGGCTTTGCCGACCTGCTGGCCAGCGATGCCGGCACGCTCAATGAACGGCAGCGCTCCTATATCGACTATATCCGCGCCTCCAGCGTCACCCTGGGCGTGCTGATCGACAATATCCTCGACCTCGCCTCGGTCGATGCCGGCATTGCCGAGCTGCGGCCCGAACTGCAGGACGTGACCACGCTGGTCGACAAGGCGCGGGCCGGGCTTTCGGCCACCTTTCCCGAAATTTCGGGCGAGAAGCCGATCAATCTGGTCGTTGATGTCGAAGGCGGCATGCCGCCCTTCATCGCCGATGGCACCCGCATCGTTCAGGTTCTCTACAATCTCCTGTCCAATGCCGCCCGCTTTTCCCCGCCCGGCGGCGAAATCCGGCTATCGGTGACCCATCGTGCCGATCGCGTGCTGTTCGTCATCGAGGATGAAGGTCCGGGCCTGACCGATGAAATGAAGGCGGCGATCCTGACCCGTATCGACGCGCCGACCGCCCGCCAGCGTGGCGCCGGCCTTGGGCTGGCCATCGTCAAGACCTTCGTCAACCTGCATGGCGGCACCATCACCGCCGAGCGCCGCGAGCCACGCGGCAGCCGCATCACGGTCAATCTGCCGCGCGACAGCGCCATGGCAGCCGTCGCCGAATAATGACCACGCCACCCCCCGTCCTGCTGCCCGACCCGGCCGCCACCGACGCGCTGGGGGGCGAACTGGCCGCCAGCCTCAAGCCCGGTGACCTGGTGCTGCTCGAAGGCGATCTGGGCGCCGGCAAGACCGCCCTGGCCCGCGCCATCATCCGGGCGCTGACCGGCGATCCCCGCCTCGACGTGCCCTCGCCAACCTTCGCGCTGGTACAGCCCTATGACGCCGCGATCGGGCAGATCCTGCATGCCGATCTGTACCGGCTGGGCGATCCGCGCGAGGTCGATGAACTGGGCCTGCTCGACAATCCCGATTCTATCGTGCTGGTCGAATGGGCCGAGCGCGCCCCCGAACTGGCGGCAGCGGCGACGCTGATCGTAGCGCTCGCCATTCCGCCCGGAGGCGAAGGCCGGCTGGTCGCCATCACCCGGCGCTGAGCGCGGCGTTCACCGGCGATGGCGGGAGCGGCAGGGGCCTGCCCTAAACGATCAGGCGGAGTTTTCGCGCCCGGGCCGCGAGCGGCTGACCGCATTGCGGCCGCCGCCGGTGAGGGGGATTTCTTCGGTCATGTGGGGCGGGCGGGGATAAACTGGATCATCGCGGCATTATGATCATCCCATCCCCGATGTCATCCCGGCGGAGGCCGGGATCCATGCCGTGGCCTCTCCCGGAACTGGATGCATGGGCTGAGCCTCAGCATGGATTCCGGCCTTCGCCGGAATGACCCGGTGGGGGTTGATGAACCGGTGGGGTTGATAGCGCAGTGCAAGCCGCGGATGTCTTGGAACGGCGAAGCCGGCACTCAGGCGTCTGGTACTGTCGCTGCTGCGTGCTGCCCACCCCCGATGTCATCCCGGCGGAGGCCGGGATCCATGCTGTGTTGTCTCCCCGATGCTGGATGCATGGGCTGAGCCTCAGCATGGATTCCGGCCTGCGCCGGAATGACCCGGTGGGTATTGATGACTCGGTGGGTGTTGATGGCGCAGCGCACGCCGCGGATGTTTTGGAACGGCGAAGCCGGCACTTAGGCGTCTGGTACTGTCGCTGCCTCCCCATCCCCGATGTCATCCCGGCGGAGGCCGGGATCCATGCCGTGGCTTCTCCCGGAACTGGATGCATGGGCAGGGCCTCAGCATGGATTCCGGCCTCCGCCGGAATGACCCGGTGGGGGGTGATGACCCGGTGGGAGTTGATGGGGCGGTGGTGGCGTGGTTCAACTGTGCCATGGGGAGGATCTTCATCGTCTACATGATGGCGAGCATGAAGAACGGGACGCTCTATACCGGCGTCACCGGCAATCCCGCTGGGCGCATCTGGCAGCACAAGACCCATGCCTTTCCCCAGAGCTTCACCGCCCGCCACAAGGTCGAACGACTGGTCTGGTACGAGGTCCACGCGGATCCTCTGGCCGCCATCCAGCGCGAGAAACGCATCAAGGAATGGCAGCGCGAATGGAAAATCCGGCTGATCACCGAGATGAATCCCGACTGGCGGGATTTGTCGGCTGAGGTGATGCAGGTCTAAGCGGAACTCCCATCCCCGATGCCTCCCGGCGGAGGCCGGGATCCATGCTGTGGCCTCTCCCGGAACTGGATGCATGGGCAGGGCCTCAGCATGGATTCCGGCCTGCGCCGGAATGACCCGGTGGGAGTTGATGACCCGGTGGGTATTCGCACGCTGCGGCGTTCGAGCCCTGCCTAATGCGCCTCGTCCCAATTGTGGGCCGCATGCGCGTCCACCTGGATCGGGACGGACAGGCGCACGGCCGGTTCGGCGGCGCCTTCCATCACGGTCTTGATCGCGGCCATGGCCGCAGTTTCGGTGCCCAGGGGCACTTCGAAGATCAGTTCGTCATGGACCTGCAGCAGCATGTCGGCGTCGATGTTGGCCTGCTTGAGCGCGGGTTCCATGCGGATCATGGCGCGGCGGATGATGTCGGCGGCGCTTCCCTGGATGGGGGCATTGATCGAGGCGCGTTCGACAAAGCTGCGTTCGGCCGGATTGGCCGAATTGGCATTGGGGAACTGCACCTTGCGGCCGAAAATGGTGGTGACGTGGCCGTCGATTTTCACCCGGCGGCGCTGCTCGTCCATATAGTCCTTGATGCCGGGGAAGCGCTCGAAATAGGTCTTGATGTAATCGCCGGCCTCGCCGCGGCCGATGCCCAGCTGATTGGCCAGGCCAAAGGCGGAGATGCCGTAGATGATGCCGAAATTGATCGCCTTGGCGCGGCGGCGGACATCGGAGGGCATGCCTTCGACCGGCACGTTGAACATTTCCGACGCGGTCATGGCGTGAATGTCGAGGCCTTCCTCGAACGCATCCTTGAGCGCCTGGATATCGGCGATATGGGCCAGCACCCGCAATTCGATTTGGCTGTAATCGGCCGAAATCAGGATCTTGCCGGGGGCGGCGACGAAGGCCGAGCGGATCTTGCGGCCGTCCTCGGTGCGCACCGGAATGTTCTGCAGGTTGGGATCATTGGACGACAGGCGCCCGGTCAGCACCGAAGCCTGGCTATAGGAGGTGTGGACGCGCCCGGTGCGGGCATTGATATAGGCGGGCAGGGCATCGGTATAGGTGCCCTTGAGCTTGGTCAGCTGGCGCCAGTCGACAATGGTGCGTGCCAGCGGCACGCCCTTGAGCGCCAGGTCTTCCAGCACGTCGGCGCCGGTGGCCCAGGCGCCGGTCTTGGTCTTGGTGCCGCCCTCCAGCCCCATCTTGTCGAAGAGGATTTCGCCCAGCTGCTTGGGCGAACCCAGATTGAAGCTCTGCCCGGCCAGCTCATGGGCCTCGGCCTCGAAGGCGGCGGCGCGCTGCGAGAATTCGCCGGAGAGCCGCGACAGGATCTGCCGATCGACCGAAATGCCGCGCTGCTCCATGCGCGACAGCACCGGGGCGAGGGGGCGCTCGAGGGTTTCATAGAGCGTCGTGGCATTTTCGGCGGCGAGGCGCGGCTTCAGCACATGCCAGAGGCGCAGGGTAATATCGGCATCCTCGGCGGCATAGCGTGCGGCGGGGGCGATTTCGAGCTGGTCGAAGGTCTTCTGGTGCTTGCCGGTACCGGCGAGATCGGAGAAGGCAATGCAGGTATGGCCCAGCCAGTTATCGGCCAGCACGTTGAGCCCGTTATACTGCACGCCATCGAGCGCATAGGAGAGCAGCATGGTGTCATCGATCGGCGCCATGGTGATGCCATAGCGGGCCAGGATCGAGATTTCATATTTGGTGTTCTGGCCGATCTTGAGGATCGACTTGTCTTCGAGCAGCGGCTTGAGCGCATCGATCACCAGCCGGATCGGCAGCTGGCCTTCGACCAGCCCGCCTTCCTCCAGAAGGCTGGCGGCACCGCGCGAATGGCCCACCGGAATATAGCAGCCATTCCCGGGCTCGGTGGCAAGGCAGATGCCGACGAGATCGGCCGCCTGCGCATCGAGCCCGGTGGTTTCGGTATCGATGGCGACATGGCCCTTGTCGATGATGCGCTTGAGCCAGACATCGAGCTGCTCGGGCGTGGTGACGATCTCGTAATCGTCGTAATTGACCGGGATGGCGCGGATCTTGGCGTGCACTTCCTGGGCGTGCAGGGCCGGGCCGGTGCCGGGCACCTGCGGCGATGCCAGCTTGGCGCGGGCCACCGAGAGATCGGCCGACTTGCGCGGATCGCGGCCGCTGGCAGCCAGCTCCGGATCGGCCTCGTAGAGAGTGGGATCGGCACCGAGCAGCCCGGCAAGGCGCTTGGTGATGGTGGCGAATTCCATCGCCTTGAGGAAAGGGAACAGCGCTTCGGGCGCCATCGGCACACGCGCCAGCGCATCGAGCGGCAGCTCGACCGGCACGTCCTGCGACAGGGTGACGAGGCGTTTGGAAATCCGCGCCATCTCGGCATTGTCGATCAGCTTCTGCCGACGCGCCGGCTGCTTGATCTCGTGGGCATGGGCCAAAAGGTTTTCGACATCGCCATATTGGTTGATCAGCTCGGCCGCAGTCTTGACACCAATGCCGGGCACGCCGGGCACATTGTCGACGCTGTCGCCGCACAGCGCCTGCACGTCGATGACCTTGTCGGGGGTAACGCCGAACTTGGTGAACACCTCGTCCATGCCGATCCAGCGCAGTGGTGGCTGGCCGGGGCGCGGAATGGTATCGAGCAGGCGGATCGAGCCATCCGGCTCCACCAGCTGCATCAGGTCCTTGTCGGAGGAGACGATGGTGACCTTGTAACCGGCCTGGCGGGCATTGCAGGCATAGGTGGCGATGATGTCATCGGCCTCCCAGCCTTCCATTTCGATGGAGGGAATGGAAAAGGCCCGCGTCGCGGCGCGGGTCAGCGGGAATTGCGTCACCAGCTCTTCGGGCGCCGGCGGGCGGTGGGCCTTGTATTCGGGGTAGAAATCGTCGCGGAAGGTCTTGCCCTTGGCATCGAAAATGACGGCCATATGGGTCGGCTGATCCTCGCCCTTGAGGTCCTCGGTCAGCTTGAACAGCATGTTGCAGAAGCCCTGGACACAGCCGACGGGCAGGCCATCGGACTTGCGATTGAGCTGAGGAAGGGCGTGAAAGGCGCGGAAGATATAACCCGAGCCGTCGACGAGCAGCAGATGCATGAAGCGATTCCCAATAAGGCGAGCGAGGACTTTAGGGCACATTGGCAGCTGCCAAAAGGGCCAGCGGGCGTTTCTGTGGCGTCTGCGGGCAACCAAGGCAGTTTTTACGCATTGGTTGCACATAAGGGCGCGCCAGCGCAGTGACCAAGGGCGCCGGCCGTGCCAGAGCCTGGCTGGCGCCGCGGGGCGATCTCTGCGTGACAACAGGGCGTGACAACAAGGAGAGACGACGTGACGAGCGTGACGCCAGCACCGCCATGGACCATACTTGTGGTCGATGACGACGTGCTGATCAATATGAACACCACCGACATGGTGCAGGACCTGGGGCACGCAGCGCTCGAGGCCTATTCGGGCGCGCAGGCCCTGACGCTGCTGCAGAGCGGCGCGCGTATCGACCTGCTGCTCACCGATTATGCAATGCCCGGCATGACCGGGGTGGAACTTGCCCATGCGGCGCAGGCGCTTATTCCCGGCCTGCCGGTCCTGCTGGCGACGGGCTATGCCGACCTGCCCGATGGCGTGCAATGCGCCTTGCCGCGGCTGAACAAGCCCTATGACCAGCACCAGCTCAAGGCCCAATTGGAGCCTTTGCTGTCGGAGCGATGATGGCCCGGCACTGGATGACCCGGCACTAGATGACCCGGCACTAGATGACCTGGCGCTGAACTGGCAGCTGTCTCGAGCGGCGCCCTCAGCGCCTTACGCCCGATCAGCGCAGCCCGCTCTTTTCAAGCAGGCCCAGGCGCTTGGCGTCGTAGTAATAGCCGCTGGCGTAGAAGCGCACCGCCTGGTCTTCGTTACCCCCGGCGGTGACATAGGCACCGGCCAGGTATTTGACCGCGTAGCGCAGATTGGTTTCCGGATCGAGCAGGCCGCCGGCAGCGCCCTTGAACCCCATGCCCTTGGCGGTGGCATGACTGATCTGCATCAGCCCCCAATAAGGCCCATTGCGCGCCGCCGAATTGTAATTGCTTTCCCGCACGATCACCCGGCGCACCAGGTGCTCGGGCACCGCATATTGGGTGGCGTAATGGGCAATCAGCCCATCAAGGCCGGGCGAGCCGACATAGCCCAGCGCCGCATCGGAAAACATCGGCACCGCAGCCGCATCGGGCACATGGCCGGGCTGGGTGGGCGCCATCGCGGCAATGGCCGCAGTCGCAGGACCGGGCGCCGGCTTGATGCCGCTGATGGCGCAGCCGGACACGCTGAGTGTCAGGATTGCCGCGAGGCCTGCCAGTGCCGCTGTCTTGCTCATGTTCTGCCCATTTGCCAGCGGCGCGCCAAGCGCGGCCTGTTCATGTCCTTATGGCGCGATAAGCCCGAAACGGGGCAGCTTGATGGCAAATCCAGGGCTGGCCCGATGCCAAGGCCCCGTTCGCGCCCGCATGCGGCTCTCTTAAGGGCTGTTGGCGGCTTGGTCACGGCCAGATTGGGCGATTGTCGATCAGCGAGGCAAACGGCCGCATTTGGCGATTGCGTGTGGGAAAGCAGGGCATCCGCCTGTCGCGGCTTCCTGCCGGAGGGCCGGCCGCCCATGGGCGCCGATTGCCCCGCCGCGATCCCCGGGCGTCTGTTGTTGCCACATCGGCCAACAATTCCCGCGAACCCCGTTGCGCGCCCGCCCGGCTTTGGTTAGGTTGCGCCCATTCAGCCGGAGTTCTGCTCCGCGCACCGGATGCACCCGTAGCTCAGCTGGATAGAGCGCTGCCCTCCGAAGGCAGAGGCCGGGGATTCGAATTCCTCCGGGTGCGCCAAACCTTACCCTAAGTTCTTGATGTAACACATTAAGTTTGGGACAGGTTTTGGGACAACGCCCCAGAAAATTATCCCGAATCGATTTGTTCCTTGCCAGAGTTTGCACGAGCCTTTCGCCATAACGCGAAAGAAAATGCTCCATGCCGACCGTCAAACTTGAAGGCGAACACTATATCTATGAGCGGATTTCCGCTGATGGACGCCTGACATCCTATCAGGTCAAAATACGCAAGAAGGGCTTTCCCCAGCACAACGCGTCCTTCGATGACCTCGAAGACGCGCGCCAGTTCGTCAGGACGGTCCTCAGCGACCAGAACCTCGGGCACAAAGTTGATCGTCTGATCAGTCGTCGCACCTCTGTTGGCGATGTGATCGATGACGCCATTGCTGCGCTCAAGACCGGCAAACGCAAGGTCAAGGGCGCGCAGTCCGAGCTCTATAGGCTGGGCGCCTTCCGCCGCAGGAATCCCCTCCTGTGCTCGACCGCATTGTCGGATGCCACACAGGACATGTTTGAGGACTGGATTGCCGATCGTCTCGAGGAGGTCAAGCCGAACTCGGTTGGCCGCGACATTCGGCTGCTCAAGCCTATTTTCGCCGCTGCGGCCTGGAAATATGAATTGAGGCACTCGCCTCTCGAACGCATCAAAGCGCCCAGTTCGATCGATGAGCGCATCCGCCGGATTCTGGAGGATGAAGAGGCTCTGCTGTTTGCAGAACTGGTGATGGCGGAAAATCCCATCGTCGCGCTTGCCGCCGAGTTTGCCTTGGAAACCGGGTGCCGCCGTAGCGAGATGCTGCGCATCGAATGGGAGGGCTACGAGCGAAACAAGGGAACCGTATGGTTGGCCGATGCCAAGAACGGGAGGGGCCGCTACCTCCTGCTCACGGAAAAGGCCGTTAGGATCATCGACGCGCTTCCTGGTCGTGAGCTGGGCGGCAAGATTTTCAAGGTCACGGGCAATTTGCTCAAAAAGGCCTTTGAACTTGCCCGCAAACGCGCCGCCAAGCGGGCCAGGAGCATGGGGCGCCTCGATCTCGTCGCTGTTGGCACGCTGCGCTGGCACGATTTCCGGCATGAAGCCATTTCGCGCTGCTTCGATGCTGGCTGGACCAGCGAACAGGTGATGGACTTTTCGGGCCATGTCGACGTCAAAAGCTTGCTCCGTTATCGCCATCCTAAGGTCGATGACAGCGTTGCGCGTTTGCGCGCCATGAAGCGTGGCGGCTCTCGTCTCCTGCCACTGCCCGGAGTTGTGCAAGCCAAGGCAATTGAGGCTGGCAAGTCCGCTTCTTGATGCGGCGATGCACAGGTTCGCGCCGAAGTAACACTTTTCCCGCAAACGCCTTTGGCGCGGGAAAAGTGTTACCTGCAGCGGATTGTGCGTTGCCGCCTCACAGCGCCGCCGTCCGATTTGTTCCTTGCCAAGCTCCCGACCAGTGTTGCGAGCGGATGAGAAGTCCGTCGAGTAACGGGGAAATTGGCATGGATCGGGTTGATGGGCTGGGCGTTGTGGTGACCCAGCAGGAGAGTACGGTCAGCGAATATGCCGATCGGGTGGCGATGCTGATGCGGCGGGCCGACGAGGCCCTCGGGCGTCAGGCGACGCTGCTGGAAGCCATCAATTATCTCGGCGACTTGCATGACGAATACAAGCCTGCCAGCCTTCGCAAATATTTCGCCGCCCTGACATGGGCTGTGGACGCGGCGGTCGATCTTGGCCAACTCGGTATCGAACAGGAAGCGGTCCATCGCGCGGCGCTTTCCTGCCGACCCCGCCCGCGCCCGGCCGACGCTCCGACGCGCACCTCGGCCAAGAAGCGCAAGAATGTGACAAAGGACGACCTGGGCAAGGTATGCACCTTCCTGTGGCAGAGGGGAAAGCTGGACGACAGGCTGCTGGTGCGCCTGCTGGTCCATGGCATCCTGCTGGTCCTGCGACCGTCAGAATATTCGGATGCCGCAATCGAGGGGGACCTGTTGACTGTGCGGAGTCGCAAGACGACCAACCAGCGTGGGCTTGGGGACTTCCGGGAGTTGGATCTCGCAGGCATTTCGGAGGACGAGACTGCCTCGATAGAACAGTTGATTGCTGATTTCGCCACGGCCAGCCAGGAGCAACTCGATCTGTTGATCGATCGCCTCGGGCATCGACTGCGCCGCGCTTGCATTCGCCTCGGCATCGAGCCATGCGCGCTCTATACAACGCGCCATCAGGGTATCGCCAATCTCAAAGCCGCCGGTAAGAGTGCCCCCGAAATCGCAGCGATTGCAGGTCACAGATCGACGCGCACGGCCAACAGGAGTTACGCCCCGCGCAGTTCTGGCTGGAAGCACGCGGCCACCATTGGTGCCACAGTTGACATGATCGACAAGGTAAATGCGCGTGCAACGCCATTGCAGCCTGCGTCACCGAAAATCCGTTAGTCGGATTTGTTCCGTGCCAGAGGTGGCGCGACACTCTGGTCATGAAACCCGCCGCGCATGATGATCTCCATGTTGAAGGCCCGGACGCGTAAAGCGCGTCTGGGCCAATTGCGCTGAGGTCACGTGGTAGCCCCCTAACTGGCCAGCGTCGCTGCGACGAATCTGGCGAACGCATTGGCCTTGCATGACATGTCCCGGCATCAGGCCATACTGACGACTTCCAGGGAGGATGGCCGGGTCACTGCAGATCGGTTGATTGTTTCCGACCCGCCCAAGTTTCACGGTTGCAGCGGCTTGCGGGAGGTTAGTCCTTCTTGCGTAGGACCGACTTCGGCGACGGCGGCAGGGACTTGCGTCCGCCACCGGGCGGCTGAGGGGCATCAAAGCTCGCCGTGCGGGCATATGTGCCGCGACCGGCCAGTCGCTTCTTTGACGCTGGGCGTGGCACGCTGGCGTCCGTTGGCAGGACCACCGAGGCCGCTATCCAGGCGTCGATATCTTCGGGGCGATAGAGAATTTTGTCCGTTGGTTTGTAGAACGTCGGCCCGCGTCCAGCATACGCGAGCTTGGCCAATGTGTGCTCCGAAATCGGATAGAGTTCAGCCACTTGGCGGCGAGTAAGATAAATCTGCGTCACGGTCGGTCATCCAGGAGATACTGATCTTAGCATCCGGTCGGATGATGAAAGTCACAAACGCTTTTTCGCCGATGGCGTCGCCGGGATACCTGTCGATGCTGTCTTGCTAGCAAGTTAGCAAGACAGCATGACAGCGTTTTTTTAGATCTCGACCTGGTGTTTTGCCAAGAAGTCGTCGATGGCCTCGTCGATGACAGTCTGCAGGCTAGTGTTCCGGTCAAGGGCGAAGCGATGCAGATGGTTGCGCTTCGCGCGGGAGAGGCGATAGCAGATTTGCGAGAGCTTTTCGGCTGGCTCGGCCAGATCGGCGGCTATCGCCGTGACGCGGCCAGTCGGAGTGGTGGGGCTATCCAATGTGGGCCACCTTTTTCATCCGAGTGGAAATGGCAGACCAAAGCCTTTCATATTCGCTGCGCGCCAGCGCGGTTGCAGGAAGGTCGGTGATAGTCATACCGCGTGCGACAAGCTCGGGATGGGCCAAGCGATGACTGATCTGGTAGCGCCAGACCTGCGCCCCTGCCTGCCCGAGACGACGGCGCGCAATACGAACTGTGCCTGCATCAGCGTCGAGGCGGGTTGGGGGCGCCGCAGTCAGAGCGACCAGCGGCGTCACATCCGCACGCTGCGGAAAGCTGATCCACTCCAGCGCTAAAGTGATGTCAAACTGAAAAGGCCTCGCGATGACCAGCGAGGTATCGGCCCCACGGGCGATGGCGATCGACCCGCCGTAGCCCGAAGGTGGGTTGTCGATGATGACGACGTCGTAGTTCGCCTTGGCACGGGGCAAGAGGGCTGCGACCTCGGCCACCTCCACGCTGTGGACGGCGAATTTCGGGTTGCAGCTGCAGGCATGCCAGGCGCTTGCCGAGCGCTGGGGATCGGCATCGCGCACAATGCTGCGCAGGCCTTCGGCAGTTGCCAACCCGGCAAGTGAGAGCGCGGTAGTGGTCTTGGCGGCGCCGCCTTTGCCCCAAAGCGCAAGCGATACGCCGATGCGAGGAGAAGATTTCAACATGGAGGATGTTCCTTGCTGCGCCAGTGTCGGCGCGAGCCTGGCAAGGAACAAATCGATGTATGGAAAGGGATTTGGAGCGAGCTTGCTATCAAGCGAGAGAGCTAGACTGCTCGCTTGATAGCACCGGCGCCAAACACGACTCAACTGGGACCATTTCCTTTGTCGGGCGGGCCTATTGGTTGGGTGGCAACAACGGATCGGCGAGTCGATACATCCGGCTCACTGTTCTTGCCCAAGCACTCCCCGGGTCGAGGGCGAGCACGACGCTCGTCGTACACCATCCCGTACCCAGAATGGGATGCCCACGAACCGAACCGACGAGCCGATGAAGCCCCGCCCCAGCGTCGACCAAGGCCCACGCCGTAAGAACGGGAGCCTCAGCAAGCTCGGTCTCGGTCGGAACGGCGCCGTTCCTCAAAGCGAAGGCGGCCCGTAACCCCTTAAGCACAGCGTCGTCAGACAATCTTGCCATGCTTGCACCTATGCGCAGGCCTGGGAAGCGGCGTAGTCGTCGCCATGCCCCGAGCGTAGAGGCAAACTGGGTGCGATGGGGTGTGAACCGAGAAAGGCCAAGACCTCGTCACCGGTCATGACCTGCACGCCCACCAGATGTTTCGCCATCCGTTGGGTGAGGTCGCGCTCCGCATTCAATATCGCAACAGCACGCCCGAGCAGCCGGTCCAGGTCTTCAGACACGGTGGCGATCGTTGCCGGTAGTGGCCTTGCAGACATCGCCGGGGCATAGAGCAAATGGGCACCCAGCCCCTGCTTTTCATAGGCGTTGATCAGCAAGCGCGTTGCCTGCTCGATATCGTGCTCGGCACCCGTATTGGCGCCACCACCCAGTGTGAGGTCGGCTGCACGACCCGCCAGCATCACTGTGGCAACGTCATGGACATGCCCAAGAGTCATGACGGACGTTGGCAAGCTGCTGCTGACGAATCCACCGGTACGACCCTGGGAAATGATGGAGATCATGTCGACGGCGTGGCCGAGCCGGTGCGCCACGAGTGCATGGCCCGCCTCGTGGAGCGCAATGGCCTTGATGTCGGCGGGCCGGCGGTCGTCGCTGGGCACGACCTGCGCCATAAGGTCTGCCAATGCAAGCGATCGGCCCGCACCGCGGGCTACGGCGCGCGCATCCTTGGTCCATCCTTGTACCATTGCCGGCGTGGCACCGAGCCCCAACTGTGCCAGGGCCACAAGATCGGTGTCGGGCAGGTCGGGTCCAAGATAGAAGCGGAACACCTCGGCCAGCTCTTCGCGAGTGGCGGGCGGCAGTACGGAGATCCTGTTCTGGAGGCGCCCCGGCCGCACCAGCGCCGTGTCCAAGCGATTGAAGTAATTCGTTCCGCCCAGCAGCAGAACGCTTTTCCCCGATGCGCGCAGGCGATCGATTTCCGTCAGGCATAAAGTGACAACTGGCGTCCACCAGTCCCGGCTACGGGCGTCAAGTTGCGCCCGATCGGGCAAGCCGTCGAGCTCATCCAAAAAAGCGACGGCCGGCTCGCTGGCCAAAGCCGTATCGATAAAGTCTTTGATATTCCGGGCGACACCGCCTAGCGCGCCGTCCCGTGTGGTGAACCACTGGCCCACCGAACTGGATACGAAATTCCAGCCTGATGTCTGGGCAAGGCTCTGCGCCAGAAGCGTTTTTCCGGTTCCAGGGGGACCCTCCAGCACGCCATAGACCAAAGCTTCTGCGCCGAGGTGGCCCGCAGATACTGCCGAAAGATCGGCCAATGTCGTGTCGGCCCAGCGGCGCATGTTCACCGTCAGCGGCAATTCGGTCAGCAGTGGAACCGAAGAGGGAGCTGCTTTCATGGGCGCAACAACAATGGACCGGCTGAGATTGGCTACGCAGTCGCGCGCAGACAAGCCGGGGCGTATGGCATTGATCACCGCGCGCAAGGGCAACGCTGCCATTTCGGCCGTGACCCCGCGAGCAATGTTGCCGCTGACCTGCCGGATGACCTTGCGTAGCAATGCAGCATCTATCGGCCGAAGGGTGACCGTCAAATCGGCAGCAGCCAGCACGGCGGGATCGAGGATGCCGGTTGGATCCTGTGAGATGAACGCGACTGACCTGCCGCGCTGCAGATGGCGTAAATCGTCGGCGCCTACTGGCACCTCCACCTTGCTGACAGAGCTACGTTCGATGGCCGTTTTCACCACAATGGATTTAGCAAGGGTTGAAACGGCCTTCGATACGGCTTCGACCCAATGGGCGTCGGGCACCTGGATGATGAACACGCGCGGTCCGTGCTCGGTCATCTCATATGCCTTGCGAGGAAGGGCCTTGCGCAGCGCTTCGAGAGCGAGGCATTCGCCGGCGTGGAGCGGCGGCTTGGTGAGGACGTCGCGTGCAAAGCGGGCGGCAGCATCATAGTCGTCGTCGATTTCATGTTCGGCCATAGGTGGCGCACTCCATGCGACGGACAGCCTGCAGGATGAGGCGATCCGTCGTGAACAGTACAAGGGGTGAAAGAGCGGCGGACCCTAGGCGGCGATCAGCGCAGCCGTATGTGGATGAAGACCATCATCGGCATCGATGGGCTGCCAGCTGTCGCGCGTGCGGCCCTTGGAGCCCACGCAAAACTGGGCAGCACCGCTCCCGCTGCGGAACACCAGGTCCCGCGTCGTCACATAGCTGCGGCCATCGGGCGAGAGTTTGAGCAGACCGGCATGGAGCCAGGCCGCGCGCTGGAAGCGGACGGATGAATTGGCGCTGGGCGCCGTTTCAATGCGAATATCGGAGCCCTGCAACAGGATCCAGCGACCGTCATGCTGATGGGCGGCCAAAGCGACCAGGCCATCGTCAAAGCACATCTCGACGCATTCTCCGTCGGGGATTGTGCTGAACGGACGCATCGGGGCGACGCGGCCTGCCTCATGGCGTGGACCGGCAAGCACGGAGCGCGCCGTACCCTCGGTGAACAGCACGTTATGATAGCGAAGGGTCAGGCAGGCCTGACCGAGAAAGGCATCGATCTGGCCATAGAGCTCCGCATCAATGCCTGTGCCCATGGGTAGCTCGTTCATGACATCAAAGGCGCCCGTGGAATGTACGCGCGCGTGGAGCATCCGCTCGGCGGCCAGCGCATACTCATTGCTCAGGACATTGTTCGCGTCGGTAATCACCACAATTTTCTTGATGTCGGCGATCGGCTGTTGGCCAGATGCGACACGGGTCCCAACGGAGGCGCTGGCGCCAACATAAATCTGGCGATGACCAATGAGCGCATAAACTCCAGGACGGTTGAGTGTCGCCACCTTGCCAAGCCCACGGCGGGCTTCAGCCGTTGCCACGGTGACTGCCGGCACAAAGGGAGAGGTCGGCAGAGCTTCAATGCCGTCCGGCAGCGCGACCTCGCAAACCGGTGGCGTTGGATGCCATACAGTAGGTTGTGTCATGTCGCTGTGATCCGGGGCGAGGAACTGCGACGCGCGACTGACCAAGGCATGCATGTCGATTACATCCGCAAAGGTAATCGCGAGGATGCCCAGATCGACCATGATCAGCACGGCGCCAGTCGGATTAGGATGTTCGCCCAGCCCGTCGACAATGTCGCCCACGCTGGCGCTGCCCGTCTCATCGACGATGCGCAGGATACTCACCTGCGTGGATGCACACACCAGCTCATGCTGGATCAAACCAGCGATCAGCACCGGCGGCGGATAGGGCAAAAAAGTGGAATAAGACTTGCCCGACGCAAGCGCGTCGGTAGAACGGTAATCAACCATTTCATTTTCCTGTTCAGGCAGGAGTTGAATGGCCAGGTCGACAGTTGGGTTTGCACACCCCCTGTCGGCCGCTCCTTGCACAGAGCGGTCCCGACCATATCGGACCAATTGGCACCGACGTGATCAAGATGAGAATTATCCCTAATATTGCAAGGCCTTGCTCGATCGCATGGTTAATGATGGGTGAATCTGGGTGTTGGGTGGGTGATCGTTTTCGGACTGCCCGCGATCGTATTCCAGGGGCTCTGCCACAGGCGTCGCCAATGGCTATGGCCAGCGCGACTGGGAGTGACCGGCACTGTCACCAGCGATGAGGTTGAGGACCTGCGCCGCGATGTCAGCGCGTTGAAGGAATGCGTGGCTGACCTGATGCTGGAAAACCGTCTACTCAAAATGAATGATCGCGGGTGAGGACGAGCCGCTCGAGATTGTCAACCTCGTCACCCGACGAACGCACCCTCACGAACCCATCCTGCTGGAAAACTACGTCCTGCGCGCCGATCTCAAGGCCCCGATCAGCGCCTTCGTCGAAAACCACGACCACCAGCGCTACCATACGTGCCTGAACGACTTCACTCCGGTCGACGCCTACTTCGGTGCGGCCGCAGATATCATCGAACAGCGCGAAGGGAAGGGATCAAACGCCAGACTGTCCAGCCTCGGCGCTTGCAGCACTGCAAGGTCACCGCATAACATCAACTCAACGACGAGGCTGGCGCTCCGCTAATCCGCAATCCAAGCGGTGCCAAATCATCCGACAATGGACACCTACCGACAATGCTTCTCTCGAAAATCCCCCCTGATCGGAATTTAGGCCTCGACCTACTAAGAGGACTATGCGCGGTATCGATCGCGGCATATCACTTTCTGGCATGGGGATCAGGCATTGTGGTCCAGAGCATGGGCACTTTTGGGGTGTACATGTTCTTCGTCATCTCTTCCTTGGCGATGATGATGAGTTACGGCAGGACACTTCGTATGGCATCGAACTCTTAGCCTAGGCCTCCTGGCGCGGTAGACTTGGCCGGCAGAGCCTTCGGTTTGAGCAATGAGAACACTATCGCGCGTTATCCCTGAAATTGTCGTTCCGTATCATCGAGAAGGTGATGTCGTGATCAGCCATCAGCCGCTGGAACTGCTCTGATGTTCCCGGTCGGAGTGGTGTAGCAGGCCGTCTGGCGCTCCGCGACGCCATGATCTGCGCATCGGTGACCAGTTCAGTCGTCAGATGGTGTCAGGATTTGCGTGTTCTCGGGTATGATTGTAAACAAGAAGTTGCATAAATCTGGATACAAGGCCGCAATCACGCACTGGTGGTGCCTCGAGTGCGGCCTTCGAACAAGGTGCCAGGCACACGTCGTAGCGCTCGCCCTTGGCATGCCACGATCAAGCTCTGTGGGTAGGAACGGCAGCTAATTGCACGATTGGCGCGAAAGCGCACTTGAAGACTGACCGGGTAGGGACGTAGGTTCGACCAGATCTTATTGGAGCCGAAATGCTTGAGCTGAAAAAATGCGGGAGCTGCCTGCTGCCCGAAACGTACGAAACTATTGAGTTCGATCCGGCTGGCGTGTGCAATGTCTGTCGCAATAAAGAAGTTCGGGATGAGAAGATTGACTGGCCGAGTCGGAAGAAGCAGCTCGATCAATTAATCGAACAGTATCGTGGGAAACACGATTATGACTGCATTATTCCGTTTTCTGGTGGAAAAGACTCTACCTATACGCTTTTGTACTTGATGAAGGAGTACAAGATTAAGCCCCTCGTTGTGCGTTTCGACCACGGGTTCATGCGCGAGACGCTTATCGAGAACAATACTAGGACATTCAAGAAGCTGGGCGTCGACGTTCTCAACTTCACGCCGAACTGGCGCGTTGTGAAGCGGTTGATGCTTGAGTCGCTAAGGCGCAAGGGCGACTTTTGTTGGCATTGCCACACCGGAATTTTCTCCTACCCCATGCACATTGCTGTAAAATTCGACGTGCCGCTGGTGTTCTGGGGCGAGCCGTCTTCCGAATACACCCAATATTACGACTATGCCGACGACGAGATCGAACGTGTCGACGAAACCCGGTTCAACAAGTTCGTGAATTTGGGGATCACGGCGGAAGACATGGAAGGCATGATCAGCGGCGACTTCGATCTCGATGCGCGCGATCTCAAGCCATATACCTATCCGGCCGCCCGCGATCTTAACCGCATACGGTACCAGTCGGTCTGCCTTGGGTCGTACATTCCCTGGGACGTAAAAAAGAATGTGGCTCTGATTCAGAAGGAACTCGGCTGGAAGGGCGAGCAGGTCGAGGGCATGCCGTGGGAGGAGTATCCCTACGAGAAGATCGAGTGCTTCATGCAGGGCACCCGCGACTACATCAAGTATCTCAAGCGCGGCTACAGTCGCGTAAGTCAGATGGTCGCGCTGGACCTTCGAAACGGGCGCATTTCTAAGGAGCGCGGCGAAGAACTGATTAGCCAGTACGAGGGACGCAAGCCCCCCTCACTTGAGCTGTTCCTCGAATATGTGGGCCTGACCGAAAGTGAGTTCAACGAAGTGATTGCTCACACCGTCGTCTCACCCAACGAGCCAGACTTTAACAAGAATGAATGGGCCCCCAAGACCTGGGACTATGAGAATTGGTATCGAGAAGACGAGGATAGCCGGGGTATCCAGCCCAAGATGTGATGAAAGGAGCGCTGACGGAGGCCGTCAGCGCTCTTTTTGTTTGAACATATCCTCTCGGGTGGCGCCGAGCTCAACCAGATCGCACCGCTCGCCATCCAGATCGTAGTGCTTCACGCGCAGCCCTTCCCGCACAAAGCCAGCGCGGAGGAACGCTCGTGTGGACCCTTCATTGGGCAGGTACATGCTTGCGCTGAGCTTGCTTACCCCTAGATTGTCAAAGGCAAAGGCGCTCACGGCGCGGATGGCTTCCGTGCCAAATCCCTGCCCGCGGCAGGCAGCATCGCCAATGAGCAGGCTGACGTCCGCGACGCCATGGACCGGCCGGATGGGGCCGACCTTGATATTGCCGATATGGCGGCCAGTCGGCAGGAAAATGCCGAACAAAAACTCATCAGGCGCTGCCGCGACACGCGCCACAAATGCCGCCACGGATTCAGGCGTCTGCGCGGAGTGCCTCGTCTCCAGGTAGCGATTGGTTTCGCGATCAGACATCCAGCCGATATATGCCGGCGTTATGTCAGCGACCTGCAGCTCACGCAGTTCCAAGCGTTCCGATCTTATGACCATGTCAGACCTTCTTGAAGTTCAAGCCGTGGTTGCTCAGATAGGCCTTGGCGCGCAACGGGTTTGAGTCGGAGAAATTGAACAGGCTGCCGCAGGCGAGCGCGCTTACCCCTGTTGTTATGAAGGCGTCTTTCAGCGATTCGTAATTTCCCGAGCCCCCGGCGCCGATCACGGGCGTCGGGGATGCCGTCATTGCACGCGAGATAGCATCAAGGTCAAACCCCTGCATGCTACCATCGCGATCGATGGACTGCACCATGATCTCACCCGCACCGGCCGCAACGACGCGTGCGATATGCTGCTCGAGACCGACATTTTCGGCCGCTGAGCCGCATCGACTGTAAAGCCTGTAGTCGTCGAGATCGGCGTCCCAGCGGACGTCTATTCCAACGATGACAGCCTGTGCGCCGAAACGGTTCGATGTCTCGGTGATGACATTGAGATCGCGATAGGCGACCGAATTTACAACGATCTTGTCGGCGCCGTTGCGTATGAGCAATGCCGCGTCGTCGGGGGAGCTGATGCCCCCGCCAATAGCCAGCGGCATGAAGCTCACTTCGGAAATCTTGACGATAATCTGGAGCAGGTCCGCAATCGATCGCTTTTCCCGCGAAACATTGAGGAGCATGAGCTCGTCGGCATACTGAGAGTTGTAGACCGAAGAACTTTTGACAGGATCTCCGACATCGCGGAAGTTTCCGAAATCGATGGATTTTACCAATCGCCCGTTGTTCAGCAACTGGATGGGAATTATCCGCTTTTTTAACATTGACCATCCCAAAGGGCGAAATTCGTAATCAAGTGGAGGCCGTTGGACTGGCTTTTTTCCGGATGGAACTGAAAGCCAACCACGTTCCCCTTGCCCACGATCGACACGAAATCGCTCCCGTATGTTGTCGTCCCGATGACGATGTCTTCCGAACCAGCCTTCATGCCGTAGGAGTGGACGAAGTAGTAGTCCCGTCCTTGCTTGAGACCCTGCGTGACAGGGTGATCACGCTTCAGATCCACCGTGCTCCAGCCCACATGGGGGAGCACCTGCCCGTCGTCCGGTAGCCGTGTGACGACGGCATCGACCAGCCCGAGCCCGGCCGAGTTCACCCCGCCCTCGTTGCTGGACTTCCCCAGCAGTTGCATTCCAACGCAAATGCCCAAGGTGGGGCGGCCACTTTGGGCGAAGCGCGTGATCTTGTCCGGCAGACCCTTGGACACTAGGTGATCCATTACGGCCTTGAAATGGCCAACGCCGGGGATGATCAGGTGAGTCAGGTGGTCAAAGTCAGACTGCTCATCGACATACTCCGGATCGAAGCCCGAGACGTGCAGCGCATTCCATACTGACTGGAGATTGCCCAGCGGCATGCGCAGAATACCTACTCGTTCCATTCGACAGTCCATCCGCTGGTCGTGGTCCGCCAATACAGGCGCATTGCTGCACTCAAAGGTCGGACTGGGTCAGTCTTTCGCCAAACTCAATAGCCCGACGTGCCGGCTTGCCTAACAGGTCATCGAAAAACCGCGGCTCAAGGCTGAGCCCCGGCCGACAAATGCGCAGGTTATCGCGACTGAAAAGCTCGCCTTCCGCGATTGCGCGGGCCGGATAGATGGATTGCCGGAAGCGTCGCGAGCTCGCTTCGTTTTCAGTCCCGCCATAAACGACCTGACCTGTGGAGTGCCACGCACGCGTGGTTTCTTCCTTCAATAGCCTCATTTCCCAAGGTTCCAGGGAAAAGGCCGAGTCCACTCCTCCATCGTTGCGATCCAGAGTGAAGTGCTTTTCGATGACGGTTGCGCCCAGGACGATTGAGGCCACTGCGACGCCGGTTCCAGCAGTATGGTCCGAAAGACCGACCTGAACGCCAAACCGATCCATCATGTCGGGGATCGTCATCAGGTTGGCGTCTGCGGCGTTGGCAGGATACTGGCTTGTGCATTTCAGCAGCACGATGTCCTTGCCGCCGGCACTTTTCGCTGTAGCGAGCGCCTGTTCAATCTCCTCGACCGTGGCCATGCCTGTCGACATGATCATCGGCTTACCCGTGCGGGCGACCTTGGCAATCAACGGAAGATGCGTCATCTCGAAAGACGCGATCTTGAACATAGGCACGCCCAGATCGTTCAGGAAATCCACTGCCGTCTCGTCGAACGGAGTGGAAAACGCCAGAACGCCATGCTTTGCGGCTTCTGCAAACAATTCTGCATGCCATTCCCAGGGGGTATGGGCCTCGTCGTAGAGATCATGCAATTGACGCCCGTTCCACAAGCTCTTGGGATCGTTGATCAGAAAGTCGTCCCGCGTCGAGTTCAACGTGATGGTGTCGGCAGTATAGGTCTGGAATTTGAGGCAATCGACACCACACTCTGCCGCCGCCCTGACGATTTCCAGAGCGCGCTCCTTGGAGCCATTGTGATTGCCGGACATTTCGGCAATGACAAACGGAGCAGCGTCGCGGCCAATTCGCCGAGATCCAAGATTGAAGGAGGGCGTCATGATATTCCTCTGTTCGTCTGCTGGGGCCAGAATAGGAGTTCGGGCGCATAGTGCGAAAAACCGGCCTTGGCAAATAGTCTCTGGGAAGACTGGTTATCTGCCAAGACACGAGCAACCAGATCTTCCTCAGGGTGCAAAGCCATAAGTGCGCGGATCATTCGCAGCCCAACGCCGCACCCGTAGAATTCAGGCGCCGTCAGAATTGAGACCTCTCGCCACTCGTGTTCAGTGGCAGTAGGCGGTGGCGGCGATGCCGAGCGATCAAGCCGTACTGTACCTGAGGCGATCCCCGCAACCTCGGCTATGTAGAAACTGCAATAGGGGTCATTCAATTTGCGCTGCAGCCATTTGAGATGCTCGCTCCAAGTCGGAGGCGCTGGGTTTAGCGCGTATCTTCTGGTCCTACCATCGCACTGCCACTCAAAGAGAAGTGCAGCGTCATCCATGGTGACGCCCCTGAGTACGAGGAGCGACGTTCGCACAAGACCCGAGAAAGCCTCTGCGATAACCCGGCCCGCACCCCTCCCATCAACCAAATCACGCGCGGTCCCACTCAGCGCGATCAAGGTAGAACTCGCCAATACAGGGGCTATGATCCGCTTTGCCCACATGTCCGGCGCTTCCGACGTGGGGAAGCGCCCTCCATCAATGGCTGCTCCGCCGCTGGCGAGCAATCTTGCGACTGTCACCTGGTTTTCTGCCAGAACGAGATTGATCGTTGGGAGCCCCAAGCAACAGCGTTCCCAAGAGGACGAGCCTGCAGCACCAATCGCCAGATCCATGTCTGCGAGAAGGGCGGCCATTTCTGCGACGTCGCTATGAATCTCAAGCCGATTGCCCAAAGTAGCCTGAAGAGTGTCAAGCGACGCCCGGTGCGGATAGGCCGCGCCCAGCAGAACGTGAATTTTGAAGGACCGGTTCTCTAACAGCGTCGCCAGGGCGTCCGTGACCCACAAGGTTGCGTTTGTCTCGTCTGCTCCCCCCATGGAAACAAGGACATGGTTGACGGTGCCATGGGAAAGACGGGCATCGCGCCCCTGTAATGCCGGGCTCCGCAAGAGGGCGAAGTCCGGACGCAGAAGTGCATAGGACGGGCCGACCAGCGCTCGTGTGCCTTCCGTCAATTGCCCTTCGTAGTTTGCCGCCGTTTTTCCAAACGTAACATCGAGCACGAATGCGCTTTCGTGGCGCCTGTCGAGATCATCAAGCGCCAGGATGGGGATGCCTACAGTACTGTTTAGAGAAGCCTCCCACGTTGAGCTTAGGCCGTAGTGGTCGACAACCACAAGCTTACACCTGTCGCTTGCCAGCTCTGAAAGGGCGTCAATCACTGACTTGGAATCATGCTCCTCGGTCGTGCCGAGCCACTGGCCATACTGGCCAGCCTCCATCGGCGCCGGCGGGCCTTCCTGCGGTAGAAGTATGGACGCGTGGCCAGATGAGGTTATTTTCGTCGCAAGACTGCCATGCAGATCACGGCTGACAAAAAAGCAGCCAAAGCCCCGCAATGCCGCAGCGTTCGCCAAAGTGAGGCAACGCATAACGTGCCCACTTCCAATTCGTGTCGATCCATCGACACGAAAGACAATTAAAGGCCTGCTGTCTTCCAACGGTGGGCTTCCCGGTTTGTCGCCTAATTCAAACGCTTGAAGCCCTGATGTGCGGCAGGGCCCTTGAGCAGGCTTTCAACGTCGCGACCGCCCTCGCATTGTGCAATGGTCGCAAATATTGGATCGAGCGCGGCGAAATACGCCTCGATCACGTCGGGCGTATGGGCCACTGAGGCATAGACACTATTGCCGGCGAGAAAGCCCTTCGCGAGCATTTCCTGGGTCACCAGCGTCTTGTACGCGTTGGCATTGTCGCTCTGGAACGTATAGCCGCACAGAGCAGGCAATCCCCAATGGGCGATGGTCAGCCCATGCCGGTCGGCGAGCTGTTGCCAGCGAGCGCGGATATCAAGCCCAATTGCGGTAATCTGCTCCCAGGATTTCGTGCGTTCCATCACTTTCAGCGTTGCTAGTGCAGCGCTCGGGCCGATCCGCTCAGTCCAGAATGTCGATGAAATGAAGGTGTTCTGTGCGGCCTCCATCACCTCGCGACGGCCGACCGCCGCCGTGATGCCGTAACCGTTGCCGAGGGCCTTGCCGTACATGGCGATATCGGGTTCGACGCCATAGAGCTTGTGCAGCCCGCCAAATGTCTGGCGGAAGCCGGAGGTGCATTCGTCAAAGATCAGCACGATGCCATTTGCCGTCGCCAACTCGCGAACACGCTCGAGGAAGCCGTCTTCCGGACCCTTGTTGCGCGACACTTCCATCATGATCACGCCAACATCGCCGCGAGCCACATGCGCTTCCAGCTCGTCGATGCGATTGAAATTGAACGCCAGCACGCTGCCGGACAATTGCTGAGGCACTCCCCGCGGCTCCAGGCCGGGAAGCAGGTGGCCGGCAAGATGATGCTCATCGGCGAGATTGGCCGCGAGGTACCAGTCATGCCAGCCGTGATAACCGCAGAAAGCAACCTTGTCCTTGCCGCTGGCCGCGCGCGCGATTCGAATGGCGACAGCATTGGCTTCGCCTCCGGACCTGGCGAAACGAACCATATCGGCCCAGGGATTGATTTCGATCAGACGCTCGGCGAGGGCAACTTCTTCGGGGCAGTTGAAGGTGGACATATTGCCCTTGGTGACCGTGTCCCGAACGGCATCGTCCACTTCATCGTGCCCATAGCCAAGTGTGTTGGTGCCAACACCCATAATGGACATGTCGGTGAAGGCATTATTGTCCAGATCCCAGACGGTGCAGCCCTTGGCCTTACTGAAATAGGCCGGCCACTGCTCGGGCAGGAACATCTCGCTACGCTTGGACAGCAACATGTTTCCGCCCGGAATGACTTCCTTGGCGCGCTTCCACAATTTCTGCCCGGTGCCCATCGCAGCTCCTTCATTTCGCAAGAGGTGCGCGTTCGCACCGAATAGTTCCGGCTGTGCCTCGGCCAGCCCAAGAATGTCACGCCAACCGAAGTCCGCGCGGCCGACAAAGTGATCGGCGACCGCGCGAGCCACGCGAAGATCGCTCGCCTCGTCGACCGTCCACCGCAAGCCGGAGTAATCGGTCTCGCTGGCCTGGCCTTCACGCGTGAACACCTCTGCCTGGCGAAGGTAGGGGGTCACATGCTCGCGCTGGTATGGATCGCGGGCCTCGTTCCAGCTGCGCTCGAGAGCTGCAAAGGTAAAAACCTCGGTGTCCAGCCCGTCTGGATAAGTCGGCGGGGTGATATTGCTCGCATAGTCGACACTGCGTGCCTGGCGCAGCGTGATGACATCGTCGACCAGAACCGGATCAAGGAATGGACAATCGCCCGTCACGCGCACAACAACGTCTGCCGACGCCTGCTGCGCTGCGCGATAATAGCGATCAAGAACGTCCTGTTCGCTGCCGCGGTAAACCTCGACGCCCAGAGCCGCAACATGCTCAGCCAGACGGTCGTCAGCGGCGGCGGTCGAGGTCGCAACAATGATGCCGTCCACCATCCGCGCACGCTGTAGTCGGCGCAGCAGCAACTCGATCATCGGCACGCCGGCGATATCCAGCATCACTTTGCCCGGCAGGCGGGTCGACCCCATTCTGGCCTGCACAATGGCAACGGTTTTCATAACGAACTCCAGCGGGAAGGATTGATGAGGTCGATATCGGAGGAAGACAGATCAAGGGGCGCCGCGATGGGGTGTCTTGACACCGATGCCAGTATTTCGCTGAACTGATCCATTCCGGCAACGCCTACCAGCACGCGGTCAATGGACGCATGTGCGAGGCTGTGGCCCAGCGCCGCCTGCAGAGGGGTGAGCCCCCTGGCGCTGCACCATTGGTGCCACGCATCGAATACCGATCTCCAGCGAGAGAATTTCTCCGGCAGCCCATCGCGCGGGGCCAGCAGGAGTCCCTGCAGAAAGGCACTGCGGGCATGCACCATTGTGCCGCCATCGGCGAGGCGCGCTATCCACCCCGAGACCTCAAACCGGCTGTCCAGCGCGTTGTAGGGGAGCTGAACGATATCCGGGCGGAACGCCTGGTACAGCGACGAAAGTTCCCGCGGTTCGTAGACCGAGTAACCGATCGCCCGCACCAGCCCTTCGGCTCGAAGGTGCTGCATGGCCGACCAGATCGCGGGTCCGGACTCTGTCATCAGGACGTCGGGACGGTGCAGCAGAAGCCCATCGACCCTCGGCAATCTTAGCCGAGACAGCGATGCCAGCATTTGCGTTCTGACCCAGAGCCCGGGATCCGCTACGTCGCGGCCGAGCTCGGGCAGCTTGGTGACGACTGCGAAATTCTCAACGCCCGCGCTGCCTAGCGATTGCTCACTATCCCCATAGAGAGCAGCCGTGTCCAAGGTAGATAACCCGACCTCGGCGGCGCGCGCCAGGATGGCTTGAACCGCGTCCGGGCCTACTTTGCCACTCGTATTGGTGATGCCATAGGTCAGCCCAAACTGAACCGTGCCCAGGGCCAGTCGTCCAAAAAGTTCTGAACGTTCAGTCGATCCGCTCATGCCGGTATCCGGTTGCTGGAAACCTTGTCTGCCAGTCATTCCGCGAACAAGTCACTCGCCCAAGGCGTTGATAAGGCTGTTTACCACGGTCAACTGGGCTTCGTCCGACAAGTCAGCATACATGGGCAGAGAGATAGCGGTCGCGCCATGTCGTTCGGCCTCGGGGAAATCGCCTGGCGCAAAGCCAAGCCGCTGAAAATCGGGCTGAAGGTGAACCGGCGTGTAGTGCACGTTCACCCCGACACCGTCGGCGCGTAGCTTCTCGAACACGCGGCGGTGGCGATCGGCATCCCGGACAGTCAGTCGGACCACATAGAGGTGGAAGCTCGAAAGCCGATTCGGCAGGACTTTGGGCTTCTGGATGTCCAGCCCGGACAGCAGGTCATCGTAGCGGGCGGCCAGCTGGTTGCGGCGCGCGATGAAGGCATCGAGACGACCAAGCTGGCTGAGGCCAAGCGCTGCTTCGATGTCGATCATGCGATAGTTATAGCCGAGCATCTGCTGCTCGTAATACCAGGGACCGCGATCCGGCTGTTCGTATCTCGTCGCGTCGCGAGTGATACCGTGCGACCGCAACATCACCATGGCCTCAGCCAGCGCCGCGTCGTTGGTCAGCGCCAGACCACCCTCTCCGGAGGTGATGATCTTGACCGGATGGAAGCTGAAGATGGCAATATCGCTATACTGGCAAGACCCTACCGGTTCCCCAAAATAGGTTGCGCCGACAGCGTGAGACGCATCCTCGATAATCTTGAAGCCATACTGGCGAGCCAGTATGGCAATCTCCTTCATGTCGCAGGGCTGGCCAGAAAAGTGCACGGGCACCACGATCTTGGGCAAGCGTTCGGCGGTTCTGAGCTTTTCTGCGAGTGCCGTCACCGAAATGTTCTGCGTGACCGGATCGATATCGACGAAATCCACATCCGCGCCGCAGTACCGCGCGCAGTTGGCGCTGGCCACAAAGGTATTCGGGACGGTCCAGAGCAGGTCATCTGGCCCCAAGCCGAGGGCCAGGCACGCAATGTGCAGGCCCGAGGTGGCGCTGTTCACAGCAACGCCGTATTGCGCGCCAACCTTGGCGCACATTGCTTGCTCGAACTTGGGAATAGCCGGTCCCTGCGTCAGGAAGTCCGATCGCAGGACATCCACTACGGCCGCAATATCAGCCTCGGAAATGGATTGGCGGCCATAGGGGATCATTTTGCGCCGGCACCGCTGACGTTGTCTTCGATCAGGCGCCGCAGCTGATCAACCGAAAGGAAGTCGGGATTCTCGCCTGAATTGTACGAGAAATTGGCGGGCACTGCTTCGGCTGACCCATTGGCCAGATAGAGTTCGCGCAACATCGAATTTCCGTTTGGCAGGATAGCGAAGTACTTCCCGATGTCGACAGTGTTGAGGCTGTCGCTGACCGTGATCATCTCTTCATGCAGCTTCTCGCCGGGACGAATTCCGGTAACAGGGTGCTCGCAATCGGGGCCGATCGCGTTAGCCACGTCGGAGATGCGATAGGACGGAATCTTTGGAACGAATATCTCGCCGCCATGCGCATTCTCAAGCGCCCACAGCACCATATCGACCCCCTCGTCTAGGGATATGTTGAAGCGGGTCATGCCGGGATCTGTGATCGGCAAGCGACCGGTCTTGACCTGATCCAGAAAGAACGGAATGACCGAGCCGCGGCTGCCCATCACGTTGCCATATCGAACGACACTGAAGCGGATGTCTCGCGAGCCCTTCATGTTGTTCGCGGCGACGAATAGCTTGTCCGAACAAAGTTTGGTGGCGCCGTAGAGATTGATCGGCGCCGCAGCCTTGTCCGTGGACAAGGCGACGACATTTCGGACGCCCGAGTCGAGGCAAGCCTCGATCAGGTTCTGGGCCCCAAGAACGTTCGTCTTTATGCACTCGAACGGATTGTACTCGGCAGCCGGCACCTGCTTGAGCGCCGCTGCGTGAATGACGGTGTCGACGCCTTCCAGCGCACGGCGAATCCGGGACTCGTCGCGAACATCGCCAATAAAATAGCGCATCGCGGGGTATTCCCGCTCGCTGAACTCAAGAGACATCTCGTACTGCTTGAGTTCATCCCGGCTGAAGATCACCAGCCTGCGAATGTCCGGATACATGGTGAGAATGCGACGGGCAAAAGAGCGTCCAAAAGACCCAGTTCCACCGGTAACCAAAATTGACTTGTCAGCGAGCATTGCTGGTTCGGGGTCCCGTAATTAATTCGTGCGTGTTTGCGGTAGCTCATAGCCGCTTCACCATGGCCGCTCAATCAGTTTCTTGGCATTTGGCCGATGCCGCCAGGCGTGGAGCTAACCTATCCCACTCATGAGATGACTGCCGACAGCACCAAGTCCGAGGATTGCCAAGGCGAGTGCCGGGCCCTGCCAGAGTATTCGAATGCCCCACCGTCGAGCCGCCCAGAGGTTGGTTACGGCCCCTTTCAGTAGAGCCTGCGCCACAAAGCCCAGATAAGCGCCGAAAACTCCGAAGATCCACGCGCCCAAGACCCAGATCGCAACCCCGGCCAGCGTCGAGGCAACAACCGCCGTCATGAACGCGCCGCCACGGCCATGCGCCAGAAAGTAGTTCTGCGCGTGATACCAGTTGATCGACAGGGCATACACCGCCAACAGGCAGAATAGCTCGAGGTTGAGATTTTGGTAGTGCTCGAGTTGGCTAATTCCCGACAGCCGAATGGCTAACGGTATCGCAATTATGAGCAAAGCGCCTGCAGTTCCGACGATGGCGCCTTGTAGCAGGTAGAACCGATCGTTTTGTCGTTCGATTTCGGCAAGCGGCACGACGTGGACCTGCTTGAAGAACCGAGGTGCCCAGACCTGGTTGAGCGAGGTGGCCAGCAACTGCAGGACCGACGCAAGCGTGTAGGCGAATGTGAAGCGGGCGCCCTCGTTTTCGGTGAAGAAGATGTTGATCAGAAAAGTGGAGCCGTAGCCGATTACCCAGGCTAGAAGCGCCACGACCATGAAGGGTGGCATGCTCTTGGCAATCTGCTGCGATTCCTTCTTATGGAGCGAAGGACCGCCCCAGCCGACATAAAGGCGTGACAGAGCGGGCAAGCTGGCGGCCATGACTATCGCCGATCCAAGGAAGAAGCTGCTGATCGTCTGTTGTGCCAGATAGAGCGCAATGCCGACGATCAGGCCCGCCAAGGGTGGAATCGTACCGACAAGTATGGCGGCTTGGTGTCGCTCCTGAAGTCGGATCAGATAGGCCTGAACCAAAAAAAACGCGGACAAGACGCCTGTGATCATCACAGCTGCCAAGGTCTGCCATGAAGCGCCTGTAAGGTGCGTGATGGGTCCAGAAAGGGCCGCCACCATCGCCAGAACGATCACCGCAAGAGCCCAAAAAACGTCCATCGTCGCGACAAAATACCGCTGCTGGACCTCGGACTCGTGCGAGTGCTTGATCCGACCAAGCAGCGAGTCGACCACCCCAGCCGATGCGAATGTTGTAATGCCGGTCTGCAGGGCCAGCATTAGTCCGAGACCGGCATAGGCGGGAGCACTCATGCTGGCCGCCAGCCACAGGAAGATGATAAATCCTACGCCTTTGTGCAGCAAGGCAGCGCCAGCATAGCCCATCGCGGGCCGTAGAAGTGACCTCAACGTTGCGTATCCATCCCAGCAATTCTTGCCGCCTTAGCCAAAGGCGACTTCGGCGTTGCGGCGCGGACGTTGCCATCTCTACTCAAAAACAGTACTCGCTTTGAGCCAATTTCCCGGACGCGTTTCATTTGAGATTTTAGATATGGTTGGTAAGCTTGAGCCGCAGAAGGGCAGGTATTGGAAATACCTCTGTCCGTCAAATGACCAGTTTTTGACCCTGATCATCGCGGCCCTGCTCGTCGCAAGTTTGTTCATATATATCCAGCGCCCGCTTTGGGCGTACGGAGTTTTTGTGGCCTCCGGCGGCTTGCTCTTCTTTTCTACCCGCAGAGAACTGTGGCCGCTCGTTCTTCGACACAAATGGCTAATCGGCGCCTATGGGCTGGCTCTGACCGTAGCGCTTCCGGTGGCGGCATACAACAATGCAACGGCGGTCCTGCATTATGGCATGGCCGGGCTTACCTTGGCTCTCGCGCTCGCTCTTTACCTCCAGCCGCGCCCCTATCTCCTGGCGTCGCGGATTGTCCTTGTCTGTTTTCAAATCTCCGTCTTCGTCTTTGCCATGAGGGTGGGTTTCGATGATTTTCCGCTCGAGAAGATGTTCAGCGAGTCCAGTAGCAACGGCATAACTTCATCGCTGATAGTGCTCCAGGTGAACTATCTGGCGGTCCTCTTTGTGGCGAAGGGGCGGGTGGCCACTCTCACTACGATTGCCACCCTGGTCCTGTGTATCGTCGGATATGGTCGGGCCTCTGTGCTGACCGCGCTGCTTCTGATGGTGGTGGTGACGATTTTCCCGCTCCCACTGCGTTTCAACTGGACCGCGATGGCTCGGCGAGCGGCCCTGATAGCGATTACTGTGTGTGCCACTCTCTTCAGTTTCGGGCTATTGAGCGTGCCAGCCGTGAGTTTCATGCTGCCCTGGGAAAAGTCACCGGAGCTCGGCGACAACACATCTCCGTCCCAAGCGCCTCAGCCCCAGTTGGAAGCGCCTCAGTCCCAGCTGGAGGCATCTCAGCCCCGGATAGTGGGTCCCGTCGTTCCGGACATTGAGGCGCCGGCAGAGCGGCCGGATATTGGCGCCACCAAGCTGCAATCTGGCCTCTATGATCAGGCTCGAACTGACATGATCCGCGAGTATGTCATGGGGATGAGTGGGCTGGAGCTGATCGTTGGCAGGTCCTATGAAGGGCTGTCTATTATGGACCGCTATAACGGAAATCCTCACAATTCCTACATACGCGCGCACCATATATTTGGTCTGCTTTACGGCTTGGTTATCGCGGCCATCACGCTGGCCGCCATATTCAGCGCCACCCCGATTATCGACAAGGCCTTCATGACGGCGCTGCTGGTTGCTCTCCTCTTCAGAGGCTTCACGGAAACACTGATTTTCCCCACTGTTTTTGACGTTGTGTATTTCGGAATCTGTGTCTGGTTGCTGGAGCGGGGGTGGAATCGGCGGCAGGCAAAGCCGGTTGATCGAGGGATACCTGCGCCAAGTTGACCTTGGACAGAGAGTCGACTACTGCGTTGACATCACCGCAGACTTTGTTAACGCGGCTACCGTTTTTCACATTTCAGCAGACAGATGGATAATGGCGACCAGTCAAAAGATCGCGATTGTTGGGCTTGGCTATGTCGGCCTTCCGCTTGCAATTGAGTTTGGCAAACTTGGCCCCACTGTCGGGTTTGATATCGACGAGGACAAGGTTGCCTCATGCCTGAAAGGGCGGGATCCGGCGCGGGAAATCGCCGACGAGGTGATGGCGGAGGCGGTGCATGCCAGCTTTTCGTCTAATCCTGCCGATATCGCCGATGCCGATATCATCATTGTCGCGGTGCCGACGCCTGTTGACGATGCGCATATCCCCGACTTCGGCCCCCTGATCGGCGCATCGCGCACTATCGGCAGCGTCATGAAGAAGGGTGCGACGGTAATATTTGAGTCCACCGTCTATCCTGGCGCGACCGAAGAGGTCTGCGTGCCACAACTCGAGGCCGCCTCAGGTCTAAAGTGGCGCAGCGACTTTTTTGTTGGCTACAGCCCCGAGCGTATCAATCCGGGCGACAGGGAGCACACCCTGACCAATGTGATCAAGGTCGTCTCGGGCGACTCGCCGGATACTCTTGAGCGCGTTGCCGAGCTTTATTGCCGCATCGTGCGCCCGGGCGTTCATCGTGCATCCAGCATTCGTGTCGCCGAAGCCAGCAAGGTCATCGAGAATACCCAGCGCGATCTGAATATCGCGCTGATGAACGAGCTGGCGATCATCTTCGACAAGGTGGGGATCGACACCAAGGAAGTTCTTACGGCCGCTGGAACCAAGTGGAACTTTCTCAATTTCGCTCCTGGCTTGGTCGGTGGCCACTGCATTGGCGTTGACCCATATTACCTCACCCACAAGGCCGAACGTCTTGGCTACCATCCGCAGGTCATTCTGGCGGGCCGCCGCATTAATGACGGCATGGGGAAATATATCGCTGAGCAGACCATCAAACAGATGATTGCGGCAGGTCGATCGGTGAAAGCGGCCCGGGTGAACGTGCTGGGCTTGACCTTCAAGGAAAACTGCGCCGACCTGCGCAACAGCAAGGTCATCGACATTATTAATGAGCTGGCCACCTATGGCGTGGAGACGTTTGTGCACGATCCGGACGCATCCCGAGAGCAGGCGATGGCGGAGTATGGCGTCAATCTCATGGACTGGGCAGACCTGCCGCGGGCCGACGCGGTAATCGTCGCAGTGGCGCACCGCGGCTATTGCGAGATGCCGGTCGAAGTGATCGCCGAGAAGGTTTTGCCTGGTGGCTGCTTCGTCGACGTTAAGTCCGTCCTCGATGAACCTGCAATTCGTGCACTCGGCCTCGGTGTTTGGCGGCTATAAGGCATTCGACTAGAACTGCTGTCGCAATTTGGCCCCATGCCCGGCGTCTGCCAGTGTCATAGAGAGGAACAGCTTTCGTGGACCTAGCGCTCGTGCAGAAGATCGTTCGCGATCTGTTCAGGATCGATCGAATTGCTTACCCTGCCGCCGATCTCCTGACGGTGGCCCACGACAATGATCGCAGCTATCTTTACAATGGACGGTACTACTCGCCGCTGATCGATACGATCGAAGACGACGTGCGTGCCGAAGGCGCCCAAACGACAAGCGTCGCCCGCATAATCTCCACCATAAAGGGCGAACGCGCGTATGGAGATGTCCACTCGCCGGAAGGCGCTTTCGCCCGAGCCCTGGTGCAGAAGCGTCTGACCGCTGTCTTGAATCGGGGAGCCTATCCCTACTCCAAGCCCGAGGAGAAGGTCTGGGCCGCAATCCTCGATGCAACCGGGGCCCGCAGCGTCGTTGCTATCCAGCCATCACGCGAGTTGTGCAAAGTTTGCCGAGAGCGCGGCATTTGGGTCGCGGACATGCAGCACGGCGTGATTGCCGAGCGTCATCCTTGGTACGGTGCGCAATTTCGCGCCAAGGACCCGGTGGAGCAATTGCCCAACGCCATACTGTGTTGGGACCAGGGTAGCGCAGAGGTTATCCGGCAGTGGGCGGGGCCGCAAATCGAAACGCCCGTGATAGGCAATCCGTGGCTGTCGCGCTTTATGCGCCAGCGTCCGGGCGATGCTCTCGTCGGGGACGCTCAAGCCAATGCGCCGCTGGAGCGCGCCGATGACCGTAAGTCGGTTCTTGTTTCGCTCTCATGGGGGGAGCGGGATATTGCAAACGGCTTCATCCATGAAGAACTGGAGGCGGCCATCATTGCCACCTCGGGGCGACTTCGCTGGCTCGTACGTCTCCACCCCAATCAGCAAATCGGATTCGCCACCCCGGAGGGTCCCAAATTTGTTCGGTACTTCAATGAGCGGCTAAAGGGGAATGTTGAGTGGGAGTGGCCCACCAAAGTGCCGCTTCCCTACCTGCTCAGCAGAGTGGATGCGCACGTATCCTGGAATAGTTCAGTGTCCATTGAAGCGGCGCTGTGCGGGCTCTCAACGGGCTTGCTTTCTCCGCACCTGTGGCCGGGAGAAGCGCTCAACGACTACTATAGTTACTTCCGCTCGACGGGCGAAATTCAACTGGTTCCATTGCAGCGGCAGGAAATCGCCGCATGGGTCGAGAACGCCGTGAAAATCGGTCGGCGGCCGCAGCGAACCGATGCCAGCGAAACCCAGTATCGAGCGATCGTCAGCAAGTTGGCCGGCATCAAGCAGATCTCAGCGGAACTTTGAGTGGGCGTGCCAGAAAATGACAAGTCAGGCTATGGTTTTAGATAAGTCGTCGGACACTGCCGAACAGGTGATGCTGTCGCATCGAAATAACTTCAACCTGATACGGCTGGTTGCCGCCATCCAGGTCCTTCTGGTGCACGGGTGCAACCATTTTGGGGTTACAGGTTGGTATGTAACGGCCCTCAAAGCCGTGCCGGGTGTGCCGGTCTTCTTCTTTATCAGTGGGTTCCTGATCTACCAGGCCTATGAGCGCTCAAGCGGCAGCGGTTTGTTCGGGTTCTACCGCAACCGGTTCCTGCGTATCTTTCCGGGGCTTTGGGTCTGCGTGATCCTCTCAACCCTGGCGGTCGCAGCGACCGGGTATTTCGAAATTTCTCAGCCCAGCACCGTCCAGGTCGTGATCTGGCTTGCAGGGCAAATGACGTTCGCCCAATTCTACAACCCAGATTTCATGCGGGCATTCGGGGATGGTGTGTTGAACGGCGCTCTATGGACAATTACCGTGGAGTTGCAGTTTTACATTATCACGCCCGTCTTGGCGTTTTGTTTGGCGAGCCGAAAGTGGATTTTCGGTGTCTTGCTGGCGGTGTCTGTATTAACCAATCAACTTGCTCACCACACGCTGAACCCCGACTCTTTGGCCACCAAGCTGCTTTATGTGACGTTCGCCCCTTGGGTCTACATGTTCATGACCGGCATGCTGGTCGCGCGGTACCGACAGCAAGCCGCTCGGATTCTGCAAGTCCCCTTCGTGCTTATCGTCTTGGCGTTTCTGGCATCAATGTTCTTGCTGGGCGGCTACCACGTCAACGCCCAGAACTCGATCAATCCGATTAGCTTCCTGTTGATCTGTGTAATGATCTTCAAACTGGCCTTCATGTCGCCTGGCAGGCTCGAGGGTGCGCTTCGTGGAGTGACGCGCAACGACATATCTTACGGCACCTACCTCTATCACATGCCCGTCATCAACCTTCTGCTTCACGCCGATACGCCCAATCCTGCGCTCGCGGTGGTACACTTGTGACGACTGTCCTCTTGGCCACGATGTCGTGGTTTCTTGTGGAGCGTCCGGCACTGCACCTGAAGCGATAAAGGTACCCTTATGCTTATCGACATTATCGCCGGCGCCCGCCCAAATTTCATGAAAATCGCGACCATCCTTCGTGCTCTCGATGCGCGACAGGGGGCGGAGCGTCTGTTGGACTACCGGCTCATCCATACCGGCCAGCACTACGATCCAAGGATGTCGGGCGAGTTTTTCGCGCAACTCGGTATTCCGGAGCCCGATATCAATATGGGTGTCGGCTCGGGTACGCAGGCGGAGCAGACCGGTGCCATCATGGTTGCCTATGAGAAGGTGCTCAGCGAGCGGCGCAGCGACCTGTGCCTCGTGGTTGGGGACGTCACCTCCACCATGGCCTGCGCGATTACCGCGCAAAAGCTTGGTGTGAAGGTCGCTCATGTCGAGGCGGGCATTCGCTCTGGCGACTGGCGCATGCCCGAGGAGATAAACCGGCTCGCGACCGATGCGATCACCAACTGGTTCTTTACGACCAGCACCTTTGCAGATGACAACCTCTGCCGATCAGGTGTTCCACAGGATCGGATCTTCTTTGTCGGCAATACGATGATCGACACCCTGCTGGCGAACCAGCAAAAATTTCAGGAACCAGATTTCTGGGCGGTCAATGGCCT
This sequence comes from Devosia limi DSM 17137, assembly GCF_900128975.1. GTDB lineage: Bacteria > Pseudomonadota > Alphaproteobacteria > Rhizobiales > Devosiaceae > Devosia > Devosia limi. Next base: position 213,099 of record NZ_FQVC01000006.1, on the reverse strand, counting down.
GAGCCGCGGCAACTATCTGGTGCTGACGCTGCACCGTCCGTCGAACGTGGACGACTTTGCCGGTTTCTCAGAGCTTCTTGGGGCCATTGGTGCGGCCGCAAACAGCATGCCCATCGTGTTCCCGGTTCATCCGCGAACGGCCAAGAATCTAGCGAATATTCCCAACATTTCGCCATCCTTCATTCTCGTGGACCCTCAGCCATATCTTGAGTTCAATTTCCTGGTGCAGAACGCAAAGGCGGTCATCACTGATTCCGGTGGGATAACGGAAGAAACGACTGTGATGGGCGTTCCGTGCCTAACTCTGCGAGACACAACCGAGCGCCCCGAAACGGTAACGATCGGTACCAATGAACTGATCGGCACCGACCCTGCCGCGATAGGGCCAGCGCTTGAACGCGTCTTTTCCGGGCAATGGAAGAAAGGGGGCATTCCTGAAAAATGGGATGGAGGCACGGGCGAACGCATTGTCGCCACACTTGAGCGGCTTCTGACCCCTTGATCCTACACTTCTCAGCGCCGTCGCCAATGCTGTTGTCTGAGCAGGATGCGGAGCCCCGCTGGATGGCCGCTGAGCGCTGGTCAGCCAAGTTCCGATGTGCTAATTGCACGGCTCGATTCTGAGCTTACATAGCTTTGTTGCTGGCCTCAGCACCCAAATTTGGGTGGCCCTTGGACTGCGGATTATAGAACAGGAAGTCTATCTATGACGATTTGCTCGAACTGCGTGATGGACACGAGTGACGAGCGGATCACCTTCGATAGCAACGGCGTGTGCGATCATTGCCGTGGCTTTGCAAGGGATGTTCTTCCGAACTGGTTCCCGAATGACGAGGGCAGGGCGAAGTTTCGCGCGCTGGTTGAAAAGATCAAGGCCGACGGCAAGGGGCGTGACTTCGACTGCATCATGGGAATGAGCGGGGGACTGGACAGTTCCTACCTGCTGCATCTTGCTGTGGTAGAGTTCGGCCTTCGGCCCCTGGTTTTTCACGTTGATGGGGGCTGGAATACGGATCTGGCCGTCAACAATATCCAGGTGCTGGTCGATGGTCTGGGCCTGGACCTCTATACTGAGGTCATCAACTGGGAAGAAATGCGCGACTTCCAGCTCGCCTTTTTCAAGTCAGGCGTGTCCCATCTTGATATTCCTCAGGATCACGCCTTTATCGCGACCCTCTATCATTTCGCCAACAAACACAACATCAAGTATATTCTCAACGGCGGTAACTTCGCTACTGAATGCGTGCGCAATCCGGTTGAATGGCTCTATCACGGCACGGATATGGCCCAACTGCGCGACATTCATCGAAGGTTCGGTACACGCCCGCTCAATACCTATCCGTTTTCAAGCGTGCTGTTCCACAAAGTTTACCTGCGGTATTTCCGTGGCGTCAGGGTTGCGAAGCCACTGAATTTGCTCCCCTATACCAAAGAGCACGCGGCGGAAGTCCTGTCCACGACCTACGGCTGGCGCCCATATCCGCAGAAGCACTTCGAGTCTCGGTTCACTCGCTTCTTCGAGGCCTACTGGTTGCCGACCCGGTTCGGCTATGACACGAGGCGGGTACAGTATTCCAGTCTCATACTCACCGATCAGATGTCGCGTGATCAAGCTCTCGCCCAGCTTGAACATCCCGCATATGACCCTGCAACTATCGATGACGAGTTCGAGTATGTAGCCACCAAACTCGGCATCGGCGTCGACGAACTGAAGCACTACCACCAGATGCCGCGCAAGACCTACAAAGATTACGCAAATCAGCAGTGGATGTTTGATCTGGGAGCACGCGTGCTGAAGGCGCTGGGTGTGGAACGATCGGTAAAGCGATGATAGCGATCGTCGACTATGGTTCTGGCAACGTCTCGGCGATTGCCACAATCTACAAGAAGTTGAGAATCCCCCACATAGTTACTTCCAACCATGCAGAACTGGCCAGTGCCAGTCGCTACATTCTTCCAGGAGTTGGTGCCTTCGACAGGGTAATGGGGGACCTCACGCGCCTGGGCCTGACAGAAGTGCTCAACGAGCAGGTGCTTCACAAGGGCAAGCCTGCGATGGGCATCTGCGTCGGCATGCAAATACTAGCCAGTTCCAGCGATGAGGGGAATATGCCCGGTCTTGGTTGGGTTCCCGGCCGCGTGCGTAGGATTGACCAGCATTCCATCAATTCTGTTCCCAAGCTGCCGCATATGGGTTGGAACTCCATTCAGCGGCGCGGCAGTGACCCCATACTTGATGGCATAGATCTCCAACACGGCTTCTATTTTCTCCATAGCTACTATTTTGCACCCGAAGAGGAAGCGCATGTTCTGGCGACCGTTACCTATGGGACGGACATGCCATGTGCCGTGAGCCGGGATAATATTCGCGGGGTGCAGTTCCATCCCGAGAAAAGCCATGACAACGGCGTCACCTTGTTCCGCAATTTTGCCGAGGGCTGAACGTGCTCCGCTCCCGCATTGTGCCCTGCCTGCTGATGAGCAATGGGGGGCTGGTCAAGACGCAAAAGTTCAAGGACGCCAAATATGTCGGCGATCCCCTGAATGCGGTAAAAATCTTCAACGAAAAGCAAGTTGATGAGCTGATATTCATCGACATCGACGCAAGCGTTGCTGGTCGGGAGCCGGAATTTGATCGCCTGCGCGGCATCGCCGTGGAGTCGCGCATGCCGCTGTGCTATGGCGGTGGCGTGAGCAACGCTGCGCAGGCGTCGCGACTTATCGGCTTGGGCTTCGAGAAGGTTTCGGTGAGCTCGGCGGCGTTCGCGCGTCCTCAGCTGATCCGCGAGATGGCCGACGCCGTGGGCAGTCAAAGTGTCGTCTTGACCATTGATGTGCGCGCGAATGGCCTGTTGCGAGGTCATACGATCTATACGCACAACGGCCGCCGAAAGCAAAAACTTGCTCTGGCGGACTTTTGCGCGCAGGCCGCCGAACTAGGGGCGGGAGAGATAATCATCAATTCCATAGACCGCGACGGCATGATGAAGGGCTATGACCTCAACCTTGCCCGTCAGGTTCGGAAGATGTTCGACGGTCCCTTGTCTTTTGTTGGGGGCGCGGGCTCGATACAGGACATGCAGGACCTCATCGATGCCGTGGGCGTGGTGGGCGCTGCCGCCGGCAGCCTGTTCGTTTTCAAAGGTCAGTTTCGCGCCGTGCTGATTAACTACCAGAGACCCACGGACCTGTTTGGCTCGGGCCGTTGAACGTCGGACGGTTCGGCGTCCTGTCGACCCGCACGGCCCAGACCAATCAGAAGATGCGGTGCCGGGCTTGAAAATCTAACAGGTCGCAACGGCCGAGACTGCTGACAATCGCTTTCTTGCTTCACCGGGTCGGCATCAGTAGAAGCATAACCGTCGGCGATGGTCGACGGCTATGTCAGCTGGAGGTCCTTGCCGAGTGCGCCAAATTCTACAGAATCTCAAGACCGGTGAGACTGAGATGGTCGATGTCCCGCGGCCTGCGGCGGGACCTGGGAAAGTGATCATTGCAACCCGTACCACGCTTGTTTCTGCCGGCACGGAGCGCATGCTCGTCGAGTTCGGCAAGGCGGGCCTGATTTCGAAGGCCCGGCAACAACCCGAGCGAGTTGGCCAGGTGCTTAGCAAGATGCGGACGGACGGCGTCCTCCCGACGATCGATGCAGTGCGCAGCAAACTCGATCAGCCATTGCCGCTCGGATACTGCAACGTTGGCGTGGTGATGGAGACTGGGAAGGGCGTCACCGGATTCCAAAAGGGCGACCGTGTCGCCTCCAATGGCGGGCATGCGGAAGTGGTCGGGGTCGGCCGGAACCTTGTCGCCAGCATCCCCGACAATGTCAGTGACGAAGCTGCCGCATTTACCGTGGTTGGGGCGATCGCGCTCCACGGTATCCGACTGGCCAATCCGACCTTGGGAGAAACCGTTGCGGTGGTCGGCCTCGGGCTTGTTGGCCTGTTGGCGGTGCAGTTGCTGCACGCCCAGGGGTGTCGCGTGATTGGCATAGATCTTGATCCTGCCAAGGTGGCGTTGGCCGAGCGTTTCGGCGCTACCGGTGTCTGCCCTTCGCGGGGTGAGGACGTGCTGGCTCGCGCGGATACATTCTCTCGTGGCAGGGGCATAGATGCGGTGATCATCACTGCTTCGACGTCAAGTAATGAGCCGGTTCAGCAAGCAGCAAAAATGAGCCGCAAGCGCGGACGAATTGTTCTGGTGGGTGTCACGGGTCTGGAATTGTCACGGGCCGATTTCTACGAGAAGGAGCTGTCCTTCCAGGTGTCTTGCTCGTATGGGCCAGGCCGATATGACCTGAACTACGAGGAAAAGGGGCAGGACTATCCAATCGGGTTCGTGCGCTGGACTGAACAGCGCAACTTCGAGGCTGTGCTCGACATGATGGCCGCTGGCAAGATCGACGTGGCGCCGTTGATAACCCATCGTTTCCCATTCGCTGCGGCCCCCGATGCGTACGGCATCCTGGTGAGTAAGACTCCGCACCTAGCTATTCTACTTGAATACGAGCTCCGCGCAGAGGCGGGTGAGACGCTGGTGATGCTGGCGCATCCGAGTGGCGCCTCCACTCCCGCCGGCTCCATCGGTGAGCCCAGAGTCAGCTTCGTCGGTGCCGGCAATTATGCTAGCCGGGTTCTGGTCCCCGCCTTTGTAAAGGCTGGCGCCAGTTTGCAGATGATCAGCAGCAGCGGGGGAACCTCTGCCAGCCAAATTGGTCGCAAGTACGGGTTCAAGTCGGCTACCACTGAACTGGACAGGGTTTTCTCCGATACCGAATCCAACGCCGTCGCCATTGCAACACGCCACGATAGCCATGCCGAGCTGGTCTGCCGCGCACTTACCGCCGGAAAGGCCGTATTCGTTGAGAAGCCGCTGGCGCTTACGCTGGATGAGTTGGATCGTGTGCAGGAAGTCCATGATAGCCTTGAGGCCGAAGGCAAGCGCCCCGTGGTCTGCGTAGGATTTAACCGGCGATTTGCGCCGCAAATCGAGACTATGCGCACGTTGCTGGGGACCAGCGACCAACCCAAGAGCGTCATTGTTACGGTCAATGCAGGCCCAATTCCGCCGCAGCATTGGACGCAAGACCCGCTGGCAGGTGGCGGGCGGATCATCGGCGAAGCCTGCCATTTCGTCGATCTGATCCGCTCTCTCGTGGGGGCACCAATCAAAGGCAGTATCGCAGCGAGCATCCCGCGCAATGATGGCGTGCCGCCCGACACGGCCACGTTCACCCTGCATCTTGCCGACGGCTCGATCGGCACGGTCCACTATTTTGCCAATGGTAGCCAGACTTTCCCGAAGGAGCGAGTCGAAGTCTTCTGTGGCGGCAAAATCCTGCAGCTGGACAATTTCCGCCGTCTTGTGGGTTTTGGCTGGCGGGGCTTTTCCCGCTCAACACTTTGGCGCCAGGACAAGGGGCAGGTGCAATGCGCTTCGGCCTTCGTTAAGGCGGTCAAGGACCGGCAGGCACCGGTTCCATTTGCCGAACTGGCAGAGATCAGCAGGGTCAGCATCGAAGTAGCTAATGCCTTGGCGACCGGCCAGGCGAGATAATGCTTCATCGCCTCAGACGCTATTTCGCGACCGTGCGCCACTTGAAGCCTTCCCAAATTCTGGGGCGTCTCTGGTTTAGAGCATATCGACCCAAGCCTGATCTGCGACCCGCTCCGGCAGTCCGCACCATCAGGGACGCTATACGGCCCTTTGCCGTCAGGCAGGCAAGTCTGACAGGTCCCGAGACCGTAATTCTTCTCAACCGACCCGGCGATGTTTCTACCGCGGCGGCATGGCAGGACGAGTCTAATTCACTGCTGTGGCTATACAACCTCCACTATTTCGATGACTTGGCTGCAGAGAACGCGGGCGGACGGACTGCTTGGCAGAGGGACCTTGTCAACCGCTGGATAGCAGAGAACCCGCCCGTTTTTGGGGTGGGCTGGGAGCCCTATCCTACTTCTTTGCGGATCGTGAACTGGATCAAGTGGCACCTGACTGTGGAACCCTTGTCGCAGCAGGCAAGTGCCAGTCTTGCGGTTCAGGCCCGCCATCTTCGCAACCGGCTTGAGCACCACATCCTGGGCAACCATCTCCTCGCCAATGCCAAGGCGCTTTACCTCGCCGGTGCCTATTTTAGCGGCAGAGAGGCCCATATCTGGCTGTCGCTCGGCCGGCGACTGCTCGAGCGCCAACTCCAGGAGCAGATTCTTGACGACGGGGCCCATTTCGAACTCAGCCCCATGTACCACCTCATTGTGCTCGAAGATCTGCTGGACGTTGTGAATATCGGCCGAGCCTACGACCTGCCGCTGCCTTCCGGCATCGAAGGCGCTGTCGAGAAGATGCTGGCTTGGAGCCGCGTCATGCGCCACCCTGATGGCGACATCCCCTTCTTTAATGATGCTACGCTGGGCATTGCACCCGCTCCTGCCGAGTTGGACGCCTATGGGGTGAGGTTGGACCTTGCTCCTGCCACAACGCCCGACCCGGCCGCCATGATGTCCGCATCGGGCTATGTAAGGCTTCAAGCTCAGGATGCTGTGCTGTTTGCTGACCTGGCGGCGGTCGGCCCCAGCTATCTGCCAGGTCATGCACACGCTGACACGCTCAGCTTCGAGCTTTCGATCGGGGGCGAGCGAGTGTTTGTCAATGGCGGCACTTCGGTCTATGGCCTAAGCGCTGAACGAGGGCGCCAACGCGGAACGGCAGCGCACACGACGCTGAGTATTGATGGAGTGAACTCATCTGACGTCTGGGCCGGATTTAGGGTCGGCCGGAGAGCGTCACCTCAATTGCTGGCCTACACGAAGGGCGAACCAACCATTTTAGCCGCCGAGCACGATGGCTACGTGCATCGCCCTGGCGCGCCTAGGCACAAGCGGCAGTGGGAGTTGGATGCGCGGTTTCTTGCCGTGACAGACACAGTGAGTGGCAGCGGGGTGCACTTGCTGGAGGCTTTTTATCACTTGCACCCTGACATCAAACCCGAGGATACCTCGAACGGGCTTTCCTTGCGCTTGTCGTACGGTCGTTTAATGACGGTCGTCGTTCCTTCCGACTGTCAAGCCGAACTCATTCCATCGACTTGGCATCCCGGTTTCGGGATAGCTTTGCCCTCACATGCCCTGCGCGTCAGCCGCAACGTCGCCTTGCCAGCGAGCGTCCACGTTTCATTCCATTGGGACGTCTAGGAGACCCATGCATATCATCATCGTCAGCTTCTACTACCCCCCAGATCTAAGCGCGGGCGCGTTCCGTACTGGGGCACTCGTCAATCGCCTGCTCAACGAGCTCGGACCAGACGATACCATCCGCTTGCTCACGACAGCGCCTAACCGCTACGCATCTTTCCAGACGCCAGCTCCTTCGTTCGAAACGCATGACCGGTTGACCATAGAGCGGATACCGCTGTCGCGGCACGAAAGTGGCCTCAAGGACCAACTTTTTGCTTTCTTCGGCTTCGCGCGCGAGGTACTGAGACGTCTGGCCTCAGAGCGAGCCGATGTCGTTTATGCCACATCTTCCCGCTTGGGGACGGCGAGCCTTGGCGCGCTTTCCGCTCGGCGCTGTAGGGCCAAGCTCCACCTCGATATTCGCGATCTGTTCGTGGAGAACATGTCGAACATGCTGCGCGGGCCCGCCCGGGCGTCATTGCCTCTCCTGAGGCTCATCCAGCGCGCCACCTTCAAAGCGGCGGACCAGATAACTATCGTATCTCCGGGCTTTGCAGCTCCGCTCGCGCGAGCCGGTGTTCGGCTGACCCCAATTCTGCGCACCAACGGGATTGACGATGAGTTCATTGGCCGGAACTTCGAAGGCGGACGCCAAGGGCTCCCCCTTATAGTCTATGCCGGCAATATCGGGGACGGGCAGGGCCTGAGCCGCATAGTTCCCGATGCCGCAGCGCGTCTCCACGGTCGTTTCAGATTCCGCATTATTGGCGACGGCGGCAAGAAGTCCGAACTGAATGATCGCATCAAGGCGGTCGAACATGAAACGAGCCTGAGTCTCGCCATTGAGGTGCTGCCCCCCATGAACCGTGCGCTGTTGATGGAGCACTATCGGCAAGCCGACATCCTGTTGGTACACCTGAATGACTATCCGGCATTCAGGCTTGTAATTCCGTCCAAGATCTTCGAGTACGGCGCCACAGGTAAGCCGATTCTTGCTGGTCTCGCTGGGGTCTCGGCTGATTTCGTTCTGAAAAACCTACCCAATGCTGAGGTTTTTGAGCCTTGCGATGTCGATGGGTTGGAGCAGGCTGTTGCTGGCTTGACGATCGGCCACACCGACCGCGCTGCCTTTGTCGCTGATTTCAACCGCCAGACGATCGCGGGCCAGCTTGCCAAGGACATTGTGTCCCTGAGCTTGCTTTCGAGGACAGCTCAATGAAATTGATCCTTACGGGAGCTTCCGGCAACATTGGCCGCCAGCTTGTGCCCCTTTGGTTGGCCCAGGGCGTCGAGTTGCTACTTGTTGGACGTGATGCGGATAGGTTGCAGCGCCAGTTTCCGGACCTGCCAGTCTGTCGATACGAGGACCTGCAAGATAACGCGCCGGGCTTTGACGCACTGATCAATCTGGCCGCGGTGAACTCGGACGCGAATGCCTCCGAGCAGGAGTATCTGGACGTTAACGTAGAGCTTCCCCAGCGGCTGGCCACGATAGCAAGTGCCGCTGGGGTGCCCCGGTTTGTCTACGTTTCTTCGCTACATGCGCTGGATGAAAAGGCAGTCCATCCCTATGCGGCGAGTAAGCGCATGGGCAGAGCAAAGCTGGTTCTTCAAGCTGGTCGTGATTTGGAAGTGATCACCGCGTATCTGCCTGCCACCTACGGAGAACGGTGGACGGGTCGCTGGTCTTTCATGAACAACCTGCGCGGAATGCCGAGGAGACTGGCAATCACGATCCTGACTGCGCTCAGGCCAGCAATCGATATCGATACCTTGGCGATTATGCTCCTCGACATCCTAAAAGCAGACACCCCTCCCTCGGACATCGTCGTTTCTCGCGGGCAGCGCGACAACACCTTCTATCAGGTTGTCCGCCGGCTGGTCGACATTGCTGCGGCCCTGGTGATCTTGCTGGTATTCTGGTGGCTGTTGCTGGCGATCTGGGTGGCGATACGGTTCAAGTCCTCGGGACCCGGGATCTTTGCGCAGCGACGCGTCGGACGTAAGGGGGTGCTCTTTACCTGCTACAAGTTTCGCACCATGCATGTCGGCACCTTGCAGGCTGCCACCCATGAGGTGACTGGCAATTCCGTCACCGCAATAGGCAAGGTTCTCCGCAGGACCAAGCTCGATGAACTTCCGCAAGCCTGGAATCTGTTGACTGGCGAGATGACGCTTGTCGGTCCGCGGCCTTGCCTTCCTTCCCAGGCCGAGCTCATTCATGAGCGTTCGAAGGCGGGAGTTTTGGAACTGACGCCAGGAATTACAGGGCTCGCCCAAGTCAACGGGATTGACATGAGCGTTCCTCGAACCCTGGTTGACTACGATCAGCGCTACCTGAAGATGCAGAGTCTGGTTCTCGACGCCAAGCTGATCGTTCTTACTGCATTGGGCAAGGGCAGCGGTGATCGGGTTGCCCCCCCCCTGCAGTGAAGGCGAAGCCTTCACTGCAGGGGGGCTGTCGTCGCGCCACTGGCTGGCATACGGTTCGGACCGCAGGGCTAGGCTCCCAGTCGCGCTAGTAGCGCTTTGGTCACCTTATCAGTGCCGGAAAGGCAGAGGCCGTAGTTTGGGACAATTTTGGGACAAAACACCGTACCAGAAGAGGTGAGAACGTCTTCCGTTATATAATAACATATGTTATTTATCAAATGGTTATGAAACTTAACCAGGCGGCTATATAAGGCTTTTTTGCACTCCGAAGGCAGGGGTTGCGAGTCCGGGCCATGTTCAGCGCGCTGTCGCTTCAGGCGCGGTGCTGAGCCTCGCGCGCGTCCCCCCCGCAAAGAGTTTAACTAATACGGGAGGTCGGGCGTTCGGGTGGGCAGGCTTTGTAGGGAGAGATTGCCGTCAGGCCACTCACTGGTGCCTGGGCAGCGCTGGATCAAATCCGCGCTCCGGCCAGTGCGGCCGGTTTTGGATGGGAGGGACTGACGTTCGCGTCTCGACGTGATGTGGCGTACCCGTCTGGAAAGCAATTGCTCGCATCGTGGCAACATCCATGGCGACAGACGGGGCGATGTGCAAGCTTTTGGCAGGCCGGGCGACGCGAACAGGAGTGCTCAGCCTCTGGGGGCGTGTAGTCCGTCATGCGCATCGGGCCCGCAATTTTCTGCCTTGGAGAGAAAATAGAAAATAGGTTGCATTTGTGTTTTTAACATAACTTGGATGTTTGCCAGATTTGCGTTGCAAAGTAACGGTGGCTGATATTTGTTTGTCTTCATATTGACGATCTATTGGGCGGGGGCTCCGTTGATTTTTCTTTTAATGAAGCGCCAGGTCGTGGCTGCGATGCTACTTGCGTCTGTTGCCTTGCCAATTGCGCCGGCGTCTGCCCAGAGCGGCGCCGATTTATTCTTCGGAATTGCGACGGGGATAATCAGCCAAGGCATTCAGCAGGATCGCGCAAGGCAACAACAGCAGCAGCAGGTCCAGAATCACAACGCGCAGCAGCAAGAGCGCATCCGTGCCGCCGCAGAGGCTGAGCGCCGGTTCGTGACGCAGACCCAGTCGGCCTTGAACGTTCTCGGCTTTTACACCCTGACCATTGATGGCGAGTCCGGCCCCGGTACCCGAAAAGCGCTCCTTGCTTATCAAGCTGCCTTTGGCCTTTCGGGGGCGTTTGGACAGGATGATCTCTGGTTGCTGCAGGAGAATGCCGCCAAGGGATGGCGCAGCGCCGAAGAGGCCAGGCAAGCGGAGGCAGGCGGGTTCTCCCGCCGTGTTGATTATGTGGCGGCGACGGAGGCCGGCTTTGGCGACTACCGCGAGTGGATGGCCGCCGTTCGGCAGGGCATCCCTGATTACGCGTCCTACCAGGCATTCGCGGGCTCTGGGTTCAAGGATTTCGGAAGCTTTCAAAAGGCCGGGCAGGGAGGCTTTGCCTCTGCTGCGCGCTTTCAGGCGGCCACGGCCGCAGGATTCGACAGCGAGGCGGAGTATGACGAGTTTGTGACCTCAGGCTTGGCCGACAGGACTGCCTTCGAATTGCAGCGCAACGCCAGAGCGGAGGCCAGTGCCGCTTCCGTCCTTTGCCTGGAGGCGTCGCAGGCCAAGGATTGGGCTGTAGCTCTGGCACCTTGCTATACGGCATCACGGTTGCTGCCTGAAGACGCCGCCGCGGCTACGACTTTGTCGACGGTACGGTCGAAGGTGAGCGCCGGGCTTGATGACAACGAGGCTGTGCTGGCTGATCTAAAAGGTCAACTTGCGCAACTCTTGGCGTCGAGCATTCCCGATGTGGCTCGCGATGCGGCCCTGCGCGCTCAGATCAATGGTCTTAGCGATGCCATGCTGCTAACCCGGCTGCATTTGCAGGTGGCTGATTGCCAGGACGGTTTGGAGCGGTCGGATTGGGGGCAGGCCGAAAGGCAGTGCTACGTGGATATTTCGGTCAAGCATTTGTCAGGTGCAAAGCGCCGCCAGGCAGAGACCTTGCTTGCCGACCTCCATGAAAGCCATGGCCGAGCGCTGGCGGCCGCCGAGGCCGAGTTAGCCCTCGCTGCCGTCGAGGCAAGCCGGTTGGCACGGGAGCAAATCCAGCGGGACGCAACGGCATTGATCGCCAATGTTGAAGATTTTTCTCGATCCGGTAACCGATTTACTCAAGGCATCGAGATTGCCAAGGCACTGGTTACGCTACGTAGCGCGCTCGGCGGCGATGATGTTGCGCTTATTGAAAAGCAGGCGACTGCGCTGACTGCGCTTCTTGATGGTGAGCCGGGCTTTGTGCAGGAGCGACGCGCGCGAGCCTCGGCACAGGAACAGGCGCAGCAGACCGCAGCCTTCGAAGCGCGCCGGCAGGCCGAGTTGCTCGACGGGTTCGTGTTCGCCTACATTTCGGCGAATGTGACGTCCGAGCACGTCGTCGCACTTCTGACGCTGCAGGAGAAGCTGGCCGAAGCCTTGCAGGAGGGTAACCTTCAAAAGATCACCGCAGGTCAGGCAGAAGGTCGCACCCTGATCGACGCCATCGGCTTGGGCGCCGAGCTGGCCGATTTTGCGGCGAGCTATCAAGCAGCCTCAGTGTCGGCCGAGGACCTGGAGGCGGAGAACGCCGCCATCGCGACGACGAATATAGCCCTCTCGAAGGCATTGGATGACGCGCAGGAGCTGGTCGATACGATTGCGTCCTATGCCAAGTCTGGCGGCAACTTTGATGATCCGATCGCAGTGGCCCGTTCAATAAATCTGCTTAAGACCGCCCAGGCGGGGCGCGACCTGGCCGACATGCAGCAGCGCTACAATTTGCTCCTGGCGCAGGTCGAGGACGATCCGCAGTTCCGGGATGCGACGCGGGCTATGGCGGTATCTGCCGATGTTGCCCTCGCCAATGCAGTTGCGGACGCCCGCGAGCAGGCCGCCAGCCTCAACGCGTTTCTGTCATCCTACATTGCCGCCAACCTCGCATCGAATGATGTCTTGGCCGTTGTCGATCTTCAACTAATTCTGGAGGACGCTCTCGCCAGCCCTGCATCAGCGAATTTGGTGCGCGTGTTCGAAGAGGCTCAACGCCAGGTCGGCGCCCACGGGTTGGGCAACGCCTGGCTGGATCATCAGGCCGAAGTCAAGGCAAGGGCGTTGGCACCCTCGACACCCATTGCCGGAAACGGTTTGGCGATCACCGTGGCCAATGCAGCCCTGCTGGAGGGCAAATCTGGCGACATCATCGTGCTGCGCAACGAGGCCGGGACTGCACCGCATCTGACCCGTGATCTGGTTGGCGATCTGGTTGTGGAAGGCGGCGCTGCCTCAGCATGCTGGCCGCACCCGGTAGCGCCCGATGCTATGGGGCTGCTCCTGGTGCGCCAACAATTGGTCGACCTGGGATTGCCCCAACTGCAACTGGGCGAATGCGCCGGCGATGTGATGACGGTGGCGGATCTGGTCATCCTCGAGCGCGGCGCATTTCTGGTGTCGCCACCGAGCCAGGCGCGTGGATTGGTCACTGCATTTGAAGATCGCCAGCTCACCGAATTGCTGGTTGTGCCCGAGGACTCTGTTGCAATCACAGCAGCGGAACTTGATCGACGCGCTGCCGATTTGCGTCAGCGCATCGAAAACCGCACTGCTCGCGGCTTCGGCATTCTGTCTTTGTCAAAAGGGCAGGGGCTCTGTCCGGTGGTGGCCGATATGGCGCCACACGCGGATCTGCTGGCGCATCGGGGCCGGGAAATTGCGTTCTATCTTCAGGACGCGCGGCTCAACCGTGCAATGACCGCCGAAAGCGCATTCGTCTCCGCACAGCGCGGTCAGTGTGGCGCGCTGTATGCTGCGGCAGAGGTTCTGGCAGATTTGGGGGCTGCTCTCGCGCGGGACGGGATCGCGTTTGATGTCTTGCCAATCTGGATCGAGGCGGAGCATGTGGAGGCCGAGACGGCTCGCCTCGTCGCGCTCTCGGAGCAGCAACTGGCTGAGCAAGTCTTGGCCGATCAACGCCATGCTGCCAATGCCGCTCTTGATCAAGCCAAACGTGCTGCGGCTGCGGCGGAACAGCGACACCGGCAGTCCGCGCTGCGTGATCAGCATCGTGAGGAGGCGACAGGTGCGGAAAAGAGTCTGGCGGAAAGCGTCCGCTCCCTGGTGGCAACGGGGCGGTCTGACATTGTGCAGCTATCCTTTCCGCATCTCTTTTCAAAGGTTCGGGCGGTCTCGAACGATCGATGGGAGATCACGCAGGTCAACAATTCGCTCGTCGATTTTGGCACCGCACAGTGGCAGGGTCGCACCGTCAAGGCAGTGCTTGTGAAAATGACGATAGAGCGCGAAAACGCAGTGCTGGGCATTTATGCAACTGACTGCATCGTCCTGGGTTACCTTGTGGACGAGGAGTTTCGTGTCACCCGCGATCCCGTCGAGGCGGACTGTTCTGATGCGGCGGCGATACCTGCATGGATGGGACCTCGCTCCTTTGAGAGCTTATGGAACGTGGTATCCTGAGTGAGAGGGATCCAGCACCGCTAGGCCCACGGCCGTTCGCATGCGAAGAGGCGACTGGAGCGGCATGGCTGCCTACGGCACGGAATTGTCCGGTCTTCTGGAATTGCCGGTGGCCTGATATTGGCGCGGCGACAGCGACTGGCCGAGCCAGTTCAGCATTGTCATGACATCGAAGACCGGCAGCCCGGTCGCGGCTGCGATGGCGTGGGAGTGCGGGGGCAGATTGGTGCATTCGCACAGGATGGCGCCGATGTCGGGATGGATGGCAACCAGCGCCCTGGCGGCGGCTATGGTCTCGTCCTGAAAGATATCGAGATCGGCAGTGCAGGGCTGGTTTCCGTAATATCGTGCGAACAGGCTGTCCGCCGGCAGGCCCTGGATCGGGGTGTCCAGGGGGGCTCCGGCCGCTGCCAGATGTCGTTGTCCCAGGGCTTCGGCCGAGAAGGTGAGGATGCCCACGCGCTTGCCTTCGGGCAGGCCGATCTTGATCATCGGGATTTGCAGCAGGCTGCTGGTAAATACGGGGACGGGCAGCGCAGCGGCCAGTTCGCGTTGAAACAGCGCTAGAAAGCCGCAGCTTGTGGTTATGGCACGAGCCCCTTGCGCCACCAGTTCCAGGCCAGCGACGATGAACGGTTCCAGGAGCCCCTGGGGATCGCCAAAGACCACCTGGGCGGGGCGGGCCCCGTGCACGATCTGGAAGCGCACCGGCATGGACCAGCTTTTTGAATTGCCGATGTCGCCGGGATAGCGATGGAATTGTGTATCCAGCATCAGCACGCCGATGAATGGCGCATGATCGGGGTCGGCGCGGTCGAGCTCAGGGGACATCTTGGCCTGGGGAATGATCCTTCGGATAGAAAATGCCGCCAGGCAGTGCCTGCCTGACGGCATTCGTATCGGTGTCGTGCGCGGATTACTCCGAGAAGCTGTAGCCGGTGGGCAGGTCGCTGGCAGTGATGCCGAATGGTGCCAGGTTCTCGAGGAACATGGTCTGCACATTGCCGATGCGACGGTTGTAATTGGCCCAGGTCGATACGAAGGTCTTCCAGCGCTCATCGGAGCTGTAGTTCAGTGCGATGCTCGATGGCGTCGACAGGGTCGGCGTCGGGACGTTGACCTTGCCCAGGCTCGGGGTGCGCTTGGACATGACCAGGCCGTTGAACAGCGTATTGACCATGCCGTCGGCCTTGCCGGTGGTGGCCGCCACGATGGCCTCATCGCGGGTCTTGAAGCGCAGGATATTGGCGTCGGGCAGGAACTTGTAGGTGATCAGATCCTGCGACGAGCCGATATCGACAGCGAAGGTATAGTCCGGCGAATTCAGCTCGGCCCAGCTCTTGCCCGCGATATCCTCATCGGCGGAAATGATCACGAAGCTGTTGTAATAGGTCGGGTCCGAGAACATCACGGCCAGGGAGCGCTCTGCGGTAGCGGTTGCGGCAAAGGCCATGTCCACTTTGCCGCTCTGCACGTCGAGGATCGCATTGGCCCAGCTCGATTCAACGATCTCCAGCTCGACGTCGAGCACCTTGGCAATGTCGCTGGCCATGTCGATCACGAGGCCCGACCATTCATTGCTGCGCGGATCCTTGTTGAAATAGGGCGCCTCGTTGACGATCGCGGGAATCCGCAGCGTGCCCCGCGCACGGATGTCCTCAATGGTATCGGCAGCAGCAGGTGCTGCAAACACCGGCGCGGCAATCGCAGCCAGCCCCAGCACCTTGATGAAATTTTTAAGCATTAGTCCCTCCGACATTGGTTGTGCCCCGATCCACGTCCCTCGGACCGGGTTTGGGGAAGGCTAGCGTTTGCGCCACATTGAACAATGCTAGAGAAAGCCAATGCCTTAGTTTGTTTTTTGTAGGTGCCCCAGTCGGTGCCCCAGGTGCTACAACGCGACATAAGGCGGGGTATTCTCCGGGGGGCGATCCAGGACCGGGCCGGCAAGTTCGACCTGACATGTCTGGAACAGGGCGCTGACGCTGGGGTGGTTCTGCAGGAAACTGGCGCTCCCGAAATACACCCGCACCTCGGGCAGGTTGGACAGGCGCACGCTGGTAATGGTGTCGTCGTCGGGCTGGATGCACCAGGACGGAATGATCGAAAATCCCAGCCCCTTCTCGACGCAGCGCTTGACGCTGGAACTGCCTGACGTCGAGATTGCCGGCTGGATCACCGCCCCGTCGCGTCCGAGGAAATCGATGGCCAGATTGCGCAATGTCTGCCCCGGCTCGAAGGTGATGAAGGGGCGCCCGACCGCCCAGCCCGGAATATCGTCCTGTGCTGGCGGCGCCCCCCAGGCGGCGGGATAGACCAGGCTCAGGTGATAGCTGCCCAGCAGGCGCTGCGGCACCACCGGGTCGCCGAAATACCGCTCCGAGATGCAGACGTCCAGGCTGCCGTTCTTGACCATCTCGGCCAGCACCGTGTCGCGCTCATAGGCGGCCACTTCGAGCTCCGGAAAGCTCTCGCGAAAGCTCGCGAGCACGCTGGGGAACAGGTAGAAAAAGATGGCCTGCGGCATGCCCACGCGCAGGGACGAGCGCTGGCTTTCGACCAGCTTGGTCAGCCGCTCCAGCATGATGGAGAGTTCCGGGTTGAGCTGGTTGTACAGCGCCCGTCCATAGGGCGTCAGAGCGATTCGCTTGGCCCCCTGCTCGGATTCGATGAGCTGCCCCTTCAGCAATTGCTCGAGCCGCCGCACATGGTTCGATGCCGATTGATAGGAGAGGTTAAGCTCCCGCGCCGCCCCGGAAAATGAGCCGTGGCGGGCCACCTCGTAGAAGGTCTGAATCAGGGTGAGATTGATCTTGGACATTTGCCCCGGCTTCCATTTGCGGCGGCACATCACCGCGATTTTTCGGACAATGGACCATTCAGGGTCTCATCCTGCAATGCTGGCAGTGCATTTGCCGGTGGAAGGGTCTGTTCCGCGCCCGCAGCCTATTTTCTGCTGGCCGGCACACTCGATACAAATTTCGTCACTACCGAAGTCAGGGATATTGCATCGACGCGGCTAAGAGGCACGGGCCAGTATTTCGCCAGTTCATTTCAGCGACTGCCGGTCCGTGTAAATGGTTAGTACGTCTTCCTTGTCTGTCATCATTATTGGCTGCGGCATCGTCGGTGCCTCGACGGCGTATTTTCTGGCCAGGGCAGGCGTGCAGGTCGAGATCCTTGATGCCATCGAGCCAGCGGCGCAGGCCACCGGGTCTGCCGATGGCGCCGTGTCGGTGGCCAGCAAGCGTCCCGGCCCGGTGATGAATGCGGCACTGGCCGGTATTGCTCTCTATCGCGAATTGGCGGTTCAAGGCCTGTTCGAGGGTGCTTTCAAGTCGCGCTCGACCTTTGTCCTGGCATCGTCGCCGGTGGAGCGCGAGGTCCTTGAGGCTCATGCCGCGGTGCTGCGCAGCGTCGGGGTGCGGGTGGAAATGCTGACCAGCACTGACCTGCGTGCCCGCTTCGCGCCCCTGTCCGACGCAGTGATCATGGGCCTGGAAGTGTTCGATGAGGGGCATGCCATTGGCTATCAGATCGTGCACCGCCTGCTCTCGGCTGCGCCGGTCAATGTGCGCCGCAATTGCCGGGTCGAGAGCTTCCTGCGGGACGGCAATGGTCGGGTAACCGGGGTTGTCACCAATCACGGGCCGATGCTGGCCGATGCCGTCGTCGTGGCTTCGGGCAACGGTTCTGCCGACTTGCTGGGCATTCCCGACGTGCTCATTGCGCGCAAGGGCCAGCTGCTGGTGACCGAACGGGCGCCGGCACTCAATGCCGCCATGCCCGGCGCCATCATGTCCGGCCGGTATCTGATCAGCAAGGGCATGCAGGCTGGCACCGCCCTCGCCAGCGATCGTGGCTATGGCACTGTCGTTGATCCACTGGCGACAGGCCAGTTCCTCATCGGCGGCACCCGCGAAGACTCCGGGGAAAAGGCGACCAATGACGCCGAGGCCGTCGCCGAAGTGCTGCGCCGGGCGGTCGAGATGGTCCCGGGGCTGGCCGGGGTGCGGTTGCTGCGCGCGTTCGCAGGTATCCGTACGGCGGTCATCGACAGCAAGCCCCTGATCGGCCGGGTGCCCGATGCCGACAATGTCTATGTGGCCACCGGCTTTGAGGGCGATGGCATCTGCCTGGGGCCGGTCACCGGCAAGGCGATCAGCCAGCTGGTTCTGGATCGGTCGGTCGACCTCGACCTGGCTCCCTTCAGCCCGGCCCGCTTTGCCCAGCTGGGAGTTGCGGCATGACCGAGCGCAGCTTCTTGTGGAACGACCAGCCGATTGCATTCCGCGATGGTGAGAGCATTGCCGCGGCGCTTGCGGCAGCCAATGTGCGCGATCTCGGGCCCGATCTGCTTGGCCAGCCCGCTCGCTATTTCTGCGGCATCGGCGCCTGCCAGGCCTGCCTGGTGAGTGTGGATGGTGTGCTGCGTGAAGCCTGCCTCACGCCGGCGCGGGCCGGGTTGGCAATAACACCGGCGGGAGCACGCCATGTTTGATCGTGATGTTGTCGTTGTCGGCGGCGGCCCGGCCGGCATTGCCGCAGCCACCGCCCTGAGCCAGCGCGGTTTCGATGTCGAGCTGGTGGACCAGCGGGCCCAGCTGGGCGGCGCAATCTATCGCCAGCCCATCGCGGGCGCCCGGCCCGTCAAGCAGAGCAGGTTCGCAGCGCGCCGCTGGCAGCACCTGCACGCAGCAATCCAGCATGCTGCTGTCACTTACCGCTTTTCCAGCGTCTTTGTTGGGGTCGATGGCCACGGCAATACGCTGATAGAGGACCGCAATCAGGGGCGCCTGGTGTCGGTGCGGGCGCGGGCCGTGGTCATCGCCGTCGGTGCGGTCGAGAAAGTTATCCCCCGCCCCGGCTGGGACCTGCCGGGGGTCGTCACGGCCGGCGGCCTGCAGGTGATGATGAAGGAAACCGGCACCGCGCCCCAGGGGCGGGTGCTGCTGGCGGGCAATGGGCCATTGCTGATTGCAGTGGCGGCGCAGATGGCGGCACTGGGCAATGCGCCCGTGGCCATCATCGAGAGCGGCAATCCCATGGCAATCAACGGCAATGGCCTGGGACTGCTGCCCCACGCCGAACTGCTCGCCGATGCTCTCGGCTATCTCAGCGGTATCGTCCGCCACCGCATCAGCTGGCGGCGCGGCACCGAGCTCATCGCCCTCGACCGCGCCGGCAGCCAGCTCGCTGCCGAACTGCGCCATGCCGATGGCCGCCGCGAAACCCTGCTCATCGACCAGGTGGCGCTGCATGACGGCATTCGCTCCAACAATTTCGGCCTGCCCGCCGATCAGGCAGGCACCACAACAATGCCGTTCATCACCCGGGCCGGCGACTGCCGCGAGGCGCTCGGGGCGATCGCCTCGCAGCTCGATGGCATGCGCGCGGCCGCCGATGTGGCGGCCTATCTGAGCCGCAAGCCGAACGACGCTGCCGCCAGCCTGGACGGCATTGCCCGCCAGCGAGCGGCCCAGGCCGTTCTTGCCACGATGTTTGCGCCCATTGCCGGGCCGCCCCGGCTGACGGCTTTGCCCGACGAGACCATTGTGTGCCGTTGCGAGCGGCGCCGCCTGCAGGACCTCAAGTTATTGCTGGGGGGCACTGGAGCGCTCTCCGGCCGGGAAATCAAACACAATGGTCGCTTCACCATGGGGGCCTGCCAGGGACGTTTCTGCGCTGATAACAGCGCCCGCATTGCCTGCGAACTGAACCCGGGCAGTCCCCTTGTCGCTTCCGATCTCACGGGCAGCCGCTGGCCAGTGCGCCCGTTGCCCATCTCCGCGCTGCTCGGTGACGAGCCTGCGCATCACGACCAATCTGCGAGAGACCAATGAACCAGATCCATCACGCATCCCTTTCTTCGCGCATGAGCGTCATCAATCCGTTCAATGGCCAGCTGGTGGGTGAAGTGGGGCAGTCGAGCCCGGCCGATGTCGAAGCCGCGGTGGCGCGCGCCGCGCTTGCCCAGCGCGACTTCCGGCGCTCGACGCCCGCCATGCGGCGGGCTCTGCTCAACGCCCTGGCCGAACAGATCGCGCTCGACCAGGACAATCTGGCGCTGATCATTTCCAGCGAGATGGGCAAGACCATCCGCGAGGCCCGCAACGAGGTGCGCCGGGCCCAGAACACGCTGAAGCTCTCCGGCGACGCCGCGACCTTCCTTGATGGCGAGGCGGTGCACTGCGCCATCGTGGAAGGCGGAGCCGACAAGCTGGCGACCATTACCTATGAGCCGGTCGGCGTCATTGCTGCCATCACCCCATTCAACTATCCGCTCAACCTGCTCTGCCACAAGCTTGGGCCGGGCATTGCCGCGGGCAATGCGGTGGTGGCCAAGCCATCACCCAAGGCCCCGCTGGCGGCCGCCCGCCTGGTTGAGCTGGCGGCCAAGGCCGGCTTTCCCGAGGGCCTGTTCCAGATGGTGCATGGCGGTGCCGATATCGCCGTCGCCCTGGCCCGTTCGCCGATCAACCTGCTGTCCTTCACCGGCGGGACGGCCGGAGGCCTCGCCCTCAAGAATACCACCGGCCTGGTGCGCTGCCTGATGGAACTGGGCGGCAATGATCCGCTCTTCGTGTTCCCCGATGCCGACCTGGATCGTGCAGTCCAGACGGTTATCGGCCACCGCTTCGAGATCGCCGGCCAGAGCTGCGCTGCCGCCAAGAAACTGTACCTGCATCGCGATATCGAGGCGGTCTTCCTCGATAAGCTGGTCGCCGCCGTCAACGCCGTGAGCTTTGGCGATCCTGCGGCCGAGGCCACCGACATGGGCACGGTGATCGATCTCGCCGCCGCCCGGCAGGTTCAGGGCCGCGTCGATGCTTCCATCGCCCAGGGCGCGCGCCTCCTGGCTGGGGGTCAGCACGACGACACGCTGTTTCAGCCCACCATCCTTGCCGATATCGCGGCCGATGCACCCGTTATTGCCGAAGAGACGTTCGGGCCGATCATCGCTGCGCGCAGCTTCAGCGACGCGGCAGCCGTCATCGCCGAGGTCAATGCGGGGGCCTATGGCCTGCAGGCCGGGGTGTTCACCAATGATCACGCGCTGATCAAGACCTTCTCGCGCGATCTGATCGTGGGGGGGGTGATGATCAATGAAGGTCCCGATTTCCGGGCCGAACACGTTCCCTTTGGCGGTGTCAAAGGTAGCGGCCTGGGCCGTGAGGGTGTCCGCATCACCATCCGCGAAATGTCCGAAACCAAAGTGGTCATCGACTGAATGTCGATGAACTCCTGCGCGGTCATCGGAGGCGTCACATGAGAGTTGGAATAATGGGCGCCTCCGGGCGCGTCGGCCTGAAACTGGTCGAGGCGGTGCTGGCCGATCCCGGCCTGGAGCTGGCTGCGGCCTTTGTCTCCCCGCAATCGCGATTGCTGGGCACTCCGGTCGCCAATGGCAGCATCGAGTATCGGGTGGCCGATGCCGATTTCCGCAGCTATTGCGACGTGGTGATCGATTTCTCGAATCCGGCGGCCAGCCTGCAGCTGCAGGAGATATCGGCACGCCTTGCCCTGCCCATGGTTATCGGCACGACCGGCTTTACCCCCGCCCAGCAGGCCAGGCTTGAGGGGCATGCCCGTCACCGGGCGCTGTTGATCAGCCCCAACTTTGCCTTCGGCTTCGAGGCGTTCAAGCTCGCGGTCCTGCAGTTCGCCCGCCAGACCCCCAGCGCTGATCCCACCATCATCGAGACCTACCATATCAACAAGAAGGCCGAGCCGTCCGGCACCTCCCAGCAGCTGGCTGCGCTGATCCGGGAGGCCCGCCAGGCCGCCTCCACCGTCGCAATCGAGACACCCCATATCGTCGTCCAGCGCGAGGCCAATGTCGTGGGCGACACCATTGTCCGGTTCGATATGAGCGCCGGTGAAATGAGCTTCCGCTGCTCGGTTCAAACCATAGCAGCCTATGCCGAAGGCGCGCTTGCCGCTGCCCGCTGGCTTGTCGAATCAGGGGCACAGCGCGGGCGATTCAGCCTTGCCGACACCCTCACCCAACCAGGAGTACATTCATGACTGACTATCGAGCCCAGCTTGCCGGCGTGTTCACCGCACTCGTGACCCCCTTCAAGGGTGACGCCATCGACTATGATGCCTTCGACGCGTTGGTGGAGCGCCAGCTGGCAGCCGGCATTGCCGGCCTGGTGCCTGTCGGCACCACGGGCGAAGCCGCAACGCTCAGCGATGACGAAGCCGCAGAGCTGATCGCCCGCACCGTGCGCCTGGCCGCCGGTCGCGCCATCGTCATGGCCGGCGCCGGGGCCAATGATACGCGCACCGCCATTGCCAAGGCGCTTCGGGCCGAAGCGGCGGGCGCCGACATGTTGCTGGTCGTCACGCCCTACTACAACAAGCCCAGCCAGGCCGGGCTCATCGCCCACTACCAGGCCATTGCTGCCGCCACCTCCCTGCCCATCGTGCTCTACTCGGTGCCTGGCCGCTGCGGCGTCGAAATCGCGCCCGAGACCTGCAAGGCCATTCTCGATAGCTGCGCCAATGTCGTGGCAATCAAGGAGGCCGGCGGGTCGGTCGAACGGGTGACCAAGCTTCGCCTGTGCTGTGGTGATCGCCTGGTGATCCACTCCGGCGACGACGGCCTGACCGTGCCGTTCCTGTCCGCTGGCGCAGTGGGCGTGACCAGCGTTGTTTCCAACTATGCGCCCGCCGCGATGGTCGCCCTGGTCAGGGCCTGGCAGTCAGGGGATACGGAACGCGCCCTGATGCTGCACGAACAGCTGTCGGAGCTGACGGCGGCCATGTTCATCGAGGCCAATCCCGGCCCGGTCAAAGCCGCTCTCGCCCATCTGGGTCTGGCCTCGGCAGATATGCGCCTGCCCATGGTGGCAATGTCGGAGGCGAACTGGCTATCGCTGGCGCACACGCTGGGTCGTTTCGAGGCCAGCTTTCAAGAAATTCGCTAAGCGGCGCGCATTGGTTTGCATTGTTCCCTTGGATGGGCTGCTTAACAATCACCGTCGCCGACCTCGGTTTGTGGCATTCCGTCGGATCGGAGTGACGGCGCGCCGCAGCTCGGACCGCGAGCACAGAACAAGAAAAGGAGGGACCTAAGCGTTGACATACACTTGGGATTTCCACTCAATCTGGCAGAATTTCGACCTCTTTTGGTTCGGTCTCCAGGTCACGGTGTTATACACTGTCGGCTCAATTGTATTCGGCGTGTTGATCGGCATAGCCACCTGCGCCGCCCGGCTTTCGCGCTGGCGTTTTCTGGGCTATTTCGCCCGTCTGTATCAGGAGCTTTTCCGCTGCACGCCATTGCTGGTGCAATTGCTGTGGTTCTACTACGCGTTCCCGTTGCTGGTTGGCGTCAATGTCGACAACCACTTCGCCGCGATGCTGACGCTGTCGCTTTATGTCGGCGCGTTCTATGCCGAGATTTTCCGCGGCGGCATTATCTCGATCGACCGGGGGCAACAGGAGGCGGCTGCCGCCATCGGCATGAGCCCGAGCCAGGCGATGTGGCGTATCATTGCGCCCCAGGCCATCAAGCGGATGCTGCCGTCTTTCATCAACCAGTCGGTTATCCAGTTCAAGAACACCTCACTCATCTCGGTCCTGTCCGTCGCTGACCTCGCCTATATGGCGGCGGTGGTGAACGGCCAGACCTACCGTCCGCTCGAGTCCTACACCGTGATGGCGCTGCTCTATCTGGCGATCCTGGTGCCTGTGACCCAGCTTGCGGACTTGCTCGAAAAGAGGATGCGCACCAGTGACTGACCTCGCCCGGACCAATGATGCGGCCTTTACCGGCCCAGTGCTGCAAGCGGTAAACCTGTCCAAGAACTTCCAGAAGCTGCAGGTGTTCCAGAATCTCAGCCTCGACCTGCAGCGCGGGGAGGTGGTGGCCCTGATCGGGCCCTCGGGATCGGGCAAATCCACGTTTCTGCGCTGCCTCAACATGATGGAAACCCCATCCAGCGGCCAGGTGCTCTACCAGGGCGCCTCCGTCATCCCCAGTTTTCGCGACCGGGGTGATCAGATCGGCATCGGCACGTTGCGGCGCAATGTCGGCATGGTGTTTCAGCACTTCAACCTGTTTCCGCACATGACCGTGCTGCAGAACGTGTGTGAGGGCCCGATCAGCGTCAAGCGCATGCCCAAGGCCGAAGCGCAGGCCCTTGGCATGCACTTCCTGGGCCTGGTTGGCCTCGCAGAAAAGCATGACAGCTATCCCAGCAAGCTCTCGGGCGGACAGAAGCAGCGTGTGGCCATTGCCCGGGCGCTGGCGATGCAGCCGGGCGTTCTCCTGCTTGATGAAGTCACCAGCGCCCTGGACCCTGAGCTCGTCGGCGAAGTGCTCGATGTTATCCGCACCCTTGCCCGCGAGGGTATCACCATGGCCATCGTGACGCATGAGATGGCCTTTGCCGCCGATGTGTCCAGCCGTGTGCTGTTCCTCGACAAGGGCCGCATCGCCGCGGAAGGCAGCCCGGACGAGATTATCTTCAATCCGTCGGACGAACGGCTGAGCAACTTCGTTTCTCGCACTAGGAATTGAGCCAGATGACATTCAAGGTGACTATCGTTGGCGCTGGTCTGATCGGCACCATGTTGGCGCGCGATCTCTCGGCAGCTGGCGCCTATCAGGTCACCTTGGTCGATCTGTCCGAGGAGGCTCTGGACAAGGCGCGGGCAGAGGGCGTCAAGGCGCAGCTGGCCAGCTATTCGCAGGCGGAGGAGCTGTTCGCTCTGCTGGAGGACCAGGACCTCTGCGTGTCGGCCGTGCCCAATCGCTCGACCGTGCAGATTGCCGAAATCGCCACCAGAGCCAATGTGCACTTCCTCGATTTTTCCAAACCGAACGAGAAGGTGACCCGCAGCCTTGCGGCGTTGGCGGCCCAGCGCAGTGTGATGCTGGGCTGCGGTCTCTCGCCCGGTCTGGTGGAAAATCTTGCCCTGAGCTTGCTGGCCGAGACCCCGCTGCCGGGGGATTTGACCATTCGCGTTGGCGTGCTGCCCCGGTTCCGGGTGGACCGGCTCGGCTATGGCGTGAGTTGGAACCTCGACAGCGCCATCGACGAATATGTGCATCCCGCCCTGGCACTCCGGGGTGGGCTCGTTCAGGAAATCGCGTCGATGGAACAGCACGAAACTCTCACGCTGGATGGCGTGGCGCTCGAGGCCTTCACCACGTCCGGTGGCGTCGGCGATGTCGCTGCGTTCCAGCGCCTCGGCATCAAGAATTTCACCTTCAAGACCCTGCGCTATCCGGGGCATCTCGACTACATGCAGTTCCTGCTGCACGATCTGAACCTGTGCAATCGGCGTGACCTGCTGCGCTCAATGCTGGGAACCAGCCTCACGCGGATCGAGGATGACGTCGTGACCATCTACATCACGACCCGGGGAACTGCCCCCGATGGTCGCCCGGTGGAGAAGTCGCTCTATAAATGCGTGAAGGCGAGCCCGGCGCTCAATCGTGGCAGTGCCCTGGCGCAGCTCTCTTCCCGCTATGCGGCAGCCCTGATTGGCCGGCTGGCCAACCGGGACCTGCCCATGTCCGGCTTCATCGACCACACCGCG
The DNA here is from genome assembly GCF_900128975.1 of Devosia limi DSM 17137. GTDB lineage: Bacteria > Pseudomonadota > Alphaproteobacteria > Rhizobiales > Devosiaceae > Devosia > Devosia limi. The sequence continues at coordinate 187,432 of NZ_FQVC01000006.1, read as the reverse complement.
CTGGCCGACCTTGGGGCAAGCAGCATTCACGATCTTTGAGCGTCCAAAGACGCCACGCGAACGCTGTCTGGCGGCCCGTTGGCGCGGCTCCATTCAGAACTGGCTACATTGCCTAATTCGAGCCCCTGACCCGACCCTGTTGGCCGGTCAGGCATCGGCCAGGTTCCTTCGGCTTCGCCCTCGAAAAACGGGCCAGAAGCCGAGGCCCAAATTATTGCAGCAACGGGCGCGCCGCCTATCGATAGCAACATCCGGCAAGCGACCAAGCGTTTCGGCACCGATCGCCTTGACACCATGATATCGCGCAGATAAACGTTTAACTCACAGTGAAACGTTTAACTCGGGCGGCGCGAATGTCGAAAGTCACAATCAGGGAGGTCGCCGAAATGGCAGGCGTCTCTATTGCGACCGTCTCCAATGTGTTTTCGGGGCGCAAGGTCGTCACCCCGGAACTATCGGCGCGGGTGAACGATGCGGCCCGGGCATTGTCGTATCAGGTGGATCGGGCGGCCTCACAGCTCAAGTCTGGCCGTGCCCAGGTCGTCGGTGTGCTGGTTCCCAATTTCAACGATACGTTCTTCACCTCGCTGGTGTCGCGCATCGAGCAATTGGCTGCCGCAGTCGCCTATCAGGTCATCGTTGTGTCGTCGCAGGATGACGAGGCGGTAGAGGCTGCGCGTCTCGATGCACTGATGGGCTGGCGCCCTTCGGGCATTATCGCAGTGCCGGCAACCAATACTGTGCCGCAGTTGTTGCGGCGCGAATTCGCCAATCTGCCGATCATCCTTGTCGACCGTGTTGGGCAAGATGATCTGGCGGTCGACACGGTTACCGTGGACAACCACGCAGCAGGCTGGGAAGCGGCGCAGCATCTGCTCGACTGTGGGCACCGCTCCATTGCCATTGCGTCCTCGGTCAGCGCCTTCCGCCCGATTCAGGATCGTATCCGCGGCGTGGCGGATTGTTGCGCGGCCCGTGGGGTGCCGGCGCCGCGGGTCATCGAGGTTGGTATCAACCACGAGTCCGGCGCCGAGATTCTGGGCGAGTGGCTCAATGCCAACCAGCACCCGACCGCCATTATCGCGATGACCAACGTGACCACGCTTGCGGCGCTGTCAGCCCTGGCGCGCGGGTCCCTCGAAATACCCGATGCCATCTCGCTGATCGGCTTCGACGATTACACCTGGATGACGGCGCGCAAGGTGCCGCTGACGGCGGTTCGCCAGCCGATAGATCAGATCGCAGACAGGACATGGGCCCGCCTGATGTCCCGCATTCAAGGTTCAGCAGAACTGCCGGAGAGCATTGTGCTGGCTGCGACCCTGCAGGTGCGCAGCTCGGTCGCCCGGCTGGCCTGACGACGTGACGTATTTGCCGCCTGTGGGAGCAGGCGGTCGGAGGAAAGAATGAAGACTTCTCGAATGTGGCAGATGGTGCCGCTGCTGGCCCCGGTACAGCTGCTGTTGCTCAGCGTGATCGTCATCCCGTCGGTCTACGTGATCTGGCTGAGTTTCCACACATCCACGTTCGGGCAAAGCGCCAGCTTCGTTGGCTGGGAAAACTATGTCCGGGTGCTGACCGATCCGGGCTTTCACAATGCGCTGTGGAACACCGTCGTCCTCGTCGTCGTTGCCGTGCATCTGGAGATGCTGATCGCGCTCGGCATGGCGCTGCTGTTCAACTCTGGCCTGTGGTTTCGCCGCATTCTCTTTGTGGCGGTCCTGGCGCCTTACGCTGTTTCAGAAGTCGTCGGCGTCGCCATGTGGCGGTTTCTGTTCGATCCTGATGTGGGGCCGGTCTCCAACCTGCTGACGGCGCTACACCTGCCGCTGCTGGAGTGGTCCTATGAGCCGTCGCACGCGATGATCATGATCGCCATCCTGACGATCTGGATGCATCTGCCCTTTACCTTCGTCATCATCTACGCCGCGCGCCTGGCCTTGCCGTCCGATCTCTACGAGGCCGCCCGTATTGACGGCGCGACGCCGCTGCAGAGTTTCCGCCGGGTCACCATGCCTCTGCTTGGACCGGCCATCCTGGTCGCGCTGCTGTTCCGCTACATTTTCGCCTTCCGGCTGTTTTCCGAAGTCTGGCTGCTGACCGGCGGCGGACCGGCGCGGACCACCGAGGTGGTCGCTGTCTATCTCTACCAGGAAGCCTTCACCTTCAGCGCCTTTGGTCCGGCGGCCGCGACCGCCTGGATCATGGTCATCGTCTCGATGCTGTTGGCATCGGGCTACATCTACCTTCTTCGTCGGCAGGTGCGAAATGCGGGCTGAACGGATCCTCGTCAATGCGGGCAAAACCCTGGCAGTGCTGTTGCTGCTGGTGTGGTCCCTGTTTCCAATCGTTTTCATCATCACATCGTCGTTCAAGCCGGGCCGCGAGATCTTCGCCGTCCCGCCGCAATGGCTGTTTGAGCCGACCTTCGACCACTACATCACCCTGTGGCAGCGTTGGGCCGTGTTCTTCCACGGGCTGCTGAACTCGACCATCGTCACCATTGGTGCCGCGGCGCTGGCGGTGGTGGCTTCAACCTGCGCTGGCTACGTCTATTCGCGCTATTCCAGCCGCTGGCTGGGGGCGTCACTGCTGTCGCTGATCGCCATCCGGCTTATCCCGCCGATTGTCGTCACGCTGCCGTTGTTTCCGATCGTCAACAATCTGGGCCTGGCCGACACCCACTTCATTCTGTCGGTGCTCTACGCCACCTTCTTCGTCTCGCTCGGTACGGTGTTGATGCGCACTTTTGTCGACCAGATACCGCGCGAACTGGATGAGGCCGCCTCGATGGACGGGGCGACGCTACCGGTCATTCTGTGGCGGATCATCATGCCCCTCGCGGCGCCCGGCATCATCGCCGTTGCGGTGTTCGTGGTGGTGTTCGCCTGGAACGAATTTCTCTTCGCCTTCATCTTTACCAGCACCAAGGCCAAGACCGCGCCGCTGGTGATCTCCGAGATGATTGGTTCGATCGAAGGGGTGGATTGGGGTGTGCTGTTTGCCGCTTCGACCATCCAGCTGCTGCCCGTCCTGATCTTCGTCATGCTGATGAACCGCTACCTGGTGGCGGGCCTGACGGCCGGAGCGACGAAGGGCTGATCCAATACCTGGCGCCAGTCAGGCTGAACTGAAGTCAAAATTCCATGGGAGGAAACTATGTCTGAATCCAACGCATTCCGTCTCACGCGGCGTCATTTCCTGGGCACAGTGGCCGGCGGTATCGCCTTGATGGCAGCCGGGCCCAGCTTTGCCCAATCCAAGACCCTGCAGGTGCTGAGCCACCGGGTACATCAGACCTCGCTGGGCGAAGGGGACAAAGACCTGTTGGCCGACTGGAAGCAGGACCACGATACCGATGTGGTGTTCACCACACTCGACTCCAATCCCCTGATGGATCGGCTCTTCCGTGAAGCCAGCCTGGCGCAGACCGATTTTTCGGTCGGCTACATGGTCGACAATCGTCCCACCAGCGACAATGCCAAGCTGTTCGAGTCACTGCAGGAATATCAGGACAAGGACCCGATCGAGGCGTTTGACGATATCGCCGCCGGCCTGGTGCGCGGCATGACCATCGACGGCCGTCTCATCGGCATCCCGGTCCGCACGGCGACGCAGGGCCTGTTCTACAACGAGGAATTGCTGGCCGAAGCTGGATTTGACGCGCCCCCGACGACGCTTGAGGAACTGGTCGCACAGACGATCGCCATCAGCGAACACGGCAAGGCCACCGGCATGATCCTGGCTTCGGATCTGGCGGTGTTCCCGGTGATGTTTGCGCGCGCCTTTGGCGGCGATTTCATCAATAGCGACTTCGAGCTGCTGCCCGATCCGGCGGCGATGGAGTCGGCCCTGACAGTGCTGGCTGACATGTTCCAGAAAGGGGCGCTACCCCGCTCCTATGCGACCAATAAGGGCGAGGAGCTGCTGACCTGGATGCAGCAGGGTCGCGCCGCCTTCTGCGTGCTGCCCTTCGCCCGCGCAGCCCAGCTCAATGACCCCGCAGTCTCCAACTATGCCGGCAAGATCAAGGCCATCGGCTTCCCCATCTCCGAAACGCTCAAGGGCAAGGCCGAAATGTCGGCAGTGGTCGAAGCCTGGGCAATGACCATCCCGGCCAACGCGGTCGACAAGGATCTGGCCTGGCAGTTCATCAAGGAAGTTTCCTCCAAGAAGAACACCCTGGGCATGGCGCTCAATGGCAATGGGCCGGCACGCGTGTCGACCTTCCTTGAGCCGGAACTGACTGCCAAGAATGCGCTGGCTGAGATCGAGTCCCAGGTGTTGTCCAATGCGCGTGGTGCCTTCCCGCCCTTCGCCGAGGCCGCCCGCGCCCAGCAGATCTTCATCGAGGAAGTCCAGCTCGCCGTGCTGGGGCGCAAATCGCCCCAGGACGCAGTCGCTGCCATGCAGACGCGCATCCAGCCGCTGCTGCCGGCGTAACCACCTCCATGAGGGGCGGCACCGGCCGTCCCTCATCCCATCGTCTTCACCCCAGTCTTAAGCTCACGCACCCAGGATCCAGATCATGGACACCCCCCAGACCTTTACCGAACCCGCCCGCGAACTCGAAGTCAGCGCTGAATACGATGTTCTCGTTGTGGGCGGTGGCCCCGCTGGTCTGACGGCGGCTCTGGCTGCGGCCGAAGACGGCCTCAAGGTCGGCCTGCTTGAAAGCCGCAGTTTTGTCGGCGGCAACATGACCATCGGCCTGCCGGTGCTGGGTTTCCTGGGCCAGAAGGGCAATCAGGTCATCTATGGCCTGCCGCAGAAGTTCATCGATCGCCTGAAGGTTCGGGATGCCGCTTCCGAGCACCGTCCTTGCCCATTGCATATGGGCATCACCCTGGTCGAGCCCGAGGCGGTCAAGACCGTGGGCCTCGAAATGCTCACCGAGGCCGGTGTCGACGTCGTGTTCTATACCTTCGTCGCTGGCGTCATCATGAGCGATGACGGCTCGGCCATTCGTGGCGTGATCACCGAAAGCAAGAGCGGCCGCAGCGTCGTGGTGGCCAAGGTGGTGATCGACTGCACCGGCGATGCCGATGTCGCCTACCGCGCCGGCGTCGCCACCGAAAAGGGCAATGAACATGGCGGCATGCAGCCACCGACCCTGATGTTCTGCCTGTCCAATGTCGACACCGAAAAGCTGCGGACGTCGATTGCGGTCGAGAAGCGCACCTATCTGACCGACTTCATTCCGGCTGAATATTTCGGCCAGAACCACCAGTTCATCGTTGTCGGCCTGCGCGAGCTGATTGCCAGGGCGCGGACCGAACGCAATCTCGAAATCCCCAATGAGCGGACGATCATCATCACCGGCCTGAAAAAGGGCGAGGTGTGGATCAACATGACTCGGGTCACCGGGACGGATGGCACCGATGCCCGCTCGCTGACCAATGGCGAGATCGTCGCGCGGCGCCAGATCGATGACATTGTCGAATATCTTGTCAATTACGTACCCGGTTTTGAAGAGGCTCATTTCACCAAGACTGCGCCGTTTCTGGGCATTCGGGAAACCCGCCGCATTGTCGGCCGCTACACGATGAACGAGCAGGACGTGCTGGGCTGCCGGCATTTTGAGGACGCCATCGCGGTGGCCTCCTATCCGATCGATATCCATCGCCCTGGCGACGAGGGATGCACGCTGATCTGGTGCGGCGATTGCTACGACATTCCCTACCGCTCGCTGCTGCCGGCCAATATCGAAAACCTCATCGTTGCCGGCCGGTCGATCTCGGCGACGCACGAAGCCATGGGCGCGATCCGCGTCATGGCGACCTGCATGGCCATGGGCGAAGCTGCCGGCCGCGCCGCTGGCCTTGCCGTGACCGAGGGCATCCTGCCATCGGAGGTCGATATCCACGCCCTGCGCCGCAAGCTGCTCGACAACGGCGCCTATCTGCGCGGCCTGGAAGGTGAGCGGCTGACGCCCGAAACCGAAGACGTCTCGGTCCCGGCCTGAGACATAGCCGCGTAGGCATTGCGGCCTGCAGCGATGCAGGTTGCCTCTATGCGACATGGAGAGAATGATGGCTCGATTGAAACTGAGCGGCGTAAAGAAGGACTTCGGCGGGGTCGAAGTCATCAAGGGTGTGGACCTCGATATCGAGGATGGCGAGTTCGTGGTTTTTGTCGGCCCGTCGGGTTGCGGTAAATCCACGCTTCTGCGCCTGATTGCCGGGCTGGAAGAAATTTCCGGCGGCCAGCTGGAGATCGATGGCAGGGTCAGCAATGACGTGCCGTCGCGTGACCGTGGCATTGCCATGGTCTTCCAGTCCTATGCGCTCTACCCGCACCTGACCGTGGCCGAGAATATGGGGTTCAGTCTCTCCCTGCGGAAGACGCCCAAGGCGGAGATCGACAGGAGCGTCCTGCAGGCTGCGACCATCCTCAAGCTGGAACACCTGCTGGACCGTAAGCCGAGCCAGCTCTCTGGCGGGCAAAGGCAGCGTGTTGCCATCGGCCGGGCCATCGTCCGGGAGCCCTCGATCTTCCTGTTCGATGAGCCGCTCTCCAACCTGGACGCCGCGCTGCGCATGGAGACGCGCACCGAGATCGCCAAGCTGCACCGGGATCTGGCGGCGACGATGATCTACGTCACGCACGATCAGGTGGAGGCCATGACCCTGGCCGACAAGATCGTCGTGCTCAAGGGCGGCGTCGTCCAGCAGGTCGGCGCGCCGATGGAGCTCTACCGCAATCCTTGCAACGCCTTCGTCGCCGGGTTCATCGGCTCACCCAGAATGAACCTGCTGAAGGTGGATGTGACATCCGTCGAAGACGGCAAGGCGCGCCTTGCCCAGCCCGGCCTCGAACACCTCGTCGTTCCGGCTGGCCGGGTTACGGCGCCTGGCAAGGCGCTGCTTGGCGTGCGTCCGCAGACGCTGACCCTCAATCCCGGGCAACATCAGGTAAGCGGGACGGTGACGCTGGTCGAACGCATGGGCCCGGAGACGGTGATCAGCATCCGGCTGGCCGATGGCTCGTCGCTTCTGGCGGTCTTGCCGGGCGATGTCGAGCAGGCACTCGATGCCAATGTCTCATTCTCCTTCGCCGATACCGATGTTCGCCTCTTCCCGGCCAGCGACTTAGAAAACTAGGACTGAAACAAGACTATGGCACAGACACTGGCTGGCAAGACTGCGGCGATCACCGGGGCAGGTTCGGGTATTGGCTATGAATGCGCCAAGCATCTCGTCGCTGCCGGCGTCAAAACATTCCTGGTGGATCGAAACGGCGCGGCGCTTGCAGCACGCGCCGCCGAACTGGGCGAGTTGGCGTTTCCGATCGAGATCGATCTGCTGGTGCCCGAGAGTCACGCCAGGATGCTGCCCGCTATCCTTGAGCACTCAGATCGCCTGGACATCTTTCACGCCAATGCCGGCTCTTATGTAGGCGGCCCGGTGGCCGAGGGCGATCCCGACGCCTGGGACCGCATGCTCAACCTCAACGTCAACGCAGTGTTTCGCTCGGTTCATGCCGTGCTCGGGCACATGATTGCCAACGGGTCCGGCGATATCATCGTGACCTCGTCGGTCGCCGGTGTCGTCCCGGTCATGTGGGAGCCGATCTATACCGCCTCCAAGCACGCGGTGCAGGCATTCGTGCATACCGTGCGCCGGCAGGTTGCGACGCAGGGCGTGCGCGTTGGCGCGGTCCTGCCCGGTCCGGTGGTAACACCACTGATCGATGATTGGCCCAAGGCCAAGCTCGAGGAAGCGCTCGCCAATGGCAGCCTGATGGAGGCCGATGAGGTCGCCGAGGCCGTGATGTTCATGCTGACGCGCAATCCGAAAGTCACCATCCGCGATCTGGTGATCATTCCACGCGGTCTGGACCTCTAGGATTTTGGCAATGGCGCATTTTATCGGCATCGACGTTGGCACCGGCTCGGCACGGGCAGGGCTCTTCGACAGCGCTGGCCTGCTCTTGGCGTCGGCCAGTCGGCCAATCCAGATATGGCGGCCACGTCCCCTTCATGCCGAGCAGTCCAGCCGCGATATCTGGCAGGCCATCTGTGCGGCGGTGGGGACGGTGCTGGCTGATGCAGGCGTGGCGCCTGACACAGTGGTCGGCATCGGTTTTGACGCGACTTGCTCGCTGGTGGTGCTGGACGGGGATGGGCGGCCGGTTGCGGTCAATGCCGCCGGCGAAGACGATCGCAATATCATCCTGTGGATGGACCAGCGCGCTACCGCCGAGGCCGAAGAGATCAACCGCAGTGGCGCGCGCGTGCTCGACTATGTCGGCGGCCGCATCTCGCCCGAGATGGAGACGCCAAAAATCCTGTGGCTGGCGCGCCACCTGCCCGACAGCATCGAGCGCGCCGCACAGCTCATGGATCTTGCCGACTTCCTGACCTGGAAGGCCACCGGAAGCCTCGTGCGCTCTACCTGCACGGTGACGTGCAAATGGACCTATCTCGCCCATGAGAATGCCTGGGATGAGAGCTATTTCGATATGATCGGGCTGGGTAATCTCAAGGCCGATGGCTTTGCGCGCATTGGCAGCCAGATCGCCGACCCCGGCACCAGCCTGGCGTCTGGCCTGACCGAGCAGGCAGCAGCCGACCTCGGCTTGGTAGCGGGCACGCCGGTCGCGGCAGGGATCATCGACGCCCATGCCGGTGCCATCGGGACATTGGGCGCGGCTGGCCTGCCGGGTGCGCTGGAACAGCGGCTGGCCTATGTCTTTGGAACCTCGGCCTGCACCCTGAACGTCACTCGTGAACCGGTTCTCGTCCCCGGAATATGGGGACCATATTACGCGGCCCTGCTGCCGGGCCTGTGGCTCAATGAAGGTGGGCAATCGGCCGCCGGAGCCGCCATTGACCACCTGGTGCAGCTTCATCCCTACGCACCGGAAGGGCTCCGCCAGGCGCAATCGGCCGGCATGGGCCTCACCCACTGGCTCGACCTGCGTGCGCAGGCGCTACTGGCGGATGGATCCCCGACAGACCTGATCGCAGGTCTGCATGTTGTTCCTGAATTTCTGGGCAATCGCGCGCCCCTTGCCGACCCTCAGGCGAGAGCCGTCATCGCCGGGCTAAGTCTTGAAGCCGACGAAGCCAGCCTGGTCCGGCTCTATCTCGCGGGTCTGGCATCGATCGGCTACGGCCTCCGGCAAATCCTTGATGCCCTCCGCGCCAAGACTATCGACATTTCGACGGTGGTTGTCAGTGGCGGCGCGGCGCGAAGCCGCCTGGTGCGGCGCATGCTCGCCGATGCAGCGGGGGTCGCCATCGCCACCGTGCAAACCGAGGAGCCGGTGTTGCTGGGCTCCGCCATGCTGGCCGCAGTCGCGTCCGGGCAGGCCTCCAGTCTGGAGGCAGTCATGGCCGACATGTCCCAGGTCGAAGACGTCATCACCCCCGACGCGGCATCGCGTGCGATCCATGCACGCCGGCATCAATCCTTCCTGAAGCTTCAGGCCGCTTACCGCGACATGCGCGACCACTAACGCTTTTGACGATAGCCGAACGTAGAACGAAAGAGGACATCACATGGCTTTCACGCTGACTGAAGCCCAGAGGCTGAAGCTGCTGGAACCGCCGCGCGGCAAGATCCGCGCCGTGCTCGACACCGACACGTTCAACGAAATCGATGATCAGTTCGCGCTGACGCAAATGCTGCTATCGACCGATCGCGTCGCGACCGAGGCGATCTATGCAGCACCATTTCTCAATCCGCGCTCCAATAGCCCGGGCCACGGCATGGAACTCAGCTTTCAGGAGATCGGGCGCCTGCTCGATCGGCTGGGGCGCCCGGCTGACGGACTTGTCTATCGCGGCGTCACCGATTTCGTCGGTCCAACCAAGGTTGCGCGAAACGCAGATGCCGTCGATGACCTGGTGCAGCGAGCGCGTCGCTCGACGCCCGAGGATCCGCTCTATGTGATTGCCATTGCCGCCATCAGCAATGTGGCATCAGCTATCCTCAAGGCGCCGGAAATCATCGATCGCATCGTCGTCGTCTGGCTGGGCGGACATGCACTGGAATGGGCTGATACCAACGAATTCAACCTGCAGCAGGATATTGGCGGCGCGCAGGTGCTGTTCGACAGCGGCGTGCCGTTGGTTCTCGTGCCCTGCCGTGGTGTGGTTTCGCACCTGGTGAGTACGGTGCCTGAGATCGAGCGCTATGTAGAGCCGCATGGCGAAATTGGTCGCTTCCTCTCGCAGCGGTTCAAGGAGTATGCGGGAGACAACCAGGCTGGCTGGAGCAAGGTCATCTGGGACATGGCGGCAATTGCCTGGCTGATTGATCCGGACTGGTGCCCCAGCGTGCTGGTGCCGACCCCAATTCTCACCGACATTCCCAGCTGGAGCTGTGATCGCAGTCGGCATCTGATGCGCTATGTGAACCGGATCGACCGCAACGCTATCATGGCCGATTTCTTTACAAAGCTGCAGACCTTTGCCCGATAGCGGCACAGTATTCAGGCGAGAGGCAACGCCCCTGTCCCGCCCAGGCGCAGCCAATGTGGTCCTGCTTTCCGGCAATACGCAGCGGCCTTCCAAGTCACGCGCGCTGGCGGCTTTCATGGGGCAAAGCCTTGCCGGCCATGCGGAGGTGAAACTCCTACCGCTGGACCTGCTTGATGCCGGCCGGGCATTGGGCGGTGCCTATGCGCGCAATGAGCTTTCGGATGAGGCGCGTGCAATTGTCGAGGCAATTGAAGGCGCTGATGCGCTTGTGGTGACGACCCCCGTGTACAAGGGATCCTATCCTGGCCTGTTCAAGCACCTCATCGACTTCATCGACCCGGAAGCCTTGGTCGGTAAGCCTGTGCTTCTGGGCGCAACCGGTGGCGGCCAACGCCATGCGCTCGTCGTCGAGCATCAATTGCGCCCGCTATTTGGGTTCTTTTCGGCCGAGGTCGCCGCCTATGCTATCTATGCAGCCGACGAAGAGTTCGTGAATTATGTGCCTGCCGCTGACAGGTTGCTGGAGCGCATTGAACGCGCCGCAACGCTGTTCAGTCTGGCAGTGCGGACCAAGGCTCAGCACCAAGCCGATGGGCACTCACCCCCAGACGCTGCGAAACCTCCGAAACCGGATAGCCACGCTCGGTGATTTGACGCTCCGCATCGCGCTTAAACTCGTCACTGAATTGCCTTTGCCCCTGCGCAGCTTTCAGCCGAGACAAGAAGCCGATCGTGCTCGGGAATGGTGAAGGCAGCATAGTCAGGTGGCATCGTTGGGCGGTATCGATTAGGGCGGTATTGCATCTGGCGCAGGGAGGTCATGGCAATCGGCAAGCGGACACCAATCCCAGCGCTCCCTCTACTGGGAGGCGAGCAACGCGATCATTGTCGTCACGATGATGGAGCACATCGATCAGACCGGCCGCGCTAAGTCCTCCCCGCGTGATCGGTCTCGACGATCAAGCCAAACAAGATGTTGCGGGCGGCCAGTTCGTTCTCCTGCGCCAGCGCGAGGCTCAGTTCATGCAGTGCCGAACCAAGAGAAGAGTCATCGCTTGCGGGAGCCGCCCTTAGAATCTTGGGGTGCCTGGTGGGACGGGCGGTCGCTGCATCGTAGAACAGCTCCTCATACATTTTCTCGCCCGGCCGCTTGCCGGTAGCGACGATCTCGATATCCCCGTCCGGCTGGGTTTCTGATCTCACCGTTAACCCAGCCAATCGGATCATGTTCTCGGCTAGGTCGGAAATCAGCATGGGCTGGCCCATGTCGAGCAGGAACACGTCACCGCCCTCAGACAGGGCGCCTGCCTGCACGATGAGTTCGGCGGCTTCATGAATCGACATGAAATACCGGGTCATTCCTGGATCCGTGAGCGTCAACGGGCCACCGCGCGCGATCTGCTCCTTGAAGAGAGGCACCACAGAACCGTTGGAGCCCAGCACATTGCCAAACCGCACCGCACAAAAGCGTTGACTGGTTCCCGTCCTGGCAGCCTCGGCCGCCTTCTCGCGCACGATCAATTCGGCCCAGCGCTTGGTGCCGCCCATCACGTTGGTCGGACGGACTGCCTTGTCGGTCGAAATGAGCACGAAGCTCTTCACGCCGGCGTCAAAGGCGGCATCGACCACCGTCTTGGTGCCGAAGACGTTGTTCTGGATGCCTTCCAGGACGTTGGCTTCAACCAGGGGCACATGCTTGTGCGCTGCGGCGTGAAACACCACATCGACGCCGTGGTGAATGATCGCATGCCGGACACGCGCACGATCCGTCACCGAACCCAGCACCGCGATGGTCGCGGCGTCATTGCGGCCCGCGAGTTCCTTGTCGATCTGGTAGAGCGCGAACTCATTGGCTTCGAACAGGACAAGCCGCTGCGGGCTCCATTGGGCAATCTTGCGACAGAGTTCAGAGCCGATGGAACCGCCGGCACCGGTAACCATGACCGTTCGGCCCACGATCATCTCGCGAATGAGACCCAGGTCAGGGGGCACCGAAGAGCGGCCGAGCAGGTCATCGATCTCAATTTCGCGGATTTGGCTGACCAGATATTTGCCGGTGACCAGGTCGGTGATCCCCGGCAGCGACTGCACCTTGACGCCGTGCCCACTCACTGAAGCGACGATTTCCTTCCGGCGCGACGCTGACAGCGATGGCATTGAAAGAATGACCTGCTTAACGCCAAAATCCTGCACGAGATTGGAAAGCTGTGACCGCGGATACACCCGGATGCCGGCAACTTCGCGGCGATGCAGGCCGGTGTCGTCATCGATAAAGCCCGCAATGAAATGGGTTGCCCGAAGAGACATGGCCAGTTGCGTTCCAGCCTCCCCCGCGCCGTAGATCACCACGGCAGGCCGCTGCAATATGAGTTTGCGCGAGATTGGCCAAAACAGCCATTTGGCGGCGAAGCGGCTGCCGATGACGGCAATCGAAACCAGTGCCCAGTAGATGATGGGGACCGATCGCGGCACGATACCACGTCCCGTCATCTGGGAGAGGAAAGCCACAAGCACCCATAGAACAACGGCAAGCGTGACGGCCTGCAGCATGGTCCACAGGGCACGCTCGGGCAGATAGCGCACAACCGCCCGATACAGCCCCATCCGGATGAAGATTGGGACGGCAATGGCCGGCGCTGACAGCAGGATCAGCCAGGTATCGAGATTGGCAGGCATGGTCCAGCGGTCGAAGCGCAGGGCAAAGCTGGCCCACAAGGCCACGCTGACCACAACAATATCGAACAACACCAGGATTGCTCTCTTCCAGCGACGGGGAAGGGCAAGAATGCGAGCTCGAGTCTTTGAAAACATGCTAACCGTCGCCGACTATGAGGACCGGCGCTGGGCCTTCCACGAAAGCCGCGACGGGTCAAGTGCTGGTTGCCCGCATCTGGCGGCACGCCTCGATATGACGGGGCAACGCCAAAGGCGAAGTCTGCTTGTTCACAAAATCTGCTTGTTCAAAGGAAGGCTGGCTGGAAGGGGCATTGCAGCACCGAAGCGATCGGACATCCAGGTCCTGAAGTGTTGCGCGTGGAAAGCCTGCTCAATTCAGTCGCTACACGGATAGACATACGTCCGTATGCTCCGTGCGGTAAGGTTAATCAAATAAACTCTGCTTACGCATACCCGCATATAAATAGGCGGGCTGCGCCCAATTGTTTTGGCTCAACTGGCAAGTCTAATGTCGCAACAGTAAATTAACATTTTGCGATGGGTGGATCATGGTCGAGCGTGTTGAGGGTGACGTGAACGCAGCACAGGCCGGGGATACGGTGGGCAAGGGGCCAGTTCTGGTTGCCCAGGCCGATGTGCAGCAGCCGGGTTCCCCTGCAGGCGAAAGCGTCCAGCGTCTCGTGCTCGCTGTGGACGAGAGCAGTGTGGTTCGGTTGCCGGACGGCGCAAGCATCGACCAGCCGCGCGTCAACGGCACCGATCTTGAATTCGTGCAGGCCGACGGCTCGGTCATCGTGGTGCCCAATGGCGCCGTTGAGGGCCTGACCATCATGATCGGCGCGGTCGAGATCCCGCCCACCACTGTCGCTGCCCTGTTTGCCGCCAATGACATCCAGGCCGCTGCTGGCCCGACTGGTGGCAATGACGTCCCAGGCTCGGGTGGCAATTTCGAGCGCCCTGTGGGCGACATCGGCGATGCCTTCGCAATCGGGTCGCTATTGCCCCCGACTGAATTGGGTTTCGGCAACGAAGTCGATCGGCCGTTTTTTCCGACTCTCATCGACTCCAAGCCCACGATCGGCGCCAATGGCGGCGCCTTGCTCGATGATGATGATCTGCTCGGCGGCAATCCAGGTGGACTGGGTGACGACGCCTCTGGCCCCAAGACCGGCACTCTGGCGCATGATTACGGGATCAATGGCGGGGCCAGCCTGCTGCTGACCGGCGTTGCGCTGCCCCCCGGCCTTGGCTTTACATCGGCAGTTTCCCCTGATGGTCTGGTGCTGACCATCAGCCAGAATGGCGCGGCAGTGCTGCGCGTCACGCTGAGCGACACCACCAGCGGCAATTACACGATCGAACAGCTTGCGGCGATCCAGCACCCGGGCGCCGGTGAGGACAATGTCGCCTTCGACATCACCTATCGCGTGACCGACACCGATGGCGATTTTGTCGATGGCAGCATGGCCATCAATGTCGATGACGACACCCCTGTTGTCGAGGTCGGTGTGCTGCCGACGAGCGGCGAAGCTGGCTCGAGCGGCATCGCGCTGGTGCTCGACGAGACTTTCAGCGCCAAGCCCGGTGACAGCAACGCAGCGACCGACGATGTCAATGGCGCCGCGTTCTCGAGTGCCGGCCTGACCAGCACCCTGTCAGAGGTCGATGCAAAGGCCTTCGGGCAAGCGGCCACGAGTGTCGGCGTCGGGGGCGGGGCGCTCGCCGCGCTTTTCTCTGCTTCCGTCAGCCTTGGCGCCGATGGTGGCGTGGTCGCGCATCAGTTTGCCCTGGTCCTGAGCGGGTCGGGCGTAGGGGACGCTGGCGTGCAGTCCAACCTGGTGGTGACCGCAGTCGCGGGGACCCCCCTGGCAGGCCTCTCGCTGGCCGATCGCACCATTTACCTGTTCACTGAGGCAGACGGCTCGATCACCGGCCGCATTGGCGGCGAAAACGGACTGATTGCCCTGCATATCCAGGTGACCGGTGCGGGCGATCCGGCGACGGCGAGCCTCCTCGTACAGCAGCTGATCCCGCTGGCCCATGGTGACATTGCCAGCATGGACGAAGCCCAGCTGCTGTCGCTGATCGGGGGCGAAAGCGGCGGCCCGACCCTTGCCGTCACCTATACGATCACCGCGACCGATGGCGATGGCGACGTGGCCAGCCAGACTGCATCCGTTACGCTGGCCAGCACCGCGCCCGGCGGCGCGATCAGCTTCGAGGATGATGGCCCAACACTGTCCGTCGGCGTCGCATTCGCCGGCGAGCTCGGCGGTCTGCAGTCCGAGGTTGACGAAACCATTGGCGTCGACCGCGCCAATGGCCTTGGTGAAACCGTTCGTGGCATAGCCAATGATGACGACATTATTGTGCCAGTCGATCAGTATCTCGGCCGCAGCACGACTGCGATCGGCGGGGCGGGCCTTGCGTCCCTGTTCACCGTCGGCGGCTCGTTCGGCGCCGATGGCGGCAGCGATACCAGCGCTTTGAGCTTTGTCGGGCTGCCGACGGGCACCGACGCAGGTGGCCTGGCGACCAATCTGTCGGCAACCGATGGCGGCGTCATCACCCTGTTCCAGCTCGATGCGACCACCATCGAAGGCCGCACAGCCAGCGGGACTGTGGTGTTCGACATCAAGATCGTCGATGGCCAGCTGCAGACCACCCTCTACAAGGCGATCGCGCATACCGACGCCAATCAGTTCGACGCCACCGCTACGCTGCAGCTTCTGGCTGACAGCGGTCCGATCCAGCTGCAATACTCGGTCACCCGCACCGACGGCGACGGCGATAGTGTCACCGAAGCGGCGGTTGTGGACCTGATCACCAGCAACGGGTCCTACTTCACATTCGACGATGATGGCCCGCAGGTCACGGCCAGCGTCAATAGCGCCGGTGGACTGACGCTGGACGAGACCGGTGCGAACTTCGCCACTGGCCCGATCAGCGCCTCGGGCACGGCGGCGATCATCACCCCCGTAGTCGATTTCGGGCAGGACGGTGCGGCCGGGGCCGGCTCGATAAGCTATGGCCTGTCCTTGACGGGAAGCAACGCCACCGGCTTCGTCACCACTATTGGTGGCCATGCGATCACCCTGGTTTCGACCGACGCTGCCACCATCACCGGACAGTATAATGGCGGCCAGGTCGCCTTCACGGTCGAGATTCTGGCCGACGGCACGCTCAAGGTGACCCAGAACGTCGCGCTGAATCATCAGCAGGATGGTTTCACCCCGGCTGACCACGACGATGCCCTTGATCTCGATGGCCTGATCCAGGCGACCGTGACGGTGCGGGACGGCGATGGCGACACCGCCAGCCAGAGCGTCGAAATCGGCGACAAGATCACGTTCAGGGACGATGGTCCGACGGTGGGCGCTGGCAATTCCGCCATCAAGGTCGATGAAGATGACCTGCGCAACTCGCAGTCGGTGGGCACCAGCCCGCGCGATGGCACCGGCGACGGCTCTTCCACGACCCTGCTGACCGGCGCTGCGCTCGCTTCGGGGGACCTGTCGAGCGTGGTGAATTTCGGTGCGGATGGCGCGGCCGTCGGCGGCGGCTTCTCGTTCACAGCCAACGCTTTGACCGCGCTGGAGAACCTGCAGCTCCAGTCCAAGGGCGTCCAACTGTCATATGCCCGGGTCGGCGATACCATTATCGGTTACGTCGACACGGGGCTCGGTGTTTACATTCCGCTGGTCTCGCGGACTGTAATGAGCTTCACGCTGGAATCGGACGGCGACTTCACCTTCCGTCTGTTCGACCAGCTGGACCATGTCGATGACGACACCAACAGCGAGAACGTGGCGCTGGTATCGGGCACCGGATCGGTCCCCTCGATTGACTTCGGTTCGATCATCCAGGCCACCGATCGTGATGGCGATAGCGTCGTGCTCGACGGCAAGGCCAATGTCGTGGTCACGGACGATATCCCCGTATTGTCGATTGCCTCCACCAACCAGGCGGTGCTGATCGACGAGAGCGCTGGATTGCAGGGGAACGACACCAATTCGGCTTTTGTAAGAGGGCTCTTTGGCGCCCTCGAGGCGGCAGAGTCCATCACCGCACCAATCGGCTATGCGGCCAATGATGTTAGTGAAGTCAACTACACCTTTGCTTCGGGTGCCGATGAACCGAGCTCAGTGTCTGCCGCCCTCGAATTGGCAGGTACGGGCGGCGTCGCTGCCGGCCTCAATGCCGCTGACGGCACCGCCATTTATCTCTTTGCGGAAGACGGCCTGATTGTTGGGCGCCTCGCTGCGCCCGATGGTTCTGCCAATCCCGACGGCCAGGTGGCGTTTGCCATCGCCATCTCGGGCAATACCCCCACGACGCTGGGGAATATTGCCATCGCGCAATACCTGCCGATTGAGCACAATCCGAATGGCGGCCCCGATGACATCGAGAGCTTGTCCGGCAAGATTACTCTCACTGTCACTGTCACCGACAGCGATGGCGACACCGTCAGCAAGAGCGTCGAGATCGGCGGCCAGGTCCAGTTCCGCGACGACGCCCCCAGTGTAACAGCCAGCACGGCTGTCATCCGGTTTGATGACGACAGCCAGCCTCGCGGCCATGAGGGCGGTCCGGGCGATGACGCTGGTGGCAAGGTCGCGACCGGCAGTGTGAGCTTCACTGCGGGTGCCGATGGGCTCGACAGGATTGTTGTCGATAGCCTGACCATCAATGGTCAGAATGGTGTCGTCAATCCGCTGCAAGCCATCCATATCGGCGCCAATGGTGTCGGCACGCCTTACAATGTCAGCACCAACTGGGTTGCCGGCACCGATGCGCTTGGCAATGCCGCCGGCTTCGAGCAGGGCGGTACGCTGGTCGGCACCATCACCGTGCCCGGCTTGGGCGAGGTCAATGCCTTCACGCTGGAGGTCAGGTCCGACGGCACCTATACGCTGACCGTTTCCGCTCCATTGAGCCATCCCGCTCAGGACGATGCGTCGACCGGTGGCGTGGAAACCTCCTTCGAGGATAACCTGCTGCTCGAATTCGGCATCAAGGTCTACGACCGGGATGGCGATGCCGCTACCGGCACGATCAGCGTCAATGTGGACGACGATAGCCCGACGCTTGTTGCTCCCCCTCCTGCGGCGACGGAGATGGACGAGCCCGGTGCGCCATCCATGGCGGTCACCGAATCGACCTTCGATTTCCACGGCAGCACCGGCCAGATTCCCGATCTGGGGCCCAGCCTTACGGTGAACGCTGGCGTGGTAATCGCTACCCATGCGGCCGAGTCGGCCCTGCAGGGGCCGCCGCAGGATCCCGGCTCGCAGCCGATTGCTTTCACCGCTGCAGCCGGCACGACCTTCACGATCGAAAATATGGCTATTGGCCTGTTCGGCGCGAATTCAGGGGCAGGCCAGGTTACGCTGAATGGCTACAATGCCGCCGGTGACCTCGTCGCCAGCGTGGTGTTCAGCACCGCAAGCATGAGCTACGCCGCTCAAACGCCGACCTCGGTTTTCAGTGCGCTGGGCAGTGCGTTCGAGGGGCTCGATCTTTCCCGGCTCGAAATCGTTCCGCCCAGCACGCTCGCCGGTCGTATCATTCTGGACAACATGTCGGTCACCCAGGCCGTTTCGACCCCTTCGGTGTCGGAAACCGGCGAGATCGATCTGGCCCCCCTGGTGAATTTCGGCGCCGATGGCGCGCACGCGGCCGGTGGCTTCGAGCTTGAGGCCTTTGCGGCCGCGAACTTCGGCTCAATCCACGCCGGCGGCGAGCAGGTTCAAGTCAGATCCGATGGCACCACCATCACCGGGTTCACCGCCAGCAATGCCAAACTGTTCGAGCTGACCATAGTCGACGGCAAGGCCGTGCTGACCCTGAACGGGCAGCTCGATCACGGCAGCGCCAGCCATCTCAACCTCGATTTCGGTGATTTCATCGTCGCCCGCGATGGTGACGGCGATGGCGTGCCGTTCGGCGATGGTCTGGTCGTCTTTTCGGTCAAGCAGATCAATCTGGCGCCCGAAGCCGGCACGGCCAGCGCTGCCGTCGACGACGATGGGTTGGCAGGCAATCCTACCGTTGCGGCAGGCGACATCGTGGTGTCGCCGGATCCCGACGCCAATGAGGCGACATTCACCGGCTCTCTGCCCGGCTCGGGCGGCAATGGCGACCTGGTTTTCAGCCTTGCCGGTATGAACAACCAGGCCGACACGATTGGCCAGGAGGCAGTGACCTATGCGTGGAACAGTGTCACCAATACGCTGACAGCAGTCATTGACGGCGGTGCCCGCTCTGGCCAGAGCCTGTTTTCGATCGTTCTCAATCCGGCGACCGGTGCGTATGTGCTGACATTGCTCATGCCGGTGCAGCACGCGGCGGGCGATAGCGAGGCGAGCTTCCACGCCTCCATTTCCTACACACTGGGCGATTCCGACGGCGACACCTCGGCGACGGATACGGCAACAGGTACCCTGAACATCGAGTTCAACGACGACGTACCCACGGCGATGGCCGATGCAGACATCGTGACGGAAGATGGTGCGCTGGTTGCCAATGGCAATGTGCTCACCGGGGCTTCGTCGCCCGATGTGAATGACCTCGATGGGGTCGCGGACATCCTGGGCGCCGACGGTGCCACGGTCACTGCCGTCTCCATCGGCGCGACGACGGGCACTGTGGGTGGTTCGACGGCGGGCGCCTATGGCACGCTGATCCTGAATGCCGATGGGTCCTACACCTATACCCTCACCAGCAATGAAACAGCGGCAGTGCAGGGGCTCGCTTTCGGCGAAACGCTGACCGAGACGTTCAGCTACACCATCACGGACGGCGACGGCGACGTCTCGTCCACCACGCTGACCATCACCATCAAGGGGACCGACGACCTGGTGACGATAAGCGGCCTGGACGTTACGGGCGGCGAGATCAGGCTCGATGAGGACGACCTGCCGGTGCGCGGCTCGGAGCCCGCTGGCTCCGATACGACGCCCGAAGCGCAGACCGGTACTGGAACCTTCACCTTCACCGCCGCCGACGGCTTTGCCTCGCTGACCATCAACGGCACCTCTGTGCCCGTGGGCGGACCATTCCCATTGGTCATCGTCAACGATGTGACGGGGACGCTGCTGGTGACCGGGTTCACCCTTGATGCTGCGAGCGGGGCAGGCAGTGTCGCCTACAGCTACACGCTGACGGACAATATCGCCCATACCAATGCCAACGGCGAAAACACCTTCTCCATCGCCTTCCCGGTGGTCGTAACGGACACCGACAATTCCTCGGCAAGCGGCAGCCTGGACATCACCATTAGCGACGATGTGCCCACCGCCAATGCCGGACCGGTGCTTGAAGTCATCGAAACCGCTGGCGTTTCCGCAGGAACCAACTTGTTGGTCAATGACGCGCAGGGAGCCGACGGCGCAACACTGACCCAGGTCTCGTTCGACAACGGCGTCAATTGGCACGCTGTCAGTAGCGTGGGGACCACTACGCTCACCCCGGCCGGGGGCCAGGGCACCTACACCTTCCAGGCCAACGGCGCCTGGACCTTCGATCCGCTGGTCAGTGCCAGCACCGCCGCGACATCGGTTTCCTTCACCTACCGGATCCAGGATGGCGACGGCGACGTGTCCGACGCCGTGCAGACTATCGAAATCGCCAATGGCAATACCCCCTTCTCACAGCTCAGCGGTTTCGGCGGCACTGTGGAGGAAGAGCAGCTCGTCGGCGGTCTCGACGATACGACCGCCTCGCCTGACACCGACAATGACACGGTTGGCAATCTGGGCCAGACCACCAACGTCACCACCGGCAATCTCGACACCATGCTCGATGGCGGCGACGGGACGATCACCTATGGCTTCAACACCACGAGCGGCAATGTCACCCTTGTCGGCGGCGGCAACCTGACCTCGGACGGTCAGCCAGTGCTGTTCGGCATGAGCGGTGACGTGCTGTTCGGCTACGTCAATGTCAGCGGGGCAGGCTATAATCCCGCTACTGATCGCGCCGTGTTCACGGTCGAACTCAATGCCGGCACCGGTGCGTTC
The DNA here is from genome assembly GCF_900128975.1 of Devosia limi DSM 17137. Classification (GTDB taxonomy): domain Bacteria; phylum Pseudomonadota; class Alphaproteobacteria; order Rhizobiales; family Devosiaceae; genus Devosia; species Devosia limi. The sequence continues at coordinate 166,306 of NZ_FQVC01000006.1, read as the reverse complement.
ACGCTCACCCTGCTCGATAATATCGACCACCATGCCGACAGTGCCGCCGACGGCGTCGAAGGCACAATTTCGATCAATCTCAATAACGTGTTCAAGGCCACGGACGCGGACAGCGACACGCATATCTTCACCGATGTGAAGGTCGACGTGATCGATGACGTTCCCCTCGCTACCAATGTCGGTTCGACCCTGACTATCAAGGTCGATGAACTCGGCGTTTCCAATGTCGTTGCCAAGTGGACCAGCATCGACATGACCGGGGACGATGATGATGATGACCTGTCAACCTACGACCGCGATGGCGACGGGGCCAAGGACGAGATTCGTTGGCCAGATGGGTCGGGGTCGGGCTATGGCTTCGTGGACGCTCCGGCATCGAGCCTCGATAACCTCGTGACCAACGACGCCTTTTCTTTGGGCACTTTCACCCATTTCAATTTTCCGGTGAATGGCGAAACCCTTGATAGCGCCAAGCTCCAGGTGACATTCACCGCTATTATCAACGGCGTTCCGACGCTGGTGGGGCCGGTCACCATCAACTTCGACCACACCGAAACCTCCAATGATTATGGAGATAGCCGCGACAACGATATCATCAGCATCTCCAACGCCACCGCGACGGTGAACATTGCCGGCCAGGACTATACGCTGAACATTCTTGGCTTCGTACCGGCGGGCAACCCGAATGGTGCTCCCGTCTCGCAGATCACGACGGCGGAGAATGCCTCCAGTTCCTTTGAACTGCGCGCCAGCTTCGTCTCTGCGACGGGGGCACTGCAGTCCTCGGGTGACGTCACCAATGGCAATGCCGGTGCCGACGGGGCCGAGATTGTGGCTATCGCCTATGGCAATGCCAGCGACACGACCGCCACGGCCGGCAGTTTCGAGATCAACGGTCAATACGGCAAGCTCGTCATCAACACGGATGGCAGCTACACCTATACGCTGACCGCCGATGGCGCCGATGTGCCGGTCGGGGCTTCGGAAACCTTCAAATACACCATCCAGGACGGCGACGGAGACAAGTCCACGGCCGACCTCAAGATCACGCTCAACGTGGTCGACAGTGTCGCGCCGAAGGTTCTCGACGTGACGGTCAACGACGAGTCTCTAGCGGAGAGCGATGTCGGCCCCGGAAAGTTCGTGGTCACCGTCAGGTTCAGCGAGGCCATGGACACCAGCGTCAATCCGACCCTGACGTTTGGTCAGAGTGTCGGCGGTGCGCTGGCCCTGACCGCTGGCGCCTGGAGCAACGGCAACACGGTCTTCTCGGCCACATATACGGTTGTGGACACCGACACCAAACTCTCCAACATCACCATCGACGTCACCGGCGCCCAGGATGTCGCCGGCAACACGCAGTTCGATTATACGCCGCAGTCTGAATTCGAGCTTCAGATGCTTCAGCCGGCGGTGGCCGGCGCTGACCAGATCGTCAGCAATGCTGGAAACAACACGCCATTCCTAGTGCCGGAATGGGCCCTGCTTGCCAACGACAGCGGTGAACCAAATCTGGATGTCACGGCAATTTCCGGCCCGAGCAGTCTGACTGCCAACCTCACGTCCAACCCCGGTGCCGTTACGATTACGGACACTGGCAACGGCAATGGCAACATCGGCGGATCGTTCAAATACGAGCTGTCCAGTGGTAACGGCGAGAAGGCAACGGCCTCTGTGACCGTCGCCCGCGACGTCGATGGCGGCATCGACGGCGGGAACGGCAACGACATCCTCGTTGCCACCGGGCCCAACGCCACAGCGCAATCCACCAGGATCACCTTTGCTCCTCAATACGATGTTGGTGACATGGTTTCGCTCACCATCGATGGGGTCACCTATACCCACACCGTGGCGGCCAACGCGCGCTCCGGGGAGAATGTCTACGATGGCCTCAGGGCTCTGGTGGGTAACGCGCTCAGCGGAAAGGGCGGGGCTTGGTCGTCTGCCAATCTGAATGGCAGCAACAGCGTGACTCTCACGGCCAATGCTGGCGTAACGTTTGCCGTGGCCGCTGCGATCGTCAATGGTTCAGGGCAGCCTTGGAGGTATGTGATCGATTTCTACGACGATATCGATGACTTCAAGAGTGGCGAGAAGATTACCTTTGCCTTCGGCGGGGGCGCTACGTTCACCGGGAGTGCATCGAGTGGTGGGAAAGACAACGGACGCTTCGACAACGCCGCCGCGGATCTCGTGACCAATCTAAAGGCGGCAGGGTACTTCGCCAGCTACGACACCAGTGACAATACTTTCACCATCGACTCGTCCACCGCCCTCAGCATAACGGCGACCTCGACCGGAACGGAGGATGTGAAAAATAGCCCTGTAGCCAACGGTCAGGTGACAGCTTTCCAGATTGCGCCCACCAACCATACCGCTCCCACAGTCGACACTACCCCTGCTGATGCTGGCGGTTCCATCCTCAACGGCAATGCCGGCAACGACGTGCTGATTGGCAATTCCGGCAATGACATCCTCACCGGCGGCGATGGCGACGACATCCTCTTCGGCGGCCTGGGCAATGACACCCTGAGCGGCGGCAGCGGCAACGACACGTTCAAGTTCGCCGAAATGGGTGCCGATAACGTCGATACCATCACCGATTTCGTCATCGGGGACGTCATCGATCTCAGCGATCTGCTGCCCGGTGCGGTGGGCAATGAGGCCGACGTCCAGTTCAAATATGCCGACGGTTCGACCAAGGCCATCAACGCGAGCGGCGGTGGTGTCGAAGGCGACGTGACCATCCAGGTTCACGACGCCTCGGGCTGGCACGATGTCGCCGTGATCAAGGATACCGGTGGCAACCTCTCGAGTGCCGCCGAGAGCATCAACCTGATCCTGGACGACAATCAGACGGTCAAGATCTTCGATATCTAGCCGTCCCGCAGCGACAACACCCGAAAACGCCGGCGCCCTTGGTGCCGGCGTTTTGCTGACCTGCCGCCCGATATCGCCGGCGGTGCACTGGTCTCGCGGGCGATATGGGGGGCTGGGCGGTCGGTTCGCACCGGTCTCGTGAAGCCTTGCTGATAATCGTCATCGCCCCCCCTAAAAATCCCCGGCGATTTCCCCTATATGGTCGGGTTAGTTCATCTTCGATCATAGGCCATTGTTCATGTTTGCTTCCCGGGGTTTCCGGCTTGCTAGTCTCTTCGCTTGCGTCGCTGTGGCGTTTTCCATGGTTTCGGTCGATGAGGCCCAGGCGCGCAAGGGAGGCAGCTTTGGCAATCGGGGCACCCGCACCTTCCAGTCGGCGCCGACCACCAATACCGCTCCGGCGCCAACCGCACCGGTGCAGCGGACCATGGCGCCCAGTAATCAGCCGGGCGCCGCGACTGCCGGAACGGCGGCGAGCCAGCCGCGGGCCGGCTTCATGGGCGGTCTCGGCGGCTCGTTGCTGCGCGGCGTGATGCTGGGCGGACTGCTTGGCCTGTTGTTTGGCGGCGGTTTTGGCGGCATGGCGGGCCTGCTGGGTCTGCTTGTGCAGGTGGCGCTGATCGGCGGCGCTGTTTTCCTCGTCATGCGCTTCCTCAAGTCGCGCTCCGCGATGCAGCCGGCCATGGCGGGCGCAGGCGGCGGCATGAACCGCTCAGCCCATGAGCCTCAGCGCAATCCGCTCGGCGGTCTGGCTGGACTGGCCGGCGGCCTGGGTGGTGGTCAGGCGCGTGCCGAGACAGGCGCCGCGCGGCCGGAAGACGCCAATGAATTGAACATTGGCGGCGCCGATCTGGAAATTTTCGAGCGCATGCTGACCGATGTGCAATCGGCCTTCGGCCGCGAGGACTACGCCGCGCTGCGCCGTTTGGTCACCGCCGAAATGGTCTCCTATCTGGCTGAAGAACTTGCTGAGAATTCTGCCAAGGGCGTCCGCAACGACGTCTCTGACGTCAAGCTGCTGCAGGGCGATCTGGCCGAGAGCTGGCGCGAGGGCGGCGTTGAATACGCGACTGCCGCCATGCGCTATTCGGTGCTGGATTGCACCAGGGACCGCGTCACCGGCGAGGTTGTCGATGGCGATGCAGAAAATCCGAGCGAATCGACGGAATTGTGGACGTTTGTCCGTGACCGTGGTGGCGACTGGAAGCTCTCGGCCATCCAGGAGGCGTAAGCCCAGTTTGATTTCGACGCGTGTCGCCCGGGGCCTTGCCGCTTCGGGCGATTTCTTTTGCAGCTGCGGCAATCTCGAACTTGAGCCGAGCCCGCCGGAGCGGTAGTGCTCAGGGCCTGGGGGTAATATGCCGTTTCGGTCGCGAGGCATTGCGAGGGATTTGAGCGCCGCGTTTGCGGTGTTGCTGCTCTATGCGCTGACCTTGCTGGTGCCTTTGCACCAGGCCGCGGGCCTGCAACGCGATCTCGGCGAACTGGGTTTTGTTGCCACAGAATGGTCGATCTGTACGCCACTGGCGCAGAGCGACGAGACGCCGACGGCGGTCAAATGCCCCATCGCCAGCCTGGCCAAGGGCCAGTTCGCGGCGATCACCCCCGATCCGATTGTGCTGGTCGTCGAGCGTGTCAGTGATGCGGTCGACTATGCCATCGCCCCTGTCAGCAAGCCATTAGCGCCGCGCAGCCATGATGCGCAGGCCAGGGCGCCTCCAGCAGCGGTCTGATTGCCGATGGCAGCCGTGCTGCCTGTCAGACCTCATATTTCTGGAAATCATCATGATCCGTACTTTCGCGCGCGCGGCCGTCGCCGTCGCAACTTTCACTGCCCTTGCCGTGCCGGCCTTTGCCCATGTGACGCTCGAGACTCAGCAGGCCAAGCCTGGCTCCACCTACAAGGCCATTGTCCGCGTTCCGCATGGCTGCGGCACCGAGGCGACCAATGTCGTCCGTGTGCAGATCCCCGAGGGCTTCTACAACGTCAAGCCGATGCCCAAGGCCGGCTGGACGCTGGAAACGGTCACCGCGCCCTATGCCAACAGCTATGACAATCACGGCTCGACGGTGAGCGAGGGCGTGACCGAGATCGTCTGGTCGGGCGGTGAACTGCCCAATGAATATTACGACGAGTTCGTGTTCCGCGGCACTTTCGCAGCGACGCTCGAACCCGGCCAGTTCTACTTCCCCACCATCCAGGAATGCGCCAATGGCGAGGAAGCCTGGATCGATGTCACGGGGGCACCGGGTGCCGAAATGCCTGCGCCCGGCGTTGAGTTGATCCCGGCCGGCGCCGCCAGCCACTAGGCGCGTGAGGCGCGGCTGGTTGCCGCGCCTCTTCGCCCAGCGATAGGAGGGCGCTATGCCCAATGCCCTGGTCCGCCTGGCTGCGCTCGCCGCCATGACGCTATTGCTCGCCATTGTGCCGGTACAATTGGCGTGGGCGCATGCCCAATTGCTGGCGACCGATCCCACCGAAAATACCGTGCTCGCCGAAGCGCCGCTGGCAGTGCAACTGCACTTCAATGAGCCGGTTACGCCGCTTGCCATTGGCCTCGTAGGTGGCGATGGCTCCAGCCTGGATCTGCTCGATGTGGCAAGCGCGGGGGCAACCGTCAGTGTCGCGCTGCCGGCAGGTCTGGTTGATGGCACTCGGGTCTTGAGCTGGCGCGTGGTGTCGACCGATGGGCATCCGATTGCCGGCGCCCTGGTGTTTTCCATCGGCAGCGTCTCGGGCATTGCACCTGTGCCCGTCGCCAGCGATGACGCGGTTGGCGTGGTCCTGTGGGCGGGCAAGGTGCTGGTTTTCGTGGCGCTGTTTTTTGGCGTTGGTGGCGCGATTTTTTCTGCGGTGGCGACGCTGCCGGTGGCGAGCCGACGAACCTCACTGGTCCTCTGCCTCTTTGGTGTGATGGTCGCATCGGCAACGCTGGGGTTGCAGGGGCTGGATGGCCTGGGGCTGCCGCTGGGCTCGGTTTTTGATGGCCGGGTTTGGGCGGCGGGGCTATCGACCAGCTATGGCAATACCGCGCTGGTGCTCATGGTGTCGTTTGTTTTGGCGGCGGTTGCGCTGTGCCTGCGGGCAGGGCGGGGGCAGCAGGTGCTGGCCCTGCTGGCGGGTGGGCTTGGCGCATTGTCGCTGGCGCTCAGTGGCCATGCCAGTGCGGCGGCACCGGAATGGCTGACCCGCCCGGCGGTGTTCCTGCATATCGGGGCGCTCTTGTTCTGGATTGGCGCCTTGCTGCCGCTGCTGCTGCTCCTGCGGGGGGCAGCGGGGCACGCCGATCAGGCACTCGCCCGATTCTCGCGCTTTGTGCCCTTCGCCATAGCGCCGCTGGTGGTGTCGGGTCTGGTCCTGGCACTGATCCAGATGGGATGGCCGGGGTCCCAATGGCTGACGCCATATAGTGCGATCTTGGCGGCAAAGCTGGTGCTGCTGGTTGTGCTCTTCGCCCTGGCGCTTTGGAACCGTCAGGCGCTGACAGCACCGGCTCTGGCGGGGGAGGCAATAGCGAGCAGGCATTTGCGCCGCTCGATCCTGCTCGAAATCGGCCTCGTGCTGGTCATTCTCGGCCTTGTCGCCGGCTGGCGCTTTACGCCGCCGCCGCGCGCTCTGGCGGAGGCTCCGCTTGCCGTGGCCAGCGAGCCGCTGCTGGTGCATCTGATGGATGAGCAGACCATGGCCATGGTGTTTGTCACCCCCGGTCAGGCCGGTCCGGTGGCGATGGATATCGATCTCACCGACCTTGAGGGCATGCCGATCTCGCCAATAGCCGTATCGGTGACCCTGTCGGCGCCAACCCTGGGCATTGAGCCATTCAAGCGCGAGGCCGTGGCACTGGATGCTGCATGGCGCGTCGAGGACTTGGTCATTCCGGTTCCCGGGCTTTGGGAATTGCAGCTCGATATTCGGGCCAGCCGGTTTCAGCTGGTGACGCTGCGCGAAGTGCTGGAAGTGCCCTAGCGGCGGCCTCAGATCTGCGAGCGGAGAGCGACAATCCCGGTTATGGCCGCGACGGACAGGACCAGCAGGTAGGCGACGATGATGGTGCCCAGCGCCATCAGCGCAGCGCGCCAGACGGGGAAGCCATTGGCGGTCATCAGCCAGCGGGTCTGAATGGCGGCGTACCAGGTGAGGGCCAGCACAAACAGCGCAGCGGCAAAGATCGGCCAGAATTCCGAGCCCAGATTGGCCAGCATGACGGCAAGATCGAAAGCCAGCACGAAGGGGCCAGCGACGTAGCATTGGCTGTAAAAAGCCGGCTTGAGGGTCTTGCGGGTCAGCCGGACACCGCCCAGCCGCAGCCGCGTCAGCGCGAACAGCAGTGGGAAAATGCTGAAGGTCATGGCCCGGAACAGCAAGAGATTGCGCTCATCGGCGAAGAATGCCGGCAGGGAAGCGAGGCTGCTGGAGGCAATCTGCAGCTCGAACAGATGCGCCACGAACAGCGTGATCAACAGGAAGATCGGCGGACTCAGCGCGTCCGAATATTGCTCCTGCTGGACATCGTCCAGTTCCTTTTCGGCATAGGCCATGGTCTTGAGCGGATGCCGGACGCTGCGCCAGAAAGTCAGCGGGTAGAACAGGATCCAGGTGACAAGTTCGTAGAGCAGTTCTTCTACGGACTTGAGCAGGCGCATGAAATCCATCTCAGCCTCCAGCATATGGCCAGGCGCAATCGGCAGGATTCTGCCGCGTGCTGTCAATCATGCCGCGCGATATAGACTAAAGGCTAATGCGCTTGGGGCTGGCCGCTCCAGTGCGCCGCCGACCTGCCGAATACTTGGGCAGAGACCGGCAAGTCCTGCACTTTATACATTTCCGCCATCGACTTATCGCCGCCCGACACACGCGTAAACGCGGCTGATCTCGGCGTCTTGGCCTGCCCCTATTGCTGCTGGCCAAGAGGATCGCTCGAGTCGAGTCGCTTGACGCCAAGCTATGTCGGTGTAAGCTCCATCCGTAACAAGAGCATATATTCCGCTGTTAAGGAATAAGCCAGGAGGACTTAGGATGAAGCGCATTGCGCTGGCAGTTGCCACCACGGCCGTTGCATTGATGTCAGTCAACGGACTTGCCTACGCCCAGACCAAGGGTGGCATCATCGATGTTGCCACCATCGGCGAACCGCCGACCCTCGACCCGATGGCATCGACCGCCGATCTCGTCGGTATCGTCACCCAGCACATGTTCGAAACGCTCTACACGTTCGACGCCAAGTGGGGCGCGACCCCGCTGCTGGCGGCGGCGCTGCCGACCATTTCGGATGACGGCATGACCGTCACCATCCCGCTGCGCACCGGCATCAAGTTCCATGACGACAGCGTCATGACCGCTGCCGACGTCGTTGCCTCGCTCGAGCGCTGGACCAAGATCGCCACCCGCGGCAAGCAGGCCGGCGAAGTCATCACCGGCATCACCGCCACCGATGACGCGACCGTCACCATCACGCTGTCCAAGCCCTATGCGCCGCTGCTGGCGCTGCTGTCGCTCAACAACGCTGCTGCGATCATCATCCCGGCTGCCAATGCTGCCCAGGACCCCCTGACTAGCTTCATCGGCACTGGCCCTTACAAGCTGCAGGAACGCGTGCCGGATCAGTACATCCAGCTGGTGCGTTTCGATGGCTACCAGTCGCTCGGTGGCGAAATCGATGGTTACGGCGGCGCCCGCAACCAGTATCTCGACGAAATCCGCTTCGTGCCGGTTCCCGATCCCAATACCCGTATCGGTGCGGCCATGGCCGGCCAGTACGATTATGTCGATCAGCTGCCGGTCGAGTCGTTCCAGCAGATCACCGACGGCGCGACCGAACCTGTTGTTCTGGCGCCATTCGGCTGGCCGGTCTTTGTCATGAACACCAAGGAAGGCCTCAACTCCAATATCCTGGTCCGCAAGGCAATCCAGGCGGCATTGGCCCCCGAAGACATGATGCTGGCCGCCTTCGGTTCGGAAGATTTCTTCAAGATCGATGCAGCATGGTACCCGGACAGCTTTAACTGGCATTCCGAAACCGGCACCGAGGCTTACAAGCCCCTGGGTGACACCGAAGCTGCCAAGGCGCTGCTGGCCGAGGCCGGTTATGATGGTTCGCCGCTGCGCATCCTCACCAGCCGCCAGTATGAGTTCCACTACAAGATGGCTCTGGTGGCGCAGGCTTATCTCGAAGCCGCTGGCTTCAAGGTGCAGATGGACGTGGTGGAATGGGCGACGCTCACCACCAACCGCGCCGATCCGGCACTCTGGGATATCTACATCACCCACAGCCCGTTCCTGCCGGAGCCGTCGCTGATGGGCATCATGTCCGATACCTCGCCAGGCTGGTGGGCAACCGATGCCAAGCATGCCGCCGTCGAAGCGTTCAATGCCGAAAGCGATCCGGCCAAGCGCGTCGAGCTGTTCGTGGACGTCCAGAAGGTCATCTACGAGGAAGTCCCGGCATTCAAGGTCGGTAACTTCAATGCTCTCGCTGCCCAGAACCCCGCCCTTGATGGCGTGACCCCGGCACCGTGGCCTTACTTCTGGAACGCTTACTTGTCCGAGTAAGCCTGCCACCAATCTCCCATCGCGGCTTCGGCCGCGATGGGAATGCGGCCAATTTGCCCTTGCCTGATTGCTGCTGCCGGCCCTTGCCGGGCAGCGTCCCCTTGAATTTCCTTAGCTTTGCTCCGAACAGAGGTCTGCCAGACATATGCTTCGTTCAGCACTCAATCGCATCTTCGGCATGCTGATCGTGATGACGCTGGTGGTGACCATCGTCTTCGTGATCGTGCGCGTAACGCCGGGTGACCCGGCCGCCGTGATGCTCGGACCCGATGCGACCGCCGCCGACATCGAAAACCTGCGCGAGCGGCTGGGGCTCAATGCCTCGATCCCGCAGCAGTTCATCAGCTATATCGGCGGCGTTCTGCGCGGCGATTTCGGCCAGTCGATCTTTCTCAACATGCCGGTGACCGATGCGCTGTGGCAGCGCGCCGAGCCGACCTTCTTCCTGACCGTGTTTTCGCTGCTGATTGCCTCGGTGATTGCGCTGCCGGTGGGCGTGCTCTCGGCCTATTGGCGCGGCTCGCTGTTTGACCAGGCCGCGACCACCCTGGCCATGTTCGCCGCGTCCATCCCCAGCTTCTGGCTCGGGCTGATCTTCATGCAGTTCTTTGCGGTCAAGCTGGGCTGGTTCGATACATCCGGTTATGGCGGGCCCGGTGCCAGCTTTGGCGAGCGCATGCACCATCTGGTGCTGCCGGCGGTGACGCTGGGCCTGATCAGCTCGGCGCTGATCACCCGCTTCACCCGTGCCTCCATGCTCGACGTGCTCAATGACGATTATGTCCGCACTGCCCGCTCCAAGGGCATGAGCGAATGGCGCGTCGTGGTCAAGCATGCGCTCAAGAACGCGCTGATCCCCATCCTGACGGTGATCGGCCTCACCGCCGCCCTGCTGATTTCGGGCGCTATCGTCACCGAGACCGTGTTCGGTCTGCCCGGCGTCGGCAGCCTCATCGTCTCGGCGGTGTTGCGCCGCGATTATCCCCTGATCCAAGGGGCGCTGCTGGTGGTCGCCGGGCTCTACGTCCTCGTCAATTTCATTATCGACATGCTCTACCTCATCGTCGATCCCCGGGTGCGTTACTGATGGCCGCCATTGCTCAAAGCGGGTTCCGCGAACCCAATCTGCTGATGAAGATGGCCAGCCGGCCCACCGCCATGGCGGGGCTGCTGATCATCATCGCCATGATCGTGCTGGCGCTGCTGGCGCCGGTGATCTCGCCCTATGATCCGGCCCAGCTGGCGGTGCGCAATCGCCTGCAGCCACCGAGCTGGCAGCACCTGTTCGGCACCGATGACCTCGGCCGCGACGTCTTTACCCGCGTGCTCTATTCGGGCCGGACCTCGATCACTGTCGGCTTTGCGGTCGTGATCTTCGCCTCGATCATCGGCGTGTTCCTGGGGTTGATGGCCGGTTTCTTCCGCCGGCTCGATGCGCCGGTGTCGCGCCTGATCGATGCGATGATGGCCTTCCCCGATATCCTCCTGGCCATTGCGCTGGTGGCGGCACTCGGCGCTTCGGCCACCAATGTGGTGATCGCGCTGGGCGTGGTCTATGCGCCACGGCTGGCCCGCGTGGTGCGGGCTTCGACACTGGTGATCCGCGAGCTGCCTTATGTCGAGGCCGCCCGGGCATTGGGCGTGCCGACGCCAGTCATCCTGGTGCGGCACGTGCTGCGCAATTTGACCTCGCCGCTGCTGGTGCAGGCCACCTTCATCTTCGCCAATGCCATCCTGGCCGAAGCCGGCCTCTCCTTCCTCGGCGTCGGCATTTCGCCCGATATCCCCACCTGGGGCACCATGATTTCGGTCGGCCGGCAATATCTCGACCAGGCGCCCTGGATCATGTGGTTCCCCGGCGGGGCCATCATTATCACCGTTCTGTCTCTGCAACTTGTGGGCGACGGCCTGCGCGATTTCCTCGATCCGCGCCTCGCCAAGGATGTCTGATGTTCGATAACCGTTTCAAACCGCAAGCCCGGAACCTGCTGATCAAGGGTGCCCGGCCGGTCGGCTTCGCCCAGCCTGGCCTGCCGCCGGTGCTCGATGTGCTGGTCTCCGCCGACGGCGCCATCCTCGATGTCGCCGCCGATATCGCCGCCGACACTGCCAAACTGGTCGAGGCCAAGGGCGCGTTCATCTCGCCCGGCTGGACCGATCTGCATGCTCATGTCTGGTATGGCGGCACCGATATCTCGATCCGTCCGGAGCAGGGCGGCGCCCCGCGTGGCGTCACCACCATTGTCGACGCTGGCTCGGCCGGCGAGGCCAATTTCCACGGCCTGCGCGAGTTCATCATCGAGCCGGCGCGCGAGAATATCTACGCTTTCCTCAATCTGGGCTCCATTGGCCTCGTCGCCTGCAATCGGGTGACCGAGTTGCAGGACATGCGCTCAATCGACATCGACCGCACCATTGCCGTGATCAAGGAAAACCGCGATATCATCGTCGGTCTCAAGGTCCGGGCCAGCGCGGTCATCTCGGGTGGCTGGGATTTGGTGCCGCTCAAGCTGGCCAAAAAGCTCAGCCGCGTGCTCGACCTGCCGGTGATGGTCCATGTCGGCGAGCCCCCGCCGCTCTACGATGACGTGCTGGGCCTGCTGACCGAAGGCGACATCGTCACCCATTGCTTCAATGGCAAGCAGGGCGGCTCGATCATCGAGGACGAGGATCTCTACAAGCTCGCCGAAGACGCGGCCAAGCGCGGCATCATCCTTGATGTCGGCCATGGCGGCGCCTCGTTCTCCTTCGATGTCGGCAAGGCAGCGCTGGAACGTGGCCTCCTGCCGAACACCATTTCCACCGATCTGCACAATCGTTCGCTCGATACCTCGGTGTGGGATATGGCCACGACGATGAGCAAGCTGCTCTCGCTCGGCATGGGCATGGAAGACGTCATCATCGCCTCCTCGACCGCGCCCAAGCGCGCCATCAACAAGCCGGCCGACAATCTCCTCGCCAAGGGCAAGCCGGCCGAGTTCACGATCTTTGATCTCGAGCAGGGCGACCTCGTCGTCACCGATAGCCAGGGCGCCAGAAGCACGCTGCACCAGACCTTCGAGCCGCGTTACGCCATTCTGGGCGCTGAGGCTGTCACTGCGCATCGCCATCAGCCGATTGCTGCCGGAGAGCCCGGCCACAAATGCCCAAGCTGCGGGTGGAAATCATGACAGCAACGCTCCCCGCCGATACTATCCTCTCGGTTCGCGACCTCAAGACCTGGTTCGTCAGCAAGCGCGCCACCGCCAAGGCGGTGGATGGCGTGACCTTCGATCTCAAGCGCGGCAAGACGCTGGCCGTGGTCGGGGAATCGGGGTCCGGCAAGTCGGTCACCAGCCTCTCGATCATGGGGTTGCTCGCCAAGCCGGGCCGCATTGCCGGTGGCGAAGTGCTGTTCCGCGACCGCGCCGAACAGGTGCATGACCTGGCCCAGTTCGCGCCCAAGCAATTCCGTGCCATCCGCGGCCGCGAGATCGCGATGATCTTTCAGGAGCCGATGACCTCGCTCAACCCGCTCTATACGGTGGGGGACCAGATCGGCGAGATGATCGCGCTGCACAGCGATGTCGGCCGCCAGGGCGCCCGCGCCAAGGCGCTCGAAATGCTCAAGCATGTCGAGATCCCCGATGCGGCGCGGCGGCTCGACGAGTATCCCCACCAGATGTCGGGTGGGATGCGCCAGCGCGTCATGATCGCCATGGCGCTGAGCTGCAATCCGTCTTTGCTGATCGCCGACGAGCCGACCACGGCGCTCGACGTCACCATCCAGGCGCAGATTCTCGATCTCCTGCAGCGCCTGCAGGCCCAGTTCGGCATGTCGATCCTGTTCATCACCCACAATCTCGGTGTCGTGGCCGAAGTCGCCCATGATGTCGTGGTGATGTATGGCGGCCGCGTTGTCGAACAGGCGCCGGTCAATGCGTTGTTTGCGCACCAGACCCATCCCTATACCAAGGGCCTGCTGGCCTGCACGCCCGACGCCACCCGTGACCTCGGCACGGACGGCGCGCGCCGCGCGCTCTATTCCATTCCCGGCTCGGTGCCTCCGATCACCAATCTGCCACCCGGCTGCGCCTTCGAGCCGCGCTGCTCGATGGCCGTAGACGCCTGCCGCACCGGACTGCCGCCGCTGATCCCGGCTGGTCCCGAAACCTTTTCGCGCTGCATCAGGAGCCATGAGCTATGACCCAGCCGATGGACGAAACCCCGCTCCTCAGCGTGCGCGGGCTGACCAAGCACTTCGTTGGCCGCAATGGCCGCACCGTCCACGCCGTCGAGGATGTCAGCTTCGATATCCGGCGCGGCACCACTGTCGGCCTTGTCGGCGAAAGCGGCTCTGGCAAGACCACGGCCGGCCGCTCGATCCTGCGGCTGGTCGAGCCCAGCGGTGGTCAGGCGATCTTTGACGGCACGGACATTTTCGCGCTCAATCCGCGCGAGATGAAAGACTGGCGCAAGCGCCTGCAGATCGTCTTCCAGGATCCCTATTCGAGCCTCAATCCGCGCATGCGCATCGACGCCATCATCGGGGAGGCCCTCGATGCGCGTGGTTATCCGCGTGGCGCCAAGCGGCGCGAGCGGATCGCCGAACTGCTGACCCTGGTCGGCCTGCCGCCCGAATATAGCCGGCGCTTTCCGCACGAGTTTTCGGGTGGCCAGCGTCAGCGCATCGGCATTGCCCGGGCGCTTGCGGTCGAGCCCGATTTCATCGTCGCCGACGAGCCGGTCTCGGCGCTCGACGTCTCGGTGCAGGCGCAGGTGCTCAACCTCTTGGGGGATCTGCAGCAAAAGCTCGGCCTGACCATGCTGTTCATCGCCCACGATCTCAGCGTCGTGGAATATCTCTGCGATGAGGTGGTGGTGATGTATCTCGGAAGGGTGATGGAGCGGGGTCCCTCGCGTCAGGTCTATGCCCAGCCGCGCCATCCCTATACCAAGGCCCTGCTGGCGACCGCCCCGGTGCCCGATCCAACGCGCAAGCGCACCCATGTGCCGCTGCAGGGCGATATTCCCTCGCCGATCAATCCACCCTCGGGCTGCGTCTTCCGCACCCGCTGCCCGGTGGCGATCGATGCCTGCGCCCAGACCATCCCGCCGGTCGACCATATCGGCGGCAACCATCATGTCGCCTGCATTCGTCACGGCGAGCTTTAGTTCTAGTGGAGTTCTACCTATGAGCATTTCCGAGCTTGCCAAGCGGCCGGATGCGACGCCGTACGACCGGCTGGCGGCCCTGGGCATTGTCCTGCCCGCTGCCCCGTCGCCCATCGCCAATTTTGTCACCCATGTCGCCGAAGGCAAGCTGCTGTTCCTCTCGGGGCAGGGCCCGACCGAGGCCAATGGCACCCTGCATACCGGCAAGGTGGGCGACGACGTTTCGGTCAATGCAGCCTATGAGCATGCTCGGCTGACCGGGATCAATCTGATCGCAGTGATGCAGGCGGCCCTGGGCGATCTCGGCCGCGTGCGCCGCGTCGTCAAGCTGCTGGGCATGGTCAATGCCACGCCCGAATTTGCTGACCATCCGGCTGTTATCAATGGCTGCTCGGATCTGATGAATGAAGTGTTCGGCGAGCGCGGCGTGCATGCGCGCTCGGCGGTAGGGTTCGGCTCCTTGCCCAACCAGATCACCGTGGAGATCGAGGCGGTCGTGGCCTTCGACTAGGCTCGTCGCCAACCAGATGCATCGCTGCTGCGCCAATGAAGAGTAAGACAATGACCCAGGATATTCGCGCCCAGTTGGGCCTTCGCCCCGTTATCAACGTCTCCGGTACCATGACCGGGCTGGGCGCATCCATCGTGGTGCCCGAAGCCGTCGATGCCATTACCCGCGTGCTGACCCAGTTCGTCGAGATGGGCGACCTGCATCGCCGCGCCAGCACCGCCATTGCCGAACTGACCGGTGCCGAAGCCGGCTTTGTCACTGCCTCATGCTCGGCGGGCATTAGCCTGGCCGTCGCGGCGGCAATCACCGGCAATAATCTCTGGGCGATCGAGCAGCTGCCCGATACGGGCAGCCTCAAAGATGAAGTGTTGATCCAGGCCGGCCACATGATCAGCTATGGCGCGCCCGTCGAGCAGGCCATCCGCCTGGCCGGCGGCAAGGTCGTGCCTGTCGGCCAGGCCACCAGCGCCCATGCCTATCAGTTGGCCGGGGCCATCACCGAGCGCACTGTCGCGGCGGTGTTCGTGGTTTCCCACCACGTCGTCGACTACGGCCAGATCCCGCTCAAGACCTTTGCCGAAGTCTGCCATGCGCGCGGCGTCAAGGTGATCGTCGATGCCGCTTCGGAATATGACCTGCGCCGGTTCCTCGCCGATGGCGCCGATGTGGTGCTCTATTCCGGCCACAAGTTCCTGGGCGGCCCGACCTCTGGCCTCTGCGCCGGCGACAAGGATTTCATCCGCAATATTTACCTGCAGAACCGCGGCATCGGCCGCGGCATGAAGGTGGGCAAGGAAGGCATTGCCGGCGTCATCGCCGCGCTCGAAGCCTGGAAGGTACGCGATCACGCCGGCATTCGCGCCCGTGAACGCCGCGCACTCGATCTGTGGGTCGAGGCGCTCGATGGCCGCCCCGGCGTCACCGCCGCCATCGTGCCCGATCCCACCGACAATCCGCTCGACCGGCTCAAGGTCGCCCTCGATCCCGAGACCGCCCGTATCACGGCCTGGGACTTTGCTGCGGCCATGGCCCGCGGTGATCGTCCGGTCATCGTGCGCGATCACGAGGCCGAGCATGGCTATTTCTTCCTCGATCCGTGCAATCTGCACCCCGATCAGGAAACCATCGTCGCCGAGCGCCTGATCGAGGAACTCGACCGCGCCCAGCGCTCCAACGAGGTGATCTTCACTCCGCTCCCCGAGCGGTGGCTGGCGCAGGAAGCGGCAATATTGAACTGGCCCGACTGAGGGCGTAGATGGACATGACCGCATCCCGAGCGGCTGGAGCGCATCCGTGAGCGATATTGACAGCAAGACCGAACCGGCTGCCCGCCGGTCACGCACCAGTGGCATTGATCGGGCGCTGCAGATTTTCGATCACCTGCAGCGGGTCGAACAGGCCAGTACTGCCTATGAGATTGCCCGTGCCGTCGGTGCGCCGCTTTCCACCATTTATGCGATCATTGATGATCTGGTGGAAAAAGACCTGCTCGACCGGGACAGCAATGGCCTGATCTGGCTGGGGCCGCGGCTTTACCACTATGGGTTGAGCTATGCCCGCAGCCTCGATCTGCTCACCGCAGCCGCGCCCGAAATGCACGAGCTGGCGCGCCAGTCCGGCGAAACCGTGCAGGTCTGTGGGCGCGATCAGGACATGATGGTGGTGCTGGCCATGGAAGACGGCACCGGCCAGTTCAATGTCAGCTCGCGCGTTGGCTCGCGCAGCCCGCTCAACTGGACGGCTTCCGGGCGCCTGCTGGTCGGCCATCTGCCTGAAGATGAATTGCTCACTATTTTCGCTCGCTCCGCGCGGGTCTCGCCCACCGGCCGCGCCGAAACCGATCCGAAAGTGCTCGCCGACAACGCCCACGAGGCACTGGCGCAGGGCCTGTCGATCCAGGCCGGCGAGTCCGACTTTGCCGTGGCCTGCATTGCCGCTCCGGTGCAGGATCCTTCGGGGCGTTGCCACGCCACCATGTCCATCGTGGTGCCCGAGCATAAGGTGCATCAGAAGAACCCCGATCTGATCGCCCTGGTCCGCGACAGCGCCCGCCGCGTCGAAAGCCGCCTGGGCTGGACGCGCCGCCAGCGCGGCTAACCCGTTTTCATTCCGCTGATATGGGTAGCGCGCGGCGCCGTCCCATGCTGTATTTCCGCCCAGCCAGGCGCATAAGCGGCCCATAGATGCTGCGACTGCAAGACCCTGGAGGAAGCGTCACTATTTCCGGGGGCGGAACAATGGTCGATAACGGGATGAGCACTGCGACACGGCCGAATTACTGGTGGTGGACGCTATTGGCGGGCCTGATATTTGCGCTGGCGGCCGTTGTCGTTGCTCCGCTTATGGGACTCGAGATCAGCAATGAGCTGTTCAACCAGGCCGGGCAGGTGACCTGGTTGACCCTGTTTGTCGGCGTGTTCCTGCTCGGATGCCTGTTCACCTGGCTGCTGATGTCGCGACCGGTTCGCTTTTCGCCGGTCCGTGGCGGGGTCACCGGCATTCTCGTCACCTTCTTTGCCTATCCGCTGGTGTTGACACTGGCCGATCTGGTGCAGCGCAATTGGGGCGCCGGCACGCTCGAAGCCCGCACCGATCACGTCGTGCTCGCCATCGGGCTGACCCTGATCACCACCGGCTTTGCCGCCATACTGTTCGGCGCCGTGGTCGGCATGGCGATAACCTGGTTGCTGATGCGCTTCCATCGTCCCACCGCTGCCATCGTCTCAGCCCATGCCAACCGCCCCCGCCACAAGCTGGTGCGCGGCCTGATCCGTGCCGCGACCGTTGCTGCCTTGGTGCTGCTGGTGTTTTTCGTCGGCTCGTTTGTCTGGTTGACGCTGATGCCGCTCAATGTCGATGGGCTGGAGCCCAATAGCAAGGCCAGCACTCCGGCGCAGAACTACGAGGAAGCGATTGCCGCCTATGATGGTATCCGCGCCCAGGAGGCCACGATGGAGCTGCATGAGCGTTGCAATTCAACGCTGCTGACCCATGGCAGCAAGGTGGCGCGGGTGGTCGTCTATTTCCATGGCCTGACCTCTTGCCCGGCCCAGGCCGACGAGTTGGCATTGCAGCTGTTCGAGAAGGGCTACAATGTCTATCTGCCGCGCATGTTTGGCCACGGCTATGCCGATCCGCTGACGGAAGCCCCAGCCGATATGCGGGCGGAGGAGCTGGTCGAATACGCCGGTAGGTCGGTCGATCTGGCCCAGGGACTGGGCGATGAAGTGGTGGTTGTCGGGCTCTCGGCCGGGGGGACGATCGCCTCCTGGCTGGCGCAGTACCGCTCCGATGTCGATATCTCGATTTCCGTATCGCCGTTCTTCGGACCCTATCTGGTGCCGGCATGGGCGGCGCATGCGGCCACCAATCTGCTGTTGCTGATGCCCAATAGCTGGGTGTGGTGGAACCCGTTGGAGACGGTGCGCCCGCCCGAGGTCAACTATGCCTATGCGCGCTGGTCGTCCCATGCTCTGGGGCAGGTGATGCGGCTCGGCGCCATCGTTGCCTCAAGCGCCAGGGCCGAACCGCCCTTGGCGGCCAATATCGACATGCTGCTCAACGAGGCCGATGTGGCGGTGAGCATGGACCTGGCCGAGCGCATCATTACCTCCTGGCGCCGGCATGGCCGGAGCGTCAGCGTGGAAGTCCTGCCGTTCTCGCGCCGCCTGCCGCATGACCTGATCGACCCACGCGAGCCAATGGGCGATGTCGAACTGGTTTATCCTATCCTGTTCGATATGATCGACGCCCCGCGTCCCTGACCGTTTCCTGCCGCCGCGCTCCGGCGTGGCGGCACTCCATGCGATCGCTGATCCGATACCCCCGTGCTATCCCGCCCCGACGTCGACCCGAGTGTCTGCCCTTGCCCGACGAACTTACCGACACCAGCCGCCTGCATGCCCAAAGCCGCCAATTGCTTGCCGCCGGCCGGTGCGTAGAGGCTTTGGCGGCCACCAAGATCGTCTTTGCCGACGCCGAGGCGGCGGGCGATATCACGCTGATGGCCCATAGTCTCAGCCAGATCGCCTGGTGCTGCATGAAGCTGGGACAAGCAGAGTTTGGCCTCGAATGTGCCCTCGGCGCACGGCGGCTCTGGGAGCGCGCTGACCATCCGGCCGAACTGGCGCGCGCTGCCGCCATCGAGGCCTTCCTGTTGATCGATATCGGGCTCAGCGATGAGGCTTTTCAGGCCGCGGAATCTGCGCTGCAGATCGCTGAAACTGCCTTGGACGATAGCGTGACGGCCTTTGCCTGCAATGCCAAGGCCGTGGCCCTGGTCATCTGTCGCCAGCCCGAACTGGCGGCGCCGCTGCTGGAGCGCGCCATTGCCCTGGCATCGGCCGCCGGCGCCGAGGCGGAGCGGGCTTTCTGCCTGCACAATCTGGGTTTCTGCCATATCAAGCAGGCCGACGATGCCAATCACCGGGGCGAAGAGAGCGTCGGGCGCTACTGGCTCGATCTGGCGATCGAAAACGCCGATGCGGCCATCGATGCTGCCCGCGCCTGCGGCGATCTGTGGACCCTGCGCGCTGCCCTGGCCAATGGTGCCGAATTTCAGGGTCTGCGCGGCGACCTCTATGCGGCTTCGCGCTATCTCAATGACTGGGCGGCGCTACCGGGCGATCCGGGCCCCAGCCTGCATATCCACTTTCTCTATACCCAGAGCGACATCCTGCTGCGCTCTGGCTTGCCGGAGCGGGCGCGCATTGCCGCTGCCGAGGCGCTGGCGCTTGCCGAAGCCAGCAGCCAGACCGACCATCTGCTCAATGCCGTCGCGCGCCTCTCGGCCGTGCACGAGGCCATGGGCGATTTTGCCACGGCGCTGGCCCTGCACCAGCGCTTTCACGCGCTCTATGTCGCCCAGTCGGGCGAGGTGACGCGGCGCCAGGCCAAAGTCGCCGAGATCCGCT
This sequence comes from Devosia limi DSM 17137, assembly GCF_900128975.1. GTDB lineage: Bacteria > Pseudomonadota > Alphaproteobacteria > Rhizobiales > Devosiaceae > Devosia > Devosia limi. The sequence continues at coordinate 146,298 of NZ_FQVC01000006.1, read as the reverse complement.
TCGAGAGCGAGCATCTGCGGGCCCGCACCAAGGAGCTGACCGGGCAGGTGATGCAGGATCCACTGACTGGCATCGCCAATCGGCGCAGCTTCGATCACATCCTGGATCGGCTGGCGGGCACCGGCTTTGCCGTGGCGATTGTCGATCTCGATTTCTTCAAGGCGGTCAATGATCGCTTCTCCCATCTGGTCGGCGATGCGGTGCTGCAATTGGTGGCGCGCATCCTCGTCGCCAATATCGGCGTCCATGGCCATGCTGCCCGGTTGGGCGGCGAGGAATTCGCGCTGATCTTTCCCGATGCCGCCATCGCCAACGCCGCCGCCTTTTGCGACACCGTGCGTCTCGCCGTCGCGGAAGCCGATTGGGCCGCAATAGCGCCGGGCCTGCGGGTCACCGTCAGCATTGGCCTGGCTGCGGGCGGCGAAAGCGACCTCGGCGGCGATCTCCTCGCCATTGCCGATCGGCGCCTCTATGCCGCCAAGGCGCAGGGCCGCAACCGGCTGGTCACCCATGACGGCGATGCGCTGCATCCCGCGACATCGCGTCGCCAGTTCCGCGCCGGCTAGCCGATTGCGCCATCGGCGATTCTCCCGCTATCCATCCGCCATCCGTCTTGCCCCGCGAACACCGCTTCGCCCAGGAAATCAGCCATGACCAACGCTCCCGCCTTTCGCGTCTTCGAGGAAAAGCTCGCGCGCTACCAGGACCCCATCGAGGTCGGCGCGGCGCTGCATGAATTGGCCCAGGCGGTCATCGGCGTGCGCCTGTTCACACTGACCGCCATCAATATGGAGGCCGGCCATGTCCGCCGCGTCTATTCCAGCCATGAGGATGTCTATCCCCTGCTTGGCACCAAGCCGCTGGTCATCGATGACTGGTTCGAGCAGATGCGCACCCAGCGCGTCATCACCGCGATCAACACCGCCGCCGATATGGAAGGCCAGTTCGGTGATCTCGAACTGATCCGCTCGCTGGGCTGCAATGCCTCGGTCAGCATCCCCGCCATGGCCGGCAATGACCTGCTCGGCACCATCAATGCGCTCGATATCGAAGGCCATTATACGCCCGAACGGGTTGCCGCCGCCCAGGCACTGATCGTGCCGGCGGTGACTTGCTTCCTCATCCTGCGGGCCCATTTCACGCTTTAGTCCGAGGGGGCGTTTTACAGTAACATCACTGCAAAAATGCCGGGATTGGTTGCAGTGGCACTAAAACGCTCTATGAAAGCAGGGACCAAGGTATTGAAATAACATCATGAACCAGCCTGCCCCGTTGCGTCCCGCCATTTGCCCCTGTTGGGCCGGCGCTGTCGATTCCACTGCGAGCTGCTGACCATGCCGCTTTACGTGCTACAGCGCCTGGGTCTGATGCTGGTGACGTTGTTTGCCATTGTCACCCTGACCTTCTTCCTGATGCATGCCGTGCCGGGCGGCCCCTTCGTCTCCGAGCGCATGCTCGCCCCAGAGATTGAAGCGGCGCTCAATGCCAAGTTCGGCCTCAGCGATCCGATCTGGGTGCAGTATCTCAATTACCTGCGCTCGATCATGATGTTCGATCTGGGCCCCTCGTTCAAATATCCCGGCGTCAGCGTCAATCAGATGATTGCCGATGGCCTGCCGGTCACGCTGCGCACGGGGCTGCTGGCGGTAATCTGCGTCATCGCGCTCGGCGTGCCCATGGGCATCGTCGCTGCGCTCAATCGCAACAAGTGGCCCGATACCGCGGTGATGATGGTAGCCACCATGGGCGTCGCCATCCCCTCCTATGTCATCGCAACCGTGCTGCTCTATGTGTTCGCACTGCGGCTGGGCTGGGTGCCGACCTTCGGGCTCGATGACTGGCGCGGCTATATCCTGCCGGTGCTGGCGCTATCGGGGTTCTGGGTGTCGTTCGTGGCGCGGCTGTCGCGCTCGAGCCTGCTGGAAACGCTCGACCAGGACTATATGACCACCGCCCGCGCCAAGGGGCTCAAGCCCGGCCAGGTGCTGTTCAAGCATGGCCTGCGCAATTCGCTGATCCCGGTGGTCACCGTGCTCGGCCCGGTCACCGCGAATCTGCTCACCGGCTCCTTCGTCATCGAGCAGATCTTTGCGCTGCCCGGCATCGGGCGCCATTTCGTGCTGTCGATCACCAATCGCGACTACACCGCCATCATGGGCATCACCATCTTCTACGCCGCGCTGCTGATGGTGATGATCCTGATCGTCGACCTGCTCTATCTCTGGCTCGACCCGCGCATCAAACTCGGGAAGCAGGCATGAGCGACGACACCAATATTCCGCCCGTCATGTGGGAAAAGCTCGATCGCACCGCTGGCGCGGCCGAGGTCATCACGGCGCCGAGCCTGACCTATTGGCAGGATGTGCGCCGGCGCCTCTGGGCCAACAAGCCCGCAGTGGTCAGCATCGCCTTCATCATCCTGCTGATCCTGTCGGCCATTTTCGGGCCGATGCTAAGCCCCTTCAGCTATTACGAACAGAACCTCAAGCTGGCCAATATCCCGCCGGTTTTCGAGACCTATCGCGTCACCGACAGCACCGGCGCCGAGACGCGCTTCTTCCTCAACGCCTCCAATTTCAACCTCTATGAGGTCGACAATTCCGGCCACATCGTCGGCATCATCCGCGGCGAGCGCAAGGATATGCTCAAGAAGAGCCAGGCCTTCCAGTTCGGCGACAAGATCGTGGTGCTGGACTATTCCAGCCTGCCGGCTCGCCTCGTCGCTCCCGATGGTGCGGTGCTGCAGCCCGAGGGCTGGCAGTGGAACATGACCTATCTGTTCGGCACCGATCAGCTCGGCCGTGACGTGCTGGTGCGTCAGCTCTATGGCGCGCGCATCTCGCTGACCGTGGCCTTTGTCGCCACCCTGGTGAACTTTTTCATCGGCATCTTCTATGGCGGCATTGCCGGCTATATCGGCGGCAAGACCGATGCGGTGATGATGCGCATTGTCGAGATCATCTCGACCATTCCGCTGACCCTCTACGTCATCCTCCTGATGGTCGTGCTCGATAGCGGGCTGATCTCCATCGTCGTCGCCATCGGCTCGGTGTTCTGGGTGGATATGGCGCGCATGGTGCGCGGCCAGATCCTGATGCTCAAGCAACAGGACTATGTCGCCGCCGCTCGCACCATGGGCGCCGGCACCGGCCGCATTCTCACCAAGCACCTGCTGCCCAATTCCATCGGCCCGATCCTCGTGACCCTGACCATGCTGATCCCCTCGGCGATCTTCATCGAGAGCTTCATGAGCTTTATCGGCCTCGGCGTGACGCCACCGATGGCCAGCTGGGGCACGCTGACCTCCGAAGCGGTGGAAACGCTGCGCGCCTATCCGCACCAGCTGTTCTTCCCTGCCGCCGCCATCAGCCTCACCATGTTCGCCTTCAACTTCCTGGGCGATGGCCTGCGCGATGCGCTTGATCCAAGGATGCGCAAATGAGTGTCCCCATGCTCTCCGTGCGCGACCTGCGCACCAGCTTCTTCTCGCAGCGCGGCGAAGTGCAGGCCGTGCGCGGCGTCAGCTTCGATGTGCATCCCGGCGAAATCCTCGGCATTGTCGGCGAGAGCGGCTCGGGCAAGTCGATCACCTGCATGTCGATCCTGCGCCTGCTCAAGTCGAGCGGTCGGATCATGGGCGGCGAGGCGCTGTTCGATGGCCGCGACCTGTTCGGGCTCGACGAAGACGCCATGCGCGACCTGCGCGGCAATGATATCGCGGTGATCTTCCAGGACCCGATGACCAGCCTCAACCCCACGCTGACCGTGGGCGAGCAGGTGATCGAAACCATCCTCCGCCATCGCAAGGTCAGCCGCGCCGAAGCTCGGGCGCGCGCCATCGAACTGTTCGAGCTGGTGCGCATTCCCTCGGCGGCCAAGCGGCTCAAATCCTATCCGCACGAATTCTCCGGCGGCATGCGCCAGCGCGTCATGATCGCCATGGCACTGTCCTGCGACCCCAAGCTGCTGATCGCCGACGAGCCGACCACGGCGCTCGACGTCACCATCCAGCGCCAGATCCTCTTGCTGCTCAAGGAATTGCAGAGCCGGCTCGGCATGGCAGTGATCCTCATCACCCACGATCTCGGCGTCATCGCCGAAGTCACCGACCGCATTGTCGTCATGTATGGCGGCATGGTGATGGAACAGGGCAGCGTGCGGGACCTCTTCGCCCATCCCCGTCACCCCTATACGCAGGGCCTGCTGTCCTCGGTGCCCGATCTCCGGGACGATACCCATCGTCGCCTCACCCCGATCCCCGGCAGCCCGCCCGATATGGTGCACCCGCCCGCCGGCTGCCCCTTTGCGCCGCGCTGCATTCACGCCATGAACCAATGCGCCCAGGCGATGCCGCCGCTCTTCACCACTGCGACCGCGCCGGCCCTGGCCGCCGGACAGGGGGCCCGTTGCTGGCTGCATCATGCCGAAGCGCCGGCAGTGCCCGGCGTCAATGCTCCGGCGCTTGAGGAGGCCGTGTGATGGACACTCCCGACAAGCCGCTGGTTTCCCTGCGCAACCTCAAGAAGCATTTCTCCGTCGGCAATAACCTCCTGGCCCGCAACCGCGCCGTGCTGCGCGCCGTCGATGGTGTCGATCTCGATATCAAGCGCGGCGAGACGCTGGGCCTGGTCGGCGAAAGCGGCTGCGGCAAGTCCACGCTCGCCCGCACCCTGATCCGGCTTTATGAGCCGACCGAAGGCGAGATGCATTTCGACGGGGTGGATATCGCCCATCTAGGCGAGCGTGAACTGGCCCCGTTCCGGCGCCGCATGCAGATGATCTTCCAGGATCCCTATGCCTCGCTCAATGGCCGCCTGACCGTGCGCGACCTGATCGCTGAGCCGCTGGAAATCGCCCGCATCGGCACCGACAAGAGCCGCACCGAGCGTGTGCATGAACTGCTCCAGCGTGTTGGTCTCAACCCCGATCACGCCACCCGCTTCGCCCATGAATTTTCCGGGGGCCAGCGCCAGCGCATTGGCATTGCCCGCGCTATCGCGCTCAATCCGGACCTGGTGATCTGCGACGAGCCGATCTCGGCGCTCGACGTGTCCATCCAGGCCCAGGTGGTCAACATGCTGGAAGACCTGCAGGACGAGCTGGGGCTGACCTATCTGTTCATCACCCATGACCTCTCGATGGTGCGCCATATCTCCGATCGCATCGGGGTGATGTATCTGGGCAAGATCGTCGAGCTGGCGCCCAATCATGCGCTCTATGCGCGGCCCAGCCATCCCTATACGCGGGCGCTGCTATCCTCGATCCCGGTGCCGGACCCCACCGTGCGCGGGACCGCCGAGCCGATGCGTGGCGAAATCCCCAGCCCCATCGATGTGCCCTCCGGCTGCCGCTTCCGCACCCGTTGCCCGCTGGCGACGGAGCTCTGCGCCAGCCAGGAGCCACCTTTGAGAGATATCGGCGGGGGGCACCTGGCCGCCTGCCATTATGCCGGTGACACGGCCAACCAGACCGGGCAGGCTGCATAACCTGCCCCGTGATAAACCGGGCCCGGAACAACCGCGCCCACAACAGGAGAGAAGCATGCACAAGCTGATTTTGCCGCTCGTGACCGCAGCTTTGCTGGCTACCACCGTTTCGGCGATGGCAGCGGGCGAACTGACCTATGTGGTCAACAATGAGTCCGCCCAGTACGATCCCGGCACCACGTCCGAGACCTTCGCTGCCCCCATCATCGGCAATACCTTTGAGGGCCTCGTGCGCTTCGACGAGACTGGCGCCGTGGTGCCGGCTCTGGCCGAAAGCTGGGAAATCAGCGAAGACGGCCTGACCTATACCTTCCACCTGCGCGACGCCAAGTGGAGTGATGGCAAGCCCGTCACGGCCGGCGATTTCGAATATGCCTGGAAGCGCGTGCTGAACCCGGCAACCGGCGCCAAGAACTCGGCCATGCTGTTCCTGATCGTGGGTGCCGAGGAGGCGTTCAACGCCCCCGCCGAAGCGGCTGGCATCGCCATCTCCGCCCCCGACGACAAGACCCTGACCTTCACCCTCAAGCAGCGCGTCCCCTATATGATGCAGCTGCTGCCCTACACCACCTTCTTCCCGGTGCGTCAGGACATCGTCGAGGCTGATCCCGAAGGCTGGACGCGTAATCCGGCGACCTTTATCGGCACCGGTCCGTTCCGCGTCACCCAGTTCAACACCGGCGAGTCGGTGGTGTTCGAAAAGAACCCGGAATATTACGACGCCGACGCGGTCTCGCTCGATAAGCTGACCTTCCGCCTGATCCCCGATCCCGCAACGGCTCTCGCCGCAATGGAAGCCGGTCAGGTCGACGGCATTGAATCCGTTCCGGCTCCGGAAATTCCGCGCCTGTCGGTCGAAAGCGATGCCTTCATGATCGTGCCCGCCCTCGGCACGACCTATGCCTTCTTCAACCCGGCCCAGGCCCCGCTCGATGACGTCAAGGTCCGCCAGGCTCTGTCCATGGCCATCGACCGCGAGGAAATCGTCGAATTCGTGCTGCAGTCGGCTGACATTCCGGCCATGGGTCTCGTGCCCTATGGCATGAGCGTTAATGGCGAAGACTTCCGCGCCGGCACCGACACCTATGGCCTTGCGCCAACCGCTGAAGTCGAAGCTGCCCAGGCCCTGCTGGCCGAAGCCGGCTTCCCCAATGGCGAAGGCTTCCCCAAGACGGTGTTCGTGACCTACTCGTCCCCGCCGATCGAGAAGCTGCTTGAAGCCATTCAGCAGATGTGGAAGCAGAACCTGAATATCGACGTCGATATCCAGGCCACTGAATGGCAGGTCTTCTATCCCGAAGTGCAGAAGGTCCAGTACCAGATTGCGCAGATGGGCTGGGGCGCCGACTATCCGCACCCGATGACCTTCCTCGACAACTTCGTCACCGGCAGCCCGAACAACCTCGCTGCCTGGTCGAACGCCGACTATGACGCCGCCATCGCTGCCGCCAAGGCAACCGGCGACGAGGCCGTCTCGCTGGCCGAAATGCGCAAGGCTGAGGCCATCATGATGAACGACCACGTCATCATGCCCCAGTATCACCGCAACAACTACATGATGATGAGCCCCAAGGTGACCGGCTTCTGGCGCTCGTCGCTGAACGTTCCCTACTTCCGCGACGCCGTCATCGCCGAGTAATCTGCGGCCCCCAAACAACGAAACCGCCGCGATCCCTCGCGGCGGTTTTTTGTTTTTTGCTCGTTTGTTTCCATGTTCTGGCGGCTGCCCGGCCCTTCCCACCTCCACCAGCCGTCATCCCGGCGAAAGCCGGGATCCAGTTTCCCTGCGCATCCCAAACTGGATTCCGGCTTTCGCCGGAATGACGCCGAGCGTGTGGACGGCGTTGTGGTAGCCGGAGAGAGTTGGAAGGCGCAGCGACAACCGCGCCTCCAAAAATTCACATCACCCCAGGCACTTCCGCTTCCGGATTGTGCGTCGGCTTGCGCACTGGCCTCTGCCCCAGCATGCCGGTCAGCGCCAGGCTGATACCGAGCACCGGCAGCAGCGCCGCCAGGCCCAGGCGGATATCGAGATGCTCGGCGATGAAACCGATGATCGGCGGGCCGATCAAAAAGCCCAGTAGCGCGATGAACGACAGGATCGCCACATTGGCCGAGCTTGACCGGTCGGTCAGGCTCGCCGCCGCGGTTACCGCCAGCGGGAAGGCTACCGAAGCGCCGATGCCGACCACGGCAAAGCCCAGCAGTGCCAGCGGCGTATTGGGGGCCACCAGCAGGATCGCAATGCCCAATAGGGCCAGCGAGCCACAGATGCGGGCCAGCAGCACGGCGCCAAGCCGCTGCTTGAGCCAGTCGCCGCCAAAGCGGCCCAGCGCCACCATGCCGGCAAATACCGAATAACCGAGGCCCGCCGCGCCGCCATCGGCGCCAAAGGTCTCGCGCAGGAACACCGCTGACCAGTCCGCCATTGCGCCCTCGGTCATGGTGATGCCGAAGACGAAAAAGCAGATGCCCAGCAGCGCCCAGCTGGGCAGGCTCCAGGCGGAGCGCTGGCCGGTTTCGACATGGCTGGGTTCGGCGCCGTAATCGGGCAGGGCGCTGGCGGCCAGCAGCGCGATTGGCAGGGTGATCGCCGCGACGAGCAGGATCGCCCATTGCGCCGGCATGCCCAGATAGGCAAGGCCCGAACCGATCAGGCTGCCGGTCATGATGCCCAGCGACCAGAAGCCGTGCGAGGTGCTCATGATCAGCTTGCCGCTGGCTTTTTCCACCTTGTCGGCCTGCACGTTCAGCCCCAGCTCGAGGAACGAGATGGTCGAGCCGGCCAGCATCAGCCCGATGAACAACAGCGTCGGATTGCCGGCAAAGGCGGGCAGGCTGACCGCCAGCGCATAGAGCACATAGCCGGCAAGGATCGCCATGCGCGGCCCGATCTTGCCCACCAGCGGCCCGGCAAAGGGCAGGGTCAGCAGCGTGCCGCAGGGCAGGCCCAGCAGGGCCAGCGCCAGTCCTGCCGGGCCCAGCCCCAGCCCATGCTGGATATCGGGGATGCGTGGCAACCATGATCCAAAGGCCACGGGCTGCAGGAAAAACACCAGCATGGTCAGCCGCTGGACAGAAAGGCGGTTCATGGCGTTAGCCCTTGTGTGCAATGCCCATCGGGTAGGGGAGGTATCCGGCAAACCCGGTCAGCTTCCAGACGCCGTCGACCTTGCGGCAGAAGTACAACGTCTGCCAGTTCAGCACGTCCTTGCCGCCATCGGTCAGCGCGATCTCGCCATCGAACTTCTTGTGCGCGATGGCGATGTCGCCATTGATCTCGATCTCGGTCAGGCTTGTGGCCCGGTGAATGCCGGCCAGCACGTCCTCGGCATAATCCAGCTTCTGGCTGGCCTTGGCCTGGGCGATCCAGTCGTCGCGATAGGCTTCCAGTGTCGGGAAGCTGATGCGCCAGTCATCGGGATTGCCCGATTTGCCACCATTGATCCCCAGAAACCCTTCCTTGATGAAATCGCCATCCACCATGCTCCAGTCGGCGGCCACGAAGGCGGCGATATCGCGCTCGACCAGCATGGTCCAGATGGCGCTGCGGTCGGGGTCAGTGGGAAACGGATTGGTCATGTCGCTCATTTTTGGCTTCCTGATTGGGCTTTCGGTGCGGATGTTGATTGGTTAGGCTGGGGCATGTGCGGGCGGCCGGGAGCGCCGCAGACGCGGCATGGATCACAGCTGGCTGTGTTCCAAATTTTCATTCACGACATCCTGGGGATGGCCTGATGAAAAGTCCACATGCATACCAATTCGAACATTGCTAGGCTCCCCCTCCACGCAACCTGTATGCTAACTTAAGCCATCTGCTGCGTAAACGCCCAGTTTTTGGGCATTTATCCACCAAAATTGCCTATTTTTGAGGTGGTTTAGATTGGTATTGTAATTGCTGCGGATTCGTGTTGACATGTCTGCGTTGACGATCTTAGTCTTGTAAATCGTTTACACGAAGTCTGACTTCTCCATTAGAGGGGAGCGGACAAAACAGGGGACGCAGGCAGGTTCATGCGGGTAGGAATTATTGGCCTCGGCTATCGGCTTGGCTATTTGGCGCGCGTGTTTTCCGCGGCGCGCGACGATTTCACCATCGTCGGCTATGTCGATCCTGATCCGGCAGGTCTTCCCTATGCTCAGGAGCACGGTGTCTCGGTCGGCACCGCTTTCGATAGTCTCGAGGCGATGCTGGACAGCGAAGACCTCGACCTGCTGATGGTCGGCTCGCCCAATCATCTCCATCTCGAGCACATCCGCATCGGCCTCGATCGCGGCATGAAGATCTTCACCGAAAAGCCGGTGGTCACCACCATCGAGGAGACCATGGCGCTCGCCGAGCTGATCGCCGAATATGGCTCCGACAACCTGATGGTCGGCCTCGTGCTGCGTTACGCTCCGCTCTATGTCGATCTGCGCAAGGCGCAGGCCGAGGGGCTTTTGGGTGACGTCACCTCGATTGAAGCCTCCGAGCATATTCCGCCCTATCATGGCGCCTTCTTCATGCGCGACTGGCGTCGCTACGAGCGCTATTCGGGCAGCTTCATGCTCGAAAAGTGCTGCCATGATCTCGATCTCTATAACGGCGTCATGGGCAGTCGTCCGCAATATGTCTCCAGCTTCGGCGGTCGTCGCACCTTCATTCCGGCCAATGCCCCGCAGAATCTGGGCATCAACGACATGGAAGTCTATCACCGTAAGCCGAGCGGCTGGCAGGGGAGCGACAAGGTCTTCGACAGCGATGGCGATATCATCGATTTCCAGACGGCCATGGTGCAATATGCCAATGGCGCGGCGCTGACCTTCCACACCAATCTCAATGTCCCCGACGATTTCCGGCGCTTCGCCGTGATGGGCGTCAAGGGCATGGCCGAAGGCGACTTCATCCGCAATTTCATGCGCGTCACCGATAGCCGCACCGGCGATCGCCTGATCGATACGACCTACAAGACCAGCGAGCTTAGCCAGCACTATGGGGCTGACGAGCAGATGGCCGAGGATATTCTCAAGCATATGATCGAAGGTGTGCCGCTGCCGGTTTCGGTGGTCGATGCGCTGGAGGCTGGCTTGCTGGCGCTGACCATGGACCAGGCCATGCGGACCAGAACTGTCGTCGACATGACCCCGATCTGGCAGCGCTTCGACGCTGCCCTCGGTCAGAAAAGCTGAGGAGACGGCACATGACCGGCACACGAAATGCAACCCTATTCGCCTTCGCACTGCTGGCTCCTGCGCTGATTTATATTCTGGCCATTGTCGCCTATCCGCTGGTCGACACGGTCATTCTCTCCTTCACCAATGCGGCGCTGCGCCCGACCTATGATTGGGTTGGCTGGGCCAATTATCAAAAGATCTTCGGGGCCGGCAATTTCACCGAAGTGATCCTGCGCACCTTCATCTGGACCTTCTTCTCGGTCTCGCTGAAGATGATCCTGGGGACCTGCGGCGCCATCCTGCTCAATGCCGCCGTCCCCGGTCAGGCCCTGTTCCGCATCCTCACCATGCCGCCCTGGGTCGTGCCCATGGCCATTGGCATCTTCATGTGGGGCTGGATGTATAACGGCCAGTTCGGGATGATCTCGGGCATGCTGCAGAATTTCGGCCTTGTTGACCGGCCGGTCGCCTGGTTGGCCTATGGCAATACCGCGTTCTGGGCCACCATCGTCACCGACGTCTGGATCGGCGTGCCGCTGGTCACCATTTATCTGCTGGCCGCCATGCAATCGATCCCCAAGGACCTCTACGAGGCCGCTTGGACCGATGGCGCCGGTCGCTTCTATCGGCTGCGCCGCATTACCCTGCCGCTGATGGTCCCGGCGCTGATGACCATGTCGCTGCTCTCGCTGATCGCCACCTTCAATTCGTTCGACATCATCTGGATCCTGACCCAGGGCGGCCCATCCGGCTCGACCACCACGATGATCATCGACACCTACAAGACCGCCATCGGCAGCCGCAAATATGGCGAAGGCGCCGCCCGCGCCGTGGTCATCTGCATCTTCGTGTCGATCTTCTGCATCGTCTACTTCCGGGCCCTGCGCAAACTTTCGGGGAGTGCCGCCAAATGACCACCGATAACGCAAGCGCGCGTCTGGCGACCGGCGCCGATCTGAAATCCTCGGCGGACGCGGCCGCTCCTGCGGCCACCAGCAAGAAGCGCACCCGCGCCACGCGCGCGATGATCGATCGCTACCACTGGCTCGAGCTGGTGGGCATCTATATCGGCATCGCGCTGTTCCTGTTCTTCATCCTGGCGCCCTTCATCGAAGGCTTCCTGGTGTCGCTCAAGCCGCTTGGGCTGCTGTTCTCGACACCCTACAGCTTCTGGCCCAAAAACGGCTCTTTCGACGCCTATTTCAGCATGTGGCAATCGGTGCCGATGCTGGGGCTCTATATCTTCAACTCGTTCTTCATCTCGACCATCATCACCATTGTGGTGATCCTGGTCGTGGTGCCGGCGGCCTATGCCTTCGCCCGCTTCCCCTTTGCCGGGGCCGGCATGCTGCTCGGCGGTTTCCTGGCGGTGAACATGTTCTCGGGCGCCGTGCTGCTGATCCCGCTATTCCGCCTGATGCGCACGCTCGGCCTGCTCAACACCTATTGGGCGATGATCGTGCCGGGCGCCGCATTCCTTATCCCCTCTTCGATCTGGCTGCTGCGCACCTACCTGATGCGTATCCCGCGCGAGCTCGATGAGGCGGCCTGGGTCGATGGCGCCAGCCGGCTCTATACGCTGCGCCGGGTCATCCTGCCGCTGGCCATGCCGGGCATTGTCGTGATCTCGATCATGACCTTCATCGGTGCCTATGCGCAGCAGTTCATTTTCGCGCTGACCTTCAATTCCAAGTCTGAGTTCATGCCGCTGCCGATCGGGCTCTTCGCCTTCTTCGGCAAGCAGGAAGTGGTCTGGAACGAGTTGATGGCAGCCAGCTTCGTCGGAATCCTGCCGGTCATGATCGTCATCGTGTTCCTGCAGCGCTATCTCGTCGCCGGTCTGACCGCCGGTGCCGTGAAGCAGTAAGCCCAAGCTGCAGCGCCCGGCATCGAGCGCTGCTGCGGACGACAACGAGGGTTTGGGCCGCAATCTGATTGCGGACCACGAAGCGCGCCCAGCTTGGGTCTGCGCACATCAAGGGAGAGACTTTAAGTGCAAAAAACGACCGGACTTCTGGCGGTATCGCTGCTGGCATTGGCCAGCGCATCGCCTGCTGCCTTTGCGCAGGACGTCAAGGAAATTTCCTTCATCAACTGCGGTGACGAACTGACCGCTGGCTATCCCGACTATATCGCTGAGTGGGAAGCTGCCAATCCAGGCTACAAGATCGTTCCCGAGCTCGTCGGTTGGGGTCAGTGCCAGGACAAGGTGACCACGCTCGCAGCTGCCGGCACCCCGGTGGCGCTGGCCTATGTCGGCTCGCGTACGCTCAAGCAGTTCGCCCTCAACGACCTCATCATCCCCATCCCGATGACCGATGAGGAAAAGGCCGGCTACTACAATTACGTTCCCGAAACCGTCACCATCGACGGCACCCAGTGGGGCGTTCCCGTAGCCTTCTCGACCAAGGCTCTGTACTGGAACAAGAAGCTGTTCGAGGCCGCTGGCCTTGATCCCGAGATGCCGCCCAAGACCTGGGAAGAAGAAGTCGCCTTCGCCAAGGCGATTTCGGAAAAGACCGATGCTGACGGCTTTGGCGTCGTCGCCAAGACCTTCGACAACACCGTTCACCAGTTCCTGCATTGGGTCTACACCAATGACGGCCTGGTCATCGATGCCGACAACAACATCGTGCTCGACAGCCCGCAGAACCTTGCCGCGCTGACCGCCCTGCGCGACATCACGGCCTATGCCGAAGAAGGCCCGACCGCCTACGAGCAGAACGAAGTGCGCGCCATCTTCCTCGATGGCAAGCTGGGCATGATCCACGCCGCCGTTGGCGCCGTGAACCGCCTGGACGAAACCGACATCGAATGGGGCGTCGCCAACCTGCCGCTCGGTCCCGATGCCAAGGGTCCAGGCACCCTGTTGATCACCGACTCGCTGGCCGTGTTCAAGGGCACCGGCGTTGAGGAACAGGCCACCGATTTCGCCAAGTTCCTGACCGCGCCCGAGCGTCAGTTCGAGGCTGAAATGGCCCAGGGCCTGACCCCGCTGCGTCCGGTTGCCGAGGTTGCCAACCTCGTCGCCGAAAAGCCCTACTGGAAGCCTTTCCTCGATGGCATCGAGTTCGGTGGTCCTGAGCCGCTGTTCACCGATTACATCGGTTTCCAGAACGTCATGATCGAAATGGTCCAGTCCGTCGTCACCGGCGCTGCTGAGCCAGCCGCTGCCCTGACCAAGGCTGCTGCCGATCTCGAAGAGTACAAGTAAGCCTTAACGGCTTGGTCGTCGCCATCTTCGGATGGCGGCGACACCTTCCCCTTCCCACACGCCGCCCGCGGACACCCCGCCGACCGGAGACGACAGATGTCCCAACTCAGCCTCAAGCGCCTGGAAAAATCCTTCAGCGACACCAAGATCATCAAGGGTATCGACCTGGACGTATCCGAAGGCGAGTTCGTGGTGTTCGTCGGCCCTTCGGGCTGCGGCAAGTCCACCCTGCTGCGCATGATTGCCGGCCTCGAGGACGTGACCAAGGGCGAGATCGAGATCGGCGGCAACGTCGTCAACGATCTGCCGCCCGTCAAGCGCGGCATTGCCATGGTGTTCCAGTCCTATGCGCTCTATCCGCATATGACCGTGTTCGAAAACATCGCTTTTCCGCTGCGCGTCGAAAAGCTGCCCAATGACGAGGTCAAGGAGCGCGTCGGTCGCGCCGCCAAGGTCCTGCAGCTGGAAAACCGGCTCGAGCAGCGCCCCGGCACCCTGTCCGGCGGTCAGCGCCAGCGCGTCGCCATTGGCCGCGCCATCGTGCGTCAGCCCAAGATTTTCCTGTTCGACGAGCCGCTCTCCAATCTCGACGCCGCGCTCCGCTCAGAGATGCGCATCGAGCTGATGGAACTGCACAAGAAGCTCGGCTCCACCATGATCTACGTCACCCATGACCAGGTCGAAGCCATGACCATGGCCGACAAGATCGTGGTGATGAATGCCGGCCGCATCGAACAGATCGGCTCGCCCCTGGAGCTCTACCACAAGCCCGACAACCTCTTCGTCGCCGGCTTCATCGGCAGCCCCAAGATGAACTTTGTCCCCGGCAAGGCCACCGCTTCCGACAGCGCGGGCGTGACCGTCGATCTGGGCGGGCTCGGCTCGCTCACACTGCCGCGCCAGGCCAGCCATCTCACCGGCGAAAGCGTGACCCTGGGCATTCGTCCCGAACACCTCTCGCTCGGCAAAGGCGACTTCACCCTGACCCTGACCCCCAAGATCGTCGAGCATCTGGGCATCCACACGGTGATTTATTGCGACCTGCCGAATGGGGAGGTCTTTATCGGCCTGTTCGAAGGCAATCCCGACATCGCCGAAGGCAAGCCGCTCGATATGGGCTTCTCCCTGGATACCGCCCACCTGTTCGATCGCAATGGTCTGGCCGTGTACTGACGCGGCCGCCGAGCCCGCCGGGGCCGCACGGGGAAATCGCCATGCTCGATATCGTAGGCCTGCTGCAGACCGAGAAAGACGAGTTCACGCGTTCCGAGCGCGTGCTGACCGAGATCGTGCTTGCCGACGTCGACAGCGTGCTGAAACTGTCGATCGTCGATCTGGCGGCGCAGGCCGATGTGTCCCCGCCCACCGTCACCCGCTTCTGTCGCCGCCTTGGTTGCGACAGCTACGCTGACTTCAAGGTGCGCCTGGCGCAGTCCCGTTTCGTCGGGCAGCGCTATTTCGCTCCCGCCACCGGCCCCAAAAGCGTCAGGGAAATCGCCCAGGGCGTGGTCAACGGCATCCAGTCCACCATCTACGACACCTTCGATCACCTGGATTTCGACGCCATCGAGCGGGCCGCCGAGACCCTGGTCAAAGCCAATTTCATCGTCGCGTTCGGCTCGGGCGGTTCCTCCTCCATGGTGGCGACCGAAACCGAGACTCGCCTGTTCCGGCTCGGCCTCAAGGTCTCCTCCTCGATCGATCACCAGTCCCAGATGATGCGGGCCGCCGGCTCTCCTCCTGGCACCGCCATCATCGCCTTCTCGCTGACCGGCAATAACCTGCCGCTGGTCAGGGCATTGGCGGTGGCCGGCGAGTATGGCATGCCGCGCATCGTCATCACCCGCTCGGGTTCGCACATGTCCGAGCAGGCCGATATCCTGCTGCCATTCGACCGGCGCGAGGACACCGATATCCTGCGCCCAACACCTGGGCGTTACGCCTTTCTGGCCATTGTCGACATCCTCTCCCAGACCGTGGCCACCCGTCTCGGCTCGACCGCGGTCGCCAGCATGCGGCGCATCAAGCATCAGCTCGTCGTCAATCGCGATGGCGACGACGCCCAGCCCCTCGGGGACTGATCTCCTTACCCTAGTCGGCTCCAAGAGCCCCAATCCATCCAGGAATGAACTATGACCAGCGGCCCTGCCTTGCACCTTGAAACGCTGTGGACTCCGGCAACTGCCAGTGAGCCGCTGGCCTATGTCATCAAGCTGACCAATGCGGGATCCGAGCCGGTTGCCGATTTCACCCTGGCCATTTCCGGCCCGGCCCGCATCGATCCGCACGCTACGGTCGAAGGCGGCGCACTGGTCAAGCGCCTGTCCAACCATGCCCAGCTGGCGCCGCCATCCGGCCTGGTGCTGGCCCCCGGCATGACCTGGACCGTCAATGTGCGCGGCCTGTCCTGGGGCCTGCGCCATTGGAGCGACGGCGCCAATAGCGCCTATGTGACGCTGGCCGATGGCGCCATCCTGCCGGTCATCACGGCGCCGACCCAGGCCGTTGGCGGCAATGCGCCATTGCTCAAGGGCGCGGCCCGTTTCCCCATGCCGGCCAAGGCGCCGGTGCCGGTGTCGATCATTCCCTGGCCGAAATCGGTTGCCACCACCGGCGCCCGCACGGTCCCGGCCGGGCTTGACCTGCAGCCCCAGGGCGAAGCCGCGGGCAAGGCCGCCGCCGCTTTCACCACCCTTGTCGCCGATCTCTTCCCGGTCGAGGCGCTGGTCCGCCCCGCTGCCGAAGGGGGCATGCCGGTGCAGCTGGTTCCCACGGAGGGCCTGGGCGCCGAGGCCTATGAAATCGCCTTTGGCGAAGCGCTGGTCACCGTCAAGGCCACCACCCAGACCGGCTTTCTCTATGGCCTGGTCACGCTCGGCCAGATCCTGCGCGGCGCCAAGCAGCACCCCGCTACATTGATCTTTCCGAGCGGTGGCACCATTGCCGACGAGCCGGGCCTGGTCTGGCGCGGCACCCATCTCGATGTCGCCCGCCAGTTCTATACGACCGCCGAAGTCAGCCGCCTGCTCAAGCTGCTCGCCTGGAACAAGATGAACCGCTTCCACTGGCACCTCAGTGAAGACGAGGGCTGGCGCCTCGAAATCGACGGCTATCCCGAACTGACCGAAATCGGCGCCTGGCGCGGCCATGGCAAGGCCTTGCCGCCTTTGCTGGGCAGCGGCCCGCACCCGACCGGCGGCTATTACACCAAGGCGGCGGTCCGCGAAATCGTCGCCCTCGGCCAGAGCCTGGGTATCCAGATCGTCCCCGAGATCGACATTCCCGGCCATTGCTATGCCCTGCTGCAATCGCTGCCGCAGCTGCGCGATCCCAATGAGGTCGGCGAATACCAGTCGGTGCAGGGCTTCCCCAATAACTGCCTCAACCCGGCTTATGAGCCGGTCTATACCTTCATCGAGGCGGTGATCGATCAGTTGCTCGAACTGTTCCCGGGCAATATTTTCCACCTCGGTGCCGATGAAGTGCCGCTGGCCGCCTGGTCGGGCTCGCCGCTGGCGCTCGATATGCTCGAAAAGCTTGCCGGTCCCGCCATGCGCAAGAAACATGAGGGCCAGCTCAACCAGCTCGGCAATCACAATGGCGCCGACGAGATCGAAGGCTCGCCCACCGCGATCCTGCAGGCGCAGCTCATCAAGCGCGTGCACGAATACATCGCTTCCAAGGGCGCCATCACCGGCGGCTGGGAAGAGGCGGCGCATGGCAATGTCGTTGACCAGTCCAAGACCTATCTGGTCGGCTGGCGCAATGTGGAGATCAACGCCGCGCTCGCCAGCCAGGGCTATGACATCGTCGCCTCGCCCGGCCAGCGCTATTATCTCGACATGGCAAATGGTGTTGCCTGGTCCGAACCGGGCGCTGGTTGGGCCGGCTGGTCGGGCCCTCAGGAAACCTATGAGTTCGAGGCCCGCGAAGGCTGGACCGAAGAGCAGCTCAAGCATCTGCTGGGCGTGCAGTCCTGCATCTGGTCGGAATCGATGACCGACCGCGCGATCTTCGATCGCCTGGTGTTCCCGCGCATTTCTGCCGTCGCCGAAGCCGGCTGGACCCTGCCGGAGCGCAAGTCCTGGCAGCGTTTCAGCGCCTTGGTTGGCCTGATGCCGATCATGTATGGCCACTGGGCCGAGGCGTAGGACTGATCGAGGCGGGCCCGCCCGTCTCATCCCCACCAGACGCCGTCATCCCGGCGCCAGCCGGGATCCGGTTACTGGACTTTAGCTGACCGCACAAGACTGGGCCCCGGCTTGCGCCGGGGTGACATCGTGTGTGCTGCGGATCTGGTGAGAGCCTTAAGCGCCCAGCGGATCGGCGACCATCGGCCAGATCGTCCGCCGCGCCTTGCGGTAGTTCGTCGTCGCTGGCGTGTTTGGATAGGGCCGTCCGGCCGAGCAATAGATGATCTCGGCAGCGATCCGGGCGAAGGAATCATAGAAATGGTTGGTCGACTTGATCAAAAGGATCTTCCGCTTCGTCGGGTCGATTCCCATCACCGAGAACAGGCTGGGGTCAAAGCTCTGTGCCCGGGTCGAATTGAGGATCACGTCGATCCCGTCGAACTGGATCCAGACCGCATCGCCGAACGGGGCAAAGCTCTCGCCGAACTTCATCTCGGCATTGGCCACCAGCTTGATGATCTTGACTCGCTTGTCGATCGGATTGCCGGTATCGGGGGCCGATTTGGCCCCAAAGCGCAGCGGGATCTCGGCGCCTTCCCCGGCGGCAAAGCAGATCTGCACCGCGATCGGGTCCCAGATGGTGCCCACCGCGACATCGGTCGCGCCCCTGCCGATCAGCTCGGCCAGCAGCACCGTGGCATCGCCCGCCGTGCCGCCGCCCGGATTGTCCCACACATCGGCAATCACCACCGGTCCCCGGGGCGCCGCCAGCGCCTGGGTGACCGCAGCCACTTCGTCGATCTGCTTGACCATGAAGGTGCCGCGCATGTCATAGAGTTCACGCCCGAGCTTTTCCGCCAGCGCCGCGCCCTTGGCCGCATTGCCATCGGTGATGGCGATGATCTTGGTCCCCATTTCGGGCACGTCGGCGGCCATGAAACCATGGATCACCGACAGCGACAGGATTTCCGGATCGCTGGCCTCCAGCGCCAGCAGCTGGTCGACAAAGCCGCGCATCGGTTGCTTGGAGGTCGGGAACACATCGATCATCTGCGGGTCGAACACCGACATCACCGGCTTGATCTCGCCCTTGAGCGTGCGCACCACGATGGCCCAGAGGTCGCGGGCCCGGTCGACAAAGTCGATATGGGGAAACTCCTTGAAGGCGACAAGGAAGTTGGTCGCCGCCACGCGCTTGGCGGTCAGGTGGCTATGCGGATCGAGCTCGGCACAGATCAGTACGTCCGGTCCGACGATCTCGCGCATCCGCGTCAGCAGATCCCCTTCCGGATCGTCATAGCCCGCCGCGACCATGGCGCCATGCAGCCCCATCACCACGCCGTCGACGGGCAGGGCTGCGCGCAGCTGGTCGAGAATTTCGTCGCGCAGGAATTCATAGGTGTCGCGGTTGATCAGCCCGGCCGGGTCGGCCCAGCTGGCGCTGCCCTCGATCAGCGTCCAGCCTTCCCGGGCGCAGACCTCGCGGCCCACCGTGATCGGCGCGGTGCACAATGTCGGCGTTGCCGGATGCTGGCCCGGCTTCGCATAGAGCGAGGCTTCAAAGGCGCGCTTGTCGATGCAGATGGGCGAAAAGGTATTGGTTTCCGTTGCCAAGGCAGCAGTAAAGAGGCGCACAATGAACTCGCAAGAAGCTGGGGTCGGGACAGGCGACGCAGACACTGCGCCGTGGCAATCACGCTAGCACAGGCTGGCGGTGTTGATCACGTAAGAAATTTACACAAAACCGCGCTTTTGGTCGCAGAAATCGCCGTTGCGACGGGATAGGCTGCCAAATAGCGAAATTCACTTACAGAAAACTTGGAGCAAGCGATGTCGATCAAACGTTATGGTGCTGAAAAGTCGGGTGCTGGTGGCCAGAACCTGCCCTTCGCCCGCGCCGTGGAAGCTGGCGGCTTCCTGTTCGTTTCCGGCCAGGTGGCCATGAAGGACGGGGAGATCGTCCGCGGCGGCATTGTCGAGGAAACCCATCTGACCATCCAGAACCTCATCGCCATCCTCAACGAGGCTGGCTACGGGCTCGAACATGTCGTGCGCTGTGGCGTCTGGCTCGATGATCCACGCGATTTCTGGAGCTTCAACGGCGTCTACAAGAGCTATTTCGGCGAACACCCGCCAGCCCGCGCCTGCGTGCAAAGCCACATGATGGTCGACTGCAAGGTCGAGATCGAATGCGTCGCCTATAAGGCTCCATAACTCGAAAAGCGGGTGACCGGCATGACCTCTTCTCCCTTCCGCCTTGATGGCAAGACGGTGTTGATCTCGGGCGCCGGCGGTGGCATTGGCCGTTCGCTGGTCGCCGCCTTCCAGGCCGCCGGCGCGCTTGTCGCCGGCGCCGACCGCGAAGCCGGCATGCTCGATGGAATGGGTCTGACCCATCAGGTATTGTTCGATCAGGCCGATCCCAGGGGCACCCGCGCCGCCATCACCCGCTACCTCGCCGAGGCGGGCACGCCCGATGCGGTGGTCTCCAATGCCGGCTTCACCCGCGCCGAGGTGCTTGAGCATCTCGATGACGAGATCTGGGCGTCCGAACTGGCGATCAACCTCAATGGCGCCTATGCCATGACCGATCCGATCGTTGCTGCCATGGCTGACCGCGGCTCGGGCAGCCTCGTCTTCATCTCCTCGGTCAATGCCATCGCTCATTATGGCAACCCGGCCTATTCCGCCGCCAAGGCGGGGCTTGTCGCCTATGCCAAGGCCATCGCCATCGAGCGCGGCGGTCAGGGCGTCCGCGCCAATGTCATCTGCCCCGGCTCGGTCCGCACGCCGGCCTGGGACCATCGCCTTGAGGCCGACCCGAGCCTGCTCGATAATGTGCTGCCGCATTATCCATTGGGCCGCATGGTCCTGCCGATGGAAGTCGCCAATGCTGCCGTATTCTTTTGCTCCCCTGCCGCCTCGGGGATCACCGGCACGGTGCTGCCGGTCGATGCCGGGCTGACCGCCGGGAACCTGCGTTTCGTCAATGAAGTCCTCAAGGGAAATGCCTGACATGAGCATTATCGATATCGATACCCCCGCCGTTCTGATCGATATCGACCGGGTCGATGCCAATCTTCGCCGCGTGCAGGACTATGCCGATAGCCATGGCCTCGCCCTGCGGCCGCATATCAAGACCCACAAGCTGCCGCGCTTTGCCCAGCAGGCCATCGATCTGGGCGCCGTCGGCATTACCGTGCAGAAGCTCGGCGAGGCCGAGGTGATGGCCGATGCGGGGATCCGCGACATCTTCCTGCCTTACAACATCATCGGGCTCGCCAAGCTGGAGCGTCTGCGGGCGCTGGCCAATCGGGTGCGCATCGCTGTCACCGCCGATAGCGAAGAGACGGTGCTGGGTCTGTCCTCCGCCTTCATCGATGCACTGGAGCCGCTACGCGTGCTGGTCGAATGCGATACCGGCATGGGCCGCTGCGGCGTGCAGTCGCCGGCCGCCGCCCTGGCTTTGGCGCAGATGATCGACGCTGCGCCCGGCCTCGCCTTTGGCGGCTTGATGACCTATCCGGCTGCCGGGCAGGTCGAGGCCAATGCCGCCTGGCTCGCCGAAGCCAGGCGCGTCCTCACCGATGCCGGCCTGCCGCCCGCCATCGTCTCCAATGGCGGCACGCCCGATGTCTGGCGCGCCCATGAAGTCACCGCCGCCACCGAACACCGCCCCGGCACCTATATCTATCTCGACCGCTTCCAGGTCGCCAAAGGCGTCGGCAGCTTCGCCGATTGCGCCCTGACCGTCCTCGCCACCGTGGTCAGCCGCCCCACCGAAAACCGGGCTATCATCGACGCCGGCTCCAAGGCGCTGACCAGCGATCTCCTCGGCATGGACGGCTTCGGCCTGATCGAAGCCTATCCCGGCGCTGTCATCACCGGCCTCTCCGAGGAACACGGCACCATCGACCTCACCAATTGCGCCACCAGGCCGGCCATCGGCGACAAGCTTCGCATCATCCCCAACCACGCCTGCGTCGTCAGCAACCTGTTCGATACCGTGACCCTGATTTCGGGCGACGCAGTCGTCGAAACCGTCCCCGTCGGCGCCCGCGGCCGGGTCGACTGAGGCCGCGCATAAGCACAGAACTGGCTCCCCTCCCCCTTGAGGGGAGGGGCCGGGGGGGGGGGGGCCGCGCCCGCCCCCAACGCGATATTCGCTCAAGCCCCAGCACCCCCCCCCCGGGGGGGGGGGGGGGGGGGGGGGGGGGGGGGTGGGGGTGCCGCGCCCGCCCCAAACGCGATATTCGCTCAAGCCCCAGCACCCCCACCCTGCCCCTCCCCCCAAGGGGGAGGAGACGCTCGCTGATGGCGCGGTGACTGCGGTTGCTGCCCCATAGCCGTGGCCCCCCTTCCTTATGCCTTCCTTATGCCCCAGCCCCACAATTCGCATCGCACCCTGAGGGACGGCGGCGCGATGCTGTGAGCGTCCAATTCTGGAGGCTCGCATGCTCGATCTCGTCTTCATTGCCATCGCTGTTGTCACCTTTGTCGGTCTGGCGCTCTACGCGCGCGGCCTCGGCAAGGTTTGATCCGCCATGGTCATCCTCGTTACCGGTCTGCTCGTTGCGCTGGGCCTGGCGGCCTACCTCGTCGTGACCCTTTTGGCGCCCGAGCGCTTCTAATCCTCAATTTCTCCCAAGGAGACCTTTCATGACCTGGCAAGGCTGGCTGCAGATCGCTGCGGTTCTGCTGGCCGTGCTCGTTATCATCAAACCGCTTGGCCTCTACATGGCCCGCGTGTTCGCTGGTGACCGCACGCCTCTTTCTCCCGTTCTCGCGCCAGTCGAGACGGGCTTTTATCGTCTGGCGGGCGTCGATCCGCGCCGCGAACAGGGCTGGTTCGCCTATGCGATCGGCGTGCTGGCCTTCAGCCTCGCCGGTTTCCTGCTGCTCTATGCCATGCTGCGCCTGCAGGCCTATTTGCCGTTCAATCCACAGGGCTTTGGCGCCCTCGCGCCCGACCTGGCCTTCAATACGGCGGCCAGCTTCGTCACCAATACCAATTGGCAGGCCTATGGCGGCGAAACCACCATGAGCCATTTCAGCCAGATGGCCGGCCTGACCGTGCAGAACTTCGTGTCCGGTGCCACCGGCATCGCCGTGGCCATCGCCGTCACCCGCGCCTTCGCCCGCTCCGGCGTCAAGGAACTCGGCAATTTCTGGGTCGATCTGACCCGCGCTACCCTCTACGTGCTGCTGCCCATGGCCATCATCGTGGCCCTGGCATTCGTCGCCCTCGGCCTGCCGCAGACGCTTGATGGCGCCATGGCGGCAACCACGCTCGAAGGCGCCAGCCAGACCATCGCGCTCGGCCCGGTTGCCAGCCAGGAAGCCATCAAGCAATTGGGCACCAATGGCGGCGGCTTCTTCAACGTCAATGCCGCCCATCCGTTTGAAAACCCCAACGCCTTCAGCAATTACCTCAACATCTTCTCGATGCTGTCGATATCGGCTGCTTTGGTTTACGCCTTCGGCCAGATCGTCGGCAGCCGCCGTCAGGCCTGGGCCCTGCTCAGTGCCATGGCCATCCTGCTCGTCACTGGTATCGGCATCGTCTATTGGGCCGAAACCGCGGGTAATCCGATCCATCTCGCGCTCGGCGTCGATCCGGCTTTGGGCAATATGGAAGGCAAGGAAGTCCGCTTCGGCCAGGCCATGACCGCGCTCTATGCCGGCGTCACCACCGGCATATCCAATGGCGGCGTCAATGCCATGATGTCCTCCCTTACCCCCCTGGGCGGGCTGGTGCCGATGTTCCTGATGCAGCTGGGCGAGATCCTCCCCGGCGGCGTTGGCTCGGGTCTTTATGCCATGCTGGTGTTCTCGATCCTCGCCGTGTTCATCGCCGGGCTGATGGTTGGCCGCACGCCCGAACTGCTGGGCAAGAAGATCGAGGCGCGCGAAATCAAGCTGGCCATGCTGGCCGTGCTGTTGCTGCCGACGGCCATTCTCGGCTTCTCCTCGGTCGCCGCCATGCTGCCCGCCGGGCTCGCCGGCCTCGCCAGTGCCGGTCCCCATGGCCTCAGCGAAATCCTTTATGCCTATACCTCGGCGGCGGCCAATAACGGCTCGGCCTTTGGCGGGCTCTCGGCCAATTCGCCCTGGTACAATACCACGCTGGGGCTGGCCATGCTGGCCGGGCGCTTCGCCTATATCGTGCCGGTGCTGGCCATTGCCGGGGCCCTGGCAACCAAGCCCAGAGTGGCGCCGTCGAGCGGCACCTTCCCCACCCATGGCCCGCTGTTTGTCGGCCTGCTCATTGGCATCATCCTCATTCTGGGCGGCCTGCAATTCTTCCCGGCGCTCGCCCTCGGCCCCATCCTCGAGCATGTGCTGATGCTCGCCGGCCAGACCTTCTAGGAGACGCAATCATGTCGTCCAAAACCCTCTCGCCCTCAGTGCTCGCCCCGGCGATCCTGTTCCCGGCGCTGCGCGATGCGCTGGTCAAGCTCGATCCGCGCCAACTGGTGCGCAATCCGGTGATCTTCGTCACCGAAGTGGTGGCGGCCTTCGTCACGCTGCTCTGGCTGCTGGAAATGAGCGGCGGCACCGGCGCACCGGCCTTTTCCGGCCAGATCGCCGCCTGGCTCTGGTTCACCGTGCTGTTCGCCAACTTCGCCGAAGCCGTCGCCGAAGGGCGCGGCAAGGCCCAGGCCGAAAGCCTCAAGCGCGGCAAGGCCGACCTCATCGCCAAGAAGCTGCTGTTTCCCGGCCAGCCGGGCAATAATGGCTGCGAGATCGTGCCGGCCGCCAGCCTCAGGGTCGGCGATATCGTGCTGGTCGAAACCGGGGACCTGATCCCCGGCGACGGCGAGGTCGTCGCTGGCCTGGCCTCGGTCAATGAAAGCGCCATTACCGGGGAGTCCGCCCCGGTGATCCGCGAAAGCGGCGGCGACCGTTCGGCCGTCACTGGCGGCACCGAGGTAATCTCCGACTGGCTGCGCATCCGCATCACCACCAAGCCCGGCGAAAGCTTTGTCGATCGCATGATCGGGCTGATCGAAGGCGCCAAGCGCCAGAAGACCCCCAATGAGATCGCGCTGTCGATCCTGCTCTCGGGCCTCACGCTGATCTTCCTGATTGCCGTGGTCAGCCTTTATGGCCTGGCGCTCTATTCGGGCAGCGATCTGTCTCTGGCGGTCCTGGCCGCTTTGCTGGTCACCCTGATCCCCACCACCATTGGCGGGCTGCTCTCGGCCATCGGCATTGCCGGCATGGATCGGTTGATCCGCTTCAATGTCATCGCCACCTCCGGCCGCGCGGTGGAAGCCGCCGGTGATGTCGATACCCTCCTGCTCGACAAGACCGGCACCATCACCTTCGGCAATCGCATGGCCAGCGAATTCCTGCCGGTCGACGGCGTCAGCGAAGTCTCCCTCGCCGAAGCCGTGCTGCTGGCCAGTCTCGCCGACGAAACCGCCGAAGGCCGCTCGATCGTGGCGCTGGCCAAGGCCGATTTCGGCCTCACCGAACCGCGCATCGTCGGCAATGGCACCACCACCATTCCGTTCTCGGCAACGACCCGGATTTCGGGCATCGATATCGAGGGCCGCCAGATCCGCAAGGGCGCCATCGATGCGGTGCTGGCCTTTGCCGGCATCAGCCGCGACACCGCCCCACGCGAATTCCTCGCCGCCGTCGACAAGGTCGCGCGCAGTGGCGGCACGCCTCTCGGCGTCGCCGATAGCGGGCGCCTGCTCGGCGTCATCCACCTCAAGGATGTGGTCAAGCCCGGCATCAAGGAGCGCTTCGCGGCCCTGCGCGCCATGGGTATCAGGACGGTGATGGTCACCGGCGACAATCCCGTCACCGCCGCCGCCATCGCCTCGGAAGCCGGCGTCGATGATTTCCTCGCCGAAGCCACGCCCGAGCAGAAGCTCGATTTCATCCGCCGCGAACAGACCGGTGGCCGCCTCATCGCCATGTGCGGCGACGGCACCAATGACGCCCCGGCTTTGGCCCAGGCCGATGTCGGCGTCGCCATGCAATCGGGCACCCAGGCGGCGCGCGAAGCCGGCAATATGGTGGATCTGGATTCCAGCCCCACCAAGCTCATCGAGATCGTCGAGATCGGCAAGCAGATCCTGATGACGCGCGGCTCGCTCACCACTTTCTCCATCGCCAATGACGTCGCCAAATATTTCGCCATCATCCCGGCGCTGTTCCTGGCCACCTATCCCGAACTTGGCGTGCTCAACGTCATGGGCCTGGCCTCGCCGCAATCGGCGATCCTGTCGGCGGTGATCTTCAATGCGCTGATTATCGTGGTGTTGATCCCGCTGGCCCTGCGCGGTGTCAAATACCGCCCGGTGGGCGCCGCCGCCCTGCTGCGCCGCAACCTGCTGGTCTATGGCCTCGGCGGGCTGATCGCGCCGTTCGTGGGCATCAAGCTTGTCGATATGGCGGTTTCCGCCCTCAACCTGATTTAGGGAAGGCACCATCATGCTCGCTCAACTTCGTCCCGCCATCGTGCTCATGCTCCTGTTCACCCTGCTGCTGGGGCTGGCCTATCCGCTGGCCATCACCGGCATCGGCCAGGCGGCATTTCCCGCCCAGGCCAATGGCAGCCGCATCGAGCGCGATGGCGTGCTGATTGGCTCATCGCTGATCGGACAGAACTTCGCTGGCGCCGGCTATTTCCATCCGCGCCCCTCGGCGGCCGACTACAACGCCGCCAGCTCCGGAGCCAGCAATCTCGGCCCGACATCGATGGCTCTGCGCAATGCCATTGTCGAACGCAGCGCCGCGCTGGCCCTGGACATGCCGGTGCCTGCCGATGCGGTCACCACTTCGGGTTCGGGGCTGGACCCCCATATCTCGCCCGCCTTCGCCCGGACCCAGGTCGCCCGCATTGCCACGGCGCGTGCGCTGCCGCCCGAACAGGTCGCCGCCCTCCTTGCCGCCACCATCGAACACCCTGTGCTGGGACTTATCGGCGAGCCGCAAGTGAATGTGCTAAGGCTCAACCTGGCACTCGACGCCATGGCGCCACCAGCAAGCTGAGATGACTGACAACAACGACACATTGCGGCCCGATCCGGCTGCCCTTCTGGAGCTTGCCGCGCGGGAAACCCGCGGCAAGCTGACGATTTTTCTGGGTGCCGCGCCCGGCGTCGGCAAGACCTATGCCATGCTCACCCGTGCCCGGCAGCGGCGGGCCGAGGGCGTCGAAATCGTCATTGGCCTGGTTGAAACCCACGGCCGCGCCGAAACCGCAGCGCTGCTCGAAGGTCTCGAAATCCTGCCGCGCCGCGCCGGCCGTCAGGCGGGGCGCACCTATGACGAGTTCGATCTCGATGCGGCGCTCCGGCGCAAGCCAGCCATTATCATCGTCGACGAACTGGCCCATTCCAACGATGCCGATGCGCGCCACCCCAAGCGCTACCAGGATATCGCCGAGCTGCTCGCCGCCGGCATCGATGTGTGGACGGCGCTCAACGTGCAGCACCTCGAAAGCCTGTCCGATCTGGTTGCCCGCATTGCTGGCGTGCCGGTGCGCGAAACCGTGCCCGATATCGTGCTGCAAAAGGCCGATGAGGTGGTGCTGGTCGATCTGCCACCGTCCGAGCTGATCGCCCGGCTCAGGGAGGGCAAGGTCTACCTGCCCGAAAATGCCGGCCGCGCTGCCGAAGGCTTTTTCAAGCCCGCCAATCTGACCGCCCTGCGCGAACTGGCGCTGCGCCGCACTGCCGATCGCGTCGATGACCAGATGGCCGATATCTGGCGCCAGCAGGCCGTCGAAGGGCCCTGGACCACCGGCGAACGCCTGTTGGTCTGTGTCGGTCCCGATCAGCTCTCCGAAAAAGTGGTGCGCACCGCCAGTCGCCTTGCGGTCGGGCTGAATGCGCGCTGGATCGTGCTGTCGCTCAGCGGTGCCAGCAATCCCATCCCCCCGCCTGCCAGGGCAGCGCGGCTCGAAGCGACCCTGCACCTGGCCGAGCGGCTGGGTGCCGAAATCCGGCGCGCCACCGTCGATGATTTCGTTGCCGAAATCCTGCGCATCGCTAGGCGCGAAAACATCACCCAGATCGTCGTCGGTCGCCCCCGACCCGGCCTCTTGCCGCGCCGCTCGCTGCCCGAGGCGCTGCTGCGCGCCGCCGGCGACATCGGCGTCTATATGGTGCCGGGGCAGGGCGATGCGCCGCGCAATCCATTGCGGCTGCGGCGTCGCACCCTGCCGCAATGGGCGCTGACATTGGCCCTGCCTTTTGTTGCCACTGGCCTCATCACGGTTTTGGGGCTGGGACTGTCGCAACTGGTGGCGCTGCAGAACCTCTCCATGCTGTTCCTTGTCGCGGTGCTGGTTTCGGCATTGCTGGGAGGTCGCTTTGCGGCGCTGCTGGCTGCTGGCCTTTCCTTCCTTGCCTACAATTTTTTCTTCATCGATCCGGTCCGCACCTTCACCATCGCCCGGCCCCATGAAGTGCTGGCGCTGGCGATTTTTGTGGGCGTCGCCGTGGTCACTGGCTCGCTGGCGGCGCGTCTGCGCGAGCAGATGGGGCGGGCGCGCCAGGCTGTCCGCAACACGCAGGCGCTCTACGACTTTTCCCGCAAGCTCTCGGCTGCCTATGGACTCGATAACGTGCTGACCGCCACCGCCGGGCATCTGCAGACGACGCTGGGCCTCGATACCGTGCTGCTGGCCTCGCTCGATGGTGGGGAGCTGGAATTGCAGGTCGCCTGGCCTCCTGATCAAAACCTCGATGCAACCGCTATGACCGCGGCCCGCTGGGCCCATGACAAGCGTGAGCCCGCCGGCTTCTTGACCGCAACATTGCCGGCCGTGCCCTATCTGTTCCTGCCCATTCGCTCCGAGCAGCGCCTGGTCGGGGTGGTGGGCCTGAAACTCAATGCCGAGCGCGGTCCGCTGACCCCCGACGAGGGCCGCCAGGTTGCCGCAATTCTCGAGCAGGCGGCCATCGCCATCGACCGGGCCCGGCTGGTGCGCGACAATGCCCGCATTGCCCTGGAAAAGGAGGGCGAAAAGCTGCAGACCGCGCTGCTGTCTTCGCTCTCGCACGATCTGCGCACCCCGCTGGCCTCGATCACCGGTGCCGTGACCACGCTGCGTCAGCTGGGCGATCGCATGAATGGGGAGACCCGCGCCGACCTGCTGATGTCCATCGAGGAGGAGACCGGGCGGCTCAACCGCTTCGTCACCAATCTCTTCGACATGACCCGCATCGAATCCGGCGCGGTCAAACCCCGGCGTGACCCAGTCGATCTGCTGGCATTGATCACCAATGTCGTTGAACGGGCCCGCGCGCTGGATCCGGCGCTGGTGGTGGAAACCAGCATTGCCGATGCCATGCCGCCGGTGCTGGCCGATCCGGCCCTGCTCGATCCGGTGCTGTTCAACCTTCTGGACAATGCCCGCAAATATGCTGGCACCGCCTTGCCGGTGACCATCTTTGTCCGCGTCGACAATGGCATGGCCACCATCGCCGTCACCGATCAGGGCAAGGGCATCCCGCCCGGCGAACTCGAAGCCATCTTCGACAAGTTCTACCGTCGCGCCAAAGGCGACCATCGCGCCGCCGGCACCGGTCTGGGCCTCTCCATCGCCCGCGGCTTTGTCGAGGCCATGGGCGGCACGCTCAAGGCCGAAAGCCCCGCCATGCGCCGCCGGGGCACCCGTTTTACCATTCGTCTGCCGCTCGCCGAAGGAGCCCGTTCGTGACTGGTCCCCGCATCCTGGTCGTCGATGACGAACCCCAGATCCAGCGCTTCCTCAAGCCGGCTCTGCTGTCGGTCGATTACGAGGTCATCCAGTCCGGCACCGCCGCCGAGGCCAAGCGCCTCGCCGCCACCCAGGCGCCCGATCTGGTCGTGCTCGATCTCGGTCTGCCCGATGGCGACGGCAAGGATGTCATCACCGCCATCCGTGCCTTTTCCGCCGTACCGATCATCGTGCTTTCGGCCCGCGACCGCGAAACCGAAAAGATCGAGGCGCTGGACCGCGGCGCCGATGACTATGTCGAAAAGCCCTTCGGCATCGGCGAATTGCTGGCCCGCATCCGTACCGCCCTGCGGCATCGCGATGGCGCCTCGGCCCCCGCCGAGACCCAGTTCCGCTTCGGCCCGGTCGAGATCGATCTGATCCGCCGCCGCATCGCCCGCAATGGCGAGCCGGTGCATTTGACGCCCAAGGAATATGACCTGCTGGTCCTGCTCGCCACCAATGCCGGGCGGGTTCTCACCCATCGCCAATTGCTGGCCCAGGTCTGGGGTCCGGCCCATGTCGAGGATGTGCAATATCTGCGCGTGCTGGTCGGCCAGCTCCGCGCCAAGCTCGAAGCCGATCCGGCCCAGCCGCGCCTCGTCACCAACGAACCCGGGGTCGGCTACCGCCTGATCCCCGACTAGTCTTCTTTCCTTCCTCACCTCTCCCTCCGGGAGAGGTCGGCGCCTTGCGCCGGGTGAGGGGGCCTTTTCCATTGCCGCCTTAAGACCCTCTCACCCCACCCCTCTCCCCCAGAGGGAGAGGGAGCAAAGCGGTAGTGGCCCGATTGTGCGCAATGACAGGCTGGCCGCATCCCCGCGCCTGTGGCAGGTTCACCCCAGATCGAGGAGGATAGCCCCATGAGTTTTCGCGCATTGGTCACCGACAAGGACGCCGCGGGCGTGGTTCAGTCATCGGTCCAGCAACTGGACGATGCGCGCCTGCCCGAAGGCAATGTCACGGTCGACATCGACTGGGCCGGGCTCAACTACAAGGATGGCCTGGTGCTGACCGGCGCCGGTGGTCTCGTGCGCAACTATCCCCATGTCGCCGGCATCGACTTTGCCGGCATCGTCCGCGACAGCGCCGATCCGCGCTATGTCGCCGGCCAGCCCGTGGTATTGACCGGCTGGCGTGTCGGCGAAGCCCATTGGGGCGGCTATGCCGAACGCGCCCGCGTCAATGCCGACTGGCTGGTGCCGCTCCCCGATGGCCTCTCCACCCGCGACGCCATGATCGTCGGCACCGCAGGGCTCACCGCCATGCTGTCGATCAACCGGCTCGAAGCCGCCGGGCTCACCCCCGCTGCCGGCGATGTGCTGGTCACCGGCGCCGCCGGCGGCGTTGGCTCCATCGCCACCGCCATGCTGGGGCGGCTCGGCTATGACGTCACCGCGCTCTCGGGCCGTCCGCAACATGCCGAAGCGCTGCTGGCCCTGGGCGCCAGCGCCGTCATGTCCCGCGACGAATTCCTCGCCGCCCCCGACAAGCCCCTCGAAAGCGCCCGCTGGGCCGCGGCCATCGACAGCGTTGGTGGCAAGGTGCTGGGCAAACTGCTCAAGCAGGTCAATTACGGCGGCGCCGTCGCTGCCCTCGGCAATGCCGGCGGCATCGGGCTCGAAACCAATGTCCTGCCCTTCATCCTGCGCGGCGTCACCCTGATCGGCATCGACAGCGTCATGCAACCCTACGCCACGCGCGTGGCCGCCTGGTCGCGCATCGTCGAGCTGTTCGACCCCGCCGTCTATGGCAGCCTTGTCCATGAGATCGGGCTGGAGGACCTGCCAGCGGCCGCAAAGGACATCATCGCCGGCAATGTGCGCGGGCGCTTGCTGGTGAAGCCGCGCTGATGGCCATGCCCCGTGGGTGAGGCGTCCTACCGATACCCAGCGGCTTGCAGCTCGAACAGCTCGGCATAATGCCCGTGCAGCGCCAGGAGCTCGGCATGGCTGCCCGCCTCGATGATCTTGCCGCCATCCAGCACGATGATCCGGTCGGCCATGCGCACGGTCGAAAAGCGGTGCGAGATGATCACCGCCGTCTTGCCCGTGGCCAGGCTCTTGAACCGCGCGAAAACCTCGGCTTCGGCCTTGGCGTCGAGCGCCGCCGTCGGCTCGTCGAGGATGATCAGGTCGGCATCGCGCATATAGGCGCGGGCAATCGCCACCTTCTGCCATTCGCCCCCCGACAGGTCGCGTCCCTTGTTGAACAGACGCCCGAGCGGTTGCTCATAGCGTAGCGGCAGCCGCTCGATGACCGCATCGGCAAGGCTGCTTTTCGCCGCATCCTCGATGCGCATACGGTCGCCACGATCCTCGATCCGGCCCACCCCGATATTCTCGGCGGCGGTCAGGCTATAGCGGATGAAATCCTGGAAGATCACCCCGATATGGGCGTGAATGTCCTCGATCTCAATATCGCGCAGGTCCGTGCCATCGACGGTTATGCGCCCCTCATCGGGGTCGTATAGCCGGGTCAGAAGCTTGACGATCGTGGTCTTGCCCGCCCCGTTCTCGCCGACCAGCGCCAGTGTCTCCCCGGCCTTGAGGGTGAAGCTCAGCCCGCGAATGGCCCAATTGTCGGTCTCGGGATAGCGGAAGCCCACATTGTCGAAGACGATGCCGTCGCGGATCGGCTGCGGAAACGGTTTGGGATTGGCCGGCGGCAGGATGGCCGGCTGGATTTCAAAGAACGAGAACAGATCGTCCAGATAGAGCGATTGTCCGGCAATCTGGGTGAAGCCCAGCAGGATCTTCTGGAACAGCCCATTCAGGCTCAGAAACGATCCGGCCAGAAACGTCAGGTCGCCGATGGAGAATTCCCCGGCAATGGTGCGCCAGACGATGAAGGCATAGGCCCCGTAATAGGCAAGCGTGGCGATGGCCGAAAACAGCGCGCCCCATTTCGCCCGCTGGATCGAGAGCTTGCGGTTTTCTTTGAAGATCGTCGTCGCCAGGGTGC
Organism: Devosia limi DSM 17137; assembly: GCF_900128975.1. GTDB lineage: Bacteria > Pseudomonadota > Alphaproteobacteria > Rhizobiales > Devosiaceae > Devosia > Devosia limi. The sequence continues at coordinate 113,619 of NZ_FQVC01000006.1, read as the reverse complement.
GGAAGCGTTCGACCAGGAACGCGCTTAATCCGAACAGCTTGATTTCCTTGGCGGTCTCGGCGCTGGCGCCGATCTGGCGGATATATTCCAGCTGCCGGCGCTCGGGCGTCCGGCCACGGCTGAGATAATAGCTCAGCGTATTGAACCGGGTTTCCCCCCATATGGCCGGCACGAAGGACAGGGGCAGCAGCAGCACCAGCCAGGGGGCGAACACGAACAGGCCCGCCGCCAGCGTCACCACGGTAATCATGTCCTGCGCCTGCCCGAACATCTGGCTGAGCAGCGCATTGCGGCCCGAAGCCTGCCGCCGCGCCCGCTCCAGCCGGTCCTGATACTCCGCCGATTCGAAATGGCGCAGGTCCAGCCGCGCCGCATGTGCCATCAGTTCCACGCTGACCGTGTTGGAATGCAGTTCTCCCAACACCGCATCGACAAGGCTGGTGGCCCGCGCCAGCAGGTCGCTGACAATCACCAGCCCGAATTCCAGTGCCAGCAGGATGGCGACGGTATTGAGCTTGCCCTCGGCCCACCATTGGGCAAAGTCATGGCTGCCCCCGGTCTGGCCGGACAGGCGCACCACTTCATCGATGATCAGCTTGGCGACGAACAGCGTTGCCACCGGCTGCAGGGCACGGACCAGCCGCAGCCCGATACTGGCCGCGGTCAGCCAGCGGCTGGTGCGCCAGATCTGGGCAACAAGCCGGCCGAGATGGCGCAGATTGTTCAGGCGGTCACGAAAGGAGGCATTGGGTTCGGCGGGGCGGGGGCGAGTGTCGGTCGTGGTCATGGGCCATGATAGCTGGGGCGCCAGGCGCCGGGAAGGGTGCCCGCTCGCCCGGGAGCGGGGATGAAGTGATTTTGCCGGGGCAACCTGTCGAAATCGACGCGGCTCGAACGTCGTTGAACCGGAACGGCGCTGACACGTTCCCCATCATCATCGAGGAGGACCATTCCATGCTCAAAGACAAGGATTCTGCCGCCATCGTCGCCGTTCGCGACCTGGCCCGTGCCCATGATTTCTATGGCGGCAAGCTCGGGCTCGAGCGGGTCTCGGGCGATGACAACGTCGCCCAATACAAGACCGGCAACACGGTGGTTGTCGTCTATAAGTCGGATCACGCCGGCACCAATCAGGCCAATGCCGTGGTCTGGGGCGCCGGCGATGAGATCGACGCCATCGTCGCCGATCTCCGCAGCAAGGGCGTCGCTTTCGAGCATTATCCCGAGACAGGCATGGATTACCGGGACGGCATCCACTCCAGCGGCGGGTTCAAGGCCGTCTGGTTCAAGGATCCGGACGGCAATATCCTGCATATCAACAGCATGTAGACGTCAGGCCTGCCTCAGGGCAGCCTGCGCAGGAACTGGGTCAGGTCTTCGGTGACGTGGTGCACATGAGGGCCGGCGGCCCGGCCCAGCTCCCAGGCGTCCACCTGTTCATGGGCATAATCTTCGCCCGCCACCACCTGAACGGTCACCATGCCGGTCTCGTGCGGCACGAGCAGGTTTTTTTCCAGGTCGTCAAACATCACCGCCCGGGTCGGATCGATCCCGTGCAGCGCAAAGAAACCGTCATAGGCCGCCTTGTGCGGCTTGGGCACATAGGTCATGGCGCGGATGTCGTGGACATGCTCGAACAGGTCGTCGCCGCCCAGTCGGGTCAGCACATTGCGGGCATGGCCGGTATCGCCATTGGTCAGGATGAACTTGCGGCCGGGCAGGGCGCGGATCGCCGCCACCAGGTCGGGATGAGCGTCTACGGGCGAATAGTCGATGGCGTGGACGGTGTTGAGGAAGTCATCCGGATCGACCTGGTGCCGACTCATCAGCCCGTTCAGCGTCGTGCCGAAATCGCGGTAATAGGTCTTCTGCAGCGCCCGCGCTGCGGTGAAATCCAGCTGCGTCAGGCTCATCACGTAATGAGTGATGCGGATATCGATCTGGGCGAACAGGTTGCACTGGCGCGGATAGAGGGTGTTGTCGAGATCGAACACCCATTCGGTCACATGCGACAGGCTGCGGCTGGTCTTTGGCATAAGGTCATTCATGGTCCGACCATGCCAGAAATTCTTGAAGGTTTCATCTAACAGATGTGGGAAGGGCGGCGCGCCATTGCGAGCCGCCCTCAATATCTTGTGTCAGACCTAGTCTGCTGCCGTGTTGGCAGTGATCGCCAGGCCCAGCGCCGAGATCAGCCCGGCCGGGTTGGAAGCGGCGGCTGTCAGCACCAGCAGGGTGGTCGGCGACGCCGGCTGCAATTTGATTTCCAGGCTCTGCGGATCGTCGAGGAAGGCCGAAACCGGCGGCACGACCAGATCGTTCAGCGCGGGAACGCCAGTGCCGGCCAGCATGGCCGGCAGCATGGCCTTGAGCCCCTCGACGAACTGGACGCGCTCGATGCCCTGCTGTTCGGCGAAGAAGTCGAGCAGGCGCCCTGCCAGCGACGCGTCGTCATAGCGCACCGATGCACCAACCAGCGAAATGCCCTGCAGCATTTCCATGCCGGCCATCATCTGGGCGGCCTGGGCTTCGCTGCTGGCGGGCTCGCTGGCCATTGCCTGCGCCTGCATGGCATAGAGCTTGTCGAGCATGGCGGGGGTCACGCCGGTCACGTCAGCGACCAGGTTGAGTGCACCCAACTCGTCGAAGTCGAACAGGAATTCATCCATGACCAGATGGCCGTCGGCCATCGACCAGTTCAGCGACTGGGTGATGTCGCCCGAAATCGTGCTGAGGCCGAGGCCGTCGATGATGGCGCCCGCCTCGGCGTCCTCTTCCTTGACTGTCGACAGGTCGAGCCACAGGCCATTGATGGTGAGCTGCGAGCTGAGATCGGTCAGGGCTTCGGTGCCCTGTTCGGGGGTGAAGCTGCTGCCGGCCTGCATCGATTCGATGCTGAGGAACTTGGCGCCGTCGCGCGTGACAGTCAGCGGGCCGGTGCTCATCGTCCCAACCAGCTGGAGCATGGCCAGCGCGCTGACCGTGTCGCCACCGGGCACATACAGATCCTCAACCAGAATATCGCTGAGTGTCACGCGACCGCTGGGCTCGGCTTCGATCTCGGTGTCGATGTCGGGAAGGGTCAGGCTCTCGGCGGTATAGCCGCCATCGGGCAGCTCGACGACGCCATTGAAGGTCAGTTCGGTGTCAAAGGTCAGCGGCTCGCCGAATTCGGGTACATTGTTGAAGCCAACGGTCACGCCATCGACGGTCACCGTGTCGCCATCCAGCGTGGCCGGGCCAAAGGTGAAGTCATAGCCGACCTGGCCATAGACATCGGTCACCCGGTCGATGAAAGCCTGGGCGTCCAGCGCCATGGCGGGCTGCATCAACGCAGCGGTGGCAACACCAGCCAGCAGGGTCAGGCGGGTGCGTTTCGAGGTCCTCATTGTCGTCTCCGGCATTATGGTGATCTGTGTGTCGGGCAGGCGGTTGGACTGTTGACCTGGCACATGGCCCAGACATTTGCCTTGGCACATGCTCCGGTCATTTGACTTGGCACATGGCCCGGTCATTTGACTTGGCAAATGGCCCGGCCAGGCTCGCAATGCAAGAGCGTGGGGTCCAAATTGCCCCGCACCCTCAATCGAAAGTGAATCCCGGCACAATAAACGACGCAATGATGACGCTGGCGTGTCCTAAACCGTTTCGGCGTCAAGGAATTGTCGATAGGCCGGATTGTCGGTTTCGTCCCAGAAGGGAAAGCCGATGGCTTCAAGATGGGCGATGAACTGGCCGCTCTCGGCGGGTGGCACCTGGATGCCCACCAGCACCCGGCCATAATCGGCGCCGTGATTGCGGTAATGGAACAGCGAAATATTCCAGCCGTCATGCAGGCCTTCGAGAAAGCGCAGCAAGGCGCCGGGCCGCTCGGGGAACTGGAAACGATAGACCAGCTCATCGCCGAGATCGGCGACGCGCCCGCCCACCATGTAGCGGACATGCAGCTTGGCGACTTCATTGTCGGTCATGTCGATGACCGCATGGCCGTGCTGCTCCAGCATGGTGATGATGTGCTGCTTTTCCGCTTCCCCCTGGGTCAGCTTGATGCCGACAAAAATGCGCGCCGAGGCACCGGGGGCATAGCGATAATTGAACTCGGAGATCGATCGATTGCCCAATAGCTGGATAAAGGCGCGATAGCTGCCGGGCTGTTCGGGAATGGTCACCGCCAGCAGCATTTCGGCGCGCTCGCCGATCTCGGCCCGCTCTGCCACATAGCGCAGCCGGTCGAAATTGACATTGGCGCCCGAATTGATGGCGATCAGCGCGCCCTCCGGGACCTCGCCGCGCTCCACCTGCCGGCGCAGCCCGGCCAGCGCCAGCGCTCCGGCGGGTTCGGCAATGGCGCGCGTGTCGTCAAAGATGTCCTTGATCGCGGCGCAGATTTCGTCGGCCGACACCGTGACGATGTCGTCCAGCAATTCACTGCATAGCCGGAACGTCTCGGTTCCCACCTGGCGCACGGCCACGCCATCGGCAAACAGCCCCACCTGGTCCAGCGGCACCGGATGGCCCGCCGCAATGGCGGCCTTCATGCTGGCGGCTTCTTCCGGCTCGACGCCGATCACCTTGATGTCCGGGCGCAGGAACTTGACGAAGGCAGCAATGCCGGCTGCCAGGCCGCCGCCGCCCACGGGCACATAGATTGCGCCAATCGGGCCGGGATGCTGGCGCAGCAATTCCATGCCGATCGTGCCCTGGCCGGCAATGACATCGGGATCGTCGAACGGATGCACCATGACATAGCCATGCTGCTCGGCCAGCTCGACCGCATGGCCGCGGGCCGCATCGAACCCCTCGCCATGCAGCACCACTTCGCCGCCCAGCCGGCGCACCGCGCCCACCTTGATCGCCGGGGTCGTTGTCGGCATCACCACCACGGCCCGAACACCCAGCCGCGCCGCCGACAGCGCCACGCCCTGTGCGTGATTGCCGGCCGAGGCGCAGATCACGCCCCGCGCCCGCTCCGCCGTGGTCAATTGGGCAATGCGGTTATGGGCGCCGCGAATCTTGAACGAGAACACCGGTTGCAGATCTTCACGCTTGAGCAGCACATCCACGCCCAGCCGCCCGGACAGCAGCTTCATGGGCTCGAGCGGCGTTTCCTGCGCCACTTCATAAACCGATGACGTCAATATGCGGCGGACATAGTCCTGCATCCGATCAATCCTGAAATCATTGCCCTTGCCGGTTCCGCCGGCCCGGTTTGAGATCGCTGCAAACCGCCTGCGCCGTCAACCGCTTTCACGCGCTTGCGCGGTTCTGCCACCCATGCGCCCATCGCCGATTTGTCATCAATCAATCACTTGATTGAGAAACAGGCCTGCGCTACACCGCCACCGCGCAACTGGCAGGTCTTCATGTCCGACATCAGTACCATCAGCCGCCGCGAAAGCGGCGAGGATCGCCGCCGCTCGATTGCCCTGGCCGCGCGGACGCTGATTGCCGAAAAGGGCCTCGAAGGACTGCGCACCCGCGACATCGCCCAGCGCGTCGGCATCAATATCGCCACGCTGCATTATCACGTCCCGACCAAGGAAGCCCTGGTCGCCCTGGTGGCCGAAAGCCTCCGCGACGATTTCCAGGCCCAGGCCCAGCGTCATCCGCGCACCGGCAAGTCCGGGCTGGAGCAATTGCGCCTGGAGTTTGCCGATTTCCGCGAAACCGTCACCGACACACCCGAAATGATCGTCGTCCTGCCCAATCTGTTCGAGCGGGCCCGCCGCGATCCAGCCATCGGGGCCATCGTGCTGCCGCTCTACGATTACTGGCGCCAGCAATTCACCGACATTTTCACCCTTGGCATCGCCGATGGCTCCTTCCGCCGCAATGTCGATCCCGCTGCCGCCGCCTGTATCGTCACCGGCGCCCTCAGTGACCACTGGCGCGGCTGGACAGACTTCCGGGCCTCGCTCGACGCCCTCATCGCCGAACTTGAGCGTGCCTTTATCCGCAATTTGACTGACTAAGGACCCCAGCATGAATTCCCCATCCATGCCGCCAGCCGGCCCCGACATGGCCGATCCGCGCCGCTGGCCAGCGCTGTTCGTGCTGCTGATCGCCAATTTCATGAACCTGATCGATGTGACCATCGTCAATGTCGCGCTGCCCTCGATGCGCGATGGGCTGGGCGCCACCGATAGCCAGATCGAATGGGTCGTCGCCGCCTATGTGCTGGCCTTTGCGCTGGGCCTGCTGCCCTTCGGCCGCCTCGGCGATATTGTTGGCCGCACCCATATGTTCCTCTGGGGCGTCGCCGGCTTCACCATCGCCTCGGCGCTGTGCGGCCTCTCGCCCAATATTGAAACCCTGATCGTCGCCCGGATCATCCAGGGCCTGGCCGGCGCCATGATGACGCCGCAGGTGCTGGCCATCGCCACCGTCACCTTCCCGCCCCATGAACGCGGCCAGGCCTTTTCGCTGTTCGGCCTCTCTGCCGGCCTCGCCTCGGTCTGTGGTCCCATTCTGGGCGGCCTGCTGATCTCGGCCCAATTGTTCGGCATGGACTGGCAGCCGATCTTCCTCGTCAACATTCCCGTCGGCATTGCCGCCATCATCGCCGGCTATTTCCTCATTCCGCGCCTGCCCGGCCATGCCACGCTCAAGAACGACTATGTCGGCATTGCCCTGTTCGGCCTCGGCATTATCTGCGTCGTCTTCCCCATCATCGAGGGCCGCGCCTATGGCTGGCCGCTCTGGGCCTTTGCCATGATGGCCTCCGGCCTCGTGCTGCTGGTTGGCTTCGGATTGTGGACCCGCGCCCGGGCCAGGGCCGGCCTGCCGCAATTGCTCAATTTCGACCTGATCACCAACCGCGATTTCATGTTTGGCGCCTTCGTCATCACCGTCTTTGCCTCGGGCATTCCCGGCTTTTTCATGGTGATCTCGATCCTGCTGCAATCGGGCTTCGGCTTCACCCCGCTTGAATCGGGCCTCACCAATACGCCCTTCTCGGTGGGCGTGCTGATCGCCTCCTTCATCGCCGGCAAGCTGGGCTCCAATTTCCTGCGCGGCCGCCTCGCAGTCGCCGGCGCCCTGCTCTCGGGCGGCATTGCCACCCTGCATTTCATTATCGCCGGGGCTGGCGACAGCATCGATCACTGGACCTTCCTGCCGCCGCTGCTGATCGCCGGTATTGGCCTGGGCCTGGGCTTCTCGTCGCTGTTCCAGCTGGTGCTGCGCAATGTGCCCCATCGCGATGCCGGTGCTGGCTCGGGCGCGCTGCAGGCCTTTCAGCAGGTCGGTGGTGCGCTCGGCATTGCCCTGGTTGGCCAGATGTTCTTTGGCGCGGTGGCGGCCGGCTTTGCCTCCGGCAATGCGCCTCATGTCGTGTTTGCCGAGGCGGCCAGCTACGCGCTCTGGTACCAGGTGGGCAGTTTCCTGCTGGTGCTGCTGATGGTGCCCTTCTTCAAGAAGGGTGGAGGTCAGCGCCAGGGCGCGCCGGCCCAGCCGGTCATCGTCGAAGCCTGAACAAAAAGGCCGCCCTCGGGGGCGGCCTTTGCATTTGATGATGGTCAGCGCCTCAGCGCACGATCAGCGTGCCGGCGCCGAATTCGGTGAACAGCTCCACCAGCACCACATGCGGCATCTTGCCATTGAGGATCACCACGCCCTCGACGCCGTTTTCCAGCGCTTCCAGGCACGTCTCGACCTTGGGGATCATGCCGCCCGAAATCGTGCCATCGGCAATCAGCGCCTTGGCTTCGCGCACCGACAGTTCCGGCAGCAGCTTGCCATTCTTGTCGAGCACGCCCGGCACGTCGGTCAGAAACAGCAGGCGCTTGGCGCCGAGCGAGCCGGCAATGGCGCCGGCAAAGGTATCGGCATTGATATTGTAGGTCGCGCCATCGCGGCCTGGGGCCACCGGGGCGATCACCGGGATCATCTCGGAACGCGCCAGCAGGTCCAGCAGCGTGCGATCGACTTCCACCGGTTCGCCCACAAAGCCCAGATCGAGCACGCGCTCGATATTGGACGTCGGATCGATGACGCGCTTTTCGGCCTTCCGGGCGAAGACCATGTTGCCGTCCTTGCCGCACAGGCCAATCGCCCATTCGCCTTCGGCATTGATCAGCGCGACGATCTCCTTGTTGATCGAACCGGCCAGCACCATTTCGACGATTTCCATCGTCCGCCGGTCGGTGACGCGCAACCCGCTCTCGAATTTTGATTCGATGCCCAGCTTGGTCAGCATCGAGGCAATCTGCGGCCCGCCGCCATGCACCACGATCGGATTAACCTTGGACTGCTTGAGCAGGGCGATATCGCGGGCAAACGCCTGCCCCAGGGCGGCATCGCCCATGGCATGGCCGCCATATTTCACCACAACGGTCTTGCCCTCATAGCGCTGCATATAGGGCAGGGCCTGGGCCAGAATTCCCGCATCGTGGGAGAAGCGGTCGGTCGAATTGGTTGGTTCACTCATGGACGGACCCATTCCCTTGGCAAAGCGGCACTAAAAAGACCGCAACCGCTCTAGAACATGATCCCGCAAAGGGAAAGGTGGTTTTCATTTATGGCGGTGGGCAAATGAAACTGTTTCTGCACTGTTGCCTTATAGCTTATGCGCCACGGACGTGACGATTGATCCATTTGGGTCCGCCCAGCGTAGTCGGCATATACAGGACCGGGGATAGCCACGGCCAGGGAGGCGCGCTAGAATCATGTCCATGCAGAGCCCGAGTCAGGATATCGCCGATCTCATCGCCCGCTGTGCGCTGCGTGATCGAGCGGCTTTCCGTTCCCTTTATGAGCGCACCAGCGCGAAACTATTCGGCGTCACCCTGCGTATCTTGAGAGACCGCTCCGAAGCCGAAGAGGCGATTCAGGAAGTCTATGTCAAAATCTGGCAACGCGCCGACCGCTATGTGGCGGGTGGCACCAGCCCGATCAGCTGGCTGGTGGCCGTGGCGCGCAACCACTCGCTTGATATTCTGCGCGCCCGCCGCCCGGTATCGGACGATATCGACGTGGCGCTGGAAATTCCCGATGCGGGCCCAACGCCGGAACGGGCGACCGAGGACAGCCAGGAGCGGTCACGGATCGATACCTGCCTGGCAACGCTGGAGCCCGACCGGGCCGAGGCGGTGCGCGGTGCCTATCTCGATGGCTATAGCTATGACGAGTTGGCGCAGCGCTTTGAAGTGCCGTTGAATACAATGCGAACCTGGCTGCGCCGCAGCCTGATCAAACTCAGAGAGTGTCTGACCGCATGACGAGCAGCGACCATAGCGACGATCCGAGCGGCGGGCAGAATGCCCTTGTTGCCGAATACGTCCTCGGCCTGCTCGACAGCGCCGAGCATCAACGCGTTGGCCGCCTGATCGAGGCCGATCCGGCCCTGCGCGCCGAGCGCGATTTCTGGGTGAACCGCTTCGCTGCCCTCAATACCCAGTTCGAGGAGGTTGCCGTCCCCGGCCATCTCCTGGCCCGCATCGAAGCCCGCGCCTTTGGTGATGCAGCCAAGCCCGCCCCGGCGCGCCTGTGGGATAGTCTCATGCTCTGGCGCAGCGTCGCCGCCGGTGCGCTGGCCGTTGCCGTCGTCGCTGTCGGCTTCAGCGCCTTCCAGCCAACTCCCACCTCCTCGGCCCTGGCCGTCCAGCTGGTCGCCGCGCTCGAGCAAGAGGGCAGCGACGTCAAGTTTGTCGCGCTCTATGACGGCGCCACCGGCATGGTCCGCCTGACCGCCCTGTCGGGTGAAGCCATCCCCGACCGCGATTTTGAACTCTGGGCCATCCAGGGCGACAACAAGCCGGTATCGATGGGCGTGATCCCGGTCAATGCCCGCAGCGCAATCGGCCTGTCCCCTGAAATCGCCGCCGGCTGGGGCGAAGGCTCCATCCTTGCCATCACCCTTGAACCCAAGGGTGGCGCCCCCGATGGCGACCCCACCGGTCCCGTCGTCGCCAAGGGCGCCGTCACGCCAATCTAGGCACGCGCCTGTCGGCGCACCTGGCACCACATCACCCCACCCACCACGTCATCCCGGCGAAAGCCGGGATCCAGTTTCCTTTGCCAGTCCCCAAACCGGCCCCCAGCTTCCGCCGGGGTGACGCTGCGTCTTCTGATGCATTGCGCCACCGACCCCCACAAGCGCTGCATCCGTTGAGCGTGGGCTCCCCTCCCCCTTGAGGGGAGGGGTTGGGGGTGGGGGTGCTGAGGTGTGCGCTTCTCTTTGGTGCCCACGCGCCAATCCCCCCATCCCTCCATCCCCGCCCCCTCAGTCATCTCCCTCCCCCTTGCGGGGCTTCCAAGCGACCCGAAGGGACAAATCGTTCCAGTGGAGCGATTTGAGCGCGGAAGGCCATGAGAGCTGTGCTCGAATGGCTGGCAAAGGTGGGAGTTCTGCGCCCTCCACAAACGTTGCGTCCGTTGAGCGTGGGCTCCCCTCCCCCTTGAGGGGAGGGGTTGGGGGTGGGGGTGCTGAGGTGTGCGCTTCTCTTTGGTGCCCACGCGCCAATCCCCCCATCCCTCCATCCCCGCCCCCTCAGTCATCTCCCTCCCCCTTGAGGGGAGGGATCAAGGGTGGGGGTGCTGCGCCCTCCGCCAAAGCCGGCGTCTGTTGAACCCTCAGCACCCCCACCCCCAACCCCTCCCCTCAAGGGGGAGGGGAGCCCACTCCGTGTGCCCACGCACCAATCCTCCCATCCCTCCACCCCCCACCGCGCTGCCCACGGGCCTGACCCGTGGGCCACTCTCCCCACGGCACGCGCTGGCACTGCCCCCCACACCCGCCCCAGCCCCAGTGGCCGGACTAAAAAACCCCGGAATGGACGGGCATACAGCACATCCCACCAAAACTTATCCCCGCCCCACCGTTCCACCCCCATACTCACCCCACTACTGCCACAACACTTGCGGGGCCGCGCGAAACGGTCCGTGGGGAGCAGATGGGAGAGGGGGGATTTCGCCTCCCCTTGGGTCCAGGCTTTGTGCATCCGCCTAAGCTCAAAAGGTGGGTCCTTGGCTCGTTCCAGAAAACCCATGGCATGCGGCGAGGCGGTGTCTCGCATATTACTAAACTCATGAGGCCCGTCTCGCCGCATGTATCGCAATCTGTAACCGCCGCAATTGCCGGGCGGCGCCTGCGCGCGCTCAGCGGCGCCTGCGCGCCTCAGCGACGCCTGCGCGCGGTAGCGGCGCCTGCGCTCGCCCTGCATTTTTTATCACGACCTTTTGAAACTGCCTGAAACTCTTTCGTCCGGCGTTCCGTATCTCTCATTGTCCCAGCCGAACATGGGAACGAAACACAGGAAGGAACAACCTCAATGACTTTCTCTCTCCGTACCCTCACCCTCGCTGCCATGCTCACCGTCGGCTCGATCTCCGGCGCTGCCGTCTACGCCCAGGACAACCCTATGGTTGGCGGCGCTGCCATGTTCGCCGACAAGAACATCATCGAAAACGCCGTCAATTCGGCTGACCACACCACGCTCGTTGCCGCCGTCAAGGCCGCCGGCCTGGTCGATACCCTGTCGGGCGCAGGCCCCTTCACCGTTCTGGCTCCGACCAATGAAGCCTTCGCCGCTCTGCCGGCTGGCACGGTCGAAACGCTGCTGAAGCCCGAAAACAAGGAAATGCTGTCCACCATCCTGGCCTGCCATGTGATTGCGGCCAAGGCGCTCTCCACCGACATCGTCGGCATGGTTGAAGCCGATGGCGGCAAGCATGTCGTCGACACCGTTGGCGGCTGCAAGCTGACCCTGGAAGCCGCGGACGGCAAGGTCACCGTGACTGACGAAAATGGCACTGTCGCCAATGTCACCATCGCCGACGTGATCCAGTCCAATGGCGTCATCCACGTCATCGACGCCGTGCTGACCCCCAAGTCGGCAATGTAATACGACGATCCGTTACGGCGCCCGCTGGCGCCCCCGAGAGCGCGGGAAAGGTCCGACATCGGTCCTGCGCTCTCACCAAATTTTGACAGGCCAGACGCCCTTCCCGGGCTGGAACCTGGCCTCGCTGCCCCGGACGCGTGATATACTCCTCCCGGTATCACGCGGCGGGGCAGCGCCGTCCAAGGAGTCGATCATGAGCATCAATCGCCGCAATCTGCTGTTGGGTGGTACGGCCGTCGCCGCCTTCGGGCTGTATGCCATCGCCCGCCCGATGAATGCGCCCTTGGCCGCCGAGGGCAATTTTGCCGTCACGCTCAGCGACGCCGAATGGAAAGCCAGGCTCGATCCGGCTGCCTATGACGTGTTGCGCCATGAAGGCACCGAGCGCCCCTTCACCTCGCCCCTCAACGATGAGCATCGCGCCGGCACCTTCCTCTGCGCCGGCTGTGACCAGCCGCTATTCGTCTCCGAAACCAAATTCGATAGCGGCACCGGCTGGCCGAGCTTCTATACCTTTATCGATGGCGCCCTGGGCACCACCATCGACAATTCCTTGTTCATGACCCGCACCGAAGTGCACTGCAGCCGCTGCGGTGGTCATCAGGGCCATGTCTTCGAGGATGGCCCGCCGCCAACGGGCCTGCGCTATTGCATCAATGGCGTGGCGCTAAAATTCGCGCCGACCACGGCCTAGTCGGATTGCCCAGTTGAATTGGGATGCCCTTTGCCGCTATGCGAAGGGCATCGGCATTTCTGGCTGCGGATTTCATGAAACTCACCATTATCCAGACCGGCGAACTCGGACAGCCCCTGCTCAACCGGTTCGGGCCCTATGCCAGGATGTTCGAACGCATGTTCGATGCGACGGGGCAGGGCTTCAGTTACGAGGCGGTGCGGGTCTTCGAGGGGGAGCCATTCCCCGATGCGGGGGCGCTCGAGGGCATCGTCATCACCGGCTCCGCCGCCGGCGTCTATGAAGACCATGCCTGGCTCGAACCGCTCCGCCGCTTCATCCGCGGCGCCTATGCCGACCGCACCCCGATGCTGGGCGTCTGCTTCGGCCACCAGATCATGGCCGACGCACTGGGTGGCGATGTCCGCAAGTCCGACAAGGGCTGGGGTCTGGGCCGGCACACCTATGGGGTTACCCATCGCCCCGGCTACATGAGCGCCGCCCCTGCGGCATTGTCGATTGCCTGCTCGCATCAGGACCAGGTCATCGTGCCGCCGGCCGAAGCCGAGGTGATCCTGGCCTCGGACTTCACGCCCAATGCAGGTCTGGTCTATCGCAATGGCGCGGCCCTGAGCTTCCAGCCGCATCCCGAATTTCTGGATGACTACACGCTGGCCCTGGCCGAGATGCGCCGCGGCAAGGCTTCCGACGACGTGGTCGAGACCGCACTGGCCTCGGTCGCCACCCCGTCTCACAGCGCCGATGTCGCCGGCTATATCGCCCAGTTCTTCAAGAACTGCTGATCAGGTTTCCAGCAGCTGCGCGATTTCGGCCCGCAGGTCGCGCAGTCCGTCGCCCTTGACGCTCGAGGTCAGGATAACGCGCGGATGTGCCGCCGGGCGCTTGGCGATCGCCGCCTGCGTCGCCGCGATTACGGCTTCGAGTTCCTTCTCGGACGGCTTGTCGGCCTTGGTCAGCACGACCTGGTAGCTCACCGCTGCCTTGTCGAGCTCGTTCATCACCGTCAGGTCATTGTCCTTGGGCCCATGGCGGCCATCGACCAGCACATAGACGCGGCGCAGCGTGGCGCGGCCGGTCAGATATTGGTGGATCAGCTTGGTCCAGGCCCGCACCTTGTCTTCGGGCGCCTTGGCATAGCCATAGCCGGGCATGTCGACGATGCGCAGGTTCTCGCTCTGGCTCTCGAAGATATTGAGCTCCTGTGTGCGCCCCGGCGTATTGGACGTGCGCGCCAGGCTGGATGTACCGCACAGCGCATTGATCAGGCTGGACTTGCCCACATTGGAGCGGCCGGCAAAGGCGATCTCGACCTTGTCCATCGGCGGCAGGTCGGCAATGCGCACGCAGCCCTTGGTAAACATGAAGGGGCGCGCAAACAGCAGGCGGCCTCTTTCGATGAGGTCGGGTGCGTAATCGAATGCGGTCATGGTCTTGCTCGTCTCAAAAATGAACTGCCCGCCGAAGCGTTCGGCGGGCAGTAGCATGGTTATTGGCTTTTGGCGATCAGGCCTTGGGCGTCTCTGCCGGCTTCGGCTTGCGCTTGAAGCTGTCCATGATGTTGCCGAACAGGTTCACCTCGGCGCCGTGCCGCTTCATGATGAACCACTGCTGGGTCACCGAGAGGGTGTTGTTCCAGGCCCAGTAGATCACCAGACCGGCGGGGAACGTGCCCAGCATGAAGGTGAAGATCACCGGCATCCAGTTGAAGATCATCGCCTGGGTCGGATCCGGTGGCGGCGGGTTGAGCTTCATCTGGACCCACATGGTGATGCCCATGATGACGGGCCAGACGCCCAGGTGCAGGAAGCCGCCGATGACCGGCATCACGGTCGGATCCCACGGGATCAGGCCGAACAGGGTGAAGATATTGGTCGGATCTGGTGCCGCCAGATCCTGGATCCAGCCGAAGAACGGCGCATGGCGCATTTCAAGGCTGATGAAGATGACGGTGTAGAGCGAGAAGAATACCGGGATCTGGATCAGGATCGGCCAGCAACCAGAGAGCGGATTGATCTTCTCGCGCTTGTAGAGCTCCATCATCGCCTGCTGCTGGGCGGGACGGTCTTCCTTGAAGCGCTCCTGGATCGACTTCATTTCCGGCTGCACGCGGCGCATGGCGGCCATCGACGCATAGGAGCGGCTGGCGAGCGGGAAGAAGATCGCCTTGACGATAACCGTCACGGCCAGGATTGCGAGACCGAAATTGCCCAGAACGCCATAGAGGAACGTCAGCAGGTGGAACATCGGCTTGGTGATGAAGTGCAACCAGCCCCAGTCGATCAGCAGCGACAGGCGATCGAAATTGTAGTCGCGCTCATAGGAGGAGATGACCGCTTCTTCCTTGGCGCCGGCGAACACGAAGCTTTCATGGCTCGCGGTGGCGCCCGGAGCGACCACAACCGGCGTCGTATCGACGAAGCTGGTCTGGTAGTCGTCAAGGCCATTGGTGTTCTTCCAGGAGAACTGTGCGTTGATCCCGGCGGTGGGCTCGGCCAGCACGGCAGTTGCCCAGTACTTGTCGGTAAAGCCGAGCCAGCCGCTGGTATTGTCGAAGCGCAGCAGCGGCTCGTTGTGCAGGTCGGTGTACTTCTTGGAGATCAGGTTGTTCGAACCCAGAACCCCGAGCGGACCCTCATGCTGGATGAAGAAATTGGCGACCTTGGGCGTGCCGTGACGGACGACGCGCGCATAGGGATACAGCGCGACTTCGGCAGCGCCCTGGTTCTCGACTGACTGGGTGACTGTGAACAGGTAGCGATCATCGACCGCAAAGGTGCGGCGGAAAATCTGGCCCTGGCCATTGTCATAAACCAGCGTGATCGGGGTTTCGGCGGTCAGCGTGGCGGTATCGCCTTCGACGGTCCAGACGCTCTGGCTATCGGGAACCGCGACTGCGGTGCCGGCGGCCGGGGTCCAGCCCTGCTCGACGAAATAGGCATTGGGGACGCCGGCAGGCGTCAGCAGCGTGATGATCGGCGAATTGGGATCAACCGTTTCGCGGTACATCTTGAGTTCAAGGTCGTCGATGCGCGCGCCGGTCAGGTTGATCGAGCCGGCGAGATCGGCGGTGTCGATCGGAATGCGCGGCGATGCGGCAATGGCCGCGGCGCGATCGGGGAAGGTCACGGCGCCACTGGCGGCAATCGGCGCGCCATCGGGTCCGGTCGTCGGAATGGCCAGCGACGCTTCGGCCTCGGCCTGCTGCTGGGCGATCACCGCCTGCTGCTGCGCGCGTTCGAGCTGGGGACCGGCAACGAGGAATTGCCAGCCGAACAGCACGAGCATGCTGAGGACGATGGCGATAATCACATTGCGGTTGTCTGTCATGGTCGAGTGTTCCGGTGGCCGGCGCGGCCGTGGGTGTTGGGCTTGTCAGGACTTTTGGGTGCATGCACGCGAGCGATGCACGTCGTCAAGTCTGCCACCAGCCGCGAGAAGGATTCGCCGAGCGCTTCGCGTCGGCCCACCAGCACATAGTCATGGCTGGGGTGAAAGTCATCAGCGCAAGCAGTCACAGCCGCGCGAAGACGCCGCTTTATGCGGTTGCGTTCGGGAGAATTGCCGGTTTTTTTGGTCACGGTGAAGCCGATACCGGGCGCTGCCTCGCTGCTGGCAATTGCCTGCAGCCCAAATGCAGAACGCCCGGCGCGATTGCCCCGGGCTGCTCGCAGAAACTGGGAGCGCTTGGTCAGCCGGCGCAAGGAGCGTTCGGTCTGATCCATGGCCGTCATCCGGCCAGACGGCCTTAGGCCGTGAGCTTCTTGCGGCCGTCGCGACGGCGCTTATTGATGATGGCACGACCGTCCTTGGTTGCCATGCGGGCACGGAAACCGTGACGGCGGGCACGCACGAGCTGGCTTGGCTGGTATGTACGCTTCATAACATCAAACCGCGCTCGGCACGGTTCCTCTTATTGGCTCTGCTTGCGCAAGAAAATATGTGACACACGTCGAGGCGGGCTCGGACGGTGCGGGTTGTCGGGGTCTATAGGGAAAAGCGCTGGGCAAGTCAACGCATCCCGGCGGCCAAATCAACGCCATCTGCGCCTTGTCCCCGGTCTTGGGCGTCTATCCTTGGCCTTGTATTTACCGGGGAACGCCGCGGGCGTTGTCTTCCCCGTTGGGCCGCCGCATAAGACCATAACGAAATCTATCGGCGGCGCACACTGAATATGGCGGAAGTTCTCAAACCTGATCTCTGCATTATCGGCGCTGGTGCCGCAGGACGTGCTGCGGCTACCATCGCCCGTCGGCACGGTGCCGATGTCGTGTTGATCGACACAGGGGTGGAAACCGGCGATAGCCTCGCGGCCGGTGCGCTGCCGGCTGCCGCCCTGGCCGCCGCCGCCGCCCGGGCCCAGTCAATGCGCACGGCCAGCCAGTTCGGCATCACCAATGACGAACCCAGGCCCAGTTTCCGTGCCGTGCACGATCATGTGCAGTGGGCCATCGCCGCCATTGCTCCGGGCGAAGGCGTCGAGCAATTACGGGCTCAGGGCATTGTTGTCATCGAGGGCCCGGCGGTGTTTGTCGATTCTCGGACGCTCAAGGCCGGTGATATCCCGATACGCGCTCGCCGCTTCGTGCTGGCCACCGGCTCGCAGCCGCACATTCCCTCTATCCCTGGCCTCGATCAGGTGCCGTCTTTCACGGTCGACAGCATCTTCGCCAATACCCACAAGCTGAGCCATCTGGTGATCATCGGTGGCGGCAGCATTGCCCTGTCATTGGCACAGTCCCATCGGCGCCTGGGCGCCATGGTTACGCTGTTGGCGACCGGACCGCTGCTGCCGGATTTTGATCCCGAACTGGTCGAGGTCGCCCTGCGCCGGCTCCGCGAGGAAGGCGTGGCCATTTATGCTGATGTCGAGAAGATCGCCATCCAGCCACGCAGTCAGGGTATTGGCGTCACTGCACAAGTGGGGCCGGGGACAGAGAGCCTCGATGCCTCCCATATCCTCATTGCTGATGGGCGGCAGCCCAATCTGGATGGGCTGGGATTGGATGCGGCTGGCATCAGGCGCGACCACATCACGCCGCAGCGGCTGGCCCTGGGCAAGACCCTCACGACCAGCAATCGGCGCGTTCTGGCCATCGGGGATGCTGCCTGGCCCGATCAATCGCCACAATCGGCCCGCCAGCAAGCGGCCCGCGCCGTCGAGCACGCCCTGTTTGGCCAGAAAGCCCGATTCGATGTCGCAGCTTTGCCGCGACTGGTGGCGGTCGATCCCGAGATCGTTGAGATCGGTCTGACCGAGCTGGAGGCACGGCGGCGCCGCAAGGCCGATTACCGCGTCCTCCGTGCCAGCTTCGCCGAGAACGGCCGCGCCATTGTGTCCCGGCAGACCTTGGGCACGGTCAAGTTGATGACCGATGCCAAGGGGGTGATTCTCGGGGCGGCACTCCTCGGGCCAGGAGCAGGGGAGCTGAGCGCGCTGTTTGCCCTGGCGTTGCGCCAGCGGATTGCCGTGGCCGATCTTGCCGAACTCGACCTGCCCGAACCCAGTTTTGCCACTGTCGTGACGCGTCTTGGCCAGATCTGGCGCGATGCAGCCAAGCCTGATCCGTGGCGGCAGCGTCTGCTGGCGCTCAACCGGATATTGCCCTGAGGGCAAGCCGTGCCCGGGGGCTTTCGCGCAATCCTGCATGCCGTATAATGGCTTGAAATGACAGCCAAACGCAGCGTCCTCCCTGGCTGGTTCTCCGGCCTCTCGATCAAGTTGATCGCCACCATTGTGGGGGTGATTTTTACGGTCGCAGTCGTGGTCTATCTCCCCACCATTGCCAATTACCGCGCCAGCTGGCTCGATGATCGCCTGCGCATCGGGGTTGTCGCGGCGCGGGTGCTGGACGCCGTGCCCGACGTAATGGCACTGCCCCGCAACCTGACCGACCGCCTGCTTGCCTCGGCGGGGGCTGACGCCATCGTCTATCGCCGTGAAGGCCAGAGCCAGCTGATCGAGCGTGCCGATGCTGTGACCCCCACATTGGCCGTCACCGCCGACATGCGCCAGCGCGACTACGTCACCCTGATCATGGGCGCGTTGGATACGCTGTTTTCCGGCGGGGGCACGCGCACCCTGCGCATCGTCGGCGAGGGTGATTTTTCGGAAAGCCTCGTCGAACTGCTGATGCCCGAGCGCCCCCTGCGCCGCGACATGCTCGAATTCTCGCGCAATATTGTGCTGGTCTCCTTGCTGGTGGCCACCTTCACCGCCTTGGCACTCTATCTTGTGGTCAGCCGGCTTTTCATCTTTCCGGTGCGGCGCCTCACCGCCAATATGCTCGCCTATCGGCGGGCGCCCGAAAACGCCAGCCTGATCATCGTGCCGTCCACCCGCCGCGACGAGATCGGCATCATGGAGCGCGAACTGGCGGCGATGGAGACAGACATCTTCTCCATGCTGCGCCAGCGCCGCCATCTGGCCGATCTCGGCCTAGCCGTCGCCAAGATCAATCATGACCTGCGCAACACCCTGACCTCGGCGCAATTGCTGTCCGATCAGGTGGCGACCCTGGATGATCCAAAGGTGCAGCGCCTGGCGCCGCGTCTGGTGACCACGCTGGACCGCGCCATCGGCTTCGCCCAGTCGGTGCTCGATTACGGCCGCGAAAGCGCTGCCCCGCCGGTTCCCGCGCCAATTGACCTGCGCAGCCTCATCGACGATGCCGCCTTCGATGCCAGGTTGGTCGGCCACCCCAGTATCGCCTTCGTCAATGGCGCCCCCGCGGGCCTGCGCATCAATGTCGATGGCGGCCAGTTCGCCCGGGTGTTTCTAAACCTGCTCAAGAATGCCCGCGAGGCATTGGAAGCCTCCGGCACAGCGATTCCCGATCCCCAAGTCAAAGTGCAGGTCGAAGAGAATGCGGATGGCCTGGCCGTCAGCGTCATCGATAATGGTCCGGGCCTGCCGCCCCGTGCCCGCGACAATTTGTTCATCGCCTTCGAGGGCTCGGCCCGCGCCGGCGGCACCGGGCTGGGGCTCGCCATTGCCCGCGAACTGACGGAAGCCCATGGCGGCCGGCTGATTTTCGTCGACGTACCGCAAGGCACGCGCTTCGATGTCATCCTGCCATCGGCCGTCCGTTTGCCGTGAAGAAGCAAGTTCTCCACATTTCTCTCCAGAGCGTGCTTGCCAACCCCATAAGGCCCATGTATGGGTTGCGCCGCTGCACACAGGAGCTGCGCCAAGCGCCGCTTCCACCGTGTTGCCGTTGAGTTCACCTCAACAGTGCGCGCCCTTAGCTCAGCTGGATAGAGCACCAGACTACGAATCTGGGGGTCAGGAGTTCGAATCTCTTAGGGCGCGCCATATCTCTTTTATCACCGGAAATTTCAGCTAACATCTTGAACGGTAAGGCTATATTTGCCGTTCTAAATCCCCTTTCGCGCTGGTATTGCAGGCGGGTCGGAAATGCGAGCTTGAGCACTGTCTTGCGGTGGTCTAGCTGTCCCGAGGCCCATAGATTCCAAGGGTTTGCGAGGAACGACAGCGCCGTTCTAAGTGTTTTGCTGTAGCTGGTCTTCGGGCCTGGCATTTCTGCGATGCGCTCTTCTAAAACGAGCCTCTCGCGTTCGAGCTTTTCGACCCGCGCCCCGATAACAGCAATTATCTTGTCGGCACCGCCGTCAGCAATGCTATCGACCAATTGGTCGATCTGCTTTTCCACTTTTGCGATCTGCGAACGGATTGCCTTCTTGCGCGCTTCGCCCTGAGCGACACGATGATTCCACAAGTCGTGGAACATCATCTCCGCTACCTTCATCAGAGATTCGCTAGGCACAAGCGACTTCAGGATTTTTTCAAATTCCCCTTCGATCTTGGCGCGGCGGATCGACTTGCCATACGAAGCACATCCGCGTTTGGGGCAAAGATAGTAGGGGTGTTTGGCGTGTGAGCCCTTCGACCAGCAGGCGGTCAATGGCGTGCCGCAATCGTCGCAAGCCACATAACCTCTTAGCGGAAAGTCCTCATCGACATTCCTTTTGCGCGGAGCATAGAAGCCGCCAGCTAGTCGATCCTGAACACGCTGCCATGTCTGAAAGCTGACGATGGGCTCATGCTTGGCGGGACGCAATGAAACGTCCCAGCTCGGCATCTCTATATAGCCAGCGTATAGGCATTGATTGAGAAGGCCAGACACGCGCTGATTGGTCACAACGCCGCGTGCTCCTTTTGGGAACAGCGGGCTCTCCTGAAGAAAGCGCATGACATCGGCCTGCGTGCCGAAGCGCCCGGAGGCATAGCCCTCAAGTGCTTCCTGTATGATGGAGGCGACAGGCTCGTCTCTAAAGAGCATCCGTCCTTGACCTGGCACACTCTTATATTTGTAACCCACTGGTGCCTGAAGGGTCCAATAGCCGTTTTGCGTGCGCGCCTTCATGCGGTTTTGGGTTTGCTCAGCGTTCTTCAGACGCTGGTGCTGATACACTTCTACCAGCAGCGCTTCGATAAAAGCTGAGTCGGCATCCTGCCCGAACTTAAAGGAGGGGGACTTCAGATCGCCGCCCGCAACGTCGATAGCCTTTCGAAGCTCCCAATAGACATCCCTGTCGCGGCCGAGACGTGAGATGTCATCAATCAAGACGATTGTGCCGCTGCGGCGGTTAGTGCGCAGAAAGCTCAGCATGTCCGCCATGCCGCGACGGACCGCAGTCGAGCCGGTGATGTCGTCGCAGAAAACCTCGACAATTGTATATCCTAGGCGCTCAGCGAACTCCTGGCAGCGCGTCTCCTGAGACTTAAGCCCGTGACCTTCGCGGAGCTGTTTGGTGCTCGACACGCGGCAGTAAATCACAGCCTGCGCTGTAGGTTGATGTATCGTCATGGGGTCTCCTTTCCGCTTGGCGGTGATCGCTTCTCCGTGTTTGATGATGAGGGAATTGTACCATCAGCGGCTTCATCATCGGCCCCCTCAATGATGCCCTCGAAAATCTGCCCACAAATTTCGACGCTCATCCCCAGTTCGACAAACGAGCGTAGAATTTCAAAGTAGGCATGCAATAGTTCTTCGATCTGCTCATCAGTCTGGCCACTGCCCTCCAGCACCTGTTTGTACTTTTCGGTGTCCATCTCAAGATCGCTGACAGCGGGCTCGAAAGCATCGAGCTGTTTTCCGGCAAACTCGTTGAAGCCGGTGATATTGCCCTCGTTACTCATGACTGGCCTCCTTTCTCGTTCGCCGCCAAAAGAACCCGGCAATATAGCGAACATTTGCAGAACAAGCAAGGAATAAATTCCTACAGTGCTAAGATCTTTAAGTCTTGCGTGTTGCGACTAGCCCTATCTTTTTTGCTCTAAAGAGCAACAGAATATGGTTAATTTGGTAAACTCGCGTCAGAACAAATTCCAAACCGAATAGATATTGCGAAGCGGAAATCCAGTATTTCTCGCATTCGTGAAGGAGGTGAGGAAACTCCTTTCCGTTCAAAAGTATTTCTTTTTTTAATGCCTAATTATTAGAACCACAAAAACGTTCGTTTCTGTAGAAATTTGAATCCCCTTTTTGCTTTGGGGTACGCTTTTTTTGGGGCGTGCTGAATTCCGCTCTTTTTGATAACAAAAGCCAACGCTGCACGGCTCAAAGGGGCGGCGCACGAAAACGAACCATATTGTGCAGACCTCGGAGCCAGACCTACCAGCCATCCAAGAAACCCCGGCGATGAGGACCATCGGCTATCTGCGGGTTTCAACCGCAGAGCAAAGGCCGGATCGTCAAATAGACGGGCTGAAGATGATCTGTGACGAGCTGCACATCGAGAAGCTTTCTGCGGTCTCTCCGCACAGGCCCGTCTATGAGCGGGTGATCGCCTCGCTGCGGCGGGGCGACATGCTGGTGGTGTGGGATCTGGACCGCGCCTTTCGCTCCGTCATTGATGCGCTCTCTGAAGCGGAGAAGTTGCGCGCGCGCGGCGTTCACTTCCGCATCGCCAATCTCAGCATCGACACCAGCACACCGGCGGGCATCTTCGTCTACACGATGATGAGCGCGCTGGCTGAGTTTGAGCGGCGCATGCTCTCACAGCGCACTAAGGAAGGGCTGGCCGCTGCAAGGCAGCGCGGCAAGCGCCTTGGCCGCCCACCCAAACTGACACCCGAGCAATTGAGCGATGCGCGGACGCGCGTGTGCGCAGGCGAAACCACGCGCTCCGTTGCCGAAGATTTTCACGTCGCGCCCTGGACGCTCAGCCGCGCCCTGCGCCGTCACTAGCCGATATCGAGGAAGGGAATTGATGATGAAAGCTTTAGTCAGAAACCTTGCCATTCATGCATCGGCGGCAGTCGCCGCAACCATGGCCGTTGTCATGCCCGCCCAGGCGGACGAGCGGATGATCACGATCAAGTTTCCCATTATCGCCTGCGCAGACAGCGAACTCATCACCCAGTTGGAGCGACTGATCCGTTCGGGCGATGATCCCGCCTACCGCCGCTATCTCAATGAGCTGTTCGTCAATCCGCACTGCAAAGTGCATGCCCTGGGTGAAGGTGTTTATCTGGAGCAGATGGACGTGCTCGACAAAGGGATGCGCATGGGGCTCCAGAGCGCCTTGTCAGAAGCGTTCGGCTTCAACGTCCCTTCGGCGCCTGCCATCGTCCGTGTGCGCGCTGAAGGCGATACCACTTACCGCTACACCTTGCTGCAATTCCTGCTTTGATCGGAGCCGTGTCATGAACCATTTCACGGGATGGCTCATATCGGGCATCGCCGCTACGGCGTTCCTGCTGCCGATGGCTGTTGCGGCGGACGACGATGTAAAAATCCAGAAAGTCCAGAAGCGCTATCTGCTCATGTGTGAGCGCGCCGAGCAGATGGGCGGGCTTCTGGTCGCCAATGCCGACCCCGACCCCGGCGTGTTCCTTGAGCACTTCACTGCGCTCTCGAATGATCCGAGCTGCGAACTGCTAAAAAAAGGCGACACCGTCTTCGTCCATCTGCCGGGCGGATGGGAGCCTTATGTCGATGCGTTTGTGACCGGCACGCTGCCATCGGCATACGACGGCGCTCCCCCAAATGCAGACATCATTCGCGTCCGGCTCGGCGGTGAATCCGTCTGGCGCTACTCGCTTATGCGCTTCTTGATCTAGCGCCCTTTATCGAAGGAGCATTCATCATGTCCGATCATGAAAGCCCGATGCTCAAAGCTTCCCGGCAGATGAGCGACGCCAGAGCCCATGGGTATAACACTTCCGGGACCATGGCCGGACAGGTTGGCGCGGACGCCGCGCAGCGCGAGCGCAATGCCCAAAAGGTTCACGCTACACCGGCCCGCAGTTCCGGCGGTTATTCAGGCGGGGGCGGAGGTGGCGGGGGCGGAATCGACAGTGTGTCCGATTTTTTCCGCCTCCTGTTCGGCGGCGCTATCTCGATTGCCGGGCTGTGGTTTCTCGGTCCGGTGCTGCTGCCCTGGGTGTGGTCGGGGATCGTCGCTGCTTCGTCTGCGCTGGGGATTTGGGCAGCAGACCGCGCACTGGAGGCCGGTGCCGCCCTGCTGGGCTGGGCACCGGACATTGCCGGTTATCTGGTCGTGGTCGCGCTCAGCCTCATCGCCATGTACGCATTCGCTCTTCACACCGGACGATCAATTCTGCTGGCCGCTGCCTTCTGGCTGGGCGCGCTCGCTGGCATAGTTTTCATGCTGCTGCGCTGGCATGATCCATCGACTGAGTTCTCATGGACAGGCGCGGCTGTGTGGGCGTTCCCGGTCTATGGGTCTTTGCTCAGCACACTGACATTGCCGCTGGTCTACCGCCGGTTTTGCCGGAACAGTTTTGGCGAAAATCTATCGCGAGCATTTACTTGTCCGATGATGCTCCTGGCGATTTTTTCCATCGGCATGGTCTGCGTTGGCTTTGGTATCGGCCAGCCGCACATCATTGCTCCGGGTGTGATGATCATCATCGGAGCATCAGCGCTGCTCGCCGGGTTGATGATCACAAGCGCCCTTGCCACGCTTCTGGTTGGTATCGCGCAGGACTAGCCGAGCGCTTTTTCATGCCGATACGGCCTTTGGCCGTTTGCCCCTGACGGCTTACCCGATGGGGTCGCGCCGTCAGCCCCAAACCCCTCCCGTTGGGGTAGCAGGTGGTATTACCTGCTGCGATGAGCCGGAGAATCTGGTGAAATCGCCCCATGTTCAATTACTACAATTCTGAGCGCGTCCCGCGCGAGCGGCTCTATGAGCTGGTGTGGGAGCAGCCCATGCAAAAGCTCGCGGCTGAGGTCGGCATATCCGATGTCGCGCTGGCCAAGACCTGCCGTAAGTCCGGCATCCCTTTGCCGCCGCGCGGCTACTGGGCGCGGTTACAGGCGGGCAAGGCTGTCGCCCGCATTCCGCTACCGGTGCGAGAGCTGGGAGAGGCCACCCATGTCGCCGTATCCGGCAACATCGCCGGTGTTTTGACCCGCCGCTTTGGCGAAGGGGCCTGCGAATATCAGGACGGCCCGTACGAGGACATCGACGCCATGGCGGCGCGTTACCGCAAGCGCCTCGGCAAGATGGTAGTACCGCGCGACTTCTCCAAAGCGCATCCCGAAATCCGCAAGCTGCTGGATAAGGACGAGCTGCATCGGCAGAAGAAACTGACCGAGCGCTGGTACTACCACGAGCCGGTATTCGACACGCCCTTCGAACGGCGGCGGCTTCGGATCATCAACGCCCTCTTCATCGCGGCATCGCGCACCGGCGGCAAAAGCTGGGTGAATGACCAGAGCGCGCGCGAGTTTGGTATTACCATCGGCGACCAGCAAATCAGCCTGAAGCTGGACAAGCCGCAAAGCGCCGGTGCCCGGCGCGGTAGTACCAAGGCTGGTACTACCGATCAGTTGCGGCTTGCCATTTCCTACCATGAACCGCCCGGCGGCATCGTCATGGCATGGGTGGACGAGGCGGACACCACAATTGAAAAGCGCTTCGGTGACATATTCATTGAGATCGCTATCGCCGCCGAGCAACTTCATCGCGGATGGATACGCCGTCAGATCCAATGGGCCCTGGAACGCAAAGCCGCCGCCGAAGAAAAGGAGCGCCAGCGGCTCGCCGAGATTGAGCGACAACGCCAGGAGCGCATTGCAGCCTTCGCCAAGGCGCGGCTGGATTCGCTCCATGCCGATGCCGCCGCGCTCCAGCAGGCGGCCAATATCCGCGCCTACGTCGCCCGCGTCAAAGATGACCTGGCCGCATCTGCCCCCGCAGGCCGTCTTGAAACATGGTCGGCCTGGGCATTGGCCGAGGCAGATCGTCTGGACCCGATTGTGTCAGGAAGAGCATTTGAGACATTGGAGAGGCTGGAGCAGGAAGAGGAGGGCGGAGAAGGCAGTGAGAAAGCACAGAAGACAGAGGAGGGGATAGGGCGGTAAGGGAGCAGGAGCGCGTTGACGGTTCAGTGCCATCAGTCCCGGTTCGCTCAGAATTCCATTATCGTTGTTCGCAAGATGTGCGGGGTAGTACCCGCAATCTTGGCAAGGGGGCCGCTGCGCGCCCCCGTTGCATCCCCCAGGCCATTGGCACGGCTTCGGCATTGAGCCTTGTCGTGCCATCGGGCCGTATCGCCGCCCCAGCACTCGCAAGAGACTTCGCTCTCCCTGCACCCATCGATCAAAGGGTCTTATCGCCACCCCTTGAAACCAGCTCGCGGTCGTGTGGCCGCCGCACCACCAGTCAGAGAAGCGTTCCTGCTCCTCCCACACCTCCATGACGATTTCATCGAGAGCAAAGGGCGTTCCTGCCCTCATGCAAGGCCGCGCGATGAGGCACGGGTTGAGATGGCTGTCCGATGGGGGGCTTGCCAAAATGGCCAAAATGGCCATAGTGGGCTACAGTTGAACAGGAGTCGCGCCATGCAAAGCATGTCGGCGAAGGACGCCAAATACGGCTTTGGGCGCTTGATCGATTTGGCTCGCGCCGAGCCGGTGTTGATCGCCAAGCATGGTCGGCCAGTCGTAGTGGTAATGTCGGTTGAAGAATACGAAAGATTGAAAAACAGCGTGGTTGGTGGCGAAGACAAAAACTTGAACACAAGCAAGACGGCCCAGCCAACTGGCGCCGGAGAGAACTGAGCTGCATCAATGATAACGACAAAGCCCGAACGCGATCTTGAAGATGCTCTGGTATCCAAGCTGAAAGACCTCAAGTATGAGTACCGTCCTGATATCCGCGATCGCGCCACGCTAGAGAAAAACTTCCGTGAGAAATTCGAGAGCCTAAACCGGGTTACTCTTACCGATAGCGAGTTTCAGAGGCTGACAGACGAGATTGTCACGCCAGATGCGTTCGCCGCTGCCCGGACACTGCGGGAGCGCAATAGCTTCATTCGTGATGACGGCACGCCGCTGAACTACACGCTCGTCAACATCAAGGACTGGTGCAAAAACTCGTTTGAGGTGGTCAACCAGCTCCGCATCAATACAGATAACAGCCACCATCGCTATGACGTCGTTCTCCTGATCAATGGCGTGCCCGTCGTTCAGATCGAACTGAAAACCCTTGGCGTAAGCCCGCGTCGCGCTATGGAGCAGATCGTCGAGTATAAGAACGATCCCGGTAACGGCTATACCAAAACAATCCTGTGTTTTCTGCAGATCTTCATCGTCAGCAACCGCGATAGAACATTCTATTTCGCAAACAACAACGCGCGTCACTTCGCTTTCAATGCCGAAGAGCGTTTTCTGCCAGTCTATGAGTTTGCGGATGTCGACAACAAGAAGATTGTCCATCTCGATAGCTTCGCCGAGACCTTCCTCGTTAAGTGCACGCTTGGTCAGACGATCAGCCGCTATATGGTTCTGGTTGCAAGCGAGCAGAAGCTCCTGATGATGCGGCCTTATCAGGTCTACGCGGTGAAGGCGATCGTCGACTCCATCGCGCAAGACTGCGGCAATGGCTACGTCTGGCACACCACTGGCAGCGGCAAGACGCTCACATCTTTCAAGGCGTCAACGCTTCTGAAGGACAATCCGGACATCGAGAAGTGCCTCTTTGTCGTGGACCGCAAGGATCTCGATCGCCAGACTCGCGAGGAGTTCAACAAGTTCCAGGAAGGCTGTGTCGAGGAGAACACAAACACGGCGTCCCTCGTTCGGCGCCTTTTGTCGGACGACTACGCCGACAAGGTCATCGTCTGCACGATCCAGAAGCTCGGCCTCGCGCTGGACGAGAACAGCAAACGCAACAAGCAGCAGAAGAAGGACGGCAAGAAGAGCTTCAAGGAGCAGCTGGAGCCCCTGCGTGACAAGCGCATTGCCTTTATCTTTGACGAATGCCACCGGTCGCAATTTGGCGAGAACCACAAAGCCATCAAGGAGTTCTTTCCGCGCGCCCAGCTCTTTGGCTTCACCGGAACCCCCATCTTCGACCAAAACGCGGCTCAGCAGAAAATCGAAGATACCCAAGCCAGTATGAAGACGACGGAAGACTTATTCCAGCAGCGCCTTCACACCTACACGATCACCCACGCCATCGAAGACGGAAACGTCCTTCGGTTCCATATCGACTATTTCAAGCCACAGGGTAAAACTCTGCCGAGGCCCGGCGAACCTCTGGCCAAGAAGGCAGTGATCGAGGCGATCCTTGCCAAGCATGACCAGGCCACTGGGCAGCGTCGGTTCAACGCCCTGCTCGCCACATCGTCGATCAATGACGCCATTGAGTACTACGACCTTTTCAAGACGATGCAGGCAGAGAAGCTGGGCGTTGATCCCGGCTTCCAGCCGTTGAACATCGTCTGCGTCTTTTCTCCACCTTCGCAATTGGCTGAAACCCCAGAGGCGAAGAAGGACATCGAACAGCTTTCTGAAGACCTTGAACACGAGAGAGAAGACAACAAGGTCGATCCTGAAAAGAAGAAGGAGGCCCTGAAGGCCATCCTTACCGACTACAATGTCCAGTACGGCACAAACCACAAGATCGGTGAATTCGACCTCTACTATCAGGACGTGCAAAAGCGGATCAAAGACCAGCAATGGCCGCATTCCGACCTGAAGAAGGCTTACCCAAACCAGCCGCACCACAAGATCGACATCACAATTGTGGTCGACATGCTGCTGACCGGCTTCGACTCCAAATTCCTGAACACCCTCTACGTCGACAAGAACCTGAAGCATCACGGCCTGATCCAGGCCTTCTCGCGGACGAACCGGGTGCTTAACGCCACCAAGCCCTATGGCAATATCCTTGACTTCCGCCAACAGCAGTCGGCCGTCGATACCGCTATCGCCCTCTTCTCGGGCGAGGCCGCTGCCGAAAAGGCCCGCGAAATCTGGCTGGTAGACAAGGCTCCGGTGGTCATCCAGAAACTGGAAAGCGCAGTGCTAAAGCTCGACACCTTCATGAAGTCGCAGGGCCTCGACTGCGCCCCTGAGGCCGTGCCCAACCTCAAGGGAGACGCAGCCCGTGCGGCTTTCATTGAACACTTCAAGGAGGTCCAGCGGCTCAAGACGCAGCTGGACCAGTACACGGACCTGACCCTGGAGAACGCGGTAGCGATCGAACAGGTCCTGCCGCGCGACGACCTACTAGGCTTCCGCGGCGCCTATCTGGAAACCGCGCAGCGCCTCCGTGCACAACAGGGCAAGGGCGCGGACAAGCCCGCGCAAGAGGCGGACCAGCTTGATTTCGAGTTCGTGCTCTTTGCCTCGGCCGTTATCGATTATGACTACATCATGGGCCTGATCGCTCGCTATTCCGAGGCGAGCCCTGGAAAGCAGAAGATGAGCCGCGAAGAGCTAATCGGCCTGATCCAGTCCGACGCCAAGTTCATGGACGAGCGCGAGGAGATCGCGGCCTACATCAACACCCTCAAGGCGGGAGAGGGCCTAAGCGAAAAGGCGATCCGCGACGGTTACAGACGCTTCAAGGCGGAGAAAAACGCGGCGGAATTGGCGAGCATCGCGGGAAAGCATGGGCTGGTGAAGGAGGCGCTGCAAAGCTTTGTTGATACCATTTTGCAACGCATGATCTTTGATGGCGAGGCGCTAACCGACCTGATGGAACCCCTTGGCTTGAACTGGAAGGCTCGGCGCGTGAAGGAACTGGACCTGATGGCCGACTTGATGCCTTTGCTGCTCAAGCGGGCCGGTGGGCGCGAAATTTCGGGGCTGAGCGCTTATGAGCAGTAAGGGGAAATCATCTGCCGAGATGGGCAGCGGCCCTGCGTTGATGCCGAAGCTACGGTTTCCAGAGTTCAAGGCCGCACCAGGCTGGAAACACAAGCGGTTGGCATCATTCTTGAGAGACAGCAGTGGGCGCGCGCGATCCAACACCACGCTGCCGGTCTTTAGCTCGACTCGAGAGGGGCTTCAGCGCCAAGACACATACTTCGACGGCAGAGTCCTTCAGAACAAGAATGACTATGGAGTGGTGCCGCCGGGATGCTTCGTTTATCGCCACATGAGCGATGATGGGTCTTTCAAATTCAACATCAACCACACTGGAGGCGAAATCGCCGTAAGCAAAGAGTATCCTGTTTTTGAAACGGTCGAGCTCGAATCTAATTTTCTTCTCGCATTGTTGAACGAGGGTGAGCATTTCAAGCGCTTCGCATTTTCGCAGAAGGCAGGTGGCACGCGGACTCGACTATATTTCAGTAAACTTTGCGACTGGCGTGCCCCACTACCGACCCTTCCCGAACAACAAAAGATCGCAGACTTTCTAAACTCGGTAGACACGCTGATTACCGCGCAGGGGCGGAAGGTGGAGGCGTTGAAGGCCCATAAGAAGGGCCTGATGCAGCAGCTTTTCCCACAGGATGGCGAAACCCAACCCCGCCTCCGCTTCCCAGAGTTCGAGGGGGCGGGGGAGTGGGAAGTCAAGCCACTCTCAGAAGTTGCAACCTATGAAAACGGGAAAGCCTACGAGCAAGACATTGTGGAAGACGGCAGGTACATCGTCGTCAACTCGCGTTTCATTTCAACAGATGGCGTGGTCCGCAAGTACACGAATGCGGACTATTTGACTGCCAATGCGGGTGATGTCCTGATGGTCTTGAGCGATCTGCCGAAAGGCAGGGCGCTTGCGAAGTGCTACTTTGTTGAAACAAATGACCGATATGCTGTTAATCAGCGCATTTGCAGGCTAAAGGGAAAGCAACTAGCCTCCAAATTCCTGTTCTTCATTCTCGATCGTAATCCTAATTTGTTGGCCTATGATGACGGGCAAACTCAAACCCATTTGAGTAAAAGCAACGTGCTGGAGTGTCCGCTTTGTGTTCCACCGACCAAGGCTGAACAACAACGCATCGCTGGCTGCCTCACCTCTCTCGACGAGCTCATCGCCGCCGAGATCCGAAAGCTCAACACGCTCAAGACACACAAGAAAGGGCTGATGCAGCAGCTTTTCCCCAAGATTGGGGAGGATGACGAATGAACGGTATCCGTACCTATCATAACTTAAGCAAGCTCGTGACACGGCTGCGGGATGATCTGAATGACGCCGATTTCGTGCTGCTTTACGCCTACAACCGTACCGGCAAAACACGCCTCTCGATGGAGTTCAAGGACGCTGGCAAGCGCAAGCATAAGACAAAGAACCCGACCGGCACTCCCGACACGCTCTATTTCAACGCCTTCACCGAGGATCTGTTCGTCTGGGAGAATGACCTTGAAGGCGACAGCGTGCGCCGGCTCCAATTGAATGAGAAATCATCGTTCTTCAACGCGATGACTGAACTCACGTTGGACGAAACGATTGCGCAATATCTTTCGCGCTACGCCGACTTCGAATTCGACTTCACCTATAAGGAGGTTCAGCAGGACAAGGATACCATCTCAAAGCCCGATTTCGTGAGCTTCCGCAAGGGCGACGAGACGAACATCAAGGTGTCGCGAGGCGAACAAAACATCTTCATCTGGTGCGTATTCATGGCGATCTGCGAACGGATGCTGGATGGCCATCAGTCGTATCAGGGCAAGAAATACCTCTATATCGACGACCCTATCTCGTCGCTAGATGACAATAACGCGATCTCCGTCGCCTGCGACCTCGCCAAGCTCCTCCGCCGAGCGGCCACGCGGAAAGATGGCAATGGCGCGCCGACACCGATCAAGGTGATCTTTTCTTCGCACCACGCCCTGTTCTTCAACGTGATGTGTAACGAAATCGGCGGCCGGGTCCAAGGCGAAGCGAAAGTCACCCACAAGCGCTATTTCCTGCACCGCCCGGACGGCGACGGGACCTACACTCTTCAAGCAACCCACGACACTCCCTTCTTCCACCACGTCGCCACTTTGGCTGAGTTGCAGCGCGCCGCCGATCCCGCCAAAGGGAAGCTTTATACCTTCCATTTCAACGCCCTGCGCAGCGTCATGGAGAAGACGGCCTCTTTCTTCGGGCATCCGAGCATGGCTTTCTGCCTGAAGGCGCTCGACAACGAAGAAGATCGGGCGCTGTTCAATCGTGCCCTTAACCTGTTGAGCCACGGCGCTTATGCGATCAACGAACCCACTGAAATGGGCGAGGACAACAAAGAACTTTTCCGCCGCATCCTGCGCGAGTTCATCTCGCGTTTTGAGTTCGCTTTGCCAGGAGTTATCCCCACTCAACCTGTATCCGTACCAGAAGAGGCCCCCGCACAATGAACGATCAACTTCAGAAACAGCTGGGCAAGACGCTCTGGAATATTGCTGATACGCTACGCGGCGCAATGAACGCGGACGACTTTCGCGATTACATGCTGTCTTTCCTCTTCCTGCGCTATCTCTCTGACAACTACGAGATTGCCGCCAAAAAGGAGCTCGGGCACGACTACCCCGATCCTAACGCGATTGGCAACGGTGGGCGTTCGCCCCTCTCTGTATGGTACGCGGAGAACCCCGATGATGTTGCGGATTTTGAAAAGCAGATGCGCCTCAAGGCGCACTACGTCATTAAGCCGGAGCACCTGTGGACCAGCATCGCACATATGGCGCGCACCCAAAACGACGACCTGTTGAACACCCTACAGGCGGGTTTCAAGTACATCGAGACCGAGTCGTTCCAGAGCACGTTCGGCGGCCTGTTCTCGGAGATCAATCTCGGCTCTGACAAACTCGGGCGGTCCTACGCTGATCGCAACGCCAAACTCGGCGCGATCATAACCGAGATCGCGAAAGGGCTGGCTGATTTTTCCTCAGATGTAGATGCGCTAGGCGACGCCTACGAATATCTGATCGGCCAATTCGCCGCCGGGTCGGGCAAGAAGGCGGGCGAATTCTATACCCCGCAGCAGGTCTCAGACATCCTTTCCGCAATCGTGACGCTCGACAGCCAGGAGCCTGCAACCGGCAAGAAGGAACGGCTGGCCAGTGTGCTCGATTTCGCGTGCGGCTCAGGTTCGCTGCTGTTGAACGTGCGGAGGCGCATGGGGCCGCACGGCATCGGGAAAATCTACGGGCAGGAAAAGAACATTACCACCTACAACCTTGCCCGCATGAATATGCTGCTGCACGGCGTGAAGGACACCGAGTTCGAAATCTACCACGGAGACACACTGGCCAATGACTGGGATATCCTGCGCGAGTTGAATCCGGCCAAGAAGCCCGCTTTCGATGCCATCGTAGCCAACCCGCCTTTCAGCCTCCGCTGGGAACCTACTGAGGCGATGGGCGATGACGTTCGATTCAAGAACTACGGCCTAGCGCCCAAGTCTGCTGCGGACTTTGCCTTCCTGCTGCATGGCTTCCACTTCCTGAAGGACGAGGGCGTTATGGCCATCATCCTTCCCCACGGTGTGCTATTTAGAGGTGGGGCGGAAGAGCGCATCCGAACAAAGCTGCTGAAGGATGGCCACATTGATACGGTCATCGGATTGCCTGCAAACCTGTTTTATTCGACAGGTATCCCGGTCTGCATCCTTGTGCTGAAAAAGTGCAAGAAGCCGGACGACGTGCTGTTCATCAACGCAGCCGAGCATTTTGCGAAGGGCAAGCGCCAGAACCTGATTACCGACCAGCATATCAGCAAGATCATCGACACTTACCAGTTCCGAAAAGAAGAAGAGCGTTACTCCAAGCGCGTGAGCATGGAGCGAATTGCTGAGGAGGGTTTCAATCTTAACATATCGCGCTACATCAGCACTGCTGTGGACGAGGCCGAGATTGATCTGTCGGTCACCCAGAGTGAACTAGTTCTGCTGGAAAAGCAGATCCGGGGCGAAACTTCGAGACACAACGCTTTTTTGAAGGAACTCGGGCTCTCCCCGTTGCCGGGCGGCGAGTGAGCATTCGTCTTTCCGAATGGCCCCAATAACGGACACAAGCACACGCCCCAAGCACATCAGCTCAGATCGGTGTCGGTCGCTGCCGAAGGTAGTGGCAAAGGGCTCTGTGTCTGCTCCAGCCATTGATACTTATCCGGCTTCAGCCGCACATCCCGCAGATAACCGTCCATCTCCGGCCTCTCCCAGAAGTTGGGAGTATTCACTGTGAAAAATCCCAGGTCACGCGCGTCGAGCAGGGAGGTGTCGCCGCCAGTGGCCGCGCGGATATCTTCGACCTGGAGCAGCGGACGGGATTGCTCTGACAGTGTGTCACCCGAGCCGTTTACCTGATTGGCGTTGACGTTGAAGCCGCGCACCATGACCGAGGTGCGCCCGGAGCGGTGCTCGATATCGCGCATGGTGTCCGAATCCGGCAGACCGCGATAGAGCGTGTGCGCAACTGCCTTCTTCCAGGTGCGCGCCAATTCCTTACTGTAGCGGTTTTCAATCTGGGCGGCAGCGTTCTGAAACACGCCAAGGAAATTGATACCGCCTTGTCGGTAGAGGGTGAGGATTTCCCAGAAATTCGACACATAGAGCTGTCCCCATTCTTCCCCAACGACGAGCGCGCGCAGCGGGCCAGGCGCGTCGGCAAAGCGCTCAATGATGGCGGCAGCCATTGCACCGACAAAGGTGCGGCTGGCTTCTGAGCGGGCCGAACCGATGATGAAAAGCGCCGTGCGCTCGCTCTTCATTTCTGCCGGATCGAAGGAGTTTTCTTCTGTGACGGAGCGGCCCGCAGAGCCGGGTTGGAAACCCTGCAACCGCTCAATGATAAGCGAGGCATAAGCATTCCATTGATCGGTGGATTCAGTCAGGCTTGCGATCTGGCGGCACATGCCCGCCTCATTGGCGAGGTGCGGGTTCTCCGCCCATTCAAGCAAATCATCGCCAATGTCAAAACGGCTGCGCCCGAAAAAATCCCATAAGCCGCCTGGCGAGCACGGCCAGCGGTTCAAGGGAAGTAGCGCGGTGATTTTGTAATAGAGCGCGAAGGCCGAGCGCACACCTTGACCGATCCAGCGGTGGTTGGCGTTGGGATCAAGCGGTACGAGATAACTGGCGGCGTCATAGGCGGCCTCTCCTAGGATGCCATGCAGTTCAGGCCGGGCGGCAACTTGCAGCACGCGCGTTGCCAGATTGTAGGTTTCTGACGGATAGCCATAGAGGCGGCCTGGATTGATGAAGCGCACGCGGTAGCCTTGCCGCTCCAGCGTCTTCCAGGACACCCACGCCAGCTCTGCATCCTTAGGATCGGTGATGATCTTGGTCAGGTGCGCCGTGCGCGGCGAGACAAGATTGACCCCGAGAAACCGGGTCAGCTTGCCTTTGCCCGCCTGCGCATCGATGGCAACAGGTTCGGTGCCGTCATAGACAATGGCCCGGCCATTGAAGAAGCCGAGTTCAATCCCGCGCCTCATAGCAAGCCGCCCTTCTTGAGTGCCTTGCTGTCATTCACTGTGGCCTTGCCGAGCGCGCCGCTGGGATTGGCGTTCAGCATGTCCTGCAAACGCGCCGCCGCCTGCGCTTCGGCCCGGTCCCTGGCAATGCGGGCCTGCGCCGCGTCGCGCCAGGCGCGCTTTTGCTCGCCGTGGGATCTGAGCATCCAATAAACACGGTAGATGTCATCGAGGATCATGCGCCGCGCCCCTATTCGTCGTCCCAACTGGCATAGCGAGTAAGCCGGGGCTGCGACGGCGGCGGCAGGACTTCTTGCTGGCGCGATGCCCGCAGCGAAATAGTATCGTCCTCATCGACGTAGGGCATGCTGATATGACGTGCGACCAAGTACTCAAAGCCGACTGAGAACACGGTGTACCCACCCGCGATGTAGTAGGTCAGGTACTCCCATTTGACGGTGAGGTCTGTCAGGTACTCAGCCAGCAGCAAAAATGCCGGAACGCTCACGGCACCGAGCACGCCGCGCACGATGAATGCGCGCGCATTGCCAGCGTCTATGTAGATACGTCCGAGACGGAGGCCATTTCGCCAGGCGATCAGGCACAACAATGTCCAGGTAAAGGCGATGAAGGCCGCAAGGGCAGCAATGCCCATCGCCAGATACATCAACGCCACAAGCACAATCGAGATCACCCAGGCGATGACCGCCAACAGGATCAGGAGGATAACAACGTCCGCTCCGCCTCTAGCCATTTTCGCTTCTCCTAGCGTGTGAGTTTCAAGCTGGTGGACGCGCTGCGATCTGCGCGGCCTTCGGATTTGCGTCTGCTCTCGCCGCGATCCCGGCGCGGCGGTTCACTCCGGCCCATCGTGAGATAGCGGCCAATATCGCTGCGCAGCGCCGACAGGCGTTCGGCCTGCTGCTGGCGCAGTTCCTGTTCGCGCTCTCGCAGGACGGCGCGCTGCTTTAGGTGCTGTTCGATGAGCTTTTGCCGTTCCACCGCCTGCCGCTCGCTTGTCGCTTTGGCCTCGGCTTCATTCTGGCTTTTGATTTTCTTGTAGGTGCCAGTCAGCCGGGCCAGCAGGCCGCGCAGACCCTTGGGCAGGCGTTCAGCCCGCGCGCGGGTTTCCGCCTGCCACTCCTGGGCGTGCTGACTTTCCAGCGTATCGCGGACCTTGCGTTGAAGCCGCACCATCTCTGCGCGGTAGTTTTTGAGCTGGCTGTCCCGCTCTTTGAAATCCGCGCGGGATTCCTCGA
The DNA here is from genome assembly GCF_900128975.1 of Devosia limi DSM 17137. Lineage (GTDB taxonomy): Bacteria > Pseudomonadota > Alphaproteobacteria > Rhizobiales > Devosiaceae > Devosia > Devosia limi. Next base: position 77,194 of record NZ_FQVC01000006.1, on the reverse strand, counting down.
CATGACGCCGCAGCGCAGGCGTCATCTTTTCGGCGATCTGCTTTTTTGCGTCCTCAACCGTGCCGAGGTTTTCGCCATCACCGAGCCGATCTCGGACGTCTTTGGTTTTGAGGCCCAGCATGCGCGGTAGCGACCAGACTTCGCCGCGATGATCGAGCACGACATGGCTTCGCCGATCACCGCGCGCCAGGAAGAAGCCGCGTTCCTGCAAAGCCTGATTAAGCGCAGTAGCGCTGTCCGATCTTTGCCAGCAGTCCTGCAAGGTGGATTTGAGCCAGCGCGGATCAATGTCCTGGCGTTTTGCCTGTTGCCATTCCGCCAGGGTGAAGTTGACCGGATTGCGCTCTGCCGCGTTCTCGAGGCCGCGTGGCATTTTCCAGCCATGCTCAAGATAGAGTTCGCGAGAAAGACCAGAGAGCTTGGTTTTGAAAAAGCTCATCTGGCGCGCAGTCATGGTCTGCGCATCAATACGCGACCACACGCAATGCGCATGGCGGCGGCCTTCTTTTTCATGGAAGACGATGGCGCGCGGCTGGCCATCCAGTCCCAGTTTTGTTTCAGCCCGGCCAATCGCCTCTTCGAATTGCTCCACCGTGACGCTCTCGGAAGAGGGCGGGCTGAAAGACAGCGAGAACAGATACTGTCGGCATTTCGTCCCGCGCGCGACGGCCTCAGCTTCCTTGAAAGCGCCCTTGAGATCGCGCGAAGCGAAACCGCGCAGCTCATGCAGCCGGACATGATCGTTATCGTTGATATTGAGCAGATGAGCGGCGAGGTTCTGCCCGCCGCTGCGCTGTGAACCTTTGAGGATCATCATTCGCTCTCCGGCTGCATGCCGAGCGCCCGCAGCAGCAGCGCGCGCAATTCCTGCACGTCACTGAGCGCAGCCGACAACTGGGACTGGATTTCGGGGGTGATGGGGAGCGAACCGATCTCTGCGTAAAATGAGAGCTGGGCCAATTGACTGGGGATTTCAGAGTTACCCAACAGCGCCAACACCCGCGCCAGCGCCTCCCGGTCCTGTATGGATAGGCCCGTCCGGCGCAGCCGCTGCACTGGGGCATCGCCGAGCACTTTGGCTTTTATATAGGCCCCCAAGGGAGCGCCTGCGGCCTCAGCAGCCAGGCGGGCGCGTTCGGCCTCACTCAATCTCAGGGAGAAGGGAGCGGGACGCTTTTTCGCTGATACAGGTCCGAAAGCCGTCTTGAGCCGGACTTCGCGAACAGCCTTTTGCTCGTTTATGGACATGGCGGCACCGGAGGCTTGGCATCAAGCTTCCGGTGCTCAAGATAGGTGTTCCAGTCGGCCAGAACCTCGAACAATTCGTTCGAAGTTTCTAGGTCGAGGCGCGCCATTCTTCTCTATCACATAGCGATAGTAGACGACCTGCTTGTGATGCTTGCAGCATCGGGCTCGCCGGAGGTTTAACTCGTCAATAGCAATTATGTTGCTGGATGGTGAGCTCTTGGTGCGGGGTGCGCGGGGCTATTCACTCCCTCGCAAGTGATGCGAAGGAGAGGATGCGTTGACGAAGCCGGGTACGCCGCAGAAAGGTTTTCTGTCGGGGTACCGGGTGCCTGGCGTCGAGCATTGCGGCAAATTCTGCCCCGATCCCGAAGTGAGGGAATCAACATAGGAACGGACGAGCCCTGTTCGCGATGGGGGATGCGCGGTTTACCGCGGCGGACCGCCGCTCAGTTTTCCGTGCCGGCCAGATCGATCATCACGGCATCGAAATATTGCTTTGGCCGGGGCAGTACGATGATCGGGTCGATCAGGCGCACGCATTCGGCGTAGTGCTCGGATTGTTTATGTGCCTGAAACGCGTCCTCGTCACGGAACACTTCATAAATGGTATATCGGTTCGGTTCGTCCTGACTGCGCAGGACATCGAAACGCAGGTTTCCCGGTTCTTTCCGCGTACCCTCGAAGTTGATGCGAAAAGCCTTCTCGAACTGGTCGGCGAAACCCGGTTTCACGTTGATGGTAACAAATTGCACGAACATTCGCGTTTCCTTATAGCCCCGGGGCTTTCCACATTGATGTTGTAACGCCCTGATCCACCAGGGCGAGCTGGCTAGCATAGGCGATCCGCCAACGCTCACGTACGTCGTCATAAACCCCGGCAAGGGAGCGGTTGGGTTGGTAGTCCCTTTCGGTGCGCACCATGGCGCTGCTGGCCTCGCACAGATTGTCGTAGAGACCGGCCCCGACGGAAGCGGCGGCCGCACCGCCTAGGGCGGTGGCCTCGGTCACTTTGGGCACGACGACCGCAAGCCCAGTCACGTCGCTCAATATCTGGCACCAACGCTCGCTCTTGGCGGCACCGGAGGCGAAAACAACCCGGTCGGGCGTGTGTTTGGCCAGGGCAAACACACGGTGCAGGTTCAGCGAGGCGACAATCGCCGCGTTTTCCTGCAAGGCCTTGAAGATGGCGCCTTTGCCTGACCTGGCAGGATCAAGGCTCAGGTTCAGCAGCGACGGCGCTGCGTGATACCAGCGACCATAGTGCATAACATCCGACAGGATCGGCAAAATGCCATATGAGCCGGCGGGGATGTCAACTGTCAGCGCCTCCAGCAGGGAATAGGCTCGCGAAGGATCACCCCCGGCATTGCGCAATTCCTCTTGTCCGAAGCTGTCGCGAAACCAGCGCATTGCCGAACCGACGAAGAAGCTGATGGCCTCGGCCTGGTTCAAGCCAGCAATGGCGTGAGGGTTGATCCGCAGATCCATTGCCGGATCGCGCAGCCCGTCGGATACGTTGACAAGTTGCTGCCAGAAGGTGCCGCCTAAAACTGCGCAATCGCCTTCGCGCACCAGGTTCAGTCCAACGCTGCCAATCTGGCAATCGCCTCCCCCGGCGACGATCAGCGTGCTGGGCAGCAGGTCGGTCTCCGCCGCCGCCTTGCGCGTCAGCTTGCCGATCACGCTCCCGGGTTCAACTATGGGCGGCAAGACATCGGACGGCATTTCCAGGAGTTCCAGCGCTTGACGGTTCCAGTCGCGGGTCTTCAGCGACAACAGGCCCGTCGTTCCGGCATTGCTGGGGTCGCTGAACAATTCGCCGCTCAGACGCGCCAGTATCCAATCAGACAGCATCGAGATACGGCTGACGCGGGCAAAAACGCCGGGCATGTTGCGCTTTAACCAAAGTAGGCGGGGCAGTGTGGCCAAGGCAAAGGTCTGGCCGCTGATTTCATAAAGCTGCGACTGCAGGTGCGGCTTGCTTTGCGTCAGCTCTCGCACTTCGCTTGAAGCGCGGCTGTCCACATTGGCGCAAGCCCAGATTTCTGTGCCGCTGTCGTCATAGGCGACAAAGGCCTCGCGCATGCTGGTGGCGCTGATCGCCACAACATCCTCGGCCTTTCGACCCGAGATTGCCATCACCTTGCGGATACAGCGGCATATCAACGCCCAGTTCGTCGCAATATCGAAGTCGCTCGATCCGGGATAACGCGGGTCTTCAAGATGGTGCCATTCCTCCTGTGCGGCTGCAATTTCAGTTCCGTCAGCCTCAAACAAGACCGCCCGGGCACTGCCAGTGCCGGCATCTATGGCCATCAACATGATTTTCTCTCTCCCTGATATGCGGCAAAGCTCAGCCCTTCTTCAGCTTCGCTTGCTCGAGCGACCAGTATTCCATCTGAAACAGTTCAGCCTCAGAAAGCGGGTGATAGCGGCCAAGCGCTTCGGCTGCCAGTATGATGCGGGCGGTCTGTTCCGCGAGTTCGACCACGATCCCGGCCGCAACGGCAGTGTTGCCGATGCCGAAGGCGCCAAGCCCCGGCACCAGCACCGTGCGGGGAAAGGGGTCGAGCATCGTCTTCGGTTCGTCCGTCAGGGCTAGGTTGCGGTCGAAATAAGCCCGGTAGCGCTGTGCGTAATCATCCAGCGCTGCGGTGAGCTTTTCCTTGTTCGCACCACGTTCCAATATCAGCGGAAAGGGCTTGGTGCGGATGACATGATCGGGCGTCGCAGTGCCCCGCGCGCTGACCTCGGCCAGGTCCGGCAGGGCGCTGTAGGTGCGCAGCGAAGGGGTGCTGCAAAACTGCACATGCGCCAGCCCGTTGGGAGCCAGGGCGTCTTGCAGCAACGCCCGAACCGGCGCCGCTCCGGCATCATAGCCCGGCTCATGCGCTTCCGGCGGACCGACGACGATGCCGCAATCTGCCAGAAACGTCTCGGCGGCGCGAACGGCATCGATCATCCGAAGATAGGATTGACGCGCAGTCTCGCCTTGGGTGAACAGGCCATGGTTGACCAGAAACAGCCCCTCGCTACCCGCAGGCGCACGGCGAAACACCCGATCTGCTGCGATAGAAAGTTCAAACCCTGGCATGACATAGGGCACCACCGTAAGTTGATCACCATAGATTCGTGCCGCCAGTTCGGCCGCGTCGGGCTGGTTGGCGATGACGAGGGCAGCGGTTGAATGGGTGTGGTCGACATAGCGGCCGGGCATATAGGCATGCAACAGGGCCTCGATTGACGGCGTCGGCGCGGCTGGGTCGATCAGATTGCGCCGCAACCCGGCAACCATGTCGAGATCGCTCAACCGATCGAGGGTACGAAACTCCTCAAGAGGCGCGGCATAGACGGCAGGCATTCCCTCGGCTCCAATGGTGGCAAGGTCATGGCCGCTGCCCTTGATGTGAATGACATCCTGCGGCTGCCCGTCAGCACCCGTGACCGTGAGCTTGACCGAGCTATTGCCGCCGCCATGCAGCACGAGATCTGGGTCTTCCCCAATCAGCCGCGCGCTATAGATCCTTAAGGCAAGGTCGCGTTCGGCATCGCTGCGCGCCTCTGTGGTCAGGCGGATTTCTTCCTGCTCGTTCCAGCGGGATTGTATCATCTATCAGTTCTTCCGTTGTGCCGCGACCAAACCGCCCTTGTCGTCCTATGACATCAGAGCAGCGGCGGTGGTCTCGTCGGTAATGAATATGTTGATGAAGCGACCATTGAGCGCGGCGCGGATCGAGTCTATTTTTTCGGAGCCTGCCGCCGCCGCAATCAGGCGGGTCGTTGCGGTCAGTTTTTTCAGCGGCAGACCCACCACCCGGTCATGGATCGGCAGCGGCAATTCCTCGCCATTCTCGTCGATGAAGCGGCAGAGCACATCGCCGACCGCGCCAAGACGGCGCATGGCGGGCAGTTCCGAAGGGTGGATATGCCCCGCCCGCAGCACGCTGGCATTTTCGTTTAGCGAGCCGATGCCGATGAGCGCATAATCGGCGTTGAGCGACATGTTGAGCGTATTCATCACATCCGGCTCTTCCATCAGCAGCCGCGTCAGTTCCTGCGTGCTGCACACCAAAGGTGCGGGCACGAGATAGATTTTGCGGCCCAGCCCCATGATTCGCAGGCCGTCGACATAGCTTTGGACGCCTCCGGTCATGGCGACGAGATCAAACATCCGCTGGTTCGACAGGTGCCCCAGCCGTTGAATCGCGGCGCTGACCATCTCGCCCCACCCGACGGCAAGCATGCTTTTGGAAGGCAGTTTTTGCATCAGATATTGTGCTGCTGCCTGGCCCAGCCTTTCGCTTGTCACGCCGGTTTCAAGCGTCGGGATCAGGCGCACCTCGTCCAGCCCGAAGCGCTCGGCGATTTCGCGCTCCAGTTCAAAACTGCCATGAAGGCTCGAATTGATCGTGACCTGCAACAGGCCCGAGCGTTGGCCGGCATCGAGAATCCGCGAAATTTTGATGCGCGAAAGCCCGAGCCTTTCGCCAATCGCGTTCTGCGTCAGGCCGTCATGATAGTAGTACCACGCAACCCGAGGCAGCAATTCTTCCTCATCCAGGGACATCGGTGTGTCTGAATTTTGATCGGACATGCGGATAGCTCCAAATCCATGATCATATGTTTTGGTTTGTGCCATTGTATCTTTTTTCCAGCGCCCCGGGAAGTTCAATCTGAAAAAATTCCGGCGCGTGTGGGGTTGGCTTCGCCGCGCGCGAAGAAGTGTCGATGAGGAATAATTCGGGTCAAATTCGGCAGGAAGTCACTACTTAAGGGAGGAATTTAGCCCTCGGAGCGCGTCTTGCATCCGAAATCCCGGCGAGGCGGTCATCAGCATGGATGAGTTCTGTGGATCGTGGTGGGCTTGACCGGAAATTGATTTTGCCGTTCTTATGATCATCACTGTAACATATGAACAGTTTGGCGATGGGGGGGTAAGGTGACGGAGGAGGCCGCGGGGGTAAGCGTACGTGACGTGTGGAAAGGCTATGCCGGGGTTCCTGTCCTGAAGGGGGTTTCGCTGTCGCTGGAACGCGGGCAGATTCACGCACTGCTGGGCGGCAATGGCGCTGGCAAATCAACCCTGATGCGCGTGATTGCGGGCCTGGCCCATGCCGATCGCGGCGCCGTCTTCATCCGCGGCCAGGAATTGCGCCCTGCCAGCGCCAAGAAGGCCCATATGCTTGGGCTCTATCTGGTGCCGCAGGAGGCGCATGTCTTTGCCAGCTTGACGGTCTACGAAAATATCGTGATCGGCGTGCCGGGTAGCAAAGCAGCCCTCAGTGCCAAGCTCGAAGGTTTCATGCGGGAAATGGGGGTTTGTCTCGACCTTGAGGAAATCGCCGGCTCGCTTGAAATTGCCGACCGGCAAATCGTTGAAATTCTACGCGGGCTGATCCGCGACGCGTCATACCTGATCCTCGATGAGCCGACCTCGGCCCTGACTCCGCGGGAGACCGGCGCCCTCTTTGCCACGATGCGTCGGCTTGTAGCGGGAGGAATGGGCATCATCTTCATCTCGCACAAGCTGCGCGAGGTGCGCGAGATCTGTGATGTCATCACCGTGCTGCGTGACGGGGTGATCGTGCATTCGGGGATGCTGTCGGAGATTTCCGACGACGGTATCGTCGCGGCGATGATAGATGCCGTGGCCGACAAGGCAAGACACGAGGTTTCGCATGCGGCCGATGAGGTCGTGCTTGAACTTGACCGTCTGGGTGGAGAGGGATTTCACGGTGTATCGCTGGCGCTGCGTCGCGGCGAGATCCTTGGCATCGCAGGCGTGGTGGGCGCCGGCAGGACAGAGCTTGCCGAAACGATTGTTGGCCTTCGTCCGATTGCCAGCGGCACCTGCCGTCTGGATGGGCGCCAGATCGCGCAGCCTTCGCCAAAGACCTGCGCCGACCTAGGGCTGGTCTATCTGCCCGAAGACCGCCAGTCGAACGGCCTGTTTCTTGAGGCGCCGATCAGTTGGAACGTCTCGGCGGCCATCATGCACCGCCTGCCCACGTTTTTCGCCGGGGCAGCTGAGACCAAGCGGGCCGAAACGTTCATCCGCGAACTTGGTATCAAATGCCGCGGCGCCGAACAGCAGGTTCTGCGTCTTTCCGGGGGCAACCAGCAAAAGGTGCTGATGGCCCGCTGCCTGGCCGCCAAGCCGCAGGTTCTGATCCTGGATGAGCCTACACGCGGCGTCGATGTGGCTGCCCGCGCCGACATCTACAACATCATTTTCGCGTTGGCGGCGGCCGGGACGGCGATCATCGTCATCTCATCGGATTTCGACGAGATCGAGGAGCTTTGCGACCGGGTGGCCGTCATGGCGCATGGACATCTGTCCGGGGTGCTGGAAGGGGCGGATGTGTCTGTCAAAGCTATAGCCCAGCTTGCATTTTCGGCAGAGGTGTCGCTTTGATTCGCTTCTTTAGTAAGAACCGCACCGCGTCGCTGCTGGTCATAAGCGCCGTCAGTTTTGCGCTGATCGGTGCCTTCGCGCCCGGCTTTTTGTCCTTCGCCACGGTGCGGACCATCCTGATCAACGGCATGATCATGATGACGGTTTCGCTTGGCGTGATGGGTGTGCTGCTGACGCGCAACATCGATGTCTCGGTCGGCTCGACGCTTGGGCTAAGTGCGGCGGTTCTGGGGCTATTGCTTCAGGCGGAGGTGGCCCTGCCACTCGCTATGGCGGGGGCACTCGCTACCGGACTGCTCGCCGGGTTGCTGAACGGCGTTCTGGTGGCCGTCATCGGGGTTCCGGCCATCATCGCCACGCTTGGCACGCTTGGCCTCTATCGCGGCTTGTTGCTGATCCTGACCGGAGGCGTGTGGATCGAGAACCTGCCGCAAAGCCTCAAGGCCTTGGCCAGCCCGCGATTTGCTGGCTTTCCAATTCTAATCTTTGTCGTGGCGGCGATTGTGCTGCTGGCTCATCTGTTCCTTTCGCACACCCGCAAGGGGCGGTTCGTTTATGCCGTTGGCGACAACCGCGATGCGGCACGCCATATCGGTCTACCGGTACGCCACATTGAACTGTCTGTGTTTGTTTTCGCGGGGTTGATGAGTGCTGTCGGCGGAATCATCTTTGCCGCTCAGATCGGCTTCCTGCCCGGTCAAGCTGGTTCCGGGATCGAGTTGCGTGTCATCGCCGCCTGCGTTCTGGGCGGGATCAGTCTGCTGGGCGGTAGCGGCACCGTCGCCGGTCTGGTGGTGGCCGTATTCTTCCTGACCTCAATCGACAGTGCGCTGATCTATCTGCGCATTCCAGGCTATTGGAACGACCTGATTGCCGGGGCCATGCTGCTGCTTGTGCTGGTCGTCGATGGCCGCCTGCGGCTGCTGATCGACAAGTCCGTCCGCGCGAAACGCTACGCCAATCATGCATCCACCGACAAAGGCCAAAGCCTGATCAAGGCTACGCCCGGTCTGACCACTTCAGGAGGGAACCAATGAGGCCGAGTCTGCGCTTTTTGCTGCGGTGGGAGAGCTTTCTTGTCTTGCTGCTGATTGCAGAGATCCTGATCTTCGGCGCGATCAACCCGCGTTTCCTGCGCCCGTCCAGCCTGCTTTATTCGACCAGCGATTTCGTGCAGATCGGTATTGTCGCCCTGCCGCTTACGCTGGTGATCATCGCCGGAGGCATCGACGTATCCTTTGCCTCGGTGGTGGGGCTTTGCGCCATTGTCTTCGGGGTGTCAGTGCATTTCGGGCTCAATGTGCCGGTGGCGATGCTGCTTGCGGTTTTAGCCGGGGGCCTGTGCGGACTGTTCAATGCTGCGGTCATCCTGACCTCTCGCATCCAACCTCTGGTCGTGACACTGGGCTCGCTTTATCTGTTTTCTGGACTTGCGGTGGTGTTGTCCGGCTCGATTGGGGCCGGGGGGTATGAAGGCATCGGCGGCTTTCCGCAGTTCTTCACCGATATCGCCAACATGCACCTCCTGGGCCTGCCGATGCCGCTTGCGATTCTGCTGATCGAGGCGATTCTGCTGGGCTGTATCCTGCAGTTCACCCGCTTTGGCCGCATGGTCTATCTTGTCGGGCTGAGCGAGAAGGCAGCGCTCTTCAACGGCATGCCGCTCGATCGGGTGCGGATGTGGACCTACGTCCTGCTCGGGGTGTTTGCCGCCATCGCTGGCCTGATCCTGACCTCATATTTCGGCTCGGCGCGCACCGATCTCGGCACGCAGACGCTGTTGTCGGCGGTGACAGCCGTGGCGCTTGGCGGGGCCTCGGTCTACGGCGGCAAGGGTACGATATTCGGTACACTCATCGCCACGCTTCTGGTTGGCTACCTGCAACAGGGCCTGCAGATGAGCGGCGTTTCCAGTCAGATTTCGGGAGCACTTTCCGGTGCCCTTCTTCTTATCGCCGTCAGCGGGCGTCAACTCGCTGGCGGTGTATCCGTGCTGTCGTTCCTACGGCCGACGGCACTGCATGCGAGCAAATGACAAAGGGAGAGAGAAATGTCTAAGAGAACCGCGTGGATTGCCACACTGGCCGCCGGTGCCGGGCTTCTGGCAAGCAGCCTTGCCGTGCATGCCGAAGAAACCCGCATCGCCTTCATTCCAAAACTGGTCGGCATTGGCGTGTTCACCAGCCTTGGCAACGGCGCCATGGCCGCAGGGAAAGATCTGGGCACCGAAGTTACGTATGACGGGCCGACCGAACCCAGCGTTTCGGCGCAGGTTCAGTTCATCAACAATTTCTCGAACCAGGGCTATGACGCCATTGCCATCGCGAGCCTGTCACCCGATGGCCTGTGCTCGGCTCTCGATCGCGCCAAGAACCGCGGCGCTCTGATCATGACTTTCGACAGCGACGTCGACCCGAAGTGCCGATCCTATCATGTCAGCCAGGGCACCCCGCCTCAGTTGGGAGCCATGCTGGTTGAAATGGCTGCCAAGGGTGTCAAGAAAGAGAACGCGAAGGTCGCGCTGTTCTATTCCAGCCCGACCGTGACCGACCAGAACCAGTGGGTGGAAATCGCCAAGCAGCGCATTGCTGAAGACCATCCCGGCTGGGAAGTCGTGACCACGCAATACGGTTATCAGGATGCGCAAAAATCGCTGCAAGGTGCCGAAAGCATTCTGAATGCCTACCCTGATCTGGATGCAATCATCGCTCCAGATGCAACCGCACTGCCGGCAGCTGTGCAGGCCGCCGAAAACCTCGGCCGCACCAAGGACGTGACGATCGTGGGCTTTTCCACCCCTAACGTCATGCGTCCCTATATCGAGCGCGGCTCACTTGAGCGGTTCGGCCTGTGGGATGTGACCAAGCAGGGCCAGATTACCATCTACATTGCCGACTGGGTTCTCAAGAACGGGCCGCTCAATGTTGGCGACTCGATCGATGTGCCTGGCGTCGGAAAGGTGACTGTCGAGCCGAACGCCGTGCAGGGCTGGGAATACGAGGCTGATGGCAACGGCATTGTCGTGCTGCCGGAACGCGTCGAATTCACCAAGGACAACATCGCGAACTACGACTTCTAGGGCGTTCAGGCTCGGCTAGCCGCGTCGGCAAAACCCGTCCGGGTGCAGGGTATCGTGCCCGGACATCGCCCCTAAATCACCGTAGACGGGAACCTCGTTCGTGCAAGGGCAGGGGCTGTTGAATTTTGGCCTGATGCAAGGCTGCAGTACACGGAGAATCAATATGCTTCAGGGCAATATCCTGGAACCGGCTTACCAAAAGAACGTCCGGATTCTGGGCCACAGCGATCAGGGCGGGCGGCTTGATGGCACGCAGATCATGGTCGAAAAGGGCTATGCCTATATCGGGCATATCTTTTCCAAGGGCTTTTCCATCGTCGATGTGAAAGACCCTCGCAATCCGAAGACCGTCAATTTCGTACCGGCACCACCCAATACCTGGAACCTCCACCTACAGGTGCATGACAACCTGCTGCTGGTTGTCCACGCGCAGGATCAGTATTCCATTCCCGATGTCGTTGAGGATGAGCGCGCCTACTACAAACCGACCGCCGGTGGCGCGATCCTGAGGCCGACCGAAAAGAACTGGTCTGCCGGAATGGCAGTCTATGACCTTTCCAATCCCGAACAACCGCGCCAGATCGGCTTTCTGGACATCGACGGCGTCGGGTTGCACCGGATCTGGTATGCCGGTGGACGCTGGGCCTACGCCTCGGCCAAGTTCGACGGCTTCACCGATTTCATTTTCGTTACCATCGATATGGCCGACCCGACGCGCCCGACGCTGGCTGGGCGCTACTGGCTCCCCGGCCAGAACATTGCGGCGGGCGAGGTGCCAAACTGGCCGACCAGGGATGGGCGATACAGCCTGCATCACCCCATTGTCCATGGTGATACCGCCTATTGCGGTTGGCGCGACGGTTGCCTTGTGATGCTGGACGTGAAGGACCGCACCGACCCCAAACTGATCTCGCACACGATCTGGTCTCCCCCTTTCGGCGGGGGCACCCACAATTGCGTGCCACTGCCCAATCGTGACCTGCTGGTCGTGGTAGATGAGGCGGTTCTGGACAATGAGGAAGATGGCGAAAAGCCCATCTGGATCTTCGATATCCGGGAACCGAAAAACCCGATCAGCATCTCGACGCTGCCCAAGCCGAAAGATCAGGATTACAAGGCCATTGGCGGTCATTTCGGGCCGCACAACATCCATGAAAACCGCCCCGGCAGCTTTGTCAGCGATCAATTGATCTTTGCCACCTATCAGAACGCGGGGCTTCGCATCTTTGATATTCGCGACCAATATGCCCCGGTAGAGGTTGGCGCCTTCGTGCCGCCAGCGCCCAAACGGCTGATCGATCACCGCAAGGGCAGGCCACTTGTCGCCAACACCACGGACGTCTTCGTGGATGAGAACAGGTTGATGTACATCACCGATTTCGCGGGCCTGGGCCTTTATATCGCTGAATACCTCGATTAGAGACGCGCATCAGATTGCGTGAAACCGGCCAGGCGCCAGCGCCCGGCCGCCTCCATCCGCAGTGACACGGGATCGACGCTCCACGGCAGGTCAAGCGGAGCGTGTCGTCACCCGGTGGGGCGCGCCATTCTTCTCCAATCGACATTTTGCGGAAGCAATGGGTGTGATGGCCATTGCTGCCATCGTCGTTCGCCTGGCCGTTGCGCCGCCATCGGCGCGCTCGGACGATTGGCGGGGGGCTTCTTGAACGCGTTCACGTCGAAAGCGGCCGATTGTCAGGGGCGGGGACACTATCGCGCCCTTTGACAGGAGGCAGGCCGTGTGACCTACCATGTTCCTCAGACCGATCCGTCAGGCCTATGGCAGCCTGCATCCGGAGGAGCGACATGCAAGCGAACCCGGACGGGGGAAAGCACAGGACGAAGCAGCCTACGAATTCGATGACCACGGGCGCGGCCGACGCAGGGCGGTCGCCGTTGCCCGACCCGCCCTATTGGCAGGGTGCAGCGGTGGTTGGCCTGTATCGGTTGGGATTTCTCGTGCTGCTGATCCTGGCATGGTTCTGGGCGTCGCAAAGCGTGCAACGCAACATCATCCCCACGCCCTGGGCCACAGCCGAGGCGGCGGTCAAGCTGATCGGCGAAGGCCGGCTGCCCGATGCTCTCCTGAGCAGCCTCTCCGTTTATTTCTCCGGATATCTGGCCGCAGCGATCTGTGCGATCCCGATCGGGCTGCTCATGGGGGCCATGCGCCCGGTGGGCAAGACACTCGACGTCTTTGTCTTTGCGCTTTCGGCAACCCCGCGCGTCGCTTTTATCCCGCTGATCATCGTGCTTCTCGGACTTGGGCCGCAGGCCAAGATATTCGTCGTATTCCTGGGCGCGGTCATGCCGATCATCATCAATACCTACGCCGGAGTTCTGGCGGCCGATGACGAACTGATCGAGATGGCCCGCTCGGTGGGCGCGGGCAAGGGGCGCATTTTCCTGAGGATCGTCCTGCCCGGCGCGCTGCCCTTCGTTGTCGTTGGTTTGCGAATCGGGGCCACTATCGGCCTCATCAACACGGTGGTCGCCGAGCTCTACACGGCGGTGACTGGCCTTGGGGGACTGCTGGCGGTCTATGGCAACACGTTCAGGATGGCGGAATATTTCGTCATCGTCTTGACGCTGGCCCTGATTGGCGTGGTCGTGACCGAGATATTGCGGCTCATCGAAACGCGTCTTGGCCGCTGGCGCCAGAGAAGCTAGCAGCGGTTTCCGCACGCCAAAGTGTTGGCCCGATCTCGATTTGGTCACGGCTCGGGACTCGACTGGACCGCGTCCGGCGCGCATGCTCATAACGCTCCTTCGGGGACGCGCCCGACAGGATGGATGGTCTGGCAGTGTCCGCGGCTGCGTCCGCGCACGCAAAATTAGATGGCAACGACGACAAAGTCGGACTTGCGACGCCGGTTGCCGAATTCCAGGGAGAGGAAAATCCGATGATTTACGCTCTGCGGTCTACCCTTCGCGTGATGGCGCTTGCCGTCGCAGTCGTTACCCCGAGCCTGGCCCTGGCCGAGCCATTCCGACTGATCCTGACCCATATCGAGCCGCCGCTGGTGCCCAACTCGGTCATGGATCTGGCCGAGGAACTGGGATATTTCGAGCGCGAGGGCGTGGATGTCGAACTCATCAGGGTTCAACAGACGCCATCCGCCCTTGCCGCGCTCCAGGCCGGTGCAGGCGAAATGGCCAATGTCAGCGTCGATGCGCTGCTCCACCTGGTAGCCCAGGGGGGCAACGATTTCAAGGCGGTTGCGTCCCCGAACAAGTCGCTGCCATTCCTCATTGCCGCCAAAGCCGAGTATCCCACGCCTGTCGATCTCAACGGCCGCAGTTTCGGGGTCGGCAGGGTCGGCAGCCTCGACCACTCCTTGAGCATGAATGTGCTGGCCCAACACGATGTGGACGTTTCCAGCCTGGAGATCCTCACCTTGGGTCAACCCAGTGTCCGCGCCCAGGCTCTGGCTGCCGGCCAGGTGGATGCGACCACGATGTCGATCGGGGTCTGGCTTTCCCTTCCCGACCGGGAAGGCCTGACCGTCGTCATCGATCAGGAGCAGTATTATGAGGCCGCGCCCGTGGTGAACAAGGTCAACGTCGTGCCCGAAAGCGTGCTCGATGAGCGCCGGGACGATGTCATTGCGGTCGTGCGCGCGCTCGTCAGGATCTCACGCGACTTTGCCGAAAATCCCTCGGCCTGGGCCGAGGCCATGGACCCGCTGGTGCCGGGGATCGGTCGGGAGCAGCTCGACACGCTCGCACGATCGTTCGAAGGCAGCTGGAGCGTGAATGGGGGCATGAGCCGGGACGAACTCGCCTACACGCAGGACTGGATCTATCAAACGCCCGACTTCGCCGATGTCGCTCCGGTCGATCTGGCGGCATGGACCGACTTCACCGTCATCGACGCGGTGCTGGCCGGGATGGGGACTGACGAAACCGCGGACCGGCCGACGCGATGAGCGCTGGCGGGCTACCCAGGGATACTGCCGCATCGGTTGCGCAGGCTGTTCTGCTGGAAGGCGTGTCGAAGTCGTTTCGCTCCGGCAAGGGCAGCCGCACCGAAGCGCTGCGCGACGTCACCCTGTCGGTCCCAGAAGGCAAGTTCGTAACGTTGCTGGGACCATCTGGCTGCGGCAAGACCACGCTCTTGCGCATCGTTGATGGTCTGATTGCCCCAGATATCGGTCGGGTGGAGGTTTATGGCAGTGCACCGCGCCCGGGGCCGGACATTGGCCTGGTGTTTCAGTCATTTCGCCTCATCCCGTGGCTGACGGCGCAGGCCAATGTCGAGTTCGCGCTACGCAGTCTTGCCCTGTCCAGGCCGGACAGGCAGGCGCAGGCGCACGAGTATCTGGGGCTCGTGGGGCTGACGGGCTTTGCACAGGCCTATCCAGCCGAGCTGTCGGGCGGCATGAAGCAGCGCGTCGCGCTGGCACGCGCCCTCGCCTGTGAACCGCGCATCCTGTTGATGGACGAGCCCTTCGCCAGCATCGATGCACAAACCCGCGAACTCATGCAGGTCGAATTGATGCGGCTGTGGGCGCGCCGGAAATCGGCCGTGCTCTTCGTCACCCATAGCGTGGACGAAGCGATCGTATTGTCGGACCAGATCGTGCTGCTTGGGCCGCGGCCGGGGCGCGTGGTGGAGAGCCTTGATGTCGATCTCGATCGCCCCCGCTGGGCCTACGACACCCGCTCGGACGCTCGTTATGTGGAATTGCGCCGGTACCTGTCAGCGCGCATGCGCGACCTGGTCCTCGCCGACCCTCAATCGGAGTTTTTCCAGCGGGAACCGACATCGACGGAAACGGCCGCGCCGGAGAATGAGCCAACCGCCTCCGGCCGGTGAGCCAGTATGAGCCCTTGGGCCTGCTGGCGGCCCAGCCTGCTACGGAGGCACGATTTTGTGACATATTGACGCTGCCGGCCGTGCGGGCGTACCCTTGAAAAAGTCTAGCGAGGCTCTGCGGGCCTGCGTCTTTTCTCTGTTGAGCATTCTGTCGAGCCAGTGCGCTAGTGACATCAGAAGCCGAGGGAGGAGAAACTCATGTTTAGTGGAAAAATACTTGCGCTATTAGCAGTCGCCGCCTCGTCGTGCTCGCTGCTTGCCGTTCAAGTGGCCGCCCAGGACCCGATTGACAGCATTTCGCCGGTGACCAAGGAGATGCTGCTCAATCCCCCCGACAGCGACTGGCTGATGTGGCGTCGCACCTATGACGGCTGGGGCTACAGCCCGCTTGATCAGATCAACAAGGAGAATGTCGGCCAGCTGCAATTGGCCTGGTCCTGGGGGATGTCGCCGGGCGGACGGTCACAGGAAACCCCGCTCGTCCATGACGGGGTCATGTTCCTGCAGAATTCGACGCACCTGATCCAGGCGCTCAACGCGGCCACGGGCGATCTGATCTGGGAATATCAGTATGAACTGCCCGATGACGTCAATCCCAACGGGGAGCGCAGCAAGGCAATCTACGAAGACAAGCTGATCGTTGCGACCCGCGATGCCCATCTGATCGCGCTCGACATCAACACGGGCCAATTGGTGTGGGACAAGCAGGTCGCCAACTATGAGCAGGGCTTCGCCTTTTCGAGCGGGCCGATTGTCGCCAATGGCGTGATCATTCAGGGCACGACGGGGTGCAGCAACGCTCAACCCGGCGGCTGCTTCTTCACCGGGCATGACGTGGAAACCGGCGCGGAACTGTGGCGTGTTCACACGATCGCCCGTGGCGATACGCCCGAAGGGAACAGCTGGAACGGCCTGCCGGTGGAAAGCCGTTACGGCGCGTCGGCCTGGATTACCGGGTCCTACGATCCCGAGCAAAACCTGGTCTTCGCCGGCGTCGGCCAGATTTATCCGTGGAATGCCGAGATCGCTGGACTGACCCCTCCAAGTTCGGATCCTGACGTTACCAACGAGGCGCTCTACACCAATTCCACGCTCGCCATCGACCCGAATACCGGTGAGCTCAAATGGTACTACCAGCACCTCCCGACCGACTCGCTTGATCTCGACTATGTCTATGAACGTCTGCTCATCGATTTGCCGGTCGATGGCGAGATGCGCCAACAGGTGGTCACGACCGGAAAGATCGGGATCATCGAGTCCCTCGACCGGACAAGCGGGGAGTGGCTTTGGTCCAAGGAGACTGGCCCACAAAACGTGGTGCTGTCGATCGACCCGGAAACCGGTGAGAAGGAAATCAACCCGGACGTAATTCCGGTTATCGGTGAGACCACCTTCAATTGCCCGGCCGACCCGGGTGCCAAAGCCTGGCAGGCCACGGCCTACAGCCCGCGCACCAAGGCCCTCTATCTGCCAATGGTTGAGTTCTGCTCCAATACCACGGTGAACCCGCTCGATCCGGGCGAGATTTACACTGGCGGCGGCCTGCAGACCTACTCTCGCGTGCCGCATCCCGACAGCGATGGCAATATCGGCCAGGTCCGTGCCATCAACCTGGAAGACCAGTCGGAGATGTGGGAATATCGGCAATATGCGCCGGTTACCAGTTCGACCCTGCCGACAGGCGGCGGCCTGGTATTCGTCGGCACTCTCGACCGTCACTTCCTTGCCTTCGACGACGAGACCGGCGACATCCTGTGGCGCAGCGGCAAGCTGACCAACTCTCTTGAATCCTTCCCGATCAGCTACGAGGCCGACGGCAAGCAATATGTTGCCATTGTCGCGAACTGGGCTTCCGGCCTGGGCCGTCTGCAATCGCTGACGCCAGACGTCGTGCTGCCGGCGAACAATCCTGCGGCGGTGTTCGTCTTCGCGCTTCCCGACCAGATGGCCGGCAATTAGCCAACTGCCCGGGTGGACTGGTATTTCCAGCACCGCCCGGGCACGCCCGGAGGAGGGGATCTTGCCCGCAATCCTCAAGTTCCTGTGTCGGATCGCTCTGGTTCTGGTGTTCGCCGTACCCGCCGCCGTGACGGTGGCCCCGGCATATGCTCAGGCCGAGCCGGAATTCTATGACGTGCCCTATGCCCCGGGCCAGTGGAATATCGGCCGGCGACTGGACCAATCGCAGCTTCGCTACTGCATCGATCCGCGCCAACCCGACTGGGAGGTCGCCGGAGCGATTGCCGATGCTGTCGCTGGCGCGCTGCTGCTGGAGCCGCAGAGATACGAGGTTGAACGCGCTTTCGTCCTCGAAAACATCACGCAGGTTTACGGCATAATGCTGGAGCACTGCGACCTTCACATGGGCTTCAAGCTGATTCCTGAGGGATATGGCAATTGGGCGGCGCTGACTCGGGCCTACTACGAGGCCCAGTATGTCTTCGTCACCGCCGATCCCGACATCGGCTCACTCGCCGAACTGGCGCCCGCGCGTCCGATCGGCGCGACCGTCGGCACCTCGGCGCATATCCGGCTGGTCTCCTACCTCGGTGCACTGCCCCGGGAGGAGCGCTGGCCCACCTATCCGATGGGCACCAACGAGCTCGCGCTGGAGTCACTATTGAACGGCACGATCGACGTTGCGCTGGTCTGGGCCCCCAGTCTGTGGGCCAAGCAGCGCACCACGCCGGCCTATGCCGATTTTCACGTGATCGACCCGGCCCCCCTGCCGCCGACCACCTTGGGTGTTGGGGCGCTGATGCTCGCCGACGAGACCTTCCTGCGCACGGCAGTCGATGAGGCGATCGCGGCGCTGAGCCAGGACGGAACGATCGCCGACATCCTTGAGACGTACAAGTTCCCGGCGTCGGTCAGCCCTTGATGGCAAACCCCCTCTCTTCCGCACCCGCCATCCGGGTCGACGCCGTAACCAAGCGCTACGGGCGTACGCTGGCGCTCGACGCGATCAGCTTTGAGGTCCGCGACAACGAGCTGTTCGCGCTGCTGGGACCCAATGGCGCTGGCAAGACGACGTTGCTCGACATCCTGTGCACCATCGTGCGCCCCGACAGCGGCGTTGCCATGATCGGCGGATTCGACGTGGTCACGCAGCCTCTTGCCGCGCGCCGCCGCCTCGGCATCGTCTTTCAGGAACCCAGCCTCGATGACCGGCTGACGGTCCTGGAGAATCTCGACCTGCACGGATTGGTGTATGGGGTGCCGCGCAAGCTGCGGCGGCAACGCATCGAGGAAATGCTGGCTCTGGTGGAACTGACCGAGTGGGCCGACAAGCCTGTACGGACGCTGTCCTCCGGCATGAAGCGCCGGCTGGAGATCGCCCGGGCCCTGGTCCATGACTCCGAAATCATGCTGCTCGATGAACCGACGGTTGGGCTCGACGCCCAGACCCGTGACCGCATCTGGGCGTATATCCGCCGCCTGCGCAGCGAGCGGCAGATCACCGTCCTGGTGACCACTCACCATATTGAAGAGGTCGAGGGGTGCGACCGGGTGTGCATCATGGACCATGGCAAGGTGCTGGCGCTCGACACGCCTGAAGCCCTCAAGCGCGACTATGGCCAGCAGGTGCTGCGCATCGTCCCCAGGGACGACGATGCCGGCAAGCAGATTCTGGCCCGCTATGCCGATCGCCTGGCGGGCGTGGCAGGCGAGGACATCCTGCTCAACTCGGATGATGGTTTTGTCGAAGCGTTCCTCGCCGAATATGGCGGCCGCATCCGGGCGCTGGCCGTCGAGGTGCCGAGCCTGGAGACGGTGTTCCTGGCGCTGACTGGCCGGGCACTGCGCGATCAGGCCGCCAATGCCCGCGAGCGCACACTCGCTTTCGGCAAACGGGGAGGAGAACACACGAGATGACCACTACCGGCGCCGCCGCCAAGATCGTTGCAGTCCGCCGCTCGCCGATCCTGACTCAGCTCGGCGGCCTTTACGGCATCTGGTTGCGCGAAGTGAAACGCGCCATCCGCGACCGCGGGCAGCTTGTCGGCGGCATCAGCCGTCCCATCCTGTGGGTGCTGATCCTGGGTATCGGCCTGAATCCCTACTTCCGCGGCGAAGCTTATGGCGAGGTGACCTTCGTGGTTCCGTTCACCTACCTGCAGTTCATCTTTCCTGCCGTCGTGGCACTCAACATCATGTATACGTCGGTCCAGTCGGCCGTCTCCGTCATCTGGGACCGCGAGTTCGGGTTCTTGCGCGAAGTCCTGGTCTCGCCGATGTCGCGCGGCATGATCCTGCTCGGCAAGGTGCTGGGCGGCGCTACGGTCGCGGTGGTTCATGGCTGCCTGGTGCTGCTGCTCGCCCGCTTCGCCGACGTGCCCCTGACATGGACCGATGTCCTCAAGGCCATCGGCCTGATGGCCATGCTGGCCTTCGCGCTGACCTCGCTCGGTATCGTGATCGCCAACCGCATCCGCAGCTTCGAGGGGTTTGGCGTCTTCTCCAACGCCGTCATCCTGCCCCTCTATTTCACCTCGAGCTCGGTCTTTCCGCTCGATCCGGCATTGACGCGATCGCAGACGCGCGTCGTCTACCCCGACTGGCTGGTCACAATCGTCGAGTACAATCCCCTCACCTATGCAATCGATGTGCTGCGTGGCGTGTTGATCCACTATAACCAGTTCGATCCGCGCCTCGGCATTGCGGTCATGGTCGTGGCTGGCGCGGTGCTGTTTACGATCGCGCTGCTCGATTTCCGCAGGATGTGAGCGGCGCGTCATGCAGATTCTGCCAAGATTCGTGCGCGACCTGGGCGGCTTGCTGGTGGTTATCGGGCTGCTGCTGTTGCTCACCTTTCTGCCGCCCGATACCTCGCTCAGCGAAGTCCAGGCGAGCGGTGCCCTACGCGCCTGCGTTCCGACGGTCTACCCGCCGCTGGTCACCGGCGACGATCAGCGGCCGGGCATCGACATCGAACTCCTCGGTGCGGTTGCCGACAGGATCGGGGTTGAGCTGCTCCTCTCCCCCAGCGATGCCATTGGCCAGGACTTCAATCCACGCAATTGGGCGATCAATCGCGGCAAGTGCCAGATACTCGCCGGGGGCGTCGTCGATTCCACGCTCACCCGCTCGTTCCTGGATACCAGCCCGCCCTATGCCAGGACCGGTTGGGCGATCATGGCGCCGGCATCGCTGGACGATATCGGCGGCCTCACCATCGGGGTGTTGACCAACATCTCCGGTCTTGATCGCCTCGGCCTGTCGAGCTACCTGCGCCGTCTCGACGTGACCGTCCGTATCATGCGCGACAGCCGACAGCTCGTCGATGCCATTGCCGGTGGTGAACTCGATGGGGGCGTAACCGAGGCGCTGCTGGCACGCGCGATTGCGTCGGACAACGGCTGGTGGGTCACCGATATGCCCGAAGAGCTCACCCGCTACAATCTTGTCTTCGGCCTGTGGAAGGGCGACCTCACCCTCAAGCGCAGGATCGTCGAGATCATGGAGCAGCTGGAAGCAGACGGCACGCTGGCGGCAATCCTTGCGCGTTACGGCGCGCTGCCGCTGGGACGCGACGGTTCCCCGCCGCCTCGGTGACCCTTCTCACCCGCCGATCAGGGCCGGCGCCAGGGCGGCGTAGGCCGGGCCCAGACCTCTTCCGATCAGGCCCGTCGCCACCGTCAGGAGCAATATGGCGGCAGCAATCAGCTGAGCTTGCCGGGAAACACGGATTCCGAGGGCGCCGAGCAGCAGCCCGCCGGTCAGCGGCGGGACGGGGAGGAGGTTGAACAGCGCGAACCAGATCGACAGGCTGCTGGCGGTTCTGAGAAACGCCGCCGTCGTCAGCCCGGCGGTGTAGGGCAAGCTCGTCAGGGCCGGCCGGACCAGGGCATCGAGAAGGAAAGCTGTCGCGAGCAGCGCAACAAAGCCTGCCAGGATGACGACGATGATACCGGCTCGACCAATACGGAACTGTCCGGCATCGATGGCGATTGGTTTCGCCCAGCCGAAGCCGAACAGTATCATGCCGATGGCGCCGAGCGGATCGATATGGCCAAAGGGCAGGATCGTCAGGCGGTTGTCGTAGCGCGGTCCCATGTCGCCGAGCAGGCCGGCCGCTCCTGCCAGCACGCCACCCTGCACGCCGGCAATGATCAGCAGGGCCAGAACACGGAAAATGATCGACTGGATGGTGATGTCGTCCAGCCCCATCTTCAGTCCCCGGTCAAAGGCCTGACGCCGACCCCGCCGCCCATCACTTCTTCAGGATCAAATTGTCGAGCGCGTCGACGTCCGAGGGCAGCTCCGCACCGGCCCGGAAGCCGTTCCGTTTGAGGATGTAGGCCATCATGTCGGCATAGGCGCTCGCCGAAAAACGACCCGGCGCATTGGGCGGCATCAGGGTGCTCATAAACAGGAATAAGCCCGAAGCCGGCGCGCCATCGAAGAACTTCTGCGCGAAGCCCGCGCCGCGCAGGGGCGGCCCGCCGAGCAGTCCCCCCGACAGGTCGCTGCCGTGACACTCGGTGCACTGGTGGTCGTACAATTCCTTTCCGTGATCGGCCTGTTCGGCAGAAAACGTTGCCGGCATTCCCGCATCGGCCTGGGCGAGCCGGATGCGGGTCGGCTCTGAAGCCGCAGACGCGGCAGCCGCTGGTATCAAAACGGCGCAGCCGGCCAAGCTCAGGGCCAATACGCAGCGCGCTATGGGACCGCAAATAATAGAGCTCATTGATTCCTCCAGTTGCTCGCTCGCTGCCACCGGGGGCACGCGTGAAGGCCACGGTGGCTGAAACAAAAGGCTGGCTTTTAGCCAAGCCGACGCAGCAGGAGATTGCAAGCGTTATTGCATCGTCGCGTCCCCCATCCGGAGGCCCCGATCCGGCCCGGCGACACCGTTCGCACGAGGACGACACCGGCCGACCCCGGAAGGAATTCCAGTCCGCTGGCCATGATCGCCAGGCCAAGACGTAACAGGCGCGTCGGTGGCGACACGCTGGCTCCCGCGAGCGGGAAGGTTGGATATGCATGGACCTGGAGCCAACTGGATATTCGAGAGTCGTTTGATCGGCGTCGGGCACATCCCGCGCCAGGCCCCACACCTTGGGCGCAGACTCAGGTGCGCGGAAAAACGCTGCGATATATCCGGCGCCCGTAATCGAACGCGGTGGTCTTGAGGTGATCGAGCGCGGTCCATTGCGTGTGCCCGATCGTGCAAAATGCGTCGTCGCCGAGCTGCGAGATCCGATAGCCTTTGTTCTCGACGTTCTTGGACAAGCCGATCTCGCAAGAAACGGCTTCCACATAGGTGTCGCCCATCAGCGGAAAGCCGTCGACGTCTTCCAGTATCGATCGGCGCGTGAAGAGGATGATACTGACGACATGGGTTCCGAGAGCGCCCGGCTCTATGCCCTTTTGGCGGAGATTGTGCCGGTAGGACTCGAAGTTCGTTAGTATTTCGGGTTGGTCACTGAGATCGAGGGCGGTTCTCGCTTTCGCGTAGTCCCAAGTCATTCCGTTCCACATGATGCGCTCGCCGAGCAGACCCATCCCGGCGTCAAAGTCCATGCGGTGCTCGAAGCGATGGAGCCAGCCTTCGGTCTTGATGAAGCATTCAGCCTGAAGAAACAGGAAATACTCATAGCCCGGACTGGCGCGCCAGCCGGCTTCCCAGGCACCGAGATTCCAGCCGGTATTCTCGCGGTTGATCACGCGTATCGACATGGTCGAGAAACGAGGCGGAATTTCCAGAGGAGCGGCATCGCCGCCATTGCAGACAATGACGACGTCGAAAGGCGCGCCCGCGCGGATACTCTGCATGGCCGACAAGAGTTTGAATAATGGCTTGCTGGACCGTCCGGTCCAATAGCAAATGACCACGCATGTTCTGCAGCTAGAAGTCATTCTTACCAGCAACCTTTGTGTTCAAGAGCCGAATGCTATGCGTAACAGGTCCCTTTGCGGCAAGATAGGCCGGACTGCATGATAAGACGCGCCAAGCGAAAGATCGGCCGGAGTTCAGCAGGATGGAATTCTTCGCGCTGATGGATGTGTCGGCATTGGACGATGTCTTGAGCCTTAGCGCTGTTGCTTGTCCCTACAGACGCTGAGGCTGGGAGCCGCAGGAGCTGGTGCGACAAGGCCCCCCGTTGCAGGATTTAGATACAATTTTATCGATACTATTTCACCTAAATATACCAAGTAAATTTGGCAAAATTCAATATGGCAATGAGAAACTCTGTTTCAAATAAGGGGCAGAGATATGCTGGTTCGCTCAAACAACAAGTATCGCTCGACTATTATCGCAATTGTGGCAACTCTAATGTCGCTGGCGATTGCAGGCCTAGCTGCTGCGGTTGAGCAGCCGGTCGTAGCGACTTCGATGAAGTTCGAGATTGGGCCAATAGTGCCTCGCACCAATTCGGGTGTTGTTTCGCTTGGGGTCTTCCAGTCGGTTGCTATTTCTGCGGCCAAGTTGCCTGCGGCCAGCAAGTGGCAGGATGCGACCCGCAAAGACTATCGCGCCTTCTTCACGGCCAATTGCGCCAGCGCCGGCATTGCTCAATGCGATACGCCCTTTGCCCGCAAGGCGCAGGCGGCGCGACGCAATGCCGGGGCGCTTTCCGGGCTGCCGCTATTGCGCGCCGTGAACCGAAGCATCAACGCGGCTCTGCCCTACCAGTCCGATGCGGAAATCTGGGGCCAGGCCGACCGTTGGGTGACCATGTCCGAGTTGTCCGCCAAGGGCGTTGGCGATTGTGAGGATTACGCCATCGCCAAATACTGGCTGCTGCGGTCTCTCGGCTTCCCCAGTGAGAGCCTGCAGATCGTGGTGCTGGCCGATACGCGTCGCCAGGCATTTCACGCCGTGCTGGTCGCGCACTACAATGACACGGCCTATGTTCTGGACAATCTGTCGAATGCCGTGCGGAGCGATGCCAGCATCCGCAATTACATGCCCATCATGTCATTTGCCGACGGCAAGAGCTACATCCACGGCTTCACCAATCCGACCAGCGCGGTCGCGGTCAATCTGAGCACTGTGGCACCGGGCCAGGGCTTCTGATCAGGTCAGCACGAACCCGACCAACACATTGGCGGGTGCCGGTGGCGGGATGACGATGCGGACCTGGGTCCGCCGCTCGTGCGTATCCACCCGAATGGACATGGCGCATTCCAGCGCGGCGCCGGGGCGGATTTCCGCGAACAATTGCTCGATCGGGCGGTCCAGCGTCAATTGAGCGCCCTCGGGCGACGGCGCGCGGGCCACGATGGTCCGCAGGTAGCGCACAAACTCATCATTGACCCGCACCAGGCGCTTCTGGCGGTCCAGTGCAAAGGCAGGCGTCGGTGCCAGCTGCATCAACTGGACGACCGCCAGCGGCGCCGCGAGCGGTGCCATGCGCACTTGCTCGTCCAGTAATCGCTTGGCGAGCGTACTCCGCAGTGCCCGCGACACATTGATATTGTCGGGCAGGGGGACGTCCACGATTTCGCGCACCAGGTCGTTGGTTCGGCGGCCCGATTGCTGCGCCAGCACCTGCAGTGCATCCCAGAACGCCGCTTCCAGCCGGAGCGCGTGCCGACCGGAAGCCGTGGTCACGGTGCGGAAGATGGGGGTGGCCCAGTCCATCGAGGGGGTATCGGGCTCGGAGCTATCGTTCAATCAGCGCCTCCTGCCTCACCTTGTTGATGGGTTTGAGCAGGTATTGCAGGATCGAATGACGCCCGGTGATGATGTCCACCGTCGCCACCATGCCCGGGAGCACGGCAAGTTCCTGACCACGATAGGCCAGGGTGGTGCGGTCTGACCGGATCGTCACCAGATAATAGGTCTCTCGCGTGTTCTGGTCGACGATACTGTCGGCCGAGACGTTCTCGACAATACCCTCGAGACCGCCATAAATGGAGAAGTCATAGGCCGTGAAGGAAATCCGCGCGGCCTGACCGGGAATGACGAACGCCACGTCGGCCGGACGCAGTTTGGCCTCTACAAGCAGGAAATCGGACTTCGGCACGATGTCCAGCAATCTGGCCCCGGCAGTCACCACCGCGCCGATCGTGGTGACGTCGATGCTGTTGACGATCCCATCGACAGGCGAGCGGATATCGGTGCGCGCCACGCGATCCTCCGCGCCGCGCAATTGCTGCTGGGCACTGGCCAGTTCGGCGCTGCGCATGGTCAGTTCCGAAAGCGCTTCCTGCCGAAACTGCAGATCGGCCTGCTCCCCCTGCAATTGGGCTTCCTTCAGCGCCGATTGCAGCCGGGCCATGCCTTCCTCGGCAGCCGCGAGTTGGCCGGTGAGGTCGCTGACTTCGGCCTGCAGCGCCAACAGGTCGGTGCGCGCCGCCAGGCCCCGTTCGGCCATCGGCTGGATCAGGGCCAGGCGTTCCTGGGTAATGGTGAGATTGCCCTGGACGCGGGTCTTGTTGGCGACGACTTCATTGAGCTCACGCTGGCGTTGTTCCACCCGTTGCTCCAGCACCTGCTGGCTGCTGATCAGACTCGACAGTCGCGACGTCAGCAGCGCCGTTTCGGCGGCGCAGACGGCCGGGGCCTGCGCCTCGACAGTGGGTGGGCAGACATAGTCCAGCGCCGTGCCGCCGGAGGACTCAACCCGCAGACGCTCGACTTGCGCCAGCAGCGCCAGCACCCGCGCCTCGACCTCGCCGGCACTGGAAGTGGTGTTGGTGTCATCGAGCCGCATCAGCAGCTGGCCCGCCGACACCTGCTCGCCCGAGCGCACCAGAATTTCGCTTACCACGCCCTGTTCGGCGCTCTGAATGATCTGCGTCTTGCCCGAGGGAATGACCCGTCCTTCTGCCCGGCTGATCTGGTCCACCTCGGCCCAGTTCGCCCAGATCAGGAAGCTGACCAGCACCGCCCCGATAATGGCAATGACAAAGGCCCAGGACCGCGGCGGTTCATCGGGCGGCAGCGCATAACGGTCCATGTCCTTGTTGCGGGCGGAACGAAACAAATTCATCCGCTTTCCCCCCGCGCGCGCAATTGCGCCAGCACCGCGTCCTTGGGACCATCGGCGATGAGCCGGCCATTGTCGAGCACCATCAATCGTGTGACCAACGACAGCAGGCTAAAGCGATGCGTGGCGATCAGCACGGTCTGTTCGGGTGTCAGGCTGTTCTCGAGATGCTGGATCAACTGCCGCTCGGTCGCCAGATCCATCGAGCTAGATGGCTCGTCCAGGAACATCACCTTGGGCTCGACCAGCATCGCCCGGGCCAGGGCCAGGGCCTGGCGCTGGCCGCCCGATAGCAGCATGCCGCGTTCGCCGACCGGCATGTCATACCCCTGAGGGTGGCGGGAAACGAACTCCTCGACACCAGCCTTGCGCGCCGCATTGAGCAGGCGTTCCTCGCTCGCCGTCGGATCGCTCATCAGGATATTGTCACGGACCGTGCCGTTGAAGATTTCGGGGTCCTGCACGACAAAGCCCACGGCCCGTCTGAGATCGTCGGGGTGATACTGGGCGATGTCGATACCATCGACCATGATTTCGCCTTCGCTGGCCGAGTGGAAGTTCACCAGTAACCGGCCGATCGTGGTCTTGCCCGAACCAATACGCCCGATAATGCCGATCTTTTCGCCGGGCTGCACGCTGAACGAGATGCCATCCAGCACGAAGACCTTGGCGCCCGGATAGGCGAAACGGACCTTGTTGAACGACAGCTTGCCCGAGGTGACCACCCGCTGGATCGGGTTGTGCTGGCTGGGCCGCTCGTCTGGCAGCTTCATGATGGTGTCGATCGTGTGATAGGCTTCCACCGCCGTACGAGCCCGCAGCAGGGTGGAGGCAATCATGCCAATCGGCGCGATTAATCGGTTTGACAGCATCATTGCGGCAATGATCGCGCCGGTCGTCACTTCGCCCGAAGCGAACTGGTACGAACCGCCAACAATGATCCCCACCAGCGATAATTGAGAGAGCGCCGCGGTTGTATTGCTGGCGACAGCCTGCAGCTTGCGGATGCGATCCTGCGTGCGCGAGGAGGCCAGCACCGCCGCGTCCCAGCGGCGCAGCAATTGGCCTTCGGCGCGCGAGGCCTTGACGGTCTGCACCGCTGTCAGCGCCTCCACCAGCACCGAATTGCGCGCCGAAGCCTCGCTGAGCGCTGCCTTGACCGCACGTCCCGACATGGTGCCCACCACCAGCGTCACCACGATGGCGATCGCGCCGGCCGCGAGTGGAAACACCACCAGCCAGCCAATCAACAGGGTAATGATGTAAGCGAAGATGCCCAGGAACAGCACGTCCACGAACATGACCAGCGTACTGGCGGCCACGAATTCGCGGAGCACCTCATATTGCCCGATGCGGCTGACGAAGGCGCCGGTCGATTCCGGCCGCGTTGCCATCGGGGTATTCAGAACCCGGTCGAACAGGGCGGAGGACAAGCGGAAATCGATGCTGCGCCCGACATATTCGATGACGGCCGAGCGGGCCAGTTTCAGCAAGGTGTCAAAGATCACCACCGCCGTCACGCCGATGGCGAGGACCCAAAGGGTCGTCTGCGCCGCGTTGGGCAGCACCCGGTCATAGACGTTCATGGTGAAGAGCGGGAAGGCCAGCGCGAACAGGTTGATGAACGCCGCCGACAGCAATACGTACCAGATGCTGCGGGTATGTCCGGCGACGGCCGACCAGAACCAGTGGCCCTGCCGTGCGAAACGCCTGCCCGATGATTCCTGAACCGCTTCGTAGTTCGGCGAGACCAGCAGTAATTGCTGGCTGTGCTTTGACCTGATGGCGCGCCCGTCGATCACGACTTCAGCCTGGAGCACCGGATCATAGGCCCGGAATGCCCGCCGACCGGCGCGCGCCAGCAGCACCAGGGGCGGCCGCGTGTCCGAAAAGATCAGGGCAGGGAAGTCAAATTCCTTGAGCCGGGCCGGCTCGACATGTCTCCGCCGCACATTCACGCCGATACGGCCAAAGGCGGCATCGATCTGGTCGGGGGCAAGTCGTCCATCGGTCAGCGGCAAGCCGGCGGTCAACAGGGCCGGCGAGTCCGACTTCCGCCAGGCGCGCGCCAGATAGCGCACGCAATCAAGGATGATGTCCGTGGAGTGCTCGTCCTGGGCGACGGCATCTGGCGTGGAAGCCGCGTCCATCTATCGCTTAGACCTTTCCCGTGACAATTGGCAATGCCCCCTGTCTGCCGGTCAATTCGCTATCGGGCCGGTCGATGCCAGGCCCGGCTAATTGCTGGTGGTGGGAATGACGAGCGGCTGACGCGCGCGCGGCTCGGCGGTTTCCCAGGATGGCGTATTGGTCGCTGCCCGTGTATCCGCCCGCGCCGTGGGGTGTGCGGTGGCGCCGATAAATGACAGCAGATCCCCGCTCACCGCCAGCACGCGATACTCTGCAAACATCACGCTGTATTGCGCCGTCTGCTGCAGGACCTGAACATTATAGCGGGTGTTTTGCGCATCCAGCACGTCCAGCAAGGAGCGATCGCCGATGTTGAACTGCTCGCGATAGGAGGTGATCAGTTCGGACGAGGAACTCAGCTGCTGCTGATAAACGCTGGCCAGTTCGGTTTGGCTCTTCAGGCGCAGCCAGGACTCGCGAACGGCCTGCTCAACCTCACGCGCCGTCTGGTCGAAAACCAGCTTGGTTTCACTTTCGCGCCGGATTTCTTCCTGGACCTGGGCTTCCTTGATGCCGCCGTCAAAGATGTTCCACCGCAATGACAGGCGCAGACTGCCGTCATTGGTGACGCCCTGTGAGCCAGAAATATCATATCCGGTGGCGACGCGACCCTCGAGGGACAACTTTGGACTGAACGCGGATTCGGCCTGGTCGACAAGCGCGGAGGCCGCGTCAATATCGGCCCCGGCGGTCAACATGCGCGGGTTGTTGATGATCGCCTTGGCGATGGTGACTTCCAGGGAATTGTCGAGGGATCGGCCGGCTCGCGGCGGCGATACGACCGCACCGGGCATCATCCCGACCAGCGTCTTGAACTCGATCTGCGCGGCCGCCAGTTCGACGCCGGCTTCCGTCAGCCGGGCGCGGGCTGCCGCCATGCGTTCGATGGACTGGAAGCGGTCGGCTTCCGTCAGCTGGCCGCTGTCGATGGCGGCCGCGACATCGCTGACCATGGCTTCGTGGAATGCCGCGTTTTCGCGGCTGAGGCCGACAACCTGCTGCTGCAGCAGAACCTGATAATAGACGCGAACGATCTGCAGCGCGATATACTCGCTGCGCTCCAGCACGCGGTAGGATGCGCTGTCGACACGCGCGGCCTGGCGGGCCACTTCGGCGTCGCGGAAGCCGCCATCCAGCAGGTCGAGCGTTGCCACCACGCCAAGCTGGGCTGGGTAGAGCGCATCGCCGGCAACATTGAGAGATCGCCGGGATGGATTGTCCAGGAATTGCACGCCCGCCGATGCCTCCAGATCGACCCGGGGCGCATAAAGCCCCAGCGCCTGGCGGAGTTCGAACCCGGTTGCGTCATGGTTCTGGATAGCCTGCCCGATCTCTGGATTGGATTCCATGGCGATCTGAACGGCATCGCGCAGCGGCATCGCAGAAACGCCCTGCATCAGCACCAGAAGAGCAACGCCGGATAGGAGAACCTGTCGCACGCAAACTGTCGTCATGTCGTTACACTACCTGAACGAGAGGTGACGCTGATAAAAGCAGTCACATTCTTGAATTGACTCGGTGTCGAAATGGCCCGTCTTCAAGTAGCCAGCGGCGGCTTCGCAGGCCCAGCGCGCTTCCATCGCCCAGGTGAATGCCGGCTGTCGCGCCGCCAGGACGGTGACGTCGCTCATTGCAGCCTTCGCATTGTCCAGGTTCGACCAGACGGTCTGCCGAATGATGTCGGGGCTCTGATTGATGAGATTTGATTGGGAGGCCGCTACACACGACCCGCGGTAATTGCCTGACAGGTCTGCCGCTGGGGTCGCTGCTGCTCCAGCACATAAAAACACCCCTGCAATCACGCAGCGCACAAAACTAGCTCGCATTGGCCCCCTCCGTAGAGATTGAATTATTACTTTGCAATTTGTGTTTTATCAAGCACCACACCCATTCTGGGTTCTTTGATCGTTAAGATTGGTCTGGAACGACTTGATTTTGGCGAGATGCTGTAAATTGATCTTCATTGATCTTCATTGATATGCAGCGCCCCTGTGGCGTTGATTCAGGAAACCTTCAAGCGGTATTGGCGTGTTCATGCAAAAGACTCTGCGGGATCTGTAGGCAATTGCATTTGCCATACTTGTTCGATCTGGAATAATGCATTTCGCTGGTTCGTCTGTTATTTTTGCATCTGCTCTGTTAATTTTTGCAATGACCGTGCGATGTTGCTCTGAATAGTCCAGTACAGCACCCGTTCTGGTTTGGCGGTCGGGCCGGCTGCGCTGGCAGGTTGTGTCATTTTTGCATGGATTCCGGTCCTTCTCGCCCCGCACCCATGCCGTGGCTGCAGCAGTCCACCTCGCTCCTATGGGCAAATGCGTATGATTCATTGGTCCCGCAGTCTGGCTCGACACCAGGCCTTTGTCTTGACAGCGCACGATTCTTGGCCTGAATTGAATTCAGTTCAGAGAAGGCGAATTGAGCATGACTGCTGTCGGCGGAGCGCGCGCACGTCTCATCGCTGCAGCGCAGCAGGAGCTCATCGCGGGCAAGGGGCATCTGGAGATGCAGGCGGTCGCGCAACGGGCGCAGGTTTCGGTCGGGCTGGCCTACCACCATTTTGGCTCGAAGGCCGGCCTGATCGCGGGCGTCGTGGAGGCGTTCTACCATCGCCTCGATGCCGCCGCCTTTACGGGTGCCGATCTGCCCTCCAGGAGTTGGACGGACAGGGAGAAGGGGCGGGTGGCGGCCTATCTGCGGTTCCACTACGCCCATCCCTTTGCCCCGCTGGTCATTGGTCCCTTGAGCCGCGCGCCGGAAGTTCTGGAGGTGGAGGCAGCCTTCACCAGCCGGCAGCTGGCTGCGGGCGCCCGGATGATTGCGGCGGCGCAGCGGGACAATGTCGTGGCCAGCCCGCTGGATCCTCATCTGCTCATTGCCCTGATGATTGGTGGCATTCGGCAGGCGCTCATCGGCGCCTTGATGCGTGAGCCGCGGCCCGACCTTGAGCGTGTGACCGACCAGGTCTGGGGCTTCATGGCGGCTGCCTTGTGCCTGACCGAGCGCGCCGGCATCGACCTCAGTCATCGCGAGCAGCCAGCCTGACAGTCCGTCACCGCAGCAAAAGGATCTTCCAGTGTTTGACCCCAGCGCCTTTCACACGCCCCAGTCGGCCTACAGCAAGCAGGACCTGCTTAGATCTGGGCAGGGCGGCTATTTCGGTCCGGGCAACGCGCAATTGCCGGCGCCACCCATGCTGATGATGGACCGCATCACCGCAATCAGCCTTGATGGCGGCCAATACGGCAAGGGGCAGGTTATCGGCGAACTGGATATCGCGCCGGACCTGTGGTTCTTCGACTGCCACTTCCCCGGCGATCCGGTCATGCCCGGATGCCTCGGACTGGACGCCAT
Organism: Devosia limi DSM 17137; assembly: GCF_900128975.1. Lineage (GTDB taxonomy): Bacteria > Pseudomonadota > Alphaproteobacteria > Rhizobiales > Devosiaceae > Devosia > Devosia limi. Next base: position 45,146 of record NZ_FQVC01000006.1, on the reverse strand, counting down.
GTGGCAGATCGTCGGCTTCTGGCTCGGCTGGTCCGGCTCGCCCGGCAAGGGGCGTGCGTCCGGTGTCGGTGAAGTCAAGTTTCGGGGGCAGATCACGCCGGAGACACGACAGGTGCGCTACGAGATCGACATGCGCCAGGTCCGGCGCGGCAAGCTGGTGGTCGGCGTGGCCGACGGCCGGGTGTTTGCCGACGACATCTGTGTCTATTCGGCCCAGGACCTCAAGGTCAGCCTGGTGCTCCCCGCACAAGTGTAAGGGGGCTGGCCGGGCAGGCGTCGTTGAACCGGCAGACCGGCCTACTTTACTTGCCCGGATAAACACGTCATTTTAGCGGTGCTAAAGCGGGGTGTGGTCAGGTGACGGTAGCTATTGTTGGCGGCAGCGGGTTTCTGGGGCGCCATGTTGCCTTGCGCTTGCTCGCGCACGGCGCGCGGCCGCTGGTCATTCATCGCGGCAACGAGCCGGCGAACCTGCCCGAAGCCGTTTTGATCGCCCACGCCGATCGGACCGATGAAGCCGCCCTGCGCGCGGTGTTCGGCGCCCATGACGTCAAGGTCGTCATCGATATCTTCGCTTTGAGCCTGGGCAATACCCAGCCGGTCATCAATGCCGCTGCTCGGCAAGGCGCCCGCTACGTGCTGACCAGCTCGGTCGATGTCTATGCCAATTATGCCGGTCTCCTCCGCAAGGAGACACCGCCCATCCGGCCGGCGCCCGCCAGCGAAGACGCGCCGCTGCGCAACATGCGCTATCCCTATCGCGGCAATCCACGGCGCCCCCAGGGCGTCAGCGAAGACCTGTTCGACAATTACGACAAGCTGGTGCTGGAGGAGGCTGCGGCCGCTGCCGATCTCGACCTGGTCGTGATCCGCCCGCCGATGATCTTTGGTGTCGCCGACAAGCAGCGCCGTTTCGGCTGGGTCGTTGACAATGCCAGGCCCGGCGAACCCTTCGCCATTGATGAGCGGGCCTTTGGCTGGCCCAATTCCTACGGCTATGTCGAGGATGTGGCAGAGGCCATGGTGCTGGCGGCGCTCTCCCCCAGGGCCAGCGGCAAGACCTACAATGTCGGGCAGGATATCGTCCGTACTGCCGCCCAATGGGCCACCCACCTGTTGGCCATCCTCGATATCGATAGTGCGGTGGTCGCCGCGCCGGCGGGGCAGGGCGTCTGGGCCGACCGCGCCGATGCGATGGACCTGCGCTATCCGCTCACCCTGGATACCAGTTTCATCCGCGCCGATCTGGGTTTTGCCGAGCTGATCGATGAGGATATCGCGCTGCGCCGCACGCTGGCTTCCTATGCTCCTCTTGGACATTGACGCCGCTTCGGGCTTCTGTTTAGTCTGACTAAAACTGAAGCCCCAAAATCGGGCTCATGGGGGATGCGGTGGTCAAGGCTGATACGACCGAGCCAAGCTTGGGCATGCGCTTGCGGCTGCGCCGCAAGGAGCTTGGCCTCACCATGCAGGAAGTCGCCGCAGCCAGCGGGCTGACCGTTGGTTTCATCTCCCAGATCGAGCGCGATATTTCGCGCCCCTCCCTGGCCTCGCTCTATGCCGTTGCCAAGGCGCTCGAAACCAGCGTCGACCGCTTTCTGTCGCTGGCTCCGGCACGCGATCACCACGCGATTACGCGCGCTGCGCAGCGCTCCAAATTCCGCCTCGGCTCGACCGAGCCGATGTACGAGTTTCTCGAACCCGGTTTTGCCGAAGCCAAGCTCAACGCCTGCATCACCCATGTCCCCCCCGGCTTTGCGTCGGAGGTGATGCGCCATGAGGGCGAGGAATTCGTCTACTTGATCGCCGGTGCCATGGCCTACGAAGTCGAGGGCGTCGAATATCGGCTGCAGGCGGGTGACACGCTGCACTTCAAGTCCTCGCGCCCCCATGCTTCCCGCAATATCGGCGATGTTGTCGCCACTGAATTGTGGGTCGGCACCTTGCGCCTCTTCGCCGAATATTCACCTGCCCCCTGAGCGCCGCGATGCCGCGCGGCCCCGAATTTGCCTGAGGAGAGAACCCCGATGAGACTAACCAAGACCCTGGCCACAGCCCTGCTCGGCATGACCATGCTGACCGGCGTCAGCTTTGCCGCCACGCCCGCCGATACCCTGGTCATTGCCGACGCAATTGACGACGTGATCACGCTCGATCCCGGTGAAGTCGGCGAAGTCGGTGGCATCATGGCCGCCAAGCAGATCTACCAGCCTCTGGTGACCTTCGACGTCAAGGATCCGACCCAGATTTTCGGCGTCTTGGCGAAAAGCTGGGAAGTCTCCGAAGACGGTACTGTCTTCACCTTCACGATGAACCCCGATGCCAAATTCGCGTCGGGCAATCCGGTCACCGCCTTCGACGTCGAATATTCGTTGCGCCGCGTCGTGGCGATGGCCTCGCGTTCTGCCTTCCTGCTGACGCAGTTTGAAATCTCGAGCGACAATGTCGAAGAGCGCATCAAGGCAATAGACGAAAGCACCTTTGTCTTCACCATCGGTCAGCCCTATGCCGAGTCGTTCGTGCTCTATGCCCTCTCATCCTATGTCGGCGGCATCGTCGATAGCGTCCTGGTCAAGGAGCATGAGGTGGATGGCGATTGGGGCAATGCCTGGCTGAAGCAGGGCAATTCGGCCGGATCGGGTCCTTTTGAGTTGACCCGTTGGGAGCCAAAGCAGTCCATCCTGCTGTCGGCCAACCCCAACTTCTGGCAGGAAACGCCCGGCGTCGAGCGCGTCTTCTTCCAGCACGTGCCCGAAAGCGCCGCCCAGCGCCTGCTGCTGGAAAAGGGCGACATCGACATCGCCAACAAGCTCGGACCCGATGACCATGCCTCGATCTCGGCCAATGCCGACGTCAAGACCCTCGATGGCAGCTCCGGCGTCATCTATTACATGGGCCTCAATGTTCGTAACGAGGCGCTGAGCAATCCCGATTTCGTCAAGGCGATGAAGTATCTGGTCGACTATGACGGCATTGCCCAGACCATCGGGCAGGGCACGATCGACGTCCACCAGACGCTGGTGCCTGCCGGCTTCCTCGGTGCCTCCGATTACACGCCCTATTCGCTCGATATCGAAAAGGCCAAGGAACTGATCGCCGCCAGTGGTGTCAGCACCCCGGTGACCCTTGATGCCGTGGTCTGGAACGTGCCGCCCTATACCGATTTCGCCCAGGCGGTCCAGGCCACCATGGCGCAGGTCGGGGTGAACCTGAACCTGCTCGTCGTGGATGGCCAGCAATGGCTCGAGCGTTACCGCGCCGCCGACCTCGACGTCTGGGTCGGCCTCTGGGGCCCGGATTATCCGGATCCCCACTCCAACGCCAAGGCCTTTGCGGTCAATGCCGAGGATGCACCTGACGGCTCGCAGAGCCTTGCCGATCGCTTCGGCTGGGATGCCGGTGATCTGTCGCCCCGCGCCATGGCGGCGCTGCGCGAAAACGACACCGAAGCCCGCCGCACCATGTACGAGGAAATCCAGGTCGAGCACACCGACACCTCGCCCTTCCTCTACATGTTCCAGGAAGTGCGCCGCGTCGCCATCCGCTCCAATGTCGAAGGTCTCGTCCTCGGCCTGACCCTGTCAGACGACCGCTACTGGAACGTCACCAAGGACTGATCCATGCTTTGGCACGGCGGCGCTGTCCGCCGTGCCGGTCTCTTTCTTTAGCCTCAAGGGTATCCGGTGGCGCTTTCAGCAACAGATAATGTGCACCGTCTCGGGCGCGTCGCCTCCTGGCTGGCAACAGTGGCCGTCACCCTTTTGGGGCTGGTGGCGCTGACCTTCTTCATCGGCCGCGTCATCCCGATCGATCCGGTGCTGTCCATCGTCGGTGAAAAGGCCACGCAGGAAGCCTATGACAAGGTCTACTTCGCCCTGGGGCTGGATAAGCCGATCTGGGAGCAGTTCACCACCTATACGCTCAAGCTGCTGCAGGGCGACTTTGGTACCTCCTTCACGACCACGCGCCCCGTTCTCAGCGATCTGCTGACCTTCTTTCCGGCCACGCTTGAGCTAGCCACCATCGGCCTGTTTATCGGCATCGTGCTTGGCGTGCCCGCCGGCGTCGCCTCGGCCTATTGGCACGATAAGTGGCCCGATCACCTGATCCGCATTATCGGGCTGATCGGTTATTCGGTGCCCATCTTCTGGCTCGGCCTCGTTGGCCTCTATGTGTTCTATTTCAAGCTCGACTGGGTCTCGGGCCCCGGCCAGATCGACGTTTTCTATGTCGGCATCGTCAAGCCGATCACCAATTCCATCCTGATCGACAGCGCCCTGCGCGGCGAATGGGAGGTGTTCTGGAACGCGGTCAGCCACATCACCCTGCCGGCGGCACTGATCGGCTATTTCAGCCTCGCCTATATCTCGCGCATGACCCGCTCGCTGATGCTCGATCAGCTGACCCAGGAATATGTGCTGACGGCGCGCCTCAAGGGCGCCAACGAGTTTGAAGTTGTCCTCGGCCACGCCCTGCGCAATGCCGCCATCCCGCTGGTGACCATTATTGCCCTCTCCTATGGCGGCCTGCTCGAGGGCTCGGTGCTGATCGAAACCGTGTTCGGCTGGCCCGGCATTGGCAGCTACATCGCCTCCTCGCTGTTCCGCGGCGATATCAACGCAGTGCTGGGCGGCACCTTCCTCGTCGGCGCCATCTTCGTCTTCCTCAATCAATTGTCGGACGTGCTCTATGCCACGCTCGACCCGCGTACCCGCTAGGAGCCGGCGATGAGCACAATCGACCAGGCGACAATCATCGGCGGCAGCGCCGCGCGGGCCGCGCAGTGGAAGCAGGTCGTCAGTTTCTGCCGCCGCTTCTCCCGCAATCCGCTGGGCATGTTCGGCCTCGCCATCATCGTCATCCTGCTGTTCTGCGCCGCCTTCGCACCCTGGCTGGCGCCTCATGATCCCTATCTGCCCAATCTGCAGGCGCGCCTGACCCCGCCTGGTCCCGAGTTCTGGCTGGGCTCGGACGAGCTGGGCCGCGATATTCTCAGCCGCGTCATCTATGGCTCGCGCCTGACCCTGCTGATCGTCGGGCTGGTGATTGTCACCGCCGCGCCGATCGGCCTGTTCATCGGCGTCGTCTCGGGCACCTATGGCGGCTGGCTCGACGTGGTGTTCATGCGCGTCACCGACGTCTTCCTCGCCGTGCCCAAGCTGCTGCTGGCACTGGCCTTTGTTGCCGCACTTGGACCGGGCATCGTCAACGCTGCTCTGGCCATCACCCTCACTGCCTGGCCGCCCTATGCCCGCATGGCCCGCGCCGAAGCGCTGGCCGTCCGCAACAGTGATTACGTCAATGCCGTGCGGCTGGCCGGTGCGTCCGAAATGCGCATCATCTTCTTCCACATCATGCCGATGTGCATGTCCTCGGTCATCGTGCGCATGACGCTGGATATGGCCGGCATCATCCTCACCGCCGCCGGCCTCGGCTTCATCGGCCTCGGCGCGCAACCGCCGCTGCCCGAGTGGGGCGCCATGATCTCTACTGGTCGCAAGTTCATCTTCGATCAGTGGTGGGTGGCGACGGTGCCCGGCTTCGCCATCTTCATCGTCTCGCTCGGCTTCAACCTTCTGGGCGATGCCATTCGCGACCTGCTCGACCCACATCTGAAGGCCCGCATATGACCAGGCCGCTCGTCGAAATCCAAAACCTGCGCATCGCCTTTCCCACCGAGGACGGCTCGCTGCACGAGGCCGTGCGCGGCGTCAGCTTCACCCTTGGCCGCGAAAAGCTCGGCATGGTCGGCGAAAGCGGATCGGGCAAGAGCCTCTCTGGCCGCGCCCTGCTCGGCGTGTTGCCTGACTATGCCCGCATGCAGGCCGATGTGCTGCGCTTCGACGATATCGACCTGCTCGAAGCCCCCCGCGGCACGAGACGCAAGCTGCGCGGTGGTCGTATGGGCATGATCCTGCAGGACCCCAAATTCTCGCTCAATCCGGTGATGCGGGTCGGCGAACAGATCGTCGAAGCCATCCGCATCGGTGACCGCCGCATCAGCCGCGATGCCGCCCGCCGCACCACGCTCGATATTCTCGCCACCATGCATATCCGCGATCCCGAGCAGGTGTTCGATCGCTATCCGCACGAGCTTTCGGGCGGCATGGGCCAGCGGGTGATGATCGCCATGATGGTGGTGCGCGAGCCCGACCTGCTGATCGCTGACGAACCCACATCCGCGCTCGACGTCACCGTGCAATTGCAGGTGCTGTCGATCCTCGATGAACTGGTGACCCGCCGTCAGATGGGTCTGATCTTCATCAGCCATGACCTGCAATTGGTCAGCCGCTTCTGCGACCGGGTGCTGGTCATGTATGCCGGCCAGATCGTCGAGACGCTGGTGGCCGGTCGCCTCAACGAGGCCCGGCATCCCTATACCCGCGGGCTGCTGGCCTGCCTTCCCACCATTGACGGACCGCTTGAGCCGCTGGCGATCCTGCAGCGGCAAGCCGATTGGGCGACGCAATTATGACCAGGCCCATTCTCTCCGTCGAAAACCTCACCGTCCGCTTCGGCGCCACCACCGCCGTCGACAATGTCAGCTTCGCCGTGGCTCCGGGCGAAAGCTTTGGCCTCGTGGGTGAAAGCGGCTCCGGCAAGTCCACCATCCTGCGCACCATTATGGGGCTGGTCGGCGATTGGTCCGGCACAGTGCAGGTCGATGGGCTGGAAGCCGCCAAGACCCCGCGCCGGCAATTTGCCCAGCATGTGCAGATGGTGTTCCAGGACCCCTATGCCTCGCTCCACCCGCGCCACCAGATTGGCCGCGCCATCGCTGAACCCATGCGCATCCATGGCCTCCCCAATGCCGAAGCGCGCACCATGGAATTGCTCGATCTGATCGGATTGGGTAGCAAATTTGCCTATCGCTATCCCCATGAGCTGTCCGGTGGCCAGCGTCAGCGCGTTGCCATCGCCCGGGCCCTGGCGCTATCGCCCAAGCTGCTGCTGCTCGATGAACCCACCTCGGCGCTCGACGTGTCGATCCAGGCCGAGATTCTCAACCTGCTCAATCGCCTGCGCCAGGAGCTTGGCCTGAGCTTCGCCATCGTCAGCCACAATCTGGCTGTCGTGTCCTATATGTGCGATCGCCTGATGGTGATGCAGCACGCCAAGGTGGTCGAAACCCTGACGCGCGAGCAACTCCGCAACCGCGACCTCAATGAGGCCTATACCCGCGACTTCCTCGCCGCGAGCGCGCTTTAGGCGTCAGCCTCGACGCAAAGCGCTACGCCCATGCCGCCGCCAATGCACAGCGTCGCGAGACCCTTGCGGGCGCCGCGACGGCCCATTTCATGCAGCAGTGTCACGAGGATGCGCGCGCCCGATGCGCCAATCGGGTGGCCGATGGCAATGGCGCCGCCATTGACATTGACCCGATCCGGGTCCCAGCCCATCTGCTGATTGACCGCGCAGGCCTGCGCCGCAAACGCCTCATTGGCCTCGATCAGGTCCAGATCGGCTGCCTGCCAGCCCGCCTTTTGCAGGGCCTTGGTCGAAGCCGGGATCGGCCCGGTTCCCATCAAGGCCGGATCAACGCCCGCTGTCGCCCAGGAAGCAATCCGGGCCAGCGGCGTCAGCCCGCGTCGCTGCGCTTCGTCGGCATGCATCAAGACCAGCGCCGCCGCGCCATCATTGATCCCCGATGCATTGCCCGCCGTCACCGTACCCGCCTTGTCAAATGCCGGCCGCAGCTTGGCCAGCGCCTCGGCATTGGCATCCGTGCGAATATACTCATCGGCATCGACGATCACTTCGCCCTTCCGCCCGGCGACGGTGACCGGAGCAATCTCGGCCACAAACCGCCCCGCCGCCTGCGCCTGCGCTGCCTTGACCTGCGACTCCAGTGCAAACCCATCCTGCGCCTGCCTGTCGATGCCGAACTGCCGCGCCACGTTCTCGGCGGTGATCCCCATGTGATAGCCGCCAAACGCGTCGATCAGACCATCAACGGTCATCGTATCGACCAGCGTCACCGGCCCCATCTTGGTCGGCGTCCGCAGATATTGCGCATGCGGCGACAGCGACATCGATTCCTGCCCGCCCGCCACCACGATCCCTGCATCCCCTTGCGCAATCTGCTGCATGCCGAGTGCCACAGCGCGCAGTCCCGAGCCGCAGACCTGATTGAGGCTCCACGCCGTCGCCGCGTGACCCATGCCTGCGGCCATTGCTGCCTGCCGCGCCGGGTTCTGCCCCTGCGCTGCCGTCAGCACCTGTCCAAGGATCACTTCATCCACGCTAGCGGGATCAACGCCCGCCCGCTGCAGCGCCGCCCCGATCGCCACGGCGCCCAACTGGTGCGCCGGCACGCTGGCCAGCGCTCCCATGAACGAGCCCACCGGCGTGCGCGCTGCCGAAACAATGACAATATCACTCATGGCAAAGCCCCTCAGTTGAGCCCGACGACGAAACTGGCTTCAGTCTTGGCGGTGATCTCATCAAGGCTGACGCCCGGCGCCAGTTCGGTCAGCACCATGCGCGTCTCGCCGCGACGGGCGATGGTGAAAACCCCGAGATCGGTGATCACCAGGTCGGCAACGCGCTGCCCGGTCAGGGGCAGGGTACATGCCTTCAGCAGCTTGGGCTCGCCCTTGGCCTCATGCTCCATCACCACGACGACACGCTTGACGCCGGCGACCAGATCCATGGCGCCCCCCATGCCCTTGACCATCTTGCCCGGGATCATCCAATTGGCCAGGTCGCCATTCTCGGCCACCTGCATGGCGCCCAGGATCGACAGGTCGATATGGCCGCCCCGGATCATGCCAAAGCTGTCGGCGCTGGAGAAAAAGCTCGTCAGGTCGAGTTCGGTAATGGTCTGCTTGCCGGCATTGATCAGGTCGGCGTCTTCCTCGCCGTCCAGCGGAAACGGGCCCATGCCCAGCATGCCGTTTTCGCTCTGCAGCCGCACATCGATCCCCGCCGGGATATAGTTGGCAACCAGCGTCGGAATGCCGATACCGAGATTGACGTAGTAGCCGTCACGCAGTTCCGCAGCCGCGCGGGCCGCCATGTCTTCACGCGTCCAGGCCATCAGACTGCCTCCTCCTGGCGCGGTCGCACCGTGCGCTGTTCGATATGTTTGACCGGATTGGGCACATGCACGATCCGCGATACGAAAATGCCGGGCGTATGCACCTGATCGGGTTCGATCTCGCCGGTCGGCACCAGATGCTCGACCTCGGCAATCGTCACCTTGCCGGCACTGGCCATCATCGGATTGAAGTTCCGCGCCGTCTTGCGATAGACCAGATTGCCTTCGCTATCGCCCTTCCAGGCATGCACCAGCGCCACATCGGCGACGAGCCCACGCTCCATCACGAACAGCTCGCCATCGAACTCGCGCACTTCCTTGCCCTCGGCAATCACCGTGCCGACGCCGGTCTTGGTGAAAAACGCCGGGATGCCCGCGCCACCGGCGCGAATGCGCTCGGCCAGCGTGCCTTGCGGGGTAAATTCCAGCTCCAGTTCGCCCGACAGGAATTGCTGGGCAAACAGCTTGTTCTCGCCCACATAGGACGAGATCATCTTGCGGATCTGGCGCGTTTCGAGGAGCTTGCCGAGCCCGATCCCGTCGACCCCGGCATTGTTGGAAATCACTGTGAGGTCTTTGGCGCCCGAGAGGCGAACCGCTTCGATCAGGGCTTCGGGAATGCCGCAAAGGCCAAATCCACCCGACATCACCACCATGCCATCAGCCAGCTGGCCCGCCAGGGCCTCCACCGCGCCCGCATAGACTTTTTGCACTTCGGCCTCCTCGCGTCACGCCCTGCCGTCGGTGTTCCGATCGGCCATGTTGCAAATAGCTAAGGCTTGTCGCGCTACCGCAGTTAGTCGTATTTATACCATATGACACAGCATGAACCCGATGCACCGGTCGAGCGCTTCACCCTGGCCGAAATTCCCGTGCCGATGGTCTATGCCACACACCGCATCATCCGCGACTGCAACCGCGAATTTGCCGATCTGTTCGGCTTCGAACGCCACGATCTGATCGATCGCAGCTTCTCCCGGCTCTATCCCAAACTGGCCGATTTTGTCCGCACCGGCGAGATGTGGCGCAACCACCTGACCGGCGGTCAGGTCTATTATGACGAGCGCATCATGGCCGATGCGCAGGGCCATCGCTTCTGGTGTCGGGTCAATGGTCGCTCACGCGATCAGGATGACCCGTTTGCGCAGGCGATCTATTGCTTCGAGCCGATGAACCGGGCCGTAACCGACGCCACCATGACCCTGACCGATCGGCAGCGTCAGATCCTCAGCCTCGTCGCCCAGGGCAAAACCAATGCTGTCATCGCCGCCGAGCTCGGTCTCTCCAGACGTACGGTGGAAGCCCATCGCCTCCGCCTTACCCGTGCCATTGGCGTGCGCAACACCGCCGAACTGGTCGCCTGGTTTTCGCTGACCTGACGGGCGATGCGGCCTCAAGGTCGCTAGCCAAGTGCCGCGAGTGAAATTATGTTTCAGCGTGTCCTCATCCTTCCGGAGCCAGCATGACCAAGAGCAAAAAAGCCGAGACCACGCATCGCTCGCTCAATCCGGAAGTTATCGACGTGGTCTCGCGCATGCAGCGGGTCGAGGAGAACCTGTCGCCCGCCGAGCATCAGGTCCTCGTGGCCGTGCGCAGCGATTACGACGCAGCCACCCGCATGACTATTGCCGAACTGGCGCGGCGCGCCGGCGTCAGCCAGCCCAGCGTCACCCGTTTTTGCCGCTCCGTCGGGTGTGCCTCGTTCAGCGAATTCAAGGTAATGCTGGCCACCACGCTGACAGTGGCCGCTGCCTATCTGCGCCCGGAACGGCAGTTCTCCGACGATATCGGCCAATTGGCGCAATCGGTAATGAGCCGGGCCATGTCGGCTTTGCGTGATTGCCTCAATGATCTCGATACGGCCGCCGTCGGCGCTGCCATCGATATCCTCTCCACTGCGCGCCGCATCGATATCTATGGGCAGGGCGGTGGCTCGGCCAGTCTCGTTGAAGACGCCAAGCTGCGCCTGTTCCGCATTGGCATGCCCGTCAGCGCCTATATCGACGGCCACCAGCAGCGCATGTCCGCCGCGACCCTGTCGCGTGGTGACGCCGTTCTCGCCATCTCCAATAGCGGTCGCTCCAAGCCGGTGGCCGAGGCTGTCGAGATCGCCCGCTCCTTCGGGGCCAGAACCATCGCCCTCACGCGGCCCGACAGCCCCCTGGCCCGCGTGGCCGATGTGGTCATCCCCATTGTCATCAACGAGGACGAAAATGTGCTGATCCCGACGCCCTCACGCTACGCCCATATGGGCGTCATCGACACCATCGCCACCGGTGTCGCCTATCGCGGCGGTCCAGCCGCGCGCGAAACCCTGCGCCGCGTCCGCTACACCGTGTCCAGCATCGGCATCGCCATTCCCTCGCCCTCGACCGATCCCACCATCCTGATGAAAACCATCAAGCCGCACGAATAGGCACTTCACCCGGCGATGGCACGCGCCACACCATCACCACGTCGGGCCTGCCGGCCCTTGCCGGCCGTCTATGTCTGCACCCAGCACACGCCCGATATCGTCGCCGGTTACTTCGATGCGCTGGATCCGATTTTCGGCCGGGTTGCACAATGTGAAAACGGCCGCGACATTTCCGCCTTGCTCAAGGGGCCAGTCTGCCATAGCGGCTTCAGGCGACTGAACTAACCGGAACCATCCCATGACCCAGACCCTGATTGCCCAGCAGCTCACCGCCGAAGCCATCGCGCCCTATGTGACCATTCTGGCCGCGCCGGACCGCCAGGCGACCGTCTTCGCGCCCGTCCTTGAGGTCGGCGATGTGCCCGGCCATCACGCCTTCACCATTCTCTGCCCCAATCCGGTTGCCGAGACGGCCATCACCGTCACCGCGCTGGAACGCCATGCCCATTCCACCCAGAGCTTCCTGCCGATCAAGGCCGGTCGCTGGCTGGTTCTCGTCGCGCCAACTTCTGCCGATGGCACGCCCGACATGTCCGGCGCGCGCGCCTTCATCGCCGGCCCCGAGGATGCCATCTGCATCGGCCGCAATGTCTGGCACGCTGGTCTGACCGTGCTCGACAGGCCGGCCGAATTCGGCATGCTGATGTGGAAAGCCGATGCCGGCGATGATGGCATTCTGCACCAGCTGGAGACCCCGGTTACCGTTTCGCTCTAGTCTCGCCGCAGCGTCGTCGGCTCCGTTCGTGCTAAAACTAAAGTCTTCGAAATAAGCTGATTAACACACTTGAGTTAAGTTAATCGGCCTTCCATAGTTCCGTCATAGGCATGTCATGTGCCTTGGGAGAGCCCAGGTTTTCCCGGCTTTTGCCGGGCCTTGGGTTGGGAATGAGAGGAATCTTTCGATGACACGAATGAGCCGGCGAACCTTTATCGCCTCCGTCCCGCCAGTGCTGGCGGCCACGCAAATCCCGGCTTGGGCAGCGCCCGCGTCGAACCTGGAGCTGATCGCAGCCCAGAAGGGCGAACCGGCAATCGTCAAGCTGTATCGCCAGCTCGAGCGCCTGACGTCCACCGTCACCCTGATGACCACCGGCGCCCACCCGGACGATGAGCCAAGCGGCATGCTGGCAGCGCTCCGCCACGTCTATGGCATCCGCCCGGTGCTCTATTGCATCACCCGCGGCGAAGGTGGCCAGAACGCTATCGGCCCGGAGCGCGGTTCGGTTCTCGGCGTGCTGCGCACCCGTGAAATGACCGAAGCCTCGCGCTCGCTCGATGCCTCGCTGGCTTTTGGCGGCCAGGGCCATAATGACAGTGTCCACGATTTCGGCTTCTCCAAAGACCCCAATGCCACCATCGATCGCTGGGGTCGTGATCGCGTCATCGAACGCATGACCTGGGCCTTCCGCTATTACCGTCCCGACGTCATCATGAACTGCTTCCTCGATGTCGGCGGCCAGCACGGTCATCACCGCGCCGCCAACGTCGCCACCTTCGTCACGGCCGAACTGTCGGGCAATGCGCAGGAATTCCCCGATCAGATCGCTGCCGGTCTCAAGCCCTGGTCGGTGCCCAAGATCTACCTGCCGGCCTATGGCGGTGGCGGCGGCGTTTATGACGACGAAACCCCACCCCCACCGACCACGCTGGTGGTCAAGGCACCGGAGCGCGATCCGATTTCGGGCGCAACCTTCCCGCAGATGGGTGAATGGTCGCGGTCGTGCCATCTGACCCAGGGCATGGGCCGCTGGCGTCCTGATCCGGAGACCGAATGGGCGCTCAACCTGGCCTGGACGGCCAAGGGCGAAGCCGGCCAGCCGGAAAGCGACATGCGTGAAGGCCTCATCGCCACCGTCGGCCACATTGCCGAACTCGATGGCATGCCCGCCTCTGCTGCCGACGCACTGCGCACCGCTCAGGGCCTCATCGATGAAGCCATCGCCGATTATGGTGATCCGGCGGTCGTGCTCGCCAAGATCGCCGAAGTCGGCGCTGCCATCGACACTGCCCGCGCTCAGCTGCCGGCCGAATTGGTCGATAGCGTTGCCCACCGCCTCGACCGCAAGGTCAAGGAGGTCGACCTGGTGCTGGCCACTGCCGCCGGCATGAATGTCCGCGCCTATACCGATGGTGCTGACCTGCGTCCGGGCGAGGACGTCATCGTCAAGACCCTGGTCGATGCGCCCGAAGCCGTGGTCGTCAAGTCGGTTGCGGTCATCGGCCGCGAAGGTCTCACCAGCGTTGACGATGCCGATGGCCAGAAGGTCACCGTCGCCGCCGATGCCGTGCTGACCAATCCGCTGACCGAGCAGTTCGATCCGCTTGGCGGCAATGGCGATGCCTTTGTGCGTCTCACGGCCGAGATCGCCGGCCGCACGGCGGTGCTCGATATCGACCTGGAAGATGCCCTGCGCGTCATCCCGGCCGCTTCGCTCGAGCTCAAGCCCGATGCCGTCGTTCTCAACACCGTCAATGAACTCGAGCCGGTGGAAATGACCGCCGTCGTTGGTGGCGCCACCACGTCCGATCTCGATTTCAACCTGCCTGAAGGCTGGTCGATGACGGCAACCGGCGAAACCGGCCGCGAAGCCGGCACGTTCGAGCTGACCCCGCCTGCCGATCTGGGCACCACCCGCATCGCCATCGAGCCAAGCCTCCTGGATCAGCCGGCCTACGCCATCAACACCTTCTCCTATCCCCATATCGGCAAGTCGGTCGTCCCGACCCTGGTATCGGTCCCGGTGCAGTCGGTTGAAGCCGCTCTGCCGGAAGGCGCCAAGGTGGGCTATGTCGGCTCGGGCAATGACAATGTCGCCATCTGGCTGAAGCGTCTGGGTCTCGATCTCGTCGAACTCAGCCCCTCCGATATCGAGGCGGGCGCCTATCGTGGCCTCACCACCATCGTCGTCGGCATCTTCGCCTTCGGCCGCCGCAAGGATCTGGTCGCTGCTCTCCCGGGCATCCATGAATGGGTGAACAATGGCGGCCACCTGGTGACCCTCTACCACCGTCCGTCCGACGGCTGGGATCCCGAGACCGTGCCGCTGGCCTTCCTCAAGATCGGTTCGCCCTCGATCCGCTATCGCGTCACCGATGCCAAGGCCGAAGTGACGGCGCTCGAGCCCGATCACCCGCTGCTCAACTACCCCAACGTCATTGGTCCAGAAGACTGGGCGAACTGGGACAAGGAGCGTGGCCTCTACTTCGTTTCCGAATGGGACGAGGTCTACAAGCCGCTGCTGTCGATGAGCGATGCCGGCGAAGAGCCGCTGCTCGGCTCGCTGATGTCGGCCGAGATTGGTGAGGGCCGCCATACCCACACCAGCCTCGTGCTGCACCATCAGCTCGACAAGCTCACCCCCGGCGCCTTCCGCCTCCTGGCGAACCTGACCCAGCCGGCCCGGCGCTAAACCTTTCCGGTCCGCGATGCCTCCGTCGCGGGTCGGCTTTTCGGCGCCTCCCAATAGCCGGAAACCAGAAGGCCCCCGATCCTGGATCGGGGGCCTTTTTATGCGCCATGCAGTCTGGTTCAGGCGGCGTCGCCCGCCAGCGCAAACCACCGATCGGGATTGCTGGTCACCGCATCCGCACTGGCCCGGCATGGCTGTGCCGCATCCGCCAGCCGCTCGGCCTCGGCAAGCGCCGTTGCAAAATCGGGGTAATCCACTGCCACTGCCGCATCACTGCTGCCCCAGTCGCAGAGATCGTCAAAGCCAAACGCCGGCTCGATTGCCGTGCCCGTGACCCGCCAGCGCCCGCTGACCGGATCGCAGCCGTAATAGGCCAGCATCTCCGCCCCGCGCCGTGCGATGAACCGCACCGCCGCAACAATGAATTCCACTGTTGCCGCATCGAGGAAGAAGTTGAAATTCAGCCGCACCCAGCCTGGCCGATAGGCACTGAGCCCTTCCTGGATCAGCGCATCATAGCGCGCCGCCTTCTCGTCATTGATTCCCAGCAGGTCATGCGCATACGGCCCGGCGCACGAGCATCCGCCCCGCGCCTGGATGCCAAACAGGTCATTGAGCAGCGCCACCACGAAATTGGGGTGCAGATAGCGCCCGCCCGACCGGATATTGAACGAAAAGATCGCCAGCCGGTCGGTGCTGCTGGGTCCCAGGATCTCGATATTGGGCTCATCCGCCCAGGCGTCGAGCACCCGCGCCACATTGGCCGCTTCCAGCGCCTCGATCCGCTCGGCGCCGATATCGGCCTTGAGCTGCATGACCATCCCGGCGCGGATATCGCCCAGAATCGCCGGCGTACCAGCCTCCTCGCGGCGCTCGGCATCGGCGACATAGCGGTGCATCCGTGCATTGACGTAAGCCACCGTCCCGCCGCCCGGCACACTGGGCACCGCCGATGCCAGGATCTTGCGATCCGCCACCAGAACGCCCGACGCCCCGGGCCCGCCGACAAACTTGTGCGGCGAACAAAAGATCGCGTCGATATGGTCATTGGCCTCGGGCGCCGAGGCCGACATGGCAATCGCCACATAGGGCGCCGCCGCCGCGTAATCGGCAAAGAACAGCGCATCATGCTCA
Source organism: Devosia limi DSM 17137 (assembly GCF_900128975.1). Lineage (GTDB taxonomy): Bacteria > Pseudomonadota > Alphaproteobacteria > Rhizobiales > Devosiaceae > Devosia > Devosia limi. The sequence continues at coordinate 29,146 of NZ_FQVC01000006.1, read as the reverse complement.
TGCAGCAATTGCGCCAGCGCCCGCATATCGGTGCGCACCCCGGTCACATTGGACGCCGCCGAGAAGCTGCCAATCCGCATCGGCGCGTCGCGGTGCCTCAGCAATTCGCCCGCCAGTGTCCCCATGCAGAGATGGCCGGTTTCATCGAGCGGGATCCGCACCAGCTCGACGCATGATTCGCGCCAGATCAGGTCGTTGGAATGGTGCTCATAGGGCCCGACGAACACCACCGGCCTGTCGCTGCCGGCATATGTATTGCTGCGCAGGCCCAGAATGCTGGCCAGCTTGTTGACCCCGGCGGTGGCGCCCGAGCCGCAAAAGATCACCGCATGCTGTTCGCTCGCGCCCACGCTTCGCCGGATTGCCCGCCGCGCCTGTTCGCGAAACCGCGTCGTCTGCATGCCGGTATAGGAGGTCTCGGTATGGGTGTTGGCGTAATAGGGCAGCACCCGATTGGCCATCGCGTCCTCGATGAACTGCAGGCTGCGCCCGGAGGCGGTATAATCGGCATAAACCAGCCGACGCGATCCGAAAGGCCCGGCAACGGCATGGCTGGCGCCGACCACCGCCGCCGCGACCTGATCGATCAACCGGCTTGCTGTCTGCTCCACATCGCGCATTTCAGGGCTCCTTCACCGCAATCTTGTCTGACCACAGGGTAAAAGGAAAATATGGCGCGCGCTGGATAAAAAGTAGAAATATGTGCTAAATAAAATCCAATAATTAGCAAAACCACCCAACCATAGCGCCAAAACCACCGCCGTGATTGCGTTGCTGGTTTCGTCCGGAAAATCGGGTGCTTTGCGCCGGGCCTAGCCGGCTGGGCCTGCCGATGCAGGGCCAACGCTGAGATGCGGCGACACCGTCTCCAGCAGCGGCAGGGCTGCCGCGCCGAGCGCTGCCGTCAACTGCCCGGTCTGCCCGCGCAACACCCGCTCGCTGGCTCGCGCGCTGCGCGTCGCCACCGACATCGGCAGCGGATAAAGCGCCGATATCACCGCGTCGAGCACGGAATCGGGCAGCCCGCCGCCAAACACCACGGCCTCGGGGTCAAAGATATTCTCGATCATCGCCACGGTCGGGGCGAGATAATCGGCGGCCACGGCGATCCAGGCTGCCAGATGCGGATTATTGGCGTCGTGCAGCGCCTGTATATCCTCGACGCTGGTGGCTGCGATGCCGGCCGCTGCCAGATGATCGCGCAGCGCATAGACCGAGGCAAAGCGCTCCAGCGCCCCCTCCGGCCCATGGATAGCCTTGCCGCGCCGCGGCACCAGTCCGATATGGCCGATTTCGCCGGCATTGCCGAAAGCGCCGCGCAGCGGCCGACCCTCCTGGATCACGCCAAGGCCCAGGCCGACACCGAAATACAGATAGCAGAAATTGCCCAATTGCCGCCCGGCGCCATACAGGCGCTCGCCGACCGCGGCGGCGGTGGCGTCGTTTTCCAGCACTACATGTTCGCCGGTCGCCTTGGCGATCAGCGTGGCGGCGTCCACGCCGGTCCAGCCGGGCAGGGTGGCCGGGCCGACCGAACTCATGCCTTCAATTTCAAACGGACCGGGCATCACCACGCCAATGCCCAGCAGGCGCGTTGGCGTCGCGCCCACCATGGTCTGCAGTTTTTCGACCTCGCTGGCCACATGGCCGGGGATAAAGTCGGGGTCGGTGCGTTCCAGTCGGCTGATCGCCTGGGCCCGCAGTCCGCCCGACAGGTCGAGCAGCACCGTTACCATATGGTCGGCGGCAATCTCGACGCCCACGGTCAGCGGCCCATCGGGGTTCACCGCAAACTGGATCGGCGGCTGGCCCCGGCCGGAACGCAGGCGCCCCAGCTCGATCAGCAGCCCGTCATCGAGCAGTTCTTCAACGATATTGGCCACTGCCTGGGGGGTCAGCTGCGCGCGTCGCGCAATGTCGGTGCGGCCGAGATGGCCGTGCAGGCGGATAACTTCGAGCACCACCCGGCGATTATGGGCGCGGTTGCGTTCGGGATTGCTGCCGATCGCCACGCGCTGGCGCATGCCTCGCTTGTCCTGGCTGGTCATCAATGTGTTCTCCCCGGCTCTCGCCTACACACTCCGCGACCAAAACACTAGAGCGGGACAAAAATAACGCAAGTAGATTATGTTATTGACAAAGGCGTGTCAGTTAGATGACCTTCAAACTGCCGGAATGGTGGGGTTGGCCCGCCGCTGGCTGGAGAATGCCGGTAGTGCAGTCGCCTAGCGACAGGCCGGCGAATTGGAGGGAATTCATGCGCAATAAGGCTAAACTTGCCGGGCTTGCAGCCGGCATCAGCTTCCTGGCTCTGGGCTCGGCCCAGGCCGTCGAAATCGAATACTGGCAGTATGTGTTCGAGACCCGCGTTCAGGCGATGGATCAGCTCATCGCCAATTTCGAAGCGGCCAATCCGGACATCACCGTCAAGCACACCACGTTCCCTTACGCCGATTACCAGACCCGCGTTGTCGCGGCCAAGGTTGCTGGCCAGGGCCCCGATGTTGTGCAGCTGTTCTACGGCTGGCTCGACACCTTCGTTTCGGGTGGCCTCATTCAGCCGCTCGATCCCGCAGTGTTCCCGCATGATGCGATCGAAGCCGACTTCTTCCCGATCGTTTCGGCAATGAAGCGCGGCGAAGACTATTATGGTCTGCCGACCGCCGTGCGTTCGCTCGCGCTGTTCTACAACAAGGCCCTGTTCGACGAGGCTGGCATTGCCAACCCACCGGCAAACCTGGACGAGATGCTCGCTGCTGCCGAAGCCACCACCAAGCGCGATGGCGCCGGCAACATCACCTCGGCCGGTATCACCATGGACATGGCTGGTCAGGATCACCATTGGTGGCGTGAAGTTCTGGTGCGCCAGAACGGTGGCGTTCCCTATGATGACGCAGGCAATGTGGCGTATAACGACGCAGCCGGCGCTGCCGCGCTCAAGTTCTACACCGACCTGCAGACCGAGCAGAAAGTCGGCGTCGTCGGCTTCATGGACGAAGGCCAGGCCGCGTTCCGCGCTGGCCTCGCTGCCATGACCATCGACGGCACCTTCCGCCTCGGCGCCTTCGGTTCCAACCCCTTCGAATGGGGTGTGGTCGAGCTGCCGGCTGATGCCAATGGCATGCGTTCGAACTATTCGAGCTACTTCGCCAACGCCATCGGCGCCACAGCCGAAGGCGAGAAGAAGGTCGCTGCGGAAAAGTTCCTGGCCTACATCTCCTCGCCCGAAGCGATGGAAATCTGGCTGAACGTGGTTGGCGAACTGCCAGCTCGTCGCGACGTTGCGATGACCGACGCCAATCTGGCTGATCCGATCCGCGCCCCGTTCCTGAAGGGCCTGGAATACGCACACACGACCAAGTTCGTTGACGAAGCTGGCCAGCGCCAGGTTGCGGTCGACATGGTCAACCGCGTGCTGCTGGAAAACCAGGCCATCGAAGATTCCCTGGCACAGGCCGCTCAGGCCGAGCAGGCAATCATCGACGCAGCCGCAAAGTAAGCTCCAGGTAAGCGAGAACGAACATGGCGTCGGATACGATAACTGAAGGGGCGGCCAGGGGGCGCCTCTGGGACCGCTTCAGCATCAGCACCAAAAGGGTGATCTGGGCCTGGACATTCCTGGCCCTGCCAATCCTGTTTTATGCCGGCATCCGGTTCTATCCGACGCTGCAAGCCTTCTGGCTGTCCATGACCGACTGGGATCTTTTGCGCCCAGCCAATTTCATCGGTCTGGCGAATTACCAGAAGATGTTCGCCGATCCGGTGTTCTGGAAAGTTTTCCAGAACACCTTCCTCTACCTGCTGATCGGCACGCCGGTCAGTCTGATCGTGTCGTTCCTGATCGCCTATTACCTTGACCGCGTGCGGTTCATGCATGGCCTGATCCGGGCACTGTATTTCCTGCCCTTCCTGACCACTGCTGCGGCGATGGGCTGGGTCTGGCGCTGGTTCTATCAGCCGCTGCCGATTGGCGTGATCAACAGCATCCTGTCCTCGATCGGGCTTGAGCAGCAGCCATTCCTGCGCTCGACCACCCAGGCATTGCCGACCATCCTCGTGCCAGCCATCTGGGCCGGCCTTGGCTTCCAGATCATCATCTTCATGGCTGGCCTGCGCGCCATTCCGTCAACCTTTTATGAAGCGGCCCGCATCGACGGGCTGGGTGACTGGGCCATCCTGCGCAAGATCACCATTCCGCTGCTGAAGCCGACGACGGTGTTCATCGTCGTGTTCTCCTCCATCGGCTTCCTGCGCATTTTCGATCAGGTCTACAACATGACCACCAACGACCCCGGCGGTCCGCTCAATGCGACCAAGCCGCTGGTGTTGATGATCTATCAGACCGCCTTCTCCTCCTATCAGATGGGTTATGCCGCCGCGCAGACCGTCGTGCTGTTCACCATCCTGCTGTGCGTGTCGCTGCTGCAATTGTGGGTGTTGAGGGAAAAGAAATGAGCTCCGTGACTGCACCCACCGGCGAACTCGCCGCCAACCGCCTCAATATCCGCCCCGGCCGCATCATCGCCTGGACCCTGCTGTTCATCGGCGGGCTGATCATGGTGAGCCCGCTGCTGTTCATGTTCTCGACCTCGCTCAAGACCGCGGGCCAGGTCTATGACCTGCGCCTGATCCCGGCCGCGCCAACGCTGGACAATTACATCAAGGTGCTGTCGGACGGCCGCTTCATGCGCTGGTTCCTCAACTCCACCTTCATCGCGCTGGCGGTGACGGTGTCCAACGTCTTCTTCGACAGCCTTGTCGGCTACACGCTGGCCAAGTTCGAGTTCAAGGGCCGCTACTTCATTTTCCTCGCCATCCTGTCGACCCTGATGATCCCCACCGAAATGCTGGTGATCCCGTGGTATCTGATGTCGAGCCAGCTCGGTTGGCTGGATAGCTATTGGGGCATCATGTTCCCCGGCATGATGACCGCGTTCGGCACCTTCCTGATGAAGCAGTTCTTCGAAGGCGTTCCCAATGACTTCCTCGAGGCAGCGCGCGTCGATGGGCTGAACGAATTCACCATCTGGTGGAAGATCGCCATGCCCATGGTCGTCCCGGCGATCTCGGCGCTGGCCATCTTCACCTTCCTGGGCAATTGGACCGCCTTCTTCTGGCCGCTGATCGTCACCACCAGCAAGGAGCTCTATACCCTGCCGGTTGGTCTCTCGAGCTTTGCGGTGGAACAGTCCATCCAGTGGGAAATGATCATGACGGGCGCTGCGCTCGCCACCATTCCCACGCTCCTCGTCTTCCTGGCACTGCAGCGCTATATCGTGCGCGGCGTGATGCTGGCCGGTCTCAAGGGCTAAGTCATGACCGATCCTCGTCTCTCCGATACCAGCGTCTTCCCCGATCCGGTCTATAAGGACACTGTCCTGCGGCCGCTCTTCGATGGCGCCAAGAACCACCATGTCGAGGCGTTCCGCGCCATCGACCAGGCCCATCTGGTCATGCTGACCGAAACCGGCATTCTCAATGCCGATCAGGCGGCGCAGATCGCTGGCGCGCTCGTGGCCATCGATGCCGAAGTCGATCCGACCAAGCTCGTCTATACCGGTGAGGTGGAAGACTTCTTCTTCCTCATCGAAAAGGAACTCAAGCAGCGCCTCGGTCCCGATCTGGCCGGGCGCCTGCATACCTCGCGTTCGCGCAACGATATCGATCACACCCTGTTCAAGCTTGGCCTCAAGGCCCGGCTCGACGTGCTGATCGGCAAGGCCCTGGCCCTGCACACCGCGCTGATCGAGGCCGCCGACCGCGAAAAGGCGACGCTGATCGTGGCCTATACCCACGGCCAGCCGGCCCAGCCGACCACCTTCGGGCACTACCTCGCCGCGATGACCGAAGTGCTGGCCCGCGATATCGAGCGCCTGTTCGAAGCCTATGAGATCGTCGATCTGTCCCCGATGGGCGCCGCCGCGATCACCACCTCCGGCTTCGCCATCGACCGTGCCCGCGTCGCCGAACTGCTGGGCTTTGCCGCCCCGCTGCAGAACTCCTATAGCTGCATCGCCGCAGTCGACTATATCACCGCCACCTATGGCGCCATCGAGCTGCTGTTCCTCCATCTCGGCCGGCCCATTCAGGACCTGCAGTTCTGGACCAGCTTTGAAGTCGGCCAGATCTACGTCCCCAATGCCCTGGTGCAGATCTCCTCGATCATGCCGCAAAAGCGCAATCCGGTGCCGATCGAGCACCTGCGGCACCTGTCGAGCCAGACCTTCGGCCGCGCCCGCGCCATGCTCGACGTCATGCACAACACCCCGTTCACCGACATGAACGACAGCGAGGGCGAAACCCAGGCCATGGGCTACCAGGCCTTTGACTCGGCCTATCGCGTGCTCGACCTGCTGGCCGCCCTGATCAGCCAGGTCAAGGTCGATCCGGCGCGCGTCGCCGCCAATATCCGCCGCTCCTGCATCACCATCACCGAACTGGCCGACAGCCTCGTCCGCCGCGAAGGCCTGTCCTTCCGCGAGGGCCACGAGATTGCCGCCGCGGTGGCCCGTGCCGTCGTGGCGATGGATGGCGACCTGCCCGTCGATGGCTATGCGCCCTTCGTCGCCGCCTTCGACAAGGCGACCGGTCGCACCACCAGCATCGATGCGGCAACCTTCGCCGAGCTGGTCTCGCCGGAATATTTCGTGGCCGTGCGCACCCGCTTCGGCGGCCCGGCGCCCGAGCCGCTGGGTCAGGCCATCGCCGGCTACCGCGATCGTGCCGCCCGGTTTGGCGCCCGCCACACCGAACTTCTGCGGCGCCAGTCGGCCGCCGCGCAACTCTTGAAACAGCGTTTTGAAGCACTGAGGGGAATTGCCTGATGGCAAAGATCGAACTGCAAGGTCTGGTCAAGGAATACGGCAAGTCCCGTGCTGTCCATGGCATCGACCTCACCATTGAAGACGGCGAGTTCGTCGTGTTTGTCGGCCCCTCGGGCTGCGGCAAGTCGACGACCCTGCGCATGATTGCCGGTCTGGAAGACATCAGCGGCGGCAAGCTGCTGATCGGCGACGAAGTCGTCAACCAGCGCGAGCCCAAGCAGCGCAACATTGCCATGGTGTTCCAGAACTACGCCATCTATCCGCACATGACCGTCGGCCAGAATATCGGCTTCGGCCTCTATACCTCCAAGCTGCCCAAGGCCGAAAAGCAGCGCCTGATCGAGGAAGCCGGCAAGACCCTCGGCCTGGAAAAGCTGCTGGATCGCCGCCCGGCTGCCCTGTCCGGCGGCCAGCGCCAGCGCGTTGCCATCGGCCGCGCCATGGTGCGCGATCCCGCAGCCTTCCTGTTCGATGAGCCGCTGTCCAACCTCGATGCCCAGCTGCGCAGCCAGATGCGCATGGAAATCAAGAGCCTGCACCAGCGCCTCGGCACCACCATCGTCTACGTGACCCACGACCAGATCGAAGCCATGACCATGGCCGATCGCATCGTCGTCATGCGCGATGGCCGCATCCTGCAGGTCGGCACCCCGACCGATCTCTATGAGCACCCCACCGATGTGTTCACCGCCCGTTTCATCGGCAGCCCGTCGATGAACCTGGTGGCCGGCAAGCTGGTCGGCGGTACGCCTTCCATCGACGGCGCCACCTGGGATGGCCCCAGGCTCGAGGGCGCGGCGGACGCCAATGTGCTGGTCGGCTTCCGCCCGCATGACCTGGTGGTCGACGACATGCAGGGTGGCGGTCTCGTCGTGACCGGCACTGTGACCGCTGTCGAGCCGCTCGGCTCGGAAACCCTGGTCCATATGACGCTGGCCGGCACCACGGTCATCGCCACGGCTCCCGGCCGCGTCGTGCCCAAGATCGGCAGTGCCATCACGGCGCGCGCCGAGCCGGGCTCGCTCTACATCTTCGATGCGGCAACCGAGCAGGCACTGGGTCGGGTATGAGTTCTACGAATTCGGGCGGCCGGGCTATTCTTAGCCTCGGCCGCGTCTATTGCGACATGGTGTTTAATGGCCTTGATTCCATGCCCGAGCTGGGCCGGGAATTGTTCGCCCGCGATTTCACGCTGACCCCCGGCGGCGGCGCGCTGATCACGGCGGCCCATGCGGCGGCGCTCGGCCGTCCCGCGGCCCTCCTGGCGCGCTTTGGCACCGATGCCATTTCCAACGCGCTCAAGCCGCAGATGCTCGACCTCGGCATCGATCTGCAATTCCTGGAACTGCACGCCTCGGCCGGCCCGCAGCTGACCGTGGTCATGGTGCAGGACGAGGAACGTGCCTTCCTGTCGCGCCGTGCCGGCCATGCTGCGCCCGCGTCCTTCGAGACGGCGCTGGATTGGTCCGACGCGGCCCATCTGCACATCGCCGAATATGCCACCCTGCACGAAATGCCGGGCGCCGTTCAGGCTGCCAAGCGTCGGGGCCTCACCGTTTCGCTCGATCCCAGCTGGGATGCGGACCTGATCAAGGATCCGCTGTTTTTCGAGCGGGCTGCCGGCGTCGATGTCTTCCTGCCCAATCTGGAAGAAGCCCGCGCGCTCACCCATTGCGAAGATCCCGAACAGGCCCTGCGGACCCTCGCCAAGCATTTTCCAGTCGTCGTGCTCAAATGCGGCGGCGATGGCGGCATGCTGGCCGCCGGGGGCAAAATTATCGCCCAGACCTCGCCTGTCGTCGAAGTTGTCGACACCACCGGCGCTGGCGATGCGTTCAATGCCGGGTTCCTGCATGTCTGGTTGCAGGGCGCCGATATGGACAAGTGCCTTGCCTCTGCGATAGAGGCGGGCATGCGTTCGGTCCAGGCGGCCGGCGGTACCGGCAGCCTGCCAAAGGTGCACGACGTGGCCTGAGCCACGCCGTCCCTGTTGTTTTCTTCCAAGTGCAAAGCATTTCGACATGACCAATCTCATCGTCACCCTGTTCGACACCGCCGATGAGGTGGCTGCGGCCGCCGCTGCCCATATTGCCGAAACGCTGCGCGCCAAGCCAAATGCGGTGCTGGGCGCTGCCACGGGCAATTCGTTCCGCCCGGTCTATCAGCACCTGGTGGCGCTGCATCAGGCCGGCCAGAGCCCGTTTGCCGGGGCGACGACCTTCAATCTCGACGAATATGTCGGCCTGCCGCCCGGCCATCCGGCGGCCTTTGCCACCTATATGCATGAATGCCTTTTCGACCTGGTCGACATCGACCCCGCCCGTGCGCATCTGCCCGACGTCGCCCAGGCCGATCTGGTCGCGGCCTGCCGTGCCTATGAAGAGGCGATCATCGCCGCCGGCGGTATCGATCTGCAATTCCTCGGTCTGGGCCGCAATGGTCACATCGGCTTCAACGAGCCGGGCTCGCCCCATGACAGCCGCACCCGCCAGGTGACGCTGACGGAATCGACAATTGTCGCCAATACCGGCGATTTCCCGCCCGGCGAAACCCCGCCGCCAACAGCCATCACCATGGGCGTCGGCACCATCCTGGAAGCGCGCGAAATCATGCTGGTGGTCACCGGCGAGCACAAGGCCGAGGCGCTACACACAGCGCTGCGCGGCGCCGAGAGCCTGGATTGCCCGGCCTCGGCCCTGCAGAACCACGCCAATGTGCATCTGTTCTGCGACAAGGCTGCCGCCGCTCGTCTCTGACCGGCGCTTGCTGCTAATCCCTGGCCGACGCTTGCCGTCGGTCACCCACCGAAAGGCCGGGCCGCGGGTCCCGACCTTGACTTCCCGCGCCAAGCGGCTACCTATCTAGTCATGAACCCGTTTGACACCATTCTGGCCACGGCACCCCGCCGGGACTATCCGGTCGAAGGATAGTAGCCCTAAACCCGCGCGCTTTTGCGCCCGCCGGGTTTAGGGGTTCATGACGCATTCCAGACGATATCTCGTTTGATCGCTGCCCGTGCTTTGCGCCGGGCAGGGCGCTTCTCCATCCCAACAGTTTCTTGCGCGCGAACCCACAAGGGGTCGCCGCATTCGATCGCATAGGAGCCTGCACATGCGAACTCACACTCTCCGGCCTGCCATTGTCGTCGGCGCCGCCGAACATCGCCAATTGATGGTGCTGGCCATGGGCGGCACCGGCCATTCCGCCGATGCGGCTGATGACCTGCTCTATGAAATGGAGCGGGCGCGGGTCGTGCCGGACCATAAGCTGGCCGACGACGTCATCCGCATGGGCTCGCTGGCCCGCTACCGCACCCATGACGGCCAGGAAAAGGACGTCACCCTGGTCTATCCGGCCAATGCCGATATTTCCCAGGGCAAGGTCTCGGTGCTCACGCCCATCGGCACCGCCCTGATCGGGCTGCGCACCGGCCAGTCCATCACCTGGTTGACCCGCGACGGTCGCAAGAATGTGCTGACCGTGCTCGCTGTCACCAAGCCGGAGCCCGAGCCCGCAGCGGAAGCCGCCGAATGAGCCGCTACTCCATGCCATCCGGGGTGCTTGTCGCAGGCTGCTGACCCCTGGCCCGCAATCCCCAAGGGATCGCCGGGTCAGGGGACATAGCCGCGCCTGCTCAAGGCCCAGTTCCCACTTTCCCGGAGATTGCCTGTGTCGACCCCAACCATCACCCTGACCGCCAAGGACTATGCCGTTCTCGAAGCCCTGCTCGGCAATTCGCGGGAAGCCTTTGCCGGCGCCGCCATGCTGATCCGCCGCAAGCTCCACGCCGCCGTGCCGGTCTTTGCCGATGACATTGCCGGTGACGTGGCGACCATCAACAGCCGCATCCGCTATCGCATCAATGCTGGCCGTGTTGAGGAGCGCACCATCGTCGCCGCCGCGCACGAGTCTATTCTGGGCATTACCCTGCAGCTCAATTCGCCGCGCGGTCTGGCATTGCTCGGTCTCAGTGCCGGCCAGAGCGTTGTCAGCCTTCGTGAAGACGGAGCCGAGGAAGTGCTGACGCTCGATGCCGTGCTTTATCAGCCCGAAGCCGAGCGCCGCATCGACCCGGTTGCAGCGATCATCGCCGATGCGATGCCCGCCTCGGCTCCGCCCAATGCGGTCAGCCATCTCAGCGCTTTCCGTTTGCGCCGGGCCGGGCAGTCGCTCGGCCAAGCCAATAGCCACGGCCATCACAACGGTCATGAGAGCGGTCATGACAATGGCGATGATCCCGGCCCCAGCGCCGCCTAAGCGTCAGTCATAACGCGAGGGTCCAATATCGCTGACATCGATCTCGGCAGGACGCCCCGAAACGATGTCGGCGATCACCCGGGCCGAGCCGCAGGCCATGGTCCAGCCCAGCGTGCCATGGCCGCTATTGATGAACAGGTTGCTCAGCTTGCTGGCCCCGATCACCGGCGTCCCATCGGGCGTCATCGGGCGCAGCCCGGTCCAATAGCTCGCCGTTTCCGTATCGCCGGCACCGGGGAACAGTTCGTTGACGCAATGGGCCAGCGTTGCCCGCCGTTCCGGCGGCAGGTTGGCGCTATAGCCCGATAGCTCTGCCATGCCGCCAACGCGGATTCGGTCGCCCAGCCGGGTTACGGCAATCTTGTAAGTCTCATCCAGGATCGTCGATACCGGCGCCACATTGGCATCCGTGATCTTGGCGGTGATCGAATAGCCCTTTACCGGATAGATCGGCAGGTCGATCCCCAGCTTGCGCGACAGGTGCGGCGTGAAGCTGCCCATCGCCAGCACATAGGCATCGCCCCGCACCACGCCGGTATCGGTCTCGACACCAGTGACCTTGCCACCTTCGGACTGCAGCGCCTTGATGGTCACGCCATAGCGGAACACCACGCCCAGCGCGGCCGCCATCTCGGCCAGTCGATTGGTGAAGATATGGCAGTCGCCGGTCTCGTCGCCCGGCAGGCGCAGGCCACCGGCAATCGGCGCCGTGGATTGGCCCAGACCCGGCTCGGCGGCAATGCAGCCGGCCCGGTCCAGCACTTCGTAAGGCACGCCATATTCCGCCAGCACCTTGATGTCCTTGGCCGCGCCATCCAGCTGCTTTTGCGTGCGGAACAGCTGCAGCGTGCCCTGCATGCGCTCGTCATAGGCAATGCCGGTATCGGCGCGCAGGTCCTTGAGCACGTCGCGGCTATATTCGGCAATCCGCACCATGCGCGCCTTGTTGAGCGCGTAGCGGCCCGCGGTGCAATTGGTCAGCATCTGCAGGATCCAGCGCGCCATGTAATAGTCCGGCACTGGCTTCACGATCAGCGGCGGGTGCCGCATCATCAGCCACTTGATGGCCTTTTGCGGAATGCCGGGCCCGGCCCAGGGCGAGGCATAGCCGGGCGAGACTTCCCCGGCATTGGCAAAGCTGGTTTCCAGCGCCACGCCCTGCTGCCGCTCGATCACCTCGACCTCGTGGCCCGCCTTGGCGAGATAATAGGCCGAGGTCACGCCAATGACGCCGCCGCCTAGAATGATGACCTTCATGACGCGCCCCCTGCGCTGAAACGATAGACACGATGATACCGCCGGCCCAGATTGGTCAGGATTTCATAGCCAATGGTGCCGGCATCGCGCGCGACAGCGTCGGCGCTCTGATGTGGTCCGATGAGTTCGACGAGATCGCCCTCGGCCAGCTCCGGCACAGCCCCGGCATCGACGACAAAGCTGTCCATCGATACCCGCCCGACGATTGGCAGCCGCTGCTCTCCAAACCAGGCCGCGCCGCGATTGGACAGACTGCGCGGCCAGCCATCGGCATAGCCGACGCTGATCGTCGCCAGATGCATCCTCCGGTCGGCGGTAAATTGGTAGCCATAGCCAATGGCCGCCCCGGCGGGGATGTCGCGCAATTGGCCCACCCGACCCTGCAGGCTGACCACCGGCTTGATCCCGCTGACGCGCGGACCAGCTTCGATGCCATAGAGCACCGCGCCCGGCCGGCAGAGATCGAGATGAAATCTATCCCCGTGAAATGACCCCGCCGAATTGGCCAGCGAGCGTGGCAAGCTTGGGAACAAGCTGCTGGCAGCAAGAAAGTCAGCATGCTGGCTAAAATTGCCCTCATGATCGGGCTCATCGGCATTGGCCAGATGGCTCATCAACAGCACCAGATCGAGGCTTTCCAGCAGGTCCCTATCCGCCAGCAATGCCTGCTGGTCGGCCACCGAAAGCCCCATGCGCGACATGCCGCTATCCACCTGCAATACTGCCGGCAGACCGGTGTCTTTCCACGCCCGGCACTGCGCCAAGCTATTGAGAACCGGGATCAAATTGGCCGATACCGCCGCGCTTTCCGCGCCGGGCGGCAGCCCATTGAGCACATATATCCGCGCCTCTGGCCCCACAATATCGCGCAGCGCCAGCCCCTCGCCGACCAGCGCCACGAAGAAGTCCCGGCACCCCGCCTGCCACAGCGCCGGCGCGATCCTGTCGGCTCCCAGCCCATAGCAATCCGCCTTGACGACCCCCGCACACCGCGCCGGCGCCACCTGAGCCACCAGAGTGCGATAATTGGCCACCACTGCGCCGACATCAATGGTCAGCACACCATTGGCCAGGGTCGCTGAATCGGTTTCAGAGCAGCTCAACGACGCCTCCCAGCGACGTGTTTGACCGCCACAGACTAGCGCAGAAACATTCGAATATCCCGTCAATGATCGGTGTTTAGTTGCACTGCGTGAGCATTTTTGGCAGAAAGCATCAGCATTGTGCAGGAGCGTGCATGGCCCGCGACGCTATCGATAACCAGATATTGAGCCTGCTCCGCCGCGATGGCCGCATGAGCAATGCCAGGCTTGCCGAGGCGGTCGGCCTGTCGCCATCCGCCTGCCTGCGGCGCCTGCATCTGCTGGAATCCAACGGCACCATTCGCGGTTACACCGCCATCATCGCTGATGCCTCGCCCGAAGATACCACCATGGTCATCGTCCAGATCACCCTGGAACGCCAGACCGAGGACGTCATGCGCCGTTTCGAGACCGCCGTCCGCAAATGCGCCGAAGTCCGCGAATGCTACCTGATGACCGGCATGACCGACTATATGGTGCGCGTCGAAGCCTCCAGCATGGCCGACTACGAGCGCATCCACACTGAGGTTTTATCGCGTCTTCCCAGTGTGTTACGCATCCAGTCAAGCTTCACTATCCGCAACGTCATCCGCCAGCCGCGCTAACGCGCGTTCTGCCGCGTCCGCGGCGAAAACGCCGTCAGCATGATGATCCACACGTCGAACAGCATCGACCAATTGTCGATATAATAGAGGTCATGCAGCACCCGCCCCTCGATACGCTCAAAGGTCGAGGTGTCTCCCCGGAAGCCGTTGACTTGTGCCCAGCCGGTAATACCCGGCTTGATGCGCTGGCGATGGGCATATTGGCTCAATTGCCGCGCCATCGTTGCATCATGCAACACGGCATGCGGGCGAGGACCAACCAGGCTCATCTGCCCCATCAACACATTGATCAACTGGGGCAGTTCATCGATGCTGCTGGACCGCAGCAGCTTGCCAATCCTTGTGATGCGGGGGTCCTCACGCTCGACCTGGCGCATGGTGTGCCCGTCCTCCATGACCCGCATCGAGCGGAACTTCAGGATGCTGAAAGCCCGTCCGTTGAACCCCATGCGCTCCTGCCGGAAAAACACCGGGCCGGGGCTGTCGAGCTTGATCAGCACTGCCACCAGCAGCAGGAAGGGCGAGAGCAGCAATAGGCCCGCTGCTGAGCCGAGGATGTCGAATAGCCGTTTTGCCGCAAGACCGGCGTGGCCCAACGGTTTGTTGAGAATTCTGACCGAGTTGTTGGGGCCCAGCGGCACGATGTCGAGATATTGCATGTCATTGCGCCGGGTCGCCGGCGCGAACACGACGTTGAGCGCATAGCGGCGGCAGGCCTGCACGATGCGGCTCATCGTGGCCAGGTCGTTCATGTCGCCGACAAACACCACCTGTTCGCAATTGCGCGCAATGCAGTCCTCGACGAAGCGCGTCAGGATTTCGCTGTCCTCGGTCAGTGTCGCCGCTTCATCGGCGCCAAGCTGCAGCGTCTTGACCGGTTGCGCGCCGTGGCGCCAGACCTGACCATTGACCAGGTAATTGATGACGTCCTCGGTGGCTCCGGCCACCCCGATCCGCTCCATCTGCAACTGGCCGCGCGACATCATCGCCAGCACCTGCATGAACATGGCGCCGCGCAGTCCCATCACGATGACACCGACCACGGCAAATGTTGCAAGCAGGCCGCTGCGTTGGGCTGAATGGTCGAGGTCCAGCATGAAGATTGCCGCGAGCCCAAGCGCGAAGGCCAGAATCCAGCTGACAAGGCTCTCCATGAGCACCGGGCGGCGCGGCCGCGGATTCGACAGAAAGCTGGCCGCGCTGACAAGGCTGGCGAATCCATAGGCCAGGCCGGCCACGCTCGCCAGGATCAGGTTGGCTGGCGCCAGCGGCTCACTGGTCACGCCGGCCAGTATGGCGACAACAAGCACGATGATTGCCGCAACAAGGCCTTCCGCCAGTGCGATCAGCACCGCCAGGTAAATCCGATTGGGCATCTGGTAACGGCGATGCCGCCGCATCTCGACGCCACTGCGCTGTGATTCAGCCTTGATAGTCACGGTCAGCGCTTCACCAATTCGCTAGAATTGAAACAGTATCAATAGTTTCGCGCATTATTACCACGAAGCGGGGCGCTGCGGGGCGGCAAGCGGTGACCTCGGTTAACAGAGGCTGGGCGCTAACGCCTGCTGGAATTGCGCATCTGGCTCGGCGTCGTTCCATAGGCCTTGCGGAAGTGTTCGTAGAACTGGCTCTGCGAGGCGAAGCCCGACTGAAAGCCGACATTGGCAGTCGACAGCCGCCCCTCCAGCAACAGTCCCCGGGCTTTGATCAACCGCATTCGCACCACGAATTTCTGTATCGGGATGTGCATCACCGCGGTGAACAGGTTGCTGGCATAATTGGGGTGCAGGCCGACGACGGCAGCGACGGTCTGGGTAGCCAGTGGTTCTGTCAGATTTTCGACGATATGACGCACCATCTGCACCACATAGTGCACTGGCGGCATAGAGCGGTTCTGGATGGCCGATGGCTCAATCCAGGCCGGCAACAATGCGTCCCAGCCCAGCAGGGCGGTGCGGCGGAACATCGTGCCCAGTTCGATCATCGCCAGATCGCTCCGCTGGGCATCGCCGCTGCGATAGTCCTGATGCCAGCGCTCGACCATGTCGAGACTGGCCACCTCGGCATGTAGCTGGATTACGCCGCCGCCCATCAGGGTTTCGGTGAGTTGGCCCAGGCGTGGCATGTGGAGAAACGCGTCCATCGGCAGGTAGATATTGACCTGCCGCCCGGCATCGGGACTGAGGGTGAGCGCCTGATGCGGAATACCGGCCCAGAACGCCACCAGGCGCCCGGCGGGAACTTCGGCCGGTCGCCCATCAAAGCTGTAGCCGATGCTGCCGGTCGTCAGCCAATTGAGCTCGATATGGCCGTGGCTATGGGCTTCCGCCATCACCTGCGGCTGGAATGAGCGGATGCCGAAGCGGCCGAATGCCTTGCCGGAAGCGTAAAAGCTCCGATCGGCCCGCGGTGCCGGCCGCGGGGCGATATTGCTGGCTTTGACGTTGGGTGGCTGCAGTTTCAATCTTAGGATCCCGGAAGAATGGCTTAGTAATGCCGATTGCGCGACTTGGGGCAAGGCGTAGATTTTCGGTGTGTTCGGCTGATTCTGGAGCGTCTCTCGTGGCAAATCCCAAGGTGACCTTCATCGGCGCCGGTTCCTCGGTGTTCATGAAAAACATCGTCGGCGACGTGCTGCAGCGCCCGGCGCTGGCCGGTGCCCGCATTGCGCTGATGGACATCAATCAGGCCCGGCTTGAGGAGAGCGAGATCATCGCCCGCAAGCTGGTAGCCACCCTTGGCGCGCCGGCGACGGTTGAGACTTTCTCCGATCAGCGCCGCGCCCTTGATGGTGCCGATTTCGTCGTCGTCTGCTTCCAGATCGGCGGCTATGAGCCCGCCACCGTCGTCGATTTCGAGGTGCCCAAGAAATACAATCTGCGCCACACCATTGCCGATACACTGGGCGTCGGCGGCATCATGCGGGGCCTGCGCACCGTGCCGCATCTGTGGAGCATCTGCGAGGACATGCTGCAGGTCTGCCCGCAGGCGATCATGCTGCAGTATGTGAACCCGATGGCGATCAACATCTGGGCCATTGCCGAAAAGTATCCGGCCATCCGCCAGGTCGGGCTCTGCCATTCGGTGCAGGGGACGGCCCATGAACTGGCCCATGATCTGGGCATTCCCTATGACGAGATCCGCTACCGCTCCGCCGGCATCAACCACATGGCGTTCTACCTGCAATTCGAGCATCGCCAGCCCGATGGCAGCTATCGCGATCTCTATCCCGACCTGCATCGCGCCTATGCCGAAGGCCGCGCCCCCAAGCCCGGCTGGAACCCGCGCTGCCCCAATAAGGTGCGCTACGAGATGATGACGCGGCTGGGCTATTTCGTCACCGAAAGCTCCGAGCATTTTGCCGAATACACGCCCTATTTCATCAAGGAAGGCCGCGACGACCTGATCGAGAAGTTCGGCATTCCGCTGGATGAATATCCCAAGCGCTGCGTCGAACAGATTGCCCGCTGGAAGGGCCAGGCCGCCGACTATCGCAAGGCCGACAAAATCGAGGTCAAGGCCAGCCACGAATACGCGTCCTCGATCATGAACTCGGTCTGGACCGGCGAGCCTTCGGTGATCTATGGCAATGTGCGCAATAATGGCGCCATCACCTCGCTGCCGGCCAATTGCGCTGTTGAAGTGCCGTGCCTGGTCGATGCTTCGGGCATCCAGGCGACCATTATCGGCGCGCTGCCGCCGCAGCTGACGGCACTGATGCGCACCAATATCAATGTGCAGGAACTGACTGTGGCGGCGCTGATGACCGAGAACCGCGCGCATATCTATCACGCGGCGATGATGGACCCGCACACTGCGGCGGAGCTGGATCTGGAGCAGATCTGGAACCTCGTCGACGACTTGATCGCGGCCCATGGCAGCTGGTTGCCCGAATGGGCGCGCGCAGGGGGATAACCTCATTTCAAGTTATCCCCCTGCTGCGCGGTGCTGCACCGCGTGTCAGTATTAAAATATATGTAAATCAATAACTTGAACTGATCTATCCGCCGTTTCGCCGTACGAATTCTGTCGAATTTGCCGGTTTGGTCTGCTTGACTTGCCCGACCCGAGGCTTCCACATTGTTCGGCAAATGCGCGGCCACGGGCCCGCCACCATTATCCGATCCGAGGAGACTGCCGTGACCGATTATCTGGTCCGCCTCTACGACCTGCCCGTATTCGAAGCCGAAGCCCGCGTGGCCGCCGCCGGTATCATGGTGCGCCGCGCCATTGCGCCGGAAGGTCATGTGGTGCTGGACTGGATCCGCGCGCATTTCAGCGAACATTGGGTCTCCGAAGCGGCGCGCGGCCTGGCGCAGACGCCGGTGACCACCTGGATCGCGGTCAAGGACAACAAGATGCTGGGCTTTGCCTGCCATGACACCACCGCCAAGGGCTTTTTCGGCCCCACCGGCGTCGATGTCGCGGCACGCGGGCAGGGCATTGGCGATGCGCTGCTGATCGCCACCCTCAAGGGCATGCGCGAGGCGGGCTATGGCTATGCCGTCATCGGCGATCCCGGCCCGATCGCGTTTTACCAGAAGCGGCTGGATTGCCTGGAAATCCCGAAATCCAAGCCCGGCGTTTATGCCGGCATGCTGCGTGCCCAAAAGGATGGCCCGATCCCGGGCTGACCGGCCCTGGTTGCGCCGATGGCTGATACGCCTCTGATCGACAAGAGTTTTTTTGACCGTCCCGTCCTCGAGGTGGCGCGCGACCTGATCGGGGTGACGCTGCTCGTCGATGGCGTTGGCGGGCCGCTGGTCGAGGTCGAGGCCTATGACGAGACCGATCCAGCAGCGCACAGCTTCAACGGTCCGACGCCGCGCAATGGCGCGATGTTTGGGCCGGTGGGGCGGGCCTATGTCTACAGGATCTACGGGATGCATTGGTGCCTCAACTTTGTGTGCCGGCCGGGGAGCGCGGTGCTGATCCGGGCATTGCGGCCGACGCATGGAGTGTCGCTGATGGCGGAGCGGCGGGGGATGAGTAATGAGCGCCTGTTGTGTGCGGGGCCGGGACGGCTGTGCCAGGCGCTGGGAATAAGCAATGCGCACAATCACTTGCCGCTGGATGAGCCGCCATTCCTGCTGGCGCCGGCAGACGAAATTGGCGAGGTCCAGACGGGGATAAGGATCGGGCTGACCAAGGGTGTCGAGACCCCCTGGCGGTTCGTCGAAGGTGGTTCGCGCTATCTCAGCAAGCCCCTGACGCAGCCGAAGTGATCGACTGCGCAGCAGCGATGTGAACGTAAAAGCGGGAACAAAACTACCAGCATGCTGGTTTTCTTGCTGAGGCAGCGAGCGCGTCAACCGGACGTGGCGGCAGAGGGAACAGGATGGTTTTTCCGGTTTCCCATCCTGACCAACGAAATGGTAGCCGAGCCCTTATCCCGCCCGCTTCGCGCCTCGACCTGATGGAGGACGAGATGCCCAGAGGCGACAAATCCGCCTATACCGACAAGCAGAAGCGCAAGGCCGAACACATCGCCGAAAGCTATGAAAGCCGGGGTGTTTCCGAGCAGGAGGCCGAGAGCCGCGCCTGGGCCACGGTCAACAAGGACGATGGCGGCGGCAAGAAATCCGGCTCCGAGCGCGGCAAGGATACAGGCCATCCCGCGGCCCATAAGGGGGGCGAAAAAGGCGGCAAGGCTTCGGCCAGCCGCTCGGCCGCCGAGCGCTCCGCCTCGGCGAAGAAGGCTGCCGCTACGCGCAAGCGCAATAGTCAGCATGCTGCCCATAGCTGACAAGCTGCTGGACTGCGGCAACACGTGACCCATCCATGCCTTGCGGCTCACCGCGCCCTATGGTCCAAGGGGCGGGTGAGGGTGCCGGATTCGGCGCCGGGCGACGGCAGGATTTTGGCATGGCACAATTCGGGACGATGGCAGTTTCGCCGACGCCCCGCGAGCCCGAAGCCGTGCTGCGCGATGTCTTCGGCCACAAGTCTTTCCGCGGCCTGCAGGGCGATGTGATCCATCATGTCACCAATGGCGGCGATGCGGTTGTGCTGTTCCCCACCGGCGCCGGTAAATCGGCCTGCTACCAGATCCCCGCCATCTGCCGTCCCGGTGTCGGCATTGTCATTTCGCCGCTGATTGCCTTGATGCGCGACCAGGTCGAGGCGCTGCGCCAGGCCGGCGTTGCCGCCGCCGCGCTCAATTCGTCGCTGACGCCCGAAGAATCCAGCGATGTGCGCCGGCAATTGCGCAATGGCGAACTGGACCTGCTCTATGTGGCGCCCGAACGCGTGGCGACGCAGGGCTTCCGCAACATGGTCGAAGGGCTCGATATCGCGCTGTTCGCCATTGACGAGGCCCATTGCGTGAGCCAATGGGGCCACGATTTCCGCCCGGAATATCGTGACCTGGCGCAACTGACCGAACTGTTCCCCGGCGTGCCGCGCATTGCGCTGACGGCAACCGCCGATCCGACGACGCGACAGGATATTATCGAGCGGCTGGGGCTGGAAGGCGCCGAGGTCTTCTCGACCAGTTTCGACCGCCCCAATATTTCCTATGCCATCATCGAGCGCGACAAGGCCCGCGAGCAGCTGCTGACTTTCCTTGCCGGGCACAAGGGCAATAGCGGCATCGTCTATTGCCTGAGCCGCGCCAAGGTCGAGGACACCGCCGAATGGCTGTCGGCCAAGGGCATCCGCGCACTGCCCTATCACGCCGGCATGGATGCCGCCCGCCGCAATGCGCATCAGGACATCTTCCTCAAGGAAGAAGACGTCTGCCTCGTGGCGACGGTGGCGTTTGGCATGGGCATCGACAAGCCCGACGTGCGCTATGTCGCCCATATGGACCTGCCGGCCTCGATCGAGGCCTATTACCAGGAGACCGGCCGCGCTGGTCGCGATGGCGCGCCGGCCGATGCCTGGATGAGCTATGGCATGGCCGATGTGGTGCAGCGCCGCCGCATGATCGACGAAGGCAATGCGCCCGACGAGATCAAGCGGCTGGAAAACCGCAAGCTCAATGCTCTGCTCGGCGTCTGCGAAACCGCCGGTTGCCGCCGCAAGGCGATCCTGGCGCATTTCGGCGAGGACTATGCCGGCGATTGCGGCAATTGCGATACCTGCCGCTCGCCGGTGGAAAGCTGGGACGGCACCGAGGCGGCGATCAAGGCGATGGCGGCGATCTACCGGACCGGCCAGCGCTTTGGCGCTGCCCATGTCATCGATGTGCTGATGGGCAAGGTGACCGAAAAGGTCGAGCGCTTCGGCCATGACAAGCAGGCCGTGTTCGGCCAGGGCAAGGATCTCGACGCGCGGGTCTGGCAATCGGTGCTGCGGCAGCTGACGGCGTCCGGGCTGGTGGTGGTCGATCACGCGGCCCATGGCGCGCTGACGCTGGGGCAGGGCGCCCATGCGGTGTTCAAGCGCGAGCAGACGGTGATCCTGCGCAAGGACCGGCCGAAAAAATCTGCCGATGTGCGCCGCCAATTGGCCGGCGCGGTGCAATTGGCCGAGCCGGCGATGACCGTGTTCAATGCGCTGCGCGCCGAACGGCTGCGCATTGCCAAGGAACAGGGCGTGCCGCCCTATGTGGTGTTCCAGGACGCCACCCTGCGCGCCATGGCGCTGGCCCGGCCGCGGCAATTGCATGACCTGTTGAGCATTCCCGGAATCGGTCAGGCCAAGCTGGAGCGTTACGGCGATGCGTTTCTGGCGGTGCTGGAGCGGCAGGCGGATTAGAGCGCTGCTTTCGTTTTTAGGGCGGGAGTTGCTACGGACGTGTCGACCACCCCGGCGTCACCCCGACTGATGCCGGGGTCCAGTTTGGGGGTGCGGGAAGAAAACTGGATCCCGGCTTTCGCCGGGATGACGGCTGGTGGGTTGGGTGGCATTGTGGCCTACGCTCCAGCGGTAGGCACTTGGGTGAGGGGGCTTTGGAATGACTAACGCTGACGCAACTACGCCAAAACCTCCCCGCTTTGCCATTGTCGATATCGCGCGTGGTGTCGCCATTGTGGGCATGGTGGTCTACCACTTCTTCTGGGATCTGAGCTATCTGCGCTTCTTTCCCGTCGATGTCGGCTATGACCCCGGCTGGGTCGCCTTTGCCCGGACCTTGCTGGCCAGCTTCCTGTTGCTGGTGGGCGTTGGTCTTGTGCTGGGACATGGGCGAGCCATTCGCTGGCGCGCCTTCTGGAAGCGCTTTGCCATGGTCGCAACCGGGGCGCTGGCCATTACCGTGGCCACGTTTTTCGCCTTCCCCGATAGCTTCGTCTATTTCGGCGTGCTGCATGCCATCGCGCTGTTCAGCCTGATGGCGCTGCCCTTCCTGCGCGCGCCGCTCTGGCTGGTTGTTGCTGTCGCTGCGATCTTTATCGGCCTGCCGCTGGTCTATTCCGACCCGATGTTTGACCACAAGGTCTGGTCCTGGATCGGCTTCTGGGTGGTGCCGCCGCCGGCCAATGATCTGGTCCCGGTGTTTCCCTGGTTTGGCGTGGTGCTGCTTGGCGTGCTGGCGACGCGCCTGATCCTGGCCTCATCGCTGGCCGAGCGGCTGGCGACGATCACGGCGCGGGGCCCGATCCTGCGCAGCCTGGCGCTGGCCGGGCGCTGGAGCCTCGTCATCTATCTGGTGCACCAGCCGCTGCTGCTCGGCGTGCTCTATCCATTTGCGCTATGGCTGCAGCCCGAGATTGCCAGCCGCAATGGCGAGTTTCTCGGCTCCTGCCAGCAGACCTGTACCGAGGGCGGCACGCCGGCCAATCTATGCGTCACCTATTGCCAGTGCGGGCTCGAAGGCGTGCAGGAAAACGACCTCTGGAATGCCATCTATACCGGCCGGGTCAGTGCCGACGAACAGGCAAAGCTGGATGCGCAGAACCGGCTGTGTTCGGCCCTGATCTACCCCGAGGCCCCGCTGCCCGAGTGACAGTCCCGTGACGGGGCAAAACGGTGCGCGATTTGCGCTTTTTGCGGAAAACCGTCTTGAATGGCAGTTCGAATGGGCATTGAATGCCATGGCGAGTTGATTTGCCCGAACCGGGTTTCCGGTTGTCTGCTTTCCCTGTTTGGGCGCCCCCTATTATATTGAAGTCTGGATACTTCCTTGACCACCGATAAGCCTGGCCGCGTCCGATCACGCGGTGATGCGCGCGCGCATGTGGCTGCCGCTCATGCGGGCAGGAACCATGGGCCGCTGACCCGGATTACCCTCTATTCATTCCGCCATCCCTGGCAGGCCGCTGCCGCGATTGGCGCGACGGTCATTGCGGCGGTGCTGCAGCTGCTGATTCCGCGCCTGCTCGGCCATGCGGTGGATCAGGCGCAAGGCATTCTGACCACGGCGGGCGAGGGCGCCGAACAGGCGCTGTTCTGGACCGCGATGAGCCTGCTGGCGGTCTCGGTGGCGCGCGGGTTTTTCACCCTGCTGCAGAACTATTATTCGGAATCGGTGGGCCACCATGTCGGCTATGAATTGCGCCTGGCCTTTTACGACAAGGTGCAGCGCCTGTCCTATTCCTATCATGACAGGGTCCATAGCGGTGACCTGATCACGCTGGGCCTGCTCGACCTGGACGGGCTGCGCATGTTCTTTTCCACCGGCTTCATTCGCACCATCCTGCTGACGGTGCTGATCGGGGTCGGCGCCTATATGCTGCTGAGCACCGATATGGTGCTGGGCCTGCTGGCACTGAGCTTTGTGCCCTTTGTCGCCTGGCGCTCCTCGGTCGCCCAGTTGACGCTGCGCGCCACCTGGCTGGTGCTGCAGGAAAAGCTCTCGGCGTTGACCCGGGTGATGGAAGAAAATCTCGGCGGCATCCGCGTGGTCCGGGCGTTTTCGGCGCAGAATTTCGAGCTGGGCAAGTTCGACGCCGCCTCCAGGGCGGCGCTGGACCTGGCCCATGAGCGCGTGCAGGTGCGCGTGCGCAATACCAGCATCATGACCTTCTCGTTCTTCGTGGCGATGGGGCTGGTGCTGTGGGTGGGCGGCAACAAGGTGATGGCCGGGGACATGAGCGTCGGCACACTCGCCTCGTTCCTGACCTTCATGACCATCCTGCAAATGCCGGTGCGCCAGCTGGGCCTGATGGTCAATTCGTTTGCCCGTGCCGCCACCTGCGGCGAGCGCTTCTATGGCTTTCTCGACCAGCCGCTGGAAATCGAGGATGCGCCCGGTGTTGCCGACCTCGAGGTCACCGATGGCACGCTGCATTTCGAGGATGTGCGCTTCACCTATCCGGGCGCCAAATATCCGACGCTCGATGGCGTCAGCTTCGAGGCCAGGGCCGGCCAGACGATAGGCATTGTCGGCGCGCCGGGCAGCGGCAAGTCGACGCTCGCCCATTTGATCCCGCGTTTCTACGACATCAGCGGTGGCCGCATCACCATTGACGGGCAGGATGTCAGCGCGGTCTCGCTCGCCTCGCTGCGGCGAGCTGTCGGCGTGGTGCAGCAGGACTCGTTCCTGTTCACCACCACCATCGAGAACAACATTGCCTATGGCGATCCCTGGTCCAAGGAGACCAAGATCGAAAGAGCCGCCGAAAGTGCTCAGCTGCACAATTACATCATGGGCCTGCCCGCCGGTTACGACACCGTGGTGGGCGAACGCGGCGTGTCGCTGTCGGGTGGCCAGCGCCAGCGTCTGTCGATTGCCCGCAGCCTCGTGCTCAAGCCGGCGGTGATGGTGTTCGACGACTCGACCGCCGCCATCGATGCCGGCACCGAGCACCGCATCCGCAGCGCCATCAAGCGCTTTGCCAGCAACCGGGTGACGCTGGTCATCTCGCACCGGCTGAGTTCGCTCCTGCATGCCGACATGATCCTGTTCCTTGACGGCGGCAAGATCGTCGAGCGCGGCACCCATGAAGAGCTGCTGGCGCTGGGTGGCCGCTATCGGGCGCTTTACGACCTGCAGACCCGCCCCGTCGATGACCTTGAAATGGGGAGCGCCGCCCGATGAGCGTGATCGAAGACAACGACAGCGACGTCGCCGCATTCCCGGGCCAGCGCCCGCCCCGCGCCAGTGTCGGCAGCCATCGCATCGAAGAGGAAGTCTTCGGCAAGGCCTATGACCCCAAGACCGTGCGCCGCATCTGGGCCTTTGTGCGGCCCTACCGCATGAAGATCTACCTGTCGGTAGCCGCCGTGCTGGTATTCACGGCGACACAATTGGCCATTCCACTGATCATCGGCTTCGCCATCGACCGGGGCATGGTGCAGGGTGGCGATGCCACCAACCTGCTCTGGGCCGTCGCGGCCTTTGCCGTGGTGGTGGCGATCAATTATGCCGCGTCCTGGGTGCAGGAAAGCCAGGTCGGCCAGGTGGCCGAGAACGTGCTGTTCGACATGCGCCGGGCGATGTTTGCCCAGCTGCAGCGGGTGTCGCTGAGCTTCATGGACAAGACCGAAGTCGGCCGGCTGATGAGCCGGCTGCAGGGCGACGTCAATTCCATGCAGGAATTCCTGGAAACCTCGGTTATTTCGGTTGGCGACGTGGTGCTGCTGTTCGGCATTGTCGTGGTGCTGCTGACCCTGGATTTCCGGCTGGGCCTGCTGACGCTCTCGACCATGCCGATCCTGTTCGTGGTGCGCATCTTCTGGCTGCCGCCGGCCAAGCGCGCCTTCTGGGCGGCGCACGAATCCAATTCGATCACCAATGGCGCCATGGCCGAGGGCATCAACGGCGTGCGCACCGTGCAGAACCTGGATCGCCAGAAGGTCAATTTCGACCTCTATGACGACAAGGCCTATGCCAATCTGCGCACCCAGCTCACCGGCTCGCGCTATGCGCAGGTCATGGTGCCCATCGTCGATACCCTCACCGGCATGGCCATGGCCATCGTCGTGGTGGTCGGCGGTTCGCTGGTGCTCAATGGCGGGCTGCAGATCGGCGTCATCGTCGCCTTCCTGTTCTATATCCAGCGCTTCTTCGATCCGATCCGCTCGCTGACCATGCAGTATTCGATCATGCAGCGCGCCATGACCTCGGGCCGCCGCATCACCGATGTGCTCGATATTCCCGCCACCATCAATGACAAGCCCGATGCGGTGACGCTGACCCGGGACATGGACGGCTCGGTCGAGTTCCGCGACGTGGTGTTCGGCTATAGCGCCGACCGGCCGGTGCTCAGGAATGTGAGCTTTACCGTCAAGCCGGGCGAAACCGTCGCGCTGGTCGGGCCGACCGGCTCGGGCAAGACGTCGGCCATGTCGCTGGTGCACCGGTTCTATGAGGTGCAGGGCGGCGCGGTGATGGTCGGCGGGCATGACGTGCGCGACGTCACCCAGGAATCGCTCGGCGAGCAGGTGGCCATGGTGCTGCAGGAGCCCTTCCTGTTCACCGGCTCGATCTTTGACAACATCCGCTACAACAAGGCCTCGGCGACCCGCGAAGACGTCATCGCGGCGGCGAGGGCCGTGGGCGCGCATGACTTCATCGAGCGCCTGCCGGGCGGCTATGACAGCGTGCTGGAACAGCGCGGTTCCAACCTGTCGCTGGGGCAACGGCAATTGCTCAGCTTTGCCCGGGCACTGGTGGCCGACGCCAAGATCCTGGTGCTGGACGAAGCCACGGCCAATATCGACAGCTATACGGAACGGCAGATCCAGAAGGCGCTGCTGACCCTGCTCGAGGGGCGCACCGGCATGGTCATCGCCCACCGGCTCGCCACCATTCGCGGCGCCGATCGCATCATCGTGCTGCAGAATGGCGAGCTGATCGAAAACGGCAACCATGACGAACTGATGGCCCTCGATGGGCTATATGCGCGGCTCTACAACATGAACTATGCCTCGTTCGACGATATCCCCGACGAGCTGGTGGCGGCGGGCGGGCCCAGGGCCGCCTCGACCTGATGCAGGGGCGCTGAATGCAAGGTGCCCGCGGCGACGATCCGCGGGCACTCTCGTTCCCGGCAACCCCTCATGCCGGATCCACACTGGCGGCGTCCGCCGCGTTGGCGCACAAGCGCAATGGGGATTGAGGACGAACCATGAGTATCTGGGTCGGCGCCGCCATGCTGGTGGCGGTATTCGCGACATCGACAATTTCGGGCATTTTCGGCATGGCTGGCGGGCTGATCCTGCTGGCGCTGCTGCTGGTGATCCTGCCGGTGGGGACCGCCATCGCGGTGCAGGGCGCCATCCAGATCATCGCCAATGGCTCACGCGCCTGGCTATCGCGCGACTATATCGACTGGCGCATTCTCGGCATCATCTGCATGGGCCTGGTCGTCGCCGGGGTGCTGCTCTACCTGCTGCGCTATACGCCCGACCTGGCGACGGTCTGCATCGCCATCGGCCTGATGCCGATCCTGGTCTGGATTCCCAAGGACTGGCTGGCGCTCGATGCCAGCAAGCCCCACCATGCCTTTGTCTGCGGCCTTGTGGGGGGCGGGCTCAACCTGGCGGTGGGCGTTTCGGGGCCGACCATCGACATCTTCTTCATCCGCACCCAGATGGACCGGCGCAAGGTGATTGCCACCAAGGCGGCGGCGCAGGTGATCTCGCATGCGGCCAAGGTGGTGTTCTATTGGGGCGCGGCCATGGTGCTGTCGGCCAATGAATGGGCGGCGGTGGCGCTGGCTGCACCCTTCGCCATTGCCGGCACCAGCGCCGGACACTGGATCCTGCAGCGGCTGACCGACGCCAATTTCCGCCGCTGGACCCGCTGGATTGTCACCGCGATTGGCATTTTTTACCTCGCACGCGGTATCTCCTTGGTGATCTAGGCGCGATGAGTGGCTATGGTGCCGCCATCTGGGGAGATGGCATGCATCCGTTCGACAGCGTCACCGCACGCTTGATTCTGCTTTTGGCCGATACCGGCTCCATTGGTCGCGCCGCCGAGCGCGAGGGGATCGCCTCCTCGGCGGTCAGCCGCCGGGTATCCGATCTGGAGAGCCGGCTGGGCGTCGTGCTGTTCGACCGCTCGGCGCAGGGCGTGCGCCTGACCGCCGCCGGCGACGCCTATGCCGAGGGGTGCCGCAGCGTCTTGCGGGCCATTGCCGATCTCGATGCGGTGATGGCCGATTTCGCCACCGGCCAGCGTGGCAGCCTGCGGCTGGCCTGCACCAGTTCGGCCCTGACCGGCCGGTTGCCCGAACTGCTGGCCCGCTTTGCCGGCAAGCATCCGGCCATCGCACTGGACATCCAGGAAATGAGCGCGGCCAGGGGGTTGCTGGCGCTGGACGAGGGCCGGGCCGATATCGCCATTGTTTCCGACAATTACGATTTCGCCCGCTTCGAGATCAAACCCTTCGAGGATGATCGCGTCTGGGTGCTGGCGCCGCCCGATCATCCGCTGGCCGCCCAGATCCTGCCGCGCCAGGACATCGCCTTCGACAAGGTGATCGGCCACGAAATCGTCGGCATCCATCAGGCCGGCTCGCTCGACCGCCTGCTGAGCGAAGCCGCCAAGCGCGCCGGACGGCCCCTGGGCGAAAGCGTGCGGGTCGAGAGCTTCCCGGCGCTGGTGCGCATGGTCGAGGCCGGGTTTGGCATCGGGTTCCTGCGCTCCACCAGCCTGCATTTGCTGGCAGGGACGGACCTGGTCTGTGCGCCGCTGGCCGAGCCCTGGGCATTGCGGCAATTGCTGGTGGCGCGGCGCAAGTCCAGCCCGCAATCGGCGGCGATGAAGAGCTTTATCGCGCTGTGCAGCGAGACTTATGTGCCTGCGCCTTAGGGGGCGGGCGTGTGACAAGGCACACGGCCCATGCCAAACCGCGATGGCTAGCCAGGCACGATAGCTCAGCCAGACACGGAGTCATTCCCGCGCAGGCGGGAATCCATTCTTGCCTCGATACCATCTTCGGGCTGCCCGCGGGCTTGTGTGGAGGGAATATGGTTTACTTGGCGCATCAGCCGGGATGCGCATCCCGGCTGATGCAGGCAGGAGGCCGTCTTTACGGGCTGGTTTTTGACAGCCGCGGTCAAGCAAGGCCCTGCCTGCTCCCTTTGACCCCGAACGGTTGATTGGGCTCTCGCCCGCACCACAAGCCTGGGAGCAAGGCCATGTTAGTACACTCCGGCTTCGTCGGCATCGACGTTTCCAAAGCCCATCTGGACATCCACATCCATCCAGCCGGCACGCATCTGCGCTGCGGCACTAGCCCCGGCGAGCTGGCTGATCTGGCGCGGCGCCTGGCCAGGCTTG
>NZ_FQVC01000009.1 GCF_900128975.1 Devosia limi DSM 17137 | reverse complement strand
TCTTGACCGCAAGCGCACCCAGATCGATATCGACCTTGGCGGCGCCGTCGACGCTCTTGACCGCCCGTTCGACGGTAGCCACGCAATGGGCACAGGTCATGTCGCTGACTTGAAAATTGTAAATCTCATCGTCCTTCTTCGTTGGGATGCATCCAATCTGGACCTTCCAACAGTGGGAAGGTCAAGGACATTCAGAAATTTCGGGCCCGTCAATCCGGTGACCCGAGCGCGTCGATCGTCAATGCCACCAACCGGGCGACGGTGGCATCGGATTGGCTATCGCGAGCTCCCGACATCGCGGCGAGGCAGAACGTCGCCAATTCCTGCGGCGGCACATCGCTACGCACCGTGCCGGCCCGCGCGCCTTCGGCGATCAGTGCGGATACAAACGCGGTGAGGTGACCGCGGGCGTGGACGGCGTGGCCCCCCGAGTGCAGCACCTCGGCTAGCTCGCCGTCATGCCGACCATGCGCCATGCCGGCGTAAGCCCGCAGCACCATGCCCAGGCGCTCGATGGGCGGTTCTCCGCCATGGGCAATCGACGCCAGGGCTGCCAGGTGCCGACCGATCTGACGTTCGTGCCAAGCCTCAAGAAGGGACTGAACCTCGGGGAAGTACTTATAGAGCGTCGCGCGGCCGATGCCGGTCTCTTGGGCGATCTCGGACATCGTCACAGAGGACAGACCCCGGCGCATGACCAGGGACGCAGCCGCGTCGAGCGCCGCGTCTCTGACGGTCTGCTTGTGGGCCTCGATCGTGTCGGTCCAGAGTTTCGGCATACACCTTCTAATACTAGGCGATGCGCCGCGCGTCCATACACCGTGCATTTGACATAGACACTGTGTATCGATAAAATTCGAACGTCGCATCGGGAGGTTGGCATGGCACGATCCGTGAACAAGTCGGGAGCCGAGGTCTACGGCACGCCGACCTGGGTCAAGATCATCGGTGCCATTGCTCTGCTAGTAGTGGTGCTGGTCGCTATCGTTATGGCCGCCGGACTGGGTGGCACTCATGGCCCGGGTCGCCATGTCTCCCAAGAGACGGTTGAGCTCGTCCCGCAATGACGGCCGGGGCCTCTCTGCGCAGACTGCTGCTGACGCTCCATATCACCAGTTCGGTCGGTCTATTGGGCGCTGTCGCCGCATTTCTGTTGCTCGCCGCCGTCGGTGTTGCGGCCGAGGAGCCCGGCATCTATTTGGCCATGAACCTCATCACGGTTTACCTGATCGTCCCGCTGGCCTGGGCGAGCCTGTTAATCGGCACGCTGCAGTCGCTGGTAACGCCTTGGGGGCTGATCCGGCATTATTGGGTCGTGATAAAGCTCGGGCTCACGGCATTGGCGCTGGTGGTCCTGCTCCTGCAGACCGAAACCATTAGGTTGCTTTCCGACCTTCCGGCCGCCACGTTGGCCTCCCCCGCCTGGACACCGGCCCGTTCGTCCATGGTCCTTCACGCGGGCGGCGGCCTTTTGGTCTTGCTCTTGGCCACCGTTCTTTCGGTCTATAAGCCACGAGGCCTCACGCCCTATGGATGGAACCGACGCAGCGCTTGAGCCAGACCGCTGCGGGCTTTTGAGCGGCCTCTGATCAATTAGAAGATCGGCGTCTCCAGGACCTGAGCGCAGAATCTGCGATACCGCTTGACCTTACAGTCGTTGGAAGGACTATTTATATCGGCAGTTAGATGAAGGACTGCAGAATGCGCTCTGAAACGGCTCAGATCGAGCCAGTCGCGCCCGGAACGGACACCGCTTTCACCATCGACTTTGCCGTCGAAGGAATGACTTGTGCCTCGTGCGTCGCGCGGGTGGAAAAGTCCATCCGCGCCGTCCCGGGCGTCATATCCGCAGACGTCAACCTGGCAACGGAAAAAGCGACCGTTGCATTCTCGGGTAAGCCGAACCCGCAGGGGAAGCCAGAACGCGGGCTTTTGCCCGAACGTTGATGGCCGAAGGCTATCACGGCCTGCTGGTCCCAAGCTTTGCGACGGGCGCAACCAGCGAGGACCTCAATCTCGTGCTTTGGACGTGGGGTAATGCGGCGCCGGTCCGAGTCACACTCATCGATGATGAAAGTCGGCTATCGCGATGAATATCGCCTTTGGCCGAGCGCGCATCCACAAGGAGCGAAGCCATTATGAGCAAGGCGGCAAACCGGTTCCGACCTTTGCCACGGAGGCCGAGGGCGGCTTCGGTATCGACGACATTGAGCACGCGCTTTTCGCTGTCGCCGTCCTTGATCGTGTCGAATAGGCGGGTCTGGAATAAGAGCGGGGAACGGTGCCCTGCCCTGGGAGCCAGGTCACAGGCAGAGTAGCGTTCTCCCCAGAGCCACATCTGTAATCTTGCGTGTGAACCGGCCTTGGGGTTCAACTCCGATCGGCGGAGGTGTCACGATCATGAGGCCAGCAATTCCAAAGTCTTGGACGACTGCGAACGTCGCCTGGGGGGCAAACTTGGATCAGTATTCACCGATCCTGTTCTAGTCAGCAGCATGAACTGAGGATCCAAATCCAGGCTGCATCCACGCGACGTGGCAACCTTCTCGCCAAGCGGGCCGCATCGGTCGGGCCTGTATTCGAGTTTGCTTAAGGTGTCGCTAGCTCCATAAATCCATCCGACTCCCAATGTTCACTCGATCCTGGCGCTCCGCAGTCGCAGTGAATTTGCGATGACGCTGACCGAGGACAATGCCATGGCAGCAGCGGCGATGGCGGGGGATAGGGTCAATCCGAAGAACGGATACAGCACCCCTGCGGCGACCGGAACACCGGCAGCATTGTAAGCAAAAGCGAAGAACAGGTTCTGGCGGATGTTGCCCATCGTCGCCCGCGACAGGGTCCGCGCCCGGACAATGCCCATCAGATCCCCGCCTAGCAAAGTCACACCGGCGCTCTCGATCGCGACGTCCGTCCCGGTCCCCATGGCAATCCCGACATCGGCGGCGGCCAGCGCGGGCGCGTCATTGACGCCATCGCCGGCCATGGCCACGATCCCGCCGCCGGCCCGCAAGCGGCTGACCACCTCGCTTTTGCGCTCGGGCAGCACGTCGGCCTCGACCGACTGGATGCCCAGCGTACGCGCTACCGCGTCTGCCGTGACCTTGTTGTCGCCAGTCATCATTACGACCTTGATATCGAGTTCGGCCAGGGCCTTCAGCGCGGCCGGCGTTGTCTTGCGAATCGGATCGGAGATACCGATGACGCCGGCTATCCGCTGCGCCACACCCACCAGAACCGCGGTGGCGCCGTCGGCCCGGAGCTTGTCGGCGCGAGCAGTCCAATCAGCGGCATCAATTCCCACCGAGGCGAGATATTTCGTGCTGCCGATATATACAGTCTCTCCATCGACGGTGCCGGTAAGGCCCTTGCCGACCGGCGAATCCACGTCAGCCGGGTCGGACAATGTCAGTCCCCGATCCGTGGCTGCGGTGACGATAGCCAGACCCAGCGGATGTTCGCTAGCCCGCTCGAGGCTCGCTGCCAGGCGCAGCAACCGCTCCTCGTCGAAGTCGTCGGCCGGAACAATGGCTGTGACGGCCGGCTTGCCTTCGGTAAGGGTGCCGGTCTTGTCCACAACCAGGGTATCGATCTTTTCAAGGCGCTCCAGTGCCTCGGCATTCTTGATCAACAGGCCAAGGCTCGCACCCTTGCCGACCCCCACCATGATCGACATAGGTGTTGCCAGCCCCAGCGCGCAGGGACAGGCGATGATGAGCACTGAGACGGCCGCCACCAGGCCATAAGCAAAACGAGGCTCGGGTCCCCAGATGCCCCAAGCGGCAAAAGCCAGGATGGCGATGCCGATCACTAGCGGGACGAACCACCCGGACACCTGATCGGCAAGTTTCTGGATCGGCGCGCGTGACCGCTGCGCCGCCGCAACCATCTGCACGATGCGCGCCAGCATGGTGTCGTGGCCGATCTGGGTTGCTTCCATCACCAGACCACCCGATTGGTTGATGGTGCCGCCAATCAGCCGAGCACCGGCCTCCTTGGTGACGGGCATGGATTCACCGGTGACCATGGATTCATCCAATGCACTCCGCCCCTCGATGACCGTTCCGTCGACGGGGACCTTTTCGCCGGGCCGGACGCGCAGCCTGTCGCCGACGACGATCTGATCGACGTTCACCTCTTCATCAGAACCATCAGCGTGGATGCGCCGCGCCGTCTTGGGCGTCAGGTCGAGAAGCGCCCTGATAGCGCCCGACGTGCTTTCCCGGGCCCGCAACTCCAGTACCTGCCCGAGCAACGCCAACGCGGTGATGACCGCCGCCGCTTCGAAATAGACCGGAACGGCGCCGCCCATGCCTCGCATGTCAGCAGGAAAAATTCCCGGCAATACCGTGGCAACGACCGAATAGAGCCATGCCACCCCGATCCCCATGGCGATCAGGGTGAACATGTTGAGGCTACGATTGGTGATGGAAGCGACGCCGCGCGTGAAGAATGGCCATCCGGCCCACAGCACCACCGGCGTGGCCAGAACGAGCTGGATCCAGTTCAGGTTTTGTGGCGCCACAATGGCGTGAAAATCAAAGAGGTGGCTGCCCATTTCGATCAGGAATACGGGCAGCGCTAGCGCGGTTCCGATCCAGAAGCGGCGGGTCATATCGACAAGTTCGGCACTGGGCCCCGTCTCGGCAGTCGGCATCTCCGGCTCCAGGCTCATGCCGCAGATCGGGCAATTGCCGGGATGATCCTGCCGGATCTGGGGGTGCATGGGACAGGTATAGATAGTTCCGGCAGCGACCGGTGCCGCTGGAACCAGCGCCTTGGTGAGATAGGAAGAGGGGCTCGCGACGAACTTGTCGTGGCATTTTGCAGAGCAGAAGTAGTAGGTCTGCCCTTCGTAATTTTCCTGGTACTTGGCGGTCGCCGGGTCGACCGTCATCCCACAAACCGGGTCTTTGACCGAGTGCGCATCTGCAGCCCCGCTATGGACGTGATGCTGATGGTGGTGATCCGTCGCCGTTCCGCTCATGGCACTGTCCTCAACTTTGGATTCGAAGAATGTGCACCTTCCCACCGTAGCAAGGTCAAGCCCAAATGCAGGAAGGCTAGCTAAATAGATTGGCGGCGCGTGCGCCACCAATCGATGTGGGTTCAGGGGCTAACGGCTTGCCGCCCGCACTCGCATGGCAGGTGTTGCAACACGCCCTCGCCGCCAGACCAAAAAAACGGCCGACCACCGCAGCATCTGCACGCACACAACCAGCGCGGCCATAGGCAGCTGCACAGGATTGGGCGGCGTGGGCAACCGATGGAAATGCTCGAAATGCATGAACAGAAAATAGGCCGCGTGGACGACGGCAAAGAGCCAGGCGATACCTGCTGCCTGTTGCAGATGCTTCCAAGTGCGCGCGCCGAACAACCGCATCGACCAGTTGTTGGACAAGGCGGCGAGCCAGAGGGCGACCACCATGGCAACGAAGCCGAGCCAGTTTCCCAAGCCCAGGCCGTGTTCTGCAAGGACCTGCCGCTGCAATTGGGGATGGAACGCGAACCCCATCAACTGCCAAATGCTCAAATTGACCCAGCCGACAAAAACGACCCCAGCATGGGCGGTGGCAAGCACGGCCGCGGCAATGCCGAGCTCGCGCCGATACGCTAGGACTCTGGTCAGCCTGGGGAAGAATACGACCAGCGGGCCAAGTGCCATGGCTGCCGCAAGGGCCACAAAGGATGCGTCAGCTAAGGCACGGTTCCACAGGTGCATCGGATCCCATTGGAACCGCAGCCACGCGAAATAGGCTACCGCCACGGCGGAAAGCAGCCAGACCAAGAGGTGTCGTTTCAAGGTGGCCATGGGCTAAACGACCACGACTGGCGTGTTGATCGGCACCCGAGTATAGAGGTCGATGACGTCCTGATTGAGTAATCGAACACATCCACTGGAGACCGCCATGCCGATCGAGCTTGCATCGGCGGTGCCATGGATGCGGTACAACGTGTCCCGCCCGCCCTCGAACAGATAGAGGGCCCGAGCGCCCAGCGGATTGTCCAGCCCAGGCGCCATCCCGTTCCGGTAGGGTTCGAGTTCCGGCTGGCGTGCAATCATTTCGCTCGGAGGCGTCCAGGTCGGCCATTCGCGCTTCATTTTGATCAGTGCGCGCCCTGACCAGGAAAACCCGTCGCGGCCAATCCCAACGCCATACCGAACCGCCATACCCTCTTCTCCTACCAGGTAGAGAATGCGGTTTTGCGTATCAACAATGATGGTGCCGGGCTGCTCGGAGGTGGGATGGCGAACGACCTGCCGCTGATATTCCGGCGGAAGCAATGAAGTGTCGACTGCCGGTATGTCGAACTGTTCGCCGTGGATACCGGCATATCGCTGCGCGGCCGTCCCGACCGGCCCGGGAGGCATTTCCTGAGCCAGGAGGAGGCTCGGTGCGAACGGTGTCAGCAGACCAATCGTCAAAAATGCGCGTCGTTTCATCACAATTTTGCTCCAGATATCTCGATTGTTCATGGGACACTGACGGGGAGCTTGAGCTGCTCGCCTTTGGCCTCGACAGTGACGATCCACTCCCCCGGCATACTGCCGGTGAGGTCCGCGCGAAACGCGGTGGCGCCATCGGGGGCCGTTGGGGCCGAAATCGTCATGTTGTGGCTGACCATCGCAGCGCTGACCTGGGGCCGTGGCGGTTGCTCATTACCGGCGACATCGGTGCCGATAAAATCGACCAGTACCGTTATGCGACCAGCGGCGCCGGCCGCGGCCGAAGCCACCATTTGCCAGCCACCAACGGTGAGGGATGCCTGCTGGAACGATGCGCTGACGTTGGGCGATAGCATCCTTACGACCGGGGCGGCCCCTAGCCCCAACAGGATCAAGACAAAAATGGCCAGAGGCAGCCAGCGCAGCCGCAAAGCTGCCTGTGAGCTGGCGCCCGACGTTTTGTTCCGCGTCATGGCAAACCTCCTCCATCGTGACGAGGAGAAGCATGAACATGCGCAATCGGCACGTGCGGCAGCGGGCAGCCGCGAGGGTGCAGGGTGAAAGTCATGGAAGGGAAAGACCTTTGAATTGAGAATGCGTGTAAAGCGCTCAAAGGCGTCGCAAGCGACGCTGTCTCACAAAGGTCTAGGTGGTTGCTCGGGGCGCGAGGGGCCGACGCTTCCATAGGCGGGGGACGGCAGGAGCGACCAGATCGGTCTGTTCCGGGGCGTCGGAACCCAACTTGCCAAGCGGACGATTGGCAGTTCGTGCGCATGGTCGGCCGACTTGTGGTGACCGGTACTGTGGGCGGAGGGTGGTGCTAGCTGGTCATGTACGCCGGCGGGATCGGCCTGTTCGGCGGCAATAGCGATGGAGAGGCCGGTTTGCGCATGCCCAATCGCCTGCCAGATGGGCACCAGCACGATGGCCAGAACCGCCAACGTGGCGAGCCAATTTTTTAACGAACGCACGTCCATCGCAAAACAGATTTCAACCTTAGTTCCGCCAACCAATCTGGCGCTAAATCCAGCAAGCGTCCATTGGCAAGCCTGTCGCTAACCCATTTTGCGGCTTTGGCGCGATCACGATCGTGACATCGGACGCCCATGGACCAGATGAACAGCGACATGATGACCGCCGCCATGGCTGAGGATATCGACGTCGCCTTTGTCTGCGGCATGATCCCTCACCACCAGGGTACCATCGCCATGGCCAAGGCTGAACTCCTGTATGGCGACAACGAAATGGGCCAAGGAGATGGCGCAAGGTCATCGACGCGCAGGAGCAGGAAACCGCTGAGATGCTGACTTGGCTGGAAGAACAGGCCCATAATAAAACAAGGGGCGCCGATGGCGCCCCCTTCACTTCTTTGCACCAGCGCTACGTCGTGTAGATCAACTCGGACATCATGCCTGTCGCCATGTGGTAAAGGTTGTGGCAGTGATAGAGCCAGCGCCCCGGATTGTCGGCGTCAAAGGCGATGGTCACCGTGCCCATGGACGGGACCAGAATGGTGTCCCGCATCGCCCCCGCAAATCGTTTGCCGTTGAGCGCCACCACCTGGAAATGGTGTCCGTGCAGGTGCATCGGATGGGCCATCATGGTGTGGTTCATGAACTCGATTTCCACGCGTTGGCCGAGAGAAACCTCCGGCGTCCGCCGGTTCGACCAAGGGCGATCATCGAGTGACCAGGCATAAGGCGACATTGAACCAGTCAACATGACCGCATGCTGTATGTCTGTCGCTCTTTCACTTAGCCCTGAAACCGCGCGCAGCAGCGTCTCTAGAGACATGTCCACCGGACCGATCGCCGTATCCGCGAGCGAGGCAAACTTTTCGATTTGCGCGCCGGGCGCGGCCAGGATTACGCCGGTGCGCGCCCGGTCTCCTTCGCGCTGGGCAAATACGGGCACAACACCGCCCGCGGGAACATCGATCATCAAATCGATGCGCTGCGCCTGCGCCAGCGGAAACCGGGAGGCCGTAATCGGCTGCACCGGATTGCCGTCCACCGCCACCACGGTGGCTACGGCACTGCCCAGATCCAGCCAGAAAGCCGTCGATGCACCACCATTGATGATGCGGAGTCGCACCCGTCCCTGACGTTCCGTGCGAACGACCATTGGGTCGTCCAGAGTCCGATCATTGGCGAGATAGGCATCAAACTCTACATCGTTGAGATCCATGGTTCCCATGGAGTCCATCGACATCATCGAGTGGTCCATCGGGCTGGCCATAGCACCCTGGCCCGATGACATGCTGCCATGATCCATGCCAGCGCCGTCGGTCAGCTCGGCGAGAATCTCGTCCGGATCGCGGAAGGTAAAGTCGTGCAGCAAAACGACGACTTCCTGCACGTCGGCTGCCACGTCTTCCGCGTCATGCACGATCAAGGGCGCCGCCAGCAGGCGCTGCTCCTGCAACCCATGGTGGGAATGCATCCAGTGCGTCCCCGATCGCGGGGCAAAGTCGAACGCTCGATCCGTGCCATCGGCAATCTCGGTGACGTAGCCGGTCTCCGACACGCCATCGAGCTCTGGAGCGGGAACCTGCCCGTGCCAATGGATGCTGGTTGCGGCCCCCGACCGGTTCTCGAGCACCAGATCAAAGCGCTCGTTTGGCGCCAGTATCAGCCCGGAATTGCCGGCCGAATTCGTCAGCCCATAGACGGTCGCGGCGCGGCCATTGACTTCAATGGTGCGTGTTGCGGCGACAAGACGCTGTTGAGGCTGGGCAGCGCGAGCCCAATTGGGCAAGAGGAAGCCGCTCGCGCCAAGCGCGGCAGCCGCCCCCAAAAAGGTACGGCGGGATACTGATTTTTGCATTTTATCTCTCTGTCTTGCGGTGGCGCGTTGCGCCGGGGTTCAGCTCGCAAAGAGGGAGAGGATGGGAGGTCGATGATCCGGTGAGCGTGACAGGCCCGCCAAAGCGGGCATCGCTATGGATTTGACACTATCGTCCGTGGGGGCCGAACGATCGGGTGCGGCCGATACCGCCAGGGAACTGCAGATCGGACAGACGACGCACCCCTGATGGCCGCCTCCGGTCATGCCGTGGACGAGACCCGTGGCGCACATGCTCTCGCAATGCGCATCTGCGGCGATCGCTTGATGGTGCGTGGACACCTTGACGGTCGGCTCCGAGGCGAAAGTGGGCGTCATCATGAAAAGGGTTGACCAAGCCACAATCAACGCCAGCATAATCCGCCACGTCGCAACTTTGGCAGCTTTGATCAGTCGTGGCAGCTCCAAGCTCAACATAGGCTGCAGTTTCCCGGCTTAGTCATTGCGGTCCCCGTCGGTCCGAGCCTGTTGATAGGCCCGCTCGCGCTCGGGCCAAGTGCTTTTGATGTAGTCGATGATTGCGGCGATTTCAGCGTCGACCAGGGTTTCGCCGAAGGCTGGCATGTCGGTCTGATAGCCTGGAACGATCGCTGCCAGACCATCTCGGGTGATGCGCAGCAATTGTGCGTCTGAATGGTGCCAAGTGTGGCCAGTTGCGTCATGCGGTGGCGCTGGCAGGCGACCGCTCGGCAGCTGGTTCATCCAGTCTGGCTGGCCCTCTAGATTTGCTCCGTGGCACGCGGCGCAGTTCTCCACATAGAGCGTTCTCCCGTCTGCGGCAGTTTCCTGCCCCACGACCGAAAAAGTGCCCGCTCCCATGATCACCAAGATCATGGCCAGCGACGGGCGTCGGTAAACACGCAGCTTTGGTGAAGCAACAGCCTGGAACATCTATCTCACAATCGAACGCCATTCGGACTGGGGGCGCGCCAACCCTGGCACGATCATACCCTACGTCTCTACTAGGATTAACGCGCTTTGCTGCGACTAAATTGCGTCTGCCTATCTCAATGTGACAGGCGGGCGACGGCGCCGGGGCGCCCCCTGACCGACAGATCTTCGTCCTCCGGATCGCTCTCGAGGCTTTGCAGGATCGGGCAATGGGGGCGATGATCCCCCTGGCAGGCATTGACCAGAGTGGTGAGCGCGTGGGCCATGTCCTGCAAGCCTTTGATCTTCTGTTCCAGCGCATCGATATGGCCCCGCGCCAAACGCTTGACCTCGGCGCTCTGCCGGGTCTCATCGCGCCACAGGCCGAGAAGATCGCTGATCTCGGCAACTGCGAAGCCGAGATCGCGCGCCCGGCGAATGAAGCGCAGCATGTGCACGTCGGTATCGGAATAGTCGCGGTATCCGGACGCCGTCCGGTCGGCAGCCGGAATGAGGCCGGTCTGCTCGTAGTAGCGGATCATCTTGGCCGAAACACCCGATGCTTTAGATGCCTGTCCAATGTTCATCGACATTCTCCTAGTTGGCGCAGAGCCGACCCAGATATGGGGCCGACTGCTGCGTTTTGTCAGTTCGCGACCTTGAACGTGCGCAGGCGCAGCGCATTGCCGAGCACGAAAACACTGGACAGGGCCATGGCGCCGGCGGCAAAGACGGGCGACAGCAAGATGCCGTAAGCTGGATAGAGCAGGCCAGCAGCGACCGGGATCAGCGCCGTGTTATAGGCAAAGGCCCAGAACAGGTTCTGCCGGATATTGCCGATTGTCGCCTTTGACAGGGCGATCGCGTTCGATACGCCCTGTAGGCTCCCCGACATCAACACAACGTCCGCCGCTTCGATCGCGATGTCCGTACCGGTGCCGATGGCGAGCCCCACATCCGCCTCGGCCAATGCCGGGGCGTCGTTGATGCCGTCACCGACAAAGGCGACCTTGCCGTATTGAGCCCGCAGGCGACGCACTGCTTCGACCTTGCCGTCTGGCAGCACTTCGGCCACCACTTCATCGATCCCCAGCCGGGCCGCGATGGCTTTGGCCGTACGGGCATTGTCGCCGGTGATCATCGCGACCTTGAGGCCCAGATTGTGCAGGGCCTTGATCGCCGCAGGCGTGGTGGCCTTGATTGGGTCGGCCACGGCGATGATCGCCGCAAGTTGGCCGTCGATCGCGGCATAGAGCGGCGACTTGCCCTCGTCGCCCAGACGCTCGGCAACCTTGGAGAAGGCCGCCACGTCATGGCCGAGTTCGACCATATAGCGGTCGGCGCCGATCTCGATGCGCTTGCCGTTGGCCCTAGCCTTGACGCCAAAGCCCGTCACCGATTCAAAGTCCGACACGGCGGGCAGGACGATGCCTTCCCCGGCAGCGGCTTCCACGATTGCGCTGGCAATCGGGTGTTCCGATTTGACTTCGACCGCGGCAACCAGAGCCAGAACGGTCGACCGGTCGAAACCCGCTGCCAGTTCCAGATCGGTCAGGGCCGGCTTGCCTTCGGTCAGCGTACCGGTCTTGTCGAGCGCCACGACCTTAGCGTCCTTTAGCAATTGGAGCGCTTCACCCTTGCGGAACAGCACGCCGAGTTCGGCGCCGCGGCCAGTGCCCACCATGATGGAGGTCGGCGTCGCTAGACCCATGGCGCATGGGCAAGCGATGATCAGCACGGCGACGGCATTGACCAGCGCAAAGGTGAGCGCGGGCGACGGGCCGAAAGTGAGCCAGGCGGCAAAGGTCAGCGCCGCCACGGCGAACACCGCTGGCACGAACCACATGGTCACCTTGTCGACCAGTGCCTGGATGGGCAGCTTGGAGCCCTGGGCCTCTTCGACCATGCGGATGATCTGCGACAGCACGGTGTTGCCGCCAACCGCCGTGGCGCGGAACGCGAACGCGCCCTTCTGGTTGACCGTGCCGCCGACAATCTCGCTGCCTACCGACTTGGCAACCGGGATCGGCTCGCCGGTGATCATTGACTCGTCGACATAGCTGGTGCCTTCGACCACTTCGCCATCGACGGGTAGGCGTTCGCCGGGACGCACCTCGACGATATCGCCTGATACCACCGAGCCAATCGGCAGATCGAGCGTCGTGCCATCCCTGCGGACGCGCGCCGTCTTGGCTTGCAGGCCGGCCAGGCGCTTGATCGCTTCGGAGGTCCGACCCTTGGCACGAGCCTCGAGCAGGCGACCGAGCAGGATGAGCGTCACGATAACCGCGGCGGCTTCGTAGTAGACGTTGATCGTTCCGGGCGGCAGGAAGCCGGGCGCGAAGGTGGCGACTAGCGAATAGCCATAGGCGGCAAGCGAGCCGACGGCCACCAGCGAGTTCATGTCGGGGGCCAGACGCCAAAGCGCCGGCAGGCCCTTGTCATAAAAGCGAATGCCCGGAATGAAGAGCACCAGCGTGGTCAGCGCGAACTGGATGTACCAGCTCATCTGCATGCCAATCGTCGCTTCGATGAGGGCGTGCGCGCCCGGAATGAGGTGCGATCCCATTTCCATGAGAAAGACCGGCGCGGTCAGCACCGCCGCGATGGTGAAATCACGGGTCAGTTCGCGGCGCTCCACGTCCTTCTTTTCGGCGCGCTCTGTGTTCTCGTCGCCTTCATTGCTGGCGGTCGCGCCGATCAGCTTTGCGTCGTAACCAGCGTCCGCGATTGCTGCAATCAGGGTCGCCGCATCGGCGCTGCCCTGAATGGTAGCGCGCTCGGTCACCAGATTGACGACCGCCTCGCTCACGCCCGGCACCGCCTTTAGCGCCCGCTCCACGCGGCCGACGCAGGATGCACAGGTCATGCCTTCAACCGATAGCTGGGTGGGTCCGCCGGCGGACTGCTCCGGCACAGAATAACCGGAGTGCTCGATGGTCTCGACCAGCGTTGCGCGGGCAACCACCGATTTGGTCGTGATGCTCGCGCGTTCCGTTGCCAGGTTGACCGACACGGTTTGGACACCAGGAATGGCCTTCAGGGCTCTTTCGATACGACCGACGCAGGACGCACAGGTCATTCCCTCGATGGGGAGCGATATCGTTCCTGACAGGTCTGTTGCTCGAACGCGGGCATTCATAGCCGCCTCCTTTTTGTTCCGAATTTCAAGTTCGAACAGAAGATGGGGCTTCCAACCATGGTAAGGTCAAGACCCAATTTTCCTTTTTCGTAGCCCTTGACCTTACCATGGTTGGAAGCCCTACTTTGGGCGTCATGAGACCCAACCAAGGAGATTCCTCATGCAACTCAAGATCGAGAATATGACCTGCGGCGGTTGCGCCAAGTCCGTCACCAGGGCGATCCAGTCGGTCGATCCCACTGCCAGGATCGAGACCAATCCCGGCGCACGCAGCGTCAAGCTTGAGACGACAGCGACGTCGGCGGCCCTGCAAAAGGCTCTTGAAGCAGCCGGCTATCCCGCCGTCGTGAGCTGAACTGGCGCAATTCCACGAACAAGCTCACCCCGATCTTCACCGCCGGGGCGCTCGCCGTCTGCGCGGGTTTGGTGATCGCACAGAACCAAACGGGCGTTGATGCTCCCATGCCGGGGCACAACATGGCCCGAATGGAAATGTCTGTCTCCGACAGCCCCTCTACGAAGGCTTACATAGCCGCCAACGACCACATGCATAGCGACATGATGGTCGAGTTCACCGGCGATGCCGACATCCACTTCATGCGCGGCATGATCCCGCTTCATCAGGGTGCGATCGGTATGGCCAACATGTCCGTCGTCAGATCATTTGGCTCAGTTTTGGTGTCGGATTAGCGGAGTCTCGGCCTCGTCGTTGGGTTGATGTTATGCGGCGAGCTTGCGGTGCTGCAAGCGCCGATGCTGGATGGTCTGTCGCTTGATCCTTTCGCGTTGTTTGATGATCGCTGCGGCCCTGCCGAAGTAGGCGTCTGCCGGTGTCACGTTGTCCAGGCTCTCATGGTAGCGCCGGTGGTTGTAGTGCTCGACGAAGGCGCTGATCTGGGCTTCGAGATCGCCGGGCAGGAAGTAGTTCTCCAGCAGGATGCGGTTCTTCATAGTCTGGTGCCAGCGCTCGATCTTGCCCTGCGTCTGGGGATGCATCGGCGCACCCCGAATATGGCTCATGCGATTGGTCTGGATATAGTCTGCAAGTTCGCTGGCGATGTAGCACGGGCCATTGTCGCTGAGCAGGCGGGGCTTGTGATGCACATGGGCCTGGTCGCAGCCTGAGGTAGCGAGCGCCATGTCCAGTGTGTCGGTGACGTCCTCGGCCCGCATGGTGCTGCACAGCTTCCAGGCGATGAT
The DNA here is from genome assembly GCF_900128975.1 of Devosia limi DSM 17137. Lineage (GTDB taxonomy): Bacteria > Pseudomonadota > Alphaproteobacteria > Rhizobiales > Devosiaceae > Devosia > Devosia limi. The sequence continues at coordinate 139,285 of NZ_FQVC01000009.1, read as the reverse complement.
GTAGCGCGAGAAGTCGTCGAGCACGGTGGACAGATACATCCAGCCCCAACCGATGATCTTGAAGTAGGTGAAGTCGGTCTGCCACATCTGGTTGGGCCGTACCGTTTTGGTGTGGAACTCGTTTTCCGCCTTGATCACCACATAGGCCGGGCTGGTGATCAGATCGTGGGCCTTGAGAAGCCGGTAAACACTGGCCTCGGAGACGAAGTAACCCTTCTCATCGGTGAACCGCACCGCCAGTTCGCGCGGCGACAGTTCGGACTGCTCCAGCGCCAGCTCGATGATCTGGTCATGGATGGCAGGCGGGATCCGGTTCCACACCCGACTGGGTGCTGAGGACCGATCTTCCAGCGCCTCGGGACCGCCACCGAGGTAGCGATCATACCAGCGATAGAAGGTTCGGCGTGGGATCCCCAGTCGGTCCAGGGTGCGTTTCGCCGGCAGGTGCGACTGCTCGACCAGTCTGATGATCTCGAGCTTTTCGGGTGCGGGATACCTCATTCTGACGCGTCCCCATCCGCGATCATGCTTTTTTTGAGCAGACGGTTTTCCAGCGTCAGATCGGCCACGCATTCCTTCAGCGCGCTGGCCTCACGGCGCAGATCCTTGACCTCATCACCGGTGGCGGCGCGCGCCGTATCGCCCGCCAGGCGGCGCTTGCCGGCTTCCATGAACTCCTTCGACCAGGTGTAATACAGGCTCTGCGCGATCCCTTCCTTGCGGCACAGCTCGGCAATGCTGTCTTCGCCGCGCAAGCCATCCAGCACGATCCGGATCTTGTCTTCAGCTGAAAAGTGCCGGCGGGTCGCCCGGCGAATGTCCTTCACCACCTGCGCGGCAGGCTTTTTCGTGTTCGAGGATTTGGTCGTCATCTTGGTTCCTTCGTCATGCGACGAGACCAAAACACTCCTTAATTCTCAACCCTAATTCTGGGACATATGTGCTGACGGCGGACACGAGGAAGTGTTCAAGCTATTTGCTCAGATGGCGGATGTTGGTCAGGTCATTTACCTCACGCATCACCGACATCTATGCGATATCGCCAAGGCCGTCGTACCGGGTGTCACGATCCACGAACTGACTTGAGGTAACCGCAGGGATCGCCAGCTTCTCCTGTCGATATTTAGCGCCGACCAGTCGCATCGCTTCGGTGCGATAGCCAGCAGATGCCATTTTTCCCGACGCCGGCATGTCTTAGCCGCTTCCGCCGCAAAGCCGCAGCATTGCACGGCATGCTATCCCCCTTAAGGCCGCTGGTCGACCAACACCGGCACGTTTCAGATAGGTCAGGGGCACCACCACTCGTCGCCGTCCGGCCAGGATCGGGCTAGCCCTTCGGAAATCAGGATATCCCCAACATCGCGACCATCGATCCGGATGGTGCCGAGCAGGCGCTTTCCGGTGCCGTCTATTCCGAAGGTCTCAACGGTCCAGCTTTTGCTGTTCAGGAGTTCCAGCAGGCGGTTACTGGCAAGGTAGGCTAGTTCGACCTCCGCCTCGCCGCCGCAGATCTCGGTCGCCGGCTCAGGGGTGTCGAAGCCCTTGAGCCTGATGTTGCTGCCGTGAATCCAGATCGTGTCGCCATCAACGAGGCAGTGTTTCTCGGGTCCGTTCCTCTCGCCGGCATGGCACATGCGCATGGTCTCCGACGCTCCAGCGGAATTCGAAAAAGACGTCAGAAGCATGGCCGCGATCGCAACCCACCGGGAATGCCGGCCTGTTGGGAAGGTGGAAGTCATCTGCCGAACAGCCTTGCGAGGATCGACCAGATGCTGAAGCGAGTCTTGGAGTATGTGCGGTTGTAGAGGGCCCGTTTCGGATCCGTAAGCCAGCCCCATCCGCGAGGTGCCTTCAATCCCAGATTGTGCCGTACCACCCGTTTTACCGAAGTCCTCGCCGCGATGGACTTTCGCAAGCTGGGCTTCCTAATGCCGAATGCGCCAAGTCCTTTGCGTGCCATGCTGGCCCCCTATATTGCCCCGCCAGTATTGTATGCTTGGTCACCATAGGCGATACAAGATTGCATTGAGTGGGGAAAATACGCGATGTCAGACTTCGATCAGATTCCATTCGGCGCAGCCGATTTTGCGGACAATCCCGAACCGCGTTGTCCATGCCTCCTACTGTTGGATACCTCGCACTCTATGCAAGGCTCACCGATCGCTGCCCTCAACCAAGGGCTTGTAGCTTTCAAGGACGAGCTAGCAGCCGATGCCCTTGCCATGAAGCGGGTGGAAATCGCGGTCGTCACGTTCGGCCCGGTGAGCGTCGTCACCGACTTTGTCACGCCTGACAACTTCTATCCACCCAACCTTCCGACGACCGGGGACACCCCGATGGGTGCGGCCATCGAGCAAGGGCTCGAGATGTTGCGCCAACGCAAGGATGCCTACCGGGCCAACGGCATCTCCTACTACCGCCCGTGGATTTTCCTCATCACCGACGGCGCGCCCACCGACAGCATCGTCCGGGCGGCGCAGTTGGTCAGGGAAGGCGAGACCACTAAGTCCCACTCGTTCTTCGCTGTAGGTGTCAAAGGCGCCCAGATGGATGTCCTTGCACAGCTCTCGACCCGCCAGCCGCTTTCCCTGGACGGCCTTAAGTTCAGGGAGATGTTCGCCTGGCTGTCATCCTCGTTGAGCGGCGTCTCGCGTTCGCAGGTCGGGGACAGCGTGCCCCTGACCAATCCAACTGCCCCGGACGGATGGGCGAGCGTCTAATCCGATGACGCCGAAATGGCGGTTGGCGGCAGCATCAGCTGTTGGCACTTCACACATCGCAACCGGGCTGCCCTGCCAGGACAGCCTCGCGCACGCTGTCATTGAGACCCTAGACGATACGGTGCTCGTGGCGGTGGTATCCGACGGTGCGGGCAGCGCAGCCCATTCCGACGTGGGATCATGGCTCGCGGCCAAAACCTTCATCGAATGCATAGAGGTCTTCCTCGGTGACGGCGGCGAGCTAGCCGCGTTGAATAGGTCTGTGGTGGCAGGGTGGATTGCGGAAGTCCGAGCCGCATTGGAGGCGACGGCCAAGGACAGCGGACATGTGGCGCGCGACTATGCATGCACCCTCCTAGCCGCATTAGCGGGAAGCACCATGACCGCCTTCGTACAGGTGGGAGACGGGGCGATCGTGGTGTCGCACGGCGAGGAGGACGGGTGGTCCTACGTCTTCTGGCCCCAACACGGGGAATACGCCAACACGACCAATTTCGTCGTCGCGCCGAACGTCGAGGACGTGATGGACTTCGAGCTTGCACCGCGGCGGATAGACGAGTTCGCCATCTTCTCGGACGGGATAGAGAAGCTCGTCCTGCATGATGCCACCCGGACGGTCCACGAGTCCTTCTTCCGCAAAATGTTCCCGCCGGTGAGGAAGCTGGGTGCCCCGGGTCTAGACGCAGAGCTGTCGGAAGGCCTTGAGCGCTATCTGTCCTCGCCCGTGATCTGCGAGCGCACCGACGACGACAAGACGCTCGTGCTCGCCAGCCGCAGACCCCCATCGGAACCGGCATGACCCGTCGGCCGACCGACATTCTCAACGAGGCAGGCCAGTCCCTTACCCTCGGATCCCGACTGGGAGGTGGCGGTGAGGGAGACGTATGGGACATTCCCGCCAAACCGGACCTGGTGGCAAAGATTTACCACAGCCCGCTGACGGCAGACCGCGCGGCCAAGATACAGGCCATGAGCTCGTTCCGGACCGACGCGCTCGTGAAGCTTACGGCTTGGCCGGCTGGACTGCTGCGCCACCGTATCCAGGGCCCCATTGGCCTGCTCATGCCGAAGGTATCGGGACGCAAGGATATCCATCACCTCTACAGCCCCAAGAGCCGTCGCGCCGATTTCCAGAGCGCTGATTGGCGGTTCCTGATGAGGACTGCCGCCAATGCCGCCCGCGCCTTCGCGGCGGTGCACGATGCGGGCGGCGTCATCGGGGATGTCAACCACGGGAGCATCCTGGTGGCGCAGGACGCCACGGTGAAATTGATCGACTGCGATTCTTTCCAGGTCTCCCTCGGAGGGCGGCGCTACTTCTGCGAGGTCGGGGTCGAGACCTTCACGCCACCCGAGCTACAGGGAAAATCGTTCAAGGGCGTCACACGCACACCCAACCACGACAATTTCGGTCTCGCAGTCATGACCTTCCTCCTGCTCTTCATGGGGAGGCATCCGTTCGCGGGGCGGTATAGCGGCGCCGGCGACATGCCGATCTCCAAGGCGATCGAGGAGGTCAGATTTCCCTATGGAAGCCGCCATACCGCGGTGGGAATGCTGCAGCCTCCGGGAACCCCGCCCCTTTCGATCGTGGGTCCGGACGCGGAATTCTTCTTCGAGCGCGCTTTCGCGAGGGAAATGATCCCCGGGGGCCGTCCGTCCGCCGTCGAATGGATAGAGGTGCTCAGCACGACCGAGCGCGAACTGAAACAATGCGCGAGTAACCCAGCCCACTGGCATCACAGGAGCACTTCATGCCCTTGGTGCCCCATGGAAGGGGCCACCGGCGTTCCGCTGTTCGGGATGGCCCACGTTCAAGGCGCGCAGGGCTTTGCCTTCGACATTGTCGGGCTTTGGCGGCAAATCGAAGCGATCGGCGACCCCGGTCCCGTGCCTGGCCTGCCGACAACATCGAAGACTGCAAGCTCGGCTGCCAAGGCCGTGGCTGCCAAAAAGAACCTGCGTGGCGTTCTCGCTGCGGGCGCAGCGATCGCGGCCTTTGCCGGTGCTATCTCCTACATGCCCGGAATCTGGTGGCTTGCACCGCCGTTGGCTGCTTTCCTCATCTGGAAGCTGATGGAGGACGACGACCGCAGCAAGAGCGTGCGCGTGGCTGCGGACCAGGCGATCCAGAACTGGGTTACCCTCAATCACCAGTGGAACCAGCGTGCGGGCAACGAGGCATTCCTCAAGAGGCGAGCCGAATTGACCCAGTTGAAGTCGCGGTGGGAGGGCATGCCTAACGAACGCCTTCGCCGGCTCGACCAGCTGAAGCGCAACCACCGCCAGCTACAGCTGGAGGCCTATCTGGACCGCTTTGAGCTCGCTACGGCGAAGATAGAGAGCGTCGGCGCTGGGAGGAAGCAGACCCTAGAATCCTACGGTATCGAGACCGCCCTCGACGTCACGCAGGCCGCGCTGTTCTCCGTGCCCGGGTTTGGGCCGAAGACCAATCAAAAACTTCTTCGCTGGCGCGCGGGCATCGAAGCCAAGTTCGTCTTCAACCCGAGCCTTCCGGTGGACCCGCGCGAAATCCAGAAGGTCGAGGCGTCAGTGCTCAGGGATCGATCGGAGCTGGAAGGAAAACTGCGACAAGGGCTGCTCGAGCTCCGGCAGATCGCGGCGCAGGTGCTGTCCGTGAGACAGCATATGCGGGACCAAGTGGCGAAGGCATTCGATACCAAACTGCAAGCCGATGCGGACCTTGCCGCCATCGGTAGATAATCTCAAACTGGTTCACTCCCGGCGGTGGACACCGATCAGCCGTTGGCGTAGCGCGGGAGGCTCCAGGACAGGGCTCCGGGTATTCGCCCTCCGCCCCAGCAGAGCTTCTTGCCGATGATGATCACCCATTCTGACGTCTGAGAAAGAGCGAATGCGTGATAACTCGCCGCGAGCCTGACCCGGGCCGGGGGCTCCCAAAAGCCGCGCGTGAGAGTTATCGCGGGGGAGCGTCCGGGCGCCATATCGTGGTAGAGAGTGGTGAACCCGTCCGAGGCCAAGTCGGCGCCCCGCATACAGCGAACTGGATTGGCAGCGCATCAAAAAACGCGGCAAATCGTGATCCCGTATACAAGCAAAATAGCTTGGAAAGCTGATGTCTGGTATAGTCATTCGTAGTAGGACATGCACTGATTTGCAGAGCAGTTCGTCAAACATGGGGTCGGGAGGCGCAGATGTCAGCGAAACAATTCATTGCACTCCTGAACTCCCATGTAGCAGGCGACGAAGATCAGTTCCTGGCGATCGCCCTCCAGGTTGCGGCCCAGGAAGCCCGCGGCGGGAACGCTATCGAAGCGGAGAAGCTAAAGCGTCTCGTTCAACAACTGCGAAACCGTGGTGACGCACCGAAGGCTCAGTCCGTCATTCCGATGGCGCGACCGCGCGGCGAGCTGCTGGAACTCGTTCAAAGCTCCTACCCCAAGATAGGGCTCGACAGCATGGTGCTGGGCGAAGGAGTGCGGAAGCGGCTCGAACGCTTGGTGCGGCAGCAGTCGGAACGCGCTACGTTGCGTGATCACGGCCAGGTGCCCGCATCCCATATTCTGCTTGTCGGGCCACCCGGTACCGGCAAAACAATGACGGCCTCCGCTCTCGCAGGGGAGCTTCACCTGCCCCTCTTCACAGTTCGCCTGGATTCACTGTTCAGCCGGTACTTCGGAGAAACCGCGAGCAAGCTTCGATTGCTGTTCGACCAGGTTGCAAAGACGCGCGGCGTGTATTTGCTCGACGAGTTTGATGCTGTCGGTTCCCATCGTGGCGACACAAATGACGTCGGTGAAATCCGCCGCGTCCTGAATTCGATTTTGACGTTTATGGAAGAGCCGAACGCGACCGACAGTATCGTCATCGCCGCGACGAACCATCCTGAAATCCTTGATCGCGCCTTGGCCCGCCGTTTCGACGAGATCGTCGAGTACGACGTTCCGAACGGGGAGGCGGCGAGGGCGATACTATCGCGCCGCTTGGGAAGGCTGAAGCTAACGGCCAAAGTGTGGGCGGATATAGAAGAGGCCACAAAGGGCCTTAGCCAAGCCGAGCTCGTTCGCGCGGCTGACACGGTCGTCAAGGATGCCATTTTAGAAGGGTCGAAGGCACTGTCGGCCCTGGCGCTACGTGCGGCGCTCGAGGATCGTCAGGTCTTCAAGGGCCGATTGCACGCGCAGCGTTGATGATTTGAGGGATTGATGGCGGGTGGCGACGATTTTTCAGCGCATGACTTAGCGCATATCCGGTTCGATCCAGTTCGTGTCGAAGCGCAATACGAATTCCCCAATCGACCGCAAGACCGCAAGCCTCGCCGAGACGACTATCATGCACATGCGCAGTCGCTCACTCAGCAGCTGGCGGCGGCGCTTGGCGCTGTGCCGGCCGCGGCAGACGACACTCGCCTGACGATCGCGGATCAGAAGCGAGGAACGATCGTCGAGATCGAGACTATGGTGCCAACCAGCGAGAGGCAGGGGGCGAACAAAACTCCGGCGCTGGACTATCCGACACAGGAAATAGTGGTTCTTCGATCGGAGCGTCAGGAGGATCGGACGGAGAAGGCGGTTCTGTTCATCCCCGATGATGCCCGAAATTATCTTGTCGCCCGGCTCAATGCCTATGGCGCTGAGAACATCGGCAACCGAAAGCGACCTGACGTTCCGAAGTTCGAACCGATCGAAGTTATTCGTGCGGCGCAAGCGCGCGCCCTGTTCTCCGGCGATGTCGATTTTGACGCGCCTGAAAACCGGTGGTGGGAACTTTGGGTCCGGGAACCAGCCGAGCAAAAACCAGGTGCCAGGACAAACGCTGTGAGTGCTGCGGCCACGGCCGCCGGTTTTGACGTTCACACAGAACGACTTTCTTTTCCTGATGCCGAGGTTCTGTTCGTACATGCCGCAGCAGCACCATTGGCGGCCTTTCTCGCTCGTGCTCTCGGAGCAGTGTGGGAGGTACGCAGAGCGGAAGGCAGCATCGAGCCTTTCCTCGAACTCGATGGCGCCGGTTTGGGGCAGCATGACTGGGTCACGGATTTAGCAGGTAGGATTCTTGCCCCGCCAGAGGGTGCTCCTGCCGTTTGCGTGATCGATTCTGGCGTAGCTGCCGCACATCCACTCATCGCGCCGGGTATCGCAGGGGCGTGGTCGGTGGATGATCAATGGGGGACCGACGATCACCATCATCATGGCGGTCACGGCACCCCAATGGCCGGCATGGTGCTGCACGGCGACCTGTTCTGGCGCATGAACGACAATCAGCCGGTCGCTCTTACCCATCACGTCGAGTCAGTGAAGTTTCTTCCACCCCATGGGTTCCCGCCGAACCGCCCATCTGCGTACGGTGTCGTAACGCAGTCAGCGATCTCCATCGTGGAAATAGAGCGGCCCAACGTGTCGCGGAGTTTCTGCGTAGCGTCGTCCACCAGCCTTTTTGCGCCCGATGCGCCATCGTCCTGGAGTGGGGCCCTCGATCAAATCAGTTCAGGCTCGATGCTGGGAGAACACGACAAGGATATCTTAGCCAAAGACCACCCGAAACGCCTGCTCATGGTCGCGAGTGGCAATGTCATTGGGGGGCAGCGCGACGTGGTTGAACAGCATCATACGATCGAGGATCCCGCCCAAAGCTGGAACGCGCTCACAATTGGCGGCTTTACCTCGAAGTCTGAACTCGTGGCCAACTTAGCGCCTTTGGCTGCGGCCAACGACAAGAGCCCGTTCAGCACCGGCTCACAGAACATGCTGGGAGATCTGACGCCCATCAAACCTGAGGTCTTGTTCGAAGCCGGGAACATGATGATCGACCAGGCTGGCTATTGTGACTGGCATCCTTCCGTGTCGCTACTGGGGACGGGTTCGGACGTGGCTGGCGAGCCCCTGGTTCCGTTTTGGGCGACGAGCGCTGCCACTGGCATGGCCGGCAACTTTGTCGGCCGCCTCAAAGCCGCCCTGCCCGATCTTTGGCCGGAGACCTACCGAGCACTTGTGGTGCAATCGGCTGAGTGGCCAACGCCCATACGAAAGAAACTGATTGGAAGAGGTGCCCACTGGAAGACGGGAAATAAGGGGGAAAAGCAGCGGCTGCTCCGTGACGTAGGCTTTGGCGTGCCAAACATATCGCGCGCAATAGCGTCGGCGCGGAATGACGCGTTCCTCCTTGCGCAAGCGGAGATTCAGCCATTCGCTATCGGACAGGGCGGAACGTCAGTATTCAACGAAATGCACTTCTACGACCTGCCTTGGCCTCGCGCTGCTCTGCAGGCTCTAGAGAACTCCATCGTGGTCATGAAGGTGACACTCTCATACTTCGTGGAGCCTAATCTGTCCGGGCGGGCCTCGACGCGGCCCGATACATATCGATCATTCGGTCTTCGTTTCGAGCTCAAGAAACGCTTGGAAACCGACGAGGAATTCCGCACGCGATTGAGCCGTCCGGAGGAGCCGGCGCAAGTCGGAGAGCATCTCAACCAGGACGCAGGTCAAGACCAGGAAAAGCAGGTGCCAGAGGCAAGCCACTGGCTCTTGGGACCCAAGGCTATGCAAGCGGGCTCCCTGCATTGCGACCTCTGGAGGGGGTATGCGGTCGACCTAGCCAGCCACGATCACATCGCCGTCTTTCCAGTAACTGGCTGGTGGAAGTCTCACACCGGCCAGAAGCGGATGAAGGACAAAGCCCGGTATGCTTTGACGATCTCTATCACGGCCGAGGGGCAAGAGGTCGATCTGTATTCTGAGATTGCCACGGAGCTTGAGGCGTACGTGGCAGCGCAAGGAGTGGGTGTAGAAGCCGCGCCCTAGTCTCGCAGATCCGGTTCAGCAGCGTCGTAGTCGCGCTCGGAAGCGCCACACTCGAGGCACACGTCGCCGCCGTGATTCTCACTGTAGGTCCAGCCGCAAGCCCAACCGCAGCTAGGGCAGAATTCATAGCAGTCGAAGTCGCCCCACAGCCATGGGCTGGCAAATTCAGGGATCGCATCCCTGTCGTAGGAGATGATCTCGAAGGCGTCGTTTCCGACCGCGATGAAGGCGGTTGAGGAAAAAAGTTTGAGCGCCGAGACGACGTCGTCAGGCGACAACGAAAACCATTCTCCTGTGTCGAGTTTATGCTCAAACACGGAGTGGAGTCGTTGTTCGATGGCGCGATCTTCGGAAACCGAGGCGGTTCGAATTTGTCCCATCAGGGCGACCTTGCGGCGGTTCCCGGTCTGCAGATTGGAAATCCGGCGCTCAAGTGCACGTGAGCGGCCGATCTTCACATGGAATTTGCCCGCTAGGCTGTTGTCGAGCTCAGTAACAAAATAGACGACCATCATAACCACCTGGTGGCGCTGCCATCACAATATCCTGTGCTGGCTCGAAGTAATCAATAAGGGCTCTCCCGCTTGTGCCGGAACCGGCAGATACACTACGGGGACTTACCTCTTTCGACGAGAATGGAATGACAAATTCAAAGGCATCCGCTGGCGCAGCTTTCCTTTCGGAAGATGAGCTGTTCGAGGCCCTCTCCAAGAGCGCCTTCGAATTCCTTACACGCGCGATCGACGAATTCGCAGAGTCAGCAAAATTCTCGACCGTTCATTTCGCCATAGCCATCGAGCTGTTCCTCAAGGCGCGGTTGATGCGCGAACACTGGTCGTTGCTCCTCGATAAGCCGGACCAGGCGGACAAAGCAGCCTTTTTCAGGGGTGACGCCAAAACCGTGACGCCTGAGCAGACGATGGAACGGCTCCGACGGATTGCGCTGGTAACCATTCCACAGTCGTCCCGCGAGATCTTCGGTCTGATCGCGACCCATCGCAACAAGATGGTCCATTTCGCCCATGCCGGGGAAAACGATACGGACGGTCCGAACGGTGTTCAAAGGATAGCCGAAGAGCAATGCGCGGGCTGGTTGGCTCTAAGAACCCTTCTCGCCGAATGGCCGGAGTTCGAAGATTTTCAGACAGACATCTGGCAGATCAGCGTGCGGATGGAGGGACACAGAACATATCTTGAAACGGCCTTCGCTGCTAAAGCCGCAGAGCTGCAAAGCCATCGCGATGCCGGCGGTCGCGTCATCCACTGCCCGAGTTGCCGATTTGAATCAGTGAAGGTTGAGGATCATATCGATGCCGTCGCCGAAGCGAACTGCGTGGTGTGCCGCTTCTTCCGAGGTTCCGAGATTGCCATAGATTGCCCCAATGAGGACTGCGGTGCTCCTATCCGGTTCACTTCTTATGACGGGCCGCCCTCCGAATGTCCTACCTGCAACGAGGCTCTGTCGAAGGACGAGGTTGCGGCCGCTCTCGACACCGGCGACGCCATCACAAAAGACAACTACTTCGACCATGTTCCAATCAATTGCCCCCATTGCGGCGGCTACCACACTGTGATCGAGCACCATGATCGCTATGTGTGCTCGGAATGCTTTGCGGTGGACGATACTTATGGGATTTGCGGATATTGCTCTGAGGGCCAACTTGGTGGTGTGCCTGAGCATAGTTCACTCGTCGGTTGCGAGTTCTGCGAAGGAAACGCCGGTCGATATTCAGACGACTAGTGACCGATCCTCACACATCTCGATCGCGTAGCTCAACATTCTCCAGCTCATCATGTGCGATTGGGAGGGTCATCGTAGTGGACCCGGCGGCTTTCAGTAATCCTGCATCCTCAAGCTCCTCGAGCCCTGGCAAATCACGCAACGTGTCGAGCCCGAAATGCTCCAAAAACACCTTGGTCGTCACATAGGTGAACGGTGCCCCCGCCGTCGGACTACGCGGCCCGGCGGTGATCATGTTCTTGTCTCGCAGCGCCCCGATGACGTCGCGCGACACCTCCCGACCCAGGATCTCGGACACCCCTGCCCGCGTCACCGGCTGATGATAGGCAATCGACACCAGCACCATGGCCTCGTTCTGGGTTAGATCAACCCCACGGTCCGGCACCGCAGCAGACGCGGCAATCGCGTCAGCATAGGCAGTTCGGGTGCGGAACGCCCAGCCCCCAGCAACACCGACCACGTCATAGGGTTTGCCCCGCAGCGCTTCGCGGATGTCGTCGATCAGCAGGTCGATGCTGGCGTCGCGGCCGATCACGCGCGCCAGGACCTCACGCTCCACCGGCTTTGGCGCCGCGAACAGCACGGCCTCGATGCGGTTCATCCACTCGCGCCAGCGCAGGTCAGTCGGCATATCGGCCAGTTCGGCATCGAAGATCGGGGGTTCGGCATCTGTCCGTTTGCGCCTGGCCATTGTTTTGCCCTGCCTCACAAGCCGTAAAGCCGAAACGTCGACCGGCCGCTGAGCTCGCGTACCGCCCTTAACTCCCCCAAGCGATCGAATAGGCGCCGCGTCCCGCGCGCCGACAGCTTTGGGCTCGACCAGGAGCCCGGCACCGCGTCATCGGACAGCAGCAGCTTGATGACGTCGCCAGACCCCTTGGCGCGCAACTTCGGCACCACCGCAGTCAGTGTTGCCGCGCGCTGTGCCAGCTCTATACCGAGATCACAAGCCTCCGCTGCGGCGGTCGCGTAGGCCAAAAGCACCGCCCTGCCCCACCCTTCGCCTCCCGGCCGGATGCGCTTGCGGTGCTCGCCCGATTTGAAGGCCAGCGAGGACACCTGGCCCATCAGCAGCGGAACGGGCACCGGCCATCTGAATTTCTGGGCGAGCAGCATGTCGGCAAGCCAGATACCCAAAAGTTCGGCATCGGGCCGGGCCCGATAGACAGCGGCGGCAATCTCGGCCGCCAGCACCGGCGCCGGCCGTGACGACACCATCATGTCTGCCCCATTGGCCAGCACCTCGGTGAGACTGTCATCCCAATGCAGAGCAAAATGCTGTTCGGCGACCGGTCGCACCATTTCCTCGTCACACCTGGTCGTGCGACTGGCCATTCGGCGCCAAGCCATCAACAGGTGACCGGACGGGCCAGGATCGGCGCCGGGGTCGCGCAGAAAATGGGTGTCGCGCAGCGCGGATTCGTCCTCGCGTCGGCCGCTCAGATTTACCGCCGCGGCAGCGTTCCGCAGCGCCAGACGCTGCCGCCAGGCGCCGGCCCAGGAAAAATCCTGACGCACTAGATTGTCCAAGGAATTCAAGGCCGAACCAGCCGCGTATGCCGCATCGGCATCGTGCAAAACCACACCACGCGCTCGCGCCCAAGCCGGCACTTTGGGCACAGGCGGAGGATCGATAACCAGCAAATCAGCGCGCGAGTTCATGTCGGCAGGATACCACGGGGCGGCGCTTCATACCACCATATTACCCATTATCCGCCCTGCTTGTCGGCACACAATAACGACTGATAATGTTCAATTATCGGAACCAGTGTGCTACAGCTCAGTTCATGGTCCATGTCACTCGTTCTTCATCAGCGGACAGGCTGTCAGCAGACCGGTATTCGTGAGACTCGCCCGCGAGAGGACGGTTCCGAGTCGGAGATTTGAGACTGGTAGCGCCGCATCCATCCGTTCGTCGGTGGTTAAGATATTGATCGATCGGTGGTTCTTATCCCGCACCGTGAACCGCGCGGCTGCAAGGTGAATGTGGGGTAGTCTCATGATTTCCGCTCCGGATCGTGTCTCGGTCTCACTAATTCCGATTCAGTCTCACAATTGTGAATCACGTAAGCCATTGAAAACAAACAACCTAGAGTCTCATGAATTCCGATACTCCGACAAACGCCACGTTTGCCCCTCAGTTGCCGGTGGTTCCAGACACGGCGGCGCCGCCGGCGCATCTCGGCCGCCTGGCGGACGCGGCTAAAGAGTTTGCCAAACACGCCAGCGCGGCCAATACCCAGACCGCCTACGCCCAGGACTGGCGGCATTTTACCGGCTGGTGCCGCCGGCGTGGCCTCGAGCCCCTGCCCCCGACCCCACAGGTGTTGGGACTCTATATCACCGATTGTGCTGCGCCTGAGGCCAAGGGCGCCCGGGCGCTCGCTGTGGCGACTATCGAGCGCAAGCTGTCCGGGCTGATGTGGAATTTTCGCCAGCGCGGCTTTGTCCTCGATCGCAGCGATCGCCACATCGCCAGCGTGCTGGCCGGCATCCGCCGGAAACACGGCAAACCACCGGTGCAGAAGGAAGCCATTCTGCCCGACGACATCGTCGCCATGGTGGAGAGCCTGGGCCACGACCTGCGCGGGCTGCGCGATCGCGCCATACTGTTGCTGGGCTTTGCCGGCGGCTTGCGGCGTTCGGAAATCGTTGGGCTCAATGTAAGCCGTGCTGACATTGAAGTTGAGGGTTGTGGCTGGATTGCCATCGAGCCCGGCGGGGTGCTGCTGACGCTACGCGGCAAAACCGGCTGGCGCGAAGTGGAAATCGCCCGCGGCTCAGCGGAGCGCACGTGTCCGGTGGCGGCGCTCGAGGCCTGGCTGAAATTTGGCAAGATCGAGCGCGGGCCCATCTTCCGGCCAATCCTCAAGGACAACAAGACCGTCGATGTCGAGCGGCTCTCGGACAAACACGTCGCCAATCTGGTCAAGCGCACGGCGCTGGCCGCCGGGCTGCGTGGGGAGCTGCCGGAGGCCGAACGGGCGCTGCAGTTTGCCGGCCACTCGCTACGCGCCGGTCTGGCCAGTAGCGCCGAGGTGGATGAGCGCTATGTGCAAAAGCAGCTCGGCCACGCCTCGGCCGAGATGACCCGGCGCTATCAACGGCGGCGCGATCGGTTTCGCATCAATCTGACCAAGGCGGCCGGGCTGTAGGTCCCTGCCCTACGCGGACTATGCCTCGTACCAATACTCGCTGCATCTGTGCGTTCTGCCGTTGGGCAACAACCGGTCGGCGATGCCACGCTGATCGAACACCTCGATGGTGCGTGCGCGCAGTCCCCCGGCGCGCGAGCCTGCCAACTGGTCATTGACCTGGAGTAGCTATCGGGAATGCCAGGGAACCCCGCCAGTTACGAAAGGCCGTCGGCTGGCGGGTTGGGGCACTACTAGATCATGCGGCCATTGGGCTACGGCGTGCCAAGCATGTCTTCTGGGCGCTAGCTCCACTGACAACTTCGTACATGCCCCGAACTGGCCTAGCCAATCCCCTAGTTTCTTGCCGAACTTAGCGGCCGCTGGACCTGCTTGACAACACAGTAACCGTGCCCACTGTCCGACTATTGAGCCAAATGCACCGAGACTGCCAACAGTCGCAGCCGGAGCTTTGACGAAAGCGATCTGGCGCATCGCCGCTCCGGAAAAATTCTCGGGTCATAATTGATCTTGCCGCCAACCAAATACAACAGTATTGTTGTAACCATGATTCCAGCACTCGTACCTTTGAATGGCTCTCCTTGGTCCGTTTTGCCGCCTGGTGCACACACGGCAAATTTGGAGGAAGTGGCATCCGCATTCGCCACGAATGCGTGGCGGCGTGAATTGTTTGGGGGGCTTATCCTTGCTTCGAGTAAACTGAAAGAGGCTGGATGCACAAAGATCTTTCTCGATGGCAGCTACGTCTCCGGCAAGCCCATACCTGGTGACTTTGATGCATGCTGGGACCCGGCTGGGGTGGATCCAGTCACCCTTGACCCAGTGTTTTTGGATTTTTCCAACGGTCGAGCCGCGCAAAAATCGGCATTCAGAGGGGAGTTCTTTCTATCGTCGATGACGTGCGTCGATGTCGGAAAGTCATTCGTAGATTTTTTTCAGATCGACAGATTCACAGGACAAGCCAAGGGGATCATTGCCATTCAGCTTTCGACCGACCCGCTTCTCTTCGCGAAGGTGCAGTCATGATTTACAGCGAAAAACAGCAAAGCGTATCCAGCGCGCAACTGAAAAAGTTGCGAGACGCCCTTAATGTAGCCACTGCGCGCGTGTCGGATCAAGCGTGGCTCAAGCAGGCGGAAATCAATGCACTCAAGAGCCAGATTGCCGATATCGAAGCTGAAATTCTCGAATACGATCTGCTGAAATCCGGCCAAGTCTCTTTCTCGAAAACCTACTCGCTAGAAGAGCTGCCACGCGTCTTGGTGCAAGCGAGAATCGCCTCAGGTATGAGCCAGACTGACTTGGCCGAGAAACTTGGAATGAAGCCGCAACAAATACAGCGTTATGAGGCAACAGACTATAGCGGTGCGAATCTTGGCCGGCTGGTTGAGGTTTCGAAAGCACTTGGTGTCAAGGCATCGGGGAGTTTTGAGGGTGCGGGCTCTGCCAGTGGCTCTCTCTTCACCTGGAGCGACGCTGACGATGTCGCCTGGGGCCAGTTTCCTTACAAAGAAATGATCAAGCGCAGATGGTTTGACTTACCGCGTGGTTCGAACCCAATCGGACTTGTAAAGGACTACTTCCTGCAGGCCGCCGGCCCTCGATTTGCAACCGCGTTTCATCGCAAGAAGATGCACAGCGGTAACGTGCCAAACGAATATGCCTTGCTCGCTTGGCAAGCACGTATTCTGGAGCGCGCCCATAGCAAAATTCAAGCTGGCGAAGTTGGAAGCTTCCAATTGGATGACCGATGGCTATCAGAGTTGGTTCACCTCACCAATTTCGATGACGGCCCACGGCGTGCTCGAGACCTGCTGGCCGAAAAAGGTATTGTACTAGTCGTCGAGCGTCACCTCCCGGGGTCATATCTCGACGGCGCTGCTATGCTCGTTGGCGACACCCCAGTCGTTGGGCTGACGCTCCGCTATGATCGACTGGACAACTTCTGGTTTGTGCTGATGCATGAGCTCGGGCATGTCTTCCTCCACCTGTTCGACGGCCTGCGTTTTGATTTCTTCGATGAGGAAGGCGGCAACGGCTTCGACGCAATCGAAGCGCAAGCTGACAAATTTGCGCTCGATGCCTTGATACCCGAAGACTTGTGGGACCAATGCCTCTCGCGTTTCGCTCTCTCGAAAGAAGCTGTGCAGATAGATGCTGAGACAATCGGCATAGATCCGAGCATCATTGCCGGTCGCATTAGAAAAGAGCGCGGAAACTACACCATCTTGAATGACCTGGTCGGCCAAAATCAGGTTCGTTCGCAACTTGAAGAGGCGAGCGATGAACTTGACTGAGGACATGTATGTGCCAGCGCTAAGATGGCGCATGGCAGAGTACCAGGCGCTTCTTCGTTTGACCGATGGTGCCAAGAAACGGGTCGTTCCCTACCTTACCATTCCAGAGCGCGAATTCGACTTCGACTCCTGGCAGCCGAAAAAAACGATCCACGAGCATGTGCATCCTTTTGTGGATCGATACGGAAAGAAGTGGGGTGCCAGACCCGCGTGGATAGGTGTGCATGCAACTGTCGCAGACGGCATCATGAACGACGGTCGCGACATTTTGACATACGTATTCGACGGCCTACGCAAGCTCGGTGCCAAGGCCGTGCCCTCTATCCGGCTGGACGCCACCACTAAGCTCCAAAGCTCGGTTGCGGGGATCGTCAAGCAAGACGGGCGGGGAGTTGCTATCTCTGTTCGACTGGAGGATTTGATGAAGAAGGACGCGTTCGCGCGCGTCGTGGCAGTGTTTCGCTCGCTGGAGGTCAATGAGAATGAAGTCGATCTCATTCTCGACCTCGGTCAGCCCAACTTTGAGCCCTACAATGCATTCGCCTTGGCGTTGATCGCCTCGTTGCGCCGATTAGGGGATCTCAATCGATTCCGCAATCTTGTGCTCATAAGCACTGCTATTCCCGAGACCTTCAAGGACGTTTCCAAAGGCGTGGGCGAGTTACCGCGCCATGATTGGTTGTTTTTCCAAGCTCTGCTTTCCGCGCTGCCTTCTGGGATGCGAAGGCCGAGCTACGGCGACTATACCATCGTCCATCCCGAATTCACGCCGCAAGACATGCGCAAAATAAAGTCGTCAGGGAAGATCGTATATGCGACCGGGAAGTCCTGGTGGGTGCGCAAGGGCAGCGCCTTCCGCGGGAATGAAGAGCAAATGCACGAACATTGCGCTGTCCTGGTCGGATCTGGCTTTTTCAAAGGCAACCATTACAGCTACGGAGACGACTACATCGGCAAATGCGCTGTGAAGAAAGCGCCAACGAGCAATCTTACACGCTGGAAAGATGTAGCGATAAATCATCATATGATGCAGGTGCTTGACGACCTCTCCAATCCCGTCGCCGGATCATGAAAGTGCGTATGGAGGAGGTGATCTCTGAAAGAGAAAGGGTTTCACATAGCATCCGGTAGAGATGCTGCCTTGGCTGGCGGAGGTCCCTTGGTAAATAGCCTGCATTGCTCAGCAGTTCGATAACTTCGTCTCGCCAGAGTAAATGCGCCATCATAATCGCATCAACTTCGGGATTGCGAACGGCCTTTCGCACCGTGTGGAATTCTATGCCGCCCCTTGGCCCCTGCTCAGCAGCGATTACGCCACACCATTGGGGAGCCGCATTCACGATGCCTTCAACGTGTTTCGGCGCTGTCACGAATGTCAGCTTTTGCAGAGTCTGACGATAGATGCCGATCTGCATCGCCATCCGGTCTAGATTGTCTTTGGCACTCTTAATCTCATAGCCATGAATGCAGCCGTTAATGACCGCTATGTCGATACGGCCTCGAGCATGCGCAAGACCAAGTTCATCGATCACCAGCGTGTCTGGGTGGGATCTGGCGTGCCTCAATCGCTTGGCATGAAGCGCTGAGCGGATATCGGAGTCTGTTGTGGCCGGCTTTTTCATGGTCTGCTGCGTTTTTCCCGCGCACTTTTGGCCTAAATTTAGCGCCGCGTGAAGGCGGCATTCTGACCAAGCCTACATTCCTTTCAGAAAGAAGCGAACTGCGCGTAGTTAGTCTGCATCCGCAGTGGATGGCAGCATAGCTGTTATCCATCTAGCTCCAGGATAACTGATCGCGGGGGAGTCGGCCGCTGGGATCAAACACCTCCACCTTATGGGGCAGTTTCGAGTCCCAGTTCCACAGGACCAAATTGCAATCCTGGGCCTCAGCGCCGGGTGCAAAACTGGGCACCAGAATTCCAGCCGTGCCGTCCGCGACGAGCCGATCATAGATCGACCAGGAAACTGGCCGCTCCCCCTGTGCCAGCGCCGATGCCCAAGCACAGGCCATCTCGTCAACTGTCACGGATACCTCTCCCCTGCCCTGCTCCGACGTGAGGTCGACGATATCGTCGCAATCGACATCGTAAGAACACAGCACTGTTGGATCGAGGCGATGGGCAAAGCCTTGGCTGATCTCCTTAATCGCCGTCATGACACTGAGGCCAAGATAGAGCGCAGGCACCCCTTTGGGATTGAAACGGGCGCCCCGTATCCCTGCCCCCTCCCCAGAAAGCGGCTTAAAAGCCCAGCGTGGATCATGGGCTCGATAACACGTCCCGACGAACCTCACGCAAAGCCGCCCAGTGCCAAGTGGTCCAGATAATCCCGTACGGCACCAGCCTGGCCGTTCTTGACCAGAGCTTCAGCAGTCCGGCCACCGAAAGCCGGCAGCGGTTGGGCCCGGTACCAGGCCATTGCCTGCTCCTTGCCACCAGCCCATTCCGAAACCCGGCTGATTATTTCGAGCATTTCTCGTAACCGCCCCTGCGCCTTGGGCGCCCCGATCCGTTCGGATCGATAGAGCGTTTCCCGCGCCAGCCCAGTCGTTTCCGCGAGTTGGGACTTCGACATTCCAAACCCATTCGCCACCCGCTCGGCGGCGATCCGCCCTGCCGGGTCCATGTAGGACAGGATCAGCGGCCCTGCCTGCGCTGTCATTTTCTGTATCTGGGTCACTTGTGACCTCCTCTACAACCATTATGCCATACTCTTTGTACGCAATATACGGTATTGAAACTGGCAATTCAATGATCGCCGTTATTTATCTCTGTCCCATTTTCCCATCGTTTGGCGCAGCGCATCGCTGATTTCCAATCGCTTCTCGGTTCGCATCACCCGCTCGGCGGTCGCAACGGTCTCTTCCGCGGCCCCAGATGCCTTTGTGGCATCCAGTTTGGCCCGCACCAGGGCCATAACCATCGGCCAGACGGAGAATTTAGCCGCCTTGGCCCGATCCGTCAGGCTGCGCAGATAGCCACCAGGACTTTTGATCTGATCCTGCCGCTGATAGATCGCTCCGATGGTAATCGCCGCCTCTCGTTCACCCATCGCCGCTTTCGCGTCATCCCAGGCGCTGGGGCTGATGCCCAAAACGGGCCGGACCAGTTCTGCGGCCGCCAGATAGTCGCGCCAGGTGCGGATTTCACCACTTTTGACCACCCACACCACATTCGAGCAGGCATCGAGCACGATGGATAGGGGCAATTCTCGCCGCGGCAGGCTCTGCACGTTGGATGCTTCCCCGGCGCTGCCGCTCGCTTCTTCTTTTATTCCTAAGCGGCTTTCAGAATCTATTTTAGAGTCTGGTTTTGAATTCTGTATGTGGCGCTCAGATTGAGACTCATTGGCGCTCATATTTGTAGATTTGACGAAGGATTCCAACACGTCGCGGATCTGGGACCAGAGGTCTTCCAACTCGGCGACAATCGTCTCCAGTACCTGGCGTGGGGCTGTGCGGGGGAGCCGGGCAACGATGGTTTGATAGGACTGCAGCACCCTGCCCCAGTTGCCTGGCACACTCTCCTCAATCCCAGCGTCGATCATCTTGATGATGTCGCGACGGCAGATGGTTAACCGCTCCTTAACGCGGCGGTAGGCCTTCTTTTCGGCCTTGAGCGCCTCAGCCAAGTCCTTGAACTCGGCCGCTCGGGCAACGATAGGTGACAGGTCAAAGCCATAAGCCTCTTCAACCTCGCCGCCCTGCCCCTTGCGGGCAAAGCGCTTGCCGTTGGGGCTGTCACGCCGAATGACCAGACCGCAGTCAACCAGGTTCGCCAGATGGCGCCGGAGCGTCGCCGGCGACATGCCGTTGGCACGGTTGATCAGTTGTTCGTTAGATGGCCAAACGATTAAGGCACTGTCGCCGTAGAAAGCCGTTTCCGGATGGAACGACAGCAAAGCGTTGAGGATCGCCAGAGCACGATCGGTTGCCCCCAGCGCGATACGCACCTCCTTGATGTCAGCAAACACCTGCCACTTATGGACTGTTGCATCTGCCGGCGCTGTCTTGGCCGTTACCTGGCTTGAAATCATGCCAAGCGTCAGCGATCGCCGCCCAAAGGGCGTCGTTGAAATATGCGTCTGCATTGTCTTTCACCTTGCGTAAGGCAAAAGAATTCCGGCCGCCATAAGCGGTGTGCCCTTGGAGGGCCTTGACTACGAATCAGGGAAGTGCGATTCTCGTGTTACCACACTACGAGAAGGGCTTCCGGAATTCGCTTTCGGGGGCCTTTTTTCTTTTGCGGCTAAAAACAGGCCTTCTGGCTTATGCCATCGACCGACTATTTCTATTGGCTATCTCCTTGCTCGTTAGAAAATTCGGCATAGAGCTCGTCGAGCCGGCCCGCCACAAACACAGCAAAATCCGGCACGCGCTTTTCATCAAACGTGATCGCGGTCTGAGTTCCGCGCCGCTCCACTCGGGCAGCCCGACGCCCTTCTGGGGTGCTCCAAGCCTCACCTTTTGCTGCTCGGTCCGCGACAGGCAACAGTGTTTTCAGCACCATGGCGAGACGCGTGTCACTATTTGCGGCGCGAAACGCTTCTGAAGCTACGATATCCTTGAGCCTAGACGTAAAGCCCGGCGTCGCAAGACCTTCGGCAAGAGTGCTCCAACGCGAGCGGCCGGCCTTCGCTGCCGGACCTATCTGCCTTGCCAGCTCTTCAGGAATGCGCCTGGCAATCGCGATATATCGACTAAGGTCAGATTTATCAGTCGATAGCGCGGCCATTATCACTGCGCGATCATATCCCGCATCCTCCAGCCTCTTAGCAAAGAGCGCCTTTTCGATGAAGGACAGATCAGCTCGATCAAGATTCTCTCGCCCCTGGGCGACGACAAGTTCATCGTCCGAAAGCGGCCGTACAATCGCCTTTACCGGCAAGCCAAGCTGGGCCAGTGCACGAAGACGTCGCCTTCCGTAGGCGACTTGGTAGCGTCCCTCCACGGCTGGATTTGGTCTAACGAGGATAGGCACCTGCTGGCCATCCTGCTCCAGACTGGCGACCAGTTGATCAAACCCAGGATCAACGTCGGCCAGAAGCCGATCTGCAATTGGGGACGGATCGATGGCCCCGGGGTCGAGCGCAATCACATGATCCCCAGTGAGGAGCTGCTCATGGAGTTTTGCCGCCGCTCTGGCCCCTTGGGTCAACTCTTCAAGAGAGGAGCCCATCGCAGCGATTGCTCCACTGCGGACCCGCTCTGGCCGTTTTGCTACGGCCGCTGGATCAGCTGAGACTGATGCCGGCTTCTGCAGGAACATCGAATTTATGGCATCCTTCCGACTCATCGGTTGCCTCCTGCATCATGGGCGAGTTGGGAGCTCCCAACTGAGCGCGCTACGGAAAAGTTGGGAGCTCCCAACTTTCTGATTCCAAGGTCGCTGAGGATGGTGCTCATCATCGCCCCCAAGCTGACTTGACCAATTGCTCGATCTCAATATTGACGGCGTCCAATGACTCCATCGCGCGATCATAGGTTGAGCGTGTCAGGTTTTCGCGGCCGATCTCATAGAGCGTTTGCTTGGTCAACCCAGCATCTGAGACGGCCGCAGACTTCACCATTGGGTTGGTCATCACATGGTCGCCGAAGAGGTTTCTTAGAAGTGCCGCAACCTTCGTTTGTGGCGCATCTTGCGGCTCAAACCGCGTTAAAAGGTAACGAATGAAGTCGTATTTTAGCCGCCCGCCAGCTTCTCTAACGACACCGAGAAGATCTCTAGTCATTAAAAGAAACTGACTCATTGAAGCAACATCCAGCATCTGAGGATGAACAGTGACGACCATCGAGGTAGCTGCACAAAGCCCTGACAGCGTGAGAAATCCGAGCTGAGGGGGACAATCGATAACGACGACGTCATAATCCTGGGACACCTGATCGATCGCGGATGCAACACGCGTAAAGAAAATTCCCTGCGACTTCTGTCGTTGATCTGCGAGCGCCTTTGGCGTGGTGTGCTCGAACTCCATCAGTTCGAGATTTCCGGGCACCAAATCCAAACCGTCAAAATAGGTTGGCCGAATAACGTCTTTTAGCGGACGTTGAAGATCATCATATCGAATGGCCGCATAAAGCGTTTCATTGGCACCGACATCGGTTTCCGGCAGCACTCCGAGTAGGGCTGATAGACTTGCCTGTGGATCCAGGTCCACGGCCAGAACGCGATAACCTTGCAGCGCAAGATACTGTGCCAAGTGTGCAGCAGTCGTCGTCTTGCCACTGCCACCCTTAAAGTTTGTGATAGCAAGAACCTGCAGATGCTCTCCATCTCCCCGATGCGGTACGAAGTCACTGGAATCCCGCCCCCGCGTGCCATTGGCAAGAAGACGACGGATTTCATTGATCTGTGAGAGCGTATAGAGCCGACGTCCATTCCCTGCTATTTTGGGCTGTGGTCCCTCACCAGCAATGGTCATCTTACGAAGGGTCGAGTCGGAGATGTGCATCAATCGTGCGGCCTCACCCGACGTGAAAAGTCGGAGAGTTTTCTTTGAGGTCGGCGGAAACATCGCCTCACTCATGGCCTGCAGCTGAGAACTAAGGAGCTCGGCGTGCGCGCCGATGGTCTCATCCGCCGCAATACCCTCGTCAATGGGATAAACCACGCTGTCAGTCACGGGCTTTGTCTTTCATCACGGCATAAGCGCACGACGCGCAAATTTGCCGTGACGATACCGAACTTGCGTGATCTTGCAAGGATTTAGTGGTTAACGACCCCTTAACGAGACCGACAGAACCCGTTGAACGGGCTCCATGAAAAGCCTATTTATTCCTTTAATTCAGTAACTTGCGTCTTTGGCCTTTCCCCTACACCCCCCGGCATAAATGCCGGGTCTGAAAAGCATCGAAACGCGCGTTTTTCTGATCCAGAACGCATTCTAGCTAGAATCGCTGATCACCGTTTCCCAGACCCGGCATTTATGCCGGGCTGACCCAGCTGTCGCATTGTTGTTGATGCCCCTCACGTTTCGAGGAGCGGGCACCGCACATGCATCAGAACCATCAAACACCAAACCGCTCAGCCACCAACGCATTTGCGCATCAAGATCACGGCCGATGATAGCTTCGCGCTCGCATCACCGGCTTGTCCGCAAGCTGCAGGATGCCCTCGGCGAAACCGTCTGCTCGGCGCTGGACGATCCCTCCGTCGTGGAGATCATGCTCAACCCGGACGGACGACTGTTCGTGGAGCGGCTGGGGCAGGGGATCGACAGCATGGGCCAGCTACAGCCCGGCGCTGCCGAGATCATCATTGGCAGTGTTGCCCACGCGCTGCAAACCGAGGCCGATGAAGACCAACCGATCATCTCCGGTGAGCTGCCGATCGGTGGTCACCGATTTGAGGGACTGTTGCCGCCGGTCGTCCGGGCGCCCAGCTTCACTATTCGTAAGCGCGCCTCGCGCCTGATCCCTCTCGATGACTACGTCCGTAGTGCGATTATGACATCGGAACAGTCACATTTGATCCGCAAGGCAATCGAGGCCCGGCTCAATATCGTCATTTCGGGCGGCACCGGCTCCGGCAAAACAACACTGGCCAATGCCGTCATTGCCGAGATGGTCCGCAGTTCGCCGGAGCATCGCCTGGTGATCCTGGAAGATACCGCCGAAATTCAATGCGCGGCCGAGAATGCCGTTTCGCTGCACACGACCGATACGGTCGACATGGCCCGTCTCCTGAAAAGCACCATGCGCCTGCGCCCCGATCGCATCATCGTCGGCGAGGTCAGGGACGGTGCGGCACTGACGCTGCTCAAAGCCTGGAATACCGGGCATCCCGGCGGCATCACCACAATCCACGCCAACAACGCGTTGTCGGCGCTTCGTCGCCTCGAGCAACTCACCGCTGAAGCCAGCCAGCAACCGATGCACGAAGTGATTGGGGAGGCCGTGGATCTCGTGGTTTCCATCGAACGCGCGCCGCAGGGGCGGCGGGTGCGCGAGGTCATCCACGTCGAAGCCTTCCGAGACGGCAACTACCAGATTGAGACCTATTCAGGAGAAAGACGTTTCGATGACGCATGACAAGCGCTCCCTATTGGCAGGGTTCCTACTGGCCTTCGCGGTATTGACGGTTGAACCCGCTCTGGCCTCCAGCGGCGGCGGCCTCCCTTGGGAAGGCCCCCTGCAGCAGATCCAGCAATCGATCACCGGGCCAGTCGCTGGCTTCATTGCCTTGGCCGCGGTCGCAGTGGCCGGTGGCATGCTGATCTTCGGCGGTGAGCTGAACGATTTTGCCCGCCGGCTGATGTATGTCGTGCTGGTCGCCGGCATCCTGCTGGGCGCCACGCAGATCGTTGGGCTGTTCGGCGCCTCAGGCGCATCCATCGGCGAGGTCGGAGCGACCGCCTGGTCCGGGGCAGGGGAGGGGGCTCATGGCTGAAGCCAGCGCTCCCCTTGCGCGCTCACGCATCCATCGCGCGCTCTCGCGCCCCAGTCATCTGATGGGCGCCGATCGCGAACTGGTCCTGCTGACCGGGCTGGCGACGGTAATTTTGATCTTTGTGGTGCTGACCTGGTTTTCCGCTCTGCTAGGGATTGCTATCTGGATCGGCGTTGTTGGCGCGTTGCGGATGATGGCCAAGGCCGATCCGATGATGCGGCAGGTGTATCTGCGCCACATCACCTATCGCCAGACATACCGCCCGACGTCTTCCCCCTGGCGTCGGTACTGAGACGCTGATGGTTGCCCTTCG
The DNA here is from genome assembly GCF_900128975.1 of Devosia limi DSM 17137. Classification (GTDB taxonomy): domain Bacteria; phylum Pseudomonadota; class Alphaproteobacteria; order Rhizobiales; family Devosiaceae; genus Devosia; species Devosia limi. The sequence continues at coordinate 113,888 of NZ_FQVC01000009.1, read as the reverse complement.
CCAGTTTCGCAACACGCGCCCGTCCTTCTCGGACCTCGTCCCCTATGCCGGGCTGGTCAGCGATGGCGTGCTCCTGCTCAAGGATGGGAGCCTGATGGCGGGGTGGTATTTTGCCGGCCCGGATTCAGAGAGCTCGACCAATCTCGAACGCAACGAGGTGTCACGCCAGATCAACAGCATCCTGTCCCGATTGGGCTCTGGCTGGATGATCCAGGTCGAAGCGGTGCGGGTGCCCACAATTGCATACCCCGCTAGCGACGACTGTCATTTTCCTGATCCCGTGACGCAGGCCATCGACAATGAGCGGCGCGCTCATTTTGAAGCCGAGCGCGGGCACTACGAAAGCCAGCATGCGCTGATCCTGACCTATCGGCCGCCGGAGCCGCGCAAGTCGGCCATGACCCGCTATGTGTATTCGGATGTCGAGAGCCGCTCCGAAACCTATGCCGACACGGTGCTAGAGAGCTTCCGCTCGTCCATCCGCGAGGTTGAGCAATATCTCGGCAATGTGCTGTCGATCCGACGCATGGTCACGCGAACGCTGGTCGATCCCGAGACCGGGCGCGCGGCGCGGTATGATGAGCTGTTCCAGTTTATTCGCTTCTGCATCGTCGGCGAAAATCATCCCGTCCGGCTGCCGGAGATCCCGATGTATCTCGACTGGCTGGCTACAGCCGAGTTCCATCACGGGCTCTCGCCCATGGTGGATGGACGCTATCTAGCCGTCGTCGCCATTGATGGCTTTCCGGCCGAGAGCTGGCCTGGCATCCTGAACCTGCTTGATCTGATGCCGCTCACCTATCGTTGGTCGAGCCGGTTTGTCTTTCTGGATGAGCAAGAGGCCCGGCAAAGGCTCGAGCGCACCCGCAAGAAATGGCAGCAGAAGGTGCGGCCCTTCTTTGACCAGCTGTTTCAGACCCAGAGCCGCTCCGTCGACCAGGACGCCATGCTGATGGTAGCTGAAGCCGAGGACGCCATCGCCGAGGCATCCTCGCAACTGGTGGCCTATGGCTACTACACCCCCGTCATAGTGATGTTCGACACCGATAATGCTCGGTTGCGCGAACAGGCTGAGGCGGTGCGCCGCCTGATTCAAGCCGAGGGCTTTGGCGCGCGGATCGAGACCTTGAACGCCACCGAGGCCTATCTCGGAAGCCTGCCGGGCAATTGGTACGCCAATATCCGCGAGCCGCTCATCAACACCCGCAACCTGGCCGACCTGATCCCGGTCAATTCAGTATGGTCGGGCAGCAGCATGGCACCATGCCCGTTCTATCCATCCGGTTCGCCGCCGCTGATGCAGGTCGCCAGCGGCTCCAGTCCGTTCCGGCTGAACCTGCATGTCGACGACGTTGGCCACACGCTGGTCTTCGGACCAACCGGATCGGGGAAATCGACCTTGCTGGCGCTGATCGCCGCCCAGTTCCGACGCTACGCCGGCGCGCAAATCTTTGCCTTTGACAAGGGCAAGTCGCTGTTGCCGCTGACCCTCGGCGCCGGTGGCGATCATTATGAGATCGGGGCAGGGGAGGGCGGTGCAGCACTGGCCTTCTGCCCACTGTCCGAACTCGACACCGACGGCGACCGCGCTTGGGCCGCCGAGTGGATCGAAACTCTCGTCGCCATGCAGGGCGTCAGCGTGACGCCGGATCATCGCAATGCCATTTCGCGGCAGCTTGGCCTCATGGCCTCAGCGCCCGGCCGCTCGCTGTCAGACTTTGTCAGCGGGGTGCAGCTGCGCGACATCAAGGATGCGCTGCACCACTATACGGTTGATGGACCGATGGGCCAGCTGCTCGACGCCGAAGAAGATGGACTGACCCTTGGCGCATTTCAGTGCTTTGAGGTCGAAGAGCTCATGAATATGGGCGAGCGCAATCTCGTGCCAGTGCTGCTCTATCTGTTTCGGCGGATCGAAAAGCGCCTCACCGGGGCGCCGAGCCTGATCATCCTCGACGAGGCCTGGCTGATGCTGGGTCATCCGACCTTCCGCGACAAGATCCGGGAATGGCTGAAAGTGCTGCGCAAGGCCAATTGTGCGGTGCTGCTCGCCACCCAGTCAATTTCCGATGCAGAACGCTCCGGCATCATCGACGTGCTGAAAGAAAGCTGCCCGACCAAGATCTGTCTGCCGAATGGCGCGGCGCGCGAGCCGGGCACGCGCGAGTTTTACGAGCGGATCGGCTTTAATGAACGCCAGATCGAGATCGTCGCCACGGCCACACCCAAGCGCGAATACTACGTCGCCTCGCCCGAAGGCCGGCGACTGTTCGACATGGCGCTCGGACCTGTGGCGCTCGCCTTTGTCGGCGCCTCCGGCAAGGACGACCTCAAACGCATCCAGCAACTCACCCAGCAGTACGGCGCCGATTGGCCGGCGGCTTGGCTGACGGAAAGGGGGATCGGCAATGCCGAAACTATTCTCACCCGCAACTAAACTTGCCGTCGCAGCTCTTGCCATTGCGAGCATGATGCAGATCGGCCCAGTCCAGGCCGGGGCCGTCACCGGCAACGCGACGGAATGGACCCAAATCCTCAACAATCTCGAACTGGTGGGTCTGAGCGGGCAGTCGGCCGAGCAGTTGCAAAATCAGGCGATGCAAATCTCCCAGCTTGCCGAGCAAATCCAGAACCAGCTCAAAATCTACGAAAACATGCTGCAGAACACGTTGCAGCTGCCCGACCATGTCTGGGGGCAGGTCGAAAGCGATCTGACGCGCCTCCAAAGCCTGGTTACCCAGGGGCAGGGCATCGCGTTTTCGATGGGCAATATCGACGATGTGCTGAAACAGCGGTTCCAGAGCTTTGGCGAGTTCCAAAGCGGCCTGGCCGATGGCCAGGATTTCTCCTCCAGCTACCAGGATTGGTCGGACACCAACCGCGACACCATTGCGTCAACGCTACGGGCTGCGGGGTTCACCGCCGAACAATTTGGTTCGGAAGAAGCCACGATGGGACAATTGCGGTCCATGTCGCAGAGCGCCGTCGGGCAAATGCAAGCGCTGCAGGTCGGCCACCAGATTGCGGCGCAGCAGGTCGCCCAGTCCCAGAAGCTGCGCGGTCTGGTCTCCCAGCAAATGACCATGATGGCCACCTGGTATCAATCCGAACAGGCCAGCAAGGACCTGGCCCAGACCCGACGCGAGGAATTTTTCAAGTCAACCGCGCCGGCAACCTCGGGCGGCCAGACGATGGAGCCGCGCTGGTGACCCGGGTCGTTGTAATTATGGCGGCGTTCTGCGTCGTGATCGGCATAGCGGTGACTATATGGACGACAAGGGCTCCCTCGGTCACCTCGCTCGCCCCCGGACCCAGTGCCATTGCACCCCAACAGTTTGACACCACCGGTGGCCAGCAATTGCAGCCACGCTGGAGCCAGGAAGACGGGCCGGGCAAATGAGCTCACCCATCGGCAAGGCCGCTTTTACTGCCTGTATTGGCCTCCTGATCCTGACAGTGCCGGCCTTTGCCCAGGACGGATCATTGTTGACGAACCTTGAGAACGAGGTCGCCAGCGCTGCACAGGGCTGGGAAACGACCGTTCTGCAGGCCGCGCGGTCGCTATTCTGGATCCTTGCCGGCATTGAAGTGGGCATCGCCGCGGTTTGGCTCGCCCTGGCCGCCGCTTCGCTCGATACCTGGTTCGCTGAACTGGTGCGGCGCATCATGTTCATCGGCCTGTTCGTCTTCATTCTCGAACAGGGGCCGGACTTTGCCAAAGCCATGGTCGACAGTCTGTTCCAGATCGGCGCCGGCGGCGGCTCGGCCTCGCCCGCCAACGTTTTCAACGCCGGGCTGCAGGTGGCCAGCGCCATGTCGAGCAAAGCCCAGTTCGGCCTGTTCGAGGACAATGCACTGGCGATCGCCGCCGTCTTTGCGATGATTGTCGTTGTCATCTGCTTCAGCCTGGTCGCTGCAATCTTCATCGCCGTGATGGTTGAAATGTATGTCGGCCTGCTGGCCGGCATGATCATGCTCGGCTTGGGCGGGTCCAGCTTCACCAAGGATTTTGCCGTCCGCTATCTGGTCTATGCCTTTTCCGTCGGCATGAAACTGATGGCCTTGGTGATGATCGCCCGGATCGGCTCCGAGGTTTTGGTCAATCTGGCAGATGGCCCAGAGGCCGCGGACGAGTTCCTCTCGACGCTCGCCATTGGTGGCATTTCCGTCGTGGTCTTCATTATCTCCATCTATGTGCCCAACATCATCCAGGGCGTGGTGCAGGGCGCCTCGGTCACCGGTGGCATGGAGGCCATCCGCCACGGTGGCCAGGCAGCAAGCTTTGCTGCCGGCGGCGCGGCGCTAGCGTCGGGCGGCGCGCGGGCAGGGGCGGCAGCCTATTCGGACGCCCGCGCCGCCGGCGCATCCTTTGGCTCGGCCGCACTCAAGGGCATGGCATCGGGCGCCAGTGCCGCCGGGGGCGCATTGAGCGCTGCGGCGCGGGACAAAGCCATCGGCGTGCCGGGGACCTGGGGAGCATCCACACTCGGCCTGGCCAATTCCAAACTCGACCAGTCCCAAGGCCGGTCCACCACCAAACCATCAAGCGACGACAAGGCGTAAGTGAGAAGAATGGCTGGACGCACCCCACCCGAAAATCCCTATCTTGCTGCGCGGCAGGAATGGAACGAGCGCTACGGCTCCTATGTGAAGGCCGCTGCAGCCTGGCGCATCGTTGGCGTCACCGGCACGCTGATGGCGGTCATCGGCTTTTCCTACGCGCTGTTTCAAAGCACGCAGGTCAAACTCGTCCCCTATATTGTCGAGGTCGATCAGCTCGGCACAGCCGCCAGCGCCGGCTTCCCACAGCAGATCGAATATGCTGATGCGCGCGTGGTCCGCGCCACGCTGGGCAGCTTTGTCGCCAATTTCCGCTCGGTGACGCCAGATGCTGTGGTGCAGAAGCAATATATCGACCGCACCTATGCGCATTTGCGCACGTCCGACCCGGCCACCGAAAAGGTGAATGCTTGGTTTCGGGGCAACTCACCCTTCGACCGCGCCCGCACCATGACGGTTGCCATCGAGGTCACCAATATCGTGCCGCTCTCGAACCAGAGCTTTCAGGTCGACTGGACGGAATATGAACGCGACCGACAGGGCAAGGAACTCGGCATGCGTCGCTTCCGCGGCATTGCCACCGTCACCCTGACGCCGCCCCAGGATGAGGCGGTGATCCGCTTTAACCCTATCGGGCTTTACCTCAAAGATTTTGACTGGACGGCGCAGCTGTGAGTGCCCGGAGGATGATTTTAATGCGTTCACCCGCTATACGGCACGTCGCTCTCTGTGCGGCCCTGCTCCTGCCGGCGACAACTCTCGACGCCGCGGCCCAAGCCCTCAGCAGCAACGAAGCCCGCGCCACCCAGCTTTCCGGGCAGTGGCAGCAAGGGCAGGGGGTCGTCACCCGTGGCCCCGATGGCAAGGTGATTTTCCTGTTTGGCGAGGTGCAGCCATCGGTGGTGTGTTCGCCGCTTCAGGTCTGCGATATCGAGCTGCAGGCTGGCGAGATCGTCCGGGATGTGCTGCTTGGCGACACGGTGCGCTGGAAGGTCGAGCCGGCGACCTCAGGTGCACCGGGCGGGCAGGCCGTGCATCTGATTGTCAAACCCTCTGAGGCGGGCTTGACCACGTCCATGGTGGTGACAACGTCGCGGCGCACCTATCACATTCAGCTCAAATCGCATCGGGACCAGTATATGGCCCGGGTCGGCTTCGAGTACCCCGAAGACGTCAATGCGCGCTTTGCTGAGATCAACGCCCGCATGGAAGCCAGCATCGTACCGGGTGCGGGCATCGCGGCTGACCAGCTCAATTTCGCCTTCCGGATCAGCGGCGCGGCACCCTGGCGCCCGACCCGGATCTACAGCGACGGGCAAAAGACCTACATCCAGTTTCCCTCTTCGTTGTCTGGTCAGGACGCCCCGGTCCTCTTCGTCGTATCTGGCGGCGAAAACCGCATCGTCAATTACCGGATGAACGGCGCCATGATGGTGGTCGACTACTATATCGACCAGGCGATCCTGGTTTCTGGCGTCGGAAGGCAACAGCAAAAAATTACCATCAGGCGGGGAGGATAGACCGTGCGCCCCTTGTCCTTGCTCATCCGCATCGTGATAGCTTTCGCCTGCGCGACGCTACTCACGGCCTGCCAGACTCTTGGACCAACCGGGTTGGTCCCGAGCACCGTCAGCACGGACCTGACGCCAGAGACCGCCAGCATCATCGCCAGCGATATGGTCGGCCGCTTCGCTGAGCAGACCGGCCCTGGCAACACCACGATCCACATTGCGTCCGATAGCTCGGTGTTGGGCCAGGCGCTTGAAACCTCCCTGCGCAGTTGGGGGTATGCCGTCCTCACCGACCAAAAGACCGACAACACCGGCGCCATCGCGCTTGCCTATGTCGTTGATGACTTTGAAGGCAGCGTTCTCGTGCGACTGTCGACGCAGAGCCTCGACCTCACCCGCATGTATAAAGTTACCGCGGGAGGAGCCACGCCAACCAGCCCGCTTTCGATCCAGCAGCACGGCACAGCAGGTACCCCATGACCGAGTCGTTGAAACTCGGAGGTGTCGATCCTGCAGTGGGCCCAAAGATCCGGCGCCTCAACCGGGTGCCGGTTATCATCGCCATTGCCCTGGTGGTGGTCTTTCTTGCCGTGATATTTTACGGGCTCACCTCCCGTGGATTGCGGTTTGGTGACAATGCCGATGGCGCCGCAACGGGTTCCCGATCAGCCTCGAGCTATGCCGATCAACTGACGCGGGGGGTTCCCGACGGCATCATTGGTGAACCGGTGCCGACACAGCTCCAACCGAAACCGGCAGAAGCGACTGAACCCTCAACCAACCCCTTCGTTCCGCACCCGGAGCCCAGGCCACTTGCCGGACAGCCAGCATCGCCAGGGCTCGAACCCGAAGAAATCTGGCGGGCCCGCCTCGAACGTGAGCAGCTCGAACAATATCTACGCGAGCAACATCGGCAGCGCATGGCTCGCGTGCAGGCCAATGATGCTGCATTCGACTCCCCGATTGCTGTCAGCATTGATGACCGCAAGACAAATGCAACCGACACCGCGACAATCGCATCACTCGCAGGCGGAGGGGCGCAAACGAGCCGTCCCCCGAGCGCGATCGACCTCTATGCGGCAGCCATGCAGGGTGGGTTAGGGGGACAAGCCACCGATCCCAACGGGCAGGCGGCCAAGGAGCGCTTTTTCAACCAGGACATTCGCGAGCTTGGCTATCTACCGAAGTCGGTGGTGCCGCAGCTATCGCCCTATGAACTGAAGCGCGGCTCCGTTATCCCCGCCACCCTCGTCACCGGCATCAACTCCGATCTTCCCGGCCGCATCACCGCCCAGGTCAGCCAGAATGTCTACGACAGCGCCACCGGGCGACATTTGCTTATTCCGCAAGGCTCAAAACTCTTTGGCCGCTATGATTCCAATGTCTCGTTCGGGCAAAACCGGGTTTTGGCGATCTGGACGGATATCATTTTTCCCAATGGCGCGACGCTGCAGATTGGCGGGATGGCAGGAACAGACGCGGCCGGTTATGGCGGGTTCAGCGACCGCGTCGACAACCACTATCTGCAAACATTCGGGTCAGCGATCCTGGTCGCGTTGATCGGGGCTGGCACAGAGATGATGATCCCGCAGGATCGTGATTCATTCGGCAATGCCAACAGTGCCGAGGATGCTGCACGCCGATCGTTCGCCGAAACCTTTGGCCAGATGTCTCAGCAGACAGCTTCAAAGAACCTTGATGTACAACCCACTTTGGAGATCCGGCCTGGATACAAATTCAATGTGCTCGTTGATCAGGACATCCAGCTTCCTGGCCCGGGTCTCTAGTCATCAGAGAGGCCCAGGCATTCGAAAAACCGGATACGCAACATTAGACACGCAGCGGCTCAATGAGCCGAAAAACAATCGCTAAATGATCTCCAATTTGGATTGCGCTTGCTGTATCTCAATTCTCATTTTTTGTAGTTCTGTGCCCCTAAACATCTCGCTTACAAGCCATCCCGCGATCGCGCGGGACAATTGATATTTGACGTGGCGGGCAATGTTTTGCAGGTGCCGATGTCATGACGTGGAGGATCCCCCATCATGCGGTATCTCGACTGCCACCTCGGAAATCTCATCGATGCATTAGCGGTTTGTCAGAATGAGGATGCAGTGCAATTCGCGCTAAAATGCCTAGCGACCAATGCCGGGTGTACGCATTATTCCTATGTCGAGCTTCGCCCTGCCGGTCATCGGGTGTGCTCTACCTATCCCGTCGACTGGCAGGAGCGGTATATTGAGCAGAACTATATTACGCTCGACCCAACCGTAATCCAGGCGGGACGAACGATGCGGCCAGTCCCTTGGTCCTATGCTGACAAGCATCGATACGATGACAAAACCCGTCTGTTCTTCGAGGAAGCACGCAAATTTGGCATTGCCTCAGGAATTATCTTGCCGATCAGGGCTGGTTTTGGCACGACCGTGTTCCTCTCGCTGGCAACCGAACGGGAAGCCACAAACAAGATAGCCGTACGCGACCGCGCCTATGCAGCGACAGCGGTCGCATTCGTTCACAGCAGCTTCATGCGATTGAGCAAGACAGTGCTGGGGGCCAACGACGTCCCTCTTTCACCTAGAGAGCTGCACTGCGCGGCTTGGGCAGCCATGGGCAAGACGAAGGCTGAAACTGGCTCTATGTTGGGTCTCTCAGAAAAGACTGTCCGGTTTTACCTTGAACGGGTCAGGGAAAAGCTGAACGCAACGAATGTTACGCATGCCGTTCGTATCGGGACGATGCGGAACTTGTTCTGAGCCCATCATCTGCGCCGTAGCGATCAAACCTCGATATTGCTAGCTCGTCGGCACACCAGCAGACCTGCCTTTCGAATCCACACCAGAACATTGCCCGCCCATAGGCTTCCGGTCGTGCAGACGACCCATCCGATTTTAATGGGACTAGACTTTGACGATAGGGCCCGGATATCGCGCAACGAGTGCATCCACTGTCAGCAGCGAGATCCCTTCGACCATTGATTGAGCAATGAGGATGCGGTCGAAGGGATCCTTATGAATTGCGGGGAGATCATCAACTGCCACGGCATGCGCGCTGCTGATAGGTAGTTCCTCATATCCGTTATCAAGCAGGCCGCGGCGCAGCAGTCGCGGATCTACGTTGAAGTCGGCACGCCCAAGCCCCCGCTTGATGGCAACTTCCCAAAGGCTGGCTGGGCTAAATAGCAGCTGGCTTTGCGGATCTTCGATTGCCTGCAATGCCGTGACGGAAAGTTTCTCAGGCTCTGCTGCCACCCACAGCAGCAGATGGGTATCGAGCAGCAGCTTCATTCGCCCAATCCGAACAACTCTTCGATCTGCTCGCTGCCCATGCGGTCGAAATCATCCGGAGTGGTGAAGTGCCCGCTCATAAAACCCGTCCTCTGAACGGCGCCTTCTGCCAGATCGATAGGCACGACCTTCACCATCGGCCTGCCGGCTTTGGCAATAACAAAGGACTCGCCCTTCGCCGCCTGCTCGATCAGGCGTGAGAGGTGGGTCTTGGCTTCGTGAATATTGACGGTCTGCATCTCACACCTTTACTAAACTTAGTCCGCTGAACTTAGTTCAAAATGGAAGGGTATACAAGGTCCATTGAAACTTGCTTACTAAGCTCAAGGGGCACCGTTGCAACTTCAACTGGACCATTGGCCTCGCATCTGCGATAAAAGCGTATCTAATTGATTTAGCTATATAAAAGTTCCATAAGATACATTATGCGAACAGTCGATGAAGACCGTTCACTCTTTTGCCTATGTCTGAATTTGCTTTGGTGGGTTGACGGTATCCACGATTTCGTACACGCGAACAAACGATTTCAGGTCGTTGTTGAGCAGAGCTAAAACGCTCTCTTTCGTCAGTGACACGGTTTCTATTTTTACGATGCACATGGTCGCTGGCATTGCCTCGCCATCACGAAGCGTTTCTCGAAATACCGTCGCAAGCGCCTCACGCGCAGACACTTCGCTGTCAAAAAACTCATTGTCGGCACCATCGTCATACCAACGATGTTCACCTGCCTTCGCCGCAGATGAGTATGTGTAGAATATGTAGCCCTGAGTGCTGGACAAGGACTTCCTCCACGAGCGTGCTAGCGGTGCGCCCCCGCATGATGCTCTTTGACCCCTGGAGATCGGGGAGTTCGAAACCGTCACGAAACGGCCCCATGGCCTTTAGCTCGTGAGAGCCTGTTGCATACGCCACAGGCTCCCCGACCATAAGGTCAAGGAGTTCGGTGCTGTGTCAGCCAGCACCAGCCGTCGTGAGGGGTTTCGACGCCCCGGAGCAGTCGCGTATACCGCTCCACGGACAAACCTAGAAGATGCTACGCAAATTGTAAAACCTGCGGCATACGATGTGCAGGCCTAAATCTGCTCGGCAAGCTTGGAAAGATCGACTCGCATGCCGGCCGCATTTACATCGTTTTCTCCTGCGGGCAGTGCCACCGGAGCGTCCGGTGCCGTTTCAGCATCTATTGCAGCTTCTGACATTTCGCTGACCCGGACAGCAGCCGCTTCAACGGGCAGCGGTCCCGGATCCGGCTCACCAAATACATAGGCGCCCTGGAAGGTGCCTGTGCGCCACGCTGTAATCGCCTCCCCAAGCACGGTCGCACTGCTTTCACCACGCGCATAAACAACGATCCGATGGACCTTTCCGAACAGGGCCGTGCCCATCCGAATATTTTCGCACGGATCGACCAGGCCTGCGTTGAGGTCAGCAGCGGCCACGATGCCGTGGCCTGCGGGATACTGCGTTATTCCTACTCTCACGACAGCCATGCCCACGAAGCGTTCGATCAGCAGCATGGCGGCTTCAGGTGTCTGCGGCGGTTCCGGCAGAATAATTCGATTGCCCGATGAAATATTGACAGCGAGCGGATTGTCCGAGCCAGCTTCAGCGATGAAGCGCTCGACAATGGCAATTTCGATACTCGGGTCGGCGCATTGCTGAATGATAGCAGCGTCGAACATGATTTTTTCCTCTCAAGTATTGAAGGCGATGACGAGGGGCAAGCCGAACAGCCGAGCCCAGGCTGTGGCGCTCGCCTGCTGTATGGCCACGATATTGGTGCCCTCTGTCCACCAACCATTGCCGGTCGCGACCATCACCTCAGGAGAATGGAGCGCGGACTGCAGCACCGGCCAGACAATGAGCTGCTCGTAGCAAATCAGCGCCAGGACGGTGACGCCGGCTGAGGTAGCAACTGGATTGGCGAAGAAATCCGCCCTGGCGCCGCCACCGTCCCCCCACCAGTGCAGCCAGGGCTGCCACATCGAAACTGGCACCGGCATCCTCTCTCGATAGAGGATGCGGCTTTGATCACCGGTCATTTCCACCATGACATTGTCGTAACCATCGGGAGCGACGATGATGGCACCGGCATTCACCACGACATCGCGATCGCGCAGCGCGTCCGTCCAGAGCCGTTCAACCGTCGGTGTCCACATGCCGACGGCGCTTTCGGGGAGCAGAACGACTTCAGCGCCATCGTCCGCGGCCGCCAACACCAGATCTATGGTTTCACGCTGTTGGGCAAAATCGGCGTACTGACCCTCCGAGCCACGAAACTGCGTGTCGATCCCGATCCAACCTTCAGGAGCGGATGGCTCGAACCAGGTGAAGGCCGATACAGCCCAAAGCCCACAAATCACGACGGCCACCAGCGGCCAAACCCGCGTCGTCATCGCGAGCAGACCGGTGATGGCAGCGGCCACTCCCCACCATCCCCAACCGGGAAAGAGGATGCCAGCGGCAGTGATCGGGTGCGCCCAACCGACGATACCAAACGGCGGCACGCTCATGAGCACGGCGGCGACAGCGTAGCGGCCCACGCGGTGCCATCCAGGACGCGATGTCCAGAGCACAGCATGCACGCCGACAAAAGCGAGTGAAGCTGCCACCCAGAGGCCAATGCCGGCGACAACATCGCTGCCATAGAAATTGGCGACACCCTGCGGCAAACCATGTGAGGCTGCCAGAAAATACCCCATTGAGAAGAGCGCTGCCACCAGCCGGGATGGCGACAGCGCCCACAGCGCCGGGAAGGCGAGGGCCAGCGGCAGTGTCAGTGGATTGCCGCTCCACGCTACGGCGCCAACAACGAGTGCCGCTACAACCAGCCCCGACGATATCACCCAGTTACCGCGCATAGGTAAGCACCGGATGGGCGAGCCCGAGGAGGCCAGCGACCGGGATCGGCCCAAAATACCGCGAGTCATAGGAACCTGCAAAATCAGAATGAACAAAGAGATGGCCTATCGGCACAGCGCCACCGTCATGCGCGACAAGAACGCGGCCTTCCGCGTCCGTCGGACGAAGAGCGGATGCGGCCAGCAGCGCACCATCGATCGTGACCGCCACGTCGACCGCGATATGCTGGCCCGGCGTGGCCACGATAGTCTTGATCAACGGGCTCAACCAACCCGGGCAGAGGCCCCGGCGCAGGTATCCGCGCTCGGCCGCCTGCCGGAATGTCGGCGTATCGGGCGGGCAGATAAAGATGAGATCGCCGACGCCGGCGGGGCGTTCGAGCGGCGCGATGCGCCAGAGGCCAAGCGGGTAGCTCGGCGTCAGATTGATGCGCAGGCCACCGAGATGCCCGCCGGCGACCAGACCGATCATGATCGTGGCGCCGATCCCAATAATGGCCACTGCGGGAGCACGACAGGTCATTTGAGCACCGGGCTTTGCCGCTGGGATTGGCGCAGGGCCTCGGTCTCCTTGAGCGCTTGTGTCGTGCGTTCATGGGCGGCTAATTGCTGCCCGGCGCGCATGATCGGCCAGGCCGCCGCCAGCTTTTCCCGCTCGCCGGGTGGCAGCCCGAGCGCGGCCTTGCCGAACGCGTTCCCATCAATGTCTTTGGCGGCATTGGACAGCAGCGCCCGCTCGCCAAACCGCTCGGTGACGATCTTGTTGAAGGCGTCGATCTCGGCCTTGACCATGCGATCTGCCAACGCAAAGCCGAGCGCTGCCGGGAGGTCGTTGCGATCGATGGCGTCGCGCACCTTGTCGAGGACGAGCCCGGCCGCTGGCGACAGCGACGGGATGTCGATGGCGGCGCGGCTACGAACCAACTGCTCGTCCGCCACCAGTCTTTCCATCGCGGCCTCGCGCGTCTTCAGGTAGCGCTCGATGTCGCGGCGCAGTGCAGAAATATTGACCTCAGCTACGCGCCGATCCTCTCGATCGCGCTTCGCGGCAAACACTCCGTCGCGCCCGCGCAATGCGCCAAAAGATTGCGGCTCACGATCGAGTTGGCCAAGCCGTTCGGTCGCCACAGAGGGATCAGCAAGCAGAGCCTCAAAGCGCATCGCACGGAAGGCGGCTTCCGGGTCGGCGTAGACCAGACGCAGGCGTGTCGAGAGGTCATCCCATTGTTTGCTCAGCGCCGGATCCGTGCTTAGCTTCTGCTCGGTTGCATCAGCAAGGGACAGGGCAAAACTGGTGATCCCCTTGACCATTGGCTCAGCCTTTCTGGTTGATTGCAGGGTCGCGGATTGGCGGGCATCGAACAGGCCAAGCCGGGCGCCGACGGCTCGGAGCTTCTGACCGAGATCGGCGAGGTGGTGCTTGTGGCGCAGGGTCCAGTCGAGCCGATCGCGGACTAGCGTGCGCGCCACGCGGACCAGGTGCAGGCCGCGGCTGTTGGCGAAGTTGAGGGCCTGCCGGTAGAAGCGTCCGGAGGCATAGTCGAGTGTCGTTTCCTTGGCCTCACGCCGCGACAGGACCTTGATCAGCCCACCGACCTTCTCGAAGGATCGAGCACCGTAATAGAGCGCAACATCGTCGCGATGCCGGGTCATCGCAACATAGGTCAGATGCCGGTCGAGTGAGAGCGACGCCAGCACCTTGACGCGATCGACTGTGGCACCCTGCGATTTATGGATTGTGGTGGCATAGCCATGATCGAGGTTGCGATAGGTTCGCTGATCGACCTCAACCCGGCGCGCTGCTTCGCCTTCGCCGATGGTGGCGACGATCCGCCCGGGAACCGCCTCCACCACCTTGGCCAGCATGCCGTTTTTGACGTTTAGGCCGCTGTCGTTCTTGAGGAAGACGATCTGGTCGCCGGCGTCGAACTGGCGTGGACCGTCCTGTGTCTGGAAGGCATGACCGTCGCCGACAAGGCCACGTTCGACCAGTTTCTCTCGCGCCAGACTATTGAGCGTGTGCACATCCCGGCGCAGATGAGCGAGGATCAGCGACGTCCTGGCAGGATCGAAATCACCGTTCCAGTCGGCGATGAGATTGGCGATGGCCTCGGCCTTCAGCTTCGAGCCAAGGACCCTGCCCTGATCGCGATAGGTCGCGATCGCCGCCTCGACGCGACCGCGCGCCAGATCGAGCGAGGCGGCGCGCATCCAGCCTTCCTTCTGGCGGTAGATAGTCTCGAGTTCGGCATAGCCGGTGCGATCGACAATGGCGCGGAAGGCAGCGCCAGCCTCGATCGGTTGCAGCTGCTCCGGATCGCCGACCAACACCAGTTTGGCTCCGGCTCTGGAGACTGCTTCGACAAAGCCCGCCATCTGCCGCGACGCCACCATCCCCGCCTCGTCGAGGACAAAGACGGTGCGATCATCCAGGTGATCTCTGCCCTGTTGCCAGCGCAGTTCCCATGACGCCAGCGTGCAGCTGGGGATACCGGCTTCCTTCTCCAGACCCTCCGCAGCCTTGCCGGCAAGGGCTCCACCGACAACATGATAGCCAGCCTGTTCCCACACCTCGCGCGCGGCCTTCATCATCGTGGTCTTGCCGGCGCCGGCGCGGCCGACCACGGCTGCGATCCGCTCCCCATCCGACACATGCGCGATCGCGGTGCGCTGCTCTTCCGACAATCGTTCGTGACGCGCAAATACCTCCGCCAGCACCCTCTCCCGGACGCTGAACTGCGACGACCGGGACAGGTGCGCGGCACGGCTGACCATTTCTGCTTCAAGCCGGATCATCGCCCGCGTGGTCAGCCGCGCCGGCGCCCGCTGCCCGGTAGCAAAATCTATGGTCTCGGGTTCAAGACGCAGGCATTCCGGGCTTTGCAGCAGCTGCGTCAGCAGGCGCTGGAAGCTGCCCGCATCGTCAATATAGCGATGCAGCACCTTGGCGAGATCGCGTTCATCGAAAACGCTCTTTTCCCGACTGACCATGTCGAGCACGATGCTGGGCTTTTGCGCGATCCGCTTGGCGTTGATCTGTCGTCTTGCCTCCTGCTCCTGCAGGCGTTCGAGCTCGGCGCGCCGCCCCGCTTGCTCCGCCTTACGCTCGATCGCCGTGGCGCCAACCCCGATATGGATCGTCGGCACGATGTCGATCCCGCGCTCGGCGTAGGATCGTCCATCAACCCGAATGTCGAGACCGGCCAGTGCCAGATGCTGGTTCTGCAGATCGAGCCAGCCATTGCGTTGCTGCAAGAACTCGGCCTTCTCACCAGCCCATAGACGATACTGGATTTTGCCCGATTGGGTGCGGACCGGCTGTCCGTCGGCACCGATGACGGCGACCTTCTTGGCGCCAAATCCGGCATCGGTCAGCGGCCGCAACGTCGTCATCAGATGGACATGGGGATTACCCGGTTCGTCATGATAGACCCAGTCAGCCACCTGCCCCCGCGCCAGCACCTGCTCGAAGACGAACTGGCGCATCAGAGCGATGTTCTGCTCACCCGTCAGCTCCACCGGCAAGGCTATGATGAATTCCTTGGCGAACTGCGCATCGGCGCGTTTCTCGAACGCTTCCACCCGGTTCCAGAACGCCTCGGCCGCACCGGCAACGGAACGATCGGCGATCATTTCACGCGCCCAGGCTGGCGCATCGGCAGGCAGCAGAAACTCCTCATGGGCCAGATTGCGTTTGGCCGAATAGTCGACGGTCCGCGCCTCGGCCTCATAGTCCATTTTCGCACAGTGCCGATACGCCGCCGACAGCACGGCGCTGCGGCCATTGCCGCGTCCGATCAGCTGGGGCGTAAAATGCGTGATGGCCAAGGCGACACCAATCCTGACGGTTGAACCAGACATGGGTTCCCCCGGTCCGCCCCAGCCGCCACGGCGGCAGCGCAGCACGTCGCTTGCGACGTATTACTGCGCCCTTGGAGCATTCCTTCGGAACGCAGGGATCATCGCAAGAAGTGTCGGCTGCGCCGACCCGGCATTTTTGCCGGGTCGCGTCAGACGCGATCCCGGACGATTCTGCTCATGCCAAACGGCAGTCGAGCAGATGAGGAGCAACCGGAATGAAGAAGCCATCGTCACGGATCAGGGACGAAATCGCCAAACTCCAGGAGCAGTTGAAGCTGGCCGAAACCCGCGAGGCCGAACGCATCGGACGCGTCGCCCTTAGGGCCGGGCTTGGCGAGATCGCCATCGAGGACGCCGACCTCTTGGCTGCGTTCGAAGAACTGGCAGCGCGGTTTCGCAAAGCGGGTGGACGAACCAGCAGGCCGGTCCCGCCAGCGGTCGCGCCTGGCGCGGCTACGGGGCCGGATAGCGAGGCTTGAGCGGATGCAACAGGCCAGCCAGAACGACGCTCGTAAGAAAGACACGCGGGAGAAAATCCAGCTTGGCGGCCTGATCGCCAAGGCGGGTTTGCGCTACGAGAAGCGCGCCCTGCTGCTCGGTCTGCTGATCGATGGCGCGGATCGGATCAAGGCCGACACGCAGGAGCGGGCCCGGCTGTTGGCCATCGGGGAAAAGGTGTTTTCCGATGACCCCGACTAGGATCGCTCTGCTGATAGCGCCCGGTGCCCTGATGTTGGGCGCATGCCTGTTGCTAACCGGCATTGAGCAATGGACTGCCAGCTTCGGTACCACGCCGGAAGCCCAGCTCATGCTGGGTCGTATCGGGCTTGCTCTGCCCTATGCCATCGCGGCGGGGTTCGGCGTCATGTTCCTGTTCGCCGCGAAAGGCGCCGTATCGATTCAATATGCCGGTGGCGGTGTTCTGATCGGCACGATGGCGGTCGTGATGGTCGCCCTCATCCGCGAGACTTTGCGGCTGGCCGCTTTTGTCGATGCGGTCGCGCCGGACCAAACCATCGTGCAGTTCGTCGACCCTGCGACTTCCGCTGGCGCGATGCTTGCCGCGGTCTCTGGCATCTTCGCTCTGCGTGTTGCGCTGCGCGGGAACGCCGCCTTTGCGTCACCGGCGCCACGCCGGGTCAGCGGCAAGCGTGCCATCCACGGCGAAAGCCAATGGATGAACGCTACCGACGCGAAGCGCCTCTTCCCCGCAACGGGCGGCATTGTCATCGGCGAGGCCTATCGCGTCGACAAGGATACCATCGCCGCCCGTGGGTTTCGTGCCGACGACCATGAGACCTGGGGTGCTGGCGGCAAGTCGCCGCTGCTGTGTTTTGACGCCTCCTTCGGCTCAACCCATGGGCTGGTCTTCGCCGGGTCAGGCGGTTTCAAGACCACTTCGGTCACCGTGCCGACGGCGCTTAAATGGGGCGGCGGTCTCGTCGCCCTCGATCCGTCCAATGAAGTTGCCCCCATGGTCATCGAGCATCGGCGCACGGCTGGCCGCTCCGTGTTCGTGCTCGATCCCAAACAGCCGACAACCGGCTTCAACGTGCTCGACTGGATCGGTCGTTTTGGCGGCACCCGTGAAGAGGATGTCGTGGCCGTCGCCAACTGGGTGGTGACCGATACCGGGCGCCAAAGTTCCATTCGCGACGACTTCTTCCGCGCGTCGGCACTGCAGCTCATCACTGCGCTGATCGCCGATGTTTGTCTCTCCGGGCACACGGAAAAAGAACACCAGCATCTGCGGCAAATGCGGGCAAATTTGTCGGTGCCAGAACCCAAGCTGCGCGAGCTGTTGCAGAAGATTTACGACAATTCCGAATCCGAATTCGTCAAGGAGAACGTCGCACCATTCATCGCCATGACGCCAGAAACCTTTTCCGGGGTTTATGCCAATGCGGTCAAGGAGACCCATTGGCTGAGCTATCCCAACTACGCCGCCCTGGTGTCGGGATCGAGCTTTGCCACCGACGACATTGCGGACGGCAAGACCGATATCTTCGTCAATCTCGACCTCAAGACGCTGGAGGCGCATCCCGGTCTGGCCCGCACCATTATCGGCGCGCTGCTCAATGCCATTTACAATCGGGATGGCGCTGTGAAGGGGCGGACGCTGTTCCTCCTCGATGAGGTGGCGCGGCTCGGCTATCTGCGCATTCTGGAGACCGCCCGAGACGCGGGCCGCAAATATGGCATCAGCCTGGCGCTGCTGTTTCAGTCGATCGGACAGATGCGCGAGGCCTATGGTGGACGCGACGCCACGTCAAAATGGTTTGAGAGCGCGTCGTGGGTTTCGTTCGCCGCGATCAACGATCCGGACACGGCCGACTACATCTCACGGCGCTGCGGCAACACCACGGTCGAGGTCGACCAGCTCAGCCGATCTTCCGCCATGTCGGGATCGTCCCGTACCCGCTCCAGGCAGCTGGCCGCGCGGCCGCTGATCCTGCCGGAAGAAGTGCTGCGCATGCGTGGTGACGAACAGATCGTCTTTACGGCGGGCAATGCGCCGCTGCGCTGCGGTCGTGCTATCTGGTTCCGGCGTGAAGACATGCGCTCCATCGTCAGCGCAAACAGATTCCATGCGCGCGGGAAAACTTGAGCTCGCGATATGCACACATACCGCCCGCTACCATCGGCCAAAACTCACCAGCCCGCTGTGTGGGGATGGACGCCACTTTGATATCCAAACTGCCTTCGCCAATGCCGCTAAGCCCCGAACAGGATCTGACCTGTCGACCGCGAGCGGGATCGTCACGCGCATGCGCGGAAACCGCCAGCCGGGGTTCCGTGAGCGCCAGCCGGCGGCGAATAGAGCCCATCCGCTGCAAAGCGGCTCGCCAATCCCGACTGAAAGTCATTCCGTCTTTCTACAAACGGAAAGGGAATGGTGAAACGCTCATAAGCCGCGTGAATCGAAGCGACCGCTACGATTCAGGAAAGTCATTGGACGCCGTTTCCAAAGGTGGCGAGACTCCCGTCATGTCCAGTGACGCTGATCGCCCCATTCATCTGCGCCGTATCGATCCAACGCAGAACATGCGTCGGTTCTACTCGCTTGCGATCCAACCGACATTGTTTGGTGGTGTATCGGTCATTCGAAACTGGGGCCGGATCGGCACCAACGGCCAGTCAATGATGGAAACCTTCGATGAGGCCGAAGAGGCCATGAGTGCCATGGCAAGATTGCAGCAGACAAAGCGGCGACGCGGCTACAGCGACTGAGCTGGTGCTGGTGCTGGTGCTGGGAACCTCGACCATTCGCCGCTTGAATGCCCGCGCTTTTGCGGTTTTTCAGTGGATTGGCGACCAGGACAAATGCCTCAACCACTTTCGCGGGCCGCATTTCGTTGCCATAGAAGGGGGCACGCCAAGACCATAGGGAAACATCAAATGACAACCACGAATGAGATCGCCGACAAGATCGCTGCCGAACAGAACCTGACGAAAGCCCAGGCCAAGACGATTGTCGAGAGCGTGCTCAGCCAGATCGTTGATGCGGCCAAATCCGACGCGGAAACTTCGCTTCCGGGATTTGGCAAGTTCAAGGTGAAGGCGACGCCGGAGCGGGACGGCCGCAACCCTTCGACCGGTGCAACGATCAAGATCGCCGCGTCGAAAAAGCTGACTTTCACGCCGGCCAAGGCGATCAAGGATGCCCTGAACGGCTAATAGCCGGGAAGGCCGATGCGCCATATCCAGCAGATTAATCAGCGTCGCATGTGACCGCAGCGGCGCTGATAGCAGCCTCCCTAGAAGGGAGGCTCGGCGGTGATCTCGCCATAGGCTTCTGCCAGCATCACTTCGCGCTCGACAAGGGCCAGTTCCAGCTCCGCTGCAATCTCGTGGCGTTCGTCGCGATAGACGGCATTCCGCAGCTCGGCGTGCAATTCCTCGATGTGCTGATCGATCGACATGGATCGTCTCCTTGATGTTGGTGAAAGACGACACCGGATGTCATGGCGGGGCGGAGGGGTCGGGGATCGCGTATGCGACCGGCGGAGCCGGCGAGTGGGGGAGCCGAAATGCGCCAGCATTTTGGGGGCACCGCTCGTCCTTGAGGCCTTCGGACCGGCATGGCAGGCTCGGACGATCTGAGCAGGCCCCCGCTCCACCCGGTTGGCGCCCCAAAAAAGCCGGCAGCAGGCTCGACGCCTGATTTCGGCTTCCTCATGCACATGAGGAACCCCGCCTTGTGGCGGGGTTCCTTTTGCCGAGGCTCAGTCCCGGTTGGGGCGAGACCAGATCAACTGGAGGCCTTCTTCGCCGTCCACCTCGATCAGGGTGGCGTAGATCGGAGCCGGGAAGCTGGGATCGTCCAGCTTGACCGAGAGGTAGTCGCGCTCGGTCTCCTTGGAGACCTTCTGCCAGGCGGCGCCCAGCTCCACGGAGCCGGAGAAGATGCGGAAGTGCGGACCCTTATCGGAAGGGTTCTCGACGCGCTCGAAGCGAGCCTTGACATTGAGGCTGAGGGTCTTGATCGAACCGGTGAAACCGTTGGTGGTGGTGGTGAAGGTGCCGATGGTTGCCATTCGTCTCATTCCTTTGGTTTCTCGGGCCGCGACCATCGCGCCCTCGATGGCGGTCGACAGACCGGAGGCGTTCGAGCCGCACCCGAAGGGCCGCAATGCAATGGAGGGCGGTCAGGAGAGGCTTTCTTGCCTCGCGAGGAATGAGCGCGTAGCGCGCAGGGGAAGAAAGCTGAAACCGGCTGTTGCGGGGATAAGAGCGAGAGCGAGCGCAGCGAGTTCGGCCTGCGGTCAGACCAGCCACATCGAGGACGCAGATGGACGTGCCCGTCGCAGGAACAACCGGAATGAAGACAGGCGACCCTGCATCGGCATCACCCCATCACGACCGGCGTGGCACGCGCTATCAATCCAATCTCAGCCTTGCACCACAGGCATCGATTGCAGCGGGACGCCCCAACGGACGCCCCGCCGACACTTCTTCATTGCGATGGGACCGATTTATGGGTGCCAGTGTGGAGATTGGACATGACCGGCGCTCAGGCAGCCTCGTGCTCTTCAGCAACAGCCGGTTGCAGGGCATGCAGATAATTGACTGCCCGCTGCGCATGGGCGGCGGCTTGGAAGATGGCGCGCTTGTCATCAGCCAGCACCGTAAGCCAGCTTGCGAGGTAGGCAGCGTGATCCGGGCGTGGCTCGAGTTCGGGGACGATACCGAGATCGGCACACAGCAGGGCCGACCCTATCTCAGCAACGAGTTCCTCCCGGGCCCGCTCCGACCTGTCTTTGGCATAGCGACTAAGATCGCGGCCGACGCGGTTCGGTTTCGCCGTCCAGTGAATATGCTCGTGGCTGAGGACCGCGACATAGGACGCCGCATCCCGGAAGGTTTCGAAGGGCGGCATCTGGATATGGTCAGAGGACGGCACATAGTAGGCCTGCGCACCGCCATGGCGGAGATCCGCACCAGCATTGGCAAAGAAGGTGTCGGCGTTTTCAATCCGTTTCACCGGATCGGAGACCGGCGCCGGACGGTGGTAATAGTGCTCGGGCAGGCCCTCGATCTGCTCGACATTGAACACGCCATAGGCGCGCAGGAATGGAATGTCCCGCTCCATCTCGTCGCCGCGGGCGTCAGTCTCGGTCTTGGTGAACCGGCTGGCATAGATCACGGTGGCGCTGGTCTCTCCCTTGCGGACATGGGCGCCCAAGTCGCTGGCCTGCTTGAACGTCATCCACATCGACGCGGCATAGCCCCGCGCCATGGCCTCTGACCACAGCAGCAGCACGTTCATACCAGAATATGGTTCGCCATTGTGACGCAACGGTCTGGTGATACGCCCTGCTGCATTTCCCGCGCTCCACGGCTGCACCCAGGGGCACACCCCCTGCTCCAGCTGCGCGACAATCCGCTCGGTAATCCGCGCATAGATATCAACACGGGTTTCGCTCTGCTCTTTTCTGCTCATTTTCATAACCTCCATACTGGAGGCCGCGCCGATCGCGGCCCCGTCACGGCGGACGACAAGCCGGACCAATCAGGGGGTCGCGCACCCCGACAGGGGCCGGAACAAAGAGGAGGACGGCAAAGCCGTTGCGCGATGCACCGGGTCTGGCAAGACCGATGGCGGGACGGGGCCAAAGGCGCAGCAACAAGAAGAAGGGCGGCGCAACGCGCCGCCCGGATACCGTCCGAAAGAGCGGCGGTTCAGTGCACCGACCGGCCGCCACAATAGGGATCGTACTCGAAGAGGATTTCAATTTCGGCGCCGTCGAGCTCATCTGCCGGGATGACTCCGAACTCGTTGTCCACCTGGAAGAGGATGACCGGGGCCATGAGGGTGCGGGCGAGGTTCCAGGCGTGCTTTTGGGCGAGTTCGAGGTTGTGCGACATCTGAGGCTCCATCTTTGGAGCGGGCCATTCCCGCTCGATGGCTCCGTCAGTGTCCGGCTCCGGGCGCGATCACCGCGCAGGCAAAGACAAGCGGCCGCAGCTTGCTAGCGGACCCCTCGTGGGTTGATCGTGGAAGATCCGGAGCCGGAACAGGAAAGCCATCCCGAGAGAGCGGGATTGGACACCTCCGGCTGCATGCCTCATGCGGTGTCGTATGACCAAGGCTACAATGTTACCGTCGTCGAAGATGCTGCCACAACCCGCGATGCCGAGTTCAACGACATGATCGTTCCGGCAAATCATGTGCACGCCGCATTCATGTCTGCTCTGGGCTTTGCCTACGGCAAGATCGTCAAAGCTGACGAGTATTTGAAGTAGGTGCAACGGCCCTGTGCGGCTTGTGCGCGGGGCCGCTTATCCACCAATGCGGAACCCAGGGCTCCTACGTGCCTTCAATGGCCAGGACGATCTGCATCTTGGGCGTAGACTGAGGGTGTCTGCTTTCGGGAAGCGCAGGCGTGCCGCTGACCGACCTAATTGGGGTCGGTGGCCGCCCGACCGCTTTGGGGCATGGCGTTCGTGCAGCAATCGGCAAACTTGGGGTGGAAAACGGTCTGTCCGGTTTGCGGGTCGCACACTAGGATAGCAGACGTTCACCCTTGGCGTAGTACCGGGCTTGTTGGCTCGTTCACGGCTAACACCTTTTGCCCTAAAGGCCGGCAACGACGCCAGACTTCGGCGAAGACAACTACGCACAGCAAACCCGCCACCGCCAGGATCCACAATGATGGCTTTGGACCGATTGCACCCAGTGCCACCGACAGGGCAAACGGTGCCAGTGCAGACAGTCCCAAGCGACCGAGACCGATCCAGCCAAGACGTTTACCGAAGCCGTCTTTGCCGAAGATCGCCAGCGGAAGTGTGCCGGAGACAATGCTGAACAGCCCACTGCCCAGGCCGAAGATGATAGCAAAGGCGGCGGCACCAAAGGTCGACGGCGCAGATAGGGCCAGGGTGCCCAGCGCAAGCGGCATGGAGACTGCCGACACTACCGCCAGCACACTTGCAGAGACATCTTTGCCGAATGCCATGTTGATCAGGCGGCTAGCCACCTGCGCTGGCCCGAGTAGCGACGCCACCCAAATACCGGCCGCACCCAAGCCGAGCAGGCCAAGCATCGGCACCATGTGGAACAGCGTCGCTGCTGACACAAAGCCCGCCAGGGAGAACCCCAGCACGATCAGGATGAACACGAAATTGCGGTTATCGACGCTCATGGGCGGCTGTGTCGCCACCGCTTCCACAGGACGGGCCGCAGCGATCCTGGCGAACCGCGACAGCCACAAATGCAGTGGGAGGCAAACAACCAGGTTGAGAATCGCGAAAACGAAGTAGACCTGATGCCATTCCAGACTGCCCAGCATCCAGCTTGTGAGCGGCCAGAAGATCGTCGAGGCGAACCCGGCGATCAGCGTTAGATAGGTGATGCTGCGTTGGGCCCGTGAACCGGTCGTCTGCGCCAGAAAGGCAAACGCAGTGCTGTAGAGCACGAACGCCGACGCCAGCTCGACCAGGATCATGCCGGCCAAAAACATGAACATGTCGCCGGCCAAGGCACATACCGCCAGTGCGATAGCGGCTCCGATCGAACCGAGCGACATCACCTGGCCCGCGCCATGTCGGTCGGCCAGGCCGCCCGCCCATGGCGAGATGAGGCCGCCGGCCAGCAGAGCCAGAGAGATGCAGCCATAGACCCACTCCACCGCGACGCTCAAGTCGATTGCAATGACGGGCGCCAGGATGCTGAAGCTGTAGTAGAGAGTGCCGTACCCGATGATCTGGGTGACACCGAGAGCCCAAATGGCACCGGCGTTGGAATGGGTATCGGCCATAGCTTTCAGATCGACTTCAGGCCGACCCGCTCCTCAAGTTTGGCGGCTGCTTCCTTGCGTTCGCTGTAACGAGAGGTCAGGTAGCCGGCGACGCCACGGTTGATCAGCGTGAACTTCACCAGCTCTTCCATAACGTCGACAACCCTATCGTAATAGGATGACGGTTTCATGCGACCGTCGGGCTCAAACTCCTGGAAGGCCTTGGCGACCGAAGACTGGTTCGGGATGGTCACCATCCGCATCCAGCGCCCCAAGATGCGCATCTGGTTGAGCGCGTTGAAAGATTGCGAACCGCCCGACACCTGCATCACCGCAAGCGTTCGCCCCTGAGTTGGACGGATGGCGCCACCCGGCAGCGGGATCCAGTCGATCTGTGACTTGAGTACCGAACTCATGGCACCATGACGTTCTGGGCTCGTCCACACTTGGCCCTCCGACCACAGCATGGCGTCACGCAACTCCTGCACCTTCAGATGATCGTCGGGCGCATCGCCCGGCAACGGCAGGCCATTGGCGTGGAAGATACGGACTTCAGCGCCGAAGGCTTCGAGCAGGCGCTGTGCCTCAAAGGTCAGCAGCCGGCTGTATGAACGTTCCCGCAGCGAGCCGTAAAGCATCAGGATGCGGGGCTTGTGCTGCAGTGTTGGAGCAGTCAGCTGGGCGAAGTCAGGCACCTGGAAGGCGTCGCCAGCGATATTCGGTAGATCAGACAATGCGCTTCCCTTCGGCGTCGATAATGACTTCGCCGTCCTCCTTGGTGAACGGGCCGATGTCGGGATTTTCCAAGATGTCGAGCACCGCCTCGCTGGGACGGCACAGACGGGTGCCCAACGGCGTCTCGACCATTGGCCGATTCAGCAGGATCGGGTGTGCTTCGACAGCATCCAGCAATTCGTCGTCGGATTTGGCGGCGTCGCCGAGCCCCAAGGCATCATACGGCGTGTCCTTCTGCCGGATCGCCTGGCGCAGCGACATCCCTGCGGCGACAACCAGTTCCACGATGCGCTCGCGGCTCGGCGGCGTTTTCAGATACTCGATGACGACGGGCTTAACACCGGACTGCCGGATCATAGCCAACGTGTTGCGAGACGTGCCGCAGTCGGGATTGTGATAAATGGTGACGGTCATTCCGCTGCCTTTGCTTTGGTGTTTCGGCGCACGGCGGCGCCATTTTCATACCAGCCCTGGCTGCGGTTCACGATCCAGACTACCGACAGCATAACCGGCACTTCGACCAGCACGCCGACGACCGTGGCCAATGCAGCACCCGAATTGAAGCCGAACAGGGCAATGGCAGCAGCGACGGCCAGCTCAAAGAAGTTGGAGGCGCCGATCAGTGCAGACGGCCCGGCCACGCAATGCTGTTCGCCGGTGACGCGGTTCAGGTAATAGGCCAGTCCCGAATTGAGGTAGACTTGGATCAAGATCGGCACTGCCAGCAGCAATATGATAGTGGGTTGAGCCACGATCTGCTCACCCTGGAAGCCGAACAACATCACCAGTGTTACCAGCAGGGAAGCGATGGAGATGGGCTGCAAGACTGACAAAACCCGGTTCATGGCGGCGACGCCGCCATTGGCGAACAACCAGCGTCGATATAGCTGGGCGGCGACTACCGGCACGACGATGTAGAGTCCGACCGACAGCAGCAGCGTATCCCATGGGACAGTGATCGCCGACAGGCCCAGCAGCAGGCCGACGATAGGGGCAAATGCCACGACCATGATGGCATCGTTCAGTGCCACCTGGCTGAGCGTGAAATGCGGCTCGCCCTTCACCAGGTTCGACCAGACGAACACCATTGCCGTGCATGGGGCTGCGGCCAGAATGATCAAGCCAGCGATGTAGCTGTCAATCTGCACTTCCGGCAACAAGGGCCGGAAGAGCCAGCCAATGAACACCCAGCCCAGCAGCGCCATCGAAAAGGGTTTGATCGCCCAATTGATGAAGACCGTAACGCCGATCCCACGCCAGTAGCGTCCAACCTGGCGCAGGCTCATAAAGTCGATCCGCACCAACATAGGGATGATCATCAGCCAGATCAGCACCGCCATAGGAATATTGACTTTGGCGTATTCCAACGAACCGAGGGACTGAAACAGGTCCGGCAAGAAATGGCCAGCGGCGATACCCGCGACGATGCAAAGCCCAACCCACAGGGTTAGGTAACGTTCAAAGATGGACATGGATACCTACGCGACGTTCGATGACTTGGTGGTGGTGCCGTCCAAAGCGCCGATACCCTCGAGCTTGGAGTTGAGCGCCATGCGGTCGATACTGGTCAAAGGCAAATTGATGAAGGCGCCGATACGGTTGCGGAGGTAGCGCAGGGCGTCGTCGAAGGCAGCACGTTGCTTGAACTCAGGGCCTCGGACTGCGGCAGGATCTTCGATGCCCCAGTGGGCTGTCATCGGCTGGCCTGGCCAGATGGGACACGTCTCGCCCGCAGCGTTGTCACAGACGGTGAAGATGAAATCCATCTTCGGTGCGCCCGGCACGGCAAACTCGTCCCAGGCCTTGGAGCGTAACCCATCGGTGGGAATGCCAACCTTGGCAAGCGTTTCCAG
Organism: Devosia limi DSM 17137; assembly: GCF_900128975.1. GTDB lineage: Bacteria > Pseudomonadota > Alphaproteobacteria > Rhizobiales > Devosiaceae > Devosia > Devosia limi. The sequence continues at coordinate 86,980 of NZ_FQVC01000009.1, read as the reverse complement.
TGTCATCGGGTGTACTGCACCCTTCGGTGTCGACCCTGCAGAATAGGCACTGTAGCGGCCCTGGCCGACATGGTTGAGGATGGCCTCGCCCAGGATCGATCGAGCAGAATTACCGGTGCAGAGGAACAGGACATTGTAGACGCGATCAGGCATGGCTCGTCTCTTTGGGTGGGCAGCATGGAGTGAATTCGGCGACAAGGGGTTCGCACAGTTCCGGGCGACCGCCGCAGCAGTCCTGCACGAGGAAACTGGCGATCTCCCGTACGCGGTCCACTACGGCGCGGTAGACGATTGAGCGGCTCTGGCGCTCAGCTTCGGTCAGCCCGGCACGGGTTAGGATCGCCAGATGGGAGGACATCGTGTTCTGCGGCACATCGAGGCGGCGAGCGATCTCGCCCGCGGGCAGACCTGCGGGTTCATGCTCCATCAAGAGGCGGAACGTGTCGAGTCGCGTTACCTGGGATAGGGCGGCGAAGACTTCTAGCGCGTGTTTTGATTCCATATATCGACGATTATCGATATAGATGGTGCCGGTCAAGCGTTTCGATGTGCTCTGGCAATAACAGACGGCAACACATGGCGGCTTTCGGGATTCGCGGTTGAAGCGTAATGGCCGAAATGGGGGTCGGAAGCCGACCGGCACATTTGGGGTGGGGGCCGTTGTCGAATACGGACATCACCAACCTCACCATGTTGCATATTATCCGATCGCGGATATGCGGGCGACCTGATAATCTCACCGCATGTCAGATCATCATTCCCATCTGTGGCCAGGTGTTCCACTCGCGCTCGGCTCTGCCATCCTGTTCGGTGCATCCGCGCCCCTATCCAAGCTGCTGATGGGCTCTATCGATCCTTGGCTATTGGCCGGCATTCTCTACCTTGGTGCTGGGACTGGCCTGGCTGCCGTGCATTGGGGTCGGCCTCTGATCGGCCTGCCCAGTGTCGAAGCGCAATTGCAGCCGCAGGATATGCCATGGCTCGCTGCCGTAATCGCTTTTGGCGGCATGCTGGGGCCGTTGTTCCTTATGCTCGGCCTATCCCAGACATCAGCCGCATCCGGATCGCTGCTGCTTAATCTGGAAGGGTTGGCGACAATGGTAATCGCATGGCTCATCTTCCGCGAGAACGTCGATAGGCGGCTGCTCATCGGCGCAGGGGCAATCCTCGCGGGCGCAATGCTGCTGTCGTGGAGCGGGCAGGCCCTTCGCCTCGATACCGGTGGCCTGTTCATCGCCGCCGCGTGTCTGTGCTGGGGTATCGACAACAATCTAACGCGCAAGCTGTCGTCCGCCGATCCGGTGCAGATTGCCATGATCAAGGGGCTAGTCGCCGGATGCACGAATTTCATTCTGGCCCTTTCCCTTGGTGCTGCGCTGCCATCTATCGGCTTGATCGGTGCAGGGGCCGTGGTTGGATTCCTCGGGATCGGCGTCAGCCTCGTCATGTTTATGCTTGGTCTGCGCCACCTGGGAGCTGCTCGGACGGGCGCTTATTTCTCACTCGCGCCCTTCATCGGTGCTTTGCTGGCGGTGATAATTTTCCGCGACGCAATCACCGTGCAAATCGTGTCGGCAGGGTTGTTGATGGGCCTTGGCCTATGGTTGCATCTGTCGGAGCGGCATGACCATGACCACGCGCATGAGGCCGTGGAACACGACCACGCCCACACTCATGACGATCACCACCGACATACGCACGACGGACCGGTGAGCGAGCCGCATTCACATTGGCACCGCCACGAACCGATGCGGCACACGCATTCGCATTACCCTGATCTGCATCACCGACATGGCCACGGCTAGCTAGCCCCATACTGGTGACGCCGCTCTTATGGTGCGTGAGCTTTTCGGAGCACGGTAGCGGCAGCTTTTGGAAATTTGTGCGCAGGGCCCTAACGACCGCAATGGGGGTCGATGGCCGACTGGCCGCTTCGGGGTGGGAACTGAAAGGGCGGCTTTGGTCGTCACCCAAGCAGGAAGCGGACATTTCAAGCATGGAAACGTCGCCGAGCACTTACCGGCCCGATAGCCAGAGACTGAGGCCACCTTGACATAGTAAGGAATATTCCTTACGTCTATCAAAGATCAAGTTGGGAGCCCACTATGGCTGCGTTGCTGAAAGAAGAAAGCACCATCACCGCGAAGGGCCAGACCACCGTTCCCAAGGTTGTCCGGCAGGCTTTGGGCGTGGACTATGGTGGACGCATCGCCTTTTTTGTTGACGACCAGCACCGGGTCTATGTCGAGAAGGCGACAACCGAGGCGAGTGACCCGATTGTCGATCACTTCCTCGAATTTCTGGCGCAGGACATGAAAAAGCACCCCGGCACGTCCGTCGTCGCGCTGCCCGCTACCCTACGGGATCGTATAGCTGCGCTCGTTGGAAATATGGACGTTGACCTCGATGCCGAGATCGACGGGGATGTCGCACTCTAGTCATGCTCACGATCAATGGCTGGACCATTTTCGCGCATCCCCTCTTTCTCGATCAGTTGGAAAAGCTGACCAAGGCTGTCGAGGTGTTGAAGGCAAACAAGCCTGACCAATACCAGAAGAACGCGAGCACCAAACTCTTGGCGGCTTTGACCAAGCTCGTGTTCCAGACGATCCCGGCCAACCCGACCGCGACCGTCTATCGGCAGGGTTCGACGCTGGGCGCAGCTCACAAGCACTGGTTTCGGGCTAAGTTCGGGAATGGCCGGTTCAGGTTGTTCTTCCGCTACGACTCGACCGCGAAAGTCATCATCTTTGCCTGGGTCAACGATGAAACGACGCTGCGGACTTATGGCGCGAAATCCGATGCCTACAAAGTCTTCAAGGGGATGTTGGAGGACGGCAATCCGCCCGATGCCTGGGCCACGCTGCATAAGGCGGCTTCCGAGCCTAGTGCGGCTGAACGGTTGGACAGCGCTTCGCCAGCAATCCCATAGCCGTTTCCGCGAGGCGGATTAGTGTTTGGGTCGTGTCCCGACATCGCCCACAGCTGGAAACCTGAGCTTGCGGGCGGAGCCGAAGCTCCGCCCTTGCGGCTCAGCCGAAAGCCGCCATCTGCAGTTCGGCGGCCTTGCGATCAACGGTCTGGCCCGGGTTTTCGACGGCCCGCTCGAAGGGCTTCCAGCTCTCGCCGACGACGTGCTCGTAGGCCACGATAGCGCCCTCGGCCGCCATTCTGAGGGCGTGGGCCTGGACGCCCATATCGGCTGCAAATTCGCGCTTGCGCTGGGCGGCGCTGTCGAAGCCGGCCGGGCCACCCACATCTTCGTCTCGGGCGTCATTGGCGGATTTGGCCGTCGCATCGCGGGCCTCGGTGACCGCCCGGCTGTAAAACTGACCGGCGCCATGGGCGGACCCGACATAAGCGCCGACGATGCGCTGCAGGTGGATCTGCATGGCCCGTTCGCCTAGCCCTTCGCCAAGACTGTCGGCCGTCTCAGTGATCAGGCGCTCATGCAGCGCACGGATACCGTCGCTATCGAGGATGGGAAGGCCGAAGCTTTCCGAGATCATGGCGGCCTGGTTGGCGTCCGGGCAGGCAAGCCGGACCATTTCAAGTGTGGTGCCCTTACGGAATTGAGCGGTCCTGGAGGAAGAAGCGGTGGTGCGGGTGGTCCTGGTCATATGCGTGATCCTTTCTCTGCGCCGAAGGCTCGGACCGGCCCCGTGCCGGTCATCCCTTCGGGTGCGGTCCAAGAAAACCGGCGGGACAGCGGCGGCTTCAGGGTCCGGGGGCGCCAGGGGCGAGCAGGCCGGGTGTGCGAACCAGCAGGGCGACAGCCCTCGCGCAGGGCGCGGGCCTGGCGTGCCGAGACCGGCGCTCCCGGCCGCATCGCGGCGCGCAGCGGCCTTGACGGCGACGCCTGCCGGTTTAGACCGCTCCACAAACCCGAGGGGATGACCGGCATGGGTGCTGACCGGAACGACTGCAACAGGAAAAGGTATCGAGCGGGACGGCACCGCCCCACCCAATCGTTCACCGGATGTCGACCTGCGGCATCACACGCCTTCTGCTCCGGCCTGCCCCGACCTCAATTGCGACATGAGGATTGGCAAGCCGGCCCGCATCTACAATAGCAGCGTGCATGCCCAGCAATGACGATCGGAATATCTTTGACGAGGCTAGCGGCGAACGATGGCCGGCCCTAGGACGTTGAGAAGCGGTGGCCACGAACGGCGTGGGCGACCTCCGGCAATGTGCAGGCCGATGGCGGTGCCGTAATGCTGATCAAGAACCTCAGATCAAAGGCGCCGGCAGACCCTGAAACAGGGAACAGTCATCCGCTCGACCCGCCGCATCGGCAATCCCGAAGAGATCGACTACCGGCACGTCACCGTCAAGAGGCCTGGTGCTGCGGACTGCGTTCGCCCGCAAACGGTAGGCGTCATTACGATCAGCCTGATGCCTTGATCCTGGCCCAGACGTCGGGGCGCCATTGCTCGATCAGTGCCTCGATCGCAGCACGATATTCGGTGGGGTAGCTCGCAACATCCTGCCCGGCAAGCCAGGTGAACACCATGCCCATATCCGCGGCGATAGCGCTGTCGACACCGAACAGATCGGCCATGTCGAAGCCGCCCAGACTATCCGCATTCCACCATGCCAGCAGGAAATTGGCGGCACGCCGGGATTGCCCGGTATCGCTCTGCGCCAGGCTCAGCAGTCGTTCAAATGCTGCGCGCGTCCAGTCATCCATTCGCGAACCCTCCATTGTTGCCAATATGACAGATTGCCAGCTGGTGGTGAACAGATATGGATCAGGCGGCGTGGGAGAACCGCGGGCTTTGTGGCTCGCGCAGGATGGCTATCGCATCATCCTGGTGGGCGAGCTGCCGCGCCAGCGCATCGATTTCGGGCTGGCGCTCGGCGGTTAACGCTTTTAGTTCGCCGCGATAGCGCTCGAGAAAGGTGTCCGGGTCTGGCGTCTTGCTACGCTGATAGACGGTTCGTTTCGGCGCCAGTTTTGGGATCTGCCCGGTCATGCGGCGAATGATCTGTCGGTCGATCAGATCGAGCTGGCGCTGGGTCTGGCGACGCGCCTCTTCTAGACGAAACAAGCGGCGCTGGATGTCAGAGGGGGTGGTCACAGCGTCCGCCCCTGCCAGCCGACAAAGCTGGACGGACCATCATAACTGGCATGGCGGTCGGGATCGATGACAAAGCCGAAGCGACCCATGTCATACTCGGCGGACGGCACCAGGAAGCGCCGTTCCGCGGAGCCCTGCCCGCGCTGGCCGCCTGGAGTGGCAACAACTTCGGCGAAGCCCCTATGGTGGTCAGAGGTGATCGCGGAAACGACCACCCAGTCAGCAGCATGTTTCGCCTCAAAGGCGCGACGGTCTTTCGTCTGAGATTCGCCTGGCGCGAGAATAGTGCCAAAGATCGCTTCCCAGGCATCGGGCCATGAATCCTTGATCGCGCGATCCGCGTGCCAGCGCTCGAAGGTGGTGAACAGATGCGGGAAGGTCAGGGCGACGATCGCCCATTCGGCATCTTCTTCGTACCAACCGCCCTGAACCCGCAGCATGGCATGGACCCCGCGGTTCCGATCGACCGACAAATAAAAACCACCGTGGCCAGCCGTCGAATGGCAGGTCACGCCTTCACCATAGACCGTTGCCTCCTGCGAGGGACCCCAAGGGGTGTTGGCAGACGAGCGGATATTCTGGCGACCGAGAGCGGATTTTTCTTGCTGATGCACGGCGCTCTCCATGACTTTTGCACGGAAAGCCGCGTCATCGGCAAGTTCGCCGGAATGCCCGTAGAAATCGTCACGACGCCATTGCTCAAGCGGTCGGCCGACGCGCCAGCCGCTGGCCAGGAAATGCTTGCCGTCACGGCCCGGGGCCATGGCGAAGGCATGATCGCCGACGCGCGCCACCAGCATGTTGTCGGCGCTGCGACCAAACGAAACCTCCGGAAATCCGGGAGTTGGGTTGCTCGTCTCGGTCGATGGAGCAAGCGCGCTCATGCTGCCGCCCTCCCCTCGACAACTTCAGCCGCAACCGCGTCGGTCGTGACCTCATCCAGAACGGCATTGGGATAACCATGGCGCGTCAGCCATTCCTCCGCTGCGGCGCGGTGGGAAGCGAGATGGACGAGTTCGGCATTCTCCCCTGCTCGATCGAATACGCGGACTGCGCCGATGGCGGGGCGCTCGGCGCCGACAAATTTCAGGGCGCTGGTCACCGAGAAGGTCCGAAACACCCGCAGCACGATAATTTCGCGGCTACCATGATCGCCTTCGTGCAGCGTGATGCTGGCAGGAATGATGGTGTTGCCAACACGCTGTTCGGCCTGTTTGCGGACCAGGCGGCCGCCGCCATTGGTATTCTGCCAGGTCGAGAGCTTGTTGCGATGGCGTTCCGGCGGGCGCGGCTGGCCGTCGGAATAGCGGATGACCGAGCCGAGTGGCGCCAGGTCGTAGATCAGATGAGCGGACATTTTGTCCTCCATTGTACGTATGGTGAAAACAACGCCGCCGCCAACGGAATGCCAGCGGCGGGATCAGTTGAAAAATTGGCGCAATGCCTATTCGGCAGCGATGGCCCAGGCAGCGTCGTCATCGACGCCAATAGCGTCCTGGTCAGAGCCATCACCGGCGGTTTCGTCCGATTGGGCATCGAGCACACCGGGCTCGGAACCCTCGGCTTCAGTCGGCTCGTGCTTGGCAAGCCAGGTGCTCAGCGCCGCCGGATCCGGCGCAAAACGAGCGGCAGGGTGCACGAAGCGCCCCTCCCGGAAATGTTCCACCAGGGCGGTACGCGTGTCCTTGACCTTCTGCCGGGGCGGAACGGCAGCGTCCGTGCAGGCGGTCTCGAGCGCCGGTCGCGATAGGCATGACAGAAAGTCGTCCGTTCCCATGTTCGGCAGGTAGCCGTCGGCGGCAATAACGTCGCCGGCGACCCGGGCCACAACGCCGCTGGCCGAGCGGTTCTCGCGGCATGACAGGACATCGACCAGTACCGACCTGGCAGCAATGCGCACCGTGTCCATATCGAAGTCGAGTTTGCCCTCCTGGTCGAACAGCAACGCCGCATGTTGGCCCAGGCTCGCGGCCCCGTAATACGAGATATCGCGGGCGCCGGACGCGACTGTGACGTTTTGGCCGGCAAAGGCGAGAACCAGCAACGCCATCAGCGTGTCATCCTCAATCGGCGCGCGGGACAGCGCCTCATGCAAGGCGTCGGTGCGTAGGTCACCGATCATTTCGCCGCCCTTGCGCGTCACGTCCGGGCGCGGTTTGGTGGTGACGATGGGATTCTCACCATCGCCATCGACTGTGCCGGCAGCTCCCTTCGGTTTCTTGGCTGCCGGCAGCCGATAGGCCTGCGCCTGCACCCGGCCCTCGCGGTCGAGATACAGGGCGGTGTGGTCGGACTTGCCGGGCTTGCCATAGACCCGTTCGGCCTTGAGCGGCAGCTTGACCTCGCCATAGCTGCCGACCTCAGCAATGACGCCGCGCTTGGGCAGATTATTGGTCATCCACTCCTGCTGCGCACCGAGAAAGGCCTCGACATCGGTGGTGTAGCGGCTGTCCTCGTCGGCCGGCGCGAACAGGTCCTCGACCCAGGCGATGCCATAGGCCTGGGCTAGGTCGTCGCCAAAGCTGGCATGCTTGGCATACATGCGGGTCTTGGTCAGGCCCTGCGCCACACTCCACCAGGTCACCTGCCGATCACCCTTGGAAGGCTTGTGCTTCTTCCAGACTTCCTTCTGCTCGTCGAGCGGGGCCGAGGCGATGGTGCGCAGCTGGCGCTCATCGGGCATATCACCTGTGGCCATGTGGTCGAGCATGGCGGGCAGGACGTTGGCCAACAGGCGCAACTTCTTGATCTGGCGGACTGGCAACCCCAAAGCGCTGGCGATGGCCTCCTCGGTCCAACCGAGCGCTATGAGCCGGTCAATGGCGCGCCACTGATCGACGGGGTTGAGGTGCTCGTGGGCGAGCGTTTCTGCCAGCGACCGCATGGCGCCACCGTCCTCGGCCCGTTCGATCACCAAAACGGCGATCTCTTCGAGACCCGCGGCGATTGCCTGCTTCACCCGGCGATGCCCTGCATCGATAACGAAGCCGTTGCCACCATCGGCTTCGAGAGCGACCACAGGCGGTTGCACAATGCCAACGGCCTTGATCGTGGCCAGCAGCAAGGCGTCAGCTTGCGGGCTGGAATTGCTGCGCCGGGCTTTGTCAGGATTGTCCTTGAGCGCGCGCGGATCGACAAACTTGAGTTCCATGGGGATGCTCCATTTCGGGTTGCGGACACCACCTGTCGCGGGTCCTTTTCCGTCTTCTTTTCGAAGACCTCCCCCAGCCCGCTGAGCGGGCGGGCCGGTGCAACTGCTTGGCGAGCATCCCTGCCCGGCAGGCCTAGCGGGGCTTGCAGCCCTGCGCGGGACGACGCGGCCGGGATCGCGAGACGGACGGTTGAGCGTCAGCGTCGCCGGTTCGACCGATCAGCGAGCCGGTTCCTATGTTTTGTTTTGTCCCTCCCATTCGCTTGCCCTCTCCTCTTGAACTGCCACCATTAAGGTGGCATATGGGGACATGGAGAAGAAGCGTCCAACCTATGATCTCGAGGCCATAAAATTGGCGCTCGGGGCGGCCGAAACACTGGCGATGACCTCATCGGCACTGCGTGACGCGATCGCATTGGGTTTCGACCGGAATGGGGTGGCCGAGACGATCGCAGCCGTAGAAAGACACATGTTCGTCAAGTCGATGACGACATTTGCTGACCATCGGGTCTGGCAGGACGTCTACTATGTTCCGGCTCGTGGCCTGGTGCTCTACGTGAAATTCCAAGCGGACGTCATCACAGAGTTTGTGGTCATGTCGTTCAAGGAGAAATGACAATGGCGGCATTGAGGAAAGAACTACCCGAGACGATGACCTCACCGGAAACCGGTGAGACGCTGTACCGGGATGTACGAGCATTCACCGTCACCTTTAAGGGTAAGAGCGCCACGGTCGAACTCCCCGGATACTACCCAACAGGTAGCAATGACGGCATCCATGTTGGCGACGACATGGCCGTTACCGATGCCGCGCTAAGAGCGCTCAAAGAAGAAGTGGAAGGCATCCCCACGCCGGACACCATCCGGCGGGTCCGCAAAAAGCTAAAGCTCTCGCAGCGCGAGGCGGGAGGCCTGTTGAAAGTCGGCGAGAACGCTTTCGACAAATACGAGCGCGGGCTGATCGAACCGAGCGGCCCAACAAGCCAATTGCTACGCCTGCTTGACCAGCACCCCGAGCTGGTCAAAGACTTACGCATGACGCACAAGATGGCGTGATCTGCGGGCAAGACCGCTTGGTCTCAGCCGCGCTAAGGGGGAGCCTGGCTATTATGAGCAAGACACCTAAGCCGGTTCCGACTTTTGCATCGGAGGCCGAGGAGCGCGCTTTCTGGGAGGCCAACGACTCCAGCGAACATATCGACTGGAGCCAGGCGGAGCGCACCCACCTGCCCAATCTCAAGCCGTCCTCGACCGCGATCTCGTTGCGGCTGCCCAATGGCCTGCTCGAACGGATCAAGGTCGCAGCCAACAAGCGCGATGTGCCCTATCAGTCTCTGATCAAGACTTGGCTCGCCGAGAAAATCGACGCCTCTCGACATTGAGCGGCACCGGCTTCAGGCCGCAATTGCATCGTCAGGTGTTGTGAGACCATCGTTGCCGGCGCTGGCGGCAAGCTGGGTTTCGATATCGGCCAGTTCACGGCGCTTGTGCTCAAGATCGGCGGCAAAGGCGAAGGTTTCACCGATCCGGGACTGGTATGATGCCAAGCGCCGTCGGGCCTCATCGAACCGGCGTGCGTAGCCATCCCGCTCCTCCTCAAAATTGCCCAGGGCATGCTCCAGCCGCGCCACGGCGCCGATCGGCATCGTGGTGACGGGCAGTTCGATTTCGTGGTCCTCGCCTGACCGCAGCAGCATGGTGGCGTAGCGGTAGCCGTCGCGACCGAAGCGCTCACCAGAATATTCGAGCTCGAACCCACCGACCGAGGCGATCACCCTGTCGCCCTCCTGCTGAAGCTGCACCAGGGTGAGGATTTCCTTCATCAGCGCGCGACCAGCGAGCTTGCGCTCGGCAAAGGCTTTCTCGCCGACCTGCATATGGAAGGCATCCCCAGAGGTGGGCACGATCCGATCGATATCCTGCCCGATCTCGCCGATGCGCCGCGTCGCATGTTCGATATCGCGCTCGGCATCACGGATTTGGCGCCGAATGGCGAACTGATCGTCCTGGTGCGCGGCGCGCAGCCGTTCCAGACGGGCGATGTCGGCTTCCAGACCTGCCTTCTGCATCAATCTCGGGTCGCCCGAGGCAATGGCCTTGGCCATGGCGAACTGGTTCGCCTGCCCTTCCCCCATATCCTCCAGCCGGCGGATTGAGGTATCGCCCGACAACGCCGCGGCGATGAACCGGGCCTTGCGCTCGTTGTTCTGCCACATCTGTGCATCCATCGAACCTTCCGTGGCATAGGCAAAGATGTCGACGATCTCATGTTGGTTGCCCTGACGCTGGATGCGGCCTTCGCGCTGCTCAATCTGCGACGGCAACCAGGGCACGTCGAGGTGATGCAAGGCCTTGAGACGCAGCTGGGCATTGACGCCAGTGCCCATGGTTTCCGACGACCCGATCAGAAAACGGACCTTGCCGGCCCGGACATCGCCGAACAGGCGCTGCTTGGCCTCCGACTTCTTGAAGTCCTGCATGAAGGCAATTTCTTCAGCGGGGACGCCCAGGCGAACCAGTTCATTCCTGATCCAGCGATAGGCCGAAAAGCCCCGGTTCTTCTCAACATTGATGGTCCCGAGATCGGAGAAGATCATTTGCGCGGCGCCGGGCAGTTCGAACGGTTTGCCGTCAGCGCGGCGATAATGACTACCCGCGGTCTCCTGCCAGATGCGATGGGCATTGGCGACGAGGTCGTTGAGCTTGTTGTCCGGTTCATCGTCATGATCAGCGTCTACCAGGCGTAGGTCGATTGCAGCATGGCGGCCATCGGTGATGACCGAGAGCAGGATGTCGTCACCTGGCTCGGGCGGCCCTTCGCGCTGTTCGATAGCCTTGATGCGAGCATCGAGTACCATCTGGTAGCGCTTGAAGGCGGTGGATGGTTTTGAGGTTCTGATCTGGCGGGCGCCGGTTGAGAGCGCCGGGATCGTGACATAGGTCCGCAGATCCTCGGGCAGCACCACATCCGCGAAAGAGCGGAACATCGCGATCAGCTCGGGAACATTGACAAAGGTGGCGAAGCGCGTCACCGGCTTATATTTGCCGGATGGCTGCAGCTCGAGTTCGGTAGTGACATCGCCAAAGGTGCTGGCCCAGGCGTCAAATTCATGCAGACCGCGCTGCGAGAGCGCCTCATAGCCGAGATAGCGCTGCACCGAGAACATTTCGCCCAGCGTATTGGTGATCGGCGTGCCCGATGCCAACACCAGAGCCCGGCCCGGGTTCTTGGTTTCGACAAAGCGGGATTTGACGTAGAGGTCCCAGGCCCGCTGCGAGCCGTTCGGATCAATGCCCTTCAGCGTCGACATATTGGTGGCAAAGCTCAGCTTGCGGAATTCCTGCGCCTCGTCGACGATGAGCTGGTCGATGCCGAGCTCTGAGATCGTCAGGAGGTCATCCTTGCGCGTCGCCAGCGACTCGAGCCGCTCCTTAAGCCCCTCTTTCAGGCGCTCAAGGCGCTTGCGCGACACCCGGTCATCGCTTTCGACCTTGGTCATCAGCGCTTCGTAAAGTTCCAGTTCGTCCTGGATCATCTGTTGCTCAAAGGCGGATGGGACGCTGATGAAGCGGAAGGCGGAGTGGGTGATGATGATCGCATCCCAAGTCGCCGTCGCGGCCCGACTGAGGAAGCGGTGCCGCTTGTCCTTGGTAAAATTGGTCTCATCGGCCACCAGAATCCGGGCCGTCGGATAGAGCGCGAGAAACTCGCGCGCCGCCTGCGCCAAGCAATGACTAGGCACCACCAGCATGGCCTTGGCGATCAATCCAAGGCGCTTCTGCTCCATGACTGCCGCCGCCATGGTCATGGTTTTGCCAGCGCCTACAGCATGGGCAAGGTAGGTTGAGCCGGCCGAAATGATGCGCCAGATGCCGCGCTTCTGGTGCCCATACAGCGAAAAGGCGCCTGAGGCGCCCGGGAGTTGCAGATGGTCGCCGTTGAATATTCGGGGGGCGATATTGTTGAAGCGGTCATTATAGAGCCGCGCCAGCCGGTCGGTGCGGTCGGGATCGGACCAGATCCAGCTCTGGAAGGCCGTCTTGATCTTGGTGAGCTTTTCCTTGGCCGCTTCGGTATCGACGACATTGAGCACACGCTTTTCGCTGTCGCCCTCCTTGATGCTGTCGAAAATCTGCGGCACGCGACTGTTCAGGGCATCGGCGATCAGCTCGCCGGCGTGGCGACGCTCGGTGCCCCATTCCGAGGTGCCGGCCGCCATCCAGCCCAGTTTCCTTGCCTCCACGGTCCAGGATGCCAGCTCCGGCATGTGGTGGATCTTGATTTCGGCGCCCGTCGTCTGCTGGACGAAGGCAACAACATCGGCAGCGGGGATCCAGGGCGCGCCGAGCCGGGCGGTGATATCGGACGGGCGCAGGTCAGCGGGCTGCACCTCGATCAGCGCTCGGACATTGCGCGCGAAGTTGGGATCGAGCGCCGCAGCGGCTTCGGCTATCGCCAGTTTGGAGCGCACGGCACCGGAGAGATAGGCATCGGCGGTCTGCCATGAGCCATCTGCGGGGTCGCGGAAGATGTTATCGCCCAGTTCGATGATCACGGCGTCGACGTCTCGATGCAGCAGTTCGGCAATGTGATCGACGTCAACATAGCCACGTTCATTCAGCACCACGGCCAGCGCATCGCCCGGCGAGGTGATAGCCGGCGCCGCCGGCGGCGCGATAACCCGCTCGGTGAAGATCGGCCCTGGCCGGGCGGTATTGGTTTCGAGGTCATAATCCTCGATGGAAGCCACCAGCCAGCAATCGGGATCGTCGAGGAAGGGCTGCAGGTTCGGGCGGCGATGGGTTTCGCGCACCTCGCCGGTAGCCTCGTCTTCGCTGGTGGCAACCGTGGTGAAATTGATTGGGCCGAACTCGCGCACGAAGCTGGACCAGGCGATGCGCAGCCGAACCTGCGCCGGCTGCCACGGGCGGTCGAACTCCTGCGCCTTGAGCACCTCTCGCACCGCATCCCGGATTGGGATCAGCTTGCGGATGATGCTTGTGTGTTTCTCCGGCACGCCATCGGACCCCCTGCCCTTCCGGACCGTGATCGTCACGGCTTGCCCCTCGACCCTTTGCATCAGCGCGGTCGACTTGCCGATGAAGTAGCTGCCTTCCCGGGTGGCGACGTCGGGAGCACCATCGGCCGTGCCAGGCAGAGCCTCAGCGGCATCGGCCGCAATAGTCTCGGGCTCTCCGTCATAAATAGTAGCTGGAAGTGCGCTCACGGCCTTGGCCAGGGCCGCGTCGAGATCGACGCCGGTGTGCGGCAGGCAGGTATAGGCTTCGCCAAATGGCCCTGACGTCAGGGCGTGGGTGCCCAGCACCAGATCGGGATGGGTGGCGAACCAGCGATTGACGCGGATGGCACTGTCCTCCGTCGTGGCGGGGTGAATTTCGGCAAGGTCGAGCCAGTCGACATCGCCTTGAGCCTCGCCATCCCGGCGCTTGCGGAAAAACAGGATGTCCACCACCACATCGGTGCCGGCATCGGCCCGAAAACTGCCCTCGGGCAGCCGGATCGCCACAATCAAGTCAGCCATAGACGCGATATGCGCACGGGCGCGCGCGTCAGCCTTGTCCAGCGTGCCGCTGGAGGTGACAAAGGCAGCAAGGCCCCCAGGCTTGAGCCGGTCGATGGCCTTGACGATGAAGTAGTCATGCAGCCGGAACCCATGGGCACGAAAGGCGCGGTCGCTGCGCACGACCCGGTCGGAGAACGGCGGATTGCCGATCGCCAGATCGAACTGCGCCGGCAGCTCAGTACGGGCAAAATCGGCGTGGAGAATGTTGGCGCTGGGATGCAGCAGCTGGGCGATGCGGGCGGTGACGGGGTCAATCTCGATCCCGGTGACGTGCGCAACGTCGCGGAATTGCTCGGGCATCAGTGCGGCAAACAGGCCGGTGCCGATACCGGGCTCCAGCACACGGCCGCCGCGCCAGCCCAGGCGCTGCAATCCGGCCCAGATCGCCCGGATCATGTATTCGGGGGTGAAATGCGCATATTGGGTGCAGCGCGCCAGCGAGGCATAGTCACCGGCATCAACAATGGCTTCCAGCTCGGTGCCGATGTCGTCCCAGCCGGCGCGGAATTGCCCTTCACCCGGACGACGGAAGATGCCGTTGACCAGCTCAGATGCCCCGAACCCGGTAAACCGGATCAGCTCCGCCTGCTCCGCGACAGTCACGGGCCGCTGCTCGTCGGCAATCCTGGCCGCCAGCCGGATCGCCGCGAGATTGTCGCGAGCGCGGTCGCGCCATGATTTTGCAAGCCCGCGTACGCCGGGCAGCCGATAATCGGTAGCCATCACAATTGGCCGGCTCGATGCCTGCACTTGCGCCGCGACTGGCAGCGCCGGTGGTGACGCCACCGGCGCTTGGTCATCAACATCGGCATCGTCGTCGAAAACTGCCGTGAACGCGGTCACACCAAGATCGAAGGGCTGCGCAGTGCCGCCAAAGAGGTTGAGAGTGAAGGGGTCGTCATACGCCATTGGGAGATTTCCTTAGGTTTTTGGGGCGCGCAGCATCGTCCCGCCGGAACAGGGCCGGCAGGTTGGGATGCGCGCGGGTGGTGCGGATGGAGATTGAACGGCGCTCTGCGCGCGGATCAGGTTCGCTAAGGCAGGCTCAACGTCGGATCGCGGTCAGCGTGATGCTGGTCTCGGTCAATCGAACGGTGAGGTGGGTGGCGCCCGCTGGGCCATTGATGGTGCGCAGGACTCCTTCTGCATCGAGGAATTGGATACCGTCATCAGCCCCAAAATGGCGGCGCTTATAGTCCCACCAGTCGAGGTCGCCGGCCGGGTGGCATTCCTCGGCATAGATAACGAGCGGACGACCGTCCGCAGCCAGCTTGCCATTCGACATGATGTAGACGCCCTGATCGCCGACCAGCCAGAGCCCCGGCTGCTCGTCCTGGCCGGGCGCCAACCCATAATGGGGATTGCGATACCCGCCATTGGCGGCGGCGTCGGCCCTGCCACGCTCGATGACCTGGCGAACAGCCGGGATGGGAAAGGTGAACATCGTCATACCTCCCCGTCAGGCCGCGACCGGCTCGGCCAGGGACGCCAATCGCTGCAGATGCTGCGGCGACAGATCCTCCAGCAAGGTCAGCACGGCTCCCCGGGCGCCGCCATTGATCAGGATCGTCGGCTTGTCCCGATGCTGCTCCAGCCAACCTTCTCCGGCATAGCCGCGATAGTCGGCGGGCGTCGTGCTCCAGATATGGTCGAGCTGTTCGGCCCGCGACATCGCCAGCTCGGGCTGGCGTTCGCGCGCGCGGATGATGTCGCGCAGGCGCTCGGCTGAGCCCTTGGCCAGCATGTCGCAATAGCCGTGGAAATAGCGGATGCGCCCGTTCATCCCGAGGGCAAAAAATACGCTGGTAATCGAGCCGGCCATGAACTCGCGCATGGCAAACATCTCGCCACGCATCCACAGCGGCGGCAGGATTTCGAACATATAGTCATACTCGGCTCGACCAATCTCGAACCACTCGCCGTCATAGAGCCGGCCGGTATAACGCGCCTTGCTCATCGGCGCCTGCGCATGGCGATCGAACAGTTCGAACATCTGTCGGCGCGTCGCGACACCCTGGAAGATCTTGCGGAAGGAAGCTGAGGTGATCATGGCGGCTCCTGTCATCCATTGGCAACAAACGCGGCTCCCTCCTCCCGGTGGGACCATCATTTTTGCCTTCTCATCACCCCTCCACCGCAGCCGCCTCGCCGGTCTGGCGGGTCAAGGGCCGCGCAGGCGCGGGCGCAGCTTTACCCTTGATGTGCCGGCCGGGTATGCGGCAGCAGCCCTCCTCCCATTTTCATTTTTACTGCTTCAGGTTTTTTCCTGCAGCCAGCCGGCGCAACTGGTCGTTCCAGTCTTCGGCATCTGGCCGCAGCCGGGAGAAATGGCATCCCGCCTCATCCGCAACAGCGCGCAGACGATCAGCATAGATATCGCCCTGACGATTGGCGTCGGTCGCGGCGACCAGAGCGCAAGCGGGGCGGCGCACCAGGCTATCGATGGCTGCAGCGGTCGTTGGCGACCAGCCCCCACCGGTGCTGAGATAAAGCGTGTCCGACCGCTGCCCCTCCAGTGCCGCCAGGCTCATTGCATCAATCGCGGCCTCGGTGACGCAGATCCGCGAGGAGCCAACGGCGCCAAACCGAAACAGTGTCTTGGCGCCTCCGGTAGCAAAACCGCGCCAATCCGACCCGCGCTCTTCCCAGCCACACACCTGCCCAGCGGCATTGTTGTGCGCCGCCCACATGCTGCCAAGCGGCCCTTCGCGCAGAAGCTTCTGGTCGATGGCAAGCTGGATAGCGCCATCGGGAAGGCAGCGCTCAGCGCTGAGATAGCGCCAGGTCGGCGATCCCGGTCGCGGGCTATTACGAGCGTGCCAGCGGGTTTCGGTCGGTGCCACGGGGCCGGCGCGTGCTGGGCGCTCCCATCTCGGCGCAGCGGTCACAAAGCCAACGGTCTCGGCGACCAGATCAAGGGCCGCGACGAAGCCCGCAGCGCCGAGGTGTTCGGCGAGGCTGAAAACGTCGCCTTTGGCATCCGACAGCGGATCGAACCACCCCTTGCCATTGTGGATGACGATGACGATTTCCCCCTCGGCACGGCGATATTTAACCGCGCGCCGGGTGCTTTGCTTGAGATCAATCCTCCAGCCATCCCGCTCCAGCAGAGCGCCGCAGAACACCGTCCCGCGCAGCGCCTCAATATCTCTCTTGTCCATATTTTTTGCAGGTCCCGCCAGCGCGAGACCTATCCTTTTTCTTCGGTGTACATTGCCCGACTTCTCCGGGCGCCAACCAAACGCCGCGAAGACCGAAGGGCGGCAAGGGCGCGGCTGGCAACCCGGCAAAAATGAGAGGCCTGTGCGCGGCGCAGCCTCCCTTGCGCCCTGACGGGCGCAAGCGGCAGGTGCATACCGGGCTCAATGAGCCCAGCCACCATACTCGTGCGGATCATATTCATGAACGCTCGAGCCTTCGTCCCCATCATATTCGCGGGCTTCCATGACACCGAACTGACCGTCGATGCAGAAGAGGACAACGGGGACCATCATGGCCCGGGAGAGGTAAAAGGCGGCTTGCGGGCGAGGTGATATCGTATGACATTGATGCGGTTCCCTGTCTTGAGGCAGGGACCATCCCCGCTCGACAGCGACCCGAAAGGCTGGTGGACCGGGCGCGATCACCGCGAAGACATTTGCCGCAGCGGCCGCATGCTCTGCATAGCCGGACCCTTGATGGGTTGATCGGACAAGTCGGGCCGGAAGCCGGGGATAGAGCTGTGTTTGCGAGCGGGGTGGTCTCCCCGGGGAACCGCCAGTCGTAAGATACGCCTGCTGGCTGGCGCCGACGTTGGACAGATCTCCCTGAGCATGGGATTATGCGCCGTCCTGGCACAGGCAGGGGTCGTTCAGGCAAAGGACCGGGGCGATCGGATTACTAGTTCGTGAGCTGCGGCACGCTTGCTTAACCCGGTACGCTGGGGTTGACCGAAAGGTCAGGACTGGAATTAGGCCGAAAAAGCGGAAATAGTGTACACGACGAGAACCAAATCACGCGATCGACTGTTGCCACGTAAGTGTCAAGCCGCCGCATCCTACCGGCTCAAAGCCGCTAAATTTTGGGGACGAGTGTTCTTGGTGTGGTTAGAGAGCGAACCGCCTGAACTATCTGGAATAAAATTCACCTGGATCGAGCAATGACCGACGAGCCTGCCACTATTGAAGACGATTTCATTGGGCTGTCTACCGATATTGTGGCGGCCTATGTCAGCCATAATTCTGTTGCGGCTGCTGATCTATCCAAGCTCATCGCCGATACCCATGCGGCATTACGCGGCTTGGGGGCCGCACCCAGTACCGAGGTAACGGAAAAACTTGCCCCCGCCGTGCCAATTCGAAAGTCGGTAACGCCGGATTTTCTGGTCTGTCTGGAAGATGGCAAGAAATTCAAATCGCTCAAGCGGCACCTGGCAACCCATCACCAACTGACGCCTGATCAGTATCGCGAGAAATGGGGCCTGCCCCAGGACTACCCGATGACGGCTCCAAGCTATTCCGCGACGCGATCCGCTTTGGCCAAGGCTAACGGGCTGGGACGCACGGTGAAGGCGCCTCCGGTTGCAGTGGCGCCAGCGAAGGCACCACGCAAGAAGCTGGGACTAAAATTCAGCTAAACGCTGATTGCGCGGCACAGCGATGACCAGTGGTGCGTCTGGTCCTGCCGCCGTGTTTTGCCGATGCTGAGCTACACTGACACCATGAACCAAAATCGGTTAGCATCGGTTGACGCGCCAACAATCATGCCACATCGGATGGGCGCGGGCACAGCGCATCAATCAGGTTGTTCCCACTTCCCACCAGATGCTGACCCCGCAATGCCGACGAGTTCTCCGGACGTATGCTGGACGCAATCAATGGCATGATGCTGGACATGCTGGCCGCCATCGCCCAGAAAGACTACGAGGACCGCAAGCGCCGGGCAGCAGAGGCGACAGGCGACAGGCGACAGGCGACAGGCGACAGGCGACAATGAACGCACCGCCCGGGCGGTGGCAAGCAAGCTTGGCATCGACGAGGTGCGCGCAGGCATCTTGCCGGAAGGCAAGAAGACGCTGATCGACCAGTTGCGCAGGGACGGCCACAAGATCGCCATGGCAGGCGACGGGGTCAACGACGCCCGGCCCTTGCCGCCGCCGATGTCGGCATCGCCATGGGCACCGGGGCTGATGTGGCCATGGAAAGCGCGGGCATCACCCTGCTGGGGGGCGACCTGATGGGCATCGTGCGGGCGCGCAAGCTGGCGCGGGCGACCTTCGGCAACATCAAGCAGAACCTGTTCTTCGCCTTTGGCTACAACGCCCTTGGCGTGCCGATCGCCGCCGGACTGCTCTACCCCCTCACCGGGCTGCTGCTGTCACCGGTGATCGCAGCGGCGGCAATGAGCCTGTCTTCGGTCTCGGTCATCGCCAACGCCCTGCGGCTGCGGCGGATCACGCTGTGACAGGATAGAGCGCTCACTGGAGCGTTCATAGTCGCCTCCTTTCATGTTCGGACGTCGGCTCGAACGGACGACCCGACGTCCAACGATGGCAAGGTCAATAGCAGGAGTTTGAAAATTCAACCCTTGACCTTACCATCGTTGCAACCCTTACGGCAATGTGCATGGGCTGTAGAACAAGGAGCTTCTCATGCAATTTCATATCGAAGGAATGACCTGCGGCGGCGGCGCAAAGTCGGTCACCGGGGCCATCACCAACCTCGATCAGAACTCCGTCGTCCACGCAGATCCCGCTTCGCGGACAGTGAAGGTGGAGACTGCCGCATCTCAGGTTTCAGTCCTGCAAGCTTTGGAAGATACACACCACAGAGAGATATCACCCTAGCGGGCCGTAGCATACCATCACGCCCCTTTCGACGCGCAGTACGTGCAGGGGCAGGTCCTGCTTCTGCTCGATCTTCGCCTGCGTTCAATCGCGCTCATCTTCCAGCAACAATCGCATTGACCACCCACCCTGCCAGGCTCAATCGAGCCTCGCGTCCGCCAAGCATACACCCAGCGACCCCCTGTTGCCGCCCCCACACAGCGCCGCAGCCCTGCCGGCAGGCCTGGTCCAGCACCTGGCAAAACCGAACCCGCAAATCGTGCGGCAGTCATCAATTGCTACCATTAGCAAGTTAGAATCACATTTTGCCCAATCCGGAAGCTAGGACCATTCGTCCAACAACCGAAGGCCTCCAGCTCCACCGTCATTCCCTTGTTGGAAGAAATACCGAACAGATGGAGACGCGCATCGATCCCTTCTCGCCAACCGTCTTTCGCTTAAGTGTCGAAAGGCAATAGTCGGTCCCCTGCCGCTAGATAAGGCGCCGGGTCGATGGCACCGTTTTGGTTTCGCAGCTCAAAATGCAAATGCGGGCCAGTGGACCGACCAGTTGAACCCACTAAAGCAATCTGCATATCCGCTTCTATCCGATCACCTTCTTGGACAAGAGCCTTCGACAGATGCGGGTATCGAGAGACGAAACCTGAACCATGACTGATTTCCACCACATTACCGTAGTCCCCCTTCCAACCCACGAAAGTAACTACTCCACGGCCGGCACTCCGCACCGGTGTTCCGGTGGGTGCTGGGAAGTCGATCCCGGAGTGAAACGCCGATTGGCCGGTAAAAGGATCCTTGCGCGCGCCAAAGTCCGAGCTGACCGACAAAGTATCGACTGGCCGGTGGATCGGCAGATCGTCCATTGCATGACGAGCCTCGCGGAAGCGATCCAATGCCGCGACGGCCTCTCGAATATCGAGTTCACCGGTCTCGGGGAGAATATCGGATAAGGGCACCAATGGACCGCCACGCCCCGCAGCGGTTTCATCCAGGGTTTGGCCGATACCTCTTAGCTCCGCGACGATCGCGTCGGTTGAATTGTTGGCGGCCACAGAAAGTATCGCCACCGCTGCGACGATCTCTTGTTCCATGGTTTGGAGGTCCGCCTCAACGATATCAAGTGGATCTGCCCCACCACTTTCTTCAGCCAACGCCCGTGCCACTTGCCGACCCGGCGTCGGAAATCTCGATACACCCATGCCGGCCGCAGCCTCAGCTAGTGCTTGTACGGTGCTAAGCTTCTCCTCCACTCGCATTTGCAGCTCAGCAAGCTCTTGCAGTTTGAGGCTGGTGCTACTACCCCAATTTGCAAGTTCTCTGAATCGAAGTCGATCGACACTTAAGCTAAGTTGGGCGATTCGCTCTTCATAGGCAGCCAGGGTATCTGAGCGCTCTTTCCAGATCCCGACGATTTCCGTGTTCATCAGCAATGCTGCCAATGTCAAAACATTTGTAATGAGTAAGCCACCCAACAGGGACCAATGAACGAGCTTCAGGTGGATTAGGTAACTGCCGCGCACAGGAACGCTCCAAACTGGAAGTTGCAGCATTAATCGTTATGGTTAACGAATCGGAAGCGGACCTCTCGGCCACCTTTGGTCTATGGAAGGTTTTGGCGAAACGCAGCGAGGATTGAATATTGGATGGCCAAATTGATGTGGCCAGCAAGGCACGATTTTGAAATGCAAATCGACGCATGGCCAATAGCATAGCGAGCCCTCCAGCGTATCGTCAGCGGCAGGTCCTCTGGATCGTGCTGTTGTTGAACTTGGCAATTGCGGTCGCTTTTTTCGCGACGGGGACCGCGGGCGATTCCAGCGCGCTGATAGCCAATGGCTTGGACAACACTTCTGACAGCTTAGTCTATGCAATAAGCCTGTTTGCCATGTCGCGCTCGGACAAATGGAAGCGGATCGTGGCCAACATATCGGGAGGATTACTGCTAGTTTTTGCTGCTGGCATTCTAATAGATGCGGTTCGGCGTTACTATCTTGGCTCCGAGCCACTGGGTCCGCTCATGACCTCCATGGCTCTCATCGCAGCGCTTGTGAATGGCACCTGCATATGGCTGCTGAAGCGTATCGAGGCGCCCGACGTGAATGTCCGGGCGGCCAATACCTTTAGCGTCAATGACTTCATTTCGAACGGTGGGATACTGGTCGCGGGAGGTCTCGTTTGGTGGTTTGGGGGCAACTGGCCGGATCTCCTGGTTGGTGTTGCCGTCGCGGGTCTTGCGGCCTGGGGAGGAATTGAAATTCTGCGCGACGCGCATCGCGAACATCACAAAGCTGTGCACAGGGGCAAATGGAAGCCATAAAGGGCGAGTTTTTGCCAATGGCAGGCGGTTCAGTTAAGTTGCTTCAGCAAACTCGGCAGTGCTTCGTGACTCGAACACATGTGACACGCTGGACTTGGCAGGTCGCGGCCGGACGATGTTGCTGTGATGGAGATAGATTAATGGATTTACTTTCGGAAATCGTCCACGGCATGTTGGTCATTGGGGCCGATGGCGTCCCGGTCGGCAAGGTTGCTTCTGTAGAAGAAGACCGTATTAAGCTCGAGATTGTTGGAGGCGGTTCGCATGGCAGCCATAGCCACTATATCCCGGGTGGCCTTGTGGCGGCCATAGAGGGCGATGTCGTCCGCCTATCTCCCACCGGCGCCAACGCTGTGCTGCTCGATGAGGAAAAGGATGGATCGTCTGCCGACTGACGTAAGCCCTTAGATTTTCGCCGAGAAGGAGTAGAGCCGACCAGAGAGGGGTGATGAAGGAGGCGCGATTCAGCGAGGAAAGGATTTCGGAATCATCAAGGGCAGGAGACTAGGAGGCCGACTGCCAATGTGTACCCCAAGCACGGGGTCAGCAGCGCCACGTTCTACAAGTACGAAGCCAAGTTCGGCGGCATGGATGTCCGTGAGGCACTGCAACTCAAGACACTCGAGGGAGAGAAGGCCGGCTCAAGACGCCGCTGAACGAGGGTGATGCTCGCAACGCCAGGTTCAAGGATGATCTCAGCAAAAAACGGTAAACGCCCACCGCCCGGCAAGAGGCCGTGGCTTTCCTCCACGAGTGCTTTGAGGTCAGCCAGCGTCGGGCGTGTTCCGTGACAGGGGTTGATCGAACGTCGGTACGCTTATGTGAGCACGCGAGGCGATGATCATGCCGTTCCGGAGCGGCTGCGCGAAGTGGTGGCGTTAGGCGTCGCCTCGGCTATCGCGGCCCGCATGTACTACCGGATCGGGCGGGGTCATGCTCAACCACAAGACGCAGCGGCGAACGCAGGGGAGCCTTGCCGCAGGGCTCCAATAGCCATGCGGCAGCCTGGCTCGGCCATCCGCACCAAACTTAATGCTCCCGGCATGCAATGGGGCTGTCCGCTTGGACAACTTGGAAGCACCGCGCTCCCTCCCACTGCAAAAGCCGAGTAACAATCGGGCAGTTCTATCCAATCTGCTGGATCAGTTCCTTCATTCTGTCTGCCGCCTTCGGAGGGATTTTCGTCTCTTGCAACGCTTGTAGGTTCGAGGTGTCTCCGCCAACCTGAATAAGGCCCACCATACCCATTCCGAAATGGGGCAGGCACTTGTAGGCATAGAGCCCTTCAGCAATGAGGGTCACTGAGATCTCTTCGTTGATCTTGCCTTTCCAAGTCTCACCACCTGCTGGAAGCATATCGGCAATGATCTCGGAGTTGTGACCCTTATCGGTAGGCACAAATATAACGGTATCTCCGGGCGCGATCCTAAGGAACGCTGGTTCGAACTGCATCCGACGCCCCTCTCCATCCTTGTTCAGCATCTGCACTCGGTGCTCAGCTCCCACAGATTGCGCAGCTACCGTGCCGCTGAATGCGACGGAACCCAGGAGAAGAGCCGCAGACCCTTGAACCATGGTTCGCCGCGAAATCGTTGGTTGAAAATTCAAGCGATTAGTATCTCGATGGACTGTCTGGTCTGGCACGACGTGTTCCTCCATGGATTAATGTGCAATGGAAAGTAGCGGAGTATGACCGACCAGCTTGAGTACGCCTGCGTGCGAGAAACGCAGGTCATCAGGACAATACGCAGCTGGGCTGCTTGACTCTAGACATTCATAGGCCAAGGAGCCGGCGCTGGCACTGCGACATCAATGCGCATTAGCCTCACCAACAAAGCTTGTACGCCATGGAAGCTGGAGATCGACTTTGATCAGCGGCTAGACCCGAGCAATAATCCAATCGGGGGCTCGATCCGTGAACGGTTTACAAGCACAGTGGTCCTGGCGGGCCCTGATCGACAACGCGCGAGCACATGGAGAGGTCCGGGCAGGGGTCCATCGCGATGCCCACATATCGGCGGTCGCCAGCACTGCGGCATCGTTGACGCTATCGCCGGCCAAAATCGAGCTTTCTCGGGCCCCAGTCAGCCATCACTTGCCGCTGTTGAAGGCGGCGCATCTGGTGACGGAAAGCGCGAGGCGACCCAGCGGCGCGGGAGGCCTCCGAAGCCCTGGGCGGCATCAGACCGTCTGACGATCTCGACGGTGAAGTCGAGAAAGGCGGTCATATCCTTGAGCTTGGTGCAGTCGTAGGCGCCATCGGCGAACAGATGCTGAGCCTGGGCCAGCGCTTGCGCACTCTGTCGAGGATCATCTGGGGGCCGGCGCAGTCGGAGATGTCCGGCGGCGGTGAGATTGATAAACAGTAGACGACCATCGGTGTCCACGGCGATGTGGCGCTTGCGCCCGAGGGCCCGCCTCTCGCCCGGCCGCTCGCTATCGAGCATCAGGGTCACGTCGCGGATCGTGTGGAACATGAAGCGCAGAACGAAGCAGCGAAACCACCAATAGACGGTTTGCCAGGGCGGAAAATCCTTCGGCAGCACGCGCCAGCTCCCGCCAGAGCGGGTCAGATAGCGGATCGCGTTCAAAACCTCGCGCAATTCCGTCTAAGCCGGACGCCCGCTTATCGCAAGGCTAGGCAGGAACCGCTGTATCCGCGCCCACTCCTCCTCCGTCAGATCCGTCGGGTAGCGCTTGGTCTTCTGCTCAATCTCGGTGCCACGGGTCTCTGAGGCCCACGTCCAAGCTTGGATCACGCCAGCACAAACCGTTCGTTGCACTTCTCAAACGGCCTCTTAGGCACCGTCTGGTTTCGTAGCGAGTCACAACCGGGTGAATGCTAGCGGAATTTTGACCAGCCCCCAAGCCACGCCCAGCCAGGCGTTTTGGGCGACCACACCATAGCCTACTAGTCCCGGGGAAATATACGGGGTTAGCCGATTTGACTGAAAATGGGAAAAGTCTGCAGCAGCCAAAACGCGAACAGCGACAATTGTCCGGTGACCATGGCGACGCCCATGACAATCATAATAACCCCGGCTGCGATCTGCAGCCAGCGCCCGGCCAGGCGCATCCGCTTCAGCCGATCCGATAGCCCACGAACGAACAGGGCAGAGAGCACGAAGGGCAGACCCAGTCCTATTGAATAGACCCCCAGCAGCACAACTCCGCCTGATGCGGTGGCCGAGACCGCGCTGACCGTCAATATGGCGCCCAAGACGGGACCAATGCACGGGGTCCAGCCAAAACCGAACGCTAGCCCAAGTAGGTAGGCCCCAGCGGGGCGGCCCCCCTGGATAGCGCCATGAAAGCGAATGTCTCGATCCATCCACGGAAACCGGATCAGTCCGGTGGTGAATATCCCAAACACTATCACGACGATGCCGCCGATTAAATTGGCCTCAAGCCGGTAGGACAGCAAAAGCCGGCTGACCAGCGTGGCGCTGGCGCCAAGCGCGACGAAGACCGTCGAAAAGCCCAGGACGAAGCACAGGCTCAGCAGTAGAGCGACAATGCGGCTCTGAGCGATGATGGGGGATCGGTCCGCAACGGCGGTATTTCCGGCGATATAGGAGATGTAGCCAGGAACCAGGGGCAGGACGCACGGGGACAAAAACGAGATCGCTCCCGCGAGAAACGCAGTCAGAATGCCGATACTGGCAATTTCCATTAGTTTGCCCTCGGCAGTTGGAGCTGGGCGGTATTTCCGCTTTCCAGATAGAGATTGAGCGCATTTATGGTCTGCGGCAGGTCCCATTCCACCGGGCCAACCCAGCGATAGACTTCAGTCCCATCGGTGTCGATAAGCAGAGTGGTTGGAAGACCCAGAATGCCGGCCGTCGCCATCGTGCTCATTGTCGGATCGAGATAGACATCCAGGTTCTTCACGCCGATCTCTTCAAAGAACGGCCGCACAACCTCATTCCCGGTGCGATCGATGGATAGGGTGACGACCTCGAACTTGTCGCCGCCCATGGCCAGTTGCAGCCGATCGAGCGCGGGCATTTCCTCGCGGCACGGCGCGCACCATGTCGCCCAAACGTTAAGCAGCACCGTTTTATCGCGGAAGTCCGTCAAGCTGGCGGACTTGCCCTGCGCATCGGTGAAGGTCAAATTGGATAGCGACTGCGCTGGGCGTACTGATGCGGGGTTGGAATCAGCGTCGGGCGAAAGCAAAAGAAAGCCGGCGATCACGCTCGATAACAGCGCCAGCAATCCGATTGGCACCCACAGCCACGGTATTCTCGACAGATCAACCTGGTTCATGACACGAACTGCAAGCCGGTCATTGCGTTATGCTCTGGACTTCGCGGGCAACAGTGTCCGCCAACTGTTGCGGGCTTGTGTCCGACAAGGGCTTGCCGTTGACAAAGAAGGTCGGGGTTTGCGTGACCCCCAAAGTTTCAATGTCCGCCCTGTCGGCATTGAGGACACCGATCATTCCCGGCCGCTTCACGTCTTCTCGCGCCTTGGCTAGGTTGAGACCGGCCGTCCCGGCGACTTCCCAAGCGATGTCCAGGTTCGGTCCGTCATGGACGGCCCATTCCGGCTGGCGGGCCAGTAACGCTTCCAGCACAGGCACAAACTTGTCCTGCAGCCGGGCGGCCTCAAGGATCTTGACCGCCTCATCCGACCCGGCGTGGAATGCCGCATAGCGCAGGACCAGCCTGACGTCGTCGGGATAGCGCTCCATGATCTGTGTCACGTACGGATAAAAAGCTCGACAAGCCTCACAGCTAGGGTCGAAAAACTCAGTTATTGTAACGGGGGCATCGACCTTGCCGAGAACTACGGAGTGCGGGCGCACGAACCCCCCGGCCTCCAGGTCCGACACAGCCGCCGCTGCGGTAATTGGAACAGGTCTGGTGTAAATCCAGGCGCCAACACCGAAGGCGGCCACAGCAGCGATTGCTGCCGCCAACACAAGGCGACGAGGGTTCATTTGGATGGACTCCGAGCAACTAGAACAAGCAAGATGGAGATCAGAGAGAACGCTACGAGCGAAAGAAATGGAATGGGCACGGCGCCCAACAGAAGCATCGTGTCGCCCGAGCAGGATGGCCCCGCTCCGCACAACTCAATGGGCTCGGGAATGACGCCGGTATAGAGCAGACTATGATAAATTGCCACGAGCAGCCCGATCAGGACCAAGGGCAGGGCATAAACCCAGACCGTTAGGTCCTTGCGGTAGGCGGCGATTCCCAGCAGCACGATGAGGGGAAACATAAAAATGCGCTGATACCAGCACGTCGTGCAGGGCATCTGCCCCATGATTTCGCCGATGAAGAGGGCGCCGAGCGTGGCCCCCAGCGCAACCATCCATGCCGCAAACAGAAAATTCCAGCCGGAACGAGCCATCATGCCCCCTGAATAAGCCGGCGGACCTTGCCGAGACGAATGTCAAAATTCTCTTCGCTGTCGAGGGTGCCCCAAAACCCGCCATCAGGCGCAACCAACTGCACGCCAGCGCTATGCTGCATGGTATAATTTCCGCCTTCGAGGGGGATTTTTTCCGAGTAGATATACCGCGCCTTGGTCATGCTGCTGATGTTTTCCTGCGAGCCCGTCAAAGCGACAATTCGAGGATCGAAATAGCCCGCATAATCCTTCAGGATTTCGGGCGTATCCCGCTCCGGGTCGACGCTGACGAAAACGACTTGCAGCTTCTGCGCATCGTCACCCAGACTTTCAAGAATGGCCGACATTTCTGCCAGTGCCGTCGGGCAAACGTCGGGGCAGTTGGTGAACCCAAAGAACCACGCCGACGGCTTTCCAAGGAAGTCGGCTTGCGTTACCGGCTTGCCGTCCTGGTCAACTAGGGAAAATGCCGCTGCATAGGGTTTGGGCTCGTTGCTCCTGGATTGCGGTCCAAAGTTGGTGACCGCCCAGCCGACTCCGACCGCCACAACGACAAACGCTACCGCCGCCCATCCGGCCATACGGATGCGTCGCGACCAATTCTTCCACTCAGTGGCCATTCATTTGCTCTCCAGCGGGCATTTTCTCGACGTTGAAGACCACCTCGACCCTGCCTGCGCGCTCGAACACCAGCGTGGCCGAAACTTCGTTGCCCTCTACCAGCCGATCGACCGGGTCGATGAACATGGCATGCGTGCCGTTCTCGCCAAGTGATACGGTTGCCCCGGCGGGAACGAGAAACCCGTTCTTCATTGGCTCCATGCGTGCGATACCGTCAGTCACCGTCGACTGGTGCAGTTCCACCTTGGCGGCTGCATCGCTTTCGATGCCGACAAGTGTGTCGTCTGCGGCGCCGGTATTGACGATCGTCACATAGCCGCCGACGACGGGCGCGCGTGGCGGCGCCTCCTTGATCATGGGATGTTTCAGCGTCAGGTCACCGATGACGAAGTCATGCGCGAAGGACGGAGATAGCGTCAGCAGCACTCCCATTATTGCGATTATCAGTCTCATGGCGTTCTCGCTAGCCTGTGTTTGGCCGTCGACCGTAGCGGCATGATCCAAGTGCGCTGTGCTGCTTCGGTGTAGGGCTTTTTGGGGCGACATCAACGTGTCATAAGGCCTGCACGAACTTTAGGGTCAAGAGGTTTGCAGTAACATTGGAGTGGGTGCGACATCAGGCCCGCAACCGTAGTGACCGCCAGCTGAATTTTGGTGATTGCAGCGATCAACTACAGAAAACTTACGCCGATTAGGAACCCGCCGAGCACCGCCGGCGAGAATAGAGACGTGGGCGCTACCGTGGCGGACCGAGCTGCATAGGAATCAACTGCCCTAGTTGCCCCATGGTCGGGCATCGATTCCACATCGTGACCCTGCGCCGCCAGCAGCGACAAGCCCGCCGATCCGTAAACTCCGTCGGCTTGCGGATGCAGGGACGGGGGAGGGCCCGCTTCGCGCCTTGAGAACACTTGAATTTCCATTCTGCAGGCGAGGTTGGCATGATTGTCCCGCTCGCCTCAGGACGGTCTTTTCCGCCCCGCGACGAATTCGGGCTCGTCGTCGTGAACCGCGATGGACATCGTGTCGGCCAAATTTGATTCCAACTAGTATCACGACGGGCGAATAACTACGTGATGCCACTAAACACGTTGCAGAGCGGCAAAGGAACGGACCCATGAAGCCGACGACAATAGGATCTCTTCCGCGAGCCATGGTGAAAGAACAGCCCAAGGCGCCGCCGTTGCCTACGGTGCAGATGGATACTGGCGCGGTCGTTCTCAGGCCGGACCAACTGCCTGCCGCGCAGGACGCGCTGTCGGCGCTCGATTTCGTGGAGATGCCGTCGGGCGACGTCATCAAGATCGGTTTGGACGCCGAGCAGGCTTTGCAGCGGACGCTCGACGGGTTTCTGGCGCGGCTGGACAAGAAGACCGCGTCTTCCGTTTTCGCGCTATTTGGCCGACTTGAGCAGGGCGTGGAGGACGCCAAACTACCGGAGATTCTCGACAAGATCCAGAATGGCGAGAACCCCGGCATCTTGGGCTCGCTGATGGGTAAGCTACGTGGCAAACGCCCCGACGAGCTGGTATCGGATTTGATGGCTGAGATCGGTGACCTGATCTCGGGCAGGACTCGGACCCTCGCAGACGAGTTGACCAAGCTGGAAGGCGAACTGTCCGGGGAAATGCAACGGTTGTTCTCCGAGTTGCAGCAGCTCGATGTACTCAAGAAGAGCTACGCCACCCATTTCAGCGATTTCACAGTCGCCGCCGCCGTGTCCCGCGCCTTGCTGGAAGAGGCCCGAGGTTACGTCGCTGAGGAAGAAGGCAAACTCAACCCTGCCGATGTGGTGGCGCTAGGCAGGATAGCGGAATTGCGTGATAAACTGCGGCTGCTCGAAAGCCGGGCACTGGCGCTAGAGGGAACCTATACGCGCCTGCCGGCCGACCAGATGGTCATCCAGCAGATCGAGCAGGCCGGCGTAGCTACGCTGCAGGAGACCGCGACCACTGTTGCCTCCCGGTTCGCGTCGATCAAGATGACGCTGCTGTCGATCCATGGTGCCTTTGCCGTGAAAAGCGTCCAGCAGTTGGCCAGCCGCCAAGCCAAACTCGACAAGCAGCTAACTGATATTCGTGGTCGCGCGCTCAAGGATGTCGCCGTGACCGCGGCGCTGACGCCTGGTGACAACCGCCTTGCCCAGGCGCAGCAGATCGAGCAAATCATCGCCACGACCAACGAGATCCATGTCTTGGTCGACGCGGCCCGGAAAAGCACAGAGGAAAAATTCGAGCAAGCGCGACAGAAGTTCGCGGTCGCCCGGCAGGACCTCGCTGCTCTGGCATCGAGATAGAACGCAACAGGGCCTCCCATACGCTGCGCATCGAGTCCGTCAATCACTGAGGATATATCCATGCTGACACTTTCCCTCGAGAAACCTGGGGTGCAGGCTCCGAAGCTCAAGCTGTCCTTGAACAAGGGCGCGCAGTTCACCGCCCGGATCGAGTGGCAATGTAACGCCAATCACCGCGACGATGTCGATGTCCACGCGCTCGAGGCCCGCAATGACGGTAACGGCGCCAAGGTCACTGAACTGGCCAGTGTGCTCTCGACTTACAACACCAAGCTGATGAACCCAAGTGGTGGTGCCTTGCCCAGCGACCGCGACGGGTCTTTCCAGACGCCGAGTGGCGGTCTTTCCCATAGCGGCGACAAGCGCGTGCAGAACAACACCGAAACCATCGTGATTGACGGCTCAAAATTGCCCGTGGGAGTGAACGAAATCCCGATCCTCGTCACGGTCCATGAAGCCGAGCACGGGGCCGGTCATGAAGCGGGTGAGGAGGAGGAGGACGAAGCGGCATTCGGGGATATCGACGTCTGCACGATCACGCTTCTCGACGATACCGGCAAGGAACTGGGTGCTTACCGGCTCTCCGAGGAATTCAAGGAATTCAACGTGGTCCAGTTCGGCAGCCTGCTGCTCGGCGATAACGGATGGGAATACGCCGCGGTCGGAAGCGGGTTCAACGGGGATTTCAACGACGTCCTCACCCATTTTTCGTGAGGGCGAAGGTGCCCGTGGACAAACCCGATACGTCTCTGGAACCCGGTCCAGAGAACGCGGCCGCAAGGCTTCGGCCAACGGTGATCAAGCCACCCGCAAAGACGAAGACGTCCGATAGTGTCATGGAGCGATCCGAGGAGGCGGATCAGAGATCAACGGCTGCGCAAATGCCACCGATTGATCCCGCGACGCGGAAAATCCGACAGGAGAATGACCGGCATAAGTCCACACCAAGCACTCTGAAACCAACGGCTCTGCCGGGGATTGAACGGAAGCGAATAGAGGTCGGACCGGCCCACCTGAAGAAAATCGCCCCCCTTGCTAGCCCAGATGTCGTGAGGCGGGCTATTCGCATTCTGGAGACTTTTGTACTTGACGCCGCTACCGATCGTACGGCGGTACTGTGGGGGCATCAGCTTCAGCGGCAATACAGCGATCTCGTTTCGCGGACCTTAGAACTCTCGCACGACGACCTACTGGTCAAAGCCACAGGCTATATAAACAGGATGACTGCCATCCTGACTTCGATCGACATTCAGGCCGCCGCCGATGTCCCTGCAGGCGCCGGAGCGCTTCGCCAATACCTCAAGAGACTGAACAGCAGGATCGACACGCCGGATGAACTCGAGAGCGCCCGCGTTGAACTGGACCAGTTGGTCAGGCTCATGGGCTCGTCGCTCGAGCCGCTGCTTGCCCTGAAGGAAACCCTTGAGCGGCACTCAAGGCGGGTCGACGACATGGGGCTCGAGGTCGAGGCCGCTGCCCTGGCGGCGGAGTATCTATCCACGCGTTTTTCGGAGAGGCGGCAGGACCTCTCGCGGCGCTTCCTGGAGCGCAGCATGAGCCTGACTCAGACCGTGGCCCAAATTCGCGGCAGCTCCTCGCTGCGGGTAGTACAGATCGAACAGCCTCTGAGCCTGATCGCTGCCATCCAGAATGTCGCGTTGGTGACGGTGCCGGGTTGGCTCGGCGGTCTCGCGGCTATGACCACGGTCCTACGCGGTCGCCACAAGCCTACACCCACTGAAGCTGGTGAACTCGCCTACGAGCTTAGCAATATCGTACAACAACTCAAAGTATGAGGATCGAACCGATATGACCCTGCAACTCAACCTGCAAAAGTCCGCGGACAAGCTGCGCCTCTCGCTCGACAAGGCGGGCGTCGCAGCAGACATCAAGGCCGAGCTGATCTTCGACATGGATGTGTCGGGGTCATTCGAGCATGAGCACGAAGAGGGCACGACCAGCAAGCTCATCGCGCGACTGGTCCCCTACGGCATGGTGCTGGACCCGGACGGCAAGATGGACGTTTTCACCTTTAGCAATGACAGAGGGTCCGTCCATCACGTCGGAACGGTGACGCCGGAAGATTCCGATGATTACATTCTCCGGAAGGTGATCGACAAAGTGCCAGGCTGGAAAGGCGGGACCACCTATAGCTATGTGCTGGAGCGCAATCTCCGGCACTTCGGCTGGCTACCGGCGGAAGAGAACCTTGGGGGGCTGCTCAGCCGGTTCTTTGGCGTGCAAAGGGACGCCCCGGTTGCCGCTCAGAAACGTTCAGTAGTGGTCTTCGTGACAGATGGCGAAAATGACCCCGCCGACCACGCCAGAACGATCAGCGTGCTCGAGGCGTCGGAGCGGCGCGGCGACCAAGTCTATTTCCTGTTTATGGGTGCCTGCGAACACGACGTCGATTTCACGTTCCTCAGGACGATCGCGGCGCGGTTCAAGAACACAGGCGTCGTGATCGTCCGTGACCTCGACGGCTTTGTCGAGCTCTCCGATGAGGAACTGAATGCGCAATTGCTCCGCCCCGAATTGTTGGAATGGCTCAGGTCCTAGCTCTGCTGGCTAGGTCCACCTGCGGTCCGACATTCCAATGTGGTCCACGCCAATCAGGGTGGGAACCGCAGGGTTTCGAATCGACTATATTGAGCCGAACTGATCGACTCATTGCATGCAGCAAAGCGAAGGAAGAGACAGCGTCATTGCACGTGACACAGTGTCCGGGCAGGCACAATCCCCATGAATCTGATGGTTTCTCGGAGTGTTCCAAGCTCCGATAGCCTTGTTCCTCTAGCTGCTGGAGAACGCAATTTAGAGTGCCCGCCGGGGCTCAAACGGAAGTGATTGTGCAACAGCAAAACCGAGTCGGACCGCCAGGATACGCATCGATGTCGCAGTGCAGTGGGCGGCGGGACGGTCTATGGCTGTATAGAACCGAAGGAGTATCGATGACCGCACCATCTCTCAACCCGGCCGATTTGCGATCGCGTACGCGACGTTCAATAATTCTAGGCATCGTCCTAGCTGTGATAGTGGTTGGGTTTTACGTTTATTCCATCCTCGTGATGGGCTCTGCGGTTTTAATGAAAGACCTCTAGCGCAACACCCGGGATTCCAGGGACCCGCGTCGAAGCTGCGGTAATAAGCAACAAGTCATAAGACGACTTTGAAGCCAGAGACAGGGATTGTCTTCTCGCAAATTCCGAGGTGACTATGGAAGCCGCGCAGTGCTTCGAGGAGAAGCGGCGCCTAGCCAACTGACCGACGGCAAGGTGTGTCCGTCAGGATCCTGTGGCGTTCTGTCCGCCTGCCGGGGGACGTGTTTTGTAGTTTTTCGAAGTATGCGCCTTATAGGTGGTGATCATGCTGCGTGTCGGTTTCAAGCATTCGAGTTATTTTTTGGTGCATAACAAATGCCGCTCTGTCGCGGCCGCTGGGCACAAGGTCACTGCGACAATGTGGAATTTGAACGACTCTAACAGTCAGTTTCGTTTAGTGCTGGCCGCAATCGACTCCGATCTGGCCCAGGGTCGCCTAGGAGAGACCGAGGCGCAGGTCGCCAAGGCTGAGTTGGCACGTGAGATGTTGCGCCAGCAAGCAGAAGCCGAACGCCCCATTGCCGGTGCACCCCAATTCGGCAAGGGCCAGCTTCTCCTTTGTATCGGTATTGTGGCGGCGCTTGCCTTGGGCAGTTATGTATTTCTCGGCAGCCCGGCGATGCCGAGCCAGCCACTGACCGGACGTGCCGATGTGGCGACAGCCAACATCGACCTTGAGGATGCACTCGCCAAGATCGAAGCCCAATTAGCCAAGACTCCCGACGATTTGCGCGGCTGGGCGGTGATCGCTCCGGTTTACATGCAACGCCGTCGATATGAAGATGCCGAACAGGCCTTTCGCCAGATCATCAATTTGGCAGGCCCAACGGCCGATACACAAACCCGTCTCGCCGAAGCAATAATGCTGCAGATGGATGGCGATGCCAGCGGCGAGCCACTGGAACTGTTGCAAAGCGCCGCTTCGAGCGATCCGGATCATGTGCTGTCACGGCTCTATATTGCTGCAGAATTGACGCGCTTGCGGCGCTATGATGAGGCCGTATCCGCCTGGGAAGCGCTCCTTTCTATGGCCAAGGCCGATGAGCCATGGTTAGCTGCCGTACGCGAAGGGCTGTTGGTGGCGCAGAATAAGGGTGTCGCGCCCGAGAGCAGGGCGCGCAACCTCGCCGAAGCCGACCTGGTGCCTCAGATGGTCGAACGCCTTGCCGGGCGTCTTGAAGCCCGGGGCGGGACGATTGAGGAATGGACACAACTGGTGCGAGCCTATCTCGTGCTGGACGATACGATGCGAGCTCAAGTCGCCTATGATCGGGCGGTCGGCGCCTATCCGCGCGCCTTCGATCGCGGCGATCTCGACGGGATCGCTTTAGGAGCCGACCTCAAACTGAATGGACCAACCCCATGACCATGCGAGCGGCTACCGACGAACTCGGACCTGGCTGGGCGATAGAACTCGCCGGACTAGTGAAGGACGGCATTTGGGGGTGCGACGGTCAGGAATACCCATTCGGCGTTACCGATGGACCGTCCGACCGGGCTCCGAGTTATGCCGGCCTTTCGCCAAATTTGTTCCGCGAAAGGCGCAGTGGCATCGCCCGTAGCAGCATCCGGCGAGAAGGCGGGTTTACCGCCGACAATGTACTGTATAGGCGCGATAACAATTATGTCTGCAAGGACGTCGTCGATGCGACTAAGGTGGGCGGCAAATGGTGGCCTGAAACTGCGGGAGACATCTGATGTCGATCGAATTGGGGCATTTCGCGCTGACTCTCGCCTTCGCCATCGCCAGCGTTTCGGCGGTGGCTGGCTATGTGTACTGGCGAAGCGGGGAGCGCATAGCACTGTTCCTTAGACAAGGAGCCGTCGTACAGTTCGTCTTGGTAGCGGCGGCCTTCGTCGTGTTGGTCCAGGCTTTCATCAGTTCCGATTTTTCGCTGAAACTGGCGGTGGAGAACTCCCATTCCTTAAAACCCCTGATCTTCAAGATTTCGGGGGTCTGGGGCAATCACGAGGGCTCGATGCTCCTCTGGATTCTTATTCTGGTCGCCTTCGGAGCCATGGTCGCAGCGTTCGGGCGCAGGCTGCCCTCGGATCTGCTGGCGCTGGTGCTGGCAACACAGAGCCTGCTGACGGCAGCCTTCGCCGGCTTCACCCTGTTCACCTCCAATCCGTTTGCCCGGGTGTTTCCTGCGCCGCTGGAGGGCAACGACCTCAATCCGATCCTGCAGGACATCGGCCTCGCCATCCATCCGCCGCTGCTCTACGCCGGTTATGTCGGCTTCTCGATATGCTTTTCCTTTGCCGTCGCGGCGTTGATTTCCGGGCGGATCGACCAAGCCTGGGCACGCTGGGTGCGCCCATGGACCATGCTGAGTTGGACCTTCCTGACTTTGGGCGTCACGATGGGATCCTACTGGGCCTATTACGAGCTCGGCTGGGGCGGCTGGTGGTTCTGGGACCCGGTGGAAAACGCCAGCTTCATGCCTTGGCTGGCCGGAACCGCGCTACTGCACTCCGCGCTCGTC
Organism: Devosia limi DSM 17137; assembly: GCF_900128975.1. Taxonomy (GTDB): domain Bacteria; phylum Pseudomonadota; class Alphaproteobacteria; order Rhizobiales; family Devosiaceae; genus Devosia; species Devosia limi. The sequence goes on along the minus strand of NZ_FQVC01000009.1, from coordinate 51,154 downwards.
ATGGAAAAGCGCAATGCGCTCAAAATCTGGACCATTTTCCTCTCGATCATCACCTTCAGTCTCTCGCTGCTGGGCACGTTCCTGGTCCGGTCCGGCATCCTGACCTCGGTGCATACCTTTGCCAGCGATCCGACGCGCGGCCTGGTTATTCTGGCGCTGCTGGGAGTGGTTATCGGCGGGGCATTCACGCTGTTTGCCATTCGCTCTTCGTCGCTGCGCAGCGGCGGCCTGTTTGCCCCGGTCAGTCGCGAAGGCGCGCTGATCCTCAACAATCTGTTCCTGGCTACTGGCACCGGCGCAGTTCTGGTAGGCACGCTCTATCCGCTGGTGCTCGACGCTCTGACCGGCACCACGATTTCGGTGGGTGCTCCGTTCTTCAACCTAACGTTCGGTGCGCTGATGGCGCCACTGCTGCTTGTGCTGCCGTTCGGGCCGCTGCTTGCCTGGAAACGAGCCGATGTGATCGCGGCAGCGCAACGGCTGATGGGGGCCGCAACCTTGGCAATCTTCCTTACCATCCTGATTGCGGCGCTGAACGGCGTTTCGATTTCACTAGCGCCGCTCGGTTTGCTCCTTGGCTTCTGGGTGGCGTTCGGCGCCGTGGCCGATTTGATCGATCGCAGTAAGCTCGGGCGTATTCCGCTGCGTGAAAGCTGGCGCCGTCTCGTCGGCCTACCGCGCTCGGCATGGTCGACGGCCATTGCCCATTTCGGCATCGGCATCACCGTGCTGGGCATCGTGGCGACCTCGACTTGGGAAGCAGAACTTGTGACAACGCTCAATCCAGGGGAAAGCGCTGAACTCTCCGGATATATCATCGCCTTCGATAGTTTCGGTCAGGTGCCAGGACCGAACTACGTGGCCGACGAAGGCCATTTCACCATCACGGCGCCGGGCGGCGACACCCGACAGCTTGTTGCCGAGCGGCGGACCTATGTAGCCAGCGGCATGCCGACCACCGAGGCGGCAATCGAAACCTATGGCTTCTCCCAGATCTATCTACAACTGGGCGAGCCGCTGGATACGACCCATGTCATCCGCGTTTGGCACAAGCCCTACATCACCCTGATCTGGCTGGGTGCTGTATTAATGGCAGCAGCGGGCGCATTCTCACTCACCGACAGACGCCAGCGTATCGGTGTGCCGCGCCGGGCGGTCAAGCAAATTCCGGAGCCGGCCGAATAAGCTGGCTGCGGAATGGCGAAGGACGTTGATCGGCCGATAGATGCCCTACAGTTGCCGCTGCGATCATTGCTGCGACGACCGTAGGTTGCTCGATCTCCGGTAAGACGCTACTCGCCAAAATTGCGACGCTACAGAGAGGATCGTCAGGCGGGCTTTGATGGTCTTCCACCAAGGTCACCCGCGCCAAGCTCGAGGAAATCGTCAGACTTGATGACTACGATGTCGAGGACTGATCTTAGAGGCGAACACAATCCTTGAGGCTAGTTTGCGCTGTCTGGAGAACGCTGAACGCGCGACAAGAACGATGATATCATCCCGGCCCAGTTGGAAAGCGCGTCACGCACCCGTGCCCGGCTGAAGCTCAACGTTTCGGTCACCTGCGCACCCTGCGCTTCGGCGAGACCGAACTGCCGACGCCCGACGCCAAAGTCGAATTAGCGGCCATTGCCTCGATCTGCGTAATCTGCAAACGCCTCCATCGGATCCGCCGCCCGCAACATTTTTTGCCGTGCCCAGTTGCATGAAAACCGTGGCGTCCCAGACGCCGAAGTGTATCCTTATCCTATTTCGTGCCTTGCCCTTCGAGGCGTGGTGATCGATGGGGCTCAGCCAACGTTGCAAGAACGCATTACGATACGCATGACCCCGGAGATGATCGCGAGCATCGACGCGTGGATCGCAACCCAATCCGGCTATGTAAGTCGTCAAGATGCCATTAGGCGATGCGTCGATTTGGCGCTTGGTGCCGAAGAGCAACAAAGTCAGCAGCACCCTGGCCGCGCCGAGTCCGACGGCGCCCCCCTCGTGGGCAAGCGCGCGCCACCTGGGTTGTAGCCGACGTCTTGCGCAGTTGGCTCGTGCCCAGTCCCCGTGGGAACTGATTCCGCCATGCTGGCAACAGCATCGATCCTTAAAAGCATAGACGGCAGGTCCTTCATGCCCCACCGAGGATCAATGCTCGTAAGCGCTGGCGTCGGTGATCAGCCCCAGCATTCCTTCGAGGCCCTCTTGTTCCAGATCCGCGAGGCCCGTCTCAGTTCCAGGCCTTTTGCCGGCGCCAAGTGCCGCCAATGCCGTTCGAGACGTGACGTGGCGATGTGGTTGGACGGGGTCTTGCACCTCAAGCTGCCGACCTTCCCGCGCGAGTACCAGAAGCTGGCTCGGCTATGCGCCACCAAGGGCGTCGATCATGTCGGATACCTCACCCGGCTTTCCGAAAGGGAGATGATCGAGCGAGACCGCCGCAAGGTCGAGCGCCGCATCAAGGCAGCAAGGTTGCCAGTCGTCCAAAGCCTCGACAGCTTTGACTTCGCCGCCATCCAGAAGTTCAACAAGATCAGGTGCTGGAATTGGCGTGTTGAGAGTGGATCGAACGCCGGGAGAACGTCATCGCGCTTGGCCCCAGCGGAACGGGCAAGACCCATGTGGCTCTCGGTTTCAGCCTGGCAGCATGCCAGAAGGGCATGTCCGTCGGCTTCACGACAACCGACGCGCTCGTTAGCGAGATGATGGGCGCGAGACGAGCGACGTCTGTTACGGTTCCAGAAACAGACGGTCGCCTCCCAGCTTCTCATCATCGATGAGTTGGGCTTCGTGCCGCTCTCCAAGACCGGCGCGGAATTGCTCTTCGAGCTGATCGCGCAACGCTACCAACGGGGTGCACCCTGATCACCAGCAAATCTTCCGTTTGACGAATGGACGGAAACGCTGGGATCCGAGCGCCTCACCGGCGCACTTCTCGACCACATCATCCACCACGTCAATATTCTCGAGATGAATGGCGACAGCTATCGTCTCGCGCACAGTCGCGCCCGAAAGGCCGGCTGAAACCCTCTCATAAATCGCCACGCACGCATAAGACCCCCGCTCGGGCCACGCCCACCCGACGGTCCCATGCGTGCGCCACAAGTGGCCTGGTTTTGCTCCGCCGTGTGGCCGGATTTTACTCAGCCGTTGACAGTGAATGCGTTTTTTTGCCAAACCGCCGGGCAACGAGGAGCACCACGGTCGGCCAAAGCATTGTGTTGCCGATGTCCCGGAGGGCGCCAGTGACATCGATGTCCAGCGCGCCGTGATGTATGCCGTCTAGCAGTTCGTTCGCTAATTGTGCGACGAGAACAACTAACCATGGAACGATGCTGGCGGGACCACGCCGGAATAACAGCATGGCCGCAACGTAGATGCCCAAGCCGATGTGGATATGCAGCGCATCCCTGCTGAGGAACAGCAACTCACTAAGTTCGGTTTTTATCTTGTTCAGCATGCCTGCCCTCCTACCGAATTTCTAACAGGCAACGCTTGCCGCAGACTTAAGTGGCAGCAGACTAGGGCGACAAAGTTAGATTTTCTCCCCGAGGCGGCCAAGCGTTCACCCGAGGCCCAATTAGGCGCACTCGGCAACAATAGTGCGTCCCTCAGCTTGCCGCAGCAAGTTGCTCGAGCAGTCGCCTCGAGTTCCCACTCCTGGATCGATGCGGCGGCACGGTTCCGATCCGGTTGCTGATCGGGAAGGTAGAGGCACGTCGTTGAAGGGCATGGGAAAGTGGTCTTCGGCGCTCTTGGTTTCAAGTTTTACCTTCGGCAACTGCACTGGCCTCTGTCGACCCCTCTGGCACCCAGTCCCTGTCGCGACGGATCCTGCCTGGGACGATAGAGCAGGCTCTTGCTGCGGTTCAACGCCGTAACTTCTCACGGACCACTGCGACCATCTGCATTACCTGGGCCAAGCGGCGCTCCAATGACAACTATTACCCGGCTCTGGCTACAGCATGATACGGATCATGGTCGTCCCCGGTCTCAGTTGCTGCGTTCCTCGATGCCGACAAAGTGAAATCGTGTCTTGCCTTGACGCACTCGACCCTTCCAGAGAGTTTGCCGCATGCACTTTAATTTATGGACAAAGCTTTCATGACCTGGCTGGCCGAAACCGCTATGCTGAGCCATGGTTGGCGCCGTTTCCTGCTGCTGGTCGTGGCCGGCGCCATCGCCGGTCTGTCCGTCCCCCCGCTTTTCATTGTCCCTGCCCTCTTCGTGAGCTTCCCTCTTTGGGTCTGGTGCCTGGATGGAGCGGAGCGCAGCCGCGGATGGCGGCGCCTGTTCGGCCCCGCCTTCACCATCGGCTTTGCCTTTGGCTGGGGCTATTTCACAGTCGCTTTCCATTGGATAGGCACGGCATTTCTAGTGAGTGGCGGGATCATGATCGCGCTCATGCCTTTTGCCATCCTCGCTTTGGCAGCGTTGATCGCCTTCTTCTGGGGCGTGGCCAGCGCCATGGCGCACCTGTTATGGAGCCATGGCCCCTGGCGCATCGTGACGCTCGCGACGTTTGTGACGATCGCCGAATGGGCGCGCGGCCATGTGCTGACGGGCTTCCCGTTCGATTTGCTGGGATATGCCCTGACCCCGACTGACGAGATGATGCAGATCACCTCGGTCATTGGTGTCTATGGGCTGACGCTGGTGGCAGCGCTGCTGGCCATGACCCCGGCATTGATCTGGCCTGCCGATGGGCGTGGCCTCAGCCGGCGCCTCCTGCCCTTCTTTATCGCTATGGCGGTTATTGCGGCGCAACTCGGCTATGGCCACAATCGCCTGGCTAGCACCGTTTCCACCGAACGCACGGACATTGCCATGCGATTGGTGCAGCCGCTGGTTTATGAGCATGCGGACTGGGGCAATGCCGATCCGGTAACGTTGATCGACCGGCTGCTGATGCTGTCCGAAATGCGGATGGACCCGGCCGATCAGGGGCTTGCCGACATCACCCACCTGGTGTGGCCCGAATCGAGCCTGCCGTTTTTCCTCTCGACCTATCCCGATGCGCTGGCGCGGATTGCCCGGCTTCTGCCGGAGACCACGACACTGCTGGCGGGGATTCCGCGGCAGCAGTACGAGCCTGGGCAGGTTCAACGCTCGGGCCCACCGTTCAATGCACTGATGGCGATCGACGCCAGCGGTGAGGTTATTGCGTCCTACGACAAATCCCACCTTGTGCCATTTGGTGAGTTCCTGCCGTTCAGCGAGTTCTTTTCCAAGCTGGGGATCAAGCAGTTCGTTCCGGGTGCCGAGGGTTGGGCCCATGGGGATGCGCGCCGCCGGCTGATGAGCCTGCCCAACACGCCGGCCTTCCTTGCGCTGATCTGCTACGAAATCCTGTTTTCTGGCGACATGGGGGACACGGCAGGTGCGCAGTTTATCCTCAACATCACCAATGATGCCTGGTTCGATGGGTCCATCGGGCCGGCCCAGCATGCCCATCACGCGCGGGTGCGGGCGGTCGAGGAAGGCCTGAGCCTGGTGCGTGCCGCTAACACGGGACTGACCTTTGCCACCGATCCGCTGGGTCGGGTGACTGCCGAGATCGCGCCGCTGCAGATGGCCGTGCTCGATGTGCGGCCTCATCAGCGGCTCGCTGCAACGGTGTTCTCGCAGGTGCGTCACTGGCCATTGCTGATCGCGCTGCTTGCGGGGTTGTTGATTTCGTTCGTCGTTTCACGCGACGCACGCCGCAGAACGGTTTGAGTACCGGAGAAACACGGCTCGTAAAAACGCACTTGTCCCCACCTCCAGACGCCGTTTGCCGCTGGATCATTGCAAAGTTGTAAAGACTGACCTGAGCCCCAGGTTCCCTCCGGTTTTGAGGAGAGTCCTTGGGTTGATGTTTGGCCCTATGCGGCCTGTTTTTTCAGTGCCAGTTGCGTGGCGAACTCGTTGGGCGTGAGATTGCCCAGCGAGGAGTGTGGCCGGTGCGTGTTGTAGTCCTCCTTCCATGCGCTGATCCGGTCGCGAGCCTCGGGTAGCGAGGAGAACAGCGTCTCGTTGAGGCATTCATCGCGGAAGCTGCCGTTGAAGCTCTCGATGAAGCCGTTCTGCATCGGCTTGCCGGGCCTGGGACCAGCGCAGGATCGCCATGCTGGTAAACTCGGTACCATTGTCGCTGACCACCGCGAGCGGTCGACCGCGTCTGGCGATGATGTCAAAAGTCTGGCCAACCTTCGAAGAAGTGGACCTCGCGAAACAGAACCTCCCGGCAACAGTCAAAGACGCAACCCACAGGCTCAGCACGCAGCGCATTTGGCTCGATAGTGGATTTTGGTAGCCCTTCAGGTCTCAAAGGTCACCTTGCCAACCATATCGAATTCATAGACGTCATCCCGGAAGCTGACGACACCCTGCCGATTGGCCCAAGCAGAGATGTAGGTGGTGTGGATTTCTACTGGGTTACGGACATCGACGTCCTTGCGCTCGCCGGTGGTGAACACGTTCGCGATCTCGCCGGAGCCCCAATCGCCGTTGTCGCGGAGCACCCAAGCCACGAAATCCTGCACCTGATCCACCCGTACGCAGCCAGATGAATAGAACCGCGCATTGTCGCCGAACAGGCCCTTCGTCGGCGTGTCGTGCAGGTAGACGGCATGTGGGTTGTGGAAGTTGATCTTGACGTTGCCCATGGAGTTGAGCGGCCCGGGATCCTGCCGAAAATTGTAGTTCACGGCCTCCTCGGTCTGCCAATTCACCTGACTAGGCTGCAGCTCCTGGCCGCCACCGTCGAAGATCCGTATCTTCTGCTCTGTGAGGTAGTTGGGGTTCTCGTTCATGTACTTGATGAGGTCGCGCCGGATGATCGACACCGGCACGTTCCAGAACGGATTGAAGTTGATCTGGTGAATACGGCTCTTGAGAATCGGGGTCTGACGGTCGATGCGCCCGACCACGGCAGTGTGCCGCCGCGCCACCATGCCGCCTTCCACCGTCTCGATGAACGCAGCAGGGATGTTGACCACCACGTATCGATCGGCCAGCGCCGGCGCCATCGTCTGCACTCGCACCAGATTCAGCTGCAGTTGACGTAACCGCGTCTCGGCGGGCACGTTCAGTGCGTACCAGGTGGCCTCGTCGACCTGACCGTTCACCTGAAGGCCATGGCGCGCCTGGAAACGGCGCAAGGCCGCATCGGTAGGGGCATCCATGGCATCATCCACGTTTTCGACCATGGGCATGTCCGCCGATGCGAGTAGACGCCGCTTGAGCTGGACGACGCCGTCACGTGCAACGCCCATGGTAACGCCATAGGTCTCCTGCGGCACCTGCTCCCAGCCACCCCGGGCGACGAACGGCTCATACTGGGCGATGGCCATCTGCAGGTTGTTGACCGTGTCGTACGACAGTATCGGCTCAACGGTATCAATGGCCTGGATCGCGGCGGCGCTGTTGGCCTCGCGCTCGGCGTCGCTGAGCGTGCGACTGCGGTTCATCATGTCCCAGATCGATGCGGCCTGTGCCCCGGAAATGAAGGGCATAGTCGCCGCGGCGCCGAGCGGCAGCAGTCGTATGAATTCTCTTCGCTTCATGTGCGTTCCAGTGCGTATTGTTTCGTCGCCATGCGGACGGAGGATACGCCGACATCCGCATGCGGGTAACCCAAGGCTCGAAGAAGAAAGGCCACGAACGGTCGGCCTTCGGAAGTGAACGACGGCAGACGTTCTCTCCTGGCGAGGTCAGGTCGCGCCGAGGACGGAACAGTCTCGAAGGCGGCGTCGGATCTGCAGCGACAGAGCGCGGATCGATGGGTCCGATCAAACCAGACGGGGTATCGAACCCGATCGCGACGGCGCTGGGTGCCAACGCGAAACAGCACGACGTCGAGTGCATCGGGTCGTTGCCCGTGCAGTCGAGGTCGGGTTCGGACATGTGCGCGAACTTCCCTTCGCTTTCGAATGGACAGGCGGACCCGCTCGCCTGGTGCCCGGCAAAGCACCAGGACGATCATCGCGATTACGAGGGGCAATACGAGCCCCACGCGGATCTTGGAAGTCAAAACAGCCATGCCCAGCACATCTGCCATCGTTGGAATAATGCTAGCCTACAGCTAAATCAGGCAATAATTTGTATCCCTTCCGGTGGAAAGCCTCCAACCGGATAGCCGGTGCTCTATGAAGCGCCGTGATGTTCCCCAGCACCGGTCTCGATAACGGTGGTCAGGTCACAGATCGTCTGTCATGGGCGCAGACCGGCCTTCCGCTATCAGCGGTCGTCACCTTCAGGAGCGCATCATTATCGACTCGAAAATACCCAGCGCCTTCGCAACCTTGAGGACGATCTGTTGCGCGCTGACTACGAAGACGAATGACATCCATCCGGAAGGGTTCCTTAAGGTTATCAAATGATGATCGCCGGCATGATCACACCGACGCGGATTCGCGATCCCCTGACCCTGCTCGTCGCCGTCGTGGCGATGGTGCTGGTGCTTCTCGCGCCGGGGCATGCGACAGGGTCGGCGCCTGGGCCGGTCCGGGAGGCAATGACAAACCATCGGCATACGAGTGGCATCGCCGCGATCGTTACCCACACCAACCACAAGGGGTCGGTCCACGATCATGCGCATGACACGTGCGCTACTCGCCCGGCCATGATCAACGGCCTCTCGCCGAGCGCCGCCTCCTGGACGCACCTCATCGTCTCCGGGGCGCCCTTTGCTTTGAGCCCGATCCCTGGCCAGCCTCCCAGGCCCTGACTGGTCGCCGAGCGCTGCACAGCGCTCTCCCCCCAGTCAATCCTCGACCGTTCACCGACGACGGGTCCCCAAGGGCTACTCCATCATGGAATACACCGACTCCACCCGGATGCGGGTGACGAGCGCCTGCTCGAACGCACGCCAGCAACACCGCGCCATCTCTGCCTTCGTCCCCAGCATTCGTCTACTAGCGCCATCCAACGGCATGTCGTCGATCCGACACTCTCTGAAGGCTGCAGCATGGAGGCCGGCATGCGACTGATCGTAGGAAGTATCCTCGTCCTCGTCAGCGTGTTCGGCGGCTACATGGCCATTGGCGGCAAAATCGACGTGTTGTGGCAGCCGTTCGAGTTCGTCATCATCCTGGGTGCGGCAGTCGGCGCCTTCGTCATCGGCAACACTGGTCCGATCATCAAGGGCACCCTGGGATCCTTCGGCACCATGCTCAAGGGACCGAAGTACAGCAAAGCCGATTTCGTCGAACTGCTCGGCATGCAGTACGCCATGTACAAACTTGTGCAGTCAAAGGGCATCCTGGCGCTCGAGCAGCACATCGAGAACCCGAGAGAGTCCAAGCTGTTCAACGCCTTCCCGTCTTTTGCGAACAACCACCATGCGGTGGAGTTCGTCTGCGACTACATGCGCATGGTCACGCTTGGCTCCAACAACGTGCACGAGATGGACGCGTTGATGGACGAAGAACTCGAGACGCATCACCAGGAGCAGGAGCGTCTGATAGGCGCCATCCAATCGCTGGCAGATGGCACCCCCGCCTTGGGCATCGTCGCGGCGGTGCTGGGCGTGATCAAGACGATGGGGTCGATCAGCGAACCGCCGGAGGTCCTGGGTCACATGATCGGCGGCGCGCTGGTCGGCACCTTCTTCGGCGTGTTCGTCGCCTACGGGTTTTTCGCTCCGATGGCCCAGTCGCTCAGGAACCTCTACGAGGTGGAGTCAAAATACTTCATTTCGCTCAAGGCCGGTCTGCTGGCCCACATCTCCGGCCAGCCGCCGGTCATGGCGGTGGAGTTCGCCCGCAAGGCACTCATGAGCGAGGTAAGGCCGACCTTCCTGGAAGTGGACGAAGCTACGCAGAACCTTCCGGCAACTGTCTGACCTCGAGAGGACCGGCCACCGCGACCGGTCCTCTCGCAGCTTCCTTGGCCGATATGGAGATGTCTGACCTGTGGCGTGAACCGCTGAGGGATGTTCGGGCTCGACAAGCTGTGCGTAGAGGATAGCTTCCACTACGACCAATACGACGGTGGCGAGCAAAACGTATGCGATTGCACGCCGCCGCCGGGTCATGAAACCCACCGGTAATGGCCTGACCACGGCAAAACCAACTACGCAGCATAGATCGTTCCCCTTCCTTACCCCTCAGTATCAACGACAGCTTCGCTGACGTGGACTATTATCTGCACCAGCACAGTCCTGATGTGATCGTCCGAAACTTCATAGGAAACGCGTTTCGCTTTTCGAATGCCGACCACGAGCCGGGCTGAACGGAGGAGCCTCAAATGCTGGCTGACCAGCGACTGCGACAGTCCTAGTTCCAAAGCGACGTCACCAACGGATCTTGGCGCATCCAGGCACCTCAGTACGATGCGCAGCCTGGTCGGATCGCCCAGCAACTTGAAAGTCGCGGCCAGGGCGGTGGCCTGCTCGAGATGCGCCGGAGCGAGCAACGAAACCGGGAGCCCGTCCGCGACACTCACGCCTTTGCCGCCGAAGTTTCTCTTGGCGATCTCGCCGAAAGAGGGGCGAGGCAACGACCTACGGGTAGTTCGAGCGACTTATGTAGAAGAAGCCCGAAAGCCGTAGCGCAGACAATCGTCGTTATCGCGACCGTTACATAGACGACACCATTTCCGGACGGGAGAACTGTATATGCCAGCCACGACAGCGCGCCCACGACATAGATGTGGAAGAGGTAAGTGGAATACGACGCATCTCCCACCCGCTCGAGCAGAGCGACCTTGGGAAGCGCGCGTTCCGACTGCACCCCGATGAAGACGACAGCGACCGCGAACGCCAAACAACCGATAAATGCGGTCCAGTCCTCTACCCGGGACGCCGGCCACGCCAACCCAAAGACCAGCCCCGCACCCCCCACCACACCCACCGCAATCATGAAGCCGGTCGAAGCGCGGTAGGACCCGTCAAGCGCCATCAAGCCCAGACCCATTCCGGCGCAGAACGCCAGGGGGATATAGCTGGTGTAGAACGCCGACAAGTCGGTCGTTGGCCCGGCGACGAACCCAAAGGTGGCGAGCCCGGCGAAAATTACCGTCAGGGTAACCACGCGCGAAGTCGATCCCAAAAACCACAGCAGGGCGAAGCAAAGATAGAAGTAGACCTCGTAGTTCAGCGTCCACCCAAGTTTGTAGATGGGATGGATGCCGCCGCTGGTTTCGTTGAAGAACGGGACGAACAGCAGAGAACGCCACAGCTGAGAAAAGTCGAACGTCATGGTCTTGAACAGGGACGGTGCCCAGAGGGCCAGTACGGCTGTGAGCAGGGTGACCGCCCAGTATAGGGGAATGACGCGAATTGCCCGGCGGCGGATGAAGAGCCCACCATCGAACCGGCCATTTCCGGTGACGGTCACCATGATGAAGCCGGAGATGACGAAGAACAGGATCACTCCGAGCCATCCCCACCGTCCGTAGAGCATCGGTTCGTCGGTAAGGGGATAGAGGAATGCGTGCGAGGCAACCACCAGGGTTGCCGCCACCCCCCTCAGGTATTGGATGGACCGATATCGGTCCATCATTCAGCGTCCATCTCCCGCTCGATGGACACGATCAAGTCTTCCAGCGATTTCCTGTCGAGCGGGCCGACACGCCTGGTGAGCACGACGCCGTCGCCACGCACCAGGAAGGTCTCCGGAACGCCGTAGACCCCCCATTCTATCGAGGCGCGCCCATTGGTGTCGGCGCCGATGGCGTCATAGGGATTGCCGAGCTCGTCGAGGAATGCACCGGCGTTTTCTTCCTCGTCCTTGAGGTTCAAGCCGAACAGACGAACCCCGGTCCGCTCTTTCAGTTCGACGAGTAATGGATGCTCGTCCCTGCAGGGAATGCACCAGCTTGCGAAGACGTTGACCACGCTGATCTGTCCGATCAGGTCGCTCCGCCCCAGGCCCGGCACTCCCGACCGTACAAGTGGTGGCAACGAAAATTCTGGCGCCGGCTTGTTGACCAGCACCGATGGCAGGTCGGTCGACGGGTTTCGGAGCGTGAAAGCGAAAACCCCGACCAGACCGAGCAATGCCAAGAGCGGCAGTCCAGCGAGCAGCATCCTGCGCGTCGGCTTGGGCGGTGACTCTTCGGGACTCAAGGGGAGATCGCCATATTGGCGGGCTCTTGGATCGGCACCAAGGTATCTGACCCCGGCGTGCTCGTTGAAGAACTATCGGGTGGGAGTTCTGGCGTCCTTGTGGCCTCGGGCGCCGTGACCCTGAGGAAGATCGGAATGAGTAAGACCCATGCCACGACGAACAGCATGAAGGCCCAAAGTGCGTAATGGAAGATCCGCAGGGGGAGCGGTGCCTTATAGGTCATGGGCGGCCTCCAAGGGCAAACTGCTGTATCCGGTCATGGCGATTGGTTCTCGCGGACGGGGATGCTTTTTCGAGAATTGAGAAGTGCGCCGCCGAACAGGAGGGCCACGCCGACCGTGATCCAGATATCGGCGAGATTGTTGGTGAAGAGCGGCGCGGCCGGGTTTCCGAACGACAGGAAGTCAGTCACCGCCCCGTTGAGGAGCCTGTCGATCAGGTTGGAGACAGCACCGGCCAGGATGCAGCCGATGGCGAGAGGTTCCCCGCTGGATGTCGACCGCGCGAACCAGACCGCGAGCGCCGCGGTCATGGCAGCGGTGACAAGGATCACTGCCCAGGGCGAGCCCGCCAACAGGCCGAAGGAGACGCCGAGATTGGCGATGAAGCGCAGGGAGATACCGGGGAACAGCGGTATCGGGTTCTCTAGACCCACCAGTACCTGAAGCGCCCAGAATTTCGCGCCGAGGTCGACAGCGATCAGGATGGGGACGAGGTACAGGGCGACCGTCGCCTTCCTCACGCCTTGGCCCCCATTCCCTTCCAGCCGAGCAAACGCATGGCGTTGGCAGTGACCAGCACTGTAGCGCCGGTATCGGCCAGGATGGCCGGCCATAGGCCGGTAACGCCGATGACTGTGGTGACCAGGAAGAACGCCTTCAGCCCCAGCGAGATCGTGATGTTTTGGGTGATATTGGCCATGGTCGCCCGCGAGAGCGCGATCATGTTCGCCACGTCGATGACGCGTCCGTGCAGGACCGCGGCATCCGCCGTCTCGAGCGCAACGTCGGTACCGCCGCCCATGGCAATGCCGATATCGGCTGCGGCCAACGCGGGCGCATCGTTGATGCCGTCGCCGACCTTCGCCACCACCTTGCCGCTGGCCTTGAGCTCGCCGACGATCCGCTGCTTGTCCTCGGGCAGCAGCTCGGCTTGCGGCTCGATGCCAAGGGCCTTGCCGATCGCGGCGGCAGTACGCTTGTTGTCTCCGGTCAGCATCACAATGTCCGCGCCCAGGGCCTTGAGCGCGTTGAGTCCTTCCACGGCATCGGGACGCGGCTCGTCACGCATGGCTATGATGCCGGCAATGGCGCCGTTGGCGAGAAGGACGGATACAGTCTTGCCCTGATCGTTGAGCGCGACGATCTTAGCATCGAGATCGGCACCAAGCGTGACCTTTTCGCCGACGGCGTTGGGCGAGCCGAGGAACAGGTCGATGCCGTTGACGGTGCCAACGACGCCCTTGCCGCCCACTGCGCCGCCCTTGGTCGACTGCGCCGGCTCGATACCGTCGGCCTTGGCCCGGGCCAGAATGGCGCTGGCCAAGGGATGGCTGGAACCCACTTCCAGCGCCGCCGCCAGTTCCATGGTTTCACGCTCGGTTTTGGACACGCCGATGACGTCAGTGACCTGGGGCTTGCCTAGGGTCAACGTTCCGGTCTTGTCGAGCGCGACCATGTTGATCTTGCCCAACTGCTCGAGCACGGCGCCGCCCTTCATCAGGAGTCCACGGCGCGCGCCGGCCGACAGCGCCGCGGCAATCGCCGCTGGGGTCGAGATAACCAGAGCGCAAGGGCAGCCAATCAGCAGTACGGCGAGGCCCTTGTAGATCCACTCGCTCCACACCTGTCCGAAAAACAGCGGCGGGATGATGGCTATGAGAGCCGACACCACCATTACGGATGGGGTGTAGTATTTGGAGAACTGATCGATGAAGCGCTCGGTTGGCGCCTTGGACTCCTGGGCTTCCTCGACTAGCGCGATGATGCGAGAAATCGTGTTGTCTGCCGCAGCGGCAGAAACGCGGACGCGAAGGGCGCCCTCCTGGTTAATGGTGCCGGCAAAGACCTGGTCGTCCACCGTCTTGGTCTTGGGCACGGACTCACCGGTCACCGGCGCCTCGTCGAGGGCGCTCTCACCAGAGACGATAACGCCGTCGGCCGGCACACGATCGCCAGGGCGTATCAGGATAACGTCGCCGATGACCAGGCTCTCGGCCGGGACCTCGGTGGTCTTGCCATCGATTTCGCGCAGAGCGAACTTGGGGACCAAGTCGGCAAGCGCACGGATGCTGGCCCTGGCACGGCCGGTGGCGACGCCTTCGAGCAATTCGCCCACGAGGAAGAACAGCACGACGATGGACGCTTCCTCGGCAGCGTTGATGAACACCGCGCCCATCGCGGCTACCGTCATCAGGGTCTCGATCGAGAATGGCGACCCGTTGATGGCGCCGACATAGGCCCGGCGGGCGATTGGCACCAGCCCGACCAGCATGGCGACGATGAAGGCCCACTGGGCGATATCTGGGAACATCCGTCCCGCGACAAAGGCCACGGCCACAGCCGCCGCGCTCATGATCGTCATGCGCGCCTTGGGCGTCTTCCACCACGGCCCTTCATCGAAACTGCTATCGTGCCCGTGCATGCCTTGAAGGGCGTCGGCAGGTTTGGCCGCCACGGTCGCAGCGGCAACGGCCTTAGCGGCCGCAGGCGACCTGATGCCGTGGTCGTGTCCGGCATGATCGTGTCCGGCATGATCGTGATCAGAATGATCGTGGCCTTCGTCATCGGCCGGATCGCTACCTGCAGGAACGGCGCCCTCAGCAGGCTTGGGCGGCATGGTCGCGGCCTTATAGCCAAGGCTGGTAACCTTCCTGGCAATCACGTCCGAATTGACGGTCGCCGCATGCTTGACGGTCATCGTGCCCCGCACGACCGAGACTGACACATCCTCGACCCCACCAATCCTCCGGACGGCAGTGTCAATCTTGGAAGCACAGCTGGCGCAATCCATGCCCTCCACACGGAATCGTGTAGTATCCAGTTCACCGTCCATGGCGCGAGCTCCTTGCAATCTTTGCGTAGAGCGTACAACCTCTAGCCACTATAGGAGCAAGGACAAAATGCATCACGGTATCGCTATCGGAAAGGTGTCCGACGCAGCGCGGGTCAAAATCCCCACCATCCGCTACTATGAGCAGATCGGTCTTTTGGCCCCGAACCGGACTGAGGGGAACCGGCGCACCTACGGGCAGGATGACGTTGAGCGGCTGACCTTCATCCGGCACTCGCGCGAGCTCGGCTTCAATATCGACGAAATTCGTACCCTGTTGTCATTGCAGGACGCCCCCCACCAGTCGTGCCACGAGGCCGACACGATCGCAAAGGCTCGCCTGGTCGAGGTCAAAAGAAAGATCGCCAGCCTGACCGCCCTGAAGGCCGAGCTTGAGCGGATGGTCGAGGGCTGCTCGCATGGTCGGGTGGAGACCTGCCAGGTCATCGAGATTCTCGCGGACCACGGCAAGTGCGTGTTCCACGACCACACCGTCGCCGCCTGATCCCGACCCTAGACGTTCTTTCCGGTCATGGCGACGATTTGTCCCGCCCCCGGTGCAACCGGCGTCAGTCCCGATCAGGCGCGCCATTCTGTACCAAATTCTCCGTTCCTCACGACCACGTGATGGGTTGATGGTCTTGCAAGCCTCAAAATTGCCCATCTAAACCTTTGTGGGATGTCGAACAGCGGTCGGGCATAGACAGAGGGGATAATGGCAGAGAGGGGTGAATCTCGGTTCGGGCGACGCCCGAGCCACCGCTACATGCATCTGCACGGCTTCGAGGACGAAGCGGCGCTAACGGTCCTGTCGGCTGAAGGGACCGAACCCGGCGGGCGAGAAGTCAGTATCGGCTGGCTGGCGGGCACGGTCCTGACCGGTGTGACCTCGGTCCTACTCATGGGCGCCGCCCTCTATGTATCGTTCGCCGGCATCGACAGCTTCTCCACCGCCTACAAGGCACTCGATCTCGCTCCGTCGAAAACTGTGTCGGCTGCTGTCGCGGAGGGTAAGACGGACCGCCTACGCCCGATCCTGACCACGAGATCAACGCGCGACGAGATCGAGGCTAGCGTGATGGAGGCGGTCGGCGAAAGCAACGTCATCCGCAACGCGAGGTTCGTTCGGGTGAACGCGACGCTCGCGACGTCGGAAACGATCCTGACCGACGATGTCGTTGCGTACCAACCCCAGGACTACCTGGACGCTGTAGAGAGCGAGATTGCTGCCACCTCCTTGGTCAGCCTCGATGTCATGGGCGAACCGGTCGATGCCGAGGTTGCCGTCAACACCTCGGCGCTGCCACTCGAGTTCGTACCAGCTCGATCAATCGACGACGCCGCCGCCGCATCCTTTGCTGCCATCGGAGTATCCGAGGTCAAGCAGGACTACACGATGGCTTATGCGTCCATGCCCGGCACGAGCTATGACATGGCGTCCCCGTCGCTGGGCGTGGCCGAGAACGTCACCGTCGTGCCCAAGAATGCCGTGGCCGGCGACGGTCTGCGGATCACGGAGCGGATCGTGAAGCTCGAGGAGACGACCTACCTCGCCGATGCCTTGCTGAAGCACGGTTTTACTGCGGCGGGCGCCCAGTCTGTCCTGGAGACTGTTCGCAACATTGTGCCCGTCACGACGTTGGCCGCCCGATCCCGCCTGCGCATCCTGCTCGGTCCGTCACGTTCCGGCCCGGGTCTCATCCCCTACCGGCTCAGCATCTATCGTCACGACGACATCACCAATTCCGATACCCACGTCGCGACGGTCGCTTTGACCGACGCGGGCCAGTACGTCCTCGGCTTGGCGCCGCCCGAAATTCCCTTCGCCGAGGACAGCACCGAACGCATCAGCGTGGCGAACCTGCCTACCATATATAAGTCGATCTGGGAGACAGGACGACGGAACGAACTCGATGACGCCACCATCTCCAGGATCATCGCCCTGGTGGCCTACGATGTCGATCTGACCAAAAAGGTCCAGCCTGGCGACTTCATCGAACTGCTGCAGGCGGCAGCCGTCGACGCCCTGCCCGCCCAATTGCTATATGTCAGCCTGACGCTCAGCAACGCGGAGCGGAGCTTTTACCGTTTCCGCACCGACGACGGCGCCATCGCCTACTTCGACGAGAGCGGCGAGAGCGGCAAGCGCTTCCTGCTGCGCCGTCCGCTCGAAGGCGGCGGTCGCCTGACGTCCGCGATGGGCTCCCGGATCGACCCATTCAATGGCGGCAACGCCAACCACGAGGGCACCGATTTTGCAGCGCCGCGGGGCACACCGATATTCGCCGCGGCGGATGGCACCGTCGAGATGGCCCAATGGTACTCAGGCTATGGGCGCTATGTCCGGCTCTCCCACGCGAACGGTTACCGGACTGCCTATGCCCACATGAACCAGATCGCGGACGGCATTGCGCCCGGCGACCCTGTCCGGCAGGGACAGGTCATCGGCTATGTCGGCTCCACTGGCCGTTCTACCGGCAACCACCTGCATTTCGAGTTGGAGATCAACGGACGCGTCGCCGATCCTCTGGAGGTGAAGCTGCCGAGGGCGCGCACCCTCCCTCCCCAGTACGAGCGCGATCTCGAGCAAACCATAGAACAGGTGCGGGGCATTATGGGTACCTCGCCAAGCCGCCAGGCCTCTGCGGCGTGAACCAGTGGCGCTACCGGACGTCAGGGAGTTCATAGGAGACGCGGATTAACCAATCCCAACGCCAGCGAAGATTTTGAACGCGAAAGCAACGTCCTATTACCCCCCAGGGTCGGAAATGGCATTCATGAATTATCGTCGTTTCGGACTGCTGTTACGGCCGGTTGCGCTGATAGCGCTGCTTCTTACCATGACACTACTTCTGGGCCTGCCCGGATATCACGCAGCCCCTTGCCCTGCTCCGAACGGCTTTCAGGCGGTCCAGTCCGTAGATGGCCACGGCCGCATCCGGGGAGCGGTACATGGCCACAGCTTGTGTCCGAACGAGCAACTACGGAGCGAAAAGTCGCTCACAGCAACCGGCTGCGGCACGGAATACGTCCGGCAGGCCTGGCCACGCACCGACTCTCCCTTCACCAAGATGACGTTGCAGCATCCCCTCGACCGTCCGCCAATTTCGGCCTGATCACGCAACTTGGGCGCGATGGCGCGCCTCGTTCCACTGCTGCACGTCGTCAACGGCGCGCAGCTTAGTCACGGGATTTGTTGTGCAGACCATAGATCAGACGATCACGCTGGAAGGCGCCAAAAGCGTTCGGGCGGCTATGACCCGTCGACGCATCTCCATCATGGCCATCGTTATGACGATCGGGTTCGTCATCGTCGCTGCGCGGCTCCTGCAACTCGGTTCCGTCGAGACGGAGACAGTGATCGAGGGAAGGACGATCAGCGAAATCGAAGCGTCTCGACCGGCGATCCTCGATCGGAACGGGTTGCCTATGGCGGTGGATGTCCGCGTCCCCTCCCTCTATGCCGAGCCCCGGCGGATCATCGACGTGGAAGAAGCTGTAGCAGCCCTGAGGACGGTCCTTCCCGAGTTGGACGAAGCATGGTTGCGCGAACGCCTGACCGGCGACCGCGGCTTCGTCTGGGTAAAGCGAGAACTGACGCCCGCCGTCCGCGAGCAGGTGATGCGCCTGGGGATACCGGGCATCGATTTCCTCACCGAGAGCCGCCGCTTCTATCCAGGCGGCGCCGATGCCGCGCACGTGCTCGGCAGCGTGAACATCGATAGCCAGGGCATCGCCGGAATTGAGCGAGGGATCGATGATGGCGGTATAGCCGCGTTGCAGGCGTTCGGCCTGGCGCGCGGTCAGGAACTGCAACCGATCGCGCTCAGTATCGACATGCGTGTTCAGTATGCCATGCGCGAGGAACTGGTGGACGCCTTGACACGCTACCAGTCCCTCGCCGCCGCGGGTGTGATGCTGGACGCGCGCACGGGCGAAGTGCTCGCGATGGTCTCGCTGCCGGATTTCAACCCCAATGTCCCCGCCTCCGCATTGGAAGAGGGACGTTTCAACCGCATCACCGCCGGTAATTTTGAGTTGGGATCGGTCGTCAAGATCGTTTCGTTCGCTGCCGTTCTCGATAGCGGCGCCGTTACCTTGGCGGACTCGTTCGATGCCCGCTTTCCAGTGCGCTTTGGCAGGTTCGCAATCAATGACTACCGCGGCCAGGGCCGGATCCTGACTGTCCCCGAGATTTTCCGCTACTCGTCTAACGTCGGGACTATCCAGATGATGCAGCAGATGGGCAAGGACAACTATCGCTCCTTCTTCAGCCGCATCGGCTTCGACCAATCGATCGTCACCGAACTCCCCGAGAGAACGCCGCCGAACGTCCCGAAGGAGTTTTCCGATGTGGTTGCGGCGACCGCTTCGTTCGGCCACGGCTTCAGCGTTTCACCATTGCATATGGCGCGAGCCCTGGCCGCTTTCGTCAATGGCGGGCGTCTAATCCCGCCGACCTTCTATCCGAGAACTGAGGAAGAAGCGTTGGCCCAATCCACTCGCGTGATCTCGGAGCAGACCAGCGCTCAACTGCAGCAGCTATTGCGTTTCAACGCACTCGTTGGCTCCGGTTCGCGGATGAACCGGCTGGCACTGGCCTACCGAGCCGGCGGCAAGACCGGCACGGCAGAAAAGGTGATCAATGGGCGATATGGCACGGGCAAGAACCTCAATGTGTTCATCACCGCGTTTCCCATGGAGGCCCCCCAATACGTCATGGTGATCCTGCTCGATGAGGCTTCCCCCGAAACTCCGCAATCCGGAAATACTGCAGGCTGGAACGCCGGGGAGGTATCAGGACGCATCCTTGCCAGGGTAGCAACCATGCTGGGTGTAAAGCCGGGCGAAAGCGAGGCGTTCGATGCTCGAGTGATTGCAGCCATGCAATGAGGTCCGTGGCTGGGTGACGGACTACACGATCGTAATCGCGCAGGATTTGGTCACTGGCTAACCCGATATGTGGGCGTTCTTGGCGGTCATAGGCAAGTCCGTGACGCATCAGCTCAAGATTAGAGCGCCAACGCTTGGAACGTCGACATTGAGACTGGGCAGGCACCTAGCGGGTCGAGTGGTGCCGCCCCAGGGATGCCTTGATTGAAGATATATCGTTTCTCGCACACGTCCCAGGACGGTGCCTGCTTCGTCGCATCGAAGAAATCGGCACCTTCCTTGAGGTTCCGCCAGAAGGGAGTATGCGGGCTGGAAGCATTCGCGGCCATGTTGACCTCGTTCATGCGGAACGGCAGTAACTGGAGCTGGAAGGAGCGGTGGCCAGCTCGAAAAGTCTCCCGTGCCATGGCGTATATCTCCTTGATGCCGTCATCCGTCATGGCGTAGCACCCCACGGATTTGCAATCCCCGTGGATCATCAGGTTCGTGCCGGTGCGGCCCCAAGCCTGATCGAACTTGTTGGGAAACCCCACATTGAACGATAGCCAGTAAGAAGATTTCGGGTTCATCAGGCCGGGCGTGACATCGTAGAACCCTTCCGGCGACTGGTAATCACCTTCGCGTATCTTGGGTCCCAGTGCGCCCGACCACTTGCAGATCTCATATGTCTTGAGGAGCGCATAGCTTCCCGAGTTCGTGCGTTTCCAAACCTCGAGCTCCGAGGACTGTTTGAACAGGCGGATCACCATCGGCTCGGAAGGTGACGAGCCGATCTGCGCCATCTGGTCGACCAGCGCCTTGGGCAGGGGCACGTTTTGCCGGTTGTCGCCCACGAACTGGCTGCATGCGGCCAGTGTCACGGCGGCGAAGACGACGCTGGTGATACGGAGCGTGCGCCAGAGAAATTCGTACATACCGTCCACCATAGTGAATACCGCCCTAGCTTATCACTCCTGGCGTTACCGATATCTTGCCCGGCGAGGGCCCAGCCGATCACGCTAACTTGAAAGGCGAAACGCGCTATCCAATCCTTGCCCTTCTAGCGATATCAGCGCGGCCGCCACGACCAGGTCGCTCTGCACCGATCATTTCCCTCGCTCGGGTCCGTTGCCAGGAACGCCCCAGCCAGAACACGCCTTGCTCCGCTTCGTTCGCGAGCCGCAACTGCCAAGGCTTTGAACACGCTACCATCACTGGCCACTCGGGAAGCCAGTACAATCCTCCTATTTGCAAATCATTCCTACTTGCAACTAGACCAAGAATGTCGTCTAGTTGCGAATTATTCGCATAAAGGAAGACGCATGCGCCAGAACGAACCCACCGACACGGTCACGCGCCGAAGCCTCCTTATAGGGGGGCTCGTTGCCGCTGGGGGGACGGCGGTCCTGGCCTCCTCCGCAGCGGGCCAGCAGATGCTCGAGCACGGCATGGGCGCGATGCCCGCCCCCGACCCTGTCAATCCTTACGCGGCTCCCTCTGCCCACGAGGGAGCGCACGGCCAGATGATGACAGTCGGGCGTGTCGACCCCGAGACGAATGGCTTTGATCCCACCCCAATGCTGACGGAATGGGATTTAGGCACGGTCACGACAATGGAGGACGGACGCGCGCTGCGGACCTTCGAGGTCGAGGCCTCCGACAAGGAGATCGAGATCGCACCCGGCGTAATGTTTCCCGCTTGGACCTTCAATGGCCGCGTCCCGGGTCCGGCCCTTCGGGCGAAGGAAGGCGAACGCCTGCGCATCGTCTTCCGCAACTACGGATCGCACCCTCATTCCATGCATTTCCACGGTATCCACTCCTGGCGCATGGACGGGGTTCCCGGAGCCGGCCTGATAAACCCTGGTGAGGAGTTCGTCTATGAGTTCGACGCCAAGCCCTTCGGCTGCCACCTCTATCATTGCCACGCCCTGCCGCTGAAGCGGCACATGCACAAGGGCATGTACGGGGCATTCGTGATCGACCCCGACCCCGAACTGCACCCCGAGTTCGAGGCCGTGGCCAAGTCGCGCCTGCTCGGGACACCTGAGAACGCGAGTTGGCAGGAACTGATAATGGTGATGAACGCGTTCGACACCAACTTCGATGGCGCGAATGAGTTCTATGCTGTCAACACGATCGCGCATGCCTATGCGCTCCAACCCATCCGAATCGAGAAGTCGCGACCGGTCCGCATCTATCTGATAAACGTGACCGAGTTCGACCCGATTAATTCGTTCCACCTGCATGCCAACTTCTTCAACTATTTCGACACCGGCACGACGCTCACCCCCACGCTGCGGACCGTCGACCTGATCATGCAGTGCCAGGCGCAGCGTGGCATCCTCGAGTTCAGCTACGCTGACCATGAGGCCGGCCAATATATGTTCCACGCGCATCAGGCTGAGTTCACCGAACTGGGCTGGATGGGCATGTTCGACGTGGTGGAGGACTAAGCCATGACCGCTCCCGAAATGATGGCCGTCTCCGAGGATCGCCCAAATCGCCTGTTGCTCCTCTGGCTCTTGTTGCCATTGACGCTACTGGGGATCGCCATTGCGTGGATTGCATCGGCAGACCCGTTGCGCAGCTTCGACAACAGTGCGCCGCCCGTTGAGGCCTTCACCTATGAGAGGACGATCCTGGACGGTGACGGCATCCGTGTCCTGGTGCGAGCCGGCGGGTCGGAACCGATGAAAGTCGCCCAAGTCCAGGTCGATGACGCCTACTGGATGTTCACCCAAGACCCTCCGGGTCCGATCGCCCGCGGCAGCACTGTATGGCTCCGCATCCCCTATCCATGGGTGCTCGGCGAGGCGCATGCAATCAACATCGTCACCGATACGGGCGCCACGTTCCTCCACGAAATACCAGTGGCTGTCCCCACTCCCGTTCCCACGCAATCCCTCCTCTGGCAGCAGGCATTGATCGGGTTGATCGTTGGGGTGCTCCCGGTTGCCATAGGACTGCTGTGCTACCCTGCGCTGCGGGGCGTCGGCGTTGCCGGCATGAATTTCATCCTGGCGCTGACGGTCGGGCTCCTCGCCTTCCTGTTGGTCGACATGTCCCTGGAAGCGTTGGAGATGAGCGCCGCATCGGCCGTGCTGTTCCAGGGTCCACTACTCGTACTACTTGCCGGTGCTGCCAGCTTCATGCTGCTCATGGCTATTGGGCGCTGGCGCGGGGCGCCGGCGGGCTTGGCGCTGTCGTTCTACATCGCCCTCGGCATCGGGTTGCACAACTTTGGCGAGGGATTGGCAATAGGCGCTGCCTTCGCCGCCGGCTCCGCCGGCCTTGGCACATTCCTCGTCCTAGGTTTTGCAGTACACAACGTCACCGAGGGAATCGGCATAGCAGCCCCAATCCTCAAGGCCAGGCCACCGCTATGGAGCTTCGTGGCGCTCACTCTTCTGGCCGGCGCGCCCGCCGTGGTGGGGCTCTGGATTGGTAGTCTGGCTTACGCGCCGCAATGGTCCGCGCTCTTCCTCGGCATCGGTGCAGGAGCAATCGCACAGGTCATCGTAGAGGTGACCACCTACATGACGCGCACTGGCAAGGGCCGAAATACCCTGCTGTCCGTCCCGGTCATAACCGGCTTCCTAGTCGGCGTCGCCTTTATGTACGTGACTGCCGCCGCCATCAAGTTCTGATCCGGCGATTCCGGTATTTCACCCGACTGGCCACGGGCTCGCGACGCGCACGTGGCCGCTGTCGTCCCACTTGTTGCGAAAAACCGGCCTCGCGGAAAAGGGCTCACCGCGATTTGACTCGCCGGGTGTAAGCCACAATGGCAAGCATCGGTCATGACAAGCCGGATTTTGGGTCTTACCGCACTGCTGAGCCTTCTTCCTGGCGCCATAGGCGTTGCTAGTGCCGAGCTCAGCAGCCCGCCGAAAGCAGTCCTGGAACTCTTCACCAGCCAGGGCTGCCCCTTCTCCCCGGGCGCGGATCGTCTCGTGTCCGAGCTGGCGGAGCGCGGCGACGTAATCACCCTCAACTATCATGTCGACTACTGGGACTATGCCGGGTGGAAGGATACCTTCGGCAGTGCCGCCAATGCCGAGTTACAGCGTGACTACGCTTCGCTGTGGGACACCCGCAAGCTCTACACTCCGCAGCTCATCGTTGCCGGGACCACCGACGTCCTAGGCTCGGATGAGCCCGGGGCAGTCGAGGCAATCGAGGCCAGCAGCATGACGCGCCAAATCGACCTCACTCGAAACGGAGATACCCTGCGCATCGTCGTCCCCGAACAAGGAGGGGCCCGGCCCTCGATCATCTGGCTCGTCACCTACATCGAGCAGGATACCGTCACCATTCAGGCCGGCGATAACGCTGGCAAGACCCTATCCTATGACCACATCGTCACGAACCGTACGCAGCTGGCGGCTCTGGGTGCCGGCATGGGCGCTCGGCTCGCCCTCAATATAGAGCGTGTGCTGCCCGAGCCCGGCACGGGCGTTGCTGTTCTGGTGCAGGAGGATGTCGGCGGAATGCCCGGGCCAATCACCGGCGGCAACACCTACGAGCGTTGATCTGCGACTGTAGTGTGTAGCAGCAACACGCTCCGGGCAGGTGCCTCCCCTGCGCCGACTATCATTTTCCCCTCTCGCTCCTCTAGCGACCAGAGATCGCAGACACTTTGCTCGCCGCAACCGTACTCACTGCAGGAATCTTGACCGCCGGCCACTCTCGCATCGGCGTCTGGACGATGCATATATTCACGTCGTTAGGTGCGCGGGTCCCGGCTCTGATAATGTAGGGAAATACTATCCATATCGCATTTTATGCAAATCCGCTGCGCATCTACTTGGGCCGGTTGGATGATGACCTGCTGTCTTCGCGGACCCACGGGACGGTGGCGATTTCCAAAGTTGGCGCCGATTTGTGGCGCGCGTTCGAGCGTTTATGATCGTCGCGACAGTGATCTTGGTTCACAGACCGCGCCTAGTCGACCGCGTCGCTGCCAGCGGTGTCCTGCGCCGTCGCTCCGGACGCGCTGCCAAGTCCCCGCTCGTGAGTGGGCTGACCGAGTACAAATCCACGCAGTGCCGGACGGCATCCTGACGGCTGCCATAGCCGGGTTAGTGCGCGATCCAAGAGTCGATGCGCGCGATCATCTCAGAAGATGTGTACGGTAATGCGCTCTTTCAAAGCCGCTATTCCATCCCTGTTGCCCACCGGCATTCTAAGCCATAGCCGGCAGCAGACCAGGATTTATTGCGTTTACAGGTGGGCAAAACTGCCGAGTTCGGCATCCAGCCACTCGGCCGACCGCCAAACAATAGGCGGTCTGGCGCACCCTAATGCAGATCAGTAGAGCGGTAGGGCGCTCGTCTAAAGGTAGGCGCGCCCACCGGCGGCCTTAAGTCACATGATCGGCGCAGACACTCGTGGGAACGTTTTTCGGCATGTTGGTGGCCTATGTTGCGCCGACTGCACAGTCGGCGCAACATTCTAAGAGGCCTAGTCCAATTTCCTGTCCCTCAAGACCGCCTCGCTCGTCCACATCTGGGGATCGGCGGCAACGCCATCGAAGGGGAATTCTAAGGCGGGCTTCCGAACTTAGAGACGCTTACCGATGGCCTCCATCTGCTCGATCTCGCGACGCTGCGCCTCGATGATCTCACCGCACAATCGAACCAGTTCGGCATCCTTGATGTCGGCTTCGCGGCACATCAGGATGGCGCCCGAGTGATGCGGGATCATGGGATCCACGAACTGGCGATCGTCGATGAAGGCCTGCGCCCGGGTCGCCCAGAATGAGAGCACGGTCAATAGGATAAACCGGCATAGAGCAACAGGTTCATGCGACTGTTAGGGAACATGCCCGGCATGGTGGCCAGCATGAAAATGCCCATGGGCGCCCACATTGTGACCGCCATGTAGAACATGTTCAGATTGTTCCGGAAGTCCCCCGGTCCGTCGATCATAGAGAACATGACCCCGTACATCACGACGAGGCCCAAACCCATGTTGATTCATCAGGTAAGGCCGAGCGTGCTTGCCATGCTCGCCCTTGTGCTGTTGCCCATGGTCGTGGTGTGCGGTCATATCTGTTCTCCTCTCAGTTGCGCGGCGACCTTCAACTGCCTTGACGCGAACCATCGCTTCCGCTCAACCACCGAGCCATCAGCAATGCCGCTGTCGGCTGCAGCATTGTATGGCCGACGTCCTCACGGCATCGACCGTGTCGAACGGGTACTTCGCCTGGTGGGGCGCGCCCGTAGGCGCACCCCTATGCTGTTCTACTCGTTGGCGCCTTCGCCTTCGAGCCAAGCGATCATGTCGGCCATCTCCTGCTCCTGTGCGTCGATGACCTTCTGGGCCATGTCCTTGGCCCATTGGTTGTCACCATGTTCGAGCTCGGCCTTGGCCATGTTGATGGCGCCCTGGTGGTGCGGGATCATTCCGCAGACGAAAGCCACGTCGATGTCCTCGACCATCATGCTGTCCATCATCTGCTTGTTGGTCACGTCCATGCCGGCCATCAGGTCGGTATGGGCCTGGTCCATTTCATGGGACATGTCCATCGACATGTCCCCGGCCATGGCTTCGGCGGTCTTGCAGATTTCCGGCAGGTCCACTGACATGCTGCTGTCCGCTCCCATGGCGGACATGTCGTGCCCCGCCGCAGCATCCTGTGCGAATACGGAAACGGAAGTGGCCACCAGAACGGCGCCGGCGATAAGAGTCGTCTTGAATAGGGTCATTTCCCTGAATTCCTTCTACGAGTTAAGTTTCAAACTTCATCTCGGGCGGAACCCTTCGGGGGTCGATCGATACGGCTCTTGAGGGATTTAGGGATCAGACCGCGATGGAATACTCGTGCCACCGACTTCCGCGCTGCCAACAGCTCCGACGACGGCGCCACCGGCAATCCCGAAAGGCACAGCCCGATGCCGCAACATGCGGGCATAGAATGCGGACGAGTGCCGCAATCCACGGTGCAACCGGCGTCTTCAACAGGGTGGGCGATACGCGCTTCGGCGTGATTCTGCGCTGTCGGCGCCGACGCCATCGCACCATGGTGCAGCGTCATACTAGCAACCACAGCCACCATCACCAAAAGGATCACGCGCACGCGCGTCCTGAAAGCAGAGTTCCGGACCATGATCCCGAAACTCCTCGCCGCCGCCGCGGTTCCTGCCATTGACGTGGATCGTGATGTCACTTGTCGCCAAGATCCAGAAAATCGGTCGCCATATCCTCCAGAGGCCGGCCGAGAAGCAACGTCGTGCTTCCGCGCACCATCTCGGACAGTGAGCCCCAGAAGCGGGGACCGCCAAGGACCTCCGGCGCGATGGTCGAGCTCATCGGATCCGCGCCGAGCGCAGCCGAAGCGAATTGCCGATGACGCTGACGGAGGACAGCGCCATGGCAGCGGCGGCGATCGCCGGCGAGAGCGTCAATCCGAAGAACGGGTAGAGCACGCCGGCGGCAACGGGGATGCCCGCTGCGTTGTAGACGAAGGCCAGGAAGAGGTTCTGGCGGATGTTGCCCATGGTGGCCCGCGAGAGCCGTCGCGCCCGGGCAATGCCGATCAGATCGCCGTTCAACAGCGTAACCCCGGCGCTCTCCATGGCGACGTCGGTGCCGGTACCCATGGCGATCCCCACATCGGCCGCCGCAAGCGCTGGAGCGTCGTTCACGCCATCGCCGGCCATTGCGACCACCCTGCCCTCTGAGCGAAGCCGCTCCACGACCTCGCTCTTGCGCTCCGGCAGCACATCGGCCTCGACGTTTTCGATGCCCAGTTCTCGAGCCACGGCAGCGGCGGTCACGGCATTGTCGCCGGTCATCATGACGACCTTGATGCCTTCGGCGCGCAGTTCGTTCAATGCTTGGCGTGTGGTGCCGCGTATCGGGTCGGCGATGCCGAGGGCACCGGCGACCTGGCCGTCCGCTGCGACCAAAACGACGGTGGCGCCATGCCCGCGAACCTCGTCGGCGCGTGTCTTCCATTCGCCTGCGGCGACGCCTTCGGCTTCAAGGTATTTCGCGCTGCCGATCAGCACCCTTTGGCCATTCACCAGACCCGTAAGTCCCTTGCCCACCGGGGAGTCGACGTCGGTCGGCTCGGTGAGGACGAGCTTGCGTTCTTCGGCGGCGTTGACGATCGCGACCCCGAGCGGTCGCCCGCTCCAGGCTCGCCGCCATGGTAAGTAGCGCTGTCTCGTCGAACCCGGCAGCCGGCAGGACGTGGGTAACCTTAGGCCTGCCTTCCGTAAGCGTGCCGGTCTTGTCGACCACGATGGTGTCGACTTTCTCAAGGCGTTCCAGGGCCTCGGCGTTCTTGACCAGGAGCCCGAGCTGGGCCCCCTTCCCCACTCCCACCATGATGGACATCGGTGTGGCGAGGCCCAGCGCACAGGGACAGGCAATGATCAGCACGGACACCCCCGCCACCAAGCCATAGGCCAGGCGCGGCTCGGGCCCCCAAATGCCCCACACGATGAAGGCTGCGATGGCGATTCCGATCACCAGCGGCACGAACCAACCGGACACCTGGTCGGCCAACTTCTGGATGGGCGCCCGGGACCGCTGTGCCGCCGCCACCATCTGCACAATCCGCGCTAGCATGGTGTCCTGACCGACCTGCAGGGTTTCCATCACCAGGCCGCCGGACTGGTTGATGGTGCCGCCGATCAGCCGATCGCCGACTTCCTTGGTGACCGGCAAGGATTCACCCGTGACCATGGATTCGTCTAGCGCACTACGACCCTCGACGACCTGTCCGTCGACGGGCACCTTTTCACCGGGCCGTACGCGCAGTCGGTCGCCGACGGCAATAGCTTCGATCCCGACCTCCTCGTCCGAACCGTCGGCGCGGATACGCCGCGCGGTCTTGGGCGCGAGACCCAGCAGCGCCTTGATGGCGCCCGAGGTCTGCTCGCGGGCTCGCAGCTCCAGCACCTGGCCGAGGAGCGCCAGGGCGGTGATCACGGCGGCGGCCTCGAAGTAGACAGGAACCGCGCCGCCCATTCCCTGCATATCGGAGGGGAAAATGCCGGGAAGTACCGTAGCGATCATCGAATAGAGCCAGGCGACCCCGATGCCCATGGCGATCAGCGTGAACATGTTAAGGCTGCGATTGGCGATCGAAGCAGCGCCGCGCTGGAAGAACGGCCAGCCGGCCCAGAGCACGACTGGCGTTGCCAGCACCAGTTGAAGCCAGTTGAGGTTCTGGGCCGATATGAAGGCGTGGAAGTCGAACAGGTGGCTGCCCATTTCAAGCAGGAATACGGGAATAGCCAGGGCGGTGCCGATCCAGAAACGACGGGTCATGTCGACCAGTTCCGCGCTTGGGCCGGTGTCGGCCGTGGGCAGTTCAGGATCCAGCGTCATGCCGCAGATCGGGCAGTTGCCGGGATGATCCTGGCGGACCTGAGGGTGCATCGGGCAGGTGTAGATCGTACCAGGATTGGCGCCACGGGGCGCTTCGGTTTCGGTGAGGTAGGCGCCCGGGTTTGCCACGAACTTGTCGTGGCATTTGGCCGAGCAGAAATAGTAGGTCTCGCCAGCATGCTCCGTGCTGAATTCGGCGTTCGCCGGATCAACCGACATGCCGCAGACCGGATCCCTCGCTTGATGGTCACCATCGGCGCGCTGATGACGCCCATGGTGATCATAGCCATGATGGTGATGGTGGTGGGATGTATCCTTGGTGCCGCTCATGTCACTACCTCAGGGTTCGAGCCTTCAAGTGTGCGCCTTCCCACGGTGGCAAGGTCAACCCCTCGCTTTCACGTTGGTGTCTTGGCTAGCAGCAATCATGTTGCCTGGAGACCGCGACGATGTTGGTCGGTACGGCGGCCATGGCGCAGTCGGCACCGCCCAGCGGCCATGCGCTCTACCTCGAATACTGCGCCAGCTGCCACGGCGCCAATCTCGGGCAGCCGGACGGGCGATTGCCGGCGCCGCCACATGACGAGACGGGGCATACCTGGCATCACTCCGATGAGCAGCTGCTGGTCATCGGAGTGAGGACTGGCTGCCATCGCCCCGGGCTACGAAACGGATATGCCGGCATTCGGCAGCACCGAGGACGATCAGGAAATCATTGGCGATCTTGGATTACATCAAGCAACGCTGGCCGGACCGGGCGGGAAATCCAGCGGCGCCGACAGTGTCTTGGGCGGGCCTCGGGCCACGTTCAAGATTCTGTCGTCCTGCGGGTCTGGCGCCGAAGAAGCGGCAACTCCGTTTGGACGTCACGGACATTGCCGCGGATCTGGCGTACGCGCAGTAGGCCGACGCCTCTTCGGCCTCCCGCTTTAAGCCTGCTCCACTTCAAACGTGAGGTGGGACAACTCGGGCAAATGGGACAGGAGTTCCCGGTAGTAGGTTGGCGCGCGCGGGCTGGCCGAGCGGAGCGACACGATAGCACCGTGATGCCCTGGCCCGACCTGCCACACATGCAGGTCGTAGATCTCGTCGCCGCCTACCTCGATGGCCGACCTGATCTGCTCGGGTAGTTCCTCCACTTCGGGCAGATAGTCGACCAGAACCGCGCCGGCGTCCCGCATCAGGCCCCATGACCAGCGGGCGATGACCAGGCTGCCGAGGATGCCGATGGCCGGATCAAGCCAGAGCCAGCCGAAGACGCTCCCCGCCACCAGAGCGAAAATCGCCAGCACCGAAGTCAGGGCATCCGCCAGAACATGGAGATAGGCCGCGCGGAGATTGTTGTCCCGATGCCGCTCGTCGGTATGCTGATGCTGATGGGCGGCATTCTCATGAGGGTGATCATGATGCGCATGGGACGACCCATGACGATGATCATCATCCCGAAGCAGCCAGGCACATACCAGGTTGACCGTTAGTCCTATGACCGCAACGACAATGGCCTGGTTGAAATTGATGGTGACCGGCGCCGAGAAACGAAGCAGGCTTTCCCACCCGATCAATAACGCAATGAGCGCCAAGACGATTGCGCTGGCGAATCCCGCCAAATCTCCCAGTTTGCCCGTGCCGAAGGTGAAGCGGCGATTCCGGGCATGGCGGCGGGAGAACACATAGGCGAGTGCCGCTATCAGCAAGGCGGCCGCATGGGTCGCCATGTGCCAGCCATCCGCGACCAGAGCCATAGAGCCGTAGACACTGCCGGCCACGATCTCGGCGACCATCATGACCGTGGTCAGGGCGATGACAGCCCAGGTTCGGCGCTCATTTCGCGCATGCTGGGTGCCTAGAAACACGTGCTCGTGCCCAAACGGAC
The DNA here is from genome assembly GCF_900128975.1 of Devosia limi DSM 17137. Lineage (GTDB taxonomy): Bacteria > Pseudomonadota > Alphaproteobacteria > Rhizobiales > Devosiaceae > Devosia > Devosia limi. The sequence goes on along the minus strand of NZ_FQVC01000009.1, from coordinate 19,969 downwards.
GGCTCGGCGTATCGGTCATTTGAGATAGGTCCTTACGGCGTCGATCAATTCGCGCGTGGCACCGGCACGAGCCGCGTCGGCCTCCAGCTCAGGGTCCACCACATGCTCGCGGATGTGATCCTCGATCAATTCGGCCATGAGGCCGGCGGTGGCGCCGCGCACCGATGCCACTTGGTTGAGCACGTCCCCACAAGGCGCCTCGGCCTCAAGGGAGCGCTCAATCGCTTCGATCTGGCCCTTGAGGCGACGGACGCGGGCGAGGAGCTTAGCGCGGTGCTTGATCGTGTGAGACATAGTATAGGGGGGTACCCTATTTTCGGCGGCTACGCAAGGTTGGCCCATGCAGCCGGCTCCCGCCCGCAACGAGGGGCGCTTAGGCTGTTGACCCTCCAAGAGTTGGAAGCCTCAGGCCGCCTCCTTGGTGGAGGTATCGGCCCCGATCACGACGGGGTTAGGAACAGGGCGTGTAACTCGGTGCCATCATGTGCCCTCGCCGGTGAATGAGACTTCAATGACTTACCGTGCCGATCGGCACCTCATGAAAGGCTGATGCCACTGCCCCGCAGCGCTTGGCGAGGTTCCAAAACCCGGCGGCGCAGAGCGCGAGCGCTACCACACTTTGAATGCACGATCCCACGTCCAGTTTGGTGTTACATTTTTGGCTACAGGTAAAGTACATTTTTGCATCGACTTTAAAATAGTGCTATATTGTCCATTATGATTGGACACAGAGCCGACAAGCTAAAGAACCTACTTGAGACCCTACCACCGGGCTTCCTGGTGGATTCGCGCTGGCTGGAAGCCCATGGCATCTACCGGCAGCTTGCCCATTCCTATCTGCAAGCGGGCTGGCTGGAGCGTCCGCTACAGGGCCTGTACCGGCGTCCCTTCATACGCGGCGGCAACGAAAGCGCCGAGCGTGACTGGAAAATTCCCGTTCTCTCCGCGCAGTGGATCATGGACTTCAAATTCCATGTCGCGGCAACGACCGCCATGGAGCTCCATGGCTACACGCACTACCTGCGCATGTCCGGCCCACATAAACTCTATCTCCATGGCGATGCGCCCTCCTGGCTCTCCAGACTCGATCTGAGTGCCGACGTGACTGTGCGCCAGGGCTCGCTCTTTCAGGACATGGATGTCGGCGTCGACAACAAGGAGTTCTCGCTTGAGGACAACGGCGGCGAGCTGCAGCAGAGCCCGTGGCAATGGCCCATGCGCGTGTCATCACCGGAACGCGCGCTCCTTGAAACCATCGACGAAGCCCCAAACCACGAGAGCTTCCATCAAATCGACGTGCTGTTCCAGTCCATGGCGAACCTGCGTCCCAAGCTGATGACGCAGCTCTTGAAACTTTGCCGCAGCGTGAAGACGAAACGCCTCTTTTTCGTGTTCGCGGAACGCCATACGCATGCCTGGCGAAAATATATCGACGAGACGGCCATCGACCTTGGTAGTGGCGATCGCATGTTAGTGAAAGGCGGCAAACTGCACCCGCACTATCGCATCACGATACCTGCCGAATTCGTGACCAAGGGAGAACAAGATGGCGCGTAAAGCTTACACACAGCAGGTCCGTCTGCTCGTGGGCTGCCTTCCCTCGATCGCGAAGTTCGACGTCTGTGCCCTCAAGGGCGGCACGGCTACGACCAGCAAGCTCATCGCGCGACTGGTGCCCTATGGCATGGTGCTGGATCCCGACGGCAAGATGGACGTCTTTACCTTCAGCAATGAAAGGGGTTCGGTCCATCACGTCGGAACCGTGACGCCGGAAGATTCCGAGGACTACGTCCTTCGCAAAGTCGTCGGCAGGGTGCCGGGCTGGAAAGGCGGCACCACCTATAGCTACGTGCTGGAGCACAATCTGCAGCACTTCGGGTGGTTGCCGGCCGAAGAAAACTTTGGCGGGCTGCTTAGCCGGTTCTTTGGCGTGCAGAGGGATTCGCCTGTTGCCGACCAGAAACGTTCCGTAGTGGTCTTCGTGACAGATGGTGAAAACGACCCTGCGGATCACGCCAGGATGATCAGTGTGCTCGAGACGTCGGAGCGGCGCGGCGACAAGTCTACTTTCTATTTATGGGTGCCTGTGAGCATGACGTCGATTTCAAGTTCCTTCGGACCATCGCCGCGCGGTTCAAGAACACTGGCGTCGTGATCGTCCGAGACCTTGACGGCTTCGTCGAGCTTTCCGACGAGGAACTGAACGCGCAGTTGCTTGGCCCCGAACTGTTGGAATGGCTCAGGTCCTAGCTTTGTCGGCCAGGCCGTCCACAGACCAAGCTCCAAAAGCAAGACGCTCGAGCGATCTGAAAAACTCTCGGCCTTGTCGATTGTGGGATTACGGAGCCAGCGGATGGCTTTGGTGAACTGGAAAGACGAGTATCATCGTCAGTATCGCGGCCATGCAGAGGAGCAGAAGAACAGCGATGCTGACATTGTCCCATCTCAACATGACGAACTCTCCTTGCCGCGGTTGCCGAAAGGAGTCGTTTACAAGAGAAAACGGAACGTATTAGGGCCAAAACCTGGCGGCAGATGTTTAAGATGCGGCCATGTGTGTGGATGAACGCGGAGAGGCACGTTGGAGAAACTGGTGCTCCCTTGGGCCTAAGGCGATTGTAGGGCGACCGAGACGGACCAGCTCGACGGCGCGCCCTGCTCCCGCTATCAACGCTGACGCCCTGTTCCCTTGCCATGGCCGTCCAGTAGGACAAAGGCCTTCTCGTCTTCCTGGCGCCCATGAACGATCTTCGCGATACCCGATCGCCCAGACCACCGCCCCGAATTGGCCGGACGATCCGTCCTTGAATAAGACGCCCGAACCATCGGCCATGGAAAGTTGAGGACGAATGGTGATGCCGGCAGCGCAGAGCGGCCCGGCTTCGGCCCGATCGGGAAAATGGATCTGCAGATCGCATCAACCTGCCGAGCATCGAGGTCGGACGGGAATAGAGGAGACCCTCGCGCTGATCTCGGGCCCGTCCTGTAGTCCCGCATGGAACTTGCCGATCCGGGTCAACCGTGTGCCCCCTTCTCGGGCCCGTACCGGCAAATCCAGCCTCGATGCGCATCTTTCGAGGTAGTCCGCGAACTCTGCCCGGCTGGCATAGCCCTCTTGGCCGCTTATGCCGTCGTTGTAAGCAAAGAATAAGGCGACCCGACCGATGCTAAGCCAGTAAATTGCAGCGCAGCGGAACAACGTGGCTTTTTGTGTGCGTTCGGCGTTCAGGGCGCGCGAACTATCGACCTTGGTAGCTCAGCTTCGGGCAATTGCGTTTTTTGTCAAACCGCCGGGCAATGAGGAGCACCACGGTCGGCCAGAGCATTGTATTGCCGATGTCCCTGAGGGCGCCAGTGACATCGATGTCCAGCGCGCCGTGATGTATGCCGTCTAGCAGTTCGTTCGCCAATTGCGCGACGAGAACAACTAACCATGGAACGATGCTTGCGGGACCACGCCGGAATAACACCATGGCCGCAATGTAGATGCCCAAGCCGATGTGGATATGCAGCGCATCTCTACTCAGGAACAGTAACTCACTAAGTTCGGTTTTTATCTTGTTTAGCATGCCTGTCCTCCTGCAGAACTCCTAACAGGCAACCCTTGCCGCAGACTTAAGTGGCAGCAGAACTAGAGCAATAAAGTTAGATTGCTCCGAGGCGGCCCCGGCGTTCACCCGAGCCCAATTAGGCGCACTCGGCCACAATGGTGCGTCACTCAGCCTGCCGCCGCAAGTTGCTCAGCAGCCGCCTCGATCGCTCCTGGATCAATGCGGCAGCACGGTCCCGATCCGATTGCCAACCGGTAAGGTAGAGGCGCTTCAGCAACTGGACCGGCCTCTGCCGACGCCTCTGGCACCCAGTCCTTGTGCGACGGATCCCGCTTGGACGATCAGCGTCTCGTAACCGCCGGAAAATTAAGCGCGTCGCTCTCATCAACAGCACGAGCTACCATACCCAACGTAGTCATTGGGATCAAATAAGACGGTCACTCCCGTCCAGGAGGAAGTATGATCGAGCTTGCGGACTTTACCGCGTAGGCGCAACCGGCGTGGTGGTCGGCTCCACGGGGGCACCAGGGGTTTCGGCCGCAGGCGCGGCGCCGGCACTCGCGCCAACAAAATCGGCAGGCACTAGCGGATCGATCTCGGCGGCGAACTGATCGAGCGTTTTATTACCAGTGAGCGTCTTGCCATTGACATAAAATGTCGGGGTGCCTGAGAGACCAAATTCGTTGAGTGCCTGCTCGCGCAGCGCTTCCATCCCAGTGAACAACTCCTGATCCGTCAATGCGGCGTCAAAAGTTGCCTGGGTAAACCCCAACTGCGTCGCAATTTCGAAGATGGCGTCGCGCGGCGTCTCGGACGTGGCCCAGTCGGTCTGGGTCCGGAAATAGGTCGACAGCACGTTATGGAAATTTGTCGGACCGGCCGCCTCGGCCAGCATAAATACGGCGGCGTCCAGCACATTGCGCACGAAGGGGCGGACGATCAGTTTGATCTTGCCGGTATCAACATACTGCTTGACTAAGGCTGGCAGCACTTCGTTAGAGAAGGTGGCGCAGTGCGGGCAAGTGGGAGAGGCATATTCGATGACGGTGACTGGCGCGCTCTCGCTGCCCTGAACATGATCCGCAACGCCCCCGGCGGGTGCCATTAGCTGCGCTACATCAATCATGTCCCCTTCAGCAGCATTGACAACGCCACCCCCGTACAAGCTGAGCGCCGACGCAGCAACGCCCAAAACGATAGTGTCACGGCGGGTAAAGTTCACGGCTAATGCTCCTGTTGTTATGTGCGGGAAACTACACGGAGCAAATGTAGAGGCAAGTAGGCATTTTCATCAACCCGGCGTGATAGTCTGACGCATCATTGGCCCTATCGGGCCGGTTTAGCTATCAATCGCCCCCCGGTCTGCTGGAGAGTTCACGATGTTTTCCGTGCTTCCGTCAGATCGAAAATAAGATACGCGCTGTCCTGGCAATCTGGCGCCGCAGCAAACCCGAGAGCCTTTTTCATCCCTCCATCCAGGGCGGCCAACAGGCATCTAAGCAGCTCCAGCGCCTGATGGACGATCACATCACCTGCTCGATGAGCCAGTCCAGCAAGGCTTCGGACAACGCGGCAATGGAGAGCTTCTTCTCATCGCTTAAGACCAAACGCACCGCCCTCAATGTCTATAGCATCAGGGCGGTGCCAATGCCGATGTGTTCGACTATATCTAGCGCTTCTACACCCCGAGCACCGTAGCTCTACACTGGGCTAGCTCAGCCCCGTGGAATACGAAGAGCAAGCCAAGCGAGTCTAACTTCGTAGCCCACCGAAGCGGCAGCACTTCAGTCCCTGCGACCTAAAGATCCCTCATGATGGCGGCGGAACCCATCACGAAGATGGAATAGACATAAAAGCTTATGACCAAAACGGCGAGGAACATCCCCAGAACTAATGAACGCCGCTTGCGTAATCGCAAACCGGCCTGATTGAGAGTTGATGCGCTCATCGAAGCTCCTTTTTCAAAGGTTGTAAGCATCGCATCAGCTCAATGCACTGCGACATCGATGCGCATGTTCGCTATAACGACGCTGTCGGGTCTGCTTCAGCTGGGCGGCCAACGTCCGCGGAACTGACACAGCATAAAGTTTCTAGCCGTGGGCTGATGACGCGGTAGGTATCACGCCCTTTTAGCGCAACACCGGCCTGCCCCCATCACCTTCCGCGTCATTGTCGGTCAGCCGGTTATTGTTTCTCGCAAGCCTGCGATCACTTTCTGGCCACGCTGCACGTCAAGCAAGCATCTGACTGCCCCGCACTGCGTTGGTTGGCCGTCCTCACATCCAAATCGTCAGGCTGCTTCGTTCGACAGAGCCGGGATAGCGTCCCTTCTCACCGCGTCGATACGTGAACAATCCTCAAGATGCACAGACCGTCAAAGGAGCATTGAAATACGGAGGGCATGAGAAAGGGCCGCTAGCGACCCTTTCTTGACCTGGACTACGTCCTGGTGCCGCTCTTGTCACGGTGACCGTGTTGGTCAAAATCGCCTAGTTCGTGGTCTTGATGATCGTGATGTTCGCCTGGATTCTCCGGTGCGGGTTTATCACGGTGACCATGCGAGTCGAGGTCGCCAGGTTTGTGGCCGGGATGATCATGATGTTGGCCGGGGGTTTCCTTCGCCACTATAACTCTCCTTTGCCATGTCGGTCGGCAACAACTGCGGCTCAGCTGCTGCGTTCCTCGATGCCGGCAAAGTGAAATCGTGTCTTCCTTGACGCACTTGGCCCTTCCGGTGAGTTTGCCGCATGCACTTTGATTCGTGGACAAGGCTTTCATGACCTGGCTGGCCGATATAGCCATGCTGAGCCATGGTTGGCGCCGTTTCCTGCTGCTGGTGGTGGCCGGCGCCGTTGCCGGTCTGTCCATCCCACCGCTTTTCGTTGTCCCCGCCCTCTTCGTGAGCTTCCCGCTTTGGGTCTGGTGCCTCGATGGCGCGGAGCGCGGCCGGGGCTGGCGACGCCTGTTCGGCCCGGCATTTGCGATCGGCTTTGCCTTTGGGTGGGGCTATTTCACAGTCGCTTTCCATTGGATAGGCACGGCATTTTTAGTGAGTGGCGGGATCATGATCGCCCTCATGCCTTTTGCCATTCTCGCCTTGGCAGCGTTGATCGCCTTCTTCTGGGGCCTGGGCAGCGCCTTGGCTCATCTGTTCTGGAGCCATGGTCCCTGGCGTGTCGTGACGCTCGCCACTTTCGTAACCATCGCCGAATGGGCGCGCGGCCATGTGCTGACCGGCTTTCCGTTCGATCTGCTGGGCTATGCGCTGCCCCCGACCGACGAGATGATGCAGATCACCTCGGTGATCGGCGTCTATGGGTTGACGCTGGTGGCAGCATTGCTGGCGATGACCCCCGCGCTGATCTGGCCTGCCGACGGCCGTAGCCTCAGCCGCCGCCTCCTGCCGTTTTTTATCGCCATGGCGGTTATTGCGGCGCAACTTGGTTATGGCCACAATCGCCTGCCCCGCACCGTTTCGACGGAACGCACTGATATCGCCATGCGGCTGGTGCAGCCGCTGGTCTATGAGCATGCCGACTGGGGCAATGCCGATCCGGTGGCGCTGATCGACCGGTTGCTGATGCTGTCAGAAATGCGGATGGACCCGGCCGACCAGGGGATCGCCGACATCACCCATCTGGTGTGGCCGGAATCGAGCCTGCCGTTTTTCCTGTCGAGCTATCCCGATGCGCTGGCGCGGATCGCCCGGCTGCTGCCGGAAACCACCACATTGCTGGCGGGAATTCCGCGGCAACAATACGCGTTGGACCAGAGCCAAAGCTCGGGGCCACCGTTCAATGCGCTGATGGCGATCAACACCAATGGCGAGGTCATTGCGTCCTACGACAAGTCCCATCTCGTGCCGTTTGGCGAGTTCCTGCCGTTCAGCCAGTTCTTTTCGAAGCTTGGTATCAAGCAGTTCGTTCCGGGCGCCGAGGGCTGGGCGCATGGCGATGCGCGGCGTCGGCTGACGAGCCTGCCCAATACCCCGGCGTTTTTGGCGCTGATCTGCTACGAGATTCTGTTTTCAGGCGATCTGGGCGATACGGCCGGCGCGCAGTTCATCCTCAACATCACCAATGACGCCTGGTTCGACGGCTCGATCGGACCGGCCCAGCATGCTCATCATGCGCGGGTGCGGGCGGTCGAGGAAGGTCTGAGCCTGGTTCGTGCCGCCAATACCGGGCTGACCTTCGCCACCGACCCGCTGGGGCGCGTCACGGGGCAGATCGAGCCGCTGCAGATGGCGGTGCTGGATGTGCGCCCCCATCAACGGCTGGCAGGCACGGTGTTCTCCCAGGTGCGCCATTGGCCGCTGCTGATTGCCCTGCTGGCAGGTCTGCTGATTTCGCTGGTGGTTTCACGCGCCGGGCGCCGCAGAGCGGTTTGACTACCGGAGAAACACGGTTCGTAAAAACACATTGGCCCCCACCTCAGACGCTGTTTATCGCTGCATCGTTTCAAAGTCCCGATGACGGAGGGCGATCAGATTGCCGCTTACCGAGAAGCTCTTTCAATACTGACTTATCAACTTCGCATCGGCTCAACAGCCACTTTTCAGGAGTGTTGAGAGCACTCGAAGGCGCAGGATAGGAATAGGTGGAAGGCCGATGAGGCGCCGGCCTTCCATTGCCTCGGCTATTGCACGACCACGATTGGCGCGCCCCACCGGACCCGATCATAGAGGTCGATGACATCCTGGAAGAGCAGCCGTACGCAACCGCTGGACACGGCCTTCCCGATTGAATTGGCGTCCATATTTCCGTGCAGGCGATAGAGAGTGTCCCGATTGCCCTGGTGAATGTAGAGCGCGCGAGCTCCCAGCGGGTTTTCCGGGCCTGGCTCCATGCCGTTCCGGTAAGGTTCAAGTTCGGGCTGCCGATTGATCATGTCGGATGGGGGCGTCCAGGTCGGCCATTCGCGACCATAGGCGATATGGCCGCGGCCTTCCCAGGCAAAGCCCTCCCGGCCGATGCCTACGCCATAGCGCATGGCCCGGCCGTTCTCCATCGTCCAGTAGAGGAAGCGGTTCGGCGTATCGACCACCACTACGCCCGGTTTCTCACCAGTGATGTTGGCCACTTCCTGCCGCCAGTATATCGGGTCGATCAGATCGATGCGGGCCGCCGGAATGGGAAAACGCTCATCCGGTATGGCCGCATACATGGCGAGGTATTCGGGCGGGATCGCGGGTGCGGGAGGCGCAACGGGTATCGTGGGTTTGGTGGTCGTGCAGCCGGCCAGAGCCAGTGCAGCAAGGCTTGTGGCACCCAGCATCATGTGCCGGCGCGAAATCATGGTGATATGCATGTCATCCAGCAGCCTTCGCGACTGCCTCTCAAGAGATCAGAATTGGGGGATTTGGAGCGGCCTTTGTCGCCGGCGTTCATAGGCGGTTCGCGGAGGTCGGAAACGCCCGTCGTCGCCCAGGGCAGTAATGGCGCTGTCCTGCGCCGCTGCGAACACCGCGGCTTGCGCATAGAGACAGCACTCGTGCACGAAGACCAAGACATCAATTGCCTGCTGGCAGGATATCACGTGCCCGTTGATCTTCTTGGAACAGCGTTTGAACGCTGGCGCGCTGCGTTGGGACGCCTCCGCCTCAACGCATAGCTCCTGGCTGGCGATCGTCCAGAACTGGCCACTTGCCGCGACGCTAGCCATAGCCGGCCCCGGAACGGCGGCCAATCCAAACAGCATAGCCATCAGCAGCAGGAACCTGTTCATGGCCCGGTTATAATTCATCCCGGAACAGGATGCGAGGCAACGGACGAAAGAGTCTTGCGGCGTTGCATCTGCACAACGCCGCCTTGATGCACAGCATCAATGGCCGTGGTGGGGAGCACGGCATATTCCTCCCAATTAGGAAGCCGTCAATTACGGGCATGAAAAACGTCATCGAGGTGGCGGAGCAGCAGGGTGGTTTCGTCATAGTCACGCCTGTTCGCGCTCGAAATGACCGCGAACGGGAACAAAATGCACATATGCAACTTAATGAATGGCTAGCCACCCATTGCTACTCACTCGGTATTTGCTGCCAAACAAGCAATGCTAGCCAACCTGTTGCAGCAATTCCTCCATCCGGTCTGCCGCTTTTGGAGGAAGTTTAGCTTCCTGTATAGCTTGCATGTTCGAAATGTCTTCGCCGACCTGAATCAACCCGACCATACCCATGCCAAAATGGGGTAGGCACTTGTAGCCATAGAGTCCCTCCGCGGTGAGGGTTACCGAGATCTCTTCATTGATCTTGCCTTTCCAGCCCTCGCCACCTGCTGGAAGCGCGTCAGCAATGATCTCGGAATTGTGTCCCTTGTCGGTTGGCACAAATATAACGGTATCTCCCGGCGCAATTTTGAGGAACGCCGGTTCAAACTGCATTCGGCGCCCCTCGCCATCCTTGTTTAGCATTTGCACTCGATGCTCAGTTCCTACAGACTGCGCGACGGCCGCGCCACCGAATGCTAGCGTGCTCACGAACAGAGTAGAGGCACCTTGAATCAAGGTTCGCCGTGACACCTTTAACTGCGAGTTGAGCAAATTTGCTTTTTGATCTTTTGGTCGGCCTGCCATGACGTCTTTCTCCGTTTTAAAACTTACAATGAAGTGAGTGGGGAGCATCGGAAAAGTAGAATATTACCACGAGACTAAGGGAGGTGCCGACAGCAATCTCGTTAATGGGAGAGTGTGCAGCTTCTCCACCAAACGTTAATAGACCAAAGAGCCAGCTTCGGCACTGCGACATCGATGCGCACCCGCAGTTCGTCTAACACCAGACTAGTACCGCATGGACGTGTGTCGCTGACTGATAATTGGCAGACCGATCGATGCGACACATCCGGCACATGCGAACTCGCGGCCTCATCGACAACGAGTTCAATTTCGGTCCAAATACCCCGAGGAGCGGCACCGGCTCCTGAGGTGATCCTGGCGCCTGCATGCTTTTGGCAGTGGCCGTGTTTATTGCCACCTTTGCTCTAACTCGCGATCTGCCAATGATTGACCGCTTGCTGACTATGACCGGAATTGCCGTCCTCGCCCTGGCATGGGCTGGACCGTTGCCCGGCATGGTGCGCGGAAGCTTTGCGGCCCATATGACCCTGCACATGACCGTGGTGGGCATCGGTATACCATTGTTGGCCGCGGGGATCGGCCCCTTGGTCGCCCGGCGGAACTGGCTGCGCTCGCAGCTCGCTCTGCCGATTGCCGTCAGCGTCATCGACCTGGTGGTCGTCTGGGGCTGGCACGCCCCGGCGCTGCACCACGCTTCTCGCACCCAGCCCTGGGCACTTGCCGCTGAGCAGGCGAGCTTTGCCCTTGTGTCGCTACTCGTTTGGCTGGTGGCGTTAGCCAGCACCGGGGAAACCAGACGCATCGCGGCGCTGGCCGGTGCCATGGCGCTGTTCTTCACCTCAATGCACATGACCCTGCTTGGCGCCCTTATTGGGCTGGCGCCGCGTTCAATATACGGTGACCACCTGCAATCTTCCACGGGTGGACTTCCCGTTCTCGTCGATCAGCAACTGGGTGGCGTCATTATGCTAGGTATTGGCGGGGTAATTTATCTGTCGGGCGGACTAGTGCTGATGGCGCGCGTCCTGCGGCGATAGAGGCGACACAGCCATGACTATCTAGGGCCAATCTGATTGGCGCCATCTTGCCGAATGGTCTCTGCGGCAACAACGTCCCCTGCCGTACCAATGTTGGGAATGTGCTGGTTTCTCTCTACTGTAGATTGCCGCAGCGTTAGGTGCTTCGCGAGCAAGAACGAAGCGGCGCGATCGAATATGCCTATATATAGAGCTAGAGCGCGGTTTGCGATGTCGGACACGTTTACCTGCTCCATTTGGATCGGCCGTGTAGCCGAGGCACGGAGGCTTAGAGCCGTTTGAGAACTCCTATTTGTGGGCGATGCGCCTGAGGAGGAGGCTTCCGAGGGCGACGTGGATCATGGCATCGGAGCAATCGATACGCTCTTCGTAATCGCGCACGAGACGGCGCCGTCGGCTCATCCATCCGAGAGTGCGCTCGACGCCCAACGGCGCGGGAGGACTTCGAAGCCCTGGGCCGTATCACAACGCCTGATGATCTCGACGGTGAAGTCGAGAAAGGCGGCCTTATCCATGAGCTTGGTGCGGTCGTAGGCGCCATCGGCGAAAAGATGCTTGAGCCAGGGCCAGCGCTTGCGCAGGCTGTCGAGGATCAACTGGGCGCCGGCGCTGTCGGAGATGTCGGCGGTGGTGAGATTGACCATCAGTAGGCGACCATCGGTGTCCACGGCGATGTGACGCTTGCACCCGACGATCTTCTTGCCGGCGTCGTAACCTCTTGTTTTTGCTTCGGGAGCCTTGACCGACTGGCTGTCGATGACGCCGCCCGAGGGGCTCGCCTCGCGCCCGGACCGCTCGCGATCGAGCATCAGCGCCACGTCGTGGATCGTCCGGAACATGAAACGCCGGACGAAGCGACGAAACCACCAGTAGACGGTCTGCCAGGGCGGGAAATCCTTCGGTAGCATGCGCCAGCCGCCGCCAGAGCGGGCCAGATAGCGGATCGCGTTCAAAACCTCGCGCAAATCCGTCTCAACCGGACGCCCGCTTTTCGCAAGGCTAGGCAGGAACAGCTGTATCCGCCCCCACTCCTCCTCGGTCAGATCCGTCGGGTAGCGCTTGGTCTTCTGCTCAATTTCGGCCATCCGGTCACGCGTCGCTGGGGTCCACATCCAAAGCTTGAATCACGCAAGCACAAACCGTTCAATGCACTTCTCAAACGGTCTCTTAGGTCACATAGTCGGGACACCCCTGGTAACGTTCTTCGGCGTTTTTTGACTTGTGCCTTTTCATGTTGATGGCGCATTGGCTTACGCAACATCTGCGAGGTGAGGCCAAGTACTGCTTTCGCTCAAAGCCGTACGCCTGCCCACACTTGGGGACAACTGCCGATCGGGGCCGCCGAGTTCGTTTGGATCTCTCAAAACGAGCCCCGCGGGGCGGCTGAGGCCATTGCCCCTCAAAGACGCTCGTCAATGGCTCCATTTGCTCGAAAGTGCGGCCGGGGCAAGAAAGCAAACCGGGGCGTTTTTGCATCGGCAATGGCAGCAGCACTCGCGGCCAAAAGGCTGCGACGGAAAAAATAGTCATAGCGTCTCCCGTTCACAAGAATGAAACGCCGCGGGCGAGCAGCCTGCGCCATCGCGTAGGAAGCACCGCGCCACCCGCCTTCGCCTTGCCGGATCCGCCCAAGAGGGGCAAAGGCGGCTCCACTCTTGACGCCAACACCGTCTCCCTTTAACCCCTCGTGGGAGAAGTTGCCTGCAGGACGGATGAGGGCGCTTCCTATGACCGATTATCCCGCCACTGCCCGCCCGCGCTTTGCCCTTGTCGATATCGTCCGCGGCGTCGCCATCATTGCCATGGTGGTCTATCACCTGTTCTGGGACCTGAGCTATTTCCGCTTCATCGCCGCCGATGTCGGAAACGATCCGGTCTGGGTCTTGTTTGCGCGCAGCATACTTGCGGTTTTCCTGTTCCTGGTCGGGGTCGGGCTGGTGCTGGGCCACGGGCGCGGCGACATTCGCTGGCGGAGCTTCTGGAGGCGCTGGGGCTTTGTCGTTGTTGGCGCACTGGCCATTAGCGTGGCGACGTGGTTCGCCTTTCCGCAGAGCTTTGTCTATTTCGGCGTGCTGCATGCTATCGCCCTGTTCAGCCTGATGGGGCTGGCCTTTCTACGTGCCCCGCTCTGGCTGGCGGCGGGGGTAGCCGCCGTGGTCATCGCGCTGCCCTTCTTTTACTCCGACGCCCTGTTCAACGAGAAGGCCTGGTCCTGGATCGGCTTCTGGCAGGTGCCGCCGTCCACCAATGACCTGGTGCCGGTCTTTCCTGGGCTGGGTGTTGTGCTGCTGGGCGTTATCGCCGCGCGGCTGGTGCTGTCCTCGGCTTGGGCGCCCCGTCTTGCCGCCATCGCACCAGCCGGGCGACTGGCGCGCCTACTAGCCTGGCTCGGACGCTGGAGCCTGTTGCTTTATCTGGTGCACCAGCCCATCCTGCTGGGGCTGGTCTATCCGGCCTCCTTGGTCTTCCAGCCGCAGCTGGATATGCGCAGGGCCGACTTCCTGCGCTCGTGCCAGTCGACATGTCAGACGGGGGGCACAGCGCCGGGTCTCTGCACCACTTATTGCCAATGCGGGCTAGAGGGCGTCGAGACCAACAGGCTCTGGAACGCCATCGAAACCGGCATGGTCACGGCCGGCGATCAGACCCTACTCGATGCGCAGAACCGGCAGTGCTCGGCCTTGATCTATCCCGAGCTCAATGCGCGGCAGTGAGCCCGCGCACTATAGGAACCCTATTCTCTGCGTTTTTTGCTCAGATTCTACCGTGGATAGTAGGGCAAAAACGGGCCTTGATTGTCCCAGCCCGGGCCACGGGTGGCTCCGCGTCGCTCGGGACCCACATATATCCTAGTCTGGACTGGCGTGCATCAAACTGCGACGCCGCCGAGGTCTTGCACATGATCAGCAGATATCTGCGCAACACCGTCGAGCACGTCTTCGGCACCATCAAGGGCTGGATGGGCGCCACCCACTTCCGAACGCGGGGCCTCACGAACGTCGCCACCGAAGCCAACCTGGCGATCCTAGCCTACAACATCAAGCGCGCCATCGCCATCGCCGGCGTCGGCCCTGCCCTCAATGCGATCGCTGGGTGACCGGAGCTGACGCGTGTCGGGGCGAAACGCCCTGTGCGATGGGCTGCGCCTCGTTCTCACACAGCCTCGGGTGGGAAGGGGACAGTCGGCTTTTCGGCAAAGGACATGCTAAAAACTAGACATTACGTCCAAACTGAACTGTGCTTCTTTGCACTTGGCTTATGCACCAACCAAGCTGTTGAGATTGCTGAAGCGGGAAGTTGGTGCACAAATCTTGAACTATGCGCCCAGCCTCGACGCGGCTACTGCAAATGCTTTTCATAATCATTTCTAACTACCTGAAAACCTTGATGTTTCTGCAGTTCAGTGATTGAAGGTGCCCTATGGAGCACTCTCTTAGAATCGCCTTTGCGAGCTTGGCCGTCAGCATTGCGGTGCTGGCGATCAAATACGCTGCATTTTTGCTCACTGGCAGCGTGGCTCTTTATTCGGACGCACTCGAAAGCATCATCAATGTTGTGACGGCTATGACCGTAATCATCGCGATCCGGATTGCTGCGCGGCCCGCTGACGCCGAACATCCATATGGACATCACAAGGCCGAATATCTCTCGGCCATTGTGGTCGGCATTATGATTGTTGTTGCAGCCTTTGCGATCCTACGTGAAGCCTATGAGGCGTTTCTTCACCCCAAGCTAATCGAAGACGCTTGGGCAGGGCTCGCGGTAAGTGTGGCTGCAACCGTACTCAACGTGATCTGGAGTTTGGTCCTGATCCGGCAAGGTCGAGCACATCGCTCGCCGTCGCTTGTGGCAGACGGCAAGCACCTGATGGCAGATGTGGTCACGACCATTGCCGTGCTCGTCGGTGTAGTCGCCGTTGTGCTGACGGGCATCGCCGTCCTTGATGCCGGGATCGCAGCGCTAGTTGCTCTTAATGTGCTTTGGAGTGGTTGGGGCGTTATTCGAGATAATGCAAGCGGGCTCATGGACGAGGCCGCACCGCCTGAAGAGCTGGCCACAATCCGCAACATTATCGGACAGAACGCGCTTGGCGCCATCGAGGCCCATGCCCTACGCACCCGCCATGCGGGAAAAGCGACTTTCATCGACTTTCACTTGGTTGTGCCAAGCACGATGAGCGTTGGGGCGTCGCACGATATTTGCGACATCATCGAAGCGGCGCTGAAAGCCCATGTTACAGGTGCCATCATCACTGTTCCCCTGTCCGCCGTCAGCACCCATGGCACAGATTCAGGGTTGAGATTTAAGGAGTGTTTTGGTCTCGTCGTGTGACGAAGGAACCAAGATGACCGCTAAATCCTCGAACACCAAAAGGCCTGCTGAGCAGGTGGTGAAGGACATTCGCCGGGCGACCCGCCGGCATTTTTCAGCCGAAGACAAAATCCGGATCGTGCTGGATGGCCTGCGCGGCGAAGACAGCATTGCCGAGTTGTGCCGCAAGGAAGGTATCGCGCAGAGCCTCTATTACACTTGGTCCAAGGAGTTTATGGAGGCCGGCAAGCGCCGCCTGGCCGGCGATACGGCGCGCGCTGCCACCAGTGATGAGGTCAAGGATCTGCGCCGCGAGGCCGGTGCGCTCAAGGAATGCGTCGCTGACCTGACGCTGGAAAACCGTCTGCTCAAAAAAAGCATGATCGCGGTTGGGGACGAGCCAGAATGAGGTATCCCGCATCCGAAAAGCTCGAGATCATCAATCTCGTCGAGCAGTCGCACCTGCCAGCAAAGCGCACTCTGGACCGGCTGGGCATCCCGCGCCGGACCTTCTATCGCTGGTATGACCGCTACCTTGGTGGCGGCCCTGAGGCATTGGAGGACCGACCATCGGCGCCCAGCCGGGTGTGGAACCGGATCCCGACCAATATCCATGACCAGATTATCGAGCTGGCGCTGGAGCAGTCCGAGCTCTCCCCGCGGGAACTGGCCATACGGTTTACCGATGAGACGCGCTACTTCGTCTCCGAGGCCAGCGTTTACCGGCTTCTCAAGGCCCACGACCTGATCACCAGTCCGGCCTATGTGGTGATCAAGGCCGCCGATGCGTTCCACACCAAAACGGTGCGGGCCAACGAGATGTGGCAGACCGACTTCACCTACTTCAAGATCATTGGCTGGGGCTGGATGTACCTGTCCACCGTGCTCGACGATTACTCGCGCTACATCATCGCCTGGAAGCTGTGCAGCACCATGCGAGCCGAGGACGTGACCGACACGCTGGACATGGCGCTGGCCGCATCAGGGTGCGATCAGGTCCATGTGCAGCACAAACCACGCCTTCTGAGCGATAATGGCCCGTGCTACATCGCCAGCGAACTGGCCGATTATATCGAGGCGCAGGCCATGAGCCATGTTCGGGGTGCGCCGATGCATCCCCAGACCCAAGGCAAGATCGAGCGCTGGCACCAGACCATGAAGAACCGCATCCTGCTCGAAAACTACTTCCTGCCCGGCGATCTCGAGGCCCAGATCGGCGCCTTCGTCGAGCACTACAACCACCGGCGCTACCACGAGAGCCTGGCTAACGTGACCCCGGCAGACGCCTACTTCGGTAGGGCCGCAGCCATCATCAAACAGCGCGAAAGGATCAAACGCAAAACCATCCAGCATCGGCGCTTGCAGCACCGCAAGCTCGCCGCATAACATCAAACCCAGGACGAGGCCGACGCTCCACTAATCCGCAACCCAACATGAGCCAAATCATCTGACGACGGACAGGTGCCATAGAGCACCAGCGGGTCGGCGGGGCTGACGGACAGGGCATGGAAGTCGACCGGCCCCTGTACACCGTCGGATAGCTTCGACCACGGTCCGTCGGCACTTCATGAAGTCGTCGGCCTCTTCCGAGGCCATTCGTGCGGAGCCGGCGCTGTTTACTGCGAACAGACCATGATGGGTGGCCAACAACACCACGTCTGAGTTCGGCGGCAGAACGACGCCATGAATATGGGTTAGTTCGCTCACCGGAATTGCGGCTGAATGCTCGGATGCCACGGCCGGCAAGACGAGCGCCGCGGCGAACGCCAGGCCAATAAGCGCTTTCATGATATAACCTTACCTCCGTTGTGGAAGAGGCTAGGCTTTTGCACCTGCCCGTACTGCCTCACGCCTGCAGTGCGCGGCATCGTCGATCGCGATGGCAAACACCGCCGCAGGTTTCTCGCTCCTGATCTCGACGCGATGAGTCGAGAGGTCGATCTTCGCCTGTGCATCGGAATCTACGCTTTTCACCGCTTTCTCGACGGTAGCGGCGCAATGGCTGCAGGTCATGTCGTTGACTTGAAAGTTATGCATGGGACAGCTCCGTGGAGTTCAAGCCCGAAGCGTGGGGCCTTCCAAGGTAGGAAGGTCAAGGCTAATCGATTGGAACACGGAGGGAGCCACCATCAGCATTCTTGACCGCTGGCCAGCATTGCTGGATAGGCCTCCCGACCATCCAAGCACTGTCGGAAATCGGGACTCGTCCTCACTTCTGGAACCAGAATGGGCCAGTCGACTTATACCCCATGGGGTATGGAGACGAGCATGTGTGCCGAGCAGTCATTGGCTATCCGCAACCGTCTGAACCGCGTTGCCGGCCAGGTAGCCGGAATTTCGCGCATGATCGAGGAAGGGGCCTACTGCATCGACATCCTTACCCAATTGCAGGCCGCCTTGGCCAAGGCGGAGGATGCAATCCTCAAGCAACATGCCGATGGGTGCGTCGCCGAAGCGATCGCGTCTGGCGATCCGGATGCGCAACGGGCCAAGTTCAACGAGCTCGTGGACCTGATCGCCAAATCGAAAAGATGAGCGAAAAAGAAATATTAGATGACCCAAGCGCGAACGGCATCTCACTCTACCGGATGGTTGCGCCAGGACACACAACGGGCATGGAGCTCCAGGAGATAGAAAATGTCGGATACCACGCATCACTCGAGCCAACCCGAACATCGCGGACACGCGGTCCACGGGCGGCCTTATCTGATGTTCTGGATCAACATGATCCTGGGCCTGATCGTCATGTATGTCGTCATGTTCTCCATGATCGACGGGTTCGCCGATTTCCGCAACAATCTCAACATGTTCTACATGGCTGTCACCATGTGGGCACCCATGGGCATTTTCATGCTGGCAACCATGCCCGGCATGTTCCCGAACAGGAGGATGAACCTCGCCTTGTACGTGATATTCGCCCTGCTGACGGTCCTCTCTTTCTCGGGCACCCGCGCTCAGACATTCATCGACGACCGCCAGTTCGTGGATTCCATGATCCCGCACCATTCGGGCGCCATCCTGATGTGCCGTGAGGCAGATATCGAAGACCCCGAACTATTGACCTTGTGCGGCGAAATCATCGAGGCGCAGCGCCGGGAAATCGACCAGATGGAAGCGATCGGCGCGCGCCTCCAGAGACTATAGCTGCGGCGCGGCGATGGCGTAGCGGGGCGACGTTTCATCATCGCGACGCCGCCAGCAGCAGATCGAAAGCTTCGATGATTTCCGCCCCTGCCCCTTTGGCACCGGCATCGATCCACCCACGGATACCCGCAAGAAGTGCTCCACTCAACATGGCCGTTATCGTCGCCTGCGCCTCGCCCGGGCCGATTTCCGTCGCCACGATGTCCTCGACGATGCCGCGAAACTCGGCCTCGGCGAGCCCTCCACCGCCGCCGGCAAGAGCTACGAACAAGCCAGCGTGCGACTTTGCATGGTCCAGCAGGGCACGGATGAACACCCTGCGATCTTCGGCAGTGGATCGTGGTAGGGACGCCAGTTGCTCCCGCAGGCGGGCGAACCCGAACCGCAGCAGATCCTCCTTGGCCTTGAAGTGCGCATAGAACGTGGTGCGTCCGACATCGGCTTCATCAAGGATGGCGCGAACCGAGAGCTGGTCATACCCCTTCTCGGCGACCAGCGCGGCAAAGGCCGAATAGAGCGCCTCCCTGGTTTTTCTGACCCGACGATCCATGGTTTTTCGGAACGCTCCCCTGTCATCGGTTCCGAAGCGAACGCCAGTCGGTGGACACTGCTCAAACTTCCGAACACTTGTTCGGTAGCGGACAATCGGTCCGCCAGCAAGGATTTCAGATCATGTCCAAAATCTCTCTGGCCTCAGCCTCGCTTGTGGCACTCATCGCCACCCTGATCGCTACGGGAATTCATCATATCTTCCGGCTCGGCCCCGAACTGATCCTGCCCACGGCGATCGGCGTGGCCATACCCATCGTGCTATGGTCGCTGCATGAAAGGACCGGCAAGCCGGCCCTGCTCTGGGCGTACCGTGCATACGCCGCCCTCGTCGTGTTCTGGTTCGGCTTTCTCGACGGATTTCTGGACCACGTCGCGAAGGCCGCAGGCCTAGACAACGTGACCTTCTTGGCTGGCAGCGAAGAAGAGATCGTGGGGACGGCCATGCAGCTTTGGTCCAAGTCGGCGTCCACGGCCTTTTACGAAGGGACCGGTATTCTCAGCGCAGCTCTGGCCCTGCTGACCGTCATCACGACCTGGCGTTACCTGGTCGACCAAATTCTGGCTAGCGGTGAAGCGCAGCACCGGGGATAAGCCGTCAAGGGCAAGGATCATCCGAAAAGGCCGCCGCAGTTGCGACGGCCTTGGACTTCCGGTTCGGCTGCGTCAGGCGCGTAGCTCGCCGGTGTAGCCTGCATCCTCGATCGCCTTGGCGAAGCGCTCGACCGGCTTGTCGCTCTCGATCTTGACCGCAAGCGCACCCAGATCGATATCGACCTTGGCGGCGCCGTCGACGCTCTTGACCGC
>NZ_FQVC01000019.1 GCF_900128975.1 Devosia limi DSM 17137 | reverse complement strand
AAGACTGCGAAAGCGTTATGTTTTCTCTTAGAAAACGTGCACCCATCGATTGTCTTTTTGCTCAACCCCCAGTTGCCCAGGAGCCGAACCGCAAGAACACTCGCCGTCCACGTTTCTCTTTCTTCCATCTTCACAATGTCAAAGACCTGACCTCGCTGCCCAAAGGGCTAGGACGTCATCGAAGGCACCAGGGCCTTCAAATTCCTTAAGGGAAACAGAACCCATCCTCCGGTTGCCCGGCAGATCGTCCGCCCTTTCAGAAAACCGTCAACAGTGGGAGCAGCAAGTGCTCGACGTCGTCAACGTTGCGGGGTTGTAGGTCAGTCACAGAGGACTGTCAACACCCTATTTCAGTTCTCAGTTTTGACCGAAGTCATCGTGAAATCCGAACCGCCTAACTTACCAGATCGTCAGTAAATTCAGCGTCTTGCTGCTCGTTCGGGCCGTTGCCGGCGCCGCGGTCTGCAGCGATGAGCCGGGTTCTACGGGCCCCACGCCCAAGTGTCAACACGCCAACATGACAAAACTGTCTTTTCGCCAGGCCGCGCATTGCCATCCGGTGGAAAACTCGACTGAGTCACCAGAGATTAGAGGCGTTTGCGCCTGCAGAGACCCTATGTGGTTATTTGGACGGTGAATTCAACCCTCGGACCGCCACTCCGGTTCCGCCGCAGCTTTTCCCGGCGCTTCCTCTATGGGCATGCCAATGCTTTTCTGCCCACTTGGTCTTGTGCGCCCGCTCACTCCCAGGGCGTATCGGGCAAACAGGCCTAGTTTCGCCGCATTTTTTGCTGATCAGACGACACCAGTGATATAGACTCCGCGCGTGCGCAGGTATTGCGTCGCGCCAAAGCCGGATCGGGGCCTGCCCTCGTGACCGGCAAATAGCATGGATATTCTAAGGATGGGGCGTTGAACGCAGCGCAGCGAAACCGGCACGCGGCACTCTTGAAGGCGACAGGCTTTGAAGACAGCCCCGCCCTCACCGTGCAGTCGACGGATGGCGAAATCCCGCATGGGCGCGAGCTGAGTTTTGCCTGGCTCACCGGCACGGTGATGACCGGGCTGACCAGCGTGCTGCTGATGGGCGCCGCTCTCTATGTCTCCTTCCAGGGCCAGGACACCTTCTCGACCGCCTATGAGGCGCTGCAACTGGCCCGCCCGGCGCATGAGGCGCTGGCGCCGACCGATCTCTCCGCCAAATCCTCCCGGATACGTCCGGTCACCCAGACCCGCTCCGATCTCGAAATCATCGAGGCATCGATCCGCGAGACCGTCGATGGCCGCGACATGATCCGCAACCAGCCCTTCATGCGCATCCGCGCCACGCTGGCCACAGCCGCGACCTCGCTGTCGGACGATGTGCCCACCTATGACCCCGTGGCCATTCTCGCGGCAACCCAGCCGCTCGAGTCCAGCGCCTCGGCCCTCGAGGTCAATACCGATATCTATGGCGCCGAAGTCGAAGGCGAAGTCGCCGTACGCCTCGCTGCCATGCCAACGACCTTTGTGCCACCGCGCGCCATTTCCGACCAGTCGGCCGCCGAATATGTGCGCAGCACCGTCGAGTCTGCCTATTCCGACGTCGAGGCGCCCACCCTGGCCTATGCTTCGCTGGGGCCGTCGGTGCGCGATCTGGGCCTTGCCACCGATGGCAATGTGATCGGCGGCATTGCCGAGAACGTCACCGTGGTGCCCAAGACCACCCAGGCCGCCGATGCCGGACTGGGTCGCACCGAGCGTATCCTGACCATCAAGGAACGCAGCCGGCTCAGCGAAGTGCTGCGCAAGAACGGCTTTACCGATCCGATGATCGTGGCCATCGAGGCCACGCTGCAAAACGTCTTTCCCTCGACCGACCTGCCGGCCGGCGCCCGCCTGCGCATCCTCTTCGGGCCATCGCGCAATTCCAATACGCTCATCCCCTACCGCATGAGCATCTACCTGCATGATGACGGCGCCGATATCGATGTGCACCGCGCCACGGTGGCTTTGACCGACAAGGGCCAATATGTGCTAGGCTTGGCCCCGGCCGAGATCGAGTTTCCCGAGGAAGACACCGAAGAGGTCAACGTCGCCAACCTGCCCTCCGTCTATCGCTCGATCTGGGAAACCGGCCGCAAGCACGATCTGGATGACGCCACCATCGAGCGCATCATCGGCATGTTTGCCTATGATATCGACATGAACAAGAAGATCAGCGCCGGCGACGCCATCGAAATCCTCAAGACCGCGCCCGATGCCGAAGGCCGCGCCGAACTGCTCTATGTCGGGCTCACCCTGGGCAGCACGGTCCGCCAGCTCTATCGCTTTGCCACCAAGGACGGTGTGATCGATTTCTACGATCCGAGCGGCGAGACCGGCAAACGCTTCCTCACCCGCCGGCCGCTCGAAGGTGGCGGCACGCTGCGCTCGCGCTTCGGCTACCGCATCCATCCCATCTTCAAGACCCGCAAGCTGCATACCGGCGTCGATCTCGCCGCGCGCAGCGGCACCCCGATCTATGCCTCGGGCGACGGCGTCGTCGAACTGGCCGGCTGGCAATCGGGCTATGGCAACAAGGTCGAACTGCAGCACGTCAACGGCTATCAGACCGCCTATGGCCACATGTCGCGCATTGCCGATGGCATGAAGCCGGGCGTGCGCGTCCGCCAGGGCCAGGTCATCGGCTATGTCGGCTCCACCGGCTATTCGACCGGCCCGCACCTGCATTTCGAAATCCTGATCAACGGCAATCTGGTCGATCCCCTGAGCGTCAAGCTGCCGCGCGAAAACACCATGCCGACCCAGTATGAAGCCGAGTTCAAGCGCACCATCGCCCAGATGAACGACCTGATGGCCCGCGATCCGGCACCGGTCAACGTGGCCGCGGCAACCACGACCGCGCCCGCGACCTCCGCCACCAATTAGGCTGACGCTGCCGGCCGCTTGTGCTCCAGTGTTAGCCACGCAATCACCGCTGAAACCAGGCTTAGCCCGGCTGTAATATAGGCGACGGCGGCAAAAGCCGCATCGGTCGCCGCCACGCGCGCAGCGTCCTCAGCCGGCGCCAGCCCCTCGGTTGCCAGCCCGAAAAAGATCGGCAATTCGGCGGCGCTGCCCAGCGCCCTCTCGAACACCGACGCCACCACCAGCCCCAGCAGCGCCACCGCCATCAGCGCTGCCACCCGCGCCACCGCATTATTGACGCCCGAAGCAATGCCGGTATCGCTATCGTCGACCGCAGTCATCACCGCTGTCGACAGCGGCGACACCACCAGCCCCATGCCCAGACCCAAAAGTCCGATCGATGGCAGCACGGCGAACCACACGTCATGCAGCGGCGTCGTCAGTCCGAGCACCGCAAAGGCCAGCGCCACGATCACCGAGCCGCCGGCAATCAGCGGCGCCGGACCATACCGATCTGCCAACGCGCCAGTGAACGACGACAGCACCGTCAACAGCACACCCATGGGCAGCATGGCCAGCGCCACATCGGCCGGGGTGACACCCCACCCCCCGATCATCGTCATCGGCAGGAAGAACATGGTGCCCGCCAGTGCGAAATATAATGCGAAGGTCAGCCCATTGGCGCCGGAAAATGCCTTCTGTGAAAACAGCCGCAGCGGCAGCATCGGCGTTTGGGTCTGTGCCTCCCAGACGATGAAGGCAATGGCGACAACCAGTCCGGCGCCGCTATAGGCAGCCATATGCGAGAGCGGCGGCACGCCGTCGCTGCCGGTCAGGCCGAAGGCGATCAGCATCAGCGCCGCCGTCGCCAGGACCGCGCCGATGGCATCGAGCTTGCGGCCGGCTTCGGCATGATCGGCAGGCACTTTGTACCACAGCAGCGCCAGCGCAATGCCACCCAGCGGCAGATTGATGGCAAAGACCAGCCGCCAGCTCCAGTCGCCGAACAGCGTCAGAATCAGGCCGCCGACGATTGGCCCGCCAATGCTGGTCAGCGACGACGCCGCCGCCCAGATGCCAATCGCCTTGCCGCGTTCGTCGCGCGGATAGGCTTTGGCGATGATCGCCAGGCTGCCCGGCACCATGAAGGCAGCGCCAGCCCCCTGCACTACCCGCGCGCCGATCAGCACCGCCGGCGTCGGCGCGAGGGCGCAGACCATCGAGGCGGCGACGAACACCACAATGCCCAGCCCGAACGTCTTGCGCAGCCCGAAGCGGTCGCCCGCCGCTCCACCCAGCAGGATCAGCGAGGACAGCAGCAGCATATAGCCATTGGAAATCCACTGCGCGTCGGCGAGCGTCGCCCCGAGATCGGCCCGGATCGCCGGAATGGCAATCGACATCACCGACCCATCGATAAACCCCATGCTCGACGCCAGGATCGCTGCGATCAGCACAGTGCGCCGCGCCACCGGCGAATAGGGATGTTCCTGGGAAACAGCAGCGGTTTCGACCATTGGCGCCTCGCCCACAATCAACTGCGGACCTAAAGGCTAGCGCGTTTCCGGGAGCGCGGAAAGCGGGACGAGAATGCTGCGGTGAGCACAAGCCGGAAGCCGGAACATCGTGGCCACCCGGCAATGCTCGCCCCATCAGAACCTCATCTGCCCACTGGGTCATTCTACGTCCACGAGATTCTTCCTCAACCACCAGGTCATTCCCGCCTGCGCGGGAATGACTCAGTGGGTGGGGCCAAACGCCGATCTTGAACGAAAAATCTCGCCCACCGGCAAAGCCCCCCTAGTCCCGCGCCACCCAAACCGCCAGCTCATTGCCGCCCGGCTCGCGGAAGTGAAACCGCCGTCCGCCCGCGAAATCGAACTGCGCTTTGGTAATGACGCCGCCTGCAGCGGTCACCCGGCGTTCGGCAGCATCAAGATCATCGGTCCGCACAATCGCCATCGTGGCATCGACCTTTTCGGGCGCCTGGTCGACACCGCCATCGATCCCGGCATCATTGATACCGTCATAGTCCGGCCCATAGCTGGTCACGCCCCAGCCAAATGCCGCCTGGAAGAAGGCGCTGGTGCCAGCCCGGTCGCTGCTGGGAAATTCGATGTAGTCGATCTTGTCGCTCATGACGGCCTCAGATATTTGTTCTTGTTACGTTCTAACAAGCTGCGGCCGTCTGTGCAAATCAAAAGGCCGGTCTCGCGACCGGCCTTTCACAGTTTTGGTTAAGCGGCGGCGTTTGCCGCGGCGGAGCCGCCGGGCAGGAGCACAATACCGTTGTCGTCAGCATCGACGAGCACGCGGTCACCATCGCTGATCCGGCCAGCGAGAATCTCCTCGGCCAGTCCATCCTGGACCGAACGCTGGATCACCCGCTTCAGCGGGCGGGCCCCATAGGCGGGATCATAGCCTTCACCGGCCAGCCATTCCCGCGCCTTGGGCGTCAGCTCCAGCACGATCTCACGATCGCGCAGCAGGCTCTGCAGCCGTCCGAACTGGATATCGACAATAGCGCCCATATGTTCGCGGCCCAGCCGGTGGAACAGCAGGATCTCGTCGATCCGGTTGAGGAATTCGGGGCGGAACGCGGATTTGACCATGTCCAGCACCTTGCCGCGCACCAGTTCGACCGACTCGCCGTCCTTGAGGTCAACCAGATATTCCGAGCCCAGATTGGAGGTCAGGATGATCACCGTATTGCGGAAATCCACCGTCCGGCCCTGGCCATCGGTCAGCCGTCCGTCGTCGAGCACCTGCAGCAGGATGTTGAACACATCCGGATGCGCCTTTTCGATCTCGTCGAACAGAACGACCTGATAGGGCCGGCGCCGCACGGCTTCGGTCAAAACCCCGCCTTCGTCGTAACCGACATAACCCGGAGGCGCGCCGATCATGCGGGCAACCGAGTGCTTTTCCATGAACTCGCTCATGTCGAGCCGCACCATGGCGGTCTCGTCATCGAACAGGAACTGGGCCAGCGACTTGGTCAGTTCGGTCTTGCCGACGCCCGTTGGCCCCAGGAACATGAACGAGCCAATCGGCCGGTTTGGATCCTGCAGTCCGGCGCGCGAACGCCGCACCGCCTTGGCCACCGCGGCAACGGCTTCGGCCTGCCCGATCACGCGGGCCCCCAGCGACTGCTCCATATGCAGCAGCTTTTCGCGCTCGCCTTCCAGCATCCGGTCGACCGGAATGCCGGTCCAGCGGGAAACGACCTGGGCAATATGACTGGGCGTCACCACCTCTTCAGCCATCAGCGGATCGATCTTGCCGTCGCCATTGGGATCTTCAGCCAGTTTGATGCGCTTTTCCAGTTCCGGGATCACGCCATAGGCCAGCTCGCCCGCTTTCGCGAGGTCGCCACTGCGCTGGGCGATCTCGAGCTGGCTGCGCGCCGCGTCGAGTTCTTCCTTGATCTTCTGGCTGCCCTGGATGCGTTCCTTTTCGGCATGCCACTTGGTCGACAGGCTCTGCGCCTGCTCTTCCAGATCGGCGAGTTCGCTCTCCAGCCGGCCCAGCCGGGTCTTGGAGCCGTCATCGTCTTCCTTGCGCAGCGCTTCGCGCTCGATCTTGAGCTGCATGATACGCCGGTCGAGTTCGTCCAGCGCCTCGGGCTTGCTGTCGACAGCCATGCGCAGACGCGCCGCCGCCTCGTCCATCAGGTCGATGGCCTTGTCGGGCAGGAAGCGGTCGGTGATATAGCGGTTGCTCAGCGTCGCTGCGCTCACCAGTGCCGAATCCGAAATCCGGATACCGTGATGCAGCTCGTACTTTTCCTTGAGCCCGCGCAGGATCGAGATGGTGTCTTCCACGCTTGGCTCGTCGACAAAGACCGGCTGGAACCGGCGCGCCAGGGCAGCGTCCTTTTCGACATGCTTGCGGTATTCTTCCAGCGTCGTTGCGCCTACACAGTGCAATTCACCGCGCGCCAAGGCGGGCTTGAGCAGATTGGAGGCGTCCATTGCCCCATCTGCCTTACCGGCCCCGACCAGCGTGTGCATTTCGTCGATGAACAGGATGATCTGTCCGTCCGACGAGGTCACTTCATTGAGCACCGCTTTCAGCCGCTCCTCGAACTCGCCGCGATATTTCGCGCCGGCGATCAACGCGCCCATGTCGAGCGACAGCAGGCTCTTGCCCTTGAGGCTCTCCGGCACGTCGCCATTGACGATGCGGATGGCCAGGCCTTCGGCGATGGCGGTCTTGCCGACGCCGGGCTCACCGATCAGCACCGGGTTGTTCTTGGTGCGGCGGCTGAGCACCTGAATGGTGCGGCGAATTTCCTCGTCGCGGCCAATCACCGGGTCGAGCCGGCCTTCGCGCACATCGGCGGTCAGGTCGCGCGCATATTTCTTGAGCGCATCATAGGCGTTTTCGGCCGAGGCGCTGTCGGCGGTGCGGCCCTTGCGGATCGCTTCGATAGCGGTATTGAGCCCCTGCGGAGTCACCCCGGCCGATGCCAGGATCTTGCCGGCATCGGTGTCTTTTTCCACCACCAGCGCCAGCAGCAGCCGCTCGACCGTCACGAACGAGTCGCCGGCCTTTTGCGCGGCGCTTTCCGCCGTTTCAAACACCCGTGCCAGTTCACGGCTCAGATAGAGCTGCGAGCCGTCCCCCGATACCGATGGAATTTTGTTGAGCGCTGCTTCGACCCCGGCACGCACAGCCTTGGGGTCGCCCCCGGCACGTTCGATCAGGCCATTGGCCATGCCCTGGTCGTCATCAAGCAGCACCTTGAGCAGATGGATCGGCGCAAATTGCTGATGTCCCTTGCCCAGTGCCGCAGTCTGCGCGCTCTGGATAAACCCACGGGCCCGCTCGGTATATTTTTCGATGTTCATTCAACTCTCCTTTTCTCGCCCGTCAACCGGCCCAGCAAAAGGCACCGATCAGACGGCGGAAGCGTCGTCGATGAAACGCCCGCCAGGCGGCGCTGTTTCATCCCCCCAGATATAGGAAGGGGTTTGAAAACGAAAAGAGCCGCCATGGCGATAGAGGCGACTGTATCCCCTTTGGGATAACGCGTCAGGTGCTAGAGCGATGCACACCCCACCAACGCCCGCCGGCGTCATCCCGGCGAATGCCGGGATCCAGTTTCCTCCCTCACTGCCCTTGCCTCACCCACGCACCTCCCCCCCACCGCGCTGTCCTCGGGCTTGACCCGGGGACCATTCCCCGCTTGGGCCGCGTTGAGAGTGACCCACGGGGCAAGTCCGTGGGCAGCCCGGTGATGATTTGAGACACGCCGCGAAGCACTGACCTCAGCCACCCAAGCCTCACCCCCACCCGCAGAAACAAAAAGGCCGGGCAATGTGCCCGGCCTCTTCAATCTCAAAATTGTCAGCGCCTACTCGGCTGGCGTCGTCGTGCCGCCGGCAGTGATGAAAGCCGGCAATTCGCCGACTTCGGGCTGCGGGGCATTGGCTGGATCGCCAGTGCCGGCCTCGCCCACCGGGCGACGACGGCGCGGACGGCGTTCGCGTGGCTTGCGCTCGCCTTCGGCCTGCTGCTGCGCCGGAGGCGCATCTTCACTGGCCTGCTGGACGGGAGCCGCGGCGGCGGCCTGCTGGGCCTCCGGCTGCTCTTCGGCTTCGGCCTGCTGTTGCTGCTGGGGCTGGTGCGATGAAAAGCGCGAATTCATCTCGGGCATATCATCGTCGAAATCATCATCCTGGCCGAATTGGTCCGGACGCTGGCCGCTCTGTTGCTGGGCCGCGCTGACGATACGGAAATAATGCTCGGCGTGCTGGAGATAGTTCTCCGCCATCACCGAATCGCCGCTCGACTGGGCGTCGCGGGCCAGCTGGAGATACTTCTCCGCGATATGGGCGGCGTTGCCGCGCACCTTCACATCGGGGCCGTTGCTCTCGAAGCTGCGCGACAGCGGGTTCACATGCTTGCGCCCACCATTGCGACCGCGCGAACGGTTCTTGTTGTTATTGTTGTTGTTATTCTGCTGATTGGGTCTCATCTGGTCGCTTTATCTAACTCTAAAAGTTAAGCGTCTCACTACTGGCGGACCGGCATCTGCCAGGTCTGGCCAAGTTCCCGGCGGACCTTCCGGTCCTTGCACAGGTTATAAGTCTGGCTTCATGAAGACCTGAAACCGTCGAGCAGCAGGGCCACATATTCCGTCATCATCATGCATCGTCCGGATTTTTCGGAACCGCGCTGCGCTTCGCAGCTCTACCAATGCAGATATACCGATGAACGGGTGGCCATCACCGTGGCGCTCATGATGCGCCGTTGACAGCAAGGTCAAAGCTATATGGTTCGCCGCATCTTTCCAAGCATAAAATGCGCGGCTCACAAGGCCGTGCAGCGGCTAAGCTGCAATATGGTGCGCACAAACCACACGGTCAAGCCCTGCCAGGTCGCAATGCACCGTGATCCCGGCCAAGCCGGCAGCCGCCAATACCTTACTGACGCTCGCGCCCTGGTCATGGCCGATCTCCACCATCAATTGCCCGCCCGGTTTCAGCCAGCGCCCAGCCTCGGCGGCAATGCTGCGATAGGGCGCCAGCCCATCGGGCCCGCCATCCAGCGCCAGGCGCGGATCATGCACCCGCACTTCGGGGGCCAGCGTCTCGATCACCGCGCTTTCGATATAGGGGGGATTGGACACGATGAGATCAAACCGCTCGCCCTCCACCAGCGGCTCGAACCAGCTGCCCTCCAGCAATTGCAGCCGTTCGGCCACACCATTGCGCACAGCGTTTTCCCGCGCCGCTACCAGCGCTTCGCCGCTGAGATCGACCGCCAAGGCGCTCACATCAGGCTCATTGGCAAGGATGGCGATGGGAATGCAGCCGGTGCCGGTGCCCAGATCCAGCATGCGCTGGCCCGGGCCAATGGCCTTGAGCGCCAGATCGACAAGCAGTTCGGTATCGGGTCGCGGCTCCAGGGTTGCGGCATTGAGCCGGAACGGCAGCCCGTAGAATTCACGCTCGCCGATGATCCGGCCAACCGATTCCCCACCCATGCGCCGCTGCACCATCTCGGCCAGCCGCAGCGCCGCGGCGTCATCGACAGGCTCGGTTTCGCGGGTCACCATTTCCAGATTGGAAAGGCCCAGCGCGGCCGCCGCCAGCCACTTGGCGTCGAGGGCCGCATTGGCAAAGCCCAGCCGGCTCAGCACATCGCGCCATTGCCGCCACAGGCCGCCAATAGTCGGGGCGGTGCTCAGTTCGCATTCTCCAGATCGGCCAGCTGGCCGGCCTGGTGCTCGGTGATCAGCGCCTCGATCAATTCGTCCAGCGCTTCGCCCGTCATCACCTTGTCGAGCTTGTAGAGCGTCAGGTTGATGCGGTGATCGGTCACCCGGCCCTGCGGGAAATTATAGGTGCGGATGCGTTCGGACCGGTCACCCGAGCCAACCTGCCCCTTGCGCTCGGCCGAGCGGGCGCTGTCGCGCTCTTCGCGCTGCATTTCATAAAGCCGCGAGCGCAGCACGATCATCGCCTGCGCCCGGTTCTGGTGCTGGCTCTTCATCGCCGATGTGACCACCAGCCCCGAAGGGATATGGGTAATACGCACTGCCGAGTCGGTGGTGTTGACGTGCTGGCCGCCGGCCCCCGAGGCGCGCATCGTATCGATGCGGATATCCTCGTTGCGGATTTCGATGTCGATATCCTCGACTTCGGGCAGCACCGCCACCGTCGCCGCCGAAGTGTGGATACGGCCCGAACCTTCCGTCGCCGGCACCCGCTGCACGCGGTGCACGCCGCTCTCGAATTTCATCCGGGCATAGACGCCCTTGCCCGAGACATTGGCGATGATTTCCTTGAACCCACCGGCTTCGCCGGGGCTCTCCTCCATCACCGTGACTTTCCAGCCATGGCCGACGGCATAGCGCTCATACATGCGGAACAGGTCGCCCGCGAACAGAGCCGCTTCGTCCCCGCCGGTACCACCGCGAATTTCGAGGATGATCGACTTTTCGTCGGCCTCGTCCTTGGGCAGCAGCAGGATGCGGATGGCGCCATGCAGCTGCTCGATCCTGGTTTCGAGCTCGGCGATTTCGGCCTCGGCCATTTCGGCCATGTCCTTGTCGCCCGATTTCAGCAGCGCCTCGGCCTCCGCCAGGTCCTTCAGCGCCTTCTTGTAGGCGATGATCTCGCCCACGATCGGCGCCAGCTCGGCATGTTCCTTGCTGAGCTTGACGAATTCATCGGGCCCGGCCCCGCCCGAAAGCGCAGCCTCGACATACTGAAAGCGCGTTTCCAGAGCGTCGAGCTTGTCCTGGGGAAGAGATGCCATTCGAACGTCCTAAACAAACCACCGGGTCATTCCGGCGGAGGCCGGAATCCATGCGCGGGATAGTCCCGGCTCTGGATGATGCGGATGGTTCACAACATGGATCCCGGCCTTCGCCGGGATGACTTGGTGCGTTTAATACCTGCGGCGCCACACCGCAAGTCGTGCGCTTAAACCGGCAGGTTCTGCTTGTCGATCCATTCCTGCAGCAACACGCGGATGGAAACCCCGTCCGAACCGTCGCTCAGCGCCGCCGCCACCGCCTGCTTGATCGGCCCCAGCTCCACATTGAGGATCAATTCCTTGATCGGCCCGATCGAGGCGGGGCCCATCGACAGCTTGGTCATGCCAATCGACATCAATGCCAGCGCCTCGAGCGGCTTGCCGGCCAGCTCGCCGCACATGGTGATCGGCACATTATAGCGCTTTGCCGCATCGACCACGGTCCGGATCGCCCGCAGGCGCGGCAGCCCGATGGCGTCGTAATTCTTGGCGACCCGCGGATTGGCCCGATCCGATGCGGTCAGGAACTGCACCAGATCGTTGGACCCGATGGAGACAAAATCGGCCTCGGGCAGCAGTTGGTCGAGCTCGAACAGCAGCGAGGGCACTTCCACCATCACCCCCAGCTCCAGCCGCGACGGAATCTTCTGCCCGGCGCGCCGCAGACGGTCGATTTCCTTATGCACCACCATGCGGGTCTGCTTGAACTCGAAGGTCTCGGTGACCATCGGCACGAGAATTTTGAGCGGCCGCCCATCGGCCGCCAGCAGCAGCGCCCGCACCTGGGTGCGCAAAAGGCCCGGCCGGTCGAGGCCCAGCCGGATCGAGCGATAGCCCATGGCCGGATTTTCCTCGGCCATCGAGCGCATATAGGGCACCACCTTGTCGCCGCCGATATCGAGCAGCCGGAACACCACCGGCCGGTCCCCGGCAATCGCCATGGCCTCGGCATAAAGGTCGATCTGCTCGCGCAGGCGCGGCAGCTTGCTGGCAATCATGAACTGCAACTCGGTCCGGAACAGCCCGACTCCCGCCGCGCCGGTATCGTCCAGCATCGGCAGGTCCGCCACCAGCCCCGAATTGTGCAGCAGTGTCATCTCGATCCCATCCCTGGTAATCGAGGGCTTGTCCTTGAGCGCTGCATAATGGGCGCGCCGCTTCGCCGATACCCGCACCTTGTCGACATAGGCCTGTTCGATATCGGGCGTCGGCCGCAGATGCACCACGCCGGCCGGACCATCCAGAATGATGTCGTCGCCGCTTTCGCACATCGACACGATCGACTGTGCCTGCCCCACCGCCACCATACCCAGGGAACGGGCGACAATGGCGACATGGGCCGTGGTACCGCCCTCTTCGAGCACGATGCCGCGCAGCTTGGTGCGGTCATATTCCAGCAGTTCCGCCGGCCCCATATTGCGGGCGACCAGAATGGCATTGTCGGGCAGGCTCCGCCCCATGCCCTGATGATCCCCGGTCAGGACGCGCAATAGCCGGTTGGCCAGGTCGTCGAGATCGTGCAGCCGGTCACGGATATAGGGATCGGTCTGGCGCAGCATGCGGGCGCGGGTATCGTTCTGCACCCGCTCCACTGCCGCCTCGGCGGAAAGCCCGTTCTCGATCGCCTCGGTCAGCCGGTGCACCCAGCCCCGGTCATTGGCGAACATGCGGTAGGTTTCCAGGATCTCGCGGTGATCCGAGCTCGGCTGCATGTCGCCATGATCGAGCATGGCATCGATCGAGACCCGCATCTTTTCCAGCGCCTGGTCGAGCCGCAGCTTTTCCTGCTCGGTATCCTCGGCGATGAAATTGGTCACCACGACGCGCGGATCGTGCAGCACCACGGTGCCCAGCGCGATGCCATCGGTAAAACTGACGCCGGTGAACATGCGAGGCCGCCTCAGATCGATATCGGATCCCGGCTTGATCAGATTGTCGAAGTCCGAGGTGGCGACCATCTCGGCCAGGATTGTGGCCGTAGTCAGCATCGCCTCGACTTCATCCTCGCCATAATGACGCCGCTCGGCATTTTGCACGACCAGCACCCCGAGCGTCTGGCCGGCGCGCAGCACCGGCACGCCCAGAAAGGCATAATAGGGGTCCTCGCCCGTCTCGGGGCGATAGGCGAAAGCGGGGTGGGAAGGCGCATCGTCCAGGCTGAGCGGCTCGGCTTCGGCAGCGATCAGCCCGACCAGGCCTTCGCCCAGCCGCAGCGTCGTCATATGGACCGATTCGGCCTTGAGGCCCTTGGTGGCAAACAGCTCGAGCGCGCCGTCATCGCGCAGCACATAAAACGAGCAGACATCGGCCCGCATGTTCTCGGCAATCAGCGAGACAATCTTGTCGAGCCGATCCTGCGACGCCAGTGGCTCCGCCATGGTCTCGCGCAATTGCCGCAACAGCACGCGAGGGCCGCCTATCGATGTGGCCATATCCTCATTTGACGACCGTCAAGCCGCCCCCCTTTGCCGGACGCGGCTAACAACCTCGGTGCACCGACTGGGACTCGCGGGGGAGCCCCAGACCGACGCGGTCAGGCGTCCTTCTTGTCCAACCCGTAATACGTATGGAGCGCGCGAACCGCAAGCTCGGCATATTGATCATCGATCAGCACGGAGGTCTTGATTTCCGAGGTGGTGATCAGCTGGATGTTGATGCCCTTGTCGGCCAGAGCCTTGAACATCGAGGATGCGACACCGGCATGGCTACGCATACCCACCCCCACGACCGAGATCTTTGCGCCGCCCTTGGAGCCACTCAGGCGCGCATATTCAATTCGCTCGCCGGCATTTTCCAGCGTCTTGATCGCCTTGTCATACTCGCTGTCGGGCACGGTGAAGGTGATGTCGGTGGTGGCGCCATCATCGGCGATGTTCTGCACGATCATGTCGACGATAATGCCGGCATCGGCCAGCGCGCCGAAGATCGCCGCGGCAACGCCCGGCTTGTCCTTGACGTCACGCAGGGTGATCTTGGCTTCCGACTTGGCGAGCGTCACGCCCGAAACGATCTGCTTTTCCATGATCTCATCCTCATCGCATACAAGCGTACCGGGCACTCCCGGCGTTCCATCAGGCGCCACCTGCGGCGCATCCGGGTCATCGAAACTGGAGCGCACCAAGAGGGGCACCTTATAGGCCATGGCCATCTCGACCGAACGGATCATCAGCACCTTGGCGCCGAGCGAGGCCATTTCCAGCATTTCCTCGAAGGAAATCTTGGACAGCCGCTGCGCCTTGGGCACGATGCGCGGGTCGGTGGTGTAAACACCGTCCACATCCGTATAGATATCGCAACGGTCGGCCTTGACCGCCGCCGCCACCGCCACTGCCGACGTGTCCGAACCGCCGCGCCCCAGGGTCGTGATGCGCCCGCTTGGCGAAACGCCCTGGAAACCGGTGATCACCGGCACCCAGCCATCCTTCATGCGCTTGTCGAGTTCGGTCGGATCGATTTCCACGATCCGCGCCGCGCCATGGGAGTCGTCGGTCCGGATCGGCACCTGCCAGCCGGCGAAGGAGCGCGACTGCACGCCCATTTCGCTCAGCACGATCGCCATCAGCCCGGCCGTGACCTGTTCGCCCGAGGCGACGACGGCGTCATATTCGCGCGCGTCATGGAAAGCCGAGGCTTCGTTGACCCAGCCAACCAGCTCATTGGTTTTGCCCGACATGGCGGAAACGACAACGCACACTTCGTTGCCGGCCTCGACCTCGCGTTTGACGTGGCGTGCCGATTGACGGATGCGTTCGACGGTAGCGACGGATGTGCCACCGAATTTGACGACGATACGGGCCATGGGTGTCCCCGGAAGACCGCCGGTTGGAGTTCCGGCGGTGGACTTTGTGTTCGGGGGCTGCCATGCCACAAAGGCGCAGTGCAATCAACATGCAACGGCTGCAGAGACCTCCATGACCACCACCCAGCGCGACATCCAGACCGCCCTTGATCGCCTCAATGCGCTGATCGGCAGCAAGGACATGGGCATCGTCAACGCCTTCGATGACGATGCCGACGTGCTGCTGGCGGGCTCCGAGGCCGACGAAGTCATGCGTGGCAAGCCGGCGCTCACCACTTTCTTCCAGGCCCTGTTCGCCCGCCCCGTCACCATGGGCTGGGACTGGAGCCGCGTCGACGGCGCCAGCCAGGGCAATGTCTTCTGGCTGTTTGCCGAAGGTCACGTCGTGATCGACGACAGCGGCACCATCACCCGCCGGCCCTATCGCCTCAGTGGCGTACTGGTCCGCCGCGATGGCAACCTGCACTGGCGTCTGTTCCACGGCGCCGAGCCGCATGGCTGATTGCCACCCGCCGGCGCGGCGCCCGCCCGGCGCTGGCTGCGGCCGTTCGTCGCCCGGCCGGAAACCAGCAATTTCCATGCGCTGCGACCTCGCGCGCCTTGCCTCTGCCCCACACTCGGGCTCATATGCGCCAAACGGAGCCTGCCATGACCGCCACAACCATCAATGATGCCGAAGTCGCCAAGTTCACCGCGATGGCCGAGGAATGGTGGAACCCCAATGGCAAGTTCAAGCCGATCCACAAATTCAACCCGGTGCGGCTCGCCTATATCCGCGAGCATGCCCTGGCCCATTTCGGGCGCGACGGCAGCCTGCTGCGCCCGCTTGAAGGCCTGACCATTCTCGATGTCGGCTGCGGCGGCGGGCTGCTCTGCGAACCGCTGTCCCGGCTGGGGGCCACCGTTACCGGCATCGACGCCGCCGAGCGCAATATCGCCATTGCGCGCCTGCATGCCGAGCAGTCCGGCGTCGCCGTCGATTACCATGCCACCACCAGCGAGGCCCTGGCCGCCGAGGGCAAGACCTTCGATATCGTGCTCAACATGGAAGTGGTCGAGCATGTCGATAATGTGCCGCTCTACATGAAAAGCTGCGCCGATCTGGTCAAGCCGGGCGGACTGATGCTGACAGCCACCCTCAACCGCACCGCCCGCGCCTATGCGCTGGCGATTGTCGGGGCCGAATATGTGCTGGGCTGGCTGCCCAGGGGCACCCATGACTGGAAGAAATTCCTCACCCCCGACGAGATCAAGACCCTGCTCAAGCGCAACGGGCTCAAGGTGACCGGGGAAACCGGCGTGGTTTATCATCCGCTGGCCGATGAATGGCGCAAGTCGCGCGACATGGGGGTCAACTACATGGTCATGGCCGAGCGCCCCGCCGCCTGATCACCTTGCCGGTTCACATCCGATTTTTCGTGCGAAGCCAGGGCGTTGCGCTATAGCTGGACGATAATGTCGTCCCTGGAGCTGCCATGCGCCTCGTCCTGCTCGCTGCCTCGTGCCTTGCTCTCGCCGCCAGCCCCGCCTTCGCCCAGAGCGAAGAAGACGTCATGACCCGGATTGAGGCACTGCACGGCGATGCCGAGGCCTTTGGCGAAGCCTTCGGCGCCTTGCAGGACGCCTTCCTGTTCGACGACCCCACCGCGCTCGCCAACCTCGCGGCCTATCCGCTGGAAGTGGCCGCCAATGGCGAGCTCTATGACGTGCTCGAACCCGCCGATCTCATCGACAATTTCGATAGCCTCCTTACCGAGGACACCCTGGCCACCCTTGCCAGCCAGGACTTCGCGGACCTCATCGTCACCAGCGACGGCGTCGGCTTCGGCGACGGCGTCCTCTGGTTCGCCAATGTCTGCGCCGACGACGCCTGCTCCAGCACCGACTGGCTGATCATCCGCATCAACAACTAGGCTGGCAGCGCGCATCATCCCCTGCGCCGCCCCCCTGGCGCCACCTATTGCGTACCGTACCGTACGGTACGCAATTTGATTGATCCATCCCTGGAATGGGTCTAAGAAAGACCAACCATCCAGCCGGAGTTGAACCGGCGCCAAGCCTTATTGAGGATATCATGCCTGTTTATCGCTCCCGCACCACCACCCACGGTCGCAACATGGCCGGCGCTCGCGGCCTCTGGCGCGCCACCGGCATGAAGAATGACGATTTCGGCAAGCCCATCATCGCGGTGGTCAATTCGTTCACCCAGTTCGTGCCCGGCCATGTCCACCTCAAGGACCTGGGCCAGCTGGTGGCCCGCGAGATCGAGGCCGCCGGCGGCGTCGCCAAGGAATTCAACACCATCGCGGTCGATGACGGCATCGCCATGGGTCATGACGGCATGCTCTATTCGCTGCCCAGCCGCGACCTGATCGCGGACTCGGTCGAATACATGGTCAATGCCCACTGCGCCGACGCCATGGTCTGCATCTCCAATTGCGACAAGATCACCCCCGGCATGCTCAATGCCGCCATGCGCATCAACATCCCGGTGATCTTCGTCTCCGGCGGGCCGATGGAAGCCGGCAAGGCCATG
This sequence comes from Devosia limi DSM 17137, assembly GCF_900128975.1. Lineage (GTDB taxonomy): Bacteria > Pseudomonadota > Alphaproteobacteria > Rhizobiales > Devosiaceae > Devosia > Devosia limi. Next base: position 39,906 of record NZ_FQVC01000019.1, on the reverse strand, counting down.
CTCAAGGGCAAGCTGCAGGCGCTCGATCTGGTCGATGCCATGGTGATGGCCGCCGACGAGCATTATTCCGACGAGGAAGTGCAGGCTGTCGAGGAAGCCGCCTGCCCCACTTGCGGCTCCTGCTCGGGCATGTTCACCGCCAATTCGATGAACTGTCTCACCGAGGCCCTGGGCCTGTCGCTCCCCGGCAATGGCTCGACCCTGGCCACCCATTCCGATCGCAAGCGCCTGTTCGAGCAGGCCGGCCGCACCATCGTCGAAATCACCAAGCGCTGGTATGAGCAGGACGATGCCTCGGTGCTACCGCGCTCCATCGCCACCAAGGCCGCCTTCGCCAATGCCATGACCCTCGATATCGCCATGGGCGGCTCGACCAATACCGTGCTGCACATCCTGGCCGCTGCCCATGAAGGCGGCGTCGATTTCACCATGGACGATATCGACAAGCTCAGCCGCAAGGTGCCGGTATTGTGCAAGGTCGCCCCGGCCAAGAACGACGTCCACATGGAAGACGTCCACCGCGCCGGCGGCATCATGTCGATCCTGGGCCAGCTCGACCGCGCCGAGCTGCTTAATCGCAGCGAACCGACCGTGCATGCGCCCACTCTGGGCGACGCCATCGACAAATGGGACATTTCGCGCACCAATTCCGAGGAAGTGCGCAATTTCTACATGGCCGCCCCCGGTGGCGTGCGCACCACCCAGGCCTTTTCCCAGTCCAATCGCTGGGCCGAACTGGATACCGACCGCAAGGATGGTGCCATTCGCTCGACCGAATATGCCTTCTCCAAGGATGGTGGCCTGGCCGTGCTCAAGGGCAATATCGCCATTGATGGCTGTATCGTCAAAACCGCTGGTGTCGATGAGTCGATCCTCAAATTCACCGGCCCGGCCCGCGTCTTCGAAAGCCAGGACGATACCGTCAAGGCGATCCTGGCCAACCAGATCAAGGAGGGCGACGTCCTCGTCATCCGTTATGAAGGCCCGCGCGGCGGCCCCGGCATGCAGGAAATGCTCTACCCGACAAGCTATTTGAAATCCAAGGGCCTGGGCAAAGCCTGTGCGCTGCTGACCGATGGCCGCTTCTCGGGCGGCACCTCGGGCCTTTCCATCGGCCACGTTTCTCCCGAAGCGGCCGAAGGCGGCACCATTGGCCTCGTGCGCGAAGGCGACACCATCGAGATCGATATCCCCAACCGCTCGATCACCCTGCTGGTCAGTGATGATGAGCTGGTGCAGCGCCGCCACGACCAGGACGCGCTGGGCTGGAAGCCGGCGCATCCGCGCAAGCGCAATGTCACCCAGGCGCTCAAGGCCTATGCCGCCTTCGTCACCTCCGCCGCCCGCGGCGCCGTGCGCGATCTCGGCAAGCTGGAATAGCGCCGGCGACCTCCCCAAACCAACGCCGCCCCGGACACCCCGGGGCGGCGTTTTCATGTGGCCACAATGCGCCCACGCCGTCATGGCCCGGCTTGTCCGGGCAATCCAGCTTTCCGCCGTCACCGGACGCTTCGTCGCAGACGACGTTTTTGTCACAATCCCCATCGCCTTCCCCGCTCACCCATGCTATTCGCACGCTCAGCCGAAGGCGGTCTGCCAAGATTGCCGGTTGGTTAGGTTCGATGGCGGGGATTCCACCCTCCCCATCGAACCGACCTAAATCCCCCAAAACAAATCCAGTTCGACCATTGCAGGCTTCCGCGCGCCGCCGGATACCAGGCATGGCAATCCATCGTCCCGCCGCGCATGGCGGGCCGGTCAGGTCCGGGCAAAGCTTGATGGAACCCTAATTGCGGTCCTCGGGCAGGTCGGGCAGCGGCATGAACTCGATGCCCTCCTCGACCATGGCAACAACCTCTTCACGCGTGGCTTCGCCGTAAATGCCCCGCGCTTCGGCTTCCTCAAAGTGAATCTTGCGGGCCTCTTCGGCAAACCTGTCGCCGACATAATCCGCTTCGCTCGTCACCTTCTGGCGCAATGCCCGCAGCATTTCCTGGATCCTGGCCTGGTCGGGATGTCCCGCCGAAACCGCATGCTTGTCTGAATGCGCCCGCGACAGCGCCGGCGCCATCAAGGCCTTGCCGATTTCGGAAGATCCGCAAACCGGACAGGTAACAATCCCGCGCGCCTGCTGTTCGTCGAACGCCGCAGCGCTCTTGAACCAGGCGTCGAACTGGTGGTCCTGTGGGCAGTGCAAAGAAAAATTGATCACGGCTTCGTCCTCGGGGCACTGGGCCCCTGCCACTAAGATATAGGTCGATCGCTCAGCGCGGCAATGCCTTGGCAAAATCGCGCGCATTGGCCAGCGCCGGGACGCGCTGGCGCGCATCGGCGACCGCTTCGGCGGAAATCTCTGCCGTGATCACCCCGGGCGCGTCATGGTCAAGCATGGCGACGATCTTGCCCCATGGGTCGATGATCATCGAATGCCCGTAGGTGGCGCGGCCATTGGGGTGCACGCCACCCTGCGCCGCCGCAATCACATAGGAGCCGGTTTCGATCGCCCGCGCCCGCAGCAGCACTTCCCAATGCGCCTCCCCCGTCGGCACCGTAAATGCCGCGGGCACCGCGATCAGTTGCGCCCCTCCATTGGCCAGCGCATTGAACAGCGGCGGAAACCGCACGTCATAGCAGATCGCCATGCCCAGCTTGATGTCGTCCACAGGCACCACAACCGCTGCATCGCCACCCTTATAGGTGTCGCTTTCGCGATAGGCATTGAGCCCGGCAATATCGGCATCGAACAGATGGATCTTGTCGTAAAGCCCCTGCACCTGCCCGTCCGGTCCCAGCAGCACCGAGCGATTGGCAAACCGCCTGTCCTCGAGCGCCACCGCCATCGAGCCGATATGCAGGAACACCCCATGCCGCTTGGCGAGATCAGCCAGCACAGCCAGCTGCGGATTGCCCTCATAGGGCCCTGCCACCCGCGCCAGCCCCTCGCGGTTTTCCGCAAAGGCCACGGTCACTTCCGGCGTCAGCACATAATGCGCGCCCGCCGCCACCGCCTCGGCCAGCAATGGCTCCAGCGCCGCCAGATTAGCCTCCGGCTCCGGCCCCGACCGCATCTGTATCGCCGCAATCTTCATGTCAGATCATTTCCATTTGGAGGTGGCTTGATTGTCGTTGACTGCTGCTCCGACCACCGCCTCATTCGCGCATTTCACCGGGTCATTCCCGCGCAGGCGGGAATCCATTCTTGCCGCGCCTGAGTACGGCCACACGTCCTCACACCCACCACGCTGTCCCCGGACTTGATCCGGGGACCACTCACCACCCACGCCGGGCCGATAATGCCCCGTGGGGCAACTCCCCAAATCCCACGGAGTTATGCCGTCCCACCCATTCGTTCCTCATCCCACGGAGTGAATGGGAAAAGACCCTGGGGGAAACGAAAGCATGAGAAACGCACAAGCGCGGCCCGCCACTACCCCTGCAACAACCCATCCAGCTCGCCCTGGCGATCCAGCGCCGCCATGTCGTCATAGCCACCCACATGGGTGTCACCGATAAAAATCTGCGGCACGGTGCGGCGGCCATGGGCGCGCTCGGTCATTGCCGCGCGCAGGTCGGGCTCCAGCACCGTGATTTCGGTGAAATCGACCCCCTTGTCGGCCAGCAGCGCCTTGGCGGCGTGGCAATAGGGACAGGTTGGGGTGGTGTAGATCTCGATCTTGGCCATGCAAGCTCTCCGAAAACGCAGGAAATACAGGTCTGTCCCGCTTATATGGGCATTTCCGCCCCAATGACAACGCGACCAAAGCTGATGACATCAACCGAGCCGGCCCCGCCCTTGAGCAGCGCCCGCGTCACCGCCTTGCAGGTCGCCCCGGTCGTGTAGACGTCGTCGACCAGCACGACATTGCGGCCCTTGAGGCGGGCCAGCAGGTCCGGATGCGCCGCAAACGCCCCCGCCACATTGCGCGCCCGCCCATCCCCGCTCAACCCCACCTGCTGCCGCGTCCGCCGGATGCGCCGGGCCAAAGCCGGATCGCATTGCAGCCCCGTCACTGCGGCCAAGGCGCGCGCCAACTCGCCCGATTGGTTATAGCGCCGTTCGCGCTGCCGGCTGGGATGCAGCGGCACCGGCACCAGCACCGGGCCATCCCCCCACAATTCATGCCCGGCCCCCGCCATCAGCAGCGCGCAGAACCGCGCCAGCTCCGGCCGGTCGCCATATTTCAGCCGCGCCACGATTGTCCCCGCCACCGCGTTATAGAGCACCGCCGAGCGCGCCCGCGCAAAGGGCGGTGGCTCGGCAATCGCCTCGAGCGAGAGCGCATCGGCCCCCGGATCGGTCTCAAAGGGCAGTCCCAGTCGCGGGCAGAGCGGCGCCGTGATCGGCCGCAGCCCGGCAAAGCAGGTGCCGCACAAGGTGTCGGCGCTGGCTGTCGGTGCATCGCAGTTGAGGCATATCGGCGGATAGAGCTGGTCGAGCAGCAGCGCCCCCATGCGCTGCGCCCCGCCGATCAGGCGGCTGTGCAGCGGGGTTTTGACAGACGCGTCCGGGCTCTCCATAAGCTCCATACTGCCACCGCAATGAAGCACTGTCGTCCCCGCGCCATGTCCCTGCCCCCGAAAATCTTCGACACGACCTTGATCGCGCGCCACCTCGCCCGCCGCCCGGCCGGGCGCGAGGATTTTGTCACCGATCTGGTATTGGCCGACCTTGACGATCGCCTCGGCGCGCTGATCCGCGATTTTCCTCGCGCCGTCATCATCGGCCCCGATATCGAGCGCCTGCCGACCACCGGCCGCACTGCCAGCGCCAGCTTTTCCTATCAGCGCCATGCCGCCTTTGCCGGCCCCGACGATGTGCCCGATCTCGGCGATGGCCCCTATGACCTCATCGTTTCCATCCTGCATCTGCAGGCGGTCAATGACGTGCCCGGCTATCTGGCGCGGCTGCGCTCAAAACTGGCGCCCGATGGCCTGCTGACGGTCGCCGCGCTCGGCGGCAATACGCTCACTGAGCTGCGCGAAGCCTTCCTCGCCGCCGATGCGCTGGTGCTGGGCGGTGCGTCCGCCCGTGTCGCCCCGATGATCCAGGTCCGCGACGCCGGCGCCCTGGTGCAACGGGCTGGCCTGGCGCTACCCGTCACCGACGTCGAAACCCATATCGTGCGCTATTCCAGCCCCTTCGCGCTGATGGCCGAACTCAAGGCGCTGGGCGCCGCCAATCCGCTCTTCGACCGCCCCCGCCGCCCAGCCACCCGCACCCTGCTCACCGCCGCCGCGACGGCCTATGCCGAGCGCGACGCTGACCCCGACGGCCGCGTCCGCGCCAGCCTCGATGTGATCTGGCTCTCCGGCTGGGCTCCCCATGAAAGCCAGCAACAGCCCCTCCGGCCCGGCAGCGCCAAAGTCAGCATGAAAAGCGTCCTGGGCGACAAATCGTAGGTTCCCGTCCACACGGCCGCATCTTCACCCACCTGCATCCCCTACGTTGCCCATCCCAGCCGCGTTGCCCATCCCACCCACCGCGCTGTCCCCGGGCTTGACCCGGGGACCACTCCCCGCTTGTGCCGCGCTGATAATGACCCACGGGTCGAGCCCGTGGGCAGCCGGTGTTTGCGACACCATTGATGCTACCGCCCACCGCACAGCCACCACCGCGCACCAAATCCTCAGTCGACACCCTCCCCCTTGCGGGGAGGGATCAAGGGTGGGGGCCGGCTAGCCCATACTTCCCACTCCCCCACACCCCAAAAACAAAAAAGGCCGGCGTTTCCGCCGGCCTCCATAATTCTCAATCCACCGCCACTTTAGGCCGCAGCTTCCTCGTCGCTTTCGGCCGCATCGGCCTTGGTCCGCTTCGGGGACTTGGCGAGGTTCTTTTCGATCAGCTGCACGGCTTCGGTCAGGGTCAGGCGGTTCACCGCGCCGATTTCGCGGCTCATGCGATCCATGGCCTGCTCGAACAGCTGGCGTTCGGAATAGGACTGCTCGGGCTGGTCGTCGGAGCGATAGAGATCGCGCACGACTTCCGAGATGGCAATCAGATCGCCCGAATTGATCTTGGCTTCATATTCCTGGGCGCGGCGCGACCACATGGTGCGCTTGACGCGAGCCCGGCCGGTCACTGTGGTGAGGGCCTGGGTGACCATGTCTTCTTCGGCCAGCTTGCGCATGCCGACCGACTTGATCTTTGCCACGGGAACGCGCAGGGTCAGCTTGTCCTGCTCGAAGCTGATGACGAACAACTCAAGAACCAGACCGGCAACTTCCTGTTCCTCGATCGCGACGATCACACCGACGCCATGCGACGGATAGACAACGAATTCGCCGGTCTTGAACCCAAGCCGCTGAGTGGTCTTCTTGGCTACCATAAGATAACTCCTTGTTGACGCCCCAATGGACAGAACCCTGCGGGAAGGACCGTCCACCTCATACTGATATCGCCCCGCTCAGGGGCAGCGCAGTCAAGCCCTATGGCCGTCCGGGTCCGCTTTCCCGGAACGCCAAGCATCTGGTGATGTCTGTCAAAAAAAATGTGCCTGACGGCACGGGTGACGGGCTCAACTGCATATAGGAGCACCATAGCACAATATTTCAGCAGAATCAAAAACTACGAATCAGCAGTCTTCGCGGGCCTGTTCGAGGTCCGTTGCCGCAACGACTATTCCGCGTTGAGTCCCGTCAATCGCCTTCGCCGGGCGTAGCGGAGAAGTATTTTTCAAACTTGCCTTCTTCGCCATCGAATGCCTTGGCGTCAGCAGGCGGATCACGCCGTTCAGACAAGTTCGGCCAGATCGAAGCATATTTCGTATTGATCTCGAGCCACTTGTCGAGCCCGCTTTCGGTATCGGGCCGAATTGCTTCCGCCGGACATTCCGGTTCGCACACACCACAGTCGATACATTCGTCCGGATGAATGACGAGCATGTTCTCGCCTTCATAAAAGCAGTCGACGGGGCAAACCTCGACGCAATCGGTGTATTTGCACTTAATGCAATTGTCAGTGACGATGTAGGTCATGTGGAGGGCAGTCCAAGGGGAGTCTCAACGGGACCGGTGCTAAACCGTTTTCACCCCCGCTGCAAGGCTGCGCCGTAGGACGGATTGGCGCGCCGCTCCCCATGAGAGAAAGAGCTTTCGCTCTGAACTTTCCACCGGGTCATTCCCGCGAGGCCCATCGGGCTCAGCCCGCTACTCCTCGTCCCCGTCCCGCAACTTGTCCGTCAGCCGCCGCTCCCGCTTGGTCGGCCGCCCGCTGCCGGGGTCGCGCTCGGCAATCGCTGCGTCATAGGGCGAGCGCTCCTCACGCGGCAGGACGGGCGGCGACAGGTCCTCATACAGCGTCATCGCCTCGCTGGCCGGGCCGCGCCGCGTGCCGCAATCGAGGATCTTCCAGACGATAATGCGATTATGGACGGCCATGGTCAGCACATCGCCAGCGCCCACCTTGTGGTCGCTGGCGATCATGCGTTCGGAATTGACGCGGATGGCGCCGGTCTCGATGACCTTTTGCGCCAGGGTGCGCGATTTGATGGCGCGCGAAAAGAACAGGAACCTGTCCAGGCGCTCCTTGCGGGGCGCCGGGGGAACCGGCCCTGCCAATCCTTACTCGGGCTTCTTGCCGCGCAGCGCAGCCAGGGCCGCGAACGGGCTATCGGGATCGAAGGCCACCTTGCGCTCGTCGCGCTGCGCCGGCCTGGTATTGTCCTGGCGCACTGCATCGCCGCGTGGCTTGTCGAAGCGCGGGCGCGCCTCGGCCTTGGCCCGGTTTTCAAACCGCGCCTTGCCATTGAGATGGGCCGCCTTGCTCAGGTCCTGCACTTCACCCTCGGGACGGCGATTGGCCGGTCGGGCCGCCGGACGCTGGCGCTCGTGACGGGGCGGGCGCTGCCCGCCTTCGGCACCCCCGCCGCGCTGTTCGCGCCGGCCACCATGGCGCTTGGCATTGTCCTGGCGCTTGCCGCCGGGGAACCAAACTTCATCGAACTCTGGCTCCACCGAAACAGTCTCAACTGTTTCATTCGCTGAAACGGCTTCGCCCGTTTCGGCCGCCGCAACCGCCTCATTCGTCTCGGCAGTCGCTGGCGCGGCTTCGATGATCGTCGTCGCCGGGATATCGGCGTCGGCCACCACCGCTGGGGCAGCAGCTTCACCGTCAAGCGCCGGGCTCGGCTCGATCTCGGCCGGATTTTCTGCCAGCACTTCCTCAAGCGCCGGCGCCTCCGCCGTCGCTTCAGCTGCCGGGGCCGCCACCGCAACCACCTTCGGCGTACGGCGCAGGCGATAGCCCAGCGAGGTCAGGATCGAGGCGAAATCTTCGCCCGAGCAGCCCAGCAGCGAGGTCATTTCGACCGTCACCCGGAAGCCATTGCCTTCGGCAGCGCCCGCCGGGGGCTCGCCTTCGATGCGGCTCGGATCGAGCGAGATCAACGGCCGGATGATATCGGCCAGGCGCTCGAGAATATCGACGCGCACCGCCCGCTTGCCTGCCACCTTGAAGCCGGCGATTTCGTAAAGCCGGACATCGACTTCCGGATCGACCAGGAACGACGTCCGGCCCGACAGCACGATATGCGGAATATCGGTGACGCCCGGCTGGCGGATGCCGCCATTGCGCAGGGCGAACAGAATCAGCGCCAGTTCGCGCGGCGCCGGCTTCAGGCTCAGCGGCAGATAGATGTGATAGGCGCCGAACTTGATCCCCAGCTTGCGCATCTTGCCGCGCACGTCCTGGTCGAGCCCCTTGACCTCCTCGGCCACCTGGGCACGCGGAATAAGGCCAAGATGCTCGAACAGCTGGAAGGCAATGCCACGAGCCGGACCATCGAGATCGGCCGGCGCTTCCAGCGCCATCACCGGCTCCAGCACGGTATTGATATGGTGGCGCAGCCACAGGTTCAGCCGGTCCTGCACGCGTTCGAGGTCGGTGCCGGTCAGCGTTTCATCGGCCAGAATCAGGATCCGGGGGCGCAGCAGCGCGTCGCCCTCGACCAGTTCGGCGATGACATCGCCCTTCCAGCGCATGCGCCCGTCGGTCGCCAGCACGAATTCCTCGTTCGGCGCCCCGGCCAGCCGGTCGGCGCGATTGTGGATTTCGGGCGCCACCACGTGATCGGCGGCGGTCCGCAGTCCCTTCGCATCGACGTCGCCGTCATTGCGCGCCAGGGTGAAACGGAAGCCTTCGAGCGTGCCGATCAGATGGCCTTCCAGCCGTACTTCGCCACGTTCATTGATCTCGGGAGATGCCATACGTTTGTCTTTCAGGTGGCGGAGTAGAACGCTGGTCCGCCGGTCCACGAATCGCTGGGTGAGACGCTCATGCAAAGCGTCGCTCAGCCGATCTTCTATATCACGGGTCTTTTCGCGCCAATGTGATGGGTCTGCAAGCCAGTTTTTACGGTTGGCGACAAAGGTCCAGGTCCGGATTTGCTTGATCCGGTTGCTGAGCGTGTCAATATCGCCGCTCGTATTGTCGCAAAACCGCACCTGCTCGGCAATCCAGTCCGCATTGACGGCGCCATTTCGTTTCAAATCTGAATAAATTCGCGTGACGATTTCGCCATGCGCCGCGGGCGAAATTCCTTGGTAATCCGGGGTTTGGCACACCTCCCACAGCAGGCGCGCCCCATCCAGTCCCCGTGCCAGTGCCCCTGCTTCATTGCGGGCCACGAACTCCAGGGCCCGCTGGTCGGTGGCGATCGGCACCCTTGTCAGGCTGCGGTGCTCGGGGGCGCGTTCCAGGCTGTTGAGCAGGGCCGGGATGGATGAAAAATCCAGCCGATTGTTGCGCCATTGCAGCACTTTGACCGGATCGAAGTCGTGCGTTTCCAGCGCCACGACCATTTCTTCGTCAAATCCTTCGGTGCCGCCGGTGACGCCAAAGGTGCCATTGCGGGCATGTCGACCGGCCCGTCCGGCGATCTGGCCCAGTTCGGCCGCCGTCAATGGCCGGCTCTGGTGCCCGTCGAATTTGGTGTCGTCGGCAAAGGCGATGTGATGGATATCGAGGTTCAGCCCCATGCCGATGGCATCGGTCGCCACCAGGAAATCCACGTCGCCATTCTGGTAGAGCTCGACCTGTGCATTGCGGGTACGCGGGCTCAGCGCCCCCATCACCACCGCCGCCCCGCCGCGCTCGCGCCGGATCAGTTCGGCAATCGCATAGACCTGCCGGGCCGAGAAGGCGACGATGGCCGAGCGGGTCGGCTGGCGCGAGATCTTCTTGGAGCCGGCATAGGTCAGATGCGAGAATCGCGGTCGGTCGATGATTTCGACATCGGGCAGCAGCCGCTTGATCACGCCCGCCATCGTCCCCGCGCCCAGGAACAGCGTCTCGCGGGTGCCGCGCAGATGCAGGATGCGATCGGTAAACACATGCCCGCGGTCAAAGTCGATCGCTGTCTGGATTTCATCGATGGCGACGCAATCGACCCGGATATCGGTGGGCATGGCTTCCACCGTGCACACCCAGAATCGCGGCCGCGCCGGCACGATGCGCTCTTCCCCGGTAATCAGCGCCACCGCCTGGGCGCCAACTCGCTCCACCACGCGCTGGTAAACCTCGCGCGCCAGCAGACGCAGCGGCAGCCCGATCATCCCGGTGGGATGGGCCAGCATGCGCTCGATGGCAAAGTAGGTCTTGCCGGTATTGGTGGGGCCGAGAATCGCCTTGAGCGATTGATAGGGTGCGAAGGTCATTGCCGCCAATGTAGGGCGTCGAGCGGACGGTTACGAGTGTTGCCATACTGTCCCACGAAAGGACAGTTTATGCGACCCATTTTATCGACTGATCACAATCGGAACGAGAGGGGAACGAACCAGAACCGAATCGGTGCGACTCGGTGAATCTGGTTTTGTTCCCTACTGCCCGTGGTGGGTCTGCCCCGTCCCAGGCACTAACACCTCATCATCTGGTGTTTTCCCGGCGCATTCCCCATAGAACCCGTTCATCATCCCTACCAGACCGTTAATTTCTCGCCTTTTCACCGCCGCCGACTCGACCTGTGAACGAGAGGTAAATCCATGCCGCGCAAAGATTTTTGTCACCTTGACACTCTCCACCCCAGCGTCCCTGCCCTCTCCGCGCCCCTCTTCACTCCTCCGGCCCTTGACCGTCCCATTCCTGGACCCGCCCCGCGTTAGCCTTGCGTTAACTATAACCACATCCCGCCCGCGTTTCGCGAGCCGCGCCTCCATCCCCCACCCACCGCGCTGCCACGGCCCAGCGGCTGCGGCACCAGACCCGCGGGTCAAGCCCGCGGGCAGCCCCGTGAACTGGGCGAGACTATGCCCGTCAGCACCCCCACCCTTGATCCCTCCCACAAGGGGGGGAGGGAGATGACTGCTTGCTCCATCACCATTCCATCAGTCGACATCCCTCCCCCTTGTGGGGAGGGAAGCGAGATAGGACTTAGCTTGCTAAGTCCGTCATCGAGCAGGGTGGGGGTATGGCGCCGCAAACTCAGGTCAAAATCCACCCACCGCGCTGCCCACCGGCCTGACCCGTGGGCCACTCTCCTCCCCACGGCCCAGCGGCTGCGACCCGAGACCCGCGGGTCAAGCCCGCGGGCAGCCCAGTGAACTGGGCGAGACTATGCCCGTCAGCACCCCCACCCTTGATCCCTCCCACAAAGGGGGGAGGGAGATGACTGCTTGCTCCATCACCACTCCATCAGTCGACATCCCTCCCCCTTGTGGGGAGGGAAGCGAGATAGGACTTAGGTTGCTAAGTCCGTCATCGAGCAGGGTGGGGGTATGGCGCCGCAAACTCGGGTCAAAATCCACCCACCGTGCTGCCCACGGGCCTGATCCGTGGGCCACTCTCCTCCGCACCGCACAGCGATTGTGCCCCGAGACCCGCGGGTCACGCCCGGGCACCCCCGGTAATTTGGGGGGGGTATACCGACTGCGACACCCTCCCCCCTGGGGGGGAGGGATCAAGGGTGGGGGTCCCCGCAGCCACTGAATGACGACAAAACCGAAACTTATCCCCGCCCCCTCCACCCGCCCGCATACTCCCCGCACTCACCCACGATAGCTGCGGGGTCGCGCGAACCGGCTTGTGGGAGGCAGATGGGAGAGGGGGGCGTTCGCCTCCCCTTGGGTCCATGGGGGCTGTGTCGGCCTAAGCTCAAAAGGTCGGCCGCACCTGAGTTCCAGAAAACCCATCGCATGCGGCGAGGCGGTGTCTCGCATATTCAAAACTCATGAGGCCCGTCTCGCCGCATGCAACGCAGTCCCGTCCAACCGCCGGCCTCGCCAGGCGGCGCCACAACACGTCCAGAACGGGACAGCCCGCGGCCAGTCGCGCCCGCTCCATTAACCTTTGGTGCAAACCAAGAACGAACACGGATCGAATCGGAGCAACGGAGAGAATGCGGCTTTGTTCACCCCAGCCCATAGTCGCTGGGCACCAGCCCACCCACTACGCCACTGCCTCAGGCGCCGAACCCATCCAAAACCCAGCCAAACCCGTTCATCATCCTTACCAAAGCGTAAAGATTGCCCCGCCAGAGCCCTTTACGAACAAGACCTTAACGCCAATGTCCGACAGACCGGCGCACCTTTTCACCCCGAATGCGGCAGCAACCGGGGTGAAAAAACTTCGAAATTGAGGATAAAGCCGTTGACCGTCCCAGCCCGGGACAGCGCCCCCGCTAAGGTATTGTTAAGTCTCGTGGCCGAGCGCGTGGGGAATGGAAAGCGTGATCTAGCCGAAATCGGCTCGAACGCCGACCGCCCGCTCGCCCTCAGGGGAGAGGGCAAGGGGTGCGATTGCGAGGAAACATTGTCGGTGCAGCAGGTGCGACGGTCAGCTGCGCATCTGCGTCAGCACCATCGACAGGTCACCCATATTGGTGCTGAGCAGCACGCGGTAGGGGATGACATAGCCGGTCTCGCCCAGCGGCGCATACCAGATCAGGATGCGGTCGCTGTCGGCAAGATAATTGGTGATTTCCGATGTGGTGAAGTGGCCCGATACCGGCGTGTAGCGCAGATTGCACAGCACGACCGGCCCCTGATAGCCGGTGCGCGGCGAGGTCGCCTCATCATTGGCGGCAAACGCCATGGCAATGTTGAAGCGCTCGACGCCGGTAAAGATGTTCACCTTGCGCTGGCAGAGGCTCCTGTCGAAGGCGCCGCCCTTGATGACGAAGGAAGACAGCATGTCGCCGACGCCATTGAGGTGACTGCGCTCGATCGGCACCCGGTTGTAATTGTCCAGCAGCGGCGGCTCGACCTTGAACCCTGCAACACTGCCCCCGGCATAGTCGACATCGACCGAGAAGGTCTCGCCATTGGCGCGGGTATTGAGATCGAATGTCTCCGAGATCAACGCCGAGCCATTGACGCGGCCCTTGGACACCATGGCCGCCGTGCCGCTCGCCACCAGCGAGCCCAGCCCGGCCACATTGGCCTTGAGGTCCAGTTCGTAGCGCGAGCCGTTATCGCTCAGGTCGACCGCCACGCTGGCGACATTGATGCCGCCCAGGCTGATCACATAGCTGGCGCTGGCCTGCACATCGGCGGCCTGCGCCGGGATGGCGAGGCAGGCGGCAAGCCCAAGGGCAGAGGCAAAACGAAAAAAGGTCACGGGTGTCGTCTCTTTATCGGCACTGGGGCCAGGGCGTGACCCGGCCCGAACCGGCCAACGAATCACGTAAAGTCAAAAGGTGCCTCCCTCCCGAGGCCCTTGCAAGGCGCTCGCGGGCGTTTGAGCACCAGCTTACCTTGACGGCAGCACCCCTTTTCTCTAAAGACCGGCCAAGATTTCACAACAATCGAGGCCCGTCGCGGGATAACCCGCCACGCAGGACCTTTACACAAATTAGGATATCTCCAAATGGCACGTCGCTGTGAACTGACTGGCAAGGGTGTAATGACCGGGAACAACGTGTCCCACGCCCTCAACCGCACCCGCCGCCGCTTCCTTCCCAATCTGGTGAATGTGACCCTGCTCTCGGACGCCCTGGCGCGCCCGGTGAAGCTGCGCATTTCGGCAGCTGCCCTGCGCACCGTCGAACACCGCGGTGGTCTGGATGCCTTCCTGCTCAAGCAGGACGATGCCGATATGTCGCCGCTGGCCCAGGGCCTGAAGAAGGAAGTGCGCGCCGCTCTGGCGTCGTAAGCCACCGGCCCATCCCGAATTCAGCCGCGCAGGCCTTCCGGTCCGCGCGGCTTTTATTTTACGGGCGTCCATGACGCCCATTCGCTAGACTACCCCGCGCCCCGGTCTTTTGCCGGATAGCGCTCAATAGAGGTGCATTCCAATGCTTGCTCGCTTCCTGGCGGCTGTTGCCGCCATGGTCGTGGTTGTCGCCGCGTCCAATATCCTGGTGCTCTACCCGCTGCAGGCGCAGCTCGGCTCGGTCAATCTGGCCGACCTCTTGACCTGGGGCGCCTTCACCTTCCCCTTTGCCTTCCTGATCACGGACCTGACCAACCGCTATGACGGCCCGCGCAAGGCGCGTCTCGTCGTGCTGGTCGGCTTTCTTGTCGGTCTCGGGGTCTCGTTCTATCTCAGCTATAATCCCCTGCCCTGGAATGCTGGCGGCTCGCCCGCCACCACCCAGCGCATCGCCATGGCCTCGGCCACGGCGTTCCTCACCGGCCAGCTGCTCGATATCGCCATCTTCTCCCGCCTGCGCTCCAGCCGCGCCTGGTACCTGCCGCCGCTGCTGGGATCGCTGTTTGGCTCGATGATCGATACCGCGATCTTCTTCACCGTCGCCTTCTCGCCCGCCATGGCCGGCATCGACGCCATGTTCGGCCTGCCCGACGGTTCGCTGGGCTTCCCGGCCCCCTGGCTCGGCATTGGCCCGGAAGTGCCGCTCTGGACTTCGCTGGCCTCGGGCGACTTCATGGTCAAGTTCCTGGCCGCCCTGCTGCTGCTGGCCCCTTACCGGGCGCTGATGGGCCGGATCCGCCCCCTGCCACCGTTGGGCGCCCGGGCCTGATAATCACTCCGGCAGCGCAAATTCCAGCAGCAGGCTGCGCTGCCAGTCGTTGAAATTATTGTCCGAGCCAATGACGATCCGGGTTTCCCCATCGGGCGCGGTATGGACGGCCAAGGCCTCCATATTGTCGATGTCGCCGCCACTGGCCTCGAGCAGCACTTCGCCGATCATCAGATTGCCCGGCCGCACTTCGGCGGCCGGCACCCGGCGCAGCGTCATGGTGAAGCTCAGGAACGCCACCCCGCGCTCCAGCACCAGCAGGTCGCCATTGGGCAGGAAGGCACAATCGGTCGGATTGACCACCGGGTTTGACTGATAGCTCAGCGGCCCCTTGTCGTTCTGCCCCAGCAGCAGCGCCACATGCTGGCCATCGTCATCAATGACGCCCTCGGTCAGCAGTAGGGTTGAACCGGCAATCGGGGAGGCCGGCGGCGCAATACACACCGCTTCCAGCGATTCATTGGTGCGGGTATTGGTCAGCCAGTCGGGGATCGGCACTTCGCGCGCCGGACCACCGGGCACGCCCTTGGCCAGATCGAAGTCCGCCACCCGCGTCAGATGCTCAAAGCCGACGCGCACCGCTACCGGCAGGCCATCGCGATAGACCGTGTCCATGGCCTCGGCATCGCGGCTATATTGCCGCGGCAGCGGCGCGCCCCTGGAATTCTGGATCGGCTGGATGGTCACGCCGATAAAGCCGAACAACCGCCCGGCCTCGTCATAGGCCAATTGCCCGGAAACGAAGTTTCCCCGATCCGACACCAGCGCCACCTGCTGGTCGCTGCCAGTCGTGGCAAGACCCGAGAGCCCGCCAAAGGTATCGTCCTGGCTGACCATGGCAATACCGCCACGCCAGATCAGCTTGTCGACCTTCTGGTCGAGGGCTGCGCCCTTGAACTGAGTGATCTGGACCGCACCGACGGTCAATTCGAGAGCGAAGGCCGGGGCATGCCCCAGCCCGAGGAATGCAGCCGTCGCAAGAACGGCCGCGCGGATCATCCGCGCCCCCTCCGCCGGGTCTGGGCAGGCAATTCTTCATCGAACAGCGAGGCCAATTCGTCGGTCAGCGCGCCCGCCAGTTCCTCGGCATCGAGCAGCGTCACGGCGCGGCGATAATAGCGGGTCACATCGTGGCCGATACCCACCGCCACCAGCTGGATCGACGAACGCGTCTCGATATCCTCGATCACCTGGCGCAGATGCGCCTCGAGATAATTGCCGGCATTGACCGACTGCGTCGAGTCATCGACCGGCGCACCATCGGAGATCACCATCAGGATGCGGCGGCTTTCCGGCCGCGCCATCAGGCGCTTGCGCGCCCATTCCAGCGCCTCGCCGTCGATGTTTTCCTTCAGCAGCCCCTCGCGCATCATCAGCCCGAGATTGCGCCGCGCATGTCGCCACGGCTCGTCGGCGGCCTTGTAGATGATGTGGCGCACGTCATTGACGCGGCCAGGATTGGCGGGCCGGCCGGCCTCGAGCCAGGCTTCACGGCTCTTGCCGCCCTTCCAGGCGCGGGTGGTAAAGCCCAGGATCTCGACCTTGACGCCGCAGCGCTCCAGCGTGCGCGCAAGAATATCGCCGCAGATCGCCGCAATGGTGATCGGCCGCCCGCGCATCGAGCCGGAATTGTCGATCAGCAGCGTCACCACGGTATCGCGGAAATCGGTGTCGTTCTCGACCTTGAAGCTCAGCGCCTGCATCGGGTCGGTGACCACGCGGGTCAGCCGCGCCGTATCCAGCACCCCTTCTTCGAGGTCGAACTGCCAGCTGCGGTTCTGCTTGGCCATCAGGCGGCGCTGCAGCTTGTTGGCCAGCCGCGCCACTGCGCCAGCCAGGTTTTCCAGCTGCTTGTCCAGCAGCGAGCGCAGCTGATCGAGTTCCTCGGGCGGGCAGAGCTCTGCCGCCTTGACGATCTCGTCATACTTGGTGGTGAACACCTTGTAGTTGAACTGGTTGGTCAGCTGCGTGCCGCCGTCCTTGGCCGGCGGCGGCATCGGGGCATCGTCCCCCGCATCGCTGGCCGCGTCCTCGTCGGTGTCGGCCATGTCGCTTTCCATGCCCTCGACATCGCCGGTTTCCTCGCTCTGGCCAGCGCTTTCGTCCTGCTCGCTGCTGTCCTGCTCGTTCTCGCCTTCGCCCTGTTCGGGCGACTGGTCGGAGCCATCGGCCTTGTCCGGCTCCTGGTCGTCCCCGGCGTCTTCGTCGGAGGCATCGGGGTCTTCAAGCTCGCTTTCGGGCACGAGGTTGAGGTCGCGCAGCAGCGCCTTGGCAACGCGCGAAAACTCGTCCTGGTCTTCGTAGCGGGTCAGCAGCTCGTTGAGCGAATTACCGCCCTTCTCCTCGATTTCCTTGCGCCAGAAATCCACCAGCGCATGACCCGAGGGCGGCACCGGCACGCCGGCGAGCTTTTCGCGCAGCAGCAGGCCCAGCGCCTCGGCGATCGGGGCATCGCCCTTGTCGCTGATCTCGGCAAAATTGGCGCGGAACAGCCGGTCTTCCAGCATCTCGCCGATATTGCCGACCATGCCCGGCATGCGCACGCAGCCCAGCGCCTCGACACGAGCCTGTTCCAGCGCATCGAAGGCGGCACGGGCGACGGGGTCCATCGGCGAGCGCTTGCGATGCGCATCGGGATCATGACTGGCGAGGCGCATGGCCATGGCGTCGCCCTGCCCGCGAGCAATGGCAATGTCGCGCCGGGTCGGCAGGCGCGGCAGATTGGCGAGGCGCGCCTTGTCCGAGGTCAGCAAGGGCCGATCGGCGGTGAAGGTCACTTCGAGATCGGCCTTGCCGCCAATGGCGCGCACCGTGGCACCCATGGCGGATTTGAACACCTGGGTCTGGTCGGGCTTGTTGGCTTTGCTGCGCGGTGGCTGTGCCATGGAAACGGATCCGGGTCGGAAAGATTAGGCAGGGATGACGCGGTCGCCCGCGGCGTGAGCGGCCATCAGCAAAAGCATCGGCCGCACGATTTCATCGGCAAGCGCCGGGATGGCGACAAGGTCCGCAGACGTGGGACCCCATTCGTCCATCGCATCGACGACGAGGCCATGGGCGGAAAGGCTGGCAAAGACGGTGGCGATCTTGCGGTGATGCTTGATCACGCCCTTGGCGATCCAGTCAGTCACCCGTTCGCCTTCGCGATTGTAGTCCTGAATGGCCCAGGCCCGCTTGCCGGCCGCGTCGCTGATCCAGTCGGGCTCGGCCCGGCTGGCAAAGATCGGGTGCTCCATCGAAAAGACGAAGTGCCCACCCGGCTTGAGGGTCCGCCGCACCTTGGCGCAGAAAGCATCGAAATCGGCGAGGTAGTGAACGGTCAGCGAGCTGAACACCAGGTCGAACGCACCAATTTGCGGCTCGAAGGTTTCAAGATCGGCCTGCTCGTAGCGGATCGGCATGTCGCCGCTGCGCTCGCGGGCCGTATCGAGCATGCGCTGCGACAGGTCCAGCCCCACGACGTCGCTGGCGCCCTGCTCCACGGCCCAGCGACAGAACGCGCCGAACCCGCAGCCGAGATCGAGGACCGTGCGATCCCTGAGCGCGGGCAGCATGGCCCGGAGCGACGGCCATTCAGGGGCGCCGGCCAGTCCCTCGCGTGAGCGGGGGAACTGGCTGTAACCCTCAAAGAATGCCGCATCGTCATAGATGTTCTGGGCCAAGAGGCTGATCCCGAACTAGGCGGTCACCGCCAGGTTTGCCGAGGATTCCGGCAGGTCTTCACCAAACACGCGCTGATAGAACTCGGCAACCACGGGGCGTTCGAGTTCGTCGCACTTGTTGAGGAAGGTCAGGCGGAACGAGAAACCGACATCGCCGAAGATCTCGGCGTTTTCGGCCCAGGTGATCACCGTACGCGGGCTCATCACGGTGGAGAGGTCGCCATTGATGAACGCCGAGCGCGTCAGATCGGCCAGACGCACCATGTTGGACACGGTCTTCTTGCCCTTCTCGGTCTGCGCATAGCTCTTGGCCTTGGCCAGAACGATGCCGACTTCCTTGTCATGCGGCAGGTAATTGAGCGTCGTCACCAGGCTCCAGCGGTCCATCTGACCCTGGTTGATCTGCTGGGTGCCGTGATAGAGGCCCGACGTATCGCCCAGACCAATCGTATTGGTGGTCGCGAACAGGCGGAAGGCCGGATGCGGCACGATCACGCGGTTCTGGTCAAGCAGGGTCAGGCGACCCGCCACTTCCAGCACGCGCTGGATAACGAACATCACGTCGGGACGACCCGCGTCATATTCGTCGAACACCAGAGCGACATTGTTCTGCACCGCCCATGGCAGGATGCCATCGCGGAATTCGGTGATCTGCTTGCCGTCCTTGAGCACGATCGCGTCCTTGCCGACGAGATCGATACGGGAGACGTGGCTGTCCAGATTGACGCGCACCAGCGGCCAGTTCAACCGCGCCGCGACCTGCTCGATATGGGTCGACTTGCCGGTACCGTGATAGCCCTGCACCATGACGCGGCGGTTGAAGGCAAAGCCTGCAAGGATCGCCAGCGTGGTGTTGCGGTCGAAAAGATAGTCCGGATCAATCGGGGGCACGTGGGCAGTGCGCTCGGCATAACCCTTGACCACCATATCGGTATCGATCCCGAAAAGGTCCCGGGCCTTGTAGTCGGTATCCGGCAGATTGGCGAATTCACTCATGGAAGGGGCTCGTGGCAGAAGAAAAAATCGAGGCGGGGTCGCGTAAAAACTCCGGCGGTCTATAGCAGCATTGTGACGGCGGGGGTAGTCGTCGGGACGCTGTCGCGTTCCGACCGGATCGACAAAACCGGCAAGGTGCTATTTGGCGACGAAGCCGGTCTTCTTGAGGTGGGAATAGGCCGCAATGATGGTGCGCAGCCGTTCTTCGGAGGATTTGTCCCCGCCATTGGCGTCTGGATGGTGGATTTTGACCAGGGTCTTGTAGGCACGCTTGATCTCGTCGGAAACCGGCGCACCGATAATACCCAGGGTTTCCAGCGCCCGCCGATCCTGCTCGTGCAGCGGCCGCACGCGCTCGGCGGCCGGCTTTTGCGACTGGCGATGGCGGAAGCGCGCAAACACGCCGAACGGATCGCCATACTTGTCGCCGGCGCCAACGCCGGCCTTGCGCGCGCTGGTCGACGCCCGCATGCCGGGATTGCCGGTGGCAAAACTCGAGCGGCTCTCGGCCTTGGGCGGCGCATGCAGCGCCTCGTCCAGTTGCTCTTTGTCCATGCCGGCAAAGAAGTTGAACGAGGTGTTGTAGTGGCGGACATGCTCAAGGCAGAAATGGTGATACTGGCCCTGGTTACGGGCGCCTTTGGGCGCCTTGTAGGTGCCAGCCAGCTCGCATCCTTCCCAATCGCAGCCTTGGGCGATGGGTTCGGGCTTTTCTTCCCGGCGTGGCCGGATGCGAATGGTGTCGAAGAGCTTGGATTCAGGTTTCATTGCGCCTAGTTACAATCCCATTATCAACATCGGAGCCTGTCAGATGACCGTCAAAGATACCATCACCGACAAGCTTACCGCCAGCTTTTCGCCTACCCAACTCGACGTCATCGACGAGTCCAACAAACACTTTGGTCATGCCGGGTGGCGCGAGGGCGGTGAAACCCATTTTCGTGTCAGAATCGCGACCCGTCATTTTGACGGGATGACGCGCGTGGCGCAACACCGTGCCGTCATGAACGCTTTGGACGCCGAACTCAAGGACCGCGTCCACGCCCTGGCGATCGAGATCCTGCCCTCGAGCGGCCCGGCGGCGTGACGCTCAGGCCGAGCCGCGCATCTCGTCCAGAAACGCCGAAACCGCCGCGCCGTCGACATTTTTCTCGATGAAAGCCTGCCCGATGCCGCGTGTCAGGATGAAGGTCAGCGCACCGCGCGCGACCTTCTTGTCCTGGGCAATCGCTGCCATCAGGGTTTCGGTCGATCCCAGCGCTCCGGGGATATCAGCCAATATGGTGGGCAGGCCCGCCTTTTTCAAATGCGCGGATATCCGGCCAGTATCCTGCGATGGCGCCAGGCCCAGTCTGGCAGAAAATCCATGGGCCAGCACCATGCCGATGGCCACGCCCTCGCCATGCAGCAGGCGATCGGAATAGCCGGTGTCTTTTTCGAGGGCATGCCCAAAGGTGTGGCCGAGATTGAGCAGCGCGCGGACGCCCAGTTCCTTCTCGTCCTCGATCACCACCCGCGCCTTGTGCCGGCAGCAGCGGGCAATCGCCTCGCCCCGCGCCGGTCCTCCGGCAAAGATTTCGGCCTGATGCTCTTCGAGCCAGAAGAAAAATTCTTCATCGTCGATCAGGCCATATTTGACCACTTCGGCATAGCCGGCGGCGAACTGGCGGGGCGACAACGTGTCGAGCGTCGACAGATCCGCCAGCACCAGCCGCGGCTGATGGAAGGCGCCGATCAAATTTTTGCCATGCGGCGAATTGATCCCGGTCTTGCCGCCGACCGAGCTATCCACCTGCGCCAGCAGCGAGGTCGGCATCTGGATGAAATCCATGCCACGCCGCGCGATCGATGCGGCAAAACCGGCGAGGTCGCCGATCACCCCACCACCCAGCGCGATGACCAGATCGCCACGCTCCAGCCGCGCCGCAAGAATGCCTTCGACCGCCGTTTCCAGATGCGCAAACGACTTGGTGCTCTCGCCCGCCGGCAGGATGATCTCGGAATGGCTGAGCCCGGCCGCATCAAGCGAAGCCAGCAGGCGCGGCAATTGCGCTTCGGCCACCATATTATCGGTGATGATGCCATAGCGCCGGCCCGGGAACCGCTCGGCCAGTATCGAGCCGGCGTGATCGAGCAGCCGATCGCCGATCAGGATGTCATAGGCACGCTCGCCCAGAGCAACATGGACATTGTGCGCGATCTCGGCGGCCATGAAAATTCCTTCAGCGTTTGAGTTGGTCGAGAACCGCATCGATCAGGTCGCTGGCCACCATCTCCTGGGGCACATCACGCGAGATGACGGTCACATCGGCCTCGGCATAGATCGGATAGCGATCCTCGATCAGCTTTTGCAGAGTCGCCCGCGGATTCTCGGTCTTGAGCAGCGGCCGATTGGACCGCCGCGAGACCCGCGCGAACAGCAGTTCGAAATCCGCCTTGATCCACACCGAAACGGCTTCGGCCTTGATCAGCGCCCGCGTCTCGGCATTGACGAAAGCCCCGCCACCGGTGGCGAGAACGATGTTCTCGTTCTTGAGCACCCGGGCGATAACGCGGGTTTCCCCGGCGCGAAACTCGGGCTCACCCCGCTGCGCGAAAATTTCGGGAATGGTCATTTGCGCGGCGCGTTCGATTTCCTCGTCGCTGTCGAGGAAATTGCGGCCGAGCCGACTGGCCAGGCGCCGCCCGACCGTGGTCTTGCCGGCCCCCATCATGCCTATCAGCACCAGCGGCCTGCCGCCCAGCAACTGGACGAGTTCTTCGGCGCGGGCTTGCCGTATTGCCGGATCGGGTCGGTTCACTGGGCACTCCAGAATAGTCTGGCGCTATCAAGCGGGGCAGAGCCCCCCTGTCAAGAACCTCGGGTTGATCCTCATGGGCAAAGCGGGGCAGACTGGGCCTACCAGATGGAAACCTTTTGGTGCGACTGTGTTCCGGGGCTTGTCCCCGCCCATGCCCTTGCGACGTCCGGAAACCCATGCCCACCCTGATCCGCCTTGTCATCACCTTGCTGTTCCTGGCCGGCCTGGTCTATGCCGGCATGATCGCGCTTGTCGCATTGGTCGAGCCGACACCCAAGGAAGTGACAATTCGTATTCCTGCCCGCGAACTGCTGGGCGAAAGCGCCCCGGCACTGCCGGGCACCACGCCCGCCCCCGCCACGCCATGAGCGGGCACCTGATCGGCGCATTTCTGGAAATGATGAGCGCCGAGCGCGGCGCCGCTAAAAATACTATCGACGCTTATCAGCGCGACCTGACCGATTACGCGGCCTACCTGCAGCGCCATGAGGCCAGCCTGATGACCGCAGGTCGCGAGCATGTCGCCGCCTATCTCGATCGCCTCAAAAATGAGGGCCTGTCGGCGTCTTCCAGTGCACGGCGTCTGTCGGCGATCCGTCAGTTCCACAAGTTTCTCTGCGCCGATGCGCTGCGCGGCGATGACCCCACCCGCATTGTCGCCAGCCCAAAGGCGCGCCGCGCCTTGCCCAAGGTGCTCTCCATCGCCGAGGTGGATAAATTGCTGACCACCGCCGAGGCCGAAGCCAATGCCGGCGGCACCAGGTATCGGCGCGCAGCGGCCCTGCGACTTTATGTGCTGCTCGAACTGCTCTACGCAACCGGCATGCGCGTTTCCGAATTGGTCAGCCTCAAACGCTCCGCCGTGATGCGGGACGCCAGCTTCCTCACCATTACCGGCAAGGGCAGCAAGCAACGCGTGGTGCCGGTCAATGATCGCGCTCGCGATGCCGTGCGCACTTATATCGAGACGCTGCCGCCCGGGCCCTACCTGTTCCCGGCCAATGGCGCCGAAGGCTATGTGTCGCGCCAGGTTTTTGCCCGCGATCTCAAGGGGCTGGCCGGACGCGCCGGCATCAGTTCGGCCCGCGTCGCGCCGCATGTGCTGCGCCACGCCTTTGCCAGCCATCTGCTGCATGGCGGGGCCGACCTGCGCGTCGTGCAGATGCTGCTGGGCCATGCCGATATCTCGACGACGCAGATCTATACCCATGTGCTGGACGAGAAATTGCGCACCCTGGTGGAGACCCATCACCCCCTCGCCGAGGGTTAGACAAGCCGGTTGGTGCGGTTAGCAGATTGCTAACCTTGCAACTCGCCCACAGCCCGATGCGCTACAAGCCTTGACTTGGTGTTGCGCCATCGCCACTTTCCGGCCACTTTAAGGGGCAAGAGCAGCGCCCTAAGCGCAAACGACATGAGAGCGCAGTTTTTCGCCCCCGGCGAACCTCGTGCGCTCCAATAGGCAGGTGGGATGCAGTCTTATCTCGATTTCGAAAAACCGGTCGCCGATCTTGAAGGCAAGATCGCCGAACTCAAGTCGCTTGCTGCGGCCGACCAGGCCGTGTCGATTGACGAAGAAGTCAACCGCCTCTCCAGCCGGGCCGATGAGGCGCTGGTCGATATCTACAAGCGCCTGACCCCGTGGCAGAAGACGCAGGTGGCGCGCCATCCGCAGCGCCCGCATTTTTCCGACTATATCCGCACCCTGATCACCGAATGGGCGCCGCTCGCCGGTGACCGCAAGTTCGGCGAGGATTCAGCGATCCAGGCCGGCTTTGGCCGCTTCAATGGCCAGCCTGTCGCCATCCTCGGTCAGGAAAAGGGCAATTCCACCGAAACTCGTCTCAAGCACAATTTCGGCATGGCCCGCCCCGAGGGCTATCGCAAGGCCGTCCGCGTCATGGACATGGCCGACCGCTTCAATATTCCGCTGATTTCGTTCGTTGATACCGCCGGCGCCTATCCCGGCATCGGCGCCGAGGAACGCGGCCAGGCCGAGGCCATCGCCCGCTCGACTGAAAAGTCGCTGGAGCTGGGCGTGCCCAACCTCGCCATCATCATCGGCGAAGGCGGTTCGGGTGGCGCCATCGCCATCGCCACCGCCAATCGCGTGCTGATGCTGGAAAACGCCATCTATTCGGTGATCTCGCCCGAAGGCGGCGCCTCGATCCTGTGGAAGGACGCCGCTCGTGCCCAGGACGCGGCGACCAATATGAAGATCACTTCGGCCGACCTGCTCAGCTTTGGCGTGATCGACGGCATCATTGCCGAGCCGGCCGGCGGCGCGCATCGCCACCCCGACGCGGTCATGAACAATACCAGCAAGGCGATCACCAGCTTCATCGCCGATTTTGCCGGCAAGAGCCGCCTGGAAACCCGCGAGCACCGCCGCGAAAAGTTCCTCGCGATCGGCACGACCTTCAGCTAACCGCCTGCCGGCCGCACCGATCACCGCCACCGGGTCATCGCGAGCCGGTGGCGGATTTTTTCAAGCACTGGTGGTCTCGAGCTATCCCCCAATGGCATCCATGCCATCCTCTGCGATGAGCCATCGCAATGTGACTTGGCAGTGTCACTTGCGAACCGCAGGACTTTGAGGCACATCCGAGCAACACCCGTCGAGGAGTTCTTGTTCTCATGGCCGCTATCCCGGTTTCGCCACTTGCCCCCAAATCCTATCCGGACCTGCCGGCGATCGCCGGTGTGCGCTTCGCGACCGCCGAAGCCGGTATCAAATACAAGAACCGCACCGACGTCCTGCTGGTCGGCTTCGAGCCCGGCAGCAGTGTGGCCGGCGTCGTCACCCGCTCCAAGTGCTCATCGGCCGCTGTCGACTGGTGCAAGGCCAACCTGCCCGGCGGCGTGGCCCGTGGCCTCGTGGTCAATTCGGGCAATGCCAATGCCTTTACCGGCATCAAGGGCCAGAAGTCAGTCGAACTGACGGCCGATATCGCGGCGAAGGCGCTCGGCTGCGCGCCCAACGAGATTTTCATCGCCTCGACCGGCGTTATCGGCGAACCGCTCGACGCCGGCAAGTTTAGCGGCGTGCTGGACCAGATGGCCACGCGCCTCGATGACGGCCCGTGGATGGACCCGGCCAAGGCCATCATGACCACCGATACCTTCCCCAAGCTGTCGGGTGCCACGGTCGAGATCGACGGTGCCGAAGTGCGCATCAATGGCATTGCCAAGGGCTCGGGCATGATCGCCCCCGATATGGCCACCATGCTCAGCTTTGTCTTCACCGACATGGCCGTCTCGGCCCCGGTGCTGCAGGCATTGCTGGTCAAGCACGTCGCCACCAGCTTCAACGCCATTACCGTCGACAGCGATACCTCGACCTCCGATACGCTGCTGGCCTTCGCCACCGGCAAGGCCGAAGGCGTCGCCCCCCTGGAAAGCCTTGACGACCCCCGCGCCGAAATCTTCGGCGAAGCGCTGCGCGACGTGCTGTTCGACCTCGCCATCCAGGTGGTGCGCGATGGCGAAGGCGCCACCAAGCAGGTCTCGATCCATGTCGAAGGCGCCACCAGCGATGCCAGCGCCTTCCGCATTGCCAAGGCGATTGCCGACAGCCCGCTGGTCAAGACCGCCATTGCCGGTGAAGACGCCAATTGGGGCCGTGTCGTCATGGCCGTGGGCAAGGCTGGCGAGCCGGCCGACCGCGACAAGCTCTCGATCCGCTTCGGTGACCTGCTCGTCGCCAAGGATGGCGAGCGCGCCACCGGCTACGACGAAGCCGCCACCTCGGCCTATATGAAGGGCGAAGACCTGGAACTGACCGTCGGCCTCGGCCTCGGCGAAGGTCGCGCCACCGTCTACACCTGCGACCTCACCCACGGCTACATCACCATCAATGGCGATTACCGCAGCTGATCGCGCGACCGGCACCGGCCGCAAAATTGCCCAAGGCACGGGATTCCGGCTTCCGCCGGCCCCGTGCGGCGGCTAGCCTGTCGGCTTTTCAGCACCAGACGATCCCGAGATGACCCTCCCCAACACTGCCGATATCGAAGCCGCCAGCCTTCTCGCCTGGCCCGCCGTCGAAACCCAGCACGATGGCGCCTGGGTCGCCCGCTTTGCCAATGGCTACACCAAGCGCGCCAACTCGATCCAGAGCCTCGACCCGGCCGACCATGCCGATGCCGGTGCGCGGATCGAGGCGCTGGCCGAGCAATACCGTGCCCGCGGCCTGCGCCCGACCTTCCGCATCACGCCGCTGGCCGCTCCCGCCGTGATCGCTGAACTCGATGCCAGGAACTGGGACGTCTACGAGACAAGCCTCGTGCTGGCGATGCCGCTGCGTCCGGTCGGCCGTCCTGTAGCGGCGCTGACCAAGCTGTTCGAGCCCACCGACCCGCAATGGATCAACGCTCAGGGCGCCATGGCCGGCAATGATGCGGCAATTCAGGCCAGCTTTGCCGCTATCACCGCCCAGATGACCGCGCCGACCCGCGGCATTCTGGTATTCGATGATGAGTACCGCCCGGTTGGCGCAGCCCTGGCGGTCAATGCCAATGGCATCGCCATCTTCCTCAATGTGGTGGTCGATGAAGCCGCCCGCGGCCTGGGTTATGGTCGCGCCGTCATGAACGCAGCGCTGAACTGGACCAGCCAGTCCGGCGCGCAGTCTGCGGCGATCCAGGTGCTGGCCGACAACGTCCCGGCAGTGTCGCTCTACCGCTCGCTCGGCTTTACCGAAATCTATTCCTATCATTACCGGCGGCCCCAATTATGAGCCTGCTTCTTGTCGTCGCCGTCGCCCTGATCGATGCCGATCGCCGCGTGCTGATCGCCCAGCGCCCCGAGGGCAAGTCCATGGCTGGGCTGTGGGAATTTCCCGGCGGCAAGGTCGAGCCGGGCGAAACGCCCGAAGCGGCGTTGATCCGCGAACTGGAAGAAGAACTCGGCATTTCGACCAGGACGGCGTGCCTGGCGCCGGTTTCATTCGCCAGTCATTCTTACGAGAATTTTCACCTGTTGATGCCACTTTACGCCTGCCGGAAATGGCAGGGAACGCCACAGCCCAGGGAACATATTGCGCTCAAATGGGTGCGGCCGCAGTCCCTGCGCGACTATCCCATGCCGCCGGCGGACGAGCCATTGATCGCCGCCCTGTGCGACCTTCTTTAGCTTCAAACACGGTCGGTCACGGGGGCACGGATGCTGGCACGGGTTACGACGCGATTTCTGCGCGATGAATCCGGGGCCACGGCCATCGAATATGGCCTCATCGCTGCGATGATCGCTGTCGTGCTGATCACCACCATGATGCTGATGGGCGATAGCCTGTACAACCTGTTCGACCGGGGTGTCGGACGCGCCGCCCTGACCCTGGACAGCGCCACCCCCTAGCCAATGGCCAGCCCCTATTGCAGGGCGACGACCTTGTACTTCTTGCCCGCCTGCACCGGATCGCCCGGGAACAGATTATTGATAATGTAGAACAACTCGCTCCCGCGGCTGAGCCCTGCCATCTGCTGCGCCAGCGAATCGGCGGTGTCGCCGGGCTTGGCCGTGACAACGCGAACCCCGACCTTGCGAATCTGGGCGAGGTCACTGGCATCGGTGCGGCGGAAGCTTTTCAGCGTCGCCTCGGCGCCCTGTTCAAACCGCGCGCTGTCAGCCTTGGCAGCAAAGATGAACCGATAGACCTGGCCATCGAGGCGCATCACCGAGACCCTGAAGAACCACTGATCGGTCTGCGCCACGCCTGACGCCATTTCAATGCCATTGACGGTCTGCGTGGTGACGCTATCGGTCTTGAGCCCGGCGATCCAGCCCGAGCGCAGATAGGCGGCCAGCCCCAGCGAGGGCGAGACATCGGCGCTGTCGAAGCGCACCGCCTCGCCATCGCCGGCAACGCCAACCACCGCGCTCTGCGAATTCTGCAGCGTGTAGCCCTGCGGCACCGAGAAGGTGAACTTGTTGGCCGGATGCAGGAATCGCCGCCCCACGATCGAGCCCTGGGACGGGCTGTCGCCAAAGGTCAGCCCGGAAACACTGGCCAGATAGCCATCGCGATCCGTTTCGCCGAAACCTGGTGCGCCGAACATGGTACGGGCGGTTTCGACAGCCTTCTGGATGCGATTGGGGGTCGAGGGATGCGATGACAGGAAGCCATCGCCACTGTCCTCGCCCGCCGAGAACTTGGCAAAGCGGCTCATGACTCCGAGGAAACGCGCTGCGGCATGGGGGTCATAGCCCGCCTTGCCGGCAAACTTGATGCCTTCGCGATCAGCCTCCAGTTCCTGGTTCTGGCTGAACGCCGCCATCGATTGCCGCGTCAGGTTGGCCGCCTGATCGCTCGCACCGTTGCCACCGAACACGCCGCTGATGACGCGATCGACGATCTCCGTGGTGCGGGTACGGTCCGTGCGGGCGCGCGCATGGCGCAGCGTCACATGGGCAATTTCGTGCGCCAGGACTGCCGCAAGCTCGCTGGTATCGGACGCCAGCGCCAGGATGCCGCGCGTCACATAGATATAACCACCGGGCAGTGCAAAAGCGTTGACCTCGGCGCTATCGAGAATGGTGACCTGGAACTGGGCATTGGGCTGGTTGGCGGCCGCCAGCAGGCGACCGACAATGCGCGCAACCATGATTTCGGCCGGGCGGTCCGAATAGACCCCACCATAGGCGGCAATGATGCGCGGGTGCTCGCGACGGCCGATCACCACATCTTCGGGATCGGTGCCTTCGGGCACGACAGTTGGCGCCGGCCGGTCGCCGGTCTGGCTGACCGAAACGCCGGTGCCGGTAAACGTCGAACAGGCGCTCAGCGCCAGCAGCGATACCGCCAGCATCCCGATCCGCAATCCGGTTTTGATAGGACCCAACCCAGTCATCGCGTGGCCAAGACCTCAATCTGTTCGGGATGTGTGACTTCGATGCGCGGACCATCCCGGTCGTCCACCCATCCTCTTACGCGAACCAGCGCCCCCTCAAGCGCCAGCGGATCCATTCCCGCCGCGGTGAAGATCCGCAAGGCGGGGGCTTCGATAACGGCCGTGAAGTCTTCTTTCCAGAACCGGCCGAAATTGAGGTAGACCCGCCCGCCAGCCTGATCGGCCTGCAGCACGCGCCCTTCGACAAGTTCATAATGGCCCGCCCGGTCCAGAACTTCGTCCGGACGATCCGCCGCACGCACGCTGTAATAGGGATTGCCCCAGATTCCAAGCTTTGCCGCACGTGCGCGGCCTTCGGCCACAAGAAGTTGATCCAGACATTTGCGGTTGTCGGGGAAGGAATAGACCCGCGCCAGCCCTTGCTCCACCATGGCCAATTGCGCCCAGACCGCGCCGCTCTCGCCGGCAACGAACACATGGGCCAGCGCCCGGTCATAGCGATCGAGCTCTTCGCCGCCATAGCCAAGCCGCACCGGCTTGTGCAGCGCCAGCGCCTCAAGCGCTGTCTTGGCCTCCGGAGCGAGCGGCCAGGTCGGAAATCCGTCGCGGCCCAACGGCAGTTTGGGGGCCTGGGTGCCGATCATGCGCACCACGACCCCGCTATCGAGCACCACCGTATCGCCATCGGTGACCTGCACCACGATGCCACCATCGACCATGCGCAAGTCCTCGCAAGCGAGGGCTGTGGCCGAAACGGCGCTGAGCGCCGCGAGCGCGGCGAGGCGAACAATACTGGTCTTGAGCAAATCAGGCCTCGGGAAAGAGTTCGTTCACCATGCATCCAAATAAGGCAAAAAATCATTACCAAGCCGAGACCATGTGCTCGGTGATGCACTTTGGCCCTTCGGGGCAACATACTTTCCAGGGAACGCCCGACTGGGCCTGCGCACGCCAGGGCGCAATAACGCCGAACCGCGGCGCGAGGGTGACGACAACATAGGATGTCCGGCGCAGGTGGGGAGGCGGCTCTTCAGAACGCTCGAGACGACGGAATTGTTGCGCTTTGGTCGACAGGGCAGTAGGCGTGTCCAACGCGGATCGGACAAGAGGCAGGATAGCCCTCGGCGAGCCCGGCGGAGGAGGCACTTACCAATGTGCGCACGGATCGCGCGATGGCGGATGGTCTGTTGGCTGGCGCTGGCGCTCACCCCGGGCGCCTTTGCCGACGAGATCGTCGTGGTGACGTCATTTCCGCCATCGTTCTTCGAGCCGTTCAAAAGCGCGTTCGAAGCGCAGTCGCCCGGCAGCAATGTGAGCTTTGTGCAGCGCAATACCAACAGCGCCGTGCGGTTCATCCTGGAGCGGACTGATGTGCCGGCCGACGTGTTCTGGGCTTCGGCAGTGGACGCGTTCGAGGTGTTGCGCAGCAATGGGCTCTTGCGCGCTGATACGCCGATCGCTGCCGATGCGCCTGCGGCTGTCTCCGGCTTTCCTGTCAATGGTCCGGATGGGCATTATTCGGGCTTCGCCCTGGCGGGCTATGGGTTTGTCTACAACCCCGAATATCTCGCGGCGCATAACCTGCCGGTGCCGGTCAACTGGTCGGACCTGACGCTGCCGGCCTATTCGGGTCATATTGGCATCTCCTCGCCATCACGCTCGGGCACCACCCATCTGGTGATCGAAGCCATCCTGCAGAAATACGGCTGGGACGAGGGCTGGGCGCTGCTGTCGCGGCTCGGCGGCAATCTCTCCACCATCACCGCGCGCAGCTTCGGGGTTGCCTCGGGGGTGGCGCAGGGACGGTTCGGCATCGGCATTACGGTGGATTTTCTGGCGACCGCGCCGGATTATGTGCCGGGCACGACGACGTTTGCCATGCCGCCCGAAACGCTGTTCGTGCCGGCAAGCATTGCGGTGCTGACGCGTAGCGAGAACCCCGCTCTGGCCGAGAAATTTGTGGCCTTCGTGCTCTCCGAGCCTGGGCAGGCGCTGCTGCTCGATCCGGCCATCAACCGCATTCCGGTGTCGTCGCGCCATGCCGAGGCCGCGCTGGCGCGCTATCCCGGGCTGTTGGGCCAGCCCGGCCTGCTCGGCACCAGCCCATTCGATGCGGGGCTTTCGGCCCGGCGATATGAGCTGGTCAATATCCTGTTCGAT
The DNA here is from genome assembly GCF_900128975.1 of Devosia limi DSM 17137. Taxonomy (GTDB): domain Bacteria; phylum Pseudomonadota; class Alphaproteobacteria; order Rhizobiales; family Devosiaceae; genus Devosia; species Devosia limi. The sequence continues at coordinate 8,524 of NZ_FQVC01000019.1, read as the reverse complement.
GAGTTCATCGTGCGCAACCGGGCGACGCTGGCGCGGCTATGGCGGCAGGTCAACGAGCAACAGGCCCGCGGCGCCGCGGCAAGTGTCGCGCCGCTTGCCCGGGCGATTGCCCTGCTGACCACCCCGCCAATGGCAGTGGAAGGCACGCGCGACGAGAAGCTGATGCGCGGCCTGAGCGATACGCCCACCGCGCTGCCCACCTCGATGGACCAGGCTGCACTGGTCAGCCGAGTGCAATCGGAAATCGCTGCCAATCTGCAGGCCGCCGAGGCGATCCTGACCGAGATCGAAGTCGGTCAGCGCATGCAGCGCGAGAACCGCGATCCGCGATGAACCAGCACAACCAATCAAGCCTGCGACGGGGTCAAACGGTGTTGCCCAAGCATCGATTCGGCATCGGCATGCGGTTGTTTGTGTCGTTTGTCATCATCGTGGGGCTGGCGGCAGGCGCCAGCGTTGTTGGCTGGCTGTCCTATGCGCGGCTTTCGGGCGAGCTTGAGCAGATCGCGCAATCGGAACTCCCACGGCTTTCGCTGGCCTCCAGGCTCTCGCGCGTGGGTGCAGATATCAGTGCTGTGCTGCCCAGCCTGGCGCGATCGGAACGCGCGGCAACCTATGAGGCGGCGCGCGCCATCTATAGCGACAGGCTGGTTGAGTTGCGCGAGGTGATCGCCGAGGCCGAGCGCAATGGGATTGGCGGCGGAGAGCTCGACGCGCTGGCCGAAGAGATCACCGATCAGGTGCAGCGCATGGACGGAGCGGTCGGCGTGCGGTTTGCACTGCTCGGGGAAATGCGCTCGCTTGTGGACGAATTGCGCTGGGTCCAGGCGGACCTGCTCGAAGAAGCCGGGCCGCTGGTCGATGACATCCGGTTCAACGTCGAAAAAGAGCTTGCCGACTTTACAGGCGCCGCCCCGCTTCTGGCCGAGAACCAGAAGAGCGAAGCCCTGCTGACCGTGGTGGCGCAGGCAAACCTGGCGACCGGGTTGATCAGCCGGGTCAGCGGCGTCACCACCGCCGAAGACATGCAGGAGGCCGTGGCATTTCTGGGCGACAGCACCGACGAACTAGCGGCGCGGGTGCAGTCGCTGACCGACTGGCCCGACAGCATTACCGTCCGCCAGCTGGCCGGCCGCATCCTGGAGATCGCCGACAATCGCGATGGCATTCCGCACCTCAAGCAGTTGGAACTGGAGGCGCTGGCCGAAGCGCAGCGGGTGACCGAGGAGAACCAGCGCCTGGTCGAGCAATTGGGCGAGGAAATCCGGGCGGAAGTCAGCGAGACCGAGCGCAATGCCGAAGCGGCCGCGGTGCGGGCCCGGCAGGCCATCGAAACGGGCCGACGCTGGCTGCTGCTGATTGCGGTACTGGCGATCACATCGGCCATCCTGATCGGCTATTTCTACGTCTATCGGAGCCTGTTGCTGCGTATCCGGCATCTGGCCAATGCGGCGGCCAATATTGCAGAGGGCAAATCCGGTACACTGATCCAGCCCCAGGGACGGGATGAATTGGGGGACCTGGCCACCGCGCTCAACATTTTCAGGCGGACCCGCGACGATCTGATCCAATCGGCCAAGCTGGCGGCGCTGGGGCAGATGGCGGCGGGGATCGGCCATGAGCTGAACCAGCCGCTGGCCGCCATCCAGTCCCATTCCCACAATGGTGTGCGCCTGATCGAGCAGGGCAAGGTGGAAATGGCCCGGCAAAGCCTGGAAAAGATCAAGGGCCTCACCGGACGCATGGCGGGCCAGATCAGCCATTTGCGCCGTTTCGCCCGGCGCCCCGAAACCAGACTGGGGCCAGTGGCGCTGGATGAGCCGGTCAACGCGGCGGTGAGCCTGCTCTCGCATCGCTTCGAAGACGAAGACGTGGTGCTCGAGGTGGAGATGCCCACCGGCATGCCAGCCATGGTCACGGCGGAATCGGTGCGGCTGGAACAGGTGGTCGTAAACCTGCTCGCCAATGCGCTAGACGCCGTATCCGGGCTGGACACTCGCCATGTCAGGCTGGTCGTCACCATGCAGGGCGAGACGGTGATGATGGCAATATCGGACACCGGCGGCGGCATTCCGCACAGCCACCGCGATGTGGTATTCGATCCGTTCTTCACCACCAAGGCGCCGGGCTCGGGTTTAGGGCTTGGACTGTCGATCTCCTATAACATCATCAAGGACTTCAACGGCTCCATCGCCGTGCGGCAGACCAATTCCACCGGCACCACCTTCCTTGTCACCCTCGAGCGCGCCTCATGACCGATTTCGACGTCCTGTTCATCGATGACGACAAGGAAGTGCTGGAAGCCTACGCCCAGACCCTCGAACTCGAGGGGTTTGCGGTGCGCCCCTGCCGCACTGCCGCCGCCGGGATCGAGAAACTCACGGCTGAAACCGGCGCAGTTGTCATCACCGATGTGCGGATGCCGCAGCGGGACGGCTTCCAGGCGCTCGCCGCAATCCGCCAGATCGATCCCGATATCCCGGTGATCATGGTCACCGGGCATGGGGATATTCCAATGGCGCTGAAGGCCCTGCGGGCGGGCGCCTGGGACTTCATCGAAAAGCCTGCCGATCCCGCGCTGCTGGTCGAGGCCGTGCGCCGGGCGCAGGCACATCGAAAAGTCATCATCGAAAACCGGGGACTGCGGGCCCAGACCATGGACTGTGCGAGTTGGGAAGGGCGCGTCATCGGACGCTCGCCGGCAGTGGCGCGGCTGCGCCAGCAATTGCAGATGCTCAGCGACGTCGATGTCGATGTGCTGATCCTGGGAGAAACCGGCACCGGCAAGGAAGTGGCGGCGCGCGCCCTGCACGATCTGGGCAGTCGTCGGGCAGGCCGGTTCGTGGCGGTCAATTGCGGGGCCATCCCCGAGACCATGCTGGAATCGGAACTGTTCGGGCACGAGCCTGGCGCGTTTACTGGCGCGCAGGCGCGCCGCATCGGCAAGATCGAACATGCAGATGGCGGCACACTGTTTTTCGACGAGATTGAATCGATGCCGCTGGCGGCGCAGGTGCGCTTGCTGCGCGTGTTGCAGGAACGCACGATTGAGCGGCTGGGGTCCAATACCGAGCGACAGGTCAATCTTCGCATCGTGACCGCCACCAAGGTCGACCTGAACAAGCTGGCCGCCGAAGGCCGCTTCCGCGAGGACCTGGCCTATCGGCTCGACATCGCCCGGGTGGAGATACCACCCTTGCGCCAGCGCGGACGCGATGTCGTGCTGCTGTTCACCCATTTCCTCGATCTGGCGGCGCGGCGGCAGGGGCGGGCAACGCCCGTGGCCGATTCCCTGACGATCGATCAGTTGATGGCGCATGACTGGCCCGGCAATGTGCGCGAGCTGCGCAATGCGGCGGAGCGTTTCGTGCTGGGCATGGGATTGCCAAACCCGGCCCAGCCGGCCACGCCTCTGGATGGTGCCGACCTGCTGGAGCAGAAGCTCAACCGGGCCGAGAAGGCGATCATCATCGAAGCGCTGGCATTGCAGGACGGGCGGATGGGTGACACCGCCGATGCGCTGGGGATCTCGCGCAAGACGCTCTACCTCAAGATGCGCAAGCTCGACATTGCCGCCCGCCCGGAAGATGAAGCGGGCTGACGTTACCGTTTCGACCCATGCTGGCTGGGCGCCATGTTACGACTATGACCCACTCCCGCCCTGCGAAAACTGAGAAACCCAGGATTTCCGGGCGCCTGCCGACTTGGCACGACGGTTGCAATCTCCTTGAGCATGTCGGCCGCCAAGAGCCCGACGCTATGGAGGAACCTGCCAATGAAGAAACTCACCGCCGTGCTGATGGCCTCGGCTATTGCGATGACCGCCGCCCATGCCCAGGGTGGCACCGTTACGGTCGTGACGTCGTTCTCCAAGGATGTGACCGACCCTTTCAAGGCTGCCTTTGAGGCGGCCAATCCCGGCTACGCCCTGGAAGTTCAGAACAAGAACACCAATGCTGGCGTTCAGTACCTGACGGAAACCAAAGCGAACAACCAGACCGACCTGTTCTGGGCTTCCGCTCCCGACGCCTTCCATACCCTCAAGGCCAATCAGCTGCTGGCCTCGTTCGTCCCGTCCGTTGAAGGTCTACCCGAAAAGGTCGGCTCCTATGATGTGAACGATCCCGATGGCTTCTTCTTCGGCTTTGCCGCATCGGGCTATGGCATCATGTGGAATGAGCGCTACATCAAAGCCAACGAGCTGGCTGCGCCGGCTGAATGGAGCGACCTGAAGCACCCTCAATATTACGACCATGTCGTGATGGCCGCACCATCGCGCTCGGGCACCACCCACCTCACCGTCGAGACTATTCTGCAGGGCGAGGGCTGGGACGCGGGCTGGGGCACGCTCAAGTCGGTTGGCGGTAATTTCCAGCAGGTCATGGATCGCTCGTTCGGCGTGCCGGACGCGGTCAATTCGGGCCAGGCCGGCATCGGCATCGTAATCGACTTCTTCGCCTTCTCGGCCCAGGCCAGCGGCTTCCCCGTCGGCTTCTCCTACCCATCGGTCACCACCGTGGTGCCCGCCAATATCGCCATCGTCGCCAATGCGCCCAATCATGATGGCGCCGAGGTTTTCGTGAACTTCCTGCTGTCCGAGCCAGGCCAGGAAGTCTTGCTTGAGCCCACCATCCGCCGCCTGCCGATCAACCCTGCCACTTATGCCAAGGCGCCGGAGGGCTTCCCCAATCCCTATGAGGATGCCCGCTTCCAGGCGATGATCAACTTCAATGGCGACCTGTCCTCCGCGCGCTCCGCGGTGGTCGACGTATTGTTCGACCAGCTCATCACCTTCCAGCTGGACAATCTGAAGGCCGCGACCCGTGCCGTTCACGCTGCCGAAGCTGCGCTGGTGGGCAAGGACAATGCCGAAGCTGGCGCACTGATTGCGGAGGCTCATGCCCTGATCGCGGCAATGCCGTTCGACCATGAGCAGGCCGTGAGCCCCGAGATCACCGATGCCTTCACCGGCGGTGAGAACAAGACCTCGCGCCAGTCCGAGCTTGAGCAGGCCTGGGCTACATTCGCCGCTGAAAACTACGCCGCTGCCAAGGCCAAGGCCGAAGCGGCATTGGCGCTCCTGAGCTAATCGCGTCTCGCTTCATTAGCCAAGGCCCGTCCGGCTCGTGCCGGGCGGGCCCGCCATCACCGCGGCCATCCAGTCTGCGCCACACCGGCCCTTGGGCCCGGCGCAGCAAATAGCGCCCTTTCCGACTCCACGGAGATCACATGACGAACCTGGCAATAGGCCGGTTGCGCCGCTTCAGCGCGACGCCGGGCCAGATGGCTGTTGTGCTGCTTATCGCAGCCTTCCTTCTGGCCTTCCTTCTCGTTCCGGCCGCAACGGTCATCTATGTCGCCTTCACCGAGAAAGGCACCAGCAACCTGACGCTGGTCAACTTCCTCGACTTTTTCCGCAATGACCTGTTCGTGCGTTCGTTCTGGAACTCGGTCTATGTGTCATCCCTGTCGGTCGTCTGGGCCACTTTGTTTGCGCTGCCGCTGGCGGTGATCACCACCCGCTTCCAGTTCCGCGGTGCCATGCTCATCCAGACGCTGGGCTTTCTGCCACTGATCATGCCGCCCTTTGTCGGTGCGGTGGCGATGCAACTGCTGTTCGGCCGCAATGGTTCGGTCAACCTGCTGCTCGATCAGCATCTGGGCTTCAAGCTGCCGTTCATGGATGGCCTCAACGGCGTGGTTTTCGTGCAGTCGCTGCACTATTTCCCCTTCATTCTGATCAACGTTTCCAACAGCCTGCGCCAGATCGACAGCGCCATGGAAGAGGCGGCGCAGAACCTGGGGTCTTCGGGCTTCCGCCTGTTCCGCCGCATTATCTTCCCCCTGGCCATGCCCGGCTATCTGGCCGGTGCCTCGCTGGTCTTCGTCAAGGTCTTCGACGATCTGGCGACGCCGCTGCTGCTCAACGTCAAGGACATGCTGGCCCCGCAGGCCTATCTGCGCGTGACCTCGATCGGCCTGGCCGATCCGATGGGTTACGTGATTTCCACCATCCTGATCGCCGTCTCGATCTTTGCCATGTGGGCCTCGGTGGCCGTCATGCGCGGCCGTGAATACTCAACTGTGCAACGCGGCGGCGGCGGCCTGGCCAGGCGCAAGATGAAGCGGGGCGAGGCGATCCTCGCCTATGGCGCGGTGACACTGGTGCTGCTGCTGGTGCTCTCGCCCCATATCGGCTTGCTGCTTCTGTCCTTTGCCACGATCTGGTCTTTCAGCCCCCTGCCCGATGGCTACACCATGGCCAATTACGGCCGGGTCATTGGCGAAAGCTCGATCTACATCAAGAACACGCTGATCTACGCCTCGCTGGCGGGGTTGATCGACGTGGTGCTGGGCGGCGCGATCGCCTATCTGGTGCTGCGCACCAAGATCATCGGCCGCGCCTGGCTCGATTGGGCAGCAATGTCGGCACTCGCCATCCCTGGCGTGGTGCTGGGCATCGGTTATCTGCGCACCTACTACGGCGTGACCTTGCCCGATGGTACGCCGCTGGCGACGCTGTCGATCATGCTGGTGCTGGCTCTTTCGGTGCGCCGTCTGCCCTATGCGCTGCGCGCCTGCTACGCCGCGATGCAGCAGATTTCGGTATCGCTGGAGGAAGCCGCCGAAAACCTCGGCGCCAACAAGCGCCGCACGGTTCGCCGTATCGTTCTGCCGCTGATGATGGGCGGCATCCTTGCCGGTTTCGTCACCAGCTTCTCGACTGCCGCAGTTGAACTATCCGCCACCCTGATGCTGATCCAGTCCAACTCGGAGGCACCGATTGCCTACGGCTTGTACATGTTCATGCAGTCCCCCGCCGGACGCGGTCCGGGCGCCGCCCTGGGCGTCATCGCAGTGATCCTGGTCGCCGTGTGTACCTTCGCGTCGCACTACGTGATCGAGCGCAGCCAGAAAGCCATGGGAGCGCGCAAATGACAGTGAAGTTTAAGGAGCCGAAAATGGCACAGACCCGTGATGGCGCAGCGGTAGCTGGCGCCAGGAAGATCGAGATCACCAATGTCAACGTCCACTACGGTGAGCTGCATGTGCTCAAGGACATCAACCTCGAAATCCAGCCGGGCGAGTTCTTCGCCTTTCTGGGGCCGTCGGGCTGCGGCAAGACCACGCTGCTGCGCCTGATTGCCGGCTTCAACAACGCGTCGAGCGGCGATGTGCGCGTGGGTGGGCAGGATATATTGGCCATGCCCCCCTGGAAGCGCGATGTCGGCATGGTGTTCCAGTCCTATGCCCTCTGGCCGCATCTGAGCGTGGCGCGCAACGTCGCTTTCGGCCTTGAGGAGCGCAAGCTGCCCAGGGACGAGGTTGCCCGGCGCGTCAAGGCGGCGCTGGAGCTGGTGGGCATGGGGCATCTGGCCGATCGCCGCCCCTCCCAATTGTCTGGCGGGCAGCAGCAGCGCGTGGCCGTGGCCCGCACCATCGCCATCGAGCCGAAGGTCTTGCTGCTTGATGAGCCGCTGTCCAACCTGGACGCCAAGATGCGCGTGCAGGTGCGCCGCGAGCTGCGCGATCTGCAGCAACGGCTCAACCTGACGACCATTTTCGTGACCCACGACCAGGAGGAAGCCAACGCCATCTGCGACCGTATCGCGGTGTTTGGCGATGGCCGCATCCAGCAGGTCGGCCGGCCGATGGACCTCTATGAGCGTCCTGCCAGCCTGTTCGTCGCCAACTTCCTGGGCACCGCCAACATTCTGGATGGCGAGTTGGTGACGGTCGACGGCAAGCGGCTGTTCAAGGTGACCGATACCATTTCGGTGCCGGTTCCGGACGGTGTGACGATCAGCCCGGGAACCAGGCTTGTGTTCAGGCCACAGCATGCTTCGCTCGAAGATGCCGGTGGCCAAGGCGTGCGCCTGCCGGGCCGGGTCAGCAATATCGAGTTCCTCGGGGCATCCGTGCGCTATGGCGTGATGGTGGGAACATCGGAGGTGTTGATCGACGTGCCGTTCCAGTCGGGCGCCTCGGTGCGCACTGTCGGGGCGGACGTCAACGTCTTGCTGCCCAGCGACTGCATGCTCTGGCTCGCTGAGTAGACCCCACCCCTGCGACAGGCGGCCTCCGGTTCGCCTGTCGCTTTTTCCGCAGCGCCCACACCGATTTGAGACAGCCCAATGAGACGCATGAGACGCGTGAAGATCCTCGCCACCCTCGGGCCTGCGAGCCAGGACGAGAAGATGATCGAAGAACTGGCGCGCGCTGGCGCGGATGTGTTCCGGATCAATATGAGCCATGCCAGCCATGATGTGCTGCGCCAGACGGTCGAGCGCATTCGCAATGTCGAAAAGACGCTGAACCATCCGCTCGGCATCCTGGTCGATCTGCAGGGCCCCAAGCTGCGCGTCTGGAAGTTCGCCGAAGGCTCGATCCAGCTGGTCGCCGGCCAGACGTTTACCCTCGACAGCAATGATGCGCCCGGCACCATCGAGCGCGTCTACCTGCCCCATCCCGAAATCATCGAAAGCGTCTCGGTCGGTGACCGCCTGCTGCTCGACGACGGCAA
>NZ_FQVC01000025.1 GCF_900128975.1 Devosia limi DSM 17137 | reverse complement strand
GTGGTTTGCCGCAGTTCTCGCCGCCGGTTGGCGTCTCGCTCTGCAGCGGTGAGGCGGGTTCTAGGGCCAATCCCCCAACCTGTCAACGACCCAATATGACAATTCCGTCTTTTTGTCGGCGACGGACAGCGCAGCCGATGAACAACCCAGCTGAGGCATCAGCGTTTGCTAGCCTTTCCGGCCGATATCCCTTTGCGCAGTTTCTTTCTGCCCATGGAAGCTTTTTCGGTCGATGTCCCAACGGCCTCCCCTTCGCCTCATGAAAAAGCGCAAGAGAATCTCACTTCTTGTCGCGCTATTGGCGCCCGGCGTCCGGCAGCTCATTACGTGTCGATGAGTTTGTCACATCCAGTTCCATAAACGGGCTCTTGCCTGGCACCAGGTCATTCCGCCATCCACCGATCCCGGTCAGAAACCAAGCCCTCACTCCGACGGTAAGCACTGCTCACACGCGACGAGCGCGCCTACTCGCTCCCCCAGGGATTGAGCATTTCGAGCGGTAGTCCAGCAAAGTCCTTGGTATTGCGCGTTACCAGGGTTAGCCCGCGGCTCACCGCACTGGCGGCGATCAACCCATCCATCGATGCCAGCGCAAATCCGCGCTGCTTGCTGTCAACCATCAGATCTCCCCAGGCCAGGGCAGCAACAGCATCAATCGGCAGAACGCGCCCCTCGAATCGATCGAGCAGATCGCCCTCGAGCCATTCGGCCAGCGCCTGCTTGCGCCGCCCTTCATCCAATAGCCCGATACCGCGGCGAATCTCGGCGATCGAGATCACGCTGAGATAGGTTCGGTCTTCATCCACCTGGTCCAGCCAGGCCAGCACCTGCGGATCCGGCTGCGGCCGGCGTACTTCCGACAATACATTGGTATCGAGCAGATAATTCAAAGCCCGATATCCCGCGGCTCGTCGCTTACCCGCCCAACCGCCAGCTCCGACCCGGCCAAGGGCGAGCCAAGCAGGAATGCGGCGAGACTTCCCTTGCGCGCACTCTTGCGGTTCCACTCCTCTACCGAAACCACGACCACGCTCGGCCGGCCATTGCGGGTAATCGTCTGCGGCTCATTCTGCGCCCGCTCGATCACCTCCGACAATCGCGCCTTGGCATTGGCTACCGTCCATGCGTCACGACTGCTTCGCTCATGTACTGACACTGGCTACTCCACTTCACTCTGACCATGATGACTATATAAACTAAACTTCCTGGACGTGCCACCTTCCTCCCCCCTTGGAGGAGGACACGCTGCAAAAAGGCCATCCAAGCCAACGGCAATCTTCTACGTATTTCTCCGCATTAGCTCCGGAGAAACCATGCAGAAGTTCGTCGTTAACCTTCGTCCAAGCCAGCAAATCGCGCCGTCCATTGGCCGGGTTCATCGCAATTCACGTGAACTCGCCCACCAGGCCACAGGAACCGCGGTGCTACTTTACGCTCCTCGCGATGAATCAACACACGGCTATTTCGCCACCGCACATCTAGTCGAAGTGTTGGCCGATCCAAGTTCCGCAAACCATCTTTTGCTAGTCTTTGATCGGATCGAACTATTCGACGTGCCGGTTTCGCCCGATGCCGTCTCTACGCTTGGCAACGCTGACAACAAGGAACCGGAGCCGGACCCGTTCTATACCTACGCACGCGGGATCCGTCCCATTGCTCAATGTCAGTTTGATCAGATCGTTGAACTAGCCGCGGAACGCAGCATCGGGGGTATGGGAGAGCCTCCCTCGAAGGCCAATTTGGCTCCCCCGGAGCAGGAACGACAGCGAGGCACTCGCGAAACCTACATCCGATCACAGCGTCTGCGAGTTGACGCGCTCGACCACTACGGGCCCATCTGCGCTGCAACGCGGCTCAGACTCGGTCCGCTCACTTGGTGGCGCCATGAAGTGGACATCTGCCACATCGTTCCCGTCTCATTCGGTGGAGAAGATAAAGTGAGCAACGTCATGCCGTTGCTGCGCTCCGTTCATTGGGCCTTCGATAATGGGCTTTTCATGGTCAGACCAAGTCGTGAGATTGTCTTCCGTGCCGACGCACCAGCCGACCTTGTTTGGATGTTCAGGGGAAACAGACAGGCTTACTTCCCCACGTCACCTTTGGCCTGGCCTAAAACAGAGCACCTCGAGTTTCATTTTAGCGAAATATTCTCGAAGGTTGGACTTTGACATCACGCATTTCTTGTCGGTCCTGGGGTCCTATGAACCCGAATAATCCCTCGTCCTCCGTGCGCACCTTATGACGGAGGCTGATGGAAACCGAGCTGCGGCAACGAAACCAGATCGACGGCCGACATTATCCGCATGTGGGGCTTGGGGTGAGCCCGAGGCCTCATCCATCCGAGAGCAGAGTCCTCTGGTCATTCTGAGCTTTCTGGGCTCGATGGTGCAATTGGAGGGAGCACGGTGCTCCCCCAGTCGCTCAAGCGCTCCATCCCATTGCTTGTCGGGAGCGTTGAGTTTGGCGTAAGCGGCCGGCGGCAGATTGCCCGAGCTGCCGTGTGGCCTGAAGGTGTTGTTAGTCCTTCTGCCAACCCGCCAGATTGAACCCCTAATTGAAATAAGCCGGCTCAGCGCCGCCAGTTGCACGCTGAACAATCCGCGAGCGCCGCGCTCGTCAATGTTGCGCCCAAGCACAGCCACTCTTTGC
>NZ_FQVC01000017.1 GCF_900128975.1 Devosia limi DSM 17137 | reverse complement strand
CCCCCACCCTGACCAGCCATTCGAGCATAGCTCTCATGGCCTTCCGCGCTCAAATCGCTCCACTGGAGCGATTTGTCCCTCCGGGCCGCTTGGAAGCCCCTCAAGGGGGAGGGAGAGGACTGCAAATTCGTCATCAATCCGTCGGCCGGCCCCTCCCCCTTGTGAGGGCGGGGTCACCAAACCAGGCCCTCAACGCCGTCATCCCGGTGAAAACCGGGATCCAGTTTCCTTTGCCACATCCCCAAACTGGGCCCCGGCTTTCGCCGGGGTGACGCCGTGTGTGCGGCGGCACCGCGTCGGTCTCCCCCAAAACCGCCCCCTCAGTCTGCGTCCCCTCCCCCTTGAGGGGAGGGCCAGGGTGGGGGTGCTGCGGTTGTCGCGAGGCGAGAGCGTGCGGGGTGTGCCTCCACAAACACCAACATCCCCCACAAAACTTATCCCCCTCCTTCCACACCTCCCGCATACTCACCCCCATTCCCGCACTTCTACTGCGCGGTCGCGACGAACGGTCGGTGCGGGGAATGCCGGTGGGGTTGGGGTCGTCCTGTCCCGGTGGGCGACACCGTCAGTATCGGCTGAAAAACCGCCGCCCCTGGTTCGGTCCCACAAAAAATACCGGCGCGATGGCGAGGCTCTTGCCTCATTTCATTGCGGACTACCCGCTCGGGGCAAAAGCCTCGCCATCCCCGCAGCAAGCGGGCCGAAGTGCCCGGCATGTCGAAACCGCGTCTGGCGGCACTTGCGCACGTCAAGTTGACCGAGAATCTCCCCGCCCCTGCCCCCACTTCGCCATCATCGCGTGTGGACAGCATGCCGCACCCCTGTGCCGCAGTGAAAATGCATTGTTACTCAATGCCTTAGGAGCGCCGGGGTTATCTTGACACTCCGGGGACCCACCACTATGTTGCGCGCGACTTAATAGGGTGCCCCGGAACGCAACGGGAGGACCGGCCAGAGGGAGCGCGCGGATGAAGAAACCGCAAGGTGCCAATGAGCCGGAACATAGTGCCCGCGGGGTGACGCACGATCTTGCATCGCGCATCGCCCTGGCCAAGAGGGAACGCGATATCGAGGACAACAGAGCCTCGAAGGATGCCTCCCGCGACATGACCGGTCTGGCGCGCGGTATGCGCATTGGCACCGAGTTCATTGCCGCAATCCTGGTTGGTGCAGGTATTGGATACCTGATCGACCTTGGCCTGGGGACCAGCCCCTGGGGCATGCTCATCCTTCTTATGGTGGGCTTCGCTGCTGGAATACTCAACGTCATCCGAGTGGTGGCGGAAATGAACGCCGCATCGCCTGCCCCGAAGGGATCCGACCTTGGACCCGACGCGGAAGACGAAGAGCGGGATAAATAGTTGATGACGACGAGCAAGGGGCTGCATCTTGGCCGGTACTGATCCGATCCACCAGTTTGTCATCGAGGACATGTTCCCGCTGTTTACCGTCGGTGGCGACGGCACAGAGGGAAGTGGTGTCCACTTTGCCTTCACCAATTCATCGCTGTTCATGGTTTTGACCGTGGCCGCGATTTCGCTGTTCCTGATCCTGACGACAGGCGGCAAAAAGGTCATTCCGGGGCGGATGCAATTGCTGAGCGAGCTCACCTATGAGTTCGTGGCCGGCATGGTCCGCAGTTCGGCCGGCAAGGAAGGCATGAAGTTCTTCCCGCTGGTGTTCAGCCTGTTCACCTTTATCTTCGTGGCGAACATGTGGGGCATGGTGCCCTACTTCTTCACCGTCACCAGCCACATCATCGTCACCTTCGCGCTGTCGATGCTGGTGTTCCTGACGGTCATTGTCTACGGCTTCTACAAGAACGGGCCGAAGTTCATGAAGCTGTTCGTCCCAGCTGGTGTTCCCGGCTACATCCTTCCCATCGTGACGCCGATCGAGATCATTTCGTTCCTCTCGCGTCCGATCAGCCTTTCCGTGCGTCTGTTCGGCAATATCCTGGCCGGTCACATCACGCTCAAAGTCTTCACCGGCTTCATCGTCACCATGAGCTCCCTCGGTTTCCTGGGCATTCTTGGGTCGGCGCTGCCGTTGATTATGGGTGTCGCGCTCACCGGGCTCGAATTCCTTGTCGGTGCGGTTCAGGCCTATGTCTTTGCGGTTCTGACCTGCATGTACCTCAACGATGCGATCCATCCGTCGCATTGATCTAAATACCAGTCACGGCGGGATTTTCCGCCAGAAAACCCCGCGATTATTCGCTTTGAAAGGAACTACAAATGGAAGCTGAAGCCGCAAAGTACATCGGTGCCGGTATTGCTTGTTTCGGTATGGCCGGTGCTGCCATTGGCGTGGCCAACATCTTCGGCAACTTCCTGTCGGGTGCCCTGCGCAATCCGTCGGCTGCTCCGAGCCAGTTCGGTAACCTGATTTTCGGTTTCGCCGTGACCGAAGCTCTGGGCATCTTCTCGTTCCTGGTCGCCCTGATCCTGCTGTTCGTGGTCTAATAGCCACGACGACGACGATATTCCGCAGCCGGGGCACGTCCCGGCTGCTCTCTATTGTCCGGCATCCGCCGGCCTGACCGGATCAAACGGGACCTCATCTGATGGTAACGCAAGCTTTCGCCCAAGAGGCGGCAACACCGGCCGTAACGCACGACGCACCTGTCGACGCGACCCACGCCGATCCTACTGCTGGTACTCACGCCACCACCGAGGCTGATGGTGGCGCGCACGCTTCTGACGTGTTCCCTCCATTCGATCCGTCGACATTCCCCAGCCAGCTCCTGTGGCTGGCGATCACTTTCGGCGTGCTCTACGTACTGATGAGCAAGATCGCCCTGCCCCGCATTGGTGGCATTCTCGACGACCGCAAGGCCCGTATCGATGCCGATCTCGCGGCAGCCGATGCCAGCCGGCAGAAGACAGACGCTGCCATTGCTGCCTATGAGGCCGCCCTGGCTGCTGCCAAGGCCAAGGCTCAGGGCATTGCCAATGAGAGCCGTGACGCCATCCAGGCTGATATTGCTGCCAAGCGCACTGCGGTCGAAACCGACCTCTCTGCCAAGGTAGCCGAAGCGGAAGCGCGCATCGGCAAGACCAAGGCTGAAGCCTTGACCCATGTTGATGAGATCGCCACCGAAACCGCCCAGACCGTTGTCAGCCAGCTGGTTGGCGATGTGTCCGCCGACAGCGTTCGCGCTGCCGTCGCCAAGGTCTCGAAGGAGTAGAGCCGATGGATTTCCTCGACAACAGCTTCTACGCCACCGTCGCGCTCGTCCTCTTCCTCGCCATCATGGCGTATTTCGGCGTGCCCAAGATCATCGGCAAGATGCTCGACGGCAAGATCAAGCAGATCGCCGACGATCTCGAAGCCGCCAAGCGCCTGCGCGAAGAAGCTGCAGAACTGCTGGTGGAATACGAGAAGAAGCGCGTCGCCGCTGAATCGGAAGCCGAAAGCATCATCGCCGCCGCCAAGGACGAAGCCACCCGCATGACCGCCGAGGCCAAGACTGCTCTCGCCGACATGGTGGTGCGGCGCACCAAGGCCGTCGAAGACAAGATCGCCCAGGCCGAATCGCAGGCAATCGCCGAAGTTCGGGCCCGCTCCGCCGATGTTGCCATCGAGGCAGCCCGGGTCGTGCTCACCGACGAAATGAACCGCAAGGGCGGCCAGGTCGTCGACAAGGCCATCGGTGACGTCAGCTCCCGCCTGAACTAAGTTCAGCCGATACTGAGAATTCAAAGGCGGGCCGCAAGGTCCGCCTTTTTCATTTGGCGGCCACACAAATCCCTGTGCCCCGCACCAGCCCCCGATTGACGCCCTGCTGAATCTCCACCATGGTGCGCTCGACTGCGGGAGAGACTGGTTTTCTCCAGCGCCGAAGGAGCAACCGCCCCGGAAACTCTCAGGCAAACGGACCGCAGTCCGAGCCCCTGGACTACGGTCGTCGCACTATCCGGGCCAGCTCAGCATAAAACTCTGGAAAGCGGACCAGCACGCTGCATGGTCCCACCGAAGGAGCAACCGACCCTTGCGGCTCGGGAAATCTCTCAGGTGTCGAGGACAGAGGGGGCACGGAATTCGCCGCAAGGCGGGTGTAATCGTGTCGCTTCATTTCCGGGATGAGTTTATGGCCGAACAGTCAGCCGAAGCCCTCAAGACTACGCCGCTCTACGACCGCCACGTCGCCGCTGGCGGCCGCATGGTGCCATTCGGGGGCTATTCGCTGCCCGTGCAATATCCCGCCGGGATCATGGCCGAGCATAAATGGACCCGCGAACAGGCGGGTCTGTTCGACGTCTCCCATATGGGTCCCAGCTTCCTGACCCTCACCAATCCAAGCGGTGACGCCGAAGCCGACCACGCTGCCGTGGCTGCACTGGTCGAACCGCTGATCTGCGGCGACATCAGGAGCCTCAAGCCCGGCCAGGTGCGCTACACCCTGCTGCTCAACGAGACCGGCGGCGCCATTGACGACCTGATGATCGCCCGTTCGCCGCTGGTCCCCGGTTCGCTCTATATCGTGGTCAATGCCGGCACCAAGGAAAACGACTTCGCCATCATTGCCAGGGCGGCAGGCGACAAGGCCAAGCTGACCCGCGCCGATGACGGCGCCCTGCTCGCCCTTCAGGGTCCCGAAGCGGTCAATGTCATCGCGCAGCTGGCGCCCGCCGCGGCCGATCTCGGCTTCATGACCTATGGCGCCTTCGACTGGAACGGCACCAAGCTAATCATCGCCCGCGCCGGCTATACCGGCGAAGACGGCTTTGAAATCCTCGCCTCGGCCGATGTCGCCAATCAGGTCTGGGATGCGCTGCTCGCCGATGACCGGGTCAAGCCGATCGGTCTCGGCGCCCGCGATAGCCTCCGCCTTGAAGCCGGTCTGCCGCTCTATGGGCATGACCTCAACGAAACCATTTCGCCCATCGAAGCCGGTCTTGGCTTCGCCGTCTCCAAGCGCCGCCGCGAGGCTGCCGACTTCCCCGGTGCCACCCGCATCCTTGGGGAGCATGGTGGCGAGCTGTCCCGCGTCCGCATCGGCATGTTGGTTGAAGGCGCACCAGCCCGTGAAGGTGCCGACATCCTTGATGCCGACGGCACGGTCATTGGTGTCGTCACCAGCGGCGGCTTCGCGCCATCGCTGGGCAAGGCCATCGCCATGGGCTTCGTACCGCCAGTGCATGCCGCCATTGGCGGCAAGCTGCAGGTTGCCGTGCGCGGCCGCTCCCAGACGGCCGAGGTGGTCGCTATGCCCTTCGTGCCCCATCGTTATTTCCGTAAAGCCAAGATCTAGTTGAGGGATCAACCATGACCACCAAGTACACCCCGGACCACGAATATATCCGCGTCGAGGGTTCGACCGGCATTGTCGGCATCACCCAATATGCCCAGGAACAGCTGGGCGACATCGTCTTTGTCGAGCTGCCGGCAATCGGCAAGGTGCTCAAGAAGGGCGACGAAGCTGCCGTGGTGGAATCGGTCAAGGCCGCCTCCGAGATCTACGCGCCAGTCGCCGGCACTGTCACCGAGGTCAATGAAGCCCTTGGTGGCGAGCCCGGCCTGATCAACCAGGCGCCCGACAGCACCGGCTGGATCTACAAGATCGCCATCGCCGACACCGCCGAGCTCGACGCCCTGCTCGATGACGCGGCCTATGCCGACCTGACGAAGTAAGAAGGTCCCCCTCCCTTCCCCCGCAAGGGGGAGGGTGAACCATGTGGAACTGGCCGATAGCGCCACGACCGCGATGTCACCTTCCCCCTTGCGGGAGGGCCAGGGAGGGGTTCTGTTCCAAACACCGGAAACCCTCCCATGCGTTACCTCCCCCATTCCGATGCCGAACGCGCTGAAATGCTCGGCGTCATCGGCGCGACCTCGGTCGAGGCGCTGTTCAGCGCCGTGCCCACGCGCGCACTCAAGACCTTCGATCTCGGCCTGCCGGCCCATAGCCCGGAATTCCTGGTCGAAGCCCATATGCGGGCGCTGTCGGCCAAGAACCATTCGGGCGGCGATGGTCCGTTCTTCGTCGGCGCCGGCGCCTATCGCCACCATGTGCCCGCGAGCGTCGATCACCTGATCCAGCGTTCGGAATGGCTCACCGCCTATACGCCGTATCAGCCGGAAATCTCGCAGGGCACCCTGCAGATGCTGTTCGAATTCCAGACCCAGGTGGCCAAGCTCACCGGCATGGATGTGGCCAATGCCAGCCTTTATGACGGTTCGACCGGCACTGCCGAAGCCGTGCTGATGGCCCGCCGCCTCACCCGCCGCAACAAGATCGTGCTGTCGGGTGGCCTGCACCCGCATTACCGCGATGTGGTGAAGGCCTATCTCAAGGACGACGCCGATCTCGAATGCCTCTCGGCCTCTCCCGAGGGCCAGGGCGACATTCTCGACCATATCGACGAGCAGACCGCTGCCATCGTCATCCAGACCCCCGACTTCTACGGCCATTTGCGCAATCTCAAGACCGCCGCCGATGCCGCCCATGCCAAGGGCGCGCTGCTGATCGTGGTGATCACCGAGATCGTGTCGCTCGGCCTGCTCGAAGCGCCGGGTGCCTATGGCGCCGATATCGTGGTGGCTGAAGGCCAGTCCATCGGCAATGCGTTGAACTTTGGCGGCCCCTATCTCGGCCTGATGGCAACCCGCAAGGAATTCATCCGTCAGATGCCCGGCCGCGTCTGTGGCGAAACCGTCGATGCCGATGGCCAGCGCGGCTTCGTGCTGACGCTCTCCACCCGCGAGCAGCATATTCGCCGCGAAAAGGCGACGTCCAACATCTGCACCAATTCGGGGCTCTGCGCCCTGGCGTTCTCCATCCACATGGCGCTGCTGGGCGAAGCCGGGTTCACCCGCCTTGCCCGTCTCAACCATGAACGCGCCTCGGCCCTGGCCGATGCGCTGGGCAAGGTCGCTGGCGTTGAACTGCTCAACAAGACCTTCTTCAACGAGATGACCATCCGCGTCGGCAAGCCTGCCGCCGGCGTCATCGAAGCGCTGGCCCAGCGCGGCATTCTGGGCGGCGTGCCCGTCAGCCGGCTGGAGCCGGATGATCCCGATGTCACCAACCTGATCGTGCTCGCCGCCACCGAACTCACCACCGATGCCGACATTGCCGCGCTCTGCGCCGCCCTTTCGGAGGAACTGCAATGAGCATGAACAATCAGGGTCGCCCCTCGGGCATCGGCAATGTCGGCTCCGGCTTCGCCTCGACTTCGGGCTCCGCATTGCTCCCCAATGAGCCGTTGCTGTTCGAAATCGGCGACACCGAGCATTCCGGCGTCGATCTGCCTGACGTTACCATCTCGGGAAGTCGTCTCGGCGGCTTCGAGCGTAAAATGCCGCTCGATCTGGCTGGCCTGACCGAGCCCGAGGCAATGCGCCATTACGTGCGCCTCAGCCGCCTCAACCACTCGATCGATAGCGGCATGTATCCGCTGGGGTCGTGCACGATGAAGCACAATCCGCGCCTCAACGAGAAGATGGCCCGCCTGCCTGGCTTCGCCGATATCCACCCGCTGCAGCCGGTCTCGACCGTGCAGGGCGCGTTGGAGTTGATGAACCAGCTGAGCCATTGGCTGATGACGCTCACCAATACCGCGGCCGTGGCGCTGACGCCCAAGGCTGGCGCCCATGGCGAGCTGCTCGGCATGATGGCGATCAAGGCGGCGCAGGACGCAGCCGGCCAGAGCCATCGCAATATCGTGCTGGTTCCCGAAAGCGCTCATGGCACCAATCCGGCCACGGCTGCCTTCCTCGGCTATACCGTCAAGCCGATCCCGGCCCGTGACGATGGCACTGTCGATGTGCAGGCGGTCAAGGATGCGCTATCGCCCGACGTCGCCGCGATCATGCTGACCAATCCCAATACCTGCGGCCTGTTCGAGCCGCAGGTGATCGAGATTGCCGAGGCCGTGCATCAGGCCGGGGCGTTCTTCTATTGCGACGGCGCCAATTTCAACGCCATCATGGGCGTTGTCCGCCCGGGCGATCTCGGCATCGACGCCATGCATATCAACCTGCACAAGACCTTCTCGACGCCCCATGGCGGCGGCGGCCCCGGTGCCGGTCCGGTCGTGCTCTCGGCTGCGCTGGCGCCCTTCGCGCCGGTGCCGTTCGTGCGCAAGACCGCCGATGGGCTGGAACTGGTCGAGCATGCCGAGGGCGAAGCCCTAGGCCGGATCACCGCCTTCCAGGGCCAGATGGGCATGTATGTGCGCGCCCTCACCTATATGCTCAGCCATGGCGGCGACGGCCTGGCCCAGGCGGCAGAGGATGCGGTGCTCAACGCCAATTACATCAAGGCGCGGCTCCAGCATGCCTTCTCGGTGCCGTTCGGCGACTACCCGACCATGCACGAAGCCCTGTTCGATGACAGTTTCCTCGCGGGCACCGGCGTTACCACGCTCGATTTCGCCAAGGCGCTGATCGACGAGGGCTTCCACCCGATGACCATGTACTTCCCGCTGGTGGTGCATGGCGCCATGCTGATCGAGCCGACCGAGAGCGAGAGCAAGCAGACCCTCGACCGCTTCTGCGACGTGATGGAAGAACTGGCGATTGATGCCAAGGCCGGCAACAAGGACCGCTTCACTGCGGCTCCCCTCAAGGCCCCGCGCCGCCGTCTCGACGAAACCCGGGCTGCCCGTTCGCCGATCCTGAAATGGGAACGCCCAGACGCGCTGCCGAAGGCTGCTGAGTAAGCGACGCCCCCACCTAACCTCCCCCTGGACAGGGGGAGGAACCCCTTTGGCGTTGGTGCACCATTTCGCCCCAACCGCAATCTGTCCCTCCCCCTGGACAGGGGGAGGCCAGGAGGGGGTACTTCGATCCCCAAGAATCAAAAAGGCCCGCGGATCACTCCACGGGCCTTTGCAATTTCAAAGCGCCAGTGTCCTAGCTCTTGGTGTCGAAGCCGACCCAGATGGTGATCTCCTCACCACCCAGATAGGGGATGGCGACATTGTCGACGACCTTGACGAATTCGGCCGACTGGGCCGGCGGCGTCAGGGCGACGGGGATCGAGTATTTTTCCGAGAAGATCGCCTGGCCATCGCGCTCGACCGCGAAGCGGACAGGCACGGTGACCGAGCTTTGTTTGCCCGAAGGGCCAAGCAGGACGCGCCCAACCACGCCCATCTGGACGGTGATCAGGCCATTGGAAACCACGCAATTGCGTGAGCTTTCATCGATCACCGCCTGGTAGTTCAGGGCGCGCGCATCGCCGACCCTGCCATTGCCATAGTAATACATCGCCTCGGTACCGGCCCTAATCTTGATCGGCGGGCAGGTGGTGGCGATGGCCGGCAAGGCGTTGGTCTGGGCCTGCGCCATGGCCGCAGGCGTGGGGCTGGCATTGGCCAGATTGGCATTGGCGGCCGGCGCAGCGCCGCCACCGAACATGCCGCCCATCGAGCAACCCGCCAGCACCGCAGCAGTCGCAGTGGCAGCGAGCACGCGCAGGACAAGCCCATTGGCCATCGTCGGGAGTGGGTTGGTCATCGGTCTGTCTCCTACGCGTACACTTTGAGCTCTATTGACGCCAATTGCATCAAAATGCAGCCCCCGATTGTCATCCTTGCCAAATCTTTCGATCAGGCAAGCTGCGGCGTGCCGGCCTCGAGCGCCATGAGCATGGCCGGAGCACCGCTGGCCGTCACGCCGGGACCGTCCTCGGCAAAGACCGCAGCAGCCTTTCCGTCGCGGAACAGGATCGAGGCGCGAGCAAAGCGCTTGCCCATGCCGAATTCGGAGAAGTCCCTGGCAAGGCCCAGCGCATCAGCCAGCTCGCCGTTGCCGTCGGCGATGAAGTCGATCTCGCCAAGCCCATTGGAGGCTTCGGCCCAGGCTTTCATCACGTGATGGTCGTTGACGGAGGCGCAAACGATACGGTCGACCCCGGCAGCGCGCAACTTGGCGGCATTGGCGACGAAGCCCGGCAGGTGATTGACGTGGCAGGTCGGTGTGAACGCGCCGGGAACCGAAAAGAACACCACGGTGCCGGTGCCCAGCACTGCATCGCTCGTGATATCGATGGCGCCGTCGGCACCAACAAGCTTGCCCCGTACGGACGGGATCGGACTACCGCTTTCGATCATATGTAGAAATGCCCCAATAATGACGGGGCAATGATTGCCCCAGAAATTTCTCTGCCCATCGGGATATGCGGCTTTTCGCCTACATGCAAGGCATGGCGCCCAGCTCCCGCGCAGTCTATTTTCTCGACCCGGCAGTCATTTGGCGTCAATTCGCCCCGCCAGATCAATCCTGCTCTCCACCCAGGGTACGCGTAATTTCGAATGCTCCCATATCGGTAATGAATGTCAGCTGAACCGGCCTGCTGTCCAGTTCGCCATCCGCGACTTTGCCGAGAAGCGGGATCAGCACTAGGTTTGGTTCCGGGCTTTTTTGCGGCGTGCCAAAAGCCAGATCGCCATCCGCCATCGCCGCGATCAGCGATGCCGGATCAATGCCGGGGTCAGCGACCCAAACTGCCAGGGCATTGTCGTGGGGGCGGAACTCGACGTCGCCGATTGGCGGTTCCTCGCCCTCCCACTGAATCGGCGCCAAGGCCGCGGCCTGCTTGATGCGCAGCGCGTTTGGCATGTCCTTGCCACCCTCGGCGACCGGCATGGAAAACTCGGCCTGCGCAGGAATGCAGATATCCGAACATACACCCATCACCACCGAAACCTCGATCCGGGCGGCGGCGTCATCGACGCGCAGCTCGATCGGCAACAGCGTCGGCCCGTAATAGACATAGTCGAGATAGTCTTCGGTTTCATCGCGCATGGGATAGGGCCACAGGATCTGGTGACCGCCGACGCCGGTGGAGCCGGTGAAGCTGAGCTCGGTGGGAATGCCCGTATCGCCCGGCACCCGCCAATAGGTCTTGGTATCGGCGGGCATATTGACCTCGAGCCCGATCAGGCTGGTGCCATCCGCCTTGACGACCCCGGAACTGAGCAGCCGCATGGTGACCCCGGGGGCCACCTCCTGCCATGGAGTTTCGCCGGCCGCGACGGGCGCAGCGACTAATGCACACAGGAGGGAGAAGACAATGAGATTTCGCATGGCATGCCAATAGCGCACGAACCCATGAAGGAATAGCTGACGGCCCATCATGGCTTCGTGAAGTCGCACAACGCCTGCGTGATCTTGGCGCGCTTGGCACAGCCCGCCCCAGCGCATATCATAAGCCCATGATATCGCTCGAAGGACAATTCCTGGTGGCCATGCCCGACATGGCCGATGAACGCTTTATGCAGAGCGTCATCTTCCTTATTGGCCATAGCGATGAGGGCGCCATGGGACTGGTGGTCAATGACGAGATCGAGAACATGCGCTTTGCCGATATTCTCGATGAGCTTGATCTTGGCGACCCAGACGCCGTCATCCGCCTGCCAGACAGCATTCGCGACCGGGTGGTGATGCGCGGCGGCCCCATGGAGCGCGGGCGAGGCTTCGTGCTGCATTCGCGTGATTTCGAGAGCGGCAACACCTATCCGGTGGCCAATGAAATCTCGCTGACTGCGACCCTGGAAGTGCTCAAGGCCATGGCCTTCGGCCCTGCCCCCAAGGCAACCTTCTTCGCCCTTGGCTGCTGCAACTGGGGTCCGGGGCAACTTGAGGTCGAGCTCGCCGAAAACGGCTGGCTGACCGTACCATTCTCGTATCGGCTGCTGTTCGAAACTCCCGTCCAGGAGCGCTACGACGCGGCGCTTGGCGAATTGCACATCACCCGCGCCAGCCTCAGCCCCGAAGCCGGCCGGGCGTAGGGGGGGCTCGCGTCCCACCCTAGAACTGCTCTCCCCCGTCTCCTCCATGCGCTCCACAACCACGGCGTCATTCCCGCCTGCGCGGGAATGACCTGGTGGGTGGGGTGGCCTAGTTTGATCTGGAAATAGCGGAGCCGTCCACGGATCAAGCCGTGGGCGAAGAGCAACGCCAGCTTACCGAACCAGCTGCGCCGTCAGCTTCTTGTGCAGTTCCGGCCCCGTCATCGCCGCGCCAAAGGCAAAGCCCTGCGCATAACGGCAATTGAGCTGACGCAGGCGTTCAATCTCGTCGAGGGTCTCGACGCCCTCGGCAATCACCATCAGGTCGAGATCGGCAGCCAGCGCCACCACGGCCTTGATGATCGGCGCCTGGGTGTGGGACATGCCATTGGCATCGGAAATCTTCACGAAGGCCGCCGGGATCTTGATCGTGTCGAACGGGAACCGGTGCAGGTAGCTCAGTGACGAGTGCCCCGTCCCGAAATCGTCGAGTGCCAGCCCCAGGCCAAGACTGCGCAGCGCTTCCAGCATATAGGCGGAATGCTCGGGATTGGTCATCACCTGGCTCTCGGTGATTTCAAGCTTGAGGTGCTTGGCCAGGTCCTTGTGCTGGCTGACCAGCACGCGCATATCGTTGAGCAGCGTTTCCGTCGCCAGCTGGGTGGGCGACAAGTTGACCGAGATGAAGAAATCCTCGGGCAATGGCAGCGTCGTCATCCAGTCGCGGGCCTGTGCGGCGGCCTGTTCAAATGCCAGACGGCCCAGCTTCTCGATCTGTCCGGAGCGCTCGGCCAGCGGCACGAATTCATCGGGATTGACCACGCCGCGGGTCGGGTGGTTCCAGCGCATCAGCGCTTCGGCCCCGGTAATCAGGCCGGTCTGGATATCGGTCACCGGCTGGAACTGCACATGCAGCTCGCCCTGCTTCATGCCGCGTTCGAGATCTTCCTCGCTGGCGCGGTTATAGGCGGAGATCGAGCGGGCCGAAGCGCGATAGGCTTCGATACGGTCGCCGCCCAGGCGCTTGGCATAATACATGGCCAGTTCGGCATCGCGCAGCACATCGGCGGCGCTGGCCGGGTTGCTGTCATAGATGGTGACGCCAATCGAGGCCGACAGGGTCAGGTCGCGGTCGCCGAAATTGAACGGCGCCTTGAGCGCCTTGCGAATCTGCTCGGCAGTTTCGGCGATCTTGCCGGCCGCCTGTTCGGACGCCAGGATCACGGCGAACTGATCGCCGGTGATGCGCGCCACGGTATCGAGCGGGCGCATGATGCGGGCAATGCGGCGCGACACCGCCAGCAGCACCGAGTCAGCAGCCGAGTGACCAATGCGCTCTTCGAGCTCCATGAAGCGGTCGATATCGATCAGGAACACGGCCGGCTTGGTGCCGCCCGGCGTGCGGGCGCGCACCAAAGCGCGCTCAAGCCGGTCGAGGAACAGCTGCCGATTGGGCAGGCCGGTCAGGCTGTCATGCACCGCGTCATGCAGCAGGCGTTCGCGGGCCGCGCGGTCTTCGGTAACGTCCTGCAGCGTGCCAACGATGCGGTTGACCTGACCATCGCCACCCAGCACCGGCTTCACCCGCATGCGGAAGCTGCGATAGCTACCGTCATGGCTGGCAATGCGCATGTCCGAAGACACCTTGCCCCGACGCAGCTCCACCAGCGTATCAAACGCCGTGCGGAAACGGTCGCGGTCATCAGGATGCACGCGATCAAGCCAGCGCTTGATGGCGCCGCGCAATGCACCGCGCTTCTCGCCCAGCCGCGTCGCCAGCTCGTCGCTGACCGAAACGCGGTCACGCTCGATATTCCAGTCGAAGACAAAATCACCCGAGCCGGTCAGCGCCAGGGCCCGGCGCTCGACTTCGCTCAAGGTGCCGATGGAGACCTGCCCCTCGGAGAAGGCGTGCTGCACCGCCGTAAAGCCCAACAGCATCACCGCCAGCACCAGGCCACCAGCGACGGCCGGCTGCGCCACGTCATTGGACACCTGCCCCGTCACCACCAGCCAGGAATAGAACAGCCAGGCGATGATGATGATCCAGGTCGGCACCAGCAGCACCGCACGGTCATAGCCACGCAGCGCCAGCAACAGGATCAGGAAGAAGCCGGAAATGCCCAAAAGCGCCAGCACCATGCGCGCAATGGTGGCAGCAATGGCGGGCTGGAAGAAGGCAAAGGCAAACAGCGCCAGGAACAGCACGGCGAGTCCCAGCGCCAGATGAATGAAGCGCAGATGCCATCGATGCAGGTTGAGATAGATAAACAGGAAGCCCGCTAGGGTCGTGGCAATGCCCGCCTCCGCCGCGGCCCGCAGCGGCTGCATGCCGCCACTGGAAATACCCAGCAGGCGCCCCATCACGCCGAAATCGATCAGCAGGTAAATCAGCACCGCCCAGGCAAAGGCCGCCGTTGCCGGGAACACGCCCCTGCCCTTGACCACGAACATGATGGTCAGGAACACGGCCGCCAGCGAAGCCACGCCCAGCACCACGCCGCGGAACAGTGTGAACGAGTTCACATAGTCGCGATAGGCATTGGGCTGCCACAGGTACAGCTCGGGCAGCTGGTCGGAAACCAGTTCGGCGACGAAGGTCACCGTGGCGCCGGGATCGAGGGTCACCTCAAAGACGTCGGCCTCGCTGTCGGCGAGGCGTACCGGGCGGATGCCGGCGCTGGGCGTCAGCGCCTTGATGCGGTCATTGCCCAGATCGGGGTTGAACACCCCCGAGCCCGGCAAGCGGAAGAACGGCGCCACCAGAAGGCGCTCGATCTGCTGGTCGCTCTCGTTGCGCAACGCAAACAGGGCCCAGCTGGGAGCTGTGCCGGCCTCGGAGGCCAGCACTTCGATCCGGCGGATGATGCCGTCTTCGCCCGGTGCGGTGGAAAGCTGAACGCTGCCTTTTGCTCCGGGCGTGATTTCGATCACGTCGGATAAATTGACCGCGTTGACGTCTTCGGGGACCGAAATGACTTCAAAGGCTGGGGCGGGTGCAACGGCCGCGAGGGCGAGCGCAAAACACATCGCAAGTGCATAGAGATGACGCATCAGGGGCGATTATATCCTGCGGTAGGCTTCAATATGGCAGTAGTCGGCACAATTCCTGAATTCAGGCAGTGACCGACGCAGCATCCTCTTGGCGGGAGCGCTCTTTGGTAGCGGGGATTGGGGCATGCCACAAGCACCACGCACTGTTGCCCATTAGCAACACTGCGTAGTCTAGGGCCCGTCGGCCGTGGCGATCTGCAGCCGGGCACCGCCAAAGTCGTTGCCGGCAATAGTTGTGCAAAGCCCGGCCCATTCGCAGCCGCCACAGGCCGTGCGGGTCTCGCCGCTCGCAAAAGCGGCGCGCATGATCGCAAGGTGATGGCTATCCAGCACAATGCAGGTGCCGGCGCGGAGGGGCCGCGCCAGCAGTTGGGTCAAAGCTTGGAGCGCATGCCGATCCCGCTCGATGACGCTATCGCGCCAGCAATGGGGATCGGCCTCGACAAGCAGGGGCGCGCAGATATCATCGGGGCCATCCACCAAAAGGATATCCTCGCCACCATTGAGCCGCCGGATCATCACGTCGTAATTGGCTGTGAAGGCTGGCGTGTAGCCCTTGCCGACATAGGTCAGCATGCAGAGCAAATGGTGAGCGCGCAGGCGCAGGGTCAACGCGCCAGCGCCTTGAGTGCGGCGGCACCGAGAGCCGATTTCAATACCGCGCCAACCAGAAACGGCGCCACGCCGCTCATGAACGCCGCCTCGGCGCCGATCATGATTGCCAGCCAGGCGCCACCGACCGCGAGACAGACCAGATTACCCGCCAGCATGGACACAAATGCCAGCACCACGCGCTTGCCGTTCCAGCCACGCTCGGCCAGCCAGCCAACCAATGCGCCGGCCACGGGGAAGGCAAACAGATAACCAGCCGTCGGACCGACAAAGTGGTGAGCACCAGCCGCACCACCCGACAGCACCGGCAAACCGATCGCACCTTGGATCAGCCAGGCGGCAATCGTGATCGCGCCCAGCCGCCAGCCATAAAGCGCCCCCACCAGCGTTACCGCCAGGGTCTGCATGGTCATTGGCACGGGCACCATCGGCACCTCGACATAGGACGACAGCGCCAGGAACAGCGTGCCAAGAACGACCGCGCCGGCCTGCCGGACCAGCGAACGGCGCTGCAGACGGAGGGGACTGAATGATGGAGTTGAAGACAGCGGTTGGGTCACGGACATATCCTAATGCACATTATAGATAATTTTGACGACTCATCTATTAAACTCAAAATTTGTGTCCGAGGCAATGGCAGCAATTGGCGGCGGCCTGCGCAGTCTGGGCTTCGGGACAGGGTGCGCTCCATACGCCTCACCCCACGATCCATCGATCCATCCGCGTCCCCGACCGCACCAAACTCATCGCGGAGTCATTCCCGCGCAGGCGGGAATCCACTCTCCGCTCATCCGACCAAGCAAGAATGGATTCCCGCCTGCGCGGGAATGACCCCGTGGTTGAACAGGGGATAGCGGAGAGCGCCGGTAAGTAGGGGAGCCCGGAGCCGCACCTCTACCCGACGATAGCAAATGCCTCGCGCGTCGTCCCGGCGGCAGTGCGGACGGGCTTTTGCCCAATCCACTGCACATGCCGACCCAACGTGGTCAGAGCCACGTCGATATTGCCCTGCCGTAGCGCCACAAGGATCGCCAGATGATCCTTGTCCGTGCGGGCCTCCCACTCCGAACGCCAGGCAGCGAACAGGAAGCGAGCGCTGGCGGCATGCAGGTCGTCGATGGTGGCCAGCAGTCGCGGCATGCCGCAAGGCGCCAGGATGGTGCGGTGAAAGGTGCGGTTGGCCTCTTCCCAGGAATGCACGTCACGGGATCTATCGCCGGCGCGTGTCGCCTCCTCGGCTAGGTCGAGTATCGCCTTGGTCAGGTGCGGCGCGGCATGGCGCAGTGCCAGCACTTCCAGCGAAGCGCGCATCTCGGCGACTTCCTTGACCTCGGCCAGATCGAACGCCGCCACCCGCACACCCCGGCGCGGTTCACTGATCGCCAGGCCCTGCGCTTCAAGCCGCCGAAAGGCTTCGCGCACCGGCACGTGGCTGGTGCCGAATTCACTGGCTATATGATCCTGCCGCAGCCGCGCGCCGGGCTCGATCGCGCCAGCAATGATCCGCTCGGCCAACACCTTGCTGATCCGCACGGCGATGGTATCGTCCTTGGCTTGGGTCATGATTTATAGATAATTTGCGCCGCCCCGGCTTGTCGAGGGCAAAGATCAGCGCCGGGCGTAGCGATGCGCCTGGTAGCGCTCCTTGGTTAGCCCGAACAGCACATGGTCCTCCCAGCGACCGTCGATCTGCAGGTACTTCTCGGCAAAGCCTTCTTCGACAAAGCCATTCTTCTCCAGCACCCGGCGCGATGGCGTATTGCCGGGCAGGAAAGCCGCATGAACGCGGTGCAGGTCGAGCGTGTCGAAGACGAAAGGCAACACCGTGCCCACAGCTTCAGTCATCAGCCCCTGCCCGGCGAAGTCTTGTCCCATCCAGTAGCCGAGGTTGACGAACTGGGCGGCCCGCCGCCGCACATTGGACAGGGTAATGCCCCCGACCAACACATTCTGGCGCCCACGCGTCGCGAAAACGAAGAACGAATAGTCGCTCCCCTCCTCTGCCTCTTGTCGCGCCCGCTTGACCCGGACCGAGAACACGCGCCGGGCCAGGTCAGCCTCGGTCCAGCGCGGCTCGAACGGCTTGAGAAACGCCTGGCTGGCCTTTCGCAGGGCGTACCACTCGTCATAGTCGCTCATCTGCGGCGGTCGCAACAACAGCCCCTCACCGCGCAGCGCGATCACCGGCGACGAACTGGACCAGGGCCAAAGCATGGTGAGATCAACCGTCTTAGCGCTTGAGCATGTCGCCGATGGCCCCGGCATCGACCAGGTTGCCGATCGGTCCGATTCCCGCCAAGGTCGGGGTGCCGGCGGTGAAGATCTGCTCGGCCACTTCCTGCACGCGCTTGGCGGTGATGCGGCCAATGCGCTCGACTGTCTCGGCCATCGGGATCGGCCGGCCCCACAGAATCTGCTGGCGCGCCAACTGGCCGGCGCGGGCCGAAGGGCTTTCCAGCGACATCAGCAGCCCGGCGCGAATCTGGTTACGCACCCGGATCACTTCCTCGTCGGTAATGGTCTCGGTGGCGCGCTTGAGTTCATCCAGCACCACCGGCACCAGATCACCCACCTCGTCCTCGCCCGTCGCTGCGGCAACACCGAACACGCCGCTATCGGCAAAGGCCCAGTGGAACGAATAGACGGAGTAGCAGAGGCCGCGCTTTTCGCGCACTTCCTGGAACAGGCGCGAGCTCATGCCGCCGCCTAGGATCGAAGCCAGCACCTGGGCGGCATAGAACCCGTCCGAATTATAGGCGCGGCCCTCAAAGCCGATGACGATATGAGCCTGCTCGTGCTCGGAGACCAGCCGCTCTTCGCCGCCCCTGTACTCGGCCCGCTGCGGCGCCGGGGCGCCATTGGGCTTGAGTTCGGCAAAACGCTGCTGGGCGACTTCGACCAGCCCGTCATGGTCGATATTGCCGGCTGCGGCCAGCACCATGTGGTCGCCCACATAATTGCGGTTCATGTATTTGCGGATGGTGTCGGCGCTGAAATCGCGCACCGAATCCACGGTCCCCAGAATGGTGCGCCCGATGGGCTGCTCGGGAAATGCAGCCGCCTGGAACAGGTCGAACACATGATCATCGGGATTGTCGCGCGCCGCGCCAATCTCCTGGACAATGACCTGTTGCTCGCGCTCCAGTTCATTCTCGTCAAATTGCGAATTCTGCAGGATGTCGGCCAGGATGTCCGCCGCCAGGACCACATCGTCCTTCAGCACCCGGGCAAAATAGCCCGTATGCTCGATCGAGGTCGCGGCATTGAGATCACCACCGACATTCTCGATTGCTTCGGCAATCTGCAGCGCTGTACGGGACTTGGTGCCTTTGAAGGCCATGTGCTCGAGCAGATGCGACACGCCATGCTCGGCCCGACGTTCGGAGCGGGCGCCGGCCTTGACCCACACCCCGAGCGAAGCGCTCTCCAGATGCGGCATGTCGTCGGTCAGCACCACCATGCCGTTGTCGAGGGTTGTCGATC
Organism: Devosia limi DSM 17137; assembly: GCF_900128975.1. Classification (GTDB taxonomy): domain Bacteria; phylum Pseudomonadota; class Alphaproteobacteria; order Rhizobiales; family Devosiaceae; genus Devosia; species Devosia limi. The sequence goes on along the minus strand of NZ_FQVC01000017.1, from coordinate 64,166 downwards.
GTACGCTCAACGCATTCCTCCCAGGCACCGCGGTCGAGTGACCGCCCGGCCCCTCGTCTTGTGCTAGCTGGCGCGGGTGCGCGCCATGATGAAGTCTTCAACTGCTGCCTGATCATTGGCAAGCACTGTCACGCGCTCTTCACGGTCATGCAGGTCTGCCAGCCAGGCCGGCAGCGCCGGATCGATGCCAGAGGCCTCGGCCACAGCCGCCGGAAACTTGGCCGGATGCGCCGTCGCCAGTGTGATCATCGGCACGGTGCCGAGTGCGCCGCGGGCCACATGCACGCCGACAGCGGTATGGGGATCGAGCAGATAGCCCGAATTCTTGAGCGTGGTGGCAATCGTCGCCCGCGTCTCGGCCTCCCCGGTCGTGCCGGCAGAGAACTCGGAGCGGATGGCGCCCAAAGCCGCCTCCGGCAGCGCAAAGCCGCCGGACTGCTTGAGGCCATCCATCATGCGCACGACCGCAGCAGCATCGCGGCCCGCGGCGTCAAACAGCAGGCGCTCGAAATTGGACGAGATCTGGATATCCATTGACGGGCTGATGGTGGGGGCCACGCCTTCCATCTCGTAGCGGCCAGTGTCGATGGCACGGCGCAGGATGTCATTGGCATTGGTGGCGACGATAAGCCGCTCGATCGGCAGGCCCATGCGCTTGGCGCAATACCCGGCGAAGATGTCGCCGAAATTGCCGGTCGGCACGGCAAAGCTCACCTTGCGATGCGGGCTGCCCAGCGAGGCTGCGGCGGTGAAGTAATAGACGATCTGGGCGACGATCCGGCCCCAATTGATCGAATTGACCCCCGACAGGCGCACGCCATCGCGGAAGCGATGATTGTTGAACATGGCTTTGACGATGTTCTGGCAATCGTCAAACGTGCCTTCGACCGCAATGTTATGCACATTGGCATCGAGCACGGTCGTCATCTGCAGGCGCTGCACGGCCGAGGTACGGCCCAAGGGATGCAGGATGAAAATGTCGGTGGTGTCGCGGCCCTTGAAGGCCTCGATCGCGGCAGACCCGGTATCGCCGGAGGTGGCGCCAACGATGGTCGCGCGCAGGTTCCGTTCGGTCAGCACATGGTCCATGACCCGGCTGAGGAACTGCATGGCGACGTCCTTGAAGGCCAGCGTCGGCCCATGGAACAGCTCGAGCACGAAATGGCCCGGCTCCAGTTCGACCAGCGGCGCCACGGACGGATGCCGGAAGCCGGCATAGGCCCCGTCGATGATGGCCTTGAGCGCATCGGGCGCGATCTCGTCGCCGGTAAAGCGCGAAATGATGTCATAGGCGACATCGGCATAGGCCCGGCCAGCGAAGCCGGCAATTTCGTCGGGACTGACCTGCGGCCAGCTCTGGGGGACATAGAGCCCCCCATCGGAGGCCAGACCTGCCAGAACCGCATCGGAGAAGCCGAGCGCCGGCGCCTGGCCACGCGTGGAAACAAACTGCATCGAGGGGAAGTGCCCTTTTAGAATTAGTGCAACCTAGTCAAAGCGCGGCTGAACCGCAAGTTTTGATGGACGTGCCCGCTCAGCGCCGCCGCCGACCCGGCCGCCACAACCACACCGCCAGCATGATCGGGGTGATGATGGCAAAACCATACCAGGTCAGCGCATAGCCCAGATGGTTATTGGGAAAGCTGATCACCGTCTCGCCGCCTTGTGGCAAGGTGCCCGCAGGTCCGGCGGGCAAATCAACATAGAATGGGGCGAAAGGCGCCAGTGCCGGATCGACCATCTCGCCTAGCCGCTGGGGGTCGCGCACCCAATCGATGCGATCGCGGGCATTGGCCTCGGGCACAAAGGCCCCGGCATGTTCAGGCGGCCGCAGCATGCCGGTGATCGTCACCACACCTTGGGGGCCAGCGGGATCGTTCATGAAATCGGGCTGCACCGCCTGCGGTACGAAGCCACGATTGACGAAAACCGAGCCACCGCCTTCCAGCGCAAAGGGCGTGACGATCCAGTAACCGGGGCCCGATGCCGGGCCATTGCCGTCAACCAGGCTGGTGAAGATGGCAATGGCCTGGTCGTGGTGGAATGTGCCGGTCAGGCTGACGGCTTCAAAATTGTGGGCGTCGGCATCGAAGCCCGCCCATTCGGCTTGCGCCGGCAGCGCCACAGCGGGCGTATCGATCCGCTCGGCGACCGCTGCGACCAGCGCTTCCTTCTCGGCCAAGCGTTCCATCTGCCAGGTCCCCAGCCAGATGAACACCCCGGTCAGCACCACCATGATGATGGCAAAGGTCCAGGTCATGATCGGATTGGGACGGCGCGGCTCGGCGGCGGGACTGGTCATTGGTGACCCTCATGGGCATCGTGCCGGTATTGCAGCGCCACCAGCACGCCCTTGAACGGGGGCAGCAGCGCCAGCGACAGCACGATGGTCGCCGGGATCCACAGCATCAGATGCACATAGGGCGGCGGGTTGAACACGGCGCCGACGATCAGCGCCAGAATGATGATGATCGGGCTGACGAGGAAGATCACGAAGATCGCCGGGCCATCGCCGCTATCGGCAAATTTGAGATCAAGGCCGCAGATCGCGCAGCTCTCTGCCACCTTGAGATAGCCCTTGAACAGCTTGCCCTGCCCGCAATTGGGGCAGCGGCAGAGCAGGCCCGTGACAAGGGCCGAGGCAGGTGGCTGAACTGGCGTCATTGCTGACCCTCAAAATGAAATCGGGGCGCGGCGTGTGCCGCGCCCCGTAAATGCTTGGCCGGGTTGGCGCTAGTGGTTCAGCGCCACGCCCCAGCTACCCCAGACATAGACCGAGGCGAACAGAAACAGCCAGACCACGTCGACGAAATGCCAGTACCAGGCGGCAAATTCGAAGCCCAGGTGACGTTCCGGCGTGAAATCGCCGCGCTGGGCCCGGATCAGGCAGACCAGCAGGAAGATGGTGCCGATGAAGACGTGGAAGCCATGGAAGCCCGTCGCCATGAAGAAGGTGGCGCCGTAGAGGTTACCCGAGAACGAGAAACCAGCTTCGGTATATTCCAGGATCTGCACGGCCGAGAACAGCGCGCCCAGCGCGATGGTCAGGATCAGGCCCCACTTGAGACCCTGACGGTCATTGTTGAGCAGCGCATGGTGCGCCCAGGTCACGGTGGTGCCCGAGGTCAGCAGGATCAGCGTATTGAACAGCGGCAGGTGGAACGGGTCGAAGAGTTCCACACCCAGCGGCGGCCAGTGACCACCGGTGGCGATGACACGAGTGGCCTGTTCGACGTCATCGAAGCGGAAGAAACCGTCGAAATACGCCCAGAACCAGGCAACGAAGAACATCACTTCCGAAGCGATGAACAGCAGCATCCCGTAGCGGTGATGCATCTGCACCACCGGGGTGTGATCAACGCCATTATTGGCTTCGGCGATCACATCGGACCACCACGCATACATGGTGTAGAGCACGCCAGCGAGGCCGATGAAGAACAGCCACGGCGTCCAGTTATGCATCCAGGCAATGCCGCCCAGCGCCAGAACGAAGGTCGCAACAGAACCGACAAAGGGCCAGGGACTGGGATTTACGAGATGGTAGTCATGGTTCTTGGCAATGGCGGCCATGTTCAGCTTCCCTCATTGTCTGAAGCGTAGAAAGTATAAGAGAGCGTTATCTCTTTGATGGTGTTGAGGTCCTTGTTCTCAGCGAGATCAGGGTCCACAAAAAAGACGATCGGCATTTCCACGGTTTCACCGGGCTGCAGCGTCTGCTCGGTAAAGCAGAAGCATTCGATCTTGTTGAAGTAGTAGCCAGCGCGCTCCGGAGAGACGTTGAATACCGCCATGCCGGTCATCGGCTTGTCGGAATGATTGGTCGCCACATAATTCACCGTATCGACCGCGCCGATCTTGTCGGTGATGGTTGCTGCGGGGGTAACGGTCCACTGCAGCGAATGGTCGACATTGGAGTCGAAGCGCACGGTCATTTCGCGTGCGATGACACCCTTGGGATTATCGTCGGCCCTGCTCGGCGTGCCACCATAGCCGGTGACCTGGCAGAACAGGGCATAGAGCGGCACGGAGGCATAGGCGAGCCCGACCATGCCGAAGACGACGCTGGCGCAGATGATGCCGACACGCTTGTTGGAGGCCATCAGAGTGCCCGATCAAACAGGCCTGGACCCATCTTGATGATGGTCAGAACGTAAAAGATCACCGAAAAACCGGCCAGAGCGACCGCCAGGCCGATCGAGCGACCGCGACGCGCCTTGGCGCGGGCAGCAGCGACTTCGGGTGTGTCGAGTTCGACACTGCGGATTTCGTCAGGTGCGCTCATAGGAAGCCTCCAAACCGCACTAGGAGATTGTCGGTCAGCAGCGCGAAAAAGACGATGAAGAGATAGCTCAGCGAAAAGGTGAAGAGCGTGCGGGCCGCGCGGCGCATCGGCGCGCCATCCTCGGCACGCTGAAGCTTCCACGCGAGATAGATGAAGGACAGGCCAGTGACGACTGCAGCGGCAGTATAGAGCCAGCCCGAAAAGCCAAGCAGGCTCGGCAGCAGGGTCGAGGCGGCCAACAGCACCGAATAGACCAGGATCTGCACGCGGGTCGACTTTTCGCCGGCCACATTGGGCATCATCGGCACGCCGGCAGCGCTGTAGTCGCTCTGCTTGTAGAGCGCCAGGGCCCAGAAATGTGGCGGGGTCCAGAGGAAAACGATGAGGAACATGGCGCAGCTGACCAGCGAAATATCGCCCGTCACTGCGGCCCAGCCGACCATGGTCGGAAAAGCCCCGGCAGCACCGCCAATGACGATGTTCTGCGGTGTCCGGCGCTTGAGCCAGATGGTGTAGATCACCGCATAAAAGAAGATGGTGAAGGCCAGCAGTCCGCCGGCAACCCAGTTGGTGGCCAGGCCCAGCAGGGTGACCGAGCAAACCGAGAGGACGAGGCCAAAGACCAGCGCCTGTTCGCGGGAGATGCGACCGGCCGGGATCGGACGATTGGCGGTGCGGCTCATGATGGCGTCGATATCGCTATCGTACCACATGTTGAGCGCGCCCGAAGCGCCACCGCCGACGGCGATGGCAAACACGGCGATGACAGCCAGGATCGGATTGATCGTACCGGGCGCCACGACGAGGCCGACAAAGGCCGTAAACACCACAAGCGACATGACGCTGGGCTTGAGCAGCGCGAGGTAGTCCCCCACGCGCGCTTCACCCGTCACTGCCGGATTGATTTTGGTGTCGCCGAGATAAGCCACGGGCCTCGCCTTGGTTGATCCGGACCGCGCGGGGCGCGGTCCGGAATGGTGTTGATCTCGCGCCTAGTGCGCGTTGGTCGAGTCGATCTTGGGCAGTGTCGAGAACTGGTGGAACGGCGGCGGGGAGGACAGGGTCCATTCCAGCGTCGTTGCGCCCTCGCCCCACGGATTGTCACCGGCCGGACGCTTCTTACGGGCTGCTTCCCACATCGCGTAGAAGAAGATCAGCATCGACAGGAAGGTGATGTAGTAGCCGATCGAGGAGACGCGGTTCCACAGTGCAAAGGCGTCCGGGTAGTCGATGTAGCGGCGCGGCATCCCGGCGAGGCCGAGGAAGTGCTGCGGGAAGAACACCAGATTGACGCCGATGAACATCGTCCAGAAGTGCACCTTGCCCAGGAATTCCGAGTACATGTAGCCGAACATCTTGGGGTACCAGTAGTACCAGCCAGCGAAGATCGAGAACACGGCACCCAGCGACAGCACGTAGTGGAAGTGAGCAACCACATAATAGGTGTCGTGCAGGGCACGGTCGGCGCCGGCATTGGCGAGCACCACACCGGTCACACCACCAACGGTGAACAGGAAGATGAAGCCGATGGCCCAGAGCATGGGCGTACGGAAGGTGATGGAGCCGCCCCACATGGTGGCGATCCACGAGAAGATCTTCACCCCGGTCGGCACCGCGATGACCATGGTGGCAGCAACGAAGTAGCGCTGCACGTCAAGGCTCAGGCCGGTGGTGTACATGTGGTGAGCCCACACGACGAAGCCGACGAAGCCGATGGCGACCATGGCGTAAGCCATTGCCATGTAGCCGAAGATGGGCTTGCGCGAGAAGGTCGACACGATGTGACTGATGATGCCGAAGCCCGGCAGGATCATGATGTACACTTCGGGGTGGCCGAAGAACCAGAACAGGTGCTGGAACAGGACCGGATCGCCGCCGCCTTCAGGGGCAAAGAAGGTGGTGCCGAAGTTACGGTCGGTCAGCAGCATGGTGATGCCACCAGCCAGAACCGGCAGGGCCAGCAGCAGCAGGAAGGCAGTGACCAGCACCGACCAGGCAAACAGCGGCATCTTGTGCAGGGTCATGCCCGGCGCGCGCATGTTGAAGATGGTGGTGATCAGGTTGATCGAACCCAGGATCGAGCTGATACCGGCGACGTGCAGCGACAGGATGGCGAAATCCATGGCCGGGCCAGGCTGGCCGGAGGTCGACAGCGGCGGGTAGATGGTCCAGCCACCGCCCGTACCGAGGGCACCGGCAGGGCCTTCGAAGAACATGGACATCAGCAGCAGGATGAAGGCCGGCGGCAACAGCCAGAAGGCAATGTTGTTGATGCGCGGGAACGCGGTATCGGGCGCACCGATCATAAGCGGGGCGAAATAGTTGGCAAAGCCACCCATGGTCGCGGGCATGACCATGAAGAAGATCATGATCAGGGCGTGAGCCGTGGTGAACACGTTGTACATGTGCTTGCCGGCGTCGAGCGCTTCGCCGCCAGCCGGGTCCATGCCGTAGGCCATGGCCGCAAGGCCATGGAAAATCTGAATGCCGGGCTCCTGCAGCTCGAGGCGCATCGCGCCCGAGAGCAGACCACCGAGGATCCCCGCGATAATCGCGAAGATCAGGTACATCACGCCGATGTCCTTGTGGTTGGTCGAATAGACCCAGCGGCGCCAGCCGGTCGGGGTATGCGCATCGTGCGAGGCGGCATCGTGGCCGGTCGCATGGGCTTCGAGGTGAGTGGTGGTTGCCATGACTTTAGGTGTCCCCTAACCCTTTTCTACTGGATCGCCGCGAGGGTGGCGTTGGCGCTCGCATAGTCGCCGCCGCTCTCGAAGCCGGCCATGAAGGCCGCAAATTCTTCTTTGGTCACCACGCGCACGGCGATGGGCATGAACGCATGGTCCTTGCCGCAAAGCTCAGAGCACTGACCATAATAGATACCGGTCTCGCGCGCATTGAACCAGGTTTCATTCAGACGACCGGGAACGGCGTCGATCTTGATACCGAAGGATGGCACGGCGAAGGCATGGATCACACCGGTCGGGCTGGCAGTGACCTGCACGCGCACAGTGGTATCAACCGGAACGACGAGTTCGTTATCGACAGCCAGCAGACGCGGCTGGCCGGGCTTTTCGGCAAGGCGCTCGGGCTCCTGCAGCATGTTGCTGTCGAAGAACTTGGTCTGGTCGACATATTCGTAGTTCCAGTACCACTGCTCGCCGGTCGCCTTGACAGTCATCTCGGCGGCAGGAACTTCGACTTCACCGAAGGAGAAGATGTTGGAGCCGAGGTACTTGCGCTCGCCATCCGGGGTGGTCAGCTGGTCGGCCAGCACGCCGAAAGACGGGATGGCGATGATGATCAGGACGATGATCGGCAGCACGGTCCAGACGATTTCCACCATGGTATTGTGGGTGAACTTGGCCGGAACCGGATTTGCCTTGGCGTTGAAGCGGACCACGATGACGATCAGCAGCGCCAGAACCAGCACCACGATCGCCGTGATCGACCACATCAGAATGCCGTCGTGGAAGGCCACGATGGAGTCCATGATCACTGTTACCGAGGGCTGCAGATGATATTGACCGGGCATTGGATGCCCCGCCTCAGTCTGCTGAGCCAATGCCACGCCTGGCGCGAATGCCAGCGCGGCTGCGGCAACGGCTCCCAAACGCCTCTTAAACTGTCCGGTCACCTGTAACCCCCTAATAGCTGCAATTGGTGCGTCCGCACCGGGATTGAGGGGGGTGATTTGTGCGGCATAGCTAACGCCGCCCCGACTCAACCTCGGAGCGCTAAACTCGATGTCGAGCTAAATCACATCAATGCAACCGAGTCCATTCCGGCGAACGATCACCTACATGCGTCATATTGCACCCGCAGGACATTTTCCGGCCTCAACCTCGCCGTACTTGCCACCTTCATATCGCCAACGTTATCGCGGGCATTGGGGGCTTCGGTTGACAGCGCACAGTGCCTGTCGGAAACAGGCGAAAGCCTTCGCGAACGCGCGATTCGTCAGGAGTAATATGACAGTGAAGCGGTTTTTGATGCGCAATCTCATCGTCGCCGGCCTCGCCGCGGCAAGTCTGGGCCTTGGTGGCGCAGCCGCTTTCGGCCAGGGCGTGGTTCGCGCCCAGTATGGCGATTGGCAGATGAGCTGCGACACCCCGCCCGGTGCCAGCACTGAACAATGCGCCATCATTCAAAATGTGATGGCCGAAGATCAGCCCAATGTGGGGCTTTCGGTCATTGTCCTGAAGACCGCCGATCAGCAGTCGCGGCTGCTGCGGGTGCTGGCGCCGCTCGGCGTGCTGCTGCCCAATGGGCTGGGCCTCAATATTGATGGCCAGGATATGGGCCGCGTTGCCTTCGTGCGCTGCCTGCCCAATGGCTGCGTTGCCGAAGTCGTGCTCGACGATGCCCTGATCGAGACCCTCTCGAATGGCACCAATGCCATTTTCGTGGTGTTCAAGACTCCCGAGGAAGGCATCGGTATTCCGGTCTCGCTCAAGGGTTTCAAGGACGGGTTTGCCAAGCTCCCCTGATCCAAGCTCCCCTGATCCAAGTTCCCCTGATCAAGGAGACATTGATGCAGGAAGACCGGCGCGGCACTGTTCGCCATCGCACCCTCAAGGGCGGACGCATCGCGTTCAATGACGGGTTTTCGACCCTGCAATGCCTCGTCCGCAATATGTCCGACACTGGCGCCCTGCTCAAGGTTACCAGTGTCGTCGGCGTTCCCGACACATTTGATCTGGTCATGGATGATGGGCGCAGCTTTGCCTGCACCATCGCCTGGCGCCGCGAGACCGAGATCGGCGTCAGCTTCAGCTGATTGAGCCACCTCTGCGCGGACCGCCCGCCTCCCCATACAAAAAAGCCGGACAAGTGCTCCAGGCACCGGTCCGGCAAGTCATCAGGAAACTAGGCCGGCGGCAAAACCGGCCTGGGAGATGGCACGAGCGCTCCAAGGGAATGTTCATGCCAACTGAAGGAGCCGACGCCCAGGGGGACGCCGGCGGTCGGGAGGGACGCCGATCAACGCGCCCGATGGAGAAAAGCTGATCCGCTCCGGGCGTTTACGGCGTCCAATAGGCTAGAGGCGGGCCCGGCGGGCACGCGCTGCATTGAGCATCGAGCCGGCGCTGCGCCCCCGGGTCTGCATGGCTTCGACAATGTCGGAGCGGCTGATGCCAAGGTCGTCCAGGCGGTCATGATCGAGGTCAAGCAGGGCGGTCAGGGCAACGCGTCGGGCTCGCTCGGCGCGTGCTTTGGCCATCCAGCGCACCAGCGCGGACAGAGGACTTGCGGGCGTGGCGGCCGCAACCGACCGCTCGCCATAAAGCGAGAGAGCCATGATACGTCTCCGAATTTTGGTTGTGCCGGAGGGAGGTCCGGCGGGTTTCGACACTCCCAGGAGGCCGATAGTGCAGAGGTACGCGCTGGACATCCATTCGTCTAACAAATAGATTTCATCCGCTCTATCAATTTCAGTGATGGAAAACACCGATGACCGCCCCGCTCGATCTGGACCAGCTGCAGAGCTTCTGCGCCATTGCCGATTGCGGCAGTTTCACCGAAGCCGCACGGCGGGTGAACAAGACCCAGTCCGCCGTTTCCATGCAGATCAAGCGGCTGGAGGAGCGGCTCGGCCATTCCCTGCTCAGCCGCGATGGCCGCAGCGTCAATCTCACCCATCATGGCGAGGCGCTCTATCAACGCGCCCGCAAGATGCTGCGCACCAATGCCGAGATTCTCGATCATTTCTCCGATGGCGACCTGTCGGGCTCGATCCGCTTCGGCGTGCCCGACGACTATGCCGTGCGCCTGCTGCCGGTCATTCTCTCCAGTTTCCAGCGCACCCATCCGCGCATTGTCGTCGACGTGGCCTGCGTCGCCTCCGAGCAATTGCTCGATGGCATGAAGGTCGGCCGGCACGATCTCATCGTCTTTACCCAGGGCACCGACCAGAATTTCGGCGAACTGTTCCGTACCGAAAAGATGTTCTGGGTGGCCTCCCATGGTGGGCGGGCGCTCGCCAGCGAACCCCTGGCGATTGCCTGCGGCCCGCAATGCTGCATCTGGCGGCAGGATGCGATGGAAGCCCTCAACCGCGCCGGCAAGGATTACCGCATCGCCTATACGTCCTCGAACGCCACCGCGATTTCGAGCGCCGTACTGTCCGATCTGGCTGTTGGCTTCCTGCCGGAAAGCGCGCTGCAGCCCGGCATGCGCATGGTGGCCGAGGAATTTGGCCTGCCCCGGCTGGGCGATGCCCAGATCGCCCTGATGCGGGCCAGCCACGCCTATGGCGGCATTTACGATGCGCTGGCCAACCATATCGTGCAGTCGATGGGCAATCTCGACGCTCACGGCCCCGCCGCCGAAGCCGCCGAATAACGTCATGAGGCGGCGCCGGTCTCACCAGCGCCGCCCCAAGGCAGAATTCAAATTGTCGGCAGCAGCCTACATCTCGGCGGCTTTGAAGATCCGGGTCAGGTCGCCGCCCCATTCGCCGTCATAAAGGTCGAGCCAGCGCTCGGCTGGCGATTTTGCCAGACGGATGGTTTCCTCCAGCGGCGCCATGTGGATGCTTTCGTCTTCGCCCCGAGCATTGCGGATGCCCCGGCGCACAAGCCCGGCTTCGGCAATGCCCACGGCCTGCGCCGCGATGTCGTAGAGATTGGTACGCTCATAAGGCGTCGCCAGCCCCAGCCGCGGCACTTCGCGGCGCATGAATTCGCGGTCCTCGCGGCTCCACGGCTTGACCATTTCCCAGGCCGCCTCGAGCGCGATGTCGTCATAGAGCAACCCGACCCAGAAGGCCGACAGCGCCGTGACCGACTTCTCGTCGCCCATATCGGCGCCGCGCATTTCGAGGAACTGCTTGAGCCGCACTTCCGGGAACAGCGTCGACAGATGGTCTTCCCAATCCTTGATGGTGGGCTTTTCGCCCGGCAGTTGCGGCAGGTCGCCATCAAGGAAGGCGCGGAAGCTCTCGCCCGCCACGTTCACATATTGGCCATTGCGGATGACGAAATACATCGGCACGTCGAGCGCGTGGTCGGCATATTGCTCGAAACCAAAGCCTTCCTCGAAGGCGAAGGGCAGCATGCCGGTGCGATCATTGTCGGTATTGAGCCAGATATGGCTGCGGAAGCTGAGGAAGCCGGTATCGCGACCATCGGCAAAGGGCGAATTGGCGAACAGCGCCGTGGCGATCGGCTGCAGCGCCAGCGCGACGCGCAGCTTCTTGACCATGTCGGCTTCACTGGAAAAATCCAGATTGGTCTGCACGGTGGCCGAACGGAACATCATCGAGGTGCCGAGCGTGCCGACCTTTTCCATATAGGGCGCCATGATCGCGTAACGCGATTTGGGCATGGAGGGGATTTCGGAGACCGACCAGATCGGGGTCACGCCCAGGCCCAGGAAATGGATATCCAGCGGGCCGGCGACGTCCTTGGCAACGCGCATATGCTCGGCCATTTCGCTGGCCGTGCCATGCAGATCGATCTGCGGCGAACCCGACAGCTCGAACTGCCCGCCGGGTTCGAGAGAAATGCCGCCGGCAATTTCATTATTGCGCAGGCCGATGGGATTGTCCCCATCATAGAACGGCGTCCAGCCAGTCTTGGCCTCGATGCCCTCTAGCAGCGCACGGATGCCATTGGGGCCTTCATAGGCCACCGGCCGTAGCGGATTGGTGTGGAAGACGTGCTTTTCGTGCTCGGTGCCGATGCGCCACTGGTCCGCCGGTTTGGCGCCCCTGGCCATCGCCTCGATCAGGTCGGCGCGCGATTCAATGGGGGGCGAAACTATCTCGGCACCGGCCATAAGGTCCTCTGGGTCGTGAGGGTTGATTGTGGGGCGCGAACATAACGTCGCGCAAGCCGAAAGCAATCGCCTTTTATCGCCAATCACCGATGATTGCCTGAATGAGGGCCAGTCCGGCCACCGCCGCGGTGTCCGCCCGCAGGATACGCGGCCCCAGGCTCACCGGTGTGACAAAGGCTTGCGCCCGCAAGACTTGCCGCTCCTCCTCGGAGAATCCGCCCTCGGGACCGATCAGCAGTCCGACCTTTTGCCCCCGCAGTGCCGCGACCTGCTCGACCGGCGAAGCCGAGGCTTCGCTCTCATCGGCGAGAATCAGTTGCCGGTCGCCCTGCTCTGCTCCCCAGGTCGACAGCAGCTTTTCCAGCGTCGTCTCCGGGGCCACTACCGGCACCGTCAACACTTCGCACTGCTCTGATGCCTCGATGGCATTGGCCACCAGCCGGTCATGCTTGAGGCGGCTGACCTGCGTGTAGCGCGTCAGCACCGGCTGGATGATCCCGGCCCCCATCTCGGTCGCCTTCTGGATCACATAATCCAGCCGCTCGGTCTTGAGCGGGGCAAAGCCATACCAGAGCTCCGATGGCGGCGTCTGGGCCGCCACCTGCTCGACCACTTCCAGCGTCACCGACTTCTTGGAATCACTGGTCAGGCGGGTACGCCAGGCACCATCGCGGCCGTTGAACAGCACGACCTCATCGCCCACCACCTTGCGCAGCACCGCCGCAAGATAGAGCGATTGCTCCTTCTGCAGGGCCACCGCTCCGCCAAGCGCCAGATCGGGCTCGACATATAGGCGCGGCAGTGAGGCATAACTACGGGGCATGAGATCTCGTCGCTTGGTCTTGCTGCAGTTACTGCCAATGCCCGCACCGATCAAGCACGGGCGTCTGCGCGGACACAGTCCCGAACCATAGCGGCATTTTTCCACCGGGTCATTGCGGCACGGCAGGAAGCCATTCTTCTCTGCCATCTGGTGCGCTAAGAGTGGTTAGCGATGCGTGAATGACCCAGCGGACGAATGTGAGCATGACCCAAACCAGCACAAACGATATCGGCAGTGTCGCCGACGCAACCGAGGGCAATTGGGTCGACAGCCACGCCCCCGACTGGCTCAAGCCCTATGCGCGACTGGCGCGCTGGGATCGCCCGATTGGCTTCTGGCTGCTGTTCTGGCCCTGCGCCTTCGGTCTGGCACTGGCCGCCGTCGCCAATCCGGTGCGCGGTTTCGACTGGTGGGCGTGCATATTGATGTTCCTCGGCTCGGTATTGATGCGCGGCGCCGGCTGCACCTTTAACGACATCGTCGACCGCGACATCGACGACAAGGTCGCCCGCACCCGCCTGCGGCCGATCCCCTCCGGTCAGGTCACCACCAGGCAGGCGCTTGGCTTCCTGCTGGCGCAGGCGCTGCTCGGCCTTGTCATCCTGCTCCAGTTCAACCGGGTCACCGTGTTCCTCGGCATCGCCTCGCTGGTGCTGGTGATCATCTATCCATTCATGAAGCGCATCACCTGGTGGCCCCAGGCCTTTCTCGGCCTCGCCTTTTCCTATGGCGCCCTGCTCGGCTGGAGTTCGCAGATGGGCGGCCTTTCTGTCACCCCGCTGATCCTTTATTTCGGCTGCATCCTCTGGGTCATCGGCTACGACACCATCTATGCGATGCAGGACGCCGAAGACGATGCCCTGATCGGGGTCAAATCGACCGCGCGCCTGTTCGGCCCGCACACCCGCCCCATTGTCGCGGGCTTTTACGCCGGTGCCTTCGTGCTCTGGCTGGCGGCCGCGATACTGGCCGGCGCCAACCTGATCTTCGCCGTCCTGGCGCTGATCCCTGCCGGTCTGCTCGCCTGGCAGGTGCAAACCCTCGACGCCCTCAAGCCCGAAAACCCCAAAACCCGCTTCCGCTCCAACCATCTGGTGGGGATTGCGCTGACCCTGGCCTTGCTGGCCGAGTGGGTCTGGTAACGGTTTCACCAACGACAAAACGCGAAAGGGACCAGCCGCACCACCGGCTGGTCCCTTTCGCGTGCTTTGGAGGCAGAAAGGCTTAGTTGGCTTCGGTCTGGCCGGGCTTGCGGCGGTTCAGGAAGCGGGGGCGGCGGACTGCATCGGCGGCAAGCTTGCGGCGCGAGGCCGAATTGCCGAGCATGACGCCATCGACCTGCTGGCTATAGGGCATATAGGCGCCGTCGCCGGCCTTGATGAACAGCGGCAGGCGCAGCTTGCGGCCCCAGTTCTGCCATTCGGCAACGACGTTGTGGTTGCCCTGCTCTTCGAACACTTTGTAGTTCAGCTCGTGATCGCCATGGACCAGCTCGATGGTGCTGATCAACACGCCTTCATCCGAGATCGACGTCGCTACGGCAACGCCGATGAATTCATCCACTGGCACCTTGATCTTGATGGCGACGCCGCTCTTTTCGAGCTGCTTGCGCACGGTGACGGTCTTCACCGGCTCGCGGGGGCCATTGTCATTGGCGGCAACAAAGTGCTTCTGCGCCGCTGCTGGCTTCACGAACGCCAGAACGACCGATGCGCTTTCAATCCCAACGCCATGAACCATTTTCGATCTGCCTTCCTGTCAACTTCAAGAGCTTGTTTTTTGCGCTCTCTTTTATGACCCCACCTTACGCGGTCCCCTTACCCAGCCCCTTAATCGGTTCGGTTAAGTTTATGTTGTTTTCTGCGAGGGTTAGCGGGATCTAACCGGGTGTAACAGCCGATTAACCGGCCGCGCTGGCACCTCGTTAACCGCCTGCTTTGCGCCCCTTCCGGCATGACATCGGCGCCCTAAAACGGGGGACCAACAGCCCATCCCGGCCCGGCCCTTGCCCGATGGCTGGGGGAAGCCTAAAAGCGCGGCGATGACAGCCGATACCAGCCCAGCGCAAGACCTCGAACTGCTCCGCTCCTCGGCGGTAGCAGCGGGGATCATCGCCAGCGGTTATTTCCGGCGCGATGTAAAGAGCTGGACCAAGGAGAACGCCTCCCCGGTCAGTGAAGCCGATATCGTGGTCGATCAATATCTTGCCGCGGCCCTGCTTGCTGCCCGCCCCGATTATGGCTGGCTGAGCGAAGAAACCGCCGACAATCTCAACCGCCTCGAGCGCAGTCGTGTCTTTGTCATCGACCCCATTGATGGCACGCGCGGCTTTTTGCGCGGTGAAGACAGCTGGACGGTCTCGCTGGCCGTGGTCGAGGACGGCGTGCCGATTGCCGGCGTCGTCTATGCGCCGATGCGCGATGAACTCTATGATGCGGTCAAGGGTGGCGGCGCCCGTCTGAACGGCAAGCCGATCATGCGCCGGCGCCGCCCCGGCGCCGCGCCGCTGATCCCGGCACCGGGCGCCGTACATCAGGAAATGCAGGCCTCCGGTCTCGACTATCGGCGCGGCCCTGCCTATCCGTCGCTGGCCTATCGGCTGGTCCAGGTGGCGACCGGCAAGCTCGACGGTGCCGTGGCCCGGCGCGGTGCCCAGGATTGGGATATCGCCGCAGCGGCGCTGATCCTGGATGAAGCCGGCATCGGCTTTGCCGATGTCTGCCAGGGGTTCCCACAATTCAACAGACCTGATGTGCGTCACGGGGCGCTTGCGGCGCTTGGCGACATAAGCCTAAAACCCCTGGTGCATGCGGCGCTGATCAAGGTCTATGGTTGCCCCTCGGGCAGCCAGGCGGCGCCGGAAGTCTCCCACACCTAACTATCGGATCCCAAGCGATGGCCAATTCGGAAACGCCCAAGCAACTCCTGCACCTCGTGATCGGGGGCGAATTGTCGAGCCTGGAAGGCGTGACATTCGCCGATCTCGACAAGGTCGACATTGTTGGCCTCTATCCCAATTACGCCAGCGCCTATGCGGTCTGGCGGCAGAAGGCCCAGATGACCGTGGACAGCGCCCAGACGCGCTATTTCATCGTTCACCTGCACCGCCTGCTGGATCCGGAAACGCACAAGGAATAGCGCTCCGCGCTCCTCTGATGCTGGGTAACGAAACAAGGATTGCGGCGTGCTGAACTCTCTTTCCAGCATCATGCTGGTGTCGGGCCTCGTGTTCATGGGCACCGCGCCATTTGTGGCCGACTATATCGTGCTGGCAGCGGGCCTTGTCGGTCTGGTGCTGGCCCTGGTCACCCGCGACGAATTGATCAGATCCTGGCCCAGCCGCCTGCTCCTGCTGGCGCTGGTGCTGGTCAGCATCACCATCCCCTTCGTCTATCACAGTGTGGCCGACCTCCTGCCGCTGGCCGCCTTCGCGCCATTGCTGCTGGTGCCCGGCATTGCAGCGCTGCTCCGGCGCAGCCCCGAATGGCTGTCGCCCTATGCCTTCGCCATGGCGTGCCTGGC
Source organism: Devosia limi DSM 17137 (assembly GCF_900128975.1). Lineage (GTDB taxonomy): Bacteria > Pseudomonadota > Alphaproteobacteria > Rhizobiales > Devosiaceae > Devosia > Devosia limi. The sequence continues at coordinate 47,757 of NZ_FQVC01000017.1, read as the reverse complement.
TGGTGCCATCGCCGCCTGCCTTGTCGGGCTGGCTGAATACGCCGCCATCGAAGGAGCCCGGGCCGGGGCCGGCAATAATCCCATTCATTATGGCGGCATCACCACCATGCTGGGCTTCATGGCCCTCACCGGCATCGTCGCCGGCCGCTCCCCGATCCGCCTGATCTTTCTGCTCGGGCCCCTTGCTGGTCTGGTCGCAGCATTGCTCTCCGGTTCGCGGGGCCCCCTGCTGGCCTGGTTCGCCTTGGGCATAGTTGCGGTCCCCTTCATCATTTGGTGGAACCGCCGCGATCGCCTGGTCCTGGCCGCGCTGGCAATAGCCCTGGCGGCTGCCATAGCGGTGGTTATGCTCTCATCGGACAATCGTGCCGTCGCGCTGCTTGGTCCGATTGCGGGGAACGGATCGTCGATTTCGCTTGCTTCGGGTGGCCTGCCTCCAGAAACAAATGGGGTGCAGGGCTTGATTGCTCAGGCGCCTCTGGTACAGGCGATCCAGCAGCAGGATGTTGCGCGCCTGGCCATGCTCCACGCCGCATGGGAGGCGTTCAAGTCTTCGCCCATCGTTGGTATCGGATTTGGGCAAATCATGCCCTTTGCCAAAGCGGTCAATCCCGACGTGGATCTTGGGACCCTCGAAAACCTGCATAGCGACATCGGCAATTTCGCCGCTATGGCCGGCCTGCTCGGCGTCATCGCCTATGGTCTGGTCATGCTGACGCCGCTGTCCCTGCTGGTTCCAGCAGCAGCGCGCAGCAATCGCCCGCTGGTGCTGGGCAGCCTGATGCTGGTCGTGGGTTATGGCGTGCTGGGCCTGACCAATGCCATGTTCGGCGTATTGCCTCAAACCATGCTGTTCGTGTTGCTGCTGGGCTATCTTATGGCCCTGCAGCGCAACCAAGCTACCCTCAGCTGACCACGGCGCGCTCTGGCTGCAGCGCGGCCAGAATCGCCTGCATCGCACCGGGCGGGCCGATGCGTTCGCGGCCAATCGCGCTGAGCCGCGCCAGTTCGTCCGGATTTTCCAATAGACGCTGCAGCGCCTCGGCAATGCCTTCGGCCGTGGCCGGCACGCCGATACGCGCCTCGCCGAACAGCGCCTGCTCGTCGAGAAAGCGCGAGCGGCGGTCATTGGCGCTGACAAAGGTTATCGAGGGCCGGCCGAGCCCCAGCGACTGGGTGGTTGCCGTGCCGGCCTGCGACAGCACCAGATCGGAGGCAGCCACCAGATTGCCCATGGCGCTGCCACTGGCCATGTGGATGGTCAGTCGGCCATCCGATAGCGTGCCCATGTCGCCGCTCTCGGCGCTCAGCATTGGCGTGCGCTGCAAGCCGGCATCCTGCGCCAGATCATCGACATTGAGCCCGCCGGCCACCGCCAGGAACACATCGGGCAGCACGGCCGGCGGGAGCTTGCGCAAGGCGGCAACCTGCAAGGCCAGGTTCTCGCCAGTAACGCCACGGCTGCCCGGCAACAGCGTTACCGCCAGTGGCCTCGTGCGGCGGCTGGCGGCGTCGTAATTGCCATAAGGGATGGTATCCATCATCACATTGCCGGCGCAGCGGGCATCAACGCCGATGTCGCGCAGCGAAGCCGCCAGATTGTCGGCGCGGCAATAGACGATGTCGCAGGATTTCCTGATCGCCCAACGTTCGGCCGCCGAATAGAGCCGCGCCGAGCCGGTCTTGTAGACATCGATATAGAACAGGTTCCGGTGCCCGACGGCAAAGGCCGCCAGAACGCCGATCATGTCTCCGACGACGATGACGCGGTCGTAGCGGCCCCTGACCTTGCGCAGGAATTTCAGCGCCGGCGGAACGGTCCGTAGCCCGCCAGCGGCAACATCGCGGCGCAGCGAGCCCTTGGCCGTGCGCGCGCCGCCCGATGCCAGGCTGGCGCGTGGGCCGACAATGGGACAGACATCGGCATAGGCAGAGCCCTGCCCCAGCATGGGATAGGCCTCAACGCTCCCCGCAGTGCCGAGGCGGCGCACCATGGCAGCGGCGATCCAGTCCTCGCCATGGCCATTGGAGACGAACAGATATCTGGGACGCCCCGACGCTTGCGCCACGATCAGTTTCCGAGGCCGAACCGTTCGAACGCCTCATTGGCGACGACTGCATCGGCATAGGCCTCCTGGCGGTCGACATTCCAATAGAACAATTCGTCCAGCGGAATGGGCTTGCCGGTTATGGCGCACCGCACGAAGCTGCCGGGCTTGAGTACGACATAGTCGCCATCGAGATAGCGGATCGTGGCTTCGGAGGGGGTGAACCCCTTGTCGAAAATGTTCATCGCTGTGTTCCTTGCAGCCCGCGTTGGATATAGCGCTCAAAGGGCCGCTTCAAAAGAGGCTTTCCTGTGAGTCACTTTCCGGCTGCGGACGCGGTTTCTTTTTGATGACCGGGCTGCCAGCAATGGCCGCTCCCACCGCGCCATCCGCCAGCTCGATCGTCACCATGTCGCCGGGGCCCAGCGCTGCGCGTTCGCGCACCAGATTGCCGTCGGCATCCTTGATCACCGCGTAGCCGCGCGCCAAAACGCTCTTGTAGCTGAGGGACGCCAGGAGTTTGCCCGCCTGCCCCAAAGCCGCCCTGCGTTCCGACAGCCCCTGCCCGATCCCGGCCATCAGCCGCGCCGTCAGCGGCGCCAACTGGCTTTGGGAATGCCGCAGTTCCGAGCGCAGCGCATTGGGCGAGAGTTTGGGACCAATCGCCTCGAACTGGGCGCGCTTGCGTTCCACCAGCCGCCGCGCCGACAGCGCCAGCCGTTCGGCCCGGGGATCATGGGTCAGCCGCGCGCGATCCACCGATTTGCGCAGGCCGGCTTCGGCCCGCATCGAGAAATTGCGCAGCCGTTCACCCAGATCGGCATTGCGCCGGCGTAGCACCTGCTGGTTGAGCTTGGGTTCGATGCGCGAGAACGTCACCCGCTGCGCCTGCACCGAATGGCGCAGGGCCGACAGCAGATTGCTCGCCGCATGGTCCAGCCGCTGCCGCTGCGTCGCGACGAGATCAATCGGCCGGGGCAGGCCCGCTGCCGCGCCGCGCAGCCGGTCGCGATAGCTGCCCGCCAGCCGCCGCGCCGCCTGACGCTGCCGCCCGCCGAGATCGTCGACATAGGCAATGAGTTCGGCCCGCACCGGCACCGCCGCTTCCGCCGCCGCGGTTGGGGTCGGCGCGCGCATGTCGGCGGCGTAATCGATCAGGGTGGTATCGGTTTCGTGCCCCACCGCCGAGATGATGGGAATGCCGCTGGCCGCGACCGCGCGCACCACGGCTTCCTCGTTGAAGCCCCAGAGATCTTCGATCGAGCCACCACCGCGCGCCACGATCAGGATGTCGGGGCGCGGGATCGGCCCATCGACGGCCAGCGCATTAAAACCCTGGATGGCGTTGACCACTTCGGGCGCGCAGGTTTCGCCCTGCACCCGCACCGGCCAGACCAGCACATGGCTGGGGAACCGGTCATCCAGGCGATGCAGGATATCGCGGATCACGGCACCGGTCGGCGAGGTGATGACGCCGATCACCCGCGGCAGATAGGGCAGTTCGCGCTTGCGCTCGCGGGCAAACAGCCCCTCGGCCAGGAGCTTCTTGCGCCGCTCTTCGAGCAACGCCATCAGCGCGCCAGCACCGGCCGGCTCGATATTGTCGATGACGATCTGGTATTTCGACGAGCGCGGGAAGGTCGTCAGCCGCCCCGTCGCGATGACTTCGAGCCCCTCTTCGGGCTTGAAGGCCAGCCTGGCGTAATTGCCCTTCCAGACCACGGCGTCCATGGCCGCATTTTCGTCCTTGAGGGTAAAATAGGCGTGGCCCGATGAATGCTGCCCGCGAAACCCCGAGATTTCGCCGCGCACGCGCACATAACCAAAGCTGTCCTCGACCGTTCGCTTAACCGCCTGGGCGATCTCGGAGACGGTAAATTCGGCGGCATTGGTATTGGGGCTGTCCATATGCTGTTGGTGCCCGCTGCCGGCTGATGCGTCAAGGGTGGCGGCGCGCTTGCACCCATGCTAGAGGGCCGCCATCCCCGTCCCGCCGTTGAGGAGCACAGCATGCGCGTATTGGTCATTGGATCGGGCGGCCGCGAGCATGCTCTGGCCTGGAAGATTGCCCAGTCGCCACACCTGACCAAGCTGTTCATCGCCCCCGGCAATGGCGGCACCGGCGCGGTGGCAGAAAACCTGCCCGTCGATATCACCGACCACGCCGCGATCATCGCGCTCTGCCAGACCCATCAAATCGATTTCGTCGTCGTCGGCCCCGACGCGCAGGTGGTTGCCGGCCTCGGCGACGATATCCGCGCTGCTGGCTTTACCTGTTTCTGCCCTTCCAAGGCCGCCGGCCAGCTGGAGGGCTCCAAGGGCTTCACCAAGGCGCTTTGCGACGAGATGGGCATTCCCACCGCCGCCTATGGGCGTTTCACCACCGAAGCTGCGGCCCTCGCCCATGTCTACGCCCATGGCGCGCCGATCGTGGTCAAGGCCGATGGCCTCGCCGCCGGCAAGGGCGTGACCGTTGCCATGAGCGTCGAGGCGGCCGAGGAAGCCATCATCGATTGTTTCTCGGGCAGCTTTGGCGAGGCCGGGGCCGAAGTGGTGATCGAGGAATTCATGGAGGGCGAGGAGGTCAGCCTGTTCGTGCTCTGCGATGGCAAGGACACGCTGCTGCTGACCACCGCGCAGGACCACAAGCGCGCCTTTGACGGCGACACCGGCCCCAATACCGGCGGCATGGGCGCTTATTCGCCAGCCGCCATCATGAGCGATGCCCTTCTCGCCGAAGTGATGGACAGTGTCATTGCCCCAACCGTCAAGGGCCTGGCGGCCCGTGGCACCCCCTATCAGGGCGTGCTCTATGCCGGGCTGATGCTCACCGCCGACGGCCCCAAGCTGGTCGAATACAATGCCCGCTTCGGCGACCCCGAAACCCAGGTGCTGGTGATGCGCCTCAAATCGGACCTGCTGGACCTGCTCCACGCCACCGCTACCGGCACTCTGGCCGGCAAGACGACCGAGTGGAGCGATGATGTGGCGCTGACCGTGATCATGGCCACCAAGGGCTATCCCGGCCCCTATGCCAAGGGTTCGGAGATTCGGGGCACCGAAGGCCTCGACAGCCCGGAAATACATGTCTTCCACGCCGGAACGCAACGCGACGGCACGCGTTTACTTGCTGCTGGCGGCCGCGTGCTCAATGTCACGGCACTGGGTCCGACGGTGCAGGAGGCACAGAGCCGTGCTTACGCAAGCGTGGACAAGATTGACTGGCCGGATGGCTTCTGCCGCCGAGACATCGGCTGGCGGGCCATCGCCCGTAGCGCCAGCTGAACCATTCGTAAACCTCGCAGGCCTACCCTCCTCCGCAACCGTCTTTGATCGGGCACCGGCAGAGTTCCCACGCACCCCGCCGCAATCGGGCGGGGAAGCGGTTGCGAGCCAGCTGCGCCCGAAAGACGTTGAGGGGAGCCGCATGTCGACCAGTTCAGGTCCACGCATCGGGGTTGCACTGGGTGGCGGTTCGGCCCGCGGGCTCACCCATATCCCCTATATCGAAGCCATGGATGAGCTGGGGATCAGGCCCAGCGTCATTTCCGGCACCTCGATTGGCGCATTGATCGGCGCTGGCTGGGCCGCTGGGATGACCGGCGAAGACATCCGCGAGCACGCCTTCAACGTGTTGGGGACCATGCGCATCATTGCCGGCAAGCTCTGGGCCACCCAGATCCGCGGCATTGGCGGCATTCTCAAGAACGGCATCTCGATGCAGCTCGACGCCACCAGCATCGTCGACAGCTTTACCCCGGAGATGTTCCCGCTGGAGTTCAAGGATCTCAAGATCCCGCTCTATGTGGTGGCGACCGATTTCCAGTCCTGGCACCAGGTGGTGTTCAATAGCGGCCTGCTGCGCCCCGCGATTGCCGGCTCCATCGCCATTCCGAGCCTGTTCAAACCCGTGGTCTATGCCAATCACATGCTGGTGGATGGCGGCGTGGTCAATCCGCTGCCGCTCGACCAGGCCGATATCGATACCGATTTCCTCATCGGCATCGACGTCAATGGCGACCCGTCCGAGGGCATTACCAAGACCGACCACAAGGCGCTCGATATCTGGTTCGGCTCGGCGCAGATCATGATGCATTCGCTGACCGCCCATATGATGGCCGCCTATCCGCCAGACATGTATATCCGCCCCCATGTCACCACCTTCGGTGCGCTGGAATTCTGGCGCGTCCGCGAGATCGTCACCCATGCCGAAAAGGAAAAGGACCGCTTCAAGCGTATCCTCGAGGCCAAGGTCGAGGCCTATATCCAGGGCAAGATCCCGGTCATTCCCTCCAATTAGCCGAGCTGCATGACCACCGAGCCGATGGCCACCATGCCAAAGGCGATCAGCACGCCGCCCGAGATCAGCGACACCCATCTGGCAAAGCTTTCCGGCAGGCGCTTGCGCAACAAAGCCACGATGCCGCTGAGCAGGAACCACCAGGCCAGCGAGCCGAGGAACACGCCCGCCACGACGATGCCGGCGCTCAGTGCGTCGGGATTGTCCCCCAGCCCCAGTCCGGCAAACATGGCGGCAAAGAACAGGATGGTCACCGGATTGGTGATGGTCAGCACAAAGGTCGACGCCACGGTGCTGAGCAGGTCCAGTGCCCCCACCCTGGCGGCAATGGCGAGGGGCCGTGGCTGCAGGCCGCGCCAGCCCAGCCAGATCAGGAACACCCCACCGATCAGGGTCAGCGGCGTATTGATCCGCGCCAGCAAAGCCGCGAAGGCGGCAAATCCGAGCGCCGCCAGCACAGCAAAAGCCGCATCGGCAATCGCCGTACCCAATCCCCCGGCCACGCCCGCCCAGAAACCGCGCTCCAGGGTGCGATTGATGCACAGCGCCCCGATGGGCCCGACCGGCGCGGCAACTGCCAGCCCCAGCAGAAAACTCTTGGCGAACAGCAGCTCAAGCATGATCCAGCGTCGCCGCAACCGCTGTTTCCGAGACTGTCGACAGCACGATCACCGTCTCGCTGCGCGCCAGATATCCCCTGGCCTTGATGCTTCCGAGGAATGCCTCGAGATCGGCCAGCGTGCCCACCCGCACCTTGGTCAGGTAGGACCAGCCGCCGGTCACATGATGGCATTCGGTGATTGCCGGCACGGTGGCGACCCAGTCGCGAAACGCCTGTTCGTCCGCATCGCCCGCCAGCTCCACCCAGACGAAAGCCAGTACGCCCAGGCCCAGCGCCAGCGGATCGATATCGACGGTGAACCGCCGGATCGCGCCACTGGCCGTCATTCGGCGGATGCGTTCGTTTACGGCCGATACCGACATGCCGACACTGCCGCCGATATCAGCCAGCGAACGGCGGGAGTCCTCGGTGAGCAGCGCAATGATTTTGCGGTCGATTGTGTCCATGGCCGCATAATATCCGGCCAAGATGAATATTCAAGATAATTTTTACTGCAAACTTGCAAAGCACCACCCAAACGACCGGCGTCCTGAGAAAACACGACAAATCTGACGGCGCATCCTCCATTGCCGCTCGATCGATAATCCGGCACAGGTTCGCCCTCACCTCACGTCTGGATACCCATCATGTCCCAATCCCCCGACACCCTGATCGATGCCATCGGCACCGCCAGCCCGACCAATCACGCCATCGCCACCACGCTGCGCGCATTGGTCCGCAGCGCCGCGCCCATGGCAGAGGAAACCGTCAAATATGGTGGATTGTACTATGCCGGCGCCCGCCCGTTTTGCGGGATCTTCGCCTATGCCGCGCATGTGACGCTCGAATTCACCCGCGGCGCCGAACTCGATGATCCCGCCGGCCTCCTGCGCGGCGGTGGCCAATATCGCCGCCACCTCCGCTTCACCAGCCCCGATCAGATCGATGCCGCCGTGGTTTCAGCCTATGTCACCCAGGCGGCTGCGCTGGCTTGATTTCGCGGACCTGATCCGAGGGCCACTCTCAATACGGCACGCATTCAGCAAGGTCCCCGGATCAAGTCCGAGGACCTTGCTATGTTCAAACGCGATCAGACTTCGCGCGGATCGACGTCGAGGCTGTAATCGACCCCGCCCAGGCCAAAGCCGAACAGCTTGAGGAATTCGGCGCGGTAGGTCTTGAGATCGGCCAGGTCCGGCAGCGTCTCGGTCGACAGCAGCGGCCAGCGGCGGATCATCTCGGCCTGTACGGTGTCCGACAATTCCCAGTCGTCAACCCGGATGCGGTGCGCCTCGTCAACCACCGGATCGGCCAGCTTGGCGCGGAACAGGCGATCGATCTGCTCGATCGTGCCTTCGCCCAGACCCATTTCCGCCATCACCTTGAGCAGCAGCGTGCCATAGAGCGGCACCACCGGAATGGCCGAGCTCGCCTGTGTCACCACCGCCTTGAGCGCCACGACATAGGCGCTGCTATCGCCGAACTGACCACGGATTTCCCCGGCGGCCCGATCGAGATCGGCCTTGGCCACGCCCAGCGTGCCCTTGTGGTAGATCGGCCAGGTCAGCTCGCTCCCCAGATAGGTGTAGTTCAGCGTGGTAAAGCCATCGGCCAGCACGCCCGCTTCGCTCAGCGCCGCGATCCACAGCTGCCAGTCCTCGCCACCCATCACCTTGACGGTGGCGGCGGCCTCCTCTTCCGTCGCCGGCTCGATCACCACCTGCGAGACTTCGCCGGTCGCGGTATTGAGCGTCTTGGCTTCCACCGGCGCGCCAAATGGCTTGATCGCCGAGCGGTAGGTTTCGCCGGTCTTGGGATCGGTGCGCACCGGCGAGGCCAGGCTATAGACGATCATGTCGACCTGGCCGAGATTCTCGCGGATCGCCGCGATGGCTTCGGCCTTGATGGCGTCCGAGAACGCATCGCCTTCAACCGTCACGGCCACGCGGCCGGCCGCCTTGGCGCGCTGCTCGAAGGCGCGGTTATTGTACCAACCGGCGCTGGCGGTCTTGTTTTCCGCTGGCGGCTTTTCAAACGATACGCCCACCGTATCGGCATTGCTGCCAAAAGTGGTGACGATGCGCGAGGCCAGCCCGTAGCCCGTCGAGCATCCGAGAACCAGCACGCGGCGCGGCCCGGTCGGGATTTCGCCCTTGACCACCACATGGTCGATCTGGCGCTGAACATTGGTCGCGCAACCGGTCGGATGGGCAGTGGTGCAGATAAAGCCGCGGATTTTAGGCTCGATGATCATGGCAATGGCTCCGAAGGGACTTTGTCCCGCAATACAATGGGAAATGGCAGGCGGCTAGCCGGTTATCGTCAAAGGGCGTGCTGGGGAGCGCTCATTCGCCCCGCAGTCCCCGGAAAAAACTCTTCAGCATGGCTTCGGCCCGGGCCGCGCCAATGCCACCAATGACCTCAGGCTTGTGGTGACATGTGGGCTGCTCGAACAGCCGCACGCCATTTTCCACCGCCCCGGCCTTGCTGTCCTCGGCGGCAAAATACACCCGCCGCAGCCGTACATGGGCAATCGCGCCTGCACACATGGCGCAGGGCTCCAGCGACACATAGAGATCGCAGCCATCCAGCCGCCCGCTGCCGCGCTTGTCCAGCGCCGTGCGAATGGCCAGCATTTCGGCATGCGCGGTCGGATCGTTGAGCGCCTTCATCCGATTGCGCTCGGCGGCGAGGATGGTGTCGCCCAGCATGACCACGGCCCCCACCGGCGCTTCACCATGGGTTGCGGCTTCCTCGGCCAGGTCCAGCGCCATATCCATCGGGGAGCGTGATGCGGTCATGCCCATCCTCTAGCCGGTCCGGCCCTGCCTGCTCAAGCCTTGTCGCCGCGCACCATGGCCAGAAACGCCTCCGCCGCCTTGGTGCGATAGCGTTCCTTGTGGCGCAACAGGTAGAAACTGCGCTGCACCAGCGGCAGATCCACCATCACCAGCAGTCCCGCCGCTATCCGGGCGCTCGCGACCGCCCGCGATACCAGCGTCGCCCCCAGCCCCGCCTCGACCGCCCCCAGCACCGCTTCATTGCCCGGCAGCACCATGGCGATATCGAGCGCCGCCGCATCGATCCCCGCCTTGCCGATCATCGCATCAAACGCCGCCCGGGTTCCCGAACCGGTCTCGCGCAATACCCAGGTGCTGGCGCCATATCCCGCCGCCTTGGCCACACCCGGCGCGGCCCAATCATGCCCCGGGGCCACCACCACGATCATTTCATCCTGGTCGAGCAGGCTGACGCTCAACGCCCCTCGTTCGACCAGCCCTTCCACCAGCCCCAGTTCGGCCAGCCCGCTCTCCACGCCATCGGCGACGTGATCGGTATTGGCAAAGCGCATATCCAGCTCGATATGCGGATGCGTCTGTCGATAGGCCACCAGCCTTTGGGGCAGCCAGTAATCGGCAATGGTCTGGCTGGCCATGATCGAGAGCCGCCCCCGCAATAGCCGCGACAGGTCATCCAGCGCCCCTTCGGCCGCCTTGGCCCGGTCGAGCACCGCCTGCGCCTCGGGCAGGAAGGTGCGCCCCGCCTCGTTGAGCACGATGGCGCGTCCAACCCGGTCGAACAGCGTCACCCCATGGCGCGTCTCCAGCGCCGATACCGCCGCACTCACCGCCGATTGCGTCATATGCAGCGCCTGTGCTGCGCGGGTGATGTGCTGGCGCTCGGCGACGGCAATGAAAATCCGCAATTGTTCGAGGGTCATTTGGCGCCGCCAGATCAATCGATAATATCGAATGATCTCACATAAATCATGCGTTGGAAACGATCAACGCTTTGGCGTTATGCCTCGCGGCAGAGGTTCTCCATGTCCATGCCAATGTCTGCCGCCATCGCCAATATCCGCCCCTTCTCCCATCTGGCCAAGCCATCCGATGCGGTGCGCCTGTTCACCCCCAACTGGTTTGCCGCCACCATGGGCACCGGCATTCTGGCGGTCGCTTTCGGCCAATTCCCCGATATTCCGCTGCTGTTTACCGCCGGCATGGGCCTCTGGCTGTTCAACATCGCGCTGTTCACGCTGTTTACGGCGCTCTACGCCACGCGCTGGATCACCCATTATTCCGGCGCCAAGCGCGTGCTGGCCCATTCCAGCATGTCGATGTCGCTGGGCTGCATTCCCATGGGGCTGGCCACCATCGTCAATGGCGTGGTGTTGTTCGCCATTCCGGCCTATCCCGCGCTGGTGCCGCTCGCCTATGGCCTGTGGTGGCTCGATGCCGGGCTGGCGCTGGCCTGCGGCATCGTCGTGCCATTCATGATGTTCACCCGCCAGACCCATGCCCCCCACCAGATGACCGCCATCTGGCTGCTGCCGATCGTCGCCGCCGAAGTCGCTGCCGCCAGCGGGGCGCTGCTGGTGCCCTATCTCGCCCCGGCCGATCAGTTGACCGTCACCCTGCTCAGCTATTGCCTCTGGGCCTGTTCGGTGCCGCTGGCGCTGGGCCTGCTGGTCGTGCTCGTGGTGCGCATGATCGTCCACAACCTGCCGGATGCGGGAATGGCCAGTTCGTGCTGGCTGGCCCTCGGCCCCATCGCCACCGGCGCCCTCGGCATGCTGCTGCTGGCCGAGCACGGACCTTCCGTATTCGCCGCCAATGGCATGGCCCATTATGCCGATGCCATTGCCGGAGCGAGCCTCCTCATCGGCGTGCTGCTCTGGGGCTATGGCCTGTGGTGGCTGGGGATGGCCGTGCTCATAACCCTGCGCTATTTCCGTGGCGAAGTGCCGTTCAACCTCGGCTGGTGGGCCTTCACCTTCCCGCTCGGCGTCTATGCCGTCACCACGCTCAAGCTCGCCCACCTCATCCCCTTCGCGCCCTTCATGGTCCTTGGCTCCATCCTCGTCGCCGCCCTCGCCATAGTCTGGCTCATCGTCTCCACCCGCACCCTCGCCGGCGCCTGGCACGGCACCCTCTTCGCCGCACCATGCCTGGCCGAGGATTGAGACGTCACATTGCTGCCCACACCGTCCCCACCCACCGCCGTCATCCCGGCTTTCGCCGGGACGACGCCGTGTTTGTGGATGCGCCGCCCCCGCAGTCTGCGTCCCCTCCCCCTTGAGGGGGAGGGTCAGGGTGGGGGCGCTGCGGTTGTCACGAGGCCGGAGCGTGTGGGGCGCGCAGAACCCCCACCCTTGATCCCTCCCCCTCGAGGGGGAGGGAGACGACTGCAAATTCGTCACCAAACCAGGCCCTCAACGCCCTCAACCCGGCGAAAACCGGGATCCAGTTTCCTTATACGCATCCCCAAACTGGACCCCGGCTTTCGCCGGGGTGACGCCGAGTCTGTTGCGGCGTCATCGCCCAACCCCAAAACCGCCCCCGCAGTCTGCGTCCCCTCCCCCTCGAGGGGGAGGGTTAGGGTGGGGGTGCCGCGGTTGTCACGAGGCCGGAGCGTGTGGGGGTATGCCTCCGCAACCACCGAGCCAAAACCCACCCACCGGGCTGCCCACGGGCCTGACCCGTGGGCCACTCGCCTCCCCACCGCACCGCGCTCGTGGCACCCGACTCGCGGGTCAAGCCCGCGGGCAGCCCGGTGAGGGTTGATCGATCTCCGACAAAACAAAACTTATCCCCGCCCCCTGCCACCTCCCCCACAATGCCCCCATTCCCGCACTTCTACTGCGCGGTCGCGACGAACGGTCGGTGCGGGGAATGCCGGTGGGGTTGGGGTCGTCCTGTCCCGGTGGGCGACACCGTCAGTATCGGCTGAAAAACCGCCGCCCCTGGTTCGGTCCCACAAAAAATACCGGCGCGATGGCGAGGCTCTTGCCTCATTTCATTGCGGACTACCCGCTCGGGGCAAAAGCCTCGCCATCCCCGCACAAAGCGGGCGCCGACCAATCCTCCCCGCGCGGCCATAGCCGTAGCGGCAATTCGGCATGGGTAAGTGTGCGAACCGGGTCGGAAACCGGCAAGGCATCGCCTATATTGGGGCCCAGGAGAATCGCCCTTGCCCATCCGCCAGCTACCCGAAGACCTGATCAACCGCATCGCCGCCGGCGAGGTGGTCGAGCGCCCTGCCAGTGTGGTCAAGGAGCTGGTCGAGAATGCCATCGATGCCGGCGGCAGCCGCATCGTCGTCACCACCGCAGCCGGTGGCAAGGGCCTGATCCGCATCGAGGATGACGGCATCGGCATGGACCAGGCCGATCTGCTGCTGTCGGTCGAGCGCCACGCCACCTCCAAACTCTCTGTCGACGATCTCGACGATATCCGCACCCTGGGCTTTCGCGGCGAAGCGCTGGCCTCGATCGGCTCGGTCGCCGAATTGTCGATTTCCTCGCGCCCGGCCCATGCCGAAAGCGGGCTGCGCATCGATGTGCGCTCCGGCGTCCGCCAGGGTCCGGTCCCCCAGGCGATGAATCGCGGCACCATTGTCGAGGTCAGGAACCTTTTCGCCAATGTGCCGGCCCGCCTCAAATTCCTCAAGACCGACCGCGGCGAAGGCGGCGCCATCACCGATGTGATCAAGCGCCTCGCCATGGCCAATCCTTCCGTGCATTTCGTGCTCAATGGCACCGATCGCAGCCTCTCCAACTGGCCCTCGGTCAATGGCACCGGCGCACTCGAAGCCCGGCTGGCCCAGGTTATCGGCGATGATTTCGCGCAGAATGCCGTCCGCCTCGCCACCGCCCGCCATGGCGTTGTCGTCGCTGGCCTGGCGGGCCTGCCGACCTATACCCGCGCCAATTCGCTCAGCCAGTTCTACTTCGTCAACGGCCGCTCGGTGCGCGACAAGGTGCTGGTCGGCGCTGTCCGCGCCGCTTATGCCGATTACATCTTCCGCGACCGTTTCCCGGTCGTCGCCCTCTATATCGCCATCGATCCGGCCGAGGTTGACGTCAATGTCCACCCCGCCAAGGCCGAGCTGCGCTTCCGCGACCCCGGCGCCGTGCGCAGCGCCGTCATTCGCGCTATTGGCAAGGCGTTGTCCGCCGCTGGCTTCAAGGCCTCGACCAGCGTCGCCGAAGACGTGCTCGGCGCCTTCACCACGCCCAATTACGAAGCCGCCCCACCGCCGCAGCAGCAGCTGCCACCGGCGCAGTACGGCGCCGCGCCGCTGCTGCGCAGTTCTGGCCAGCCGCGCCCGATCGAGCCGGCCATGCTGTCGCGCTTCGAAGGCTTTACCGAGCCGAGCGCCAGGGTGGAAAGCAGCCCCGAGGAAGTCCCCGAGATGGTCGAATTTCCGCTCGGGACCGCGCGGGCGCAGATGTTTGACAATTTCATCATTGCCCAGAATGGCGAAGGCCTGCTGCTGGTCGATCAGCACGCCGCCCATGAGCGGCTGGTCTATGAGCGCTTCAAGGCGCAACTGGCCTCCGGCCCAGTTGCCAGCCAGGCGCAGCTGATTCCGGTGGTCATCGAGCTCCCTGAAGAGGATTGCGCCCGCCTCGAAGAGGCAGCGCCGGAGTTCGAGCGTTTCGGGCTTTATCTCGAACGCTTCGGCCCCCGCGCCATTGCCGTGCGCGAAACCCCGGCCCTGCTCGGCCAGACCGATATTTCCGGGCTCATTCGCGATCTCGCCGATGGCCTCGCCGAATGGGATAGCAGCACCGCCATCAGCGACCGGATGGACGAGATCATCGGCCGCATGGCCTGCCATGGCTCGGTGCGTTCAGGACGCCGCCTGCGGGTCGACGAGATGAATGCGCTGCTGCGCGACATGGAGGCCACGCCCCATTCCGGCCAGTGCATCCATGGGCGTCCCACCTATGTCGAGCTCAAGAAGCGCGATATCGAACGCCTGTTCGGACGGAGCCGCTGATGACCAGTGGCATTCACCACATCACCCTGATCACCGCCAATGTGCAGGCCAATGTCGATTTCTATGTCGGCTTTCTCGGCCTGCGGCTGGTCAAGCGCACCGGCGGCTATGAAGACCCGCGCCAGCTGCATCTGTTCTATGGCGATTATGCCGCCAATCCCGGCTCGCTGCTCACCTTCCTCGTCTGGCAGGATGGCTCCCCCGGCCGTGCCGGCGAGGGGCAGGTCAGCGAGATCGGGCTGGCAATCGATCCGGCCAGCATCGGCTTCTGGCTGGAACGGGCGCTGCGCCACCAGGTCAAGGTCGAGGGCACCGGGCAGGCCTTTGGCGAAACCGAATTGCGGCTGCGCGATCCCGATGGCGTGGTCATCAAGCTGGTCGGCGCCAATTTGCCGCCGCTCGACGCACCCAAGGCCAGCGATATACCGCCCGAACACGCCATCAGGCGCATTCGCGGCGCCACCATTCTCTCGGCCACGCCCGAGCAGACCACGGCGTTCATCAGCAACCATTTCGGCTTCCGCCCCGCTGGCCGCGACGGCACCACCGAGCGGCTCGTGTCCGATATCGGCGACACGGTCGATATCCGCGATGCCACCGGCTTCTGGCGCGGCGCCCCCGGCCCCGGCTCCGCCGATCACATCGCCTTCCGGGCCCCCGATGCCGAAGCCGTCCATGCCGTCGAGCGCGACCTGGCCAAGCGCAATTCCAGCCTGACCAACCTGCACGACCGCAATTATTTCACCTCGCTCTACGTCCGCGAGCCTGGGGGCGTGCTGATCGAGCTTGCCACGGACGGCCCGGGATTCACGCTCGACGAGCCGCTGGAAACGCTGGGCAGCACGCTTTTCGTGCCGCCCGACGCCGCTGCCGAGGCCGCTGACATCATTGCCCTCCTGCCCCAGTTCGGCCTGCCGGGCGAGGAGCGCGTCGTCTATCGCGACCTGCATTACATCCACCGCCTCCAGACCCCCGAGCATCCCGACGGCCAGACCATCGTCCTGCTGCACGGCACCGGTGGCAACGAGGCCGACCTGATGCCGCTGGCGCGCCGGGTCGCCCCCAATGCAGTGCTGCTCGGCCTGCGCGGACGCAGCACCGAAAGCGGTGTGCAGCGCTGGTTCCGCAGCCCCGCCCCGATGCAATTCGACCAGGCCGACATCCGCTTTGAATCCGGCGCGCTGGAAGCCTTTCTCGAGGACGCCCGGTCCGCCTATCAGCTCGACGCCGACAAGATGACGGCGCTCGGCTATTCCAACGGCGCCAACCTCATGGGCGCGGCCCTGTTGCTGCATCCCGGCCTGATCCGCCGCGCCGTGCTGCTCCGCCCCGTGCAGGTGCTCAAGGACGTCCCCGCAGCCGACCTCTCCGGCACCGCCATCCTGATCGTCCTCGGCCAGCACGATCCCTATCGCGGCAATGGCGACGACCTCGCTGCCACCCTCAAGGCCGCCGGCGCCACGGTCACCGTCAAAACCCTCGACGCCGGCCACGCCCTCTCCGACCACGACGCCCCGGCGATCGCGGAATGGTTGCAGGCTCAGGCCGCAGCTGGGCCGATATAGCGTGACTGCGGGCGGATCAGCCGTCCGTGGTCGATCTGTTCGCGGGCATGCGCTACCCAGCCGCCGACCCGACCGGCAGCAAAAACACAGGTAAAGGCCTCGCGCGGCAATCCGAGGGCCTCCAGCAACAGCGCCGTGTAGAATTCCACATTGGTTTCCAGCCGCCGGTCAGGCTTCTTCAACCGCAACAGCTTGAGCGCTGCCACTTCCGTCGCCTCGGCCAGCGCCAGCCGCTCACCCGGCGTCTGCCCGGCCAGTTTCAGCTCTGCCAATGCCGCCTTGAGCGCATCGGCGCGGGGGTCACGCACCCGGTAGATGCGATGGCCAAAGCCCATCAGCCGTCCGCCTCCGGCGAGTTCGGCCCCCAGCCAGGCCTCGGCATTGTCGCCCTCACCGATGGCGTCGAGCATATCGAGCACCGGCCCCGGCGCCCCACCATGCAGCGGCCCCTTGAGCGCCCCGAGTGCCGCCAGTACCGCCGAAGTCAGCCCTGCCCGCGTCGAGGCCACCACGCGGGCGGCAAAGGTCGAGGCATTGAGGCCATGGTCGGAAACGGTCACCAGGTAAGTGTCCAGCGCCCGCACCTGCGCCACATTGGGCGTCTCGCCGGTCAGCATGCGCAGCATGTCGGCGGCATGACCTAGGCCCGCATCCGGCGCAACCGGCTGCAGTCCCTGGCGCAGACGCAGCAGGCCGGCGGTGAACACGGCCGGAGCGGCGATCAGCTGCAGGGCCACCGCTTTATCCTCCCCATCCGCCAGCCGTGCCATAAGTGCACGCAGGGCTTCAATCGGCGTCAGCGCCAGGATTGTGGCATCGACGGCAGCAAGATGGGTGAACACGGCGGCGCGGGCCACGCCGAGTTCGGACTGGATGAGAGGGGTTTCTTTACCGAGAAAATTGCCGAGCAGCAGCGCCAACACATCTTCGTAGCGGGCGGTGCGCGCCAGATCATCGAGCGAGCGGCCCCGGATCACCAGAATCCCATTGGCGCCGTCCACATCCGAGAGGGTGGTTTCGGCGGCGATCACATCGTCCAGTCCAGAGGCCATGTTGCGTTCTCCTGTGTTGCTGGGGTACATGAGATCAATCAAGATTGACGTCAATCTTGATGCGAATGATCAATGTGGGGAAATATGGGCTGGGTCACTGCCGAAGCTGCACTCGCCCGATTGGGCACCAAGCCACAGACGCTTTACGCCAATGTCAGCCGTGGCCGCATTGCCGCCAAACCAGATCCCGCCGATCCGCGCCGCAGTCTCTACAGCAGCGAGGATGTCGAGCGCCTCGCCGCCCGCCAGCGTGGCCGTCGCAAGGCCGAGACCGTCGCCGCCCAGTCCATCGCCTGGGGCGATCCGGTGCTCAACACGGCCATTTCAACCGTGATCGACGGACGGCTGTTCTATCGCGGCGAAGATGCTGCCGCCCTCTCCCGCCATGCCGATCTCGAAACGGTCGCGGCGCTGCTCTGGCAAAGCGGCCCTGTGATTTTCCAATCCATTGCGATTCCGGCGTCGGGCGAAGGCATCACCCCCGCCTTCATAGCCCTCGCCCAATTGGCAGCCACCGACATGCCCTCACTGGAGCGCAGCCCCGCCGTGCTGCATCGGGAGGCCGCGCGCGTGGTCGGCGCGGTTGGCGCTGCGGTCACCGGCCGCCAGAGCGGTCCGCTGCATGAGCGGCTGGCAATGCACTGGCAGCGCCCGGAGGCCGCCGACATGCTGCGCCGCGCCCTGGTGCTGCTGGCCGAGCACGAACTCAATGCCTCGACCTTCGCCACTCGCGTCGCCGCCTCAACTGGCGCATCCCTGGCGGCAGCGGTGCTGGCCGGTCTGGCCACGCTCAGCGGGCCCCGACATGGCGGCGCGGCGGCGGCAATGCAGGATCTGGTCGTGGTCGCGGAACGGCTTGGCCCCGAAGGCGCAGCGCGTTCTTATCTGGCGCAGGGCCGGGCCCTGCCCTGTTTCGGTCATCGACTCTATCCGGATGGCGATGTGCGAGGCCTGGAACTGATGCAGCATTTTGCGCTGCCGCCCCTCTATCAGGGCCTGTCAGCGGCTGGCGAAACGGCGGTCGGCGAACGCCCCAATATCGATTTTGCGCTGGCTGCGCTCGCGGCAGCCTTCGATCTGCCGCAGACGGCGCCGCTAACGCTCTTCGCCCTGGGCCGGACCATTGGCTGGCTGGCTCATGCCCTGGAACAGGCCGAGAGCGGCGCATTGATCCGGCCGCGGGCCCATTATGTCGGGCCCGCGCCGATTGGCTGATTACTGGAAGACGCTGGCGCCGCGATCGGCAACACCGACGAGGCTGCGGAACCCGGCGAAAAGCTCGCGGCCCATGCCGTAATGCTCGCGGCGCAGGTCTTCGGTTGCCGGGGTGCGGGCGAAAAATTCGCGCTCGTCGCCGAGGAAAGTCAGCGTCCCTTCATTGGCATCGAGGCGGATCATGTCACCATCGCGGATCTTGGAGATCGCGCCGCCATCGACTGCCTCCGGGGTCATGTGGATCGCCGCCGGCACCTTGCCCGAAGCGCCCGACATGCGGCCATCGGTGAGCAGCGCCACCTTGAAGCCGCGATCCTGCAGCACGCCGAGCGCCGGGGTCAGCTTGTGCAGTTCCGGCATGCCCACGGCACGGGGGCCGGAGAAGCGCACCACGGCAATCATGTCGCCGGTCAACTCGCCGGCCTTGAACGCCGCCTGCAGGCCTTCCTGCCCATGGAACACCCGCGCCGGCGCCTCGATCACCCGGTGTTCGGGCTTGACCGCCGACACCTTGATCACCGACCGACCGAGATTGCCGGTCAGCAGCTTGAGCCCACCGGTCTCCTGGAACGGCGTTGCAACGCCGGTCAGCACCTTGGGCAGCGCCGATTGCTTGGGCGAGGCCTCAAAGGCCAGCTTGTCCTCGATCAGCTTGGCTTCGACGGTATAGCCGGACAGCCCATTGCCCCACACGGTCTTGACGTCCTCGTGCAGGTGCCCGCTTGCCAGCAGTTCCTGGATCAGGAAGCCCATGCCGCCAGCGGCGTGGAAATGGTTCACGTCAGCCACGCCATTGGGATAGACGCGCGCCAGCAGCGGGGTCGCGTCGGACAGGTCGCTCATGTCATCCCAGGTGATCTGCAGGCCAGCTGCAGCCGCGATAGCGATCAGGTGCATGGTGTGGTTGGTCGAACCGCCCGTCGCGTGCAGACCAACGAGGCCATTGACGATGCTCTTCTCGTCGATGACGTGCCCGACCGGGGTATAGTCATTGCCCTGTGCGGTCAGCGACAGCGCCCGGATCGTGGCTTCGCGGGTCAGCGCATCGCGCAGCGGGGTGCCCGGATTGACGAAGCTGGAGCCCGGCAGGTGCAGGCCCATGATTTCCATCAGCATCTGATTGGAATTGGCCGTGCCATAGAAGGTGCAGGTGCCGGCCGAATGGTAGGACTTGGCTTCCGCTTCGAGCAGTTCGGCGCGGCCGACCTTGCCCTCCATATAGAGCTGACGGATGCGGCTCTTTTCGTCGTTCGGCAGGCCCGATGGCATCGGCCCGGCGGGGACGAAAACAGCCGGCAGGTGACCAAAGGTCAGCGCACCGATCAGCAGGCCCGGGACGATCTTGTCGCAAATGCCCAGATAGACGGCGGCGTCGAACATATTGTGGCTGAGCGAGATCGCCGTCGCCATGGCAATGACGTCGCGCGAAAACAACGACAGGTCCATGCCCGGCTGGCCCTGGGTCACGCCATCGCACATCGCCGGCACGCCACCGGCGACCTGGGCGGTCGCGCCGATCTCGCGGGCCACGGCCTTGATGATATCCGGATAGAATTGATAGGGCTGGTGGGCGGAGAGCATGTCGTTGTAGCTCGTCACGATCCCCAGATTGAGCGCCTTGTTGCCGGCCAGCGCCGCCTTTTCGGAGGGCGAGCAGGCGGCAAAGCCATGGGCCAGATTCCCGCAGGAGAGGGCCGAGCGATAAACGCCGGCTTCGCGGGCGGCGTCGAGCCGGTTGAGGTAATCGCGGCGCGTATCGCGGCTGCGCGCGGTGATACGGTCGGTAACATCCTGGACGGATTTGCGGACAGACATTTGAGCTCCTTTATGGAGCCGCAAGTGGCCAGGGCGGTCGATTTGGGACCGCCCCGGGGACTATGGGCACCAGTAGACGGTTACAGTCTGGCCGGAGCGCAACACGGCGCGGATGGGCATGTCCTCGATGGGACCATCGCCCAGCGCAGCGTCGAGAACGCCGGCCTTTTCCTCCCCTTCGATGTGGAGGTAGAGCCCATCCGTGTCCAGAAGACGCGGAAGGGTAAAGGTGATGCGCGGTTCGCCCGCGCCAGGCGCCCGAATGGCAATGGCCGGCCCCGGCGCCGACAGCGCCTCGGCCAGGGTATCGCCACCGGGGAAGAAGGAAGCAGTATGCCCGTCGCTGCCCATGCCCAGCACGACAGCGGCAAACGGCGTCGGCAAGCCGGCCAGGAGCGCGTTGGTCTTGGCCACCGCCGCAGCGGTCGGCTCGTCGCCTCCCGAATAGAGCGGGAAGAACCGGGCGGTTGCGGCCGGGCCCTGCAGCATCTTTTCGTTGACCAGCAAGGCATTGGAACGCTCGCTGGTTTCATCGACCCAGCGTTCGTCGACCAGCGTCACGATGACCTTGGACCAGTCGATATCCTTGGTCTTGCCCAGTGTCTGGAAGAAGCGGGCTGGGGTCGAACCGCCGCTGACGGCAATCGCCGCCATGCCACGCTCGGCGATGGCCGTGCGAATGCGGTCGGCAACGGCCTCGGCCAGTTCCTTGGCCAGGGTCGGCTTGTCGGCAAAGCTGCGGCGATCGAGAGCTTGTGTCACTTAAATATCGTCCTCATACCAGGTGCGTCCGTCACGTTCGATCAGGGCAATGGCGCCGCTGGGGCCCCAGGTGCCCGCAACATAGCTCTGTGGCGCATCGCTCGAGCGGTCCCAGGCATGGCGGATCGGGTCGACCCAGTTCCAGGCGGCCTCGAGTTCGTCGCGGCGCATGAACAGTGCCTGGCTGCCACGGATCACGTCCATCAGCAGGCGCTCATAGGCTTCAGGTGTACGCTCCGAGAACGTCTGGGCAAAGCTCAGATTGAGCGGCACTTCGCGCAGGCGCATGCCGCCCGGCCCCGGATCCTTGATCATCATCATCAGCTTGACGCCTTCGTCAGGCTGCAGGCGGATGATCAGCTTATTGGCCTTGGGCGCCCCTTCTGCATGGTCGAAGATCGAATGCGGGATCGGCTTGAACTGGATGCAGATTTCCGAAACGCGCTGCGCCATGCGCTTGCCGGTGCGGAAATAGAACGGCACGCCGGCCCAACGCCAGTTCTCGACCTCGGCCTTGAGCGCCACGAACGTCTCGGTGCGGCTGCCCTTCTTGTCCTCGGGCAATTCGTCCTGATAGCCGGCCACCGAAGTGGTTTCCGACTTCACGCCCTTGTACTGGCCGCGAACGGTATTCTTGGCGACTTCGCCATTGGTGATCGGCTTGAGCGCGCGCAGTACCTTGAGCTTTTCGTCGCGCAGCGCATTGGCATCGTCGCTGGCGGGCGGCTCCATGGCCACGAGGCACAGCAGCTGCAGCATATGGTTCTGGATCATGTCGCGGAGCGCGCCGCTCTCGTCGTAATAGCCGCGCGTGCCAGCGCCGACCGATTCCGCCACGGTCAGCTGCACGTGGTCGATATGGGCCGAATTCCAGATGGGTTCGAACAGCGTATTGGCGAAGCGCAGGGCCAACAGGTTCTGCACCGTCTCTTTGCCGAGATAATGGTCGATGCGGTAAACCTGATCTTCCTTGAAGATCCTGGCCACGCCATCGTTGATTTCCATCGACGAGGCCAGATCGTGCCCCAGCGGCTTCTCGATCACGACGCGGGCGTCACGGCGATAGAGCTTCTTCTGCAGCAGGTATTCGGCGATCGGCTCGAACAGATCAGGCGCCACGGCCAGATAGAAGGCGCGCACCACCTTGGGATCGTCACGCAATTCCTTGCCCAGATCACCCGAGCCTTCCGGGTTGGTCGCGTCGACCGGCACATAGGAGAAAATCTTGATGAAGCGCTCGATAACCGCCTCGTCCTGATAGTCCTTCTCGACGAACTGGGCGATGGCATCGCGAGCGGCCTGCTGGAAATCGGCAGAACTCAGCTTGGAGCGCGACGCACCGATGATGCGGGACTGCTCGTCGAACTGCCCGTCTTTGAAACGGTGATACAACGCCGGAATCAGTTTGCGTTTGGTCAGGTCACCGGTGGCGCCGAACACCACATAGTCAAAGGGCTGGACCGGAATGATACGACTGGACACGAGGCTAAGTCCTTTATTGGCAAACGATCAGGCGGAAGCAAAGTTCTGTTTGGCGAGAATGACCGCGCCATGCAACGGCTCATAGAGCGGCAGGGCGACAAAATCGCCGTAACGCTCCTGCAACAGCGGGAAGAGGCGCTGCCCAAAGCCGCCGACGACCGCCATGACCCGGGCATCGCGTGCCTTGAACCAGTTGGCATAGGTGTCGATATAAGACAGCTGCAGATCCATCAGCGTGCGGGCGACCGGATCGCCCCGCTCGAAATGTTCAAAAAACAGCGGCATCAGGCGGCCGAATTCGGCGGGAGCCCTGCCGATCAGCAGGTTGTCATGGCCTTCCGAACCGTCATTGCCGACAATACGGACATTCTCATCGGTGCCGAACGACCAGGTCATGACGCCCTGATTGTCGCCCCCCAGCGCCGCGATAACGGCCTTGGTCAGAGGCGAGGCCAACGCCAGGCCGTCCTCGGCCTCCACCGCATGGCGCACCAGTTCGCGGCCCAGTATCGCCCCCGACATCTGATCGCCGATCTGGAAACCCCAGCCCCCGGCCTGATGGCGCTGACCATTGACGATGGCCAACGCGGCAGAGCCGGTGCCAACGATGATGACGGCCCCGTCTTCGCCACCCAGGGCGCCGGCATGGGCAATATCGATATCGTCGTAAACCTTGACGCTGGCAAAGGGCCATGGCCGCGCCGCGAAATTATCGCGCGCAGTGTGCATGCGTCCACCGGCCATGCCGAAGCAGGCAAAGGTGTTGGCGGTTTCGGCGAAATCGACACCGGCAGCGGCGAATACATCGCGGGTGCCGTCGCTGATTGCCTTGAAAGCGGGTCCGCCCTCGTCAATCTGCAGATTGGAGCGTCCGTTCTTGACTTCGGCGAGGGTTACGAGATTCTCGTCAGCCAGACGCACGCGGCAATTGGTGCCACCACCATCAACGCCAAGATAGTATTTGGGCACGCAGTCGCCTCCGCAGATTTGACAGATTCTAGAGTGTCGGTTCGGCGCGGACCATAATGCGAAAGATGCTAAGACGAAAGTAGAATAAGCGGCGAATTTCGTCTGCCAGGCGCCATGCCTGCATGGCCCGCCTGCGCAGCGCACCGGGCCATTATCGAAGGGGAATACGATGACACGACATGTGCTGGTTTTGGGCGGTGCGCGCTCGGGGAAAACCACTTTTGCCGAACGACTCACCATGCGATCGGGACATCGCCCGGCCTATCTGGCAACGGCACAGGCGCTGGACGCGGAAATGCGCGACCGTGTCGAAAGCCACCGTCGCAGCCGCGCCGCCCATTTCGCCACCATCGAAGAGCCGATTGCACTGTCCAAGGCGCTGATAGCAGCTGCAAATCATCACGACGTCATCATGGTCGATTGCCTGACGCTGTGGATCACCAATCTGCTCGTCGCCGGCGACAACGTTGCCCATGCAGTCGATGAACTGCTGGCAACATTGATGGCATTGCAGGACGTCAAGATCGTGCTGGTCAGCAATGAGGTCGGCCTGGGGATCGTGCCCGACAATGCGATGTCCCGCACTTTCCGCGACCTTGCCGGTGCGGCACACCAACGCCTGGCGGAGCTCTGCGATGACGTCTATTTCATCGTTGCCGGCCTGCCGATGACGCTCAAGGGGGAAGCGCCTCTCGTGCAGCCGCCGCCCAAGAGCGATGCCTAGGCAGCAATCAGCCAGAGAATGGCGATGGCAGCTGTCAACGCCAGCGTGACGTTGAGGGTCATGCGGTACAGCACCAGCGCCCGCAGGATGTCGCTATAAACCAGCGCCCGCTTGCCGGTGCCGAAGGCCGGCAGGTCAACAATCTCGCCATCATAGCTGCGCGGACCGCCGAGCGAAAAACCCAATGCCCCGGCAAAGGCGGCTTCCGGCCAGCCGGAATTGGGCGAAGCATGCTTGCGCGCATCACGGCGGGCCGTTGTCCAGGCCATGCCGGGGCTGGCATGGGGAACAAAGAAGCAGGCCATAGTCACCAGCACCAGCGTCAGTCGCGCCGGGATCCAGTTGACCAGATCATCCAGCTTGGCGGCGGCCCAGCCATAATGGCGATAGCGCTCGTTGAGGTGGCCAATCATCGAGTCGGCGGTGTTGATGGCCTTGTAGAGCACGATGCCTGGCAGCCCCAGCACCAGCAGCCAGAACAACGGCGCAATCACCCCGTCCGAAGTGCTCTCCGCCAGCGTTTCGATGGCGGCGCGGGACACCCCGGCCTCGTCGAGTGCCTGCGGATCGCGCCCGACAATCTCGCTGACCGCTTCGCGGCCCTCAGCGAGCGACGACTGCAGGGCATCCGCCACCGCATGAACGGCGCGGCCGAGCTCCTTCTGCGCCAGGAAGGGTGTCGCCAGCAAAACCTCGAGAATCCAGCCTTGGGGAACCGAGCGCGTGACCTGCTGGACCAGCAGCGTTACGGCCAATGCCACCAACAGCAAGACAGCCAGTGTAAAAATGCCGGCATCACGGCGTTGGCGTGGGGTTCGCTCGCGCTTGTCGACACCACGCTCCATGAAATCGATCAGCTTGCCAAACCACATCACCGGGTGGCCGATGCTGCTGACCAATTGCTGGGGATAGCCCAGGCGGCGCTCGATGATCAGGGCAAGGGCGGCGATCACGAAGTTCATGGCAGGGTCCGGACAGGCTGGGCGAGCGCCAGAAGCGCATCGAGATCGAGATGGGTTTCAAGGTGCTGCGCCAGCGCATCGAGCACCGCATCCACCCCGGCTTCGTAATCGAGATCGGCACTGGCTGCGTTGCCAATGAAACTGCGCCGGAATTCATCGGCGGCAAAGAGGCCATGCAGATAGGTCCCGGACACCAGCCCATCGGCGCTGATGGCACCTTCGGGCTCGCCCGACACATTGGCAAAAGGCCGTGCACGGTCGCCGCCCGAGGTCTCGCCCATATGCATGTGGTAGCCCGCAATCGGCAGGCCCGAGCCCGCATCATGCGCCTGCTCAACCCGCAATTGCTTGACCGGCGTCAGCACCGTTTCGACATCCAGCAGGCCCAGCCCTTCGCTCTTGCCCGGGGCACCTTCGATGCCGTCGGGATCGGCGATGGTTCTGCCCAGCATCTGATAGCCGCCACAAATGCCGAGCACGCTACCCCCAAGCCGGTGATGGGCGAGGATATCAATGTCCCAACCTTGCTGCCGCAGGGCAGCCAGATCTGCCCGTGTCGCCTTTGAGCCGGGGATAATGATCAGGTCGGCACGCGGAATTGGCCGCCCCGGCTCGACAATCACCACGTCGACGCCGGGTTCGGCGCTCAGGGGGTCAAGATCGTCGAAATTGGCGATGCGCGGCAGGCGGGGCACGGCAATGCGATATGCGCCCCCGCTTCCGGTCGTGGGCGCGTCAAGCGCCATGACGTCTTCCGCCGGCAGCCGTGCCGCTTCGGCGAAATAGGGGATCGGGCCCAGGCAAGGCACGCCGGTACGCTCGGCGATGAACGTCTTGCCAGCATCGAACAGGGTGGGGTCGCCCTGGAACCTGTTGATCAACGTGGCCACGATCAATTCGGCATCGGTCGGCGCTATCACCGCGAAAGTGCCGACCAGCGCGGCGATGACGCCCCCGCGATTGATATCGCCGATGACCACGACCGGCACATTGGCGGCCTGGGCGAAGCCGAAATTGGCGATGTCATTGGCCCGAAGATTGACTTCGGAAGCGCTGCCTGCCCCCTCCACAAGCACCAGGTCGGCATCAGCCGCGAGCTCGGCAAATGCCGTCAGCACTTCGGGCAGCAACACCGCGCGGCGAGCGAAATAATCCCGCGCGGACATCGAGCTACGGCGCTGGCCGCGGACCACCAGTTGCGCGCCGGTCTCCTGCTCGGGCTTGAGCAGGACCGGGTTCATCGTGGTCAGCGGTTCGCGGCGGGCAGCGCGGGCCTGGAGTGCCTGGGCGCGGCCGATTTCGCCGCCATCGGCGGTGACGGCGGCGTTGTTGGACATGTTTTGCGGCTTGAACGGCGCGACCTTCAGGCCGCGATTGGCAAAGGCGCGGCATAGGCCGGCGACCACAAGCGATTTGCCGACATCGGAACCGGTACCCATGAACATCAGCGACTTGGCCATGGCCCGCTTATGCCGCATCGATGACGTGGGCGTAAGACCCCATGACATTGCCGATGGCAGCGCCCATCGGCGGCAGCGCCTCGCCGCGCGCGTCATTGGCCAGAAACAATGGCGGCAGGCGCGATTGTTTGGCGGAGGAATAGTGAAATTCATGGCCGGTCAGCTGGGCGGGCCAGGGCAGTGCGCCCGATTGGGTCATGCGGCGATAGCCGAGGATGCGCTTGGGCCGGTCAATGCGGGTGACGACGGGCAAGAGGCCCGTCATGGCATGCGAACAGCCGGCCTTGTCGACCAGCGCCTCGCCCAAGGCCATGAAGCCCCCGCATTCGCCATAGATCAGTGCGCCGCGGTGGGCAGCGGCGGAGAGACCAGCCTTGAATCGGGCCGCGGCAGCGAGTGTGGCACCGTGGAGTTCCGGATAGCCACCGGGCAGGAATACGGCATCGGCGATGGCTGACGGCACTTCGTCGGCCAGCGGCGAGAAGAAGCTGAGTTCGGCACCGGCGGCACGCCAGCCATCCAGCAGGTGCGGGTACAGAAAGGCAAAGGCGGCATCGCGGGCGATGGCGATCCGCTGGCCGAGGGGCGCGAGGGGCGGCACCGATATTTCGGCCTCCGCCAGGGGTGCAGCCAAAGCCAGCAGCGCCGGTAGATCGACATAGCTGCCCATGGTTTGCGCAGCGGCGGCGAGGAAGGGCTCAAAGCCATCGACCTCGCCCGGCAGCACCAGACCGAGATGGCGCTCTGGAATAACCAGTTCGGCATTGCGAGGAATGGCGCCGAGGCATGGAATGCCCGTAGCCTCGATGGCATCAATCAGCATCCGCTCATGTTTGGCCGAGGCAACGCGATTGAGGATGACGCCGCCAACCCGCACGCCGGCCCGCCAATTGGCGAACCCGGCAAGCAATGGCGCGACGGACTGGCTCTGGCGCTCGGCATCGATGACCATGACCACCGGTAGTTCCAGCAGTTCGGCGAGGTCGGCCGTGGAGCCCTGCCCGTCGGCAGCGGCATCAAACAGGCCCATGACGCCTTCGATCAGCATGAGATCAGCCCCGGTGGACTGAATGGACGCCAGCTGTTTCAAGCGATCCGGCGACATGGCCCATGGGTCCAGATTGACCGCCTCACGCTGGGCAGCGCGGCCAAGAAAGGCTGGATCGATATAGTCAGGACCGGTCTTGGCAGGAGCAACAACGACACCGCGCTGGCGCATAGCCGCAAGCAGGCCGAGCGTGACCACCGTCTTGCCGGAGCCGGAACGCGGCGCCGCGATGACCAGGCCCTTAGCCAAGTATGCTCTCCCGGGCGCGATCCACGTACCAATCGAGCGAATCCCGATAGGCGCTGACCGGACCGAGCACGACGATGGCCGGCGTGGGCACATCGGTAAGGCTCCCCGCTTCGGCCAGCGTGGTCTGGATGACGCTTTGCTGCTGCGTGGCTGCGTGGGAGACGATGGCGACACGATCTGCGCTATCGCGCCCGGCAGCCAGTAGCTTTTCGGCAATGGAGCCGAGATGCTTGACCGCCATGTACATGACGATAACAGGGGCGGCATTGGCGACGGCGCCCCAATCGACGCCCTGAGGCACGGCCCCGGTGTCATCATGACCGGTCAGGAAGATCACCGCATGATTGGTGTCGCGATGCGTCACCGGAATGCCGGCATAGGCAAGACCGCCCAGACCGGCGGAAATACCCGGAACGATGCGGAAACGGATGCCAGCCTTGGCTAACGCACCGGCTTCTTCGCCGCCGCGACCGAACATGAACGGATCGCCGCCCTTGAGGCGCAGAACCCGCTTTCCGGCTCTTGCCAGCTCGATCAGCTGCAGAGAGATATCGGCCTGCTTCGGTGAAGGTCTTCCGCCGCGCTTGCCGGCGAAGACGCGTTTGGCCCGCGCCGGCGCCAGCGTCAGAAGCTCAGGGGAAACCAGCGCATCGTGGACGATGACGTCGGCCTGGCCCAGGGCATGGAACCCCAAGATCGTCAGCAATCCCGGCCCGCCGGGGCCAGCGCCAACCAGCCATACGGTACCGGGATCGAACGCGGGGAAGACCGCATGATCCAAAGCACCGAAATGGCCGGCGCGCGGTTTTGGTTTCTTGATCCAGTCGAACATCAGTTGCCCCAATTTGTCGTGCTTATAGCGCGGTATGCACCGGTGCAAAGCATCGCGGCCCTTGAGGCCGGCGCGGAGGACAGGCAGTGTGCCGGGAGAGGAGCCGAGACGGTCAATGAAGATCCTGATTCTGGGTGGCACGGCGGAAGCGCGGCAATTGGCCGATCGGCTGGTGGATGCGGGGCACGAGGTGATCACCTCTCTGGCCGGGCGCACCAGTGGCCCGATGCTGCCCGCCGGTAGTGTGCGGATAGGCAGCTTTGGCGGCATTGCGGGGCTGGTGGCCTATCTGCACATAGCCGGGATCGAACGGCTGGTCGATGCGACACATCCCTATGCGGAACAGATGTCGGCCAATGCCGTGGCGGCGGCGCAGTCGTCGGGGGTGCCGCTGGTGCGCTATATGCGACCGGCCTGGGTGCAACCCATGGATGCCCATTGGCAGATCGTTGGAACACCAGCCGAGGCCGCCGCCAGCCTGCCCGCCAACGCCGTTGCATTGCTGACTACCGGCCATGCCGGGCTCGATATTTTTCTCGCGCGCGATGATTGCCACTTCGTGGTGCGGGTGATCGAGCCGCCCGAGTTCGAAGTTCCCCGGCATGCCAGACTGTTGTTGTCGCGGCCACCCTATAGCCTGAACGACGAGATGGCCTTGATGGAGCGCGAGGGCATAACTCATCTGGTGACCAAGAATTCCGGCGGCGGACAGACGGCAGCCAAGCTCGAAGCGGCGCAGCGGCTGGGGGTCACGGTGGTCATGATCGCGCGTCCAAGCTATGGCCCAGCCAGGGAAGTGGCTGACATCGATGCTGCAATCGCCGCGCTCGAGGTCGGTGCCTGAGCGCTGCGACCGAAATTCGTCAAGTCGAAGCCGGGGCGAACCGCGCCCAGTGCGCAGGTGGCGCCAGCGGATTTGCGTTTGCCCAGAACCAGGTCCCCCGCAGTCAGTGCCACAGCTTCGGCAACTGCAGCCACGCCAGCGCGGGTGACAGGAAGGTGGACGGCAACCGGCTCGAGTTCGGCATCGGCCAGGATGCGCAGGGGCACGTCGAAATAGGCGGCGGCGGCGCGAAGGCCCGGTTCGACGGACTTGCGTTCATGGGTTCCGATGGCGAGGAGGCTGACGCGGGGCAAAGCGGCTTCCAGCATCGCGGTTT
The DNA here is from genome assembly GCF_900128975.1 of Devosia limi DSM 17137. Classification (GTDB taxonomy): domain Bacteria; phylum Pseudomonadota; class Alphaproteobacteria; order Rhizobiales; family Devosiaceae; genus Devosia; species Devosia limi. The sequence continues at coordinate 17,728 of NZ_FQVC01000017.1, read as the reverse complement.
CGATCAACGCGATGATTTCATCGGCCGCAATGGCGCGGCAGCAGCCGATACCGGCCACGATGGATGGAGAAAGCCTTGTTCGTTCGCCAGGCGCGAGGCCGGGGAAAGCCGGGGTCGACATGTCAGCCTCTTTGGTCAGCAAGAGGCAGGTTCGCTAAAGACCGGAGCAGCTCTGGACTTGGTCCCCGGTTTGGGTCGACCGCACCAGACTCTGTTTCAGTTCCTTGGTGGGAACGCTGCGCAAGAACCGGTTCTAGGCCGGCGGAAGTCCGTGGTCAATCAAAGGCTTGCGCCCCACATGATCCAGATCAGAATGCTTCTGAAAATGATTTGCAAATACAAGGACTTGCGCGAATTTTTGATCAAGGCTATGCCCGCAATGATACCGGCGCGCCATACTGGCATACGCGATAACGGGGCGGCATCTTGAGCATCAATACCGAACGTCGAACCCTTGTCATTGCCGGGGCCAGCCTTGGCGTCGGCCTACTTGTGCTCGGGCTCAAGTTTCTGGCCTGGTGGACGACCGGCTCGATTGCGCTTTATTCGGACGCTCTGGAATCGATCGTCAACGTGGTCACCGCCGTCGTCGCACTGATCGCAGTGCGCCTGGCGCAGAAGCCGGCCGATGCCGCCCTACCCTATGGCTATCACAAGGCCGAGTATTTTTCGGCGGTGGTCGTGGGCGTGATGATCATTGTTGCGGCCATTATGATTGCGCGTGAGGCCTGGTCCGGCTTCTGGGCACCGGAACTTCCCGACGCCCCCCTCCAGGGCATCATGATTAGCGCCGTTGCGACCGTGATCAACGTGGTCTGGGCCGGGGTGCTGATCCGGCATGGCCGCAAGGTGCGCTCTCCGGCGCTCGAGGCCGATGGCAAGCACTTGCTGACCGACGTGATCTCCACTATCGGCGTGCTTATTGGCTTGGCGCTGGTGCTGCTGACGGGCTGGGCCGTGCTCGATCCAATCCTGGCGGCGCTGGTAGCGGTCAATATCCTCTGGTCAGGCTGGGCCGTGATCTGCGAAAGCGTCGGTGGGCTGATGGACGTGGCCGTGCCGCCCTTGACGCAGAAATCCATTCGGGAAGTAATCGCCGGCAATGCCGAAGGCGCCATCGAGGCCCATGATATCCGCACCCGTCAGGCAGGGAAGATGACCTTTATCGACTTTCACCTGGTGGTGCCCGGGGCGATGAGCGTGGATGCCGCTCACACCATTTGCGACCGGGTGGAGGCCAAGCTGCGCGAGGTGGTCAAGGACGTGCAGATCACCATCCATGTCGAGCCGGAGGACAAGGCCAAGCATGCCGGGATCGTGGTTCTCTAGGACAAGAATTTCAAGCACCGGCGCGCCATTGCCATCCGCGCCGTTCGCCGGAGGCAGCCAGCGGCCTTGCGGCGTAAGCGCGCCGAGGATAGCCTGCGCCATGCGCTTGATCCTGCTCTTCCTCGCCACCCTCCTCGTCATGCCCGTCCAGGCCCAGTACTGGACCCACTACGAGAACGACGCCTTCGGCTACGAGATCGATATTCCGCCCGGCTACGAAAACTATATGGACAGCGCCGATGGCAATGGCGCGGTCTTCATGTTGGTTGGAATGCAGCAGGAGCTGACCGTTTGGGGCGAGGCGCTCGAAGCGGACAGCGGCGACTTTACGGACGCTGCGCAGCGTGCGCTGGACTCCGATATCGCCGATGGCTGGGCCATCACCTATCAGGTCGCAACACCGGATTGGGCAAGCTGGTCCGGCGTGAAGGACGGGCAGGTACTTTACCGACGCATGATCATCCTGTGTGATCGGCAAAGCCATGCAAGCTTCCGATCGGTCTATCCAAGTCAAGACCTACCGGGCATGCACCCGGTCCTTGAGGGCCTGGTTCGATCCTTCGTACCGACTGCGTGCTGAAGGCGGGGCAAAGCGCCCCAGCGCCAGGCTTGTCTTAGAACTCGATCCCCGGCTGGGCTTTTACGCCGGCGCGGAAATGGTGTTTGATTTCAGTCATCTCGGTGACCAGATCGGCGATCTCGATCAGCTCATCCTTGGCATTGCGACCAGTGACGATGACATGGGTGTCGACCGGCTTGTTGCGCAGGAACTCAACCACTTCCTCGAGCGGCAAATAATCGTAGCGCAGCACGATGTTGAGTTCATCGAGCAGAACCAGCTTGTTCTCGGGATCGGAAATCAGGGCCTTGGCCTGTTCCCAGGCCGCGCGGGCGGCGGCGAGGTCGCGCTGGCGGTCGGCGACGTCCCAGGTGAAACCCTCACCCATGGCGTTGATGGTCACCAGTTCGGGGAATTTCATCAGCACATCGCGCTCGCCGGTTTCCCATACGCCCTTGACGAATTGCACGACGCCGACCTTGTAGCCGTGCCCCAGGGCGCGAAACACCATGCCGAAAGCGGCCGTGGACTTGCCCTTGCCCTTGCCGGTGTGGACGATCAGCAGGCCCTTTTCCTGGGTCTTGGTCGACAGGATCTTGTTGCGCGCTTCCTTCTTTTTCCGCATCTTTTCAGCGTGATAGACGTCGCGCTCGGCCTCGGTCATCAGGTCCGTCTTCTTCAGCGGCTTGTCGGTCACAGGCTTATCGGTCATCGGCTTTCCTCCAGAAAAGCATAGGCGGAATTGGAGCGCGGGACCCACAGGCCCCGCTGGCGGGCTTCATTGAATTTGGCGATCAGCTCGTCATAGCCGAAGCGGTTGTTGTCACAGATGAAATCGCGGGTCGCTTCATCTTCGACAAAGGCCTCGAAGGCCATGTCGAAATGGTGGGTTTTGACCGCGCCAGTCGTCGCGGCGAAGGCGAACATGAAGTCGAGGGTGGCGATGATTTCGAAGGCGCCCTTGTAGCCGTGGCGCTTGACGCCGGTGAGCCATTTTGGATTGACGACGCGGGAGCGCATAACGAAGGAGATTTCCTCCTCGAGCGTGCGGATAAGTGGCCGCTCGGGGCGGGAGTGATCGTTGTGATAGACGGCGGGGGTAGTGCCGCCCAGCAGTTCGGCGGCGGCGGCGAGGCCGCCTTCGAACTGGTAGTAATTGTCGCTGTCGAGCAGGTCGTGCTCCCGGTTATCCTGGTTATGCACCACCGCATCGAGGTCGGAGAGGCGGGCAGCAAAGCGGGCGCGTTCCGGCAGACCCGCAGCCTGGGCGCCATAGGCATACTGGCCCCAATCGAGCGCCTGATTGCCCAGATCCGCCTTGTCCTTCCAGGCGCCGGAATCGATCAGCGCCGAAAGGCCGGTTCCGTAAGTACCTGGTTTGGAACCAAAAATGCGATGGCCAGCTGACAGGGCGGCTTCGCGCTCCGAGCTGCCCGAGGCCATCAGGCCCAGGGCATCGGTGCGCATGCGGGCGGCAATGGGGTTGTCGTCGGTGGGTTCATCAAGGGCGCCGATGGCGCGGATGGCGCGGTCGAACAGGGCGATCTGGGCCGGGAAGGCATCACGGAAAAAGCCCGATATCCGCAAGGTGACGTCGACGCGAGGGCGTCCGAGTTTGGCCAATGGGATGATTTCATAGCCCGAGACGCGCAGCGAGGATGGGTCCCAGGTCGGGCGGGCACCGATCAGCGCCAGGGCCTGGGCGAGATCGTCGCCGCCAGTGCGCATATTGGCGGTGCCCCAGACGGAGAGCGCAACCGACTTGAGATAAGTGCCATGGTCCTGGAAGTGGCGGAGAACCAGGCTTTCCGCCGATTTCCGGCCGAGTTCCCAGGCGGTCGGCGTGGGCACGGCGCGGCTATCGACGGAGTAGAAATTGCGGCCGGTGGGCAGCACGTCGAGGCGGCCACGCGAGGGGGCGCCGGAGGGGCCGGGGGCGACAAACTTGCCATCGAGACCATCGAGCAGCCCCTGGATTTCAGCTGGCCCGGAGGCCGCCAGACGGGGGCGGATAATGTCCTCAACGGTGGCGAGGACAAGTTTAGTCGCGTGCCAATCGGGATGGGGGATAAATCCTTCGACCAGCTCGGCCGCGATGGCCTCCAGGGCCTCGACAACGTCGCCAATGGTGCGAATTCGAGCCAGCATGCTGGGTTTCTTGCTGGCTTGCTTGCTGGTTTGCTGGCGGTTTGCTGGCGATGTGCTGGCAAGCCCATGACCGGCAAGCAGCGGCAGCTGCGGTCCGGTCCACGGCTCGCCCAATTTAGCGGTCAGGGGATCGAAACCAAGCTTGAGATCATCGGCCAGGGCGCGGATCAGGGAGCCTTCACCCGGACCGTCGCCGCGCGGCACACGGGCCAACGCGACGATCAGGTCCCGTTCGAGATCGCCCTGCGGCGATTGCCCGAAAATGTGCAGGCCATCACGGATCTGGGCTTCCTTGAGGTCGCAAAGGAAATTGTCGATCTTGATCAGCGCCTCGGTCTCGTCCTCGGGCAGGCCGATGTCGCGATCGAGGCGAGCATCGCGGGTGAAATCGAGAATACGGCGGCGCAGATCGGCGAGGCGGCGGCGATCCATGCCGGAGGCGGCGTAGTATTCGTCGAGCAGTGCTTCGAGATCCTTGAGGGGACCGTAGGTTTCAGCGCGGGTCAGCGGCGGCACCAGATGATCGATGATCACTGCGCCGGTGCGGCGCTTGGCCTGGGTGCCTTCGCCGGGATCATTGACGATGAACGGATAGAGATGGGGCAACTGGCCCCAGACCGCATCGGCATAGCTGGCCTCATCGAGCGCCGCCGCCTTGCCGGGCAACCATTCGAGCGTGCCGTGCTTGCCATTGTGGATCAGCGCATGGGCGTCGAATTCGTGGCGCAGCCAGAGATAGGCGGCGAGATAGGCATGGGGCGGCGGCAAAGCCGGGTCGTGATAGCTCAGCGTTTCATCGAGCTGATAGCCGCGGGCGGGCTGGAGCAGGATGGCGACATTGCCGAAGACCAGCGCCGGGAGGTGGAAGGCATTGTTGCGCACGAAGGGATCGGCGGACGGCGGGCCCCAGCGGGTGGTGACCTCGGCCTGGATTTTGGGTGGGAGCGCGGCGAAGAGCTCGGCGTAGCGGGCGAGTGAGAGCCTGGCGGAGGACGTGCCGCGCTGCGGATTGGCGTTGGTGGGGCCGGATTGGAGGGCGGTGATGAGGGCGGCGGAGTCGACTGGGTAGTCGGAGACTGCAGCACCCCCACCCTCAGTCCCTCCCCTCAAGGGGGAGGGAGGCGATGGGACGGTGGGGTCGGTTTGCGCGCGCGAGAGTTCCCCTCCCCCTTGAGGGGAGGGGTTAGGGGTGGGGGTGCTGCGCTCGGAAATTGTGGCCTGAATGACTTGCCAGACGCCGTTGAGATTGCCTGCGATATCGCGATTGGCGAAACGGATGACGTGATAGCCGGCATCCGTCAGGAACTCGATCCGGATGCGATCATGGGTTTGGGCGCTGGAGCTGGCATGGGTGTCGCCATCGAGTTCGATGACCAGCTTGAGGCCATGGGAGGCGAAGTCGGCGAAATATGGGCCGATGGGAACCTGACGCCGGAAATGTGCTTGGTCGAGACCCCGCAGATAGCTCCAGAGTTTTTGCTCGAACGGCGTCGGCGCGCTGCGGAGGGAACGGGCCCGTTCGAGGTTTTTGGGGGCTCGCGCCAGGCGGGTGTTGACGTGGCCGGGGCCGCCGGACTGAGAGGCGGAGATGGTGGAGGGCGCAGCACCCCCACCCCTAGCCCCTCCCCTCAAGGGGGAGGGGAACTGGGTCAGTGTGTAGCCAGCCGCTTCGAGGGTCTGCAGCATGCGCACTGTTGATTCCGGGGCGTCGTAGCCGACGCCGTTGGCGAGGCGGCCGTCGCGGATGGGGTAGTTGGCGAGGACGAGGGCGATGCGGCGGGCGGGGCGTGGGGTGGCGCGCAGGCGCGACCAATTGGCGGCGAGGGTGACGGCGCGGGCGATGCCGGAGGCGTCGGGGGCGTAGGCGCTGAGCGGGCACTGGGTGCGCTCGTGCCAGACAGCATCGGCCTTGTGGCCGACGATGAGGCCGGCGAGACGGCCATCGACCTCGGGCATGACGAGGAACATCGCCATGTCCTTGGAGGACAGGCCCTGCGTGTCGGCTTCCCACTGGGCGTATGAGCGGCCGGACTGGATCAGCTGGATCACCGGGGCATCGACCCCCGCGAAGGGATTGGCCTTGGCGTCGAGACTATCGAGGCCGAGGGCGAAGCCGGTGAGGTTGAAGATGGCGGCGGGGGGGAAGGCGGCGAAGGCGTTTTGCACGAAGCGGACGCAGGCGGCTTCCTTGAGCGAGGAGACGACCATCGGCACCGGGGCGAGGCCCTGGCGTTCCAGCTCGGCGATCAGCGCTTCGATGGTGGCGGTGCCAGCGCCTTCGAGGGCGGCGCGGTAGAAGAGGATGGGGATGTGGTTTGGGGATGAAGCCGCAGGCCCCCCTCCCTCGGTGGGAAGGGGTGGAGCCGCGTGGGTGGAGCGCAGGGCGGCTTCGTCGAGCATGCCGAGGCTGGGGTACCAGAGGCCGAAGCGGGCGAAAGGGGTGGGGGGGAGATTGACGAGCAAGGCCCCCTCACCCGGCGGCAGAGCCGCCGACCTCTCCCCGGAGGGGCGAGGTAAAGAAGAGGCCAGCGTGTTGAAGGCTTGCAGGATGGCGTCGGCATTGGTGGGGCCGCCGGCGATGAAGAGGGCGTGGAGGCGGCTCCAGTCATCGGGGTGGATGGTGGAACGCGCCTGCAGGATGGGATCGGGATTGGCATCGCCGGGGAGCAGGACCAACGGGATGCGCCTGTTGGTGCAGAGGGCGGTCAGCTCATCGACGCCATACTGGAAATAGGCAGCGCCGCCGATGAGGCGGAGGACGACAAGGCGCGCATGGGCGACGGTCTGTTCCAGCCAGAGATCGACGGAGAGATTGTTGGACAGGCGCAGGGTATTGGCGAGGCGCAGCTCGGCCGTCCCTGCCCGGTCGGCGGCGCCGGCAAGCATGGCCAGTTCGCTATCGGCGGCGGAGGCAAAGATCATGGCGCCGGGGGTCTGGGCCAGATCGATGGCCTCCCCCTCCTGCTGGATGGCGCCGGCCTGGGCGGAGAGCAGATGCATGGTCAGATTTGTCCGCTGATGGCAGTGCCGGAAGGCCTCTTACCCTCGATCCCGCCCCACAAGGGGGCGGGTGTCGATTGCAGCGATGTTGCCCGATCGTTCAACTGGATCAGGCCTTCTTGACGAACTCGGTGCGCAGGACCAGGCCCTTGACCTTTTCGGCGTTGCACTCGATTTCGGCGGTGTCGTCGGTCAGGCGGATATTCTTGACCAGCGTGCCGCGCTTGAGCGTCACCGAGGTGCCCTTGACCTTGAGGTCCTTGATCAGGGTGACGGCGTCGCCGTCATTGAGCTGGGTGCCGTTGGAGTCTTTGGTGATTTCGCTCATGGGAAGAGACTTTCGTTTGCATACCCCCACCTAGCCTCCCCCTGACAGGGGGAGGGACGGATCGAGGGTTTGGCGCCTAGGCCGCGAGGGCTTTAGTGGCGCGGTGCAGGCTGGTGGTGATGGCGGCGTGGTCGAGGGGGCTTTCGCCGATGACGACAAGGGCAGTCTCGCGGACTTCGCCGGATTTCCAGGGGCGGTCGAAATAGGCGGTGACGCGGGGACCGACGGCCTGGATGGCAAGACGGGCCGGCGCGCCTTCGATGGCGGCGAAGCCCTTGAGGCGCAGCACGTCATGGCTGCGGATGGTGTCCTCGATGACGGCCAGCAGATCGTCCTTGCTGGTCACCTGGGGGAAACGCAGCGAGAAGGAGTCGAAATCGTCGTGCTCGTGGGTTTCCCCGTCATGCTCCAGCTCGTGATGGCTGGGCCGATTGGCGATGTCGTCTTCGCTGCCCATGCCCATGCCGAGCAGAGCGGCGACATCGACATGGCCATTGCGGGCATGGATGACGCCGACACCGGGGCGCAGTTCGGCGCGGATATTGGCTTCGACCTTATCCAGCATGGCGGCATCGACCAGATCGGCCTTGTTGATGATGACCAGATCGGCGACCGAAAGCTGGTCCTCGAACAATTCGCCAAGCGGGGTTTCGTGATCGAGCATTTCGTCCTGGCGGCGCAGGGCATCGACGGCGGCTTCATCGGAGGCAAAGCGGCCTTCGGCCAGCGCCGAGGCGTCGGCGACGGTGACGATGCCGTCAATGGTGACCTGGGCCTTGATCTCGGGCCAGTTGAAGGCGCGGATCAGCGGCTGCGGCAAAGCCAGGCCCGAAGTCTCGATGACGATGTGATCGAACTTTTCCGGACGGGCGAGCAGCGCCTGCATGGTGGGGATGAATTCATCGGCCACGGTGCAGCAAATGCAGCCATTGGACAGCTCGACCATATCCTCTTCGCGGCAGGTTTCATCGCCGCAGCCGGCGAGGATGTCCTTGTCGACGCCGAGATCGCCAAACTCGTTGATGATCAGCGCGATGCGCTTGCCCTTGGGGGCATGGGCCAGCAGGTGGCGCACCAGGGTAGTCTTGCCGGCACCGAGAAAGCCGGTGATGACGGTGGTCGGGATCTTGGTGGTCATGCTCGGGCTCCATTGGGGACGGCCGCCGAACGGGCGGCAAGGTGATCGGCCATGCGACCGAAAGCAAGGCCGAGCACGACCCAGAAAAGGGCACCGTTATAGATCACGGCGGCGACGAACTCGGCGGTCATGCGGGGCGGCACGCCGGTGGGGTCGTCCGGCGCCTGCGGGGCGGCAATGAGCTGGGGCAGCAGCACCAGCGCGACGGCGACGGCGAGCGCCCAGGGGGCCCGCACCTTGGCGACCAGGACCAGGGCTGCGCCTGTGGAAAGGGCGGCGCCGAACCACCAGACCTGACGCGCCAACGTATCGGCCACCGGCATGCCGGGCATGCCAGGGGGCAGGCCAAGCGCCGGCGCCAGGGTGAAGGCGGCAAAGCCGCCGAGGCCCCAGAGAATGCCATTGGCAAAGGTGATGGGCAGGGCAAAAAGGACCGACACGGCGCCGATGATCAGTGCGTAACCAGCGGCCGCGAGGATGTTGGAGAAGAGTGTAAAGGCCGTGCGCTCGAACCCGTCCTGCGGCATCCACTCTTCCTCGCCGTGATCGTGGGCAGGCATCGTGGTGGCGGCATCCTGGCCGGGTGCGGGCGTGGCTGCTTCATGGGTGTGGACGGCTTCGCCGCCGCCCTCGAAGGCTTCGGCGGCAAAGATCAATGGGGTTACCCGCCAGGCCTGGAAGGCGGAAGTGACCAGGCCAGCACAAAGCGCTGCGACCAGCGCAGCAAGAAACAGATTGCGGAACATGTCAGTGTCTCTCTCGACGCTGCCTAGTGGCAGGGGAAGCCCATGGCGTGACGGGTATCGTGCGCGCCGTTATGCAGGCGGAAATCGCCGGCAAAGCCGGTGCCGACCAGCAGGGTCAGCCCGAGCAGCAGGGCGATGGAGCCGGCAATGAGCCGCTGAGAGACGGTAAGGCCGGTGGTACCGGCAGTCTGGACCGAGGTATTCATGTGACGACACCCTCCGTGTGCACGTAAACGTTCGGGCAAATGCCCCTTCGTGCTGGCAGGTCTCCTGACTGGCGGCATCTTGAGCGCTTGCGCCGCCTTCCCGATCCCGTGGGGATCAGTGGCGTGTGGCGAAAGCTTGCCGCTTACAGTTGCGGGGGCAGTCCCGGTTTTGGCCCCTGATGGGTAATCCGCACCGTGTTCCCTTTTGATCCTCTTGCCCGACGAGCGCAAGGAACCAACACAGCTTGGGTTTGACACGGGTGGGCCATGGGGTCAACGCCGATGACACAGCAAGCCCGCGGACAATGGCGCTCTTGCGGGGATCGGGGCGCAGAGAGATGAATGGCGGCGCCGCTCCGGCGTTGATTCTGCCCCGGGTGAGTTATGGGCCTCAACTTTGCAACGCTGGCGCCGATAGCGCTGCTGATCGCCTCCAATGTGTTCATGACCTTCGCCTGGTATGGGCACCTGAAATTCCCGCATATGGCGCTGTGGGTGGCGGTGATGACCAGCTGGGGCATCGCGTTTTTCGAGTATTGGCTGGCGGTGCCCGCCAACCGCATCGGCTATGGCGCCTATAGCGCGGCCGAGCTCAAGACCATCCAGGAGGTGATCTCGCTCAGCGTGTTCGCCCTGTTCGCGGTGTTTTTCCTGGGCGAGAAGCTGACGCTGAACCATGGCATCGGCTTTGCGCTGATCTTTGGCGGGGCGTTCTTCATCTTCAAGGGACCGCTCAAATAGGCTGCCAGGAGGGAAATGGATCGGCGAGGCTGGTCCAGTTTTCCGGGGTGAAGGCGCGGGCGGGGACGAGGCAGGCGTCGAGATCGCGGCGGATGGCGGCTTCATCCATCGGATCGAGGCCGATAAAGACGATTTCCTGGCGCCGGTCACCCCAGATGGGATCGAGATAGGGCGCCATCGAGGCCAGCCAATCGGCATCGTCGGGCCAGCGCTGGCGCGGCACGGCGGACCACCAGAGCCCGCGCCGCTGGGTGCGCACCAATGCGCCGGCCTGGCTCAATTCACCGACATGATGCGGGCGCGTCGCCAGCCAGAAGAAACCCTTGGCGCGGACGACGCCCGGCCAGACGCGGTTGATGAAGCGATCCAGCAAGGCCGGATTGAAGGGCTGGCGGGCGCGATAAACGAAGGAGCGGATGCCATATTCGAGGGTTTCGGGGACGTGGTCGGTGAAGCCGTTCAGCTCCTTGAACCAGAGCGGATTGGCTTCGGCCGCTTCGAGGTTGAAGAGGCCGGTATCGAGGACAGCGTCGAGTGGCACGGTGGCGAAATCGGTTTCGATGAGGCGGGCGACGGGATTGAGCGCCTTGATGATCTGGCGGGCGGTGGCGAGATCGGCCGGTGATGCGGTCGAGACCTTGTTGAGGATGATGACATCGGCAAACTCGATCTGCTCGACCAGCAGATCGACGAGGGCGCGGTTGTCGGCATCGCCGAGAACTTCGCCGCGATCGCGCAGGAAATCGGCAGAGGCATAATCGGCCAGGAGATTGGCGGCATCGACAACGGTGACCATGGTGTCGAGCCGGGTGATATCGGAGAGCGAGACACCGCGCTCGTCCCGGAAATCGAAGGTGGTGGCGACCGGCAGCGGTTCGGAAATGCCGGTGGATTCGATGATCAGGTAATCGAAACGCCGGGCGGCGGCGAGGCGAGTGACTTCGGCCAGCAGATCATCGCGCAGGGTGCAGCAGATGCAGCCATTGCTCATTTCGACCAGGGTTTCCTCGGTGCGGCTGAGATTGGCGCCGCCCTCGCGCACCAGAGCGGCGTCGATATTGACCTCGCTCATGTCGTTGACGATGACGGCGACACGCAGCCCTTCGCGATTGTTGAGGATATGATTGAGCAGCGTGGTCTTGCCGGCGCCGAGAAAGCCGGACAGCACGGTGACGGGAAGTTTGGTCATGGGCACCTCGGGAAGTTGGGGGGCGGGGGCCGGTCTGAGACCCCCACCCTTGATCCCTCCCCCTGAGGGGGAGGGCGACGACTGCGAGCCCCCCTGCAAGGGGGAGGACGACTGGGCGAGCTGTTGCGTTAGTGGGTGCTGCCGGAGCCGCCGATGGCGACGATGTTGTAGGGGGCGCCGGCGAGCGGCAGTTCGCCGGACTGGGTGAAGGTGGCGATATCGATCAGGTGAATTGTGCTGGCATTGGGATCGGTGACAGCGACGACGTCACCGGCGACGGCAATGCGCGGGCGCGGCAGGCTCCATTCGCCATCCATGGAATAAGGCTCGGTGACCGAGACCGACTTGGAGAGTTCGCCCGAGATGATGTTGAGCTGGTTGAGCTTGCCATCCTCGGTGAAGATGTAAGCGAATTTCGGCCGCTGCGGATCGGTGACGAAGTGGACGCGGCGGGTGGGCAGTTCGACCAGCCGGAACGGGGCGGCTTCGGCGGGATCGATGATCACCAGCTTGTCGGCACCATAATTGCCGAGGAAATACTGAAAGCCGGTGCCGCCGATCAGCGTGGTCGACTTGCCTTCTGGCAGGCCGGTATAGGGCAGTAGATCGATCTGGGGCTCGCCGGAACCGGTGACGATCAGGAGGCCCTCGGCGCAGGCAATGGCCAGGACATTGCCGGACGAGGCTTCACCATGAAGGTCGGCGCAGGCGTGGAGATCGCCGACCGGGGCACCGGCAGCATCGAGCACTTTGACGCCGATGGGGAGCTTGGTGGGGTCTTCGGGATTGGGCACGGAGACGATGGTGTAATCGCCCCAGGGCACGGCGACGCCGTGATGGGGTGCGCCGCTGTCAAACTCGGTGGTGGCGGCATTGGCATCGTCGATCCAGGCGTGTTCGCTGAGCAGGCGGGTCTTGCCCTCGCCGTCAAAGAACAGGGCGATCTTGCCATTGTGCTCGACGAAATGGACGGGCTTGGTGCCGGGGACGGTGGCATCGATCAGTTTGGGAGCGGAGACAGCGATATCGCCGTGATCGCCATGGTCATCGATGGCGATGCCGGAGGCGATGGCCGAGACCTGGTTGCCGGCGCCCTGCACGACATAGACGGCTTCACCGCTATGGGTTTTGTAGAGGACGCCGGGGCTGGCCAGGGGGAAAGTGGCGAGGGTGTCGCCGCTGGCGAGATCGAGCGCGGTGACCTGAGGAGCGGCGTGATCGGCGACGAACAGGCGCCAGGCGGTGAGCTCATCGGCAAAAACGGGGGTGGACATCAGGGCGGTAGTGGCCAGAAGCGGGAGGAGGCGGCGGGACATGAGACAGGCTCCGGGTATGTTAGCACATTACGTGCGAGGGGAAATTTGGGTAGCGGGGGGCGGTGCCCACGGCAGTTGGCCGTGGGGTGGATGGATGATGGGCCCTCGGGTCGAGCCCGAGGGTGACGATTGGTGGGTGGCCGTGGGGGCCACTGTCTGCGTTGTCGTCCACCGGGCTGCCCGCGGGCTTGATCCGCGGGTCTCAGCGAGAGCCGCGATGTCGTTCCGGGGGAGAGTGGCCCGCGGGTCAAGCCCGCGGGCAGCGCGGTGGGGGGAGTGGGATTGAGCGAGGGCAGAGGAGGTTCTACCGTCCCGACTATGGGCTCTCTGCCCAGCCTAGCCCCCCACCCCGGCCCTCCCCACGAGGGGGAGGGAGAAGGAAGAAGGTGAAACCTACGTCTAGGCAGGCAAGAGGCCCTAGGGAAGGCAGAGCCCCCCTGCCCTTATTCCAGACAGTCGACCAGGGACTTGGCGAGGCCGCGGAGGAGGTTTGGGTAGAGGTCGGGGCCTTCGGCGAGGGCGCCGCCTTCGGGGTCGAGGGTGCCGGATTTGGCGGCGCTGCCTTCGGTGATGGCGGCGATAATGGTGGGTTCGAAATTGGGTTCGGCGAAGACGCAGGTCGCGCCGAGCTCGGCGACCTTGGCCTTGAGCTCACCAATGCGCTGGGCGCCGGGCATGACGTCGGGCGTGACGGTGACCGAGCCGGCCAGGGTCAGGCCGAAGCGGGACTCGAAATACTGATAGGCGTCGTGGAAAACGACAAAGGGCTTGTCCTTGACCGGGTCGAGCGTGGTTTCCAGCTCGGTGGCGAGAGCCGCGAGGCGGGCGATTTCGGCGGCGGCGTTGGCGGTGTAGGCGGCGGCATTGTCGGGATCGACGGCGACCAAGGTCTGCTCGATCTGGGTGACCATCAGCGCGGCATTGTCGGGATCGAGCCAGAAGTGCATATCGCCGCCTTCCCCCTCGTGAGCGTGATCGGCGTGATCTTCGCCGTCATGGGCATGATCATGGTCCTCGCCTTCGCCCTCATGGGAGTGGGCTTCGAAAGCGCCGCCTTCGCGGACCGGCAGCAGGGTGATGCCGGGGGCATCGGCCAGTTCGATGACCTTGGCCTGGGTGGCGAGGGTTTCCAGCGCATCGGCGAGGAACAGCTCCATGCCATGGCCGGTCCAAAACACGATATCGGCGCTTTCGAGCGCGCCGGCATCGGAGGGGCGCAGGGCATAGGTATGGGGCGAGGCGGCACCCTTGACGATGAGCGTGGGCTCGGCGATGCCGGCCATGACCGCGGAAACCAGCGAATGCACCGGCTTGATCGAGGCGACGACCGATGGGCCAGCAAGCGCCGCATTGGTGAGCAGAGCCGTGGACAGCAGGACAAGCGGGGCGAGCAGTTTCATCGGCGGAGCCTCTTGATGTGCGTATAGGGGAGCGTGATATGTTATGTTATTACGCTTGCGGCAGTGTTATGCTATAACGTATTGAAAGCAGTCAAGGGGACTGGCGCCACTTTTCTTGCGAACCCTTCCCCCCCCACCCCGGCCCTCCCCCACGTAGGGGGAGGGAGCGATGGAGCCGATAGATTTATGGATGCCCTGGCACCGAAAGAGAATTTGATAACCCTGAAGAACGCGGGCGTGAGCCAGGGCGGGCGGACGCTGGTGAGTGGGGTGGACCTGACGATTGCGCGCGGCGAAATCGTGACGCTGATCGGACCGAACGGCTCGGGAAAGTCGACCACGGCGAAGATGGCGACCGGGGTGCTCAAGCCGACAACTGGCACAGTGACGCGCCAGCCGGGGCTTAAAATCGGCTATGTGCCGCAAAAGCTGAGCATTGACTGGACACTGCCACTGACGGTGGAGCGGCTGATGACGCTGACCGGGCGCTTCAGCCGGAGCGAAATCGACGCGGCGCTGGAAGCGGTGGGCGCGCGGCGCCTGCTGCATGCGGCGGTGCAGGAACTATCGGGCGGGGAATTTCAGCGGGTGCTGTTTGCCCGGGCGACGATCCGCAAGCCGGACCTCTTGGTGCTGGACGAGCCGGTGCAGGGCGTGGATTTTTCCGGCGAAGTGGCGCTGTACGAATTGGTGCGGCAGATCCGCGATACGACGCAGAGCGGGATCCTGATGATCTCGCACGATCTGCATGTGGTGATGGCCGAGACCGATACGGTGATCTGCCTCAATGGGCATGTGTGCTGCCGGGGGACGCCCGCGGCGGTGAAGCGGAGCCCCGAATATCTGCGGCTGTTCGGTGAGCGGGCGGCGGGATCCCTGGCGATTTACCAGCATCACCATGACCATGAGCATCATGAGGATGGCTGCGTGGTGCCGGATGGCGAGGCACATAGCCATGAGGGGCATCGGCATGAGGGGCATCGGCATGGGTGAGATTTTGGTGATGAAGCGCAAGACCCCCTCCCCCGGCCCCTCCCCTCAAGGGGGCGGGGCTTCGGGCCAGTGGCTCGCGAACGAAAGTGCGCATGCCTCGATCCGTCCCCTCCCCCTTGAGGGGAGGGATAGGGTGGGGGTGCTGCGGTTTCCAGGAACGCAGAGTTTTGTCTATGCCTCAGCACCCCCACCCCGGCCCTCCCCTCAAGGGGGAGGGAGTGGATCGGGGCGCTCGGTCATCTGGGGCCACGTGGCAGGAGCAGAATAATGTTCGGTGATTTCTTTTCGCGGGCGCTGATTGCGGGCATTGGGCTGGCGCTGGTGACGGGGCCGCTGGGGTGCTTTGTGGTGTGGCGGCGGATGGCCTATTTCGGCGACACGATGGCGCATTCGGCGCTGCTGGGCGTGGCGCTGTCGATCATTCTCTCCATGAACATGACGCTGGGCGTGTTTGCGGTGGCGGCGCTGGTGGCGGGGGCGCTGATCGTGTTGCAGAAGCAGGCGACACTATCGACCGACGCGCTGCTGGGGATATTGAGCCATTCGACGCTGGCCGTGGGGCTGGTGCTGGTGGGGTTCCTGACCACCGTACGGATCGACCTGATGGGGTTCCTGTTTGGCGATATCCTGGCGGTTTCGGTCGATGACATCGTCATCATCTATGGCGGCGGGCTGGCGATCCTGGCCATCCTGATCTTTGCCTGGCGGCCGCTGCTGGCCTCGACGGTGAGCCCGGAACTGGCGGAGGCTGAGGGGCTGCGGCCGGAGGCGAGCCGGCTGGTGCTGATGATCCTGATGGCATCGGTGATTGCCATTGCGATGAAGCTGGTGGGGGTATTGCTGATCACCTCGCTGCTGATCATTCCGGCGGCGACGGCGCGGCGGCTGAGCGCGACGCCCGAGCAGATGGCGGTGGTCGCGGCGGTGCTGGGCGCGGTGGCGGTCGTGGGCGGGCTGTTCGGCTCGCGCACCTGGGACACCGCATCGGGCCCTTCGATTGTGGTAATGGCTTTGATAGTGTTTTTGGTGTCGCTGACGGTTCCCGTCACGCGGCTTTACGGCAGAAAGGCTCCCGATGGCGCACGTTCATGAAGTTCCGGCTGATCTGACCCGCAATCAGGGCCTGGTGCTGGGGGCGCTCAACCGTTCGAGCGGGCCGCTGAGCGCCTATGACATTCTCGACCGGCTGCGCGAGGACGGGCTGCGGGCGCCGCTGCAGGTATATCGGGCGCTGGACAAGCTGGTGGAGCGCGGACTGGCGCACCGGCTGGAGAGCCTGAATGCCTTTGTGGCCTGCGCCGACGAGCATTGCCACCGCAAGGGGCTGATCGCGTTTGCGATCTGCGAGGGGTGCGGCAAGGTCGACGAATTCGCCGATGCGGTGATCGAGGAGCGGCTGGGCAACTGGGCCGGGGCCAAGGGCTTCAAGGTCGAGCGCACGACGATGGAAATTCGCGGCAAATGCGCGGAGTGCTTGAAGCTGGCGGCTTAGGTGGAGAGAACCCCCACCGAACCTCCCCCTCATAGGGGGAGGCACTGCCCGGCGAATGGGGCGACGTCTCGCACAAGCTCGATCTGTTCCTCCCCCTATGAGGGGGAGGTCAGGTGGGGGTCTGCGTTATCCACTAAGCGCCGAACCGCAGGAAATACACCGCCGCTGCGCCGTATTCGCGGCGATCATCCAGCGTGAATCCAGGCGGGACAACCACTTCGGCATCGACGCTTTCCTCGAATACCAGGGTGGCGCCGGGGGCGAGCCAGCCACCATCGCGCAGGCCCGCCAGGGCCTTTTCGCCCAGGCCCTGGCCATAGGGCGGATCGAGAAACACCAGATTGAACTGACCGAAGGTGCCGGGGGTGCCCAGATCGGTGGCGTCGCGGCGCAGCAGCTTGGTAATGCCCCCTGCCCCGAAGGCCTCGACATGGTCGCGGATCAGGCCGCGGCCTTCGGCGCCGATTTCAACGAAAGTGACATGGGCGGCACCGCGCGACAGGGCTTCGAGGCCGAGGGCGCCAGTGCCGGCGAAAAGGTCGAGCACGCGCACGCCATCCAGGACCGGGCCGAGGCGGCTGGCGAGGATGTTGAACATCGATTCGCGAACGCGGTCGGCGGTCGGACGGATGGAATCGTCGGAGGGGGAGTTGAGGGCCTTGCCCCGGAATTTGCCGGCGACGATGCGCATGGTCGGGTTCCGCTAATGCCGTGTCCGTGGGTGGACGATCAGGAAAACTGGATCCCGGCTGGCGCCGGGATGACGTGGTGGGGAAGAGGCCCATTGTGCAAGCACCCTCGGGTCAAGCAACCGTGGGCATCATGGATTGAATGCGGGGTCAGATCTGGCGATGGCATTGAGGATTGTTATGAGTTTGCGGACGGTAGCGATCATGGCGAGCTTGAAGGGTTTTCCGCGCGCCCGGAGCCTTTGGTAGAAGCTGCCGAGCACGGGATCCTTGACCTTGATGGCGCTGAGCACAGCCATGTAGGCGATGTCGCGCAGGTGCTTTCGGCCGCCACTGCATCGCCCATTGCGATCGGAAGCGCCGGACTGGCGCGCATAGGGGGCCACGCCCAGAAGGGCCGCAGCGACCTTGGCGGAGACCTTTCCAAGCTCGGGCATGTCGGCCAGCAAGGTGA
>NZ_FQVC01000012.1 GCF_900128975.1 Devosia limi DSM 17137 | reverse complement strand
CATGCCCGAGCTTGGAAAGGTCTCCGCCAAGGTCGCTGCGGCCCTTCTGGGCGTGGCCCCCTATGCGCGCCAGTCCGGCGCTTCCGATCGCAATGGGCGATGCAGTGGCGGCCGAAAGCACCTGCGCGACATCGCCTACATGGCTGTGCTCAGCGCCATCAAGGTCAAGGATCCCGTGCTCGGCAGCTTCTACCAAAGGCTCCGGGCGCGCGGAAAACCCTTCAAGCTCGCCATGATCGCTACCGTCCGCAAACTCATAACAATCCTCAATGCCATCGCCAGATCTGACCCCGCATTCAATCCATGATGCCCACGGTTGCTTGACCCGTGGGTCGTTATCAGCCGGGTGCGATAGACAGGTAGAGGTCATCCCATTCAGGATTGCCTGCCTCGATGAGTTGATCCTTCCACGTCCGTGACCAGTGCTTGATATTGTGCTCGCGCTGCATGGCGCGATGAATGTCCTGGTGCTGCTCGAAGTAGACCAACAGATGCAACTGATGCTCCCGGGTGAAGCTGGGAACCAGATCGTTGCGATGTTCGTAGACCCGGCGGATGAGGTTGCTGGTGGCGCCGACATAAATCGTGCCGAAGGGGCGATTTGCCATGATGTAGACCCATGCAGCCATGAGCCCAGTGGATGACGAGAGGGACCCACGGGTCAAGCCCGTGGGCAGCGCGGTGGGTGGGGCGAGGATGGCGTCGCCGCGCCCTCCTCACTATCCTTATCGCCTCCATCCGCCCGCAATCTGACCACCCCAACGCCCTCCTCATCCCCACGCCCTCTTGCTATCAGTTTAGAACCGTTCTAATCATTGTTTAGAACAATTCTAATCTATGAGGCAAAGCATGCTGTCCCGGTTTTTGGCGCCGACCAAGCGCGAGTTTGGGTCGTTGAGCGAGCGCGAGATCCTGTCGCTGGCGGTGGCGGCGGAAGAAGAGGATGGGCGGATCTATTCCGAATTTGCCAGCCGGCTGGCCGAGGCCTATCCGGGATCGGCGGCGTTGTTCGAGGGGATGGCGGCGGAGGAAGACGAGCATCGGCGGCGCCTGCTCGACCTCTATGTGGAGCGCTTCGGGCCGCGGCTGGTGCCGATCCGGCGCGAGCATGTGCGCGGATTTCTGGCGCGCAAGCCAATCTGGCTGATGAAGAACCTGTCGCTGGAAAATGTGCGCCAGCAGGTTTGGGAAATGGAGGAAGGCGCCTATCACTTCTATACGGAGGCGGCCAAGCAGACCACCGATGCCGGCATCCGCAAGCTGTTGGGGGATCTGGCGGCGGAGGAGCGCAAGCATGCCGCCGCAGCCGACAAGATCGATGCGACCGCGCTGGGCGCCGATGGGCGCGAGACCGAAAAGGGCGAGCAGCACCGCCAGTTTGTGCTGACCTATGTGCAGCCGGGGCTGGCCGGGCTGATGGATGGCTCGGTGTCGACGCTGGCGCCGGTCTTTGCAGCAGCCTTTGCCACCGGCGATACCTGGCAGACCTTTCTGGTTGGCCTCGCCGCAGCAGTGGGCGCCGGCATTTCCATGGGCTTTACCGAGGCGGCCTCCGATGACGGCAAGCTGACCGGGCGGGGATCGCCGGTCAAACGCGGGTTCTCGGCCGGCATCATGACGGCGCTGGGCGGGCTGGGACACGCCCTGCCCTATCTGATCACCGACTTTTTCACCGCCACCGCCGTCGCCATCGTCGTGGTGCTGATCGAATTGTGGGCCATCGCCTTTATTCAGAACCGCTATATGCAGACCCCGTTCTGGCGCGCGGTGATGCAGGTGGTGCTGGGCGGATCGCTGGTATTTGCCGCGGGGATTTTGATCGGGAATGCGTAGGGCGTTTCCGCACGCCCGGCGCAGTCCTTAGACACGGAGTCATTCCCGCGCAGGCGGGAATCCATTCTTGGGTGCTGTGCTCGAGACGAATGGATTCCCGCCTGCGCGGGAATGACCCGGTGAAAGGGCAACGACCAATGTGATGGACTAGGCCACCTTCGGCCTTAGGGCCTCGAGGCGGTTGTCGAGAATGACGCCGATCTTGGCGCATTCGACGGCGATTTCGGCGATGAAGTCGGCGAGCATGTCGCGCTCCAGCGCGGCGAGGCTGCGGACGACCATGGCGGTGTCGCGGTGCAAAGGCTCGAAATCGGTGGGTGCGATTTCAACGAGGCGGCCGGCGGCGACGTCATCGGCAATGGCCGAGGCGACGAAAAAGCCCAGGCCTTGCCCCTTGAGGGCGAGGCGGCGGGCGGGGCCGGTGGGCAGATCGACACTGGTCTTGGCCATGCGCACCAGGGCGGCGGCGGTTTCGGGTTCGGCCTGCCACCAGCGCAGCGAGATGACGCGGGGCACCAGTTCGAGCACCTCCTCGATGCTGGGCCGGGCCGGCAGGCGGGCGGCGATTTCGGGGGCGACGACCAGCGGCACGCGCTCGCGCATGATCATCAGCGGCACGAGATCGACGATCAGTGGATCGAGATTGGGCCAGCACAGGATGCCCATTTCCACTTCGCGCTCATGCAGCATGGCGGCGATCTGGCTCTGGCGGCCCTCATTCACCACCACGTCGACGCCGGGATATTTTTCCTGAAAGCGCAGGAGGCTCTCGGTGATCAGTGGCGAGACGAGGCTGCGGAGCGAGCCGATGGCAATGCGGCCGCGCTCGACCCGGCGCAGGGCTTCGCGGGCCTCCTGCGCCGTGCCGATGATGCGGCGGGCAAAGGGCAGGAAGGTCATGCCCTGATCGGTGAGGGTGACGGTGCGGCCGCGCACGAACAGGGTGACGCCCAGCAATTGCTCCAGCGCGCGGATGCGCATGGAAGCGGTGGCCTGGGTGATGTTGAGATAGGCGGCCGCCCTGGTGAAGCTCTGGTCGCGCACGATGCGATCAAAGGTGCGGAGCTGATCGAGGTCCATCGGGATTGCTTATGACGCTGGGCAAATTGCGGGGTATTTTCAGCCTAGCATTGGCATGGGTGATGGAAAAGGGTGGAGGCTCTATCGCGGGGTCCATCCCGGGGGAGGCCGGGTTCATGCCGGTGGGCGTGGTGATGGCGGGAGGCTTTCAGCATGGATTCCGGCCTGCGCCGGAATGACCCGGTGGGTGGAGGATGACCCAGCCGATCAGCTTGACTGATTGCGGGCCCGCGATTCCTCGGCGATCTGGCGTTTTCTGGCCTTGGCTTCGGCGGCGAGGCGGGCGGCGTCATCGCCGAGATGGGCGAGGCCGCGGGATTTGGCGAGATCCATCTGGCGCTGGCGCTCGGTGGCGGCGGCGTGCTTGGCGGTGTCGCCGACGCAATGGGGGCAGGCAATGCCTTCGTGATAGGCCGGATCGGCGCGATCGGCTGCGGTCAGCGGGTGGCGGCAGGCGCGGCAGAGGGTGGCGTCGCCCTCGACAAGGCCATGGCCGACTGAGACGCGCTCGTCAAACACGAAGCATTCGCCGGCAAAGCGGCTGTCCGCCTCGGGGACCTGTTCGAGATATTTGAGAATCCCGCCCTTGAGGTGGAACACTTCTTCAAAGCCCTGGCTCAAGAGATAGGACGAGGCCTTTTCGCAGCGGATGCCGCCGGTGCAGAACATGGCCACCTTCTTGTCGCGGGCGGGATCGAGGTTTTCGGCGACGTAGTCCTTGAACTCGGTAAAGCTCTGGGTGGCCGGATCGAGCGCGCGGGCAAAGGTGCCCAGGCCCACCTCGTAATCATTGCGGGTATCGACCAGCACCACATCATTGCGATCGATCAGGGCGTTCCAGTCTTCGGGCTCGACATAGGTGCCCACCAGCCTGGCCGGATTGGCCTCGGGGGCACGCAGGGTGACGATCTCGGACTTGAGGCGTACCTTCATGCGCAGGAACGGCATGGCGGAGGCGTGGGAGAACTTGATCTCGGCGCCGGCGAGGCGTCCGGCGAAATCGGGACCGGTGAGGAGATAGGTTTCGAGCGCGTCGATTGCGTCCGCGGTGCCGGCGACGGTGCCGTTAATGCCTTCGGGGGCGAGGATCAGCGTGCCGCGGATATCGTGGGCGCAGCAGAATGTGGCCAGCAGCGGCTGCAGCGCCGGGGCATCGGGCAGATCGGCAAATTTGTAGATCGCCATGACCTTGTATGGAACATCGGCTTGGGGCAGATTGGTCATATCGATTTCCGGTGGGCACATTGCTACAGCTTTCTGCGCCCGCTCATACCATCCGCCCCGCCTGTGCGCCAAGCGCCGTGGACCGGGACAAATCGCAAATGTTCGGGAGATGATCATGACCTATCGGGCCGATCCGGCGCGCTATGACAGCATGCAATACCGCCATTCGGGCAAATCCGGGCTGCAATTGCCGGTGATCAGCCTGGGGCTGTGGCAGAATTTCGGCGGCACCCGCGACTATCCCGGCGCCATGGAAATCCTCGGCCATGCCTTCGATGCCGGGATCACCCATTTCGACCTGGCCAATAATTACGGGCCGCCTCCCGGCTCGTCGGAAGAATTGTTCGGGCAGGTGATGGCCCGCGATTTCCGCCCCTATCGCGACGAGATGATCGTTTCCACCAAGGCGGGCTACAATATGTGGCCGGGCCCCTATGGCGAATTCGGCAGCCGTAAATACCTGACCGCCAGCCTCGACCAGTCGCTGAAGCGGCTGGGGCTGGACTATGTCGATATTTTCTATTCGCACCGCTACGATCCCAAGACGCCGCTGGAGGAAACCATGGGCGCGCTGGCCCAGGCGGTGCGCGCCGGCAAGGCGCTCTATGTGGGGATTTCGAGCTATCCCCAGGCGGAGACGCGCGAGGCCTATCGCATCCTCAAGGAAATGGGGGTGGCCACCACCATCCACCAGCCGAGCTATTCGGTGATCAATCGCTGGATCGAGAATGACGGCACTATCGATGCCTGTGGCGAACTGGGTATCGGCATGATCGCCTTTTCGCCGCTGGCGCAGGGGGTGCTGTCGGGCAAGTATAATAGCGGGCAGGTGGAAGGCACGCGCGGCGAGAACCCCAATGGGTCGCTGCGGGCCAGCCATATCGAGCCGCGGGTGCTCGACGCCGTCGACAAGCTCGGGGTGATCGCCAAGTCGCGCGGGCAATCCATGGTGCAGCTGGCGCTGAGCTGGGCGCTGCGGCGGCCGGAAATGACCTCGGCACTGGTGGGCGTGCGCACCATCGAGCAGCTCAAGGACAATCTGGGCGTGCTGAACAATCTGAGCCTGAGCGCCGAAGAAATCGCTGCTATCGACGAGGCGACCAAGGGCGGGCAGATGGAACTGCATCCCAGCCCGCGCGGCTGGCTGCGCTAGGGTTTTTTGGGCGTGACGTAAGCGAGGGGTGGGCCGAGTGCCCGCCCTTTTTTTGTTGGCTGGTGGAAGGAGAAGGCGCCCCGGGTTTACGGTTGGTGCCCGCATGTCGTTAACTTCACCGGGCTGTCCCCGGGCTTGACCCGGGGATCACTCTGAGCGCCTGCCGGGGGAGAGTGGCCCACGGGTCAAGCCCATGGGCAGCGCGGTGGGGGTGGAGGGCTCTTTACGCATTAAGCACACGACGCAGCGATGGTTCCCTCACCCCAGCGCTCCTCCCAACACCTCCCAAAGGGGCGAGGGGCAGACGTCAGGCCAGCATGGATTGGTGGGCGGCGACGCCGGCGATGGAGCCGCTGGACAAAGCGAGCGGCACGCTGTGCATGCCTGACGCCAGATCGCCGCCGGCATAAATGCCGGGCACGCTGGTGGCTTGGCGTTCGAGCAGCTTTGTCGCCAGGCCGAGCGGGGTTTCGACCATGTCGACGCCGAGCTGGGCGTGCAGAGTGCAGGCCGGCGCATTGCGCGGATGGGCGAAGAGAGCATCGAGCCCGACCGAGCGGCCATCGGCGAGCGCAATGGCGCTGAGCTGGCCGGCCTGGTTTTCCAGTGCGGTCACCTTGGGATCGACGATGGTGACGCCCCGCGCCGCGAGGCGGTCGCGGTCTTCGGCTGGAATATCCTTGCCATCGGCAAAGAGGGTCAGATCGCGGCTCCAATCGAGCAGGAGGCTGGCCATATGCAGCGAGAATTCCGCGACATAGAGCAGGCCGAGGCGCTGATCGCCCACTTCAAAGCCATGGCAATAGGGACAATGCAGCACCGACTTGCCCCAGCTTTCGGCAAAGCCGGGCAGGTCCGGGAACTGGTCGGTGATGCCATAGCTCAGCACCAGGCGGCGGGCGCGCAGGGTTTCGCCATCGTCGCTGGTGATGCTGAAATCATCCATGGCGCCGCCGGCAGCGGCAGCCTTGGCATTGATGATGCGGACGCTGGGATAGGCGGCAAGTTCGGCGCGGCCGGCGGCCAGAATATCGCCCGGCGCCTTGCCGTCATGGCCGAGCACGCCATGGGAATGGGCGGCGAAGCGATTGCGCGGCAGGCCGCTATCGAGCAGGGTAACCTTGCGGCGGGCGCGGCCCAGCTGCATGGCGGCGGTGAGGCCGGCAAAACTGCCGCCGACGATGATGACATCATCCATGGGATGGAACTCCAATCTTGGAATGGGGCTTCAATGCTGCGGCAGCCGCGATCTCGGCCAGCGAGACGCGCTTGAGCCGGGCCGCCAGCAGCGCTTCGGCATCGGTGAGGAAATCGCCCATCAGCTGATCGACACTTCGAACGATCATGCAGGTCTGATCGCCCGGATCGCTTTCGGTGCGCAGCAACAGGCTTTCGCCCAGAGCGGCATAAACGTCGAACAAGGTGATTTCGGCGACCGGACGCAGCAGGCGCCAGCCGCCATTATGGCCTTTGGTGGAGGCGACAAGGCCGGCCTCGCGCAATTCGCCCATGACGCGGCGGACGACAACCGGATTGGTCATCAGGCACACCGAGAGCGTGGTGGAGGTCTGGGCTGCATCGGGCTGGGCTGCAAGGTGGACCAGAGCGTGCAGGGCGATGGAGAGGCGACTGGAGCGTTTCATGTAACTTTATTTGTTACATTTGGATATCGCTGTCAACCCGGCTAGGATGAGGTTTTAGCGCCGCGCCGGAGATTGCTGATGAAACTGCTCCTTGCCATGACCACGACACTCCTCACGCTGGTGACGCCCGCCCTGGCCTTTGAAGCGCCGGTGCAGGGCGTGATCGAAGGCTACAAGGCCAGCAAGCCGATGCGCATTGCCGATGTGGGCACGCTGATGCGCCATAGCGAGCGCTGGTGCTATCTTGAAGATGCCGGGAGCTGTGCCTGGTGGGATGTCTATCTCGAGGTCAGCGATACCGGCGCCAGCTTCGAGATCGGCAATGCCTGGGACGAGGCGGTCGATATCGCCTTTGTCGATCGCGGTGATTTTCGCGATGGGCGGTTCATCTGCGAAACCGGCGCCGACTGGGTGCCATCGGTGCGGGCGACAAGACGGGCCGACGGCAGCATGATCGGCGGACGGGAACTGGCGGCGCTGAAGGCCGAGATTGCCGGGCCGCAAAGCGCCGAGGTGCTCAACTGTTTTGATTATCTCTATATGGGCAGCGACGATCCGGAAAAGACGGTGACGCTGCTGCAGCGGCAATATGTCGATGATGTGCATCAGGCCGGTCGCGACACTCTGGTGACGCTGCATTTTGATCCCGAGAGCGCCGCCGCCCTGACATCGCGCTGGTAGGGTTTTGGGGTGAAGCTTCTCCGGATGGTCCATTTGCCCGCAGCGAGGAGCGACGATGGCGGGATCGGGGAGAGGCGTTGCAGATGCCAGCCCCCCGCTGCCGATTTCAGGCGCCCTGCTGGGCCAGCCATTCAGCATCCGGCTCGATCGGGGTGATGATGTCGAGCAGCACGCCATTGGGATCGGCCATGATGAAATGGCGCTGACCGAAGGGCTCGTCGCGCAGCGGCTGCAGGATGGAGAGGCCGGACGCCTGGGCTGCAGCATATTCGGCAGCGGCGTCCTCGACCTCAAAGCTCAGCAGCAGGCCCGTCGTCGGGGTGCGGCCGCTTTCCGGGATGGTTTCATGGTCATAGACAATCAGCGCCAGTTCGGTGGCGGCGTTATTGGAAGAGCGCAGCTGCACATACCAATCGCTGTCGAACAGGCGCTGGAAACCCAGATGACGTTCATAGAAAGCAGCGGCCGGGGCGACATCGCGCACCAGCAGGAGCGGGTAATCTCCGGTGATCTTCATATTGGCTCCTTGCGAATTGGCAGCACAAAGTACATGCTGCATGTATCTTTTTGATAACATACAGGCTGCATGTATGCAAGGCGCGGATCGAATGCTGAGTGGCAAGGCGGCGGCAACGCGGCAGATGCTGATTGCGGTGGCGCGACAGCTGTTTGCCGACAAGGGCTATGCCGAAACGGGCACGCCGGAGATCGTCGCAGCGGCGGGGGTGACACGCGGCGCGCTCTATCACCATTTCGCCGACAAGGCGGCCTTGTTCCGGGCCGTGGTGGAAGAAGAGCATGCGCTGCTGGCCATGGCGATCAATAGCGCCACGGCGGGCGACGACGAGACGGGCCCGGTCAAGGCGCTGCTGGCGGGGGGCGATGCGTTCCTGTCCGCCATGCAAGATGAGGGGCGCCGGCGGATCCTGCTGATCGATGCGCCTGCGGTGCTGGGGCGGGCGGAACTGGACGCAATCGACGGGCGGCATGGCTTGCGCACGCTGATCGAGGGGGTGGGCGCGGCGATGGAGGCCAAGGCGATCCGCGAGCTACCCGTGGTGCCGCTGGCGCATCTGCTCAACGCGCTGTTTGACCGGGCGGCGCTGGCGGAGGCCGAGGAATTGGGGGATTACCGCAAGGCGATCCGGGCGCTGATCCGGGGGCTGAAGGTTTAGGCTGTGGCGAGTGGAGCAGGAGATTACCGCCGGCGCGAGAATGACTCGGATGTAAGCCGCACGAACGCTCCACTGGGCTGTCCCCGGGCTTGACCCGGGGTCCCTCAGAGCGCGTGCCGTGGGGAGAGGGACCCGCGGATCAAGTCCGCGGGCAGCGCGGTGGATGGGGTGGGAATGGGTGTCAGAGCCAGGCCTTGCTTGCCCCGCTGCTCCAGCAGTCGCCCCCCTGCTCCAGCGCCTCCACCCGAGCGGCAAGCGTTTGAACGGCGGCCATGAGGGGGGCGAGGAAGGCGTCGTAGCGGAGGCCTTGTTCACTCTCGGGATCGGCGGGGTCGGCGAGGATATGACCGGCAAAATCGGGACAGTTGAGCTGGGCGAGCGTTGCGGCGACGTCCTGGGCGAGGAGGCCGTAATGCGTGCGGCGGCCGGGGCGGGGCTCGGGATCATTGCCGCCCACCAGCCAGCGATAGCGCACCGGATTGAGGGCCAGGATGAAATCGAGGCCGAGATCGGTGGGGGCGATGTCGGTTTTCTGCCTGGCATCGGAGGTCTGGATGGTGCCGGTGGCCGACCAGAGCGAGGACCAGCGGGCGCCGCTGGCGCCGAGCGTGGCGGCATTATCGGTCGTCGGGCGGATCGCGGCGGCGGCGGTGAGCGTGCCGGAGGCACTGTCGATGGTGATGGCGTTGAGCCAGGTGGCGCCGTCGGGGCTGACCTTGAGCCGCCAATTATTGTCCCCCATCAGCCCCATTTCGGCGCGGCCGGACCAATTGGCCTGAAACAGCAGGCTGGCCGTATCGGCTGAGCCTGCCTTGTTGAGCTTGAGTTGATGGCCATTGCCGGCATGGGTGAACAACGTTGCTGCCGCCGCGACGGCGAGGCGATTGGTGGCGTCGGCTGCGGTGTTGATGCCGATACCGGGCACCCCAGCGGGACCGATGGAGGCCAAGGCATGCCAGGCGCCAGCGTGGAAGGCCAGAAGGGCCTGTTCGGCCCTGACCCAGACCTGCCAGCCGGGGGCGGGATCGTAAAACAGCCAGGCGCCGGACTGGAAGGCGGCGATCTTGTTGCTGTGGCCGGCCCAGGCGCCGGTCGCGCCGGGGGCGACGATATGGGCCTCGCCCAGCACCGGGCTGGCGGGCGGAACCGTGAGATCGCGGGCATCGACCACCGGCTGAACCAGCGCATCGAGCGCCTGCAGGGCCTCGTTATGGGTCACGTGTTTCTGGGCCTGCTGGCTCATGATGAAGGGCAGGCTGAGGCGGGCGGTCTGGTCCATGGCAATCTCCCAATGCGTTGGGGTGAGTTTAGGACCGGGGTGATGGGGCGGGGATAAAGCGGAGATCCGCCACAGCTTTGATAGCGAGAAAACTGGATCCCGGCTGTCGCCGGGATGACGCCGTGGCTGGGGAGGTCCCGGAGCAAAACCGCCAATGCCATCCCGTTGCGGGGCATGGAAAATCCGATTAGGGTCCAGCCAAAGGGAGTGGTCTTACAATGGCATCGGATTGGTATTGTTATGTGGTGGAGAGCGAGTGGATGCCGGCCGATCTGGCGGGCGCGGCGCGCTATACGATCGTGCTGCACAATAGGAGCGCGGCACCGCTGAGCGGGTTTCGACTGGGGATGTCGGGGCCGGCGCTGGTGGTGGCGGAGGGGCCGCATCAGGGCTGCAGCGTCGTCACCAAGCTGTCGAATTATTGCGAGATCGCGCCGGAGGCCGGTTTTGTGCTGGCGCCGGGGGCGAGCTGGACCGCGAGCCTGACGCTGGCCTTTCCGGCGCGGCATTGGACCGATGGGGCCTTTACCGCCATGCTGATCACCAGCGATGGCCAGGCGCAGGCGGTGCTGACCAAGCCTGCCACCAATGCCGGGGCGACGACGCCGCCCAAGCGCGGGGTGATCCGGCATCCGGTCGCCGAGCCGGGTGTGGCGCCCTATGCTGTTATTCCCTGGCCCAATGACGTCGCGGCCAAGGGCAATCGCACCGCGCCATCGGGGCTGACGCTGAGCGCTGGCGAGGCCGAGGGGCAAGCGGCGGCGGCTGGTTTTGCCGATCTGGTGGGGCATTTGTTTCCCGGCGAGGCACTGGTGCGCAGTGCCGAGGAAGGTGGCTATCCGGTGGCGCTGGCTGTCGATGCCAGCCTCGGCGCGGAGGCCTATGCCATCAGTTTTGCGGCGGGGAGCGCCAGTGTGCGGGCCAATGGGCGGACGGGGCTGCTCTATGGGCTGATCACGCTGGGCCAGATGCTGCGTGGGGCGCGGCTTTATCCGCAGAGCTTTACCTTTCCCACCGGTGGCAGCATCAGCGATGCGCCGGGGATGGAATGGCGGGGCTGCCATTTCGACGTGGCGCGGCAGTTTTATGCCAGCGGGGAAGTGGCGCAATTCCTGCGCACCATGGCCTGGAACAAGCTCAACCGGCTGCACTGGCATTTGAGCGATGACGAGAGCTGGCGGGTGGAAATCGACGCCTATCCGGAGCTGACCAGCAAGGCGGCGTGGCGCGGGCATGGGATGAGCATTCCGCCGCTTTTGGGTTCGGGGCCGGAGCGGAGTGGCGGCTTTTACAGCAAGGCCGTGGTGCGCGAACTGGTGGCGCTGGCGGGATCGCTGGGGATCGAAGTCGTGCCCGAGATCGACGTGCCGGGGCATTGCTATGCGCTGATCCAGACCGTCTCGACGCTGCGCGACCAGGGCGAGAACGGGCAGTATTTCTCCATTCAGTTCTTTGACAATAACAGCCTCAATCCGGCGTTGGACCGGGTTTACGAGGTGGTGGAAACCATCTTTGCCGAGCTGATCGAACTGTTTCCCTCGCCCTGGTTTCATGTGGGCGCCGATGAGGTGCCGCATGATGCCTGGGACAGCTCACCCCAGGCGCAGGGGCTGATGAGCCGGGTTGGGGGCAGCGAGGCGCGGAACCTGCAGGCCTATTTCCTGCAGAAGGTGCAGGCGTTTTTGACCCAAAAGGGCAAGATCACCGGGGCCTGGGAAGAGGCATCGGAAGGCGGCGGCATCGACAAGGCGAATTGCTATCTGGTGGGCTGGCGCAATGTGGAGGCCAATCAGCGGCTGGCCGGCGAAGGCTATGATGTCGTGGTGTCGCCGGCGCAGCGCTATTATCTCGACATGGCCAATGGGCCGGACTGGTTCGAGCCGGGCGCGGCCTGGGCGGGCTGGTCCAGCCTTGAAATGACCTATGCGTTTGTGCCCGATGCCGGGTGGAACGCGGCGGAGCGGGCGCATTTCAAGGGCGTGCAGGGCGCGATCTGGAGCGAGCCGATGACCGAGCGGGCGGTGTTCGACCGGCTGGTCTATCCGCGGCTGTCGGCCATTGCCGAGACGGGCTGGACGCGGCCGGAGAGCAAGAGCTGGGCGCGGTTTGTGGGCAGCGTGGCGCTGATGCCGGCGCTCTATGGGATGCGGGAGTGACACGACGGGTCGCGCTGGTTCGCACGGAATGGAGTGCTTGCGGGGAGTGGCCCACGGGTCACGTGCGTGGGCAGCGCGGTGGGTGTGGGGAATTGGGAGCCGCAACGTGCATCATCACACCGGGTCATTCCCGCGCAGGCGGGAATCTATTCTTCCTCCCGGCGCCCATTCAAGAATGGATTCCCGCCTGCGCGGGAATGACTCCGGGGAGGTAGAGAGAGGAAAGATCACTGAGTGGCCCACGGGTCAGGCCCGAGGGCAGCGCGGTGATGGGGGTAGCATGGAGTTTCCGCCACCGAAGTCGGGCCAGCCGCACCCCACCCTTGATCCCTCCCCGCAAGGGGGAGGGATCAAGGGTGGGGTCAGGCGGGCGAGAGTGCGGCGGCGGGGCGGCGGGTGGTGATGATGAAGGTCACGATGAAGGTGGCGCTCATCAGCAGGACGATGGTGGGCGCGGGGGCGGAGTCGATGAAGAAGCTGGCATAGATGCCGACCAGCGAGCAGATCACCGAAATAGCGGTGGCGATCAGCATCATCGGGGCGAAGCGCTTGGAGATGAGGAAGGCGATGGCGCCGGGGGCGACCAGCAGGGCGATGACCAGCACGATGCCGACGGCAGTCAGCGCGGCGACGATGGTCAGCGAGAGCAGCGCCAGAAGGCCGTAATGCAGCAGGCGCACCGGCAGGCCGATGGCGCCGGCCTGTTGCGGATCAAAGGTGAACAGCAAGAGATCGCGCCATTTGGCGAGGACGATGACGGTGACGACGATGGCAATAGTGCCGGTCTGGATGATATCGCCGGTGCTGACGCCCAGGATATCGCCGAACAGGATGTGATCGAGATGCACATCGGTCTGGATCGAGGTGTAGAGCACGATGCCCAGACCGAACAGGCCCGAGAACACCACGCCCATCACCGTATCTTCCTTGATGCGGCTGTTTTCCTTGAGGAAGCCGGTGAGCAGCGCGCAGCCCATGCCGGCGGCGAAGGCGCCGACACCGAGCGGCAGGCCAACGATATAGGCCAGCACCACGCCGGGCAGCACCGCATGGGAGATGGCGTCACCCATCAGCGACCAGCCCTTGAGCACCAGAAAGCAGCTGAGTAGCGCCGTTGGCACCGCCACCAGCACGGCGATCAGCATGGCCTGGGTCATGAAGGGGAACTGGAACGGCCAGAGCGCGTAGGTGAGCAAATCGTTCATCGCTTGGTCTCCCCGCTGGTTTGCGCCGCGACGCGGCGGCGGGCGGCAAGCATGCCGTGCTTGGGGGCGAAGAAGAAGGCGAGGAGGAAGACGCTGGTTTGCAGCACGACGATGACGCCGCCGGTAGCACCATCAAGGAAGAAGCTGAGATAGGCGCCGAACAGGCTTGAAAGCGCGCCGACCAGGATGGCGATAAGCAGCAGGCGCGGAAACCGGTCGGTCAACAGGTAGGCGGTGGCGCCGGGGGTGACGACCATGGCAATGACGAGGAAGGCGCCGACGGTCTGCATGGCGGCGACAGTGCAGGCGCTGAGCAGGGTAAAGAAGATCACCTTGAGCACCGGCGGGTTGAGGCCGATGGAGCGGGCATGGCTTTCATCGAAGAAGGTGACCATCAGATCCTTCCACAGCACCAGCATGACGGCGAGCGACACCACCGCGATGATGACCAGTTGCAGCGTATCTTCGGGCGTGACCGCCAGGATATTGCCGAGCACGATGGTCTGGATGTTGACCGAGGTGGGCGAGATCGAGACCATGAACAGGCCGAGCCCGAAAAAGGCGGTGAAGATCAGCCCGATAATGGCATCTTCCTTGAGCTTGGTGCGCTGGGTGAGGAAGAGCATGGCGGCAGCGGCAAGGCCCCCGGAAAAGAAGGCGCCGAGCGAAAAGGGCAGGCCCAGCATATAGGCGCCGGCGACGCCGGGGACGATGGAATGGGAGAGCGCGTCGCCGATCAGCGACCAGCCCTTGAGCATCAGATAGGCGCTGAGAAAAGCGCAGACGCCGCCGACCAGGGCCGAAACCCAGATGGCATTGACCATGTAGCCATAGCCGAACGGCTCGAGCAGGAGGTCGATCATGGCTCGGACCGGCCCGATTGCTGGGGTTCCATGTTGCCGGCCTCGCCGTAGAAGACCAGCGGCCGCTCGTCATCGGTCAGCACCGAGACCTGGCGCGGATCATTGTCGGCATGCAGGCCCGCGCCGGCGAGAACGAAGTGGCGCAGCGCACCGCCAAAGGTGTCCTCGAGGTTTTCACGGGTGAAGATTTCGGCGGTCGGGCCATGGGCGAGGACGGTGCCGGCCTTGACCAGCACGGTGCGGTCGCAGAATTCGGGGACCGAGCCCAGATTGTGGGTGGAGACCAGCATGACCTTGCCCTCGTCGCGCAGCGCGGCAAGCAGGGCGATGATGGCCTCCTCGGTGGTGACGTCGACGCCGGTAAACGGCTCGTCGAGCAGGATCACCTGCCCTTCCTGAGCCAGGGCGCGGGCGAGGAAGACGCGTTTCTTCTGGCCGCCCGAGAGTTCGCCGATCTGGCGCTTGCGGAAATCCAGCATGCTGACCCGCTGGAGGGCCGAGGTGACCATGTCATGGTCGCTCTTTTTGGGGATGCGCAACATGTTCATGTGGCCATAGCGGCCCATCATCACCACGTCCTCGACCAGCACCGGGAAGTTCCAGTCGACATCTTCCGATTGCGGCACGTAGGCGACGAGATTGCGCTTGAGCGCCGCCTTGCCGGCAAGACCGAGGATTTCCACCCCACCTGCCGCCAGCGGCACGAAGCCCATGATGGCCTTGAACAGGGTGGATTTGCCCGAGCCATTGACCCCGACCAGCGCGGTAATGGTGCCGCGCGGGATGGAGAAACTGGCATGGCGCAGCGCCGTGTGGCCATTGCGATAGGCGACGGTGATGTCGTTGACGGCAAGGCCTGCGGACATCGGCTGGTTCACGGGGTCAGTCCTTCGACAATGGTGGAGGTGGTGACAGCCAGCAGGTCGAGATAGGTCGGCACCGGGCCATCGGCCTCCGACAGCGAGTCCACATAGAGTACGCCACCATATGCCGCGCCGGTTTCGCGCGCCACCTGCTGGGCAGGCTTGGCTGAGATGGTGGATTCCGAGAAGATGGCCGGGATGGCATTTTCACGAACGGCGTCGATGAGGCGGCGCACCTGCTGGGGCGTACCCTGCTGGTCGGCATTGATCGGCCAGAGATAGAGCTCCTTGAGGCCGAAATCGCGGGCCAGGTAGGAGAATGCGCCCTCGCTCGTTACCAGCCAGCGGCGCTCGGCGGGAATAGCGTCGAGCGCGGCATGGATGGGCGCGACCGTGGCCTGGATCTCGGCGGCATAGGCTGCGGCATTGGCATTGTAGGTCGCGGCATTGGCCGGATCGAATTCGACAAAGGCCTTGCGGATATTTTCGACATAGATCAGCCCGCCGGCGGGCGACATCCAGGCATGAGGATTGGGCTTGCCTTCATAGGGCCCTTCGCCAATGCCCATCGGGTCGATGCCATCGGTCAGCACGACGCTGGGCACATCGGACAGATTGGAGAGGAACTGCTCGAACCATTGTTCGAGATTGAGGCCGTTCCACAGGATCACATCGGCATCCTGGGCGGCGATCAGATCGCCGGGGGTGGGCTGGTAATTGTGAATCTCGGCGCCGGGCTTGGTGATGGAGACGATATCGGCGGCATCGCCAGCCACATTGCGGGCCATGTCGGCCAGGATGGTGAAGGTGGTGACGGCCTTGAGGCGGTGCGGCGCAGCATCCTGAGCATGGGCGGGTGCAGCAAACAGGACGGCAGCGGCAAGCGAGAGGACGGCAAGAACACGACGATGCATTGAATACTCCAGGACTGCGGCCCGACATAGATAGTGCAATTGCAAATCATTCGCAAGAAGACATTTGCAATTGCATTCCGTTTGCAGAAACGGCGTGGCGCGTGGTCGGGGATCACCACGCCCGCAGTCGAATGCCGGCTGCGCATGCCGCACGCCCATTGCTCCGCGCGAGCGGCCCAAGCGCGGGACGGCACATGAAGAATAGTGCGGGTGTGGGAGGCCAGGTCCGTCCCGGCGTGAGCGGATATTGGCATGAGCCGCGGCCTATTGCCTGGGGCGCTCACAGGTGAAGGTCGTCCAGACCGCAATTGGGCATCCGCGGCGATGGTCTGGATTGGCGTTAAAGATGATAGCCGCTGCCGCGCCTATAAGATGCCAAGCCGCTTGGCCTGCTGCCGTGCTTTCCGGCAGGTGTCGCGCGTGACGTTCGGGGCAAAGCGATCTCCCCATTTTGGCGCGTCCCGCTTTACGGCCGCCACAGAGACACCCCAGAGCGCCGCGGTTTGCTGGATCAGCGCCTCCAGCGCCACCGGATCATAGGGGATCTGGCACAGTCGATCACCATTGACCCAGAAACCTACCGCCGCGGCGGCGGAATCAAGGTCTGACCAACCAGGGGGGCTCAGTGGAGAAAGCAAAGACTCGCCCACCGCCGGCGCGACCGTCAGCGGCGCCAGTACGAGCATCAGCGCAAATCGTCTCATGCATCCCCCAACCGGTTTGACGATGGACACATCGCTATGGCCGCATGGGGCCAGCCATTGCCGCACCGCCAGTGGCGCGATCTAGCGGGCAGATGGGCGCAGCGGCGTCTGGTTGGTTCGCGCGCATGCTGCGGCGACCGGCGTGCGCCCCTTGAAATCGGGGTGCGAGCGCAAAGCCGTCAGAATTCGGCTCTTCTGCGAGTCAAACGTGGCTTTGCACATCACCATCTGGGTCAGTGCGCCGTTCAACGAGAAATAGTATGGCTGCGACCGCCCATTCCCTTCCGCGAAATAGACCGCAATTGCGGTATCCACCTTGAGGTCCTGCGCCGTGTATTCGATGGTTTGCGCGGCGCTGGCCGGGCTAAGGTGCATGGCCGCAGCGGCGGCAACAAGAAATGTGGTGACCAGTCCGGTTCGCATGTTCATCGGTATTGCCCGCGTGTTGTGAGGTCACCATGTCGGCTTCTCATAGTGACGGCATGACGTGACCGGCAGCTATTGGGAATTCTGACTATAGCCGTGACGAGCCGGACCGGGCGCCCCCTACTCTGCCTTGCCGTCCGCGACGCGAATACGGCGGCGGCAGGTTTCCGCGATCTTCTCGTCATGGGTGGAAATCAGAAACGTGGTCTTTTCGTTCTGATTGATCTCGGCGATCAGCGCCATGACCTGCGTCGCGGACGCGCGATCGAGATTGCCTGTCGGCTCGTCCGCCAGAACAAGCTCTGGCTGATTCATCAGGGCCCGGGCAATGGCCACCCTCTGCTTCTGTCCGCCGGACAGCTTGGTCGCCAGAAAGTCCATCCGACTTTCGAGCCCCACCCGGACCAGCAGTTCGCGGCCGCGCGCGCGTGCCGCTGCCGTTTCGCGCCCGGCCTGCACTGCCGCCGGAAAGATGACATTTTCCAGCGCGGTGAAATCGGGCAGCAGGTGATGAAACTGGAAGACGAAGCCGATATGGCGATTGCGGAACTCCGTCAGGTCGCGGTCGCCGGCCCGCGTCAGGTCCTGGCCCAGCATGACGTGTTCGCCGGAGGTCGGCTGCATCAGGGTGCCCAGGATGCTCAGCAAGGTACTCTTGCCCGACCCGGACGGGCCAAGGAGGGCGGACAGCTCACCGGTGGCAAGCGTGAGGTTCAGCCCCTTCAGAACGCGGGTTTCGGCCTCTCCCTCGCCCTCGCCATAGGTCTTTACCAGGTTGCGAACCTCGAGAAGGGTACTCATTGGCCGATCACCGAGACCGGATCGACACGAGCGGCAGCGCGCGCCGGCAGGATCGAGGCCAGGATCGCGCCAATGGCGGTCAGGCTGATCGCCAGGCCGTAAGCACCCTGGCGCACATCGACGGGCAGCCCGCCCGGCGGCGCCAGTTCCGGCACGGGAAAGGGCGAGAGTGCAGCATAGCCAATTCCTGCCCCGATCAGTCCGCCAAGGATGCCGATCAGCGCGCCCTGGGTGACGAAGACGAAAATGACGAAACCGCGCCCGGCTCCCATGGCCCGCATGATACCGATCTCGGGGCGACGCCGGTAGGTCGACAGCAGGAGGGCGCTGGCCACGCCGATAATGATGGTGACGAGCGCGAAGGCCTTGATCAGGTTGCCCGAACTGGCCTGTGCGCGCAGGCCATCAAGCAGTTGCGCATTACCCGCCGTCCATGGCGTTGCCTCGAGCCCGGTTTCGGCTGCGATGCGGGCGGCATAGGCTTCGGCCTGGTTGAGGTCGTCGAGCTTGACCTCGATGCGCGAAATCCCCTGCGGAAGGTCGAACAGCGTGCGGGCGGAAGACAGGCTGACAAAGGCCGCGCGGGCATCCAGGGCGTCAACGCCAAGCTCAAAGATGCCACTGACCACCAGCGAGCGTTCCACGCCGCGGTCAGACTGCAGCCGCACCACCTGACCGACGCCGATGCCCAGATCGCCCGCCAGGGTGCTGCCGATGATGATGCTGGCATTGCCCAGGTCGGTGGAGCCATCGACCAATGCCTTGCCGATATCGGCGATGGCGGAGACCTTGGCCGTCTCCACGCCGGTGACCCCAACCGGCGCGGTGATCAGGCCCCGCACAAGAAAGCCGTTGCCCACGATCTGCGGCGACGTGGCCGCGACGCCGGGCATGGCATCGATCAGGGGCAGGAACGCATCGGCAGTGCGCAATTGCGTGCGCTGGCTGGTCGCCCGCTGTTCAACCACCAGGGCGCCCGCGCTTTGGGGGAGCAGCGAGATAGGATCGCGCGCCGGCTCTTCGATCGTCACATGGGCGATGTTGCCAACGGTGCGCTGCACCAGGAAGACGGCCAGACCGCCGATCAGGGCGCTCATAAAAACAAACACAAAGACGCCGACGCCAACGCCGGCGATCAACAGGCCTGTCTGGGTCTTGCTGGCGGTGAGATAGCGCAGCGCGATCTTGAAGCCATAGAGCATGGTGCTACTCCGCCTCGACGCTTTGGCCGGCCGCGATGGCGGTTGGGTCGACAATGACCACGTCCCCCGCACTGAGCCCCTGCGTCACGATAACCCGCGGGGCCGGCCAATCGGAAAACTCGATCGGCCGCACCGCCGCCCGGCCATCGTCGAGCACGAGGACGTGGCTGTCAGTGCCTTGGGTGATGATGGCGCCGCGCGGGACGGTGAGCGCGGCGTCTGTCTCGGCGATGATGATATTGGCGTTGATGGTCAGCCCCACCGGGAGATCGACGGCCTCGTCGAAGGCGATCTTGATGGCACGACCGCCGGTGGCGGGATCGATAGAGGGTGAGGCAAACACCACGCTGCCATGCTGCGGCACCGTGTCGCCGACCGGCTTCAGCAGGGCCTTGAGGCCATTGCGGATGCGCGAGGAATAGAGCTCGTCCACGTCCGTCGCGACCAGAAGGTCATCGAGATTGGCAATGGTAAGGAGCTCGGATTGCGGATCGACGAGCTGGCCCCTGTCGACCTTGCGGTCGAGCACAACCCCGCTCAATGGCGCGACGATCGTGTATTGCGCCAGCTGGTTGCGCGCCTGCTCCAGCGCCGCCTGCAACCGGGCGACCTCGTTGGCGGCCGACAGAACGGCCAGAGCGGCGTCCTCTCGTGTCGATCGGGCAGCGTTCTCGCCCAAGGCGTTGGCGCGATCTGCATTCGCCTGGGCCTGAGCCTGGCTGACAAGGCCGGCGTCGAGCGCGGCACGCGCCTGATCCACCAGGGTCCTGGGTTGGGTGGCATCGAGCTGGATCAGCGTGTCGCCCGCCGCAACGCTGTCCCCCTCGTCAACCAGAACATCGCGTGCCTGCGCGGAGACCGCAGCGCGCACCGTGACCGTGTCGCGCGCCACCACACGGCCATTGACGGCCAGCACCTGCGCAAAGGGATCGGCGGACACAATCTCGACCGCTACCCGTGTTGGTTTGGGCTCCCATGGGCGCTCAAGAGAGGCATAGGTGGCACCGGCCAGCACCGCCAGGCCAGACAGGATCAGCCACCATGACCAGCGCCGCCTGGTCCGAGGAGCCTTTTGTGGATTTGTGACGCCGGCCATTTTTCTGTCTCGATTGATATACGAAATCCAATACGGGTGTAAGAACGTTTTGGATTGGCAGAACAGTCACGGATTGCAAAATAGCCATGCCCCGCCCCAAAGGCAGCCGAGATCGGGACTATGAGGCGCGACGGCAGGCCTTGATGGCACTGGCACGCGGGCATCTGTCCGCGCCTGCGGGACGCGGTGCGAGCTGGCGCGATCTGGCAGCGGCCTGCAAGGTTTCCGTTTCAACGATGAACCACTACTTTTCGAGCCGGGGCGAATTGATTGCCGCCATCATGCGGCATGCCGAGCAGGAAGGCGCGCCCTATCTGGTGATGGCCAGTACGCCATCAGGCGAATTTCAGGCTTCCATCAGCGCGCTTGCCACCATGATATCGCGCGGCTTCGAGCATGGCGTGCTGCCGCTTCAGGTCATCGGCCTGGCCGAAGGCTTTGCCGACCGGCAAATCGGCGACGCCTATCTCGGCCACCACCTCGAACCGGTTCTGGGCGCCATAGCCTCGCGTCTCGAGGCCCATATGGATGCCGGAGCCATGCGGCGCTGCAATGCCCGCTTTGCCGCGATTGAACTGCTTTCTCCCCTCCTGGTCGTTCATCTCCATCAGCAGGCGCTGGGCGGACATCGGACCTACCCCATGGCGATCCAGGACTTCCTCGAGCAGCACACCCGCAGCTTTGTTCAAGGCCACGCCCCCCAGGCGCCTGGCAATGCCGAAGGCCGCCGAGGTCCGTGACGAAACGGGCGCTTGCATTTCATACGGCGCCATATTATTAGCCGCCTTATGATAACAATCGACCATAAGCATTCTGCCCTGATCGCGGAAGCCGAGCGGCGCGGCACCGGGCAAGCGGACAATCTGCGGGCCTGCTTTGAAGTGCTGGCCCTGGCTGCCGCCATTGACCGGGACTGCGCCGCCAGGCTGGCGCCCTACCAGCTGTCCGAGGGCAAGTTCGTGCTGCTGTTCCTGTTGCGGGAACGCCAGGACGGGCTGTCGCCGCACGAGTTGGCCGAGCGGGCCGGCGTCACCCGGGCGACGGTGACCGGGCTGCTCGATGGGCTGGAACGCGATGACTATCTGCTCCGACAGCCCCATGAGAGCGACCGGCGCAAAAGCCGTATCGTGCTGACGGCCAAGGGGGAAGCTGCGGCGGCGGCATTGTTTGACGCGCATACGCGCTGGATTGCGCATTTGTTCGAGGATTTCACCGCCGAAGAGCGGCAGGTGCTGAGCGGCTTGCTGGCACGCGTGCGGGGCAAGCTGGGCGTTTCGGCGTGAGCAAGGGCGTGGCTGATATCGATCCGGGCCAGTTGGAGCGGCTCAATGCCGGGCTGGTTGAGGCGGCGACGCTGACCGAATGCCTCGCCGTCGATTTTGCGGCACTGATGCAGCAGGCCCTGCCTGACATGGGCAGCGCAGCGGTGCACAGCATGGCGGCGGCAGCGGGGAGCGGCATTTCCAAGCGCATGGCGCTGGCGGGGCAGCTGATCCTGGAACGGGGGCCGGACATGGCAGGCGCATTGCAGGCGCATGGCTCGGACACCGTGCGCGGCTGGGCCTGCTTTGTGATCGGGGCGCGGACCGATCTGGGGCTGGAGGAGCGGCTGGACCTGATCCGACCGCTGGCCGATGACAGCCATTTCGGCGTGCGCGAATGGGCCTGGATGGCAGTGCGGCCGCATCTGGTGGCGGAGCTGGAGCCGGCAATCGCGCAACTGGCCGGCTGGACGGACGATGCATCGGAGCGGGTGCGGCGCTTTGCCAGCGAGGCCCTGCGGCCGCGCGGGGTCTGGTGCGCCCATATCGCGGCGCTGAAGCAGCAGCCGGACCTGGCACTGCCGATATTGGAGCCGCTGCGGGCCGACCCGGCAACCTATGTCCAGCTCTCCGTCGGCAATTGGCTGAACGATGCCAGCAAGGACCAGCCGGACTGGGTGCAGGCATTGTGCGCGCGATGGCTGGCACAATCGCCGGTGGATGCCACGGCGCGGATCAGCAAGCGGGCGCTGCGGTCAATAAAAAGCTGAACCCGGCGGCCATCAGAAATATTCCTTGACTAGAATATTCCTTTTTGTGAATATTTAGGCATGGACATGATTTTAGCTGCCTTGGCCGACAGCGCACGCTGGCGCATTCTGGAACTTCTGGCGGAGCGGCCGCGCTCGGTCGGGGAGCTCGCCGAGCTGACCGGCGCGCGCCAGCCGCAAACCACCAAACACCTGCAGACCCTTGGCAAGGCCGGCCTCGTCACCATGGTCCCGCTGGGACAGCGGCGGGTTTACGCGATGACCACCGGGCCGTTGCTGGCGGTACAGCAGCGCCTGGGGGAATTGGTGGCGGTGGCGGAAATCCATGGCGGCGAAATCGACGTGGTGATGCGCTACCGCGCCGCCATCGAGGCTGACCGGGCCAAGGCGGACGGCGAACGCTGGGCCGATGGCCGCAGCTTCGTGTTCGAACGCCGGCTGGACGCACCGCCTGAACTGGTCTGGCAGCATTGGGTGGATGCCGAACGGCTGGCCAGCTGGTGGGCGCCGCCCTCGATGACGGTCACCGAATGCGAGCTGGAGCCCCGGCCGGGTGGCCGGGCCGTACTCGAATATCGCGATGCCGAAGGGCGCTATCGCTCGGAAGGACGGGTCGAGGCCGCCGAAGCGCCGGACCATTTGGTCTTTGGCCTGTCGGTGCTGGACGCGGCCGGGGCGATATTTTTTACCGGTCATTATGACCTGCGCCTCGCCGCCGTCGCGGGTGGCACCACGTTGCAGCTTGGCCTGCGCATCACCGAAACCAGCGTCGCTGCCCTGCCCTATATCGCCGGCATCGAAACCGGCTGGGGCCAGGTCCTCGATCAGCTCACCGGCGCCATCGCCACCTTCCAGAACACAGGAGCATCACAGTGACCAACCGCAAGGTGACTGCCAATATCAGCCTGACGCTTGATGGGCGCTATAGCGGCCCGAAGGGGCCATTCGATATGGGGGCGATCATTCCCTATGCGATCACCGATGTGGCGCGCAATCATCTGGGGCGCATCTGGGAGACCGCGACCATGGCCGTGCTGGGGCGCGTCAATGCCGAGGGGTTCCTGGGATATTGGCCGACCGTGGCCAATGACGAGACCGCCGATCCGCGTGACCGGGCCTATGCCAAATGGCTGACCGAAACGCAGAAAGTGGTGTTCTCCTCGACGCTGACCACGCCGCCGCAGGAGCGGACGCGGCTGGTCAATGCGCCGGCGGCCGAGGTCATTGGCGCGCTCAGGGCCAGCGGCAGCGGGGACATCCTGATCAATAGCAGCGCCAGCATCATCAGACCGCTGCTGGCGGCGGACATGATCGACCGGCTCTATCTGATGATCTGCCCCGAAATTGCCGGTGGCGGACAGCGAATTTTCGAGGACGGCCTGCCAACATCGCAATGGGCATTGACGCATTTCGAGGCCGGCACGCAGGGCGAGATTGCCCTGGTCTATGACCGCAGGCGCTAAGACCTAACCCGCTCCACCTGTATCCAGAATACGAAAAGGCGCCTTTCGGCGCCTTTTTGCTTGGCTTGGTGTCGCCCTAGAATTCGGACCAGTCATCCTTTAGAGCGGTATTGCCGCGGCTGAGATAGGAGGCTGCGGCGGCCTTGACCTTTTGCAGGCCGCGCAGAGCCTCGCCCTTGACCTCGGCCCGGCTGGGTTCGGGCCGGCGTTCCTGGCGCATGCGGCGATCATCGATAGTGAAGACCTCGACCACGCGATCGAGCTCGATGGCCTGCGCTTCGGTCTGTTCGATCGAGGCATTGATTTCCTCGACCAGAGCAGCGTTGTGCTGGGTCATCTCGTCCATCTGGCGCACGGCCACATTGACCTCTTCGATGGCCGAGGCCTGGACGCGGCTGTCCCTGGCAATGCCGTCCATCAGCACGTTGGTGGCACGAACGGATTCGAGCATCACGGCCAGCTTGCCCGAGGCTTCGGCGACCAGCTTGGTGCCGGCATTGACCTCGATGGCGCTCTGCTCGATCAGCACCTTCACTTCGCTCGATGCTTCCGCCGACGACTGGGCCAGGCGGCGCACTTCGACGGCGACAACCGCAAAGCCCTTGCCGGCTTCACCGGCGCGCGCCGCTTCGACCGAGGCGTTGAGCGCCAGCAGATTGGTCTGGAAGGCGATGTCGTCGATCATGCCGATAATGTTGGAGATCTTGGACGACGAGGTGGTGATCCGCTCCATGGCATCATTGGCCTTGTGCATGACCTGGCCACCCTCTTCGGCAGACTGGGACACCGCATTGGCCTTGCGCGAGGCCTCGTCGGCCTTGGCGGCATTGTCGACCACGGTCACCGCCAGCTGCTCCATGGCGGCCGAGGTTTCCTCGATCGTTGCGGCCTGCTTGGTGGTGCGCTCGGACAGGTCATTGGCACCCGCCAGAATCTCGTTGGTGGCGGTCTTGAGCGCGCCCGAGGTCTGGCGCAGCTGGCCGACGACTTCGGTCAGCTTGTCGGCCACGGCGTTGATGTCGGACTTGAGGGTCGCGAACGCGCCCTGATACTGGCCTTCCATGCGGCGGGTCAGATCGGTATTGGCGAGCGCACCCAGCACCTGGCTGGTTTCATCCAGGCCATTGTCGACGGTCTGGACCAGATTGTTGACCGAGCCGGCCAGCGCATTGAGCTCGGGATCGGGGAATTCGGCGCTGACGCGCTTGGAGAAATCACCGGCGATGGCGGCGTCAA
The DNA here is from genome assembly GCF_900128975.1 of Devosia limi DSM 17137. GTDB lineage: Bacteria > Pseudomonadota > Alphaproteobacteria > Rhizobiales > Devosiaceae > Devosia > Devosia limi. Next base: position 87,843 of record NZ_FQVC01000012.1, on the reverse strand, counting down.
CGACTTCGCCGAAGGCGAGCTGGAGGTCGCCCATCATCTGGCTGCGAGCATCGCGGTCGCTGATGATGCGCGCGGCGTCCGCCTCGGTCATTTCGGCGACCTTCTTGCCGTTTTCACGGAACACTTCGACGGCGCGGGCCATGGTGCCCAGTTCGTCGGCGCGGTTGGTGCCGGTGACGACAGTGTCGAGCTTGCCATCGGAAATCTTGACCATCTGGGCATTCAGCGCATTGATCGGCCTGGTCAGGCTGCGGACCAGAAGCCAGCCCATCGCCATCAGAACGGCAATGATGGCCAGCGCGATGCCGCCGCTGGTGAGGGCGTTTTCCTTGTAGATCGCGTCGATATCGGTCTTCAGCACGCCGGTGCCGATGGCCCAGGACCAGGGGGCGAAATTCTGCACATAGGTCAGCTTCTCGATTTCCTCATCGGCATTGGCGCCGCTGAACAGGAAGGTCGTGAAAATCGAGCCCATGGTGCGGGCGCCGTCGGTATATTCCTCGATGAAGCGCTTGCCGGTCGAATCGACGCGGTCGCGCATGTTGGTGTTGACCACATCGGGATTGGTGTTCACCAGCATGACGTAATCATGGGTGACGGCAAAGACGTAGTCTTCCTTGGAATAGCGCATGGCGCCGAGACCGACCTTGGCCTGCGCCTGGGCCTCGGCAAGGGTGAGCTCACCAGACTCGACGCGCGCCTGATAACTATCGAGCATGCTTACGGCAGTCTCGATGACGCTCTGGATCTCGGTTTTCTTGAGAGCGATCAGGTTGGAATGGATGTTGTTCAGTTGAAAACTGACCAGCCCGACGAAACCGACGACGAACATAACCAGCAGGAAAGACATTCGGCGCGCGATGCTGCCGGTGACGAACTTAAGCATTATAGACTCTAGTGTGGATACGGACCCGCAGGCCCTGAGCGTTGCCGAAAGACCTGGATCGGCCATCGCAGAGAACGCATATTGAGTGCATCCCCCCTGCAAGGGCAAAACGTTAGCCTTGTGATATCAATGGGTTAGGCTTGGCGCATCTTGGTTAAGAATACGACAACGGCCATGCGGATGGTGACAGAATGGACAAGAGGTCGCAGCCAGTGGGGCGGGTCATGGTTGTTTGCGCCCCCGGCCCCCGGCAAGCGCGCGCGGCGCCGATGGCGGCGGCAGAGCGAGCAGCTGACTAGGCGCTCAGCATCTGAACGGCGTTGAACAACTCTGCTTCGTCGCGGGCGGCGCGGACCTTGTGGAGGGTCTCCTCGCTGCGCAGCGAGCGGGCGGCGAAGGACAGTACCTTCAATGCCGAAGACGCATCGCCCATGGGGCTGAGGACCAGAAAGACAATATCGACCGGCTCGTCATCGATCGCGTCGTAATCAACAGGCTGATCGAGCGTGGCAAGGAAGGCGAAGGGGGCCGCAATACCCGGCACGGGCGCATGGGGGATGGCGATCCCCCGGCCGACTCCCGTGGAGCCCAATTGTTCCCGACCATTGAGGGCCGCGAGCACCAGGTTTTCATCGATCCCGGTGGCGCGGGCCGCGCGGGTCGATAGCTTCTGCAGCAATTCTTCCTTGGTGCGCGCTGAAAGCCCGACCGTCACATTGCTGGATAACAGGCAATTTGCGGCAGTCATTGTTCGATCCTGTCAGGAATTCGGCAAGAGCGGGTCAGGTCCAGGCTCCATTATTATCGCACTGCCAACCCTTATAGCAGAATGCTGGCCGGATTGGACAGGGTAGCCAGTCCGGGCGGGGCCGGCGATGGCGGCCGGTCATGAAAGGACGGGCCGGCGGCGTCAGCCGGCGGATTCCGCTTGATGCGGAGCGGGCGGGCGGGCAGCTTGATCTGGTCTCTGCGGAACGACACGTTCAGGTTCGCAAATCCATAGGGATCGGAGCGCTCAGGACGAAATGCACTTCACGGTCACACGCGCGCGATATTCACCCGCCCGGCAGCGCCTGAGTTTTTCGGCGAGCGGGGAGCGCAATGGCGTGCGCTTCACCATTGTCACCGATGTCAAATGCCGCGACCCCAGGACGGCGGAGAATACGCATCTGGTCGCCCTGCTGAAGATCCAGGAATTGTTCCAGCGCTCGGCGCCATCGGGACGGTAGCGCCCCGATGTACTTCACCGGCCAGAAGGCGCATGGTTGGCACCCAAGGAGACTTCCCATGACATCTGCAGACAACACCGCGCCCTCGCGGCGCGCGGCGCGCCTCATTGGGGAACAACCGCAATGGTAAGCGGCAAGGATGACGGCGTGCGAGAGACCCACGAGTACACGGTGGAAGTCTATGAGCGGGGCAAGCATGGCAATGCGGTGGCCCAGGACGGCGCGCATCGCATTTCCGCCAATAGCGCACTCAGCGCCGCAGCGCGCCTGCTGGCCGAAAGTCTCAGCCCGATCGGCGACGTGACGACGCTGCGTGCCAAGGTGTGGCGGGTGGAAGAGGGCGGCAATGTGCTGACGACGCTGCTCTATCGGCGCAACTGATCCTGCCAGCCTTGCCCGCTCTCTGGCGGTGCGCGCCTGCGTCGCCTTGTCCGTGCGGCTGGTCCTGGTTAGGCAGGCAGCACCCACTGGACAGCTGATACGCCCCGATGGCGAGCAGACTTCAAGAAGCGAGACGCGGCATGCAAAAACACTGGTCGCAGGTCGAGTACCTGCATCAAACGGTCACCAATCCGAATATTCACCTGCGCGGTACCCATAGCTATTACAGCCATGCCTGGACGGGCAGCTTCGAAGACAGCGTGGTGCGCTATCACTATGGCGACGAATTCAGCCGCAATGCCTGGACGCCGCAATGGCCGATCGACCAGCTGCATATCGGCGACTATGTCTGCATCGGCGCCGAAGCCATCATCCTGATGGGTGGCAACAATACCCACCGCACCGAATGGTTCAGCCTCTATCCGTTTGGCGATGTCATCGCCGAGGCCTATGAGGGCAAGGGCGATACGCGCATTGGCGATGGCGCTTGGCTGGGGATGCGCGCGGTAATCATGCCGGGGATTACCATCGGCGAAGGCGCAGTCGTCGCCTCGGGCGCAATCGTCACCAAGGATGTGGCACCATACACCATAGTCGCCGGCAATGCGGCCAAGCTGGTGCGCGCGCGTTTTGACGAGGCGACGATTGCCAAGCTGCTCGCGCTCAATATTTATGATTGGCCGGTGGAAAAGTTCGACGCACTGCGTCCGACGGTCTGCGCCAGCGATATCGACGCATTGATCGCCGCCAGCGAACGCTGGGACGCGGCAACGGCCTGAATGCGCCGAATCCCCGCGCCTTAAACGGCGCGGGGGATCGGTGCGGCCTCGGGCGCGTCGGCAATTGCCCGGATGGCCTGATGCTGGCTCAGATGCACGCCACCCGACAGATGGGCCAGAAAGTCGGTGCCGGCCAACCGATCCATGACCGGGCCCTTGACCTCCGACAAGTGCAGCCGCACGCCCTGGTCGCCCAGCTGGCGGTGGATGGTCTCAAGGCTTTCCAGCGCCGACAGGTCGATGGCGTTGACCGCCGAGCAGAGCAGCACGACATGCTTGATGCTGGGATCGGCTGCGACCTGGCTCAGCACGAAATCTTCCAGATAGCGCGCATTGGCAAAATAGAGGCTTTCATCGACGCGGATCGAGAGCGTACCGGGCTGGGTCTCGACCTTGTGGCGCTTGACGTTGCGGTAATGCTCGGTACCCGGCACCTGGCCGACAATGGCGGCATGGGGCTGCGACGAGCGATAGAGAAAGATCAGGATCGAGGCGCCCACGCCGAGCGAAATGCCAACCTCGACACCGAGCAGCAGCGTGCCGGCCAGGGTGAAGGCGACTGCGGCGAAATCGGCACGGGAATAGGCCCAGCTGCGCTTCAGGATGGAAAAGTCCACGAGTGTCAGCACGGCGATGACAATGGTGGCGGCCAGGGTTGCCTTGGGCAGCAGCGCCAGGAACGGGGTCAGGAGCAGGGTGGCGCCGGCAATGCCGATGGCGGTGAAGGCGCCGGCGGCAGGGGTGGAGGCGCCGGCATCGAAATTGACTACGGAGCGGGCAAAGCCACCGGTAACGGGATAGCCGCCACCGAGGCCGGCGGCGATATTGGCGGCGCCGAGCCCGACCAGTTCACGATTGGGATCGATGCGTTCGCGGCGTTTGGCGGCAAAGGTCTGAGCGACCGAGATCGACTCAACGAACCCAACCACCGAGATGATCAGCGCCGGCACCAGCAAGGCCTGGACCGTATCGAGATTGAAGCTGGGCAGCGAGAGAAGCGGCAGCCCCTGCGGCACCTCGCCGACCAGCGCCACGCCCTTGGAGCTAAGGTTCGCCAGTCCCGACCAGGCCATGGTCAGGAAGACCACGAAGACCGGGCCAGTGCGGACGATGATATTGGCGAGGCCTTTGGCAACGCCGAAGCGGGCCAGCCAATTGCGCAGGTCCAGCCGGATCCATAACAGCAGGGCCAGCGCGACGACGCTGACAGCGACGGTGTCCATGTTGATGGCGCCGATATTGGCGACGATGGACATGATCAGCTCGGGCATGGCGTGGCCCTCGGTGCGGATGCCGAGCAGCCCCCCGACCTGGCTGGTGGCAATGATCAGGCCCGAGGCGGTGATGAAGCCGGAAATGACCGGATGGGACAGGAAGTTGGCGATGAAGCCAAGCCGCAACAGGCCCATGAGGGTGAGCATGACGCCCGATAGCAGTGCCAGCACGATGGCGGCGCTGGCATAGTCGGCCGATCCCTCGACGGCGACGCGACCGATGGCGGCCGCGGTCATCAGCGAAATGACCGCGACCGGGCCAACGGCCAGGGCCGTCGATGTGCCAAAGATGGCATAGGCGACCAAGGGCAGGACCGAGGCATAAAGACCAACTTCGGGCGGCAGCCCCGCCAGCAGCGCATAAGCGAGCGACTGCGGGATCAGCATGATGGTGACGATAACAGCAGCGATGAGATCGCTGGTCAGCGTGCGGCGATTATAGCGCGCGCCCCATTCCAGGATCGGGAAGAAGGTCTTGAGGTGCATCGGTTCTTACTTGGCCAGGGTCGCGTAAAGGTTGGCGGCACGGCCGCCGGAGCGGCAATAGCCCAGCACCGGGCCGGGCAAATCTGCCATTGCCGCCTGGAACCGAGCGATCTGCTCGGGCGTGGCGGGGCCTGAGATCGGGATATGGACGACGGAAAGGCCAGCCTGTTCGGCGGCAAGTGCGATCTCGGCGAAGCTCGGCTGGCCCGGATCCTCATTGTCGGGGCGAGCGCATAGAATGGCTGCATAGCCGGCGGCGGCGAGTTCGGGGACTTGGTCGGCCCGGATCTGGCCGGTTACGGCAAAATTGTTATCAATCTGGCGAATGGTCATTTTGGTGCTTTCTTTGCAATGGGGGATCAGAGGCCGTTGATCGGCACTTTGAGGAAGACCTTGCCGTCATCATCCTTGGGCGGAAGTTTGCCGGCGCGCATATTGACCTGCAGCGAGGGAATAATCAGCCGGGGCATGGCGAGCGTGGCGTCGCGGGCTTCGCGCATGGCAACGAAACTGTCCTCATCGGCGCCACGGCCGACATGAATATTGTGTTCGATTTCATCGGCCACCGTGGTTTGCCACTGAATGTCACGGCCATTGGGACCGTAATCGTGGCACATGAACAGGCGCATCTCGCCCGGCAGCGAAAGAACCCGCTGGATCGAGCGATAGAGGGTGCGCGCATCGCCGCCGGGGAAATCGGCGCGGGCCGAGCCACCATCGGGCATGAACAGAGTATCGCCGACGAAGGCGGCATCGCCAATCACATGGGTCATGCAGGCCGGGGTATGGCCGGGCGTGTGCATGACATGGGCGACAAGCCCGCCGATCTCGTAACTGTCGCCATCGGTGAACAGACGATCGAACTGGCTGCCATCGCGCTGGAACTCGGTGCCCTCATTGAAGATCTTGCCGAATGTTTCCTGCACCAGCTTGATGTTTTCACCAATGCCGAGCTTGCCGCCCAGCTTGCTCTGGATATAGGGCGCGGCGGACAGGTGATCGGCATGGACATGGGTTTCGATCAGCCATTCGAGCTTGAGCTGATGCTCCTCGATATAGGCGATGATGCGGTCGGCACCCTCATAGGCAATGCGGCCGGCGGCATAGTCGATGTCCATTACTGAATCGATTACCGCGCATGCGTTGGATTGGGGATCCTTGACCACATAGGAAATGGTGTTGGTCGGTTCGTCGAAAAATGCCGTGACCTCAGGTTTGATCGACAGATCCGGGGTGAAGGGAAGTGTAACCATGGTGTGTTTCCTTTCAGGCAGTTTGCGGCCGGGCGGCGGCGAGTGACCGCCGAGCCATCCGAGCGATGGCAATGCCAGCCAGCATCGAAGCAACGAAGATCCAGGCAGAGCTTTCGCCAAGCCCGAGCGCCGGAATGGCGCCGCCAGGGCAGAAGCCTGCAATGCCCCAGCCTACGCCAAAAATGGCCGCCCCGGCGAATAGCGAGCGATCGACCTTGCGTTTGGCAGGCAGGTGGAAGCGCGTATCCAGCACCGGCGCGGGGCGGCGCAGCACAACGCGGTAGCCGATGGCGGTTACCAGCAAGGCACTGGCCATGACAAAGGCCAGCGACGGGTCCCAGGCGCCGGCGACGTCGAAGAAACCGAGCACGACAGCTGGGTTGGCCATGCCGGACAGCACAATGCCGGTGCCGAAAACCAGTCCGGTCAGGCCGGCAAGCAGAATGGACTTCATGATGGGAATACCAGGTGGCGAATGACATAAACGGTGAGCACGGCAGCCGCCATGAAGGTGGCGGTGGCGAGGAGCGAGCGGGGCGACAGGCGGGCAATGCCGCAGACACCATGCCCTGACGTGCAGCCCGACCCCAGATAGGTGCCGATGCCGACGAGCAGGCCGCCGATAACAATCCAGGAGGTTGGCACGGGACTCTCAAAGCCGACAGCCGGACCGCCCAGCATCAGCAGCAGGGCCGGGGCGGCAATGGCCCCGACGAGAAAGGCGGCGCGCCAGCCCCAATCGGCAGAGACGGGCGGCAGCACGCCGGCCAGAATGCCGGAAATGCCGACAATGCGACCGTGAAATGCCATCAACAACACGGCCGAGAGCCCGATAAGGGCACCGCCAAGAACAGAAAGCAAGAGAATGGCCGTCATAGCAGACCGCTGGCGGCAGGGAGGGACATCAGAAATTCCTTGAATTTGGGCACAGGCCGGTGGTAATTGGATCAACGCTCATTCTAATATTAGAAATTTCTAATATGGTCAACATGAAAATCGAACGGCTCGAAGCCAATGCGGAAGAGGCCTCGCGCCTACTCACGGCCATGGCCAATCCGAAGCGCCTGCTGATCCTGTGCAACCTGCTCGATGGCGAGATGAATGTCGGCGAGCTGGAAGAGCGGATCGGCCTCGGCCAGTCGCCGCTATCCCAGCACCTGTCCAAGCTGCGGGCGTGGAATTTCGTCAAGACGCGGCGCGAGGGCCAGCAGGTCTATTACGCGCTGGCCTCGGACGCTGTGCAGCAGGTGCTGACAACGCTTTATGGCATCTACTGCGCTGATGACGTGGCGACGCAGAGATCAGAGCCGGGCAATGGCATTGGCCAACCGGGTCTCAAAGCGGGCTAGTTGATCGGCATCGACCGCCTCGGCGCCATGCAGCGATAGCATCTGAAAACGCGCCTGCGGGGCGCAGGCACCAAGCAATGCCGATTTGAGCATGGTGCGGACCGGGCGGCGCATGACCAGACGGTCGATCCACCAGGGCGAGCCGAGCGTCGTTACCACGAGGCAGGATTTGAGCCGGGTCAGGCGCGGGGTAATCGGCGTGCCGTGGTCATAGGCAAAGCCGGGTGCCCAGACGCGATCGAACCAGCCCTTGAGAATGGCCGGCACCGCAAACCACCAGGTGGGAAACACCAGCACCAGAACATCGGCGGCGGCGAGGCGCGCCTGTTGCGCGATGATATCGGGCGTCGGCGCCGGCGTGCCGTAATGATTGGTGCGCTCGCTGGCACTGAGGAGCGGATCGAAACCTTCGGCGTAGAGATCCAGCACATCAACGCTGGCGCCGCGTTGCTGCAGCGCCGTGGCGGTGACCCCGGCCAGATGGGCGCAGAGGCTGTCGCGCAGCGGATGGGCGAGAACGAGAAGGGCCTGCATACCAGCTCCAAAACCAAACCGCCGCGCTGGGGGCGCGGCGGCTGGAGCATTGATCAGGCCGGCAGCGGGGTCAATTGTCGTTGCTGCGGCGGCGATACTCGCTGGCGAGATAAATCACGCCGATGGAGAAGACGATGCCGATACCCATCTGCATCCAATCCACCCGGGCCAGCAGATCGGTAGCGAAGGCGGTGAAGTCGAACGGCAGGCCGCTGCCGAACCAATTGCTGATGTAGCCATCGACCAGTGGGAAAGCGGTGCGGTATTCGAAGAACTGCCAGCTCGACGAAATGAAGGGATGCAGGCTTCCCCCGAAAATCGCCCATTGCAGCACCGAGATCAAAGTCGGCAGCAAGAGGGTCAGCGGAATGGCCCAGCGGCCGACCACCGCGCCGAACGCCCCGACCAGAGCCATGAACGGCATATACCAGAGCAGGCCCAGCGCAAACGCCAGCAAGGTAGCGCCGGCGACATTGACGTAACTGAGCAGCACGCGCGCCGGCATGCCGGCATCGAAGGCAACGCTGGCCCAGCCCTGCCCGCCACCCAGCAAGGCGGCAGCCAGCACCACGGCGCTGAGCAGGCCACCGCTGATCAGAGCAGCAAGAAAGATGCTGGCCGGGAATATGGTCAGCGCCGCGACCAGCTTGGACAGCAGCACCTTGAAATCGCTGACCGGCATCGACTTCCAGAACAGCATGGCATTGTTGCGCTTGTCGGCGGCAAAGCCATCGGCGCAGTAGAAGAACAGGGCGGCGATCAGGTAGAGCGCCCAACCGAAGGAAAAGCCGAGAAAGCCGACCTCAAAGACAATGCTGGGGGTGAAGGTGGCCAATTGCCCCGAGGCGCGGAAATCGGCCTTGCCGACGGTGAAGGCCAGGATAGCCACACCCAGCCCCAGCGCCACCAGCACGGCAGGCGCGATCAGAAAAGCGCCGCGATGTTCGATGAACTCGCGACGGATCAAAGCAAGAAAGGCTTTCATCGAGCCGGCTCCGGATTGGCAGTTGGACGCTGCATCAGCGCGACGAAGAGATCGGACAGGGTAGGCGTGGAGAGCCGACCGAACGGCTCGAGCTGGGCGCGGTCAACGCCCTCAAAGATCATCACCGTCTGGCCGAAGCGGGTTTCCTCGAACACCGGGTGCAGCGCGCGGGCGGCCTCCATATGGGCGGGATCATTGACCACCAGCTGGGTGAACTTGTCGTTCACCGTCTCCATCTGCATGTGCAGGATCAGATCACCATCGCGGATGAACATGATGTCGGAGAGCATGAACTCGATCTCATCCACCTGATGGGTGGTGATGATCAGGGTGCGCTCCTCGGTCATGTAATCTTCGAGCAGGCGCCGGTAGAAGCGCTTGCGATAGGTGATGTCGAGCCCGAGCGTCGGCTCGTCAAGCACCAGCAGCTTGGCATCGATGGCCATGACCACGGCCAGATGCAGCTGGGCGATCATGCCCTTGGAAAGCTGCTTGATCTTGGCATCGGGGCGGATATCGGTGCCCTCGAGAAAGCTCTGGGCCTTCTGCTGCGAGAAATTGGGGTGGATATTTGCGAGCAGCGCGAACAGCTCGCGGACCCGCAGGAACCGCGGCAGGCTGGCAACGTCGGAAATGAAGGCGACGTTTTCCATCAGATGAGCGCGGCGGGCAAAAGGGTCTTCGCCGAGCACGCGGATGGTGCCCTGGCAGCTGGTGAGGCCCAGCATGGCATTGAGCGTGGTGGTCTTGCCGGCGCCATTGTGGCCGATCATGCCGTAGATGCGGCCGGGCGGAATGTCGAAATCCAGTCCGTGCAGGATCTCCTTCTTGCCGAAGCTCTTGCGCAGGCCACGGGCCGAGACGATGGGTTCCACGGCGGAGGTCAGGTCAGTCATTTTGGGTTTGCCCCTGAGACGGTGTTGCCGGTTTTTGCAGAAGTGTCGTCAGATCCAGCTGCAGCGCAGCGATCTGGGCCCGGATGCGGGGCCATTCCTCAGTCAGAAATTTATCGCGTTCATGGGCGAGCAGTTCGGCTCGCGCTCCAGCCTTGACGAACATGCCCAAACCCCTTCGTTTTTCCACGACCCCGATATCGACCAGAGCTTCAAACGCCTTGGTCACCGTCAGCGGATTGACCGAGAGGTCTGCCGCAATCTGGCGCACCGAAGGCAGGGCATCGCCCTCCCCGACCGACCCGCGCAGGATCATTTCGATAAGCCGCTGCCGGATCTGCACGAAGATCGGCTGGCTGGTGTGAAAGTCATCCATGTGTGGCGCCTATGTAGTGTGCTGGTTTTGTAGCACACTACGCATTCGAGTCAAGTGGGATGTTTGAGCAAGGAGATTTCTGCGCGGGAATGACTCCGGGGCGAATGCCGCTGGGGATATATCTAGCCGACGAGGACGGGCTGGGTGCAGCGAACGCCATAGACCCTAACGTCGGCCTCGCCGATCTTGAGACCAAGGGTTTGCAGCAGCTGGGCGACGACACCATCGAGGGCCGGGGTAATCGGCATCAGCAAGCCCTTGAGCAGGATGCCGACACCATCGAGCGACAGGCCAAGCCCCAGCACCGGCACCTGCAGCTTGAGATTACCGAGCAGGGACCCGCTGAGCGAACTGACAACGGTCGAGGTGTGCGCCGTCTTGACGGTGCCCGCGGCAATCTCGGCGGAGGAGAAGGTCAGCGGCACCGGAGTGATCTGGGCGATCTCAACGAGTGAGGAGGCCAGCACCTTGAGCACGGTCAGGCCGAGCAGCTTGACCTCGACCAGGGTGGCGAGGCCGACATGGGGCGGGGTGTTGAAATCGCCAAAGCTGGCGGCATTGACCACGCCGACCATGACCCGTGCCGCGCCGGGGCGAGTGAGAATGGTGGCGGCGCCGGCCGGATGGCCGGGTGACGGACAGGTCGCGCTGCCGACAATGCCTTCGGCATGGGCGAGCTCGATATACAGCGGCAGGTGCACCAGATTGCCGAGCAGGGCCGCCCCGCCGAGGACACTGGCATTGAGGCGCAGCCGCAACTGGGCAGTGCGCACTACGGTGCCGGTGGGACCGATAGCATACCAGCTGCCGCCCTGTGGCGGCTCACCGACCGCCAGCTCGGCCGTCAGCCCGAGCACGCCGGGCAGGCTGGCGCCGAGATCGAGCGCCACCTGACGATTGCCATCGCTGAGCCCGGCGCTGGCCGAGAGCAGTTCCAGCGCCGATATGCGTGTGAAGAGCCCCTGGCCCTGGCCGCTGCCGATGCGCAGCTGGGCGAGATCGCCCAGATTGAACAGTTTTGACAGCGGCACGCCGCCATTGTTGCCGGCAGCATTGGCGATGACCTGGGCGGCGGTGCGATCGGCGCCGGTCAGCACGGCTGCGAGGGCGGCGGCGATCTCGCCGTGATCGGCCCTGGCCTGCAGCAGATCGGCATAGGTGCCGGCGGTGATCCCCATCCTGAGCGCCAGCGCATCGAGAAAGGCGAAGGCATCGACCTTGGCATCGAGCAGATTGCGGTAATCGAGCGCGGTCAGCGCGATATTGGTGCCGAGCAGACTGTTGAGCACTCGATTGGCGATGCCGTCGGTGAGGCTGGCGAGGCGCGAGCCAATGGAAAACGATACCTGCGGCGTGACGGTGGCAGTGCCGATGGCGCCGATCATCGGCGCTTCGCTCCAGCCGCGCGCGAAGTGGAGAATGCCGCGGCGCTGGAAATGCACCCGCACCGCATTGACCGGGGTGGCGCCGGCGACAAAGCGGGCACTGGGCGCCAGCGCCGGATCGGGCCGATAGGTGCCGGTCTGCACCTGCAGGTCACCACTGGCAGCAGTGAGTGCCGCCAGGGTCACGGTCGGATCAATCAGCTGGTTTTCGACCAGCACCGCGCGGGCGACGGTGGCAGCATTGGTGGGATCGCGGGCGGCGGCCAGTACCGCCAGATCAACGCCATTCTGCAGGCTGCGCCGTTCGCGATAGAGCGACGCCGCATCCACCGCAAAGGCCGAGACGATGACCGACACCGAAAACCCGGCCGCGAACAGGATGGCCATATTGCCATTGCGATCGGCCAGAAAGCGCCGCCAGAGGTTCATAGGCCGCCCCGGCGAATGGTGGAGGTGAAGGTAATGGTGGTGCTGGGCAGCGGCAGCGGCGGATAAAGGTCCCAGATCGGCAGCCGGCTGGCATTGTAGCGCAGCGTCACCAGATATTGGCTGGGATCGCCAGGCTTATCGCCGATGCTGTAGGTGAGCTGGGCGGGGACGATCAGCAGGTAATCGCCGGCACTGGCCTTGAGATAGGCATCGACAAGGAGATTGCGCTCACTGGCATCGAGCCCGGCCACGGAGACGCGCGCCGCATCGGCGGCCAATTGCTGGATGGAATGGGCGGCACCGAAATAGACGCCATAGGCCAGCATGCCGGTCAGCATGAGGATGAAGACAGGAGTGAGGATGGCGAATTCGACCGCAGCGGTACCGCTGACATCGCGCCACCCTTCGCGCGCTTCCGAGGCCATGACCACGTCCCTAACCAGGCTATGAACGGGGCAGTCTGCCCGATCAGGGTTAGAACGGCTTCAACAACTCTCTCGGGAAAACTACGAGGGCCTGAACCCGGGAACGCACAGCGGAGTTGCTGTCGCCGAGAAGGTGACTTTCCCTCCCCGGTTTGGCGCGATAGGTTGCGCCGCCCTGACCTGGACCAGCCTGTTGCGTACCCGATCCTATATATTGCTCGATCCCGAGCCCGATGCCGCGCTGATGCGCTTCATTGCCATGGCTGCAGAAACCACCGGGTTTCTGAAAGGCGCGCAGGGCGGGCCGATGCCGGGATGGCATACGCCGGGGCGCGACAATGCGGCGGCGCTGCAGCGCCTACATGACGCGCTGGCGCTGCGCTATCCACAGGCCGGCAAGCCGTTCTGGGCGGTGCGGATGTGGACCAATCTGGTCTGGCAGCCGGCCTATCTGGCGGCGACGGCGGTGCATTACCACGGCGCCCTGCCCGACCTCAGCGCTATCAGCCAAAAAGTCGAGGGCGTTCATGTCGATGGCTATCGCCTGAAGCCCGGCCCGCAGCTCGAGGGCGACGTCGAGACTTTGATTGATGCGGCCGGGGCGCAATTGCGGGTGCTCAGCGAGGCGATGCTCGACGAGGTCAATGCCTTCGTCAAGCTCAAGCCGATCCCAGCCAAGCGGCTGCTGACCGACCGGATGCTGGGGATCATGGTGCGGCTGGCGCGGCAACGGCCGGACCTCTCGCCCGCCGTGATCGCAGGCTATTCCAACCGCTGGCTGGCGGCGATGGGGCTGACCGGTCAGGGGGAACTGGAATTCATCACCCTGCATGACGGTCGGCAGGCGCCGATCATTGCCCGCAAGGGGTGCTGTCTCGATTACCTGATCGAGCCGGATTATTACTGTGCCTCCTGCCCCAAGCAGAGCGACGCGGTTCGGCTGGCGCGACAAAAAGCCGATGCCGAGACGGCGCTGGCTGGGTAGTTTGTGTTTTGGGGCGACCCAGCAAGTGCACCCACCGGGCTGCCCACGGTTGCTTGACCCGTGGGTCGCTCTCACACGGTGTGGGCGGCGAGAGGCCCACGGGGCAAGCCCGTGGGCAGCGCCGTGTTTGGGGGAACACAGGAACTAGACAAAGGACATGGACCGGCACGCGGCACAGCCAAAAGCTAGTCGAATTCCTCGTTTGGATAGACGCCCCAGAGTTCCTCCTGGCGGAGGTAGCCGGAATAGGTGGAGGAGCGGCCGCCTTCGGGCTGGTGGGTGGCCGAGACTTCGCACCAGGAACCGTCGCATTCCTTGATGGCGACGCGCAGGCCCGGGCCAAGTCGGGCGCGTTCGCCACTGTCGTCGCTTTGCCTGGCGCGCAGCGCGATTTCGGCATTGGCCATCAGTGGGGTGACATAACCGACGCGATTGCCGGACAAGAGATTCTGGTGGACCCAGCCCTCGTCGCCATCGACATCGCGAATCTTGCGCCAGGTATCGAATTCCTGGACGATTTCGACCGGCATGCCAGCCTTGAGATAGACCCAGGCGACTTCATATTTGGTGCCGGGACCGACCCGCACATTGATGGGCGTCGACCGGGTCGAGGCGAAGCGCGGCAGCGGTAATCCACTGGGATTGTTGGCCTGCGCAAAGGCTGGCACGGACAAGGCCATGGTGAGCATGGCCAGGCATACCGCGACAAGGCGGGTGATGGCGCGGCTCAGATTGTGGCGGGAGGGGGCAAACACTAGGCCACCGATATGGTCAATCATGACTTTGCAGAAGGAACGGAATTGCCCTATCACTACGCGATGATCCTTAATGGTCACTGAAAAGGGGCGTCCGGCAAGCGCCCGCCCCACCTCATTCCGGAACGCATGACCAGCTCCAAACCCAAAATTCTGGTGACCCGACGCCTGCCCGAATCGATCGAGGCGCGCATGGGAACGCTGTTTGAAACCGATGTGAATGAAGCCGATGTGGCGCTGACCGGTGACGATATTGTGGCGGGGCTGCAGGGCAAGGATGTGTTGGTTTCCTCGATCACCGACAGGATCGACGCCGGATTGATCGCCCGCCTGCCCAGATCGGTGCGGCTGATCGCCCAGTTTGGCAATGGCATCGACAATATTGATGTTGAAGCGGCCTGGGCGGCGGGTCTGACCGTGACCAATACCCCCAGCGTTCTGACCGAAGACACCGCCGATATGGCCATGGTGCTGATGCTGGCGCTGCCGCGCCGGCTGGTCGAAGGCACCCAGATGCTGGTGCGTGATGGGGAATGGGCCGGCTGGTCGCCGACCTCGATGCTGGGCCGGCGGCTGCGGGGCAAGGCCCTGGGCATTGTCGGCATGGGCCGCATCGGCACGGCCGTGGCGCAACGAGCCAAGGCCTTTGGCCTCAACATTCACTATTTCTCGCGCAACCGACGGCCGCCCGGGGTGGAAGAACCGCTTGAGGCCACTTATTGGCCCGACCTCGATGCGATGATCGAAGCCGTCGACATAGTTTCGTTGCATACGCCCCATACCCGCGAGACCTATCACATCCTGAGCGCCGAGCGGTTGGGCCGGATGAAGCAGGGCAGCTTTGTGGTCAATGTGTCGCGTCCCGAGCTGATCGACGAGAATGCGCTGGTCGCCGAAATCGAGCGCGGGCATCTGAGCGGGGCGGCGCTGGACGTATTCGAGAACCGCAGCGGGATCAATGCACGGCTGCTGGCGCTGGCCGAGGCCAACAAGGTGGTGCTGACAGCGCATATGGCGTCGGCGACGCTGGAAGCGCGGATCGAGATGGGCGAGACGGTGATCGTCAATATCCGCACCTTCATGGATGGACACCAGCCGCCGCACCGGGTGCTGCCCGATGGCCGCCATGGGCTGGGCCGCAATACGCTCGCCTGACCGCGCGCCGCGCAGCTGCGTGGATTGACGAAAAAGCCCCAAGCGCTTAGATCGAGCCAATGAGCAAAGACCATAAGTCCACCGGGCCTACCCAGCGCATGCTGCGCGTCGGCGAACTCGTTCGCCACGCCCTGGCAAGTATTTTCGCGCGCGGCGATATCGAGGACGACGCGATGCGCGGCGCCGTGATCACCGTGCCCGAAGTGCGCATGACCAATGACCTCAAGATTGCCGATGCCTATGTGATGCCATTGGGCGGCCAGCATGCCGAGGAAATCGTCGCGGCGCTCAATCGCCACCGCAAGTTCATTCGTGGACAGGTGGCGCCGCAGCTCAATCTGAAATTCGCCCCCGAACTGCGGTTCTTCGTCGATGATACCTTCGAGGAAGCGGCGCGCATCGACGCCTTGCTGCGCTCGGACAAGGTGGCGCGCGATCTGCAAGACGACGATGAAAATCAAGATCGGGACGAGAACCAGTCTTGAGCGCCCCCAAGCGCGTCAAACGCGCCATTTCGGGTTGGGTGATCCTCAACAAGCCCTATGACATGACCTCGACCCAGGCCGTGGGCAAGGTGCGCTGGCTGTTTGGCGCCGCCAAGGCCGGTCATGCCGGCACGCTCGACCCGCTGGCCACCGGCATCCTGCCGATCGCCCTGGGGGAGGCCACCAAGGCCGTGCCCTATGTGCAGGACGGCACCAAGATCTACCGCTTTGCCATCGCCTGGGGCAGCAGCACCACCACCGACGACACCGAAGGCAGCGTCGTGGCGACCTCCGAGCATCGCCCGTCGCAGGCCGAACTCGAAGCGGTCTTGCCCGAATTTGTCGGGCTGTTCTCGCAGGTGCCGCCGATTTTTTCAGCGCTCAAGATCGATGGCGAGCGCGCCTACGACCTGGCCCGTGCCGGCGAAGCGGTGGAACTGGCAGCGCGCGAAATCCGCGTCGACGCAATCAGCCTGGTCAGCCATGGCAGCGAGACGACAATCCTTGAAGTGACCTGCGGCAAGGGCACCTATGTGCGTTCGCTGGCGCGCGACATTGCCGAGCGGCTGGGCACGCGGGGACATGTGTCAATGCTGCATCGCGCCGCCGTCGGCCCGTTTACCGATACCCAGTCGATCACCATCGAGATGCTGGAAGCGGTGGAAGGCGAAGCGCGCGATGCGCTGCTGCGCCCGGTGGCCGACAGCCTTGCCGGCCTGCCGGAACTGCGGCTCAATCCGACCCAGGCTGCCGCCGTGCGCCATGGCAATTCGGTCTTGCTGACCGGTGCGGGCGCGCCGGTGACGCTGGACGATGCCTGGGCCAGTTTCGGCGGACAGGTGCTGGCGACGGGCTGGGTCGAATTCGGCCAGTTCCAGCCCAGGCGGGTGTTCAACTGATCAGCGAAACGGCGGGGACTTGCCCCGCCGTCATTCTTCCTAGTTCAGGAAGAAAATGATGATGATGATCAACCAGATCGGCACGCCGAGCAGCCACAGGCCAATACCTCGAAACATGGATTTGTCCTTTCGTTAGCTGGGTTAGAAGCGACGGAAGATGTCGGCGAACATGGTGTTGCTGTCGCGGTGATTGCCACCCTTCTGGGCCGCCCAATAGGCACCGATGGCAGCGATCAGCAGCGATGCGGCCAGCAGGAACGCCGCGATGATGCCGGTATTGCGGGCAATGCGGGCGGCCTCCAGAGCGTTCTGGCGGGCAGCCTCGACATTGGCGATCACCTGATCGACGCGGGCGGTCGCCTCTTCGGGGGGAATGCCGGTATTGGCGGCAACCACATTGGCCAGATAGGCGCGGTCTTCGGCAGCGACAGTGCCGTCACCCAGGGCGGCCATTGTAAAGATCCGACCGGCTTCATCACGGGCCAGCGCAGCATCGACCGGCTGGCTCGAGCGGAACAGCGTATCGACGAAATAGGCATTGGGATCGAGCGAGCCTTCGGCGCCGTTGGAAGCGGCCTGCGTCGCGGTGGCGGCAGCGAGCCCCGCAGCATTGCCGACTGCACCGACACCGGCAACGGCGAGCACCGCGCCGAGCACGGCCGAGCCGGCCCAGACGAGAAGGCCATGAGCCCCGTCGCGCAGATCGCTCTCGTCTTCGGTGGCGTCGAAATTGCGACGGCGCAGACGACCGGTCAGATAGCCACCCGCCATCAGGCTGGAGACGAGAACCCAGATCAGCCAGGTGCCGGCGGCAATGCCGATAAAGATCGGCGAGGCGCCTTCGCGGGCGTTGAAGTCAAGGAAGTTCAGCCCGACAGCCGAGCCGAAGCTGAGCAGGACGATGGAAATGGCGGAAGCCAGCACGATGCCAGCAATCACCGCCGGCCAGTCGACATAGGAGGACTGGTCACGGGCGGATGATGTCGTCTCGACGACGGCTATTCCAGCCGGGGCGTCAATGGTCATGGCGTTTTCTCCAGTAAATGGGTGCGTCCCGAGTTCAAGCGAGGCCGATGAACGACAGGATGGCCATGACGATCACGACGAGGCCGACGAGATAAATGATCGAGTTCATGGGGTGAGCCCTTGTTTGTTGACGGTTAGGTCAGGACAACTGACGGGGCGCGCGTTTTGTTCCAGTAAGTCACCGCGAACCGAACAAAGAAAAAGGCGGGGTTGCCCCCGCCTTATCCTGTCAACCTGGCTTGAACCGCCTTAGAGGCCGTCAGTGACCACATGGCTGAAGGCGCCTTCGGGCTCCTTGGTGATGGCCGGGTTATCCGGCGAGACCGCCGAGAGCAGCGTGTCGACGGTCTGGCGATAGGCAGCTTCGTCCAAGGCGCCGGTAGAGCCTTCAGTCAGCTTGTTGATCTCGGAGACCTGATAGACCTGGTCTTCCAGGGTCATGGCGCCAGTCATGTCGTTATCAAGCACGATCTGGGCGGCTTCCTCGGGATTGGCGCGGGCATATTCCCAGCCCTTCATCGAGGCGCGGACGAATTTGGTCATCTTCTCGACAAAGGCGGGATCGGCCAGCTTGTCTTCCATGACATAGAGGCCGTCTTCGAGCATGCCGACGCCTTCATCGCGATAATTGAAGACGGTCAGCTCTTCTGGAGTAATGCCGGCCTTCAGCACCTGACCGAATTCATTATAGGTCATGGTGGAAATGCAGGCGGCCTGCTTCTGGATCAACGGATCGACATTGAAGGCCTGTTTCAGCACTTCGACGCCATCGGCCCCGCCCTCGGTGGACAGGCCCAGCTTGGCCATCCAGGCATAGAACGGATATTCATTGCCGAAGAACCAGACGCCGAGTGTCTTGCCGGGGAAATCGGCGGTGGTTTCGACGCCGGCTTCCTTGAGGCAGGTGAGCAGAAGACCCGAGGACTTGAACGGCTGGGCGATATTGACCAGGGGCACGCCGCGTTCGCGCGCGGCCAGGCCCGCCGCCATCCAGGTGGTGATGACATCGGCACCACCGCCGGCGATCACCTGTTCGGGGGCGATATCGGGGCCGCCCGGCTTGATTTCGACGGTCAGACCTTCCTCGTCATAAAAGCCCTTGGCCTGGGCGACGTAGTAGCCCGCGAACTGGCCCTGGGTGACCCATTTGAGCTGCAGGGTGACATTGTCCTGCGCCCATGCTCCCTGTGCTGCCGCAAGCGTCATTGCGCCAGCCATCGCGCCGATAAGAAGATGCTTCATATTCGACTTTCCCCTGAGTTTGGCATGTCTATGCACCACGCACAGACGGATGCCAGAAAGTGACACCCCTCTCGATGAGGGTGATCACTCCGTAAAAGAGCGAACCCGCGACAGCCGCCACCGCGATTTCAGCCCATACCATGTCGACATTCATCCGGCCGACTTCGGTCGATATCCGGAAGCCCATTCCCACAATGGGGGTCCCGAAAAACTCTGCGACAATTGCGCCGATCAAGGCCAGGGTCGAGTTGATCTTGAGGGCGTTGAAGATGAAGGGCGCCGCTGCGGGCAAGCGCAACTTCAAGAGCGTTTGCCAGTAACTGGCGGCATAGGTGCGCATCAGATCGCGCTCAATGCTGGAGGCGGCATTTAGACCGGCCACCGTATTCACCAGCATCGGGAAGAAGGTCATGATGACGACGACGGCGGCCTTGGATTGCCAGTCGAAGCCGAACCACATGACCATGATCGGCGCCACGCCAACGATGGGCAGCGCTGAAACGAAATTACCGAGGGGCAACAGGCCCGATTTGAAGAAGGGCGAGCGATCGATGAGGATCGCCACGACAAAGCCCAGCCCACAGCCCAGCGCATAGCCGATGAGCACCGCCTTGAGGAAGGTCTGCTGGAAATCGGCCAGCAGCGTCGGCACGCTGGAGGTGATGCGGGCCCAGATCATCGAGGGCGGCGGCAGGATCACCTGGGGCACATTGGCGCCGCGGGTCACCACCTCCCAGACGACAAGAATGGTGACGCCAAAGACGATGGGGATGAGCAGGCCCAGTCCGGCATTGTCGCGCGTGGCAGGGGCCAGCGCCCTGGACAGCCGCTCGACAAACAGCCAGGCAAACAGCCAGGCCGAAATCAGCGCCATCCAGAAGAAGGCCGGGGCCGGCACATAGACGCCGAGCGCGGTCAGAACGGCGACTGCGCCGAGCACGGCCATGGCGCCATCGAGCCACAGGCCCAGCGGCACCCATAAGCGGATCAGCGAGAAGGCGCCAACGGCCAGGAACGCCTTGAGCAGCAGGCCGGTTTCCAGCGGGGTGGCAAAGCTCAGTGCCAGTCCGGCAGTGCAGAGGCCACCTGCGACGAGAGCGAGAAAATATTGCAGCTGGCTCATGCCGGACGTGCCCCCATCTGACGGGCGACCAGTTTTTCGACCAGGCCCACGGAAATCACCAGGATCGCCGCAAGGATGGACGCGGCGAACAGGGCCGACCAGATCTGCACGGTCTGGCTGTAATAGGAGCCGGCGAGCAGGCGCGCGCCAAGCCCAGCCACTGCGCCGGTCGGCAATTCGCCGACAATGGCACCCACCAGGCTGGCGGCAACGCCCACCTTGAGCGAGGTGAACAGATAGGGCACCGAGGCGGGCCAGCGCAGCTTCCAGAAGGTCTGGCTGGGCGAGGCATTATAGGTGTGCATCAGATCAAGCTGGATGGCTTCGGGACTGCGCAGGCCCTTGACCATGCCGACCGCCACCGGAAAGAAGCTCAGATAGGCCGAAATGATGGCCTTGCTCATCAGGCGCGCCGGATCGGTGGGAATGCCCAGCGTGCCGGTGAAGATATTGAAGCCGATGACGACGATCAGCGGCGCCAGCGCCAGAATGGGAATGGTCTGGCTGGCAACAATCCATGGCATCAGCGAGCGGTTCATCGCCTCGCTATGCACGATCAGCACGGCCAGCGCGATGCCGAGCACCGAGCCCATGAGAAAACCCAGAGCGGTGGCCGAGAAGGTCACCCAGGCGTGAAACAAGAGGCTCCGCGGCTTGTTGGGAGCAACCAGAACCGTGGTGTTCCAGAGTTCGCCCATAACCTGGTGCATGGTGGGCAGCACGGGCTTTTCCTGGTTCCAGGTATCCTGCACGAACTGGGTCATGGGCACATCGGTGGTACCGGCGCGGCGGTAAACGTCGTTCTGCCACTGCGCATTCATGCCGATGGCAGCGGCATACCAGACGATGAGAAGGCCAATGAGGACGATGATGATGGGGAAGGCTTTGTTCATCGGTGGCCTTCCCTTTGCGAGACGCCACCCTTGATCTCTCCCCGCAGGGGGGAGTGTGTCGACTTTGACAGTGGCAAAGGAAGCGCCGCCATCACGCGTGCTCCTCGTAGGAGTGTCCGGCCCGCAGGCCGTCGCGCACGCGGGCGGCGATGGCGAGGAATTCGGGGGTTTCGCGGATATCGAGCGGGCGCTCGGCGGGGAGCGTTGACTCGATGACGTCGGTGACCCGGCCAGGGCGCGGGCTCATCACCACGATCTTGGTCGAGAGATAGACCGCCTCGGGAATGGAATGGGTGACAAAGCAGATGGTCTTTTGGGTGCGCGCCCAAAGCTTGAGCAGCTCGGAATTGAGGTGATCGCGGACGATCTCGTCCAGCGCCCCGAAGGGTTCGTCCATCAGCAGGAGATCGGCATCGAAGGCCAGCGCCCTGGCGATGGAGGCGCGCTGCTGCATGCCGCCGGACAATTGCCAGGGATATTTCTTCTCAAAGCCCGAGAGATTGACCAGATCCATAGTGCGCTTGATCCGCTCGGCCTGCTCGGCCGCGGAATAGCCCATGATTTCGAGCGGCAGGGCGACATTCTTTTCGATGGTGCGCCACGGATAGAGCGCCGGGGCCTGGAACACATAGCCATAGGCGCGCTTTTCGCGGGCCTGGCGCGGGGTCATGCCATTGATCAGCAGCGTCCCGGAGGTGGGCTGTTCCAGATCGGCAATCGTGCGCAGGAACGTGGTCTTGCCACAGCCGGAGGGGCCGATGAAGGAAACGAACTCCCCCTTGCCGATGCTGAGATTGACATTGCTCAGCGCATGGACAGGACCGTCATTGGTGGCAAAGGTCAGGCTGAGATCGGCGGCGGAAACCACCGTGGCGGGCAGCGGGCCCTTGTCCTCGATAGCGGCGGATGAAGCAGTCGTCACGGACAAGAGCAAGACCTTTCTCAGGAAATGGGTTTCTGCTGGGCAGAAGCGCAAGAATTTTCTGCACCTCTCCCCTCGGGGGAGAGGTCGGGCTTCGCAAAGCGAAGGCCGGGTGAGGGGGCCTTGGCCAGCCGCTCGGCTAGCGTCGCAAGGACACCATCGATATTGGTCAGAACGTCGTTGTTCCAGAAGCGGACGACAGCATAGCCGTGAGCGGCAAGCACCTGTGTCCGCTGATCATCGCGCGCCGATTGGCTGTGTTGGCCTCCATCGAGCTCAACGATCAAATCGGCCTCTCGGCAGGCGAAATCGGCGATGTACGGCCCGACTGGATGCTGGCGCACAAATTTGTGCCCGACCAACTGGCGGGCGCGCAAGCGCGACCAGAGCTTGCGCTCGGCATCGGTGGAATTGACGCGCAGAGTTTTGGCGGAACGGGCAGCAAATGTCGTCTTGAGCGAGGTCAAAAGGCCCCCTCCCCCGCCGCTCCGCGGCGACCTCTCCCCCGAGGGAGAGGTAAGGTATGCGCCAGACCCAAGCCCATGCTCAAACCCCCGTCGCGGGGATGCCCGATCGTTCCACCTTGCGGGGGGCAACGATGTCTTTCCATTGCGAGAGGGCGCGGTTGACCGGATTTTTCGCTTCGCGGGCGACGAACTGGCCATGGCCCGGCTCGGCCTTGATCTCGTCTTCGACGATCGAGACCTTGCCGCGGCTGAGGACGTAGCGGGGGAGCCCGGTCAGTTCGAACCCTTCAAACACGTTGTAATCGATCACCGATTGCTGCCTGGCGGCGGAGATGGTCTTGGTGCGCTTGGGGTCCCAGACGACGATATCGGCATCGGCACCGACGAGGATCGCGCCCTTTTTGGGATAGCAGTTGAGGATCTTGGCGATGTTGGTCGAGGTCACGGCCACGAATTCGTTCATAGTCAGGCGGCCGGTATTGACGCCACGGCTCCACAGCACCGGCAGGCGATCTTCCAGGCCACCAGTACCATTGGGAATCCGGGAGAAATTGCCGATGCCATTGCGTTTCTGATCGGTGGTGAAGGCGCAGTGGTCGGTGGCGACGACCTGCAGCGAGCCCGATTGCAGGCCGGCCCAGAGCGAATCCTGATGCGCCTTGGAGCGGAAGGGCGGCGACATCACCCGGCGGGCCGCATAGTCCCAGTCGGGGTTGAAATATTCGGTTTCGTCCAGCGTCAGGTGCTGGATCAGCGGCTCGCCGAACACCCGCATGCCCTTGGCGCGGGCGCGGCGGATGGCTTCGTGGGACTGCTCGCAGGAGACATGCACCACATAGAGCGGTACCCCGGCCATGTCGGCCAGCATGATGGCGCGGTTGGTGGCTTCGCCCTCGACTTCGGGCGGGCGTGAATAGGCGTGGCCTTCGGGACCATTATTGCCGGCATCGAGCAGTTTCTGGGTCATGGCGGCAACGACATCGCCATTTTCTGCATGGACCAGCGGCAGCGCGCCCAAGTCGGCGCAGCGGCTGAACGAAGAGAACATCTCGTCGTCATTGACCATCAGGGCGCCCTTATAGGCCATGAAATGCTTGAAGCTGGTAATGCCGCGATCGACCACTTCGGCCATTTCGCGCCAGACCTGTTCGTCCCACCAGGTGATGGCCATGTGGAAGGAATAATCGGTCGAGGCCTTGGAGGTCTTGTTGTCCCACATCTGCAGCGCTTCGAGCAGGCTCTGATTGGGATTGGGCAGGCAGAAATCGACCACCATGGTGGTACCGCCGGCCAGGGCGGCGCGGGTGCCGCTTTCGAAATCATCAGCGGAATAGGTGCCCATGAAAGGCATTTCGAGATGGGTATGGGGATCGATGCCGCCCGGCATGACATAGCAGCCGGTCGCGTCGAGCACTTCATCGCCGGCCAGGTTGGGGCCAATCTCGGTAATGGTGCCGTTTTCGATACGCACATCGGCGGCGTAGGTCAGGTCCGCCGTAACGACGGTGCCGCCTTTGATGACTGTGCTGGTCATGCTCTCTCCCTATCATTTGCTTACAAAGATCGCCGTGGGCCCCTCAGCGCCACGGCGATCCGCTAGACTATCAACTTACAATCCGGGCAGTCTCCACCACGGCGTGGAACAACACGTCGGCACCGGCCGCCGCCCACTCCCTTGAGATGTCCTCGGCTTCGTTATGGCTGAGGCCATCGACGCAGGGGCACATGATCATGGTGCTGGGTGCGACGCGATTGGCCCAGCAGGCATCGTGTCCTGCGCCCGAAATGAGGTCCATATGCGAATAGCCGAGCTTTTCGGCCGCGGCGCGGACGCGATCGACCAGTGTCGGATCGAAAGCGACGGGATCAAAATGCCCGACGGCCTCGACCGCATAACCGACGCCCATGGACTTGGCGATTGCCTCGGCCTCGGCTTCGATGCGGGCCCGCATGGCCGTGAGCTTGGCGAGATCGGGCGAGCGCAGATCGACCGAGAACACCACGGTGCCGGGCAGCACATTGCGCGAATTGGGTGAGAACTTCATCTGGCCGACGCCGGCAACAGCACCGGGCTGATTGTCCATGGCGACGGTCTGGACCATTTCGAGAAGGCGGGCCATGGCGAGGCCGGCATTGACACGCATGTTCATCGGCGTCGAACCGGTATGAGCTTCCTTGCCGGTCAGGGTGAATTCGAGCCACCACAGGCCCTGGCCATGGGTGACCACGCCGATCTGCTTGTTCTCGGCTTCGAGGATCGGCCCTTGCTCGATATGATATTCGAAATAGGCATGCATCTTGCGCGCGCCGGTGACTTCGTCACCGAGCCAGCCAATGCGCTTGAGTTCGTCGCCATAAGTCTTGCCGTCCTGGTCCTTGCGCCCATAGGCGTAATCCTGATCCAGAACGCCAGCGAAGACGCCGGAGGCGAGCATGGCGGGAGCAAAGCGGGCGCCCTCTTCATTGGCCCAATTGGTGACGACGATGGGGTGCTTGGTCTGGATGCCCAGATCATTCATGGTGCGCACGACTTCGAGACCGGCGAGCACGCCCAGTACACCATCATATTTGCCGCCGGTCGGCTGGGTATCGAGATGGCTGCCGATATAGACCGGCAGAGCATCGGGATCGGTACCAGGCCGGGTCATGAACATGGTGCCCATCTGGTCGACGCCCATGGTCAGCCCCGCCGCGTCGCACCAGCGCTTGAACAGGTGGCGGCCTTCGCCATCCTCGTCAGTCAAGGTCTGGCGATTATTGCCGCCGGCAATGCCGGGACCAATCTGGGCCATCTCCATAAGGCTATCCCAGAGCCGATCACCGTTGATGCGTAGGTTTTCTCCTGGGGCAGACATATGGTCGACTTTCTATTTGACGCTGGGGAACGAGAATTCGGCGCCGCCCTTGATGCCGGCGGGCCAGCGGGTGGTGACGGTCTTGAGGCGGGTATAGAAGTGAACGCCTTCCGGACCGTAAATGGCATGATCGCCGAACAGGCTCCGTTTCCAGCCACCGAAGGAGTGGTAGGCCACCGGCACCGGGATCGGAACGTTGACGCCCACCATGCCCACTTCGATCTTGTCGGCAAATTCGCGGGCGGCGTCGCCATCGCGCGTGAAGATGGCGGTGCCATTGCCGTATTCGTGGGTGTTGATGAGATCGACCGCCTCGGCATAGTCCTTGGCGCGCACCACCGACAGGACCGGCCCGAAGATCTCTTCCTTGTAGATGGTCATATCTGCCGTGACGTTATCGAACAGCGTGCCGCCGACGAAATAGCCGTTCTCATAGCCCTGCAGCGTGAAGCCGCGACCATCGACGACCAGATCCGCGCCCTGCGCGACGCCAGAGTCGATATAGCCCAGGATCTTGTCGCGGTGCATCTTGGTAACCACCGGACCCATTTCGGCGTCCTTGTCGGTGGCCGGGCCAATCTTGAGCGATTCAACACGTGGCTTGAGCTTGGCGACCAGCGCATCGGCGGTTTCCTTGCCAACGGGCACGGCAACCGAAATGGCCATGCAGCGCTCGCCGGCCGAACCATAACCAGCGCCCATCAGCGCGTCTGCCACCTGATCGAGATCGGCATCGGGCAGGATGACCATGTGGTTCTTGGCGCCGCCCAGCGCCTGCACGCGCTTTCCGGCTTTGGTGCCGCGTTGATAAACGTATTCAGCGATCGGGGTGGAGCCGACAAAGCTCACCGCCTTGATATCGGGATGGTCCAGAATGCCGTCGACCATTTCCTTGTCGCCATGGATGATATTGAGCACGCCCTCAGGGAGCCCCGCTTCCATGAACAGGTTCCAGGCCAGCATCGAGGCGCTGGGATCGCGCTCGGACGGCTTGAGGATGAAGGCATTGCCGCAAGCGATAGCGGCCGGATACATCCACATCGGCACCATGGCCGGGAAGTTGAACGGCGTAATGCCGGCGACGACGCCGAGCGGCTGACGATCGGAATAGGAATCGATCGACGGGCCGACATTGCGGCTGAACTCACCCTTGAGCAATTGCGGAATACCGCAGGCAAAATCGACACAGTCGATGCCACGCGCCACTTCGCCCAGAGCGTCGTCATGCACCTTGCCATGCTCACGC
Organism: Devosia limi DSM 17137; assembly: GCF_900128975.1. GTDB lineage: Bacteria > Pseudomonadota > Alphaproteobacteria > Rhizobiales > Devosiaceae > Devosia > Devosia limi. The sequence goes on along the minus strand of NZ_FQVC01000012.1, from coordinate 61,126 downwards.
GAAATCTCGCGGGCCAGATCATCGGCATATTGGTCGAGCAGCGCCTTGAACTTGAACATGACGCGGGCGCGCTTCATCGGCGGGGTATTGCCCCAGGCGAGCTGCGCCTTCTTGGCCGAGGCGACGGCGTCGTTCAATTCGCTCAGCGTCGATAGCGGCAGTTCGGCCGAGACTTCGCCGGTGGCGGGATTGAACACGGGAACGCGGCGGCCGGTCGAGACATAGCGTTTGCCGGCAACGGCATTTTCGATGATGGTCATGGAATAGCCCTCAGAACCGTGCGGATGCCGTCGACCAGCTCGTCAATATGATGCTTCTGCACGATCAACGGTGGGCTCAGGGCGATGATGTCGCCAGTGGTGCGGATCAGGAAGCCGCTCTCGAACGCCTTGACGAAAGCCGAGAAGGCACGCTTGGTCGGCTCGCCCGCAATCGGCTGCAATTCGATGGCGCCGACCAGACCGATATTTCGGACGTCGATGACATTGGGCTCGTCCTTGAGCGAATGCAGTGCATCGGCCCAATAGGGCCCAAGCTCGGTGCCGCGTTGCAACAGCCCCTCTTCCTTGTAGGTTTCGAGGGTGGCAAGGCCAGCCGCCGAGGCAATCGGATTGCCCGAATAGGTATAGCCATGCATGAACTCGATGACGTGTTCGGGCCCCTGCATGAAGGTGTCGTGGATTTCCGAAGAGACCAGAACGGCCCCCATCGGGATAACGCCATTGGTCAGGCCCTTGGCGGTGACCATGATGTCCGGGGTCACGCCAAAGTAATCGGCGGCGAACGGGGTTCCCAGCCGACCGAAGCCGGTGATGACTTCGTCAAAGATGAGCAGAATGCCATGCTTTTTGGTGATGTCGCGCAGGCGCTGCAGATAGCCCTTGGGTGGGATCAGCACGCCGGTCGAGCCGGCCACCGGCTCGACAATGACCGCAGCAATGGTCGAAGCATCATGCAGCGTGACGATGCGCTCGAGCTCATCGGCCAGGTCCAGGCCATGGTCGGGCTCGCCCCTGGTAAAGGCGTTCTTGGCCAGGTTATGGGTATGGGGCAGATGATCGACGCCGGTCAGCAGCGTGCCGAACATCTTGCGGTTGCTGACAATGCCACCGACCGAAATGCCGCCGAAATTGACGCCATGATAGCCGCGCTCACGCCCGATGAGACGGAAACGGCTGCCTTCGCCCTTGACCCGATGATAGGCCAGCGCAACCTTGAGCGCGGTTTCAACCGATTCAGATCCGGAATTGGTGAACAGCACGTGATCGAGGCCCTGGGGCGCCAGCTGCACCAGCTGGTTTGCCAGCTCGAACGCCTTGGGATGGCCCATCTGGAAGGCGGGCGCATAATCCAGCTCAGCGGCCTGCCGCGCGATCGCTTCGGTGATCTTGGGGCGACAATGACCGGCATTGACGCACCAGAGACCGGCAGTACCGTCCAAGACCTGGCGGCCATCGGAGGTGGTATAGTGCATATCTTTGGCGCCCACGAACATGCGCGGTGCCTTCTTGAACTGCCGGTTCGCGGTAAACGGCATCCAGAAGGCGCTCAAGTCGTTCGGCGTGACTGCGGCAGAATTGGACACGTCGATCTCGCTCCCCTTTATTATGACTTAATTGGTCATATTTATTGGCTCTTGACGTGGGAACGTGTTACCAAGAATTTTGACCAGTTGGAAAAATGTTAGCACTCCCAGTGTTTCCCGCAAGGCGAAAATGGGGCCACCCAAGGTGAAAAATGTCGAGAGCGCAGTGATGGCCAAAGGTGAGGCCAAGCCAATTGCCGCAACCACCGCCAAGAGCGGTGCAAAGTCGCGGCCCCTGACCCGCATCCAGCGTGAAAAACAGGACATCATCCTGGAAGCGGCGCTCGACGTGTTCTCCATGCACGGCTTTCGCGGCTCGACCATCGACCAGATCGCCGAGGTGGCGGGGATGAGCAAGCCCAACCTGCTCTACTATTTCCCGCGCAAGGAAGAGATCCATCGCCGGCTGATTTCCGCTCTGCTGGTGACCTGGCTGGCGCCATTGCGCGAAATGGACGCCGCTGGCGACCCTTTCCCCGAAATCCGCTCCTATATAAGGCGCAAGCTGGAAATGGCCCGCGACTTTCCGCGCGAAAGCCGCCTGTTCGCCAATGAAATGCTGCAGGGTGCACCGCGCATCATCGAGATGATCGAGGTCGATCTCAAGAACCTTGTCGACGAAAAGGCCGATGTGCTGCTGACCTGGATGGACCAGGGCAAGATTGCGCGCACCGACCCCTATCACCTGATCTTTTCGATCTGGGCGACAACCCAGCACTATGCCGATTTCGACGTACAGGTGCGCGCCGTGCTTGGCCCGGCGCGCGGCGGCGAAGGGCGCTTCGAGGATGCGGCCCGCTATCTCGAGCACCTGTTCCTCTATGGCCTGACCCCGCGCCAGCCGGTGACGGTCAAGTAGCCGGGGACGGCCTGGCGGCCCGCTCCGGCGCCAGCGCCAGCACGACGAGGCCCAGCACCGTCACCAGGGCTCCGGCGACGACCGGCAGGCTGACCCAGCCATGGCCGAAAAGGCCTTCGAGCAGGATGACGAAGATCGGGGTCAGGTAGCCATAGGCAATGACTTTGGCGGCAGGCAGGTGCAGCGAGGCGAACTGGACGAAGAAGAAGCTCATGGCCGTCGGAAAAACCGCCAGATAGGCGATGACCCACCAGACCAGCGGCGGCAATGCGGTCCAGTCGGTGGCGAGAATTTCCGGAAAGCCATAGGCCGCGATCCACAGCGTTGTCGCCGAAAGGGTGAAAAAGCTCGCCAGCACCGCGGGCTCGCCGCGGCTGAACTTGCGCAGCAGCGGCGTATAGATGGCGTAGCAGACGCAGCCGGCAAAATAGATCACCTCCCCCTTGCCGATATCGAAGGCGCGCAAGGCGTCGAGATCGCCACGAAAGATCACCCAGACCGAGCCCAGACCGGCAAACAGCAGGCTGAGGAGCCCGATCGGACCGGTGCGCTGGCCCAGGATCAGGAGGCCGAGCCCCGCTGCCATCAGCGGAATGAGGGTGAATACGGCGCTGGTGGCGACCGGTGCGGTGAATTGCAGCGCGATGAACATCGAGCAGAAATAGATGGCCATCAATAGCCCCAGCACGCCAAAGCGCCAGGGCGCCGGTGGCAGTCGCATGGGCTGGCGGGCGACGGCGAAGGCCATAAGTCCCATCAGCATGGCACCGAGGAGGAAGCGGATGGCGTTGAGTGCGATCGGCCCGATCTCATCGACCACCAGCGCCCCCGCCGTGAACGAGCCGGCGATCATGGCGGCAAAGCCCAGCATGGCCAGATGGGCAAGCAGGCGTTGCGTGCGCGGATGGCGCAAGCCGGTTGATGGGGTGACGATCTGGTTCATGGCAAGGCGACCTCAAGGACAATCGGCCGACGCAGAGCGGCGGCCGATCAGGGATAGCAGCTGGGCGACGTCACCGCCCAGTCGGGATTGCGGGGGCGCCGTCACAGACTGATAGCGGCAACCAGCAGGAAGGCGCCGCCCAGGCCGGCATTCATGATGCTGGCGGTGACATGGGAAGCGCGGTCGGCACCCTCATAGTCCCAAAAATTGTGAAACAACACTGTCGCGAGCACGACAAAGACAATCAGACCAACACCGCCCAGCGCGCCGAACGGGCCGATGGCAGTCAATGCGCCGCCAACAATCTGCAGCCCGACGCCCATGATGGCGACGATGTTGGGCAGGGGCACACCCCGCGCCGTCAAAGCCTTGGTCAGCGCCCCGATATTGGGAATGTTGCGCAGGCCGAAAACGAAGAAGGAGCCGCCCAGCAACAGGCGAGCGAGCAGGATCAGTGTTGAATTGAGATCAGTTGGCACGGCAAACCCTCAACAGCGTGAATGGAGTCATCGTCCTATGACGAACGGTGGGCGGACATTTCGACAGGCAGGAGGCAAGACCCCTGCCGAAGCCGTCACGCCGCTTGCGGGTCGACGGGATGGGGCGTGCGGAAGCCGACCGCGATACGGTTCCACACATTGATCGCGGCGATGGCAACCGAAAGCGCGGTGATCTCGGCGTCGGAAAAATGGGCCCGGAGCGGTTCGAAATCGGCATCGGATGCCCGGCTCTGCGGCAACAGGGTCAGTGCTTCGGTCCAGCCGAGAACTGCCCGCTCCTGCGGGGTGTAAACGGGCGATTCCTGCCAGGTGGCAATCAGATTGATCCATTGCTCGCCAAGGCCGTCATGGCGCGCTTCCCGGGTGTGCATGTCGACGCAATAGGCGCAGCCATTGATCTGGGACGCGCGAATCTTGAGCAGGTGAACGAGGTGCACAGCCAGGCCGGAATGCTTGACGACGTAGGTGTCCAAAGCGGCAATGGGCTGCATGGCTGCGGGCGCGGCGACATAGGGATTGAGACGAGCTTGCATGGAAAGGTCCTCAGGGGGTTGATGTCGAGCGGCGCTGGCGCTGCTCCAGAAAGGCGCAGCCGCGCGCTTCAATAGCCGCGCCCAGCGGCGTGGCGGGATCGGTTCGCAGATCGGCCAGCGACACCTTGCGCAATTCGGCCCGGTAGGATTGTTCGGCCCGCAGCATGGCGACATTGACGGCGCAGGGCCGGGCGAAGAATTGGCTGTCGAGCGGATTGGGGCCCTGCTTGCGGATTTCGGCGCAGCGGAAGGCAGGCGCCGAACCCTCGAGCGCCAGCACAATATCAAGGAGGCTGATCGCTGCGGGCGCCCGCGCCAGCCGGTATCCGCCCTTGGGCCCAGGCACCGAGGCAAGAATACCGGCATTGGTCAGGGCCTGCAGATGCTTGAGCAGGTAGCTGGCCGACACGCCATGGAACTCGGCCAGCGCCGTCGCCGGCAGGACGCCATCCCGGTCAAGCCCGGCCAGCAGCAGCGTGCTGTGAATGGCCTGCTCGACCCCCTCGCCCAGTTTCATCGCTCAACTCCGTATCGTGGATATAATTTATCCACGATTCTGGTGTCCGGTCAAGCGGCGGGCAGGCCAAAAAAAAGGGGTGGCCGAGGCCACCCCTGCAGAGACTTGCTGTTACCGGTCTATTCCGCCGGTTCGACCACGGCCGGCCTGGCGTTGGGATTGTTGGGATGGCTGGTCCAGTTGGCATATTTGCCGGTGACGATGCGGCCGGTGCGTTCGTCGACCGAGCCAACCGGCAGGGCTTCCATGGTGATACAGTCATCGACCGGGCACACATTGACGCAGAGATTGCAGCCAACGCATTCGTCGTTCATCACCTCGAAATGACGCTTGCCGTCCTTCTGCTTGGTGATGGCCTGGTGGGAGGTGTCCTCACAGGCAATGTGGCAGCGGCCGCATTTGATGCAGAGATCCTGATCGATCTTGGCCTTGGCGATATATTCGAGATCTAGATATTGCCAGTCGGTGACATTGCGCACCGCCCTGCCAGTGATTGCCTCGAGGTCGCGATGGCCCTTTTCATCCATCCAGTTGGAAAGGCCCGAGATCATCTCGTCGACGATCTTGAAGCCATAGGTCATCACCGCAGTGCAGACCTGCACATTGCCGGCACCCAGGGCGATGAACTCGGCCGCATCGCGCCAGGTGGTGACGCCACCAATGCCCGAAATCGGCAGACCATAGGTTTCCGGATCGCGGGCGATTTCGGCGACCATGTTGAGGGCGATAGGCTTGACTGCCGGGCCGCAATAGCCGCCATGGGTGCCCTTGCCGCCGACGGTGGGGACCGGGGCGAAGTCGTCGAGATCAACTGCGACAATCGAATTGATGGTGTTGATCAGGCTGACTGCATCGGTGCCGCCGGCCTTGGCGGCGCGGGCAGGCTTGCGGATGTCGGCGATATTGGGGGTCAGCTTGGTGATCACCGGCATACGGGTATATTGCTTGCACCAGCGCACCACCATTTCGATATATTCGGGCACCTGGCCGACCGCGGCGCCCATGCCGCGTTCGCTCATGCCATGAGGGCAACCGAAATTGAGCTCGATGCCATCGGCCCCGGTTTCCTCGACCAGCGGCAGGATGGCCTTCCAGGCATTTTCCTCGCAGGGCACCATGATCGAGGCGACCAGCGCCCGGTCGGGCCAGTCCATCTTGACCTGCTTCATTTCCTGCAGGTTGAGCTGCAGGGAACGGTCGGTGATCAGCTCGATATTGTTGAGGCCGAGCAGCCGCCGGTCAGCGCCAAAGATAGCGCCATAGCGGGGGCCGTTGACATTGACCACCGGCGGGCCTTCCTCGCCCAGCGTCTTCCAGACCACGCCGCCCCAGCCGGCCTTGAAGGCGCGGACGACGTTATAGGCCTTGTCGGTCGGCGGGGCCGAAGCCAGCCAGAACGGGTTGGGCGACTTGATGCCGACGAAATTGTTCCGAAGATCAGCCATTTGCTCCTCCAGACAGATAGCGGTGCATGCTCTCGGCCGCGTCGCGGCCTTCGGCGACGGCGGTGACGGTCAGGTCATCGCCACCAGTGGCGCAATCACCGCCGGCCCAGATGCCGGGAACCGAGGTGCGCCCCTCATCATCGACCTCGATCTTGCCGCCGGCAAGGCTGAGGCCGCCGCCATCGCTGGCGAGGGTCTGGCCGATGGCCTTCAACACCTGATCGGCGATGACAATGGTGGTTTCGCCGGTTTCGACCAGGCGACCATCCACCAGCGTCGTATAGGCCAGCTCGATGCCGGTGACCTTGCTGCCATCGGTCAGCACGCGCTTAGGGGCCATCCAATGGCGAATGGTGACGCCCTTGGCGGATGCCAGATCCTGCTCGAAGGGCGAGGCGCTCATGTGCTCCTTGCCGCGACGATAGACCATGGTCACCTCGTCGGCACCCAGCAGTTTGGACTGTACCGCCGCATCGACCGCGGTCATGCCACCGCCGATAACGACGACACGGCGCCCCACCGGCAGCGCCGCCAGATCGCTGGCCTGGCGCAGTTCGGCGATGAAATCGACCGCGTTGCGGACCCCGGCGCTGTCCTCGTTTTCGGCGCGCAGCGCATTGACGCCGCCCAGCCCCATGCCCAGGAAGACCGCGTCATACTTCTCCTGCAATTCGTCGAGCGTAAAGTCCTTGCCCAAAGCCTTGCCGTTGATGATCTCGATGCCGCCAATGGCGGTGACATAGTCGACTTCGGCCTGCGCGAAGCCATCGGTCGACTTGTAGGAGGCGATGCCATATTCGTTGAGCCCCCCAGCCTTGGGGCGGGCATCGAACATCACCACATCATGACCCTTGACCGCCAGGCGATGCGCGGCGGCAAGGCCGGCCGGGCCGGCGCCGACCACGGCAATGGTCTTGCCGGTGGACGGCGCACGTTCGAAGAATTGCGCCTTCTGGGACATGGCGATATCGGTTGCGTAACGTTGCAATAGCCCGATCCTGACGGGCTTGCCCTCGGCCTCCTCGCGCACACAGGCTTCTTCGCAGAGCTGTTCGGTAGGGCAGACCCGGGCGCACATGCCGCCCAGAATGTTCTGCTCGAAGATGGTTTCGGCGGCACCCAACGGATTGCCGGTCGAAATCTCGCGGATGAACAGGGGAATGTCGATGGCGGTGGGACACGCGTTCATGCAGGGCGCGTCATAGCAAAAGTAGCACCGGTCGGCCTCGACAAAGGCCTCATGCCGATCCAGCGGCTCGTGCAGATCGGCGAAATTGGTTGCGTATTGACCAGGGTCTAATCGTCCGGGCGCAATGCCCTCCTTGAGAACACCTTGTGCCATCTTGACTCCCTTGCTGCTGTATTCCCCGAGATGAGGCTAACGCAGCTCCAATTTTTTATCAATTGGTCAAATAATGGATGATCCTGCATGCGTCCGGCCCTGTCTCCCGGCAAAACAGGGCGCCACAATTGCGCCACAATTGCGCAGCGGTCGCCATATTCAGATCAGAATTGATGCGGGAACCGCAGGAAATCGCGACATTTGGCGGCTTTCAGCGGAACTGTGGCAGCGCTGCCGCAGTAGAGCAAATGAATCCGCAACAACCCTGAATCAACTGCCCCCGTCCTACGAGTCAAATCGATGACGGATTCAAATCCTACACTTCGACGAAAAACGGTCGATGAGTAACGTGAGTATCAATCGGATTCCCACGGCAAATCCGCAACAGTTTCAGAACTGCGACCAATTGCGCCCAAGCAGCCCACATTATGGCCTGCCCCAAGCATTAATCAGCAGCTCACCTTAACATCGTGAGTTTTGAAGCTTGATCAGAAAAGTCCTGTCCGCCGCCGCCATTGCTGCTGCTCTCCTTTCCGTTTCGACAGCAGCCGCTTACGCCCAATGCGGTGGCGCATCCTGGTACGGCCCCGGCTTCCATGGGAAGAAGGCCGCATCGGGTCAAACCTTTAACGAGAACGCCATGACAGCGGCGCATCGTAGCCTTCCCTTCGGCACCAAACTGCGCGTGACCGACCAGCGCACCGGCAGAGAAGTCCAGGTCACCATCAATGACCGCGGCCCCTTCGTGGGCAAGCGCATCATCGACCTATCCAAGGCCGCAGCCACTGAACTGGGTTTCCGCAATCGCGGCGTCACCTCGGTCTGCATCGAACAGATCTGAGCCAGACTAATCAGCGTCAGCCGACCATGAGCGGGCCGCCCCAAGGGGCGGCCCTTCGTATTTGGCGCTTATGCCCGCAAGCCAAGCGCATCCACAGCCGCGACTTGCTCCGGCTCCAGCGGCCCCTGCCGTTCGGCGTCCAGCGCCTGGTCCAGTTCACCGACGTTTTTGACCCCCAGCACCAGCGTATCGACCCCGTCCATGCCCAAGGCATAGCGGTGCGCGATCATGGCGGGATCAGCACCCCATTGCCGACAGAGCGCCCGATAGGATGTGGCCCGGTCGAAGTCGGATTGATCGAAGCGGGCCTCACCCGGCAGCCTGCGGTCAAACCCCGCCGTCAGCGCCCCGGCCTGGACGGCCCGCACCCCCATAACGCCCACTCCGTTGGCCTTGGCCGCAGCGATGACGGCGCGGGGATCGCCGGGAATACCGGTGCCATTCATGGCGCCGGCGCTATCGAGCAGATTGGTGATGGCCTGCACTGCTGCAGGGCGGGTACCGGACGAAAGCACGGCGATGGCCGTATCCGTCAGATTGATGCCAGTAATTCCCCAGGCGCCGATCAGCCCTTCGCGTACCAGCCGTTCAAAGGCCGGCACCACCGCCTCGCGATAGAGGGTCAGGCCGGTGGAGCGCTGATCGCGTGGCGGCTCGGCGCTGGGATAGGTGAAATCGTCGGGACGGATTTCACTGTGTAGGAGCATCATGTCGACCCGCGCCAACCGCATGGCGGCAAGGCTCTGCTCCAGCGAGGCGCGCAGCCGCTGATAGACCTCACCGGCCGGAGGCGAACCCAGCCCGCATTTGGTGGTAATGCGAACCCCTTGCGGCAGGCGTCCCTCGAATGCCTTGGCGATCATCCGTTCGCAATTGTGGTAGCCCGGCGCGGTATCGATCAGATTGATGCCGGCATCGACGGCACGATGCAGGGTGTCGACAGAGTCAGCGTCGGAGGCAGCGCCCCAGCCCTGCCCGATGCCGCCACCGCCCAGGGTGAGGCGACTGACCGGGCCAAAATGTCCAAAATAATTCTGCTGCATGGATTTTCTCCTCGGGTGGGTGCGGTCAATTGCCGATGCGGTCGCGCACGAAGCAGTCGATTTCGCTGCGGGCAACGCCCATATCGGCCAGCAGGCGATCGTCGAGCATGGCGAGCTTGCGGATGGCGGCACGGTCCTGCTGCCAGGCCCGGAAGCGCCGGCCGAAACGCGTGAACATGAAAAGTCTCCCTGTCGGCTGAACAACGGCAAGGCGAAGCTGGCGCCGGCCACTGACGTGACCCGCTTTTCAATCCTGGCTGTATTTGACTTGCCGTCCGGCGCGACATCGGCGCCGCTACCGCCATACTTGCGCAAAATTGCCTGCTGCCGCTATGCTCAGGATCGCAATACATTTTGCAGAAATGAAAAATGGATTTTGGTTGGGACGACCTACGCGTATTTCTGGATGTAGCGCGGCTAGGCGGGCTGAGCGCGGCGACATCGACCACGGGGCTAAGCGCCGCCACGCTGGGCCGCCGGGTGATGGCGCTGGAGCGGCAGGTGGGCGAGCCGCTGTTTCACCGCAGCCAGACCGGCTATCGGCTGACCCGGGCCGGCGAGGAATTGCTGGCGCGCGCCGAGGATGTCGAGGCAGCGATGATCTCGCTCAAGCACTGGCGTGACGGCAGTGTCGGCGAGCGGGTGGTGCGGATTTCAGTGGGCCCCTGGACCTCGGCATTTCTGGCCTGCCATATCGGCGAACTCTGGACCACCGCCGACCGTTTTGGGGTGGAACTGGTCACCGCCAACCAGAAGATCGATATCGGCCGCCGCAATGCCGATCTGGGCCTGCGCAACGAGCGGCCGACCGAGCAATGGCTGGTGCGCCGCCAGATCGGCAAGGCAGCCTTTGCAATCTATTCGGGGGTGAACCTGATCAATGGCATCAAGGCCGGGCTGTTTGTCGGGGTCACCGGCGATAGCGGACATACCCACAGCTCGCGCTGGATCCAGGCGCATCACGGCGACCGTATCGGGGTGCGCGGCAATGATCCGATGAGCGTGCGCGAACTGGTGGCAGCCGGGGCGGGCCTCTCGGTGCTGCCGTGTTTTCTGGCCGATACCGATCCGCGGCTGATCCGGGTGGCCTCGCCCATCCCCGAACTCGAGACCGATCTCTGGCTGGTCAGCCATCATGAAGAGCGCCACACCCAGGCGGTGCGGATCGTTGCCGACCGGCTGGAAACGCTGATGCTGGGGGCGGCGCCGCTGCTGCGGGGCGAACAGCCGTTGCATGGAGTCTAGCGCGCCATTAGCACGCAATTAGCACTCGGGGCTTACCATGCGCGGTGGGAACGCAGCGGTCGAGGGACGCGACCAGATGAAAGCCACAGCCTTTGTCGTCGGACCGCAGGACGGCCCCGGCGCAGCCTTGATTGACTTGGCGAAAAGCCTCGATTTTGGGGCGGTGCTGCCCTATGGCGGCATTGCCCGGGCGGAGCAGCAGGCGCTGCAGACGCCCGTCTGCTATTTCCTGTTCGCGGCCGTAAACGATGTCGAGACGCTGCGCAGCGTTGCCGAAACCATCCGCTTTTGCCCGAGCCGCCGGGTGCGGTTTTCGCCACTGATCTATTTTTCCGAGAGCCCGCTCACCGACACGATCAGCCGGTGCATCAGCATGGGGTTTGATGATGTCATCACCATGCCGTTCACCCGCAGCCGCATGGCCGACCGCATCGCCCGGCAGGTCGGACGAAGCCTGACCTATTTCGAGACATCGGGCTATTTTGGGCCCGACCGCCGCGACCGCGTCACCGCCCCGGCCCAGGCCGCCGAAAGCCGGCTGGGCGGCCAGTTCCGCCGACTTGAAATCGTGCGCAATCTGATGACCGGCATCAATGTGCTGCGGGACGACCACTACGCCCAAGGCTGATAAGCACTCAGTCCTGTCACCGTGCTTCGCTCAAGCGCCCCTGTCACCCGATTGCATCGTTACAACAAAGTGCCTGAAACGGTTCAAAGCGCTATTTCGCTGCCCGGCGAATTGCACTAGCGTTTGAATATTGCGGTTTGCGAGTTCTTTCGGTCATGAAATTCGGCATCGACCTGCCCCCCCAGTTGCGGGTCTATGGGGCATTTTTCCTATATTCGTTTTGCATGGGGAGCCTGTTTCCCCGCATTCCCGATATCCGGGCCGCCATGGCGGTTGCCGAAGGCGCATTGGGGCTGGCGCTGATCGGCTCGGCTGTCGGCACATTGATCTCGCTGACTTTTGCCGGGCCGCTGCTGGAACGGTTCGGGCACCGCCGCACCCTGCTGGTCGCGACGCCGCTGCTGGCGCTGGCCTATGCTATTGCCGTCACCGCGACGACCCCGCTTACCTTCTTCCTGCTGCTGCTGCCCGTGGGCCTGCTGATCGGCGGGCTGGAGATCATCATCAACCTGGAAGCCGACCGCACCGAGCATGCCTTGGGCAGGCGAATCATGAATCGCGCCCATGCGTTCTGGAGCATCGGCTTTTTCACCTCCGGCCTTATCGGCTCCTTCATTGCCCAGGCCGGAATCTCCCCGCAGGTCCACCTGTTTGCCATGGTGCCGCTGGTGACCATCGGCGTCGCCGTGTTGCTGGGCCGGTTCGAACCGGCAGCACATCGCGTCAGCGCCAGCGACACTGCCGGCCCGCGCTTCGCGCGGCCCACCCTTGCCATCATCGTGCTGGTCTGCGTGACGCTCTCGGCCATGGTGCTGGAGGGTGCCGGTGCCGACTGGTCGGCGATCTACATGCGCGACGTGTTTGCCGTCGAGCCGTTCCTGGCTGGCTTCGCCGTGGCACTGGGCGCCGGCACTCAGGCGGTAACCCGCTTCTTCGCCGATCGCTTTGTCGAGCGCTACAGCCCGGTTCTGGTCGCGCGCACGCTGCTCGGCATTCTGGGGATCGGGACCTTGATGGTGTTCTATGCGCCCAATGCGGGCATCGCGCTTCTGGGTTTTGCCCTGATGGGCGTGGGCACCAGCGCCATCTTCCCGCTGGCCATGTCTGCCGCTGCCCAGCGCACGGATCGCCCCGCCGCGATCAATGTCGCGGCGCTGGCGCAGATTTCCTTCGTGGCGTTCCTGATGGGGCCGCCATTGCTGGGTTTCGTGGCCGAGCATTTTGGTATCCGCTGGGCCTTCGGATTTGGTATTCCCCTCGTTGTCCTCAGCCTGATTGCCGCCAGCGCGCTGGCGCCCCGTTCCAAGAAGATCACCTAGACCATGACGCCCGCACCCCAGCACCGGATCTATGCCTGCTTCTTCCTGTTCGCATTCTCGCTGGGTGCGCTGCTGTCGCGTCTGCCCGATCTGCAGGTGCAATTGGGCGTGACCCATAGCCAGCTCGGCATGACCATTATCGGCATGTCGATCGGCTCGCTGATTTCGCTGACCTTTTCAGCGCCGCTGATCGAACGGCTGGGCGCGCGCAGCACTGCCTTCATTACTGTTCTGGGCACTGCCCTGATCTATGCTGTGCTGCCCTGGCTGCCATCGGCGACCGGGGTCTTTGTCGGGCTGTTCCTAGCCGGCCTGTTGGCCGGCGCGCTCGAGATCAACCTCAATGTCGAGACCGACCGGCTGGAAGGACAATTCGGCAAGAGCTTCATGAACCGCGCCCATGGCGCCTGGAGCCTGGGCTTTTTCGTCACGGCCCTGCTCGGCGCCACCCTACGCCAGTCGGGCCTGTCGACGCAGTTGCACCTGGCTATCGTCGTTGCCGCGGTGTTTGGCATCGGCATCTGGATGATGAGCGGCATGGTCAGCGCGCCCAAACGCGCTTCCGCGCACCAGGGCGACACGCCGCGCATTGCCTTCCCCAATATCGGACTGTTGCCGCTCTGCCTGATCGGCATCGCCGCTTTTCTGGTCGAGGGCGCCGGCATCGACTGGTCGGCCATCTATATGCGTGACGTTTTCGCCGTCGAGCCGTTCATCGGCGGGCTTGGGCTGACGCTGTTTTCCGGCTTCATGGCTGCCACCCGCCTGACCATCGATCCCGTCGTCGATCGGTTCGGCCCCCGCATGGTGGCGATGAGCCTGCTCAGTCTGGCCGCTGTCGGCGTGCTGATGGTGGGTTTCGGCCCGACACCGGTGGTGGCGCTGACGGGATTTGCACTGATGGGCGTGGGCTGCAGTGCAGTCTATCCACTGGCCGTCTCGGCCGCAGCGCAGCGTACCGATCGCCCGTCGGCGGTCAATGTCGCGGCGCTCGGGCAGGTGACGTTTATTGTCTTCTTCCTGGCGCCGCCGCTGCTCGGCTTCGTTGCCGAATATCTGGGCATCCGCAATTCCTACCTGATCGTCCTGCCGGTGATCCTTGTCGGCCTCCTGGCCTGCCGGGCGCTGTCGACCAAGGCCGTGGCTACCCCACAGGGCATGCCGCCCGAACCAGCAACACCGCTGGGCTGAACGATGCCGGAACTGCCGCCCATCGTTGACCTGCGCCAATCGGCCACCGCGCTGCGCGTCCAGCGCGGGGTAATGCGCATGCTGCGCGAGCGCCATGACATGGCCTGCTATGCCGAAGTGCCGCTCAGCAATGGGCGACGTGCCGATGTGCTGGCTGTCGGTCCCAAGGGCGAGATCTGGATCATCGAAATCAAGTCCAGCCTGGTCGATTTCCAGGTCGACCGGAAATGGCCGGAATACCGCGCATATTCTGACAAGTTCTTTTTTGCCAAGCCGCCCGAACTCGATGCGGAGATCTTTCCCGCGAGCGAGGGCCTGATTGTGGCCGATGGCCATGACGGGGCGATCCTGCGCGATAGCCCCGATACCCCGCTCGCTCCGGCGCGGCGCAAAGCCCTGATGCTGAAACTGGCCCGCTTGGGGGCCGATCGCATCCATATATTGATGGATCCCGGCCCGAAGTGACGTCTATTCCCCGTTGGCGTATTGTCGCCCTGTTCTTTGTGCACGCCCTTGCCGTGGGCGCGTTGCATACCCGCATTCCCGATATCCAGCTGATGATCGGCCTCAGCGAGGCGCAACTGGGCCTGGTGCTGATGGGCCAGCCGCTCGGCGCGCTGATGATGTTTATCTTTGCCAGCCGGATCATCGAGCGGTTCGGGCCCCGCGCCGTCATCCTTGTATTGTTGCCACTGGTAACGGTTGCAGCTGCGATGGCCACATTGCTGCTCAGTCCCGTTGCCCTGTTCATTCTGCTGGCGATCAATGGCGTCGGCTTTTCGCTGACCAATATCGCCATCAATGTCGAAGCCGACCGGGTCGAGGCGGCGACGGGCGCGCGGATCATGAATACCTGCCATGGCGTATGGAGCCTGGGTTTCCTGCTCACCTCGCTGATCGGGGCGGCGCTGCGCGGCTTCGATATCGCGCCGGCAACTCATCTCTGGCTGCTGACACCCCTGGTGATCGCCCTGGTAATGGCGATTGTCGTGCCGATGCCGGTGGTGCCGGCCCGACCGCATGCCGGCGACGCCAACCGCCGCAAGCTCGCCTGGCCGACCCTGGCCACACTTGGACTTGTCGCCTTCGGGCTTGGCGCCGCGCTGAGCGAAGGCGCCTCGCGCGCCTGGTCGATCATCTACTTGCGCGACAATTTCGATGTCGCGGCCTGGGTGGAGTCCATGGCGCTGCCGGCTCTGCTGGCCACCATGACCATTGGCCGGCTGATGGCGGATCGCTGGATCGACCGTTTCGGTCCGGTGCCGGTGGCACGCGTTTTGGCCTCCATTGCCATTGCCGGCATGCTGCTGCTGGTGCTGTCCCCCAGCGCCTGGACGGCGCTGGCCGGGTTTGGCCTCGTCGGTCTCGGCATTTGCGTGCTCTATCCGCTGACACTGTCGGCAGCGGCCCGCCTGGGCGATCGCCCCGCCTCGCAGAACGTGGCGGCGACGACGCTGGTGTTCCAGCTGGTCAATCTGGGCGCCCCGGCGTTGATTGGCGCCGTGGCCCAGGGCATGGGCATCCGCTTCGCCTTCGCGCTGCTGCTGCCCATGCTGGTGCTGACCTGGCTGATGGCCGGCAAGCTGGCGCCCAAGCCTTCCGCCTGAGGTCGGCGACCTACTCGCCGTATTTCTCCCCGCCACCGCTACTACCCGTAGCGCTGGCATTTTCGCTGGCGGCGCGGCTTTCGGCCTCCAGCTGCGCCAGCCGCACCTGCAGCTCGCGCATGACGCGCAGCTTGTCGGCATCACTGCCGGCCTGCAGCCGCTGGCTGAGCCGGATGGTGAAATCGGAAAACGCATTGTGCCAGTCCGAGGGGATCTGTGCGTAATCGATGCGCGGCTTGGCCGGGTGCAGGACTGCAGCAATGCCGCCGGTGCGCAGCTCAAAACTGTCATCGAGCATGGGCAGGATCACCTGATCGCCGCCAAGGCCAATGGCGATCAGCGCGGCGCGGAGGGCAGCGCGTTCCTCGTCCTCGCCATGGGTCAGAAAGATGGCGCCATGCGCCGGCAGGCGGGCCTTGATCCAGGCCATCAGCTCGGAATGATCGGCATGGGCAGAGTAATTGCCCATGGAACGGATGCGGGCGCGCACCGGCACCAAAGTGCCATGAATGCGCACTTCCTTGGCGCCCGACAGGATGATCTGGCCCAGCGTGCCCGGCGCCTGATAGCCGACAAACAGCACGGTGGCATTGGAGCGCACCAGATTGTTGCGCAGATGGTGCTTGATGCGCCCGGCATCGGCCATGCCCGAGGCCGACATGATGATGGCGCCGCCCCGAATGGCGTTGATCGCCTTGCTCTCCTCGACCGCCTCGACAATGCGGAAACGCGGATCGTTGAACAGTTCGTCGGCGCCCAGCTCGACGTCCTCGAACATCTTTGAATATTTTCGGTAGACGCCGGTGACCTTGCTGGCCAGCGGGCTATCGAGAAACACCAGCTTGGGGTCGATATCGCCAGTCTTGATCAGATAGCCAATATCGTGCAGCAGCTCCTGGCTGCGCTCGACGGCAAAGGCGGGAATGACCAGATTACCGCCGCGTGCCAGGGCGTCATTGATCTCGCCCTTGAGCACTTCGCGCCGCTGCACCAGCGTATAATCCACCCGCTCGCGGCCACCATAGGTACTTTCGCAGAGGATGTAGTCAAAGCCCGCCGGACCTTCGGGCTCGTTGTAGAAGACCTTTTCATCGGGCCCGATATCGCCCGAGAACAGCAGCCGGATCGGCTTGCCATTGCTGTCATTGACCTCAAGCTCGATGGAGGCCGAGCCAATGATATGGCCGGCATTCCAGAAGCGGGCGCGCACGCCGGGACCGGGGGTGATCCATTCGCCATAGGCGCAGGTCTTGCGATGCTGCAGCGCCTCATTGGCGTCTTCCATCTGATAGAGTGGCTTGGCCGGCTCCTCGCCGCGGCGCCCGCGCTTCTTGGTCTCGCGCTCGGCCTCGCTTTCCTGGATGCCGGCGCTGTCGGGCAGGAGATATTCCAGAAGGCCCGCCGTCGGCTCGGTCATCCACATCGGCCCGCGCCAACCTTCGCGATAGAGCTTGGGCAGGAGCCCGGCGTGATCGATATGGGCATGGGTCAGCAGCAGGAAATCGATCGCCTTTGGGTCGAATGGCGTCGACTTGAGATTGAGATCGCGGACGCTCTTATTGCCCTGGAACAGGCCACAATCGACGAGGAACTGTCCGCCCGGATGCACGATGCGATAACAGGAGCCCGTAACGGTGCCCGCCGCACCATGGAAATGCAGGGTGACAGTCATCGGCAACTCCTCGGTTTTTCGCAGTGTTGTGCGGGGAGTGTGTCACTCAAGTGAAAGGGCAACAAGCCGGGGGGCGCGGAGCACTGTTTGCATGGGCGCGTCGTACCCATCACCGAACAACAAAACACCCCCGGACTCCGCCCGAGGGTGACAACATTTCGGCAGGACCAAGACCCCTAGCGCGGGGCGCGCTTGGCGAGAATGCGCTGCAGGGTGCGGCGGTGCATGTTGAGGCGGCGTGCCGTTTCCGAGACATTGCGATCGCACAATTCGTAGACCCGCTGGATATGTTCCCAGCGGACGCGATCGGCCGACATCGGGTTTTCCGGCGGCTCGGGCTTGTCTTCGCCCGTGGCCAGCAGGGCATTGATGACATCATCGGCGTCGGCGGGCTTGCTCAGATAATCGATGGCGCCGAGCTTTACTGCTGTGACTGCCGTGGCGATATTGCCATAGCCCGTCAGCACCACGGCGCGGGCATCGGGACGCTTCTGGTGCAGCGCCGAGACCACTTCGAGCCCGTTGCCATCTTCCAGCCGCAGGTCGACCACGGCATAGGCGGGCGGCTTTTCGGCGACTGCGGCGAGGCCGTCGGCAACGCTGCCAGCGATCCGCACGTCAAAACCCCGCCGCGCCATGGCGCGTTCGAGGCGCGAAAGAAAGGCTGCGTCGTCATCAACAAGCAGCAGGCTGGGGTCGGTCGCGAGAAGGTCTTCGATCGTGCTCATGGCCACTCACATAGGCGTTTGTGCTGCAAACGTCAAAACAGACGCGCAATTTTGACTGCGGCACAATTGTTTCAGCGGGTCTTCGGCTCAATCGCCTCCCGCGGCCAGACGATGCGCACCTGGGCATGGCCATTGGGCGAGATGTTCTGGAAGGCCAGCCGTGCGCCGGTTCGCTCCAGCAGGGTCTTGGCGATAAAAATACCCAGCCCCAAGCCACCGGGCTTATGCGCATCGGCGCCCTGCGGGTCGCGTGGACGGCTTGTGAGATAGGGCTCGCCCAGCCGGGCGATGAGTTCCGGCGCAAAACCGGGGCCGTCATCGGTGATCGATACCGAGATGGCGGCCTGGTCCCAACTGGCCTCGATCCGCACGGTCTGGTGGGCAAAGTCGGTGGCGTTCTCGATCAGATTGCCCAGCCCATAGAGCAGGCCGACGCTGCGCTGGAACACTGGCTCTGGACCGGTCGCCTGCTCGTAATAGAACAGGATTGCCTTGCCACGGCTTTCATTGGGGCGGGCAACTTCGGCCAACAGATCCGTCAGCGGCACCTGGGCAAAGGGGTCGCCGCCATCAGGGCCCAGATTGCGCAGCTTGGCGAGAATGGCGCGGCAGCGGGCCGCCTGCTGGATGATCAGTTCGACGTCATCGGCCAGATCGCTGCCCGGCTCGGCTTCGGCGCGCATTTCCTTGGCGGCCAGGGCAATGGTGGAGAGCGGCGTGCCCAATTCATGGGCGGCGGCGGCGGCGAGGCCATCCAGCGCGCTCAGCTGCTCCTTGCGCGACAGCGCCAGTTCGGTGGCCGCCAATGCATCGGCGATCTGGCGGGCTTCATGGGCAACGCGGGTAATATAGGCGGTGATGAACACCACGCCGCAGATGATCGAAACCCAGATGCCGATGACATAGATGCGGTTGAAGACGATGCGCTCGCCCGGCGCCCAGGGCAGCGGCCAATGCCAGACCGACAGGATCGAGGCGATGATGGCGGCGATCCCCGCAATCAGGAACGTCGCCCGCTGTGGCAGCGTCGTCGCCGAAACGGCAACCGGGGCCAGCAGCAGCAGCGAGAAGGGATTGTGCAGCCCGCCGGTCAACGCCAGCAGCCCCCCCAATTGCAGGCAATCAAAGGCAATCTGGCTGGCGGCGAACAGCGATGAGGGGCGATGCGCAGCGCCAAAGCGCAGGATCAGCCAGAGATTGAGCCCGACGGAAAGGCCGATCAGCACGAAGCATTCGAGCAGCGGGACCGGAAATCCCAGGCCAAAGGCGACGAACAGCACGCCGATGGTCTGGCCGCCAATGGCCAGCCAGCGCAGCAAAACCAGGGTTTCCAGGCGCAGCGGACGCCAGGTGGAGGGCAGGGGAAGGCCGTCGGCCTGGGTCAAACTCATCGTTCAGCCTGCCAGCATGCTGGTTTTCTTGCGCGCATGGGAATTGTCGATTTTCATTTCAAGAGGAAAAAAGTGATGGGCACATGCTTGATCCTGCCTAGCACGGGGCCACTTAAAGTTCATCGTGACTGGGAGAGTTTTCGAAATGAACACAGCAATCATCAAACCTCAATGGTCCCCCTTGACCATTGCCCTCATGGTCCTCGGCTTCATCATCTTCTGGCCGCTGGGTCTGGCCGTGCTTGGCTACATCATCTGGGGTGAAAAATTCGGCGGCTCCGCCGAAAAAGCCCAGGGCTACTTCAACAAGGGCCGCTCGTGGTGCACCTCGAACAGCAATCGTTCGGGCTTTAGCGGCCACCGCTATGCCTCGACCTCAAGCGGCAATGCCGCCTTCGACGATTACCGTGCCGAACAGCTGAAGCGCCTCGAAGAAGAGCGCGCCCGGCTCGACGCCGAAATTGAGGCCTTCCATGAATATATGGCCAACCTCAACAAGGCCAAGGACCGCGAAGAATTCGATCGTTTCATGAACGAACGCCGCGGCAGCCGCCAGGGCTTTGGCGACCAGAACGGCGACAAGAAGACCGATAATTCCGACAATGGCGGCAGCTGGGGCCAGAATACCTGATCCCAACCCGCCTGACCTTCTCCTCCTGAAGCCAGTCGTCCCCCTATAACGATTGAGCCACTGGCGCCCCCACCGGGGCGCCTTTTTTTGTTTTTTGGCATTTTGGCGCGGCGCGCACCGCTCTTGTTGAGACAAGCCCCGGCCCCCTCCACACCGTCATTGCCCGGCTTGTCCGGGCAATCCACCTGTCTCAGTGCAAGATGGATCACCCGGACAAGCCGGGTGATGACGATGGGGGAGAGCGTGGCGTTTCGCGCCCGCGCATTATCGGCGCCACGCTGTCCGCACGATGCTGTGTCCCAGCGGGGCTGGGGCCATGGCCCAAGACGCGGTAAACTGACCCCAATGATTCTGCGGATCCGATGAACCTGTTCTTCAAAGCCAAGCCCAAGATTCCGGCCTCGACCGAAATCAGCGTCGATGGACGGCTGGTCAGCGTGACGGTGCGCATTCATGCGCGGGCGCGCAGCTATCGGCTGTCGATCCCCCATAGTGGCGGGCCGGTGCTGACGCTACCGCCGCATGGGCGCTGGCCCGATGCCGAGGCGTTCCTGCACCGGCAGGCCAACTGGCTGGCGGCGCGGCTGAAGCGGGCGGCGGTGCAGGTGAGCTTTGCCGATGGCGCGGTGGTGCCACTGCGCGGCATCGACCACGCCATTGTCGGCACCGGCAGGCTGCGTGGTCGGGTCGAACTCGCCCTCGATACCGAGATGCCGACGCTGCTGGTCCCCGGCGAGCCAGCGCATCAGGCGCGGCGGCTGACCGACTGGCTCAAGGAACAGGCGGCCATCGATCTCACCCGGCAGACCGCCATTCATGCCACAAGGCTGGGCGTGACAGTCAAATCGGTCAAGATGCGCAGCCAGTCCAGCCGCTGGGGTTCCTGTTCGTCGAGCGGCAATCTCAACTACAATTGGCGGCTGGTATTGGCGCCCGAATTCGTCCTCGATTATGTGGCGGCCCATGAAGTGGCCCATCTGGTGGAGATGAACCACTCCGCTGCGTTCTGGGCCACGGTGGCGCGCACCCTGCCGGACATGGAGCGCGGGCGTGCGTGGCTCAAAGCGCATGGACGGCAGCTGATGGCGTATGGGGCGGAGTGAGTTTGGCGTTGCGCGGGTGACGGGGCGTTGATATCGCGCGTGCCGTCTTTGCCTCTCCCTTAAGAGCCCTCGCCTGCCCCTGCAGCAAACACCGTGCTGTCCCCGGGCTTGACCCGGGGATCACTCACCGCTTGTGCCGAATGGAGAGTGGCCAAGGGGTCAAGCCCATGGGCCGCCTGGTGTGGATGAGGGCTGGCGACTGGAAGATCGCGCCCGGAAATGGCTCGCCCCTGGACCCTCAACTCATCCCGGAGTCATTCCCGCGAAGGCGGGAATCCATTCTTCAAGTCCCATACTTAGCAAGAATGGATTCCCGCCTTCGCGGGAATGACTCGGTGGGCGTGGTGGGAATGGGTGCGGGCGTAGCATAGACAGGCCTAGGCACGGCCCAAAAATGCAAAGGGGACGGCGAGCACACGACCCGCCGTCCCCCAAAACTATCCACAAGCCCTTACTGCCCGAAGATCAGGTCCATCAGCGTGCGCTGGGCCGGCGCGCTTTCGTAGACGGGCTGCTGCTGGATCGGTTGCGGCGGGACTGGCGTGCTGGTCACGTAGACCTGCTGGCCCGTGGCCGGGTCGATCATCACCTGCAGTGGCTGGCCGGTATTGGGATCGATCGGCACCCCCTGCTGGGCGACGGGATCGCTCGGCTGACCGGGGATGATCACGAGGCCGGTCGCCGGATCCACCTGGAAGCCACCGCCCTGCGGCGCGGCTTCGGGCTGGACCTGGATCGGCATGCCGGTCTGGGGATCGAACTGGGCCTGCAGCGGCGCCTGGCCGGTGGCGGGGTCGATCGCCTCGCCAGCCGTTGCGGCAGGATTGGCAACCGGCTGGCCGGTGGCCGGATCGATATACTGCACCATTGGCACCCCGGTATTGGGGTCGATCACGGCATAGCCGGTGGCCGGATCGATGACCTGCTGGACAAGCAGCTGATTGGCCGACGTCACGCCACCCGGGATATCGGCGACCTCCAGGCCCTGGTGCGCCTTGGTCATGAAGGCGCTCCAGATGGCGACCGGAACGTTACCGCCCGATAGCGAGGTCCTGGTATTGTCGTCATTGCCCAGCCAGACGCCGGTGACCATGCGGGACGTGTAGCCAACGAACAGGGCGTCCTTGGAGTCATTGGTGGTGCCGGTCTTGCCGGCAATGGGCCAGCCATTGAGGTTGGCGCCGCGCCCGGTGCCCACTTCCACGGCGGTCTTGAGCATGTCGTTCATTTCGGCCAGCACGTCGGGTGCGATCACCTGACCGGGCCCGGCATTGCTGGCCTCGTAGAGGACGTCGCCATCGACGGTCTTGATGCGGGTGATCACATTGGGGATCACCCCCATGCCGCCATTGGCGAAGGGCGCATAGGCGCTGGTGAGTTCGAGCAGGTTCACTTCCTGGGTGCCCAGCGCGATCGAGGGCACCGCCGTCATCGGCGAGGAGATGCCCATGCGCATGGCTGCGTCGATAACCGCCTGCGGGGTGACGTCGATGGCCAGACGGGCCGAGATGGTATTGAGCGAATAGGCCAGACCCTGCCGCAGGGTGACGGTCCCGGCATATTTGCGCGAGGCGTTGCGCGGGCTCCAGCCATTGTAATCGAACTGGGAATCCTCGGCCAGGGTATCGGGCGTATAGCCCTTTTCCATGGCGGCCAGATAGACGAAGGGCTTGAAGGCCGAGCCAGGCTGACGCTTGGCGGTGACGGCGCGATTATACTGGCTGGTCTGATAGTCCACCCCGCCCACCATGGCGCGAATGGTGCCATCGACATCCATGGCCACGAGGGCGCCTTGATTGAACTTGCGCTTGGGGCCTTCGGAGGCAACCATTTCGCGCACAATGACTTCGGCTTCCTTCTGCAGGCGCCAATCCAGCGTGGTCTCGACGATCACGTCTTTCTGCACGTCGCCGATATAGGCCTGCATCAGGCTTTCCACCCAGTCGGCCACATAGGATTCAGAACCGGCCACCTTGGTGCGGACGGTCTGGTCGGGGTCGATGCGGGCGGCCGCGGCTTCCTCGGCGGTGATATAGCCTTCCTGGGCCATGGAATTGAGCGTCAGGCGCTGGCGCTCGATGGCGCGCTCCGGGCTGGCCTTGGGATTATAGGCAGAGGGTGCCGGCAGGATGCCGGCCAGCATGGCGGCCTGGCCCAGCGACAGATTGCGCGCGGAGACACCGAAATAGGTCTGGGCGGCGGCTTCGATGCCGGTGGCGCCGGCGCCGAAATAGACGCGGTTGAAATAGAGCTCGAGGATCTCTTCCTTGGTGTAGTTCTGCTCCAGCCAGATGGCGAGAATGGCTTCCTGCACCTTGCGGCCCAGGGTCTGGTCGGGGGTCAGGAAGAGGTTCTTGGCCACCTGCTGGGTGATGGTCGACGCGCCACGGGTGACGCCACGCGCCTGCACCGATTCAATCGCCACCGACAAAAGACCGATCGGATCGACGCCGAAATGGCTCATATAGCGCCGGTCTTCGCTGGCGATGATCGCGGCGGGCACGTAATAGGGCAATTCGCGATAGGTCACGGCTTCGCCGCCGGTCTTGCCGCGATTGGAGATCAGGCTGCCATCGGCAGCCAGAATGCGGATATTGGGCGGGCGATCAGGGATCGCCCAGGTATCGGACGAGGGCAGTTGCGCGCCGTAATAGACGATGACGCCCGCCACGGCGATGCCGCCCCACAGGCAGAGCACGAAGCCCCAATACAGGAGACCCATGAAAAAGCCGCCGGTGCGCGAGCGCCGACGTGGCTTTTTCGCGCGGGCCGGCTTGGCGGTGCCCCGCCTGGCTGGCTTGGCCGGTTTTTTGCCTTTGGGATCGGTTGGGCCACCGCCCGAGCGTTCGTCATCGACAAAGCCGCCAACGGCCTGGCCCATGGATGGCTCGACGCGTTCGCGCCCCTTGCCCCAGCCGCTCCGCTTGGCGGGCGCGGGTTTATCGCCCCCCTTCTGAGTGGAAGAGCCGACACGGTCGTCGGGGGAGATGCGAAAATCCATCGAGTGAACCCTGAAAGGTGCGTTTGGCGCCTTGTAACCGGTTCCGCCATCGGGGGGAACAAAAGGTTACTTGAACGTTAAGGCTGGTCCGGGCCGTCTCGCGCTGCGTCATCCCTTTTGGGGCTCTGGCGCGCGGCCTGCCTGAGCCTTTTCCGGGGAAATTGTGGCCGGTTTATGGGGCAAATTTCAAGTCCCGGCCCGGTGTTGCCGCTTGGATACAGATAAAGTGGTTGCAAGCGGCCGGATCAACTCAACGCTGACCCGGCCAATCGCCTATTCCCAGCTCAGCGAACCGCCGGACTGGTATTCGATGACGCGGCTTTCAAAGAAGTTCTTCTCCTTCTTGAGGTCCATCACCTCGCTCATCCAGGGGAAGGGATTTTCCGCCGGGGCAAACACCGGCTCCAGCCCCAGCTGGGCGCAGCGGCGGTTGGCGATGAAATGCATGTATTGCGCGCAGAGCTCGGCGTTGAGCCCGAGCTGGCCGCGCGGCATGGTATCGCGGGCATAGGCGGCTTCGAGATCGGCCGCATCGCGCAGCATGCCGCGCAGTTCATCCTGGAAGTCCGTCGTCCAGAGATGGGGGTTTTCCTGCTTGATCTGGTTGATGACGTCGATGCCGAAATTGAGGTGAATGGACTCGTCGCGCAGGATGTATTGGTACTGCTCGGCAATGCCGACCATCTTGTTGCGGCGGCCCAGCGACAGGATCTGGGCGAAGCCGGTATAGAACCACATGCCCTCAAAAATCACATAGAAGGCCACGAGATCGCGCAGGAACGCCTGGTCGTTTTCCGGGGTGCCGGTGGCGAAATTGGGATCGTCGAGGCTCTGGGTATGCTTGAGCGCCCAGGCTGCCTTGTCGGTGATGGACGGCACTTCGCGATACATGTTGAACAGCTCGCCCTCGTCGAGCCCCAAGCTTTCCACGATGTACTGGAACGTGTGGGTATGCACCGCCTCCTCGAAAGCCTGACGCAACAGATATTGCCGGCATTCGGGATTGGTCAGGTGGCGATAGATGGCCAGGACGATATTGTTGGCGACAAGGCTTTCGGAGGCGGCGAAGAAGCCGAGGTTGCGCTTGACCATGCGGCGCTCGTCCTCCGTCAGACCGTCCCTCGACTTCCACAGGGCGATGTCGGCCTGCATCGAGACTTCGGTGGGCATCCAGTGGTTGTTGCAGCCGGAGAGGTATTTCTCCCAAGCCCATTTGTATTTGAGCGGCAGCAGCTGATTAACGTCGGCGCGGGCATTGATCATCGCCTTGTCGCTGATCGAGACGCGCCCGCCAGAGCGGTCAATGGCGCCGAGCCCGGTGGCATCAGCGGCGTCGGTGGCTGGGGTGGTGGTTGGGGTGTCGTCCCAGTCGAGATTGGTCATGATGGCTCCTGATTTTTGCATTTGAACGAGGCTATCCTGCCCGCGGACTTGATCCGAGGGCCATGTCCAACATGGCGCGTGCGGGGGCTGGTCCACGGGTCAAGCCCGTGGACAGCGCGGTGCGTGGGGCGAAAGGCCCGCCCTACTGGCATGCCTCGCAGTCGGGATCGTCGATCGAGCAGGCCTGGCCTTCGATGACGAAGGGAATGTCGGCGATATCAACCGGCTTGGGAGCGACCGGCGCCGGAGCGATCACCGACGACACCGCATTCAGCTTGCCGTCCGTGCCCTTGAGCGTCGATTTTTCGACATGGGTGGCGGACCGAGAACGCAGGTAATAGGTGGTCTTGAGGCCGGCATTCCAGGCCAGACGGTAGAGCGCGTCGAGCGCCTTGCCGGAGGGATTGGCGATGTAGAGGTTGAGCGACTGCGCCTGGTCGATCCACTTCTGGCGGCGGGCCGCCGCCTCGATCAGCCAGGAGGCCTCGATCTCGAACGCTGTGGCATAGAGCGCCTTGAGATCGGCGGGGACGCGATCGATCTGGCCGAGGCTGCCGTCGAAATATTTGAGGTCGGAGATCATCACCTCGTCCCAGAGGCCACGGGCCTTGAGGTCGCGCACCAGGAGGGCGTTCACCACGGTGAAATCGCCGGACATGTTGGATTTGACGAAGAGGTTCTGGTAGCCGGGCTCGATCGACTGACTGACCCCGACAATGTTGGAGATGGTCGCGGTCGGTGCGATGGCCATGACGTTGGAATTGCGCATGCCCAGGGTGACGACGCGCTGGCGCAGGGCCGCCCAGTCGAGGGTCTGGCTGCGGTCCATATCGAGGCCGCCGCGGGCCTCGGCCAGCAGTTCGATCGAGTCGATCGGCAGGATGCCCTGGCTCCAGAGCGAACCGTCAAAGCTGGCATAGCGGCCGCGTTCCTCGGCCAGTTCGGTCGAGGCGTGGATGGCGTGATAGGCGATGGCTTCCATGCTGGTATCGGCGAAGGCGACAGCGGCGTCCGAGGCATAGGGAATGCCCAGCAGCTGCAGCGCATCCTGGAAGCCCATGAGGCCAAGGCCCACCGGACGGTGCTTGAGATTGGAGCGGCGCGCCTCGGGGATGGTGTAGAAATTGATATCAACCACATTGTCGAGCATGCGCAGGGCGGTGCGGACCGTGCGCTGCAGGCGGGCGTGGTCGAGGCCCGTGTCGGTGATGTGGGCGGCCAGGTTCACCGAACCCAGATTGCACACCGCAACCTCATCCTTGGAGGTGTTGAGCGTGATTTCGGTGCACAGATTGGACGAGTGCACGACGCCGATATGCTGCTGCGGCGAGCGGATATTGCAGGGATCCTTGAAGGTGATCCAGGGATGGCCGGTCTCGAACAGCATGGTCAGCATCTTGCGCCAGAGGTCGAGCGCGCGGACGGTGCGGAAGATCTTGATCTTGCCGGCGGCAGCATCAGCTTCGGCCTGCTCATAGGCCGATTTGAACGCCTTGCCGAAGAGATCGTGCAGCCTGGGCACTTCATTGGGCGAGAACAGGGTCCAATCGCCATTGGCTTCGACGCGCTGCATGAACAGGTCGGGCACCCAATTGGCGGTGTTCATGTCATGGGTGCGACGGCGGTCGTCGCCGGTATTCTTGCGCAGGTCGAGGAATTCCTCGATGTCGATGTGCCAGGTTTCGAGATAGGCGCAGACGGCGCCCTTGCGCTTGCCGCCCTGGTTGACGGCAATGGCGGTATCATTGGCCACCTTGAGGAAGGGCACGACGCCCTGGCTCTCGCCATTGGTGCCCTTGATATGGGCGCCAAGGCCGCGCACCGGGGTCCAGTCATTGCCCAGGCCGCCGGAATACTTGGCCAAGAGGGCATTGTCCTTGATCGACTTGAAGATGCCGTCGAGATCGTCATCCACCGTGGTCAGGAAGCAGGACGACAGTTGCGGGCGGCGGGTACCGGCATTGAATAGGGTCGGCGTCGAGGCCATGAAATCAAAGCTCGACAGCAGGTTATAGAACTCGATGGCACGGGTTTCGCGGTCGACTTCGCGGATGGCGAGGCCCATGGCCACGCGCATGAAAAAGGCCTGCGGCAGCTCGTAGCGGGTGTTTTCGACATGCAGGAAATAGCGGTCGTAAAGGGTCTGCAGGCCCAGATACTGGAACTGCAGGTCACGCGCCGGCACGATGGCGGCGGCAAGACGGGCGATATCGAAACGCGCCAGCTCTGGATCGAGCATGTCGGCATCGACGCCGGTCTGGATATAGGCCGGGAAATATTCGGCATAACGCGCCGCCATTTCCGACTGGGTTGCCTGGTCGGGGCGGCCATGGACGAAGCTCAGGACTTCGCGGCGCAGCTTGTCGAGCAGCAGGCGGGCACTGACCTGGGAGTAGTTCGGCTCGGTTTCGACCAGCGTGCGGGCGGCCAGGATCGGCGCCAGCGCCAGTTCGTCAAGCGAGATACCGTCATAGAGATTGCGGCGCGCCTCGCTCAGCACCAGATCGGCTGAGACGCCGTCGAGACCGGCACAGGCTTCGTCGATGATGCGGGCAAGGCGGGCGCCATCGAGCGTGACGAGATTGCCGGCAGCATCCTTCATGCGCAGGCTCGGCGCATCGGCGGGCGCGGGGGCGGCCTGGGCTCGCTTTTCGGCCTGATGGGCACGGTAGAGCACATAGGCGCGCGCCACCTTGTGGTGTTCGCCGCGCATCAGCGACAGCTCCACCTGGTCCTGGATATCCTCGATATGGAAGGTGCGGCCATTGGCGGCGCGGCGGGTCAGGTTGGCGACGATCTCGCCGGTCAGAGCATCGACGATTTCATGCACCCGGCGCGAAGCGCTGGCTTCGGTGCCTTCAACCGCGAGGAACGCCTTGGTCAGCGCAATGGCGATCTTGGAGGGATCGAAGGGCGAGGTCGTGCCATCGCGCTTGATGACATTGAATGCAGGCTCGGACCCGGTCCTGGCGAGATCGGCCAGCACGCTCGGCAGCGGCTTGGTGGTTTCTAGACTTTGCGACATCGGCACCCCGGATGTTGGGGACGGAGGCCGCAAGGACGCGTGCGTAATGCCGGCGGCCGAAAGCCACCTGCCCGCAAACGACCCATCGAGACACCCCGCCCGTGGATAATTTCTGCCGTCGCGGCAGGTCTCCTGACTCACGGCTCGACGCCCACTGCCACCTTCCCAAAACCCGCGGGTTTCAGTGGTTATGCTAGCAGTTGGCTCGCCGTTTACAGTTGCGGGGGCAGCGTCGGAATTACACCGGCTTCCCTCTTAGCCCACGATATTGATAGCGCGGGACCGCGACACACAACATATGGGGCCGCGCCGCTGATTCCGTCAATCGGGTTTTTTGGGATTTGGGCCTGTGGGTGGGTGGCACGGAGCATAGCCGACCCCTTCGCACCACCGTTGCAAAACCCACAGGGCTGTCCCCGGGCTTGACCCGGGGATCACTCCTCATACGTGCCGAGTTGAGAATGACCCACGGGTCAAGCCCGTGGGCAGCCCGGTGTTTGAGAACGGCATAAAGCCATCACGCGGCCTTGTCCAAGATGCCGCGCCCTGCCGGGGACATGGCGGCAGCCTAACCTGTCGCCGCCAGCAATTGGGCCAAGCGGTGAGCCGGACTTCCGGCAATCTCGACGATCCGGGGTCCGGCCTCGAGCAGGCCAAGATCGTCTTCGCGCAGCATGGCCTTGAGGCGGGTATCGACGCGGGCGCGCAGTTTTGGATATTCGATGGGGACCGTGATCTCGTCGGGGCGCGATAGCGGCAGGAAGACCAGCAGGTCGAGCGTGG
Source organism: Devosia limi DSM 17137 (assembly GCF_900128975.1). Taxonomy (GTDB): domain Bacteria; phylum Pseudomonadota; class Alphaproteobacteria; order Rhizobiales; family Devosiaceae; genus Devosia; species Devosia limi. The sequence goes on along the minus strand of NZ_FQVC01000012.1, from coordinate 31,811 downwards.
CCAGCGCCTTTTCGATGCGGATCAACAGCTTGCCGGAGGGCGTCCATTCAAACCCCTCCCCGGCACTGACCACATCGAGATAGGCAATGAAATCGAGCGGGCAACGGTCATAGATGACGTCGGGCTGCGCAGCGGAGGCCAGGATCAGGCTGCAGCTCTGTTCGAGCTGTTCCTCGAGATCGGCGATATCAGCGCCATCGGCGAAGGGCGTGCCTTGCTGGACCAGTAGCCAATAGGGCTCGGCGACGCTTTCATAGGCCGGCGCGGCCGCGGCAAAAGCCTCGACGAGGGTGGTCTTGCCGGTGCCGTGAGTGCCGGTGACGGCCAAGCGCATGCGGGTCCAGTGCCTCCATTGCCTGCTGGTCCTAAGCCGCCGGGCCGGCCGAGGCAAGACGGTGCGCGGTCAACAGTGATATAAAGCTTTCTTTATATCACTGTTGACAGGGTAGTCCGGCTGGGGCAGTTTGGCGGTGTTCACGGTCCCTGCGAGGGGATAACCGGGAATTCGGTGCGTGGGATTCCACAAGTCCGAAGCTGCCCCCGCAACTGTAGGCGGTGACGAGCGCTCAATGGCCACTGGCATGTGCTGGGAAGGCGAGCGCCCGGACGACCCGCGAGCCAGGAGACCGACCATGGATTGCAATTCCAATGCGCCGTCCGGGGTGGGTCGGCATGAGGACAGACCAATGACGGCTCGTATCGACGCCCATCGCCATTCCAGCCCGCGCCATTCCATGCGAATGCGACGCTCGCGCACGGCCTGACGGCCGGGGCTTTCGCCCTAACCTATCCTTATTTCCGAACTGAACTGACCGGCGGACGCCTGTTCGCGCGCGGCCTTTTGGCCTGCGCGCCGCTGGCGGCACGCCCTAGCCCATAGGCATTGATATGACACGCTCATCCAATCTCGGTTTTCCGCGCATCGGCGCGCATCGTGAACTCAAGAAGGCCCTCGAACGCTATTGGCAAGGGGAAAGTGACGCGGCGAGGCTTCTCGCGATCGCCGCCGAATTGCGCGCCCGCCACTGGCAATTGCAACGGGACAAGGGGATTGAGGTGATCCCCTCCAATGACTTTTCGCTCTACGACCAGGTGCTGGACCTGACCGCGGTGCTCGGCGCGGTGCCCCCACGTTTTGCCGGGGAGAAAGCGGGGCTCGATACCTATTTCGCCATGGCGCGCGGGACGGCTGCAGCGCCGGCAATGGAGATGACCAAGTGGTTCGACACCAATTACCACTTCATCGTCCCCGAATTTCATGCCGGGCAGCGCTTTGCGCTGAGCGCCCGCAAACCCATCGACGAATTTCTTGAAGCGCGGGCGCTGGGCATTCACACCCGCCCGGTTCTGATTGGGCCGGTGACCTATCTCAGCCTCGGCAAGGCCAAGGATGCGGAGTTGGCGCCGCTGGATCTGCTGGACCAGCTGCTGCCGGCCTATGGCCAGCTGCTGGCTGAGTTGAAGGCGGCAGGCGCCGACTGGGTGCAGATCGACGAGCCGGTGCTGGCGCTGGACCTGAGCGATGCGCAGCGGGCTGCCTTTGCCAAGGCCTATGCGGCGCTGGCCCCGCTGGCGCCATCGATCATGCTGACCAGCTATTTCGAGGGCCTGGGCGACAATGCCGAACTCGCCACCAGCCTGCCGGTGGCGGGGCTGCATATCGACCTGGTGCGGGCGCCGGAGCAATTGCCGGTCGTCCTCAAGGCACTGCCGGCCGACAAGGTGCTGTCGATCGGCATTGTCGATGGCCGCAATATCTGGCGAACCGACCTGGCGAGGCAATCGGCTGTTGTCGATGCGGCCTGGTCGGTGCTCGGCCCGGAGCGGCTCGAAATCGCGCCGTCCTGCTCACTGCTGCATAGCCCGGTCGACCTGGCGGGAGAAACCGGCATCGACACCGAACTCAAGTCCTGGCTGGCCTTTGCCACCCAGAAGCTGGAGGAAGTGGTGGCGCTGACCACAGCCATCCAGCAGGGTCGCGCGGCAGTGGCCGAGGCATTTGCCGCCAGCGCCGCGGCAGTGCTATCGCGACGGACCTCGCCGCGCACCAGCAACCCGGCGGTGCGGGCCCGGCTGGCGGCGGTGACTCCGGCCGATCTCAGCCGGGTGAGTCCCTTTTCGACGCGGCGCGAGCGGCAGAAGCAGAAATTCGCGCTGCCGGCCTTTCCCACAACGACGATCGGCTCGTTCCCGCAGACCAGCGCGGTGCGTGAGGCGCGGGCAGCTTTCCGCAGGGGCGAGATCGGCGCCATCGCCTATGAGGATTTTCTCAAGACCGAGACCGAGAAGACAGTGCGCGTCCAGGAGGCGATCGGGCTCGACGTGCTGGTGCATGGCGAATTCGAGCGCACCGACATGGTGGAATATTTCGGCGAGCAGCTGGAAGGCTATGCCTTTACCCGCAATGGCTGGGTGCAATCCTATGGCTCGCGCTGCGTCAAGCCGCCGGTGGTTTATGGCGATGTTACGCGGCTGGCGCCGATGACGGTCAAGTGGTCGGCCTTTGCCCAATCGCTGACCGCACGACCGATGAAGGGCATGTTGACCGGGCCGGTAACCATCCTGCAATGGAGCTTTGTGCGCGATGACCAGCCGCGGTCGCAGACCTGCCGGCAGATCGCGCTCGCCATTCGCGACGAAGTGCAGGACCTGGAGCGCGCCGGCATCGGCATCATCCAGATCGACGAGCCGGCCCTGCGCGAGGGCCTGCCGCTGCGGCGGAGCGATTGGGCGGCGTATCTGGACTGGTCGGTCGATGCGTTCCGGCTGGCGGCATCGGGGGTAAGCGACGACACGCAGATCCACACCCATATGTGCTACGCCGAATTCAGCGACATCATGGACGCCATCGCGGCGCTGGACGCTGATGTGATCTCGATCGAAACCTCGCGCTCGGACATGGAGTTGCTCGAGGCGTTCACCAGCTTTGCCTATCCCAACGAGATCGGGCCGGGCGTCTGGGACATTCACTCCCCGCGCGTGCCCAGCCAGGCCGACATGGAAGCGATGTTGCGCAAGGCGGCGCTGGCGATTGCGCCCGAGCAGCTCTGGGTCAATCCCGATTGCGGGTTGAAGACACGCGGCTGGCCGGAAGTTGAGGCGGCGCTGGGAAATCTGGTGGCCGCAGCGCGGACATTGCGGGCGGGTACCGCGGCGTAGCGGGAGGGGCGCAGGGAAGGGCAAGTCATTCGGACGAGCCGGGTGACGACGCCAGAGCGGGATGGGCCAGGCCGAAGCTGAATGTCTCCACCATCACAGCGCTGTCCCCGGGCTTGACCCGGGGATCGCTCGCCACACGTGCCGGACCGATGGTGGCCCACGGGTCAAGCCCGTGGGCAGCGCGGTGGGTGGGATGGAAATAAGGCCGAAAACTGCGGCCTTGGCGTCAGGGGAATTGCCGAGCCACCGTCATTGCCCGACTTGTCCGGGCAACCCATCTTGCCACCAAGCAGGATGCTCTCCAGCTAAACGGGGTCATTCCCGCGCAGGCGGGAATGACCCGGCGGTTTGGCGCAGACCTGACGCGCCCCCCCTCCCACAAAACAAAAGCCCGCGCCGTAGGGCGCGGGCTCACGATCAAGCGGGATGAAGCGGACTAAACGTCCAGGTTGCTGACGCTCAGCGCATTGTCCTGGATGAAGTCGCGGCGCGGTTCCACGAGGTCGCCCATCAGGGCGGTGAAGATGGAATCGGCTTCGTCGGTTTCCTTGATCTCGACCTTGAGCAGCGTGCGCGCATTGGGGTCGAGCGTGGTTTCCCAGAGCTGGGAGGGGTTCATTTCGCCCAGCCCCTTATAGCGCTGCAGCGAGACGCCCTTGCGGCCGGCATCGGTGACGGCCTTGAACAGCGAGGCGGGCCCGAAGATCTGGGTCACGTCGCCCTTGCGGTTGAGCGTCGGGACCCCGCCGTAAAGCTCGTCGAGACGGTCGGCCAACTGGCGCAGCTTGCGCGCATCGGCGCTCTGCAGCAGCGGCTTGTCGATCTGGTGGGTTTCGGCGACGCCGCGCACGGTGCGCGAGAAGGCCAGAGCGTCCTCGTCGGTGATGACGCCGGTCCAGCCGCGTTCGAGTTCGTCCGAAATGCGGTCGAGGCGGTTGGCGATGCGGCCCATCGTGCCTTCGATCCGGGTCGGATCGCCGAGGCCATCGGGATCGAGACCGCCCACGATGGCCGCCTGCTCGACAAGGCTGCGATTGTAGCGGGTGTTGAGATTGTTGATGGCATGCACGATGTCGCGGGCCTGCTGCAGGATGTTGAGCAGGTCGGCACCGGCATGGGCAACGCCATCGCGGGTGGTGAACACGGCATCGTCAAGCCCGGTGGAGAGCAGGTAGTCTTCCAGGGCCCGCTCATCCTTGAGGTATTGCTCGGACTGGCCGCGCTTGACCTTGTAGAGCGGAGGCTGGGCGATATAGACGTGGCCGCGCTCGATCAGCTCCGGGGTCTGCCGATAGAAGAAGGTCAGCAGCAGGGTGCGGATATGGGCGCCGTCGACGTCGGCGTCGGTCATGATAATGATCTTGTGGTAGCGCAGCTTGTCGGCGTTGAACTCTTCGCGGCCGATGCCGGTGCCGAGCGCGGTGATCAGCGTGCCGACCTGGTCGGAGCCGATCATGCGGTCAAAGCGGGCGCGCTCGACGTTGAGGATCTTGCCGCGCAGCGGCAGCACGGCCTGGACCGAGCGGTCGCGGCCCTGCTTGGCGGAACCACCGGCCGAGTCACCCTCGACGATGAAGATTTCAGACTTGGCGGGATCGCGTTCCTGGCAATCGGCGAGCTTGCCGGGGAGCGAGGAGATTTCCAGAGCGCCCTTGCGGCGGGTCAGCTCGCGCGCCTTGCGGGCAGCTTCGCGGGCGGCGGCGGCTTCAGCCACCTTGCCGACGATGACCTTGGCCTCGTTGGGGTGCTCTTCGAACCACTGGCCGAGCTTTTCGTTGACGACGTTCTCGACCACCGGGCGCACCTCGGACGAGACGAGCTTGTCCTTGGTCTGGCTAGAGAACTTTGGATCGGGCACCTTGACCGAGAGCACGCAGGTCAACCCTTCGCGTGTATCGTCGCCGGTCAGCTGCACCTTTTCCTTCTTGGAAATGCCCGAGGTTTCGGCGTAACCGGTCACCTGGCGCGTCAACGCACCGCGCAGGCCCGCGAGGTGCGTGCCGCCATCGCGCTGGGGGATGTTATTGGTGAAGCACAGCACATTCTCGTGGTAGCTGTCGTTCCACTGCAGCGCCACTTCGACGGTAATGCCGTCCTTTTCGTGCAGGATGGTGATCGGACGCTCGATCACCGGGGTCTTGGACTTGTCGAGATAATTGACGAAGGCCTCCAGGCCCCCCTCGTAATACAGCTCGACTTCCACCGGCTCGGGGTGGCGGCGATCGGCGAGCAGAATGCGGACGCCCGAATTCAGGAATGCGAGTTCGCGCAGGCGATGCTCAAGCGTCTTGAAATCGAACTCCACCATGGTGAAGGTCTCGGTCGAAGGCAGAAAGGTCACTTCCGTGCCGTTGCGCCCTTCATAGGTGCCGGTCACCTTGAGCGGCGCATCGGCGTCGCCATTGGTGAAGGAAATCTCGTGCACCTGGCCGTCGCGGCGCACCTTGAGCTTGAGCCATTGCGACAGCGCGTTCACCACCGAGACGCCCACGCCGTGCAGGCCGCCGGAAACCTTGTAGGAGTTCTGGTCGAACTTACCGCCGGCATGCAGCTGGGTCATGATGACTTCGGCCGCCGAAATGCCTTCGCCGCTATGGATGCCGGTCGGCATGCCGCGGCCATTGTCGGTCACCGAGACCGATCCGTCGGCATTGAGCGTTACGGTCACCCGGTCGGCATGGCCCGCCAGAGCCTCATCGATGGCGTTGTCGACCACCTCATAGACCATGTGGTGCAGGCCCGAGCCGTCGTCCGTATCCCCGATATACATGCCGGGGCGCTTGCGCACCGCGTCAAGGCCTTTGAGCACCTTGATGCTGTCGGCGCCATAGTCGGAGGGATTGGATTTTTCGGTATCGGTCATGGGGTCCGAATCAGGGTCGATTACAGTGAATTTGTTGTAGCGGATAGAGGGTATAGACCCAAGCAAAATGGCCGTTTGCGGGCCGTTTGCAGGGGAATCAGCCCGTATTGCGGATCAGTCCCTGAACAGGCGTCCGTCGCGCACCGTAACGGTCTGGGCGCGATCGCCCAAAGCCTCGAACAGCAGGGCGTCGGTGCCGGTCAGAAAGCACTGCGTTCCCAGCCCGTCGAGCGCCAGAAACAGCGCCCGCCGCCGGTCGGGATCGAGATGGGCGGCAATCTCGTCGAGCAGCAGGAACGGGGTAATGGCGGTGCGCAGCTTGACCAATCTGGCATGGGCCAGGATCAATCCGATCAGTAGGGCTTTCTGCTCGCCCGTCGAGCCCAGGGCGGCAGGCATGCCCTTTTGGGCATAGGTCACTTCCAGGTCGACACGGTGAGGTCCGGATATGGTGCGTCCGGCGGCGCGATCAAGGGCGCGCGAGCGGCCCCAGACTGCCACCAGTTCGGCTTCCAGCGCCGATGAGGAGGCCGGCTCATGGCGATCCTCGAACAGCGGCGTCAGCGCCAGATGGGCGGCCGGAAAGCTCGCGTCATCCAGGCTCTCGGCAATAAGGGCCTGCAGGTGCTGGAGGCTATCGGTGCGGGCCAGGTGAATGGCGGCGGCCAATTCGGCCATTTGCGCCTCGATGGCGCTCAGCCAGCGGGGATCGCCATCCTCGTCGAGCAGCCGATTGCGCTGTCGCATGACCTTCTCGAAGTCAGAGACAGCCGAGGAGTGCCCGGGAATCAGCGTGGTGACCAGACGGTCCAGAAACCGGCGCCGCTCGCTGGCGGGACCCGAGAACAGGCCATCCATGGCCGGCGTCAGCCAGAGAATGCGCAGGTAATCGCTCATCGCCTCGATCGAGCGGGCATTGGCGCCATTGATGCGCACGCGCCGGCCCGCCTCGCCGGGCGAGGCGCCGGTACCGATATCGGCGGGACCGTCATTGGTTTCGATGGTTGCTGCCACCGCCCAGCCGGCATCGGAGCCCTGGGCCTGGACCATGTCGAAGGCTGCCCGGCGCAGGCCACGGCCCGGCGACAGCAGCGATACGGCTTCGAGCAGATTGGTCTTGCCGGCGCCATTGGGCCCGGTCAGCACCACATGGCGCTGATCGAGATCGAGCGCCGCCGCGGTATAGTTGCGAAAGGCGCTGAGACGCAGGCGGGAGATGTGGCGGATCATGGCGTCGCGGGCCCACGGAGTTCACTCACCTCGCTCCTCAGGGGGGCGGTCGACCCAAAGGATCGGGCGAGGAGGGCGATACTGCCAAACCGAGCGCGCCCCAGCATGGCACTCCCCATTCTGGCCCTCTCCCGTGAGGGGCAAGGAGACGACGGAACGGCCATGGCAGCGATGGAGGGCATGCCGCCCTCCTCCTTGCCCCCTGACGCGGGAGCCGGCGGCTCCCAAAGCTTGGTCAAATCCGTTTGGCCCTACACGCGCATCGGCATCAGCACGTAGAGCGCCCGGGTTTCACCTTCATCGCGCACCAGCGTCGGCGAGCCGGCGTCGTTGAACATGAAGACGGCGCTTTCCGAGCGGATCTGGCCGACGATATCGAGCAGGTAACGGGCGTTGAAGCCGATCTCGAAGCCATCGGTATCGAACTCGACGGCGAGTTCTTCACTGGCGGTGCCGTGATCGGGATTGGTGACCGAGAGCTCGAGCAGGCCATCCCTGGCCGAGAGCTTGACGGCCTTGCCGCCGCGCTCGGAGGCAATGGTGGAGACGCGGTCGACAGCGGTCGCAAAGGCGGCGCGGTCGACATTCATCTGCTTGTCGTTGTTCTTGGGGGTCACCCGATCATAATCGGGGAAGGTGCCCTCGATCAGCTTGGACAGCAGCACGACCGAACCGACGGTGAAGCGGATCTTGGTGTCGGAGACCTCGACGGCGACATCGCCATCAGCGCCATCGAGCAGCTTCTGGACTTCGCCAACGGTCTTTTTCGGCACGATGATGCCGGTCATGCCTTCCGAGCCAGCCGGAGCGTCGATTTCGGCGCGGGCCATGCGGTGGCCATCGGTGGCCACGGCGCGCAGCACGGTGCCGCCGGCGCTGGAGGAGACGGCGTGGAAATAGATGCCGTTCAGGTAATAGCGGGTCTCTTCATTGGAGATGGCGAACTGGGTGCGCTCGATCAGCTCGCGCAGGGCCGCTGCCGGCATGGAGAATTCGTGCGAGAAGCTGCCCGACTTGAGATCGGGGAAGCTGTCGGGCGACAGGCATTGCAGGTTGAAGCGCGAGCGGCCCGAGGTCAGCACCATCTGCTCGCCGCCATCGGTCTCGAGGCGCACTTCGGCGCCGTCAGAGAGCTTGCGGACGATTTCATAGAGGGTGTGTGCCGGAATGGTGGTGGTACCAGCCGTGCTCACCATGGCCGGAATGGCTTCGGTCACTTCGATATCGAGATCGGTGGCGCGCAGCTCGACCTTGTCGTCGCTCGCCTTGAACAGCACGTTGGCCAGGATGGGATAGGTATTGCGGCGCTCAACCACCCGATGCACATGGCTCAGCGACTTGAGCAGATGGTTGCGTTCGAGCGTAACTTTCATCAGTCCGATATCCTCAACTCACGCGCGCCGCTGCACCGCGGCAAGCCCATACGGGCCGGGCGATGACCTTACAAATTAGGGACATAAACGCAAGGGCAGAGGACGGTTTTGCCCAAGGGCAATCATCGCCGGGCCCGCGGGGCACCGGCGATTGCCTTATCGCGGCGCTGGCCGCTAGATAGCGGCATGACCCCGCGCACCCAGCCCTTCCTCCTGCGCCCCGCCCGAGCCGATGATCGCGACGCGATTGCGGCAATCTGGCACAGCGGCGCCAGCCTGCCCCATGTCGGCCCGGCCGCCCTGCCACCGCTGCAGGCGCTGCGTCAGCGGGTCGATCAGGAATTTGCCGAGGGCTGGCAGGTCACCGTCGCCACACAGGGCGACGTCATTGTCGGCTTTTTGGCGCTGCTGCCGGAAGCCGGCATTCTCGATCAATTGTTCGTCCGCAGGGATGCCTTTGGTGGCGGCATTGGCCGGGCGCTGTTTGCCGAGGCGATTGCGGCAATGCCGATGGGCTTTACGCTGTTCACCCGCCCAGGCAATGCGCGGGCGCGACGCTTCTACGAAGCAGCGGGCATGACAATGCTGCGGGAGGAAATCCACCCGCGCTTTGGCGATACGATCATGTTTTATGGATGGCAGCCGGACTAGGTGATTGCGGCGGGCCATGCCCGCCGCCCAAACCCTATTCTTCGAGCATGCGCTTGAGCAGCTCGATCTCCTGGCCGAGCTCGACATCGTCCTTGATCATCTGCTCGACCTTGCGGACCGAGTGCAGGACGGTGGTGTGATCGCGGCCGCCAAAGCGCCGGCCGATTTCGGGGAGAGAGCGGCTGGTCAGCGCCTTGGCCAGATACATGGCGATCTGGCGCGGACGGACGACGTCGCGCGAGCGGCGGGCCGACAGCAGTTCATTGCGCGGCACCTTGTAGTGGCGCGAGACAATCTTGAGGATGTCCTCGATGCGGACGCGGCGGGCTTCGCGCGAACGGATCAGGTCGCCCAGGGTCTTTTCGGCCAGCGGCACGGTGATCAGTTCACCGGTCAGCTGATTGGCGGCGACGAGGCGATTGACCGCCCCATCGAGATCGCGGCCATGGCTGACCACGACGCGGGAAACATAATCGATGACCGGCACCGGGAAGTGCATGCCGAAACGGGCGGTGGCCTGATCGGCGCGGCGCTGCACGATGGCGCGGCGCAGTTCGACGTCAAAGGTGGTGATCGGCACGACCAGCCCGCCCGAGAGGCGCGAACGGACGCGTTCATCAAGCATTTCGAGATCGCGCGGCGGCGCATCGCCGGCCACGACGACCTGCTTGGCACCGGTGAGCAGCGTGCCCAGCGTATGACCGAATTCGGTGGCCGACTTGCCCTGCAGGAACTGCATGTCGTCGATCAGCAGCAGGTCGACACGGCGCAGCCATTCCTTGAACGCCAGCGCCGACTGGCGCTGCACGGCGGTGATGAAATGGTACATGAAGTGGTCGGCGGTCAGATAGACGATATTCTTGGTGCTATCGGCCTGCTGGGTGGCATGGGCGATGGCATTGAGCAGGTGCGACTTGCCCAGACCGACGGTGGAATGGATGTAGACCGGATTGAAGGTCACGGTGTTGTTGGCAGCCGCCTGAGCGATCTGCTTGGCCACGCCGAGCGCCATCTCATTGGGGCCACCGGCCACAAAGGTCTCGAAGGTCATGCGCTGGTCGATGGCGCTGCCGGAGAGGGCGTCGCCCTTGGTGGCGGTATTGTCGCGGATCAGGCGTGGGGTCGACAGGGCCTGCGGCGCCACGATGGCAGCGGCAGCCATGGCAGGCGCCTCGCTGCTGGGCGCGACATCCTGGACCTGGGTAATGCGCGGACGGGCCTGGCCGTTGACGCGCATGGTCACCTGCAGGCGGGCAATATCGGGGGCATCCTGCTGGACAGCCTCAAGAATACGGTCGGCATAATTGGATTGAATCCACGAGCACAGGAACCGGGTCGGGGCCGACAGATGCACCAGGTCGTCGACGATTTCTTCAAGTTCGAGACGGGCGAACCAGGAGGTAAAGACATCCTCACCCACCGACGCCTTCAAGCGGGCGCGCACACGGATCCAGAGGTCGCGCTGCGGCTCGGATGGGTTGTCGGACTGGGCCATTGCAGACGTCTCGCCTTTCGATATCGGTTTGGAGGAAGCGCGACTGGACCGATCCCAATCTTCACTTCCGGCGGTCGCCTGTAACGTCATTGTGTCGTGCCCCATTCAATGGTTTGCCATGCAGTCCGCAAAACTGCGTGGCGTCTGAATTTTTTCACTGATGCACGCTCGGCCGGGCCGTTTCATGCATAGCTTCGCCCCCCTGCGTCCTTCGTTGAGAACGCACTGATCCGCCGGTGGTTTAACCACCGTCCGTCGATTGATACTTTCACTTGAGCCTGGCCTGACGTGGCCAGCGATCTACTAAATTACCTACGCCGCTCCGGCTGACTCGACCGCACAAAGTGCCGCCATTGTTACCGTCACTGCCCCATCCAAATCCGGCATTGCTGCCTCGACCGGTCCTGTCAATCGCCCAAAAAATGTTCTCGTCAGCTGTGGTGGACGTGCCTTGCTGCCGTCCTTTTGTAAGCTAACGAGGCCATTCTAGTGGGACGATTTTGGCCTCGCAACACGTGAATCGTTGAAATAGGGGCTTGACTCTGGACTAGTGAAAACGGGCCCCAAGACAGCAAATCCGGCGCCCAAACCAAGACCCTGTGACTCAACACAGAATCGTCCGCAGATGACCCAAGAAGGGTTAAGAAATTTATTCCGACGCCGTCACGCGATTGTCGCACCCTGTCGCAGCTGAACGGGTGAAGTCCCAAAGCAAGCCTTTGAAGGACTTATGAGATCGCCGGATTGGTCTTGCGGATGCGCAGCTGTGCACAAGTGTCGCGTCGGTGTCACAACCGGGCCGGATCGGAAAACCTTACCTGCTCCCGCGCCAAACAAAAAGGGCCCCTTGCGGAGCCCTTCACATCGACCGTGCCATCAAGATGGCTGCGGGTCATCCCATCGCCAATCAGGCGCTGAGAGCCTTGACGCGGTGGTTGAGGCGCGAAACCTTGCGGGCCGCCAGATTGGCATGCACGATGCCCTTGGTTGCGGCGCGGTTGATTTCCGGCTCGGCAGCGCGCAGCGCTTCCATGGCCAGCTTGTGGTCGCCGGCAACAATGGCTTCTTCAACCTTGCGGATGAAGGTGCGGACGCGCGAGCGGCGCGACTTGTTGACCGCAGTGCGGGCTTCGATCTTGCGGGTAGCCTTTTTGGCTGAAGGCGTATTGGCCATAACGGTCCTCTTGGCGTCCAACCGGCCGATAGCGCACGAAAGTCGCAGGCGTCCGGAGATAAAATGAAATCGGCGGCTTATCGAGTGCCGCCAAGTTGGGCGGTCTATAGGGGATGGGGCGGCCAGCGTCAACTGGATTCAGGGATTGGCCTGCTGGCTTGCTGTTATGGCTGCTTCTGGCACGCCGGGCAATAGAAGGTGGAGCGCCCCGATTGCACGATGCGCACGATGGTACCGCCACACATCGGGGTGGGGCATGGCTCGCCTTCGCGGTCATAGACGGCGAAGCGATGCTGAAAATAACCATTGCCGCCTTCGGCATTGCGGAAGTCGCGCAGCGTCGAGCCGCCCACTTCGATCGCTTCCACCAGCACCTGGCGCACGGCGCTCACCAGGTCTTCCAGCGCGCGCTTGGGCTGGCCCCTGGTGGTGACCAGCGATCCCGCCTGTATCGTGGGCAGGATATGGGCGCGGTGCAGTGCCTCGGCGACATAGATATTGCCCAATCCGGCGACGACGCGCTGATCGAGCAGCGCCGCCTTGATTGGCGCCTTCTTGCCCGTGAAGGCCGCGGCCAGCAGATCGGCATTGAAGGCATTGGACAGCGGCTCGGGCCCCAACCCGGTCAGATAGGGGCTGTCCTCGGGTCGGTCATAGAGATCGACAAAGCCAAAGCGGCGGGGATCGGCATAGATCAGGTGCGACTTGCCATGCTCGGGGTGATCGATGATCCAGACCATATGATCGTGCTTGGGCACGTTTTCGGTCTCATAATAGCGCGGCGGCTTGTCGATGCCGTGCTCGGCGAAACGATAGCTGCCGGTCATGCCGAGATGGCTGAGGACCGTCTGACCACTGGAGAGCCCGATCAGCAGATATTTGGCGCGACGGCCCACCGAGGTAATCGTCTGGCCCTGCAGCGCCGGCACCAGATCCTTGGGAAAGGGAAAGCGCAGATTGGCGCGATTGAGCGTGACGCTCTCGATGCGCGCCTGCGCCAGCCATGGCTCGAGCCCGCGTCGGACGGTTTCGACCTCTGGCAATTCTGGCATGTTAAGCTCCTGGACCTGTGCGGCTTTGTGCCATGGCAATGCGCGGGCAGCTTCGATATGGTGCGCGCGATCAGTAAACGCATGAGGCTGACGCCATGACCGCGGCGCGCGAGACAACCCATTTCGGCGAACAGACAGTGGCTCTGGAGGACAAGCAAGGGCTTGTCAACGCGGTGTTCCACGGCGTGGCTGATCGCTATGACCTGATGAACGACCTGATGAGCGGCGGCATTCATCGCGTCTGGAAGGACGCCATGATCGCCGATCTGGCGCCGCCCAAGGGCGGCAGCCGGCCCTATCGGGTGCTCGACATGGCCGGCGGCACCGGCGATATCGCCGAGCGCATCATCAATGCGTCGGTGGGCTATGCCGAAGTCGTCGTCAGCGACATCAATTCCGACATGCTGCGGGTCGGAGCCGAGCGGGCCAAATCCTGGCGCTATCCAGCCCAGGCCAGCTTTGTCGAAGCCAATGCCGAAGAGCTGCCTTTTGCCGATAACAGCTTTGATGCCTATACGATCGCCTTCGGCATTCGCAATGTGCCCCGCATCCAGAAAGCGCTGAACGAAGCGCATCGCGTGCTCAAGCGCGGCGGGCGCATCATGGTGCTGGAATTTTCGCAGGTCGACGTGCCGGGCCTCGACAGCTTCTACCGGGTGTTTTCCGACCGCGTCATCCCGCCGATGGGGGGCCTGGTGACCGGCGACAGCCAGCCCTATCAATATCTGGTGGAATCGATCCGCAAGTTCCCGACGCCGGCCGCGTTTTCGGCGATGCTCAGCGAAGCCGGCTTCAAGCGGGTCAAGCACACCCCCTATAGCGGCAATATCGCGGCGCAGTTCAGCGCCTGGAAGCTCTAGCGCCCATGATCCTCTCCGCCTATTTCCGCCTTGCCCGGGCCGGTTACGTGCTGGCGCGCGAAGGCGCCCTGTCGATCATTTCGGCTGATGACCTGCCGCCGCCACTCAAGCTGGGCATCTGGTTCGGCCGGTTGATCGAGCGGCCCTCGGTGCGCAAGACCGGGCAGGTCGAGCGTCTCAACCGGGCGCTCAACCTGCTGGGCCCGACCTATGTCAAATTCGGCCAGACCCTGGCCACCCGCCCCGATGTGGTCGGCGCCCAGGTGGCGGCAGATCTGGCCGGCCTCCAGGACAAGATGGAGCCCTTCGACGCGGCTCTGGTGCCCCGCATTCTGGCGGCTGCGCTCGATGGCAAGGCGGCGGAGCTGACCGAACTGTCGCCGCCGGTGGCCGCCGCCTCGATTGCCCAGGTGCACAAGGCGCGGCTGGTGCCGGCCGATGGGCTGCCGCGCAGTGTCGCGGTCAAGGTGCTGCGCCCCGGGGTTACCCAGCGCTTCATGGCCGATATCGAGAGCTATTATGCCGGCGCGCGCCTGGCCGAACGGCTGGTCGGCTCGACCAAACGCCTGCGGCCGACCCAGGTCGTCGCCACCCTCGACCGCTCGGCCCGGCTTGAACTCGACCTGCGGCTGGAAGCCGCCTCGATTTCCGAATTTGCCGAGAACATCAAGGACGACAAGGGCTTCGTCATTCCAACCGTCAGCTGGGATCATGTCGCCCAGAATGTTTTGACCACCAGTTGGGTCGATGGCATTCCGATCCGCGACCATGCCGCGCTCGACGCGGCCGGGGTGGATCGCAAGGCGCTGGCCGCCAAGGTGCTGCAGAACTTTCTCAAGCACGCCATTCGCGACGGCTTTTTCCATGCCGACATGCATCCGGGCAATCTGTTCGCCGATCCGCGCACCGGCGACGTCATCGCCGTCGATTTCGGCATTATGGGCCGCATCAATCGCCGCGAGCGGCGGTTCCTGGCCGATATCCTTTATGGCTTCATCACCCGCGACTACATGCTGGTGGCGCGGCGGCATTTCGATATCGGCTATGTGCCCGAGAATCAGTCGGTCGAGGATTTCGCCCTGGCCATCCGGTCGATCGGCGAGCCCTTGCATGGCCGTACCGCCGCCGACATTTCGATGGCACGGGTGCTCGGCCAGCTGTTCACCATCACCGAGTTGTTCGACATGCAGACGCGGCCAGAACTGGTGCTGCTGCAGAAATCCATGGTCCTGGTCGAAGGCGTGGCGCGGGCACTTGATCCCCATCTCGATATCTGGACGGTCGCCGAACCGGTGGTTGGCGACTGGCTGCGCCGTGAAGAAGGCCCGCTGGGCAAGGTCGAGGACGCCAAGGATGGCTTGCGGATCTTTGCCGATGCCGCTCGCCGCGTGCCGGTTATCCTCAACCAGGCCGAAGCCGCCCTCAATGATTATCACGCCGAAAAGCACCGCCGCGACGTCCTGCCCCGCTGGATGATGCCGGCACTGGCCTGGCTGGGCCTGGCCCTGCTGGTCGTGCTGATCTGGAAGGTCGCGCTGCTCTAGCCGAGCGAACACAGCCACGCCATCGGCTTGCCCGTTCCGAGGCTTCCCCATAGATTGCCGCCTCAATGCGGCCATGGCCGCGTCGGCTCGGAGATGGATATGAAGCTCAACCTGATCGGCAGGCTGGTCGGCGTGCTGCTGCTGAGTGCCGGCCTGGCCGGATGCCTCGATGCCAGTGTCGATGTGGCCGTTACCAGCGAGACCACAGCCAAGGCTACCATGACCCAGGTGATGGGCGCCGATTTCTATTCCATGGTCAAGGTGAGCGGCGAAAACGCCAAGGCGAGCAAGGACGAAGACGAGTTCTGCGCCGAGGGCAAGCTGACCGAAGCCGCCGATGGCAGCGCCACCTGCACTATCACCGAGGAAGGCAGGTTTGCCGACCTGACCATGGGCAATGACCAGCAAACCATCACCTTCACGTCGGCGGGCCCCGGACTTGTGCGCGTCGCCCTGCCGACTGCCGATATGAAGGCCGAAATCGGCGCCGGCGATGACATGGATGCCGAGACCAGGCAGATGATCGAAGCCTTTTTCTCCGGTCATGCGGTGACCATCCGCTTTTCCGGCGCCGCAGTGGTCGAGACCAATATGACGCTGGCGGCCGACAAGCGCTCGGCCGAGCAGGTCATTCCCTTTCTCGATCTGATCAATGGCGCCCCCGACATGCCCGATGAATTGTTTGCCGTAGTGCGTGTGCCATGACCCTGCCCATTGCCGTTTCCTTCCGCTGGCTCCCCCATGGCGAGGGCCTGGCGATCCCGCGCCAGCAGACCGCCGGCGCCGCCGGGGTCGACCTGCCGGCCGCGCTAAGCGCCGATGAAGTGATCGAGATCGCACCCGGCCGCATGGCCATGCTGCCCACCGGCTTTGCCATTGCCCTGCCGGAAGGCTTCGAGGCGCAGATCCGGCCGCGCTCCGGCCTTGCGGCCAAGCATGGGGTGACGGTGCTCAATGCGCCCGGTACGGTGGATGCGGACTACCGTGGCGAGGTCAAGGTAATGCTGATCAATCACGGCCAGCTTCCCTTCGCGGTGCGCCGGGGTGACCGGATCGCCCAGATGGTGGTGGCCCCGGTCAGCCGCGTAGCCTTTGTGCAGCAGGAGACACTCGATGATACCGAACGTGGCGACAAAGGTCATGGTTCGACTGGGCGCTAGCCTCGTCGCTCTTCTGGGACTGGTTGCGCCGACATGGGCTGGCGACCGGGCCAGCATTGACCTGCTCGGTTTTTCCGAGGATGGCCGCTATTTTGCCTTCGAGGAATTCGGCATCCAGGACGGTTCCGGCTTTGCCTATGCCTCGATCTATCTGATCGACCTCGACAACGACCGCTGGGTGGCCGGCACGCCGATCAAGGTGCAGGCCGATACCGAGCAAGCCACGCTCCATGCCATCCGCAGCGAGGCGCTGGCGCAGTTTGCCGGCCAGATCGAACAGCACGCCATCCATGAACCGGCCGAGTTTCTGGCGGTGAACGGCGATGGCGTGCCCGAGGCCGATGGCAGCGCGCTGCGGTTCGCCGGCGTCGGCTTCATGGGCCCCGGCACGGTGCAGGGCGATCACCGCCTGGCGCTTGAGACCTTTGCGCTGCCCAGTGCCAAATGCGAGGCCTATACCGACAATGAGATCCTCGGATTCGCGCTGAGCGTTGACGGCAAGGAGCTGCATCGCGACACCAGCCTGCCTGCCTCGCGCGGCTGCGCACTGGCTTACCGCATCTATGGCGTGGCCGTGCCCTATCCCGGCTGGTCGATCGAGGGTGGCGTGGCGCTGATTTCGGTCTATCCCCATGGCTTTGAGGGCCCTGACCGGCGCTTTCTGGCGGTTCCCCTTGGCAAGTGAGACCTTCTCAGCGGCCGAAACCCGCCGCTATGCGCGCCACCTGGTCCTCAAGGGCATGGGCGGCGCCGGCCAGCAGGCGCTCCGGGGCGCCCGCGTGCTGGTGGTGGGAGCTGGTGGGCTTGGCAGTCCCGTCATCGCCTATCTGGCAGCCGCCGGCGTCGGCACGCTGGGCATAATCGATCATGACACGGTCTCGCTCTCCAACCTGCAGCGCCAGACGGTGCATCGGACCGGGGACGTTGGGCGCAACAAGGCCGAGAGTGCTGCAGGGTTTGCCGGGGCGCTGAACCCGCATGTGGGGCTGGTGGCACATGCCGAGCCATTGACCACGGCCAATGCCGAGGCGGTAATCCGGCAATATGATCTTGTGCTGGATGGCACCGATAATCTGTCGACCCGCGCCATTGTCGCTGCGGCCTGCGAAGCGCTGGCCCGGCCGCTGGTGTCGGGTGCGGTCTCGATGTTTGACGGGCAGGTCACGGTTTTTGCCCCGCACCTTTCTCGCGCCGATGGCAGCGCCGCCCCGCGCTTTGCCGACCTCTATCCCAGCGACGCCGACGATGCCGACCTGCCCAGCTGCGAAGCCACCGGGATTCTGGGCCCGCTGACCGGGGTCATCGGCACGCTGATGGCGATGGAAGCGATCAAGCTGATCACCGGCATCGGCACGCCACTGATCGGGCGGGTGCTGATCTATGACGGCAAGGACGCACGATTCTCGGAGTTTTCGTACTGAGGGGGAGGCTTGTGGTTCAAAACCATGGCCCCCTGCGCGCGGCCTCCCAATCACCGCGTCATTCCATCCATCCACCGGGGGTCATTCTCTATTCCACCGGGTCATTCCCGCGCAGGCGGGAATCCATTCTTGCTAGCCGTAAACACCCAAAGAATGGATTCCCGCCTGCGCGGGAATGACTCCGTGGGGGTGAGGCGAGTTGTGCAGGTGGAACATGGTCGGGCAGAGGGTGATGACGACCCTCATCTGTCCGCCCTTCCCAAAAGCTCCTCCACCCACTGCGCTGCCCTCGGGCTTGACCCGAGGGCAGCGCAGTGATTGATGGATATGTCAGGCGACGGCATCGGTCGGGGCGCGGCTCCTCACTGCACCATGTCCCCAGTCACCGCAGCACCAGTCACCGCGTCAGTCTCCCCACCCACAGCGTCATTCCCGCGCAGGCGGGAATCCATTCTTGTGAGCAGCGAACAACCCAAAGAGTGGATTCCCGCCTGCGCGGGAATGACTGCGTGGGTGCGAGCACGGATCAGCGCAAGCGAAAGCCCACCCGCGGATCAAGTCCGCGGGCAGCACTGTGGATGGGAAATGGAAATAACGCCTAGGCGTCCGGGTGCTTGAACACCAGGGCGGCATTGGTGCCGCCGAAGCCGAACGAGTTGGACAGCACGATGCCCAGATCGGCATTGTCGCGGCGCTGCTGCAGGATCGGCATGTCGGCGAAGGCCGGGTCCAGCGTTTCGATATTGGCGCTGGCGGCGATGAAGCGTTCGCGCATCATCAGGATCGAATAGATCGCCTCATGCACGCCGGTGGCGCCCTGGCTGTGGCCGGTCAGCGACTTGGTGGCCGAAATTGGCGGGCACTTGTCCTCATTGCCGAACAGGGAACGGATGGCTTCCATTTCCTTGAGGTCGCCCACCGGGGTCGAGGTGGCATGCGGATTGATGTAGTCGACCTTGGCTTTGACATTGCGCAGCGCCATGCGCATGCAGCGCTCGGCGCCTTCGCCCGAGGGGGCAACCATGTCGAGGCCATCGGAGGTCGCGCCATAGCCGATGATTTCGGCGATGATATTGGCGCCGCGCGCCTTGGCATGTTCCAGCTCTTCGAGCACCAATACGCCGGCGCCGCCCGAAATGACGAAGCCATCGCGGTTGAGGTCATAGGCGCGCGAGGCACGTTCGGGGGTCTCGTTGAAGTTGGACGACATGGCGCCCATGGCGTCGAACAGGTTCGACAGCGTCCAGTCCAGATCCTCGTGACCACCGGCAAAGACGATGTCCTGCTTGCCCATCATGATCTGCTCATAGCCATTGCCGATGCAATGCTTGGACGTCGCACAGGCGGCCGAGATCGAATAATTGATGCCCTTGATGCCAAAGCTGGTGGCCAGGGTGGCCGAAGCGGTCGATCCCATCGCCTTGGGGACGGCCAGCGGCCCGATCCGCTTGGGGCTCTTTTTTTCGCGGGTCGTATCGGCGGCTTCGACAATGGTGCGGGTGGAGGTGCCGCCCGAACCCATGACGATACCGGTCATCGGATTGGAGATGTCGGATTCTTCCAGACCCGCATCGGCGATGGCCTGCTGCATGGCCAGATAATTCCAGGCCGCGCCCTTGCCCATAAAGCGGGTGACGCGGCGATCCAGGATTTCGAACGGATCGATGCCGGGATTGCCGTGGACCTGGGAGCGGAAGCCGAGATCGACATAGTCCTGGGCCCGGGAGATACCAGGCCGAGCCGCGCGCAGGCTCTCGATCACGGCCGGCACGGTGTTGCCGATCGATGAAATGATCCCCATGCCGGTGACGACTACACGTCTCATCTTAGGCCTCGCTCCTAATGTTCAAGTCGCCCTTGTACGGGCGATTCATGTTCTGGATATGGACGAGCGCCGATCAGGCGCCCTTCTGGTCCCGCAGCTGGCTCTCGGTGAACAGGCCGACCCGCAGGTCCTTGGCTTCGTAGATCACCTTGCCGTCAGCCTTGACCCAGCCATCGGCGATACCCAGCGTCAGGCGCGAACGCATGACCCGCTTGATGTCGATACCATACTCGACCAGCTTGACGTCGTCAGTGACCTGTCCCGTCATTTTGATCTCGCCGCCCAGGGCGCGGCCACGACCGGGCGAGCCGGTCCAGCCCAGGAAGAAGCCCGTCATCTGCCAGACGGCATCAAGCCCCAGGCAGCCGGGCATGACCGGATCGCCGATGAAGTGGCACTTGAAGAACCAGAGGTCGGGATGGACGTCGAGTTCGGCGGTGACCGAGCCCTTGCCATACAGGCCGTCATTGTCGGCGATGTGGGTGATGCGATCGAACATCAGCATCGGCGGAGCGGGCAACCTTGCATCGGTCTGACCCGGCAATTCGCCGCGGCCATGGGCCAACAGTTCTTCGTAACTGAATTGGTGTGCGCGCTCGGCCATACAAAGCCCCCGGTTAACTAACGGTTCCTCGTAGCGGTGCCAGCAAAGGGGGTCAAGTGATGCCAAGGGCGCACAGCTGCGTGTGCGGCGGCGCGCCGCTTGTGCCAAACCCCCGCCATAGCTATAAGGAAACGAGTTTTCCGGCCCTTTTAAGCCTTCTAAAGGACCCAATGTCAGATCGCACTCAGACCGCCCGGCCTCTTCCATCACGCAAGCCCTGCCTTACCGCAGTCCTGCGGATGGCCGGCCTTCGTCCGACCCGTCAGCGCGTCGCGCTTGCCGAACTGCTGTTTGGCGGCCCGCATCGGCATGTCAGCGCCGAGCAACTGCATGGCGAGGCCAATGACGCCAGCGTCAATGTCTCGCTGGCCACCATCTACAATACGCTGCACCAGTTCCACGAAGCAGGCCTGCTGCGCGAAGTGGCGGTGGATGCCTCGCGCTCCTATTTCGATACCGACACTTCCGATCACCACCATTTCTATGTCGAAGACGAGCAGCGGATGATCGACATCCCGGCCGCTTCGGTCGAATTCAAGAGCCTGCCACAGGCCCCGCGCGGCATGGTGGTCAGCCATGTCGACGTCGTCATCCGCGTCCGCAAGCAGCAGGGCTGAGGCTGCGTCAGCCAGGGCGTTTGCCGCACCAATCAAACTATCGGCGGAACACCTCTCCGGATGACGACTGGCGCCCGCCAATCGCCCTGCGGCGCGACGACGCTGTTGCGCCGAAAATTGCCAGCCGTGACAAACCCTGCCCAATTGCCCCATATTGCGGCGGATTCGGAAACAGCGCCAAGGGTGGTCGATGAGCCATAAAGTCAATCTCAAAGCCTATTTCGAGCGAATCGGTTTTGCCGGATCGATCGCCCCGACATTGGCGACTTTGGAATTGCTGCATGGGCTGCACCCCGCCGTCATACCCTTTGAAAACCTGAACCCCCTGCTTGGCCTGCCGGTGCCGCTCGACCAGGCGAGCCTGGAAAAAAAGCTGCTGGCCGAGCGCCGGGGTGGGTATTGCTACGAACACAATCTGCTGCTGATGCGCGTCTTGCGCGAGCTCGACTACAAGGTCATCCCCCTGCTGGCCAAAGTGCTGTGGAACAATCCCGACGCCACCGATATCGCGCTCAGCCATATGGTGCTGGCGGTGGAGATCTCCGGCCAGACCCATATCGCCGATGTCGGCTTTGGCGGGTTGACGTTGACCGCGCCGCTGCGGCTGCGCCCCGATATCGAGCAGAAGACCCCGCACGAAACTTGCCGGCTGACCGGCGGCGATCCCGAATGGCGGCTTGAAGCCAAGATCGGCGAGGACTGGAAAGCCCTCTATAGCTTCGAGATGATCGAGCGCACCGACGCCGATTACGATGCCTCCAACCTCTATCTCTCGACCGACCCGGCCTCAAAGTTCCGGCAGGACCTGCGCGTAGCCCTGTCGCCAGAGGGCAAACGCCTTGCCCTGCTCGAGAACCGGCTGACCGTGCATGGCCCCGAAGGGCAGACAGACCAGCGCTTCATCACCAATGTCGCCGATATGCGCGAAGTGCTGAGCGAGACGTTCGGCATGGGCCTGCCGGCCGCCGAACTGCTCGATCCCAAGCTGCAGGCCATTATCGACAAGGCTGGCCTCGGGGTGATCTGATGGCGCCAGTCATTCCCAATCCCGACCGCATCCGCAGCTTTACCGATCAGGCGGGGTTCGAGGCCTGGCTCGCGCAGCACCATGACCGCGAAAGCGAACTCTGGTTGCGCATCTACAAAAAGGGCTCAGACATCCCGACCATTACCTATCACCAGGCGCTGGACGTTGCCTTGTGCTGGGGCTGGATCGACGGGATCAAGAAATCCCATGACGAGGTCTCGTTCCTGCAGCGCTTCACCCCGCGCAGGGCCAGGAGCATCTGGAGCCAGGTCAACCGCACCCATATCGATCGGCTGATCGAGGCAGGCCGGATGACCGAGCATGGCCTGCGGCACGTCGATGCCGCCAAGGCCGACGGGCGTTGGGACGCCGCCTATGCCGCGAGCTCGAAGATGGAGATCCCCGACGACCTGATGGCAGCGATCGCTGCCGATCCCCGGGCGCTGGCAAGCTTTGAAAGCCTGAACAAGACCAACCGCTTTGCGATGGCGTTCCGCGTGGGCAATCTGAAAACCCCAGCCGCCCGGCAGAAGAAGATCGATGGCTTTGTCGAGATGCTGGTGCGCGGCGAAACCATCCACCCCAATGGCAAGGCCGGCAAGGCGTGACCCGGCGCGTGGCTCTGCTGCGGGGCGTCAATCTGGGCAAGCGCCAGGTCAAGAGCGCCGAATTGGCTGCGGCCTTTACCGCGATGGGCTTTGATAACGTCAAGACGCTGTTGGCGAGCGGCAATGTGCTGTTCGATGCCGAGACCGCCGAGCGCGGCGCCATCGAAGCTGCTCTGGGCCAGACTTTCGGCTTTCCCATCGCAGTGGTGCTGCGGACCCAGGACGAGTTGCGGGCGCTGATCGCGCTCGACCCCTTTTCCGGGCGGACGGAAGATGCCGATACCAAACTCTATGTGACGCTGCTGGCCGAACCCGATGCGCGGTCCCTGCCAATGCCCTGTGCCCTCGCGGGTGATTTCGAGGTAGTCAAACTCACCGAGCGCGAGGTATGCATCCTGGCTTTCCGACTGCCCTCCGGGCGGTTTGGCGCAGGCATGGAGCAGATCTGGAAGCATTTCGGCAAGAAGCGTCTCTGGACCTCGCGCAACTGGAACACCATCATCAAGGCTGCCTCATGATCACTGTCTTCGGCTCTACCAATCTCGACCAGGTCGGCACAGTTTCGCGCCTGCCCAGGCCCGGCGAAACCGTGGCCGGCGGCACGTTCTCGATGGCAGCCGGCGGCAAGGGCGCCAACCAGGCACTGGCCGCCCGCCGCGCCGGTGCCGAAGTCCGGCATTTTTCGGCCGTGGGCGCCGATGCCTTTGCCGATGCAGCGCTCGAACTGCTCAAGGCCGATGGCGTCGATCTCTCCAATATGCGCATTGCCGAGGGCCCGACCGGCATCGCCATGATCTTTGTCGATACCCGTGGCGAGAACGTCATTGCGGTGCTGCCCGGTGCCAATGGCACCATGACCCCAGCCGATGCCGAAACTGCACTCAAGGGCATGGACGCAGGCACCGTGCTGCTGCTGCAGCAGGAAATCCCGCAGGCGGCGACCGAACGGGCGCTGGACCTCTCCAGGGCGCAGGACGTGATCTCGATCCTCAACACCGCCCCCTTCATCGACAGCACCAGGACGGTGGCCCCCAAGGCGACAATCCTGATCGCCAACGAAACCGAATTTGCCCTGCTCACCGGCCGTGGCATAGACGAACTCGACGCCGCCATGCAGGACTGGGCCAGGGCCCATGACCAGACGGTGATCGTCACCCTGGGCCCCGACGGGGCCAAGGCCGCGACGCCCAACGGGCTGATCCAGGTTCCGGCACTGCAGGTAACGCCTGTCGACACCGTCGGCGCCGGCGATACCTTTTGCGGGTATCTTGCCGCCGGGCTCGATGCCGGGCTGGAGCTGGAAGCCGCCATGCGCCGCGCCGCAGTGGCGGCGAGCCTGGCCTGCCTCAATCCCGGCGCCCAGCCGGCTATCCCCTATGCCAGCGACGTCGCCGCCGCGCTGTAACAGCACAGGGGCCATCCAAAACAAAAAGGCAGGCCCGAGGGCCTGCCTTTTTCTATGCGTGGTGGTCGATGCCTTACTTGGGCGCCAGGACCATGACCATCTGACGGCCTTCCGAGCGGGGCTGGCTTTCGACCTTGGCCACCGGCTCGAGCAGTTCCCGGACCTTGAGCAGCAGCTGCATACCAATGTCCTGGTGGGCCATTTCGCGGCCACGGAAGCGCATCGTTACCTTGACGCGATCCCCTTCGGCGATGAAGCGCTGGGCAGCCTTCATCTTGGTCTCGTAATCGTGGGTATCGATATTGGGCCGGAGCTGGACTTCCTTGACCTCGATCACCTTCTGCTTCTTGCGCGCCTCGGCAGCTTTTTTCTGCGCGGCATATTTGAAGCGTCCGAGGTCGAGCATCTTGGCGACCGGCGGGCTGGCGTTCGGAGAGATCAGGACCAGATCCAGTCCCTGTTCCTGGGCCTCTGTGAGAGCCTCACGAGTCCGGACGACGCCCCGGTTCTCGCCTTCAGCATCGATGAGTTGAACATCGGGGCTGGTGATATCCTCGTTCGAGAGCGGCCCATCTTTCTGGGGCGCAACTGGTCTCATGGGACGACGAATGGCAGAGTTCCTTGTGTTGACAAGCCAAGTGGTGAAATCGAGCGTAAAATCGTGTCACGGCGGCCATAAGTCAACAGGTAAACCGATGGAATTTGAAGCCTGTTGCGCCTAGGAAACGCCCATATGGCCGCGCTATGGCCAAGTATAGGATCCTTCATCGGAAAGTGCCAGCCATGACCAGCATCGAACGATCAACTCTTGTCGTCGGAAGCGGCGCCGAGAGTCGCGACATCGCCGTGCAAACCCGCCCCGGTGGCAATCCGGGCCTGTTCTGGCTCGGCGGCTATCGCTCCGACATGATGGGCAGCAAGGCCATGGCTCTCGATGCCCTGGGCGCCGACAAGGGTCTGGCCGTCACCCGCTTCGACTATTCCGGCCATGGCGCCTCGGGGGGATCGTTCGATGATGGCAGCATCAGCCGCTGGCTGGAGGAAGCCCAGGCAGTCTTCGCCACGACCAGTGGACCCCAGATCATCGTTGGCTCCTCGATGGGGGGCTGGCTGGCGCTGCTGCTGGTCCGCGCCATGCAGGCGGCAGGGCAATCCCGCGCCAAAGGCCTGGTGCTGATCGCCCCGGCCGTCGACATGACCCATGACCTGATGCTGCCCGACTTTAGCGCCGCCGACCATGAATCGCTGCAAAATCTCGGCTATGTCGACCAGCCCTCGGCATATTCCGACACGCCCTATCGCATCACCCGCAAGCTGATCGAGGATGGCGAGCACCACCGGCTGTTCGGCGGCGTCATCGAAACCGGCTGCCCGACGATCATCCTGCAAGGCGGCGCCGATCCCGACGTGCCGCAGGCCCATGCCATCAAGCTGGTCACCCATATCCTGCACGATCCGGTGACCCTGACGCTGATCCCCGATGGCGATCACCGGCTGAGCCGGGATCAGGACCTGGCGCTGCTGAAAGACGCGGTGTGGCGGCTGGCGGGCGAGTAAGTAGCGCGTGGGGAGGGCGCCGGCGTTCAGGTCAGCGGATCGTAAAGTAGATAGCGGGTAGAGCGATATCTCGCCTCCCCACTGTGCTGTCCCCGGACTTGATCCGGGGACCACTCACCTCTCACGCCGCGCCGCGAATGACCCACGGGGCAAGCCCGTGGGCAGCACGGTGGTTGCTCCCCATCACCGGGTCATTCCCGCGGAGGCGGGAATCCATTCTGTTTTGGGATTCGTACCGAGTTGAAGAGTGGATTCCCGCCTGCGCGGGAATGACTCCGTGGAAGGTGCTACCGCGTCACCAGCTTGCTCTTCTGCATCCCAGCGGCATCGAAATTGTCCGGGGCCAGCCATCGCTCATATTCAGCCCGGATCGCAGGCCATTCACTGTCGATGATCGAGAACCAGGCCGTGTCCCGGCTCTCGCCCTTGATGATCAAGTCCTGGCGGAACAGGCCCTCATATTGAAAGCCGAAGCGCAGCGCCGCGGCTTTGGAGGGTTCATTGTTATTATTGCACTTCCACTCGAACCGGCGATAGCCGAGGTCGTCAAAGGCGTGGCGGGCGAACAGGAACAGCGCTTCGGTGGCCAGCGGCGAGCGGGCCATGGGCAGGCCCCAATAGACCCCTCCAATCTCGATCGAGGCATGCTGGGGGGCGATGCGCATCCAGGCCTGCTGGCCGACTGCCTTGCCGCTGGCCTTGTCGATCACCGCCACATAGCGGTCTGCACCGGCATTGGCATCGACGATCCGGGTCTCCATCTCTGCCAGCGAGGTCGGCGCGTGGCTGAACAGCCAGCGATAGCGTTCGGCGCCGCCCGGCATGGTCGAGACCGCGAACAGATCCGCTGCGTGGCGGGCATGGAACGGTTCCAGCCGGACAAAGCGGCCATCGAGCACGATGGCCTGGGGCGCCGATTTGGCGGGCGAAACACTCATGCGCTTTCCTCGCTGAAAATGGCGCTGAGGCCATCGCGAAAGGTGGGATAGAGCAGTTCGATCTCCAGCGCCTGCTTGATCGCGACATTGGAGACGCGCTTGTTATCGGCGTAGAAAGAGCGCTGCATCGGGGTCATGTCAGCAACATCGAAAGCAACTTCGGGCGGCGGCTCGACGCCAGCGAGATCGGCGGCAAAGCGCACCAGATCCTGCGGTGGGGCCGGCTCGTCATCGGCGAGGTTGAAGGTGCCGGCCAGCCGTTTTTGTGCGGCGAGCGCGGTCACGCGGCCAATATCGGCGACATGGATGCGATTGAACACCTGGCCCGGCTTGATCACCCGGCGCGCCGTGCCATCGGCCAGTTTGTCGAAGCTGGAGCGGCCGGGGCCATAAATGCCGGCCAGCCGCAGGATGGCCAGCGGCACGCCGCGTTCCGATGCGTAGTCGCGCCATTCGTCCTCGGCCAGCACGCGGCGATCCGAGCGCTCATTGCGCGGCACCAGCGGCGCAGTCTCGTCGATCCAGCTGCCGCCGAAATCGCCATAGACCCCGACGGTGGAATAGTAGCAGAGCCATTCCAGCTCCGGCGCCGCATCGAGATCGGCGCGGTGATGGGCCAAAGCCGGATCGCCGGCGCTGCCGGGGGCAATCGAGAACACCACATGGCTGGCGCGACGCAGGTCCGGCCCCAGTGTCGGTCCCGGCGCGGTGCCGTCAAACACATGGGCGGCAATGCCTCTGGCCCGCAATGCCGCTGCCTTTTCGGCGGTACGAACCGTTCCGGCCACGTGGACCGGCTCGCCGATGCCAGCAAAGGCCTCAACTGCCGCCAGCGCTGAAAATCCGAGGCCGAAGATAAACACGTTCATGTCAGAGGTCCGCCGTCCATTCGCTGCGTACCGAGCTATCGCCTTCCTTCGCCAGATAGGCAAGACTGAGCCGCTGGGCACGCTCTGGGGTCAGGCGCCGCAAGGCCCAGATCGCGGCGCCGCGCACCAGGGGGTCGTCGGCATCGAGCCGATCCTCGGCGAGCCCCGCCAGTTCCACATTGCCGCTATTGCCAATGGCGATCAGCACATTGCGCAGGAACCGGCCATGGCCAATGCGCTTGACCGGCGAACCGGCAAACAAGGTGCGAAAGCCCTCGTCATCGAGCCGCGCCAGTTGCGCAAGAGTCGGCCGCTCGAGATCCGCGCGTGCCCGCAGCTTGGCCTCGCGGCTGACCTTGGCAAATTTGTTCCAGGGGCAAACCGCCAGGCAATCGTCGCAGCCATAGATGCGATTGCCCATCGGCACCCGGAATTCGAGCGGGATCGGGCCCTTGTGCTCGACGCTGAGATAGGCGAGGCATCGGCGGGAATCGAGCTGGAACGGCGCCGGAAACGCCTGGGTCGGGCAGATATCGAGGCACCGCGTGCAGGAGCCGCAGCTTTCGGCATGCGGCTGGTCGGGTGGCAGTTCAGCCGAAGTGAAGATGGCGCCCAGAAACAGCCAGGAGCCAAATTCGCGGCTGACAAGAATTGTGTGCTTGCCCTGCCAGCCCAGGCCTGCCGCTTCCGCCAGCGGCTTTTCCATCACCGGCGCGGTATCGACGAACACCTTGACGCCTTCGCCGGAGCGGCGTGACAGCAGCCCGGCCAGTTCCTTGAGCTTGCCCTTGATGATCTCGTGATAATCGCGATTGCGCGCATAGACCGAGATCGAGCCGAGATCGCGCTCACCCAGAATGGCCAGCGGATCGGTCTCGGGGCCGTAATTATAGCCAAGCAGGATGATCGAGCGGACTTCGTCCCATAGCGCCGTCGGGCTGGCGCGGCGCTCGGCGGTTTCGGCCATCCATTCCATGTCGCCATGCCAGCCGGCGTCCAAAGCCGCCTGCAGCTTTGCGGGCAGGTCGGGGCGGGCCGAGGCCGGCGCAATGCCAAAGCTGTCAAAGCCCAGCGCCCTGGCGCGGGTCCGCAGCTCGGCGACAAGTTTATCGGCGGATGGCGTTACAGTTTTCACAGGGTCATTCCCGCGCAGGCGGAAATCCATTCTGCCCGCTCTGTCGGCACAACTCAAAGAATGGATTCCCGCCTGCGCGGGCATGACCCGGTGCGGTAATCAAAAATCCAGATCGGCATAACCGCGCTGCGGCGGCATCGCGACGACGCGGTCATTGAGCAGGGTGCGGAAGGCGGGGCGCGACTTGATGCGCGAATACCAGTCGCGGGTTTCGCCGGCCTTGCCCCAATCGATATCGCCGAGATAGTCGAGCGTCGACAGATGCGCGGCGAGGGCAAAGTCGGCCAGGGTCATGGTGTCGCCGGCCAGCCAGGCGCGGGTGGCGAACAGCCAGTTGAAATACAGCATATGCTCGTTGAGGTTGGCCTTGGCCACGCGCAGCACCGCCGGATCGGGCGTCGCGCCGCGCTGGTCGCGCTTGACGATCTTCTCCTCGAGCACATAGCGGGTGACTTCGTCATTGAGCTTGAAGATCACCCATTCGATCAGCCGCCACATTTCGGCGCGCTGGCCCGGCTCGGCCGGGATCAGCCCCTCGACGGCGCTGGGCGTATAAAGATCTTCGATGGTGTGGATCGAGGCGAGCAGGCCGACAATGGGCGTGTCGCTATCGCCGATCAGGACCGGCAGCGTCGCGGCCGGATTGATCTCCAGCAGCTCGGCTTCGCGCAGCCAGGGCTTGATCTCCTCCATGTCCAGCGGCACGCCATATTCGGCACACATCAGTCTTACAAGACGCGAGGACGGATCCAGAGGGTGATGCAAAAGGCTCGGCATGCGGGTTTTCGCTCCTCCGGTTTTCGCTTGATCAATGCCCTGGCCTTGGCGCTATGCGCGAACACCATTAAGAGCAGGGCCCACAGATAGCCCACAAGATGAATTAGGGGATCAAATGAACGCCGATCAAGGTCTTTTTGTGCCACTGATCCTGGGAATTCTCGAAGGGCTTACCGAATTCTTGCCGGTCTCCTCCACCGGACACCTGCTGCTGGCTGGGCATTTCTTCGGTTTTACCCAACCGGCGACCTTTATCGTGCTGATTCAGCTGGGTGCGATCCTGGCTGTGATTACCGTGTATTTCGCCAAGATCGGCGAACTCATCCGTGATGCGCTGGCCGGCAAGCCCTATGCTTGGCACTTCGCCGCCGCCGTGGTGATCGCCAGTTTCCCCGGCGCCTTGGCCGGCGTGCTGTTCCGCGACTACATCCAGACGGTGATCTATGAATCGCCGCTGGTGATCTGCCTGAGCCTGCTCATCGGCGGCATCGTGCTGCTGATCGTCGACCGCATGCCGATCAAGCAGAAATACGACGATATCTATCACTACCCCTGGTATCTGGCGCTGATTGTCGGCCTGTTCCAGATGATCGCGCTGATCCCGGGCGTATCGCGTTCGGGCGCCACAGTGGTGGGCGCCATGCTGTTTGGTGCCAGCAAGCGCTCGGCGGCCGAATTCACCTTTTTCATCGCCCTGCCGATCATGATCGGCGCCTTTGGCTATGATCTCTACAAGAGCCGCAATCTGATCGACATGGATCTGGGCCTGCATATCGCCATCGGTTTTGCGGCCTCGTTCGTGGTCGGCGCGCTGGTGGTGCGATACCTGCTGGATTTCGTCTCCAGGCATGGCTTCGCCCCCTTCGCCTATTGGCGCATCCTTGTCGGCCTCGCCGGTCTTATCGCCCTGTGGCTGACAGCATAATATTGCCGCGGTAATCGAGCTTCCTGCCGCGCAGAGAACTCTGCCCCACCCACCAGGCTGCCCACGGGCTTGACCCGTGGGCCATTCTCCACCCGGCACGCGTTACGAGTGGTCCACGGGTCAAGCCCGTGGACAGCGCGGTGGCTGGGCGATAACGGCGCCGTGGTGGGCTTTTCCACGTGCCGAACCGGCAAGGCAGGCAAGGCAGCCCCCTCACAGCAAGTCCCGATAGGCTGTGCCAGCCCAGATCCCTCCACGCCGTCATCACCCGGCTTGTCCGGGTGATCCACCTCCCCCAAAATAGAAATTGCCCGGACAAGCCGGGCAATAACGGACGTATGGTGGGGAAGCGTGGGGGCCCGCGCAAGACCCCGGCCAAACCCTAGCGCTTGGCGGGGTCGACGCTCTTGTATGTCGCTGGAATCGAGAAAAACGCCCGTGGAATGTCCACGCCCTTTTCCACGTCATAGAGCGAGAAGGTCAGCTCGGCCCCGCTGGGCTCGACCAGGCTCCACTGCACCAGGTCCTTGGTCTCGACGTCAAAGATCAGCGACACCTGGACGGTACCCGCCATGGTCTCATCGATCAGGGTCACGGACAGGTAGCCGTCCGAATTGGTCACATCGACCAGATTGGCCTCGAACAGATTGATCCTGTCGCCGAGGAACTGGCGCAGCGGGATCGAGTCCTGCGGATAGGCGTAATAGGTCTCTTCCTGGCGGTTGAGCACATAGAAGCCGCGGCCGACCGAGACGATCTCCTCGCGGCTGGGCGGGTTATAGCGGAAGCGCACCTTGTCCGGGCGTTCGAGAAAGAACGTACCCTCGGTGCGGCCACCGGAGGTATCGATCTGCAGGAAGCGGCCAACCATGGTGCGGATGGCCGAATTGTGCGCGGAAATATCGGTGATGAGCTGCTGCTCTTGGGGCGTCAGCGCACGGTCGAGCGCCAAGGCCGGCAGGGCCGGCATGGCCGAGGCAAGAGCGACGGACAGGCCGAGCAGCATAACATCGCGGCGAATCATGGGTTTGGGTCCCTGGCTGATTTTCTGGTTGAACGTAACCTAGAAATCAATTGCGGCAACAGCGGGAAGGTTCCCCCTCGCTGCCGCCCGCCGGCAGGATATGCCGCGCGTCCTGTTGCCGCGGGCAAGCGCCTGCGGCCCGAAGTTGCGCAAGCGCTCCAGCCAGCCGGTTGCAACCAATGCGAAGCCCCTAGGTAGCGGACTCATAAAAGCGCATCCAGAGGCGTGAACAAGCGATGAGAACGGCGGCGAGATAGTTGCGCGCCGTCTTTTCGTATCGGGTTGCGATCTTGCGGAAGTGTTTGAGCTTGTTGAAGAACCGTTCTACGAGGTTGCGCTGGCGGTAGATGGCTGGGTCGACGCTGCGCTGCTGCTTGCGGTCCCGTTGGGTTGGGATGTGGCCGCGGCCGCCTCTTTGCTGGATCATCTCGATAATGGCTTGCGCGTCGTAGCCGCGGTCCGCGACCACGTCACCGACGACTGCTCGTGTTGCCAATAGGGCGGGAACCGCTGCTTTG
>NZ_FQVC01000016.1 GCF_900128975.1 Devosia limi DSM 17137 | reverse complement strand
AAGGAAACTGGATCCCGGTTTTCACCGGGATGACGGCGTTGAGGGCCTGGTTTGGTGACCCCGCCCTCACAAGGGGGAGGGGCCGGCCGACGGATTGATGACGAATTTGCAGTCGTCTCCCTCCCCCTTGAGGGGCTTCCAAGCGGCCCGGAGGGACAAATCGCTCCAGTGGAGCGATTTGAGCGCGGAAGGCCATGAGAGCTATGCTCGAATGGCTGGTCAGGGTGGGGGGTCTGCGCGCTCCACACGCTCCGGCCTCGCGACAACCGCAGCACCCCCACCCTAACCCTCCCCCCATTGGGGGGAGGGGACGACGGCGGACGGAACCTAGTGGGGTTCGTGGGCGTCGGGGGTGCCGAGGAGCCAGTAGCCGGCGGCCTTGATGTATTGGGGGGTGAAGGCGCGGTCGTCGGTGAGGTGGGCGCGCACGGACTTGCTCATGCTGCTTTCGCCGGCAATGTAGGCATAGCCATCGCCGGGCGGGAAGGTGAGGTCGCGGATGGTGGCCAGGATCAGGTCGGTGGTGCCGGCGGGGCGGCCATTGCGATGCACATAGGTGAGGGAGAGGTCGGCTGCGGTGTCGAAGCGCTGTTCTTCGGCTGCATTGTCGACCTCGATGACGGCGACGACCCTAGCGCCGGCCGGGAGTTCCTCGATGCGGCGCGCCAGAGCGGGCAGGGCGGTTTCGTCGCCGGCCAGCAGGTACCAGTCAAAGGCGGGGGGAACGATGAGCGAGCCGCGGGGGCCGCCGATCAGCAGCTTCTGGCCGATGGCGGCTTGGGCCGCCCAGGACGAGGCGGGGCCATCGCCATGCAGCACGAAATCAATAGCCAACCTGTTGGCGGGCTTGTCGAAATAGCGCGGGGTATAGTCGCGCATTTCCGGGCGCTTGATGTGGTCGGGATATTCGGCGCCGTTGGGGCCGATGACCGGAATGAAGGGCTCGGTGCCGGGCTCGGGGAAGAAGGCCTTGATGTGATCGGCATGGCCGGGGGCGCTGAAGCCTTCGAGATCGCCGGTCAGGATGATGCGGCGCATCAGGGGAGTCACGTCGGTGACGTCGACCACATCGAGCAGGCGCATGCGGGTTTCATGGCGGAGGCGCTGCGGGGCGCGGGCATCGGTAAGGCTGGACATGCAATTATTCCTGAATTGAATTATCAGGTTTTATGGCATCGCCTGCCCGGGTTCAAGCCTGCGGGTGGGGCGATCATCCAACTGCGCTACATTGCTGCAGGTTGGTTGATCCGCGCCGAACCCGCCCTATCTATCGGGCAGTGAAAACAATGAACGGAAATACCGATGCGCAGCGTGGTCTATGAGAAATTCGGTTCGCCCGAGCAGGTGCTGACTGTTGTCGAGCGCGACAAGCCGGTGCCGGGCGCCGGGCAGGTGCTGGTGCGCATGGTGCTGTCGCCGATCCACAATCACGACCTGATGACGATTGCCGGCCAGTATGGCTTCAAGCCGGCGCTGCCGGCGGTGCCGGGGACCGAGGCGGTCGGCGTGGTCGATGCCCTGGGCGAGGGCGTCAGCCATCTCCAGATCGGCCAGCGCGTGGCGGGCGGCGGCGAAAAGACCTGGGCGGAGTATTATCTGGCCGATGCCAAGCGGCTGGTGCCGGTGCCCGAAGCGGTGAGCGACGAGACGGCGTGCCAGCTGGTGTCGATGCCGCTCAGCGCCAAGATGATCATTGAATCCATGGGCTTGAAGGCCGGTGACTGGATCGTGCAGAACACCGCCAATGGCGCCGTGGGCAAGCTGGTGGCGCGGTTTGCGGCCGAGAAGGGCATCAATGTCATCGGGCTGGTGCGGCGCGATGCAGCCGTAGCCGAACTCGAGGCGCTTGGTATTGCCAATGTGGTTTCGACCGAGAATGACGGCTGGCAGGAGCGGGTCAAGACGCTGACCGGCGGCGCGCCGATCATCAAGGCGATCGACTCGCTGGGTGGCGATGGCCCGACGCAATTGCTGGCCGTGGTGGCCGATGGCGCCGAACTGATCAGCTTTGGCGCGATGACGCAGCGGCCGCTGAAGATCTCGGCGGGCGACCTGCTGTTCCGCGGCATTACGGTCAAGGGGTTCTGGGGCGCCAAGCCGCCCGTGGCGCCGGAGCGCATTGGTGCGCTGCTGGGTGAGCTGGTGATGGCCGCGGCCAAGGGCGAGCTGGAATTGCCGGTGGAAGAGGTGTTCGGGCTGGACCTGGTGGTGGATGCGGTCAAGGCCAGCGGTGAGCCCGGCCGCAAGGGCAAGGTGGCGCTGCGCGGGTAGTTTTGCGCGGGTGATGAAGACGGCCCCCGGAGAGATCCGGGGGTCTTTTTTGTTTTCTGGGGGGCACCGGCTGCCAGC
This sequence comes from Devosia limi DSM 17137, assembly GCF_900128975.1. GTDB lineage: Bacteria > Pseudomonadota > Alphaproteobacteria > Rhizobiales > Devosiaceae > Devosia > Devosia limi. The sequence goes on along the minus strand of NZ_FQVC01000016.1, from coordinate 80,975 downwards.
GTGGTGGGTTTTAGGGTGGTCTCTTGAGAGGTCGCAGCACGGATCCCGGCCTGCGCCGGGATGACATCGTGGTGGGATCAGACCAGGCCGAGCATCTTGTCCTGGAGCTGGCGCAGGGCGAAGAGGCGCGTGGTGGTATCGGGGGCGCTGTTGGCCGTGGTCAGCAATTCGCCCTTCTTGACCGGGGCGGTAACCACGCCGCCTTCGAGCAGGCCAACCGGGACCGCCCGGGCGGCGCGGCTGTCGGTGACGGTCATGGTATAGGAGCGGTAGCAGGTTTCCCCGATGGCGTCGTAGCGCTCGCCGACCGTGAGGTCACGCTTGGCGACGGCGCAGACTTCGGCGACCGGATTGGCCAGCGGCACCATGTCGGGCTTGCCATGCAGCATGATGCGGGCGCAGGTCAGCGGGACTTCCAGGCTGGTCAGGTGATAGGGGCGGAAGAAGCTGTAATAGGGGCCGTGGCCGATATGGAGGTCATCCATGCGCTCGATGATGCGGGGATGCTCAGCCTTGACGATGACGAAAACGCCGGGCGCGACGCCCTTGCCGACGGTGAAATCGACGACGCCCATCCGGTTGAGAATGCCGCCATCGGCCTTGGGGATCAGCACCTTGGCCATGTCATCGCGGTCGACCTTGGGGCCGTGCATGCCCGGCACGTCGGGGACGAGGCCGGTGGCATTGGCGATGGCGCACATTTCCACCATGGTCTTACTGCCATCGATGAACTCGACCAGCATGCGCGGGTTCATGTTGCGGCGCTCGGCTTCCTCCCGGTAATCGTCGGGAACGGCGTCATGCTTGAGCGGGTTGTTCTTGCCCTTGCCGGCGGCGACGATGGGCAGGCCGAGGGCGGAGACGAACTCGATCAGTTCCATGCAGGAGCTGGGTTCATCGCCGGCGCCGACGGAATAGACCACGCCGAGGCGGTCGGCCTGGGCCTTGAGATAGGGGCCGATAGTGACGTCGGCCTCCACATTCATCATCACCAGATGCTTGCCGTGTTCCATGGCGGTCAGGCAGTAATCGGCGGCAACGCCGGGCTTGCCGGTCGCATCGATGACCACGTCGATCGTGTCCGTGGTGACCAGCGTTTCGGCCGAGGTGATGGCGATCTTGCCGGCCTCGATGGCGGCTTTGGCCTGGGCCGGGCTATCGGCCTGCCGCCCATGGCTGTCATCGCCATAGGCAATGGTCATGGCGGCGAGCGCGGTGTGGGGGCGGCGGGTGGCGATGGCGGATATCTCGATGCCGGTCATCAGCGACATCTGGGTCACCAGATCGGTGCCCATTTCGCCCGAGCCAATGACGCCGACACGGATCGGCTTGCCGGTTTCGGCACGGGCGGCGAGGTCGCGGGCAAGCCCGGTCAGGGCAATCTGGGAGGTCATCGTGGCAACAGGTCCGAAAGGAAGGCTCCGATCCCCTAGCACCGGGCGGCCAGCAAGGGAACAGCGCAGCGCCGATTGGGCGGTTCGACCCGGTTTTGCCGGCTTGGCGAACCCTCGGTAAAATACCGGATTTCCACAGAATTACCGGCACTTGCGAGCTTAGCACTTCTTAAACCGTTACAGGGGAAACTGGGGCTCGGAGAATTCTCCCGGGGGCATCCATTCCTATGGTCAAAACGGCCACAAAAACCGTCGCATTGCCGGCGATTGTCGACCTCGATTCGCTGGACGGCATTCGAGACGGCCTGATCGATGCGGTCGAGACGGGCGCGGTCGTTATTGCGGCGGCCGGTGTCGAACGCGTGGCGACCAATGCGCTGTTCATGCTGATCAGCGCGGCGGAAACCGCCCGGAGAAACCAATTTGATTTGACGATTGACAAGCCGAGCGCCGCGATGACGGCAGCGATCGAGCGGCTGGGGCTGGGCGCCAGCTTTGAGGGGATGATCAGGGAATGACGTTGCGGGTGCTAACGGTCGACGACAGCAGAACCATTCTGGCGATGCTGCACCACACATTGTCCAATGCAGGGTTTGAAGTGCTGCAGGCCGAGGACGGCCAGCAGGGTCTGGATGTGCTCAAGACCGAGACTGTCGATGTGGTGATTACCGACATCAACATGCCGGTCATGGACGGCATCGAGTTCATCAAGCATGTGCGCGCCACCGGCCTGCATCAGAGCCTGCCGATCCTGATCCTGACCACCGAAACCAGCCAGGACAAGCGTGACCAGGGCAAGGCAGCGGGCGGCACGGGCTGGATCGTCAAACCGTTCGACCCGGAAAAGCTGATCAGCGTCATCCACCGCGTCGTTCACTAACCACAAGACCAAAGGCTGGCGGGCCGATTATGAGCGACCTCGACGATTTCAAGGCGACCTATTTCGATGAATGTTCCGAGCTCCTGACCGAGCTTGAAGAGCAATTCGTTGCCATCGAGGCGGGCGAGCGTGATGCCGACCGGCTGAACGCGGTGTTCCGCGCCATCCATTCGATCAAGGGCGGCGCCGGAGCTTTCGGCTTTTCGGCGCTGGTGGGGTTTGCCCACGCCTATGAGACGCTGCTCGACTATGTGCGCGATGGCCGGATCGAGCTGGCCGACGAAGTGGTGACGCTGTGCATTCGCGCCAACGACATCGTGGCCGACCATGTGGCGGCGGCGCGGACGGGCGATGCCCTGCCGGCCGATTACGGCATGGATGAAAAGGCGCGCTTCGACGCGCTGGCCCGCGGCGAGGCGCCCGCCGATGACGATGGCGAAGGCCCGGACGAATTCGACATCGAGTTCACCCCGGTCATGGTCAGCCTGGACAGCGATGTCGAGGAGGCCGAATACGACATTGCGTTCGATCTGGCCGAGCTGGACGACACGTTCGAGATCGTGCCGATGGCAATCGACCATGGGCAGTGGGAGGTGCGGTTCACCCCGCACCGGGCGCTGTATGCGCGGGCCAATGATCCGCTGCTGCTGTTCCGCGAACTGGGCGCCCTGGGCGAAATGAGCGTCAAGGCGGTGCTCAACCCGATCCCGCCGCTGTCCGATTTCGAGCCGTTCGACGTCTATTGCTCCTGGGAGATCAGCCTGGTTTCGCCGACGCTGACCGAGGCCATGATCCGGGAAGTGTTCGAATTCGTCGATGGCGATTGCGATATCGTCATTGTCCAGGCGGGCGCGGCCGTAGTGCCGGCGCCGGCACCGGCAGTGGAGGCAGCGCCTGTCGCTCCGGCCGCCCCGGAAGAGGCCGCGGTCAGCGATCTGCTGGCGCTGGCCGATGACGAGGTCGCCCATCTGCTCGATTTTACGCCCGAGCCCAAGCCGGCGCCGGTCAGCGCGCAGGACAGTTTTGAAGAGCCGCCAGGCCTGAGCTTTGCCGAGCTGGCAGAGAGCCTGAAGCCGGCGACGCCGGTGCAGCCGGCGGCCAAGGCCAAGCCGGTGGCGCTGGCCCCGGCGGCGGCCGAGAGCTCCGGTGAAGAGGGCGAGCGCCGGGCCGTGGGCGTGCAGTCGATCCGTGTCGATCTCGACAAGGTCGACCGCGTGGTCAACATGGTGGGCGAACTGGTGATCACCCAGTCGATGCTGACCCAGCAGATGGATGAGACGCTGCGGGCGCGCTATACCGAGCTGGTGCGCGGGCTCGAAGTGCTGGCGCAGACGACGCGTGGATTGCAGGACTCGGTGATGGCTATTCGCGCCCAGCCGGTCAAATCGGTGTTTTCGCGCATGCCGCGCCTGGTGCGCGAGCTGGGGCTCAAGACCGGCAAGAAGATCAAGCTCGAGACCATTGGCGAGAACACCGAAATCGACAAGACGGTGATCGAGCAGCTGAGCGATCCGCTGACCCACATGATCCGCAACTCGGCCGACCATGGCATCGAGAGCCCGGAAAACCGGCTGGCCATGGGCAAGCCCGAGACCGGCACGATCCGCCTCTCGGCCGAGCAGGCGGGCGGCAATATCCTGATCATCGTCGAGGACGATGGCGCGGGGATCAATCGCGAGCGGGTCTTGGGGCTGGCGCGCGAAAAGGGCATCGTGGCGCCCGATATCACGCCGACAGACGAGCAGATCGACCAGTTGATCTTTGCGCCGGGTTTTTCGACCGCCGAGGCGCTGAGCGACATTTCGGGCCGTGGCGTGGGCATGGACGTGGTGCTGTCCAACATCAAGAAGATCGGTGGCTCGGTGCATGTGCGCTCCTGGACCGGGCGGGGCTGCCGGATGACGCTGCGGCTGCCGCTGACGCTGGCGGTGCTCGATGTCATGCTGGTCAAGGTTGGCGTGTCGCCCTATGTGGTGCCGCTCTCCTCGATCGTGGAAACCATCCAGTGCAGCCGCGCGGCGTTCGAGCGGGTGCCATCGGGTGGGCAGGTGCTGCAGGTGCGGGGCGAATATGTGCAGGTGATCGACCTGGCGGAGCGCTTCGACATGGAGACCGAGACCGAAGCCGACAATCGCTTCGTGGTGCTGTGCGAGGCCGAAGGATCGGCCAAGGTGGCGCTGATCGTCGACGACATCATCGGTCAGCAGCAGGTGGTGATCAAGAGCCTGGAAGAGAACTTCGAGCGTGTCGAAGGCATTGCCGGCGGCACCATTCTGGGCGATGGCAATGTCGCTCTGATCGTCGACGTGCAGGGCCTCAAGACCACGATCGTGCACAAGAACGCGGCCTAGCCGCGGGGTCAACGCAGCCTGAGCGCTGCGTCGGAATAAACGCGGTCGGGAACGACTGCGGGAAACAAGAATGCGGCCAAATGGCCGTCGGTACAGCGTAGCCGCCCAGAAGGGTCGGCAGAAAGGCATAGAATATGGAAGCGCTTGGTTTGAGAGACGATCTCAATGACAAGTCGGCAGTCGCCGCCCAGAACTCCCTCCAGCTCATCGCCTTCTCCATTGGCGACCAGACTTATGGCGTGGAAATCACCACCGTGCGGGAAATCCGTGCGTGGAACGGCGCGACCCCGCTGCCCAATACCCGCGAATTCGTGCGTGGCGTGATCAATCTGCGCGGCACCATCGTGCCGATTTTCGACCTGCGCGCCCGCTTCGGCGATGGCCAGACCTCGCCCACCAAGAACCATGTCGTGGTGGTCATGAGCGTCGGCGACAAGTGGGTCGGCATCCTGGTCGATGCGGTCAGCGACATTCTCACCGTGTCGCGCGACGACATCCACAATGTGCCGGAAGGCAATTCGATCGATTCCGAACTGCTCAATGGCATCGTCACCCATGACAGCCGCATGGTCGGGCTGATCGACCTGCACGCCGTGGTCAGCGGCGCCAAGATGGACGCGTAAGATTTGCGTCATTTGCTGACGCTGGGATGGATCGCCGTGATCGATCCATCTGGCAAGTCAATGTGCCGCCCGCGGACTTGATCCGCGGGTCTCTCCCAATTCTGCGCAAGCGGCGAGCGACCCACGGGTCAAGTCCGTGGGCAGCGCGGTGGGGGAAGAGCGCTGTGAGAGGCTGACGAGAAGCCGATGAGACGCTGATAAGAGCAGGCGTGCCGCGCTCGTTCAGCCAAATCAAGACGATAGGGGGTGCCTCAAGGGGCGCCCTTTTTGTTTGGCCGGTCAGGATTTGCGGCGGCGGCCGGGCGGGGTGGCGCCACGCGTGCCCTTGGCGGGTGGGGTGCTGTCGCGATTTTCCTGGTGCAGTTTGCGCCAGCGGGCGAGGCGCTCGGGATCGAGCCTGCCGGCGGCGATGGCGGCCTGCACGGCGCAGCCGGGCTCGTGTTCATGGGTGCAGTCGCGGAATTTACACAGCGGGGTCAGCTCGGTGATCTCGGCAAACAGCGTATCGAGGCCTTCGGCGACGTCGCTGACCTGCAGCGTCCGCATGCCGGGGGTATCGATGACCCAACCGCCGCTGGCGATGGGGTGCAGCGAGCGCGCGGTCGTCGTGTGGCGGCCCTTGGCATCGCTTTCGCGGATGCCGCCGGTGACCTGGGGCTGGTCGATGGCAGAGCCGGCCAGGGTGTTGACCAGAGTGGATTTGCCGACGCCCGACGAGCCAATCACCGCCACGGTGCGGCCGGCACCGCACCAGGGGGCGAGCAGGGCTGCGGCTTCGGGGGCGCGGGGATTGATCAAGACGACGGGGAGATCGCGCTGCAATTGCAGGGCCTGCTGGCGGAAATCCTCGGGATTGTCGGCGGTGTCGGCCTTGGTGAGCAGGATCACGGGATCAATGCCGGCCTGGTTGGTCAGGGCCAGATAACGCTCGAGCCGGGCCGGATTGAAATCGGCATTGCAGGAGGTGACGATGAACAGCGTATCGATATTGGCGCCAGCCAATTGCGGGGTGCGGGCAGAGAGGACGCGGCGCTCCAGCACGGTGCGGCGCTGCAGGCGGTGCACCAGCAGATCGGTCTGCGGCTCGACCAAGACCCAGTCGCCGACGGCGTAGTCGCCGGTATTGGTGTGGTGGGGCAGGACCAGGTCGATGGGGCCGTCGACGCCGATGGCGCCGAGGCGGGCCCGGTGCACATTGGCGATGCGGGCCGGCAGCAGGTGGGCCTGGGCGGGCAGGATCTGGCTGGAGAAGAAGTCGTCCCAGCCCAGGGCGGCAAGCCGATCGGTCGGCAGCGGCGGCGTCACAGTCACGATTGTGCCCTTGGGGCGAGCGTCAGCAGCATGGGCACATCTCTGGCCGGTCAATTGCCTGCTTGTGAGCCGATCCGGCCTGCGCGTCCAGTGGCGTGCGCGGAGAAATCGTGGTGTGGGCCGCAATGGGCCGCAGCCAGCCCAGATTCAACAAGATCGTTGCGGTCTAGAACAGCTCGGCTTCGCCATGGACCTGATGGGCGGCAATGCCGGACAGGGCGGGCACGCGCAATTCGTCGAGGGTCAGGCTGGCCCAGATCTCGTCATAGACGCTGTCGGGGGCGTTGGAGGGCAAAAGGGCGAACTGGCGCGCGGCCAGCGCCATATTGTGGCAGCGCTGCTCGATGCGGTCCTGGCCCTGCAACGCGGTCACGATCATCTGCATGGCCCGCCCGACCGTGGGGTCCCGGCCCAGGCTGGCGCCGGCGAGCAGATCGAGCGCCTCGGTAATGCCTTCCAGCATCCCGGCCGTCTGGCGCGCCGTCTCGTCCAGCTCGCGCGCAAGTTTTTGAAGTGACATCGTCTTATCCTAGCCCCATTGCGCTCAGCCTAGCGCGGATTCCTAAAGCTCTTCTTGCCGAACCCATACGGTACGTAGCCGAGCTATGTCTTGGTTAGCATTTGGCTAACGAGTTTACCGCTAGGCTCCGAACAATTAGCGCGTGCTGAGGTTTGAGTACATTAATGGCAATGCAGAACTCTCTTCCACCCGAGTTCGATCGCGGGGTGGTGACCACTGTCCATCAGGGCGATTGCCAGGTGTCCGATGTCAAGGACCTGACCTATTCCACGGTGCTGGGCTCGTGCATCTCCGCTTGCGTCAGGGATCGCATCGCCAATGTGGGGGGGATGAACCACTTCCTGTTGGCAGAACAATCGGGCTCGTCGCGGGACCGCTATGGCGCTTCGGCGCGCTATGGCGCCTTTGCCATGGAGCAGCTGATCAACAAGGTGTTGTCGCGCGGCTCCGGCAAGAAGGCCAATCTGGAAATCAAGGTGTTTGGCGGCGGCAAGATCAATTCGGCACTCGATGATGTCGGCGCCAAGAATATCGAGTTCGTGCGCGATTTCCTGCTCGCCGAAGGCTATAGCGTCGCCAGCGAGGATCTGGGTGGCAATTTTGCCCGCCGGGTGCTGTTCAAGCCGGCTTCGGGCCGCGCCTTCGTCAAGCGGCTCGACAGCGAGGCCGGCGCCAATGTGGCGCGCGAGGAAATCGTCCTGGCCAAGCGCCGCGCCGTGGTGGTGCCGGCAAGCGACGATATCGAACTGTTCTAGGCCTCGGCCTGCCGCAATTCGGCGAGATAGGTGCGCAATAGCGCGGCGCGGCGGGGGCGGAAGCTGCTGCCGGCCGGCGCCAGAGTGGAAATCCGATCCAGCCGGAACATGCGGAAAGCCGTGCGCAGGCAACACCAGGCCAGCACGGTCAGGGCGCGGTCGCTATAGACGATGGCCAGCGGCATGATGGTCCGCTCGGTGACCTGGCCGGCCTTGTCGGCATAGCCGATCTGGATGCACTCTTCCTGCCAGCAGGCCTGGCGAATGGCCTCGACATGGGGTGTTGCGGCATAGCGGGCGTCAGGGCGGTAGACCTGAGAAATAGCGTGGAACAGGTGCTGTTCGCGGCCAGCGGGCAAGGTCGCGGCGATTTTGGCCAGGACCGAGGTGGCGGCGCTGGCCAGCGCCGGATCGCCCATATGCCGGACTTCGGCCAATCCCAGCACCAGGGCTTCGATCTCAATACGGTCGAAGGTTTGCGGGGGCAGCGCATAGTCCTCGATCAACCGATAGCCATAGCCGCGTTCGCCCTCAATATTGGCGCCGGCGGCGCGCAGGCTGTCGATGTCGCGATAGAGCGAGCGCTGCGAGACGCCCATCTCGGCGGCGAGGCGGGTGGCGGTGATTGGCGCAGGCATGACGCGCATGGCCTGCAGCAGGCGGAAAAGTCGGTCGGATCGGGCCATTCGCAACTGTCGGAAACTGTCGGTTAGGGGGCGGTATAGCGGTTCTTGCCAATGCATAAAAGGAGCCGGCCATGCCTATCAAAACTGTCACCCATCTGAATTTTCGCGGCGATGCCCGGGACGCGCTGGCGTTTTACCAGTCCGTTTTCGGCGGCGAGCAGATGCTGATTTCCTATGCCGATGCCGGGGCTGTGCAGAATGCGGCCGAAGCCGAGCAGGTCATGTGGGGCAGGTCGCCGCCGCCAATGGCTTTTGCGTCATGGCCTATGACGTGCCGTCGCACCTGCCCTGGAACCCTGGCGAGATCGCCTTCTTCGTTTCAGTGCGGGGCGATGATGCCGATGAAATCCTGCAATACTGGACCAAGCTCGCCGTCGGCGCGACCGTCATTGCCCCCTTGGCGCCATCGGGCTGGGCGCCGCTCTACGGCATGGTGCGCGACAAGTTCGGGGTAACCTGGGTGCTGGATGTGGCGCCCGCCGCCGTCGCGGCGTGACGGGTGATGCACGGGCATGGAAAATGTGCATCCATGCCCGCGCATCGCGGTCGCAAGTCTTAATCGAGGATCAATTGAGGTTAGTGAAGTCTTAGCGATCGGTTACACTTTATAGGTTTGATTAACCATTGCAGGGTTAGGGTCCGGCCATGTTGGACCCAATGCTGATTTGCGGACTGCCGCTGCCATGCACCTCATGCGCCTTGCCCTGATCGCGGCCGGAATATGGCTGGTGGCCCTCGCGCTGGTGGGTGGATTGCTGCTGGCAATGGGACCGGGCCCGGCCTGGCTGGTCGCCACCGGCGTGCTGGTCGCGCTGGCCGTGGCTGGAACGCTGATGGCCGGTATGCGGTTCGAGCAGGCGCAGCGGCGGCTGCTGGGCGAGGTGGCGCGGGCCGCCGGGCTGACGGATCGGGCCAATGAACCATTTACCATTGCGGGGATCGTGCAACGCCTGGGCGCGCGGCTGGAACGGGCCCATCATTTCAAGGCCGGTATCGCTGCCAGCAGCCAGGCCGTGCTGGTGGTCGGCGACAAGGGCGAGATCCTGTCGGCCAGCAATGGCATGACGGCGCTGGTGGCCGCTGCGGCCGAGGGCGCGACGCTGGATGCGCTGTTCGGGCGCGGCTATCTGGATAGCGGCGGTGGCGCGGCCGAGGAGAGCATGGTGATGCTGGCGGGAGTGCGCTACCAGGTGCTGCGCCGGCCGATCACGGCGCAATGCTATCTGCTCGAGCTGGTGCCAGCCGGCCATTATATCGAGGACGACGACCTGGACGCGTTTGCCAGCGCCATGCTGGGGGGGCAGACCAGTTTCCGGTTCGAGGCCGACGTGGCCGCGATCAATCCGGCGCTGGCAGCGCTGAATTCGGGCATGGAGGCCATCGACCGGGGCGTGGTGGCGATCGATCGGCTGCTGGGCGGCGAGGCGATTGCAGTGCCCAAATCCAATGGCGGCCTGAACCGGCAGGCGCATGGACTGTCCGAATTGCTGCAGGCCTATCATGCCGAGTTCGAGCATGAAGCGGGTCAGCGGCAGGCCCTGGAGCGCAAGCTCAGGGCCATTGCCGCGTTGGTCGAAGCCTTCCAGGCGCAGGCGGCGCGGCTGGAAAGCCTGACCCAAGGCAGCGATGGCGACGCCGAGATGGCCGCAACGCGGCTGGTGGCCGGAGGCAAGGCGGCGCGGGTGGTGCGCGCTATCGGGCAGGGGGCGCAGACCCTGGCCGGGGAAGCCGACCTGGCGGCGCGACGGACATCGGCGGTGGTCGGGGATATCGACAGGATGACCGGCGATATCGACAAGCTGGTGGCAGCGATCGAGGACGTCTCCTTCCGCACCAATCTGCTGGCGCTGAACGCGGCGGTGGAAGCGGCGCGGGCCGGGGAAAAGGGCGCCGGCTTTGCCGTGGTTGCCGACGAAGTGCGCATGCTGGCGCAATTGACCAATCGCAGCGCCAAGGACATCCGCGCCGTGGTCAGCCGCGGCCGTGCGCAGACCGAGACCGGGATCGGCGAAGCCGTGTCGCTGCAAAAAATGATTGGTGAATTGGAGGGGCATTTACGCAATCTAAGTAATGAAGCCGACACTATCGTTTCGACACTGGACGAGGGTGGGGAAGCGCTCAAGCGTCTCACCGGACGGATGGCGGCGGTCAGCGATGCGGCGGTACAACCCGTGCATTCGACGGTCCGCGCCATCGGCTGATTTCCCCCAACCGCGAACGGAAGAGGCGCCAGAAGGCGTCTCCAGACGCAATTGGGGTACGTCTTATGGAACAGGGGGAAATCTCCCTTAGCGAACGCGAGTTCTCGAGGATCAAGAACCGCGTATACGCCGTGGCCGGCATATCGCTCAGCGATGCCAAGCGCACATTGGTGATCTCACGTCTGTCCAAGATCGTGCGGGCGCTCGGCCTGGCGGGTTTTGACGCCTATGTGGATTATCTGGAGCGCGGGGCTTCGGCCGAGGATGCGCAGGCCTTCGTCAATGCGCTGACCACCAATCTGACGCGGTTCTACCGCGAAGATCACCATTTCGAGCATTTGCGAAGCTTTGTCAGCAGCCTGATCGCCGACAAGCCGCGCGGGCAACGGTTGCGGATCTGGTCGGCTGGCTGCTCGACCGGGCAGGAGCCCTATACGATCGGCATGGACCTGCTGGCGGCGTTTCCCGAACTCAAGCGCTGGGACTTCAAGATCCTGGGCACCGATATCGATACGGCGGTGCTCGGCAAGGCGGCGCGCGGGATCTATCCCGAAAGCGAAATGGCGGGGCTGTCGCCGGAACGGGCGCGTTACCTCAAAAAGCTGGGCGATGGCACGATCCAGGTGCCCGATGCGGTGCGGGAACTGGTCTCGTTCAAGCCGCTCAACCTGATCCAGGCCTGGCCGATGAAGGGGCCGTTCGACGCGATCTTCTGCCGCAACGTGGCGATCTATTTCGACAAGCCGACACAGGGTGAAATGTTCGGGCGCTTCAGCAAATTGCTGGCGCCGGAAGCCTTTCTCTATATCGGGCATTCGGAAAACCTGGGCACGGGCGGCGAAGGGTTCCGCCTGGTCGGCAAGACCATCTACCAGTCGCGCCAGAAACTGAGCAAACGAGAAGCAGCATGAGCATCAAGGTCCTGGTCGTCGATGATTCGGCCCTCATCCGCGAAGTACTGGTGCGCATGTTGACGCGCGATAGCGATATTGTCGTGGTCGGCACCGCCGTCGATCCCATCGATGCGCGCGAAAAGATCAAGCAGCTGAACCCCGACGTGGTGACGCTTGATATCGAAATGCCCAATATGAACGGACTGGCCTTTCTTGAAAAACTGATGCGGCTGCGGCCCACGCCGGTGGTGATGGTGTCGACGCTGACCAGGAAAGGGGCCAATGAAACCCTCTTGGCGCTCGAACTGGGCGCGGTGGATTTCGTCGCCAAGCCCAGTGTCGACCTGACGGGGGGGCTGGAGGCCTTTGGCGCCGGGCTGCGCGACAAGATCCGGGCTGCGGCGCGCTCGGATGTGCGGGGCAATTCGGCGCGGGCCGATGCGCCCAAGGTGGCGGTGCGGACCGCGGCGGCGCCGGAGGGGGCGGTGATCGCCATTGGCGCCTCGACCGGGGGGGTCGAAGCGATCAGGGCGGTGCTGACGCAGATGCCGGTGGATTGCCCGCCGGTGGTGATTGCCCAGCACATGCCGGCCGGGTTCACCAACCGGTTTGCGGCGCGGCTGGACGAGCTGTGTGCCCTGACGGTGGTGGAGGCGGAAGACCGCATGCCGCTGCGGCCCGGGCATGCCTATGTGGCACGCGGCGATTATCATTTGCGGGTCGAGCGCAGCTCGGGCCAGCTCAAATGCCGGTTGACCCATGACGAGCTGGAAAGCGGCCACCGCCCGAGCGCGGACGTGCTGTTCGAGAGCGTTGCCAAGACGGTGGGTCCGATGGCGGTGGGCGCGATCCTGACCGGCATGGGGCGTGACGGGGCCCGCGGGCTCAAACTGATGCGCGATGCCGGGGCCTATACGGTGGGGCAGAGCCAGAGTTCGGCGCTGGTCTATGGCATGCCGCGCGTCGCCTTCGAGGAAGGCGCGGTGGTGGAGCAGGCGCCGGTCGAAGCGATTGCCGCCCGGCTGGCCAATGCGCTGGGAAAGCTGAAAAGCGCCGCCTAGCGGGCGGCGCCGCCCGGCTCCTGGCTGGGATTGCGAGAGAGTTGCAGGTCACGGTCGCTTGGCGGCCGTGACCTTTTTTGTGCGCATTGCCGTAGCAGCATGGCCCCGCCTTACGGGCGGGCCTTGCCGGCGATGAACCAGCCGAAATGGCGGTGAAGGGCGGGGATCAGGCCGAAGACCATGGTGGCCACCATCAGGGGGACCAGCACGACAGTGCGCTGCCACATCTGCCAGCCATCGGTCAGCGGCATCAGGATGTAGAGATAGGCAGTGATGATGGGATAGACGCCCAGCATCATCAGAAGGGCAAGGCGGATCTGGGGACTGGCGAAGCGGTTCATTGCGATCTCCATATGAAACGGTACGTTTCGTTATGTATAGGAACGACGCGTTTCGTTCAAGCCTTCTCTTTGAGCGCAATTTGACCGATAAGACGGCATGACCCAGCACGAGCCAGACGACAGCGACGAGCGGCGGCGGTCCATCGGATCGCGGCGCAATCCGCAAACCCAGCAAGCCATTCTGGAGGCGGCGGAAGCGCTGCTGATCGAGGGCGGGGTCGCCGGGTTTTCCATCGAAGCGGTGGCGCGGCGGGCGCGGGCGGGCAAGCCGACCATCTATCGCTGGTGGCCCAACAAGACAGCGCTGCTGCTGGAGGTCTATCACCGCCAGAAAGTGGCGCCGGTGCACAATGACACCGGCAAGATCGAGACCGATGTGGCGCTGTTCCTGACCCATCTGATGGCCCATTGGGGCAATACCGGCGCCGGGCAGGTATTCCGCTTTATCGTCGCCGAGGCGCAGCGCGACGCTGTCGCGGCCGAAGCGCTGCGGCGCTATGGCGCCGAAAGGCGGGCGCAGACGGGAAAGATTTTCACAAGGGGCATCGAGCGGGGCGAATTGCGCGGGGATGTCGATGCGGAACTGGCGGCGGAAATTCTGTCCGGCTTTGCCTGGCAGCGGCTGCTGACCGGGCGGCTGCAGATTTCGGCCGAAGAGGCGAGCCAGGTGGCGCGCCAGATGGTCCGGGGGCTGCTGGCCCCCGGACGCTGAGCAGGATTACTGCGCCGCAGGTTCGTCAGCCGGTTCGGTCTGGGCCTTGACGGCAGCGGCCAGCGCGGCATCGGGGATGTCGATGGTGACGCCTTCCATCAGCTTGGCGACGGCGTCGTCAAAGGTGCTCATCAGCAATTGCTGCTGCAGCTGGGCGCCAACCTGCTCAATGGTCGGCGGCGCGCTCTGGCGTTTCTCTTCGAGCTTGATGATGTGGTAGCCGAACTGGGACTGTACCGGCTCGGAGATCTCACCGATCTCGGTCATGGCGAAGGCGGCGTCCTCGAAGGGCGCAACCATCATGCCCTTGCCGAAGAAGCCGAGATCGCCGCCGCTGGCAGCGCCGGGATCGATCGACTTTTCCTTGGCGAGGGCGGCGAAATCGGCACCGCCATCGAGCTCGGCCTTGATCGCGTCGGCCTCTTCCTTGGTCTCGACCAGGATATGGCTGGCGCGAATCTCGTCGGCCGGCTGGAACGCGGCGACGAATTCGTCATACTTGGCGCGCACGGCTTCCTCGGTGATCGACGCGGCGATGGCCTCGGCGAAATAGGCGCGGCGCAAGGCGCGTTCTTCGAGATATTGCAGGCGCTGCTTGAACAGCGGGGTGGCGTCCATGCCGGCTTCCTTGGCGGCGCCCGACATCACTTTCATGTCAATCAGCACGCGCAGCAGGAAAGCGCGGCGTTCCTCGGGGGCCATCTGGCTGAGCTCCTGGCTCAGATCCTCGGCCGCGAAGGCCAGATCGGCCTCGGTGATCGCCTCGCCACCAACGGTCGCCACGACGGTTTCCGGGGTCACCGCGGGCGCTTCAGCGGCCGGCGCGGCGGCCGGCGCCGCATCCTGGGCCAGGGCCGGGCCAGCAACAGCATAGCTGGCCAGGGACAGGGCCAGAATGCTCAGGGCACCCGTCAGACGTTTGGTGGTATGGAACATTAACGCATTCTCCTTGGCCTGCACATCTTGGGCGCTGCGGCTCGTTGGTAATCGGCAGTCGGCGCGTGGGCGCTGGTGGGCGTGCCCCTCCCACAGTAACGGGGCGAAAATATGCCAGACGGGGCGCCGGACAGTAAAACGCCACGAAAAACCTTGCAGGAACTGGGTTTTCCGGGGGGCAGGCCAGATGTCGCTGATTTTGGCGACGTTGACAAGACAAGGCCTCGCTCTTACATCTCCAACGCTTTTCAAGAGTATGATCGGGAAAGCGGACCGCTGGTTCCGTCACAAGATCATGCGACAACACAAGGGAGCCGAAAACGGCTTCGACATCGCGCTGATGAGGCAAGACCGGGCCCGCACTTCTGCCCGCTGACCGCTGACGGCCCCCCTCTCTTGCCGATGACAATATAAGGACCTGACACATGGCTCTTGCTGCGCTCGCCCGGCGGATCTTCGGTTCTCCGTCCGATCGGCACGTGAAGCGTTTCCAGGGAAAGGTTGCCGCGATCAATGCGCTGGAACCGGAACTGGAAAAGCTCTCCGATGAGGCGCTGCGCGCCCGCACCGCCGAGTTCAAGGCGCAACTCGCCAACGGCACCAAGCTGGACGATCTGATCGTGCCGGCCTTCGCCACCGTGCGCGAGGCGTCCAAGCGCGTGCTCGGCATGCGGCACTTCGACGTGCAGCTGGTCGGTGGCATGGTGCTCAACGAACGCGCCATTGCCGAGATGCGTACCGGTGAAGGCAAGACCCTGGTGGCAACGCTGGCGGTCTATCTCAATGCGCTGACCGGCGACGGCGTACATGTGGTGACCGTCAACGACTACCTGGCCAAGCGCGACGCCGCCTGGATGGGCCAGATCTACAATTTTCTCGGCCTCACCTATGGCATCATCGTCCATGGCCTGAGCGATACCGAGCGCAAGGCCGCTTATGGCGCCGATATCACCTATGGCACCAATAACGAATTCGGCTTCGACTATCTGCGCGACAACATGAAGTATACGCGCGCCCAGATGGCGCAGCGCGGCCATGCCTATGCGATCGTCGACGAAGTCGACTCGATCCTGATCGACGAGGCGCGGACGCCGCTGATCATTTCGGGCCCGTCCGAAGACCGCTCCGACCTCTACGTCAAGATCGACGCGCTGATGCCGATCATCGGCGAAGGCGATTTCGAGCTCGACGAAAAGCAGCGCGCCGCCACCTTTACCGATGAGGGCATCGAAAAGCTGGAAGCGCGGCTGAGCGAGGAAGGCCTGCTCAAGACCGGTTCGCTCTATGACGTGGAGAATGTCGCGCTGGTGCACCACGCCAATTCGGCGCTGCGGGCCCACAAGCTGTTCCGCCGCGACAAGGACTATATCGTCCGCAATGACGAAGTGGTCATCATCGACGAGTTCTCCGGCCGCATGATGCCGGGCCGCCGCTATTCGGAAGGCCTGCACCAGGCGCTGGAGGCCAAGGAACACGTCAAGATCCAGCCGGAAAACCAGACCCTGGCCTCGATCACCTTCCAGAACTATTTCCGCCTCTACAAGAAGCTGGCCGGCATGACCGGTACGGCAGCGACGGAAGCGGAAGAATTCGCCGATATCTATGGCCTGGATGTCGTCACCGTGCCGACCAACCTGCCGGTGCAGCGTATCGACGACGAAGACGCCATCTATCGCACGGCGGCCGAAAAGTTCGACGCCATCGCCGACATCATCAAGGATTGCCAGGAGCGCGGCCAGCCGGTGCTGGTGGGCACGACCTCGATTGAAAAATCGGAAATGCTGGCCGAGCTGCTGCGCAAGAAGAATGTCGGCGAGATGAACGTGCTCAATGCCCGTCACCACGAGCAGGAAGCCGGGATCGTCGCCGATGCCGGCCTGCCGGGCGCCATCACCATCGCCACCAACATGGCTGGCCGGGGTACCGACATCCAGCTGGGCGGCAACCTCGAAATGCGCATCGAGCGCGAGACCGTCGGTCTGGAGGGCGCCGAGCGCGACGCCAAGATCGTCGAGATCAAGCGCACCATCGCCGAGGCCAAGGCCAAGTCGATCGCTGCCGGCGGGCTGATGGTCATCGGTACCGAGCGCCATGAAAGCCGCCGTATCGACAACCAGCTGCGTGGTCGTTCCGGGCGTCAGGGCGATCCGGGCCATTCGGCCTTCTTCCTGAGCCTTCAGGACGACCTGATGCGCATCTTCCCGGTCGATTCGATGGATTCGATGCTGGGCAAGCTCGGCCTCGAACAGGGCGAGTCGATCACCCATCCCTGGGTCACCAAGGCGATCGAGCGCGCCCAGGGGAAGGTCGAAAGCCGCAATTTCGACATCCGCAAGAATATCCTGAAATATGATGACGTGATGAATGATCAGCGCAAGGTGATCTTCGAGCAGCGCATCGAATTGATGGATGCCGAGGATGTCAGCGACACCGTCAAGGACATGCGCCATGACGTGGTCGAGGCGATCATCGCCAAGTCGATCCCGCCACGCTCCTATCCCGAGCAGTGGAATGCCGAGCAGCTGCAGGCCGCCGCCAAGACCTATCTCAACATCGATATCCCGATCCAGGACTGGGTTGCCGAAGAGGGCATCGATCCCGAGACCGTCTCCGAGCGCATCCTGACCATGGCGGATGAAGCGGCAGCCGCCAAGGCAGCCAAATATTCGCCCCCGATCATGCGCCAGGTGGAAAAGTCGATCCTGCTGCAATCGATCGACGGGCTGTGGCGCGAGCATCTGGTGACGCTGGATCACCTCAGCAAGGTGGTCGGCTGGCGCGGTATCGCCCAGCGCGATCCGCTGAACGAATACAAGCAGGAAGCCTATGAGCTGTTCCAGACCCTGCTGACCAGCCTGCGCGAACTGGTGACGACCCAGCTCAGCCATATCGAGCTGCAGATCCGCCAGGAGCCGCCACCGCCGCCGGTGCCGGACCTGAGTGGCCTGCAGGAAATCCATATCGATCCGCTGACCGGCGAGAACGATGCGGACGAGGGCGATACCAGTGCCGATTCGCTGGGTGCGGTGGGCGGCGATCCGTCGCTGAAGCCAATCGACCCCAAGCTGCTGATCGGGGTGTCGCGCAATGCCCCATGCCCGTGCGGCTCGGGCAAGAAATTCAAGCATTGCCACGGCGCTTTCTAGGCGCTGGGAGAGTTCAGAGATTGAAGAAGCCCGGACCCAGGTCCGGGCTTTTTTTGTTTTTGGGGCTTTTGAATCGCAAGCGGCGCGGAGGTGGCAGTCGGTTTCCCTCCCCCTGAGGGGAAGGTCAGGGTGGGGGTGCTGCGATATTCACGCGCTCGGTGTTCGTTCGGCCCTCAGCACCCCCGCCCCCGGCCCCTCCACTCAAGGGGGAGGGGGGAAGGCAGCGCGGTGGGCAGGGTAGCCGCCACCTGACAAAGATCAGCAGCTGACGCGGAGTTCGGCGTAGCCGTCCATACCGTCGGCGCTGGAGGAGACGACGGCGAGGGTGCAGGCGGTGCCCTTCAGGCCGGCATTGCCGCCATTGGCGATGGTGGTGCCGTCCTGGAACACCACATAGCCGGGATTGACGCTGGTGACGGCGATGATGCCGGTCGTGCCGCAGATGGGATATTCATCGCCCGAGGCGACGAGGAAGCGGGTGCCGGCAGGCATGCAGTCGCTGGTCGGGCCGGCACTGGTTGCGCCGGTGCCGATGGCCGGCAGAGCGGCGGCAGGCTGGTTGCGCCAGCTGTCTTCGAGGATGGCGAGGCGGTTGGAGAGGTCGAGCAGGCGCTGATCGAGCGAGGGCGCTGGGGCGCCCCCGCCAGGCTGCTGGCGGCCGAACAGTTCAAGGCTCAGCCGAATCTGGGCGATGTCGGTGGACATGCGCACAATATCGCGCTGGGTGGCGACATAGACCCAGGTGCTGGCGGCGATGGCACCGATTGCCGCCAGGCCAACGGCGAAGCTCAAAAGGCGGGGCGCCAGGGTGGTCCTGGAGGCCGGCGCGGTTTCAGGCGAGGGGTCATGCGCGCCAGGCGCCGATTTCGACACAGGCTTCACCGTCGACGTCTCTTCCAAAGCGATAGTCTCCGTTACAGGTGCCCAGTCTTGGCGGCACGCGGCTTTGTTCGAACAGGTCGTAGCCCTGCTTCAGATTGGCCCAGAACCCGGCCCAGTTGTGGTCCGCCATCGCCGCCAGGGCATCGTCGCCGAGCACGAATGGAAAGGCGTGGACATCGACCGCAGTCTGGCCGGCGCGGAGCGCCGCTTCCACAATAGCGTAAATCTCGTCAATCTGCGCGTCCCCCATGGCGTAGCAGCCGACCGAGCTGCAGCCGCCATGCACCATGAGCGCCGAGCCGGTGCGCCCCAGCGCCCGATCATGGGCATTGGGAAAACCCAGATTGAAGGCCAGATGATGGCGGGACCGGGGATTGAGTTGGCCGAGACCGACCCGGTAGAAACCCTCGGGCGCCTGAAGGTCGCCTTCGGCCAGTTTGGGGCCGAGCGTGCCGGAATATTTGCAGATCGCGTAATCGCGGAAGCGCACGAAGAGCGCATCGCCCCCCCGCATCCACACCTCCAGCCGCTGTTCGCGCTTGAAGATGCGCACCAGCGTGGCGTTGCCAAGCGCCAGGCCGGCGGCCTGCAGGTCGACGCGCAGGGCCGTGCGATCAAACTGGCGGATTGGCGGCGTCGGCGTGGGGAGGGTCATATCGCCAGGTGGTCCATGGGGCGCAGGGGCGCCGGCAGTGCGATGGCCCGAACTGCCAGCCGATGTGGCCGATCCCGAAGGGCTGGCGACAGGTCTTTACCGGCGCGCCGCTGCTGCGGGTGCGCGGCATGGTGGTATGCGCCGCGATCACGCCGAAAAGAGGGCTAGGGGCGGTTGGTTGCCGGCACGGGGGCTGGATTGCCGGCTGCGGGGGCGGCAGGATCGGGCGTCGCTGGCTGGCCACCGCCAAAGATGCTGCCGAAAAAGCCGCTGACAGCGCCATTGATGGCCTCGCCTCGCGCCTTGGCGGCGGCATCAGCTGCGGCCTGGCGTTCGGCCGCGGCCTTGAGACGGGCATCCTTCTGGGCGAGGGTCTCGACCTCGGCGGAGAAGGCGGCCTCCTCGGCGGCCTGCAGGGCGACGACGCTGGCATCGCGGGTCACGCCAGGGCAGGCGCCCATGGCGTCGAGCGGGCCGCTGGTTGCCGCATTGAAAATGTAGCGCCGCTCACAGACGTCCCAGGCCGGCGCCGCCTTGGCCACATTGAACAGATCGTGGCCTTCCTTGATGTTCTTCCAGAACGGCAGATGCGGGCTCGCTGCCTGCTTGGCGAGATTGGCGGCGGTCATGCGGAAGGGGAAGATCTGCAGCTGGAAACTGGAATTGCCACCCTTGAAGGTCTCGCGGGCCAGCGCATAGATTTCGGCAATGCCTTCATCGGTCATGGCGTAGCAGCCGCGCGACGAGCAATCGCCATGCACCATCAGGTCGGAGCCGGTGCGGCCCCAGGAGCGGTCGAACTTGTTGGGAAAGCCGGTATTGAAGGCCAGATAGTAATTGGACTTCGGGTTCATCAGGCCGGGGGTGATCGTATAGAAGCCCTCGGGGCTCTGCCGGTCGCCTTCCTTGAATTTGGGGCCGAGGTCACCGGAATAGGCGCAAATCTCATAGGTCTTGAACAGGCGCATCTCGCCCGAGGCGGTTTTCTTCCAGACCTCGAGGACACTTTCCTGCTTGAAGATGCGGATGACCATGGGCGCGCCCGGGGACGAGCCCATATTGCGCAGGCCCGCCTGCGTCGCGCCGGACAGGGGTTGATTGTGACGGTTGTCGCCTTTGACAAAGCCACCGCAGGCGGCGAGGGCCAATGCGATCCAGACGAGCACGATGACCGAGCAAATCTTGCGAATGAGGGAGAAATTCAAGGTATTGCAGCCCGAGTGGTGAGGAGTTGTTTACCCTTACGCGGCCTTGGTTACTGCAAGGTGATAGGCCGTGGTTAACGAACTCTTAGCATGGCCGCAAATACCTGCAATAGCGCCCGGATTAAGGAAAACGTGCCCCCCGATCAGGACGCTGAAACGGGGCAGGACAATGCGGCGCGGGGCCTGGTGCGGCCTTGGCACGGGTCGGCCGTGGATGCTAACGGGCACGCCACAATGCCAATGGCGGGGTTGATAGATTTGTAACCCTTGTTGCCTAGGGTGAGGCCAAGTACGGGACCCAAGGCCCGGGCGCGTAAAGGTGAAACTGAACCATGCCTAAAGCAAGCGCAGTCAGCGTTTTGATCGTCGATGACCAGCAGTCCATGCGTGGCATCTGCAAATATATCCTGACCCAACTCGGCTTCAAGGACATCATCGAGGCCAAGAGCGGCCGCGATGCGCTGGGCAAGCTGGAAAAATCCCATGTCGATCTGATCATCTCCGACTGGAACATGGAAGATATCGACGGGCTGACCCTGCTCAAGGTGATCCGCAAGCATCCGCGGACCCAGGCGCTGCCATTCATCATGGCGACCGGTCGTTCCGACAAGGAGCAGGTCAAGGAAGCCATCTCGTTTGGCGTCAACAACTACATCATCAAGCCCTTTGACGCTTCGACCATGAAGAAGCGTATCGAGGCGGTGATCGGCGCGCTGTCCTAGGCGATCCATCAGACTGGACTGACGAAAGCCGCCCCGATGGGCGGCTTTTTGTCGTGCGGTCGTTGCAGGGTGCCACGGCCTCGGCCCGCGCCGGCCGATGGCGTGCCGTTCTGCCGGAACGGGGCATTTGTCGGATTTTGTGTAAATGAACGCGCTTGAGAGGCTTTCCTGGCTCAGTAATTTCACGAATAGAGGCAATAACTGAAAATGAACCTTCGCTAAGTTGTTGTAATGCTTAATTAAACTGCGCGCTCATATTCTCCCCGCCATTGCTTTGGATCTTAGCGCCACGGGGGAGGCTGCCATGCCCAAATTCATCTCTGCATTCTTTGGGAATCTGAGCCTGAGGCTGCTCATATCGGCGCTGGTGATCGTCGCCATCGTGGTGTCGATCACCGCGGTGGCCAGCGGGATCTACGTCAATCTGAGCGCCAGCGTGGTCGAACAGGGCCGCGAACGACAGGCGGCGAACCTGCGGACCGCAGCGACGATCTTTGCCAGCACCACCAATTCGGCGGGTGGCACCGTGGCCAACTGGAACGAGGATGGCGCGCTGGGCAAGGTCACGCTGTGGGCGCTGCTGCCATTCTTTGACACCGTACTGGTCGATGGCATTTCGCGGGTGACCGGGGCGGAGACCGGCATCTACATTACCGACAAGGACAGCAAGGACCTCGTGGTCAATACCTCGACCTTCAGCAATGAGGGGAGTTCGGCGGCCAAGGGGGCGGTGCTCGATCCGGCGGGGCCGATCGCCACGGCGTTGGCCGCCGGCGCGTCCTATTTCGGCGAAGAGGTGATCGACGGACAACGCTATTTCACCGCCTATCATCCGGTGAACCGGGAAGACGGGGCGCTGGCCGGGGCGCTGTTCGTGGGCGAGCCGGTTTCGGCCACTGAGGGCACGCTGGTCGGCATGATGACGCTGATGCTGATCGTGGCATCGGTGGTGACCATGGTGCTGGGGATTGCGGGTTATCTGCTGTCGCTGGCCATCACCCGGCCGATCCCCCGGCTGGCGGGCGCGATGCAGTCGATCGCGGCCGGGGATTTCGAGACCGAAGTGCCCTATACCGGGCGCGGCAACGAGGTCGGTGCCATGGCGCGGGCGGTGGAAGTGTTCCGCGACAATGGCCAGAAGGTCGCCGAGATGACCGAGGCGGAAGCCGCGCGAATCATTGCCGACCAGGCCAATCGGCAGCAGATGATGCGCCAATTGCAGTCAGCCTTTGGCGAAGTGGTGGACGCGGCGGTGGCCGGCGATTTCACCCGCCGGGTGAATGTGGAATTTCCCGATGCCGAGCTGAACGGGCTGGCCGCCAGCATCAATAACCTGGTGTCGAGCTTCCATCGCGGCGTGACCGATATCGGCACGGTGCTGGGCGCACTGGCCGATGCCGACCTGACGCAGGGCATGGCGGGCGAGTATGAGGGGGCGTTTGCCAGACTCAAGGCCGATACCAGCGCGGTGACCGACAAGCTGGCGGCAGTGGTGGGGCAACTCAAGGACACATCGGGGGCGCTCAAGACCGCCACCGGGGAAATCCTGTCGGGCGCCAATGACCTGAGTGAGCGCACCACCAAGCAGGCCGCGACCATTGAGGAAACCTCGGCGGCGATGGAGCAGCTGGCGTCCACCGTGCTGGCGAATGCCGAGCGGGCCAACGGGGCCAGCGCGGTGGCGGCGACGGTGACGCAGACTGCCGAAGAAGGCGGGGTGGTGATGCATCAGGCGACCGAAGCAATGGAGCGGATTACCGTTTCCTCGGGCAAGATCTCCAACATTATCGGATTGATCGACGATATCGCCTTCCAGACCAACCTGCTGGCGCTGAACGCTTCGGTGGAAGCGGCACGGGCCGGGGATGCGGGCAAGGGCTTTGCGGTGGTGGCGGTGGAAGTGCGCCGGCTGGCGCAGTCGGCCGCGCGTGCCTCCTCGGACGTCAAGGTGCTGATCGAGCAGTCGGCCGGCGAGGTCAGGGGTGGCACGCGGCTGGTGGCCGATGCGGCGGCCAAGCTCGAGGCCATGCTGAGCGCGGCGCGCTCGTCGAACGAATTGATGAGCGGGATTGCCCGGGACAGCCGCGAACAGGCCTCGGCCATCGATGAGGTGAACACCGCAGTCCGCACCATGGACGAGATGACCCAGCATAATGCGGCGCTGGTCGAGGAGATCAATGCCGCCATCGAGCAGACCGAGGCGCAGGCGAACGAGCTGGACCGGATCGTCGATGTGTTCAAGCTCGAGGAGGCGCCGGCAGGGCTGCGCCGGCCCGTCGCTGCCCCGCCGGCGCCGGCCGGGTTCTCCGCCAAGCTCAAGACCGTGGCGCAAGGTTATCTCAGTCAGGGCAATGCAGCGATTGACAAGGACTGGAGCGCGTTCTGATCGCGGCGCAGTGCGACAGCATCCAGCAAAGGGCGCCCGATGGCGCCCTTTGTGCATTCCGAATAGGGGGAGGCTCGGCCGGCTGAGGACAACAATCGGTTAAGGCCTATACGGTAGTTTCACCGATAATAACTGCGAATGCCAGGCGTTTGGACGCCTGTTTGCGTGCGCCTTGGGGGAGAAAGTTCATGAATAGTATCGGCCGCTTCTTCGGAAACGTGAAGATGACTGCTGCGATTGCGGCGCTGGTGCTGTGCTCGATCATCGGATCGATCGCGGTGGTATCGGGCGCCATCTATATGAACCTGCATGCGCGTTCGGTGGCAACCAGCCAGGCGCAGCAGGAGGCCAATGTTGCTGTCGCCGCGACCATTCTGGAGCGCCGTATTTCCGGCTCGGTGATGAACTGGACGCCCGAAGGGGAGATTGCCACGTTCCAGAGCTGGGCGATCCCGCCCTTCTACGACACCGAAATCATCGATTCGGTGACCCGCGTTACCCGCCAGGATGCTTCGCTCTACGTCTATGATGCGGCCACGCAGACCTTTCTCAGCAAGACAACCAGCCTGACGCTACCAGATGGCACGCGCGCGATCGACATGGTGCTGGGCCCCGACAATCCGGCCTATGCCGCGATCATGGCGGGCGAGCCCTTTGTCGGCCAGACGCAGGTGCAGGGCGTCCCGTTCCTCGGCGCGTTCCAGCCGATCGAAAAAATGAGCGGCGAAGTCATGGGCACGATCTATGTCGGCGTGCCGATGGATGAGGTCAACGCCGCCGCCAACGAGACGCTGACGCTGATCATGGTAGTGGGTGGCATCGTCACCGTGGTGCTGGGCGCCATCGGCTTCGTGCTGTCGCGCGTCATCACCAAGCCGATCCCCAGGCTGGCCAGTTCGATGGAAGAGATCGCCGAAGGCAATTACGAAACCAGCGTGCCCTATCTGGAGCGCGGCAATGAAGTGGGCAGCATGGCCCGCGCCGTGGAAGTGTTCCGCGAGAACGGGCTGCGGGTCAGCCAGATGACCGAGGCGGAAGCCGCCCGGATCATTGCCGACCAGGAAAGCCGCCAGCAGATGATGAGCGAGCTGCAGGCCGCGTTCGGCGAAGTGGTCGATGCGGCGGTGGCCGGCGATTTCAGCCGCCAGGTGACCGCCGAATTCCCCGATCCCGAACTGAATGGTCTGGCCTCCAGCGTCAACAACCTGGTGTCGACGTTCAATCGCGGTGTCACTGAAATCGGCGCGGTGCTGGGTGCGATGGCCGATACCGACCTGACCATGCGCATGGAAGGCGAGTATGAAGGCGCCTTTGCCAGGCTCAAGGCCGATACCAATGCGGTGGCGGACAAGCTGAGCGAAGTTGTCACCCAGCTGCGCTCGACCTCGGGTGCGCTGAAGACGGCAACCGGGGAAATCCTGTCGGGTGCCAATGACCTGAGCGAGCGCACCACCAAACAGGCCGCCACCATCGAGGAAACCTCGGCAGCGATGGAGCAGCTGGCATCGACCGTGCTGGCGAATGCCGAGCGCGCCAAGGATGCCAGCGTCAATGCCGCTTCGGTCACCCGCACCGCTGAGGAAGGCGGGCAGGTGATGGACGATGCAACGGCGGCGATGGAGCGGATCACCCAATCCTCGGCCAAGATCTCCAATATTATCGGGATGATCGACGATATCGCCTTCCAGACCAATCTGCTGGCGCTGAACGCCTCGGTGGAAGCGGCGCGGGCAGGCGACGCCGGCAAGGGTTTTGCCGTCGTGGCAGTGGAAGTGCGGCGGCTGGCGCAATCGGCGGCGTCGGCGTCTTCGGACGTCAAGGCGCTGATCGAGCAATCGGCGGGCGAAGTTAAAACCGGCTCCAAGCTGGTGGGCGATGCAGCCGGCAAGCTCAAGGCGATGCTGGACGCAGCGCGGGGCAATAACGGGCTGCTGGACTCCATTGCCCGCGACAGCCGCGACCAGGCTTCGGCAATCGAAGAGGTCAATACGGCCGTGCGCACCATGGACGAGATGACCCAGCACAACGCGGCGCTGGTGGAACAAACCAATGCGGCGATCGAGCAGACCGAGGCGCAGGCCAGCGAGCTGGACCGGATCGTGGATGTCTTCGTCATCGATGCGAGCCATGGCATGGCGGCGCGCCTGCAGGCCGAAGTGGCCGGCGTCCGCCGCGATGGCGGCTCCGGTGCGCGGCGCCTGCAGGACAAGCTCAAGGGCTTTGATGGCGCAGGCTATCGCAGCGAGGGCAATGCCGCGGTCGAGAAGGACTGGGCCGAGTTCTAGACCAGGCCAGACGACATTTCCGGGCCCCGTTCGCCAGCGCGAACGGGGCTTTTTTGCGCCTGTTCCGGCACAGATGAAGCAGGTTGGGCCCTGGATGCGTTCGCGCCTGTCTCAAGTCTTGCACACAAGAAGGCACCCGCTTGGCGCCTTTTTGCTTCGCTCGGCAGCAATCTTGCTTGCTTTACCGGGCCTTAACTCGGCACCGGCATATTGTTCGGCGGACGCATTTAATATCTGACGCGGCCGGCCCGCGAGGGCGGCAGCGTGTCGAGTTGAGGCCTGATGACGTCAACACGCCTGACTAGCAGCCTCGGCCAGACGGATCGATCCCTCGATCCGGGCGGATCCCGGCCTTGGGTCGACCGCCCGCATGCGCATGGCGGGCCGGGGTGATCCTCCCGCTCCGTCCGCCCTGCCGCACAATGCCGAACCAGCCAACGAAAATGACCATCCTCTACATTCAACCTAGCCCGATCCGGAGCCTCAATTGACCACCTTTTTCACCGGCAGCATTGCCCGGCGTCTCTATAGCCTGCTGTTTCTGTTTACGATCGGTTTTGCCGGCGTCGTGGTCTTCCAACTGGTCGAGATGCGGCGGAACCTGGTCGAGTTCAAACACGAGGAGCTGCAGAGTGTCGTCGAGGCCGCCATCTCGGTGCTGGCCGATTACGACCAGCAGGTGCAGGACGGCACGCTGAAGCTGGAGGATGCGCAGACCTATGCGGCGGACTCGGTGCGCGCCATGACCTACCAGGACGGGGAATACCTGTTCATCGACAGCTTCGACTATATCAACATCATGCATGCCAAGCAGCCGGAGAAGGAGGGCACCGACCGTGTCGGTGTGACCGACGTCAATGGCAAGTTCTACATGAAGCAGATGATCGACGAGGCCAAGGCCGGCGGTTCGACCTTCATGGACTATGCCTGGAAGGGCCCCGAAGGCGTGTCGCGCGACAAGGTCACCTATGCCCAGGCGTTCGAGCCATGGGGCTGGGTGGTGGCGACCGGCGTGCTGAACGAGACGGTCGATGCCGCATTCGCCTCGGCGGCGTTGACCAGCGCCGAGATCACCGGCGCCATCGTACTGGCCATGCTGGTACTGGGCTTTTTCATCGTGCGCGGTATTACCAAGCCGATCGGCAAGCTCAATGACAATATGGTCGAGATCGCCGGTGGCCGGTTCGAGACCGAAGTGCAGGGCACCGAGCGCAAGGACGAAATCGGTCGCATGGCGCAGGCTGTCGAAGTGTTCCGTGAGAACGGGCTGCGGGTCAGCCAGATGACCGAAGCGGAAGCGGCGCGGATCATCGCCGACCAGGCCGCGCGCCAGCAGATGATGAGCGAGTTGCAGAGCGCCTTCGGCCAGGTGGTGGATGCGGCGATTGCCGGCGACTTCACCCGTCGGGTCGAGACCGAATTCCCCGATCCCGAGCTCAATGGCCTGGCCTCCAGCGTCAACAACCTCGTCAGCAATGTCGACCGCGGCATTGCCGAAACCGGCCGTGTGCTGACGGCATTGGCCCATACCGACCTGACCGTGCGCATGCAGGGCGAGTATGAGGGGGCCTTCGCCAAGCTCAAAGCCGACACCAATGCGGTGGGCGATACGCTGAGCGAAGTGGTGACGCGGCTCAAGGACACCTCGCGGGCACTCAAGACCGCGACCGGCGAAATCCTCTCCGGTGCCAATGATCTGAGCGAGCGCACCACCAAGCAGGCGGCGACCATCGAGGAAACCTCGGCGGCCATGGACCAGCTGGCCTCGACCGTGGCTCAGAACGCGACGCGGGCCCGCGATGCCAGCGTCAATGCCGGCGATGTCACCAAAACCGCCGAAGAGGGTGGCGCGGTGATGGAAAAGGCCAATCTGGCCATGGCGGCGATCGAAGCCTCGTCGGGCAAGATCTCCAACATTATCGGCCTGATCGACGATATCGCCTTCCAGACCAACCTGTTGGCACTGAATGCCTCGGTGGAAGCGGCGCGGGCCGGCGATGCCGGCAAGGGCTTTGCCGTCGTGGCAGTGGAAGTGCGGCGACTGGCGCAGTCGGCCGCCTCGGCTTCAGCCGAGGTGAAGGTGCTGATCGAGCAATCGGCAGGCGAAGTCAGCCAGGGCTCCAAGCTGGTTTCGGATGCGGCCGGGCGGCTTTCGGCCATGCTGTCGGCGGCTCGCGCCAACAGCGTCTTGATGGATGGCATTGCCCGCGACAGCCGTGAACAGGCTTCGGCCATCGAAGAGGTCAATATCGCGGTCCGGCAGATGGACGAGATGACCCAGCACAATGCGGCGCTGGTGGAAGAAACCAATGCGGCCATCGAGCAGACCGAAGCCCAGGCGAGCGAACTCGACAATATCGTCGATGTGTTCACCACCGAAGATGTCCGTCCGGTGGCGGCCGAGCGCACCAGCCGGGTGGCCACGCGGCCTGCGGCCCGACCGGCACCCAGCAAGGTGCAGCAGACGGCCCGCTCCTATCTGAGCAATGGCAATGCCGCGCTCGCAAGCGACTGGAACGAATTCTAGTCGTCGCGCCGAACTGAACTGAACCGGCAGGCCACCCCGCACCAGCGGCGGTGGCCTTTGCTTTGGCAGGCGGGGTCAGGACGGACTGGTCGCCAGAGATCGAAACCCGGATGCAAGGTCAGTCGCCAATTGAGTGGGGCGGCGCGAGCCGAAAAGGGCGTGGCTTGAGGAGAAAATAGTAACAAGTTGTCCAATTTTCGGGTTTTTCCGTAGTTGATCGAAGGACCTCCTTAATATTCGCGGCGCACACTTTTTTCATTGATCGGGGGAGACGTCGCATGGGCAGCCTGTTCGGTGGTTTTGGATTGTCGAGCCGGAACGAAGACCGCTCCAAGATCGATGCGATCATGCGCTCGCAGGCGGTGATCGAGTTTTCGCTCGATGGCAAAGTGCTGACGGCGAACCAGAATTTCCTCGATGTGCTGGGCTACGAGCTGAGCGAGATCGTCGGCCAGCACCACCGCATGTTTGTCGAGCCGGCCGAAGCGCAAAGCGCCGGCTACCGGGCCTTCTGGCAGGAATTGGGGCAGGGCAAGTTCCAGTCCGCCGCCTATCGCCGGATCGGCAAGGGCGGCAAGGAAGTCTGGATCCAGGCGAGCTATAACCCGGTGTTGGGGCCATCCGGCAAACCGATCAAGATCATCAAGTTTGCCAGCGACATTACCGAGCAGACCAACCGCTCAGCCGGCCATCGGGCGCAGATCGAGGCCATCTCGCGGGTACAGGCGGTGATCGAATTCAGTCTCGATGGCACGGTGATCACGGCCAATGAGAATTTCCTGACCGTGCTGGGCTATCGCCTCGAGGAGATCGTCGGCCAGCATCATCGCATGTTCTGCGATCCCGATTTTGCCCGCGGGACGGACTATGCCGCGTTCTGGGAACGGTTGCGGGCAGGCGAATATGTCGTCGCCGAATTTCAGCGTGTCGGCAAGGGCGGCAAGGAAATCTGGATCCAGGCCTCCTACAATCCGATCCTGAATGCCGATGGCAAGCCGGTCAAGGTGATCAAATTTGCCACCGACATCACCGAGCGCAAGCGGGCCGAGGGCATTATCGCGCTGTTGTCGTCGAGCCTTGCCAGGATGGCAGAGGGCGACCTGACCGGGCGGGTGGATATTCAGTTCAGCGGTCAATACGAGCAATTGCGGCTGGCGTTCAACCAGTCGCTGGGACGGCTCTACGATATCGTCACACGGCTGCAGCGCACCTCCCGCTCGCTCAAGACGGCTACGGGAGAAATCCTGTCGGGCGCCAATGATCTGGCAGAGCGCACAACGCGGCAGGCGGCCACCATCGAGGAGACCTCGGCCTCCATCGAGCAGCTCTCCAGCGCCGTGCTGGACAATGCCGAGCGGGCGGCAACAGCCAGCATCAAGGCACAGGCGGTGTCCAGCAATGCCACCGAGGGCGGTGCGGTGATGAACGAGGCCAATGCGGCAATGGCCGGGATCGAGGCGTCGTCGGCCAAGATTTCAAGCATTATCGGGCTGATCGACGACATCGCTTTCCAGACGAACCTTCTGGCGCTCAATGCTTCTGTCGAGGCGGCGCGGGCCGGCGATGCCGGCAAGGGGTTCGCCGTGGTGGCAGTGGAGGTGCGGCGCCTGGCGCAATCGGCGGCGGGCGCTTCGGCCGAGGTCAAGCAATTGATCGAGGCCAGCGCCGACGAGGTGCGGGTGGGCTCCAAACTGGTGGGGCAGGCCGCCGAAAAACTGCGCGATATTCTGTCGGGGGCGCAGGAAAGCTCGAGCCTGATCGACTCCATCGCCCAGGCCAACAGGGAGCAATCGGCTGCGCTCGAGGAAGTGACTGTAGCGGTGCGGCAGATGGACGAAATGACCCAGCACAATGCGGCGCTGGTCGAGCAAACCAATGCTGCAATAGAGCAGACCGAAGCGCAGGCGAGCGGGCTGGACGGCATTATCGACGTGTTCACGCTGGATGAGGACGCGATCGTCGGGGGCAAAGACATCAGGTCATTGCAGCAACGGGCGGGCGCAGCCGGGCGGGTGGTGGCAGCGGCACGGCGCTAGGTGCTGTCACCAATGAAATTGCGGGCGCCGCGGCGGGCGCATGGGGGCAAGTTGCTGGCGGGGCCCACCGGGCCTACGGGACTACCCTAATATTGCCGGCGGGCGACAGCGGGCATCCTGATCGCGTTTGAGGCTTTCACCTGATTCGGGGCCAATGCCAGTGAGCAGGTCCGCGTCGGTGCATAGGGGAGGAACCATGACCCGCCACGCCGAACCGATCATTGACGCCCTGCAATCGCGCCTCGATTTCATCGGAATGGACCAGTCGGCGCGGGATCGCCTGGCGCGGGTGCAGGCCCATGTCGACAGGCACCTGCCGCTGGCCCTGGACAAGTTCTACGCCAAGATATCGGGCGTCCCCGCCGTGCAGAAATTCTTTTCCGGCAAGGAGCAGATGCAGCGGGCCCAGGGCAAGCAGACCGGCCATTGGAAGGCCATCGCGGCGGGCGAGTTCGACAATGCCTATTTCGAGGCCAGCACAAGGGTCGGGCTGCGCCATGCGCAGATCGGGTTGGAGCCGCGCTGGCATATCGGAGGCTATGGCATCATCCTGGAAACCCTGCTGGCGGGGGTGGTGCACGACTTCATGGCCGATGTGCTGGTGCAAAAGAGCGCCATGTTCGGTCGCAAGGCGCCGCTGGATCCCGTGCATGTGCTGGCCGAGGCCGATGCGCTGGGCGCGGCGCTGGCCGATGTGGTCAAATCCATGCTGCTCGATATCGATATCGGGGTGTCCACATATTTCGAGAAGCTCGCGGCGGAAGCCGCCGAACAGCAGGCCGAAGCCGCAGCCAAGATCACGCGGGCGGTGGAGCTGACCGGCGAGGTGCTCAAGGACCTCTCGAAGGGCGATCTCACCAACCGGATCAGCGCCGAGTTCGAGCCCGAATTCGAGCAGATCAAGCAGGACACCAATGCGGTGGCCGAGCGCCTGGCCGATATCGTGATGCAGCTGCGTTCGACCTCGCGATCATTGAAGACGGCGACGGGGGAGATCCTGTCGGGCGCCAACGACCTGAGCGAGCGCACCACAAGGCAGGCGGCCACCATCGAGGAAACCACCGCCTCGGTCGAGCAATTGTCCGGCGCGGTGCTGGACAATGCCAAGCGCGCGGCGACGGCCAGCCAGAAGGCGCAACTGGTGTCGAGCAGCGCCACCGAGGGCGGGCAGGTGATGAACGAGGCCAATGTGGCCATGGCGGCGATCGAAACCTCGTCGGGCAAGATCTCCAATATCATCGGATTGATCGATGACATTGCCTTCCAGACCAATCTGCTGGCCCTGAACGCCTCGGTCGAGGCGGCGCGGGCGGGCGATGCCGGCAAGGGGTTTGCCGTGGTGGCGGTGGAAGTGCGGCGGCTGGCGCAATCGGCGGCTGGCGCATCGGCCGAGGTCAAGCAATTGATCGAGGCCAGCGCCAATGAAGTGCGCAACGGCTCGCGGCTGGTGGGGCTGGCCGCCGAAAAACTGCTCGATATCCTGGCGGGGGCGCAGGAAAGTTCGGGGCTGATCGATGCTATCGCACAGGCCAGCATGGAGCAGTCGGCGGCGCTTGAAGAAGTGACCGTGGCGGTGCGGATCATGGATGAAATGACCCAGCACAATGCGGCGCTGGTGGAAGAGACCAATGCCGCCATCGAGCAGACCGAGGCGCAGGCCAATGCGCTGGATGGGATTGTCGCGGTGTTCAAGGTCGATGAGGCGGAGGCGTCGCCAGGGCGGGCCGAGGGCGTCCGGCAACAGCAATCACGCGCCAATACTGCCGCACGCGCGGGGGGGCGGCGGGACGGCACGGTGGTGGCACTGGCCAAAGAATGGTCTGAATTCTAGCAAGTGCAGTAATTCGTATCGCTTTGTTTACCCTGTATGCGCAGATAGTGGTGGTGCTTGATCTCAATCAAAGCCGGGCCTTCCCGGACCGCCGAGACAGGCCCCGTTACTTGACCGAGCGTATCCATGACCAACTCTGCCCCGCCGATAGCCGAAAACCTGCAGACCCGCCTCGATTTCATCGGACTGGACCAGCAGGCCCGGGCCCGACTTGCCAGTATGCAGGGGCATATCGACAGGCATCTGGAGCCGGCCCTCGCGGCGTTCTACGACAAGCTGGCGAATGTGCCGGCCGTGGCGTCGTTCTTTTCGGGGCGCCCGCAGATGGACCGGGCCAAGGGCAAGCAGGTTGGCCATTGGCAGGCGATTGCCTCGGGCCAGTTTGACGACGACTATCTGCAGGCCAGTACGCAGGTCGGCCTGCGGCATGCCAAGATCGGGCTTGAGCCGCGCTGGCATATCGGGGGCTATGGGTTGATCCTGGATACCCTGGTGCGTGGGGTGATCCATGACATGATGGCCGAGATCGTGGCGCCGCAAACCGGCCTGCTCGGCCGCAAGAAGCCTCTCGACCCTGCGGCCGTGCTGGCCGAAGCCGACGCGATGGCCGAGGGCCTGGTCGACGTGATCAAGGCGACGCTGCTCGATATCGATATCGGGGTGACGGCCTATTTCGACAAGCTGACAGCCGATGCCAGTGCCAGCGAAGCTGCTGCGGCGGCCAAGATCAATCGGGCGGTGACGCTGACCGGCGCGGTGCTCAAGGACATGGCGGCAGGCGACCTGACCAGCCGCATCGATGCCGACTTCGACCCCGAATTCCAGCAGATCAAGGACGATACCAACGCTGTGGCCGACCAATTGGCCAGCATCGTGGCCCAATTGCAGGCGACATCGCGTTCGCTCAAGACGGCGACCGGGGAGATCCTGGCCGGGGCCAATGACCTGGCCGACCGCACCACGCGCCAGGCGGCGACCATCGAGCAAACTTCGGCAGCGGTCGAGCAATTGTCGGTGGCGGTGGTGGAGAACGCCAAGCGGGCCGAGACGGCCAGCGGCAAGGCGCAGGCGGTGTCGCGCAATGCCACCGAGGGCGGCAGCGTGATGGAAGAGGCCAATGGCGCCATGGGGGCGATCCAGACCTCGTCGAGCAAGATTTCCAACATCATTGGCTTGATCGATGACATCGCCTTCCAGACCAATTTGCTGGCGCTGAACGCTTCGGTGGAAGCGGCGCGGGCGGGCGAGGCCGGCAAGGGCTTTGCCGTGGTGGCGGTGGAAGTGCGCCGACTGGCGCAATCGGCGGCGTCGGCATCGGCTGACGTCAAGGTGCTGATCGAGGCCAGCGCCAAGGAAGTCCGGTCGGGATCGCGGCTGGTGGAGCAGGCCTCCGAAAAGCTGCGTGACATCCTGCTGGGCGCGCAGGAAAGCTCGGTGCTGATCGATTCGATCGCCCACGCCAATAAGGAACAGGCGGCGGCGCTGTCCGAAGTCACCATTGCGGTGCGCCAGATGGACGAGATGACCCAGCACAACGCAGCGCTGGTGGAGGAGACCAATGCCGCCATCGAGCAGACCGATGGGCAGGTCCACGAGATGGATCGGATCATCGATATCTTCCGGCTGGACGCTGCCGACGAGCGGCGGAGCGCCGTGGTCGCCATCCCGGCGCACAGCAATGTGCGGCGCCTGGCATCCTGAGGCCGCAATTGCGCCGGAGCGCGGCATTGCCCTGTTGGGTTGATGCGTGCCGGATCGAAACCGCAAAGTGGAGACGGTAGATGGCACGCATCGGCCTGGTGGCGCATGACGACAAGAAGGACGAGCTGGTCGCCTGGGCCCATGCGCACCATGACCGGCTCAGTGCGCACGAATTGTGGGGCACGGGGACAACTGGCAGCCGGGTGAACGCTGCCACCGGACTGCAGGTGCGCCTGCTCAAGAGCGGACCGCTGGGCGGGGACCAGCAATTGGGCGCGATGATTGCCGAGGGGCGGCTGGACGTGCTGATCTTCTTCATCGATCCGCTCTCGGCGCAGCCCCACGACGTCGATGTCAAGGCCCTGACGCGGCTGGCGACGCTTTACGACGTGTTCTTTGCCTGCAACAAATCCACCGCCGAGGCGGTGCTGGCGGCCCTGTGATCCCCAGATTTGCTCTGTTCGAGCCCTCGAGCATGGTTGACCCCTTGGTCAGCTTATGACCAGATGCGGCCAAATGACCCGCAGCAAGCAGGGCCAGGCAACATCAGGAAACGGGACGAATTTGGGTGTCCTTTGACGCAGTCATCGACGTTCGCAACGTCAGCAAGCGCTTTGGCGGTCTCACCGCCGTCAACAATTGTTCGCTCAGTGTGCAACGCGGCTCGATCACCGGGCTGATCGGCCCCAATGGGGCCGGCAAGTCGACATTGTTCAATATCGTGGCCGGCAATATCGTCCCCGATAGCGGGCAGGTGTTGTTCGACGGGCAGGACGTGACCGGGCTGGCCCCGCACCAATTGTTCCGCCAGGGCATGTTGCGCACCTTTCAGATCGCACACGAATTTTCCAACATGACGGCGCTGGAGAACCTGATGATGGTTCCAGGCGACCAGCCGGGGGAGTCGCTGGTCGATTCCTGGCTGCGGCCGCGGCTGGTCAAGGCGCGCGAGACCGAGGTGCGCAAGAAGGCCCTCGACGTCATCGATTTCCTCAAGCTCGGCCATGTGCGCAACGAGCTGGCGGGGAACCTGTCGGGTGGACAAAAAAAGCTGCTCGAACTTGGCCGCACCATGATGGTGGACGCCAAGGTGGTGCTGCTGGACGAGGTGGCGGCAGGCGTCAACAAGACGCTGCTGCATGACCTGGCCGCCAATATCGAGCGCATGAACAAGGAGCTGGGCTATACTTTCTTCGTCATCGAGCACGACATGGATCTGATCGGGCGGCTTTGCGATCCGGTGATCGTGATGGCGCAGGGTGAGAAGATCGCCGAGGGGCCGATGAGCGAAATTCGCGCCAATGCGGCGATTGTCGAGGCCTATTTCGGCTCGCCGGTGGAGGCCGACTGATGGCGCTGATCGAACTCAAGCACGTCGTTGGCGGCTATAGCAGCGTGCCGATCCTCAACGGGGTCGATATTGCCATCGAACAATCCGATATCGGGGTGATCGTGGGGCCCAACGGGGCCGGAAAATCGACGACGCTCAAGGCGATCTTCGGGCTGCTCAAGGTGACCGGCGGCACGATCGAATTCGGCGGCGAGAACATCGCCAATTCCCTGCCCGACAAGCTGGTGCCCAAGGGGCTGAGCTTCGTGCCGCAGGAAAAGAACGTCTTCACCTCGCTGAGTGTGGAAGAGAACCTTGAAATGGGGGCGTTCACCCGCAAGGACGACTATGCCCAAACCATGGCCTGGGTCTACGAAATGTTTCCGGTACTGGCCGAAAAGCGGCGGCAGCCGGCGGGCGAGCTTTCGGGCGGGCAGCGCCAGATGGTGGCCATGGGCCGGGCATTGATGAGCAAGCCGTCGCTGCTGATGCTGGACGAGCCCTCCGCCGGCCTGTCGCCGCGCTATGTGATCGAGATTTTCGAGACCATTGTGCGCGTCAACAAGGAGGGCGTCGGCATCCTGATGGTCGAGCAGAATGCCCGGCAGGCGCTGGCCTTTGCCTCCAAGGGGTTCGTGCTGGCAAGCGGGCGGAACCGGTTCACCGGCACCGGGGCGGAACTGATCGCCGATCCGGAAGTCGCCAAGAGTTTTCTGGGAGGTTAGTCGCTTGGACGAGCTGGTTTTTTTCATCAACCGCGTCTTGATTTCCGGCACGGTGCTGGGCTCGATCTATGCGTTGGGCGCCATTGGCGTCACGTTGATCTTCGGCATTCTGCGTTTCGCTCATTTCGCGCATGGCGACATGATGACCATGGGGGCGTTCATCGCCTTCCTGCTGGCCAGTGTCTGCACGGCGCTGGGCATTGTCACGCCCATTCCCAGCGGCTTTCTGGTGCTGCCGGTGGCCATGGCGATTACCGCGGTGATTGCGCTGGGGCTCGACAAGGGGTTTTACGCACCCTTGCGCAAGCGCGGCGCCAAGCCGGTGACGCTGCTGATTGCCTCGATCGGCGTGACGCTGATCCTGCAGGGCCTGCTGCGGCTGATCTTCGGATCGGGAACGCGCTCGTTCTATCAGAGCGAGCCCAAGGAAATCTTCCGCATCGACATGTCGGCCCTGGGCGGCTCGCGCCCGATCACCATTACCGAACCACAGGTGCTGATGATCGTGGTGACCGCGCTGCTGGTGCTGGGGCTGCACTTCTTCCTGACGCGCTCGCGGCTGGGCAAGGCGATGCGCGCCATGGCCGACAATGCCGACCTGGCGCAGGTTTCGGGCATCAATACCGCGCTGGTGGTGCGGGTGACCTGGATCGTGGCGGGGGCGCTGGCCTGCGTTGCGGGCACCATGCTGGCGCTGGACGTGGCGCTGATGCCGGACCTGGCGTTCAATATCATCCTGCCGATCTTCGCGGCGGCGATCGTGGGTGGCCTCGGCCATGTCTATGGCGCCATTGTCGGGGGCTTCCTCATCGCCTTTGCCGAGACGCTGTCGGTGTTCAACTGGACCTCGGTGCTGCGTCCACTCAATGACTTGCTTCCCGAAGGGATGGCGCTGCCGGCCAACCTGGCGCTGGTGCCCACCGAATACAAACTGACCGTGGCCTTCGTAATCCTGGTGATCACGCTGCTGGCGCGGCCGACCGGTATTTTCAAGGGGGCCTCATCATGAGCGGGGAAGCCCAGGCGAAGCGCATCGATCTCGCCAATCCGACGGTGCGCGCCATCGTACTGTTCAGCGCCATGTTCGTGCTGATCCTGGCGGTTGGCTTTGTGCAGGGCGCGGCCAATAGCGGGCTGCTGCTGACCCAGGCGCTGGCCTATGCGCTGATCGCGCTGGGGCTCAATATCCAATGGGGCTATGGCGGGTTGTTCAACTTTGCCGTGATGGGCTTCATGATGGTGGGCGGCGCCTCCGTGGTGTTCGTGTCGTTTCCAGTCAATGCGCTGTTCTGGGACAGCGAGGGGCCGGTCATGCTGGGGCGGGCGTTGCTGGCGTTCCTGGCCGGCGTACTGCTGGTCTGGGGCGCGCGGCACTCGCATCGCCTCGGGGTTCGCGGGGGCTGGAAGACAGCGCTGCTGGTGCTGGCCTGGTTCATTGCCTATGTGGTTTATCGCAGCCAGATCGACCCGGCGGCCGCCTATATCGAATCCACGGCCGGCTTTGTCGGCGGGCTTGGGCTCAATCCGATCCTGGGCTGGCTGTTCGGCGGGCTGGTCGCAGCTGTCATCGCCTATATTGTCGGGCGGATCAGCCTGGGGCTGCGCACCGATTATCTGGCCATCGCCACGATCGGTATCTCGGAAATCATCCGGGCGCTGCTCAAGAACATGGACTGGCTGACGCGCGGCACCATGACCGCATCGCCGATGCCCTGGCCGGTCAACCTGCCGCAGGATTATCAGGCGCAGGGCATTCCGATCAGCGAATCCTTCGTCTATGCGCGCTTTGGGTTCTTCGCGCTGCTGCTGGCGATCTTCATCGTGGTGTTCTTCTTCGTGCAGCGCGCCTATGGCGGGCCGTGGGGCCGCATGATGCGGGCGATCCGCGACAACCATATCGCCGCCGGTTCGATGGGCAAGAATGTCACTGGGCGGCAGCTGGAACTGTTCGTGTTCGGCTCGGTGCTGATCGGCATGGGTGGCGCGATCCTCGTCACCTTCAACCAGATTTTCGATCCCGCCGGCTATCAGCCGATCAACCATACCTTCATGATCTGGGTGATGGTGATCGTTGGCGGCGCCGGCAATAACTGGGGCGTCCTGCTTGGGGCGGTGCTGATCTATATCGTGTGGATCATTTCCGATCCGCTGGCGCAGGCGATCTTCCTCAACCTGTCGAGCTGGAGCCAGTCGCTCGGCTGGGGCGCGATCCCGGAAATCGACTCGCGCGCGCTGCAGATGCGGGTGTTCGTGTTGGGCATCATCATCACCGTGGCATTGCGCTATGCGCCCAGGGGCCTGTTGCCCGAAGTGGTCAAGCGGGAGGTCTGAGGCTTAGGCAGATGGACCACCCGGACAGGCCGGGTGGTCTTGCCATAGCGCAGGCGATTACGCGCGGGCGCTCACCCAGAGCCATTGCGTCGGGACGTTGTCATAGCCAGTGCCGGCGCGTTCGGTGAGGGTGAGGTCGGCCCAGGGGGCGGCGGCCTGGAAATGGGCGAGCAGGGCCGGAGCCTGCAAATAATTGTAATAGCGGCCCAGGCTGTCGCGGCCCTCTTCGGAGCCGGCCTTGAAGCTGGCGACCAGCAGGCCGCCGGGCCGCAGGGCGCGGTGGATACGGGTGAGGTCATCGGTCAGCTCGCT
The DNA here is from genome assembly GCF_900128975.1 of Devosia limi DSM 17137. Classification (GTDB taxonomy): domain Bacteria; phylum Pseudomonadota; class Alphaproteobacteria; order Rhizobiales; family Devosiaceae; genus Devosia; species Devosia limi. The sequence continues at coordinate 42,237 of NZ_FQVC01000016.1, read as the reverse complement.
GCGCGGCGCATGCAGCAGGGCGGCGCTGGCCCAGACCCCGTCATAGGTGGCAATTTCCTCCAGTTCGGCAAAGCGCATCAACCGCACCGGCCGGCCGATGCGGCGCTCGGCCTGGGCGGCGAGGGCGGCGGAGGCGTCGGTGGGTGTCACGGCGAAGCCGCGTTCCAGCATATGGGCGGCATCCTGGCCGCCGCCGGTGCCCAATTCGAGAATGGCGGCGCCGGGCGGCAGCTGCGCCAGAAACGCGTCGAGCTGGGCCTGCGGCAGGTCGCGGGCGCGGCCGGCATAAACAGCGGCGTTGTCGGCGTAGAATTTGAGCGTGGGATCGTCGGCCATGCAGAACTCCAGAAATGCAAAAGGCCCGGGATCGCTCCCGGGCCAGATGTCTCAACGGCTAGGAATTGATCAGGGGATCTGACCCTTGTTGACGATGGTGCCGCCTTCGACGACGAAGTAGTCGATGCCGCCGGCAACGTCGCCCGCTGCGTCGAATTCAACGTCGCCCGATGCGCCACGGTAGTCGATGTCGGTGCCGGCCTTGATCAGCTCGACAGCCTTGGTCCATTCACCCGGCAGGATGATTTCGCCGGGAGCGCTGGCGACTTCACGCAGGGCGGCGGAGACGCCCTGGCGTTCGGCGGAGCCGTTCTTCTCGATGGCCAGAGCCAGCAGGAAGGCAGCGTCGTAGGACTGCGGGCCATAGGTGGTGTCGGGCACGAGGCCGGCATCGGTCGCCAGCTTGGCATAGATGTCATAGGCGTCGCCGGCAGCGGCAGCAGCCTGGGTCAGGATCAGGCCTTCAAGCGAAGCCGCGTCGCGGCTGGCGAGCAGGGCTTCACCGGCCATGCCGTCGCCGCCAACGAACAGATCGAAGCTGCCAGCTTCCAGCGCCTGGTTGAGGATGGCGCCGCCGCCAGCATTTTCGTAGCCGTAGATCACGAGGGTGGTTGCACCCGAGGATTCGATCTGGCCGATTTCCGGACGGTAGTCGGCCTTGCCGTCTTCGTGGGCGACATTGGCCGCAACAGTGCCGCCGCCAGCGGTGAAGGAGGCGACGAACTGGTCAGCCAGGCCCTTGCCGTAGTCATTGTTGACGTAGGTGACGCCGACTTCATTGATGCCCTGCGACAGCAGCAGCTCGGCGGCCTTGGCGCCCTGGAAGGCGTCGGAAACCACGGTGCGGTAGACAAGGTCATTGTCGTCGAGGCCGGTCACGGTCGGCGCGGAAGCGGATGGGGAGATCATCACCACATTGCCGGGGATGGCAGCGGTATTGGCGGCAGCCAGGGTCGAGCCGGTGCAGTAATCGCCGAAGATCGAAGTCACGTTCTCGGTGTTGACCAGACGGTCAGCGGCCGGGCCGGCGGTATCGGCCGAGCAGGCGCCGTCAGCCACGATCGAGACCAGCTTGTTGCCACCCAGAATGCCGCCCTGGGCATTGACGTGGTCGACAGCCAGGTTGCCCGCCGAAACCATGCCGCCGGCAAAGCCGGCGATGGGGCCGGTCACGTCGGCGAGAAAGCCCAGCTTGACGTCGTCGGCCATGGCCGGCATGGCGACCGCGAGAGCCGAGGCGGCAACCGCCAGGGCGAGAGTGTTCTTGAGATTGAGCATTGATGTCCCTCTGCTTGGTTGCCCCGCCGAGGATGCCTTTCCGGCCTCTCTTGACGAGCGGAACAACGCGAAATAGGGGGCGCAACGCGCGCCCCGCTACAGGGACTGTGGCACACTTATAATGATCGAGTCACCCGGTATTGATTGGCGGATCATGGCGTTGCCGGTGTTGCTTAAGAAGCCATGTTTTTGCATTAGTAAGGGGTCATGATCACAAGGGCGCACGGCATGAAGATCTGTATCGTCGGCGCGGTCCTGCTTGCACTGAGCCTGGCGAGCCAGCCGGCACTGGCCCAGTTCACCGTGCTCGACGAAGCGCAGGAGCAGGTGGGTGCACCCGAGGCGCCGGCAGCCGTGCCGCCGCCGATCTGTGGCACGCAGCCCCTGGCGATTGCACGCATGAGCTGGATGTCGGGGGCGCTGCTTGCCGAGATTCATGCGCGGATCCTGGCCAGGGAATTTGGCTGCGATACCAAGATTACTCCGGGCGATCTGGCGGCTATCGGATCGGCCATGGGAACGACAGGGCAGCCGGCGGTGGCGCCTGAATTGTGGATCGGGCGGATTGCCGAGGTGTGGAACCCGGCGATCAAGGCGCAGATGGTGCGCCCGGCCACCACGACCTATGCGGAAAGCAGTTTCGAGGGCTGGTTCACGCCCGGTTATGTGGCTGGTGTGCACCCGGAACTCACCGGGGCGGCGGCACTTCGGGCGGTGGCGCCGACGCTGGGCGGTGGTGCGAAAATCCGCTTCATTTCCTGTCCGTCCGACTGGGGCTGTTCGGTGATCAACCGCAATCTGGTGCGGGCATTTGGGCTGGATGGGGTGCTCGAAATCATCGAGCCGGCCAATCGGTTCGAGATGGACTCCCTGATCGCCGAGGCGGTGAGCCGCACCGAGCCGATCGTGTTCTATTACTGGCAGCCCAATGCGGTGCTGGCGCAGTTCGATTTCAAGCCGCTGGGTTTGGGTGAGTACAATGCCGAAGCATTCAAATGCCTGGCGCAGCTGGCCTGTGCGCAGCCGGTGCCATCGGCATTTGCGCCTGAAAGCGTGGTGGTGGCGCTGGCCGAATGGGTGTTTACCGATATTCCTGCCATCGCATCCTATTTCCAGCGCACCACATTGCCGTTGGCGGAGATGAATATCCTGCTGGCCCGGCTCAACGAGCCGGGGGCGACTGTCGAGGGTATTGCCGACCAGTTCGTCGCCGAGCGTCGTGATATCTGGGGCCATTGGGTGGGGACGGGAACGCCGTAACCCGCCTAAAATCGGGCGAAACTGCGGCAATTCAGTTGGGCGTAATTTATTTTTGTTTGCCGCTCTGATCAGCGCTAGTTGATCTCGTTGGTTGAGAGCAGATTTTTCGGCTGGCGCAATTTCGTGTCAGTCATTTCTAGTTCACATTTCAAGTTTAACTGCATAAACTTTACAGTTGTTACGTAAGTATTGCGCGATTTGACAGGCCACAACTGCCTGACTATGGTTTGCATCCCTACATAAATCCAGGAGACGACCTGATGATATTGAAATCCGGTGGCATTGCCGCCGCGATGACCGTTGCCTTATTGTCGGCAGCAACGGTGCCCGTAGTCGCCCAGGACGTGGATGCGACCGCTTGTGGTACTGACCGTACAATCGACATTGCCGAGATGACCTGGCCCTCAGCGGCTGCCTTGGCCCATATTCACGCAAAAATTCTGGAAACCGGCTTCGGGTGCGATGTGGCCATCGTCACCGGCGACACGGTTCCGACGACCAGTTCAATGGTGATGCGCGGTTCGCCGGCGATTGCGCCAGAACTGTGGACCAGCACCGTGCAGGACCAGTGGGACAGCGCCCTCGAAGAGGGTTCGGTGGTCAAGCTGGGCGAGGCCATTACCGACGGCACCATCGAAGGCTGGTTCATCCCGCGCTATACCCAGGAAGCCAATCCCGAGATCGTCAGCGCCGAAACGGCGATTGCCAATCCGAGCGTGTTTCCCGATCCTGAAGATTCCAGCAAGGGTCGCATCTATTCGTGCCCGCCGGGCTGGGGTTGCGAATTGGCCACGACGGCCCTGTTCGATGCCTATGACATGAGCGGCGCGTGGAACCTGTTCTCGCCGGGTTCTGGCGGTGCGCTCGATGCCTCGATCTCCCGCGCTTTCACGCGCGAAGAGCCGATCCTGTTCTACTATTGGGGTCCGACGGCGATCCTGGGCAAGTTCGATGCGGTGGCGCTCGACATGGGTGAGGCCAAGCCCGAGGTCTATGCCTGCAATACCGATCCCGATTGCGACGAGCCGGCCGGCATCACTGCCTATCCGTCTTCGCCGGCGATCGTCGGCGCTGCTGCCTGGCTGCAGGAAGAGGCGCCCAATGTCGCCAATTACCTGTCCAAGGTCGGCCTGACCAATGCCGAGATCAGCGAATTGCTGGTTTATGGCGATGAAAACCAGGCCGATGCCGCCGCGACCGCAGAGAACTTCCTCAAGACCAAGGAAGACGTGTGGACCGGCTGGGTTGCGCCTGAAGTGGCCGACAAGGTCCGGGCCAGCCTCTAGGGCTGAAGGGTGCTGCGGTTCGCCAGGGCATAGCGCCGGTGGCTGATCCAGCACCCCACTCCCCTACCTCCTCAAGGGCGGTGGGGCCCATCCATTGCCGTATCACCGCTGCAGCAGGAAGCCTCCGGATCAAGTTCGGGGGCTACAGCAGTAGAGGGCAATCAATTCAATTCAATACATTCCCGCCCAATGCCCGAGGGCGCGTTCTCAACGCTCTTCGGCATCGTGCGTCCCTTCCGAGAAAGTGACCAGAAGTGTTTCCGCAATTGTTTGATACGCGCCCGCTGCGGCGGGCCGTCGATGATGGCCTCAACTGGGTGGTGCGCCACTGGGGCGGCTATTTTGAAGCTGCAGCCTATCCGCTGCTGATGTTGCTGAAGGCGATTGAAGACCTGCTGATTGCCACCCCCTGGTGGCTGATCATCGCCATTCTGGCCGGTATTGCCTGGCTGGCGACGCGGCGCTGGCAGTTGCCGACGGTCGTGGTGGCCGGGCTGATGTTTCTGGGGGTCATGGACCTGTGGAAGGACGCCATGACCACCATGGCGCTGATGCTGGCCGCGACGATCACCGCGATCATCGTCTCCATTCCGGTCGGCGTGTGGATGAGCCGCTCGCTGAATGTGCGCAAGTTCATCACCCCGGTGCTGGACCTGATGCAGACGCTGCCGAGCTTCGTCTACTTGATCCCGACGGTGATGATCTTCGGGCCCGGCAAAATTCCGGCACTGATCGCCACCATTGTCTATGCGGCGCCGCCGCTGGTGCGGCTGACCGATCTGGGCCTGCGTTCGGTCGATCCGGCAGTGATGGAAGCCAGTCGGGCATTCGGCACCAATCCGCGCCAGCGCCTGCTGGGCGTGCAGATCCCGCTGGCATTGCCGACCATTCTGGCCGGGATCAACCAGACCACGATGATGGCGTTGTCCATGGTGGTCATCGCCTCGATGATCGGGGCCGGAGGCCTGGGTTATCAGGTGCTGCAGGGCATTGGGCGGCTGGAGGTCAGCCGTGGCCTGTTCGCCGGTCTGGGCATCGTGGTGCTGGCCATCGTGTTCGACCGCATTACCCAGTCCTTTGGGAAACAGCTGCAGGCCCGGATCGGCCTGGCGGAGGCCCGCTCATGAGTGCGACAACCACGACGCCCGATCTCGCCATTGCCATGCGCGGGGTCACCAAGATTTTCGGAGAGCGACCGGAGGCGGCGCTTGAAATGCTGCGATCGGGCAAGTCCAAGTCCGACGTTCAGTCCGAGACCAACCATGTGGTGGGCCTGGACAATGTCTCGCTCGATATCGCCAAAAGCCAGATCTTCGTGGTCATGGGGCTGTCTGGGTCGGGCAAGTCGACCCTGATCCGCCACGTCAACCGACTGATCGAGCCAACGGCGGGCGAGATCGTGGTCAATGGCACCGATGTGCTGAAGATGAGCCTGGATGAACTGCGCACCTATCGGCGGACACAGGTGGCGATGGTGTTCCAGAAGTTCGGCCTGATGCCGCATCGCTCGGTCATCGACAACGTTGCCTACGGGCTGGAGGTGCGGGGCGTCGAGCGCAAGACGCGGCTGGCGGAAGCGGCCAAGTGGATCGAGATCGTCGGGCTGTCCGGCTACGAGAATTCGCAACCGCGGCAATTGTCGGGTGGCCAGCAACAGCGTGTCGGGCTGGCACGGGCGCTGGCGATGGATACCGATATCATCCTGATGGACGAAGCGTTCTCGGCGCTTGATCCACTGATCCGCTCGGGGATGCAGGATCAGCTGATCGAACTGCAAAAGTCGCTGAACAAGACGATCCTGTTCATCACCCATGACTTCGACGAGGCGCTCAAGATCGGCGACCGCATCGCCGTGCTCAAGGATGGAGCGCTGCAGCAGGAGGGCAAGCCCGAGGATATCGTGCTGCGCCCGGCCAATGCCCATATCGAGGAGTTCGTGCGCGAGGTGAACAAGGCGCGGGCCATCCATGTGCGCTCGATCATGGAGCGGGGGGAGCATGAATTGTGCGCGCAGGCCGTATCGAAAGATGCCCGCTGCGAGGATGTGCTGCCGCTGTTTGCCGAACATCAATGGGTGGGGGTGGTCGATGACCAGGGCGCGCAGATCGGCCGGGTGACGGCCAAGCAGGTGATCACGGCCCTGGCGCGCTATACGCCAGGCGTCAATTAACGGCTGGCCGGTCGCGACGGGGCGTGACCGGCCAATGCACGCTCTGCGCGGTTTCGCCTTGATCTCGCTTGAGGGCTGCCATCGGTGACAGCTTCATGACAGCTATCCTTCTGTCGCAGTTGCGTCCGGCACAACGGCACGGATATAAGGGGCGCCGGGAAGCCTGAGACGATGTGCATCGATGCTGAGCCGCGTATGCCGTTCAGCTCGTTCATCGTGGCGGTATTGGGAGTAGTGCCTTGGAATTGAAGCGGATCAACGATCATATCAGCGTCTGCGGGCAGATCGCACCCGAGGACGTTGCCTCGCTGAAAGCCGCCGGCTTCGTCACTATCATCAATAATCGCCCAGACGGCGAATCGCCGGACCAGGTTCCGGGCGCCGAAATAGAAGCAGCCGCCAAGGCCGCCGGACTTGCCTATTATGCCATCCCGCTCGGGCGGGAGGGCGTGTCGCCGGATATGGTAGAGAAGACCCATGCCGCGCTCGAGGGGAGCAATGGCCCGGTTTTCGCGTTCTGCCGGTCGGGGACGCGTTCGACGACGCTGTGGGCCCTGTCCCAGGCTGGTGAAATGGAGGCCGGCGAGATCATCAGCCAGGCCGCCGAGGCCGGCTATGACATGTCGCACCTGGCCGGACATCTCAGCCAGAAATAGACGATATCAAGCGGTTGGGCGGGCAACCGTCACATCCGTTTCGAAACTACTGAGCCGGGCCTTACCGCCCATCACCCCCTCCTGCTCGGACGGAAATCGATGCCAATCAAGAAAATCCTCGTTGCCAACCGCAGCGAAATCGCCATTCGCGTGTTTCGCGCCGCCAATGAACTGGGTCTGAAAACCGTTGCCGCCTTTGCCGAAGAGGACAAGCTGGCGCTGCACCGGTTCAAGGCTGACGAGGCCTATCTGATCGGCGTGGGCAAGGGGCCGGTCGAGGCCTATCTGCAGATCGATGAATATATCCGCATCGCCCGTATCTCGGGCGCCGATGCGATCCATCCCGGCTATGGCCTCCTCTCGGAAAGCCCCGAATTCGTTGATGCCTGCGAGGATGCCGGTATCATCTTTATCGGGCCGCAGGCGCAGACCATGCGCGATCTCGGCAACAAGGTGGCGGCGCGCAATATGGCGATCGCGTCCAAGGTGCCGGTGGTGCCGGCGACCGATGCGCTGCCCGATGATCCCGAGCTGATCCGCAAGATGGCGGCCGAAATCGGCTATCCGCTGATGCTTAAGGCCAGCTGGGGCGGCGGCGGGCGCGGCATGCGCCGCATCATGGATGAAAAGAGCCTGCTGTCGGAAGTCAGCGAAGGCAAGCGCGAGGCCAAGGCGGCGTTCGGCAAGGACGAGATGTATCTCGAAAAGCTGGTCGAACGGGCCCGCCATGTCGAAGTGCAGCTGATCGGCGACGATCACGGCAACCTTGTGCATCTTTATGAACGCGACTGCTCGGTGCAGCGGCGCAACCAGAAAGTGGTCGAGCGGGCGCCAGCGCCTTATCTCGACGACAATGTCCGCAAGGAACTGACCGACGCGGCGGTGCGGCTCGGCAAGGCGGCCAATTATCGTGGCGCCGGCACGGTCGAATTCCTGATGGATGCCGATACCGACAAGTTCTACTTCATCGAAGTGAACCCGCGCATCCAGGTGGAGCATACGGTCACCGAAGAAGTGACAGGTATCGACATCGTCAAGGCGCAGATCCATCTGCTCGACGGCGCGGTGATCGGGACACCCGAAAGCGGCGTGCCGCTGCAGGAAAATATCCGGCTCAATGGCAATGCCATCCAGTGCCGGGTGACCACCGAAGATCCCGAGCACAATTTCATTCCCGACTATGGCCGCATCACCGCCTATCGCGGCGCGACCGGCTTTGGCGTGCGCCTTGATGGTGGCACCGCCTATTCGGGCGCGATCATCACCCGGTTCTATGATCCGCTGCTGGAAAAGGTGACCTGCTGGGCGCCAACGGCCGAGGAAGCCATTGCCCGCATGCATCGCGCGCTGCGCGAATTTCGGATCCGGGGGGTGTCGACCAACCTGGCCTTCCTCGAAAACATCATCACCCATCCCGACTTTGTCGAGAACCGCTATACGACGCGCTTCATCGATACGACGCCCGAGCTGTTCAACTTCAAGCCGCGTAAGGATCGTGCGACCAAGCTGCTCAGCTATATCGCTGACGTGACCGTCAACGGGCATCCCGAGGTGCGCGACCGGCCGCGTCCGCCTGCGGAAGCGGCGGCGCCGATCGTGCCGGAATTCCCGCCCCTCGCCGTCATCGATGGCAGCCGGCAGATTCTGGACAAGCAGGGCCCCAAGGCGCTGGCCGAGTGGATGAAGGCGCAGAACCGCGTGTTGTTCACCGACACGACGATGCGCGATGCGCATCAGTCGCTGCTGGCGACGCGTATGCGCAGCTTCGATATCACCCGCATCGCCCAGGCCTATTCGCGCGGATTGCCTAACCTCTTCAGCCTCGAATGCTGGGGTGGCGCAACGTTCGACGTTTCGATGCGCTTCCTCAATGAGGATCCCTGGGAGCGGCTGGCCAAGGTGCGCGAGGGAGCACCCAATATCCTGACCCAGATGCTGCTACGCGGCAGCAATGGCGTCGGTTACACCAATTATCCCGACAATGTGGTCAAGTTCTTCGTCGCCCAGGCGGCCAAGGGCGGGGTCGATATTTTCCGGGTGTTCGATTGCCTCAACTGGGTCGAGAACATGCGCGTCTCGCTCGACGCGGTGGTCGATGCCGGCAAGGTGGCTGAGGGCGTCATCTGCTATACCGGCGACCTGCTGGACCCGAACCGGGCCAAGTATGACCTGAAATACTATGTGGCCCTGGCCAAGGAACTGGAAGCTGCCGGCGCGCATGTGCTGGGGCTCAAGGACATGGCGGGCCTGTTGCGCCCGGCGGCGGCCAAAAAGCTGATCGAGACGCTGAAGCAGGAAATCTCGCTGCCGATCCACCTGCATACGCACGACACATCGGGTGCGGCTTCGGCCACGGTGCTGGCGGCAGTGGATGCGGGCGTCGATGCGGTGGATGCGGCGATGGACGCGCTCAGCGGCACCACCAGCCAGCCGACGCTGGGTTCGCTGGTGGCGGCCCTGGCCGATGGCGATCGCGATCCCGGGCTGGACGCCAAGGCGATCCGCCAGATCTCGTTCTACTGGGAAGCTGTGCGCACCCAGTACCGCGCCTTTGAAAGCGATCTCAAGGGCGGCGCTTCGGAAGTCTATCTGCACGAAATGCCGGGCGGCCAGTTCACCAATCTCAAGGAACAGGCACGTTCGCTGGGGCTGGAAACGCGCTGGCACGAGGTCGCCCAGACCTATGCCGACGTCAACCAGATGTTTGGCGACATCGTCAAGGTGACGCCAAGCTCCAAGGTGGTTGGCGACATGGCGCTGGCCATGGTTTCGGCCGGGTTGACCCGCGCCGATGTGGAAGACCCCAACCGCGATATCGCGTTCCCCGATTCCGTCGTCGGCTTCTTTGCCGGTGACCTGGGCCAGCCGCCGGGCGGCTTCCCCAAGGCGCTGCAGAAGAAGGTGCTCAAGGGCAAGACCGCGATCACCGAACGGCCAGGTTCTTACCTCAAGGATGTCGATCTCGAAGCCGAACGCAAGAAGGTGGTCGAGGAGTCCGGGCACGAGATCGACGATTTCCGCCTGGCCTCGTATCTGATGTATCCCAAGGTCTATGCCGATTTCGAAAAGACCCAGGATCGCTACGGCCCCACCGAAGTGCTGCCGACGCCGGTCTATTTCTACGGGCTGACCGAGGGCCAGGAACTGCTGGTCGATATCGAAAAGGGCAAGACGCTGGTGCTCCAGTATCTGGGCCGGGCCGAGACCAATGAGAAGGGCGAAGTGCGTGTCTTCTTCGATCTCAATGGCCAGCCGCGCACTATCACGGTGCCGGATCGGTTGAAGGCCGGTGAGATCAAGCTGCGCGCCAAGGCAGTGCTGGGCGATGCCAAGCAGGTCGGCGCGCCGATGCCAGGCGTGATTTCGTCACTGGCGGTCAAGCAGGGGCAGCAGGTGACCGCGGGCGACGTGCTGTGCTCGATCGAGGCGATGAAGATGGAAACCGCCATCCATGCCGAGGCCGATGGGGTGATCGCCGAAGTGCTGGTCAAGCCCGGCGACCAGATCGACGCCAAGGACCTGCTGGTCCGGTTTGAATAACAAAAAGCCCGGAGCGATCCGGGCTTTTTTGTTGTGGCGGTTTGGACTGTTGCCTCAGTCACAGTGCTGTCCCCGGACTTGATCCGGGACCAAGCGCCGCATGTACCGCGCCGAGAGTGGCCCACGGATCAAGTCCGTGGGCAGCGCGGTGGGTGGGGGAGGTCGGCGGCGAGACCGAGGCGGCCTAAAGCCGGCGGGCACTGCCGTCGATGGTCTGGCCGTTGCGCTCACGCATGTCGGCGCGGACCGGGACCGGCAGGCGGCTGACGATCCAGCCCACCATCAGGGGGATCAGGATCAGATCATCGACCCAGCCGATAAACGGCAGGACATCGGGGATGATGTCGAACGGATTGATCAGGTAGAACGCGGTGAACAGCGTTGCTGCCTTGAGGAACAACGGGGTCTCGGGCGCGAAGAAGGCCTTCCAGAGCTGGACGACTTCTTTGCGGAAGAGGACGAGGCGGGGGAGGAGCATCTTGATCATGAGCTATAGATGGTCCGGGCTGACGCCGGATCAAGATCATGCCGATCACAAATTACAGGGGCGGTTACCGCCCCGCTAAGGGCAACAGCTCTGCGCTGAAACGACACGCTTGCGCTATCATCAAGCAGAAACATTGCTCTTCTAGGCTGGCAGGCTTATTTCTCCCTCATCTTGAAGAGGTGTTTCATGGCAGGCCCGTTAGAGCGCAGGCATTCGGTCGGGGTTGATGTCGGTGGCGTGATGGTCGGGGGCGGCGCGCCCGTGGTCGTCCAGTCGATGACCAATACCGATACGGCCGATATCGATGCGACGGTCAAACAGGTGATGCAGCTGGCGCGCGCCGGTTCGGAGATCGTGCGGATCACCGTGGACCGTGACGAGTCGGCGGCGGCGGTGCCCATTATCCGCGACCGGTTGGCGTTCATGGGGTACGATGTGCCGCTGGTGGGGGACTTCCACTATATCGGCCACAAGCTGCTGACCGACCATCCGGCTTGCGCCGAAGCGCTGGCGAAATATCGGGTCAATCCGGGCAATGTGGGCTTCAAGGCAAAGCGGGACACGCAGTTTTCGACGCTGATCGAGATCGCCAACAAGTACAACAAGCCGGTGCGTATCGGGGTGAACTGGGGTTCGCTCGACGAGGAATTGCTCACCAAGCTGATGGACGAGAACGCTGCGTCCGCAACGCCGATTTCGGCGGCTGCAGTGCAGCGCGAGGCGATTATCCAGTCGGCGCTGCTCAGCGCGCAGCGGGCCGAAGAGCTTGGCATGGGGCGCGATCGGATTATCCTCTCGACCAAGGTCTCGGACGTGCAGCACCTGATCGCAGTCTATCAGGACCTGGCGGCGCGTTGCGATTATGCGCTCCATCTCGGGCTGACCGAGGCGGGCATGGGCACCAAGGGTGTCGTCGCCTCGTCGGCGGCACTGGGCATCCTGATGCAGCAGGGCATTGGCGACACGATCCGTATTTCGCTGACGCCCGAGCCAGGCGGCGATCGCACCACCGAGGTCAAGGTGGCGCAGGAATTGCTGCAGACCATGGGCTTCCGCCAGTTTCTGCCGGTGGTAGCTGCCTGCCCAGGTTGCGGGCGCACGACGTCGAACACGTTCCAGCATCTGGCCAAGGACATTCAGGATCACTTGTCGTCCTCTATGCCGGAATGGAAGGAACGCTATCCGGGTGTCGAGGGCCTGTCGGTGGCGGTGATGGGATGCATCGTCAACGGGCCGGGCGAAAGCAAGCATGCCAATATCGGCATTTCGCTGCCGGGCACCGGCGAGACGCCGGCGGCACCGGTGTTTGTCGATGGCCAGAAGGTCGCGACGCTGCGCGGCGCTGATGTTGCCGACCAGTTCAAGGTGATGGTTGCCGACTATATCGAGCGCAAGTTTGGCGCTGGCCAGAAGAGTGCGGCGGAATGAACGAGAAACTGCAGGCCCTGCTGAAGCCGCTTCAGGGCACGTCCCGCCGCTGGATCTGGCTGGGGGCTTTGCTCGTGACGCTGCTGGTGCTCGGGCTGACGGGCAATCTCAGGCAGTTCTAGGGCAAAGCTCGAAGACGCCGGCGGTGACAGCGCTGGCGTGGCGGGCGCTGCCGACATCGGACACCTGATAGTCGATGAGCCGGCGCAGGCGCTGCAGTGGCAGGGCCGCTCGGTAGGGATCACCCACCAGCACATGCTGCCCCACGGCCTGGCAGCGGTCGAGAAAGGCCAGCATGGGCGCTGCAACCGCTGGGTCGTAGAACACGTCCCCGGCCAGCACGATGTCGACGGGCACGGGCAGGCCGGCGACGATATCGGCATCAAGCACCTGCACTGAAATTCCATTGGCCGCCGCATTGAGCCTGAGGGCCACGCGGCCATTGGCGTCGATTTCGGCGGCCAGCACGCTGGCGGCGCCCGCCATGGCGGCGGCGATGGCGACAAGGCCCGAGCCCGAGCCGAGATCGAGCACGCGGTGGCCGCGGACTGTCCCGGGGTGATCCAAGATATAGCGCGCGAGAGCGACGCCGCCGGCCCAGGGATAGGCCCAATAGGGCGCGGGCGGGTCCGGGTCGCGGGATTGCTCCAGCAGGTGGCCAAGGCCGCTGCGGGAATGGGCGGTATGAATGACGATTTCGGGGATTGAGGGAACCGGCAGCAGATGCAGCCGGGTGCGGATGAACGCGGCTGTGTCGAATGGCATTGCCCTGGCTCAGGCCCACCAGGCCGCGAGCAGCACGGCGATGATTTGCAGGGCGCCAAGGCCGAGAGGCCCCCAGACCTTGAGGCGATCGCCGGTCTGGGTGCCGACAGCGGCATCGGCGAGCAGGCTGACGCCGGCCAGGGTGCCAACCCAGAGCAGGCCGGGCAGCGAGGTGGTCAGGATGGCCCAGGCGGCGACCAGTAACAGGGGCAAGGAACGGGCCAGGCCATAAAGCGCAAAGACCCGCGCGGTGTGCGAGCCCTCACCCCCTCTAACGATCAAGCCCGGCAAGAAGATGCCGGCAAGGGAAAAGCCGGTGGCCACCAGAACGTTGATCGCGGTAACGACGACGAGGAAGGCCAGCAGCATGTTGTGTTCCTATTCCGCCGCGACGGGCGGCTGGCAGGCATCGACCCATTTGCCGCCAACCAGTTCGGCCAGTCGGTCGACGCTCATGCGAACCGATGAATGGGTCGAGCCGGCGGCCGGGATGACCTCATCATAGATCCTGAGCGAGGCATCGCAATAGATCGGCAATTGCCGGGGCAGGCCAAAGGGGCAGACGCCGCCGACCTTGTGGCTGGTGAGGTCTTCGACTTCCTCGGCGCCCAGCATGCGCGGGCGGCCACCGAAGGCGGCCTTGGCCTTGGCATTGTCGAGCCGGGCATCGCCCCGCGTCACCAGGAGCAGCACTTCGCCGCCAACGCGGATGCACAGGGTCTTGGCGATCTGGCCGGGCTCGCAATTATGGACGATGGCGGCCAGCTGGACGGTGGCGGTCGATTCGGTGGTTTCGATGATGGCGAGATCGGGGGCACGTGAGGCAAGGTCGGCGCGGACGCTGTCGAGGCTCATGAAATGTCCTTTAGAAAAGGCGGGCGAGGCGCTGCTCGTAATCGTGGCGCAGCTTGTAATGAACGGGGGCGGCAAGGGCGCGCTCGAGCGTGGCGGCGGGAATGTCGCGGATCCCGTCGAGTGCCATCAATTCGCTGACGGTGACGGGCGCTCCGGCAAAGTTTTGGTAACCGACTGGCATGCCGGCTTCGATGGCGCCCGTGGTTATGACGCGGCAATAGGCGCCGGGGCGGCCGGCGCGGTGGAACCGTTTGACGAAGCCGGGATCGCCCATGCGCGCGGCAAACACCATGCAGGGGGTGCGGTGCGAGGTGACTTCCAGCAGCACCGGACCGATGGCGAAGCGATCGCCGACCGACACGGCGCTGCCCGTGATGCCGTCGATGGTGAGGTTTTCGCCAAAGGTGCCGGGGGCGAGCTCGGCGTCGAGTTCGCGGCTCCACCAGGCGTAGTCATCGGCAAAGTAAATGTAGATGGCCTGGTCGATGCCGCCGTGATGGCGGCGGTCGATAATGGCGTCATCGACAAGGCCATCGCGATCGATTTCAACGGGGCCGCTGACGGGGCGCTTGTAGATGCCGGTCAGGGCGGATTTGGCCGGGATCGGCTCGGCCTTGCCGCGATTGACGCTCTCCAGCCGGGCCATGCTCAGTTCTCCCGGCTGCCGAAATAGCGGGCGGTGGCGCGCAGGCCATCGGCCTTGGGACCGAAGGTGCGCAGCGCCGACAGCGCTTCATTGATGATGAGCTTGAGTTCAGCCCGGGCAGCATCGACGCCGACGCGGGCCACGAGGGTCTGCTTGCCCTGGCTGGCGTCCTTGCCGGTGGCCTTGCCCATGGCTTCGGGTGTGGCGGTGACGTCGAGAATGTCATCGGCCAGCTGGAAGGCGCGGCCGGCGGCCTCGGCATAGGCGGTGAGCGCCGAGAGCGCGCGCGGATCGGCATTGCCCAAAAGGGCGCCGATGCGGACGCTGGCGCGGATCAGGGCGCCGGTCTTCATCGCCTGCATGGTGGCGATGCCGCTGGCATCGAGCGGGGCGGTCTCGCCCTCGATGTCGCGCATCTGGCCGCCAGCCATGCCGCCAGCGCCGCTGCCGGCCACCAATTCACTGACCAGCGCGATGCGTACACTGGAATCTGGGTGGCAGTCGGGGTGGGACAGGAGCCCAAAAGCGTGAGTCAGCAGCGCGTCGCCGGCCAGAATGGCGGTGGCTTCGTCATAGGCCTTGTGGACGGTCGGGCGGCCGCGGCGCAGGTCGTCGTCGTCCATGGCCGGCAGGTCATCATGGATCAGCGAGTAGCAATGCACCGCCTCGATGGCCAGACCAGCCAGCAGCGACTGGGCCGGCGGCACGCCAAAGATGGTGGCGGTCTGGCGCACCAGCAGCGGGCGCAGGCGCTTGCCGCCATTGAGGCTGCCATGGCGCATGGCGGCGACGAGCCGGTCGGCGGCCGGGCCGGGACCCGAGAGCCGCGCGGCGGTCAGGTGGCGGTCCAGGGCCGTTTCGACGGCCAGGGCACAATCGGCAATGTCGGCGGCAAAATCATACATGCGCTGTTGCTAGCCAATTGGCTGCAGGGGGGCAAGAGGTGGTAGGGGCCCTGGCGCCCCGGCGGGCGGATCGGATGACCACAGGCCGCGCGGGGATTTTGCCTTTCACCGGAACGGCATCGCCGGTATGCACGGGGCTGGTGTCACAGGGGCAGGGCTGGATGGCGAGACGGCGAGCAAGGGGATGGGGGCGCATCTGGCGCTGGGGCGGCATGGTGCTGGCCGTGCTGGTGGCCATTCCGTTGATCCTGACGCCGGTCTATCTGGTGGTCGATCCGGTTTCGGTGCCGATGCTGGAGCGCTATCTGACCGGGCGGCCGGTGGTGCGCGAGTGGCGCGATATCGACCAGATTTCCGATCGTCTGAAAGCCGCGGTGATCCTGTCGGAGGACGGGCAGTTCTGCCGCCATTGGGGCGTCGATCTCGGTGCGCTGCGCGACGAGGTGGAAAAACTGATGGCGGGGGAGGATGCACGGGGCGCTTCGACAATCACCATGCAGGTGGCGCGGAACCTCTTTCTTTGGAACGACCAGAGTTTTGTGCGCAAGGGCCTCGAGATTCCGCTGGCGCTCTATATCGACCTGGTGATGCCGAAGAAACGGATCATGGAAATCTACCTCAATATTGCCGAATGGGGACCGGACGGGCAGTTCGGCGCGGTAGCTGGTGCGCGCGCCGCTTTTGGCATCGAACCGCAGGATCTGGACTGGCGTACGGCGAGCCTGTTGACCACGGCTCTGCCCAATCCGATGGTGCGCTTGCCAGGCCGGCCTTCGGCGGGTATGCAGCGCATTGCCGGGATCATTGCCGCGCGGGCTCGTCAATATGGCGAGCGCGCTGCCTGCGTGGGGGAAAACGGTCAACTTGCCCTCTAGTCAACGGGCATTTTCTCATCTATAGACACCGCCAACCCCAACAGAGCCAGTCTCTGGGCCGCTCTGGCGGCGCAACGATATTGAATTCGGAGTACCGATCATGGCAGTGCCAAAACGCAAAACATCGCCGATGAAGCGCGGCTTCCGCCGTTCGGCCGATGCGCTTTCCGCATCCTCCTATGTTGAAGACAAGGATAGCGGCGAACTGCGTCGCCCGCATCACGTCGACCTCAAGTCCGGCATGTATCGCGGCCGGCAGGTTCTCGCTCCCGCGAAGAACTAACGAGCCAGCGCCCGTGCGCTCGCTTTGAGAATTATGAAACGGCCGGTTCCGCGTGGGACCGGCCGTTTTGTCTTGCCCGGAACGACGGGCCGGGCGACTAGACTTTGTTGCAATATTGGCCGGCTGCTTGACGATGTATGCAAGCGGCCAAAGACCTGACCGGAGATTTTCCATGAGCATGCGCGTTGAATCGGATTCGATGGGCACCATCAATGTGCCCGCCAACAAGTATTATGGCGCGCAGACGGCCCGCAGCCTTGCCAATTTCGACATCGGCGGCGAGCGCATGCCAACGGAAATCGTCACCGCCTTTGGCATCCTGAAGAAGGCTGCGGCGCTGGCCAACCATAAGCTCGGCCTGCTCGACGAGGCGACGCGCGACCTGATCGTTGCCGCAGCCGACGAAGTGATCTCGGGCAAGCTCGACGAGCATTTCCCGCTGGTGGTGTGGCAAACCGGGTCGGGCACCCAGTCGAACATGAACGTCAACGAGGTGATCTCCAACCGCGGCATCGAGCTTTCGGGCGGTGTCATGGGCTCCAAGAAGCCGGTTCATCCCAATGACCATGTCAATATGAGCCAGTCATCGAACGACACCTATCCGACGGCCATGCATATCGCCGCCGTCGAAGCGCTGGAGAACTATCTGTTCCCGCGCATCGAAGTGCTGCGCGCCACGCTGGCGGCGAAATCGGAAGAGTTCATGGACGTGGTCAAGATCGGCCGCACCCATCTGCAGGACGCGACGCCGCTGACGCTGGGCCAGGAAATGAGCGGCTGGGTCGCCCAGATCGACCTGGCCGTCAAGGCAATCAAGGTGACGCTGCCCCAGCTCAAGGAACTGGCGCTGGGCGGTACCGCCGTCGGCACTGGGCTCAATGCCCATCCCGATTACGCTGTGACCGTCGCGGCCGAAATCGCGGCGCTGACCGGCCAGGACTTCGTGACCGCACCAAACAAATATGCGGTAATGGCCGGCCATGACGCCTTTGTCGGTACGTCGGGGGCCCTGAAGCAGCTGGCCGCCGCGCTGATGAAGATCGCCAATGACGTGCGCTGGCTGGCGTCGGGCCCGCGTTCGGGCCTGGGCGAGCTGACCATTCCGGAAAATGAGCCGGGCTCCTCGATCATGCCGGGCAAGGTCAACCCGACCCAGTCGGAAGCCATGACCATGGTGGCGGTGCAGGTGATGGGCAATGACGCGGCGATCGGCTTTGCCGCCAGCCAGGGCAATTTCGAGCTCAACGTCTTCAAACCGGTGATTGCCTATAATTTCCTGCAGTCGGTGCGGCTGCTGGCTGACTCGGCGCGCTCGTTCAACGACAATTGCGCCATCGGCATCGCACCCGATCGCAAGCGCATCAATGAGCACCTCAACAATTCGCTGATGCTGGTGACGGCGCTCAATCGCAAGATCGGCTATGACAACGCTGCCAAGATCGCCAAGACCGCGCACAAGAACGGCACGACGCTGCGCGAGGAAGCCATCGCACTGGGCCTGCTGAGCGGCGAGGAATTCGACGCCGAAGTGAAGCCCGAATCGATGGTTGGCCCGCTCAAGCGCTAAGCGCTGCATCTCCAGCCTCCCCTTGCGAGGGGAGGCGCTTCTGGCGGCATGTCGGGCCTTTTGTTCGGCCTTTCCGCCTGACTGCAGCTCTGGCATGGTGCGGCCATCGCAACGGAGCCGCTGGCCATGACTGAGACTGTGTTTATCCCTCCCCATGGCAATCGCCGGCGGGACCGCCGCGGCTTCGTGGTGCCGCTGCTGGTATTTCCATTCGCCATCTACAATCTGGTTACGTTCACCGCCTTTGGCGGGCAGCCCAGCGGCTGGGGCAATGGCCTGTTCGTGATCCCGATGGTGTCGGGAACGCCATGGGCTGTTACCGCTGGCGACTTCCTGCTGGTGGTGTCGCTGTTCTGCCTGTTCTTTGAAGTGCTGAAATCAACCCGCACGGGCTCGTCATCGATTCTGGAGCATATGCTCTCGATGGTGCTGTTCGTCGCTTTCCTGATTGAATTCCTGCTGATCGGGGCGGCGTCGAGCTCGGTGTTCTTCCTGCTGATGGTGATGGCGCTGATCGACGTGGTCGCGGGCTTCTCGGTTTCGATTACCAGTGCCAGTCGCGACGTGACGATGGACTAGGCCTTCATCGAAGGCTGGCCTGCAAATGCCGGCTTGTTGCGCTTCCGGTCCTCACGGTGCGCGGCGGCTGCGAGCCGAAGCTGGATTGCCCGGACAGGCCGGGCAATGACGGCGGGAGGGTTTGGGGGCCTGAGAGCAGCTAAACCAGCACGCTCTTGCGATAACCTTGGGGCATGCGGCGGACGCCGCGCTGGGCGCCGGCGGAATAGGCGCCGAGGGCGCCTTCGACGGCAAGGTTGTGCCGCGGCCAGAGCGGGGCAGGCCGGCTGCGTTCGACGAGCAGTTGGCTGACAAAGGTGGCGGTGCTGGTGGTGCGGGTCAAAGAGGGCCGCGGACGCTGCGTTTCGGTCACCATGGGAAGCCCGGGTCTTGGATTGGGGCGGTTCTCGCTGCTGTTTTTGGCCATCGTGCAACCTGCCTGTTCAAAAGCGGGCCACACTGTCTCGGAGTGGAGCATATTAACGGGCCCTTACCCGTTAAGCTGCAATCACCGTGCCATAGGTAAACGAAAGGTTAACGCTGTCCAGCCCAATCGCGCGGAAGCGTTCCAAAACAGGACGCCGTCCCCGGGAGTTTCCGGAAACGGCGTCATGCGGTCGGTTCTGAAGGGTGGACTAGAAGGTGTCCTTGCCCTTGCGGATGGCGGCGAAGACTTCGGCGGGGTCAGCGCCTTCGAGGCCATAATAGCGGGCGATCACCGGATCATCGGCGCGCAGGAACGGGTTTGCCTGCTTCTCGATGCCGAGATTGGCCGGCACGGTAAAGCGCCCGGCGGCACGCAGGGCATGGACCTCGGCGGCGCGGGTCTGCAGCACAGCATTGTCGGGATCGATCGACAGCGCGAACTTGGCGTTGCTGGCGGTGTATTCATGGCCGGGATAAACCAGCGTTGCATCGGGCAGGGCGCGTAGCACCTTGAGGCCTTCCCACATCGGGCCGGGCGTGCCTTCGAACATGCGACCGACGCCGAGCGAGAACAGCGCATCGGCGCTGAACAGGTGCCCGCCAGCGGGATTGTAGAACACGATATGACCCAGCGTGTGGCCCGGGGTCGCGAAGATCTCGAACGTGGTTTCGCCCAGCGCCAGTGTGGTGCCGGGATCGAGCAGCACGTCGAGACCGGGGATATTGTCGGCTTCGGCACGTGGGCCGGAGACGGTGACGCCGAACTCGGCCTTGAGCTCGGGAATGGCTTCGACGTGGTCGATATGATGGTGGGTGATGAAGATGTCGGTCAGGCGCCAGCCGCGATGGAGCAAGGCGTTCTTGATCGGCCCGGCCTCGGGCGCATCGATGGCGGCAGTCCGGCCGGTAGCGGTGTCGTGGGCGAGGTAGCCATAATTGTCACTGCGCGCCTCGAACACGTCGACGATCAAACCCATTAGTCCATTCCTTGCAATTGCAACTGCTTGAAAGCTAGGTGTCGGGAGCCAACATGACAACCTCGGAATCGACAATGCCCCATCCCTTTGGCAAGGTCCGGCCATGACCAGCGACGTTGCCCGCCTGATCGAGTATTACAAATCCCCCTTGGGTCGGATTTCGCGTGCGCTGGTGCGCGAGCAGGTTATCGGGTTGGCCGGCAATGTGCGCGGCAAGCGATTGCTGGGGCTGGGCTTTGCCACGCCCTATCTGCGGTTTGCGCTGGAGCCGGCCGAACGGGTGCTGGCCTTCATGCCCAACCGGCAGGGCGCATCGGCCTGGCCGCGCGAAGGTCCATCGCGCACGGTCCTCTGCGACCCGCTGGAAATGCCGCTGACCGATGCGGCGATCGATCTGACCATCGCCGTGCATGCGCTCGAGCATATCGCCGATGCCGAGGAGCTGATGCGCGAGCTCTGGCGCATTACCGCGCCCAACGGGCAATTGCTGATCGTGGTGCCGCGGCGGCGCGGGATCTGGGCACAACGCGACACGACGCCGTTCGGGACCGGCAATCCCTATTCGGCGGGGCAGCTGGAGCAATTGCTGCGAGACCACAGCTTCGTGCCGGAGGCCTGGCGCGACGGCCTGTTCCTGCCGCCGTTCCAGAGTTCGCTGGTGCTGAAATCGACCCGGTTCTTCGAAGGGGCAGGACGCCTGTTCGGGCCGGCCATGAGCGGGGTCATCTGCGTGCGGGCCCGTAAGGAAGCGTTTCCGGCGGTGCCGCGGCGCAAGCGCGAGGAGCGCTTTGTGCGGGTGCCCGGCCTCAGCCCGGCGACAGCCCGTCTGCGCTAGGACAGGTGCGGCTTTCCTTTGCCATCGGCGCGCACTTTGACTATGGTCCGCGCGGCTTTTCCTGACCTTTGAACCATCCATCATGACCTCTAAACGTCCGACGCCGCAGCCCGGTATTCTCGATATTGCGCCCTATGTGCCCGGCCGTTCTGCCGCTGCGCCAGGGGTGACCCCGATCAAGCTCTCCTCCAATGAGAGCCCGCTCGGCGCTTCGCCGCGTGCCATCGCGGCGTTCCGCTCGGTTGCCGATCATCTGGAGGTCTATCCAGAGGGGACGTCCAAGGTGCTGCGCGTGGCGCTGGCTCAAGTCCATGGCATCGATGTCGAGCGTATCGTCTGCGGCAATGGCTCGGATGACCTGCTGCATCTGCTGGCGCAATGCTATCTGGGCGAGGGCGACGAAGCGGTGATGAGCCAGTATGGCTTTTCGGTCTATCCGATCGTCACCATGGCGGCCGGCGCCAGGATCATCATGGCGCCGGAGGCGGAATACCGCTCCGATGTCGACGCGCTGCTGGCGGCGGTCACTCCGCGGACCAAGATGGTCTTCCTGGCCAATCCGAACAATCCGACCGGCACCTATCTGAGCGCGGCCGAAGTGGCGCGGCTGCATGCTGGATTGCGTGGGGATATCCTGCTGGTCATCGACAGTGCCTATGCCGAATATGTGACGGCGGCCGATTACTCGGTGGGGATCGACCTGGTCGACAGCGCCGACAATGTCGTGATGGTGCGCACCTTCTCCAAGATGGGGCTGGCGGCGGCGCGGATCGGCTGGATGTATGGTCCCGAGCACCTGGTGGATGTGATCAACCGCATTCGCGGGCCGTTCAATGTCAATCTGGCGGGGCAATTGGCGGCCGCCGAGGCGACGCGCGATACCCCATTCAACGACAAGCTGCGCCAGCATAATGCGCAATGGCGCGACTGGCTGACGACAGAGCTTGCCTCCAACCGGCTGCAGGTGCTGCCCAGCCAGGCCAATTTCGTGCTGGTGCTGTTCCCCAGTGAAGCCGAGGCGAACGCGGCATTCGATGCCCTGATGGCCAAAGGGCTGATCGTGCGGCAGGTGGGGGCGGCCTATGGCATCCCCAATGGCCTGCGCATTTCCATCGGCTCGGAAGCCGCGATGCGCGGCGTTGTCGATATTCTCAAGACCACGGTAGGCCGATGAGCGCTCCCTTCAAGAAACTGGCTTTGATCGGCATCGGGCTGATCGGTTCCTCGATTGCGCTGGCGGCGCGTCGACAGGGGCTGGCCGATGTCATCGCCATTTCGACCCGCAAGGCCGAGACGCTGGACGAAGCGCGCGAGCTGGGGCTGGGCGATATCTATACGCTCGATGCCGCTGATGCCGTGCGCGGCGCCGATCTCGTTATTCTCTGCACGCCGGTCGGCGCCTATGAAAGTGTGATGCGTGCGATAGCACCGGCGCTGGAGAAGGGGGCGATCCTGTCCGATGTCGGCTCGGTCAAGGGCCATGTGGTCAAGGTGCTGGCGCCGCTGGTGCCCGAAGGCGTGCACTTGATCCCCGGGCATCCGATCGCCGGCACCGAGCATTCGGGGCCGTCAGCCGGCTTTGCCGAGCTGTTTGCCGGGCGCTGGTGCGTGTTGACGCCGGGCGCTGAGGTCGATCCGGCCCAGACGGAGCGCCTTGCCGGGTTCTGGCGCGCCATGGGCAGCCAGGTCGAAACGATGGACGCGGCGCACCACGACATGGTGCTGGCAATTACCAGCCATATTCCGCACCTTGTCGCCTACAATATCGTCGGCACGGTGGCGGATCTGGAAGCGGCAACGCAGTCGGAAGTCATCAAGTTTTCGGCCTCGGGTTTCCGCGACTTCACCCGTATTGCCGCGTCCGATCCGGTGATGTGGCGCGACGTTTTCCTGACCAATCGCGATGCGGTGCTCGAAATGCTGGGGCGGTTCTCGGAGGACCTGTCGGTGCTGCAGCGGGCGGTGCGGACTGGGGATGGTCCGGCGCTCGAAACCATGTTCACCCGCACCCGTGCCATTCGCCGTTCGATCATCAGTGCGGGACAGGAAACGGCCGCGCCGGATTTCGGCCGCCCGCATGAGGCTACGCCGGCGCCGGTGTCGCCCGTGATTCTGCGCGAGCATGGCGGCGGCGACGACGCCTAAAACGCAATCATGCCGAATGAGAAAGACCTCGCCGCCGCTGGCAGCGAGGTCTTTGCTTTTGGAAGTGCTGGGGCGTCAGAACAGCGGCGGAATGGCGCCGATCGGGATGACGCCGGAGAACACGCGACCCAGGCGGAAATTGACGGTATTGGAATGGTTGCCGTCGACGCCGGGATTGCCAAAGACCAGGGTGCGATAGGGCTCGAGGAGGACGGGTTCCAGCCGCGCCACGACGCCATTGGAAGTCATGGTAATGCGCCCCTCGACCCGTCCGCGATTGTCGAGACTGATCGTGCCCTCGGCATTGAGATTGGCGGCGCCATCGTCGGCGCGTAGCGAGACCAGCTTGAGCTGGCCGTTGGCGGCCTGCCAGTTGCGCAGCAGATCGACATCGCCAAAGCGCCTGATGTCGTCGGGCAAGGCGTGGAGCTCGATCTCGATCTGGGCATTGCCATCGGCGATGGTCATGCCGGGATAGGACAGGCCCTGGACCTGCACATAACCTGCCAGCGCGGCGAGGCCGGCGGTAGCGTCATGCTGTTCGGGTATATCGAGCAGGTGCAGTTCCACCAGCGGGCTTTGGGCAATCACCGTATCGCCCATCAATGTATCGGACCAGACGGCGTCGTGAACCGAGACAGACAGGCGGGCAATCCGCCAATTGTCGAGCCGGAGGCTGGCTTCCAGGCCCGACCAGCTGACGCTGTTCTTGGTGCCGGTAAAGGCGTCGGAAATGGTCACCGGCCCGAGGGCGGAGGCCAGGATGTGGGTGGGGCGATAGACCAGAACGCTGGCGCGAATGCCGGCGATGTCAGCGACCATGTCGCCGCTCACCAGCCTGGCCCCGCTGCAATCGGCATCGAAGCGGAACGGGAAGCCGGTGACATCCAGGCCTTCGCAGGTGAGGCGTGGCGTGGTGACGCCATCGGCCAGGGCCTGGGCCTCGATCTGCTGGCGAAGCTGGCCGGCGAGGAAAAACCAGCCGCCGGTCCAGATCAGGACGACGACAAGAACGACGATGCCAAGGGCGATGATTTTCTTCATGGGCGGCACTTCTATCCTTGGCGACGCGTTGGCGAAAGCCCGGCCGGATGGGCAAGTCCGCGCATGGCGGGGGCGGGCGGGCAAATCCGGGTCGATCCAGTCTTGCATGGTGGCTAGTCAGAAGAGGCTGTTGCCTCACAGGCACAGCTTCTCTAGGATTCTAGCCAGGTCAAGGCAATGCTCGATACATTAAGCACATCAGCGACCCATTGGGTCTTCGGCTACGGATCATTGATCTGGAATCCCGGTTTCACGCATGTTTCCGCGCAGCAGGGCTTGCTGCGGGGGGCGCATCGTAGCCTATCGATTTATTCCCACCATCATCGCGGGACCGAGGCGCAGCCGGGACTGGTGTTTGGGCTGACGCGGGGCGGTTCGTGCCGCGGCATGGTGTTCGAGGTCGCCGATAGCGACTGGCGCGGGGTGCATGATTATCTGCGCGAGCGCGAGCAGGTGACCGGGGTATATCGCGAGGCGATGCGGAAGGTGTGGCTGGCCGATGGGCGCATGGTCGGCGCGCTGGCCTTCGTCGTTGACGAGCGGCATTTCCAATATGCAGGCCGGCTGGAACTGGAGCGGCAACTGGCCATGGTGCAGGCGGGAATGGGCGTTTCGGGGCCCAATATCGATTATGTGCTGAACACGGCGCGGCGCCTGAGCGAACTGGGTATCCGGGATCGGCAGCTGATGGCGCTGGCAGAGATGCTGACGCGGGAGCTCGGGACGGCCTAGGCCCCTCGCGAGGGGCGGTGGCGTGCGGAAGAAAGCGACGAATGGATTCCCGCCTGAGCGGGAATGACCTGGTGGGCTAAAGTCTGAGTGGTGGGGGCGTTAGGCGGCCTGGACTTCGGAAACGGGTTCGGCGCCTTCGAGGTCCCAAATGGTGGCCATGCGTTCGGCATCGGCACCGGGGGTGAGGCAGCGGAACACGCGATCGGCGCAATCGAGCGCGAGGCGAAAACGGGTGCGGCTCATCGGATCGCCGACCAATTCGCCGGTGGAGCCGACCCAGAGCACATGGCTGCCCTTGGCGATGATGTAGAGATCGCGTTCGGCCATGGCGAATTGGTCGAGACTTTCGCCCACCAGTCCATAGGACCGCCCGGAGCGCCCCTGCCAGCTGACCGGCCGGATGAAGGCCGGTGCCACTACCTTATTGTCGCTCAGAAAGGCCATTGTTGCCGTTCCCCTGCTGCGCCAGAAGTAGAACAAAAATAGAACAAAATGCAATAGACGTCAAGCGCCCACACGCAGCACGCCTACATGTAGGCAGGGATCGTTAAAGTTGTCAATATGTAGTGATTAGCGGGCCTTGGAGCGCGATCCCTTGCGGGTATCAATAGCGGCACGCAGACGATCGTCTATGGGGCGGGACAGGCCGCGATCGATCGCATCAAAGATCAGCTCATCCGATTCTGTTTCGATGGCAGCTTTAAGGTGCTCCTGGAAAACATTTGGCGCCAGTCCCGGCTCAATTGGGGCCAAGAACTTGGCTTCGGCGGTGCCCGGCCAGATCACGAGGCTATTGCGGCCCCAGAACAGACCCGAATTGAGCGCTACCGGCACCACCGGCACATTGAGCTCGGCATAGAGTCGGCCAATGCCCTGCCGATATTCAGCGGGGGCGAGCGGCGCCTTGCGGGTGCCTTCGGGGAAAATCACGATGCGGCAGCCGCGTTCGATAGCAGCATGGGCCTGGCGCATCATCGAGGGAATGGCCTCGGCGCCCTTCTTGCGGTCGACTTCGATACAGTCGAGCGAGCGGGCGGCCCAGCCGAAGAAGGGGATGCGCATCAGCTCCTTCTTGACGATATAGGCAGGACGGCCGGTATGGGGGAAGATGGCGAAGACATCCCAATCGCTCTGGTGCTTGGCGGCAATGATGCAGCCGCCCTCGGGGATGTTCTCGGTGCCGGTGACCTTGGTGCGGACACCGGCGATCCAGCGCAGCATCGACAGGTTGGACCGGCACCAGTATTTGGCAATGTTCCAGCTGAGAATGGTGCGGCCACCGGTCACCAGCGCAATGGTGCCGATGCTGACGGCGACAAGCACCGTTTGTCCGATGAAAAAGATATAGAACAG
Source organism: Devosia limi DSM 17137 (assembly GCF_900128975.1). GTDB lineage: Bacteria > Pseudomonadota > Alphaproteobacteria > Rhizobiales > Devosiaceae > Devosia > Devosia limi. The sequence continues at coordinate 15,830 of NZ_FQVC01000016.1, read as the reverse complement.
AGCGGACCGAATTGCCTGGACGACCATATGCTTGTCTCGCTCCTGCGCCTGGGCGCCGTGCGCCCTCATGCGCGCCGTCATAGCGGGCGTGAGGGGACTTGGCTAGAGAAAGGCTCAGGAAGTCTCGGCCAGGAAGCGTTGCGTCGTGGTGCGCGAGGTTATGGCAGTGAGCGCGGCGATCACCGGGACGACAGCGGCAATGCCCAGAATTCCATCGATACCGAGGGCAAAACGCCCGAACAGCACGCCGACCTGGGCACTGGCTTCGCCCGACAGGACGTTGCCGGCGGCCATGCCGACCAGGGCGAAGAACAGGACCGCTGCGAGGGCGCCCAGCAGGCCGCCTTGCAGGCCGATAGACAGAAACCGCCCCTGGAATTCGCCGGCAATGAACTTGTTGGAGGCCCCGATATAGTGGAGCACGTCGACAATTTCGCGGTTGGAAGCCATGGCGCCGCGGGTGGCAAAGACGATAGCAAGAACGGTCGCAATCCCGATCAGGGTTAGCACCATCAGCCCGGAAATCACCACGGCGCCGGCCATGGTGTTGAGTTGTTGGCGCCAGGCGGCATGGGTGTCCAGGCTTGCGCCCTTGATGGCGCCGAGATTACGCGTCAGCCCTTCGATATCGGCATCCGTCGGATCGGCGAGTTGCACGATGACGAGGCGCGGCACTTCAATGGCCGTGAGATCGAGGCCGGCACCGAGCCAGGGCTCAAGCAGCTTTTCGCTTTCGGCCAGGGTCAAGGCATGGGCGGCAGCGACGCCGGGCGTGGCTTCGGCCAGCGCAACGGCGGTGCGCAGGTTGGATTCCATCACCTCCCCCTCGACCGGGCGGATCTGGATGGTGACTTCGCGGCCGACATCGGACGACCAAGCGATCGCGGATTTCTGCACCAGCACCACGCCACCAAGCGTCACCGCCGACAGGAAGCTCATGATCGTAATCATCAGCAGCAGGGTGCGGCCAGCGACGCTGCGCTCGGGCACGATCTGGGCCCCGCCGCCGCGGCGCGGCAGGAAAGATTTCAGTTGCTCAATCATGGATCACCAACTCGCCCCTGGAGAGCAACATGCGCGGATAGGAGAACTGGTCGAGCAAGGGCAATTCGTGGGTGGCCAGAATGATGGTCATGCCCAGCGTGCGGTTAAGTTCGGCAAACAGGTGCACCAGGCGGCTCGACAGGTCCGGATCGACATTGCCGGTGGGCTCGTCTGCGAGCAGCACTTTGGGGCGGGCGATGACGGCGCGGGCAATGGCAGCACGCTGTTTCTCACCACCAGAGAGCAGTGAGGGTAGTGCGTTCATGCGTTCGCCCAACCCGACCCATTCGAGCAATTCGGTGACATTGGGGCGATACTCGCTCTCGGGCTGACCCAGGACGCGCAGCGGCAGGGCAACGTTTTCAAACGTGGTCAGATGGTCGAGCAGGCGGAATTCCTGGAAGACGATGCCAATATGGCGGCGCATCTGCAGCAGGCGGTCCTGGCTGAGGTCGGAAACGTCCTCGCCGAACATGGTGACGCGGCCGCGCGATGGCTTGAGCGACAGCAGCAGCAGGCGCAGCAAGCTGGTCTTGCCGGCGCCTGAAGGGCCGGTCAGGAAGTGGAACGAGCCCGGCTCGATCGAAAAGGTCAGGTCCCGCAGGATTTCTGGACCATTGCCGTAGCGCAGGCCCACATCGGAAAACTCGATCAATACAGGCGGCTCCCAATGTTGCGAACGTTACCGGTCGGATCGCCTGACGCGAATCAGGCGTGCGGCCAGTGTATCAGGGTGCGAACCGCATGGCGGCAGCAGGCAGGCTTTGGGATGTGAATACGGTGCAAATGTGGTGCGCCGCCCGCAGGTTTGAGGAGTATTAACACCCTCCGGCTAGGGTCAGGGTCGGCATATTGCCCTCCCCACACGCGGCCGCATGATAATTACCTGTCCTCATTGCCAGACACGATACCAGGTGACCTATGAGGCCATCGGTGCGGCTGGCCGTAAAGTACAGTGTGCCCACTGCCAGGGCGCCTGGAAACAGGTGGCGCTGGATGTCGTCCCGCCTGACTCGGACGACAAGCTTTCCAATAATATGGCCGAGGATGGACTCGACGAAATCATGGCTGATGAAGAGCGCCGCGTTGCGGCTGAACTTGCGGCGCGACTGGCCGCGGTGGCCGAGCAACAGGCAGCGACCGACGCGAATGCGGACAGTATCGATCCGGTGCTGATCCGCAATCGGCAGAAGGCGTTTTCGCGGCGTCAGAACGCCCGAGCCGCAACCTTGCCGCTAGGGCAGGTGCGCCGCGCTGCGCGCATTATGGGCAGCCTGGTGCTGGTCGGGCTGCTGGCTGTCGCTTATTTCGGGCGTGTGCAGATCGTCGAGCAGTTTCCGGCTGCAGCGGGGCTATATGGAAAGGTCGGGCTTGGGGTCAATGTGATCGGGCTCGACATTTCCGGCATCCAGACCATGCGCACGAGGCGCGATGGCAAGGACGTGTTGGTGGTTTCGGCCGAACTGGTCGGGCTGAAGCCTGTGCCGGTGGTTATCCCGCCCGTGGTGGTGACCTTGCTGAACGAGGCGGGCGAGGCCATCTATGAGTGGAGTCTGACGCCGCAGGTCCGTGACCTGATGGCGGGCGAAAGCGCGATGATCGAAACACAATTGACGCAGCCGCCTGCCGATGCGGCACGGGTGCGACTGAGCTTTACGGGCGCAGGCTCGGTTCCAGGGGCCGCCGCCAAGTCAGCGGCAGGGGCCGCCGCAGCAATCTCGGGAAAGGACCACTGATGGCTCGCATACTTGTCGCCGAAGACGATCCATCCGTCCGGGCCTTCGTCGTCAGCGCCCTGACCATGAAGGGGCACGAAGTGGTGGCAGAGGAAGATGGCGGCCTGGCCGCCGAAACGGCCGATGCCGAGCATGGCCGGTTCGACCTGATGCTGTCAGATATCAAGATGCCGATCATGGACGGCATCGCGCTGGCGCTGCATGTGGCGGCCAAGTATCCGCAGATGATCATCGTGCTCATGACCGGCTTTGCCGATCAGCGCGAGCGTGCCCACGGGCTGGATGCGCTGATCTATGATGTCATCGTCAAGCCGTTCACGCTGGCGGACCTGCTGGCCAAGATCGACGATGCACTGGCGGGCAAGCCGGTGGAAGTGGTGTCGCTGGCGCGCCAGGCCATGCAGGGCTAGGCCGGCGCGGCGACAAACTCAGCGTCGATGACTGCCTTTCCCTCGGTGAGGAAATGCGCCATGGCGCGACCCTCCTGCTCGACTTCGGCAAGCGCGCGTTGGCGGAGCCGTTTGAACTGGATGATGGTCAGGCGGACATTGTCTTTCCTGCGCGCGAGAGACCATTTTCCGGCGATAAAGCCATCATGGGTAAAGGTGGGTGGATAGCCATTGACCATAGGCATCAGCCGTTTGGCCTCCGGTGGCTGGATGCGGAGCCGGTTGGCATAGCCCAGCAAGACATTGTCATATTCGGGCAGAAAGCGGACGGGCGCCGGCGTGTCGGCATCGGGGCGCGCCGCATCGGGAAGATCGTAGAGCGTGCGGCCGTCTTCAGCGGTGAAAGTCGCCAATTGCGGGCGCAGGCTCTCGAGTATGGGGGCCAGGCGGGTGAGGCCGCACCAGGTCTGCATATCGCTGATGCTGGCGGGGCCAAAAGCGGCCAGATAGCGCAGCGTCAACTGCTTGAGATCGGCCGGTTCGGCGAGACCGCAGCCGAGCCAGTTTTCCAGGCGCGACAGCAGCGGTGCGCCGCCATGGCCCCAGATGCGGGTCGGTGGAATCTGGATCAGCGTTTCCAGGCATTGCAGCACCTGCGCCAGCACTCGCGGATCCCCATCCGGCCAGGATTGCACCAATTGCTTGCCCAACTCGCCCGCGGTCATCGGCTGCTGATCGAGAAGCGCAACACCCCGTGCATGCAGCGCGGGGCGAGCGGCATTGGTGGCGCTGGCCTTGGCGGCTGAAAGGAATGTGCGCTCCAGCATCGGCTGCACCAGCGGGCGGATCGACAGCAGGTCGGGCACAGTATGCAGGTGCAGCGTGGAACGCATGGTGGTCGCGCGTAGCAGCGATTTGTCCAGGATGGCAGCAGTCAGTGATGCCGGGGTGAAGCCGTCGAGGCGGCTCCACAGCGCCTGATAGGGGCCATTGGTGGTCTGGGCCTGCAGACCGATGAGCAGATCGACGGCGTCGATGACTGGCATGGCGGTGCGCTGCAGCAAGAGCTGGCGTGCCAGCGTGGCGCGGTTGAGCTGGCGATTGGTGAGCGTGGTCATCGATATCTCCTAAGGCCAGGAGAGTATGATGCGGGGGTGCTGACAAGCCCTGTCAGCATCGGTTTGCGTCACTTCGCACACTCGGTATCACCCCGGCTTTCGCCGGGATGACAGTCGGTGGGCGTGATGCGGTCGGCGCCTAGAGCCAGTCGGGGACGCTGTCGAGCGCCAGCAGCTCGTCGATGGATTTGCGGGGGCGGATGACGTGGAAGCGGTCGCCGTCGACCAGGATTTCGGGGATCAGCGGGCGCGAATTGTAGGTCGAGGCCATGACGGCGCCATAGGCGCCGGCGCTCATGACGGCGAGCAGATCGCCCTCCTTCACGCCCGGCATGGTGCGGGCCTTGGCAAGGTAGTCACCGGTCTCGCAGACCGGCCCGACGATATCGGCGGTGATCGGGGCGAGGTTGGAGTGATTGACCGGCACCACATCGTGGTGGGCCTCATAAAGGGTCGGGCGAAGCAGGTCGTTCATCGCCGCGTCGACGATGACGAAATTGGTGCCGCCTTCCTTCACATACTCGACCTTGGTGACCATGATGCCGGCATTGCCGACCAATAGGCGCCCGGGTTCGATGACCAGCTTGACGCCGAGTTGTTCGACCTTGGCGCGCACTACTGATGCATAGGCCTCCGGGCGCGGCGGGGCGTCTTCCTCGGCGTTATAGGGAATGCCGAGACCGCCGCCGACATCGACATGCTCAAGCTGGTGGCCATCGGCGCGCAGCTGCGTCACCAGCTCGGCGAGCAGGGTGAAGGCATCGCCGAAGGGTTCGAGGTCGGTGATCTGGCTGCCGATATGCATGTCGACGCCAACCGGCTGCACATTGGCCATCTCGGCAATGCGGGCATAGACCTCGCGGGCGCGGGCATAGGGGATGCCGAACTTGTTTTCGGCCTTGCCGGTGGAAATCTTGGCGTGGGTACGGGCATCGACATCGGGGTTGATGCGCACCGAGACGCGCGCAATCTTGCCCATGCTGGACGCGACCATGTCGAGGCGTTCCAGCTCGGGTTCGCTTTCGACATTGAAGCAGTGAATTCCGACTTCCAGGCCCCGGCGCATTTCGGCGACGGTCTTGGCGACGCCGGAAAACACGATCATTTCCGGCTTGATGCCGGCGGCCAAGGCACGTTCAAGTTCGCCCAGCGAGACCACGTCGGCGCCGGCGCCTTCGGAGGCCATCAGCTTGAGCACGGCCTGGTTGGAATTGGCTTTCATCGCATAAGCGAGCAGGGTCGGAATGCCCTCAAAGGCCGCCTTGACCACGCGGACATGGCGACGGAGCGTCGCCGATGAATAGACATAGAACGGGGTGCCCACCTTGGCGGCGAGTTCGTTCAGGTTGATGTCCTCGGCATAGAGGGTGCCGTCGCGATGCTCGAAATGGTGGACCAAGGATGTGACTTTCCGGGTTTCCCCACCGCCCGTCCCCCCCGCGAAAGCCGGGGTCCAGTTTCGCTGTAAAGAAAACTGGATTCCGGCTCTCGCCGGAATGACACGGTGGGTGTGTCATGTTGGCAAGACCTCTATGCCAGAGGTCTCAAAAACAAAAGCAAGACTTATCGATCCAGCCCATAAGCCGCTTCGATGCGCCGGGCGACCAGCTCCTGGAGCTGCCAGAGATGGGGGTCCTGAATGCCCATGTCCTCGAGGTGCTTGACGGTGGCGAACAGATATTCGGCCATGGAGCCGCGGCTGCCGACAGCCTTGGCCAGCACGTCGGCGATGGCCTCGTTGGAAAGGCCGGTCACATAGCGGCCGGACTGGCGGTCGATGCAGAAGGTGAGGGCGCGAATGACGCGGTCACCGCTGCGGGCATTGACCCAGCGCGGCGGGAAGGGCGAGGGCCGCCAGCTCATTTCGCGTTCGAACAGCTTGACGAAATTGTCTTCGATCCGGTCGGGCGGCAGGCGATAGAGCGCACCCTTGCAGGCGCCGCCGCGGTCCAGCGCCAGCATCAGGCCGGGATTTTCGTCGCTGCCGCGGTGGCGATTGTTCCAGCCGAGGCAGAAGGCGCGATGCCAGCCGCGGACCAGGCCGGTGCGAATTTCGACAAAATCGCAGGCTGGCTTCCAGATGAGGGAGCCATAGGCGAAGATCCAGATCTCCGGCAGTTTGGGTTCCTGCGCCATGAGCTCGGCCATGGTGGCGAGGTGGTCGTCGCGGGTCGCGGCATGCATGCCCTCGGGCGGCGGCGGCAGGATTTCCGAGATGGTGTCCGGTTGCAGCAAGGCGACATGACGTTCGGACAGGCGCATCTGTCGGGTCTGTCTGCTCACCGGCGGCTCCGTTTATTGCCCCCTCCCAGAGGGAGAGGGCAAGCGTGGCCTATTCGCAGGGCCTATTCAACCCCGCCATCGCCGTGGCCGCCATGCTTCTTCTTGGCCAAGGGGCGCGGCTCATGGGCTTCGCCCGTCAGGATGGTTTTCCAGCGCGCCGCCTGGGCCAGCACATTGGCCGGGGCGGTGCCGCCATAGCTCTGGCGAGCGGCGACGGAGGCTTCGACGGTCACGACCTTGTGGATGCGGCTATCGATGCGCGAATCGACGGACTTGAAGTCCTCGATGGTCAGGCCCTCGAGACCGCAATCCTTCTGTTCGGCTAGGGCAACGATCTGACCGGTGATGTGGTGGGCATCGCGGAAGGGGATGTTGACCTCGCGCACCAGCCAGTCGGCAATGTCGGTGGCGGTGGAGAAGCCGGCGCTGGCCGAGGCGCGCATGCGCTCGCGATTGGCGGTCATGTCGCTGACCATGCCGGTCATCGCCGCCAGCGACAGCGACAGGGAATCAAGGGCGTCGAAAGCGACCTCCTTGTCTTCCTGCATGTCCTTGGAATAGGCGAGGGGCAGGCCCTTCATCACCACGATCAGGCTGGTCAGGGCGCCCAGGATGCGGCCGATCTTGGCGCGCACCAGCTCGGCGGCGTCCGGATTGCGCTTCTGCGGCATGATCGAGGAGCCGGTGGTGAACTTGTCGCTCAACCGGACGAAGCCGAACTGGGCCGATGACCAGATCACCATTTCCTCGGCAAAGCGGCTGAGGTGCATGGCGCAGATCGAGGCAGCTGCCAGGGTTTCGAGGATGAAGTCGCGGTCCGAGACGGCATCGAGCGAATTGGCGGTGGGGCGGTCGAAGCCCAGCTGTTCGGCCGTGCGGTCGCGATCGATAGGATAGGGGGTGCCGGCCAGGGCGGCGGAGCCGAGCGGGCTTTCATTGAGGCGCTTGCGGGCATCGAGGAGACGACCGGCATCGCGGCCGAGCATTTCGACATAGGCCAGCAGGTGGTGGCCAAAGGTCACCGGCTGGGCGCTCTGCAGATGGGTAAAGCCGGGCATGATGGTTTCGGCTTCTGCTTCGGCACGATTGACCAGAGCCAGCTGCAGGGTCGTGACCTGGATGACCAGCGTGTCGATGGTGTCGCGGACATAAAGCTTGAAATCGGTGGCAACCTGATCGTTGCGCGAGCGCGCCGTATGCAGGCGCCCGGCGGCATCGCCGATCTTTTCGCGCAGACGGCTTTCGACATTCATGTGAATGTCCTCGAGCGCACGCGAGAAAGTGAACGTGCCAGCCTCGATCTCGGCGAGCACCTCGGTTAGACCGGCGACGATGGCGTCGCGGTCAGTCTGCGTCAGAATGCCCGTCTCGGCGAGCATTGTGGCATGGGCGATCGATCCGGCAATATCTTGCCTATAGAGTCGCTGGTCAAAGCCGATTGAGGCATTGATCTCTTCCATGATGGCGTCGGGGCCAGTCGAAAACCGTCCGCCCCACATCTTGTTGCTCATCATCTATTCCCTGGAGCTCGCATGACCGAAAAAAGCACACCCCACAGCGAGAAGTCACCGCTTCCCCGGCTGTTCCTGACTCTGGGGCTTGCCAGCGTGGGCGTAGCTATATCGGCCTGGCTTTTCCTAAGCAATGCCGGTGCGGAGGCGAAGGAATGTCCGGTGCAGGCCGAAGCCGCTGCCGCCATCGATGCCGCTGCGGTGGGTGAACTGGCCGCACTCAATGGCACTGGCGAGGGCCGGGGCTATTCGACCATGGCCTTCAAGGACGCGGCGGGCGTCGACACCACTATCGGCGCGTTCAAGGGCAAGGCGCTGCTGGTCAATTTCTGGGCCAGCTGGTGCGTGCCATGCCGCGAGGAAATGCCGGCGCTCGATGCCCTGGCCACCAAGTACAATTCCGACGACTTCATGGTGCTGCCGATCAATCTCGATATCGGCGAGGGCGGGCTGGAAAAGGCCAAGGCCTTCCTCGATGAGGGCCAGTTCGAGAACCTGCCGCTTTATGCCGATTCGACCTTTTCGGCGTTCGAGCGGCTGAAGCGCGAGGCGGTGGCGATCGGCCTGCCGGCAACGCTGGTTCTGGACGAGAATGGCTGTGAACTGGCCGTGTTGCAGGGACCGGCCGAATGGCACACGCCCGATGGCGAAGCCGTGGTCGAGGCGCTGCTTGCGCTCAGGAAGTAACGACGGCTAGATCAGTCGGTCGACGGCGAAACCGCTGTCGACCACCGGCGCCTGGCCCTCGCCGTCGGGGTTCTGAGCGGCGTTTTCGGCTTTTGATTGTTCGATGGCGAGCTGCAATTCCATGTGCAGCATTGCCGCCTTGGCCGGTCCTGCTGTCTGTGGCGTGCTTTCGCGAACCACGATGCGGTTGATCATGACGGCGGGATTGATAGCGAGATCGTTGCTCATCGCGATCAGGCCTGCTTGTCGACCTTGAGCCCCTGGCCCGGCGGCGGCGGTGCCAAGGTGTTCTCGGTCAGCATGGAGATGAGGTTCATCTCCATCTCATGGGTCTTCTTGAGCATAGTGGTCTGAATGGAGCCATGCGTCGCTGCCGTGCGAGCCGACACCAATTGCATGCTCAGATCGGTATCCATTGCCGCCTCCCGTCATGCGACGTTCAAGCTGGGACGTCCAAGCGCCCACCCTAGCGGGGGACGGTAAACGATCCTTTGGCATAAAGGCGCACTTGTCCAGCAAACCGCGGCGTCTATACTTACCATTTATTAACGGCGTCGGCCGGCTCACCGCACCCATAGGCCACCCCAGTCCGTATATAGGAGCAGCGATTCGAATCGCCCTCGGGCAAGGCATGGTGAATGATCGATACTGATATTTTTCTGGTCTTGGTCAATGGCATAGGTCTGATGGGCTTGGTCGCTATTGCCTTTGGAATCGTTGAGCGGCTGAGCTGGCCGCGCCAGCTGCGCTCGGCCTGTCAGGGCCTGATTTTCGGTGCCGGAGCGATGCTGGCCATGCTGTCGCCAGCCGAGATGCCCAATGGCGTATTAATTGATATGCGCGCCATCATTGTCGCCTTTGCCGCGGCGTTTGGCGGTTGGCCCGCGGCCGTGTTCGCGGGCGTGCTTGCAGCGTTGTTTCGGCTCTGGATCGGTGGCGCGGGGGCGACGTTGGGCGCTTTCGGCATCGTGGTGGCAGCAGGACTGGGCCTGGCCTGGCGGCGGTGGCTGCGTCCAAAAGGGCGGCTCAAGGCGCAGCACCTGACCGTGCTCGGGGTCGTGGCGAGTCTCTACCTCCTGGTGGGATTTGTGCAGGGCATGTCCGGCTGGACATTGGTGCTGATCGTCGCGCCCTATATCCTCGTGGCCTCGGTCTTTGCTTCGGTGGTGCTGGGGCTGTTTCTGGATCGCGAACTCAACCAGATTGCGCGCGAAGAGCACTGGAAAACGCGGGCATTGACCGATCCGCTGACGGCCCTGCCGAACCGACGGGCCTTCGAGCGCGGCATGGCGCTGTTGCGGCTCACCCGCAACGAGGCAGCGCTGCTGATCATCGATCTTGATCACTTCAAAGACATCAACGATACGCATGGTCATGCGGCCGGCGACTATGTGTTGCAGCGGGTGGCCCTGGCGCTACGTACCCATGTGCGCCAACGCGATCTTGTCGCGCGGCTCGGCGGCGAGGAGATGGCGGTGCTGCTGCCGGATACCAATCTGGCGCGGGCGCGTCAGATTGCCGGGCGGTTGCGGCGGGCGGTCGAGAATTTGCAGATCGAATGGGATGGTCCGGTGATCGGTGTCACCGCCAGTATCGGCGTCGCGGTCAATCGGGGCGATGTGCCGGCCGTGCAGATGTTTGCGCGGGCCGATGGGGCGCTCTATGCCGCCAAGCGCGATGGCCGCAACCGGGTCAGCGTGGCCGAAGAGATGCGCGATGTCACCCCAATCGGGCCGCTGCCGGTCAGCGCCCGCCCCAGAGGGGCACCGCGCGTCGCTTGAGTGTGGCGGCCAGCACCATGCCGGCGAGGAAGCCGCCGAGATGGGCCCACCAGGCCACCGGCTCATTGGAGCCGATGACGAGGAAAAACAGCTGCGTGGCAATCCAGAAGCCCAGCATCCAGAAAGCCGGGATCGGCAGCGGAATGGGAATGACAATGCGCGCCAGCACGAACACCCGTGCATGTGGATAGAGCAGGACATAGGCCCCCATGACCCCCGCCACCGCGCCCGAGGCGCCGATCAGCGGGCTGATATCATTGGGGTTGAACGCCAGATGGGCGAGCCCGGCAAGGGCAGCACAGGCGAGGTAAAACACCAGGAAGCGGACATGGCCCATGGCGTCTTCGATATTGTCACCGAAGACCCAGAGAAACAGCATGTTGGACAGCAGGTGCATCCAGTTGGCGTGCAGGAACGCATAAGTGAACAGGCCCGCCCAATCGGGCAGCCAGGGCAGCGGCTGCGGATAGACATCGCGCACCACGATCGGGATCATGCCAAATTCCACCGCCAGCAGATCGAAGCTCGACTGGGGCAGCATGGCCTGGATCAGATAGACCAGCGTCGTGAAGGCCATCAGGCCATAGGTGACATAGGGCACCTGCAAGTGGCGCAGCGGGTTGGTGTCGTGGAGCGGCAGGAACATCAGGCGATACCTTCACGACGGGCTGGCAGGGGGCATCAGCCCTTTTTGGTGTCGCCGTAATTGCCGGGAACCCAGAGCACATCCTTGGTGCCGTTGGCGTTGGCAACGCGGCCGAGGACGAACAGCAAGTCGGAGAGCCGGTTGAGATAGCGGATGGCTTCCGGATTGACGTCGGGTTCGGCGGCGGCCAGCTCGACGGTGATGCGTTCGGCGCGGCGCGTTACGGTGCGCGCAATGTGCATCGCGACTGCCAGGGCACTGCCGCCGGGGAGCACGAAGCTGCGCAGCGGTTCCAGCGCATCGTTGAAATGATCGATCTGCTTTTCCAGCCAGAGCGTCTGCACTGCGGTGACATGCAGCGATGGCGGGGCGTCAGCAGCATCGGCGCCCGGCGTGGCAAGATCGGAGCCGACGTCGAAGAGGTCGTTCTGGACGCGCGACAGCACCATGTCGATCTTTGGCATCGTGCCGGTATTGAGGCGCGCCTGGCCGACAAAGGCATTGGCTTCGTCAACCGTGCCATAGGCCTCGACGCGCAGGTCGCACTTGGCGCGGCGCGGGCCGCGCACCAGACCCGTCGTGCCGTCGTCACCGGTCTTGGTATAGATGACGTTGAGCTTGACCATCAGCCGCGCCCGCCGCCGCCAAAGAAGAACAGCGCCGCCAGCAGAAGTACCAAAGCTACGGCCTGGCCCATGACCCGCAGGCGCATCAGTTTCTGGCTGGTATTGCCAGAGCCGCCCTTGAGCATGTTCCAGAGGCCCAGGCCGAGCACCACGACGACGAAGATGAGTGCGAGTGCGATGGCGAAATTGAGTGCTGTCTGCATGATATCCTGCCGATAAACCTAAACGTTCGAGCCGCTGATATAGCCCACAAGACCCTCGGCCAGAGCATCATAAATGGCACGGATTCGGTAGCTGGTGAACAGCTCCTTGTGTGTGGTGAGCCACACCTCGAGCGGTGGGATGGCCAGGTCGAGGTCGAGGATGGTGATATTGGGTGTGCTCTCGGCAAGACTTTGCTGGGCGAAACCGATACCCAATCCGGCTCGGATCAGCTCCCAGATCAGCGGTTGATTGTCGGTGCGCAGGATGAAGTCCTGACGGGTCAGCGGGAAGCCGATGGCATTGGCATGGGCGATGATGGCGTCAGAGCGATCCATGCCGATCAGGTCGTGCTGGCGCAGGTCGTCAATACTGGTGGGAGTGCCCCGCTGCGCCAGGTAATCTGTCCGTGCGCAGGGCACGACGGGCAGGGCGCCGAGGTGGCGGGTCACCAGTTCAAGCTGGGTCGGGCGGAACATGCGAATGGCAATGTCGGCCTCGCGCAGCAGCAGGTTTTCGGCGGAATCCGAGGGCGCGATCTCGATGGCAATGGCGGGATAACGCTGTCGGATCGGACCCAGCAAGCCGGGCAACAGATAGCTCGAAACGACGGTGCTGGCCGTGAGGCGGACAGTGCCGCCGAGGTCAAGCTGGGCGCCTTCAGCGAGGATGGCGGCCTCGGCCAGGGCAGCCTGGGCAGTGCCGACTGGTTCAAAAAGCCGCAGGGCGGTCGCATTGGGTTTGAGGCCGGTCAGCGTGCGCTCGAACAGCGACAGGCCAAGCGCCTGCTCCAGGGCTTCGATGTGACGGCCAAGGGTGGGCTGCGACAGCCCCAACTCGCGGGCGGCGGCCGATAGCGAGCCGTGGGTTATCACTGCGGAAAAGCTGCGCCATAATGACCAGTCTGGCTCGTTATTCATTTTTGAATGTTTGGCCTTTGATTTATGCGAATACCCAAACCTTATTGAATGGAGGATGCTGTGTCCATCACAACGGAGCAGCATCATGAGCAAGGGCAAGATCACCATTCTGGGCATTAATGGCCATGTCGGGCGGGCCGCGGCGGCAGCCTTTGCCGAGGCAGGCTGGAGCGTCAGCGGCTTCGGCCGCAGCAACCGCCATCCACAGGCGGGCGTGAAGTTTATCGCGGGCGATGCCGATAGCGTCGAAGACTTGCGCGCTGCTATCGCCGGCGCCGGTGTGGTCTTCAACGGCCTCAACCTGCCTTACGACAAATGGTTCAATGGCCGGGCCGAGGCGCAGCTGGCTTCGGTGATTGCGGCGATGGGCAGCGATGGCAAGACGATGCTGTTTCCCGGCAATGTCTACAATTATGCGGCAAGTGATCGCCTTATCACGCCCCAGACGCAGCAGCGTCCCGAGCGGCCGCGCGGTGAAATCCGAGTGCGGATGGAAGCCATGCTCAAGGCCGCCTCGGCGCAGGGGGACTTCCAGACTATTGTGCTGCGGGCCGGGGATTTTTATGGACCGGGCAGCCAGCAGGATTGGTTCGACCAGCTGATCCTGCGCGAGGCGGGCAAGGGCAAGGTGACCCTGTCGAGCCATGAAGTGCCCCATAGCTGGGCCTATCTGCCCGATCTGGCCCGCGCCTTTGTGGTGCTGGCCGCGCAGCGGCAGGACCTCGCCAGCTATGAGAACCTGCATTTCCGTGGGCATTTCGCTGCCGCGGGGGAGGTGTTTGCCGCCATCGCGGCAGTGTCGCCGATGAAGCTCACCCGGGTGGCGACGCCGTGGACCATGCTTGGGGCCATGGGGCTGTTCATGCCGGTGATACGCGAAATGGTGAAGATGCGCTATCTCTGGGACAATCCGATGCAGTTGCAGGATGCCCGGCTCGATGCGTTGCTGGGCCCCGATTTCGGCACGCCACTGGCAGAGGCAATGGGCGCGACCGCAGCGCCGTTTTTCCAGCGGCAGGCTCTGGCCGCCTAGAAGCCGAGATAGGTGCGTACATCCTGCGGGGTCCAGCCGGCATCTCGAAGGCTCGCCAGGCTTGGCGAGCCTTTTGACTTGGAGAGCTTGCGGCCCTCGGCGTCGAGGATCAACCTGTGAAAGCTGTAATAGGGCGTGTCGAGATTGAGCAGAAATTGCAGCAGGACGTGGATGTCGGTCGAGGCTTCCATATCGCGGCCGCGGGTCACGTGCGTGATGTGCTGGGCCGCATCATCGACCACGACGCTCAGGTGATAGCTGGTCGGTGTGCCCTTGCGCTGCAGCACGAAATCGCCCCAACGCTCCGGGCGGGCATAGCGGATCTGCGGGCGATCCAAGACGGTGGGGCCGATTACCGAATAAGTGAGCGACCCAGTCATCGCGGTCGCCTTACCCATATCCAGGCGATATTGCACGGCATCGCCGCGCGCCAGTCGCGTCTCCGCCTCATCGGCGGGGAGGTGCCGGCAGGTGCCCGGATAAAGCGGGGCCCCATCGGGATCCCCAGCGCTGGAACGGGCGGCGATATCAGCGCGGCTGCAAAAGCAGGGATAGACAATGTCGAGCCGGCGCAGGGCATTGGCGGCCTGTTCGTAAGCCGGGAAACGCTGGGACTGCCGCATCACCGGCTCGGGCCAATCGAGCCCCAGCCAAGCCAGGTCGGCTTGGATCGCGGCGTCAAATTCGGGTTTACTGCGATCGATGTCGATGTCTTCGATGCGCAACAAAGCCACGCCGCCCAGGAGCGTTGCCGCCTGCCAGGTGAACAGCGCCGAATAGGCATGGCCCAGATGCAAAGGCCCGTTCGGGCTGGGGGCAAATCGCAATATAGGTTGAAATGACACTGCCAAAATTCCTCCAGGCGTTTCTAGCATGAGCCGTTCGTTCCCGTCACCGCGTCTCGATAGTCCCGACGCCATTGCCGTGCATCTCGAGCACCTGGTTCGGCTCGATCCGCGCCTTGCCCTTGTGCGTGAACGGGCAGGCCTTGTCATGCCGCGCATCGCCGAGCCGGGTTTTGCCGGGATCGTCAGGATCATCTGCGGACAGCAATTGTCGGTGGCCAGCGCCAATGCCATCTGGGGGCGGTTTGCCGCCATCGATGGGGCACTGGACCCGATGGGCTATCTTGGGCTCGAGGAAGCAGTGGTGCGCGCCTCGGGTTTTTCAGCGGGCAAGTTCACAACTGTACGCACGATCGCGACCGCCATTGCCAATGGCGAACTGGAGCTGTCGCGGCTGGAAGACCTGCCGCCCGAGGAGGCGGTAGCCTATCTGACAGCGCATAAGGGGATCGGCCAGTGGACGGCGGAGGTCTATCTGATGTTCTGCGCCGGGCATCAGGATGTGTTCCCCGCGGGTGATCTTGCCCTGCAGAAAGCCATGGTTCACGGACTGGGCATTGAGGCGCTGCCCAGGATCGGGCAGTACAGAAATATTGCATCGGCCTGGGCGCCCCACAGGGCAGCTGCAGCGCTGTTGTTCTGGCGATATTACGCCGTTCTCAAATCCCGCGAGGGCGTTGTCGCCTAGGTTCTGAACTCATAAACGGGATTCCCGATTAGGCGCCATCGTGATTCACTCTCCAGGCTAATCGGAGGGTGCGATGGCGCGATTTGATCTGACAGATGTCGAGTGGGAACTCATTAGGCCCCTGTTGCCGAACAAGCCGCGCGGGGTTGCGCGCGTAGACGACCGCAGGGTCCTGAACGGCATATTCTGGGTGTTGAGAACCGGTTCGCCCTGGCGCGACCTGCCCGAGCGCTATGGACCCTCGACAACGGTCTACAACCGCTTCAACCGTTGGGCCAAGGCTGGCGTGTGGGTGCGGGTGTTCCAGGTTCTTGCCGCAAAG
>NZ_FQVC01000014.1 GCF_900128975.1 Devosia limi DSM 17137 | reverse complement strand
GTTCACGCTTCGGCAGGCTCCGCAGGTTGTCAGTTTCGCCGGCGCTGCCGCTCGCTTCTCTTTTTATTCCTAAGCCGCGTTCAGATTCAGTTTTAGATTCGGTATTTGAATTCTGTATGTGGCGCTCAGTTTGAGACTCATTGGCGTTCAGATTCTGTGATTTTACGAAGGATTCCAATACGTCACGGATCTGGGTCCAAAGATCATCGAGCTCGGCCGCCACCTCCTCGAGTACCTGGCGGGGGGCTGTCCTTGGAAGCCGGCTGATGATCGCCTGATACTCGACATGTACGGTCCCCCAGTTGCCGGGAACGCCTTCCTCGATGCCCGTTTCGATCATCTTTGCGATATCGCGGCGACATATGGTCAGCCGTTCTTTGACGACCTTGTAGGCCTTCTTCTCGGCGCGGACGGCCTCTGCAAGCTCCTTGAACTCCACAGCTCGGGCAACGATCGGTGACAAGTCAAAGCCATAGGCTTGCTCAATCTCGCCCCCCTGCCCCTTGCGGGCATAGCGCTTACCATTGGGGCTATCCCGTCGGACGACCAGCCCGCAATCGACCAGGTTCGCCAGATGCCGGCGCAGCGTCGCTGGCGACATCCCGTTGGCCCTGCCAATGAGCTGCTCATTGGACGGCCAGACGATGAGCGCACTGTCACCATAGAACGCTGTCTCCGGATGGAAGGACAGCAGGGCATCAAGGATGGCCAGAGCCCGATCGGTGGCGCCCAAGGCCATCCGGGCTTCCTTGATATCTCTAAAGACGTGCCATTTATGCACGGTGGCGCCTTCCGGCGCCGTCTGGGCAGTGACTTGACTGGCAATCATGCCAAGAGTCATCGACCGCCGCCCAAAGGGCGTCGTTACAGTATGGGTCTGCATTCTTCTTCACCTATCTCTAGGCAACAGAAATACGCTCGCCGAACCGACGCTCAGTGCCCGAAGGCCTTGACTGTGATTCCTGGAAATGCGATTCTCTTGATACCACTCTTGAGAAGGGCTTCCGGAATGTCGTTTCGGGGGCCTTTTTCTTTGCCCGGTTTCATGTGCTTCCGGTGCTAATTGTCAGCTGACAATTCACCAAAAGCGTTTGATATTCAGTGACTTGATCCTTTCGACTGTTTCTCTGTTCTGGCTTCCGCGCTGCCCGCAAACTCGTCAAGGAGAGCGGGAAGGCGTTGTTGGATGAAGCTTGCGAAGGCAGGGTTGTCTGAGACAAGGCGGACTTGGCGCCCCTTCTTTTCAACCCACGCAATTCGGTCGGGAGAGGCAAGCCGGCGCTTGGCCGTGCGCTGCTTTGATCCGACGGCCTGCAACGCCATGGCGAAACGCTGATCGCTGTCGCCGCTTTGAAAGTCAGATGACCCCAACACTTCGTCGAGCGCCTCGCGCGCGCCGGCGAGCTCGAGGCCTTTGACGAGCTGGAGCCATCTAGGGCGACCAACCTTGGGCGCGGAGCCAATGGCAACGATCAGGTCCTCGCCGAGCGCCTGGGCGACGGTGAGCAGGCGTGAAATCTCTGGCTTATCGACGCTGAGGGCGGCCGACAGCGTGTCGCGATCGAAACCGTGTGTTTCCATCTGCATCGCGAAGCGCGCGCGCTCGACAAAGGTCAAGTCCTCGCGCGGTCCATTCTCCTGCCCCTGCAGGATGACCATTTCCTGGTCGGACAGCTTGCGGACAATTGCCTTGAGCTTGAGCCCAAGCTCTTGAGCGACGCGCCAGCGCCGGTGGCCGGCGGCGATCTGGAAGCGCCCCTCTTCGGTGGGGTGCGGACGGGCGATAACTGGGATCTGCTGCCCGTTCTCGGCGATCGCCGCCTTGAGCTGTTGGAGCCGTCCATCGCTTGCCGATGAAATGCGATCAGAAACGATCGAGGCACTGAACAGCGCGGGATCAAGCTCCTGGGTCGTTTCTCGACTGGCCAGCTCTTCACGCAATACCTTTGCCTGTGCGGCCTCGGCCGACAGGCGATCGAGGCCAAGGCTCATTGCCTTGACGGCTCCCGAGGGCCGCGCCTGCGACGGAGATCCATCCTCCGGACGTCCCGGCTTGCCGGCGGCGACCAGACTTTGCAGAATGTCCCTGCCCCGACCGTCGGGCTTCTTCATTTGAGCGCCCTCCCCCATGCCTGATGGACCAGCTTCTCAATATCGCCGTTGACAGCATCCATCGATTCAAGCGCCCGGTCGTAGGTCTGGCGGTTCATCGATTCACGAGGTGCTTCGTAGACGGTCTGTTTGGAAAGGCCAGCGTCAGAAATGGCCGTAGACTTGACCATCATCGGCGTCAGCACGCGCTCCCCGAAAAGATTGCGCAGGAAAGCCACGATCTGGTTCTGCGGGCCGTCATTGGGTTCATGCCGAGTGACAAGGTATCGCATCCAGTCATAATTTAGGTTGCCACCATTATCGCGCACTACTGCCAGCAATTGCGAAGTCATGGCTAGGAACTGATTCATCGAGGCGACGTCGAGCATTTGCGGGTGAACGGTGATCAGGACGGCCGTTGCGGCGCACAGCGCCGACATGGTCAAAAAACCCAGCTGGGGCGGGCAGTCGATGACGACGACGTCGTAGTCGTCTGCCACGCTTTGTAGGGCACTGGCGACCCGCATGAAAAACAGGCCATCGTCGTCATGCGTGCCGCTCGACAAGACGCGAGGCGTGTCGTGCTCGAACTCGTGCAATTCGAGATTACCGGGCACTAGGTCGAGGCCAGCGAAATAGGTCTTGCGAACGATTTCGGAGAGCGGTCGGCGCTGTTCGTCGTATCGGATAGCGCCATAGAGCGTCATGTTATCGGCCACGTCGAATTCGGGCTGATAGCCGAACAGGGCCGACATCGATGCCTGAGGGTCGAGATCGACAGCGAGAACACGATGGCCGTGCAGGGCTAGATATTGCGCCAGATGGGTTGCCGTCGTGGTCTTGCCGGACCCACCCTTGAAGTTGGTGACGGCTATGACCTGCAGGTGCTCGCCCTGCCTGCGCCATGGAAGGTATGAGGTCTTGCCTTTGGTAAGGTGCTGCCGAAGGGCATGGACCTGTTCCAGGGAATAGCGGCGGCGCCCGGTGGTGGCCTTTTCAGGGATCGGGCCGGCTTCGTCCGTCGCCAGGTTTCTGATATAGCTTTCAGTCACGCCGATCAGTTTTGCGGTTTCGGCGGTTGAGAAGGTTCGAAGCTCTTTTTGAGCCTCAGGCGGAAACAGACGTTCCCGGAGGACCTGGAGCTGCGAGCCCAAAGCCTGAGAATCTTCCCAGATCGTTTCATCGAACGCTGGCCCGCCCTGGGGTCGGGAATTTGCAGCTACAACTGGCTTCATCGTGAAAGTCGCAAAATAGTGCCACTCTTATTAATTTCCGCAAATTGACCCGAGTCCTGTGAGCCGGTCAAGGAATATTGGGTTAATGGATTCCTAAGGCACTGGAAGTGCACGGCTAGAACTATGATTTCATTGTGCTTTTCTCTAATTGTCAGCTGACAACTACATGACCTAACGCTATATGCCGACTTAGTGGTTGCTACAAAAGACGCAACCGACGTCCCGGACCGCCCCCACAAGACGCCGCGAGAGCCGGCTGCCTCACTTCCCACGTGCCCGCAACGCAAGTGCAGCGACCACCGACTCGTTTGTTTGGTCAAGGTATGCGTATCAGCGCACCCCTGTCGCCTATCGGATTTGATAGGGTGCGGGAGGACACGGGCTGTGGTGCCTTTGCGAACAGGAACACAACGCAAGGCAGGACGATGGAAGTCATCGCTATTGGTCCACACGACCGCTCCCAAAACCCTTTGCTGGTGGAACAGATGCACCGTCTCCGCGCTCGCGTCTTTCGTGAACGCATGGGGTGGGATGTTGCCGTCGTTGATGGGCAGGAATCCGATCAGTTCGATGAGCTCAACCCAACCAGCATTCTAGTCGTCGACCGCGGTGTGGTCATTGGCCATACCCGCGTCTTGCCGGCGATGGGTCCGACAATGCTGTCAGAAGCCTTCAGCTTTCTGACTTCTAGCAGCGCCTTTGCCCCGCACTCGCGAATGCTGGAAACGTCGCGGTTCTGCGTCGATACCTCAACAGCGCGTTTGACCCCCGACGGCATCCATCTCGCTACCATGACTTTGATAGCCGGCATCCTAGAATGGGCAGCCCTCGGTGGTTATTCCGAGATTGTGACGGTCACCGATGTGCGGCTGGAGCGTATTTTGCGCCGGGTCGGTCTGCAGTTGCGCCGCTTGGGTGAGACCTCGCGGATCGGAAACACGATTGCCCTGGCCGGTATTGTGGCCGTGGACGCCCAGAGCATTCAACGGGTCCGACCGCGCCAATACAAATCCACCTTCACCAAGCTCAATCAAGCGGCCTAGTCTTCCCATGAGCCAAAGTCACTCATCAGCAGATCGCCTTGTGCGCAAGCTTCAGGACGCGCTTGGGCCGATCATTCGGACCGCGCTGGATGAGCCAAGTGTCGTCGAGATCATGCTCAATCCGGACGGCAAGCTGTTCATCGAGCGGATCGGGCAGGGGATCACCCTGGCG
Source organism: Devosia limi DSM 17137 (assembly GCF_900128975.1). Lineage (GTDB taxonomy): Bacteria > Pseudomonadota > Alphaproteobacteria > Rhizobiales > Devosiaceae > Devosia > Devosia limi. The sequence goes on along the minus strand of NZ_FQVC01000014.1, from coordinate 89,297 downwards.
GGTGATCTGGACGCGCAGTCGGCAGAAACCATTATCGGTATCGTCGCTCACGCACTCCAAACCGAAGCAGACCAGGATCGTCCCATCATTTCAGGCGAACTGCCGATTGGCGGTCATCGCTTCGAAGGCTTGTTACCGCCGATCGTCGCCGAGCCATCGTTCTCGATCCGCAAGCGGGCGTCGATGTTGATCCCGCTCGCCGCCTACGTCCGCGAGGCAATCATGACCGCAGAGCAGGCCGAAATTATCTGCAATGCGGTGGAAGCCCGCATGAATATCGTCATCGCCGGTGGCACTGGTAGCGGCAAGACTACACTCGCCAACGCGATCATCACCGAGGTGGTCAATGCCGTGCCTGAGCATCGTGTGGTGATCCTGGAGGACACTGCAGAAATCCAGTGCTCAGCCCAGAACGCCGTGCTGCTCCACACCTCCGATGCCGCGGACATGGCACGGCTTTTGAAGTCCACTATGCGTTTGCGTCCTGATCGCATCATTGTCGGGGAAGTTCGCGACGGTGCGGCGCTAACGCTGCTCAAAGCCTGGAATACGGGCCATCCCGGTGGTGTCGCCACCATTCACGCCAATAGCGCGCGTTCTGCGCTGACGCGTCTGGAGCAGCTCGTCGCTGAAGTCAGCCAGATGCCGATGCGTGAGGTCATCGGCGAGGCGGTCGACCTCATCGTGGCAATTGAGCGCACGCCAAATGGACGACGCGTTTCCGACATCCTGCACATCGAAGGGTTCCGGAACGGCGCCTACCAAATCGAAAGTCATTCATCGAACAAGGAGCGGCTCAATGTCGCCTAGAGTTTTGCGGCTTGCAGCCGGCGCAGTCGTTCTTGCGTGCCTGTGCGCGCAGCCGGCCTTGGCCAGCGGGGGAGGGGGCCTGCCCTGGGAAGGGCCGCTGCAACAGATACAGGAGTCCATCACCGGTCCGGTCGCTGCCGCAATCGCGTTGGCGGCCGTCGCGATTGCCGGCGGCATGCTGATCTTCGGCGGCGAGCTGAACGATTTTGCCCGACGCCTTGTCTATGTGGTGCTTGTCGCCGGGATCCTGCTCGGCGCCACCCAAATTGTTGCTCTGTTTGGCTCAAGCGGCGCGTCGATCGGCGGTACTGCAAATAGTAGTTCACTCTTTGTTCAGGACCAGATTTATGGCTGAGGTCGGCAGTCGCCTCCAGCGAATACGGCTCCACCGCGCTTTATCGCGACCGAACATGCTCTTCGGTGCCGATCGTGAACTCGTCCTCGTGACCGGACTGTCAGCCGTCATCCTCATCTTTGTGGTCCTGACGCCTATTTCGGCCGTGTTCGGATTCGCGATGTGGATTGTTGTCGTCGGCCTGCTGCGGATGATGGGCAAGGCCGATCCTCTGATGCGCCAGGTCTATCTGCGACACATCCGCTTCCGCCGGGTGTACCGGCCGACAGCGTCGCCCTGGCGCCGGTACTAAGAGCGTCTTATGGTCTCTCTCAAGCAATTTCGGCAAACCGGGCCGGGCTTCTCCGACCTTCTGCCCTATGCGGGGTTAGTTGACGACGGCGTGCTGCTGCTCAAGGACGGCTCGCTGATGGCAGGCTGGTATTTCGCGGGGCCCGACAGCGAAAGTGCCACCGACATCGAGCGCAATGAAATCTCCCGCCAGATCAATGCGATCCTGGCACGGCTGGGCTCAGGCTGGATGATCCAGGTCGAGGCGTTGCGGATCCCAGCAACTGCCTATGCCAAAGCGAACCAGTCGCATTTTCCCGATCCGATCAGTGCAATGATTGACGATGAGCGTCGCACGCGGTTTGAGGCGGCCGACGGGCACTTCGACAGCCAGCACGCCATTATCTTGACCTATCGCGAGCCCGAGCGCCGAAAATCTGGCCTGGCGCGATACATCTATTCGGACGCACCATCTCGAACCGAACGGTTTGCCGATACCGCGCTGGCCAATTTCAAGACGGCCATCCGCGAGTTTGAGCAGTACATGGCCAATGTCGTTTCAATTCGTCAGATGGTCACGCAGGAGGCTTCAGAACGCGGCGGCACCCGGACCGCCCGATACGACGAGTTGCTGCAATTCATTCGGTTTTGCCTCGTCGGCGAGAGCCACCCGGTTCGCTTGCCCGACGTCCCCATGTATCTCGATTTTCTCGTGTCAGCCGAGTTTCATCATGGCCTGACGCCAGTGATCGATAACCGCCATCTGGCAGTCGTCGCCATTGATGGCTTCCCCGCAGAGAGCTGGCCAGGGATCCTCAACGTCCTCGACACGATGCCGTTGAGTTACCGCTGGTCAAGCCGCTTCATGTTTCTCGATCCCGTCGAGGCGCGGCAAAAACTCGAACGCACCCGCAAGAAGTGGCTGCAAAAGGTCCGACCATTCATGGACCAGTTGTTTCAAACACGGTCCAACAGCATCGACCAGGATGCCGCACTCATGGTGGCCGAAACTGAGGATGCGATTGCCGAGGCCAATTCTCAACTCGTTGCCTATGGCTACTACACGCCGGTCATCGTCCTGTTTGGCGACGACGCTCAGCAATTGCGGACAAAGGCGGAAGCAATCCGGCGCCTCGTGCAATCGGAAGGCTTCGCAGCACGGATTGAGACCCTCAATGCCACGGAGGCATTTCTCGGTAGTTTGCCGGGGAACTGGTACGCCAACATCCGCGAACCCCTGATCAACACGAGAAGCCTAGCCGACCTCATTCCGCTCAATACGGTTTGGGCTGGGAGTTCGGTATGCCCATGCCCCTTCTACCCCGAAGGTTCGCCGCCCTTGATGCAGGTCGCCAGCGGCTCGACGCCGTTCCGCCTCAACCTGCACTCAGGCGATGTTGGGCACACCTTGATATTCGGGCCGACCGGTTCCGGAAAATCAACCTTGTTGGCGCTGATCGCTGCGCAATTTCGCCGATATCAGGCCGCCCAGCTCTTCGCCTTCGACAAAGGAGGCTCGATGCTACCGCTAACTCTGGCCGTGGGCGGTGATCACTATGACGTCGGGGCAGGGGAGGGACTGACATTCTGTCCTTTGTCGTCGCTCGACGATGCTGGTGATCGCGCCTGGGCAGCCGAGTGGCTTGAAACGCTGATTGCGCTGCAGGGTGTCAAAATCACCCCTGATCATCGCAACGCGATTTCTCGCCAACTTGGCCTGATGGCCCAAACGGAGCGCCGCTCGCTGTCCGACTTCGTCTCAGGGGTACAGTTGCGCGAGATCAAGGATGCATTGCTGCACTATACGGTCGACGGCCCGATGGGACACTTGCTCGACGCCGAGCAGGACGGTCTGACGCTCTCGAGTTTCCAGACCTTCGAGATCGAGGCGCTGATGAACTTGGGCGAGCGCAACCTCGTACCCGTTCTGCTTTATCTGTTCCGGCGGATTGAAAAGCGCCTTACCGGTGCGCCAAGCCTTATCATTCTTGATGAAGCTTGGTTGATGCTGGGGCACCCGGTGTTCCGCGATAAAATTCGCGAATGGCTTAAGGTTCTGCGCAAAGCGAACTGCGCCGTGGTGCTGGCGACGCAGTCGATTTCAGACGCTGAACGATCCGGCATCATCGACGTGCTCAAGGAATCTTGCCCCACCAAGATCTGCCTGCCAAACGGCGCGGCTCGCGAGCCCGGCACCCGCGAATTCTATGAGCACATCGGCTTCAACGACCGGCAGATCGAGATCGTCGCCAGCGCAATGCCCAAGCGAGAATATTACGTGGTCTCACCCGACGGCCGGCGCCTGTTCGACATGGCACTCGGGCCCGTGACGCTGAGCTTCGTGGGCGCAAGCGGCAAGGACGATCTTGGGCGCGTCACCGCTTTACATCAGCAATTTGGCGATGACTGGCCAACTCACTGGCTTTCAGAACGAGGGATCAAGCATGCGCTTCAACCGTCCAGTTAGTCTCGCCTTCGGCCTTTTCGTCAGCGCTGCCAGCGCAATGCCGGCTCAAGCTGCTGGACAGCTGGTGGGCGCCACCGAATTCACCCAGATCCTGAACAATGCCGAGCTTGTTGGCCTGGCCGGCCAGTCCGGCATTCAAATCGACAATCAGGTGACCCAGATCGCGCACCAGGTCGAGCAGATTCAAAACCAGCTGCGGATCTACGAAAACATGCTGCAGAACACGCTCAAACTGCCCGACGAGGTTTGGGGTCAAGTTGAAGCGGACCTTGCACAACTTCAGTCGATCGTAGGGCAGGGGGAAGGCATTGCCTTCTCCATGGGGAATGTCGACGACGTCCTCAAGCAGCGTTTTCAAAGCTACAGCGAGTTTCTAGAAAATCCTCTCAATGGCGAGGATTTTTCATCGGCATACCAGAGCTGGTCCGAAACCAATCGGGATACGATCGCAGGGACGCTGCGCGCTGCTAACCTGACGGCCGAACAGTTCTCCTCAGAGGAGGGGACTATGGAGCAACTGCGATCAATGTCCGGGACTGCCGCCGGGCAGATGCAGGCACTGCAAGTCGGCCACCAGATTGCGTCCCAGCAGGTAGCCCAAATGCAGAAGCTGCGGGGTCTTGTTTCCCAACAAATGACGATGATGGGCACCTGGTACCAATCCGAGCAAACGCTGCGCGACAACGCGCAGGCCGAGAACGAGCAATTTTTCGGCGGAAACAGCGGCGTGAGTGTCGGCGACGAATCAGCGTTCAGTCCGGAGTGGTGACATGAAGCAACCGTCGCGCGTCAGGCTTGCGCTCATCATTGTCTTGTTCGTGACTGGCGCCGGGTTCGCATACCTCGCGCTCGCGGTACGACAGGCTCCTGTGGAGACGGCGCAGACTAAAGCGAGCCCATCAGATGGAACGGTCGACACCGTAGTCGGCGATGAAACGCCCTTCACTCCGGAGTGGTGAGCATGAAGCCTTCGTATTTCGCGAGCCTCGTTTTTGTCGGCTCGTTGCTCCTCATCAGCCAAGCGCACGGCCAGACGCCGAACAACGTCGTCGAAACCGTGCAGCAGTCGATCACTACCCAGGCCCGGAACTGGGAAACAGTGCTCATGCAGCACGCGACCAGCCTGTTCTGGATCCTGGCCGTGATCGAGGTCGGCATTGCGGCCGTTTGGCTGGCGATACAGGGCAGCACGCTCGAAAGCTTCTTTTCCGAGCTGGTGCGCCGCATCCTGTTCATCGGCTTCTTTTTGTTTGTCCTGACGAACGGCCCGGACCTGGCAAAAGCAGTGGTCAGCAGCCTGTTTCAGATTGGCTCTGGCTCTGGTGACGTTTCGCCTGCCGCCGTCTTCGATGCGGGAATCGACGTCGCGAACCGCATGACGCAGCAACTTGCATGGTGGAATCCAGGCGATTTCGGCAAGAACGTCATCGTCGGCGTTTGCGCTTTGGCGGTGATCGCAGCCTTTGGCCTGGTCGCCGCTATCCTGCTTGCCGTCATCCTTGAAATGTATGTCGGTCTGCTCGCCGGCATGATCCTGCTCGGCTTCGGTGGCTCATCCTACACCAAGGATTTTGCCATCAAATACCTGATCTACGCCTTCTCCGTCGGCATGAAGATCATGGTGTTGGTGATGGTCGCCGCCATTGGCGCCCGTACCTTGATCGACGTGGCGGCGACTCCTGACATTGACCAGAGCTTTATCGGTCCTGCGTCGATCGCGGGGCTCGCCATCGTCATCGCCTACATTTCAATGCTCCTACCGCCCATGATTTCTGGCGTCATTCAGGGCGTCTCCGTCACCAGCGGCATAGAAGCGGCCCGACCCACGATGAACGGATACCAGTTTGGCGCTGGCGTCGCCGCAATGGGGGCGACGGCCATCGGCGCCGGCGGGAGAGCGGCCGCAGGCGCGTTTGAGAAAGGTGGCTTTACAGGCGCGGCAGCGGCCGGAACGGCCGCTACGGCCTCGACCGCCGTCCGAGGACTAGCCGCTACCGCCTCGGCCATCAAGGACCAGGCGATCGGTGGACCGGGCAGTTTCGGCACCACAACCATGGGACTGGCCAATGCCAAGTTGGCCGCCAGCGACGCGCGTGGGTCTAAACCCGCTTCTTCCGGCCCCAAATCCGGCAAGCCGTAAGGCAGCCCGCAGCATCGAGAATTTCTGATGTCCAAACAACTACCTTCAGACAACCCGTATCTGGCCGCCCGGCTTGAGTGGAACGAGCGTTATGGCGGTTTCGTCAAAGCGGCGAATACCTGGCGCATCGTGGCGATGGTCTCACTGACCATGGCGGTGATCGGAACGAGCTACGCCCTCTACCAGAGCACGCAGGTCAAACTGGTGCCCTACATTGTCGAAGTCGACCGCCTTGGAACGCCAGCATCCGCTGGCTTTCCTGCGCAGATCGATTACGCCGATCCGCGGGTCGTGCGCGCCATGCTCGGTGGTTTCGTGACCAGCTTTAAGTCGATCACGCCCGACGCTGTGGTGCAGAAGCAATACATCGACCGCACCTATGCCCTGCTGCGGACAACCGATCCTTCCACGGAGAAGGTCAACGCCTGGTTTCGGGGCGCCAACCCTTTTGAAAGAGCCAGGACGGCCACGGTCTCGATCGAGATCAACAATGTGGTCGCGCTTTCAAACCAGTCCTACCAGATCGACTGGACCGAATTCGAGCGCGACCGGCAGGGCAAAGAACTCGCCACCCGCCGCTTCCGCGGCATCGCCACCGTGACGCTTTCCCCGCCTCTGGACGAAGCCACGATCCGCCTCAATCCTATCGGGCTCTATGTCCGAGACTTCGATTGGACCGCCCAGCTATGACGATATCTCGATACTCCCATTCGAAGCCATGGCCCGCAATGCCGCTGTTGGTGCTGGCCACTACCTTGTGCACCCTCGGCAGCGTCTCCGCGCAAGACATGAGCGCCAATGAGGCGAAAGGCACCTATCTGTCCGGCGAGTGGCAGGAAGGGCGGGGGGTGGTGACACGTGGGCCTGACGGCAAGGTGGTCTTCCTGTTCGGCGAAGTGCAACCGTCGGTCGTCTGTTCGCCCTTGCAGGTCTGCGATATTGAACTGCAGGCCGGCGAAGTCGTCCGTGACGTTCTCGTCGGCGACAGCGTCCGCTGGAAGGTAGATCCCGCCACCTCGGGAGCTGCCGGTGCGCAAGCAGTCCATTTGATCGTCAAGCCGTCCGAAGCTGGCATTGAAACCTCGATGGTGGTGACCACCTCCCGGCGCACCTACCACGTGCAATTGCGCTCCCATCCCACCGAATACATGGCCCGAGTTGGCTTTGAGTATCCGGACGACGTCGCCGCCAAGCTCGACGAGATCAACGCCCGGATGGAGGCCAGCGTCGTCGACGGGGCAGGGGTCCCGGCCGAGAACCTGGATTTTGGTTTCCGCATTGAGGGGGCCGCGCGCTGGAAACCCAGTCGCATCTATACCGATGGCCTCAAAACCTACATCCAGTTCCCATCAGCTCTCGCTGGCGGCGATGCGCCGGTTTTGTTCGTCATTTCCGGTGGTGAAAATCGCATCGTCAACTACCGGCTGCAGAACAACATGATGGTCGTCGACTATCTAGTCGATCACGCGGTGCTGGTCTCAGGCGTTGGCCGCGAACAACAGAAAATCACCATCAGGCGGGGTAGCTAGAATGAACATCCGGATCAAGTCAGCATTTCGGGTGCTCGGCTTCCTTGCCACAACCCTGCCGCTGGCCGGCTGCCAAACCTTTGGCATTGGTGGGTCCTCCGCACAGATTGCGAGCATCGACAATGCGCTGGTTTCTCCCGAGGCCGCCGGCGTCATTGCCGAGGATCTGGTGGGTCGTTTGGCAGAGGTCGTTGGTCCCGGTACCGGCACAGTCGTGCTGAAGCCGGACGACTCGGCCTTTGCTGTTGCTTTGGAAAAGTCATTGCGAGCGTGGGGCTATGCCGTCGCCATCGATCAAAAGGTGGACGATGCCTCGGCAATTCCCGTGGCATTCATAGTCGACAGCTTCGAAGGCAGCGTCCTGGCACGGCTCTCTACCGCTACCGTCGATCTTGGGCGCGCCTATGCCCTGACCGAAACGGGAGCCACGCCAACAAGTCCCCTCTCGGTCCTGCAGCGCGCATAGGAGGCACTTTTGGCATCGCTCGACATTTCGCCCGCGCCTCGATTGAGCGATGATGCGCCGAAAATCCAGCGCATCAACCGCTTGCCGGTTTTTGTTGGCATCGCCTTGGCTGTCATCTTCCTCGTCGTCATCGTCTATGGCATTTCAACACGCGGTATTTTTGGACCCGCCGACACGAACCTCGATGACGCTAACGGCTTACCGGCGGGCGGCTTTGGCGACCGCCTCAAGGAGGGTATGCCCGACGGCATCATCGAAGCGCCGCGATCTGAACCTGTACGGATTCAGCCTGCACCCGCGGTTCCTGCCCCGGTCGCCAACCCCTTCCAACCCACGCCGGCAAGGGATCCCCTTCCCAGTGGCCCGGTCGTTGGACCTGAAGAGGATTGGAAGGCAGAGCTGCAACGAGAGCAGGAAGAGCAGTTGCTGCGTGAACTACATCGTCAACGCATGGCCAGCGTTCAAGCCAGTCAAGCCGCCTTCGACTCGCCAACCGCGATAAACCTTGGTGCGCTGAACGACCCGCCGCCGGACCCTGGCTCGATTCAGGCCGGGATAGGCAGACCTGATCTAGCAGGTCTCTACGCTGCCGCGATGGCAGGTAGCGATGAAGCGCAGAATGCCGATCCCAATGGTCAAGATGCCAAGGATGCCTTCTTCAATCAGGATCTCAAGGACCTCGGCTACCTGCCCAACCAGGTGATGGCACCAGTATCACCGTTTGAGCTCAAGCGTGGCTCGGTCATCCCAGCAACACTGATCACGGGCATAAATTCCGACCTCCCCGGGCGCATCATCGCCCAGGTCAGCCAGCACGTATTCGACAGTGCGACTGGGCATCACCTACTCATTCCGCAAGGCACGAGGCTATTTGGCCGGTATGACTCGAAGGTAACTTTTGGGCAGCGACGGGCGCTCGTCATTTGGACAGACATCGTCTTTCCCGATGGCGCCACTCTGCAGATCGGCGGCATGGCCGGTACCGATGCGCAGGGTTTTGGCGGCTTTTCCGATCAGGTCGATAACCACTACTTCGAGGTGTTCGGCTCCGCGATCCTCGTTGCCGCAATTGGGGCCGGCATCGACATGGCTCTCCCTGAGGACCAGGGCTCGGCTGACAACAGCGCCACCGACGCTGCACGGCGATCATTTGCGGAAACGTTCAGCGAGGTGGCCGACCGGACGATTGGGCAGAATATGGAGGTTCAGCCGACGCTGGAGATCCGACCGGGATACATATTCAATGTGCTGGTGGACCAGGATCTGGTGTTTCCAAAGGCATATTGAATATTGGACTAACATGTCAGAATATATTGCTCGCAATGCGAAAAACACGGCACATCAATACCTTGACGCACGCGGCAGGATTTTGTTTTTGCGTCTAGCGCAAACGGAGCACCGTCGAGCATGGTCATCCCAAACTGGTTCGGCGATTTCATCCAAGCGATCGAGGTCGCGCAGAATCGCGATGACTTCCTGGCGGCTCTTCAGCAGTTGACCGCTGAGTTGGGGTTTGAGTGGTGCGCTTATCTCGATTCCTATGGCAATGACGTTCGCGGGATCTCGGACTATCCTGATGAATGGATAGCGCACTACCTCAGCAAGGACATGTCGATCATAGACCCGGTGGTCAGGACGGCCAAAGAGCTGGGTACGCCGTTCGAATGGTCGGTCGACCAGATGCCAGTGCGTGTTTCCAAGGTTCAGACCTCGTTTATGGGAGAGGCTGCGGACTTCGGCATTCGCTCTGGGGTCAGCATTCCAATTCCGTGTGGTTATCGTCACACCGCAATGCTGACTTTGGCCTCTTCGAGACTGGCACCCGGCAGCCGCAACATTGCCGATCTCGATGTCACTCGAGACGCCGCCATTTACATGCACGCATTTGCCAAGGTCCGCGCTCAGGCACTTCTTGATGGCCCCGACTTTAAGCTAAGTCCGCAGGAAACAAAGGTTCTGGCCTGGTCAAAGCGAGGTTTTGGCGCGTCCGACATTGCTGAGTTGATGGGTCTCAAGGAACCAAGTGTGCGTTTCCATATGCAGGGCGCGCGTCGCAAATTAGGCGCCAACAACATTCAGCAGGCGATCGGCACTGCCACGGACCATGGGTTGATCTAGCATAGCTCTCTATGCTCAGTGAAACCTGTCGGGATCGATCCTTGGAACGTACCCCAGTCGCTGAACTAGTCTGGCGAGCAGAATTTCTTGTCTGTCCAGTTTTATGGCTGCCGAACCATATGCAGCATTCGCTCGTGCCAGCTGCCATGAGTTTTTCGGCACCAGCCTGGAAAGGCGGTCCAGTTGGTCAAAACGGCGTTGGGCAATGCGGAGATAGTATCGATAGGTCAGCATCGCGGCCAGCGTATCGTGCTCGAGCAGTGGGACACTGGGTTCGGGCGGAGCAATTCCGGGACCTGAAATCAGATTGATGGGCATCGGTTGTATCAAGGTTGGTCCGCGGTACGCCCCCGCAAACATCCTCTAACCCATGATCGGGGAGTTGGAAAATCGATCCAGCCGATTCCTGTGACCTTTAGCACCGGGGCACCTGGACATACGTCACAGGCTCCCCGACCGCATGGTCAAAGGATTGTGGCGCCCTCTCGGCAGGCACCAACCGCTGGATTGAGGTTTCCACACCCCAGGGCCGCGCGTACGGCCCTGCTTTTCGAATAGCATAGAGTAACGACCCACGCCATATTTGGATAAGCACTTCTGTCTCAGAAAGCCAAAGGCGGCCGAGCTTCCTGCACTTTCATCTATGAAAGATTTTGAGCCCGCGAGAGTAATGCGGGCCATCTGCTGGCCGGCGGACGTGCACCCTATTTCGTGCGTCCAAGCCGCCTCAGCGATTTAGCTCCCGCTGTTCTTTCGCTGATACGGCGATGGCAGAAATGAGGTGGCTTGCTGCCGGCCTGCTAACAGTTGCGATTTCAGCAAAGCGGGCTCTGCGGCCCTGCGAGCCTGCCGAAGATGGGTACTTGCTTCTGAATGGTGCTTGGGGCATGTAAGGGACTGTCGTCGGACCCGCACCGCGGGTGGCTTCTCCGGGCGCCCATCCCCCGGTCACCTACCAGATCGTTTGAACATCGATGCAACGGAACGCCTGAAGCGTTCGGCTGCCGGTCAGACTTTCCCGAATTCGGCACTTCAATCTACAAGTCCGATTTCTAGTGTGTGACCGCACCCGTAGGGCCCGACTTGGGCATTGCTGCCGTTTCTTTCAGAGCACCCGTGCATCTCGACCGCCGCAAGAGGCCATCCCGCCCGCGGCTCCACAGATGGACACTAAATGCAAGACTTCCTCCCCCGAATGCGTGCCGAGTGGTTCGGTAATATAAGAGGCGATATTCTCGCCGGCCTTGTCGTTGCCCTAGCCTTGATTCCTGAGGCCATCGCCTTTTCCATTATCGCTGGCGTTGACCCAAAGGTCGGCCTCTACGCCTCATTTTCCATTGCCGTGCTGATCGCCTTTGTCGGTGGTCGTCCCGGAATGATCTCGGCAGCCACTGCCGCGACAGCGGTGCTCATGGTCACGCTCGTGAGAGATCACGGGCTGCAATACTTGCTGGCCGCTACCGTTCTTGCAGGTCTCCTGCAGATTGCCGCCGGTTTCCTCAAACTCGGCTATGTCATGCGGTTCGTTTCGAAATCTGTGATGACCGGCTTCGTCAATGCGCTGGCCATCCTGATCTTCATGGCCCAGCTGCCAGAGCTTACCAATGTCAGCTGGTTGACCTATGCGATGGTCGCCGGTGGGCTCGCCATCATCTACCTTTTCCCGCGCATCACTAAAGCCATCCCATCCCCTCTTGTCTGCATCGTGGTGCTGACCGCTCTCTCGATGTTCCTCGGCATGGACCTGCGCACTGTTGGTGACATGGGGGCACTCCCCGATACGCTGCCCATTTTCCTGATCCCACAAATCCCACTCAATCTCGAAACGCTGATGATCATCCTGCCCTACTCGGCAGCGGTAGCGGTGGTCGGGCTGCTCGAGTCCTTGATGACCGCCCAGATCGTGGACGAGCTCACCGACACCAAGAGTAACCGTAACCAGGAATGCATTGGCCAGGGTATCGCCAACACGGCCACAGGTTTTATCGGCGGCATGGCGGGCTGCGCCATGATCGGTCAGTCGATCATCAACGTGAAATCCGGTGGCCGGGGCCGACTTTCGACCTTTTCTGCCGGCGTTATCCTGCTATTCATGATCCTTGTCCTGGGCGATCTGGTTAGCCAGATACCCATGGCAGCACTGGTGGCCATCATGATCATGGTGTCGATCGGCACCTTTTCCTGGAGCTCGGTCAAGACGCTTGTCACGCATCCGCGAAGCTCATCCATCGTGATGCTCGCGACAGTGATAACCGTGGTCTACACCCATAACCTCGCGACCGGCGTCCTTGTTGGCGTCCTGCTCTCTGCCGTGTTCTTCGCCTGGAAAATCTCCCAGATCTTCCGCATCTCCTCGAGCTTGTCAGCTGATGGCCGCGAGCGGACCTATACGGTCGAGGGCCAAGTGTTCTTCGCTTCAGCCGAGGATTTCACAGACGCCTTCGACTTCAAAGAAGCGCTCGAAAAGGTCACCATCGACGTCACGCACGCCCATATCTGGGACATCTCCAGTGTCCAGGCGCTCGACATGGTCATTCTCAAGTTCCGTCGCGAAGGCGCCGAAGTGAACCTGGTCGGCATGAACGAAGCCAGCGAGACCATCGTCGATCGGCTCGCCATCCATGACAAACCAGGGGCGCTCGAACGCCTCATGGGCCATTAGGAGGAACCCAGATGACCAAACTCATCGCTTTCATCGACGGCTCGGCATACGCACAAAGCGTTCTCGACCACACAGCTTGGGCCGCGACAACCCTGGCCGCCAATGTGGACGTGGTCCATGTGATTGGTCGTCGCGATCTATCCAGCACACCGTTCGACTTGTCGGGCAATCTGGAGCTAGGAGCCCGATCCAGCCTTCTGAACGAGCTGGCTGATCACGATGCACAGCGCGCCAAGTTGGCGCAGCAACGTGGTCGCCTTATCGTCGACGCGGGCGTTCAGCGTCTTCTTGAAGCGGGGGCACCGGCAGCGGTCGGCAAGTTGCGAAACGGCGATATCGTCGAGGCCGTGCAGGAACTCGAAAAAGAGGCTGACCTGATCCTGATCGGAAAGCGCGGGGAGGCAGCGGATTTTGCCAAGCTGCACCTCGGCTCCAATCTGGAGCGTGTCGTGAGGACTAGCACAAAACCCATTTTGGTGGCATCGCGGGCATTCCAGCCGATCCAGCGTTTTCTGATCGCGTTCGACGGTGGCCCCAGCGTGATGAAGGCAATCAATCATATTGCCACTGGCAAGTTGTTTGCCGGTCTTGAAGGCCACCTCGTCACAGCGGGTCGGGACACGCCAGAGGCTCGGGGCAAGCTGGAAAGCGCCGCCAATGTCCTGCGAAATGCCGGTTACACGGTCCATATCCATATCGAGGATGGCGAGCCGGAAAAGGTTATCGCCACCCATGCCGAAGCGGATCACATCGATTTGCTGATCATGGGCGCCTATGGGCACTCTCGCATCCGCAGCTTGTTCATAGGCAGTACTACCGCCGAGATGATGCGTTCGGTCAAACGCCCGGTCATGCTGTTCCGCTGATCATTGCGCTGGCCGCCGTCCCGGCCAGCCAATCTCGTCATTCAAGGGAGTGAAATGATGTCCATGCCTTTGAAGCGCATCCTCCTCATAGACGGCGCCCACTGTGATCGGCTCCGGAAAGTGCTCGGTACCAGCATCGACTTCACAGCATTGGTATCCATGCTGGCACAAGAGGGTCCGATAACATTGGCGCATTACCATCGCGACTTGCGTGATGCCGAGGAGGCCGACCGGCAACAACGCCTTCTCGATTGGTTGTCACACCACGGGTTCGATATTTTCGGCGACGACTACAGCGAAACTGAGGACCTGCCAAAGGAGCGCTACGGCACCAATCTCGTCGGTTTGGCGATTGATGCCTTGGACATGGCCGCCCCAGGAGACGAGGTTCTGCTTGTCGCCGGCGATGTCAAACTCGTCCCGCTTGTTGAACAACTGATTGAGCGCGGGGTCGCTGTCACACTCGTATCGACCCTGCACGGACCAACATCGATCTCACCGCATGATCTTCTTGTCTCCGAGTGCTCCCGTTTGATCGACCTGCACGATCATCGGGACGCCATTGCACGGGCATGACCCATTGCGGAACCATAGCGAGATCTTTTGACAATCCTCCAGCCAATCTTGGTGGAAGCCGAATGACCAACTCTCCCGATGCCGGACGCCACTTCGAACAGCGCATCCGCAATGAACTGGATGAGCTCATGACGTTGTCCGAAGAGACAGCAAAAGATCGGGCGCCAGTACAGCTGGACCAGCAAAGCGTTGGCCGTCTGTCGCGAATGGACGCGATCCAGGGCCAGGCTCTTGCCCAGGCATCCGATCAGCGTCGTCAGGCACGAAAGGTCGCCTTGGAAATGGCGCTTCGACGCCTCGAAGCGGGCGAGTTCGGAGACTGTGTCGACTGCGGTGAACCGATATCGCCCAAGCGCCTTGAGATCGACCCTGCGGCTGCCTTATGCATAACCTCCGCCCAAAGCAGCGCCTAGCCTTGCTTCCGCGTCGCGTCGGCTCATTCTTTCGGCCCGCTCTCCACATCCTTATCTTCTCACCGGCGCCGCTGGGAAAGTCTTATTTTGTCCGTCATCGTTCCATCCAAATCGCCGCCGCTGTCCGAGTTGACGGGGCGCCAGCTCCAATGGATTGCGGGGGGCGCCATGATGACCTTGGCAACCATGCCCGGGCAAACCAACTTCATCGCCCAGTTCAATACCGCGCTTCGGACCGAATTCGGCCTGAGCCATGGCGAATTCGGAGGCTATTACACGCTGGCTACCCTCGCGAGTGCAAGCGTGTTGGTATTCGCAGGCGTCCTTGCTGACCGACTGCCCGCTCGACGTCTTGCCATCATCTGCATGCTTGGTCTGGCAGCTACCGCACTCTTCATGGCAGGCGCAGGGCACGTGGCCATATTGGTGATCGCCTTGGCGCTCCTGAGGTTTTTTGGACAAGGCATGCTGAGCCACGTCGCCATGACTACCATGTCCCGCTGGTTCAACCGCTTCCGTGGCCGGGCTCTTTCCTTTGCCGGCCTGGGATACACGATCGGCGACGCCTTTCTGCCCTTTGTCCTGACGGTCTCGATCTTGGCTTTTGGCTGGCGAAATGTGTGGGCGGGTGCCGCTGCCGTATTGGTCGGCCTCGTCATCCCTGCCATCTGGTTTTTGTTGCGTGATCCACCCGAGGGTCGAAAAGGTCGGCCCGTCATTGCCAATCCCGATGGCATGACAACGCTGGAGCCAACTGGCCTCCAGTGGACCAGAGCGCGCGTTTTGCGCGATCCTCTGTTCTACGTGCTGCTACCAGGGATCATGGCGCCGCCCGCCATTGGTACCCTCTACATTTTTCACCAAGCCCATCTGACCGAGGCGAAGGGCTGGGACCTCACGACTTTTACGGCCCTGTTCCCGTTCTTGTCATTGTCGGTTGCGGTGTCATCGATTTTCGCCGGCTTTATGGTGGACCGTTTCGGCTCATGGCGTTTGATGCCGTTCGTCCTGCTACCCCTAGCGACAGCCAGTCTGGTCTTGGGCGTTGCGCAGCCGATCTGGTCGATGCCTTTCGTGTTCATTGGCATCGGTCTCACTCAAGGCATGATGAACCCGGTGGTCGGCGCCCTTTGGGTTGAGCTCTATGGAACGGCGCATATTGGAGCTATTCGCTCGATAGCGACAGCCGCTCTGGTCGCCGCATCTGCACTCGGACCGGGGATAGCCGGCTTGCTCATAGACCGAGGAGCCGTGCTGCCGGTGCAGACTTTCGGATACGCCGCATACTGCTTTCTTGGCTCTCTGGCTTACCTGACACTGCAAGGTGCAATGGCGCGGCGGGCATCAGGCTTACAACAGCCTGCAGAATGAAGGCCCCACGGCAGCTGTCGGGATCTTGTTGAAGGAGTGCCAATGGGGTCGATAGCTGCCCACAACAATGCGCCCTATACGACCGGCCGGGCGTAACAAAAAGCTCTGTTCCATAAGCGAAATTACGCGAACAACCGCATGAAACTGTTTGCTGTTTGAAAATAATCGGCAGGTCGCTTTGGTTCCTAGCACGAGGCGCGCATGGACTCAGACTTCCAATGTCCAAACCAATCCGTCACGACCGTAGCGCCCGGCTTAAAAACAGGCATTTTCCTTGGAGTCGCCCATCCACCGCATGGCGGGGGTAGTCTCCGCAATCGCCACCGCGAGCTGATCATCCATCATGTTCAAGCACCCGCCGCTGGGGATAGGCGAAACGATCACACTAAAGTTGTCCATGGGCAACGGGCCCGTGCCTTGGGGACTATTGAGAGTAGACCAGCCCCCGAACGCTCATCCATTGTTCCAACTCGGCTTTGGTCCGTTCCATCCTCGTCCGTTCGTCCTCGGATGAGCTTTGGGCATGATGCTTGAGCCAGCTATGGCATCCGAACAGCATGGTCGACACCGTTGCAGACTGATCAAAAGCCTCCAGGCCACCACCGAGTTCGTCAAGTTGGTCACGCCAGCGGATAATGGCGGTTGCATGATTGGCGGGCATGAGCGGCTTCGTTGGATAGTATTGAAGCCTCGACATAAGGCGACTCCGCGCGGGTGGCTAGAACGCCAAAGCCACACCGGACCAGCAACCCAATGGAGCTGACCGCTTAACTGGGTGCGTTGTAAGCCATCGCCAAAGGGAGATTGAACAAGCGCGTCCACGCCACCGATGCGGCCCGTTGGATCTGCAAGATGTTGGTCGAACCTGTCCACCATGCGTTTCCCGTTGCAACGACGATGTCAGGTTGCATCAAGGCAGAGTGCAGTACGGGCCAAACGAGCAGTTGTTCGTAGCAGAGCAGGATCGCGATACGGCGACCGTCCAAGTCAACAACGGCATCGTGGAAGAGGGTCGCTTCCGCTCCCTGGTTGGTCCAGGGCTGCCACATCGACACAGGCACCGGCATGCGTTGCCGATACAATTCATCCGAGCCCTCGGAAGTCACGGTGATCATGAGATTTTCGTAGCCTTTGTTTTGCAGAACGACGCCGCCTCCGAGCACGGTCACAGGCACGCCAGCAAGGTAGGCTCTCCAAAGTGCCTCGGTGGTCGGGGTCCAAATCCCTAGGGCGCTTTCGGGCAAAACGACAACGCTTGCACCATCGGCAGCGGCGGTCTTCACAAGTGCGATCGTCGCGAGTTGCTGCTCATGGTCGGCATATTGCTCCCTCATCGCAAGGAAGTCGGTATCAAGGCCAGTCCATCCGGGTGGGCTCTCCGGTTCCACCCAGAGAACTGATGCGGCGACCGAAAGTACGCCAACGGCAACAAAGGCGGGCCATCGATACTTCGTTGTGGCGGCCATCAAGGTGACCATTGTCATAGCGAGGCCCAACCAACCCCATCCAGGGAAGACAATTCCTGCGGCTGTGAGCGGGTTCGCCCACCCCACAATGCCGAGGGGCGGAAGCGACATCAGAGCATTGGCGATGAGATATCGGATCGGTACTCGCCATCCATTTTGTGACGTCCAGCAGGCCGAATGCACGGCTGCAAATCCCAGCGAAGCTCCGACCCAGAGCATGAGGCCCATCAGAAGATCGCTGTCGAAGAAAATGGCCACGCCTTCTGGCAGACCGCGAGAGGCAGCGAGAAAATAGGCTGCAGCGACGAGAGCCGCCCCAATGTGGGAGCCTGCCAAGCTCCATAGCGCCGGAAACGCCAATGCTAGGGGCAAGGTCGTGGGATTGCCGCTCCATCCAAGCAGGCCGAGCAGTGCAGCTGCCGTTGCCAGAGAGGCTAGGCGAGAAGCCCTATTGCGAGAAGACCAGAACCGGATGAGCCAGCCCAAGAATGCCCGAAGCCGGAAGCGGCCCAAAGTAACGGGAATCATAGGAACCACCAAAGTCGGAGTGGAGAAAAACGAAACCGGGTGGAACGGTACCCCCGGGAAACTTGGGAAGGATCCTCCCCTCTGCATCCGCAAGCCGGACCATCGCATTCGGCAATAGAGCGCCGTCGATGGTCACATTTTGTGTGACGTTGACCTCCTGGCCAGCGACGGCGACAACGGTCTTGATCAACGGCCCTAGGCCGCTTGGGCACATCCCCCTCAGCAAATAGCCGCGCTCAAAGCCGAGCTCGAAGGCGGCGGCGTCCGGTGGGCAGATGAACACACGATCCCCGACGGCTGCCTCTCGATCCAGCGGTTCAATCCGCCAAATCCCAACGGGGTAGCTAGATGTAAGGTTGAGACGGAATCCGCCCCAAAGGCCAGCACACGCTATGGCGACGACAAGGGCCGCGCCCATAGTCAACGCTCTGATCGCGAACTCTCGCTGCCGCATGGTCACAACCCACGCGTTACGGTGCGTTGCTGCTCAAGTGCCCGACGTTCCTTGACCGCCTGTTCAGTCTTTTCGTGTGCGGCGACTTTTTGGGCCGCCCGCATTAGAGGCCAGGCCGTGGCCAAGTTCTCTCGTTCGCTCGCTTTGAGACCCGTTGCCATAGCGTTGAAGGCTGCTCCATCGGCCCGGCTTGCATTGTTGCCCAGAAAAGCGCGATCCCCGAAGCGTTCGGCAACGGCCGCGTTGAAGGCGTCAATCTCGGCCTTGGCCATTTTACTGGCGAGGACAAAGCCGAGAGCCGACGGGAGGTCGTTGCGGTCGATGGCGTCGCGAACCTTGTCTAAGACGGCAACTGCCTCAGACGAAAGGGCCGGGATGTCGACGCGAACACGTGCGCGCGCCTTCTGCTCCTCGGCTTCGATCCGGACAGTGGCAGCGGCCCGCGTCCGTAGGTATCGATCAACTTCGAGCCGTATCGTTGGTCCACTGCGCTCGGCATTGGCGCGATCTGCCTTTTCTTGTCGCGAGGCCAGTAGGCCTGTCTTACCCTTGAGCGTTCCGTATGCGGCGGGCCGTTGTTCGAGCGTTGCCAGAACGGCCTTGCGGTGCTCCGGATCTTTGATCACCGCCTCGAACTTCATGGCGGCGAGCGCTGCTGTTGGATCGGCATAGATAGAGCGGAACCGATCCGAGATTTCCTCCCACTGACGCTTGCAGGCCGGGTCGGCCAGCAGGCGTTCATCGACCACATCGGCAACGGTTTTGGCAAAGCTGCCTACGCCCGGGATCATGGGCTCACTCCTTACTTCGGGGGCGGATGGCGGCGCTTTGATGAGACCGAGATGCGCACCCAGGCTGATCAATCGCCCCGTGAGCTTTTCCAGCCGCGCCTTCTGCCGGAGGACCCAGCGATGGCGATCGGAGATCAGGGTCCGGGCAACGCGGACGGCATGCATGCCGCGCCTGGTGGCGTAGTGGAGCGCCGCGGGATAGAGCCGGCTGGCGCCATAGTCGAGGGTGGTTTCCTTGGCATTGCGCTGCCCAAGAACCTTAGTCAGCCCGCCGACTTTGTCGAAGGATCGGCTGCCATAGTAGAGCGCCACGTCTTCTCGATGCCGGGTCATGGCGACATAGGTCAGGTGTTTATCGAGCGAAAGGGTGGCCAGTACTTTGACCCGATCGACGGTCGCGCCCTGGCTTTTATGGATCGTGGTGGCATAGCCATGATCGATATTGCGGTAGAAGCGCTGCTCGATCTCAACCCGGTGGCGGGTCTCAGTGGGGCCATCGCCAATTTCGGCAACGATATGACCCTGGCCTGCCTCCACAACCCGGGCGATCATGCCGTTTTTGACTCCCAGTGATCCTTCGTTTTTGAGGAAGACAATCTGGTCACCGGCCGCAAAGCGGCGCTCGCCGTCTTCCGTCCGGAAGGCATGCCCGAGCTCGATCAATCCTCGTTCCATGAGCTTACCGCGCGCCAGCTCGTTGAGTTGCCGCACGTCACGGCGGAGATGCGCGAGGATAAGCGTCGATTTCGCCGGATCGTGATCCCGGCTCCAATCGGCGATGAGATTGGCGATGGCATCTGCCTTGAGGGCCGACCCGAGCACCCGGCCCCGGTCGGCATAAGTGGCGATCGCCTCGCGAACATTGCCACGCGCCAGATCGAGGGATGCGTCACCCATCCATTGCTGCTTCTGGCGGTAGATGTTTTCCAGTTCCGCATAGCCGATACGATCGACAAGGGCGCGGAACGCGGCCCCGGCTTCAATCGGCTGCAGCTGCTCGGGGTCGCCGACCAGGACCAGTTTCGACCCGGCCGCCGACACCGCCGCCACGAATTCGGCCATCTGCCGCGAGGACACCATGCCCGCTTCGTCCAGTACGAACACCGTACGCTCATCGAGCAGGTCTCGACCCTTGCTCCAGCGCAATTGCCATGACGACAAGGTTCGGCTTTCAATGCCGGCTTCTTTCTCCAGCCCTTCAGCCGCCTTTCCCGCCAGCGCCGCGCCAACGACGCGATAGCCCCCCGCCTCCCAAACCTCGCGCGCCGCAGTCATCATCGTGGTCTTGCCCGCACCGGCGCGACCAACAACTGCTGCGATACATTCGCGACTGGCGACACGTTCGATTGCGGAGCGCTGCTCGCCCGAAAGCCTGCTGTTCCGATCAAAGACTGATTGGATGACGCGGCGATCGACCTCAAAGCCGTGTCTGCCGGCAAGCCGTATGGCCTCATCGGCCATATCCGTTTCGATCCGGATCATTGCCCTCGTCGTGTGGCGCGATCGTAGGGTTTCGCCGGTGTCGAGATCGATGCGCTCGCGCTCCAGCCGCACGATTTCGGGGTCCTCAAGGATGCGTGCCATGACGGCTGCGAAGGTGCCTGCATCGTCGATATAGCGATGCACCACCTTGGCGAGGTCCCGCTCGTCAAAGACGCTTTTCTCCCTGCTGACCATGTCGAGCACAATCGCCGGATTGCGTTCAATCTTGCGCGCAGATTTCTGTCTCTGTGCTTCGAACAGACGCAGGCGCTCGAGCTCGGCGTCCCGGCCGTCACGTTCGGCCTGACGCTGAATCGCCTTGGCGGCGACACCGATATGGCTGGTTGGCGCAATGTCGATGTCACGTTCAGAGTAAGAACGGCCATCGACCCTGACATCATGGCCATGGAGCGCCAGGTGCTGGTTCTGACAATCGTACCAGGCCTGCCTAAGGGCAAGGAAGTCATCCTTGTCACCGGCCCAAAGGCGATAGACGATCTGGCCGGACGGGGTCCGGACCACCGCGCCATCCGCGCCGATCACCGGGACTTTCTTGGCGCCAAAGCCGTCCTCTGTCAGCGGCCGCAAGCTGGTCATCAAGTGGACGTGGGGATTGCCAGGAACGTCGTGATAGACCCAGTCCGCAACGATACCTCTCGCCAGGATTTGCTCGGCGACAAAGGCGCGCATCATCGAGATGTTTTGTTCGGTCGCCAGCTCGATCGGCAACGCCAGAATGAACTCTTTGGCCAGTTGGGCATCTGGACGCTTCTCAAAAATCTCAACTTTGTTCCAGAACGCCTCCGCCGCCCCTGCAACAGAGCGATCGGCGATCAACGTCCTCGCCCAAGCAGGTCCGTCGGGCGGCAGCACAAACGCTTCGTGCACCATGCCAGCCTTGCGCGAGTAGTCGATCACTCGGCCTTCGCCCTCATGCTCCATACGCGCACAATGCCGATAGGCAGCGGCCGCGACCGCGCTCCGGCCGGAGCCGCGACTGATGAGCTGGGGCGTGAAATGGGTGATGGCCAAGGCAGCGGAGCTTCCGGAGTTGAAGGATCGGTGTTCACCCGAAATGGTCCTTGCCTTCCGGCGGAGCCCGCAACGTTGCCACGCAACGTATTACTGCGCCCTTGGAGCCATTCCTTCGGAACGGCGGGATAATCGCAAAAGAAGTCGGCGCTGCCGACCTATCGGATTTGATAGGGTGCGCACTGGCTTGCATGCGGGGAAGATCATGTCGTACTTCGGGGCATTTTCGGTCCAAGGGGAAACGACACGTGAAAAAGCCCGTCATCAAACTCCGCGACGAAATCGCCAGGCTGCAGGAGCAGCTCAAGCAGGCGGAAACCAAAGAGGCCGGACGCATCGGACGCATCGCGCTCAGGGCCGGGCTCGGCGACGTCGAGGTCGAAGACAGCGACCTCATCAAAGCCTTCGAAGAACTCTCAGCTCGGTTTCGGAAGGCCACCGGGGCGAAGGAGGCCGCTCCTGGCGCGCCTCAGGGCAACACTCGGACGGACTGAGCGGATGATGCAATTGGCCAGGACCGACGACCGGAAAAAAGACACCAGAGAAAAAATCCAACTGGGCGGCCTCATCGCTAAGGCGGGGCTGCGCTACGAAAAGCGGGCGTTGCTGCTTGGCCTGTTGCTCGAGGCCAAACGCAAGTTGGCCGGCAATGCGCCTGAGCGCGCGCGCCTCCTTGCCATCGGAGAAGAGGCCTTCCGCCATGACGCTCAAGAAGCTGACTTCGGTGTTGATGCCCATCCTGCTGATGACCACGACCGTCTGGATGCTGACAGGGATCGAGCAGCGGATGGCAGGTCTAGGGACGACATCTAGCGCGCAGATGCTACTCGGCAAGCTCGGCATAGCCCTGCCCTATGCGACAGCTGCCGGCTTGGGCGTTGTTATCTTGTTTGCGTCGGCCGGCTCGACGGCGATCCGCTATGTCGGCGGTGGGGTTGCCAGCGGCGCAACGGTCGCGGTCGCGGTCGCCGTGTGGCGTGAACTTGCGCGACTCTCCAGCTTCGCAGACCAGGTACCGTTTAATGCGGTTCTCGGCTTTGTCGATCCATCGACAACGATGGGCGCGATGCTCGCCCTTGGTGCCGGATTGTTTGGGCTCCGCGTCGTCTCGCGCGGCAACCGGGCCTTTTCCGCCAAGGCGCCGAAGCGGATAGAAGGACGACGCGCCATTCACGGATCCTCCAACTGGATGAGCCAAGCCGAAACCAAAAGGCTGTTCCCCAGTATGGGCGGCGTTGTCATCGGGGAACGCTGTCGCGTTGACCAGGATGTTGTCGCCGAGCGGGCGTTCCGCGCCGATGACAAGGAAAGTTGGGGCGTAGGCGGTACGTCGCCGCTCCTGTGCTTTGACTGTGCCTTCGGTTCAACCCACGGCATCGCCTTTGCGGGATCGGGCGGGTTCAAGACAACCTCGGTGACGATCCCGACCGCCCTCAAATGGGGGCATGGTCTGGTGATACTCGACCCGTCCAACGAGGTCGCGCCGATGGTCCGCGAGCACCGGCGCGCCGCACAGCGCACGGTCGTTGCCCTCGATCCATCCAGTCCCGAAATTGGCTTTAACGCCCTCGACTGGATCGGTCGCTTTAGTGGCAGCAAGGAAGAGGACATTGCCGCCGTCGCGTCCTGGATCATCACCGAGGCGCCGCGCGCAGGTTCGGCGCGCGATGATTTCTTCCGGGGTGCGGCGCTGCAACTGCTCACGGCTTTGATCGCCGATGTGTGCCTGTCAGGTCATGTCGATCCGGCAGAACAAACCCTGCGGCGGGTCCGCGCCAATATGGCTGAGCCCGAACCCAAACTACGGCAACGGCTGCAAGCCATCTACGACAGTTCCGGCTCGACCTTCGTCAAGGAGAACGTCGCGCCCTTCATCAACATGACGCCCGAGACCTTTTCGGGCGTCTACGCTTCAGCCGCCAAGGAAACCCACTGGCTGAGTTACGAGAACTACGCGGCGCTCGTTTCGGGCAACACCTTTTCCACCGACGACCTCGCCGCCGGCACGACCGACATTTTCATCAATCTCGACCTCAAGACTTTGGAGAACCATCCGGGCCTCGCCCGGGTAATCATCGGCGCCTTGATGAACGCCATCTATAATCGCAACGGCAAGATCGAGGGTCGGACACTGTTCCTACTTGATGAAGTGGCGCGGCTCGGCTTTATGCGCATTCTCGAAACTGCCCGCGATGCCGGCCGCAAGTATGGCATCACGCTGGTGCTGCTGTTTCAGTCCATCGGGCAGATGCGCGAGGCCTACGGCGGCCGTGACGCGACGAGCAAATGGTTTGAAAGCGCGTCCTGGATGTCGTTTGCGGCGATCAATGACCCAGAGACGGCAGACTACATTTCCAAACGGTGCGGCGATACCACGGTCGAGGTCAGCCAGGTCAGCACCAGCACAAAATCGTCTGGATCGTCTCGCACCCGCTCCAGGCAATTATCGAGACGTCCTCTCATCCTGCCGCATGAAGTGCTGCAGATGCGTGCCGACGAGCAGATCGTGTTCACAGCGGGCAATCCACCAATCCGCTGTGGGCGCGCCATCTGGTTCCGGCGTGCGGACATGAAATCCGTGGTAAGCAAAAACCGTTTCCATCATGAGGAGTGACCAATGACCACGACGACCGAGATCGCCGACAAGATCGCCGCTGAGCAAAGCCTCACCAAGGCCCAAGCCAAAGCCATCGTTGAAGCCGTATTCGCGGAAATTGCCGCAGCAGCGACATCGGGGGCCGAAACCAGCATTCCCGGTTTCGGTAAGTTCAAGGTCAAGGACACGCCGGCGCGCGAGGGTCGTAATCCCTCGACGGGCGCCGCGATCAAGATTGCGGCCTCCAAGAAGCTGAGCTTTACGCCGGCCAAGGCGATCAAGGATGCGCTCAACGGCTGATCGGCGGCCGCCGCATCCATCACCAAAATGAATCGATGCCGATCCAGTGATTCAAACCAATCATTGGACGGCGGATTCGGGCTGCGCGATTCTGCTCGGCATGATCGCGCAGCAATATCAGCTCTATATCGAACGCCGGGACCCGGACCGTAACATGGCGCGCTTCTACGCGCTGTCGATTGAGGAAACGCTGTTCGGTCAAGCCCGGCTCATCCGTCGCTGGGGCCGGATCGGAACCATCGGGCGCACAGTTCAGCACTCCTTCGATGACGAGGGTGAGGCTGTGGGACTCTTCCTTGAGCTATTGCGGGCCAAAAGGCTCCGCGGCTATCAGCCGAGGCGGGTCTCTCGATCGGTTCCAAACTCTGTGACAGCCGTTCCTCGATCCTGACGTGGGTGACGACGCTAAGTAGACATTGAGCCGTCACAGGCTAGGCGCAGTGGAGCTAGTGCCTTGTGGTGGCCTTCTGCGCGTTGCCGGGTTCTACGTTTCGATTTTGACGGAGTTCGACCAGTCTTGTCTCAGCGCTACGGCGTTCCGCGACGGTCAGGTGGCTGTGACAGAGTTCGGCGCGCAGCTCTTCGATTTCGTCGATGAAGGCCAAGGTGTTTCTCCCGCAGTGGATAAAAGGATCAAGGCCCCGCCAGTGGACGGGGCCTCGATGCGGATCAGTCGCGGTTGCCGTTGGGCCGGGACCAGATGAGCTGTAGGCCTTCCTGCCCTTCGACCTCGATTAGGGTGGCGTAGATCGGGTTGGGGAAGCTCGGATCGTCCAGCTTGACCGAGAGGTAGTCGCGTTCGGTTTCCTTGGCCGTCTTCTGCCAGGCTGCACCGAGTTCGACTGCGCCCGAGAAGATGCGGAACTGCGGGCCCTTGTCGGAAGGGTTTTCGACCCGCTCGATGCGCGCCTTGACGTTGAGGTTGAGGGTCTTGATCGTGCCGGTGAAACCGTTGGCGCTGGAGGTGAAGGTGCCGATGGTAGCCATTTGTCGTCTCCGTAAGTTTGTCGGGTCGCGCCCATCGCGACCTCGATGGCTGTCGACAGACCGGGGGCGATCGACCCGCACCTCGAAGAGGCCGGAACAAAGTGGAGGGCGGCCGGGAGCAGCATTCTTGCTTCGCGAGGAATGAGCGCGCAGCGATCAGGGGAAGAAAGTTGCGGACGGCGGTTGCGGGGATAAGATCGAGGCGTCGCCGTTTCGGCGACGACGTCATTCGGTCAGACATGCCAAATCGAGGACGTGATCTGGGCGTGAGCTTGAAGACCCGCCCGGAGGTGACATTGGCTGGTGTCGGTCTGGCACTTTCATCTGGGGTGACGGTGCGGCGCGATCCGTTGCCCGACCTCGTCAGCCTCGCTTCGAGCGCTGGCGCCCACGACGCGACCAGCCCCCATTCTGGTTTCTCAGCACGGACCCGGTAAAGGCTGTGCAGACGACCACGAGCCCAGCCTGCAACCTTCGGTGTGACACAGACGATAACGACCGCCCCCCGGATGCACCCTGCCAACGGTTCGTAGTCAGGGCAGGATGATGACCGTCCGCCGTTGGCGCTCCATTCAGCATCCAACACACACGAGGCCCTTCTCACACAGGAGGGGGCGATCTTGGGTCCGACTTCGCCATGGGCGGGCTATCAGCGCCCAGGCGGTGGATTACACGTCCGCCAGGAGCAAGAGGGCGCGCAGAGGGACCGGGGGCCCGTGACCGTCCCCGCCGTCGACAGGCTCATGATCATCAGGCAGCACTGCGATCTTCAGAGATCGCCGGTTGAAGGCCGTGCAGGAAGGCGACTGCACGCTGCGCATGGGCAGCGGCCGAGAAGATCGCCCGCTTGTCGTCGACGAGGACCTTGAGCCAGGAGGCCAGGTAGCTGGCATGATCGGCCCGGGGCTCGAGCTCTGGCGCGATGCCAAGATCAGCGCAGAGAAAGCAGCTCCCGAGCTCGGCGATCAGTTCCTCACGCGCCCGCTCGCTGCGGTCCTTGGCATAGCGGCTGAGATCGCGTCCGACCCGTCGAGAATCTGCAGTCCAGTGGACGGCTTCATGGCTGAGGACGGCGACATATGAGGCGGCGTCGCGGAAGGTCTCGAATTGCGGCATCTGAATTATGTCGAGCGAGGGGGCGTAATAGGCCTGTGAGCCGCCGTGCCGGATCACGGCGCCGGTACTGGCGAAGAAGCGATCGGCATACTCGATGCGCGCGACTGGATCGCGCACGGGTTCTGTCTTCGGCCCGTAATATTGGTCCGGCAAGCCGTCGATCTGCGCGACATTGAAGACCGTATACGCCTTCAGGAACGGGATCTCCCGATCGAATTCCTCACCGGCGGCGTCTGTCTCTGTCTTGGTGAAGCGGCTGGCAAAAACGACCATCGAGCCGGTTTCGCCCTTGCGGACGGCGCCGCCGAGCTCAAGCGCCTGCTTGAACGTCATCCACATCGGGTTGATGAAGCCGCGGGCGAGGGCCTCAGACCACAGCAGCAGCACGTTCATGCCGCTATAGGGCAGGCCGTTATGCCGTATGGGCCGCGTCACCCGGCCCACGGCATTCGACGCACGCCACGGCTGCATCCATGGGCGAACGCCCTTCTCCATATCCGCCACGATGCGGTCGGTGATCCGCGCATAGATGTCGATGCGCGGTCCTTTCTCTTTCATGCTCATTTTCATGAACCTCCGGTTCTGGAGGCTGCGCCGATCGCGGCCCCGTCACGGGGTCCGCCAGGGCGGAGCAGGAAGGCGGACAGCGCACCCCCATGGGCCGCAGCGCAGCGGAGGACGGCGAAGCCGTTGCGCTGATAGCCTGGCTCCGCCAGGACCACCGGCAGGACGGGGGCGGGAGCAGGCGAGAGACAAAAAGAAAGGCGGCGCCGGGCGCCGCCTCAATCGGAGGTCGGATCGGTTTCAGTGAACCGAGCAACCGCCGCTATAGGGATCGTATTCGAAGAGGACTTTGACGTCGGCGTCATCGATCTCGTCGGCGGGCAGCACGCCGAATTCATCGTCGACCTGGAAAAGAACCACTGGGGCCATAAGAGTGCGGGCGAGGTGCCAGGCGGCCTTCTGGGCGAGGGTTAGATCGTTGGACATCTGAGGGCTCCATCTTGGAGCGGGACAATTCCCGCTCGATGGCTCCGTCAGGGTGCGGCGGCGGGCGCGATCACCGCGAAGGCGTCAGCCGAGAGGCCGCAGCTTGCTAGCGGACCCCTTGCGGGTTGATCGTGGAAGATCCGCGGTCGCATTAGGAATGCCATCACAAGAGAGCGGGATGGGGCAGCGAGGCGGGCCAGCAACGGTTGGAGCAAGGTCGAGATGAGCACGGTAGCCACCAGACGCCACTTGGCAAGCTCCGCAAAGAGGCAGCCTCCACCCCTTTTCGGACATCCACATTTACCAGGCCGTTGTACATAATCTGCCTCTGATCTTGGCGAGCAGAAACCAAGCACTGTTATGCAGGCTGAACTGAACTTGAACTTTAGCCGTGGCCATGCCCATGACGGTGGTGCAGATCCGGGTAATGTGGGTGCTTGTGGCGCATTGGTTCATGCCGGTGCGAGTGCGAATGAGGCTCCGTCACCGGGCCATCGTGTGCATGCCGGTGGTGCTCGTCATGGGTATGGGCATGGTCGTGCTCGAGGCCCTCATGGTCGTGCTCATGATCGTGCCGCTCGGCCAAGTGCAGGTACAGCCCGATCGCCATCAGCATCCCCGCGCCGACTAAGTGCCAGGTGATGGCATCGCGGAAAATCAGGATGGCCAGCATTGCACCAATGAACGGCGCCAGCGAGAAGTACGCCCCGGTCCGCGCGGTACCCAGGTGCCGCAGCCCTAGCATGAACATGACGAGGCTGACGCCGACACCGAGGAAACCGACGACGGCACCCGCGCCGATCAGGCCGATGCCCGGCAGGCTGGCACCCAGCGACAGAGCCAGTACCAGGTTCGTGGATCCGGCGACCAGGCCCTTGATCATGGCTATCTGCACGGGATCGGCTGACGACAGCTTGCGTGTGAGGTTGTTGTCGATGCCCCAGCTCAGGCATGCCGCGGCGATGAACAGGCTGCCGGTGTCGAGGCTCAGGCCAGCTCCCGTCCACGACAGCAGCACGGCGCCGGCGAGGATGGCGGCGGCACCGAGGATCAGCTGCCGGTCCACGTTCTCGCGGAACACGATCCACGCGATGGCCATTGTAGCCAGGCCCTCGAGGTTGAGCAGGAGCGATCCGGACGAGGCGCTGGTCTGCGACAGGCCCAGCATCAGGAAGAGTGGTCCCAGCATGCCGCCGAACAGGATTACCGCCGCCAGCCACAGCAGGTCGCTGCGCTGAAGTGGTGCCTCCGGGGACGGAAGGCCGATCAGCGGACGGCCGAGGTGCACAATCGCCAGCCCGGTGCCGGCACCCAGGTAAAGAATGCCTGCGAGTAGCCACGGGTCAACGGACCCGATCAGCAGTTTCGAAAGCGGCGCCGCTGCGCCGAACAGCACAGCGGAACCGAGCGCCAGGGGGACGCCGGGCCAGAGGTAAGATTTGGATGTCATTTCGATCTCTACGCGTTTGGCAGGCGAAGGCGGCCCGGATCGGGTCGATCTCCACCTGGAGATCAGGGTAAAACGACTCTACCTCGTCCAGCCGGTTGATGGCAGGCGCAAGGTCCGCCATTGCCCGCTCGCTGCGTTCCGGTCCATGCCGCACCAGCAGATGGGCTTCGAACAGCAGGTGCGTGGCATCATCTGGGGTCATGGTCGTCAGCATAGACCATGTATACTGACGTGAAGGTTACCGTCGAGCCTGCGGACGTAGGCATCCACGTCACGATGGTAAGTCATGGATAAGGGGCCTTGACCTTCCAATGATGGTAAGGTGCACAAGATGAAAATCACTGGTTTCAAAGAAGGGACTGTCCCATGTCCACCATAGCACTGGACGCCACGTCGGCCAGGAAGAAGGCCGTCATTTATCGCATGGTAATGCCGGACCACACCTGCCCCTATGGCCTGAAGGTCAAGGACATGCTGAAGCGATCCGGTTATGAGGTCGAGGATCATCAACTGACCACACGCGAGGAGACCGACGCGTTCAAGGAGAAGTACGGCGTAAAGACGACGCCCCAGGTCTTTGTCGACGGCCAGCGCGTCGGCGGTCATGACGACACCCGCCGGTTCCTGGGCAAGACCGTTGCAGACCCCAAGGCAACGACGTATCGGCCCGTGGCGGTGCTGTTCGCCATGACTGCGTTGACCGCCATGGCGGCCAGCTATGCCGTTACGGGCAATCCGTTCACGCTGCGGGCCGCCGAGTGGTTCATCGGCTTTTCGATGGTCGTGCTGGCGCTGCTCAAGCTGCAGAACGTCGAGAGCTTCGCCACCATGTTCCTGAACTACGACCTCCTAGCCAAGCGCTGGGTTCCGTACAGCTACGTCTATCCGTATGCCGAAGGCGCCGCCGGCATCCTGATGGTCGCCGGGGCTCTAACCTGGTTGTCGGTTCCGATAGCGCTGTTCATCGGGACGATCGGCGCGGTCTCTGTCTTTAAGGCGGTCTACGTAGACAGACGTGAGCTCAAATGCGCCTGCGTCGGCGGTTCCAGCAACGTACCGCTCGGGTTTGTCTCCCTTACCGAGAACCTGATGATGGTCGCCATGGCGATCTGGATGGGTCTTTCGGCTCTCGGGGTTATCCCCTCCGGGCACGTAATGTAATCGAACTACAAGAACGCCAAACCAAGGAGCTATGATAATGAACCTCTTCAAGACGACCCTTCTGACCGGCGCCTTCCTGATCGCCACTTCCGGCTCTGCCTTCGCCCAGGACGCCATGGCGGGCCATGACATGTCGGCGGCGGGTGCCGAGCTGCCCGAAATCTGCAAGACCGCCGAGGGCATGGTCGGCGACATGGCCATGAACATGTCCCATGAGATGGACGCGGCCCATACCGACCTGATGGCCGGCATGGACGTGACTAACAAGCAGATGATGGACGGCATGATGGTGGAAGACATCGACGTGGCCTTCGTCTGCGGGATGATCCCGCACCACCAGGGCGCCATCAACATGGCCAAGGCCGAGCTGGAGCATGGTGATAACCAGTGGGCGAGGGAAATGGCGCAGAAGGTGATCGATGCCCAGGAGGCAGAGATCGCCGAAATGGTCGAGTGGCTCGAAGGCGAAGGCGCCAGCGAGTAATCGAGATCGGGGATACGCTTCGCGCATCCCCACCATTCAGCCTAGAAATCCTTCAGTTCTAAGACTGGGGCGGGAGGGCGAGCACGCTGAATAACCTGATCCTGCGGACCGACTGCTGTGGAGCGGCGCACTGCCGTCGCCCCTCAGCCCACCGTAGTTTCTTTTTGGAAGATCTGATGCGATAAGTGGGCGAAGCCGAAGCTCCGCCCGAGGGGCCCGTCACCCAAGGGCCGCCATCTGCACCTCGGCCGCCTTGCGGTCGACGGACTGGCCGGGGTTATCGACGACCCGTTCGAAGGGTTTCCAAGCCTCGCCAACGATCTTCTCGTAAGCTGCGATAGTGCCCTCGGCAGCCATGCGCAAGGCGTGAGCCTGGAGCGCCATATCTGCGGCGAACTCCCGCTTGCGCTGCGCGGCGCTGCCAAAGCCAACCGGCCCACTGACATCTTCGTCTCGGTCGTCGCAGGCTGATTTGGCTGTGGCGTCGCGCGCTTCGGAAACAGCCCGGCTGTAGAACTGACCGGCTCCATAGGCCGAACCAACGAATGCCCCAACGATGCGCTGCATGTGGATTTGCATAGCGCGTTCTCCAAGCCCCTCGTCGAGCGCCGCAGCGGTATCGATGATGAGCTTTTCGTGGAGGTCTCGGATGCCGTCGCTATCGAGAACCGGGAGCCCGAAACTCTCCGAGATGAGAGCGCATTGTCCGGAGTCGGGGCAGGCAAGCCGGACCATCTGCAGGGTGGTGGCTTTGCGGAGCGGAACGACGCGGGCGTTGGGGCGGGATTTGGCAGGTTTGTCTGTCATGGCGTTTTCCTTTTCGGTTCCCGAAGCTCGGACCGGCCCCGTGCCGGCCCTCCCTCGGGCGCAGACCAACAGAACCGGCGGAATGACGGGTGCTTCAGGGTCCGGGCGGACCGAGGCGAGCATGGAAGGTTTGCAGCCAAGCAGGGGCCCTTCAGCCCTCGCGCGGGCCGCGGGCCTGCCATGTCGAGATTGGTTCGAGCCGGCCGCCGCGCGGCGCGGTACGCGGCCTTGAAGCGAACGGTCGCCGGTTCAGGACTGCATGAAGCCCGAGGGAGGACCAGCACGGGACCTCAATTTCGACATGGGAACCGAAGGACAGACGGTCATGACCAACTGACATTCACGCGCCAGGCTCCAATGTGTCTGCGGTAGGGACAACCACCACGTGTTGGTCGCCCAGATGCCCCGCATCAGTCGAGGGGCCATCGACCCTCGGCGGCTTCCGACCCGATCGCATACGTCAAGGGACCTGTTCGCTGAGGCCGGCCTCATGACCGTGCCGCTCAATGAAGTTGGCGATCGCCTGCTCCTGTAACGCCAGTTTAAGCGAAAGGGCTTCGATCTCCGGTTGGCGTTCAGTGGTCAGGGCGGAGACCTGTGCCCGATAGCGCTCAAGAAACGCCCCAGGGTCAGCCGGCTTGCCCCGATGATAGTGAGACCGGCGGGGCAGCAGGCCGGGGATCAGCGCGGTCATGCGGCGTGTGATCTGCCGGTCCACCATGTCCAGCTGACGCTGGGTTTGCCGGTGTGCCTCCCGCATCCGGGAGAGTTGGCGGCGCAGCTCTGGTGCGGGGATCACGGCGACCCCCTCCCTCGCCAGTGGGCGAACTGAACGGACCGGCATGGTGCGTGAAATGGAGCCGAGACTGGAAGTTGCCTAGACGGCGTCGGCACCAGGCTGCCACGACTTTCCGTCAGACATGGCGGCAAGGCCCCCACGGGTGCGGTTTGGAAGATCGCGTGTGCGGACATGCCGCCCTCCATGAAGTGCTAAAGACGAAACCGCCGCCGGGTCGACCCGGCGGCGGAAGAGCGATCGAAAGAATGGAACCGCGAAGGCCTTACTCGGCGGCGTCGCGGAAGCCCTCCTCGAATTCGTCGTCGGCACCTCCGCCGATCTCATCGACGTCCGTCACATCGTCATCCTCGACTTCCGTGACGGTGTTCTTGGCGAGCCATTCCGCGAGGCTGGTCGCGTCGGGGGCAAATAGCGCGGCTGGATGGACAAAATGACCCTCCTTGTAATGTTCGGCGAGCGCATCCCGCGTATCCTTGACCCGCGCCCGCGGCACCACCGGCGTATCGCTGCACGAAGCCTCGAGCGCCGGACGCGACAGGCAGGAGAGGAAGTCCTCTGTGCCCATATTGGCCAGAAAGCCATTGGCGCCGATGGCCGAGCCAGCGGCGATCGCCACGATGCCGGACTTGCTGATGTTCTCGCGGCACGAGAGCACGTCGATCAGAACGCCGCGGGCGGCGACGCGCAGCGCATTGGTGTCAGGGGCGAGCTTGCCCTCCCCATCGAAGAGGGTTGCCGCGTGCCGGCCGAGGCGTCCGCCAAAGCGGAAGTCACCGCCCGCGCCGGAGTCGACGCGCACGTTCTGTCCCGCGAAGGCGACAATGAGCAGTGCGAGCAGGGTGTGGTCCTCGATGGGTGCCCGCGCCAGCGCTTCATGCAGTGCGTCCGTGCGCAGGTCGCCGATCATTTCGACCCCCTTGCGCGTGACGTCGGGACGGGGCTTGGAGATGACGATCGTCTCGTCCGCGCCGCCGGCGTCGTTGGAGCCCTCACTTTTCTTCTTGGCCTCGGGTAGGCGAAAGTGGACCGACTTCACCTTGCCCTCGCGGTCAAGATACATCGCGGTGTGGTACGACTTTTTGGGCGTCCCATAAACGCGTTCTGCCTTGGGCGGCAGCTTGACCTCGCCATAGGTGTTGACGTCGGTGATGACGCCCTTCTTGGGCAGGTTCTGGGTCATCCACTCCTGTTGGGCGCCAAGGAAAGCTTCCACATCGGTGGTATAGCGACTGTCCTGGTCGGCGGGAGCGAACAAGTCCTCGACCCAGGCGATGCCGTAGGCCTGGGCAAGCTCGTCGCCAAAACTGGCGTCGCGCGCGTACATGCGGGTCCTGGCGAGGCCATTGGCGACACTCCACCACGAGACCTGCGGATCGCCCTTGGACGGCTTGTGCGCCTTCCAGACTTCCTTCTGATCCTCGAGCGACGCCGCCGCGATCGTGCGAAGCTGCCGCTCATCGGGCATGTCGCCCTTGGCCATGTGGTCCAGCATCGCCGGCAGCACACTGGCCAGTAGCCTGAGCTTCTTGATCTGGCGCACCGACTGGGCGAGCGCGATGCCAATCGCCTCCTCGGTCCAGCCGAGCGAGACGAGGCGCTCGATGGCGCGCCATTGATCGACCGGATTGAGTTGCTCGTGTGCGATCGTTGTAACCAACGAACGCATGGCGCCACCGTCCTCGGCGCGCGGAACGATCAGAACGGCGATTTCCTCTAGCCCGGCGGCAATCGCCTGCTTCACGCGGCGATGACCCTCATCGATGACGAAGCCGTTGCCGCCATCAGTTTCTGCGGTGACGACAGGCGGCTGCACGATGCCTACGGCCTTGATCGTTGCCAGCAGCAGGGCGTCGGCCTGCGGGCTGGACCTGGAGCGGCGCGCCTTGTCCGGATTGTCCGTGAGCGAGCGCGGATCGACAAATTTCAGTTCCATGGAGATGCTCCTTTAGGATTGCGGACACGGCCTTTGCCGGTCCTTGTCCGTCTTCTTCCCGAAGACACCCTCCGGCCCGCGGAGCGGGCGAACCGGTGCAATTGCGCCCGAGCATTCCTGCCCGGCTGGCCCAGCGGGGCGCCTTCAGCCCTGCGCAGGGTGACGGGCCGGGATCGCAAGGGAGCGATTGAGCGTCAGCGCCGGCGGATCGCCCGATCTGCGAGCAGGCTTATCCCCTCCTCATTCCGCCCTTTTTTGCTCCTCCCGAGCGTTGCAGTTCTGGCTAGGCTGCGGCGCGGGTGCCGGCGGGGACGATATCCTCGGCAAGCGATTTTTCGATCTCACCAAGTTGCCGGCGTTTGTCGGTCAACTCGGCAGAGAAGCTGAATTCTCCGCCCTCGCGCACTCGGTAGGAGGCGAGGCGCTGCTCGGCGTCAGAGAGGCGACGCCGATATTGTGCCCGCTCCTCCTCGAGGCCGACAAGGACATGCTCGAGCCGGGCGATTGCACCGAGCGGTGTGTTGGTGACCGGGAGTTCGATTTCAGTCTCGGCTCCGGTGCGCAGCAGCGCCGTGCTGTAGCTGTAGCCGTCCTGGCCGAAGCGCTGGCCGGAATATGCGAGCTCGAATCCGCCGATTGAGGCGATGATGGTCTCGTCCTCGTGCTGAAGCTGCACGAGGGTCAGAATCTCCTTCATCAGCGCCCGGCCGGCGAGCTTGCGCTCAGTGAGGCGCTCTTCGCCGACCGTCATACCGAAGGCGTTTCCGGCAGTCGGAACCAGACGGGCGAGGTCGTTGCCGACCTCGACAATCCGACGCGTCGAATACTCGATATCCCGCTCTGCATCCCGGATCTGGCGGCGAATCGCGAACTGATCGTCCTGATGGGCGAAGCGCAGGCGCTCGAGCCGGGCTATGTCGGCTTCAAGACCAGCTTTCTGCATCAGGCGCGGATCGCCAGACGCGATGGCCTTGGCCATGGCGAACTGGTTCGCCTGGCCTTCGCCGAGGTCTTCAAGCCGGCGGATCGAGGTGTCACCTGAGAGCGCCGCCGCGATGAAACGGGCCTTGCGCTCATTGTTCTGCCACATCTGGGCATCCATCGACCCCTCGGTGGCATAGGCGAAGATGTCGACGACATCGTGCTGGTTGCCCTGCCGCAGGATGCGGCCCTCGCGCTGCTCGATCTGGGAGGGCAACCAGGGGACATCAAGATGGTGCAAGGCCTTGAGGCGCAACTGCGCATTGACGCCGGTGCCCATGGTATCGGAGGAGCCGATCAGGAAGCGGATCTTGCCGGCGCGGACGTCGCCGAAGAGTCGTTGCTTGGCGTCGGACTTCTTGAAATCCTGCATGAAGGCGATCTCGGAGGTCGGCACACCGAGACGCACCAGCTCGTCGCGAATCCAGCGATAGGCCGAGAAGCCCCGTGTCTTCTCGACGTTGATGGTGCCGAGATCGGAGAAGATCATCTGCGCGGCGCCCGGCAGCTCGAAGGGCTTGCCGTCGGGACGGACATAGTCGTTGCCGGCGGTTTCCTGCCAGATGAGGAAAGCATTGGAAACGAGGTCGTTGAGCTTGTTGTCCGCCTCATTGTCATTGTCGGCATCCACGAGGCGCAAGTCGATCGCCGCATGGCGGCCATCGGTAATGACCGACAGCAGGATGTCGTCGCCAGGCTCGGGCGGCCCCTCGCGCTGCTCGATCGCCTTGATGCGGGCATCGAGCAGGACCTGATAGCGCTTGAAGGCGGCCGACGGCTTTGAGGTCCTGATCTGGCGCGCCCCGGTGGAGAGAGTTGGGATCTTGACGTAATCGCGCAGATCCTCGGGCATGACCACGTCCGCGAATGAGCGGAACATGGCGATAAGCTCGGGAACGTTGACGAAGGTGGCGAAGCGCGTGACCGGCTTGTATTTGCCGTTGGGCTGCAACTCGAGCTCGGTGGTGACATCGCCGAAGGTCGAGGCCCAGGCATCGAACTCGTGCAGGCCACGCTCAAGCAGCGCTGCGTAGCCGAGATAGCGCTGCACCGAGAACATTTCGCCCAGCGTGTTGGTGATCGGCGTGCCGGAGGCGAGCACGAGCGCCCGGCCTGGATTCTTCGTCTCGACGAAGCGGGATTTCACATAGAGGTCCCAGGCGCGCTGCGAGCCGTTGGGGTCGATGCCCTTGAGCGTCGCCATGTTGGTGGCGAAGGAGAGTTTTCTGAACTCCTGCGCCTCGTCGACGATGATCTGGTCGATGCCGATTTCCGAGATGGTGAGCAGATCGTCCTTGCGCGTCGCAAGCAACTCCAGGCGATCCTTGAGGCCCTCCTTCAGGCGCTCGAGGCGTTTGCGCGAGACACGGTCATCGCTCTCCACCTTGGTGAGCAGGGTCTCGTAGAGCTCGAGCTCATCCTGGATCATCTGCTGCTCGAAGGCCGAGGGTACGCTGATGAAGCGGAAGGCCGAGTGCGTGATGATGATAACATCCCACGTCGCGGTCGCCGCGCGCGACAGGAAGCGGTGGCGCTTCTCCTTGGTGAAATTGGTCTCGTCGGCGACCAAGATGCGTGCGGTCGGATAGAGCGCCAGGAACTCGCGCGCCGACTGCGCCAGGCAGTGTCCGGGCACGACCAGCATGGCCTTGGCGATGAGACCGAGACGCTTCTGTTCTATGACCGCGGCGGCCATGGTCATGGTCTTGCCCGCGCCCACGGCATGGGCGAGGTAAGTCGAGCCCGCCGAGATGATGCGCCAGATGCCGCGCTTCTGGTGCCGATAAAGAGAAAAGGCGCCTGAGGCGCCCGGAAGCTGGAGGTGGTCACCATTGAAGCTTCGGGGCGCTATATTGTTGAAGCGGTCATTGTAGACCCGCGCCAAGCGATCCGTTCGATCAGGGTCGGACCAGATCCATGTCTGGAACGCCGTTTTGATCTTGGTCAGCTTCTCCTTTGCGGCTTCGGTATCGACGACGTTGAGCACGCGCTTCTCGCTGTCGCCGTCTTTGATGGTGTCGAAGATCTGCGGCACCCGGCTGTTGAGCGCGTCGGCGATGAGCTCGCCGGCATGGCGGCGTCCGGTGCCCCATTCCGATGTGCCGGCCGCCATATAGCCAAGCTGGCGGGCCTGCACTGTCCATGATGCCAGTTCCGGCATGTGACGGATCTTGATGTCGGCGCCCATGGCCTCCTTGACGAAGGCGACGACGTCGACCGCCGGAATCCAGGGTGCGCCGAGACGCGCGGTAATGTCGGACGGACCAAGATCGGCGGGCTGAACATCGACAAGCGCGCGGACGTTGCGTTCGAAGACGGGATCGAGGGTCGCGGCGGCCTCGGCAGCTTTGAGCTTGTCGCGGACCTGACCGGAGAGGTACGCATCGGCCGTCTGCCACGCCCCGGTTTCGGGGTCGCGATAGATGGCCTCGCCCAGTTCGGCGATAACAGCATCGGCATCCATTTGCAGCAGCCCGGCGATGTGATCGACGTCGGCCTGGCCGCGTTCGTTCAGCACCACGGCCAAGGCATCAGCGGCCGACGTGATGATAGGCGCCGAGGGTGGCGCGATCACCCGCTCGGTGAAAATCGGGCCTGGCCGCGCGGTATCGGTTTCGAGGTCGTAGTCCTCGATGGAGGCGACCAGCCAGCAATCGGGGTCATCGAGGAATGGTTGCAGGTTCGGCCGGCGATGCATCTCGCGAACCTCGCCGGTCTCGGGATCTTCGCTCGTCGACACCACGGTGGTGTTGATCGGCCCGAAGGCGCGCACGAAATTGGACCAGGCGATGCGCAGCTTGACCTGTGCCGGCTTCCACGACCGGTCGAGCTCTTGGGCCTTGAGCACCTCGCGCACCGCGTCACGAATGGGGATCAGTTTGCGGATGATGCGGGCATGTTTGTCGGGCACGCCGTCGGCGCTGCGCCCCTTGCGCACAGCAATGGTCACGAGAACCCCGTCCACCATCTGCATCAGCGCCGTGTTTGAGGCCATGAAGTAGCTGCCTTCGCGGGTGGCCGGGCTCGGGTCTCCGCCGTCTTCAACGGGCGCGCCGTGATCGGCGTCGAGGTCAATCGCATCGGGCTCGCCGTCATAGATGGTCTCCGGCAGATGGGAGATCGCCACCGGAAGGGCGTCTTCGAGGTCAACACCAGGCCGCGGCAGGCAGGTGTAGGTCTCACCGAATGGGCCCGACGTGATGGCATGCGCGCCAAGTACAAGATCCGGGTGGCGCGCGAACCAACGGTTCACGCGGATCGAGCCGTCGTCGCCGTTGGCCGGGCGGACTTCATCGACATCGATCCAGGCCATATCGCTCGCGACCTCTCCGGTCCGACGCTTCCGGAAAAAGAGAATGTCGACCACGACGTCTGTGCCGGCATCCGCGCGGAAGCTGCCCTCGGGCAAACGGATGGCGGCGACGAGATCGGCGGACCTGGCGATATGCGCGCGCGCCGATGCATCCGCCTTGTCCATGGTGCCCGCGCTCGTCACGAAGGCCGCGAGGCCACCTGACTTCAGCAGATCGATCGAATGGGCGATGAAATAGTCATGCAATCGCAGTCCCATCGAGCGATAAGCGCGATCAGAGTGCACCGTTCGATCCGAGAATGGCGGGTTGCCGATGACGAGATCGAAGCTGGCAGGCAGCTCGGCGCGGGCGAAGTCGGCATTGATGATGCGCGCCTGCGGCTGCAGTAGCCGGGCAATGCGCGCGGTGACGGGATCGATCTCGATGCCGGTGACATGCACCTGGTCGCGCAATTCCAGCGGCATCAGCGCGAGGAAAATGCCCGTGCCAATGCCGGGTTCGAGCACCCTGCCCCCACGCCAACCGAGCCGCATGAGGCCGGACCACATCGCCCGGACGATGAATTCGGGCGTGAAATGGGCGTACTGGGTGCAACGCGTCAGCGAGGCATAATCCTGGCTGGACACTGCATCCTCGAGGTCGGCGCCGATCTCGTCCCAGCCGTCCCGGAATGCCGTCTCGCCCGGACGCCGGAACACGGCATTGGCAAGGTCCGAGGCCCCGAAACCGGTGAAGCGGATGAGGCGGGCCTGTTCCTCGGGCGTGGCCGGGCGGTTTTCGGTCTCGATCTTCGCGGCGAGCTGGAGGGCCTCGAGATTATCGCGCGCGCGCTGCTTCCAGCCTTTGGCCAGGCCGCGATTGCCTTCGAGAAAGAAGGTCTGGCCGCGAGGCGTGGCGTCTGGTGTCGGGCGCGATGTTGAAGGGGTCGAAGGACCATTCGGTGACGTTGGCGCCGGTGCGGCGGCACCTTCTCTGTTCGGCGCCTCCTCGGTGACGCGGTCGTCGTCGAAGAGGCTGCCGAAGGCGGTAACGCCCAGGCCGAGCCCGGACGAAAGTGAGGTGTTGCTGAACAGGTCGAGGGTGAAGGGATCGTTGGACATGGGCGGTCTCCAGAGCAAAGGCGCGCGTGGCCGCTCGGCCGAAGGATATCGGTCGAGGGTCGGCGGCATGGATTTGGAAGAGGTCAGCGGGTGAGCAGCGAGAGCGCGATTTCGCTCTCGGTAAGCTGCACATTGAGGTGGGTCGCCCGCATGTTGCGGTCAAAGAGCGGGATCAGCCGGTCAGCTTCGATGAACTCGATACCGTCATCGGCGCCGAAATGGCGGCGCTTGTAATCCCACCAGTCGATATCGCCCTTGGGGTGGCACTGCTCGGCATAGATGACGAGAGCCTTCTGCCCCTCGGCTAGCTTGCCGTTGGACATGATGTAGACCCCCTCGTCGCCGACCAGCCAGATGCCGGGTCTCTCGCCCTGGCCCGGACGCGTGCCGTAGTAGGGATTGCGGAAGCCGCCATTGGCGGCGGCATCGGCAATGCCGCGCTCGACGATCTTGCGCACGGCCAGAATGGGAAATGTGAACATCGCTCACACCTCACGCTGCAACGCGGGTGGGGAGGTGCCGCAAATGGACGGGCAGCTTGGCAGCGATCTCTTCATCGGTGAGATCGTCGAGCAGCTTGAGCTCGGTCGTGCCCAAGCCATAGGCGAGAATGGTGCGCTTGCCGCGATGCTGGGGGAGGAACCTGTCCCCGGCATAGCCACGATACTCATCATGGGTTTCGCTCCAAACATGCTCGAGACGCTCATCATGCGTCATGGCCTTCACCGGCCAGCATTCGCGTTCGACGATTCCGTCGCGCATCTCGACCGGGGAACGAGCCTGGGCGAGGTCACAATAGGCGTGGAAATAGCGGGTCTTGCCGTCGATCCGCAGCGTGTAGAAGACGCTGGTCACCGAGCCGGTGAGGAATTCGCGCATGGCGAACATTTCCCCGCGCATCCAGAGCGGCGGCAGGATGTCGAGCATATAGTCGTGTTCGGCGCGCGCGATCTCGAACCACTCGCCGGCAAACAGCGCGCTATCGTCATTCTCCCAGCGATTGGGCCGCTGCGCATGGCGGTCGAACAGGCGGAACATTTGCCGGCGATCAGCGACGCCGAAGTAGATTTTGCGGATGGAGGTGTGAAGGGTCATAGGGAGCTCCTGGCCACTTGCGGGCCGGAGCGCGGTTCATCCCTTGCGGATTACCATCATCTTCAGCCCTTCCGGACCCCTCCCCCGCGACCGCCTCTCCGACCGGGCGGGTCAAGGGCCGGCGCAGCCGGGCGTGAGCTTCACCCTTGACGCGGTCGGCGGGCATGCGGCACTCCGCCTTTCCCCTCCATTCCTCCTGCCTCCCCCATCCCTTTCAGATCCCCGTTCCAGTCGTCCGCCAGGGGACGCAACCGCTCCGCGCTGCACCCGACCTCTCCGGCGAGGGTCATAAGCCTTTGGGCATAGACGTCACCCTGCTTGTTGTTGTCTGTGGCGGCAACGAGCTGGATCCCCGGCCGGTTGACCAGCGCCCGGATTGCCGCGTTGGTGACCGGCGACCAGCCACCGCCGGTGCTGAGATAGAGCGTGTCGGAGCGGAGACCCTCGATCGCCGCGAGGCTCATGGCGTCGATCGCCGCCTCGGTGACGCAGAGGCGAAGCGCATCGCGGTGGCCAAGTCGGAACAGCACCTTGGCGCCGCCAGTGGCAAAGCCACGCCAGTCCGGACCCCGCTCCTCCCACCCGGTGACGATGCCGTCGGCATCTTTGTGCGCCGCCCACATGCTGCCACGCGGGCCTTCGCGCAACGAGCCTGCCGCGATCACGGCTCGAAGAACCGGTTCGGTAAGACGACGTGCCTCGATAAGATAACGCCAGGTGGCTGATCCGCGCCATGGATTGCGGCGGGCCTGCCAGCGTTCTGGAATCGACAGATCGGGCTCTCGCTCCCGTGACTGTCGGTCCCATTGGGGTGTAGTGGGCACGAACCCGACCAGCCCGGTGACTTCTTTCATGGCCTCGATGAAAGGCACGCCGTTGAGATGTTCGACGAGACGGAAGACATCACCCTTGCCGTCCGAGAGAGGGTCGAACCAGCCCCTCCCGTCATGGATGACGATAATAATTGCCGCATCGCGCCGAAATTTCATTGCCCGGCGCGTGCTTTCCTTGAGGTCGAGCGCAAATCCCGTGCGTTCGAGGACGGCCGCGCAGGGCACCTTGTCCTTCAGCCTTTCTAGCTCTGCTTTTTCCATTCTTGCCCGCGCCCTCGTCGCGCTCCCTTCTCTTCGATACCGCCCGGGATTTTCCTGAGCAGGAGCCGGACGCCGCGAAGAGCAAGGCGGGCAAGGGCGCGGCCGGCAACCCAGCGTTTGTACCGGTTGGCGCAAACATGAGGCCGCGGCGCAGCTTCCCTTGCCCGGTGCTGCGCGCAAGCGGTAAGGAGCAAGTCCCCATCTACGGCGATCCTCTTTCGCGTGAGGGATGAAAGCCCGAAGGGCGAAGACCCGCATAGCGAGCCTTCGGCTCGCCGACAGCCCGGCTCTTGGGAGGAGACCGCACCAAATCTTTGGTCGTAGCGCACAGCCAATGAGATCATTCCATTGCGCGATAGGCTCTTAGGCCCCCAGCAATGTATCGCGCATTTTTGTAACCCATTGCGCGCAAAGTGTCAGCGGACAGGGCACCTCGATTATTCGCATTACAGTAGCAGAGGATGGTCGCATTAAGGTCGGGCACTGCTGCTTCAATGTTCATTTCTAGCTTTCCACGGCTGACGTTAATTGACCCCGTGATATGATCAGCCTGATGCTCTTCGCTATCTCGTATGTCGAGCAGTAGGGCGCCTTCATTCACGAGGCCCTCAACCTCATGGGCCGAGACACCCGAAACACGTGATTGAGCCTCATCGGCGAGGGCTTGGAATTTTTCCGTATAGGCCATGTGGTGAACTCTCTATTTTGTTGTGTTCCAAAGAAGATGTAGCTGTCCAGATTTGATGCCTGCGACACTCACTATGCCGTTGGCAATGGCGCAAGGCGGCGGCAGTTAGTAGTCAGCCCGCATTGAGGTCCCTAGATACCCATTGGGAATTCTGCGCCGAACATCGACCCCATGCTGCGGTCGGCAGCTCAATCGTTGGCTCGTCAGAGGTTGCCTCGACGCAGTTCCGTGAGTTTCCAAAGTTGTCTCGCTCTATCCCCCGAACGGCAGTATGCCAGGACAGGCTTCCGCAACTTGAGCGAAAGCCGAACGAACTCACGCAGTTGCCCGTCGTTGGGCGGCGATGCAGACGGCAAGTGGACTATCGCAATTCCCGCCAAATCAGCAGCCCGAGCCATCTCCTCAAAGGCAGGCTGCCCAGGATCTTCATCGTCATAACGTACGTCCAGCACTGTTCGAAAACCGGCACTCTTGGCGTCCGCCAGGTCGGAAGGCAAAAGCTGACTTGAGATGGCATAGCTGGGAGAAAGTCTTATCGGCTTGATCATGGACGCAACCTCCAAACAAGCGCCAGCACCGGCGACGATTGGCCGATCCGTGCGCTCTCGGCCCGGCGCCCGTAGTCGCGTGGGGTCCGACAAATCGGAGTGACCATCTAAAGGCCTAGCGCCAGACGGATGATCAAGCCAACCGCTAGAATGGTGCCAACACCCATGGCCCATAGCGCCACGAACCAGCCGACCTGCTTCAGGGATTTTTGCACATGCATCAGTGGTAGCCCTCCTCCGGGTCGATTTTTCCACGGAAGACCCAATAGGCGTAGCCGGTATAGGCCAGGATCACCGGTACCAGCACCGATGCGCCGACCAAGAGGAACATCAAGGAGCTGTCCGGCGCTGCGGCTTCTTCTATCGTGAGCGCACCTGGCACCATGTAGGGGTAAAAGCTGATCCCGATCCCGATAAAGCTGAGCACAAATAGGCCCAGCGCGGCCAGAAAAGGCTGAAGGTGCTTGTCAGTGGTCAATCCCTGCCAGAGCGCGAAGGCACATACGGCAAGCAGCATGGGAACGAATGCAGAGAAAAACGCCGTGGGCCAGCCGAACCAGCGTTCGAAGTAGATCTGGTCGATGAACGGGCTCCAAAGCGACACGACGCCGATCAGCGCAATCGTTGCACCACCAGTCCACATAGCGATGCGGCGGGACCTTGCCTGCAAGTCGCCTGAGGTTTTGAGATTGAGCCAAGTCGCACCTAGCAAGGCGTAGCCCACGGTGACCGCGGCGCCAGTTATGAGGGAAAACGGCGTTAGCCAATCCCACCACCCGCCGGCATAGGCCCGGTCAACGATCTCGATACCCTGTACCAGCGCTCCCAGTGCAATGCCCTGCGTGAATGCGGCGACGGTCGAGCCGAGCCAGAAACCTATATCCCACCAGATCGAACCCCTGGTCGTCCGCCAGCGGAACTCGAAGGCAACGCCCCGAAAGATCAGCCCGAGCAGCATTAGAATAACCGGCATGTAGAGCGCGGGCAGGACAGTGGCATAAACGACGGGAAAGACCGCCATCAGCCCGCCGCCACCCAGAACCAGCCAGGTTTCGTTGCCATCCCAAACCGGAGCGATGGAGTTGGTCATGATGTCCCGGTCGTGCCTATCCCTGAAGAACGGGAACAGGATACCGACGCCCAGATCGAAGCCGTCGAGCACCACATAGGCAAGCACGGCAAAAGCGATGATGCCTGCCCAGACGGTGGGAAGATCAATCTCCATGATTTACGCCCTCACGAATGGTGGTTTCCTGGGCGGGTCCCGGCGTTATACCAGCTGCCCGCGTCGGACCGAGATCGAGTTCGTGATCCACTTCCATGACCGGCGGACGTCTGAACAGCCGGAACAGGTAAAAAACGCCGGCGCCAAACACAATGAAGTAAACGATGACGAAGGCGACCAATGATGCCCCAACGGCGGGTGCAGCGACCGGCGAAAGGCTTTCGGATGTCCGCATCAGCCCATAGACCGTAAAGGGCTGCCGCCCCACCTCGGTCGTGAACCAACCTGCAAGCACGGCGACAAATCCGGAAGGGCCCATGACGAGTGCGGCGCGATGCAACCAGTGGTTGGTGAAAAGCGTCTTGCGCCAGCGCGTCCATAGCGACCACATTCCGATGCCCAGCATGGCAAAGCCGATGCCCACC
Source organism: Devosia limi DSM 17137 (assembly GCF_900128975.1). Lineage (GTDB taxonomy): Bacteria > Pseudomonadota > Alphaproteobacteria > Rhizobiales > Devosiaceae > Devosia > Devosia limi. The sequence goes on along the minus strand of NZ_FQVC01000014.1, from coordinate 44,408 downwards.
ATGATGCGGAAAGCAAAGAAGGGAATCGTCACCGGTGGCCGGTCTTCGACAGCGAACGCATCGAGACCGTCGAGCGGCGCATTCAGGTCGTGCTTGAGAATAAGCGAAGAGGCTTTGGGGATCTCAATGGCGTAGTCGATCCGCTCTTCTTCCTCGTTGGGGATGCCGAAAAGGATTAGTGGCGCACCGTCGGGATGACTTTCATAGTGCCCCTCCATTGCAGCGATCTTGGCAGGTTGATGCTCCAATGTGTTGATGCCATGCATGTCGCCCGCCAGGATCTGCATCGGCGTCACGATCGCCGCCATCCACATTGCCATGGAGAACATGATCCGTGCCTGGCGGTTGTCCCGATCCTTTAGCAGGTGCCAAGCACCAACCGCACCAACAGCGAATGCTGTGGTCAGGAATGCGGCAAGCACCGTGTGGACGAGCCTATAGGGGAAAGACGGGCTGAAAACGATTGCCCACCAATCTTCCGGCACGAAATTGCCGCTGGCATCGATCGAAAAGCCCTGGGGCGTATGCATCCAACTGTTGACCGAAAGGATCCAGGTAGCGGAAATCAAGGTGCCAATGGCGACGGTCACCACTGCCACCATGTGAAGCGTGTCGCCGACGCGCTTGCGGCCAAAAAGGGCAATCCCCAGAAATCCGGCCTCAAGAAAGAACGCCGTCAGCACTTCATAGCCCATCAACGGACCAATGACCGCCCCGGCACGTTCCGAGAAGGCGGACCAGTTGGTCCCGAACTGGTAGCTCATGACTATGCCAGAGACGACGCCCATGCCGAAAGTGACGGCAAATATGGTCTTCCAGTACTCGAAAAGCTTGAGGTAGGCCGGGTCACGCTTCCACAGCCAAAGGCCGTTCAGCACGGCCAGATAGCTGGCCGTGCCGATGGAAAACGCCGGAAATATGAAGTGAAAAGAAATAGTGAAGGCGAACTGGATGCGCGCCAGAATTTCTGCAGTCTGTCCAAAATCCATCTGGCACTCCCCGATATACAGAAAGCTAAATCTTGGTCATGCGCAAGTAAGGACGAAGTTCGTTCCAGCCCTGCGGAAACAAAGTTTTGGCTTCATCATTCTTGATTGAGGGTGGGATAATGACATCCTGCCCAGGCTGCCAATCCGCAGGCATGGAAACACGGTTCTTGTCACTGGTCTGCAGCGCCATGATGACGCGAATGATCTCATCAAAATTGCGACCAATGCTAAGCGGATAGGTCATGGTCAACCGCACCTTCTTGGCGGGATCGATTATAAAAACCGAGCGGACCGCGGCGGTCTCGCTTTGTGAAGGGTGGATCATCTCGTAGAGCTTGGCAATCCGCAGGTCCGGATCGGCAACGATCGGAAAGCGCAACACGGTATTCTGGGTTTCGTTGACATCAGAAATCCAGCTGAGGTGTTCCTCGACCGAGTCGGTCGACAAACCGATAGGTTTGGTATTGAGCTCGGCAAAGCGTTCCGCTAGCTGCGCCGTGCGGCCCATTTCCGTCGTACAGACGGGCGTGAAATCACCTGGATGGCTGAAAAAGAAGGCCCAGGAGGAGCCGATCCACTCATGAAAATTTATAGGTCCGGTGGTGGTGTCGGCGTCGAAATCGGGGGCGGTTTCGCCGATACGGATAGTCATGACGTACTCCTTTAATATTTACTCATTCATATATTCTGTAATTCTTATATATAAAAGAGTAGATTGAACGGTGCGCGCTTTGACCGCACCCGCTAAGGACGACCGTCACGGCAAAATGCTAATGGCGCATAACATTTCCCAGCGCAGAAATTGCCGCACGCGGACGTGCCGAGAGACCGAGCCGCCACGTGTTGAGCAGCACACTGAGCGAACTGAACAGCATGGCCAATGCCGCGGTCAGCGGTGTCATCATCCCCGTAGCGGCGAGAGGCACCAAGACAACATTATAAACGGTGGCCAGAACGATGTTCTCGTTCACCGTCGCCACCGTTCTGCGGGAGAGCCTGACCAAAGGCGCGATAGCTCGGATTCCCTCGTCGACGATCGCGACGTGGGCCGTGCTCGACGCCGATGCATGTGCGGATCGAACCGATAGCCCACATGCTGATGCTGCCAAGGCAGGACCGTCATTAATACCGTCACCGACGAAGAGTACAGGTCTTCCTGCCGCTCTTACAAGGTCTGCTTTTTCGGCTGGAGTGCATCCTGCATGGACCAGACCCGATGCGATGCCAACAGCCTCTGCCACGCGATGCGCCGGATTTGCGTTGTCTCCCGTTGCAATGGAACACAGGATACCAAGTGAAGAAAGCGCCCCAATTGCTGCAGATGCGCTTGGGTCGATAGGGTCATCCACAAGGATATGACCGACAAGTTCATTGTCCCGAAGCACCTGCAGTACGGTGCCGGAAGCATCCGACGTGTTTTGCGCGCCTGCCACGGAAATTACGGCACCGTCCGGTGTAATTGCGGACGCTCCGCGATCCCAGCGCGTACCGCCCTCCCCCATCTCCGAGCCATGCGCTCTGATGATGGATCGGGCCAACGGATGGTCGATCCCGGTTTCTGCATGAGCGGCCATAGCCAGGACTTCTTGCTCGCTCCAACCGTCGCTTGCCGTGATCGAAATCACACCCGGCATCCCGATCGTCAGCGTCCCGGTCTTATCAAAGATTGCGTCTTTCACTTCAGCTAACCGCATGAACCCTACAGGGTCCTGGATTCGAACGCCAAACCTCGCGGCTGCTAGGGTTGCTCTCACCTGCGCCAGTGGCGCCGCCAAAGCCAGGGCGCATGGGCAAGCACCCACGAGCAGCGTCAGAGCTCGGCTGGCTGCCACTTCGAAGCCAACGCCGGTTAGGAACGTCGCGACGCCGACGACGATGGCAAGCGCCGGGATCACGATTGAAAGACGACGGGCCCAAAGGTCAGTACGAGTAGAGTCGTGTCCACGACGGGCGATCTCGACAGCTATCCTCCCGCCCATACGGTCAATATCCCTGTCGCCCGGATCGCGATCGACCCTTAGTTGAAGTCGTCGTGTGAGGTTGATGGTTCCTGCCTCTACCCGCTCTCCCGGCCCGACGTCGGCAACCCTGCTTTCCCCTGTAAGTGCAGCGCGGTTGACCGAAGAGGAGCCCGTCAGGACGACACCATCCACGCTGGACGTCGACCCTGCTTCGACAACCACGGTGTCGCCTACAACAAGAGAAGCCGCCGGAACAGTTTCGACGCTGCCGTTTTCAGTCACCCGATTGGCCAGATCTGGGCTGGCTGCGTCCATGGCAGTTATGGCCGCTACCGCACCTTTCCGAACCCATAGGTCGATAAGCCGCCCGACAAGCAGCAAGGTGATGAGCATTGCGGCCGTATCGAAATAAACCGACGTCGATCCGCTCAACAGGTGGCTGATGGAAAGCAGAACGGAGCCCAGCACGCCCAAAGTCACCAGAAGATCGATACCGAGGTCACCCAATCTGAGCGACTTCCAGGCCATTGCAACGATATCGGCCCCAGCATATGCGACGACCGGCATTGCCAGCAGACCCGACCCAAGGGCAAGTGCTCGCGAGACCGTCGCATCCCCCTGGGGCATTGCATAAAGAGCGATGGCGGCGGCCATTGACCACATGCCGAAGAATACGGCCACCGCAAGCCGGCGGGCCACCAAATCGAAATCCCGTTGCAGGCGGGCGGCGGTTAGCTCAGGACGGCTTTCGGGGACAAGTTGATATCCGGACTGTCGAACCCGTTCCGCGATCGCGGTCATATCGGTGACTTCATCAGTCCATCTCACCAGCATCGATGCCGTGAGATAGTGGACGGATGCCTGGTCCACACCGGTCATTTGTCTTATCCGGTGTTCCAGACCTCTGGCACAGGCGCCGCAGGACATACCGTCGATTCCAAACAGCCGGGTTGTCATCGACGCAGTAGCCATCACACCCTCACTGAACGGGCGCTGGTGCCGGTGTGCCACCTATGGGTGCCGAGGGGCGAGGCGTTCCTGTCCCAAGCAATACGCCGTTCAAAATCTTGCCATAGTAAGTCTCCTCACCGGCGTGGTCCTTGGCCGCTGCCTCCTCTACCGTGCCGGTTTGACGAGGGTCCTTGGGTCGTTCGTGGCTGTTAAGATACGCCGCGACATCCCATGCTTGCTGATCAGTCAGCCGACCCGGTTGACCGAGCGGCATATTGGCTTTGATGAAGCCTGCGGCGGTGTTGACCCGCGCCATGCCTGCCCCCCAATTATATGATTGTGGTCCCCATAGCGGCGGGAAGGTATAGCGTCCGTTCGCGTCTTGCTGTCCCTGGCCATCGGCGCCATGGCAAGCTGCACAATTGGCCTGAAACACATCTTCGCCCCGTGCCGGGTCGTATCCCTGCTCCGGCAACTCCAACGCCGGGTACCCGGCCCCCGCAGGCTTGACGTTGGTTGCAGCGCCGGTAGCCAGCCAGTGCATATAAGTCTGCAGATTGCGGTATATGTCGTCACCCGCGGGTGGCGGACCGCCGCTGATCGAATCCTGGGCATTCATCGAATAGGTGAAGCACCCCTTTATCCGATCTTCCATTGTATTCATCGAGTTGTTCTTGGATCGGAACAACGGATAGGTGACCCACGCCGCCCACATAGGCGCCGAGTCAGCACGTCGTCCCCCATCAAGATGACAATTTGCGCAGGACAGCGAATTGCCGACATGATCGGACGCGTTGGTCCCGGTGTTCTTGAAGATTTCCATTCCCAATCTGATGGCGTCACCCGCCGGACCATCCGGGATATCCGCTTCAGACGGTGGTTCAAACATGGCAGTGGCTGTTTCGGGAGCGTCGGCCGGCTCACCCCAGCTCCTGATCAAATCGAAGTCGAACACGAGAAGTCCCGCAGCGAAGAGCCCCAGGCCACCACCGACTGCAAAAATCCATCGCAGGGCGCGTCTTCCCGATCTGGGACGGTCACGGCCCTCGTGGCCCTCCACCTCTCGGCGTTCTTGGTCCATGTCATTCATCTTCATCATCTCCCGCTGGCCCTCCGGTGGCCGGAACCGGAGGCAGTGTCGCAAGGTAGTCCGCTACCGCGCGACGATCGTCGTCGTCGAGGGCAATCGCGATATGATTCATCAGAGCCACCGGAGCATTGTCGCGCTGCCCTCCGGCCCACGCGGCAAGCTGTGCCGCGGTATAGGCTGGATGCTGGGCCGCCAGTGACGGGAACCCCGGAGCGACGCCGAAACCGGAAGGTCCATGGCATGAGAAGCATCCGGGAACGTCGAGGGACCAGTCCCCTTCAAGTGCCAACTGTTCCCCACGTTCCAGGTCTCCCCCCAACGAGGGGGCAGCGTTGGATGGAGAGCGCAGCCTGGAATAATAGTTGCCCAACCCTGTCATCTCATCCTCAGTCAAGGTCGAGGCCACAAGCGTCATGGTTTCGTTGTGGCGATCGCCGGCCACATAATCCTTTAGCTGCTTGGCAATATAGCCCGACGGCAAGCCCGCCAGGCGAGGAACCGTCTCGCCCCCTTGTCCTTCCGATCCATGGCAAGACGAACAGGCCCAAGCCGGCCCTCGACCGTCATTTATCAGTTTCAGGACGGCCGGATTGGCGCTCTCGATAGATCCGGATCGCGCAGGTGGTTGAGATGGCAAAGTGGTATCAAGCACGGCTGCGATTTCTTCTCCACCGAACCAGCTGCCGCGGTTGGGGTATTTCGAGCGTTGCTCGGCCACGAAATCACTGTCGATCGCCAGTTGTGAAGAGTGAGGCGCACCGAACCTGTTTCGGGCATAGTTCACAATGGCTGCGATCTCCTGATCCGGAAGCACGCTCGAAAAACTGGGCATGTGGCCGTTGAACTGTCTTCCCGCGACGCTGATCGGTCCGTCGATCCCGTGGAGCAGGATCTGCGTCATGACCTGAGGTGCAGCGGCGACGAATTCGGAGCCCATTAGAGGTGGTACAGCGTTTCGCACGCCAACCCCGTTGGGCTGGTGACATGTGGCACATCGAGCCTCGAACAGGACCGCACCGGAATCTGTGCCCAGTGCCGGTTGGGCAGCCAGATCATCAGCACGCTCCTGTTGCCCAACACCAACCGCTTGACCGTTCTGGTAGAGCGTCAATCCTCCCCAAAGTGCCAAGGCAACGGCGATGGAGAGGACAGGTATGGGGATCGTCCGGGGCTCTTCATAAGGCTCGAACGATTCATCGGGTGGCGTCGGGTCGGGTCGACGGTTGCGTTTCATGGCTTGCGTCCCTCATCATCGGGTTCCGCATAGCCGTCGTCCCTTACCGCGTCTGGCAAGGCGGGATAAGTGCGGTCAAGGCCCTGAAGATAGGTCACTAGGTCAAGCGCTTGCTGGCTGGCGACGAAGACCCCGTTCTGCGCAGCGTAACCTGGCGGCAGCGCCACCACCACATCTCCTGGCTCCGCTGCGGGTTTCTGCTCGAACAGGAACGGGTATGCCGGCATGATACTCCAATCAAAGATCGCACGCGGCTGTAGAAGGTGAGTCAGGTGCCAGGCCTGACTGGGAAGCCTCGCGCCAACATTGAGCAAATCCGGGCCGGTGCGCATCGTACCGAGCTGATGGGGTTGATCGTAAACGTAATCGGACGCAACCGAAGCACGGCCCCATCCACGTTGATCATCAGGCGCCTGATCGGACGCCCTAGGCTGCTGGCTGTGGCAATAGAGGCAGCCAAGGGAGACATACTGCTCCCGACCACGCAGTTCAGCTTGGGTGTAAGGGAGCAATCCTGGTGACGGGGACTGGGATCGGATCTGCATGCCTGGAACGACGACGAGCATCAACGTCGCAAAGGCGAGGATACCAAGAGCAACGATCGAAAGCGGGAGTAGACGGTTCATGATTCTGTGGCCGGAGCGGTGGATGCCGGAGCAGGCGGGCGCTGGGCGTCGGCGGGCTTCATCACCAGCATCGCGACTATGTTGAACGCGAAAACCAGATGGCCAACCGTCATCAGACTACCACCGATGGAGCGTGCCTCGAGATATGGCATCAGCAGGGTGACGCTGTAGGCAAACGGACGAGTAATGTCGAGCATCGCCAGGCCCTGGAAAACGCCACCTACCGTAAGCGCAACGAAATAAATCGCGAAGCCGACCACCACGAACCAGAAATGGACATTTAACAGGCCAGGCCATGGCCATTGTCGGCCGGTCAATCGCGGCATCATGTGGTAGATAGCGCCAAACATGATAAAGCTGACGAAGCCATAAGCGCCAAGATGGGCATGACCCACCGTATATTGGGTGAAGTGGGTTACCGTATTGACGGTACGAAGCGCTTCGATTGATCCCTGGAATGATGCGGCCGTGTAGAGCACTGCCCCCAAGGATATGAACCTCAGGGGCACCGATTGCCGAACTGCCCACCAATTGCGTGCGACAGTGACGTGCTGGTTTACTGCCACGGCGATCACGGGGACGAACATCATCACGCTGTGGACGATGGAAAGCGTAGCGACCCATGTGGGAACGGGGCCGCCTATCAGGTGGTGGATGCCAACCTGGCTATAAAAGAGTGCCAACCCCCAAAACCCCAGCAAAGAAAGGCTGTAGGAGTAGATCGGCTTCCCGATGATCTTGGGGATGAAATAGTAGGCGGCGCCGACTCCCAAAGGCGTGAGCCATAGCCCAAGCACGTTGTGCGCGAACCACCAGTTCACCGTCGCCTCTTCGACGCCGGAATGAATGAACGGAAAATTTGCGATGACGAAAAGAACGGGAAACCAGCACAAGGCCGCGAGAAAATACCAGCCGCTGACATAGATGTGGTGCACGTTCCTGGCGACAGCCGTCGCAACGATTGGCACCACGAAAAACGAACCGGCCACGGCTAGCACGATATCTATCTGCCAAGGGATTTCCAGCCACTCTTCGCCGTCCGTCCAACCCGATGCTATAGCGAGCGCTCCCGCCAGAACGCCAAGGTTCCATAGCCCGGCACCGATGATCGGCAGCTTGGGATATTTTAACGCAGTATGAAATATGCGCGGGACGATCCACATCACCACGCCGATGCCGGCAAGGGACAGCCATCCATAAATTACCAGGTTCAGGTGCAGAGTGCGGACCCGACCGAAGGTCAGCGCTGCTTCCCCACTTAGCCAATCGGGCCAATGCAGCTTGAGCGAAGCCGTCAGGCCAAACACCGATCCCAAAATCAGCCAGAAGACAGCACCAGTCAACAATACCAAAACCGGCAATCTCGAAATCTTGTCGATGCCGGCTCGCTCTACATCGAAGTGGTGCTCGCCGTGTGCTGTGTCTGGCTCGCCCTCAAAAGCCGCATCGTCGGGGGCACCTGCCTCACCAGGCGTGAAAATGGTGTAGGCGTTGTCTTGAGTGGCGGACAACTGGTGGTTGGCTATCGCCCAAATCAGGAATGCCAGGGCCGCAATGGACACCACGAAACTGAGAGAGAGAAGTAGACCGATCGTGACGGACATTGGTCAGCTCCTCCGCTGTGTCTCTTTTCGACGATGCCACGCCGCTGGATTGAACGCGCGACTTGGTTACTGGATGCATGCGCCTCGCGAACCTTAAGTGAGTCTTAAGGAACTGCGGACGTCTACATGTTTGTCCTTGCAAGGAACGAACGGGAGCTGCCTGGATCGCTTCCGGCTGGAAAATACAGCTTCAATTGTGTGTCGCGTGTCTTTTTCTGACTAATCGCATGGCCAGCCAAACGGCCATCACCGCCGCCGGCGCCGCTATCGAAAGAATAAGCACCTTATCCAGGTGAAGAATGCCCAAGGGACCTGCCAGCATGTATCCAAGGATGCCGATAAGGTAATAACTTATCGCGATCGTCGACAGGCCTTCGACGGTACGCTGCAGACGGAACTGGCTTTCGGCCGTTGACGCAATGGTATCCAGAACAGCCTTGTTCTGTACCTGCATGTCGAGACCGATGCGCGCATTCAAGAGCTCGATAGAGTTGGCGATCTTGCCGGAAAGGACATGAAGGCGCTTTTCCATGGCCGCGCAGGTAGCCAATGCGGGCTCGACACGATCGCCTATATAGCCGGCAAGCGTCGAACCTTGATCCCGCGGTATCTCATTAAGCTCTGACAGTCGATTGCGCAGCACTGCCCCGTAGGCGCTCGATGCCGCAAATCTGTACCCCATACGCTCGCCCAACTGACCCGTCTGAACCGACAGCGCATGTAGTCGATCAAGCGAGCTTTGAACCGAGTCGGTGGCGTGTCCCAGAGATTCCGTTACCGCCGTCAGTTCCTCTTCGGCAGCGCGCAAAGCAGGCGACAGTTGCCGCGCAAGCGGTAATCCCATGAGAGCCATGACCCTATAGGTCTCGACTTCCAATAGTCGCCGGACCATGACGGATCGCTTGAAGCTAGTCAGATTTCCGCATGCTGCTTCCAGCCTTGTGAACCCGTCCTGGTTGACGACGAAGTCGGTGGCCACTTCTCCCGCATCGTCAGCCACCCCTGCCAAGCACAGACTGGTGAGCTGAAATCCAGGCAAAAGTGCCGGATCGACGCGCATACCCCCCGTGACGTCGATGCGACTCGCCGCCACAAATTGACCATTCTGAAGCGCCTCCAGGCACAAGCACGGTGGCCAGTTCTCCTGGTCCGTCAGTTCGGATAGCCAACTGACGGTTATGAACTCGGTATGGAACTCCCAAGTGATGGCAAGATCGTCGCAACGATAGCTGAATTGCCGGCCATCGTGCTCAGGGAGCTCAACACCGCGAGCCGCGACTGCCTCCCGAAAGCGGGCGATCGCCTGCCGCATGACGTCTGGCGTCGGTGGCATTGCGAACACCAACCTGCGTGCACGAAGGGTTGCGCCGACCAACTCCACGGGTCGGGCGTGCAACTCAGCCTCAATAGCTGCGCGGTGCTGATGGTCGGCAATGAAATCAGGCTTCATCCCGAGTCCACTTGAGGATATCTGAACTGCTCATCGCGCCTGAAACACGCGCGACCTCCTTGCCGCCCTTGAACATGATCATGGTCGGTATGCCGCGAATTCCCAGACGGGACGCTATTTCTTGGTTTTCATCGGAGTTCAGCTTGACGAAGCGCAACGCGGGCTCTGCCTGTCTTGCCGCTGCCTCGAATTGGGGGGCCATGACGCGGCAAGGCCCGCACCAGGGCGCCCAGATATCGACCACGACCGGGATGTCGGATTTTGCGATCTGCTTTTCGAGAATGGCGGCCGGAACATCAGCCGGCACACCGGAAAAAAGAGCCACGCCGCACTTCCCACATTTGGCGCTGCGGGCGCTCCCTGAGCTGGGAACGCGATTGGTAGCACCGCAAAACGAACAGACGACGTGAGGAAGATCGCTCATTCCATTTCCTCCTAAGTTCCGGTTTGTTCGGGCCGTAGTTCCGTGGTCCGTAGCCTTACGTCGGCGATTGCCAGCATCGCCTGGTGGTGGCTGAGATGAACTTGGCCACTGAGATGATCCAAGAACTCTGTGCCTGCGAGCCGGTCCATTACCGGACCCTTGACCTCGGAGAGATGAAGTCGAACACCGAGATCGGCGAGCCGGTGGTGAATGGCCTCGAGGCTTTCGAGCGCCGACATGTCGATGGCATTGACGGCTGAGCACATGAGCACAACATCCGTCAGCCCAGGATTGGCGGCGACCTGATTGATCACCAGATCCTCGAGGTAGCGCGCATTGGCAAAGTAGAGGCTTTCGTCAACGCGAATAGAGAGGACGCCAGGCATAGTATCGACCTGGTGCCGCTTCACGTTCCGGTAGTGCTCCGTGCCGGGCACTTGGCCCACGATCGCGGCGTGTGGCTGGGAGGAACGATAGAGAAAAACCAGGATCGAAGCGCCCACACCCAACGATATACCCACTTCAACGCCCAACAACAGAGTGCCCAACAGCGTGATGGCGACGGCAGCGAAGTCGGCCTTGGAGTAATCCCATGCACGCTTGAGGATGGAAAAATCCACCAGCGTCAGCACGGCGAGCACAATGGTGGCAGCCAGCGTCGCCTTGGGCAGGATGGCGAGAAACGGGGTCAACAGCAGCGTGGCACCGGCGATACCGATTGCGGTAAATGCCCCAGCTGCAGGCGTTGCAGCACCGGCGTCGAAGTTGACCACCGACCGAGCAAAACCGCCAGTCACAGGATATCCGCCACCGATGGCTGCTGCGATATTGGACGCACCCAGACCAATCAGTTCCTGGTTGGGCGAAATACGTTCGCGGCGTTTGGCGGCAAGAGTTTGCGCCACGGAAATGGACTCGACGAACCCGACGATCGAAATAATAAGTGCAGGCATGGCCAACTGCTGGATGACAGCGATATCGAACGCGGGCAGCGACAGCATAGGCAGGCCTTGAGGGACATCACCCACCAGTGCAACGCCCCTTGCGCCAAGATCAAGAAACACGGAAAGCGCCATGGTCAGGAAGACGACGAGCACCGGACCGGCGCGCACGACGATGGTCGCGACGCCTTTAGGGACTCCGAAGCGTGCAAGCCAATTCTTGAGATCAAGCCGGATCCAAAGCAGGAGAGCCAGTGCTAGAGCACCGATGGCGAGAGTGTACCAGTTCACCTGACCAATATTGGCGATGATCGACATGATTAGGTCGGGCATGGCGTGCCCTTCCGTCTTGATACCGAGCAGGCCGCCGATCTGGCTCGTGGCAATGATGATGCCAGAAGCCGTTATGAACCCTGAAATAACTGGATGGGACAAAAAGTTGGCGACAAACCCGAGACGTAGTAGGCCCATGAGCGCCAGCATGATGCCCGACAGAAAGGCGAGCATTATGGCTGCGCTCGCGTAGTCAACCGTTCCTTCCGCCGCGATACGGCCCACCGCTGCGGCCGTCATGAGCGAAGCCACCGCGACGGGACCAACCGCCAATGCAGACGAAGTGCCAAATATTGCGTAGGCAACCAGAGGGAGCACCGATGCATAAAGGCCCACTTCCGGCGGCAGGCCGGCCAATAGCGCATAAGCCAGCGACTGCGGGATCAGCATGATGGTCACGATGATCGCGGCGACAAGATCGCTGGTGAGCGTCTGGCGGTTATAGCGCCGACCCCAATCAAGAATGGGAAAATAGGACTTCAGGTGCATCAATGTACTCAGTCTGAGAGGGGTTCAGCCCGGTTGGGAGAGCCCGGGGAGATCACTTGCCAAGCGTGGCGTAGAGGCTGCCAGCACGAGCGCCAGAGCGACAGTAGCCGAGCATGGGCTTGGGCAGCTTCTCCCAGGCATCGTGGAAGCGAATGATCTGGCCTTCGCCCAGAGGGCCAGAGACGGGTATGTGCACGATGCTGATGCCGGCGGCCGCAGCCGCCTTAGCCACTTCATCAAAGCTGGGCTGGCCGCCTTCCTCATTGTCGGGGCGGGCGCAGACGATAGACTTGAAGCCTGCGTCGGCGACAGCCTGCATCTGCTCAGGCAAGATCTGGCCGGTGGCGGAGAAATCTGGAGCGATTTGACGGATGTTCATGGGTCGGTCCTTTCTTGGTTTGCTGCTGAAGGGCCACATGGTCAGAGGCCGTTCACGGGGACTTTGAGGTAGGTCTTGCCGTCTGGGCCCTTGGGCGGCAGCTGGCCGGCGCGCATATTGACCTGCAACGCCGGAATAATCAGCTTGGGCATGGCAAGCGTTGCGTCGCGCGCCTCGCGCATAGCCACAAAGCTGTCCTCGTCGGTGCCTTGGCCGATATGGATATTGTGATCGATCTCGTCGCCGACGGTGGTCTCCCACTGGATCTCGCGGCCGTTCGGGCCGTAGTCGTGGCACATGAACAGTCGCATCTCACGCGGGAGCGACAGCACGCGCTGGATCGAACGGTAAAGCGTGCGGGCGTCGCCGCCCGGGAAGTCGGCACGTGCCGAACCGCCGTCCGGCATAAAAAGGGTGTCGCCGACAAAGGCGGCGTCGCCCGCCACATGCGTCATGCAGGCCGGGGTGTGGCCCGGCGTGTGCATCACATGCACGGTCAGCCCGCCGATCTGGTAGCTGTCGCCATCGGTGAACAGCCGGTCGAACTGGCTGCCGTCGCGCTGGAATTCGGTGCCTTCGTTGAACACCTTGCCAAAGGTCTCTTGCACGATCTTGATGTTCTCACCGATCCCCAGCTTGCCGCCAAGCTTGCCCTGGATATAGGGCGCCCCGGACAGGTGATCGGCATGGACATGGGTCTCGATCAGCCATTCGAGCTTGAGCTGGTGCTGCTCAATATAGGCGATTATCGCGTCGGCGCCGTCATAGGTAATGCGGCCTGCCGCATAGTCGATATCCATCACGGAATCGATGACTGCACAGGCCATGGAATTGGGATCTTTGACGACATAGCTGATGGTATTTGTCGGGGCATCGAAGAAGGCGGTGACCTCCGGCTTGATCGTCAGGTCTGTGGTGAATGGTATTGTGGTCATGGTCATTGCTCCACGTAGAGGTCAGGCGGACTGGGTGGCACGTTGCTCAAGCGCAAGGCGCACGGTACGGGCGGCGAAGATGCCGACGAGCATCGCGCCGACAAAGGCCCAGGCAGAAGCCTCGCCAAGACCCAGAGCCGGGATCGCTCCACCCGGGCAAAAACCTGCAATTCCCCAGCCGAGGCCGAAAACAGCAGAGCCGGCGATGAGCGGCACATCCAGCTTGCGATTGGCTGGCAGGTTGAATTTCGCCTCCAATACGGGTTTGTCGCGCTTGAGCACGAAGCGGTAACCGATTGCAGTCACGAGCAGCGCACCGCCCATCACAAAGGCCAATGACGGGTCCCAGGTACCGGCCAGGTCAAAGAAGTTCAGGACCTTGGCAGGGTTGGCCATGCCGGACAATGCAATACCAGTGCCGAAGACGAGGCCGATAATGCCGGCAAGAATGGTACGCTGCATCAGAAGCCTCCAAGCAGATGACGGATGACGAACACGGTGATCATGGCCGTGACAAGGAAGGTAGCGGTGGCCGCAATCGAGCGCGGCGAAAGGCGCGCCATGCCGCAGACGCCGTGCCCGGAGGTGCACCCGGACCCGAAATAAACTCCAACGCCGACGATCAACCCACCGGCGATGACCCATGGTGTCGGGACGGGGCTGGAATAGGGAATGGTGTATCCCGATAGGCCCAGGATGAGCATCGGAGCGACAATGGCGCCACCGAGGAAAGCAGCACGCCATGGCCAATCCGTGGCAACCGGCGGCAGCAGGCCGGTCAGGATGCCAGTCATACCCGCAATACGCCCATGGAATGCCATGAGCAGAACGGCTGAAAGGCCGATCAGTGCGCCGCCGAGCAGCGACATCACTGGAGTGAATTCAGTCATCGGTTTGATACCTTGCAGCTGGAGAGGCCAAAAATGGTGTAGAGGGGGCAGAAGCGCACGAGGGCGGTAACCACGAGCACGAGCCCGACGACGACAGATCCCCACTGCACGACCGGATTGGCGAAGAACGCCAGACCGGATACGAACGGCAGGATCAGCAGCGCCAGACCGACGATGATCCGCAAAATTCTATCGGCAGAACCCACATTGATGCGCATCTACATCCTCCTTGAAAATCGCCTTTAAACGAGCGATAGTGAATTAACGTAAGTTCGTATATATGAGATATCTAATATGATCAAGATGGAATTGGACAGGATGGAGGAGAACGCAGACAAGGCTTCCCAGCTCCTGACGGCCATGGCCAATCCAAAGCGCCTGCTCATCTTGTGCAATCTGCTCGATGACGAACTTAATGTGGGTCAGCTGTCAGAACGCGTGGCGCTCGGGCAGTCCCCGTTGTCACAGCATCTCTCCAAGCTGCGTGCCTGGGGGCTGGTCAGAACCCGCCGCGAAGGTCAGCAGATCAATTATTCTCTCGCGTCAGATGAGGTGCGTCAGGTTTTGACGACCCTCTACAAGATTTACTGTGCCTGTTGATGGACGCAAGGCATGACCATCCGAAGCTTGTCCTCCCTCCGCCGACTTATCCGGCCGTCCTTTTTGTCATGGCGTGGGTCCTCGACCAGCATCTGATACCTCCGTTCATAGACAGCGTGTCCTCCGCCCCATTGCTGGGTGCTATCCTGGTTATACTCGGCCTCGGAGCTGCGGGTTGGGCAGTGCTCCGTTTCATGCGCGCCGGCACGCATGTCGAACCACATAAGCCCACGCTGGCGATGGTAATGGACGGTCCTTTCCGGTTTTCACGAAACCCAATCTATGCGAGCTTTTTCGCCCTGTTCGCGGGTGTGGGCATGATCATGAAGCTGGAGTGGACAATTGTCTTCCTGCCAATTCTATGGCTTTGCCTTAGGTTGTGGGTGATTGCCCCTGAGGAGGCGTTCTTGTCTAGCCGCTTCGGCAGCGAATACGAGCACTACCGTCAAAAAGTGCGCCGCTGGTTGTGACCCTGAACTGACCACCAGGCGGCCCGTAAGCCTGTCCTAAGGTTACTCTTGAATTCGTCTCCAACCTCAATGTTGGAGCATTCATGTCCGAAACACCTTTCAATCCCTCTCGCCGCGCTTTTGTGATGTTGGGCGGCACAAGTCTTGCATTGCTGGCCGCTGGCTGCACGACGACCACCCCGCAACGTCTCGCGGTCGCAGCCGAACCCATTCGCCCCATCGTACCGCCCGATGTGGCCTATATGTATCGAGCAATGCCGGAGGAAAAATTCCCGATCCCCGCAGCCGATATCGCCGCGGTGGATCCTAAATATTGGCGACAGCGGGTACCCGATCCCACCGGGGAAAAACCAGGCTCCGTCGTGGTCCATACCGCCGACCGCCTGCTCTATCATGTGCATGATGACGGAATGGCGACCCGCTATGGCGCAGGTATTGGCCGCGCCGGTTTCGAGTGGGCCGGCCGGGCGCATATCGCTTACAAGCGTGAATGGCCGGTCTGGACTCCGCCAGAGTCCATGATCATGCGTCAACCTGAATTGGAGATCTATCGGGAGGGCCAGCCGCCCGGGATAGAGAACGCCCTCGGCGCACGTGCCCTCTACATCCACCAGGGTAACAAAGACACCCTGTACCGTGTGCACAGCTCGGGCGACGAAGCATCAATCGGTCAGGCCGTTTCTTCGGGGTGCGTCAGGCTCCTGCATCAGGACGTCATCCATCTCGCGAACGCTGTCCGCGATGGCTCGCCGATCCTTGTGGTGTGACCCTGCAGCCCCGCCCGAGGGCGGGGCTGCTCTCAGTCCGGCACTATCAGGTCCAAATGTGCAGCGAGGCTTTCAGGGGAAACCTCGCCGACCACAGTGTCAACGACACGGCCCTGCGCGTCGATGAAGAGCGTAGTTGGGAGGCCTTTCGCTCCGTAATGCGTCGATGTCTGCCAGGTCTCGTCGACCACGGAAACGTCCAACACGATATCCTGCTGCCTCAAGAATTCGGCGATCGTTTGTACAGGGTCGCCCTGATTGACGAACGCGAAGGTGACCTCGGGTGTTTGTGCGGCCACTTCGCTCAATAAGGGCAGCTCGCGTACGCAAGGCGGGCACCAGCTGGCCCATAGGTTGATCACCATGGGTTTGCCCGCGAAACTCGACAACGCAATTGCTTCGCCCGTGACTTGATGCATAAGCGGCTGTTCGGGAAGGGGCACGCCGACACTGTAGCGGGTCAGAAGCAGGACCATCCCCCAAATGCCAAAACCGACAGCCGTAGACCCAGTCAGTGTCGCTGCGCCGCTCCAGCGTTTTACGCGCAATGCGCCGTAAAGTATGAGCCCGGCAAGACCTGCAAACAGCTCAAAACCGCCTTGCCAGACAAAAAACACCCGAAGCGGTTCGATGATGAATGTCTGCCAGTTGAGGAGTACGTGTCCCAGCCGGGCTGCCAGGAGACCAGCAACTACCGCACCAAACCCGTATCGAGCAGCATCGCTTTTAAACAGTCGCGCCAGGATAGGCAGCGCCAGAAAGAAAGCGCCGATGCCAAGGATGGCGGCGAAGCGCTCGGTGGCGAACAGCAACGGCCCGATTGATACGGCACTCATGGCAGGAAGCCGGCACGTTGCGCCTGGGTACGAAACGCATCGATATCAAATTCCCCGACGAGTCGAGTTGCTTCCACCTCAGCCCCGCTGCCATCTACAAAAAGAAGAGTAGGTGGTCCAAACGCCTTAAGCTGACTCAGCATTGCCCGGTCTTCAGCGGTGTTCTTCGTCACATCTAGTTTGATCAGTCTCGTTTCATTCAGTCCCGCCAACGCTGTGGGGTTGGTCCAAATCTCACGATCGAGTACCGCGCAAGAGATGCACCAATCTGCGGTCAGATAGACCAGACGCCCCTGACCATCACTGGCCTCGAGCGCGACAGTTAGGGCATCGATTCCCGAAACTGTTTCCGAAACCATTTCCTTGCCAGACAGAGAAGACTGTCGTCCCGTCAACATGTCAGCGGGATTTTGGCCACCAATAGCAGCCATTGCCGTAAACCCTGCAAGGCCCAGGCCGGCAACACCCAATGCGGTCGGTACCAGGCGTCGAACACCGTTGCTGCCCAAGGCGACTACAATGAAGTAGATCGCAACGGTTGCCGCCAAAAGCGACCATGCCCCGGTGGTCAATTGTGCTGGCAGCAGCCGTTCTGACATCCAGATGGCACCGCCCAGAAAGACAAAACCGAAAGCGTGCTTGACCCGTACCATCCAGGACCCAGCGCGTGGCATGACACGGCCACCCACAGTGCCGAAAACAATCAGCGGAATGCCCTTGCCGATACCAAGGGCGAATAGGGCCGCCGCCCCCAGTGTCGCGTCGCCGGTCTGCGCAATGTAGAGCAACGCCGCTGCCAAAGGGGCCGTGACACAGGGCCCCACTATGAGAGCAGAGAGAAAACCCATCATCGCGGCTCCGGCGGCACCATTGCGTCCGCCCACTCGGCTGATTGTTGTCATCCATGCACTGGGAAGCTGAAGCTCGAACGCGCCGAACATCGAGATCGCCAACGTGATGAACAACACAACTACGCCACCGATCGCCCATGGCGATTGCAAAACCATCTGCAGATTTTGACCTGACCAGGCGGCGACCAGGCCCAACATCCCAAACGCTGTGGCCATGCCGAGGACATAGACCAGTGAGATACCGAATGCCTTGGGCATCGATAGGCGTTGCCCTGCCTGGGTCAATGTACCCGCCAGGATTGGATACATAGGAAAAACGCATGGGGTAAAGGCCAACGCAACGCCGAAAGCAAGGAATGCACCGATGACCATCAGGGCCCCGCCGCGGCCCATCAGATCGGTCAGGAGCGAGCCACCGGTCTCTGTTGCAACGCGGATGGGCGTCGCAGCGCCGAGTGCTTCGGAGGATTCTGTGAGGAAGGACGGTCCCTCAACCGACCCAACTGCAACGGCATCAGCATCAAGCGACCGGCGAACGGGTGGATAGCAGATGCTGCCGTCCTTGCAGCCTTGGTAGGCCAGTATGAATTTTCCCGCGGTGGCTTCCGGCAAGGGGAAACTCAGACGGTCATGGAAAATTTCGGTGCGCCCAAAAGTAGGGTCATCCTTTGTGACGCCGGAAGGAAGTTGCAGCGCAACAGCCTGGCCTTCTGCATCGGCCAACGAAATTTGGTCACGATAAAGATAATATCCGGGGGCAACATTGAGCACCACCTCTACACCGGATCCTGATGCCATAAGCGAAACCTTGAAAGCCTCTTCCACCGGGAGTGGCTGGGCTTGCTGGGCGCCGACAGGACCCGCCAGAACAAAGAGGGCCATCAGGGCGATGGCAGCAAGTTTTTGAAATACCGACATAGGGGTCTCCGGCGGAAGGAACTATCCGTCGTTTGTTGCCCCCAACTTAAGGGAGACTTATGCCCGCGGCAGAACGAGCGTCACCACAAGGCCATGTGGGAGCCTGTTGGCGAGCGTGAGGCTGCCGCCAGCCTGGAGGGCCGCGGATTCCACGATGGAAAGGCCAAGGCCGCTGCCGATTTCCGTGTGGTTCTTTCCACGAAAGAACCGCTCGGTGGCATGCTTGAGTTCATCCTCATCCATGCCTGGACCCTCGTCTGACACCTTAATCTCCAGACCGTGGCCGACCACCTGGACAACTATCCGGACGACGCCATTTGCAGGAGAATGCGCAATGGCGTTTTCCAGGAGATTGCGCATCATCAAGTCGAAGGCAGCGGGAGAGACCGCAATGGGAGCAGCTGCCAGTGTGTGTATGCCTTCGATCTCCACCCCCGATGGCAGCACAAGGCTTGCAACGAGCGAACGGATGGCCGCTTCGGCGTCCAGTGGCTCCGGTCGCGCATCCTTGTTCGTGGCATCGACTGTCGACATGGAAAGGAGTTGGCGAACCATACGCGCGGTCCGATCGACACCCGCGACGATCTTGTCCAACGCTTTGCGTTGAATCACCGGGTCGTCCGTTCGTGATGCGATCTGGGCTTGCGTTCGCAAGCCTGTGAGGGGGGTACGCAATTCATGGGCAGCGAACGCCGTGAAATTGCGCTCACGTTCACGTGCCGAGCGCACACGTTCCAGCAAGTCGTTCAGCGCCGACAACATCGGCCTGATCTCTTGAGGGGCTTCACCCGATATAGGTTCAAGTGCGTTAGCGCCCCTGGCGGTCAGCTCAGCTGCAACTGCGTCCACGGGCCGGAGACCGCGGTTGACACTCACCAGGATCATGGCCGCCATAAGTGGCAGGATCAGTGCGGCGGGGATCAGCAACCCCTTGATGACATCTCCCACCAGCCGGTCACGCAATGCCAGACTGTCGCCCACCAATACCCGCACGCCGACCTCGGCATTCTCAATGGCAAAAACCCGCCAACGCTCGCCGTCGATGATCGTTTCGGCGAAGCCATCGTTGTGTTCGGACAGGGCGGACGTCGGAGCCCCGTCTGATCGACCAACCAAATCCCCGTCAAAGGACCAAAGTTGGCAGGACAGCTGCCGGTCATAGGGGACGTGAGACGGTGCCGGAGAAAGCGAGGCGATGCTGTCGGCCGCGTCGGCAACGGTGATTTCTCTGCTTGATACCAGGGAGGAGACCATTCGTGCCGCCTCGCTGAGCCGAGCGTCGAGCACGCGCTCCACTTCCCTCGTCGTGCTGAAATAGATCCAGGCGACGGCGGATAGCCACACGACGCTGGTCGCGACCATCAGGATGGCAAAGAGGCGCGCTCGTATCGACAGGGTCATCAGGCTTTCCTCATGCGATAACCCAAGCCGCGAACAGTTTCGATCGCGTCACGTCCCACTTTTTGACGCAGGTGATGGATATGCACCTCGATGGCATTGCTTTCGATCTCTTCCTGCCAACCGTAGAGCTTCTCCTCGAGGGCCCTCTTGGATTGGATAACCGTTGGCGATTCCATGAGGGATTGCAGCACCGCGAATTCCCGGCGTGACACAGACACGGGCGTCCCCGACACCGATAACTCCATGGTCGCAGGCACGATCTGGATGTGGTCCCAGACCAAATAGGCCTGTGCTCGGCCGTTAACCCGACGAACAAGCGCCCGTAGGCGAGCCGCTAGCTCGTCGAGATCGAAGGGTTTGACGAGGTAGTCGTCTGCCCCGTGATCAAGTCCGGCGATACGATCCTCGACCTTGTCCCTGGCCGTGAGAAGCAAGACTGGATCGTCCGATCCGGAGCGCCTGATTTCATCGAGCAGGTCCAGGCCCGACCCGTCCGGCAGCATCAGATCGAGCACGATTACGTCAAAGCGGCCAGCGGCGAGTCCCGCACGTGCATCAGCAAGCGACGCGACCGTTTCCGCCGAGAACCCTGCAATGCGCAGTCCGACCTCGAGGCCGTCTCGCAGGATGTCATCGTCTTCAACCACGAGAATACGCATCACCGGCTCCAGGATTTGACGTTTCTTAACACGACCATGCGACCGCACTTAAGGCTGGCTTAAGGCGTCGAGAATGCTTTGGAGGC
Source organism: Devosia limi DSM 17137 (assembly GCF_900128975.1). Lineage (GTDB taxonomy): Bacteria > Pseudomonadota > Alphaproteobacteria > Rhizobiales > Devosiaceae > Devosia > Devosia limi. Next base: position 23,524 of record NZ_FQVC01000014.1, on the reverse strand, counting down.
CGACGAAAAGGAAAATGCCCATGCAAAAGCAACTCTCGCGCCGTGCCGTGACCAAACTTGCCATGATGGCCCCACTGGCACTCTGGCTTGGAAAACCAAGTGTTGCATCTGCGCAGGACGGACCTCTCGACCTTGAAGCAATTTTTGCAACGCCTGGGACGCCGGTTTTCGGCCCGGCGGATGCCAACCTAACCATGGTTGGATTTCTTGATTACAATTGCCCTTTCTGCAAGCAGAGTGCTCCATATCTCAAGGAGTTGATGGCGACCGACGACAAACTTCGTGTGGTATTTAAGGATTGGCCCATCCTGACCGAGGCATCGGTCTATGGTGGTCAGGCTGCACTCGCAGCACACGAAAACGGGCAGTACCTCGCAGCCCATGATGCGCTTATGGCCATTCCCGGTCGAGGCATTACCGAACAAGGGATGCGTGAGGCTCTTGAAGCGTCTGATGTTGATATGGTCAAGGTCGATGCTACCATTGCAGCTAAAGGGCCTGCGTTGCTTGACCAGTTGCGTGCCAACACCAAGATAGCTGACGAAATCGGTTTGACGGGAACACCTTCCTATCTCGTCGGCCCGTTCTTCGTCGGCTCAGCGCTCGACTTGGCAGGTTTTCGCGAAGTCGTGGCTGCAGCCCGCCAGGAGCTCGGCGTCTGATTGGGCAAACGGATAGGAGCGGGATACGCGCGAATGACACGCACTGACTGGGATGAGCGCTACGACCGGGCTGAATATTTGTTCGGAGAAGAACCGAGCGATTTCCTGCGCCGCCACGCTGAAATCGTGAAAGAACGTAGCTCGGCTCTCGCCGTCGCCGATGGTGAGGGCCGCAACGGCGTTTGGCTGGCGGAGCAGGGGCTGGCTGTCCACTCCATCGATGCGTCGGCGATTGGCTTGGGCAAGGCGCAGGCACTCGCCAAAAGCCGCGGCGTTTCGATCACCACCGAAGTGGTGGATCTGGCAGAATACGACTGGCCCGATGAGCACTTCGATATCGTGGTCGGCATATTCATCCAGTTTGCGGGTCCTGCTCTGCGCGACGCAATTTTCGCCGGCATGATCAAGGCCTTGCGTCCGGGCGGAACCTTGCTGCTGCACGGCTATCGGCCCGAGCAACTGGCATTTGGCACCGGCGGGCCCAGGACCGAGGAGAACCTTTACACCGAAGCGTTGCTGGAAAAGGCCTTCCAAACGCTCACCATCACCAGCCTCCTAAGCTACGATGCCGAGATTGCGGAAGGCACGGGACACCACGGCATGTCTGCATTGATCGATCTGGTGGCGACCAAGCCGCTTGAGTTGGCGCGGGCGTAACCCGCGCCATCGCAGTCGATCATTCCGCTGAAGCGATCTTTTCATGCTTGGGCTTGGCCATCGGTTCACGCCCTTTGAGCATGGCCTGCCAATAGATCGGCGGCAGCAGCCTCTCCTTGAGAAACCAGGCCAGGCGCGATGGCTTCAGATCGTTGATGAGCCATTTCGGGAAGCTGGGAATACGCTTTCCACCATAGCCGAATTCGGCCAGAATGATCTTACCCCGCTCCACCGTCAGCGGGCAGGATCCGTAGCCGTCATAAATGGCACGGTCCTGGCTCGACGAGCGGCCCATATCGGCGAGCAGGTTCTCTGCTACCACCGGCGCTTGTTTGCGGGCAGCCGCTGCCGTCTTGGCATTGGGGGCGTTCATTACGTCACCCAATGAGTAGACGTTGTCGAACTTGGTGTGCCGGAGGGTCGCCTGATCGACGCTCACCCATCCGGTCTCGCCCGCCAGCGGGCTGACCCTGATGAAATCCGGTGGTGCCTGAGGCGGCACCACATGGATCATATCGAACTTGCGCTCGACGATCTCGACGGTTCCGTCCTTGTCGGTCTTTTTGAACCAAGCAATCTTTTTCGGGCCGTCGATCTTGAACAGGTTGTGCCCGAACGACAGGTTGATCCCATATTCCTTCACATACTCCATGAGCGGAGGAACATAGTCCGCCACGCCGAAGAGACCGGGACCCGCGTTCAGGAACTCGACCTTCGTTTTGCCCAGGGTGCCCCTTTCCTTCCAAATGTCGCAGGACAGGTACATCGCCTTCTGCGGCGCGCCGGCACATTTGATCGGCATAGTTGGCTGGGTGAAAAGGGCCGTGCCTCCATTGAGCGACTTGACGAGATCGTAGGTGTAGGATGCCAAGTCATAGCGGTAGTTGGAGGTCACGCCGTTTTTGCCCAGTGTTTCGGGCAAGCCTTCAATTGCCCCCCAGTCGACCTTGAGCCCGGGCGCCACGATCAGGCGCTCGTAGTGGACAACGCGGCAACCCTCGAGAATGACCGCGTTGTTGGCTGGATCAAACGCAACGACCGCGGCCTTGATCAGTTTGGCACCATGCGGAACATGGTCGGCGAGCCGCTTGCGGGTCTGCTCCGGCGTAAAAACGCCCGCTCCCACAAGTGTCCAGCCGGGCTGATAGTAATGCATGTCGGCAGGATCGATAACGACGATGTCCAGATCGCTGGCCCTTGCCAATAGGCTCGCGGCAGCGGCCAGGCCGGCGGCACCACCACCAACCACGACGATCTGGTGCTTTTCGGTTGGGGCATCGGTCTTGACCTGTCCCCCATTGGCAATGCGCAAAGCGACGCCGGAGAGGTCGTACCCTGCAGCCTTCGCTGTTCCCAGAATTTCAGTTAGCGGCCTGCTTCCGGCCTGGGAGAGCGCCCACAGAGTTGTCGTTCGGGTTCCGGTTCGGCAGAAGCCGAAGATCGGCTTGGGCAGTTCCTCAACCGCGGCCGCGAAGGCCTCGACATCGGCATCGGCGACCTTCCCGGGGACGACGGGCACATAACGGGCCTCCAACCCGTAGCCGCGCGCATCCGCTTCGACCTCGGCAAATGTAGGTTGGTCGTCTCCCTCGCCATCGGGTCGATTGACGAGAATGGATTTAAAACCCGCCTTCGCCACTTCGGCCAGGTCCGTCAGATACAGCTGTGGTCCGACGCTCAGTGCGTCTGATATTTTCTTGGTTTCCATGAGACTCCTCCTGTGACCGTTCAGTCCGAAAGGACCCGGCCAAATTGTGCGGCATGGACGGGCCGCGTTTCCGATTTCGGTTTATGCGATCGTTGCGCGTCAGCGCTGTTCAAGGCGCTCAAAACGCGCTGCACCTGCTCGATGTGATCTGGCGCCATGGAATAATGGACCGACTGTGCTTCGCGGCGATCGATCACCAGCCCGGCTTTGCGCAATTCACCCAGTTGCTGGGACAGCGTCGGTTGCCGGATTGCAAGTTCTGCCTCCAGCGTCTTGACCGAGCATTCGCCGGCCACAAGCCGCTCGACAATGCGGAGCCGGTTCGTGCTTCCCAACAGCCGCAGCAGATCCTCGGCTAGCACGATCAATCTCCCCACGAGGCGCCGGCCAGCGCGTCGAGCGGGAATTTGAGGTAGCGTTTGCCGTTTGCCTCGGGTGGTGGCAATTGCCCACCGTTGATGTTGATCTGCAGCGCATGCAGGATCAATTTTGGCATTGGCAGGCTACGATCGCGCGCTTCGCGCACCGCGACGAACTCTGCCTCGTTGCGGCAGGTCGACATGTGGGTATTGGTGGCCTTCTGCTCGGCAACCGTGGACTCCCACAGCGGTTCCCTGCCATCAGGCTGATAGTCGTGGCCCGTAAACACCCGTGTCTCACCAGGAAGTGCCAGGATCGCCATTATGGAGCGATACAGACGCGACGCGCTGCCGCCGGGAAAGTCCGCTCTGGCTGTTCCGCTATCCGGCATGAACAGTGTATCGTGCACAAATGCGGCGTCGCCGATCACGTAGGTTATCGAGGCCATTGTGTGGCCTGGCGAGAACATGATGCTGGCGTCAATATTGCCGAGTTTGAAGGACTCCCCGTCCTTGAACAGGCGGTCCCACTGGCTCCCGTCTTCGGCAAGGTCAGGCCAGTTATAGATACCTTTCCAAAGCTTCTGAACGTCCACCACACGTTCGCCGATCGCAGTTGGCGCCGCCGTCTTGGACTTTAGATACCGTGCGGCGGAGAAATGGTCGGCATGCGGATGGGTGTCCAATATCCACTGCACCGAAAGGCCGGCCTCACCAATATAGGCCAGGATGGCATCGGCATGCCGGGTCGCGGTCGCACCGGACTTCTCGTCAAAATCGAGCACCGGGTCGATGATGGCACACTGCTTGGTCTGCGGGCAGTGAACCACATACTGGATCGAAGAGGTCCGTGAGTCGAAGAACCCTTTGACGACAGGTTTACTGCTCATGACTTGTCTCCGAGTGCGCTCGTGCGGAAAAACCAATCCGGTGATCCGGCGCCCGTCCCTAGCATCAGATCCGCATCAATCACCCGGTCTCCAATGGACCAACCCTCGGGCGTATAGACGTTGTGTGCATCGGTGACCTGCAGGGCCTGGACCGTCCGCAGCACCTCATGCACGCTGCGGCCGGTCGTCATAGGATAGGTCGAGGTCATCCGGACTATCCCGTCAGGATCGATGACCAGGGTCATGCGCACAGTGGCGCTGTCGGCTGCATCTGGGTCCAGCATGCCATAAGCCCTGGCGATGGCCATGGAGGGATCTTCCAACAAAGGAAATGGTATCGTGACGCCGAATGTACCTTCCATGGCGCCGATCCATCCCATGTGGGCGAACAAGCTATCCACTGAGAGTCCAAGAAGTTCACAGTTCAGTGCCAGAAACTCGCCGTGGAGCCGGGCAAAAGCCAGGATTTCCGAGGTGCAGACAGGCGTGAAATCGGCTGGATGGGAAAACAGCACAAGCCATCGCCCTCGATAATCTGACAGCCTCCGTACGCCCATCGTGGAGCGAGCTTCGAACTTTGGAGCTGTGCTTCCGATCCGTATGGAAGCCGACCTCAATTCCTGATTCATGGATCACCCTTTTTCTTATTCCATAAATTAGCATAATCTAATATAATATGATGTCAAGCCGAGGAAACCTTGAAGGAGGTGCCGACGTTTAAGCCTGCCTTAAGGTGGGCCCTGCCGATGCGGTCAAACTCTTCAACTCTGCGGTCACAAAAAATGAATCTTCTTCGCATTCGAGACTTTGCTCTTGTCGCTGCGACTGCTTCGCTACTGGCCGCCTGTGCAACGACCGCGCCAATCCAGCAAACTGCGGCACCGTTGATCAACTCCGCCGATGCCATGCGGTATGCCGCACCGCTCAACGAGAAATTTCCAGTGGCTCCGATCGACGTCGCGAAGGTGGATCCTCAATATCTGCGGCAGATAGTAGATTTTCCGACGAGCGAGCCGCCCGGTACCGTAGTGGTCGATACAACTAGCCGTTTCCTCTACTTGGTACAGGAAGACGGCAAGGCCCTTCGATACGGCGTGGGTGTAGGCAAGGAGGGCCTTGAGTTCAAGGGCACCGCCAACATTGCCCTGAAGCGGGAATGGCCGCGCTGGACACCCACGCAGGACATGATCAAGCGAGAACCAGAGCGTTACGCCCAGTGGTCAGGCGGCATGGAAGGCGGCGCGGAGAACCCATTGGGCCCGCGCGCCCTCTATTTGTTCAAGGATGGCAAAGATACTCTTTTCCGCATTCACGGCACCACGCAGCCCGAGACGATCGGTACTGCCGTCTCGTCGGGTTGCATCCGCCTGATGAATCAAGATGTGATCGACCTCTACGGCCGTGTGCCGCAGGGCGCCAACGTCGTAGTGCTTTAAAGGGCGAGAAGGGAGACAAAAGACATGGGCAAGCGTCTCCTGACTATTGTCCAGATGAATGATCTGCACGGCTATCTTGAACCACATGCCGAGATCATCTGGTCGCCCGGTGGCCCACAGTTTCCGACAATGGGTGGACTTGCCCGGATTGCAAGCGTCGTGGCCGGTTTACGGGGGGAGACTGCGGGCGCCCTCGTCTTCCTCGACAACGGCGATACGTTTCACGGCACATTTCCTGCAGTGCATTCAAGGGGTGAGGCGCTGATCCCAATGCTCAATGCGTTGGGAATCGACGCCATGACAGCACATTGGGATTTCGCGTGGGGCCCCGGGCATCTGAAGTCCCTTACGTCACAGCTAAACTACCCTATGCTCGCCGCGAATTGCATTGACCCCTCCACGGGCGAACGACCTTTCTCAGCTCAGATGATTTTTGAGCGCGGAGGGATACGCGTGGCTGTAATCGGCCTCGCTGCCACCATAATCGATAAGTCCATGCCACCACGCTTTGCCGGCGGCCTGCAGTTTACGTCTGGATTAAGTGAGCTGCATTCTGCGATCGAGCAGGCCAAGACAGATGAAGCCGACATCATCGTTGTCCTGTCGCATCAAGGTTTCCCCCAGGATTGCTTGCTGGCGGAGTCGGTCGCTGGGATCGACATCATCGTCAGCGGCCATACGCACAACCGGCTGTCCCATCCCGCCCGGATTGGTCAGACTCTGATCATGCAATCGGGCTGCCACGGATCTTTCATCGGTAAGATGACCGTGAGCCTTGATGATGGGCGCATCGACTTGGTCAAGCACCAGCTCATCCCGATTGACGACACGATACCGGAGCAGGCCGACATTGCGGAGCTCGTGGAGCGCGCGATGGCGCCGCATCGGGCAATGCTGAGCGAGATCGTCGGCTCAACCGCCAAGCCCTTGCACCGGGCGACTAGCATGGACGCACCGATGGATGACTTTCTCTTGGCTGCGATCTGTGACGTGGCCGGAACCGCAATCGGCTTCTCTAACGGCTGGCGCTACGGCGCGCCCATTCCGCCCGGCCCAATATCCCAAAACGACTTGTGGAACATTATTCCCACCAATCCTGCAGTTTCGACCGTGGAACTGACCGGCGTGGAAATATGGGAGATGGTCGAAGACAATCTCGAGCGCACGTTTTCCGCTGATCCCTTCGGCCAGATGGGCGGCTATGTGAAACGCTTCCGGGGCCTCACGGTATTTGGGCGCATCGAAAACCCGCCAGGACATCGCGTGGTAGATATCCATGCCGGTCAGGAGGTGCTCGATGCAAAAAAGCGATACCGGGTCGCCTACGTCACCGAGCAGGGAGTGCCAGCCAAATTTGGCGTTGACCGTGCCAATCTGGAGATATCGGCAATCGATGCCATGGCCTCCTATCTTCGCAAAGGCGTGCTAAACGACATTGCTGGAACCGGCCGCTTCGTCGCCGTTTGACGCTCCCAATGGAACGATATTGCTATGTTCGGCTTCTTCCGGCTACCCAAACTCGCGGGGCGTTTCGGCCACCTGCGGAGCACGCTTTTGTTCGTGCTGGGTTCGGTTGTCGGCGCACTCGGCGGGCTGGTCGTTACAGGCGTCAGTAATCTAACCCAAGTTCTACATCACGCCCTGTTCGGACTTGGAGCTGGGGCACGGCTGAGCGAACAGGCCGCGTTGGGGCACCCGCTGTTGGCTACGGTTCCCGCTGTAGGCGGGATACTAATGGGAGCCACCATTGTGCTCAATCGCAAGTACAGGAAGCGCCAACCGGTCGATCCCATCGAGGCCAACGCTCTGCACGGTGGCCGAATGTCTATGCGGGAGAGTGCAGTCATCACGTCGCAGACAGTGATTTCGAGCAGTTTCGGCGCGTCCGTGGGACTCGAGGCCGGATATACCCAGTTGGCAAGCGCTGCTGGTTCCTGGCTCGCTACAAGATTTCGTCTGCGTCGGAACGAGGTGCGTATGCTGGTCGGCTGCGGTGCCGCTGGTGCCATCGCCGCCGCATTCGGCGCACCGCTAACAGGCGCCTTTTATGCATTCGAACTCATCGTTGGGATATACTCCATTGGTCTTCTCGCCCCGGTGGTCGGAGCCGCCTTGGCCGGAAACCTGCTGGCAGTGCAGCTCGGTGCCGTCCAGACCCATATTGAACTGGGGGCCATCGCAGCCGTCGGCCCATACGATATCGTAGCGTTCGTTGCCTTAGGTCTCATCGGCGGAAGCTTTGCCGTGATGCTGATGCGTTTCGTGGGTCTGGTGGAACGCGCCCTTGTGGCAAGCAGATTGCCGATCTGGCTAAGGCCGGCAATAGGGGGACTTGCTGTTGGCGGATTGGGCCTGATTACGCCACAAGTGCTCTCCTCTGGTCACGGTGCTCTACATCTTCAATTCAGTCAGTCCTTTGGGCTCTTCGCGCTCGTCGGTCTCCTGGTCTTGAAGTCGATGGCATCAGCCATATCTCTGGGCGCCGGCTTTCGCGGCGGCCTGTTTTTCGCGTCGCTATTTTTGGGCGCGTTGATCGGGAAGATCAGCGCAATGGGCGCATCCCTTATTGGTATGCAGGTGGATGTGGGATTGGCGGCCGTAGTCGGAATGGCGGCAGTGGCCACCGGGGTGGTTGGCGGCCCCCTCACCCTGACTTTCCTGATCCTGGAAACGACCAACGATCTTGCAATCTCTGGTGCCGTAATGGTGGCGTCTGCGATTTCTGGCGTCTTGGTCCGGGAAATGTTTGGCTTCTCATTCTCGACCTGGCGCTTACATCTACGTGGCGAGAGCATTCGTGCGCCCTATGATATAGGTCGAATTCGCAGCCTCACGGTCGGCGCAATTATGCGCCGGGACATAACGACCATAGAGAAGGAAACGTCATTGTCGGAGTTTCGCCAGCGTTTTCCGCTGGGATCGACGGAACGCGTGGTGGCGATGGACAGCAGTGGCGCTTATGAGGGTATCGTTCTTGTCGCAGAAGCGTATCAGCCTTGGGAAGGCGAGGAGCCGCTGGAAACGATCGAACCCCTATTGCGGCATAAGGACCGCTTCCTGCTAGCGGGCATCAACGCCAGTGATGCGGCTGCCATGTTTGAGCGGGAAGGCAGTGAAGAGCTTGCTGTCGTGGAAAACATTACCAGCAGAAAGGTCATAGGCCTTTTGACCGAGGCCTACTTGCTCAGGCGCTACTCTGCGGCTCTCGACCAGGGCTGGAAAGATTTAACGAGTTAGCACCCCTTGGTTCCCGCGTCGTTGAGGGCTTCTCGTTGGGCGAAGCTCTCGACGTTTAACGGTACGACCGGCCCGCATGATCTCGGCACTATTCGGCAGGCCGGATCATCCGCCGCATCACGTTGTTCTTCAGGACTACGCGGTGGAACGGCACCGCCAGCACATGCAGCCCGACGAGCGCCAGGAGGGCAATTTTGAGAGTGTTGTGAGCCTGCGCGGCCTGAGTCACATAGCCGAACCAGGCGAGCGACCCAGTGACGGTCATTGCGGCTAAGACCGCGTAGAAGGCCCAATGCGCCACATGGCTGAGGGTCTTGAGCGCGCCGGGTTCGTTTTCGGGCGGTGCGGGGACGCCGCGCTTGAGGCGCAAGACCAGTCGCCAGACGACCAGTGCAAGGATCAGGCCACCGCCACCCACATGGGCGAGGATCAGTGGATCGAAGGCGAAGGTCTTTCCCGCGCCGATCGCGTCCCACGCGTTTGAGATGGCGTCCTTAAAGAGGAATTGCGCGGCGATCAGTACCGCGACGGCCCAGTGCAGAGCGATCTGGGTAGCGGAGTATCCTTGCGGAACGTTTTGTTGGACGGACATGGATCAGGTCCTCTCGCACTTGGTTGGCTGGCGCAGACGGGGCGCCAGCCGCTAGCGCTTGTCACTGTTGTTCGGTACCAGCGTCCGGCGCGGATCCGTGCCGCGCCGGCATGCGGGCCATCATCTGTGCCGGAAATGCCATTTCGTCGGCGCTGATTTGACCGTCACCGTCGGCGTCGAGCATTGCGAAGGGGCGCCCAGCCATGCTGCCGGTGACGTCCGCAAAGAGGGCCGAAAACTCATCAGAAGATAGCGCGCCGTTGTCGTCAGCGTCGTGCTCGGCATGAAGCGCGGCAAGGCCGGCTTCCAACTCTGCTGTTGTCACCGTGCCGTTACCGTCGGAATCGAAGGACGTGTAGACAGGGTTATCGGCTAGGTCGCCCATGCCCATTGGACCGTGCTCATCCTGCATCATCATCGGCCCTGCGCCGCGGTTGCCTTGCATGAAGCCCCCTTCGGAGCCGTGCATTCGTTGCATCATCTGCGCGGGCCCCCAGCTCTCAGCAATTGCGGGGGCGGCGATCGTGCCAATGATCGCGATGGTGGCGGCAGCACTCAGGGTCAGCATTGTCTTGCGTTTCATCTTGTCACCTCTTGGGATGTTGTTTCGGTGAGGAGAAGATGGGCGCGGCCTGTCGCGGGCCTGTGCCAGGAGGCGGGCAAATTGTAACGGTCTGTCGCAAAACCCGCGCCTGCGACAGATCACGACCCAAATGATGGCTAGGGAAAGAAGAAATCACGCTATGAAGATCGCATGAACGATCAGACCCGAAACCCGCATATTCTTGTCGTCGACGATCATCGCGAGATCCGCGATGCCGTGACGCGCTATCTTGAGAAGAACGGAATGCGGGCTACCGCCGCCAAGGACACCAAGGAGATGGACGCGCATCTCAAGTCAGGCCGCTTCGACTTGATCGTGCTGGACGTGATGATGCCCGGTGAGGACGGACTTTCGGCGGCACGGCGCCTCGCCTCCTCGGGTGGGCCGCCGGTTCTGATGCTGAGCGCCCTCAGCGATGATACGGACCGGATTGTCGGGCTTGAGGTCGGCGCTGACGACTACCTCGTGAAGCCGTTTAATCCACGCGAGCTTCTGGCGCGCGTGAAAGCGATCCTGCGTCGTTCGGAGCGCCCCGAACCGCTCGCGGGCCGGCTCGGCGGGCGGAAGCTGGCCTTCGCAGGCTGGATCCTCGACACCGACACCCGGGTGCTTAGTTGCGGGGATGGCCGGGCGGAGGTCTCGCTGACCACGGCGGAGTTCAAGCTTCTCACGGCTTTTCTCGAACGGCCGCGCTTCGTGCTGTCGCGCGACCAGTTGCTCGACGTCACCAGCGGACGTGCCGCCGATGTGTTCGACCGAACCATCGACAATCAAGTCAGCCGCCTGCGCCGGAAGATCGAAACGGACCCGTCGCACCCGCAGATCATCGCGACGGTCCGCGCGGGTGGGTACAGCCTTGCCGCCGATGTGCGCGAGGTGACGTGATGCGCCTCCTTCCCCGCAGTTTGTTGGGGCAATTGGCGCTTCTGATCATGGGCGCGTTCCTGGCGGCGCAGGTGATCAGCGCGTGGCTCTTCGCGGACGAGCGTGGCGCCGCGATAAGAGCCGCCCAGCGCCTCGAGACCGTGGAACGCGCCGTCGCAGTTGCCAGCGTGCTCGAGGGAGCGCCAGAGGGCAGCCGCGAGAGCATCCTTGCCGCCGCGAATTCCCGCTTGGTGCGGTTCAGCCTGGACCGGGCGCCGTTGGTCGAGGTTGGTGAGCCTTGGCATCTGACGACAGCCGCGCTCGACCTGCGCGCGGAGGAGGTCTTGGTATCTCCCCATGATGGAGCGCTGATCGAGCCTCCGGCGGTGCTCGACTGGCTTCATGAACGGATGCTTGTTTCCGGGGGCGCTCCTGTCGAGTTCCGGATATCGGCCCCGCTCGGCGACAACGACTGGCTCAACGTCACCGCTAGGTTCCAGCCGCCCAACCTCCAGGCGCCGCCTGCAATCGTCGGCGCCACTCTCTTGTCGCTGGCGCTCATTATGGCGGCACTCTGGCTGGGCTTGCGACGGATCACGACTCCGCTGAGCCAACTAGCCGCCGCAGCGGACCAGGTGGAATTGGATGGCGAGATGCCGAGCATGCCTGCGGGAGGCCCACAGGAGGTGCGCGTGCTCTCCGATGCGTTGGCGCGGATGAATGCCCGGCTCACCCGAATGATCACCGATCGGACCCGGATGCTGACAGCGCTCGGCCACGACCTTCGCTCGCCGATCACGGCCCTCAAGGTGCGCGCCGAAATGGTGGATGACGACGAGACCCGCGAGCGGATGATCGCCTCCCTCGACGAGATGCAGGACATGGTCGAGACGACGCTGGCCTTCGCGCGCGGCATCTCAACGGATCAGCCGATGGAGGAGATGGACCTCGCCGAACTTGTGCGCGCCCTCGCGCGAGAGTTGTCCGAGACAGGCCCCAGGATCATGGTGGATGCGGAGCAGTCGGTGATCGCCTTTGTTCGACTGACGCCAATGCGTCGTGCCCTCCGAAATCTCCTCGAGAATGCACAACGCTATGGCGAGGGCGCTCGGGTGACGGTTGAGGATAAAGGCCGTGACGCGGAAATTCTTATCGACGACTATGGCCCCGGCATTCCGCCCAAGGATCTCGATCGCGTCTTCGATCCCTTCACACGGCTGGAAGGCTCGCGGTCGCGGGACACCGGAGGGATTGGCCTTGGACTGCCGATCGCCCGTGCGATTCTCCGTGCTCATGGCGGCGATGTTAGCCTAGCTCCTAACCCGGAGGGCGGCCTGCGCGCCAGGGTAAGGTTACCTAGGCATCCAGAGGTAGCAGTCTGACACGGGCTGCCTTGCAACCCAGTCTAGTGAAGAGAACTAATGAAAATTCCCGGACCCTTGACATTATTGACTACCGACGGTTCCTGGTGAACTTTGCCCGTGGAGTTGACCTGGGGGCAGGCGCAGCTCAGTAGCTGTAAAATTTTGGTCCCATACCGCATATTATGCGAATCCAAAATCAGCCTGCGGAAGTCCGCTTCGCGCCATGCCTGGACGTCATGAAGTACCATCACCACAAGGTGATCCAGAAACACCGAGAGACGCAGTTGAAGGCGATGCCATCGGGTCGCTAGCGAACTACCGACGACCGCGCCATCTTGCTAAGAGTTTTATATCTGGCTATATTACTGGAAATATGGTGGAGGTCATCATGGCAAATTCGCAAAAGCGCGCCATCCAAAATTATCGGTCTCGCCTTGGCGAGCGCGGCTTGGCGCGCTTCGAAGTGCTTGGTCGGGACGCCGACCGCGACCTCATCCGATCGCTAGCCCGGCGCCTGTCGGAGGACACGCCCGCGGCTTCAGAGCTTCGTGCCACCGTAAGCAAGTCAATCGCTGGCGAGCCCACAAAGCCTGGCGGAATCCTCGAGGCATTGCGTCGTTCGCCGCTAGTAGGCGCCGAGGTCAACCTTTCCCGGCCCCGCGAAGAAGGACGCAAGGTTGACCTGTGACGCGCTACCTCCTGGACACCAATATCATCAGTAATGTCGTCAAACTACAGCCATCGGAAACGCTGCTGGCATGGATGTCGACACAGCGAGACGAGGATTTGTTCATAGCTTCGCTAACCGTTGCGGAAATCTGTCGCGGAATTTTAGAGAAGCCGCGCGGCAAGAAGCGCGACGCGCTCGACACGTGGTTCTCTGGGTCGGAGGGGCCGCAGGCATTGTTCGCGGGCCGCATCCTATCGTTTGACGACAATGCCGGGCTGATTTGGGCGCGGCTGATGGCAGAAGGCAAAGCGGCCGGCCGGCCGCGCAGCGGGCTCGATATGATTATCGCGGCTGTCGCTGCTGCGAACCAGTGCGTGGTGGTGACTGACAACGAAAAGGACTTTGCCGGAATTCAGATCGTTAATCCCATACGTGGAGCGGTCTGATGCAACGGCGGATCAAAGAATGCTCGGGAGGGCAAAATGGCTGAAACCCAGATTGAATGGACTGATTCCACGTGGAACCCGGTCGCCGGGTGCTCCATCGTGACCGCGGGCTGCACCCACTGCTATGCGATGGAAATGGCCAAACGCCTTGAGGCAATGGGCATTGAAAAATATGCCGGGCTGACACGAAAGACGGGTAAGCGAACCGTGTGGAACGGTGTAGTGCGGGAGGACCGCGAGGCACTATTAGTTCCATATGGGTGGAAGAAACCTCGGAAGATTTTCGTAAATTCAATGAGCGACCTTTTTCATGAGCGTGTCAGCGATGCGTTCATCCTCGATGTCTGGAAGGTTAGAGCATGAGTTTATGATGGAAGATGGGGTGCTGACGAAGACAATTCGCCTTAGCCATATTTTCTATCTGATGATTGAACATTTGCTGAATGTCGATCCGCAGAAGCTCTCACCGCAGCAACAACAACTGCTTCCTCTGAATTTGGATGAGGCGTTGGCTGAACAGAAACTCGCAAGGAAGATGTCTGGCGAAGCTCTTAAACGTGCCTTGGGAAGCTCGGGCACCTAATGGCTCTTCTATCGATGGCCCTGTTTGGGAGTCGAGCCCGGGGAGACGACGGGGCAGGCTCCGACGTTGATATCCTACTGATTACCCAGGAAGCCAAACCTCGAATGGTTTCAACCAATCGGATGTCTTTCTCTTTTTATCCGGCGTCCTGGCTACTCGACAAGGCGACAAAGGGCGATCTCTTCGTTCTGCACCTCGTGCGGGAAGGCAAAGTCATATACGACGAGCGAGGCGATTTTGCGTCTATGTCCAAGGCTTTCCGTTTAAGGAAAAGCTACGGGGAGAACGTTGAGCAGGCCTCGTCGCTGGGGCGTTTCCTTGTCCGCTACGGCGTACGGTTTGAGGATACGGTCGCCTTGAATAAACGTATTGCCTGGTGCGTTAGAACCATACTCATTGCTCGAGCGGCGGAGGCTGGCAACGCCATTTTCTCAGCCAAAGCGCTGGCTGCCTTTGCGGGATCAAACTCTGTCGAAGAGTTGATCAAGAATAAGGATTCTTTGGAAATCGACAACTCCAGGGTTAGGGATTTTGCCGGATTTCTTGATCGTTGGGGAGAAAGCAACGCGAGTGATGCATGGCAGCCGCATCGCTATTTGGAGCACTTCAGAGCCACGGGCAACGAGCTCGCCTTACGGACATATTTCGTTGGCATCGAGAGTGCCAATGCAGAATATTTTTGAGCCAAATGGTAGTGCCGACCATTATATGGCCCGGTGCTCAGCATCTGCTTCTGGGCAGCGATCTCGGTCATTAGAACTACCAGATGGGGCGCAAAGCCGTTGCCATCAGCCTATGTTCCTACCCTCAGTCCTCATCGGCCGGAGTCGTTTCGGTGCCACCAACATACGACGGCGGGTGCTGAAGCTGTCGTCGACTTTCGGCGCCGTGGCCGCCACTCAGCAATCCAGCGTCCTGCATCGCCTCAAGATCGGGCAAATCCCTCAACGTCTTAAGGCCGAAATGCTCCAAAAAACCCCTGGTCGTCACATAGGTGAACGGCGCCCCCGCCGTCGGACTGCGCGGTCCCGCGGTGATCATATTCTTGTCCCGCAGCGCCCCGATGACGTCACGTGACACTTCCCGGCCCAGGATTTCCGACACCCCGGCCCGGGTGACCGGCTGATGATAGGCGATTGATACCAGCACCATGGCCTCGTTTTGGGTCAGATTGACCCCGCGATCCGGCGCCGCAGCAGAAGCGGCAATTGCATCGGCATAGGCGGTTCGGGTGCGGAACGCCCAGCCCCCAGCGATACTGACCACGTCATAGGGCTTGCCGCGCAGCGCTTCGCGGATGTCATCGATCAGCAGGTCGATGCTGGCCTCGCGGCCGACGATGCGCGCCAGAGCCTCTCGCTCGACCGGCCTGGGCGCGGCGAACAGTACCGCCTCAACGCGGTTCATCCATTCGCGCCAGCGCAGGTCAGCCGGCATGTCGGCCAGTTCGGCATCAAAGATTGGTGGTTCAGCACCTGTCCGTTTGCGCCTGGCCATCTGTTTTGCCCTCACAACCCGTAGAGCCGAAACGTCGGCCGGCCAGTAAGCTCGCGCACTGCACCCAACTCCACCAACCGATCAAACAAGCGCCGGGCGCCGCGCGCCGACAGTTTTGGGCTCGACCAAGACCCCGGCACCGCGTCATCCTCCAGCAGCAGTTTGATGACGTCGCCAGAACCCTTGGCGCGGAGCTTTGGCGCCACCTCCGTCAATCTTCCCGCACGCTGCGCCAGCTCCTTCCCGAGATCGCAGGCTTCTGCCGCGGCTGTCGCATAAGCCAAAAACACCGCCCTGCCCCAGCCTTCGCCTCCCGGCTGGATGCGCTTGCGGTTTTCACCGGACTTGAAGACGGCCGACGACACCTGCCCCATCAACAGCGGCACCGGAATGGGCCACCTGAACTTCTGGGCGAGGAGCATGTCGGCCAGCCAGAAGCCCAACAGCTCAGCATCGGGCCGAGCCCGATAGACGGCGGCGGCGATCTCGGCCGCCAGTGTCGGCGCCGGCCGAGATGACACCACCATGTCCGCAGCATTGGCGACCACCTCGGCGAGAGCGTCATCCCACGTCAGGCCAAGATGCTGTTCGGCGACCGGGCGCACGGATGCCTCGTCACCGCGCGTCGTGCTGCTGGCTAAGCGGCGCCAGGCCATCAGCAGGTGACCGGAAGGGCCAGGATCGTCGCCTATCCCGCGCAGAAAATGGGCGTCGCGCAGAGCGGATTCGTCCTCGCGTCGCCCTGTCAAATTGACCGCCGCGGCAGCGCTCTGCAGGGCCAGCCGCTGCCGCCAGGCGCCGGCCCAGGAAAAATCCTGACGCACCAGATTATCCAAGGAATTCAGTGCCGCACCAGCCAGATAGGCCGCATCGGCATCGTGCAACACTAGACCACGTGGCCGCGCCCACACCGGCACTTTGAGTACCGACGGCGGATCGACAAGCAGCAAATCAGCGCGCGATTTCATGCCGACAGGCTAACATGCGACGGCGCTTACTTCTATAATTTACGCCTATAAACGCCTTACCTGTCGACAATTTATAATGACCGATAATCTTGCATTATCGGACGTTTTGCTCATTATAGAGAGAATGCCCCAAAACCTCGACGAAACCACGCAAAACGACGCCGGCAACGCCCCCCTGCCCTGTGCTGCAGCCGCGGCACCCGTCGGCAATTCCGCCGTGTCGATTCCGGGCGGCGATCGCGCCCATTTGCGCGGCCTGGCGGATCGCGCCCGGGACTATGTCGAGGCAGCCAGCTCGGCCAACACCAGGCTGGCCTACGCCTCGGACTGGAAGCATTTTTCTGGTTGGTGTCGCCGGCAGGGACTGGCAGTGCAGCCGCCCGATCCACAGATTGTTGGCCTCTACATTACGGCCTGTGCGACAGGCCAGGCTACGGTTGCGCCAAATGCAGTCAGCACCATCGAACGCCGGCTCTCGTCGCTTTCCTGGAATTACACCCAGCTCGGGCAAGTCCTAGATCGCAAGGATCGCCACATCGCCACAGTGATGGCTGGCATCCGCAATACCCACGCCAAGCCACCACGGCAAAAGGAAGCCCTGTTGCCCGAGGATCTCCTGGCGATGCTGGAAACCTTCGACCGCGGCAGCCTGCGTGGCATCCGCGATCGCGCCATGCTGCTGCTGGGTTTCGCCGGCGGCCTGCGGCGCTCGGAAATCGTCGGCCTCGATGGCGGCGAAGGGCAGAGCGAGGACGGCCGTGGTTGGATAGAGATCCTGGACAAAGGGATGGTCCTGAATATTCGGGGCAAGACCGGATGGCGTGAAGTGGAAATCGGTCGCGGATCCACTGATGCCACCTGCCCCGTTGTGGCAGTGGAAACCTGGCTTAAGCTCGCTCGGATCGCGCATGGCCCGCTGTTTCGCCGTGTGACTGGGCAGGGCAAGGGCGTCGGCGCCGATCGACTGAACGACAAACAAGTCGCCCGCCTGGTCAAGACAGCGGCACTGGCGGCCGGGGTACGGGGCGACCTTTCGGAAGATGCCCGGGGGGGCTTGTTCGCCGGCCATTCTCTGCGGGCCGGTCTCGCCTCATCGGCCGAGGTCGACGAACGCTACGTCCAGAAGCAGCTAGGGCATGTTTCGGCTGAGATGACCCGTCGCTATCAACGCCGGCGGGACCGCTTTCGCGTAAACCTTACCAAGGCTGCGGGACTATAGCCCCTTGCCCTGCTGGGATGCCTGAAAGCTGCCATCAAGCGACGTCAACGTCCACCATGATGCCAAGGCATGAGCTAGGCCAAATCTTCCGGGTTTATCCGCGGATGGGTCTCCTCACCGAATGCCCACAACACCAAGCCCGACACCATCATCGAAAGTGCCACGAACCAGAATGTAGCCTCGAGAGCGCCGCTGAAATGGGCAACCAGGCCGAGCCCGAGCGCACCAATGCCATATCCAAGGTCACGCCAGAACCGGTAAATGCCAATGGCTGAGCCGCGCCAGCTGGGCGGGGCGATGTCGGCCACGGCTGCCGACAGATTGGGATAAAGCAGGGCCATGCCGAAGCCGGCGATGGCGGCCGATGCGGCCCACCACCAAACGCCGCTGCCTATCACCACCATGGCGACCCCGAGGCCCGAAATCCACATGCCGAGCACATTGGGCCAATGACGCCCAACGTGATCGGAAAGTCGACCGGTGAAGAGCTGTGAGCCGCCCCAGGCGAAGCCATAGGCGCCGACGATCCAGCCGATTGAGGCGAGGTCCATGCCCTTCTGGAACAGGAAGACCGGAAAGATGACCCAGACTAGTGCATCGACGAACTTCTCGACCATTCCGGCCTGGCTGATCGCGGCCATGCGTCGGTCTCGCCAGGACATCAGCGTGAACACCTCCCAAGTCGTGGGACTGTCGGAGATGTTGCGGGGATAGCGCGGGCGATAGGCGCTGGTTTTGGCATTGGCGTGCGTGGCAGCCTCTGCCTTGGCCCATGGCAAGGTATCGCGAACCCAGACCAGGGTCAGTACCAGCGCCGTGATCACGACGGCAAGCCCGAAGATCAGCAGCCCCAGCCTGGCGCCGAGCGCCGTCGCGGCGTAGCCGGTGACAATGCCCGCTACCGCCACGCCGACATAACCCGCAAATTCATTGAGGCCGATCGTCAGCCCGCGCTGGTCAGCACGGGTGATGTCGAGCTTGGAGGTTTGGGTCATCGACCAGGCCAGACCCTGATTGATGCCGAGGAGCACGGTTGCCGCGACGATCCAGTTCCAGTCGGGCGCGAAATAGATCATGAACGGGACAGGCAACGCCGCGATCCAGCCGAGCAGCAGCACGCGTTTCCGTCCAATTCGCTCGGACAGCCGACCGGCAACGAAGTTCAGCACACCCTTGACCATGCCGAAAGCGACAACAAAGGCGGTCAGGAGGATGAAGGAGCCACGGGCCACACCGAATTCGGCTTCGGCCAGCGCCGGCACCACTGTCCGCATTATGCCCAGAGCAAAGCCCACCAGCATGACCTGGAGCAACTGATGGACGAACTGTGTCAGGTTCTCCCGAATGCCCCGTGTGAGCGGGCCTACATTGTCACCCGAAAACACTTCACCTTCGCTCATGCGACGATTTCCAGCCCGGCATTGCGGGCACGGTTGGCGGCCGCCTCCAGCGGCGGTGGCGGGATGTCAGCGACCATTTTCGCTACGAACTCACTCTCGTCAGCAATGCGGAATGCCTTGTTGAAGCGCTTTTCGAACCCGATGGTCGAAGTTGGCTTGCCGCTGAGGCTGCATCCGCATACCGAGCCGGAAAAGGCACCAGGCAACACCTCCATATGGTCAGGCAGTGCCTTGAGCCGTTCCACGCTGGCAAACAGCGCCCGGGCACCGTCCTCGGCACTGCTGGCAAGTTCGGTTCGTCCCATGTCGCCCACCATCAACGTATGGCCCGTCAGGACGAACCACGGCTCCTCGGCGCGGCTACGATCGGTGACCAGTAGCGACATGTTTCAGGGGTATGGCCCGGCGTATGCATGACGGAGAGCAGGACATTGCCCAGCTCTAGAACGCTGCCGTCACTCACGCCATGAAAGTCGAAATTCGTTTTGGCGCCGGCGAACAGGGTGTACTTGCCGCCGCTCGCTGCGGCCAAGGCACGCCCGGATGAGATGTGGTCGGCATGGATATGCGAGTCGATCACATAGAGTATCTTCATACCGGTGGCAGCAGCAGCTTCGAGATAGGGTTCAACAGGCCCGATAGGGTCGATCACCGCCGCTGACGCCTTGCCGCCGCAGCCCAAAAGGTACGAGGCCCCCACGGGGTCGAAATGCAGGAACTGACGCAGGATCATGATGGAACTCCGCTAATACCAATCCTTGCGGAGCGGTCCAGTTTGTTATAGTCAATAATTCCATTGAATGATCGAGCGATGTGCTGATGTCAAGTCCTTCACCCAAGCTGGCCCTGTTCGAGCAGTTCGCCCTGGTCGCCAAGACGCTGGGCCACCCGCAACGGCTGGAGCTGATCGAGCAACTCGGCCAAGGGCCGCGCAGCGTCGATCTGCTGGCAGAAAAGCTCGGCTCGCCCATCGCCAATGTCTCGCAGCATCTGCAGACCATGCGCCGCGCCGGGCTGGTCGCAGCGGAGCGCCAGGGCAAGTACGTCGTTTATAGGCTGGCCGACGCCAGTGTCCTGGCAGCTATGCAGGCGATCCAGCGGGTGGCCGAGAATAACCTCGCCGAAGTCGACAAGATCGTCCGAGGCTATTTCGAGCAGCGGGATAGCCTCGAGCCGATCACCCGCGACGAACTGTCGGGCCGCCTGCGCGACGGCATGGTCACGGTGCTCGACGTGCGACCGGCAGACGAATTCGCTCTCGGCCACGTCCCCGGTGCATTGAATGTGCCGCTTGCCGAACTCGACGCCTGCCTGACCACGCTCGACCCCGAAAAAGACATCGTCGCCTATTGCCGTGGAGCCTATTGCGTCATGTCTTTCGAGGCGGTGTCGCGCCTTCGGGCACAGGGCTTCAGGGCCCGCCGCCTGGAAGACGGCATGCCCCAATGGGCGGCAGCGGGCAACGCCGTCGCATCATGACCATTCTGAGCTGAGAAGAAGCAACCATGCAGCCCATGCACCGACAAGTCTTCCTGCTGGCGACGGCACAGGCGCTGTTCCAGATCGTTTCGGTATTGGTGATGACCATTGGCGGCCTGGCCGGAAGCATTCTTGCCCCATCGCCGGAATGGGCGACCGCACCGATCGCGGCGATGTTTCTTGGCACCGCGGTATCGACGGTTCCCGCTTCGATGTGGATGACACGCGTTGGCCGCAAGATCGGCTTCGTCACTGGAGCCAGCTTGGGTACCTTGGGCGGCCTGGTGGCTGCAGGCGGGATGATGACCTCGTCCATCACACTGCTCTGCGTGGGCACCTTCCTTGCGGGATGCTACCAAGGCTTCGCCCAGTTCTATCGCTTCGCAGCCGGTGAGGTCTCCGATGACGGTTTCAGGCCGCGTGCCATCTCGCTGGTGCTTGCCGGTGGGGTGGTGGCCGCACTCGTCGGGCCGCTTTTGGCGCGATGGGGCGGCGAACTTTTGCAGCCGACGTACACGGCGTCCTTCCTATTCCTGTCGGTCGCTTCGGCCCTGGCTGTTGGCGTGCTGCTTGGCGTGAACGTCCCGCAGAGCGTAGACACCGCCGATGAGCGGGCCGCGGTACGGCCCCTCCGTGAAATCGTGCTGCAGCCAACCTATCTCGTCGCGCTCTTCGGCGCCGTCACCGGCTATGGCATCATGATCCTCGCTATGACGGCAACACCATTGGCCATGGTGCATCATCAGCATGATCTGGCTGCCACATCGACCGGGATCCAGCTGCACGTGCTGGGCATGTTTCTCCCCTCGTTCTTCACCGGTTCCCTCATCGCCCGTTTCGGCGTCCTGCAGGTCATGCTGACTGGCATCACGCTGCTGACAGGCCACGTGCTCTTTAGCCTCTCCGGCACCGGCTTTTATTCCTTCACAGCGGCCTTGATCCTCCTGGGTGTCGGCTGGAACTTCCTCTATATCGGCGGCACCAACCTGCTAACCCGTACCTATACAACCGCTGAGAAAGGCAAGGCACAGGCTGCCAATGACCTCACCATCTTCATCGTCGGGCTGGCGGCGTCACTGAGCGCCGGTGTGCTGCAGAACACCATGGGTTGGCAGGCGCTCAACATGTGGCTTCTGCCTTGGCTGGGCATGGCTGCTGCGGCAATCCTTTGGCTGAGAATATCGCCAAAGGGCGTCGCGATCCGCGTATAAAGGTCAGGCGGGCGCGGACCAGTCGTCCGAATGTCTTACTTTCCAACAGCTGGCCCATAAGCTGCCGGTCGGCAAGCCACCCCTTCTAGGCGTGGACCAAAGTCCCCTGCCCTATCCCGCCTCACGGGAACGACATGTTATGGGTTTCGCCAAGACGCCGAGGTTGTCGGAAGCCGGCCGTCAGGGTCAACTACCCTAAGAACCGGACCATTCGACTGGTTCCAGCGCCAGAGTGCGACACAGCTTCCACCTGGAGACATAAAAGACGGATAGATGACCCCATCAACCTTCGCGTCAACAAGCATTTGATATGCGGCATGCGTGGCAGCGACGATCCCCTTGTCCAGTTCCGACCGCCACTCCGTCTTGTGAATGTCCTCGTCCAGTCCCCATTCGCGGAGGATCGAGGGATCGGTGGTGTCGACGAGGCGTGCACCGGTTAGCTCCAGCTGAGCGATCAATGCTGGATGCTGCACGAAACCTTGATTGTATTCTGCCCAGGCGGTCGACAATTCCTGCGCGGCATAAATCGTAGGGACGCCCACTGGATTCCAACGGCCTCCAAAACGAGCAGCGCCCTCCCCCGATAGCGGTAGATGTGACCAGCGAGGAACGTAGGCTCGCCACAAAATGATCGGCTTAGGGTCCGTCAGCCTAGGCATAGACACCCGAGCGCACAGCCTCGAGATAGGCAAGGACCTGATCGGCTTTACCATCTCCTACAAGATCGTAAGCCGTCTTGCCCGCCCAGCCAGGAATTGGTTGGTGCTTAAACCAAATCACTGCACGATTTTCGTCGCCAGCCATCTCCGCAGCCATAGCAAGAATGCGGACGATGGGGCTCAGTGCCGCGTCTACCCTCCGGGTGGCCGTTTTGGCGGTAAGGGTATTCCGGGCAATTCCGATTAACTTTGCAAGTTCGGATTGCGTCACGCCGAGTTGTTCGGACAGCCGTGGCGCCGACAGAAAGGGCGAGCCGCCATCGCCAAACCGAACTGCACCGATCTCGAGACCCTGGGGTTGCATAAAAGCACTCCAATCCATTTTTTGAGCACGTTTCACGCAATATGCGATCAAACAATGCTCACTTCAAGTCGAAACCTCACGTGGGCCGCCCTGCAATTAGGCTTTGTGGTCCCACTTATCGATGCTCTTCCTCAAATTATCGCTGACCTCGAGCCGCTTCTGGGTACGATCGAGGCGTTGAGCGGCCCCCAACTCGCCTTCGGCCTCGGTAACACCGGCGCCGACTGCCTTGGCAGCGTCCAGTTTGGCCCTGAGCAGCGCCATGATCATCGGCCAGGTCGAGAATTTCCCTTCCTTGGCGCGTTCGGTCAGATTTCGCAGGTAGCCGCCCGGCGACTTTATCTGGTCCGTCCTCTGGTAAATGGCGGCGAGGGTAATTGCGGCCTGCTGTTCGCCCATCGCAACTTTGGCATCTTCCCAGGCGCTTGGGCTGATCCCCAATACCGGCCGGGCCAGGTCCGTGGTGGCCAGGAAATCGCGCCAATTGCGGATGCCGCCGCCGTCCTTCACCAGCCAAAGCAGGTTCGGGCACGCATCCAGCACGATGCCGAGGGGCAGTTCACGCTTCGGCAGGCTCCGCAGGTTGTCAGTTTCGCCGGCGCTGCCGCTCGCTTCTCTTTTTATTCCTAAGCCGCGTTCAGATTCAGTTTTA
>NZ_FQVC01000013.1 GCF_900128975.1 Devosia limi DSM 17137 | reverse complement strand
CAGATCAAATCGCGCCATCGCACCCTCCGATTAGCCTGGAGAGTGAATCACGATGGCGCCTAATCGGGAATCCCGTTTATGAGTTCAGAACCTAGTCCCTGCCCGGTTCTTCAGCCTGTAATCTCGCCCAGCATGCGGCGGATATTATTCAATCCGGTCGCGCAGCCATAGTCGGTCGGCTCGCCTCCCTCATATTCGAGGGAGACGAAGCCGTCATAGCCTGACGCGACAACGCTCTGCAGTATCTGTCTGGTGTCGACATCGCCGAAGCCGAACACTGAACCGCGGATGTATCGACCACCAGCGGTTTCGAGCCAGCCCTCCCCGGGGCTGGTATGGCGGATGTAGAAATCCTTGAGATGGACGATGCTGGCCTGAGGCAAGCAGGCACGCGTCGCCAGCAGCGGATCCTCGTCGACGCAGAGGAAATTGCCGACATCGAGGGTCATGCGGAAGCTGGACAGATCGACGGCATGAATCAGGCGCTTGGTGCGCTCGCTCGAAGTCATGAAGAAGCCGTGATCCTCGACGCTGGAGGTCACGCCATAGCGCTGCGCATGCTCGGCAATCTGGTGGCAGGCGTCGACAATCCCGGCAAACTCGCTCTCGAATGCCGCTGTGTCGCCTTTGTGGGACCATTGCACCACGTCATGGCGCAGGAAGCGTACATCGATGCGGTCACAGAGCTCGACATAATGCTTGGCGCGTTCGATCTGGGCGCGCCGCTCCACCTCGCCCTGACCAATGAAGTTGGCGGAAATGCAAATTCCCGACAATGGAATGCCAGTGTTCCGGGACGCAGTCTGGAGGCGATCCAGGGCCTCGCTGTCATCGCCCAGTCGGTAATGAATATCGGCTCCCTCGGGCGCGACCGAGAACGTCGCGAGCTCGACATGCTCGCCGCCATGATCACGTACCCAGGAGAACACATCCTCGATTTGCATGCTGCCATTCCGCATCAGCGGAAGAAAACTATACGAGCTCAAACCGAGTTTCATGGAGACTCCTGACCTTCAAGACGGGGCATCATCAAAACTCCCGATTGCCGTGTCAACATTCCGATTGACAACAAGTGCGACCGCATCATCCTTATATTTCAGCTACATGACCGGATATGGACCTTTTCAGCTATGCGTGACCAGTCTGCCGATGTCGTTATCATTGGGACCGGGCCTACCGGCTCGGCCTATGCGCGGATTATCCGACGCGATTGGCCCGAAGCCCGTATCGTCATGGTTGAAGCCGGCCCGCAAATCCTGCCCAGGGTCGGCGCGCATCTCGACAATGTTGCCGATCTGCAAGAGCGGGCTGCGCTCGAAATGATGGCCCAGGGCGGTGACCGCACGCCGCGCCTTTCCGTCAGCAAGGAAGAATGGGAGGCGCGCCGCGCCGGCGGTTTCGACGCGTCCCTGCTGCGCCGTTCAGGCCTCTACATCACCAACGAGACCGACCCGGTCGAAAACCTCTTCACCGGCTTCGCTGCCGCCAATGTCGGCGGTATGGGCACCAAGTGGTCGACCGGCACCCCGACCCCGTCCGAGGCCGAGCGCGTGCCCTTCATTCCCGCCGAGGAGTTCGAGGCGGCCCTCGCTATTGCCGAGGGACTTCTGGGCACAAACAAGAACACGCGGCCCGACGATGCCGCAGCCATGGCCATGCGCGAAAGGCTGGGCGCTGTCTTCAATCCCGGCCGCGATCCTGACCGTCAGGTCAAGGCCATGCCGCTGGCCGCTACGCCCGGCCAGCAAACCCTGACCTATCACGGCACCGACATGGTGCTTGGCCCGCTGGTCGAGGAACCTGCGGAGCGCTTCAAGATTCTCTCGGAAACCGTCTGCCGGCGCGTGGTGCATGAGAATGGCTGCGCGACAGGTGTCGAACTGGCGCGTGTCGGCGAGGAGGACACCTGGTTTGTCGCCGCCGCCACGGTGGTGCTGGCCTGCGACTCCCTACACACGCCGCAATTGCTTTATGCGTCGGGCATCCGCCCTGCCGCCCTTGGCCGCCATATCAACGACCATTTCATTATCTCGCAGATCGCCGAAGCGCCGCCGTCCGATCCACCGATGCGGGCGATGAGCTGGATTCCCGCGACCAATGATTTTCCCTTCTCGGTCACCCTCTATCCCAGCAGCCTCGATTCCATGGAACGGCCGGCGGAGTTGACTGGCCAGCCGGTGGGCATGGGCGTATTCTGCCCGTCCGACGTCAATGCCGAAAATCATCTCGCGTTCGACGAGACCCGGCTCGATTGGCATGGCCTGCCCTCGATTTCGATCAAGTGGAAGCCCTCCGAGGCTGACAAGACCCGTATCGAGGATGCCAAGGCTACCGCATTGCGCGTCGCCGAGGTTATCGGCCGCCCAGCACCCGGCTTCGCCACAACGGTCCTCCCGGTGGGCAGTTCCCTGCATTACCAAGGCACCATCCGCATGGGGGCCGAAGATGACGGCACCAGCGTTTGCGATCGCCAAAGTCGCGTTTGGGGATTTGACAATCTCTATGTCGCCGGCAATGGCGTCATCCCAACGGTGACGGCCACCAACCCGACCCTGTTCTCTGTGGCTCTCGCTACCATCGGCGCCCGCCAGGTCGCTCGTGAGCGGCGCCGGGCGTGACCGCCGCCGCCGAACCTATTCTACTATCCTAGACTGGAGACTTTAATGCAGGGACAGAAGCTGTCGGTACTCGTGGTGGGGCTTGGCCAGATGGGCCGCGGCCACGCGCTGGCATACCATAATCATCCCGGCTTCGATGTCGTCGGTCTGGTCAACCGGTCCAAGCCCAACCTGCAAGAGGAGTTGGCCGATTATCCCGTGCGCACCGACTACGCGCAGGCGCTGGCGGAATTCTCGCCACAGGTCGTTTCGATTGCCACCCATACCGACACCCATGCCGATATGGCCATTGCAGCGATGGAAGCGGGTTCTCACGTCTTTGTCGAGAAGCCCCTGGCCGCCAATCTCAAGGACGCTAAACGCGTCGTCGCGGCGGCCAAGGCCAATAACCGCAAGCTGATCGTCGGCTATATCCTGCGCTATCACCCATCCTGGATGCGCCTCATCGCCGAGGCCCGCAATCTGGGCGGCCCCTACGTGTTCCGCATGAACCTCAATCAGCAATCCAGCGGCAGCGCCTGGGACATTCATCGCTCGATCATGCAGACCACCTCGCCGATCGTCGACTGCGGCGTCCACTATGTGGACGTGATGTGCCAGATCACCGATGCCAAGCCGGTCGAAGTGCGCGGCATGGGCTTGAACATGGCCAAGGGCCTGCCCGCCGGCATGTATAATTACGGCCATTTCCAGGTGCTGTTCGATGACGGGAGCCTGGGCTGGTACGAGGCCGGCTGGGGTCCGATGATGTCGGAGACCGCCTATTTCGTCAAAGACGTGATCTCCCCGCAGGGTTCGGTTTCCATCGTGGTCGAGGAAGGTGCCAGCTCGGCGAGCCTGGATGCCCATACCCGCACGTCGCGCCTGCTGATTCACCACGCAGAGACCGATGCGAAGCACGCCTTCACCCGCCCGGACGATTGGCTGGATATGCGCGACGAGCCGGATCACAATGCACTGTGCTATCGCGAGCAGGATTTTGTCTATCGCGCCGTGACCGAAGATCTCGATCTGACCCGCCACATGAATGACGCCGTGGCATCACTCAATATCTGCCTTGCTGCTGACGAAAGCGTCCGCACAGGCCAGGCCGTGCGACTCTAGCGACCAGCCAAGCCCCTCGACTGCTGAAAGACCTCCGACGACCGTGCGCCAGTGCCGGTCGCCGGAGCGATCCGGCACGTCCCACACCTGTCAGATCCCGCAAAACTCCCGGCGCTATGCGCGGACAGGTGGTACTACCATACATGGCCTCTTTACACTTGCTCGCCGGTGCCATTAGCTGTGCTACTCGATTGGGATATTATTGGCCGTATCGGCCGGAGTTAGCATTTGGCCAGGTTAGCGCTGCGCGGCATCAAGAAGCGCTTCAAGAACACCGAAGTCCTGCACGGCATCGACCTCGATATTGGAGACCGTGAATTTGTGGTTTTTGTCGGCCCCTCGGGTTGCGGCAAATCCACCTTGCTGCGCTTGATCGCCGGGCTCGATCCGATCAGCGACGGCGAGTTCCATCTCAACGAACACCTGATGAATGATGTGCCGCCTTCGAAGCGCGGCATTGCCATGGTGTTCCAGTCCTATGCGCTCTACCCGCATATGGACGTTTACGAAAACATGGCCTTTGGCGCCCGCCTGATGGGGCTCGACAAGGCCGAGGTCGAAAGACGCATCGCCGAAACCTCGCAGATGCTGCGGCTGGATGAATTGCTGAAACGGCGCCCGCGTGAGCTGTCTGGCGGCCAGCGCCAGCGCGTCGCTATCGGCCGTGCCCTGGTGCGCAAACCCGACGTGTTCCTGCTTGATGAACCGCTGTCCAACCTTGACGCGGCCCTGCGCTCGGAAGTCCGGCTGGAGATTGCCCGCCTGCACCGCGAAATCGGCGGCACCATGATCTATGTCACCCACGATCAGGTCGAGGCGATGACGCTGGCCGACAAGATCGTGGTGATGAACCTCGGCCGTATCGAACAGGTCGGCTCGCCCCGCGAACTTTACGAGCGCCCAGCCAACAGCTTCGTCGCCACCTTCATTGGCTCGCCCAAGATGGCGCTGATCGATGTGACGCGCGATGGCGACCGGGTCGGCATTCCGGGCGGCGGCACGATCGCCCTGCCCAACCAGCTGGCAGCTCCGGACAAGGCTTTCCGCCTGGGCATTCGCCCTGACGCAATCAAGCTGACCCGCGATCCGAACGCCGAAGGGTTCAAGGCAACGATCGTCTACCAGGAATATCTGGGCGACAACGCCTTTGCCTATGCGCGGTTGGTCAATGGCACCATGATCGGCGCCCGCACGCTGCCAAACGAGATCTATGATCCCGACGAGGCAGTCACCATCCTGATCGAGCCGGGCCAGGCGCATTTCTTTTCCGCCGAGGATGGCCGTCGCTTGTCTGCTTGAGACATGCGGTCAAACCCAGGGCAACAGAGTCTATCGATATGAGGAGAGGAGAATAATAATGAACAAGACTATCATCCGCCTGGGCGCGGCGATGGGCGCACTGCTCGTTGCACTGCCGGTCATGGCGCAAGACCTGACCTTCTGGAGCTGGCGCCAGGAAGACCGTGCGCAGTATGAGCAGTTCATCGACACGTTCGAGGCTGCAAATCCGGGCATTACGGTCAAATTCGAAACCTTCGAGGCTGCCAATTACAACACCATCCTGTCGACGGCATTGGCCGGCGGCACGGGTCCGGACCTGATGATGGTGCGCGCCTATGGCGGCATGGAGAACGTCGCATCGGCTGGCTATCTTGAGCCGCTCACCGTCGAGGCGATCCCGGCACTCGCCGATTTCGCACCGAGCGCGCTGGCTGCCGAGACCATGCGTTCGGACCAGACGCTTTATGCCGTGCCGTTTGCCAGCCAGACCCAGCTGGTCATCTACAATAAGGGCATTTTCGACGCCAATGGCATCACCGAGCCCCAGACCTGGGATGAGCTGATCGCCGCCTCGCAGAAGCTCAAGGACGCTGGCATCATGCCATTTGCCAATGGCACCGCGACGGCCTGGCAGAACGAAACCATCGTCGGCGACCTGGTCTCCTCGATCATGGGCAAGGGCTTCTATGACGATCTGATTGCCGGCAAGGCCGACTTCACCGATCCGCGCTATGTCGAAGCACTGGCCAAGCTGAAGGAAATTTCGGCTTACTTCCCCGATGGCTTCATTGGCCTCGATTACCCCTCGGCCCAGCAGCTGTTCAGCTCGGGCATGGCGGCAATGTTCGCGGGTGGTTCGTACGAACTGGCGACCTTCAAGACCCAGAACCCGGATATCGAGCTGGGCGTCTTCGCTGCCCCCGGCAAGACGGCCGAGGACGAAAAGCTGGTGGCGATCTATTACGACGGTGGCTACGCAGCCAACGCCCATGGCGCCAACAAGGAAGCTGCGCTCAAGTTCCTGAACTATGTCGCGAGCCTCGAATTCGGCCAGGCCTTTGCCAATACGTTGAACAACATCTCGACTGTTCCGGGCGTTACCTTTGAAAACCCGCTGCTGGCGGAAATCGCCGAACTGAATACGTCAGCAATTCCCTACCTGATGCTGGTGCATTTCCGTTATGGCGAGCCGTCCGGTTCGGTGCTGCTTCAGGCTGAAGTCCAGAAGCTTCTGGCTGGCCAGACCACACCGGAAGCCGCTGGTGCTGCGGTCACCGAAGGCCTGAAGGCCTGGTACGAGCCGTTCCAGAAGTAATCCGTCAACCGGCGTCGCGGCCTGGTCCGCGGCGCCTTCCCTCCCGTTGAATCCAGCATCAGCCGCGTGAGCACACAATGCCCAAATTGCGCATGACCGGACGCGGTCTATGGATCACCGTCCTGTTGGCGCCGCCCCTGGCGTTCGTGGCGCTGTTCATCGTCTATCCAATCATCGCCGCGTTCGCCTATGCCTTCTTCGACTGGCAGGGCTTGATGCGCGGCGAGTTCAGTTGGCTCGACAATTTCCACACCGTGCTGTTCGTCGAGCCCTATGCGAGCTGGACGCGCAATGCGTTCACGCACAACATCATGGTGTTCTTCGCGCTGCTGGTGCTGCAGAACGGTCTCGGGTTCCTGCTGGCCTATGCGCTGTGGCGCGACATGCCGGGCGCCCGCTTCCACCGCGTTGCTGTGTTCTTGCCCGTGGTGCTCTCGACCATCATCGTTGGCTATTTATGGAAGCTGTTCCTGCATCCGCTATTCGGGGTGGTGAACCAGAGTTTTCGTGGCCTCGGCATGCCGTGGCTGGCGCAGCCCTGGCTCGGCCAGGATTCCACCGCGCTATGGGCGCTGATCTTCGCCAATGCCTGGCACATGGTGGGCTTCCCTACGCTGGTCTTCCTCGCCGGTATGCAGCGCATTCCGACCGAAATTCTTGATGCCGCGCGCATGGAAACCCAGAGCGAGTGGGTCAAGATCACCAAGATCGTCTGGCCGCTTTGCGCGCCGAGCGCCACCATCGTTTTCGTGCTGCTGTTCGTCGGCGCATTCAACTGGTTCGAGCTGCCCTACATCATGGCCGGTCTCGACGGTTCCCCCTATGGCTCCACGGACGTGCTGGGCCTTTATTTCTATCGCACCGCCTTCGGCAACGTTTCGTCGGGCCAGCAGGATTTTGGCCTGGGTAGTGCGCTGGCCGTGCTGATCTTCGTGTTTATCGCCGTGGTGGCCAGCATCATCACCGTTCGCCTGCGGTCGCGGGAGATCGAGCTATGAGCACTGCCGGAACCACAAGAGATTACGATAGCGGCGGCATTATCGGCCGGCTGGGCCGCGATGGCTTGCTGCAGATCATCCTCATCGCCAACACCTTCATCATGCTGGCGCCGATCGTCATCATGGTT
Organism: Devosia limi DSM 17137; assembly: GCF_900128975.1. GTDB lineage: Bacteria > Pseudomonadota > Alphaproteobacteria > Rhizobiales > Devosiaceae > Devosia > Devosia limi. The sequence goes on along the minus strand of NZ_FQVC01000013.1, from coordinate 104,339 downwards.
TTCTCGGCGTTCAAGAGCACACCCGAGATCTTCCAGCACCCGTTCGGGCTACCCGATTTCGGCAATTTCGTGAACTTCAGCAAAATCTGGACGCAGACCAATTTCCTGCGCTACCTGATGAATTCGTTCCTCGTCACCGGCGCCTCGATGGCGCTGATCCTGACGTTGGGCACCATGGCCGCCTATGCCATCGCCCGCTACGAATTCTTCGGCGCCAGCTTCATCCTGATGTTCTTCATCGCCGGGCTGACGCTGCCGCTCAAGCTGGCCATCATCCCGCTGTTCATGCTGATGCGCGACCTCGGCGTGCTCAACAACCAGCTGGCGCTGATCTTCGTCTATACGGCCATGGGCCTGCCGACGACGGTGTTCATCATGACCGGATTTATCCGCACGCTGCCCAGCGAATTGGAAGATGCCGCCCGCATGGATGGCGCCAGCGAGGCGCGCATCATGTGGTCGATCATGCTGCCACTGGTGCGCCCGGCCATGGTGATCGCCGGGATCCAGAACGTGGTGCCGATATGGAATGACTTTTTCTTCCCGTTGGTCTTCATCCAGAATGACGACCTCAAGACCCTGCCCCAGGGCCTGACGACCTTCATGGGCGAATACACGACCGACTGGGGTGTGCTGTTCTCGGGGCTGACGCTGTCGGCTGCGCCCATCATCTTGATCTATATCGTCCTGTCGCGTCAGTTCATCAGCGGCATGACCTCCGGAGCCGTAAAGTGACTTTCAAGCTCGAGCCAGGCTCGCTCATCGTTTCCTGCCAGGCGCGGGCGGATAACCCGCTGCATGGCCCGATGTTCATGGGCGCGATGGCCCTGGCGGCCCGGGACGGCGGTGCCCGCGGTATTCGCGCCAATGGCGCCGATGACGTCCGCGCGGTGAAAGCCGCCGGCTTGCCGGTGATCGGCATCGACAAGGTTTTTTCCAGCGACGTGCCGGTCTACATTACACCCACCTTTGCGGCCGCCGAGCGGTTGGCAGAAGCTGGCGCCGATATCATCGCGCTCGATTGCACGCCGCGCCCGCGCCATGGCGATGCGCCCCAGGAGTTGATCCGCCGCATCCGCGAAGAGCTTGGCCTCGAAACCTTCGCCGATATCTCGACGCTGGATGAAGGTCTTGCAGCCGAACAGATGGGCGCAACCTATATCTCGACGACGCTGTCTGGCTACACGTCTTATACCGAGCCCAAACCCGAAGGCCCCGACTTGGAACTGATCCGTGCGCTCGCCGCACGGGTGAACACGCCGATTGTTGCTGAAGGGCGATTCAATACCCCCGCTTTGGCGCGCGCCGCCATCACTGCCGGGGCATATGCCGTGGTCGTTGGCACCATGATCACCAATCCCCGGGAAATCACCCGGGGATTTGCGCGCGAAGTCGCAGGCGGCAAATGAGCTATCTGGGGATCGATATCGGCGGCACGGCCTCGCGCTGGGCCTTGGTCGACGCGAAAGGCAAGCTGCTGGGGCGTGGAGTTGCAGTCGGTGCCACCGGTCACATCTTTAATCCTGTTGAACGGGAGCGGCTGCTCAAGGCGCTGCAAACCATAGCAAGCGCCCTGCCGCACGATGGTGCGCTGAGCGGCGTTTGCCTTGGCCTTACAGGGTTGGGTGGTGGCGCTTCTGAAGGCGTGCGGCAACTGGTTTGCGACGCGCTTGGCGTTGCTATCGATACCGTACAAGCCAGCGACGACATGGAGTTGGCATTCCGTGCAGCATTCGCGCCCGGCACCGGTCACCTGATATCGGCCGGCACTGGATCAATCGGCCTTCACATCGCCGCCGATGGCAGCACGATACGCGTTGGCGGCCGAGGCCTTTTGATCGATGATGGTGGCTCGGGCACCTGGATTGCCTTGCAAGCCCTGGACCAACTCTATCGCCGGATCGATGAGACCGGCGGACCCGCCGATGCCTCGGTTTTGGCGGAGGAGCTTTTTGCCGCCATGGGCGGCGATGACTGGGATGCGACCCGTGCCTTCATCTATGGCAGCGACCGCGGTCGCATCGGCACCCTTGCCCAGGCCGTCGCCAAGGCGGCGACACGTGGCGACGCCCTGGCCCTCAACATTCTCGAGCGTGCCGCCATCGAACTCGCTCGCCTTGGCCTTGCCCTCTGCGTTCGCGCTGGCGAACACCCGATAGGCTTCGTGGGCGGCATCATCAGCCTACACCCCATGATCAAGACCGCACTGACAGCCGCCCTGGCCGGCCATGACGTGGTGTTTCCCAGCATCGATGTATCCCTGCACGCCGCCAACCTCGCCCGCTCGGCCTGAATAGGAATGGGGGCACACGGCCCCCATTCGTTCGTTCCGATGGCTGCGATGCCTAGCCTTGCGCCTCGGCCGTCCGGCCCTTCCAGCCCAGCAGACGCATGGCGTTGGCTGTTACCAGCACCGTGGCTCCGGTATCGGCCAGGATCGCCGGCCACAGGCCGGTAACGCCCACCACAGTGGTCACCAGGAAGAAGGCCTTGAGCCCCAGTGCGATGGTGATGTTCTGACCGATATTGGACATGGTGGCCCGCGACAGCATGATCATATTGGCGACATCCAGCACCCGGCCATGCAGCACGGCCGCATCCGCTGTTTCGAGCGCCACGTCCGTACCGCCGCCCATGGCAATGCCGATATCGGCCGCCGCCAGTGCTGGCGCATCATTGATGCCATCGCCCACCTTGGCGACGATCCTGCCACGCGCCTTGAGTTCTCCGACGATCCGCTGCTTGTCCTCGGGCAGCAGTTCTGCCCGCACTTCGATGCCGAGCGACTTGCCGATGGCAGCCGCCGTACGCTTGTTGTCGCCCGTCAGCATGACGACATCGGCACCAAGCCCTTTGAGCGCCTGCAGACCTTCGATGGCATCGGGCCGCGGTTCGTCGCGCATGGCAATAACACCGGCCACCGCCCCGCCGGCGAGCAAGACGGAAACGGTCTTCCCCTCATCGTTGAGCGCCGCAATCCGGGTTTCCAGTTCGGCACCGAGGGCGACCTGCTCTGCTGCAGCCTTGGGCGAACCGAGGAACAGCACGACGCCATCGACCGTGCCGACGACCCCCTTGCCACCGACTGCCCCAGCCTTGCTCAATGGCTTTGGCTCGATGCCATCCGCCTTGGCGCGGGCGAGAATCGCGCTTGCCAGCGGATGGCTGGAGCCAACCTCAAGCGCCGCGGCCAGCTCAATAGTCTCCCGCTCGCTGCGACCAGCGGCAACAATATCGGTAACCTGCGGCTTACCAGCGGTCAGCGTGCCGGTCTTGTCGAGAGCGACCATGTCGATCTTGCCAAGCTGCTCGAGTACCGCGCCGCCCTTCATCAACAGGCCGCGACGCGCGCCGGAGGACAGGGCGGCTGCAATGGCTGCCGGGGTGGAAATGACCAGCGCACAGGGACAGCCGATCAGCAGGATGGCGAGGCCCTTATAGATCCACTCGTCCCACGCGCCCCCAAAAGCCAGCGGCGGCACAATCGCGATCAGCGCGGCGACGACCATCACCGCTGGCGTGTAGTAGCGCGAGAACCTGTCGATGAAGCGTTCAGTGGGAGCCTTGGATTCCTGGGCCTCTTCGACAAGGGCGATGATGCGGGCAATGGTGTTGTCGGATGCAGCTGCGGTCACCCGGATGCGCAGGGCGCCTTCCTGATTGATGGTGCCGGCGAAGACCGGATCATCGGCTTCCTTGCGCCTGGGCACGGATTCGCCGGTAACCGGCGCCTCGTCGATGGCACTTTCGCCCGACAGGACAATACCATCGGCCGGAACCCGGTCACCCGGGCGAACCAGCACGATATCGCCGACGGCGAGCGTCTCGGCAGGGACTTCGCTGGTCTTGCCGTTGATTTCGCGCAGCGCGACCTTGGGCACCAGCGTCGCCAGAGCCTTGATGCTGGCGCGCGCCCTGCCCGTGGCCACGCCTTCAAGCAGTTCGCCGATCAGGAACAGCAGCACGACGATGGCGGCTTCTTCAGCGGCATTGATGAACACCGCGCCAACGGCAGCAACGGTCATCAGCGTTTCGATGGAGAATGGCGTGCCGTTGATCGCACCGGCAAAGGCACGGCGCGCAATCGGCACGAGGCCAACAAACATGGCGACGACAAAGGCCCACTGCTCGATCTGCGGAAACAGCTGCCCAGCCACAAACGCTATCGCTACCGCCGCGCCGGACAGCATGGTCAGACGGGCCTTGGTGGTCTGCCACCATGGACCATCGCCTAGGCTGTGATCGTGGCCATGCATCCCCTCGACCGCATCGGCCCTGGTTGCCGGCTTGGCAGAGTGACTGGAGTGGTCATGCCCTGAACAAGCGTGTCCAGCATGGTTGTGCCCGGCATGATCATCGTGATCTGCATGGTCATGGTCTGCGGCACCGGTAGCAGCGGTCTTCTTGGCGATCGGTGCCGCCTTGTAGCCGAGGCTGGTCACCTTCATGGCAATCGCCGCAAGGTCGACATTGGCGGCGTGACGGACCGTCATCGTCCCCGAAACCACAGAAACCGACACATCCTCGACCCCAGCGATTCGCCGGGTTGCGGTATCGACTTTGCCAGCACAACTGGCGCAATCCATGCCTTCGACACGGAAACGGGTTGTCGCTGCGATTTCGGCCATCGTTCATGCTCCCTTGCATTTGACGATGCAGGCGTACATCCTCCAGTGACTGTAGGAGCAAGCGGAAAATGCAGCAGCACGAAATGCCAATCGGCAAAGTGTCGGAAGCCAGTGGCGTCAAGGTCACCACCATTCGCTATTACGAGCAGATCGGGCTGTTGCCGACTGCGGCGCGCACCCATGGCAATCGCCGGCTCTATGACCAGAACGACCTGAACCGGCTGACCTTCATCCGTCATTCGCGGGAACTGGGTTTTGAAATCGACGCCATCCGCACCTTGCTGGTGCTGCAGGACGATCCCCACCAGCCCTGCGCCGATGCTGACGCGATCGCCAAGGCAAGATTGATCGATGTGGAGCAGCGCATCGCCAGCCTGGTGGCATTGAAAGCTGAACTGCAGCGCATGGTTGTGGGCTGTTCACACGGCCAGGTCGAAGATTGCCGCGTTATCGAGATTCTGGCGGATCACGGAAAGTGTCGGCACCATGATCAAGTCGCTGAAATTACGGCGGATTAGCGCTGTCTGACGGGCGGTCCGCGACATACGACTTACCACATGCACAGGCCAAACCGCCCATAACGGAGACATTCCCGCCTCCGCAGCGTGACTCCGTGTCGGGGATGGGTATCAAGCACGCTCGAACTAAAGGTCGAAGGCCATCTGCTGTTCTTCGATGACCGGAGCGACCGGCACAGGCTTTGCAGCCGCCTTCTTGGCGCGCTTCTTGACTGGCGCAACGGCCATCTCCGGCTCTGGCGCAACGGCGACTTCCGGCACGGTGACTTCGATCACGGGCGTCGCCGCAACCGGCGCAGGTGCAGCCACCTCCGGCACGATCACCACAGGCGCGGCGAGTGCCTGCTCGGCCGATGGCACCCCGGCAATCCAGGTCCGGACCTTATCCAGCGCGGCCAACTGCACCACATAGACGTTTTCGCGGCCTTTGCGCTTTTCGCGGACGATCCCAGCATCGCGCAATACGCGCAGGTGACGGGAGATAGCCGGCCGGCTGATCGGAAAGGACTCGGTGATCCGGTGCACAGGCTGCGGCTCAGCCAGCAGCATTTCGACGATCTGACAGCGGGTTGCGTCGGCAAGGGCGCCAAACTGGCTAATGGGAGGCACCGGGATTTCCGTAACTATGGCGTTACGCCTCGGATAGGTGCGGTCTCGAGTGTCGTCAAGGGTCTCAGTCGGCTTTCAACTGCCAGTTGCAGTTCCCATATTGTCCAAGACGCTGCCAGCCCCGTAGCCGCAACAATCTGGTCACATCACTACGCCATGGTGCTGGCAAGGAGACCGCATGCAAACCCAGATACCACATCGCCCGTCCTGGTGGAGTCGCGAGAACAGCGCCTACACCCTCGCCGAGGTCATTGCCGATGGCGTGGTGCATGGTTTGGGGCTGGTTGTCGCGATCATTGCCGGAGCTATCCTGCTCACCTTTGCCTTGACCACGACCGCGCCCGAAGCTTTTCCGGGCCTGGCTGTCTATATCGGCACGTTGGTTGCCGTGCTCGGCGTCTCCATGGCTTACAATCTCTGGCCCGCTTCGCCGGTCAAACGGGCTCTGGCTCGCCTCGACCAGGCCGCGATTTTCCTGTTCATTGCCGGCACATACACGCCATTCCTCGCCATTCTCGGCGGCACCACGACCGGCACCGTCATGATGGTGCTGATCTGGGGGGCGTCATTGATCGGCGTGGCGCTCAAGCTCGTTGTGCCGCAGCGCTTCGGGCGCATGGCGATTGCGCTCTATCTGGGCATTGGCTGGAGCGGCATGCTGGTGTTCCAGTCGCTTGCCCATGCCTTACCTCCAACCACATTATGGCTCTTGCTGGCCGGCGGCGTGGTCTATTCCCTGGGGATCATTTTCCATGTGTGGGAAAAACTGAAGTTCCAGAACGTGCTCTGGCATGTTTTCGTGGTCGCTGGGGCCAGCCTGCATCTCTGGGCCGTCATCGACTGCATGGTCATTGCTCGCTTATAGGCGCTACTTGACCTTCGCGCTGACGCGCGGATGCTCCATGGTATCACCAGCCTTGAGGCCGATGACTTTGGACTGACCGCCTGGGATTTCCAGCACGAACTGTACCGGCCCGTCCGAAGGGATCGAGGTGGGGTCCTGCGGGCGGGCGTTGACGTGGATGTTTTTCACCACGCCATCGGCGCCGACGAAGATCATATCGAGCGGAATGAACGTGTTACGCATCCAGAAGGAGACGTTGCGCTCTTCCTTGAAGTCAAACAGCATGCCAGCGTCATCGGCCAGTTCCTGCCGGTACATCAGCCCTTGAGCGCGGGTCTCGTCTGTATCAACCACCTCGACGTTGAAGCTGTGATCACCGCTATCGGTGTGCAGAACCAGCTTGCCTTCGTCGCTGCAGGCCGCCAGCGGCACGGCGAGCAGCACAGCCAGGGCCAAGCCCCCTGCCCGCAAGGCGCGCGTGGACGGGCGGAGCATTTCGGCCAGCTGGACCATATCGGGGATTCCTAGTGCGAGGACGGAGCGTCGCCCCAACCATCCGGGCGGATTTCGGCGACCATAAGGCCCTTGGGACCATTGCCGTAGCGCACCAGCACAAATTGGCCGGGCCGTAGCTCGGTGATGCCGAAACGGCGCAGCGTTTCCATATGAACGAAGATGTCCGGCGCGCCTTCGCCTTCAGACAGGAAACCAAAACCACGAATGCGGTTGAACCACTTCACCTCAAGCCGGACCATGCCCGAAGTCGGCTCGACAACGACATGGGTGCGGGGCGCCGGCATCTGAGCCGGATGGCGGGCGGTGGATTCGTCCATCGAGAGGATACGGAAGGCCTGCAGCCCGCCGGGACGGTTGAGCGCCTCGACAACGATACGAGCGCCTTCATAGGCCGTCTGGTAACCATCACGGCGCAGGCACGTCACATGCAGCAGCACATCGGCCTGACCGTTATCGGGAATGATGAAGCCAAACCCCTTGCCGGCATCGAACCACTTGATGGTTCCGGAGATTTCGATTGTGTCGAGGGCGTTGTCGCCGTGAGACGCCCCTGCCTGCGTACGATTCACCGATGCTGCCTCTACAGGCAGGCCACTGGCCTCGTCGCCATCGCCACTAAACTTGGCCCCCATAGTCCCCACGCCTTTTCGCACTCGCCTCGCAAACAGCGAGGTACTCCACAAGACGTCTCACTGTGGCCGATTCAGTTCCAAAAGTTAAGAAGATGTTGCGAATTTGTTTGTTTGAGGCGGGTAGCGCCGCGATTGCCCCCCTGCCCCCCAGTTGCTAGGCCTTGCTGGATTGCAGCACAGGAGTTTTGCCATGAAGTACCTTCACACGATGGTCCGTGTGACCGACATCGACGCCAGCCTCAAGTTCTATTGCGATGGACTGGGGCTGCAGGAGGTCAAGCGCAATGAGAGCGAGAAAGGCCGCTTTACCCTGATCTTCCTGTGCGCGCCCGGAGACGAGGATGCCAAGGTCGAGCTCACCTACAATTGGGACCCGGAAGAGTATACCGGCGGCCGCAATTTCGGGCACCTAGCCTACCGCGTCGATGACATCTATGCCCTGTGCCAGCATCTCTCCGACATGGGCGTGGTGATCAATCGCCCGCCGCGCGATGGTCACATGGCGTTCGTGCGCTCCCCCGATGGTATTTCCATTGAACTGATCCAGGCCGGCGACTCCCTGCCGCCGCAGGAGCCGTGGGCGTCGATGCCCAATACCGGCAAGTGGTGATTCTGCTGTCAGCCCTCGGCTGACATCGCAACTAACGTTTCGCTAACCAGTGCGCTTAGCGCGCGGTTAGCGAAACCGATCGTATTTTAGCGATTACGAACCACCCATCGGCCTTTGTTGCATAATTGCAACTTCGGGTTTTCGGGAAGCCGCTCATGCGATCAATGATTTTTGCAGTTGCCTGCGCCCTGGCTTTGGGCGGTTGTGTCCCCATGGCGATGTTTGCCAGCGGCAGCGGGCCCGGTTATTCCGGCCTGCGGGCAGATTGGGGCACCTATGTCTCCAGCAAGGGCGTCAACGCGCTCTGCCTCTCCCCCAAGATGCGCCTCGCCATCTGGGAGTTCGAGGGCCATTTCGGCAAAAAGGTAGTCATGAACTCCGGCTATCGCGACGGTCGGCACAATAGTGCTGCGGGCGGCGCGGACAATTCCTATCATACCAAATGCATGGCGGCCGATTTCTATATTCCCGGCGTACCCAAGCAGCAGCTGATCGCTTTCGCCATGCGCAACAATGCGGTGGGTGGGCTGGGTTGCTACCCCGGCCGGCCGTTCATCCATGTCGATGTGCGCGACCGTCCACGCGGTTATCAGCGCCCAGTCACCTTCTCGGGCTGTTGAAAACCTGGCCTGTCGCAAAATTTGAGATTTGGATGCGCGAAATGAGTTGCACATCCCGAATGACCTGACTATACGAACCCAGCGCCTAGGCGCCCATCGTCTATCGGTTAGGACGCCACCCTTTCACGGTGGAGAGCGGGGTTCGATTCCCCGTGGGCGTACCATCTCTTTCTTGAGGGGATGGCAGAGTAAGCAGCAAAGTTTCCAGGTCCGCGCCCATCGTCTATCGGTCAGGACGCCACCCTCTCACGGTGGAGAGCGGGGTTCGATTCCCCGTGGGCGTACCAGAAACTCCTCAATCCCATCCCCAGACCTGCCGGCTGCGTGCAACTACACGTTGCATTAAAAACCGTGTCCAACGACCTGGATCAGCTGATTTTTTCTGCTGGATGGGTTGCACATCCCGAATGACCTGACTATACGAACCGAGTGCTTCGGCGCCCATCGTCTATCGGTTAGGACGCCACCCTTTCACGGTGGAGAGCGGGGTTCGATTCCCCGTGGGCGTACCAGCACTTCCCCACATTTCAGGTAGAATGCAGATCATCTTCGCGGGTGATGTTGCCGTTGCCCCCCCCCAATCCACCGTCGTCATCCCGACGAAAGTCGGGATCCAGTTTGGGGCGGGCACAGGAAACTGGATTCCGGCTTTCGCCGGAATGACACTGAATGTGGGGCGCACTTGGGCCCGTCCAAAGCAAGGGCGACCAGCAGTTGCCTGCCAGCCGCCCTGAAAGCATTTCGTGGGGGCGTTTAGGCCCGATAGGTGGTCCGTGGCAGGTCCGAGAGGATTTCCGGCCCCGTGGCGCGCAGAATCACGATCTCTTCCAGGCGCAGGCCAAAGCGCCCGCCGAGATAGATGCCGGGCTCGATCGAGAACACCATCCCCTCCTCCAGAATTGTCGGCGAGGTCGCTGTGATATAGGGCGTTTCGTGCACATCGATGCCGAGGCCGTGGCCCGTGCGGTGCAGGAACTGCTCGCCATAGCCAGCCGCGGTTATGACGTCGCGAGCAGCCTTATCGACGGCGCTGGCGGGTACGCCGGGGCGAGCGGCTGCCAATGCAGCTTCGACCGCGCGGTCAAGGATGGCGTGAATATCGTCAAAACCAGCTGGCGGATTGCCGATGGTCGCTACACGGGTCATGTCGCTGGGGTAGCCACCGATACGGCCGCCAATGTCGAGCAGCACAGCGTCGTCAGCCTTGAGCCTGGTCTCGCCGGTGTGATGATGCGGGAACGCGCCATTGGGGCCAAAGCAGATGCTGGTGAAGACCGGCGTCGCACCATTGGCTTTGTAGAAATCGCGGATGACCTCCGCCACTTCGATTTCGGTAATCCCCGGCTTCAGCGCAGCAAAACCGGCCTGCATGGCGCGATCATTGAGGACGGCGCTGGCCTTAAGCGCCTTATACTCTGCGTCATCCTTGCGCGAGCGAAGATAGCCGACCGTGTCCTGGGTGAAGCGGCGGCGGGCCCCTGGCAGGGCATCCAGCAACAGCAGCGCGAAATCGGTGCGCATGGTTTCATCGACGACGACGCTGACATTGTTGCGATCGATGCCGGAGGCGTCGAGCAGTGCCGAGAGAGCAGCGTCCGGACCTTCAGCATCTGCCCAGGGGAAAAATGGCAGGTCGGTGTGCTGGCGCGAGCTGTCGACATTGAGGGCCGGCATCAGGAAACCGGCATGGCTGGCGCTCACCAGCAACATCACTGGGCGCTCGTCGCCATGCGGCGACAGATCGGCCAGCCAGCTCATGTGGCTTGAGGGTCCGATGGCGACCAAGTCGGTGCCGGTTGCCGCCATGCGGGCGCGCAGATTGGCCATGCGGGTGGTGAGAGTGGCAGACATTTGAGGGCTTCCTTGAGAATGGCTTCGACCATCGATCACCCGGCACGGCCGGGCCCAGTTCGGTGCTGGTCGAGGAAAACTGGACTCCGGGTTGACCCAGAGCGCATTGCAGAAAGAGGAAGGCGCGCCGGTGGGCGCGCCTTCCCTAGAGTGACCTTACTTGGTCACGAGACGATAGTAGACGAAGTCCGAGGTTGCGCCGTTGACATAACCTTCGACGTTCTTGGCCATTGCCACTTCGTAGGCAGCCTGGAACATGATGATGATGGGCGAGCTTTCCTGAACCTTCTTCTGCAGGTCGATATACATCTCGCTGCGCTTTGCCGGATCGGCTTCCGCCAGGGCGGCCATGGTTTCCTTGTTCAGCTCATCGGGAACTGCCCAGGCATTCCGCCAGGTCGTGGTTGCCTGGTAGTTCGCATCCGAATTGTCGGAATTGTACGCAAACGCCTTGGCGTTCGAGTGCGGGTCCATGAAGTCCGGGCCCCAATACAGCAGCATCGCCTGGTGGGTACGTTCACGGTACTTGGTGATGACCTGAGCACCGGTGCCCGGCAGGATTTCGAAGTTGACGCCGGCTTCCGCGAAGGTTGCCTGCAGCGACTGCGCGATGTCGGTGAACGGGGTCGAATTGATCACATCGAGGGTGACGGTGATCGGGGTCTGGATGCCGGCGTCGGCCAGGATCTGCTTGGCCTTTTCCAGATCATAGGTGAACGGGGTTTCGTCCAGCGAACCGGGGAAGCCCTTCGGCCAGAACGCCTGATGGGTTTCCATCTGGCCCTTCAGGAACGACTGGGTCATCCCGTCATAGTCGACGAGGTAACGCGACGCTTCCCAAAGCGCCTGCGGCTGCAGCTGCTCGTCCTTCTGGTTGAAGGACAGGAAGTGGACAGCGGCCTGCGGGAAGGTTTCGACCTTGAGTGCATCGCCGGAGATGCTGCCGATCTGGTCGGGGGTCAGGTTCTTGGCCATGTCGACGTCACCGGTCTCCAGCAGCAGCTGCTGGGTCGCTGCTTCAGCGACGTGACGGATGATCACCGACTTCATGGCGGGAGCGCCCTTGAAGTAGTTCGGGTTGGCTTCCAGCGTGATGATTTCGGCCGGACGATAGGCACGGATCGAGAACGGGCCCGAGCCAGCCGAATTGGCGTTCAGCCAGGCATTGCCGAAGTCGCCATCGACCTCGTTGGCCATGACGGTCACGGCGTCCACCACCGATGCGGGGCGAGCGGCGAGCACGTTCAGCACGAAAGCCGACGAGAAGTCGCCGTCATACTTGACGGTGACGGTGTTACCGTCGGCAGTCACCATCGAGTCGATGTTCTCCGGAGTCCAGCCGAGCTGGGTCAGGATGAATGCCGGGGTCAGGTTCAGCTTGATGACGCGCTGGAACGAATAGACCACGTCTTCCGCACGGACAGGATTGCCAGAGTGGAAGGTAGCGCCGTCACGGATGGTGAAGGTGATGGTCTTGGCGGCGTCATCGACAGCCCACTCGGTCGCCAGGCCGGGCGCGAGAACGGTGGTGTCCTCGGCATCGTACTGGACCAGACGATCATAGACGTTAGTGACGAGTTCGCCCGAGGTGAACTCATAGGCCTGGGCAGGATCGATGGCGACGATATCGTCGATGTTCTGGGCAACCACCAGTACGTCAGCCGGCGTTGCCGCGAGGGCAGCAACATGGCCGAGTGGCAGGGTGATCGCGGCGGCGAGCAGTGCCGCGCGGAAGAGGTTCATGACAGTTTCTCCTTTGACTTCACGATTCTTGCAGGCGTTTTGGCCGGCTTGGCGCCGGGCTGGTTTTCGGTGGTCGGATCAGTTTTAGGCTGAGCCGTCGAACGAAACAGGGTGAGCGTACCCGTCCACAGGAGACGGGCAGCCTTATTGGTGTGGTTGGACCATGAATGGGGACGATTTCCTCGAAAATGCAGACTATCGCCGGCCGACATGATCATCTCGTCGTCATCCAGGCGCTGTGTGATGGCGCCATCCAGAATATAGAGTATCTCCTCGCCCTCATGGCTCACCGTCTCCGAGCGGTAGCCTGGCGGCACCGTCATGACGAAGGATGACAGGACATTGCCTGGAAAGTCGGTGCCGACGCGCTCATAGACGATCGAGGACCCGTCGATCGAGAACCGGCGCCGCTCACCCTGCCGCGTCAACGCAGCTTCCGCAGTCGGGGTACCTATGAAATAATCAAGGCCAACGCCCAGAGCACGGGCGATCTGAGCCAGCGTTCCCAAGGACGGCGTCGCGTGGTCGCGCTCAACTTGACTGAGGTATCCGACAGACACCTCGGCGGTCCGGCCAAGCGCTTCGAGCGTCAGGTGCAACTGGCGCCGGCGGGCCCGAATAAGCGCCCCAACCCTGGGTTGGGCATCATTGTCCGCCTTGGCCTGCTCTGCAGTCACCCGCTCACTCCCACAATAATTTTTTTGATATAAGCAAAATTTCTTGTATGCTCCAAGCGAATTATGACGAAATGTGACGCCCCTCTGTAACCCTGCAGAGGGCGACAATCTATTGTTCTTCTTGGAGAATTAGCGCGTGACAGTCGAGCCGCAGACCAGCTTGCCGGACACAGGCTCTACGCCCAAAGCAGGTGCCAGAGGGCGTGCTTTGCAACGTCAGCTGACCGAAATAGTCTGGTTTGTTGTCACCATCGCCTTCACCTTTCTTGGGTTGCTGGCCATCACCTTCTTCATCGGTCGCGTCGTGCCGATCGACCCGGTCCTGTCGGTCGTCGGCGATCGCGCGACACCGGCGGTCTATGAGGCTGCGCGCACCGCGATGGGGCTGGATCGCCCCCTGCCCATCCAGTTCATTTCCTATGTCGGCGATGTCTTGACCGGCAATTTTGGCAAATCGGTTTCGACCGGCCGCCCGGTGATCGAAGACCTGAGCCGCGTGTTCCCGGCAACGCTGGAAATGGCGACGCTCGGCATTCTCATCGGCGTCGCGCTCGGCGTGCCAATGGGAGTCGTGGCGGCCAGCCGTCAGGGCAGCTGGGTCGATCAGGTGATTCGAGTCATCGGTCTTCTGGGTTATTCGGTTCCGGCCTTTTGGCTGGGCCTTGTCGGCCTGGCCATCTTCTATGCTCGGCTGCGCTGGGTTGGCGGTCCGGGCCGGATCGACATCTATTTCGACGGCCTCGTGCCGCCAGTCACCGGCGTCCTGCTGATCGACAGCCTGATTTCGGGCGATATCGATATCTTCTGGAACGCGGTCAATCACCTGATCTTGCCGGCAGCGGTGCTCGGCTTCTTCAGCCTTGCCTATATCGCCCGCATGACGCGGTCCTTCATGCTCGATCAGCTCAACCAGGAATATGTGACCACGGCCCGCGTCAAAGGCGTGCCGGAGCGCCTGGTGGTCTGGCGCCATGCCTTCAACCCAATCCGGGTGCCGCTGATCACTGTTATCGGTCTGTCCTATGCCGGCCTGCTCGAAGGCTCGGTGATGATCGAAACCATCTTCTCCTGGCCCGGCATCGGCAATTACCTCACCGTGGCACTGCTCAATGCCGACATGAACGCGGTGCTCGGCGCCACGCTGGTTATCGGTGCCGTCTTCATCTGCATCAACAAACTATCGGACGTGCTCTATCGCGTCCTCGACCCGAGGGCCCGCTGATGGCTAATACCCGCGACTGGCTGCTCGACGACTCCCCAACCTCGCTGCTGCAGGCCAATCTTGGCCGCAGCTATCGGGTTACGCTGGCCCTGCTGCGCAATCCGCTGGCCGTCGTCGGCGCCATCATCATCTTCGGCCTGATCATCGCGGCGGTTTTCGCGCCATGGATCGCGCCCTATTCTCCCATCGGACAGAACCTGTCACAGCGCCTGCTGCCGCCCAGTGCCGAGCACTGGATGGGCACCGACGAGCTGGGGCGCGATATCTATTCGCGCGTCATCTATGGCTCCCAGATCACGCTGACCATTGTGCTGCTGGTGGCCGTGATTGCGGCGCCGCTCGGCCTGATGGTCGGGGCGATCTCGGGCTATTTCGGCGGCTGGGTCGATCGTGTCCTCATGGGCGTCACCGACGTGTTCCTGTCGATGCCCAAACTGATTCTGGCGCTGGCCTTCGTGGCGGCGCTTGGGCCTGGCATCAACAATGCCATCATCGCCATCGCCATCACCACCTGGCCAAGCTATGCACGTATTGCCCGCGCCGAGACGATGACCATCCGCAATGCGGAGTTCATTTCGGCCGTACAGTTGCAGGGGGCTTCGCCGCTCCGCATCATTCTCCGCCATGTGCTGCCGCTGTGCACGTCCTCGATGATCATCCGCGTCACACTCGATATGGCCGGCATCATCCTGACCGCCGCGGGACTCGGCTTCCTCGGTCTCGGCGCCCAGCCACCGCTGCCGGAATGGGGCGCTATGATTTCGCGTGGCCGCTCGTTCATCCTCGATCAGTGGTGGGTCGCCACCATGCCGGGCTTTGCCATCATCATCGTTAGCCTGGGCTTCTGCTTCCTCGGCGATGGTCTGCGTGACGTGCTCGATCCCAAGCAGGGAGAAGGCAAATGAGTTCTCCCCTGCTCGACGTCCAGAACCTGCGCGTCAGCTTTCCCAGCCCCAAGGGGCCGGTCGAAGTGGTCAAGGGTATATCCTTCACGCTGGGCCGCGAGCGCCTTGGCATTGTGGGCGAAAGCGGCTCCGGCAAGTCCATGACCGGCCGCTCGATCCTCAAGCTGATCCGCTCGCCCGGCAAGGTCACAGCGGACCGCATGACCTTCGACGGCATCGACCTGTTGTCCCAGAGCGAAAAGCAGATGCGCGCCATTCGCGGCGCCCGCATTTCCATGGTGATGCAGGACCCAAAGTTCTCGCTCAATCCGGTGATGACCGTGGGTGAGCAGATCGCGGAGGCGCTGGTCACCCACGCCAAGCTGCCCCGCCGCGAGATCAATGACCGCGTGCTGTCCATGCTGGAGGCGGTGCGCATCAATGACCCTGCCCGCGTTGCCAAGCTCTATCCGCATGAAGTTTCGGGCGGCATGGGCCAGCGCGTCATGATCGCCATGATGCTGATCCCTGAGCCTGACCTGTTGATCGCCGACGAGCCGACCTCCGCCCTCGACGTTTCGGTGCAGGCCCAGGTGCTCGATATCATAGACGATCTTGTGGTCACCAAGGGCATGGGCCTGATCCTGATCAGCCACGACCTCAACCTCGTCTCACATTACTGCGACCGCATCCTGGTGATGAATTCAGGCCAGGTGGTGGAGGAGTGCATTGCCAGCGAACTGTCGCAGGCGAAGCACCCCTATACCCGTGGGCTGCTGGCAGCGATGCCACGCATTGACGAGACACGCGACGAATTGCCGGTCCTAGACCGCACAGCATGGGCGGGCACATGAGCGCCATTTCACTTTCCGACCTCGACATTTCCTATGGCGAGACCCAGGTTACCCACGGCATTACGCTCGACGTGGCCGAGGGCGAGAGCTTCGCGCTGGTGGGCGAGAGCGGATCCGGCAAATCGACCGTGCTGCGCGCCATTGCCGGCCTCGCGCCCGATTGGACGGGCAAGATTTCCGTACTCGGAAAGGCCCGCAGCCACGGCGTCGACCGTCAGGTTTCGCGCCAGTGCCAGATGGTGTTCCAGGACCCCTATGGCTCGCTGCATCCGCGCAAGACTATCGACGCCATTCTTTCCGAGCCACTGGCCATCCATGGTCTGGGTAATCGCGGCCCGCGCGTCGAAGCCATGCTGGCAGCCGTCGGCCTTGATCGCCGTTTCCGGTTCCGCTTTCCGCACCAGCTTTCTGGCGGGCAGCGCCAGCGCGTTGCCATCGCCCGCGCCCTGATGCTCGAACCCAAGGTGATGCTGCTGGACGAGCCCACTTCGGCGCTCGACGTGTCGGTGCAGGCCGAAATCCTCAATCTGTTGAAACGCCTGCGCCGTGAGCAGGGCCTGACCTATCTGGTGGTGACGCACAATCTGCCGGTGGTGGCATTCCTCTGCGATCGGCTTGCCGTGATGCGTCATGGCCGCGTCGTCGAGATTGCCAGCGCCGAGCAACTCAAGACCGGCAAGCTCGTGGCCCCCTACTCCCTGGAACTCCTGGCGGCCAGCGGCGCACAGGTCGTTCCCACCTGAGCATCCTCTGCCCAGAAAGCGCAGGACGGCTCTAGCAAGGCGCCAGCTTAGGTCGACGCTGCCATAGCCGAGGCAAAACCGCCGATGCAGCGCTTGCAGTCCTGCAAGCGTTGACCGGGTCGCGCCTCATCCGAGCGCCCGGTAACTACCCGACACCTCCGCGCCAAGTCGCCGTAGCCGGTGCCCCTGAGGTGATCCATCGCCGCTTCTGGTCCGTACTGGGGCTGACAGATGCGGAGCGGACGATGTATGCCTTTGCCATGACAGAGATAACGCCGGGACCCGCTCCGTCAGGCCCCCCCACAGACGATCCGACCGCCCTGCTGCTGGCAGTTGCCCGGGAGCGCGATAAAGCCGCGCTTGCAGCGCTGTTCTCCACGTTCGCGCCGCGTATCAAATCGATGATGCTCAAGCTCGGCGCCGGTGACGCCCTTGCCGAAGACCTGGCGCAGGAGACGCTGCTGCAGGTTTGGCGCAAGGCGCACCTCTACTCACCACAGCGCGGTGCTGCCAGCACCTGGATTTTTACCATTGCGCGCAATCTGCGCATCGACCAGCTCCGTCGGCAGACCAACAAGCCCTATGAGGATCTGGAGACGTTGGAACTCGCCAGCGATGCGCCGCTGGGCAATGTGCTGATCGAGCGCAATCAGGTGATCGAACGCGTGACAGCCGCACTCAAGCTGCTGCCGCGCGAGCAAAGCGAAGTCGTCCGCCTCAGTTTCATCAATGACATGCCGCAATCGGAAATAGCAGCGCTGGTGGGCATCCCCCTCGGCACAGTCAAATCCCGCCTCCGCCTTGCCTATGAACGGCTCCGGCCTTTGCTGGAGGACCTGCAATGATCAATCACCACCCCGATATCACCACGCTGATGGCCTTTAGCGCCGGCACGCTCGATGAGGCCTATTCCACCGTTATTGCAACGCATCTTGCCATGTCCGAAGCGGGGCGTGAGACTGTGCGTCAGATCGATGCAATTGGCGGCGCCCTGCTGACTGATGAGCCGGAAGCCGCAATGTCGGATAGTGCCCTGGACCGTCTTCTCGGGGCGCTGGACGACGAACAGATAGATGTCGGTCGACCAGAGCGCGCGCCCAACGCCCTGCCCCTTCCACTGCAGTCCTATGTGCCGGGCGGCCTAGATGCCGTACGCTGGAAGTGGACCGGCCCTGGCGTTGCCACAGCCGACCTGCCGACCCGGCCCGGCCAGAAGTCCCGGCTAATGCTGCTGCGCGTTGGTGGCGGGCGACGCGTGCCAGAGCATGGCCACGGTGGTCAGGAGCTGACGCTGATCCTGCAGGGGGCGTACCGCGACCGCTTCGGTGTGTTTGCCACGGGTGACATTGCTGACCATGACGAGGATGTCGAGCATCAACCGATTGCCGAGCCGGGCCCCGACTGCATCTGCCTCGTGGCTGTTGATGCCAAGCTGACTTTCCGCGGCCGCTTGATGCGCGCCCTGCAACCGCTGTTCGGGATCTGACCATGGCCAAGATCGCCTGGATTATCGGTGGCGGCTCGGGCATTGGTGCCGCCGTAGCCAAGCGGCTCGCCGACGCTGGCTGGACCGTGGCGATTTCGGGCCGTCGGGTCGAGAGGCTGGCTGAGGTCGCCGCCGGCCGCAGCATTCACCCCTATCCCCTGGACGTCACCGATTCCGCAGCTGTTGCGGCGACCATCAGCAAGATCGCCGCTGACCTGGGTCGCATCGACCTGACGATTTATGGCGCTGCCGCATGGCAGCCTATGCAAGTCGGCAATTATGATTTCGATCAGTTCCAGACCGTGGTCGATACCAATCTGATGGGCGTCATTCGTCTTGCCAATCCACTGATCGCGCAACTGGAGCGACAAGGCGGCGGCCAGTTCGCGGTCATCGCCTCGGTCGCCGGGTATTTCGGCCTGCCGCGCTCTGCCGCCTATTCAGCCACCAAGGCAGCACTGATCAACCTGCTGGAAACGATGCGCACCGAACTGGCACCGCGCAACATCGTGGTGCGGATGATTGCGCCCGGCTTCGTCAAATCCGAGCTTACCGACCGAAACGACTTTCCCATGCCATTCCTGATGGAAACCGACGATGCCGCCCAACGCATTGTCGATGGCCTGACAGGTTCGACCCGCTTCGAGATCGCCTTCCCCAAGCGCATGGTGTGGCTGATGAAGACCATCCGCTTCCTGCCGTATCCGATGTTCTTCTGGCTCACCAACAAGATGCTGCCGAAAGGGAAATAGGCGGGGGCGGTACGCCCCTCACGCCGAGGCGTTCCACCCACAGCGCCAACCCGCCAGCAAAGCGTCATCCCGGCGAAAGCCGGGATCCAGTTTCCCCATCACATCCACAACTGGATCCCGGCTTTCGCCGGGAGGACGTCGTGGGCGGGCGAGTACAGGTCTCAGCAGGCACGCACCGGATTCCATCGATCCACCCCACCGCGCTGCCCACGGACTTGATCCGTGGGCCACTCACCACGGCGCGCATGTCCTTGCGACCCGCGGATCTAGTCCGCGGGCAGCGCGCGTTATTGGTGGACCCGACCGCCTAAGCCGGCTTTCGGTATTGATAAATCCCGACGTCAATCGAGCCCTCGATGAACCCGGCTTCGCAATAGCTGAGGTAATACACCCACTTGCGCCTGAACTCCTCATCATAGCCCAGCGGCGCGATCACCGGCCAGCGCTCGAGGAAGCGGTCGCGCCATAGCTTGAGCGTCTTGGCGTAGGATAGGCCGAAGGTTTCGGAGTTCTCCAGCACCAGGCCGAACCGATCGCCGAATTCGCGCATGACCGTCTTGGTCAGCAGCATGCCACCTGGGAAAATGTAGCGCTGGATGAAGTCCGGACCCGATCGATAACCCTCGAAATCTGCCTCGTTGATGGTGATCGCCTGGATCGCGGCGGTGCCGCCTGGCTTCAACCGGTCATGGATGGTCTGAAAGTAGCTCGGCCAATTGTCCTCGCCCACGGCCTCGATCATCTCGATCGAGCCGATATGGTCGAACTGGCCCACGGTGTTGCGATAGTCCTCGAACACCAGCGTTGCCAGATTATCCAGCCCCTGCCGACGCAGGCGCTCCTGACCGAACTTGAGCTGCTCTGCCGAGAGCGTGATACCCCGCAGCCTGGCCTTGTAGTCGCGCGCGACTGTCTCGGCGAAGCCGCCCCAGCCGCAGCCGATTTCCAGTACGCTGGAACCTTCCGTCACGCCGGCCATATCGGCGACGCGGTGATATTTGGCGAGCTGCGCCTCTTCCAGACTCTGATTGCCGGAGCTGAACAGCGCCGACGAATAGGTCATCGAGGGATCGAGCCACTGGCCATAGAAGTCATTGCCGAGATCATAGTGCTCGGCGATGTTCTTCTTGGACCCTTCAAGCGTGTTCCGTCGCGACAGGTGATAATGCAGGTCGCCCGCGGCCTTGCGGAAGAAACCAGGATTGGCCTTTTCGAAAATATCCCGGTTTTGCAGGAAGAACCGGAACAGCGCCGTCAGGTCATCCACCTCGATATCGCCGCGCATATAGGCGGCGGCAAAGCCGACAGTGCCGCGCTGCATTGCCTCGGTTATGACACTGAGATTGTTGAGCCGCAGAACGGCGTGTTCGCCATTGGCCGGATTGCCCACGGTGCGCGTGCGCCCGTTGGGAAAGATGACGGTGACTGCACCGTGATGAGTCTTGCCGAGAAGGCTCACTCCAACCCATTCAACGAACCACGACATCAGGCGCGTCCACGGCGTCGCGCCGCTGCGGGTCTGGTCGACTGCTGTCTTACTCATGGAGCCGCCAAGTCCAACTAGCGTTATGCGGAGTGGCGGCGGTCATCCCGTCGCCTGAGTTTGAGCGTCAGCGGTACACCTTTGAGCCATAACAACAGGGCTTGCCAGTGTATGCCGAACACCACTTTAGCCGTCATAAATGGATATGCAAGCGACACTTTTATGAGCATCCAGTCACTTAGCGGCCGCCTCTTTCCATCGAAATAGGCCGTCATGATGCCCCCCTCTCCGGTACTGAGGGTGATGCCGGTGAATACCGCTTCTGCAGGCGGACGGACCGAAAAGCGATAGTCGCCCTCCATTGTGTTGAAGGGAGAAACGTAAAGCGCCTTCTTGGCCGAGTGGTGGATTTCACCCTGCCCGGGCTCCACGAGTGACTGGTAGAAGTGGTGCTCGCCAAAGGTGTTGGACACCTCATAGACCAGCATCACCGTCTCTCCCGCTGAGTTCTCAAGGTAGTAGACAGTGATGGGATTGAAGGCGAATCCAAGCATGCGCGGATAGGCCAGCATGCGGATGCGGGCGACGTCATGCAGCCCAGCCGCCGTGGCGCGGTGGCGGATGAAGGCAGCGATGCTGGTGCCGTCGCGGGGACCGAAGTCCCGCGTGAACAGCGACACAAGATTTAATCTATTCAATGAGAAGAGCCGCAATTGCTCATCCATTGATTCAAGCTGATCGAGGTCCACGAGCATGCAGAACACGCGGTAGCGCAGCGAGTGCCGTTTCGGCCGCACACGCTTGTGCACCACGTCCCCGACATAGATGGCGCCAATCTCTCCTATTCCGCTGCCCATAGCCGCCGGTCTCCTTCGACCCAGTTATGCGCGATGCGGCTGCGCTGCACTGTCCAGGGGCGCTGCCGCGGTCCGATGCGCTCGGCCACTTCCAGGCCGGCCTGCAGCCCATCCTCATGGAAACCATAGCCCAGCCAGGCGCCGGCAAACCAGCTGCGCTGCACGCCCTGGATCTGCCAGACGTCGCGCTGCGCCGCGATGGCGCGGGCGTCAAATAGCGGGTGCTGATAGTCCATCTCGTATTGCACCGCGCCATCGGCAAATGGGCGATGCGGATTGAGCGTCACGAACACATTGGTGGTTGTGGGCAGCGGTTGCAGCCGGTTCATCCAATAGGTGAGGCTGAGATTACTCTCACCCTCCTCCCCGCGCAGGTAATTCCAGGACGACCACAAATGCTTGCGCCGCGGCATGAAGCTCTGGTCGGTGTGCAGCACAGCCCTATTGGTGCTGAAGCGGAAAGCGGAAAGGATTGCGCGTTCCTCGTCCGTCGGATCACCCAGTAGGACCAGGGCCTCGTCGGCATGGCAGGCAAAGATAATTTCATCGAAACGCTGCCGCTGCCCATCAGCAAGGAGTATCTCAACCCCTTCGGCGCGCCGGATAACCGAGACGATCTTGGCTGAGGTCACTGTGCTGAATGCGCGGCCACCGACCAGCCGATTGACGTATTCACGCGACCCGCCAGTCACCGTGCGCCATTGCGGCCGATTGCCCACCTGCAGCAGGCTGTGATTAGCAAAGAACTCGATGAAGGTGCGCGCAGGAAATTCCAGCATGCCGCGCGATGGCGTCGACCATATTGCCGCCGAGATTGGCAGGATGTGATCCTCGATGAACACCCGCGAGTACCCAAACTGATCAAGGAAATCGGCGATCGACATGTCTTGCGGGCAAGTGGCCACCTGCCGCTCTGCCTCGCGGAAGAAGCGAATAATATCGCTCACCAGCTTCCAGTGCTCAGGCCGGATGATGTTGCGGCGCTGGCCAAACAGGCCATTGAGGTGCTTGCCGGAATATTCCATGCGCCCTTCGGCCACCGATACGGCAAAGCTCATCGAGGACGGAGACGTCGCCACCCCGAGATGATCGAACATCGCGGTCAGGTTGGGATAATTCTGCTCGTTATAGACGATGAAACCTGTGTCGACCGGCAGGCTGCCCTGCCCGGTCTTGGCGAGGACGGTGTTTGAATGCCCCCCCAGCTTCGCATTCTTCTCGAAGACGGTGACATCGTGATTCCGGGACAGCAGCCAAGCTGCTGAAAGTCCTGAGATTCCTGATCCGACGATAGCTATTCTAGACGACGTCATAGTCGGACCATCTCCGCGCGCTACTGTAAAGCTTGTACGCAGACAGATACGGTTCGGATCAGTTGAAAGTTTCCGCAGGACCTAGCGGCGATTGCCGCCGGGCTTGGCAATGTCGGCCAGCCGGAACTGCACCTGTTCACGGCCTTGATAGTGATCGATCCCAAGACCACCGGCAAAATGCAGCGGTCCATCGACCGGATTGAGCAGCAGATCGCCGACCGGCGTGCCGACCGCCCGGAAGGCAATGGCCTTGATGCGAGCACCATCATCGGAGGCGAGCGCGAAGCTGATATGCCCGCCCTTGCCCACCACCTGGGGGAATTTCGCCTTGTGGGCGGGGAAGACAAATTGCGGCGTCGGATTGCCCGAACCGAAGGGACCCGCCCGCTCGATATCGCGCACCAGGTCTGCAGTCGCCCCCCGCGCGGTAATTGCCGCGTCGATGGGCAAAGCTGTCACCGCGCGCGCCGAAGTTACGGCACTGGTCAGCCGTTCAGCCAGGTGCGAGCGAAACGGCCCAAGCTGGCCCGGCTTGATGGTGATGCCTGCCGCCATGGCGTGGCCGCCGCCCTTGGCGATCAGCCCGAGCTCTACCGCCTCGATCACCGCACTACCCAGGTCAACCCCTGGCATCGACCGCCCCGAGCCGGTGCCGGTGCCATCCGGCTGCAGCGCGATGGCAAAGACCGGGCGTTCAAAGCGCTCCCGCAGCCGCGCCGCAATCAACCCGACAACGCCAGGATGCCAGTTGGCCGAGGCCAACACCAGAACCGGCGGCCCCTCTCCCAGGCCCACTTCGGCTTCCGCAACGCGGCTCGCCTCTTCGACGGCCTCTACCTCGATGCGCTGGCGCTCGGAATTGAGCTCGTCAAGCTGGGCGGCGATGACCAGAGCCTGATGCTCGTCGTCGAGCGTCAGCAAGCGGGTGCCCAAAGCTGCGTCGCCAATGCGTCCACCGGCATTGATGCGCGGACCAATGAGAAAGCCCAGATGATATGGATTGAGCGGGCCGCTGATGCGCGCGGCCAGCGCCAGCGCGGCCATGCCCTGGTTTTCACCACGCCGCGCGACTTCCAGTCCCCGCACCACAAAGGCACGGTTGAGCTTGACCAGCGGCACCACGTCGCAAACCGTGGCCAGGGCCACCAGATCGAGTAATTTCAACAGGTTGGGCAGGCCGGTATCGCCGCGTTCGCGCAGCACCCGATTGACCGCCACCAGCACCATGAAGGTGACACCGGCGGCGCAGAGATAGCCCAGCCCCGAAATGTCATCGGGCCGGTTGGGATTGACGATCGCATTGGCGTCGGGAAGCTCGGCGTCGGAAAGGTGGTGGTCGATGACCAGCACATCGGCGCCGCGCGAGCGGGCATGGGCAATCGGCGCGTCGCTGGTGGTGCCGCAGTCGAGCGTCACGATCAGCGTGGCACCGGCATCGATCAGCTTGTCCATCGCGGCGCTATTGGGGCCGTAGCCTTCGAATATCCGGTCGGGAATATGGACCTGCGGCTTCAAGCCGAAATGGCCGAGATAGCGGGCCATCAGGGCGCAGGAGCAGGCGCCATCCACGTCATAGTCGCCAAACAGGGCCACCGACTCACTATCAGTGATTGCCCGCGCCAGCCGCTCCGCCAGTTGGTCCATCGCGGTCAGCGTCGATGGGTCAGGCATAAGCTCGCGAATAGTGGGCTCGAGATAGGTCGTAGCCTCATCGACGCCGACGCCGCGCCCGGCAATGATGCGGGCCAGGATCTCGCTCAGGCTGGAGCGCTGGGCGATGGCGCCGGCAGTGCGCGTCGCAGCCATATCCAGCCGATCCACCCAGGCTCGCCCGGTGGCGGAGCTGGTGACGTCGAGAAAATGGCGAGGCGGCTCAAGCATGGCGCGAGGTAAGCCGATTTGGGGGATGGGGTCGAGGCCCCATAGGCGTTTTCCCGCTCAACGCGGCAATACGTCGACTTCAGCGGGCGTGTTGCGCCCTGATCCAGCGCACGGTCTGTGACCAGGACCGCATGACAATGGTCGATGTCTCGACCGAATTGCGGCGCAGACGGATGCCATTCAGCAGCGTACCGTCGGTGACACCGGTCGCCGCAACCAGCACATCGCCAGCAGCCAGCTCGCTGACATCATAGACGCGGTTGGGCTCAGTGATGCCCATAAGCACGGCGCGCTCGCGTTTCTCGGCGCTATCGAGGATCAGCTTGCCCTGCATCTGGCCGCCAATGCAGCGCAAGGCAGCAGCTGCCAGCACGCCCTCTGGAGCCCCGCCGGAGCCGAGATAGATGTCGATGCCGGTATCTTCCGTGGTTACCGCATGGATGACGCCAGCAATGTCGCCATCACTGATCAGCTTGACTGCGACGCCAGAGGTGCGCAGTTCCTCGATCAGTCCAGTATGGCGCGGCCGATCCAGCACGATGGCAGTAATCTCGTTCAGCGGCACGCCCTTGGCCTTGGCCAGCGAACGCACATTGTCGGTGGCGCTCCAGTCGATATGGACGGTGCCTGGCGCATAATCAGCGCCGATGGCAATCTTGTGCATGTAGACGTTGCGGGCGACGTTCAGCAGCCCGCCGCGCTCGGCCATGGCGAGAACCACGATGGAATCGGGCTGGTTCTTGGCGCAGAGGGTTACCCCCTCCAGTGGATCGACGGCGATATCGACCTCGGGCCCATCCCCCGCGCCGACTTCCTCGCCGATATAGAGCATGTCGACCTGGTTGCGTTCACCCTCGCCTATCACAATGCGACCATTGATCTGGACCCGGTCCAGCTCGGCGCGCATTGCCTGCACGGCGGCATCGTCTGCGGCCTTCTCGTCCCCCTTGCCGCGCCAGGCGCCTGCAGCCACGGCAGCGCGCTCGGTCACCCGGACAAGTTCAAGCGTCAGGCTGCGGTGCAGGTGCGCAGGGCTTCTGGCGTCTTCGGCCTTTGTCAGTTCCATAGTCCCCCCCGGCCCCGATGTTTACGACCAGAGGCCGGCCCATGGCTATTGGACATTCATCTCACATCGAGATTGAATGAATACTGATTGGCGCTAGAGCAATTCGATCCGGATCAATTGTGGTTCGCCCACGATAAACCCATCCGCCCTGATCTGCGCCAGCGCTGCCCGCACATCGGCTTCCAGCGTCTTCTGGGTAATCATGACAACGGTGCGGGTCGACACGCCATCGTCGGTGCTATCCTTAGCCTTGAGATCGGACCGCTGGATGACACTGTCGATGGAAATCGAGCGTTCCCCCATGCGGGTGGCAATCGCGGCCAGGGCGCCGGGCACATCCTTGGCATTGAGGCGGATATAATAACCACCCTCATGGGCGCGCATCGGCGCCTGACGGAACGGCAGCAACTCCTCGCTGGGGACACCCAGCGGTGGCACGCGCGTACCACGAGCGATGTCGAGAATATCGGACATTACCGAGGCAGCAGTCGGTGGACCGCCGGCGCCGGGGCCTGCCAGCAGCAGTTCGTGCACATGGTCGGTCTCGAGCGCCACGGCGTTCATCACGCCGTCGACGCCGGCAATAGCCGAGCCCTTGGGCACGAAAGTCGGATGCACGCGCTGCTCGATGCCGTCATCGGAGCGCTGGGCAATGCCCAGCAGCTTGATCTTGTAGCCGAGATCGGCCGCGACTTTGATGTCGTGCTGGGTGATCTTGGAGATGCCCTCGACATGGATCTTGTCGGGCGCAATTTCGTAGCCAAAGCACAGCGTCGCCAGAATCGACAGCTTGTGGGCAGTGTCGAAGCCTTCGACGTCGAAGGTCGGATCTGCTTCGGCATAGCCCAGCGCCTGAGCGTCCTTGAGGCATTCGGCAAACGAGATTTCCTCATTGCCCATGCGCGTCAGGATGTAATTGCAGGTGCCGTTCATGATGCCATAGACTTTGGCGATGCGGGCGGAACCCAAACCTTCGCGGAGGGTTTTGATCACCGGGATACCGCCGGCAACTGCGGCTTCAAAGCCCAGTTGTGCGCCGGATTCTTCGGCCATGCGGGCCAGCGTCACGCCATGTTTGGCCAGCAAGGCCTTATTGGCGGTGACCACCGGGCGCCCCATTTCCAGCGCCGCTTTCACGGCGGCAAATGCCGGACCGTCCTCGCCACCGATCAGCTCGACGAACAGGTCGATACCGTCGGACTTGGCCAGCGCCACCGGATCGTCAAACCAATCGAGACCGGAAATATCAATGCCGCGGTCGCGCGAACGAGAGCGGGCCGCTACAGCGGTGACGACGATCTGGCGACCAAGCTTCTTGGTGAGCTCAGCGGCGTCCTTCTGCAGGATGCGCACCAGCGTAGCGCCGACATTGCCGAGCCCGGCAACACCGATCCGCAGCGGCGTCGCGGCGGCAGTGTCCCCGAAGTCCTGCATCGCCTTGAGGATGCGGGTGCGCGTTTCCGAACGCGGCTCCCGACCCTCGCGGAGGTCGAACACGAACAACGGATCGCCCGCAACGGTGCGGCCGAAACGGGTCGGGGTCCAGCCGCGGGCGGCTATGAAAGTTTCTACGGCTTGGCGGAAAGACTGGATATCACTCATGGTGGCGACATCTGCATAGGAAATTGCCTAGCCGTCAATAGGAGTTTAAGCGGAGCTACAACGTGCCCCACTTATTCCACGCCTGGGCGGCCAATCCGCGCCTGCCATCTGCAGCGGAATTCCCAAATTTCGCGCAGGTAGGGCGAATCATCCACGCAGAGAGGACGCTCGCCGCCTGCGCGACAATGACGCAGCAGGTGGAATGGAGCCGGCGAAATGCTCCGCCGGCTCATCTCATATCAGCTAAGCCGTCAGCGGCACGACGTTGCCCGAGCCGGTCTTGGACCCGAGCAACTTCTTGATGTTGCGCGCGGCTTGGCGAATGCGCTGTTCGTTCTCGACGAAGGCGAGGCGAATATACTGGTCGCCATATTCGCCGAAGCCCACGCCCGGAGCGACGCCAACGCCGGTTTCCTGGATCAGCAGCTTGGCGAATTCCAGCGAGCCCATATGGGCGAATTGCGCCGGTATCGGCGCCCAGGCGAACATCGTCGCCTTCGGCACCGGGATGTCCCAGCCCGAGCGGCCAAAGCTCTCCACCAGCACGTCACGGCGCATCTTGTAGATCTTGCGCACCTCCTCGATCACATCATCCGAGCCATTCAGGGCTGCGGTGGCAGCCACCTGGATCGGGGTGAACGCGCCATAATCGAGATAGGACTTCACCCGCGCCAATGCGGCGATCAGGCGTTCATTGCCGACGGCAAAACCAACGCGCCAACCCGGCATGGAATAGGTCTTGGACATCGAGGTGAACTCGACGGTGATGTCGATGGCTCCGGGCACCTGCAGCACCGACGGGGGCGGCGCATCTTCATCGAAATAGATCTCGGAATAGGCGAGATCGGACAGGATGAAGATGTCGTTGGCCTTACAATACTTGACCACCTCGGTGTAAAAATCGAGGTCGGCGGTATAGGCGGTCGGGTTGGCCGGGTAGTTCAGCACCAGCGCTATCGGCTTGGGGATAGAGTGGCGCACCGCCCGGTCGAGCGAGCGCATGAAGTCTTCATTGGGATCGGCGGGCATGGAGCGGACAACGCCGCCGCTCATGATGAAGCCGAAGGAATGGATCGGATAGGTCGGGTTGGGCACCAGCACCACGTCGCCCGGCGCCGTAATGGCCGAAGCCATATTGGCGAAGCCTTCCTTGGACCCAAGCGTCGCGACGACCTGGGTGTCAGGGTTCAGCTTCACACCGAAGCGGCGGCCATAATAGCTGGCCTGGGCCTTGCGCAGGCCGGGAATGCCGCGCGAGGTCGAATAGCGGTGCGTACGGGGATCCCGAACGGTTTCCTGCAACTTTTCAACGATATGGGTCGGCGTCGGCATATCGGGATTGCCCATGCCCAGATCAATGACGTCGACGCCATTGGCGCGCGCCTTTGCCTTGATCGGATCGATATGGGCGAACACGTATGGGGGAAGGCGACGGATGCGATGAAATTCTTCGCTCATTTTATCCTCGTGGGTCCTGCGGGACCGCAATGGGCCGCGACGCGCATCAGGCGCCATGCATCTCAGCTAGAGAGCTCGATTATCGCGGAATTATGGTTGTGAAGGGGTTAAATGGCGCAGGCGCCAGGCAAACATCTATTCGGCTCTTCCCAGCCACCTTGTGGCCGTCGGGAAGAGCTAGCGGGCGTTCGCCCGCGCCGCCGCGACGGCGTTCGTCGCTATCCGCATGCCGGCGAGCGAAGCTCCAACCAAAGCAATCATGTGCGGGGACGGCATGTCTCTTGCCCTTCAGAAGCGATTTTTGTAATGAAACCGGCTATAGAGAGCCGTTCTTAAATGCACATCAGGGCATTGTAAATGGGCTGGAGGGTAACAACCTTCGGTGCCAGACGGCGTTTAACGAGGTATCACTTTGAAGCGCATTGCACTGGTCACGATCGGCACGCAAGGCGACGTTCAACCCTATTTGGCCCTCGCCATCGCGCTCAAGGAGCGCGGGTATTCGGTGGTGCTGGGCGCGTCCGAAGAATTCGAGGACATGGTTGAAGGTTACGGCATCGAGTTCCACTCCCTGGGACCCTCGATCCAGTCTTTCCTGCAGCAGTCGCGTTTCGAAAACGCCATGAGCCAATCCATGCTGATCAACGGCCCCTCGCTGTTGCGGCAGGGCCAGCAGATCGTCGACACCGCCGCCCGCCATGCCTGGAACATGTGCCAGGGCGCGGACATGCTGATCCTCAACATGAACACCAGCTTCGGCATCGACATTGCCGAGGCGCTGCAGATCCCCGCTGTCATGGTCGCCCTGCAGCCGCTGAACTCCACCAGCGAGTTCCCGCTCTGCATCTATTATGGCGCCGATTTCGGGCCGGCTTTCAACCGCCTCACCTACACGGCGATGACCGTGCAGCAGATCTATTACAACCTGCCGCGCAACAAGCTGCGCCGGGAGCTGATGGGCCTGGAATCACGCAAGAAGGGCGGCTTCTTCCGCAATACCGACGGCACCCCGCTGACCACGCTTTATGCCTATTCGGCCGAGATTTCGCCGCGTCCGCGCGACTGGCCGAAAAGCGCCATCGTCACCGGCTATTGGCAGCTCAAGGACCGAACCGACTGGCAGCCGTCCGAGGCTTTCCAGAAGTTCCTCGCCGAGGGTGACGCTCCCGTCTATATCGGCTTCGGCTCAATGCCTTTTGGGGCCGAGCGCAACACGCAGATCCTCAAGGAGGCTGTCAGGATGTGGGGCGGCCGTGCCGTCGTCGCGCGCGGCTGGGGCGGGATCAATCCGCACGACCTGCCCGATACCATCTTCGCTATCGAGAAGGCACCGCACGACAAGCTGTTCAAGTATGTGTCAGCTGTCGTTCATCATGGTGGCGCCGGCACGACTTCGGCAGGGCTGCATTTGGGCCGCCCAACCTTCGTCGTGCCGCAGACTGTCGACCAGCCCTATTGGGGCCGTCGCGTCTATGAACTGGGCTGTGGCCCCAAGCCGGTGCGCCTGCGCAAATTGACGCCGGAGATCCTGGCTGGCGCGCTGGCTGACCTGACCACCAACGAAGCCTATCGCCGCAACGCCTCCGACCTCGCCGAAAAGCTGCATGCCGAGAATGGCACCGAAAAGGCGATCAAGGTGATCGAACGCGTCATGGCCAACTACACGCCGCACGCCGCCGAGATCAAGAAGAAGAAAAAGCCGTCGCTGAAGCTAGTCGGCTGAGGCTGCGCCGCCTCTCGCCTTACCACCAATCTAACCCACCCACCGGGCTGCCCGCGGACTTGATCCGCGGGCCTCTCTCAATCCAGCACCTAACCTGAGAGGCCCACGGATCAAGTCCGTGGGCAGCCCGGCGCATGGACCAGCGTCGGGCAGATGACCGACGCAACTTACTGCGCTCCTCCCCCACCACGGCACAAAAAAGGGGAGGCTTGCGCCTCCCCCCTTTCATTGCATTTGCACCCTGCCCTATTCGGCCGGAACCGCACTGGCGTCGAGAGAGTCGATGCTTTCGACGCGGTCGTAGACTTCCTGGTTCAGGATCCCCTCGCGCTTGGCGACGATGGTTGGGATCAGCGCCTGGCCGGCGACGTTGACGGCGGTGCGGCCCATGTCGAGGATCGGATCGACTGCCAGCAGCAGGCCAACGCCTTCCAGCGGCAGCCCCAGCGTCGACAGCGTCAGTGTCAGCATGACGGTGGCGCCGGTCAGGCCGGCGGTTGCCGACGAGCCGATCACCGAAACGAAGGCGATCAGCAGGTATTCCTGCAGGCCAAGCGGGATCTGGTAGAACTGAGCCACGAAGATCGCGGCGATTGCCGGGTAGATCGCGGCGCAACCGTCCATCTTGGTGGTAGCGCCCAGTGGCACGGCGAAGGCAGCATATTCACGCGGCACGCCAAGATTCTGTTCCGTGACGCGCTCGGTCAGCGGCAGCGTGCCGATGGATGAACGGGAAACGAAAGCCAGCTGGATCGCGGGCCAAGCGCCCTGGAAGTAGCGGATGGGGTTGAGGCCATTGGCACTCAGCAACGCCGGATAAACCACGAACAGCACGATGGCGAGGCCGATATAGATGGCAGCCGAGAACCAGCCGAGTTGGGCCAGCGCGTCCCAGCCGTAGACGGCGACGGCATTGCCGAGCAGGCCGACAGTGCCGATCGGGGTCAGGCGGATCACCCACCACAGGATTTTGTGGACGATCTTGAGGAAGGCGCGGTTGAAGGCCAGGAACGGGTCGGCGGCGGGGCCGACGCGCAGGGCAGCAATGCCAACCACGATCGAGATCACGATGATCTGCAGTACGTTGAAGTTGAGGCTGGTGGTGGCGCCAGCGTCGGTCACGCGGGTCGATGCCTGCAGCCCGAGGATATTGGCTGGCACCAGGCCCTTGAGGAAGTCGAGCCACGAACCGGTTGAGGACGGCGCCTTGGCAGCGGTCTCGGCGATGGCAGTATTGACGCCCGGCTGGATGATCAGGCCAAGGGCAATGCCGATGGCGACGGCAATGAGCGCCGTGATAGCGAACCAAAGCAACGTCTGCCAGACGAGGCGCGCCGCATTGTTGAGCTCGCGCAGATTGGAGATGGACGCCACGATGGCGGTGAAGATCAAAACCGGCACCAGCGCGCGCAGCATCTGCACGAAAATCGAGCCAACAGTGGACAGAGACACCGTTAGCCAATTGGCATTGCCAGCGGCGTCAGGCCCCATCTGGCGGGCCACGTAGCCGAGAATAAGGCCAAGAACCATGGCGGCCAGAACCTGGAAGCCAAAGGTGCGATAGAACGGCTTCGGTGGCCGTGGAGAGGAAACTGCGGTGGGCATGTTGAACCTTGTTATCACGCAGAAGCGCCCTGCCCATGATGTGAGCAGGACGCCTCAATATTGACCGGCAGCATAGCCCTGTTCGCATCGCATGGCTGCGCAGGCTTTTCCCTTTTGCGAGGCAGTAGAAGAATTTTCTATTGGCGCTGGGGCATGGTTGGAAAATCTTATGCGCTATGCCGTTCGGACAGCCGGCAGGCAACGGGCCAGAGCGACCACGCGAAGCCATAAGATTGCCGACCGACGCCGGCCCCGCCTACAGCAAGACGAGCGTCTTGCGCCGCACTACATGCGACGGCGCAAACGCATGGATGGCTAGAGGCTGCGCGTTGCGGCGGTTGAAAGCCCGGCGATGACAGGCGGCACCAGCAGGGCAATGGCAAGGCCAATCACCAATGGCCCCGGATCTGGCATGAACCAGGCCAGGGCCAGCAGCCCTGCCCCGCCAATGGCAAAGGCAGCCCCGGTCAACCGGTGCACCAGCCGCCAGGCGCGGTCGCTGGCGATTGGCCAGGGCATCCGCAGACCGGCATAGGTATGGCGCTCGGCCTCCGACAGCACGATGCCCAGCACCAGCAATACCACGCCGAGTCCGAACGCCGTGATGCGGATGAAATCAAGATCGGAACCAATGCCAGTCAGCAGCAGGCCAAGCTGCACCGCTGCGATCACACTCAGCATCAGGCTAAGCGCCGGATCGAGGATGTGGCGGTACTTGGCGAGTTGAGCCTTGTCCATGCGGGCCCCGATTATGAAAAAGACCATGAGCAACAACGCTCCGAGAGCCGGGCCGACGGCCAGCGCCACGTTGCGGGGCCAGAGCCAATCGGGGCCCGCATAGCCACTCCAATGCGCCGGAAAGGCGAAATCGGGCTGGATGCGATACAGCGCCACGCCAGTGATGGCGACAGTGACCGTCAGCAACAACAGGTGAAAGCGATTGACGAGGCTCTGCATGGGTTTGGGCTCGGGCTGCTCAGCCTTCATCTGGGGACCGCATGGACAAAAGAAAAGGGCCGGTTTCCCGGCCCTTCGCAAAATATGGTTCGGAAGCTTAGCGCTTCGAGAACTGGAACGAACGACGGGCCTTTGCCTTGCCGTACTTCTTGCGTTCGACGACGCGGCTGTCGCGGGTCAGGAAGCCACCCTTCTTGAGCACTGGGCGCAGGGCCGGCTCGAAGAAGTTCAGGGCCTTGGAGATACCGTGACGAACGGCACCGGCCTGACCGGACAGACCACCACCGGCAACGGTGACGGTGACGTCATACTGGTCGTTACGCTCGGTAGCGACGATCGGCTGCTTGACGATCAGCTGCAGAACCGGACGGGCGAAATAGGTCGCGAATTCGCGGCCATTGACCAAAACCTTACCGGTGCCTGGCTTGATCCAGACGCGAGCGACAGCATTCTTGCGCTTGCCGGTTGCGTAGGCGCGGCCCTGGGCGTCGAGCTTCTGGACATGCACCGGAGCGGTGTTGGCCACTGGAGCGACAGTCGAGGTGCCGAGATCTTCGAGGGAGTTGATGGTTTCGGCCATGTTACTTCACCCGCACATTCTTGGAGTTCATCGCAGCCACGTCGAGCTTGGCGGGCTGCTGGGCCTCATGCGGATGCTCTGCACCAGCATAGACTTTCAGGTTCTTCAGCTGAGCACGGGTCAGCGGACCGCCCGGCATCATGCGACGAACGGCGTTCTCGAGCACGCGCTCAGGGAAACGGCCTTCGAGGATCTCGCGGGCCGAACGGTCCTTGATGCCGCCGGGATAGCCGGTGTGCCAGTAGAACTTGTGCTGGTCCAGCTTGCGGCCGGTCAGCTTCACCTTACCAGCATTGACCACGACGATGTTGTCGCCCATGTCCATATGCGGGGTGAAGGTCGGCAGGTGCTTGCCGCGCAGACGCGAAGCGATGATCGCAGCAACGCGACCGACCACTAGGCCTTCAGCGTCGATCAAGATCCACTTCTTGTCGATCTCGCTCGGTTTGGCCGAGTAAGTGCTCATGTTGAAATTCCTTAGATTCACTTGGCTTGCCGGCCCGTTCACAAGGAATTGGCGGCTCGTTTCGAGGGTCGTGTAGACGGGCCTGAAATGCCCGTCAAGTGCTTTGATAAAGTCGTTATATTTCAGTTACTTACGGATGCGGTATTATATTACCGTGCGCCAAGTGCCTGTGTTTTGGTCATATCGGCCAGGTAGCAGCAGACCGACGAGGCCAGGATAAACGCCAGCCCCTGATGGCTGACCGCCAGGTCGATATTGATCATCGACAGCAGGGTCGCGATGCCCAGGCAAATCTGGGCCAGCACCAGCACGGCAATGAACCCCATCCAGCGATGCACGCCACCCAGCCCTGCCCCACGCATCTGCTTCACCAGCATGATGAACGTCATTACGGCGATGACATAGGCCAGCATGCGGTGGTTGAACTGCACGGTCAGGCCGTGCTCGAAAATGCTGCGCCACGCAGGGTCATGCGCGCCCAACCCATCCGGAATGAACTTGCCTTCCATCAACGGCCAGGTGTTGAAGCCCATGCCAGCATCGATTCCCGCCACGAATCCACCCGCCGCAATCTGCACAATCAACAGCACCAGCAGAATGCTGACCGACCAGACATTGCCGCGCGTAACCTCGCCGATCGTCTCTTGCGGGCGCAGACGTCGGGCAACCCAGACGAGCGCCAACAGAAGCAGCAAGGCTGCCGTCAGATGGGTGGCCAGCCGGTACTGCGACACGGAGGTCAGTTCGGTCAGGCCCGAGGATACCATCCACCAGCCCAGGAACCCCTGGAAACCGCCCAGGAGGAACAGTCCCGTCAGCGGCAGGATCATGTCCCGCGTGAGGCGCCGCTGAACCAGAAAAATGACAAAGGGAACCGCGAAGACAAAGCCGATGACACGGCCGAGGAAACGGTGCCCCCATTCCCACCAGAAAATCCCCTTGAAGTCCTCAAGGGTCATCCAGTGATTGTAGACCTCGTATTGCGGGATCAGCTTGTAACCGGCGAACTCAGCCAGCCAGTCGGCCTCTGTCAGTGGGGGTATAATGCCTGAAATCGGGCGCCACGTGGTAATCGACAGGCCAGACCCGGTCAGGCGCGTCATGCCCCCGATCATCACCATAGCGAGCACGAGCGCAGCCAATGAATAGAGCCAGATGCGCACAGGGCGCAAACGGTCCTCTGGATAAGTGGTGGCACTCAGTGCGGCATTTTGGGCGGTCGTCACGGCAATATCCCGGTATCGGCAGACGGGTCGGAGTGGTAAGCCCGCGGGGATGTTCCCGCAATAGGCGCTATGACGCACCATGACCCAGCGCAACCGCAAACTGATCGGCATCGTGCTGATCCTCGTCTCGATCGTCGCCTGGCTATGGGTCGGGACGGCGCTCTACCTGGCACTGCTGCAGGGCAGTCCGTGGTGGATCCTGATCCCGTTCTTCTGCGTAATCGGCGTCGGCTGGCTCTACCCGGCCATGGTCATCATCCGCTGGATGGCACGTGCGGACGACTAGGCGAAGTCGAATCAATTGAGCGGCTTACGCGCCGATCTTGCCAAGCCAGGTGAATAGCGCCCCGGTGGCGAATACATCGACATAGCGTCGAGCCTGAAACAGGCCATTGAGCGACACCCGCGGCAGGGCATGCGGCGTCTGCGCATGGTGGGCATAGAGCCCGCCCGGACGAGTGGTGACGCCGGAGCGGAAGCCGAGTTGGCGCGCCAGATCAAATTCACGTTGACCCGCCGAAGCCGGGCCACCGATCGGATAGGAAATATGCGCCGGGCGCTGGCCGAACTGCGCCATCAGGATATCGGCGGACTGCACCATCTCGCTGCGGGCCTGCTCCAGCGGCAGTTTGGCGAGCTCATAGTGATGCACAGTGTGGGCCCCGAGCGTGCAAAGCGGCTCGGAGGCAAATAGCCGAAGCTCCGACCAGTCCATGATCAGATCGCGGCATTGCCGGTCGAGGTCATAACCATAGCTGGCGGCAAAGGCGCGCATCATCTCGACGCGCTCGGCCTCGGGCATTTTGCGCATGCGCCAATAGAGCTGATCATAGACCTGCTGCTTCTCTGCCCGGGTGCGGGTTCCCAGGTACTCGGTCTCGTCGCCCTCCATCACCGCCACGGCTTCCTGGCGCGTCAGGATATCCTCGAGCGCCTGCCACCACACTTCCCCGACGCCATCGACCAGTGCGGTCGGCACGTAGAGCGTGAACGGGCATTGCTGACGGCGCAGCACCGGCAGGGCGTATTGCAGATTGTCCTTATAGGCGTCGTCAAAGGTGAACACGGCGAAGGGACGCCCCTTTTCCGGCGCCGCCAGGCGCTCCAGTGCCTCGTCCAGCGTAATGATGTCGACGCCGAGCGCCCGCACCCGCTCGATCACGTATTCCAGAAAGGCCGGATGCACCTGCAGGATGGCATTGGGCGAGAATTCGGCCGGGACCTCGGGCAAGACCCGATGCAGGGTGAAGATCACGCCGCGCGACTGGGAGAAATGACGCACTAGGCGCGGCAACTGCGATAGCCACAGCGCCTCGAACATTGCCCTGATTGCGGTGTATTTGAGGGACACCGGCGCCCCGCCTATGCCGCCACGAGCTCGGGCGAGGCGACAACCTCGGCAAGCCCGAATCCGGCTTCATCCAATTGCTCGCGAACGCCTTCAAATTCACGACGGTTGGCCCGCTCGCCAGCCACCAGCACCAGGCGACCTTCCAGCGGCGCGAACAATGGCAGGGTGGAGGCCTCGTCGACCACGCCGGTCATGACGATGACCACTTCGTAGATATCACCCAGCGCTTCGATCAGCGTCAGCGGCTTGGTCGAACGCGGGTCGATCACAGCGCCCTGCCCCCATGGCACCTCGGCAAAGGCATTATCCAAGGACTTGTGCACCACATCGCCGAAGCTGGCGGCACCGGAACTGAGGTCCGAGAGCCCCAGTTCCTCGGTCGGATAGGCGCTGCCGGCATCGACCAGCGCGACGCTGAGGCCCTTGTCCAGGGCGTCAGCCGCCAAGGCCTCGGCCAGCAGTTCGCAATCCTGATTGGTGCCGTGCCCGGCAAGGATCACCACGCGCGAGCGGCCGAGCGCAAGATCGGCGGCGAGATCGGCAAACGCTGCCTGAGCGGCCCGCAACCAATCAGGATCCTGATTGATCGCAGCCGACGGCATCTGTGCAGGGGTATCGTCTTCAAGTCCCGACTGATGCAACATGGAGAAGAAATTCTCACGCACATCGTCAAGCGTGCCCGCTGCCTCGTCCACCCGCTGGTCTTCGTGGTCAGCATCATCGTCCCATTCGGCTTCGACTGCCGGTGCGACATAGAGCGCGTCGTCCGCAACTGGCGCCGCTGGATCAAGCTCGGTAACGGCGCTATCGGGCTGGTCCGCTTCGGGCTCGATGCGTTCTTCATCGACAGACGCCGTTTCAGGCGCAGCTTCAGCGACCAAGGGCTCCTGCCAGCTCGGGTCGGGCTCCTGCTCATCGGCGATGAAGGGGGCCACCTCCAGTTCGTCCTGGGCCCGAAGGGGCTCATCCCAGGCAGGCTCCGGCTCGCTGACAGCGTCATTGTCGCTAAAGTCGTTGCGGCTGGCCACAATGGCCCGCCCGGACATCAGTTCGCCGAAGACGACGAGACCAATCTGACCCGCCAGCGCAACGATACCCACTGCCATCAGGATCAGTGCGGTCTTGGGCGAGGCCGGCACAATCGACGGCGCCGCCAGCGTCACCACGCGCACATCGGGCAGCGCTGAATTGGAATCGGTGCGGGAAATCGCCTCGGTATAGCGCAGCAGGTAGCTTTCCAGCAGGTCGCGCTGCGCCTTGGCTTCGCGCTGCAGGCCATCCAGTGTCACAGTGTCCTGGGTTGCCGTGGAGGCGGAGCCTTTGGCGCTGGTCAACTGTTCACGCAGCGAGGCCTCAAGCGCTTCCTCGATCTGCGCTTCGGCTTCCAGCGCATCGGCGACGCTGCGGCCCTCAATGCTGATCTGGCTGTCCAGTTCCGCGATCTGGGCGACCAGCGCCTGGATGCTCGGGTGATTGTTCAGCAGCGTTGCCGACCTCTGGGCACGTTCGCCCTGGAGCCGCGCCTTCTCTTCGCTAAGCCGCTGGATGACGGTCGAGTCACGCACATCGGGCACGCCTTCAATCGACTGCCCGCGCTCGATCAGGCCACGGATCAACTGCGCCCGCGACAAGGCAGTGCTCCTGCGCTCCTGCGCGGCATTGAGCTGGCTGGCAATGCTGGACAGCTGCTGGTCGACCAGGCTGGTATTGTTGGCGCCGGTGAACAGGTCATTGTCGACCTTGAAATTGGCAACAGCCGACTCGGCCTCGCCAACCGCGACGCGCAATTTGTCGATTTCCGTGCGCAGCCAACCCGACGCCTCGGCAGTATCGCTGAGTGACAGGGCCGTGCGGCGCGCCACATGCGCATTGGCAACAGCGTTGGCGATGCGAGCGGCCAGGCCCGGGTCCGTGGAGCGCACCAGCACGGAAATGATGCGCGAGTCACGCTCCTGGATCACCGTCATGCGATTCAGCAGACTGGCAAGCACCGTCTCGTCAATGCTGGCTGGTGCTGGCTGGCGACCGAGCACCCGGGCAATCAGCGCCTGGGGCGAGGGGCCGGCATCGGAGCCGTTAAATTCCGGCACGGCGCGCAGGTCGAGCTCATCGATGACCTTCATCAGTGTATCGCGCGATTTCAGCAGTTCGATCTGGCTGGAAACGAGCCCCGCATCACCCGACATGCTGGGCACCGGCTCGTTGGGCGAGCGCAACAGGTTGGCACGCTGCTCGACCAGAATGCTGGCCGACGATTCATAAAGCCGGGGCATGAACATGAGGGCTGCGAAAGTCAGGGCCAGCAGCAGCAGCGTTACGACGATGATCCGCGGCAGTCGCCGCACCACCGCCCCGAACACCGCTCCAACGTCTATGCGCGCATCGCGAAGCGCATCCGACTCATAGGCCATAACTTACCCTCGCCCTGACTGCGCGACCTTATCACCCCAACGTGGTAAGCAATTTGTTAAGCTTCTCGCAAAACGCCACAAACCGACACCGCACTAGGTAAATTGTTAACCATAAGGGCCCCAAAAAAGGACAACTTGAAATGTCGTGGGATTCTCATGCGCTGGCAGCCCCTGATTACGATCGCCCTCATCTTGCCGTTGGCCGCTTGCGCAACAACGAGCCCGGCGACCTACCCCATCGAAACCAAAGGCCCCTACAAGCTCGATACCGGCGATGCTGTCCGCATATCGGTTTATGGCGACCCCGAACTGACCAATACCTATCGCGTCGACGATAGCGGCTCGATTGCATTCCCGCTGGTTGGCCCGGTCGCCGTGCGCGGTCAGACGACGAAGACTGCCAGCTCGCGCCTCGCCGCAGCATTGGCCAATGGGTTCATGCGCAATCCCGACGTTGCCGTGGAAGTGGCCGAATACCGCCCCTTTTTCATCCAGGGCGAAGTGGGTAACGGGGGCCAGTTTCCCTATGTCTACGGCATGACCGTGCGCGCGGCGATCAGCACCGCCGGTGGTTTTTCCGAAACGGCGGATCGCACCCGCGCCATTGTCTATCGCCGACAGGGCGAGGAGATGGTCAAGGGCGTCGTCGAACTCGATTTCCCGGTCCATCCGGGCGATACGATCGTAGTGACGGAACGCTGGTTCTAAGCAGTTGAGCTCGCGCGCCCCTCGCAAGTTGCGCATCCTCCAGGTCATGCGGGCCCCCGTCGGGGGCCTGTTTCGTCATGTGGCCGACCTGACCCTGGCGCTTGCCGACAAGGGCCATGAAGTTGGTCTCGTCGTCGACAGCCTCGCCAATGACGCGCAGACCGAGAGCCGGCTGGCGGCGCTGGAAGCCCATTTGAGCCTGGGCCTCCATCGCTTCGCCATGCCCCGCCTGTTGGGCAGCGGCGATCTCAAGACGCCCTTTGCCGTCCGCCGACTGAGCAGCAGGCTCAAGATCGACATCCTGCACGGCCATGGCGCCAAGGGCGGCTTTTATGCCCGCCTGGCCCGGCTGGCCGGTGGCCCGCAGGCGCTCTATACCCCCCATGGTGGCGTACTGCATTTCTCCACCAGCTCTCGCGCCGGCCGGGTCTTTCACACGCTCGAGCGCGCCCTGATGAAGCAGACGGCGGCGATCATCTTCGAAAGCGCCTATGCGCGCGTCAAGTATGCCGAGTTGATCGGCGAGCCCACCTGCCCCAGCCTCGTCATTCACAATGGCCTGGCGCCCGATGAGTTCATTCCGGTTACGCTTGGGGGCGATCCCGCCGACTTCGTCTTTGTCGGCGAACTCCGGGCGCTCAAGGGCATTCATGTGCTGATCGACGCGCTGGCCGGCGTGACCCGCACCGATGGGCGCCCTGCCACCCTCGTGATGGCAGGCGATGGGCCGGACCGCGCCGCCCTTCTCGACCAGATCGAGAGCCTTGGCCTGGGCGATCGCGTCGTGCTGGCTGGCGTCCAACCGGCGCGCACCATGTTCGCCCGCGGCCGCTGCGCAATCGTACCGTCTCTGGCCGAGTCCCTGCCCTATGTTGTGCTCGAAGCCGCAGCGGCGCAGCTGCCGGTAATCGCCACACATGTCGGCGGCCTGCCCGAAATCTTCGGTCCGACCAGCGACAGCCTGATCCCGGCCAGTGACGCTGACGCCCTTCGGGTCGCGATGCAGGGTGTCATCGACCGCCCGCTGCAGGCCCAGACCGAGATGCTGCGGCGACTCGATCACATTGCCACCGGCTTCACCGTGGCGCGGATGTCGGGCGACATCGAAGCGCAGTATCTGAGCGTGTTGAACCGCGCTTAACCCCTTTATTTCATCGACTTTTCATCCTTGGGTCCCATGGTGAACCCGAATTTGAGCGCGGTGAGCAGACTATGTTTCGTGTCGACCCCAAACAGGCAATGCTGGAGCATGCCGCCAAACACTCGGCTTCGGGCGGGTCAGTCAGAAAACTCTCCGACCGCGCTGAACAGATCATCGCAACCCCGGTTGGATCGACCATCCCGGCGACGGTGATTGTCGGGGTGGCCCAGGCCGTCGAGGCCGCATTGCTCGCCCTGCTGGGGTTTGTCATCTGCCGCCTCTATGTTCAGGGCGCGCAGATCGAAGTGTATGCGCCGCTCATCCTGGGTACCTGCCTTGTGGGCAATGTACTGTTCAACGTCGCCCGCACGCATCGCATCGCTGCCTATCGCTCGCTGCTTGCCCAGACCAGCCGGGTGGCAGCTGCCTGGTCACTGGCTGTCATGCTGTCGATCCTCGGCGTGTTCCTGTTCAAGGCCGGCGACATGGTTTCGCGCGTCTGGCTGATTGTCTGGCTGGTTGGCGGCATCGTGCTGCTCGTTGCCTATCGTCTGGCGCTGCGGGCGCTCGTTCGGCGCTGGACCGCACAGGGACGTTTGAAGCGCCGCACAGTCATTGTCGGCGGCGGCAAGGATGCCGAGGCATTGATCGAGCAGATCCGCCAGGGCGCCAGCAATGACGTCGAGCTGTTTGGCCTGTTCGATGACCGCGTCGATGACCGATCGCCCGAAGTGGTCGCGGGGTGTCCCAAGCTGGGCAAGGTGGTCGACCTCATCGAGTTTGCCCGCCGGACGCCGGTGGACCTGGTGATCGTCTCGATGCCGCTGTCCGCCGAAAAGCGGGTGCTGGAAATGCTGACCCAACTCTGGGTGCTGCCTGTCGACATCCGGTTGTCGGCGCATATGAGCCAGCTCAAGTTTACCAGCAAGGCCTATTCCTATGTGGGCGACGTACAGGTCTTCGACATCGCCGACCGGCCGATTTCGGACTGGAACCTGGTGTTCAAATGGGTGTTCGACAAGCTGGTGGCGATCACCGCGCTCATCCTGCTCTCCCCGATCATGCTGATCACCGCCCTCGCCATCAAGCTCGAGAGCAAGGGCCCCGTGTTCTTCATGCAGAACCGGCACGGCTTCAACAACGAACAGATCAGGATCTACAAGTTCCGCTCGATGAAGACCGACATGCTCGACCACAATGCGGTCAAGCAGGTCACCCGGGACGATCCGCGCGTCACCAGGGTCGGCCGGTTCATCCGCAAGAGCTCGATTGACGAGCTACCGCAGCTGTTCAACGTGCTCAAGGGGGAATTGTCCATCGTTGGCCCCCGCCCTCATGCCTTGCAGGCCAAGGCCGAGAACCAGCTCTATTACGAAGCGGTGGAAGGCTATTTCGCCCGCCACCGGGTCAAGCCCGGCATGACGGGCTGGGCCCAGGTCAATGGCTGGCGCGGCGAGACCGACACGATCGACAAGATCATGCAGCGCGTGAATCATGACCTCTATTACATCGAGCATTGGTCGCTGCTGCTCGATATCTACATCGTGCTGCTGACCCCACTGTCACTGATCTCCAAGAACGAGAACGCCTATTGACCGTTTCGGGCACCTTTGACGCAAAGCCGCCAAAGGCCGGGGCCAACGCTCCCGGCCTTGCTGCTGCGCGCGCCGGCGCTCAACGGTTGCTGGATTTCCTGGTGTCTATATGGATCTTCACCGGCGGGTTGGTGCTGTTCGAGCCTTCGCCCTATGAGCTGACTTTCCTTGCCGTCCTGCCGATGGCCTTCATTGCCGGGATCGGGCTGTATCGTTCGACCCTCGGTCTGCTCTGGATCATGATCGGGTTCACGCCTTTCGCGCTGATCGCGGTCTTTCAGGTCCGCTTCACGCCGATCCCCAACGCGCTGGTGTTTGCGCTGGTCACCGTCTTCCTGATGCTGACCTCGTACTTCGTCGCCAATTACGTGGCTGAATCCAGTCTTGGACGTATGCGATTGATTATGAACGCCTATACGGCGGCAGCGGTCTTCTGCGCTGTCATCGGCACCCTCGCCTATCTGGGGCTGATCCCCGGCGCTGAGCTGTTCCTGCGCTATGACCGCGCCAAGGCGACCTTCAACGATCCGAATGTGTATGGCCCATTCCTGGTCCTGCCGGCGATGTTTGCCCTGCAACGCGTGTTGCTCGGCAATGGCCGCCGCGCCTTTTGGGGCGCAGTGATCTACATGATCCTGTTCGTCGGGGTATTCGTCAGCTTCTCGCGCGCCGCATGGGGGCATTTTGCCATTTCATCGATGATCGTGCTGGTCCTGTGCTTCTGGCTCGAGGCCACGGCGCGGGACAAGGTCCGCATCATGATCATGTCGCTGCTGGGCGCCGGCATGCTGGTGATCGCGCTGGCGGGCCTGCTGTCGATTCCCTCGGTGGCCGAACTGTTCGAGGTCCGTGCTTCGGGCCAGAACTACGACTCGGGCGAAACCGGGCGCTTCGGCCGGCAGGGTTATGCGTTCGAGCTTGCTCTCGACAATCCGCTCGGGATCGGCCCGCACGAGTTTCGCAACCTGCGCATCATCGAGGAGCCTCACAACGTCTACGTCTCGGTGCTGCATGTCTATGGCTGGGGCGGCGGGCTGATGTACTATCTGCTGGTGATACTGACGCTGTGGAAGGGTATTGCAGCCCTTACCCGCCCCTCCCCGTATCGGCTGCTGATGATTCCGCTGGTGGCGACCTACACCATGCTGGTCGGCGAGTCGGCCATCATCGACAGCGACCACTGGCGGCATTATTTCCTCATCGTCGGGCTGATCTGGGGCGTGGCCTCGGCGATCGGCAATGCCCCGCCGCGCCGCATCGAGCGGGAATCCGCGCTGATCTAGCGCCAGAGCGCCCCACCAAGATAGCGCTCGGCCAACATGGCCGTGCCAGCGGCAAAGCCATTGGCATGCTGCTGCGCCAGCCCGGTCTCCCCGTGCGAGCCGATCCAGGCCAATAGCGCCATGCGCCGCAGCAGCACCATGGTTTCGAGGGCAGCAATATCGTCGGCGCCGAACGGCCGGTTGGCCTGGTAGCCGGCAAGCCAGGCGGCCCGTAGCGCGGGCACCGCGGCATGGGTCTCGTGGAACGATATCGCCGCAGCAAAATCATAGGCGAACCAACAAAAACCGCAGTCATCGAAGTCGATCAGCGTGACCGCGTCACCATCGACCAGCAGGTTTCCCAGCCGCATGTCGGCATGGATCAGGCCAAAGCGATCGGCAGCAGTTCCGTATTCGGCGAGGCGCCGGCGCAGTTCGGTATCGAGCCGGTCCAGCAGCGCGCGCGTTGGCGTGTCGACGCCTGGCGCCTGGCGCCAATCGCCCCAGAGGCCAGCTGCATCCAGGATATGGGCGCCGCTCCAGACCTGCCGTTCAAAGCCGGCGGGCGGGGTCCATTGCTCGGCATGCTCGTGCATACGGGCGGCGACGCTCCCCAGAGTGCGGAAGAGCGGCTCCAGGTCGTCGTCG
Organism: Devosia limi DSM 17137; assembly: GCF_900128975.1. Classification (GTDB taxonomy): domain Bacteria; phylum Pseudomonadota; class Alphaproteobacteria; order Rhizobiales; family Devosiaceae; genus Devosia; species Devosia limi. The sequence continues at coordinate 59,817 of NZ_FQVC01000013.1, read as the reverse complement.
GGCCGGGGCTCCTGCCCGGTGGCGAAAGGGAACAGGACCGCCAGCCGGCAATCGCCAGCAGCTGACCATATTTCCTGCAAATGCTGGCCATTGCTGCCAGCAACTGGCGCTGGTGCTGGTATGCCGACATCGCGGCGCAGCGCCGTCAGCCAGCTCAACTCGCTCTCGATGGAGCGGCGTGACTGATAACCCGGCCGATGCACCCGCAGACAGAATGCCGGCACGCCATGGCGGTCGATCCGAAAGGTATGATTTTCCGAGTGATTGATCAGGCGGGCGGTGCAATTGGCGGTCTGTGGCCAAAGTGCCAGTGCCGCTGCAATGTCCGTCACGTCCACCTGCTTCTCCTGCCGCGACAAGGCCAACAGAACGTGACCGGGCAATCGCCACCCGGACCGGTCTATCGCGCCACTTGGCGTAAAGGAGGTAATTTGGTCGGAGCGGCCGGATTTGAACCGACGACCCTTTGTCCCCCAGACAAATGCGCTACCAGGCTGCGCTACGCCCCGACTGCGCGGAGACATAGACAAGCTGGGCTTTTGAGGCAAGTCCCGATTTTGGAAGAAATGGAACAAAACGAAAATTCAGCGGGAAAAAGCCCCTTGCGTGGGGCTGGCGCCCGCGGGTATCCCCACGACGATTTCTCGATTCGTTCACCAGGAAAGACCGAGGAAATGGGCACAAAGGCCGTGCTCGGTACCAAGGAGCATGGGTAAGCAGATGCGCAAACTCTCCGACGACGATCTCCACATCCTTTCGGTGGTGGAAAAGCATGAACGCATCTGCATCGGGCTGCCGGTCGATCCCGACTGGGCGCCAATCGCCGAGCATCTGCGGCGGCTGGCGAAGTGGAAATACCTGATCGAGGATGCTACGGACGATGGTCCGGCATACACACTGAGCCAGGCTGGACGGGAGAGTCTGGGATGAGCGCCACCAAAGCAATCAAGAAGCGGGTTCTCCGGCTGCAGCGCGCCCTGCCCAAGGGCGAGACGCTGACGTCGATCAGCATTACGCCAGAAGAACGGGCGCAGCTGGAAGCAGAAAGCCGCGAGACAATAACGTTCAGCATTCAGGACGGTGTCATCGTCGAGCGTTTCCTGGGTGTTCCCCTCAAGGTCGACGCCAAGTAATCCTGGCCAAGGCTGGACAGGGCAGCGGGGCGGTCACAGCTGAACCGGATGCCCGCGAGAGCCCAGCATTGCGGCGATCAGGTAATGGACCTGTAGCGCGTCCCGCCCGGAAATGCGCGGCTGGCGGCCTTCGGCAAGTGCCGCAGCGAAATCAACGATCAGGGCTTGATGGGCCTGGCTCGAAAACCCCATCGGATCAGCGCCCGATCCCGATCCGGCTTCATCGCCATCGACATCAACCTGCGTGCCGTCATGCAGGCGCGCCGTCAGTGTGGTGCCATTGAGCTGGGCCGTGCCCTTGTCGCCGACCAGCTCGATGGCGTCGGGTAGTCCGGGGAAGGCGCAGGTTGTGGCGCTGACGGTGCCCAGCGCGCCATTGGCGAAGCGCAGCGCCGCCGTCGCCACGTCCTCGCCCTCCATGGCATGAACCGGACTGGTGGTGACGAAACCGGACACTGTCTGCGGCAAGCCAGCCAGTGCGATCATCAGATCGAGATTATGGATGGCCTGGGTCAACAGGACACCGCCACCATCGCGTGCCAGTGTTCCCCGGCCGGGTTCGTCGTAATAGCTTTGCGGCCGCCAGTAGCTGGTGCGCGCGGCCACCTGCACCAACCGCCCGAGGCGGCCTGAATCGAGCAGCGCCTGCAGCGCCAGCGCCGCCGGGCGGAAGCGATTCTGCAACACCACCCCAAGCGTGATCCCGGCCCGTTCGGCGACCTCGACCAGCTGCTCGGCGCGCGCGATGCTGATATCGAGCGGCTTTTCCAGCAGCACGTGCTTGCCGGCAGCGGCGGCCTGCTGCACCAGCTCGAGATGGGTATTGGGTGGCGTCAGCACCAGCACCGCATCGACGCGCGGATCGCCGAAAATCGCCTCGGCATTGTCGATCACCGGCAAGCCATACGCCTGGGCAAAACTCTGGCGCCGGGCTGCCGACGGGCTGAACGCATGCAGCGTTTCGATGCTGTCCCCGAGCGCCAGCAAGGCCCGGGCATGCGGCTGCGAAGCCATGCCCAGCCCGATAACGGCAATACCGAGTTTTTTGGTCATAAGACCACTAGCCCAGTCGCCTGGTCGTTGCGCTGTCGAACAAATGCGTGGTGCCTGCCTGCGGCATGAGCCAGATTTCATCGCCAATCGAGGCCATCAGGCGCTGGCGCAGCAGCGCCGAGATCCTGTCGCCGCCCAGTTGCACGACAATGAAGGTCTCCGAACCCGTGGGCTCGATGGTGACGATCTTGCCGCCCAGGCCCTGCCCCGTCTGCGCCAATTGCAGATGTTCGGGTCGGATGCCGAGCGTCGCGGTCAAGCCATCGAGCGCCCCCACCGCCGCATCGACCGGCAGCCGGAAACCGCTGGCAGTTTCAAACGTCTGCTGACCGCCATCATGCCGCACAGTGCCAGTGAGGAAGTTCATGGCGGGCGATCCGATAAAGCTGCCGACAAACATATTGGCCGGATGATCATAAAGCTCGAGCGGGGCGCCGGTTTGTTCCACCACGCCATCGCGCATGACCACGATCAGGTCAGCCATGGTCATGGCCTCGATCTGGTCGTGGGTCACGTAGATCGTCGTGGTCTTGAGGCGGGCATGCATGTCCTTGAGCTCGCCGCGCATCTGCACGCGCAGCTTGGCATCGAGGTTGGACAGCGGCTCATCGAACAGGAACACCTGCGGTTGCCGCACGATCGCCCGGCCCATGGCAACGCGCTGGCGCTGGCCACCCGACAATTGCTTGGGGAAGCGCTGCAGATAGTCGGTCAGCCCCAGAATGCGCGCCGCCTCGCCGACCCGCTGGTCGATCTCGGCCTTGGACTGCTTGGCCAGCCGCAGCGAAAAGCCCATATTCTCGGCAATCGTCATATGCGGATAAAGCGCGTAATTCTGGAACACCATGGCGATGTCGCGGTGCTTGGGCTCGACATCATTGATGACCCGCCCGCCAATCGAAATCTCGCCCTTGTCGATGTCTTCCAGGCCCGCAATCATGCGCAGCAGCGTAGACTTGCCGCAGCCGGACGGCCCTACCAGCACCACGAAGGCCCCATCGGGAACCTGCACATTGATGTCGCGGATGATGTCGGTCGGGCCATAGGACTTGGCGACGTTGCGAATTTCTACGGTTGCCATCTATGCACCTGCTTGTTCATGGTCGGCATCAGTGGTCTGCAGTCGCCCGGCGGCCTCTATGGCTGCCAGCAGACTGAGACCCGTGTGATAGCCGGGGTCGAGATCGGGGGTGGCCGGCACAAAATCGACCGGGCCATTGTCGGTCATCGTCTGGTAGGCGATGGCGGGTTCGCCGCGCCAGAAGGTATCGAAAAACGCCTCATGCGCCTGGCGCCAGACGGCCAGCACCGCCGGATTGCCACTGCGTTCATAGGCCAGCGCCGCGCTGCGGATGGTTTCCGGCAGGGACCACCAGGGGCAATAGGGACTGGTCGGCTGCCCGGTGGCGGCCGAGACGACGAGACGCACTCCGGGCGCGTGGAAACCCGCTTTGAACGAGGCGAGCAGCACCGCTTCAAGCTGGCCGATCAACGCCGCATCTGCATCGGCTGGCAGATAATCCAGCGCGAAGCCCACCAGTTCGATACCGTGACCGACATTGCAGGCATCGGCGCCCGGCACGTTGCGGAGCAGGCCCGATTGGCCATCCAGATGGCGCTCCAGCACATGGGCGACGAAGCGGTCGGCAAAACCGGCAGCTTCCGGATGCCCGATGCGATGCAGCATGCCGGCAGCGCCGAGCAGGATCATCCGCGGGCCAAAATCGTCGGCCTGGTCCGCCAGGCTCTGCGGGCAGAGGGCGCGCCGCTCATCCATCTGGAAGCGACCGCCTTCGATCGCCGAGACCAGCTGCGGCAGATCGGCGAGATGGCGTGCGACATTGCCCGGCGCATAGCGTGCCGCGGCGGCGATCAGCCCCTTGAGCACGAAGATGTCGGAATAGGTGTAGATATCGGCTGGCCGGGACTGTGGCGCAGTGCTGCCATCGGCAGCAGCGATCACCGGCTGCAAATGCCCGTCATAGCAGAAATAGGCGTGGCCATGCCACTCCCACAATCCCCGGAGCATAGCGTAGAGCGGCTGCGCGACGGCATCGATGCGTGCAGTCAGGGCCGGATCGGATGCCGCAAAGAAGGCGGCATGGGTGACCAGCGCCTCAAGGCCCCGCCCCTGGATCCAGCCATAGGTGAATTGCGGCGCCCGCAAGCCATCGGCCGGACCGTAATTGGCCAGCGTGATGCTGTTCTGCTTGCTGTTGAGAAAGCCGCCCCCCAGCAGCGGCCGCCCCAGCAGCCAGCGCAGGCTGGCAGCATTGGCGTCGATATAGGTCTGCCGGGCGGTGGCGGTGAAAGCGGCGGCGCTCATTCCTTGAGCCCCGTGCTGGCGACGCCCTGCACGAAATTGCGGCGCAGGATGACGAACAGCGTGATCGAGGGCACCAGCACCAGCGCCGAGGCGGCGCTGAGGCGGCCGAGATCGACGGTAAACCCGGTCTGGAACAAGGCCAGCCCGACTTCAATCGTATAGGCCTCGCGATTGGTGGCGACGATCATCGGCCAGGCAAAGGCCGTCCACGCCTGGAAGAAGGCCAGCACGCCGAGGGCGCCAAGGGCGCCGCGCAGCAGCGGCAGCACGATACGGAAGAAAATCCACAATTCCCCGGCTCCATCGATGCGCGCGGCTTCCAGCAATTCGTCGGGAATGGAGTGGATGACATTCTGGCGGATCAGGAATATGCCGAAACTCATCACCAGATAGCCGAGCAGCAGCGCCCAGATAGAGTTCAGTATCCCCAGGCTCTGCGCCTGGAAGTAGAGCGGGATCATATAGACCTCGAACGGCACGATGGCCGTCGCCAGCACCAGCGCGAAGATGATGTTGAGCGAGCGATAGCGGAACTTGGCCAGGATGTAGCCGGCAATCGAGGAGGTCGCCAGGATCGCAATGGTCGACATCACCGCGAACAGGATGCTGTTGAGGATCCAGCGCAGCAGCGGCGTTTGCGTCAGCACGGCCGCAAAATTGTCGATGGTCGGATTGGCCGGAATGACAGTCGGCGGCCAGGCCAGCATTTCCTGCGGCGTCTTGAAGCCGTTCGACACCAGGAACACCAGCGGCAACAGCATCAGCAGGCTGAAGGTCAGCAGCACGACGTCAATGCTGCGGTCGACCAGCATGCGGCGGAAACGCCGGCGCTTCCCGCTTTCGGTGGAGCGATTGGAGCTCATGAACGCCCCCTTTCCCGCAGCAGGGAGAACTGAATCAGCGTCAGCACCAGCACGATGACCAGCAGGACCACCGCCTCGGAGGCAGCATAGCCGACGCGATAATTGCGGAAGCTGTTTTCCAGCATGTCGAGCACCAGCACCCGAACCTGCCGCCCCGGCGCGCCCTGCGCATCGGAGGCCAGCACAAAGGCCTGCGCATAGACATTGAAGCCCGAAACCAGCGTCACCACAGACACATAGAGCGTGATCGGCTTCAGCATCGGGATCGACAGGAACCAGAATGATTGCGGCCCGGAGGCGCCGTCCAGCTTGGCCGCTTCGTAAAGCGACACAGGCAGGCTCTTGAAGCCCACCAGATAGATCAGCACGGCATAGCCCAGCGCCTGCCAGGAGCAGAGCACGATGACGCTGATCACCGACAGCGTCGGATCGAACAGCCAGGCCTGCGGCTCGATGCCGAACATGCCCAGGAAGGCATTGAGCGGCCCCAGGCGCGCGTCGAAGATCCATTTCCAGGCCATGGCAGCGGGCACAAGCGACACCACATGCGGCAGGAAAATCGCAGTTTCATAGAAACCCGAGGCGCGTGAGCGCGTGCGATAATGGATCATCGCGGCCAGGATCATCGCCGTCGGAATGGTGATGATCAAGACGCCGAAGGCGATAATCGTGGTGTTGAGCAGGGCCTCGTGGAACAGCCGGTCGCCCATCAGTTCCTGGAAATTACCCAGGCCGATGAATGGCTTGTTCTTGGACAGGATGTCCCACTTGTGCAGGCTCAGCCGAAGCGTCTCGGCTATTGGATACATGCGTACCCAGGCAAAGATCGCCAGTGTCGGCAGGATGGCGAGCATAGCGAAGAGCCATCTCTTGCGCCGCAGCATTGTATTCTCCGCTGATGGCGCCTGGAAGGCCTTGGTCTTCCAGGCGGGTTAGGGTCCGGGCGCTGGCCTATTGGGCCAACAGGCCCTCACGCTGCAGCAGGGCATTGATCTCGTCCTGCATGGCCATCAGCACACCATCAATCGCCGCATCATCGGCTGCCAACGATGCGTTCGCGAAGGCGTCGGTCAGCCGCGCTGCCGTCCGGGTCAGGATTTCCTCGACCGGACCGATATTGGGCAGAGAGAAGAACTCGTAGGTGTCGGGATATTCGACAAACGCAGCCAGAGCCGGCTTGGCCTGGAGGATGGCGCTGTAGTCGAGGCCGGACCGGTTCGGCAACCAGCCGACATTGTCCAACAGCCACAGCAGGTTCTCGGGCGAGTTGGCGGCTTCGGCAAAGGCCCAGGCGGCCTCGGCTTCGGCACCTTCGCCGCTGATCCACAGCGATACCGGCGCAACGATGGAGCCACGCGGCAGGGTCGCCGTTGCATAGGGGAGGTCCGGCGCCTTGGAGGCGATGTCGCCGATCACCCAGGACTCGCGGATGAACATGGCGGTCTGCTCGCGCTCGAACGCTTCGGCATCGGCCGGCATCTCGACAGTCACGGTCTTGAGCGTGTGCACATTCTCGAGATATTGCTTGAGCGCCGCACGGCCTTCGGCATTGGCGAAATCGGCCTTCCATTTGCCGTCGGCAGTCTGCTCGACCAGGCTCTCGCCATACTGGAACATGTTGATCCAGAACTTTTCGGCAATGCCCTGACCGCCGCCGGACAGGCGCAGGCTCCAACCCGAAACGCTCGGATTGCCATTAGCATCGCGCTGGGTCAGCGCCTCGGCATATTTGGTGTAGTCGGCCATGGTCGCCGGCGGCTCGGTCAGCCCGGCAGCCTCGAACATCTCGGTATTGTAGTAGAGCGCGCTCTGGCCGCGGAACAGCGGCACGCCATAGACGGTGCCGCCATAGCTGGCGGAGTCGCGGAAGAAGTCATTGAAATTGGCCGGGTCCTGCACGAAAGCGGCAACCGCCTCGGGAGCGGCGTTGAACAGCTCGTTTTCGAGGTAGCGCGTTGCGGTCGAGGTGCCCAGCTCGATCACTTCGGCTGCTTCCCCGGAGGTCAGGCCCAGGGCGATGCGCTTTTCGTGCTCGCGCAGGGCGATGGCTTCAACCTTGACGCTGAGGTCAGGATAGTCGGCCTTCATGCCTTCGGCGACATGTTCATAGAATGGCGCCAGTTCTGGATAGCCGCTCCAGACGCTGATTTCCTGGGCGCTGATGGCGGGCGCCGCGGCAATGACGGCCAGGCCCATGGCAGAGCCAAGCAAGGCATGGCGAAGCGCAGCAGACGACGTGCGGCGGCGCAGTGTGGATATGGTCATGAAAGTCTCCCCTTGTATCGCTCGTTCCCTATACAGGCGATTGATGAAGTTTGTTATGCAACCGGTTGCGTTGTCAAGTGGCGCTCGGCAAGCAATGCCCTGGCGGCATCGGCCAATGCCTCGGCAGAACCCGGCGCAAAGGCGCCCGGCATGCCGATAAAACGATGCGCCTCAGCCACTTCGTAGCCGCCGAAGACAAATTCGCTGCTTGGCGGAATGTAGCCGGGATTGCCCTCGGCATAGGAGATGATCAGTGCCGGCCGCCCTGCGCATGCAGCCCGTACCGACAGACCCGTCTCACCAAAAATCTCGCCCGGCAGCGCCACGATGGGAATGCCGCACCAGTCCAGCAAGCTCACCCGCGCGCGCCAGTGACCAGGCTTTGTGTGTTGATTGCGCTCGGCCCAATGGATCCAGTGCCCCAGCAAGATGGCCCGCACCGGCTCGGCAGTGGCGCGCTCGGCCCGCCAATTCTCGGCCAGAGCCGATAGCGGCTCCGGTTCAAGCCGGACGAGATCGAGATCAAGCGCGCGATGCCGGCTGCCGATTTCCCCCTCGACAGGCTGCATCACCGCCTGCAGCGCCGCAGCGGCAATCCGCTTTCCAAGACGCTCCGCAGTGGAAAATGTGCGCTCATTATTGGCGGCAAGCGTCCACGACGCCTGCGCGGTATGGCCGGTATTGGCATCGCCCGTACACCCGGTCAGGAACAGCGCCATCGCACCGGGAATAGCGGCCTCCAACCCGGCACGAACATAGTGCGGATAGTCCGCCGTCATTTCCCGGTTATCGGCTCCCAGCACCACGGGATGGCAGGCGTAGGACACGACGACGGCGATACATGCCCCGTCGAGATCGTCGATCCGCACCACCGGGAGCGAGCGATCCAGCGGCCCATCGGCATGACGACGATTGCGTGCAACGTCGGGATCGCCACCCATGCCAGCGGCCAGCCTGGCTGGCCGTGCACTGGCCAGGGCCTGGTCAATGGCTGCAACCGCACCATCCTCGATCTGCTGCAGGAACTGCGAATCGGCATCCCGGCCGAGCCGCCCCCGCATCGACACCGGAGCGCCGTGAGTATGCGTCGCCGCGACCACGACATTGTCGTCCGGCAAGGCACAGCGCTGCCGAATGCGCGCCGCCATATCCTCGTGCAGGCCAATAACATCGAGCGCGACCAGCGCCGTATCGCCAACCACAACCGCCCGCGCCGTCAGGCGATCATGAACGCCTGTGGAGGGCTCGGTCCGCGCCGCAAACCCGGCCAGATGCAGTCCGGCGGGCGGCGTAATATCCACGCAGGCGGCACCGGCGCGCATCATGGTGCCACCCGCTGACCGGCCACATAGACATCGGCTATGCGCAGGCTCGCATCGCCCGGCTCCCAGAAGAACCGCGTCACATCAGCCCGCCCGCCGCACTCCAGCACGCCCCGCCCTGGCACGAAACGGCCGGGATTGCGCGTCGCCAGTCCCAGCGCGTCCGCCAGGCCAATTCCCGTTGCGCCGATAGCCTGAGCGATATTCTGGTTCAGCAAATGTCCCGCGCCCGCCAGGTAAGGCGTTCCCGCAATACTGAGCCGCCCATCCCCGGACACCTCGACCGCACCACCAATCGGGCTTTCGTAGCGCCCGCTGGGCATGCCACCGAGCGCCGCCGCGTCCGAAACCAGGATGGCGTTTTCCAGCGTCTTTGCCCGCAGCATCGCCTTGAGCGTCGCCGCCGGCAGATGGTGGCCGTCGGCAATGAAGCTGGCGGTCAACCGGTCGTCGGCCAATTGCGTCCAGATGAAATTGGGATGGCGGGGCAGCAGGTTCGCCGCTCCATTCCCCAGATGCGTCGATAGCCGCGCACCGGCATCGACCGCCGCCAGCACCTGCTCGGGCGACGCACCGGTATGCCCCAGCGACACCAAGACGCCCTGTGCCACAAGGCTACGGATATAGTCCGGGGCCCCGGGGAAATGCGGCGACAATGTCACCAGCCCGACCAGTCCATCACAGGCTTCCTGCCAGCGCGCGAATTCGGCGGGGTCCGGCGGCCGCACATGCTCAAGTGGATGGGCACCCCGCGGCCCGTCGGCCGGATCGATGGACGGGCCTTCCACATGCACAAACGGGATCATCTGGGCGAGCAGAGGACTGACCCGCCGGGCTGCGGCAATACTCGCCAGTCCCGCCACGAGCGACGCCTCACTCGCCGTGATCAGCGTCGGCGCAAAGCAGGTCACCCCTGCCGCCAGCAGGTGGCGCGCCAATTGTTCGATGGTTTCCTGCGTCGGCGCCCCGGCGTTGAGGTCATGGCCGCCATAGCCATTGACCTGCAGGTCGACAAAACCCGGCGCCAGATAGGCGCCATCGTCAGCCTGCGCCGGCATCAGTGCAGTGATCCGGCCATCGGCAAATTCGACCGCCAGCCCCTGCCCCGTCGCCGGATCCCGTCCAACAATGCGGCCGGCCTGACTCATAGCCAACGCACCCGGTCGCGGAAGCGCTCGAGGAACCGCCCATTGGCCTCGTCGCCACCCGGCGCATTGCCGCTGCGCCAGATTGGCGGCTCGATACCGCGCTCGGCCAGCTTGGCAACGGTGCGGATCACCAGGCAATTGAGCGCAAAGGCATTGGCGAAGGTCGACACCGCAGCAATGCGCTCACTCACGCCCTCGATGCCCACCAGCGCATCCCCGATGGGCACCTTGGTGTCGATGGCGATATCGACGATATCGTGCAGGTTCTGCTTGGTGGGGTGACGCGCCGGATGGGTCGGCGCGCTGTGGCTGGCATGCTGGTGCGAATTGAAACCGATCAGGAATGCGCCGCGCTGGCGCGCGGTCATCGCCGCATCGATCAGCGCCGCGTTGATACCATAGGCATTGGTCAGGATCAGCAGATCGCCCGCACCCAGGCGCTGATCGTCGATCACCACCTTGCCATAGCCCGGGGTCCGCTCGATCGCCATGGAGCGCAGCGCACCATTGGACAGCAGCGTTCCCTCATCGAGAATGGCGCTGACATGCATCAATCCACCAGCGCGGAAGAAGATTTCCTGCGCCGCCAAATTGGAGTGACCACCCGGGCCATAGACATAGACCAGCCGATCTGCCGCAACCTGGTCAGCCACCCGGCTGGCGGCACGGTCGAGACTATCGCGTTCATCCACCAGGATGGACTGCATCAGCCCAGTCACATCGGCCAGATAGGCCGCACAGAGCACGTCGGCGTCGATAGCAGCAGGTTCAGACATCGGGATCGGACTCCGCATCGAGGTAAAGACTGCAATTGGGATGTTCGCGCAGGATACTGGCCGGGCATGCCGTGCTGATCGGACCATGCAATGTTGCCCGCACGGCGTCGCGCTTCAAGGCGCCGGGCACGACGCAAAACAATTGCCCCACATTGACGAGGCGCGGAATCGTCAGCGTGATCGCCCGCTCGGGTACATCCTCGAAGCGCGCAAAACACTCATCATCGACCTGCTGCTGGCGGCATTGCTCGTCCAGCGTCACCACCTTGACGTCCAGCGGGTCGGCAAAATCGGCCACCGGCGGATCGTTGAAAGCGATGTGGCCATTGACGCCAATCCCCAGGCACACCATGTCGACCGGCGCTTTTGCGAGTTCAGCGGCGTAAGCGGCTGCCGCGGCCTCGGCATCCGGCTCGGGAACGATCCGATGCACCTGGGCAAACGGAAGATGATCGAACAGATTGGCATCCAGCCAGCGGACAAACCGCTCGGGCGCGCCCGGTGGCAATCCGATATATTCATCCATGTGAAACGCCGTGACCCGCGTCCAGTCAATGCCCTCGGCCCTGCAGAGTGCTGCCAGCATCTGCGCCTGGCTGGGCGCCGCGGCAAACACCATCCGCACCGCAGCCTGACGCGCCAGCGCCTCACGCAGCGCCTGGGCAATGTCGCGCGCCGCCGCATCGCCCATCGCCACCCGTGTCGGATAGGAATGGACGCGCAGCTTACCGGCGAAACGCGCTGCCTTGGGCGCGGCGTGAACAGTCGACGTCATAAAAAGGCCTCCGACAGCAATGGTGCACGGCGTTCAGATCGCGGCACCCAATTTTCGACAACTATTTAATGCAACCGGTTGCATGTCAAGCGGCATTGACTGGTACTCCGCGCCTGCTCGTGCCATGACCAATGCAGGGATGCGGGGAGAACCGTGCAAGCATGACGCAACGCAAGACGCCACCAACAATCAACCAAGTTGCGGCCGCGGCCGGCGTGACTAAATCCAGCGTCTCGCGCGCCTTCACCCGGCCCGAAATGCTCAGCGCCGAAACCGTGCGCAAGATTTTCGTGGCGGCCGAGCAATTGGGATATGTTCCCAATCACACGGCCCGGGCCCTCAGCACCGGCCGGCACGGCAACCTGGCGCTGATCGTGCCTGATGTGGCCAACCCGTTCTTCCCGCCACTGATCCGCGCCGCCCAGTCCGAGGCCGACCGCTTCGACTATTGCGTCTTCCTGGGCAATTCCGACGAGAACCCCCAGCAGGAAGACAAGCTCATTGGCCGCTTTGCCGGCCAGGTCGAAGGCTTCGTGCTTGCTTCTTCGCGCCTCGGCGATGAGCAGATCGTCGCCCATGCCGCCCGCCGCCCGGTCGTGCTGATCAACCGCGATGTCGAGGGCATTCCGCGCGTTCTGATCGACAGCGGCACGGGCGTTGCCGAGGCGGTGGCCCACCTCGCCGCCCTGGGGCACAAAAAGCTCGTCTATGTCGGCGGCCCGCACGGCTCCTGGTCCAACAAGCAACGGCGCGGCGCCGTGCGCCGCTCGGCGCGCGAACTGGGGCTTGAGGTCAGCGTTATTTCCAACGAATTCGCCGCTTTCGAATCCGGCCGCAAGATTACCGCCAGCGTGCTGGCCACTGGCGCTACCGCCGCCATTGCCTTCGACGATCTGACCGCGCAGGGCATGCTGGCCGAACTGGCCGATCTCGGTGTCTCCGTCCCCTCCGATTTTGCTGTGGTCGGCTGCGACGATGTGCTGGGCGCCGCTACCTACCCTTCGCTCACCACGGTTTCAAACCGCTCGGTGGAAGCCGGCAAGGCCGCCCTCTCCCTGCTGATCGACATCCTGCAGAACCAGGCCATCCGCGACGTCCGCTACGTCCTCAAGACCAACCTGGTCATCCGCAAGACCACAGGCCCTGCCAAGGGATAGCGCGCCGCCGCTATTGGGCCGGACGCGCCATCGTTGCGATCTGGCGCAGGAAGCGATCACGCTGGTCCTGCAGGTCGTTGATGGCGAGTTGCCCATAGGCCGCCTCGACGCCGTCGATCAGCGCGGCAATGGCCTCCGGCGTCAAATCGGGCCGGCCCAGATCATCCCACCAGGATTGCACCGGCCCGCCGAGATGGTCGATGAAGGCGGCAATCCCGCCGGCGCCGCCAGCCAGATGGAAGGTCAAAGCCGGTCCCATGCCGGCCCAGCGCATGCCAGGGCCATAGACCATGGCCGCATCGATATCGCCGACGCTGGCAACGCCCTCGAGCACCAGATGGACTGCCTCGCGTAGCACGGCGGCCTGCAGGCGATTGGCGATATGGCCGGGCACTTCCTTTTTGAGATGAATGGGGCGCTTGCCGACCGCGGCATAGAACTCGATTGCCGCTGCCGCCTGCCCTGCCCCGGTTGCAGCGCCGGAGACGACTTCGACCAGCGGCATCAGGTGGGGCGGATTGAACGGGTGACCGATGAGGAACCGCTCGGGATTGCGGCAATGGGACTGAAGCCGCCCGATCAGCAATCCGGAGGAACTGGACGCCACCATGACCTCGGGGCGGATGATGCTTTCAAGCTGCTGGTAGAGCTCGATCTTGAGGTCTTCCCGCTCCGGGCCGTTTTCCTGCACGAAATCCACGTCGGCGAGCTGGTCCAGCCGGTCGGCCACCAGCACATTGCCGATGGTGACCCCCGGCAGTGCCGGCAATTGGGCGGCCATAGCAGCGATACGATCGGCAAGCCCAAGGCGAACGGTGGACTGGGGATCAAACACCACAACGTCGAGACCGCGCGTGATGAAATAGGCGGCCCAGCTGGCGCCGATTGTACCGGCGCCAACGACGCCGATCCGCTGGATGGTGTCTGAACCGAGCTGCGTCATGAGATATCCCCCTCATCAATATGCAGAGCCGCGAGCGCGGAGTGGTCTCCGGCATCTCGCGGCTTTGCGTTCAGGTCAAGCTATCCGGCTTGCCGATCAGTAGGTTGGCGTCGAAAACACCGTCTTGCCAGCCACCTTGATCTCGATATCGACGGCGTATTGTGTCAGCGCCTTGGGATTGATCTGGATACCCAGGCCCGGTGCATCCGGAATGATGATCTCGCCATTGGCATTGGGCGTGATGTGGTTGAGCGTGATGTCGCGCGCCAGTTGCTGCAGCGTCGTTGGGTATTCGCAGATCGTGTGATCCCGAAGCCCGGCGAAGGGTTGCAGCGATGCGGACAAAGCCAGGTTCGAGGTGAAGGTGTGGTTGATATAGGTCACCCCGCGCTTCACCGCGTAATCGGCCACTTCCTTGGCCGGCCACAGCCCGCCAATGCGGCCGCAATCGATCTGGATATAGCCGACGCCGCCGAAATCGATCAGGTGCTCGGCCATGTGGCGGTTATGGGCCGCCTCGCCGCCAGCGGTCTTTACGGTCTTGGTGCGCTTGCTGAGCTCCCCATAGGCGAGGTAGGCGGAGCCGTGGAAGGGCTCCTCGAAGAAGGTGACGCGGTTACGCTCCATCGCGTCGAGGCGAAGTGCGGCGGCGTCCACGTCTTCGCCGAAGATCTGGCCGGCATCGATGAGCAGGATGCCATCGGCGCCCAGGCCCTCGCGGGCGGCGTCGAGATGGGCGATGTCGCCTTCCAGCGAGTCACCGAAGGGTGCCCAGCCGAACTTGGCAGCCTTAAAGCCGAGGCCGCGCATCTCTTTGGCACGCGCCAGGGTTTCCTGCGCAGTCGTGCCGAACAGCACCGAAGCGTAGGGAGTCTTAGGGTAGGCCTTGTCGTAGCCCAGCAGCTTCCAGGTCGGCTCGCCGCGGACATGGCCCAGCAGGTCCCACAGGGCCATTTCGATGCCCGACCAGGTGTGGGCGGCCTGCAGCAGATCCATGCTGTTATAGGCGACGACTGCCGCCATGCGCTTGATGTCCTCGGGACCATCGAGGGTCTGACCGAGGACCGAGTCCGCTACCGGACGGCAGGCGCCGTGGGACATGGGGCAGACGAAAGCCGCAATCGAGGGGAGCGGCGCGGCTTCGCATTCGCCCCAGCCGACATGGCCACCAGCCGTGACGCGCACGACCAGCGCATCCTGGCTGCCATCGGCGGCTGTGGTGACTTCAGGCATTGCCAGGTAGAAAAAGTCCACACTGTCGATTTTCATTTTGCCGCTATTACCTTGTTACTGAACGAGAGTTTCCGGGCCTTTGCCCGGTTGTGGGAGAAGTCAGGCGCCGCGCCGGTAAAGGACCGGTTGGGCGGTGAATTGGGTATCGGGTTCGATGGGATAGATCGGCCGGGCACAGAGCTGGTGACCGAGCGAGGCGACATTGGCCGAGGTGGAGCCTGGGGCATCGACATTGAAGTTCTTGGCCACCCAGGCGTCGTACATGTGGAATTCGGTATGGGGCGACTTGACCACGATCAGGTCGAAATCCTGGGGATCGACACCATTGGAATAGTAGAACGCCCGGTCGAACAGGAAGGCCGGCTTGCTCAGCACCACGACGGTGAAGTTATCGAAGGTCAGCACGGCGCAGCGGCCGCCATCGAGCGGCAGGCCCATGGTTTCCAGCCTGGTCAGGCCGCGCGAGAGGCTCTCGACCGTGGCGGTCACCATCATTGGCGTGAAGCGTCCGCTATCGACCGAGCCCCCTAATGGCACAGTGATTGTTGCCCCTACCCCTGCCGCATGGGCGGCCTCGGCGGCGTCAGCATCGACAATCTGCGCCAGCACGCGCTTGCTGTAACGACCTGCCTGCAAGGCCTTGAGCAGCTCATTGGAATCGCCGCTCGCCCCCGATGAGGTCGCATCGGCAGCGTCGGTGAACAGAACAGGCCCTTCGATATGCTGCGCCAGGGCAACCGCCTTGTCCGGCGCGATCAGCTTGCCAACCAGACGATGGCGACCCGCCCACATTGCATCGGCAAGTGCGGTGGCGGCATTTTGCGCGAAGACCGCATCGCTTTCGGCCACGACAAGCGCCTGGGTGCAAAGCTCGGGCGCATCGGTGAATGGATTGCCGATCATCACGCCGGCGGCCAGAGCGCTGCCATTGCGTTCCAGCAATTGGCCCTGGGCCAGCACATCGCCATACCAGCCGGTCTTGGTGATGCATTCATCGCCGCGCGCCAGCAGTGGCACGACGACGCGAGCGATCACCGGCTTCAGGCCGCGGTCGACAATATCGAGTAGCAGCTTGGCCGCGCGCTCGCCGGTGTCGGCAAAGTCCATATGCGGATAGGTCTGGTAGATGGTCAGGCCATCGACCTGACGGATCATCCGGTCGGTCAGGATGCCATGCAGGTCGAGCGAAATGACGATGGGAATGTCGGGACCGAAAGCCGCGCGCACTTCCTTGAGCAGATAGCCTTCCGGATCCGGCTCCCCCTCGGCACCCATGGCGCCATGGAGGGAGAAGTAGATCGCATCGACCTTGCCGACATGCGGCTTGATGGCGGTCAGCAATTGCTCTGACAGCTGGTTCCAGCCTGCGGCCGACAGGATGCCAGCGCTGCCGGCGCGGGCGGAAATGGTCGGGACGACGGTCACATCCGGCCGTGCCTCGAACACTGTCAGCGCCCCACCCACCGACGTGTTGAGCTTCCGCCACGCCAGCAATTCGTCGCCCTCGGCAATGGAGAAATCGGCATATTGCGAGGGCAGCGGATTGAAGGAGGAGATTTCCTGCATGCATTCCGCGATGAGGATTTTCACGACGAGGCTCCCATGATTTGGCTTGGCACGCGCGGCATTACCGGCAGGGTGCCGTCTGAAACGAGATGGCAGGCAACGGAGCGGCCATCGGCCTGCACCACCAGCGCGGGGTCCTGCGTGCGGCAGCGATCCTCGGCAAAACGGCAGCGCGGCGCGAAACGGCAGCCGGGCGGAATGGCCGAGGGGCTTGGCACATCGCCCTCGAGCTTTTCGCGATTGCGGACGGCGCGGGGATGCGATGGCGGGATCGCCGAGAGCAGAGCCCGCGTATAGGGATGGGCCGGGGCAGCGAAGAGCTGGTCGGCATCGGCCAGTTCGACAATCCGGCCGAGATACATCACCGCCACGCGGTTGGAGATGTGCCGCACGACCGAAAGGTTGTGCGAGATGAAAAGGTAGGTCAGGCCGAGTTCGCGCTGCAGGTCCTGCAGCAGGTTGATGATCTGGGCCTGTACCGAGACGTCGAGCGCCGAAACCGCCTCGTCGCAGACGAGGAATTGCGGATTGAGCGCCAAAGCCCGGGCGATGCCGATGCGCTGGCGCTGACCGCCGGAGAACTGGTGCGGATAGCGCGCGGCGGCGGCCTTGGGCAGGCCGACGAGATCGAGCAGCCTCGCCACGCGCTGCTCGCGCTCGGCACCGCTGGCAATGCCGTGGATGGCGAAGGGTTCGCCGATCACTGTGCCGACGCTCATGCGCGGATTGAGCGAGCCGAACGGGTCCTGGAAGATGATCTGCAGGTCGCGGCGGCGCTCGCGCAGTTCGGCGGCGCCGAGGCTGGTCAGGTCCTGGCCCTTATGGAGCACCTGGCCGCCAGTCGCCTCAATGAGGCGCAGGAACAGCCGTCCGGTGGTGGACTTGCCGCAACCGGATTCGCCGACCAGTCCGACGGTTTCGCGGGCATGGATGGCCAGATCGACGCCATCGACCGCCTTGACGACGCTTTCCGGGCCGCGGCCGAAGACGCCCTTGCGGGAGGTGAAATGTTTGGTGAGGCCGCGGGCCTCGATCAGCACATCATTCATGACGCATACCGCTCCGCAGGCGTTACGGGGGCGGGATAGCCGAAGGGGCGGAGGCAACCGACGCCCTGCCCCGGCAATAGCGGCATAACCGGCGGCGGGGCGATGCGGCACACGTCCTGCACATAGGGGCAGCGGGTGGCGAAGCGGCAGCCATGGGGCATGTTGCCGATGCCGGGCACGGTGCCGGGAATGGTGGTCAGCCGCTCGCTTTTGACGTCGAGCGAGGGAATGGAGGCCAGCAGCGCCTGCGTATAGGGATGGGCCGGCGCGTCGAACAGGGTTTCGACCGGCGCAATCTCGGCGACGCGGCCGGCATAGAGCACCATGACGCGGTGGGCCATTTCAGCGACCACGCCGAGGTCATGGGTGATCAGCATTACCGACATCTGCGTCTCGCGCTGCAGGGTGCGCAGCAGATCGAGAATCTGGGCCTGAATGGTCACGTCCAGCGCCGTGGTTGGCTCATCGGCGATCAGCAGCTTGGGCTCGGAGGCCAGGGCCACGGCGATCATCACGCGTTGGCGCATGCCGCCCGACAGTTCGTGCGGATAGGCATCGAGCCGTGCTGCGGCGGCCGGAATTTCCACGCGCTCGAGCAATTCGAGCGCGCGGCGGCGGGCCTTTACCTTGTCCATGCCCTTGCGCAGGCGCAGCACTTCCTCGATCTGCTCGCCAACCCGCATGATCGGATTGAGCGAGGTCATCGGCTCCTGGAAGATCATGGCGAGGTCACTGCCCCGGCGGCCCCGCCAGGCGGCAGCGCTACCGGCAGTCAGGTCCTCGCCATCCAGCCGGATGGTGCCCGTGCTGCGCCGGATGGGCTTGCCGAGAATGTCCATGATGGTCATGGCCAGCATCGACTTGCCGCTGCCCGACTCGCCGACGACGCAGAGCACCTCCCCCGCCCCAATCGTGAAGGAGACGTCCTCCAACACGCTTGGGGCATGGGGCGCGTAGCCCGCCACTGTCGTCAGTGCATTTACTTCCAGCATGCCTAAACCTTGATCCGGGGGTCGAGCACGTCCCGCAGGCCATCGCCAAGCAGGTTGAGCCCAAGCACGGTGAACAGGATGATGAGACCAGGGAACAGCGTCACCCAGGGCGCCTCAACCATGAAGTCGCGGCCATTGGCGATGATGCCGCCAAAGGTCGGAGCCGGCGGCGGTGGACCGACACCAAGGTAGGAGAGCACAGCTTCGGCCAGGATCACCGAGGCAAAGACATAGGTTAGCCGCACGATTAGCGGCGCCAGCGAATTGGCGAGGATATGGCGGAAGAGGATGCGCGCGTGCCCCGCGCCGAGCGCTCGGGCGGCCTCGACATATTCCATCTCGCGCACCACCAGCACCGAGGCGCGCACGATGCGGGCCGTGTGCGGCGTGGTGGCGATGCCGAGCGCCAGGATTACATTGGGGACCGAAGCGCCCAGGGTTGCCGCCACGGTGATGGCGAGGAGGATCGACGGGAACGCCATCAGCGCATCCATGAAGCGCATGATGATGTTGTCGAGCCGCCGGAAATAGCCGGCCGCGGCCCCGATCAGCGTGCCGAATACGCCGGTAAAGATGACCACGGCAATGCCGATAGTGAGGGAGAGCCGCCCGCCGTAGATGACGCGGGTTAGGATATCGCGACCGAAATGGTCGGTGCCGAACCAGTGCTCGGCGCTGGGCGGCTGCAGCCGGGCCCGGAAGTTATTCGCATTGGGCTCATAGGGCGTGATGACATCGGCAAACACGGCCAACAGCACCACGAACAGGAACAGCGTCGCTCCGATGACGAAGCTGCGGTTATCCAGCAGCCGTGACATGAAGGTCAGGAACGGCGACTGGGCCTTGGGGAGCGCATCCAGCGCCTGAGTGGACACGGGGCTACTCAAGACGCACCCGTGGATCGACAGCGGCGTAGAGCAAATCCACCCCCAGATTGATAAGCAGGTAAATCAGCGTGAGAAACAGCAGCCCACCCTGGATCAGCGGATAATCGCGGCTGAGGATGGCGCCGATGATGAG
This sequence comes from Devosia limi DSM 17137, assembly GCF_900128975.1. GTDB lineage: Bacteria > Pseudomonadota > Alphaproteobacteria > Rhizobiales > Devosiaceae > Devosia > Devosia limi. Next base: position 40,196 of record NZ_FQVC01000013.1, on the reverse strand, counting down.
GCGCCCCACTCCGGGCAAGGCAAACACCTGCTCCACCACCACGGCGCTGCCGAGCAGGGCGCCGGCGATGATGCCCGTCACGGTCAGGATCGGCATCATGGCATTTGGCAGGCCGTGGCGCGTAACGACGTAAAGCTCGCTCAGGCCCTTGGCATGGGCGGTGCGGATGAAATCCTGATTAATGACGTCGAGCATGGCCGAGCGGGTCATGCGGGCGATGAAGCCGATCTGCACCACGGCCAGCGTCAGCGTCGGCAGCACCATGGAGGACAGCCAGGCAGCCGGATCCTGCATGAACGGCACATATCCGCCCGACGGGAACCAGCCGAGCTGCACGGCAAAGACGACGATCAGCAGCAGGCCCAGCCAGAAATCGGGGACCGACAGGCCCAGCAGTGCCAGGGTCATGACCGTCTGGTCGGCCCAGGTGCCGCGCCGTGTGGCGGCGAAGACGCCAGCGGCAACGCCAAGCAGCACGGCCAGCACCAGGGCCATGGCGGCCAGGGTCAGGGTCAGCGGCAGCCGTTCGAGGATGGCGGTCAGTACGGGCGTCCGCATCAGGATGGACTGGCCCAGATTGCCCGTCAGCACCTGGCCATACCATTCGGTGACCTGCAGCAGCGGCGGCTTGTTGAGGCCGAGATTGTCGCGCAGCGCTTCGACCTGTTCCGGCGTGGCGCTGGCATCGAGAAATGCTGCCGTGGGATCGCCGGGAATGATCCAGATCACGGCAAAGCTGAGCAGGGATACAAAGAACAGAACGGGCAGGACGGAGATGATCCGCCGGATTAGATAGTTACGCATCGAACTCCTCCTTTCCGTGATCGATGGCGCCGCCGGAACGGCGCCACTCCAATGGCGCTATTGCGCCAGGGTCACGCCCCACATGCGCGGGATACGGAAGGAGACGAAGTTCTCGACCTTGTCATTGGTCACCTGGAACAGGCCGTAATTGCCGGCCTTGATCGCCACCATGTTGTCGAACATGCGCTGCTGGAACTCGGTGAACAGCGCCTTCTTGGCGTCGTCGGTGAGCGCGGCGTTGAATTCGCCGGCAATGCGATCGATCTCGGGATCGGGCACCATCTGGCCGCTGCCGCCAACCCAGGCGGACATCACGGTGCCGGGGCCTTCAAAAGGCTCGATGCCAAAGCCGTGGGTCCAGAAGTTCCAGCCATTCGGGGTGAAACCGATCTTGGAGGTGGTTGGCCAATCGGCCACCGAGATGTCCATCTTGACGCCGATGGCTTCCAGCCGCGACTGCACGACCGTTGCCACGTCCACATTCGGACGCAGGTTGTCGGTGATGAAGGTCACCGTCTCGCCGTTATAGGCAGACTGGTCGAGGAAGGCCTTCGCGGCTTCGAGGTCGGCGACATTGTACTGGTCGATACCAGCAGAGGTGGCGAAAGGCGAATTGGGGAACACCCAGCCGCCATCGACCTGATTGATGTCGGCATAGGAGATTTCCATGATCTCTTCCATGTCGAGCGCCGCCTGCACCGCCTTGCGGAAGTTGACGTCGTCGGTCGGCGCCAGGGCATGGTTGAACTTGATCACCTGGAAGGCAAACGGCAGCACGTCATGGATGATGTATTTGGGATCGGCGCGCAGGCGTTCCGCTGTCGGCCCGTCGACGGTTTCGACAATCTGCACGGCCCCCGATTCCAGCGCCGCAGTGCGCGCACCGGCTTCGGGGATGAAGCGGAAGGTGACCTTGTCGATCAGCACTTCCTTCTTGCCGGCCAGGCCGTCGCGTTCGGTATAGGCCGGGTTTGGAACGTAGTCGGCGAACTTCTCCAGCGTGACGTGGCTATCGGGGATGTATTCCACGAATTTGAACGGGCCGGTGCCGATATAGTCGATCTCATTGGCACCCTTGGCGGCTTCCTCGGCCGGATAGATGGCCAGCGGCGCGCGGGGCGAGGAGATGTTGTCGAGGAAGACGGACTGGGGCTCCTTGAGCGTGATGACGACATTATAGGGGCCATCGGCGGCCACGGTGTCTACCGCAGCGACCAGGGTCTTGGAGACGCCGATATCGCGATAGCGCTCGATCGAGGCCACCACGTCTTCGGAGGTCATCTCCTTGCCATTGTGGAACTTGACGCCTTCGCGCAGCTTGAAATTGTAGGTCTTGCCGTCTTCGGAGACGGTCACACTCTCCGCAAGGTCGGGAACCGCGTCGCCGTTTTCGTTGCGGGCATAAAGCGTTTCATAGACATGCAGCGTGATATTGCGCGCCACCTGGGCATTGGTGACATGGGCATCCAGCGATGGCGGGCCCTGCACCGATGCGATGATGATTTCGCCGCCGGGCGTCTGCGCAAAAGCTGCAGGCACGATGGCGATGGACGCCATCAGGCCCATTGCGAGGCCGAGACTTAGCTTCTTCATGTTCATTGATAACCCTCCCAGAAGGGGCCGTGGCCCCGTTGCGTTAAGTGCGGGCGGCGGCACCCCACGCGCCGCCGCCCGCATTCGCGATCAACTTCAGGTCGCGGCCTGTCGTTCGTCGTATGGGCTCATGATCACGCTCACCACATCGCCGCGGGCGACGCGGCCGGGGCCAGCGGACATCCACAGCACGCCATCGCGCTGGTAGTTCACCTGGATCGGATCGCGATCGATATCTTCGACAAAGTGTAGCCAGCCAGCCGGATCGCCGGCCTTGACCGCCTCGCCAACCACATTGGTGGGCTCGAACAGGCCACCGGCGGGCGCGAAGGAATAGGCGGCGGGATCGCGCACCATCATGTGCCTGGTGGCAGGCGAGCCATCGCGCTGCGTGGTATCGACCTTGCCGTCGATGACGCCGAAATGCTTGAGGATATTGTCGATGCCGCGCCGGCCAATACGGACGCCTTCGACGCTCACCCTGCCCCAGCCACCCAGTTCGGTGCCCAGCGAAATGGCGCCGCGCCGCTCGACGCAGGAGGTGAAGGTGGCGCCTTCGTCGACGCCCCAGAACACGGCGTTATAGGGCGCACCGAACGCAGTCGCCGCATCCATGGTCTTCTGGCGCGTATCGGGATTGGACACGTAATGCATGTTGGTCGATGGCATGGAATCGCAGCTATGGCCGGCTGTGTGCAGGTCGACCGACACGTCGGCCAGCGGCAGGATGTAGCCATCGAGGAAGTGCGCCAGCATCTCCGAGAAGGTGCCCTTGGCATTGCCCGGGAAGCAGCGGTTCATGTCGCGGTTATCGACCGGGCTCAGCCGCGTATCGTTGAGCACTGCCGGAATATTGTAGGCGGGGATCATGATGACCCGGCCCTGCACCTTGGCGGGATCCAGCGTGCGCGCCAGGCGCGAGATGGCAATCGGCCCCTCATATTCGTCGCCATGGATACCGCCGGTCAGCAGGATGGTCGGTCCGCTGCCGTTCTTGACCGAGATGATCGGAATTTCGACCACGCCCCAGCCAGCAGTGTTGCGCGACAGCGGCGCGCGCAGATAGCCCGCCTGCCGCCCGTCGGCGTCAAAATCTATCGGATTGGTGATGCGGCTCTTTTCGACTTGCAATGTGCTCATGCGGCTCACTCCCCTCAGTGATCGTATGATTGTATACCAATTTCTGCAGCGTCAATGCGCCTAAAGGCTATTCGCCCACAAATCTGCATACGGTATACCGTATGTCAATAAGCCAGATGTCTAGCGGGGTTTGTGCACAGGGCAAAGGGTGGGAAAGCGGGGCTTTGGGGCGAACGACTGGGGCGGTGGCGGCGCTAGCGGTGTCATTCCCGCGCGGTGCAAAAGGCGATTCCCGCCTGCGCGGAAATGACCTTGTGAAGGTTTGAGGGCGAGAGAAAAGCCTAGGTCCGCAGCTTCCGGCGCTCGGCGATTATTGCATCGAAATCAATGCTATGGGCGAAGACCACGATATGGTCGTGCAGCTCGCTTGCGACCATATCGACATCGCCGCTGGCGAAGGCATCAATCAGCCGGTCATGCTCGGCAACGATTTCGGCCATCGGTTTGCCCAAGGTGGCGAGGCCGCCAATGACGGTCACCTGCCGGGCCAGCGATTCCCACAATACAGAGAGCACCGGATTGCCGCCGAGTTCGCAAAGCGTGCGGTGGAAGGCGGCGTCGGCCAGCGCAAAGGCATAGACATCCTTCCGCGCCGCCACGAGCGCCAGCTCGTCACGGGCAGCGCGCAGACGGGCGAGTTCGGCGGGGCCGTTTCGGCCGGCCTCGATAGCGCGGCGGGCCGCCAGAATTTCGAGATTGGCGCGGACATCGAGCACCTGCTCGAGCCGCTCGTGGCTGACTTCCATCAGCCTGATGCCCTTATAGGGCGCACTGGTCACCACGCCCTGGCTCTCGAGAATGCGCAGGGCCTCGCGGATCGGCACGCGGCTCATGCCGAGGGCCTTTGCCAGCTCGGCTTCGACGATGCGGTCTCCGGGCAGGATGACGCCGCGCGTGGCGCCCGAAATGATCGCCGCGACGGCCAGGTCCACCATGGTCTGCGGTCGCGCCGCCTCCCATTTCGGAGCGGCGATATCAGGCAGATCATCTGGCGTCTTGGTCGGGGTCGGGCGGGGCATATGTCACGCGAATGCGAATGGGCTTGCAGGATGGTATACAATCGACCATCCCACAAGTCCCGTTCACACGCGTGACGCCTAGTGATTGTCGCGTGGCAGCCCCTTGGTCTGGGCGATGCGCTGGTAGTTCACCGCCGGCTTGAGCACGCCGCCATTGCCGAGTTGGTCGACCAGACCGCGCTGGATTTCCTGCCATGGCGTCTGGTGCGGTGGGTATTTGAAGCCACCCGCATCGTTCAGGGCCTCGCGCCGCGTGGCAATTTCGTCGTCTGAAATCAGGATGTTAGCCGTCCCCTTGTTGAGGTCGATGCGCACCCGGTCGCCGGTGCGGATGATAGCGAGATTGCCGCCAGCCGCTGCTTCTGGCGTGGCGTTGAGGATCGAAGGTGAACCCGAGGTGCCGGACTGGCGGCCATCGCCGATGCAGGCCAGCGCGGTAATGCCCTGTTTGATCAGATAGGCCGGCGGCCGCATGTTCACCACTTCGGCGGCGCCGGGATAGCCGATGGGGCCGGCACCACGCATGAACAGCAGGGTATGCTCATCAATCTCCAGCGCGGGATCATCGATCCGGTGGTGGTAGTCCTCGGGACCATCGAAGACCACGGCCTTGCCCTCGAACATGCCGGGATGGGCCGGATCGGACAGATAGCGCTCGCGGAACTCGGACGAGATCACGCTGGTCTTCATGATAGCGTTGTCGAACAGATTACCGCGCAGCACGATGAAGCCGGCATCGGCCTTGAGTGGATTGTCGAAACGGCGGATGACGCGGTCATCCTGAATGGGGCGCGTGGCGCAGTTCTCGCCGATGGTCTTGCCGTTGACGGTCAGGGCGTTCTCATGGATGAGGCCCTGCCCCATCAGCTCGTTGATCACCGCCGGCACGCCGCCCGCGTGATAATAGTCCTCGCCCAGATATTCGCCGGCCGGCTGAAGGTTGACCAGCAGCGGCACCTTGTGGCCGATGGCCTGCCATTCATCGATCTCCAGCTCCACCCCGATATGGCGGGCGATGGCGGTGATGTGGACCGGCGCATTGGTCGAGCCGCCGATGGCGGAATTGACGACGATGGCGTTGCGGAAGCTGTCCTTGGTCAGGATATCAGACGGCTTGAGGTCCTCATGCACCATGTCGACGATGCGCTTGCCGGTGCGCCAGGCCATTTCCTGACGGTCGCGATAGGGTGCGGGGATGGCGGCGGAGCCGGGTAATTGCATGCCCAAGGCTTCGGCCAGCGAGTTCATCGTGGTGGCGGTGCCCATGGTGTTGCAGAAGCCGGTCGATGGGGCGGAGCTGGCCACCAGATCAATGAATTCGGAATAGCCGATCTCGCCGGCGGCCATCATTTCGCGGGCCTTCCAGACGATGGTGCCGGAGCCGGTCCGTTCGCCCTTGTGCCAGCCGTTGAGCATTGGGCCGACCGATAGTGCGATGGCTGGGATGTTGACCGTGGCGGCGCCCATCAGCATGGCGGGGGTGGTCTTGTCGCAGCCGATGGTGAGCACAACGCCGTCGAGCGGATAGCCGTAAAGCACTTCGACGAGGCTGAGATAAGCGAGGTTGCGGTCCAGCCCGGCGGTCGGGCGCTTGCCGGTTTCCTGGATCGGATGGACCGGAAATTCGATGGCAATGCCACCGGCCTCGCGGATGCCTTCGCGGACGCGTTGCGCCAGCACAATGTGGTGGCGATTGCAGGGGCTGAGATCGGAGCCGGTTTGGGCAATACCGATGATCGGCTTGCCGGACTGCAGTTCCTCGCGCGAAATGCCGTAGTTCAGATAGCGTTCGAGATAGAGCGCCGTCATATCCGCATTGTCGGGATTATCGAACCAGGCGCGCGAGCGCAGCTTCTTCTCCCCATTGTCCAAAGTCATGCCTCTTCCCTTTGATATGGCGCCCTCAACCGCGCGCGTTGGTGTTGGTCAGAATGCTCATGCGAATGCTGCCGCCGACGCTCGCGCCCGGCGCCAGGATGTGCACGCCGGGTGCAACCTGGCCGTCCTCCAGACCATCGAAGGCGCTGGTCGCATTGGTCTGCGGCTCAAAGCAGACGATGTCGGGGCGGTTGGGCGGAACGTGGAACATCAGGTGCTCGAAGATGCCGTCCCCGGTCAGGACCAAGCCCATATTCAACCGCGGCCACGCGATCTCGGCACGGCCATCCCAGCCGGCGTAACAGGTGTTGGTGTAGTGCGGCGGTGGCTCGCGCCAATCGCTGTAGTCCGCGTCTTCCGGCACTGGCACCAGGGCCTCGGCATGCCCCTCGCTGTCTTCCAGCCAAAGGCCGGTGGCGCCAAACCGCACCAGCGCCTGACCATGGCGCGGAAACCATGGATGCTGACCGAAACTGAACGGCATCGCCTGCTCGCCCAGATTGGTCACCTGCGTATGGACGCTCAGCCCGTCACTGGTCAGGACGAAGCGCTGGACGGCGTTGTAGCGCCAGACACTGTCGACGCTGGCATCGTCCAGAACCAGTTCGGCAAAGTCGTCGCCATGTGCGCTTACCGCCCAGCCCGATTGCCAGCCGGAGCCATGATAGTTCAGCCTCGCGCCAGCCATGTTGGGCTGCACTTCATAGGTGCGACCCTCCAGGGTGAATCGATTGTCCCTGATGCTGTTGGCGAAGGGCACCATCGGGAACATGCCGGAATAGAGCGCATGCGGCGTTGCGCCCTCCGGGACCTGAAGCGGGCGCAGCAGGTCGATGGCGCCCAGCCGAAAGCTGGCGACGCAGCCACCCAGAGCCGGTGCCAGTTCGACACGAAGCTCCCCTGCTGCCAGATGCAGACGATGGGTGGCTGCCACTGAACCCTAGCCGCCCAGCACGCGGTCGGAATTGCGGGTGACTTCGCGCAAGGCGTCGCGATTGAGCGAAATGCCCAGTCCAGGGCCATCGGGAATAGCCAGCATGCCATCGGCATCGAGCGACCAGCCGCCTTCGGTGATTTCGTCGATATAGGGCGAGCCGCCGATATATTCGACGAGATCGGCGGTCGGGATGGCGGCGGCGATCTGCAGATCCGCAGCCAGGCCGACGGCGGTGTTCCAGCCGTGGCCGATGTAGCGAATGCCAAAGGCGTTAGCCATGCGGGCGATCTGGATCTGCTCGGAAATGCCGCCCACCTTGGTCACGTCGGGTTGCACGATATCGAGCGCGCGCTTTTCGAACCAGGGCAGGAAATTCTGCCGGCGGGTGATGCATTCGCCGGTGGCAATCGGCACCGGGCTGCGTTCGCGCAGGCTCCGGAAATCATCGACCGCGTCGGGGCGCAGCGCTTCCTCGAACCAGTGGACGTCATAGTCACGCAGCATCTGGGCCGTATTGACCGCCCAGTTCAGCCCATTGGGCCAGAAGGCATCGCTGGCGCCGGCATCGACCATCAGCAGGCAATCGTCCCCTGCCCCTTCGCGGGCCGCGCGGACGATCTCCTCGTCCAGCTTGCGGCTTTCGCGGCGGCCGAACGGGCCCCAGCCAATCTTGATGGCGCGGAAGCCTTCGGCGCGGAAATGGGCGGTGCGCTCGCGCATCAGCTCGGGCATTTCCATCAGGATCGAGGCATAGGCCTTGACCTTGGTGCGATAGGTGCCGCCGAGGAGACGCCCGATCGGCTGGCCGGTGGCCTGTCCGAACAGATCCCACAGGGCAATATCGATGCCACTGATCGTGTGGGTGATGCTGCCGCCATGGCCCATCCAGAAGGTGTTCTGGTGCAGCTTTTCGCTGACGCGCATCGGCTCGATGGCGCTTTCGCCAATCAGCAGCGGTCGCAAGACCGCCAGCGCCGCATCCACGAGCCGCGCATCGGTGAAGACGCTGCCGATGCCGATATGACCGTCATCGGTGTGCACCACCACCAGCGCGTGGATGGAGTCATCGGGATTGATCTCGTTGGACCAGCCACCCTTCGGGGTCTTGCCGAACAGCCCCAGGGCTTCGACTGACTTGATCTTCATATTCGTTGGTCCTTGGTCAAAAAGTGGCTGAGACGCCGCCGTCGACCAGCAGCATCTGGCCGGTCACGTAGCGGCAGTCGTCACCACAGAAAAAAGCGGTGGCAGCGGCAATGTCGTCAGGCTGCGCGGCCCGGCGGAGCGGGATGCGGCCATATTTGATGTAGATGTCCTTGAACCAGTCGGTCTCATGCTCGTGGTCGCCACTGGGCATCAGCGCCATGCGGGTATCGACGAAGCCGGGGCAGATGCAGTTGACCAGGATGCCATCGGGGGCGAGGTCGACCGCCAGCGCGCGGCTCATATTGACCACCCCGCCCTTGGCGCTGGAATAGGCCAGGCTGTCGACCGTGCCGCGCACACCCTGGATAGAGGCGATGTTGACGATGCGCGGATGTGGCGACTGCTTTAGGAGCGGCAGCATTTCCAGCGTTACCGCCAGTCCGCCGTTCTGGTTGACCTCCTGGATGCGGCGGAAATGCTCCATGGTCAGATCGGCCAGCGGGGTCGAGTCCAGCACCGCGGCGTTGTTGACCAAAATGTCCAGCCTGCCCCAGCGGGCGTCAACGCACTGGGTCAGCGCGGCGATCGAGGCCGGATCGGTAATATCGAGCGCGATGGCGTGCGCATCGTAACCAGCTGTGACGAAGGATGCGGCGACCTCGTGGGCGAGATCGGCATCGCGGTCGGCGATCAGGACCGTCGCGCCGAGTTCCATCAAGCGCCCGGCAATGGCCTTGCCGATGCCGCGTGCGCTACCCGTTACCAGCGCCATGCGCCCGGCGAGGGCGGGGACTGGATTGCGAACCGTGTTGCTCATGCTGTTCCCCTAGTCCTGCGCATCGTCGCGCGTTGCCGGCGGCGAGAAATGCCGGACCAGCATGGCGCCGATATCCTCGGCCTTGCCGCTCTTGAGAAAGACGATGAGATCCTCGTGCAGCTTGACCTCGCCCTTGCGATCAAAGGCTTCGCCCCAGTCGCGGCAGAAGACGATCAGCATGTGCTGGGCCAGCCCTTCCCAGATCTGGGCGGCCAGCTCATTGCCGGAATGGCGCGCCAGCGTGCGGTGGAACTCAAGATCGATGGAGCCGAGCGCTACCGGGTCTCCCGAATTGGACAGCGCCGCCATTCCCGCCACGCAGTGTTCGAGATCAGCCAGCAAGCTCGTGTTGTCACGCCCCTCGCGCATGATGTGCTGCAGGATGATGGTCTCAACCGCAAGGCGCAGCTCCAACAGCTCGGCAATGCGCTGCGGACTATAATCGGCAACACGCAGGCCGCGCTGTTCGCCGCCGACCAGGATGCCGCGCACTTCCAGCTTTTGCATCGCCTCACGCGCCGGCACCCGGCTGACATTGAGCGACTGGGCCAGATCGGCTTCCGTGATGCGCTCGCCGGCCAGCTTGTCGCCGCGGGCAATCGCCATGATCAGGCGTTCCTCCACCTCTTCGGCGGTGGTCTTGGCCCGGCGGATCGGCGATAGCGCCGGGGCGGGTCCGCGGGTGTCGCGTCCTGTTGTACTGGCCATCTTGCTCAGGCTCCTAAGTTATGCGCGGGGGCTGGGACGCGGGAATGGTCGGGAATTGCCGCCAGCAGAGTGCGGGTATAGGCGTGTTGCGGATCATCAAAGACAGCTTCGGACGCCCCCTGCTCGACGATCTCGCCCCCGTACATCACCAGCACGCGGCTGGCGAGATAGCGGACGACACGCAAGTCGTGGGAAATGAAGATCAGGCTCAGGCCGAGCTTTTCCTGCAGATCGATCAGCAATTGCAGCACCTGCGCCTGGATCGAGACATCCAGCCCCGAAACGATTTCGTCGCAGATCAGGATCCTGGGCTCCAGCATCAGCGCGCGGGCGAGATTGACCCGCTGACGCTGGCCACCAGAGAGCTGGTTGGGCAGGCGGCGCGCCACGTCGGGATGGAGGCCGACCATTTCGAGCATCTTGGCAACGCGGTCCGCGCGTTCGCTGGGCGCGCCGATCCTGTGGATGATCAACGGCTCGGCCAAGGCCGCGCCGATGCGCATGGTTGGGCAGAGCGCGGTGAACGGATCCTGGAACACATATTGGACCTCGCGGCGCAACGCCCGCCAATCGGCGCGGCTGACTACAGGCTGGCCCCGATAGAGCACCGTGCCGCTATCGGCGCTTTCGATGCCGATCATGATGCGCGATATGGTGGTCTTGCCGCAGCCGCTCTCGCCAACGAGGCCGACGATTTCGCCGGGCTCGACAGCAAGGCTGACATGATTGACCGCGGCGACGCGGCTGGTCTTGCCATCGCGGGTCACGGCGAACGTCTTGACGATATCGCGTGCTTCGAGAACGCCGGTCATTGCACGCCCTCCCGCCCGTCGCGGGCAAAGCGGTGGCAGGCCACATCATGGCCCGGCGCCACATTGGTCCATGGGGCGCGCATGACTTCGCAGACCCCATCGACCACCACCGGGCAGCGGCTGCGGAAAGGCGAGCCCTTGCCGATCGAACCGGGCTTGGGCGCCTGTCCCGGAATGGGGCGCAGCGGATTGGCGCGGCTGGATTGCAGCGTCGGCGCCGAGCGCAGCAGGCCGCGCGTATAGGGATGGCAGGGATCGTCGAGCACCTGGCGGACACCGCCCTGCTCCACCGCATGGCCGGCATACATGACCAGCAGGTTGTCGCCCACCTGCGCCGCCAGCCCCAGATCGTGGGTGACGAAGATCAGCGCCAGCCCAAGGTCCTGCTGCAGTTTCTTGAGCAGGGTGACGATCTGGGCCTGGATGGAGACGTCCAGATTGGTCGTCGCCTCATCGGCGATGATCAGCTTGGGGCCGCAGGACAGCGCCAGGGCAATGGCCACACGCTGCCGCAAGCCGCCGGAAAGTTCGGAAGGATAGCTTTTCATCCGGTGTTCCGGCTCGGGGAAGCCGGCCATGCCCAGCACTTCGATGGTGCGGGCGCGGGCTTCGGCCCTGGAGCATTTGCGGTGGTCGCGAATGGCGTCACCGATCTGGTGCTCGACCGTGATCAGCGGATTGAGCGCCGCGGTCGGGTCCTGGAAGATCATGGCGATCTCGGCGCCGCGGATGGTGCGCCAATCCTTGTCCCCGGCCTGCAGCAGATCGCGGCCGAGCCAGTCGATGCGGGTGCCGCTGACCTTGGCCTGTGGCGGCAGGATGCCGAGCAGGGATTGGCAGATCATCGACTTGCCGGAGCCGGACTCCCCGGCGATGACCAGGCTTTCGCCGGCGGCAAGGGTGAAGGACACATCGTCCACGACGATGAGGTCGCCGGAATTGCCGGGGAAGCTGACCGAGACATTTTCGACGGAAAGGACGTTTTGACGGGCCATTATTGGTCCCCTTCCCGAGAGCGCAGGGCATCGGTGCGGGCCTGCAGGCCGTCGCCAATCAGCACGAGGCTGAGCGATGTCAACACGATGGCGAGCCCCGGCAGCGCCGTCAGCCACCAGGAACTGGTGATGTAATTCTTGCCGTCGAGCATGATGCCGCCCCAGGACGGTGTGGGTGGCTGCACGCCCATGCCGAGGAATGACAGCGTCGCCTCGAACACGATCATCGCCGCCATCTGCATGGCCGCCAGCACCATCAGGCTGGGCAGCACGGTGGGAAACACATGCAGCAGGGCGATGCGCAGCCGCGATACGCCCAGCACGTCGGCGGCCTTGACGTAATCCTTGCCGCGCTCCTGCAGGGCAATCGCCCGCACCACGCGCGCTGCACCGGCCCAGGCAGCGAGCACCATCAGCAGCACCAGGACGGGTGTCGATGGCTTGACCGCGCTGGTGATGGCGATGGCCAGCAACACATAGGGAAAGGCCAGCTGGATATCGATGGCTCGGTCAATGATGGGACGTACCCAATTGGCGCCGAATGCGCCGAGCATGCCCATCAGCGTGCCGAAGCTGAGCGAGCCCATCATGCCGAGGCCAGCGACCAGTAGCGAGACCTGACCGCCATAGAGCACGCGACTGAAAAGATCGCGCCCAACTGCGTCGGTGCCGAACCAATGCGCTGCCGATGGGGCCTGCCGTACGGCGCGCAGGTCGATATCCATCGGCCCTGCCGTCGCCAGCAGCGGTGCGGCGATTGCCGACAGCAACAGCACGGTGAGCAGCACCGCTCCGGCCACCAGCGGCGGATTGAGATGCAGGCGCCGCCACAGAGGCGGGCCTGACCTCGGTCTGTCAGGATGGGTTGCCACGCTTATGCTCATGCGCCAAAACCCGGAAGCAGCTTGAACGAACCGGTGCGCGGATAGGTCTTCACTTCGCGGAAGCCTTCGGCAAAGCCGTAGCCGGAGGCGGCGCCGCGCACGGCGGCATTCTTGTCCATCATGTCGGTGATCGAGGCGTCGTCATAGATCGCCCGGATCCAGGCGTCCTGGCTCACATGGCGGCGCAGCATCTCACGCTTGGTCTCGATGACGCTGGAGATGTCGACATAGGCCTCTGGCTCGAAGCCGAGGCCGGTCGGATTGTCCATATAGAACATGTGCGGGATTTTCTTGGTGTAGGGCAGCGCGGTCTCGACCAGCCGCACCGATGCAGGAATGCGCGCATCCTCGGCCACCTGCCCTGCCACCCGATGATCGGGGTGATAGTCGGTCGGGCCGTGGACGAACATTACGTCGGGCTCGGCCTCGCGGATGGCGTCGATGAACCGGGTACGGGTCGGGCGGTCGTTGAACAGCCACTCGTCGTCAAAATCCATCCAGATCAGTTTGGCGCCAATCAGGGCGCAGGATTCCTCCTGCTCCTTTTTGCGGATGGCGCCGATTTCGGCGCTGGTATGGGTGGGCGAGCCGACATTGCCATTGGTGGCGATGGCCATCCAGACCTGGTGCCCGGCCTGCGCATAAAGCGCCAGCGTGCCCGCGCACTGCATTTCGATATCGTCCGGATGGGCTCCGATGGCGAGGATATTCATGTCCGCTCCAGGCGAATGCGCGGATCGACTTTGACGTACAACAGATCGATCAGCAGGTTGACGATAACAAAGGTGGCCGCCGTGACGATGGTGATGCCCTGGATCAGCGGATAGTCGCGGGCGTTGAGCGCAACCAGCGCCAGCTCGCCAATACCGGGGAAGGCAAACACCACTTCGGCGACGATGACCCCGCCCAGCAGATAGCCCACATCGACGCCGATGACGGTCAGCAGCGGCAGGCAGGCATTCTTGAGGGCGTAGACGAAGATGATACGGTTCTGATTGAGGCCGAACGCCTTGGCGGTCTTGATATACTCCTGTTGCAACACCGCCTCCATGGAGGTGCGCAGGACCCGCAACTGGGTCGGCAGGATGGACAGCGTGACCGCTATTGCCGGCAGGATCAGGCTGGCAAAGCCAGAGAACCCGCCCGAGGGCAGCCAGCGCAGCCCGACGGCAAAGACCAGCACCAGCACCGCACCGGACCAGAAGACCGGCGCCGATTGCCCGAAGGCTGCCAGCGCGGAGGACATCCAGGCCCAGCCGGATCGCGGCTTGAGCGCTGCAAGGCTCCCCAGCACGACGGCGATGGACAGCGACAGCAGCAGCGACACGCCGGCCAACAGCAGGGTCTTGGGCAGGGCAACCATGATCAAGTCGGTGACCGGCGCCTGGAAGCGGAAGGACTGGCCGAAATCGCCCCGCACGGCACTGCCCAGGAAGGTCAGTAATTGCTCGAACAGGGGACGGTCGATGCCGAAATCGCGGCGATATTGCTCGATCACGTCGGGACGGGCGAAGACCGGCGCCCGGATGCGGGCCGGGTCACCGGCCGATAGCCGCAGCACAATGAACACGGTGACGGCGATCGCCACCACGATGATCACCGACTGCAGAATTCGTCTGAGGACGAACGACCTCATGAAACACTCCAACTAGACAAGTTGGCCGGCGCGCAGGGCGCCGGCCGGAACGCGCACGGGGATCAGGACGCCAGTGACGCGCTCGGGAGGAGGTTCTCGCCCACCAGCGGTGCACGAACGTAGTCCTGCACGCGCTTGTTGACGATGGAGTACCAGACCTCATCGGACAGATAGAGGGTGACCTGGTTTTCCCAGAGATACTGGGCGGCGGCGGTAACCGCCGCTGCGCGCACATCCGGCGTTGCCGCACGCTGTACGTTATAGAGCTCGGTATAGGCGGGGTCATTGAAGTGGAACACCGCTTCGCCGGTGCCGCCGACATAGAAGCCGAGCAGGAAGTCCGGGTCATTGTTGAACACGGCCAGCGTGTTCAGGTTGATGTCGTAGGTATTGTAGGAGGAGCGGAACGCCCCCACTTCCAGCCGCTCGACTTCAACCGTGATGCCGATCTGGCTCAGGGCGGCGGCAATCACCTGGTCGATTTCGATCTGGTTGGGCACCAGGGTCGAGGTCGACATGCGCAGGGTCACGCCATCGGGATAGGCGGACTCCGCTAGCAGCGCCTTGGCCTTTTCGAGGTCGTATTCGAATTTGGGCTCGAGCGGGGTGTAGAATGGCGCATTGGTCGGCAGGCTGGAGAAGCCGACCGGGTTGACGCCGCGCATCAGGCTCTCGGCGATCGCCTCGCGATCGACGGCATGGGCAATGGCCTGACGCAGCTTGACGTCGCCGAGGGGACCATTGTGCTGGTAGATGGCGATGATCTGGGCCGGCGGCGAGATCTTGGTGGTGTAGAAATCGGCATTGCCCTCGACGCGCGACAGGTCCTCCGAGGACACGCGGGTCAGGATGTCGACCTGATTGCTCAGCAGCGCATTGATGCGGGCCTGACCGTCTTCGATATAGCGGAAGATGACCGTCTTGATTTTGGGCGCCCCGCCCCAATAATCGGCATTGGCTTCGAGCGTCACGTCATTGCCCGTGTAGGACACGAACTTGTAGGGACCGCTGCCCAGTGCGCCGGTCTTGAAATTGTCTGGTGCGTCGATATTGGCCTTGGGGAGGATCTTGATAAAGGCCAGCGCATTGAGCACGACGCCAAAGGCCTGCGGCGACACCACTTCCAGCGTTGTCGGCGAGGTGATGTTGGCGACCATGCCCGGTGTCACCACCATGGACTGGGCCAGCTTGCCATCACCGAGGCGATCGATGCTCGCCTTTATGTCTTCGGCGGTCACCGGGGTGCCGTCATGGAACCTGGCATCTTCGCGGATGGTCAGCGCTACCGTGGTGGGGCTTTTCAGCTCCCAGGCCGTCGCAATCGACGGCACCATTTCGCCGGCCTCGGTAAAGGCGATCAGCGTATCATGGACCAGCGAGGCGACCTGCTCGTCCACGAGGCCGAAGCCTGCGGCAGGATCCCAGTAATTGGATGTCGGCGGTTCGGCATTGCCATAAGTCAGCGTTCCTGCCGGCACGCCATCCTGCGCAAATGCCCGCATCGGCAGGACACTCGCCAGGCCCGCGAGAGCCGTCGCGGACAGGCCTGCCGCCAGGGCAGACTTCAGGAAGGACCGGCGCGTACTCGCAAAGCCGGACTGATCTTCAGTCGAATGATCGCTCATGTGTTTCCCTTGCTCACTTACTATTTCCCTCGTAAGTGCCGCCATCTCCGCATACAGTATACCGTATGTCAAGCAGCCTTAAGTGCTATTGAACGGTTCGTTTGCAGAGCGAAAGGGGCCGGGTGAAACGCCACGGCAAAGCACCGCCGTCCCCCGCGGGGCGGCGGTGCCAAGGCTTGGTTCTGTGGGCTTGGCGGGCCTAGTAGGTGGTCCGGCCGCCCGACAGGTCAAACACCGACGCGGTGGTGAAACTGTTCTCGCGGCTGACCAGCCAGGCCACCATGGCGGCGGCCTCATCGACTTCGAGGAAACGGCCGCGCGGAATGCGGGTCAGCATGTAGTTGATAAATTCGTCGGTGAGGGTGTCGAGGATGCGGGTCTTCGCCGTCGCCGGGGTGATGGCGTTGACGGCGATATCGTAGCTCGCCAGTTCCTTGCCCAGTGACTTGGTCAATCCGATGACGCCGGCCTTGGCCGCTGAATAAGCCGAGAGCTTGGGATTACCCTCCTTGCCGGCGACCGAGGAAATATTGACGATGCGCCCGTAATTGTGGGCCTTCATCGAGGGCACCACGACCTTGTTCACATAGAAGGTGCCATTGAGATTGATCTCGATGATGCGGCGCCATTCATCAGCGTCATAGTCTTCCAGCAGCGCATTGCTGCCGGCGATCCCGGCCGAGTTGACCAGGATCGAGACATTGCCGACCTCGGCCTCGACCCGCGCATGCGCCTCGGTCAGGCCATGCAGGTCGGTGATATCGACCATTTCGGCCGAAGCCCCCTTCCCCAACGCCGCGCAGGCGCGCTCCAGCGCCGCCCGGTCCAGATCCCACAGGCTGACCTTGGCACCCGACGCCAGCAATCGCGACGCCATGGCAAAACCCAGTCCCTGCGCCCCACCAGTGATCACCGCCGTCTGGCCTGCCAGGTCGATCGCATTCATATCTATTCCCCTCAAGTGATTGACTAGTTCATATATATGAACTAAAGTTCACAAATATTGATATCGTCGCCATGACCATGCGTCAAGCGCGGCCGCCCGGCATGCAGGGGTCAGATGGCAACGGACATTCCCGACGGAAACGCCGGCAAACGCTCGATCAAATCGGCGGAGCGGGCCCTCGACCTGCTCGAATTCGTCGCCGCCGAAAGCGGCCGCGCCACGTTCAAGGCGATCGGCAGCGGTCTGGACTTGCCCAAGAGCAGCCTGCACGGCCTGCTCGAGGTTCTGGTCTCCCGATCCTATCTCAGCCTCGACGAACAGTCCCGGGCATACAGTCTGGGCATTCGCGCGCTCGAACTTGGCGAGGCCTATCGCGCCCAGCACAGCGTCACCAAGGCAGCGCAGCCGATTCTTGAAGCCATTGTCGCGGCGGCCAACGAAACGACGCATCTGGCCGAACTGTCAGGGACGCAGAACGTCTATCTCGCCAAGGTGGACAGCCATCACGCGTTGCGCATGCAATCGGATGTCGGCACGCGGCGCCCCGCGCATTCAACCGGCGTCGGCAAGGCCCTGCTGGCGCAGTTGGATGATGCCGAAATTATCCGACGCTTCGGCGATGGCGCGTTGCCGACCTACACGCCGACCACAATCGGCACTGTGCCAGCCCTGCAGACGGAACTTGCTGCCACCCGCCAGCGCGGATTTGCCTTTGACAATGAGGAAGGCACGCCGGGTATTTTTTGCCTTGCCGTGCCGGTCTACGGCGCTGAGCCCGCGATCCTGGCGCTAAGCGTTGCCGTGCCGATCACCCGGGCCAATCCTGCGGCACTGAGTGCAATCCTGATGCTGCTGGCGGATGCGAGTTGCAAGCTGGCCGCGCAATTGGGCGCTGCGCGCTCGGCAACGCAGCTATCCCTGACCACCCCCCAAACTGCACAGGCGGCCATCGCCGCGTTGATCGGCGAGCATGGCGCGGCATTCTCCTTCATGCGCGACTAATGTGCGCCCAGTATGAAGGCGCACCGGGCATCGAGGGGGACACTGCACCTTACAGCGTCTGGACGATGACGCGGGCGACATCCGCCAGTACGGCGCTGCGGCCGGCGCTGTTCAGCTTCGATTCGGCGTAATAAGCGGCGACGATCAGGGGCGAGCGGCCCGGCGGCTGCATGAAGCCGATATCATTGGTCGCGCCATTGCGGCTGCTGCCAGTCTTGTCGCCGATAATCCAGTCATCAGGCGTGCCTGCGCGCAGGCGCTCATCGCCCGTCCGGTTGGCCATGAGCCAGGCCACCATCTGCGCTGTGCCCGCCTGCTGCAATGCCTCGCCCATCACCACCTTGCGGACATTTTCGGCCATTGCATTGGGGCTGGTCGTGTCGCGCGGATCGCCCGGCACTGCTTCGGCCAGTTCCGGTTCGTAACGATCCACCCGCGTCACCGCATCGCCGAGCGTGCGCGCATAGCGCGTGAGTTCGGCAGGGCCGCCAAAGGTCTCGACAATCAGATTGGCCGCAGTACCATCGCTTTGGGTCATTGCGGCCTCGGCTAGGCGCTGCAGCGAGACGCCGGAACCGCCGGCATATTTGCCGGTATAAGGCGCCGCCCCCACCAGATCGGCAACTCCGTAACGGATGCGCCGGTCCAATTGCTCCTGCCCCGCCTCCACCCGCTTCAACAGGAAGGTTGCGGCCAGCAGCTTATAGGTGCTGCAAAACGGGAAGCGCTCATCGCCGCGATGGGCGACACTTCGGCCGGTCGCCGTATCGATGACGCAGACGCCGAGGCGGCCGCCGCCGCGGGCTTCCAGTTCGGCAATGCGCTGCGAAAACTCGCCGTCATCGGCAAAGGCGGAGCCGCTCACCTGCGAGGCGGCAAGCAGGCCGAGAATGACGGAACGACGATTGAGCAAAAACGCCATGGATAACTCCTTGATGGCAGCCTGGCGAAGCACTTGGGGGCGGCCGAATGCAAGTCGCCGCGCGGCGGCGTTCCACCCGGCCATCCGGGCGCGCCAGTCTTGCCGCAGGCCTGCGCCAGCCGCCACAGATGCAGCAGCGCCAGTCCCCAGAAAAATCAACAGGGACCACGGCCGCGCGTGTCCCCACGCCTCGATCAGCGTCGGCATTTTCATGGCGGCCAGCCTGCAGGCGGCGGCCGCCCTGCAGAACGTGCCCTATCACGAGTACCAGCATTCGGTATTCGACCGGAACCTTGGCTACACCGATGGCGACATGGGCTGTGCCCAGGGCCATTACACCGTGCCGACCGGCGCGGGCCTCGGTGTCGAGCCGAGGGAGGAAATCTTCCGCTACGTCGTCAAGGCGTAGCGGAAGCTGTTTCACCGCCCTGCCGCTCCAGCAATCGGAGCAGTGACTGGACGGCTGTCGCATAGCCCTCGGCCCCCAGCCCGGCCATCACCACATCGGCCCGCATCGAGACGTAGGAGCGATGGTAGATCGCCTCGCGCCGGTGGATGTTGGAGATGTGGAACTCGATCACCGGCCCCTCGAACATCTTGAGCGCGTCGAGCAGGGCAATCGAGGTGAAGGTGAAGGCGGCGGGATTGATGATGATCCCCGCCCCCTCGTCGATTGCCTCATGCACCCAGTTGATCAGGGCTTCTTCACTATTGGTCTGGCGGAATTCCAGCGGACGAGTGCCAGCGGCGCCGCGGCAAAGCTGCTCCACCTCGGCCAGCGTCGTCGTGCCATAGATCGCCGGTTCGCGCTTGCCCAGCCGGTTCAGGTTGGGTCCGTTGAGCACATAGATCGGTTTCATGGTCTTGCCCCTAACCCGCGTAGCCAAACATGCGCGGCAACCACAGCACGGTCGCGGGCACAAAGGTGAAGACGATCAGCGCCACCAGAAGGCCGATCAGGAACGGCATCACGTCGGAGACGAGGTGTCGCATCGGCGCGCCCGATATCTTGGTCATGATGAAGAGCAGCATGCCGTAAGGCGGGGTAATCAGCCCCAGCATGATGTTGACGACCACGACGATGCCGAAATGCACCATGTCGATGCCGAGCGCCTCTGCCGCCGGAATAAGCACCGGCACGATCACCAGCAGGATTGTGGTGCCCTCCAGCAGGCAGCCCAGGATCAGCAGCATGATGTTGACGATGATCAGGAAGGTGATCGGATCGAGGTTCCAACCCACCAGGAGGGTGCTGATGGTGCGGGGGATGTTCTCCACCGTCACCACATAGTTGAACACCAGAGCCCCGGCGATCAGCATACCGATGGTGGCCGTGGTCTTGGCCGATGTCAGCAGCGAGGCATAGAATTCGCGGGCATTGACGCTGCGATAGACGACGATTGAGACGATCAGCGCATAGAAGGCAGCCACGGCCGCCGCCTCGGTGGGCGTAGTGATGCCGCCATAGATGCCCACCATCAGCACGACCGGCATCATCAGCACGGGCAGCGCCTGCCAGGTCATTTTCGGTAATTGGCGCAGCGGCACTGGCGGCTCGACCGGGAAATTCTTGATCCGGGCGGTGACGGCAATCAGCGCCATCATCATGCCGGCCATCAGCAGGCCCGGAACTACCCCGGCCAGGAACAGATAGCCAATCGAGGTATCGGCCACGAGCGCGTAGAGCACCATGGGAATGGAGGGCGGAATGATTGGCCCGATCACCGCGGTGACTGCAGTGAGCGCTGCCGCATAGCTCGGCGTGTACTTCCCGTCCTTGGTCATCATGTGCTGCATCATCTTGCCGCTGCCGGCCGCGTCGGCAACGGCGGAGCCGGACATGCCGGCAAAGACGATGGATTGCAGCACATTGACCTGCGCCAAACCGCCCCGGAAGCGCCCTACGACAGCGTCGCACCAGCGCAGCAGGCGTTCGGACAGCGAGCCTGAATTCATGATCTCGGCGGCCAGGATGAACAGCGGCACCGCCAGCATGATGTAATTGGAATACATGCCGTTGAGGAACTGCTCGGCGACGATCCCCATGTCCTGCCCGGCCAGCAGCAGATAGAGGATCGAGCCACACAGCATCGACAGGCCCATCGGCAGGCCGAGGAAAGCCAGCGCGGTGATGACAATCAGTGCGATCGAAAATGGCGTGGAAACAGTCATATTCCGGAGCCCGACCTGGTTGGGTCAATGCCATCGGAGCCCTTGCCCCAGATGGCCTGACAGCCGAGCCAGAACTGGCGAATGATCATCGCCACGGCGAACACGGCATAGATGGAATAGAGGTAGTCGAAGCGGATCTTGAGATAGGCTGTCTTTTCGACCTTCATGAACATGACATAGTCGATGACGGCCGGCAGCGAGACGCTGAACAGGAAGATCAGCGTCACCGCAGAGATCACCACCATGACGCGGCGTACCGGATCGCTCACCGAGCCATAGAAAATATCGAAGCGGATTTCCTCGCTGTCGCGCACCACGAAGGCAGTGCCGAACAGCACCATCCACAGCCACATCATGACGCTGATTTCATGCGTCCAGCCGATCGGCAGGTTGATGACGTAGCGGAAGAATATCTGGAGGATGAAGACGGCGAACATGACGGCCAGCATGGCGGCCAGCAGGTTCTCGGCGCGGGCATGCAGCCAGCGGCCGATCGCAACAAGTCGTTGGGGCATTGGGGTTCTCCACGCGCTGGCCTGCAGCGCTACACGCTGCCCGCAGCATTTGGCAGAAGCAGAGGCGAGAGCGCCAGCGCGCCCTCGCCTGCCGAGTTCGCGCTAGAGCGCGTTGATACGGTCGATCACGCCTTCAGGCCAATCGGCCGCCAGATCGGATTCGAGGTATTTCTGCTGGGCAAAGGCGCGGAAGGCGGCCAGGTCGGGTTCATAGACCTTGAGCCCGGCGCTCTTGAACTGTTCCACCAGGGCGGCCTCGCGATCCAGATGGGCCTGCTGGCTGAAATTGATCGCCTCATCGGCTGCAGCCTGCACTTCGGCCTGCTGCTCGGGCGTCATCGCATCCCAGGCCTTGCTGGAGATGACCAGCAGATCATAGCCCACCAGATGGGAGGTCAGCACGATCTGCGACATGACTTCGTAGAACTTCATGTTCTCGACGTTGGGCAGCGGATTGTCCTGGCCGTCGATCGCGCCGGTCTGCAGGCCGGTATAGACTTCGGCATATGCCATTGGCGTCGGGTTGGCGCCGATGGCGGTGCCGAGGAACTGCCAGGCATCGCCGCCCGGCATGCGCAGCTTGACGCCGGACATATCCTCGGGAGTCTTGATTTCCTTGTCGATGCGCAGGCCCACCTGGCGGGCACCGAAATAGGTCGGCCCCAGGATGTGGATGCCCAGCTGATCCTGCGCCATCGTCTTGAATTCAGCGCCGACTTCGCTGTCGAAGAACTTGCGCAGATGCGCCGCATCGCGGAACAGATAGGCCGAGGTCAACACCGACCATGCAGGGATCTGGTTGGAGACGTCCTGGGGCGCGATATTGCCCATTTCCAGATTGCCGCGCTGCAGCGCCACCAGTTCGGTACCCTGCTTGAACAGGTTGCCGCCGTAATAGGGCTCGAGCGTGAAATCCTCGCCGATCTGGTCGGCGAACATCCCCATCATCTCGGCGCGGATATCCTGCTCCGAGAAGACCGCCGAGAAGCGCAGCACCGGCTTGTCCTGTGCGAATGTTGGCACTGCCACGGCAAGCATCAGCCCACCGATCATCAGCGCCCGACGCGTCAAATTGATTGTCATGTCTGTCCTCCCAATGGGCCCTCGCCCGTACCCGCCAATCGCAGGCTCTCCTCGATACGCGGCCAGGCAATTCGCCCTGTTTCCGCCCGTCACGCAAATGTACGAAATAGTTCGTTCAAGTCAATCCGGTTTTGGTTCACCTTGACCCGGACTGTATTGGTGGCACCGCCGTTTGTCATATATTTTTTGTTATCTCATACATAACCGAAACGCTTTGACGAAACTGAGCGTGCCCGATATGCCTTGAGCAAGGAGTGCCCATGAGCAAGAAACTCGAAGCCGTTGTCGAAGATGGCGTTGGCGAAGTGGCGTTTCGCCAGATTCGCACTGACATTGTCTGCGGTCGGCTCAAGCCACTGGAAAAGCTGCGGCTCGATGCGCTCAAGACCCGCTATGGCGTCAGCGTCAGCACCCTGCGCGAGATTCTCAACCGTCTCGCCAGCGAAGACCTTGTCGTCGCCGAGGGGCAGCGCGGCTTCGAGGTCAGCCCCGCCACCGCCACCAATCTGCGCGAGATTGCCGATCTGCGCCTGCTGCTCGAAGGCCACGCCCTGCAATTGTCGCTGCAGGGCGGCGATCTGGAATGGGAGGGCCGCGTTGTTGCCGCCCATCACAAGCTGGCCGTGGTCGAGCGGCAATTGCTGGCCGGTGAAGTCGAACGCACCGCCGATTGGGTGCGCTACGACTTCAGCTTCCACAATGCGCTGATCTCCGCCTGCGGCTCGCGCACCCTGCTCGACCTGCACGCTTCGGTGTTCGACCGCTTCATGCGCTATCACATGCTGGCCGTCAGTTTCCGTGGCAAAGCCGTGTCCGAGGACCATCAGGCGCTGTTCGAGCTGGCGCTAGGCCGTGACTTCGATGGCGCGCTGACAAAGCTGACCACCCATATCAATAGCGGCGTCGAGCATGTGCTCGGCACTGGGCGCATCTAGCTCAGACACCGGCGGCATGGCGGAAAGTGGCGGTCATCGCTGCCCCGTCCGGTCGAATGCCGGAAAACAGCTCGAAGGCCCGAACGGCCTGATAAACTGCCATGCCCCCACCCGGCAATACACGACAGCCACGCGCCCGCGCCTGCTGGATCAGCGCCGTCTCACGGGGGAAATACACCACATCGGCCACCCATTGCCGTGCCTCCAGCAAGGCCGGATCAATCGGCGTGCCGGGATATTTATCCATACCCACCGGCGTGGCATTGACCACGCCCGAAGCGGACGACACGGCCGCGCTGGGTTCATCGACCGCATTCACATCGACGGCAAAGCGCCCGCGCAGCCGCTCCGCCAATTGGCGGGCCCGCTCCGGCTCGGTATCAAAAACATCCAGCGCACCGACACCCAGTTGCAGCAGCGCTACCGCGACTGCTGCGCCCGCGCCGCCCGAGCCGATTTGCAGCACCCGCGACATCGGCACAGCGCCCAGCCCCAGCCGGAAACTCTCGGCAAAGCCCCAGCAATCGGTATTGTGGCCGGTGCTGCGCCCATTGGTAAACACCACACTATTGACCGCGCCGATCCCCGCCGCCTCTGGCGACAGCACAGTGAGCAGCGGCAACACGGTCTGCTTGAACGGATAGGTCACATTGCAACCGGCAAAACCAAGCCGCCGCGCCGCATCCAGCACCGCGGGCAATTGCGCGTCGGCGAGGCCCAATTGGTCGAAATCGATGAGATGATAGGTGTAGGCGAGGCCAAGCCGCCTGCCCTCCTGCTCGTGCATGACCGGGGACAGCGATTCAGTGATCCCGCGGCCGAGCAGGCCGACGGCGATCCGCTTCTGTGCTGGACTGGATGCGTCGTGCCGCAGCATTGCCTGGAGCGCGCCGTGGACGGCGTCGGTGAGCAGCAAAACCAGGATCTCCTCGTCGGGAGGCGGTTTTCGGCACAAAGCCAGGACCGCCCTTGTCTTTCCCGCCCGGCACCCGATAAATGACGAACGGCGATTTTCGGCACAATGTACGAACTGGTTAGTTTAGTCAATTGCCGGACGGAATAGGGAAGGCGACTGAGCGGCATGGCCATTTCGACAACACGCAAAACCCGGCCAGACGGCACCCAGACCCGGGCGCAGGACCCTGAGGGCACGCGCCAGAACATCATCGAAGTCGCCTCGCAGGAATTCGCGCTCAATGGCCTGTCGGGGGCCCGCATCGACGAAATCGCCGCCAAGACCCGCGCCAGCAAGCGCATGATCTACTATTATTTCGGCGACAAGGAGGGCCTTTATCTGAGCGCCCTCGAGAACGCCTATCGCCAGGTGCGCGAAGGCGAAGCCAAGCTCGACATCAATGGCCTGCCGCCGCTCGAAGCCCTCAAGCGCCTCGTCGAGTTCACCTTTGACCACCACCACCAGCATGAGGACTTCATCCGCATGGTGATGGTGGAGAATATCCATCACGGCGAATATCTGGCACGCTCCGAAGTGATCCGCGACCTCAACGTCACCGCCATCGGCCATATCGGCACGCTCTATGCCAAGGGGCTCGCCGAAGGGCTGTTCCGCGAAGGCCTCGATCCGCTGGAAGTCCACTGGCAGATCAGCGCGCTCTGTTTCTTCAACGTCTCCAACCGCGCGACCTTCTCCAAGATCTTCGGCAAGGATTTTGGCTCGTCGCAAATGCAGGAAACCCTGCGCAGCAATGCCGTCGACATGGTCCTGCGCTATGTATTGCGGCCGGAAAAGCTCGCCGCGCTCTAGCCCAGAAAACCGATAAAGCGCCCGGCGACCAGCACGCTGGGCCAGAGCAGCAGCGAAGCCAGCGCCAGGACCCGCATGGGTGCGCGGTTGGGACTCAGTCGTCCCTGCAGCAGGACAAACACCCCGGCGTTGAGCAGCGCCACGGCAAGCAGCAGCAATTTCAGGCGAAACGCCGGATTGCCGACATAGTCGAGCGGCTGCACCGAAAACAGCAGCGCGCCGCTCAGCACAGCAACCAGCAAAGCCAATATCGCCACCGGCCGCAGATAGCGAACAGCCGCCGCAGCCGGCAGGCGCCGGCCAATGCCCAATATCGCCAGATCCATCAGCAGCGCACAGGTCAGCAGCGCTCCGATCGCCAGGATATGCAGGGCGTTGACCAGCGGATAGACGATGAAGGATCCACGCAGGAAACTCGCTGGCGCCGAGGCCTCAAGAGCTTCCAGCAGCCCGATCAAATCGCATCGGCTCGCGACGGATAAACATCATAGGTCGCTTCGCCGATGATGAGGCGAACGGCCTTCATCCTCGCCTCACTGGGATCGGCCGAGCGGTTGCCGATGGCTGTCACCTCGTCACCCACACTGGCCACATCCTCGGTAAACCCGGCCGCCATGGTCGGCCCCGGCGGCGCCAACTCCACTCGCCAGATGGTGCCTTCAACGTCGACATCAAGCGTAGCGTGCGGGTTACCGATATAGATGTCGGCGATGACGCCTTCGAGCTGGAAGAAGCCGGTATCGGTCCAGGACCACCCATGATGCGCCCAGGCGGGCAAGGCCAGGCCGAGACCCAATACCAGGCCGATAAGCGTCACTCTGGATCGGTTCGATGCAACGGGCACGAGCACTCTCCTTCATTGAACTCCTCAGCCGACCAGCCACCAGCCCGCGCCGGTCAACGAGCGGCATTGCCAGCATTATCGGCCTTTTGGGATTTGAGGCAAATCAACGATTGGCCCTACGCCGCGGCTCGAAGAATGGATTCCCGCCTGCGCGGGAATGACTCCGTGGAATGAAATGCCCGCAGAGCCGGACCAGCTCCTGTTAACGCGAAGTCGCCGCCCAATCTCCGTCCTGTCCACTGTCCTCTCACTCGTGCCTCGCCACCCTCTCGCGTCCGCCGCGCCCCCCCCACAAGCCACGTTGCCCCACCGGGTCATTCCCGCGCAGGCGGGAATCCATTCTTCCTGACTGCCCGCCGCGGCCCCGGGCCGACCGCCCAGCAAGTGCCGCCCAACCCGCCATGCGCCCTACGCTCAACACCCAAGAGTGGATTCCCGCCTGCGCGGGAATGACTCCGTGGAATGAAATGCTCGCACAGTCCGACGAGCTTCCACTGCCACGAAGGCACGTCCATTCCGGTCATACACCCCTGTCCTCTCGTTCGCGCCCGACACCACTCGCGTCCACCGCGCCCTACCACCCACAAGCCACGTAGCCCCCCACCGGGTCATTCCCGCGCAGGCGGGAATCCATTCTTCCTGACTGCCCGTCGCGGCCCCAGGCCCTCATCTCCGGTCACGCGTCGCCCAACCCGCCCCTCCCACCAGCTGCCAGTTCCGCCCCTCACCTGCCATCCTCCCGCCCCACCGCCGCGTTGTCTTCCACCCACCTGCCTCCGGCTCCCTGCCGCCCGCCGCCCGCCGCCCGCCCTCCTCCTGCGTTCCGGCTCCCCGCGCCCCCACCTCCCCCCATCCCAAAACCTGCCCATTGCAAATGTACTAACTAGTTCGTACTCTTTCGTTCGGGGAGCGGTTGGAGGACCATTCATGAAAACATCGATTGCCACCGTTTCGATCAGCGGCGATTTGCGGGAGAAGCTGGAGGCCATTGCCGCCGCCGGGTTCGATGGCGTCGAAATCTTCGAGAATGACTTCCTGGCATATGATCGCTCACCGCGCGAAGTCGCTGATATGGTGCGGGACCTCGGGCTGGAAATCACCCTGTTTCAGCCGTTTCGCGATTTCGAGGGCCTGCCGGAGCCGCAGCGGGCGCTGGCATTTGACCGGGCCGAGCGCAAGTTCGACCTGATGGGCGAGCTGGGCACCTCGCTGGTGCTGGTCTGCTCCACCGTGTCGCCACTGGCGCTTGGGGGTATAGATCGCGCGGCTGCCGATTTCCGCGAATTGGGCGAACGCGCCGCCAGGCGCTCCCTCCGGGTCGGCTATGAGGCTTTGGCCTGGGGCCGTCACATCAACGACCACCGAGACGCCTGGGAGATCGTGCGCCGCGCCGATCATCCCAATGTCGGCATCATTCTCGACAGCTTCCACACCCTGTCGCGGGGCATCGATGTCGCGTCGATCCGGGCCATTCCGGGCGATCGCATCTTCATCGTGCAGCTGGCCGATGCGCCGAAAATGGATATGGACCTGCTGTCCTGGAGCCGCCATTACCGCAACATGCCGGGCGAAGGTGACCTGCCGGTTACCGATTTCATGCGCGCCGTCGCTGCCACCGGCTATGTCGGTCCGCTGTCGCTGGAAGTGTTCAACGACCAGTTCCGCTCCGGCTCGCCCCGCACTATCGCTGCCGATGGCCACCGCTCGCTGGTCTATCTGATGGACCAGGTGGCCCGCCTTGAGCCGGGCATTGCCATCCCGGTGCCGGTACTGCCGCCGCGGGTCGATGTGCATGGGATCGCCTTTGTCGAGTTCGCAGCCGACGAGGCCGAGGCGCTGCAACTGGCCGCGTTGCTGCGCCAGCTGGGCTTCAAGCGCACCGGCCGCCACCGCAGCAAAAGCGTCGAACGTTTCGCGCAGGGCGATATCAATATCGTCATCAATACCGACCGCGAGGGGCTCGCCCACGCCTCCTACCTGACCCACGGCACCTCCGCCTATGCCATCGGCATGCTGGTCGACAACGCGGCGGCGACTGTCGAGCGCGCCCGCGCCCTTGGCGCGCAGGTGTTCAGCCAGCGGGTGGGCCCGGATGAGCTGGCCATCCCCGCCATTCGCGGCGTTGGTGGCGGGGTGATCTACTTCCTCGACGAGACCAGTGCGCTGGGCCGCGTCTGGGATATCGAGTTCGACGCGGCTGCCGATGACGAAGCGCTGGCCGATGCCGGACTGCGCCGCATCGACCACGTCGCGCAGACGATGAACTACGAGGAAATGCTGACCTGGATCCTGTTCTATCGCTCGATCTTTGTCGCCGACAAAAGCCCGATGGTCGATGTGGTGGATCCGTCCGGGCTGGTGCGCAGCCAGGTGATTTCCAATCCGGATGGCACGCTCCGGCTCACCATCAATGGCGCTGAAAGCCACCGCACGCTGGCGGGCCGCTTCATTGCCGAAACCTTCGGCTCCAGCGTCCAGCATCTGGCCTTTGCCAGCGATGACATCTTCAAATCGGCCAAGGCACTGGCCCGCAACAAACTGCCCTCGCTGCAGATTTCACAGAACTATTACGAGGATCTCGCTGCGCGGCTGGGGCTGGATGCCGATTTCATCGAGCGGCTGCGCGCGGCCAATATCCTTTACGACCGCGATGAGGGCGGCGAGTTCTTCCAGCTCTATTCGACCAATCTGGGCGAGGGTTTCTTCTTCGAGATCGTCGAGCGGCGTGGCCTCTATGCCGGTTACGGTGCGGTCAATGCGCCATTCCGCATTGCAGCGCAGAAGCGCTCGCTGCGGCCTGCCGCCATTCCGAGCCTCTGATCAGCGCAGCGCCGGCCGGGCCGGCGTTGCACACATGGATTCAATCCGCGACTGCTGCACGGTAGCTGCGGCCAGCCATCGTCAGATTTAATCTATATTTATCAATATCTTAGAGATTCAGCCTAAACGCGATGTCATTTTCCGCATCGTCACAAACCGTGCATATTCTTTATTCGAGTCTCAAGGTGTAGATAGTCCCTACTGGGATATCGAGGCGACCATGAGCACAGGCAAACAGAAAAGCGGCGGGGATGGACAGGCCACGCATCGGCGCGCGACGCTCAAGACCATCTCGGACCTGACCGGGCTGAGCCTGTCGACTGTGTCGCTGTCGCTGCGCGGCGGCACCACGCTCAAGGAAGAAACCCGCCGCAAGGTCGAGGAAGCGGCCCGTTCGGTTGGCTATGTGCCGGACCGCGCTGGCGTGCGTCTGCGCACCGGCAAGACCAATGTCATTGCCCTGGTGCTGGATGGCGCCGGTGATTCCATCGATTTTGCCCGCCATATGATCCAGGGCATCGGCCAGGCCATGCGCGGCACCCGCTATCACCTGACGGTGACGCCCGAGTTCGACGGCATCCAGTCGGTCGAATCCATCCGCTATATTCTGGACAACCGCACCGCCGATGGCGTCATCATCACCCACACTGCCCCGCGCGATCGCCGCGTACAGATGATGATGGAGGCCGGCTTTCCCTTTGTCAGCCACGGCCGCACCGAGTTTTTCACCCCGCACGCCTATCACGATTTCCACGCCGAGACCTTTGCCGCCAATGCCGTAGAGCGGCTATCGAGCAAGGGTTGCAAGGATATCCTGCTGGTGGTGGGCGATGACAGCACCAATAATTACCACAACATCGTCACCGCGTTTCAGCGCACCACGGCGCAACTAGGCATTGAAGGCCGCGTGCTCGAAAGCATAGCCTCGCGCGCCGGCCCGGACGAAATCCGCCGCATCGGCGAGGAACTCGCCCGCTTGCCCAAACGACCGGATGGCATCATCTGCGACAGCGAAATGCGCACCATCGCGCTGGTCGGCGGCCTGCAGGATGGCGGCCTCAAGCTCGGCCGGGATATCCAGCTGATCTACAAGCAAACCTCGGACATCCTGCCCACCCTGTTCCCCACGCTCGACAGCATCCGGGAGGATGTGTTCGCCGCCGGTGTCGAACTCACGCAATTGCTGGTTCGGCGGATTGATGGGGAAGATCCCGCGACATTGCAGACCCTGAGCGAGCCGGACCTGCACTGGCGGAGTTGATCTGCCTCCCATACCGCGCTGCCCGCGGGCTTGTGTGGTGGGAACACGGTGGGTGGGACAGACAAAGTCAGTCCTTGGCGAAATCCTCCCTCCGCCCT
This sequence comes from Devosia limi DSM 17137, assembly GCF_900128975.1. Lineage (GTDB taxonomy): Bacteria > Pseudomonadota > Alphaproteobacteria > Rhizobiales > Devosiaceae > Devosia > Devosia limi. The sequence continues at coordinate 9,839 of NZ_FQVC01000013.1, read as the reverse complement.
TCCACCGCCGCGTAAAACGCAGCCAGCCCCGGCTCCACCGCCTCCGCCACCTCCCGGCACCGCGCCAATTCGGCCGCCCCGTCCCCGGCCCGCAGTGCAGCCATCAGCGCCTCATGCGCCGCTGCCAGCGCATCAAACCCTGCCAGACCACCGCGCCCGACCAGCAGATAAACCGTCTCGCGCTCGCTCATGCCCTTGAGGGCAATGGCCCCGGCTTCCAGCATTGCCAGCTCCGGCGCTGCGGCCCGCGTTTCAGCTGTCACCAGAATATCGTAGCCAACCACCCGGCAAGCACCCTCGATGCGGCTGGCAACGTTCACCGTGTCGCCCACACATGAATAATCGAAGCGCTGCTCGAACCCCATATTGCCCACCAGCGCTGGACCGGTAGCAATACCGATACCGATATGCACCGGCGCCACGCCAAGCCGCGCATTGGCCGCGTTGTAACCCCGCAGCGCCTCGCGCATGTCGAGCGCGGCAATGCAGGCCTGCAGCGCATGCCGCTCGACATCGAGCGGCGCATTCCAGAATGCCATCACCGCATCGCCCATGAACTTGTCGATAGTGCCGAGATGCCGCGTAATCGCTGCGCCGAGCGCCGCAAACAGCGTATTGAGCAGCCGCACCAGTTCGACCGGCTCGGTGCGCTCGGCAATGGCCGAATAATTGCGCACATCGCAGAACATCACCGTCAGCTCGCGGACATCGCCGCCCAGCTTGAGCGTGTCGGCATTGTTCTCGATTTCAGCAAGCACGGCCGGTGCCACGTAATGCGCGAAGGCTCCCCTTATGCGGCGCTTGTCGGCATCGGTCACCGCAAACTGGAAGAAGGCCATCGCCGCATAAACCAGCAGTGCCCCCAGCAGCGCAAAGCTCGGATCGATCAGCAGGCCGAACTGTGAGAAGGCCAGCCAGCTCCCCGCCACGGTCAGCGCCGCAATCACCAGCGACACCAGCAAGCCGATCAGCGGTCCGGTCAGCACGATTACCAGCGTGATCGCCAGCCCGGTGACCACAAACACCGCCGCCTCCAGCCCGCCGACCCAATCGGCGCGGTTGAGATAGCGGCCGGTCAACATCTGCTCCAGCGCCTGCACATGGATGGACACCCCCGGCACCGCATCGCCCAGCGCATTGGTGCGGATATCCAGCAAGCCGCTGGCCGAGGTGCCGACAAAGACGATGTGTCCGGCAATCTGGGGCGCCAGCGCCGCATAATCGGCCGCCAACAAGGCGCGCGCCGGCACGTAAATCTCCTGCGGCAGCGGGCGATAATACAGCCAGAGATCGCCGCTCGGCCCGGTCGGCACGGTGAAGTCGCCAATGCGCAAGGCCTCGACCGTCCCTGCCCCAATGGTGTCGCCGAGGAGCACCAGCGTCGACGCCCCCTGCGCCACCCGCAGCGCCTCTACCGCCAGTGTCGGCATCAATCCAGCATCAGTCGACCACAGCAGCGGCAGGCGTCGCGCGACGCCGGAGCCGTCCCTGCCCAGGCTGGCAACGCCCAGCCCAGCAGCGGCATCGACCAACAAGGGCAATGGCATCGCTGCGCCGGACAGCACCGGCAATCGCCCCGTCGGGTCCACCCCCGTAATCGCCACCCCGGCCTTGGGCGCCACCAAGGACGCCGCGCCACCGGCATTCTCGCTCAGGCTCAACACACTCGGGCCCGCCGCCAGCGCCGCCGCAAACTCGGCGTCGTAGTCCTCGCCCCCGGCGACGATAGCCGAAGGCGACAGGCGATCCGGCTCCGGAAACAGCACGTCAAAGGCCACCACCGCCGCACCGAGTTCGGTCAGCCGCCGGGCAATCTCGGCCATGGTGCGCCGCGACCACGGCCATTGCCCGACGCTGGCGAGCGACGCCTCATCGATATCGACAATGCGAATGGGTAACTGAACGGCTTCGCGTGACTGGATCTGCTGGAAAAAATCGAAACTCGACTCGCGCGCCACCCGCAGGGGATAGGGATCGGACGCCCGCAACAGCGTCAGCAGCAGCACGATCACGGCGCCGGCGACGATGGCAGACAGACGCCGCTTCCACATCCGCTGGCCCCCTATTGGTGGCTCAATTCCCGAGGCGCTCGCTCATTGCCGGTCATGCTGGGATGCCCGCGCACATCGCGACGGAAGTCGCTGGGCGACATGCCGGCAATCTTACGAAACGACTTGTTGAAGGCGCTGAGCGAGCCGAAGCCACTTTCCATCGCCACATGCAGCACATTGGCATCATCGAGCATCAGCAAGGCCTGCGCGTAGCTCAGCCGCAGCAGGTTGACATATTCATTGATCGTCATCCCGGTGGATTTCTTGAACACGTTCATCGCGTATTTCGGATGGATGTCGGCGGCGCAGGCAATATCGGCGGAATCGATGTCCTCGCGGAAATTGTCGGCGATATAGTCGCAGATCCGCACCACGATGGGCGAGGTTTGATGGTCCATCCCGGGAGCGCCTGAGCTGGCGCTGTCCCCCGACAGCAATGAATAGGCGCCGAAGCGGATCCGCTCGATGCGCAGCAGCAGTTCGTTGACCGCGACGCCGGCCCTCATCGGGTCGCCCGAGCGCGCATATTGGTTCCAGCGGGCAAAATTGACCGGATCAGCCGCATCGGTGTCGCTGGTTACCAGGGTCGCCCCCTGCATCAGCCGCGACTGTACGTCGGTCGGCAGGCGCAGCCGGAAGAAATGGACCAATGGCAGATGTCCGCCAGCATAGATCAGGTCTTCGGATGCATCATCGAGATAATGGGGCAGTCCACCCCAGAACATGGCGAGTTCGCCCTGACGAAACTTCACCTCATGGCCGCTCATCTTGTAGTGAGCCCAGCCCCGGACAATAAAATTGACTTCAACCTGTGCATGCCAGTGCGGCGAGCGCATCAGCAGCGGCGAGGCGTGGAACATGGTCATCGCAGTCGGCAGGCGCTCTACCCCGTTGGTGCCGGGCTCGTAATATGCGCTTTTTGCCATCTTACTTTCCGCCAACTCCGCATACCGGTTGAGAGGGACGCCATGTGCCTGTCAGATAGCTTAGGAAGCGCTCAACATAAGAGCAAATGAAAAAGGGAGGACTATATGAACCGCATAGTTTCGCGCCGTGTGCGCGCGCTCGGCCTGGCCTTGACCGGCGTTAGCTTTCTCAGCGTGGCCTCCGCCATGGCTGGCGACGTCACCGTTTGGGCCTGGGATCCCAACTTCAATGGCGCCACCATGACGGAGGCTGCCGCCCGCTACACCGCGATCAATCCCGGTGCCAACATCATCATCGATGACTCGGCCAGCCAGGACGATATCCGCGCCAAGCTGCAGACCCAGCTGCTGGCCGGCAGCACCGATGGCCTGCCCGATATCGTGCTGATCCAGGATGACGTGGCGCAAAAATACCTGCAGTCGTTCCCCGGCGCGTTCGAGCCGCTGTCCGATACGATCGATATGTCGGTCTTTGCCCAGTACAAGGTCGCCGCCGCCACCCTCGACGGCAAATCCTATTCGCTGCCCTTCGATTCCGGCGTGACCGGCCTGTTCTATCGCTCCGATTATCTCGAGCAAGCCGGCTTCACCGCCGATGACCTCAAGGACATCACCTGGGACCGCCTGGTGGAAATCGGCACCACCGTGAAGGAAAAGACCGGCCACAAGCTGCTCGATCTCGATCTCAACGATACCGGCGTCATCCGCATGATGATCCAGTCGGCCGGCAAGTGGTATTTCGCCGAGGACGGGAGCCTCGACATCATCGACAACGCCCCGCTCAAGAAGGCGCTGGAAACCTACGCCAAGTTCTACCAGGCCGATCTGGTCAATCCGGTATCGAGCTGGGCCGAATATACCGGCTCGTTCACCTCGGGGAACACCGCAATGGTTCCGGTCGGCGTCTGGATCACCGGCACGATCAAGGCCAATGCCGATCAGTCCGGCCTGTGGGGCGTCGCCCCGGTTCCGCGCCTCGATATCGAAGGCTCGGTAAACGCCTCCAACCAGGGCGGCTCCAGCTGGTACGTGCTGGCATCCTCCGACAACAAGGAAGAAGCCATCGACTTCCTCAAGACCGTCTGGGGTTCGGATGTCGATTTCTATCAGCAGATCCTGGTCAACCAGGGTGCTGTCGGCTCGCTCCTCGCCGCTCGCGATGGCGAAGCCTACAAGGCCTCGGACGCGTTCTTCTCGGGCCAGCCGGTCTGGCAGGACTTCTCCACATGGCTCAGCCAGATCCCCAGCGTCGACTACGGCACCTTCACCGCCGAGGTGGATGACGCCGTCAAGGCTCAGCTCCCGGGCATCATCCAGGGCGGCGACGTGACTGCGGCGCTGCAGGCGATCAACGATCAGGCCAGTCAGCAGATGCAATAATCTGCGGGGCGGAAGCGGGTCTCGCCCCGTTTCCCGGCCGGGTGCCTTCAACGGCACCCGGCGCCCAATGGCCGTGATGACGTTGCAGCACCGGGGAGGGTGACAATTGCCACAGGCGCGACTTGATCGCAGGGAGCACATTACCGGCTGGGCCTTCATTGCCCCTGCCCTGATCCTGCTCGGACTTTTCATGATCTACCCGATCGTCTGGTCGCTCTGGATGAGCTTCCAGGTCGGCAAGGGCATGAACCTGAGCTTTGGCGGCCTCGCCAATATCGAACGCCTTACCAAGGACGCGGTGTTCCAGCGCGCCCTGGGCAATACCTTCATCTTCTTCATCGTGCAGGTCCCGATCATGATCGGGCTGGCTCTGCTGTTCGCGGTGGCGCTGAACGACAGCACCCTGCGGTTTCGCGGCCTGTTCCGCACGGCGATCTTCCTGCCCTGCGTCACCTCGCTGATCGCCTATTCCACCCTCTTCAAGTCGATGTTCGCCACCAATGGCGTGGTCAAGAACGCGCTGATGACGCTGCACCTGACGGATGGCCCCATCCCATGGCTGACCGATCCGTTCTGGGCCAAGATCCTGATCATCATCGCCATTACCTGGCGCTGGACCGGCTACAACATGATCTTCTACCTGGCGGCGTTGCAGAATATCGACCGCTCGATCTATGAGGCCGCCCGGATTGACGGTGTGCCGGCCTGGGCCCGCTTCCGCTACCTCACGATACCGATGCTGAAGCCGGTGATCCTGTTCACCACGGTGATCTCTACTATCGGCACGCTGCAGCTATTCGATGAAGTGCAGAACATCACGCAGGGCGGCCCGTCCGACGCCACGCTGACCCTGTCGCTCTACATCTACAACCTCACCTTCAAGTTCATGCCCAGCTTTGGCTATTCGGCCACCGTCTCCTGGGTGATCGTGGTGCTGGTGGGCATTCTGAGCTTCATCCAGTTCCTGATCGCGCGTGATCGGAGGTCCGCATGACTGCCACTCCGATGACCACAACCGATGCCGGCGCGGCGGCCTCCGCTCAGGCGGGCACCAGACGCTCGGGCAATCCCTTCGCCATGCTCCGCCGCGCGCTGGTCTATGTGCTGCTCTCGATTGCCGCGTTCGTTTCGGTCTTCCCGTTCTTCTGGATGATCGTGGGCACGACCAATACCTCCGCCGATATCATCCGGGGCAAGGCGAGCTTCGGCTCTGCCTTCTTCGATAATGCGGCCACCTTCTTCACCCAGGTCGATGCGCTGCGCGTATTCTGGAACTCGGCCGTCATTGCCATTGTCGGCACGGTGCTGACCCTCGCGATCTCGTCGCTGGCCGGTTACAGTTTCGAGATGTTCCGCTCCAAGGTGCGCGAGCGCATTTTCGCGCTGCTGCTGCTCCTGCTCTCCATCCCGTTCGCGGCGCTGATGGTGCCGCTCTTCGTGATGTTCGCGCAGGCCAAGCTGGTGAACACCTATGTCGCGGTAATCCTGCCCACCGTCGCCTCGATCTTCATCATCTTCTACTTCCGCCAGGCCACCAAGGCCTTCCCCAGCGAATTGCGCGACGCCGCCAAGATCGATGGACTCAAGGAGTGGCAGATCTTCCTCTATGTCTATCTGCCGGTGATGCGCTCGACCTATGCGGCCGCCACGATCATCATCTTCATGGCCAACTGGAACAATTACCTGTGGCCGCTGATCGTGCTGCAGACCGCCGAGAACAAGACCATCACCTTGATCGTTTCGGCGCTGACCTCGGCCTATACGCCCGATTACGGCATGATCCTGTTCGGCACGGTTCTCGCCACCCTGCCCACCCTCATCATTTTCTTCCTGCTCCAGCGTCGCTTCGTCGAAGGCATGCTGGGCGCGGTCAAATAAGGTGCAATTGCCATGAGCAGCGTAAAACTTCGGGGCGTGCGCAAAGCCTATGGGGCCCATGAGGTCATCAAGGGCGTCGATCTCGATGTACCCAGCAAGCAGTTCGTCGTCTTTGTCGGTCCCTCCGGTTGCGGCAAGTCCACCCTGTTGCGGATGATTGCCGGGCTTGAACACATCACCGCCGGCGATCTCGAAATCGGCGGCGAGCGGATGAACGACGTCGATCCGAGTAAGCGCGGCATCGCCATGGTGTTCCAGACCTATGCGCTCTACCCGCATATGACGGTGCGCGAGAATATGGGCTTTGCCCTGCGCTTTGCCGGGGTCGCCAAGGACCAGATCGCCCGCCAGGTGGGCGATGCCGCCCGCGTGCTGGCGCTCGAACCCCTCCTCGATCGCTATCCCAAGCAACTCTCCGGCGGCCAGCGCCAGCGTGTCGCCATCGGCCGCGCCATCGTGCGCAACCCGCAGGTGTTCCTGTTCGACGAACCGCTATCGAACCTCGATGCCGAACTGCGTGTGCATATGCGCATCGAAATCGCGCGCCTGCACAAGGAATTGCAGACCACCATCATCTACGTGACCCACGATCAGGTCGAAGCCATGACCCTGGCCGATACCATCGTCGTGCTGCGCGACGGGATCATCGAACAGGTCGGCAGTCCGCTCGATCTCTATGACGATCCGGCCAACCAGTTCGTCGCCGGCTTCATCGGCTCGCCCAAGATGAACTTCCTGGCGGGCACCATCGTCGAAAAAGCCGCAAACGGCGTCACCGTCGAGCTCACCAACCACAAGGGTACCCGGCTCACCCTGCCGGTCAGCGGTGGCGCCATGGGCGAAGCCGTCGCGCTCGGCGTGCGGGCTGAGCACTTCGGTGAACCCGGTGCCGGCGATAGCGACATCTCCCTACGCGTCGATGTCGCCGAGCATCTGGGATCGACAAGCTATGTCTATGCCAATGCCGGCGGCGAAGCGCTGGTGATCGAGCGCGAGGAGTCCCGCCACGAAATCGGCGTCGACCAGATCTCGGTCTCCATCGCCGCCGCGCAGGCCTACCTGTTCGACAGTGCCGGGAAGCGGATCCGGTAGCGAAACAACCACAGCGTCATTCCCGCGCAGGCGGGAATCCACTCTTCGGGGACCAGAATGGATCCCCGCCTGCGCGGGGATGACCCGGCGAACCATAAACACGGTCAATGACGACCCGGGCCACAAGGTCCGTCCGACTAGAGGAACACTGACAATGTCGACTTCCACCAAAATCCGCTGGGGCATTATCGGGCCGGGCAGCATTGCCAAGGCCTTCCAGGGCGGCGTTGCCAATTCAAAGCACGGCACGCTAGTCGCCATCGCCACCCGCGATCCCAACAAGCCGGGTCTGTCCACCGACTTCCCCGGCGCCCGCGTCGTGCAGGGCTATGAGGCGCTGCTCGCCGATCCCGAAGTCGATGCCGTCTATATCGCCCTGCCCCATCCCTACCATGCCGAATGGGCGATCAAGGCCGCCGAGGCGGGCAAGCATGTGCTGGTCGAAAAGCCGCTGGCGCTGTCGGCCTTCGAGATCGATGCCGTGTTCCACGCCCATCGCAAGGCCGGCACCTTTGCCGGCGAGGCCTTCATGTATCGCCTGCACCCGCAGGCAGCCAAGATCGCTGAACTGGTTCGCTCCGGCGCCATCGGCGAAGTCCGCATGATCCAGTCGAGCTTCGGTTTCTCCATGGGCAAGTTCCAGCCGCAGCATCGCCTGTTCGCCTCGGCGCTGGCCGGTGGCGGCATTCTCGACGTCGGCGGCTATCCCGTCTCGATGGCCCGCTTCATCGCCGGCACCGCCATCGGCAAGCCCTTCGCCGATCCGATCAAGGTCGCCGGCACCGCCAAGCTCAATGCCGAAGGCACCGATGACTGGGCTGCTGCCGTCCTCACCTTCGAGAATGGCATCGTCGCCCAGGTGTCCTGCGCCGTGATGATCAATCTCGACAATGTGCTGCGCATCCACGGCTCGGAAGGCCGCATCGAAGTGCCGGACTTCTGGTTCGCCGGCGGCGACCGCACCAAGGGCCTGGGCAAGATCGACGTGATCAGGAACGGCGTGACCGAGACCATCAGCGTCAACGAGGAGCGTCACGTCTATTCCTTCGAGGTCGACGCGGCCGCCGAAGCCATCTTCGCCAAGCGCCAGGAACTGGCGGCACCGGGCATGAGCTGGGCCGACAGCATCGGCAATGCCCGCGTGCTCGACAAGTGGCGCGCCGATGCCGGGATCACCTTCAGCGTCGAAACCTCAGCCAATCGGGTCAATACCCTGTCCGGCCGCAAGCTCGGTCCCAATGGCACTGCCATCCCGAAAAAACAGATCCCCGGCATCACCCAGAAGACCTCCGTCGCCGCCCTGGGCTTCGAGGATTTCCGCACCTTCTCCAGCGGCGCCATCCTGCTCGACGCCTATTTCGAAGCCGGCGGCAATCTGTTCGACACCGCCTATGTCTATGGCGCCGGCTATACCGAAAAGCTGTTCGGCGAATGGCACCGCAATCGCGGCACCCGCGAGCAATCGGTGCTGATCGGCAAGGGGGCGCATAGCCCGCTCTGCTATCCCGACATGATCGCCAAGCAGTTGACCCAGTCGCTGGATCGCCTGCAGACCGATTATGTCGACGTCTATTTCATGCACCGCGACAATCTCGATGTACCGGTGGGTGAATTCGTCGACGCCATGGATGCCGAGGTCAAGAAGGGCCGCATTCGCGGACCGTTTGGCGGCTCCAACTGGACGCGCGAGCGCATGGACGAGGCCATCGCCTATGCCGAACGCACCGGCAAGCAGAAGCCCGGCGCCCTCTCCAACAATTTCGCCCTCGCAGAAATGCAGGACGTGATCTGGGATGGCTGCGTTTCCTCCTCGGACAAAGAGTGGAAGGAATGGTTCGAGGCCCGCCAGATTCCGAACTTTGCATGGTCCAGCCAGGGCCGCGGCTTCTTCACCGACCGGGCCGGCCGCGACAAGCGCGACAATGAGGAACTGGTGCGCGTCTGGTATTCCGAAGCCAATTTCGGCCGCCGCGACCGCGCCATCGAACTGGCCAAAAAACTCGGCAAGAGCCCGATCCATGTCGCTCTCGCTTATGTCCTGGCCCAGCCCTTCCCCGTCGTCCCCCTCATCGGCCCCCGCACCCTGCAGGAACTGGACGACAGCATCAAAGCGTTCGACATCCAGCTGAGCCCCGAGGATGTGAAGCGGCTTGAAAACGGCTAGTTCACTTCGCCCACCCACCGCCGTCATCCCGGCGAAAGCCGGGATCCAGTTTCCTAACTGCACCCAAACTGGCCCCCGGCTTTCGCCGGGGTGACGCCGAGTGTGTTGCGGCGTCATCGCCCCCCAAAACCGCCCCCGCAGTCTGCGTCCCCTCCCCCTCGAGGGGGAGGGTCAGGGTGGGGGTGCTGCAGTTCCATCTCCCCATCCATGCAGCCCGGTGAGGGTTGGCAGAACAGGACAAACACAAAACTTATCCCCCTCCCACCACACCTCCCGCATACTCACCCCCATTCCCGCACTTCTACTGCGCGGTCGCGACGAACGGTCGGTGCGGGGAATGCCGGTGGG
>NZ_FQVC01000011.1 GCF_900128975.1 Devosia limi DSM 17137 | reverse complement strand
ACACTTGCGGGGCCGCGCGAAACGGTCCGTGGGGAGCAGATGGGAGAGGGGGGATTTCGCCTCCCCTTGGGTCCAGGCTTTGTGCATCCGCCTAAGCTCAAAAGGTGGGTCCTTGGCTCGTTCCAGAAAACCCATGGCATGCGGCGAGGCGGTGTCTCGCATATTACCAAACTCATGAGGCCCGTCTCGCCGCATGTATCGCAATCAGCAACCGCCGCAATTGCCGGGCGGCGCCCAGTCACGCCTGCATCCCAGCCATGCGGGCGGCGACGGTGAATGAACTTGCTATTTTGGGGCGTTTGCGCCACATAGAGCCATCGTCACCGGCGCATGGGCCTTCAATGGACCCGCTGGCGCCAGCCTATCGTGACGGACTTCTCTTCTTATCGACCAATGCGGTGAGCGGCGAAGTCAACCCGGATGAATTGTCCGGGTCTGAGCCAGCACCCGCGCGATATCTCCCTTTTTATCGCCGATGCCCCTGTTGAAACCGCCACCGGCTTGCCGTTGGCGTTCTGTGCGCTGCTTTGGTTCTGCGCACGGGACCGCGCCATGTGGCGCATGAACCGAAAGTATTCATATTGTCTGATTTTATCTCCCTCGGCCTGCCGACCATTCTGACTGACAGCCTCACCGCTGCCGGCTTCACCGAGCCCACCAAGATCCAGTCCCAGGCCATTCCCAAGCTCCTTGAGGGCAAGGACATGATGGGCATTGCCCAGACCGGCTCCGGCAAGACCGCTGCCTTTGGCCTGCCGATCCTGGCTGGCATCCTGACCCTGACCGGGCGGCCGCGCCCGATGACCACCCGTGCGCTGATCCTGGCGCCGACCCGCGAACTGGCTGTCCAGATCGACGAGAGCATCCGCAAGTTCGCCGGCTCCAAGATGAAGCTCGATACCGTGCTGCTGCTGGGCGGCGTGTCGCGCTACCATCAGGTCAAGCGCCTCGAGCGCGGCGTCGATATCGTCGTTGCCACTCCGGGCCGCCTCAAGGACCTGATGGACGACGGCAAGATCAAGCTGGCCGAGACCCGGTGGCTGGTGCTGGACGAAGCCGACCGGATGCTGGACATGGGCTTCATTGCCCCGGTGCGCCATATCGTCAAGGCGATCGGCATGAAGCGCCATACCATGATGTTCTCGGCCACCATGGCTCCCGAAGTTGCCGATCTCGCCAAGACCCTGTTGCAGGATCCTGTGCGTGTCGATGCGTCGGTTGCCGGCTCAACCGTGGTCAAGATCGACCAGCGCGTGATCCTCTCGGGTGCCAAGGCCAAGCGCGGCGTGCTCAATCAGCTCCTCGCCGACGAAGCCGAAGGTATGGAACGCGTCATCATCTTCTCGCGCACCAAGCATGGTGCCGATCGCGTCGCCAAGAATCTCGAGATCGATGGCCACAAGGCTGCTGCGATCCATGGCAACAAGAGCCAGAACGCCCGCCAGGCGGCCCTCAAGGGCTTCTCCAGCAGCACCGTTCGCATTCTCGTCGCCACCGATATCGCGGCCCGCGGCATCGACGTTCCCGGCATCACCCATGTCGTGAACTACGAGCTGCCTGATGATCCGGAAAACTACGTCCACCGTATCGGCCGTACTGGCCGTAACGGCGCTTCGGGCATTGCCATCACCCTGTGTGACGGCACCGAGCGCGGCAAGCTGCGCGACGTCGAACGCCTGATCCGCCGCACCTTGCCCTATACCGGCGATCTGCACCTGGCCAATGATACCGGCGTGGTCGAAGCACCGCGTTCGGCCTACAAGGCTGCCGGCAATCGTCCGGGGCCGCGCAATGCACGCAATCCCAAATCGGCGCCCCAGGCCGACCGTCGTTCGCCGGCCGAACGCCGCCCCTTCGCCGCCTTTGGCGACGACAAGGGTGGCCGTGGCCAGCCCCAGCCGCATCACCAGCCGTCGGACGCGCCGCGCGCCCGTCAGCCTGAAGCGTCGCGCACCCGTCCTGCCAGCGAAGCCCCGCGGGCCCGCCCGGAAGGCCAGGTCAACCGCGTGCGTCGTGACATGGAAACCGGCAAGCCGATCGGCGCTGCTCCCAGCAAGCCCAAGCAGCGTTGGGGCAAGTCGCAGAAGGACGCGGCCCGTACCAATGGCCGTTCCAATGCCGACCGCAATCGCGGCCGTGCTGCCTCGTAAGGCACTGAGATATTGATTGAAAAGGGCGGCCCTCGGGTCGCCTTTTTTGCTTTTTCGGCGGTGGTATGGCACCCCTCAGCAGGGCTCAGGCGGAGACGACTCATGAATATCGCGATTATCGGGCCGGGCGCCATTGGCGGCACCATGGCGGCGTGGCTGGGGCAGAACCCGGATCATGCGGTGACGGTGTGCGCCCGCTCGCCGCTCGACAGCATCAGCCTGCAGACACCCGATGGCACGCTGACCGCCACGCCGACCGTCTTGACCGATCCCGCCGACGCGATACCGCTCGATTGGGTGCTGGTGACGATCAAGACCTACGACATTGCCTCGGCCCAGACGTGGCTCGACCGGCTGGTTGGGCCACAAACCCGGGTCGCCGTGCTGCAAAATGGCGTCGAACATATCCAGCGCTTTGCCCACCTGCTGCCGGCCGAGCGCATCGTGCCGGTGGTGGTCGACTTTCCAGCCTCGCGGCTATCGCCCGGGCGTTACGCACAAGGCCTCTATGGCAGCATGGCCGTGCCCGTCGGGCGGAATGGCGATGACTTCGTGGCACTGTTTGCCGGCTGCAGGATCGCCATTGCCAGCGATGCCGATTTCCAGTCCCGAGCCTGGGCCAAGCTGTGTCTGAACTGCGCGGGGGCGGTGCCCACGCTGACCCAGCGGGGCACCGGCGCGGTGTGGACACCCGAACTCGAAGCCCTCATCCGCGCGCTGGTCGAGGAATGCGCTGCCGTAGCGCGGGCCGAAGGCGCCACGATCGCTCAGAGCGTCATCGAGTCCGTCGTCGACGCCGCCCGCAATGCACCGCCGACCTCTAGCAATTCGATGCAGGCTGACAGGTTGGCCGGACGCGCGATGGAAATCGAGGCGCGCAATGGGGTGATCGTCCGGCTTGGCGCCAGGCATGGCATTGCCACGCCAATGAATGCGCTGATGGTCACCCTGCTCAACGCCTCGGGCAGCCCCTGGGTCCAGACCTAGCTCGTGCCGCCCGCACCGGCGGCAGAGCCGGCAGGTGACGCCTCAAGCCACTGACGCCAAGTACAATATGTCGCGCGCCGCACCGCCCTCTTCTTGTGCCGCCTCAGGGCTCAGACGACCGAGGAAGGAGGTCGCCCAGTTGTCGATATTGTGTCGGCGGGCAGCCGCCATCAGCGATTGCCAGCGCGCCTTGCGCTCATCGAGCGGCATTTCCAGAGCGAGGCGCAGGGCTTCAGCCGTTTCATCGGTATCGAATGGATTGACCTGCAGAGCCTCCTCGAAAATCTCGGCGGCGCCAGCAAAGCGCGATAGCACCAGCACGCCCGGATCTTCCGGGTTCTGCGAAGCAACATATTCGTGGGCAACGAGGTTCATGCCATCACGGAGGGGCGTGACCAGCCCGACCCGGGCCAACCGGTACAGCCCAGCCAGGCTGGGTTGGCCATAGGCGCGCTTCACATAGGTCAGCGGCTGCCAGTCAGGCTCGGCAAAGCGACCCATGACGTGGCCGCACATGGCGTCGAGCGTGTCGCTGGTCTCCTGATATTCTTTGATCGTGTCCCGCGATGGCGGGGCCACCTGGAGCAAATGCACGTTGCGGCGGAACTGTGCGTTGTTGGCCAGGAGCTTTTCATAGGCCTCCACCCGTTGTGGCAGACCCTTTGAATAGTCCAGGCGGTCGACGCCAAGGATAAGCTTCTGGTCGCCCATGGCGCGTTCCATTCGCTTGACCATCTTGGTGGCGGCGGGCGTGACCGAGAGCCTGGCGAAGGCTTCCGGATCGGAGCCGATGGGGAAGGCGGCCACTTCGGTGGTCGAGAAATTGACCGATTTCAGCGGCGGTCCCGACAGCGAGGACGGCGATTGGTGATCGGAAAACTCGGTGAACGCTGCCACGTCACGCTGCGCCTGCATACCGACAATGTCGTAGCGTGACAGGTCACGCATCAGTTCATTGTGGTGCGGAATGGCATAGAGCGCATCGGTCGTGGGAAAAGGGATATGGAGATAAAAACCCATCCGGTTGCGCAGCCCCAGATGGCGAAGCTCGCTGGCCAGCGGTATCAGGTGATAGTCATGCACCCAGATCACATCGTCCTTCCGCAGCAGCGGACGCAAGGCCTTGGCGAACTGGGCATTGACCCGACGATATCCCTCGTACCAATGCCCCTCGATGGTGGCGAGGTCGAGCCGCAGGTGGAAGCTGGGCCACAGGATCGAGTTGGAGAAGCCGGCATAGTAGGCATGGTGGTCGTTGCGAGTGAGGTCGATCTGAGCCACGGTCAGGCCATCGATCTCTTCGAACCGCGCTTCGGCTTCAGGGGCATCCACCAGCTTGCCAGACCAGCCAAACCAGAATCCGTCACGTTCTGCCAAAGTCTTGCGCAGCGCGACAGCCAAGCCGCCGGCTGCCGGACCCTTGCCCGGCGTACGGTTGGAAACGATGATCAGTCGGCTCATATTCGTCCCTTAAATTTCACTCTAGTGATGGATGATGTCCTCGCGCTCACGCGCGGCGATATCGCCCAGCCCTTGAATCAGGGCATGGACGGAAGCGACATCGGCGATGCGCATGCGCGCGGCGGTATCGCCAGCGCCCAGCTTGATGCCGATACCGCCGAGATCCTGCGCCGCGAGAAAGGCGTCTTCATCGGTGGTGTCGTCGCCGATGAAGATCGGGGTGCGCCCCACAAAGGGCTCCTCGGCCATGAACGCCCGCAGCGCGGTGCCCTTGGTGACGCCGCGCGGGCGGGCTTCAATCACCATCTTGCCGGGCACCAGGGTAAAATCGGGCAGGTCCTGCAGAGCTTCCTGCATGATCATCAGGCATTCTGCTTCCAACTCGGGGGCCTGGCGGAAATGCAGAGCGACGGCGCCTTCCTTGGCCTCAACGATAAGTGACGGATTGGCCATGACCAGCGGCGCCACGGCCTGAGCGATGAATTCCGAACCGATCAGCGCAGCTGGATCAATGGGCTCCAGTGTACCATCGGCGCGGCGGCGCTGGGTGCCATGGGCGCCGGCAACCGGCAGCAGCAGCGGCGCCAGGTAGCGGTCGATATCTTCGATTTCGCGCCCGGTGATGACAGCGAAGGCGCTGTCGAATTCACGGGCGGCACGTTCCAGCTGGTGCGCCAGTGAGACGGGCACATCAATGTCGTCGGGACTCTCGGCAATCTCAACCAGCGTACCGTCGAAATCGGTGAAGATGGCAAGGCGCGTGGGAAACGGCGAAGCCGCGTGATCGAGCTCTGACATGGGAACCGCCCTTGATTGGATGATCCTGACCCAACGCGCGGCGGAGCAAAAGGTTCGGTGCTCATGGCTGCCATGCAGCGGCATGCATTCTGAACGGCGCGTTAATCGGCCATTGGACAGGCGTTCACTCGGCAGGCGGTAATTGTCAATGCGATGAGGGACTGGAAGGCCGCGTCAGGCGCGGCCCCTCAAACCATCGGAAAAGGCCGCCATGTCGCAGATAATGCTCACCGTCCTGTTTGCGCTCGCCCTGAGTGTGCTGACACTCGCCGCCTCGTTTGCGGAAGTGCCGCGCAGCGAGATCGTTTCAGTTCGATAATGGGTCACGCCAGCGCAATACCGTGCGCGCCCTTGTTGTTTTGATAAATCGCCGAGAGATCGGCATAGAGCGCGTTGAGATCGTCGAAACGGGACAGCAGCGCTTCGCGATTACCGCGATCGAGGCTGGCGATCATCTGCGCGATGTTGTGGCTGTGCCAATATTGGTTGCTGCGGTTATAGAGCGGGCGATCCGGTGAGACGGTACCTGTTTCCGGCTCGGGCACCGCATAGATCGCCTTGAGGATGGCGATGTCATGGGGGATGGCAAAGCTGTCGCGAGTGTCCTCGTAGCTGAACAGATAATAGAAATTGTCAAAGCCCGACCAGGTGATGCCCGACAGGCACAGCGAGCAAGGCTCGTGCGTCGCGAGGAACAGGCAGTCCCCGACGTCGGGACGCTCGGCCGGATCAAGTTCGAAGAAGCGCTTGATGGCGTGCATTTCGCCATGCCAGAGCGGATTTTCGATCTCGTTATTGGTTTCGGCCACCACCACTGACAGGTCCGATTTCCGCAGGATCGCCGCGCCGAACAGCTTGTTGCCACGCGCCACACCCTTGCGGGTGACTGGCGCGATATCGGTCTCGATGACGTCGAGCAGTCGCGAAATCAGTGCAGCGGTGTCCATCATGGCCCCTTGTCCAGTGTCACAAGGCTAGCGCGAGACGATCAGCGTGGCTACTGGCCGCGCGACAGACGTACCAACCGCTTGCCGTCGGCATCGAGCAAGTGGAGCGTAGCATCGGCCAGTTCATACCCGGTGGTGGCTTGCAGCGCAGCGAAGAACGTCGCCTCCTGCGCCATAACTGGTCCTCCGCAGGCCATGCGGGTGCCTGCAATAGGGCCGAAGCTCAGCATCGGGCCGTCGAACATTGCCTCGGTGAAGTAGTTATTGCAGCCGCCATTGCCGCCTGCCCGGCGATCCGGGGCGATGGAAAGCGAAACCTTGGTGGCGCCCAGCACGCTCTTGCCCGCGATGGACTGCACCTGCCAAATGGTATCGAACAAGTCGGTGGTGACTTCGAGTTCGGCTGGCACGATGAGCTCCGGTTCATTGCTTATGCTGGGTGGGACTAGGTTGACGATGATGCGCGCCGATAGGGGCGCAGCGGGATCGACAGGGACCGGCACGGGATTGCGGAAAACGACGGCACCCCCCGACAGGATTTCGGCCTTGAGACCGTATTGGCTGCCTCTGATGGCGTCGCTGCGGACATTGAGGGTGAATTGCAGGGGTACCTGGCCGATGGCGGGGATCACGGCGCTGGCGCCGACCACTTCCTTTGGGCGGGCTTCGGCGAGCGACATCAGCGTGACGCGCAGTTCTGCGTTGGGTGGCAAGGCAATGCGCTCACGATAGGTCACTTCGCCGGTGAAGGTGATGGCATTGTCGATGGCGCTGGCGGCGGAAACCGCCAGCAACAGCATCAGCAATGCGGTGCCGAGGCGCCTGCAGATCGAGGCAAACATGGATCGCTCCTTGCCGTCACGCCGGCCAGAGCCGACTTCACCGCGCAGAATAGGCCAATGCTCGCCCGGTTTCGAGTGCAGGGGGCGCTATTTTACCCCGCAAGGTAAAGAGCTTAGGCGGGCAGACGTACCAGATAGGGCGTCTTGAAGTGATGCTCTTCCAGATTATTGCCATCGCCGCCCCGATCGACGACGAGGAAATCCGCCTCCGCCTCAAGTGGGGTCAGCACCCCGTGCCAGGTGTTCATGGCGATATTGACGCCCTGGCCGGGCGCAGTGATGAAGGCGCGCGGTGTGCCCGGAATGCCGGCATGATCTAGCGCGACGATGACCAGGAACGGATGCGGCGATAGTGGATAAAACGCCTGGCTGCCCAGCGGGTGGCGCTCCACCAGTGTCAGCGCCAGCGGCAAGGCATAGGGTTGGCCGCGAAAGATCGAGATCAGCGGGCGCGGATGCACCCCACCCAGCTCGACCCGCGCCAGATCGTGATAGCGCTCGGTCATGCCGTTATTGATCGGGTAATGGTGGGCGTCATCAATCCAGATGACCTGGCCGAACGGCGCGAAAGTCTCGGCGGTCAGGGGCTCGATATCGATATCGGCCATGGCTAGAAGCCCAGCTTCATATGGCGATTGACGTCCTTGTAGAGCAGGTAGCGGAAGCGGCCGGGGCCGGCGTAACAGCATTGCGGGCAGAAGGCACGCAGCCACATGAAATCGCCGGCTTCCACCTCGACCCAGTCCTGGTTGAGCTTGTAGACCGCCTTGCCCTCGAGCACGTAGAGGCCATGCTCCATCACATGGGTTTCCTCGAACGGGATAACCGCGCCAGCCTCGAGCGTGACAATGTTGACGTGCATGTCATGGCGCAGGTCGGTCGGCTCGACGAAACGGGTGGTGCCCCAGGTCTCGTTGGTGCCGGCCATCCAGCGGATCGGTTCGTTTTGCTCATTGGTGACGAAGGCTTCCGGCGCGGGAATGCCCTCGACTGGCTCATAGCACTTGCGCACCCAATGAAAGCGGGTCGGCACCGCACCACGATTGTGCAGGGTCCAATGGCTGCCGGGCGGCAGGAAGGCATAACCACCGGGCGAGAGCAGATGCGCCTTGCCATCGATGTTGACGTTGGCCTCGCCATCGACCACGAACAGCACGCCCTCGGCCTGCTGGTTCGGCTCCGGCTGGTCACTGCCGCCACCGGGCAGGACTTCCATGATGTATTGCGAGAAGGTCTCGGAAAAGCCTGACAACGGGCGGGCAATCACCCAGGCGCGGGTTTCGTGCCAATGGGGCAGATAGCTGGTGACGATGTCGCTCATCACGCCGCGCGGGATCACCGCATAGGCCTCGGTGAAGACGGCACGACCGGTCAACAGGGCCGTCTGTGGCGGCAAGCCAGCGGCGGGAAATGCGTAAGGGGAGTTCGCCATGGGTCTACGGCCTAGTGTTCTTGCTTGGTTGTTGGTGCAAACGTGGCAGGTCCGGCGCGCTCTGGCTAGGCCGTGCGGCGCAGATCCTGCGTGATTTTTCCAGCTGCCCGGGCTTCCTGCTCATGCACCGGCTCGCGCCAAATCTCAGCCAACCCGGCTTCGTACCATTCCACCATGGGCGGCAGGGACAGCAGGCGCTTGCCATAGTCAGCTGCTGCCGGGCTGAGGGTGATGCCATAGGTTTGCAGGCGCATCGCCACCGGGGCATAGAAGGCATCGGCGGCGGTGAACTGCTGGCCGGCAAGGAATGGGCCGCCGAAACGCGACAGCCCCTCGCACCAGATTTCGTCGATCCGGGCCAGGTCCTGTTCCAGAGCTGGGGAGCGCTCGTTCAGGTCGATCCGCAGGCCGCAATTCATGGTGCAAACATTGCGCAGGGCCGAAAAGCCGGAGTGCATTTCGGCAGCTATGGAGCGGGCGAAGGCGCGGGCAGTCCGGTCGGCGGGCCATACCAGCGGATGGTCTTCGGCCGCATATTCGGCGATGGCAAGGGAGTCCCAGACGCTGGTGTCGCCGTCTGTCAGCAGCGGTACACGGCCGGTCGGCGAGAATTGGCGGAACTGGTCATGGCTGCCGTAGTCGACAAAGGGCTGCAGCCGTTCGTTGAACGGAATGTTCAGCATGCGCAGCAGCAGCCAGGGGCGCAGCGACCAGGACGAGTAATTCTTGTTGCCGACGATCAGGGTGTACATGGCGGGCCTCCTCGACCTTGGCTCTAGCCTGTCGCGATGGCGCTCCGCAAGCCGTCAGGCCTCCACCTGTTGCTTGAGGCGGCTCAGCATGGCGCTGGCATAGGCGGCATAGGGGCCGATCCAGCGCTCATGGATGGCGTGGATGGGCAGGGCGTCGAGATGGTTCCAGCGCTCGCGGCCCCGTCGCTCGGCGACCAGCAGCCCGGCATCTTCCAGCACCTTGAGATGCTGCATCACCGTGCAGCGATCCAGCTCCGGGATCAGGTCGCAGAGCATGCCGGTCGTGCGTGGTTGAGCTTTCAGCAGATCGAGGATCTGCCGGCGGGCACGATGGCTCAATGCCTTGAAAATCGCGTCGTTTTCGTCTTCGGTTGACATGTTATATTTTTATAACATATCGTATGGACAGTCAAGCGCAGGAGAGCGATATGGCATATGATTTTAGGGTGAGTGGCCGCATCGCCAAGCGGGTGCATGACGTGTTCGAGGCGGTGGCCGATCCGGCCAAGCTGTCGGGCTATTTCACCACCGGCGGCGCGGTCGGACGGCTCGAGAGTGGCGCAACGGTGACCTGGGACTTTGCCGACTTCCCCGGCGCCTTTCCGGTGCGGGTCGAGCGGGTGGTGCCGGACAAGGAAATCGTGCTGCACTGGGAGGCCGCCGGCGATGGTGGTCCCGCCTATGACACAACAGTGGTCATGAGCTTTGCCGGCCTCGAAGACGGCCGTACCCTGGTGACGATCGAGGAAAAAGGCTGGCGCGAAAGCGCTGCGGGCCTCAAGGCCGCGATGGGCAATTGCGAGGGCTGGACCGGCATGCTGTGCGCGCTCAAGGCCTATATCGAGCACGGCATCAACCTGCGCGAGGGCTTTTACAAGTAGGGGCGGGGCTGAGCTGCCCGTACCCGTCGGCCGCTCCGCCGGCGCGCGCTCGCAGATCGTGAGCGCACCGATCAGGTGACGAACTGCGCGTGCAAAGAACAGCGGGGCCCGGGGATCACCACAATAATCCCAAGGAGAGAAACCAGATGACCAAGACCATCGAAGGCGGCATCAATATAGCGATGAAGGTGCCGACCCATCAATACGAAGCCACCGTCGCCTTCTATCGCGATACGCTGGGGCTCCAGCCCATTACCGACAAGCCCGGCAATGTCGGGTTCATTCATGGGCCAAATCAGCTCTGGATTGATGAGGCCAAGGGCCATTCGCAGGCTGAAGTCTGGTTGGAACTGTTCACGCCGGACTTTCCCAGGGCGGCCGAACAACTGACAATGGATGGCGTCTTGCGCAATGACGCCATCGAGGATCTGGGCGAGGGTTTCCGCGGTGGCTGGTTCTTCAATCCGGCTGGGATAGTCCACATGGTGCGCGAACCCGACGCCTGGTGAGGCCAGCCCATTTTGTTAGGGTTACCAAATGTTCAAGCTTTGGGCGGATGGTGGGTTCATGTCCCGCCAGTCCGCCCATATCGGGGTCGCGCCCCACGCCTGGCTCCAGCACAACATGCCCTGGCTGGGCCTTGTGGCGCTGCTGCTCGGCCTGTTCCGGGACAGTGACGAAATCGGTTTCGACCCCGACGATCACAACGGCTAGCGGACGCTGGATTATTACGCGGTCGCCTCTGCGTTCCTTCCTGCACACAAGCCCGAGGGTGACGCCCTGAATTTGCTCAAGGCAACACTGCCTTCAACCGCAGCAGAGCGATCCGTTCCACCTGCGCACAGGCCGTCGCAAACTCTGCCTCGGCTGAGTTAGCGATGCGCTGCTCGAACGCGGCGAGGATCGAGGCCTTGGTGTTGTCGCGCACGGCAATGATGAAGGGGAAGCCGAACTTCTCCACATAGGCGGTGTTCAACTCGGTGAACCGTGCCCGTTCCGTATCGGTCAACGCATCGAGGCCGGCCGAGGCCTGTTCTTGGGAGGAGGCTTCGGTCAGCCGCTTGGCGGCGGCGAGCTTGCCGGCCAGATCCGGGTGGGCGCGCAGCACGGCGAGGCGTTCCTCCTGTGTCGCCAACCGGAATTGAGTGCGCAGCGCAAATTGCAACCCGATGGCGGTGTCGTTGGCTGGTGCCAGTTCACCCTCCCAGGCGCGCTCGGCGATCCATGGCGAGTGCTCGAAAATCGAGCCATAGCGGGCAACAAAATCGGGCTTGTCGAGTTGGGAGGGGATGACCTCCGGCGCGACATAAGGGTGCTCTTTCGCCCAGTGCTCGGCAATCTGCAGGCGCGTCGGCACCCAGACCTTGTCGAAGCTCCTGATGTAGTCGACGAATTTCTTGAGGCCCTGATAGCGACCGGGCTGGCCGACAAGGCGGCAGTGCAGGCCGATGGACATCATCTTGGGGGAGCCGGCCTGGCCCTCGGCATAGAGGACGTCGAAGCTGTCCTTGAGGAACTGGAAATATTCCTCGCCATTGTCAAAGCCCGAGGCGGTGACGAAGCGCATGTCATTGGCGCTGAGCGTATAGGGAATGATCAGTTGCGGGCGCCCCTGATGCACACGCCAATAGGGCAGGTCGTCATCGTAGGTGTCGGACACATAAGCGAAGCCACCGGCTTCGGAGACGAGATCGACGGTATTGAGCGAGCAGCGCCCAGTGTACCAGCCGCGTGGGCGTTCGCCGGTGGCGATGGTGTGGATGCGGATGGCCTCGGCGATCTGTTGCCGCTCGGTGTCGGGCGCCATGTCCTTGTGCTCGACCCATTTGTAGCCGTGGCTGGCGATTTCCCAGCCGGCGTCCTGCATGGCGGCAAGCTGAGCAGGGGCGCGCATGAGGGCGCTGGCGACGCCATAAACCGTGACCGGCAGATCGGCTTCGGTAAACAAGCGGTGCAGCCGCCAGAAACCGGCCCGCGCGCCATATTCGTACATGGACTCAACGTTCCAGTGGCGCTTGTCGGGCCAAGGGGCCGCGCCAACGACGTCGACCAGAAACGCCTCGGACGCCGCGTCGCCATGCAGGATGTTGTTTTCGCCACCTTCTTCGTAATTGACCACAAATTGTACCGCGACGTGGGCGCCGCCAGGCCAGTTGGCATTGGGAGGGGTCTGGCCGTAGCCGTGCATATCGCGAGGGTAGCGCATCGGCCTATTGGCTCCTGATGTGGCAAGTTTGAAAACAGTTTAGCGTGGCAGCGCGAGGTGGCAATACTCGTGAAAGTGGACCACTTGGTAAAAAATCGCGCCATACCCCCTTGGAACATGACAGATTTGCGATAGTCTCAATTCCCGGGGACAACGAGGATGGCAGCATATGGCGGGTTCTGGACGCCTGACGACTCATGTTTTGGACACGATGCATGGCAAACCGGCACGCGGTATGCGACTCGATTTGCTCTATGTCCATGGCGATCATACCCACCACATCAGTGAAGGTTATACCAATGCCGATGGTCGTGTAGACCAGCCGCTGCTGGATGCAGACCAGTTTCAGCATGGCGAGTTCGAGATCCATTTTCACGTCGGGCAGTATTTCGAGCGATTGGGCGTCGAGCTGGAAAACCCGTTCCTCGACGTGGTGCCGGTTCGTTTCACCATTAGCGAGGACAAGCACTATCATGTGCCTCTTCTGGTGAGCCCCTTCGCCTATTCGACCTATCGCGGGAGCTGAGGCCATGAGCGCCGTCAGCCACGCCATCCGCTTCATCCTCAATGACGAGGAAATCACCCTTACCGACGTCGCGCCCGACCAGACGCTGCTGGACTTTCTGCGGCTGGAAAAACGCCTGCGTGGCTCCAAGGAGGGCTGTGCCGAGGGCGATTGCGGGGCCTGCACGGTGCTGGTCGGCCGGGTGATGAATGACGAGATCATCTATGACTCGGTCACCGCCTGCATTCGCTTCGTGGCGAGCCTGCATGGCACCCATGTTGTGACTGTCGAGCACCTTGCTGGCAAGAATGGCACGCTGCACCCGGTGCAGCAGGCAATGGTGGACGAGCATGGCAGCCAGTGCGGCTTCTGCACCCCGGGCTTCGTCATGAGCCTTTACGGCCTGTGGATGCGCGATGCCAATCCCAGCCAGGGCGCCGTCGAAAAGGCGTTGCAGGGCAATCTCTGCCGCTGCACCGGCTATGCGCCGATCATCCGCGCCGGAAAGGCGATCTCGAGTTATGGCGCACCTGAGGCTGATCCGCTGCGGGCCGAGCGTATCGCACTCAAGGCGCGCATCCAGGCGCTCAATGATGGCAGCCGCGTCGAGATCGGCACGGGCAAGGCTCGCGTCATCGTCCCGGCCAGCCTCGATGACTTTGCCGAGGTCTACGCGGCCAATCCCGAGGCGACGATAGTTGCCGGCTCCACCGATGTGGGGCTCTGGGTCACCAAATTCATGCGCAATGTCGGCCCGGTTATTTTCATCGGCCATTTGCAGGAGCTCAAGCGCATCGTCGAGACCGATGGCGAGCTGCAGTTCTACGCCGGTGTGTCCTATTCGGAAGCATTGCCCAAGCTCAACGCGCATTTCCCACAATTGGGCGAGCTTTGGGATCGGATTGCCGGCGAGCAGATCCGCAATATGGGCACGATTGGCGGCAATATCGCCAATGGTTCGCCGATCGGTGATACGCCGCCGCCATTCATCGCGCTTGGCGCCAAGCTGCAGTTGCGGCGCGGCAATCAACGCCGCGAGATCGCGCTGCAGGATTATTTCCTCGCCTATGGCAAACAGGACCGTCAGCCCGGCGAGTTCGTCGAAAGCGTAACACTGCCTTATCTGCCGGATGGCGAGCGGTTCGCGGTCTACAAGATTTCCAAACGCCGCGACGAGGATATTTCGGCGCTGTGCGGTGCGTTTTGCATCCGCCTCGGCGATGCCGGACTGGTCGAGATGGCGCGCATCGCCTTCGGTGGCATGGCGGCGACACCCAAGCGTGCCGAGGCCGTGGAGGCGGCGCTGATTGGCAAGCCGTGGACGCCGGACAGCATTGACGCGGCCATCGCGGCCTTTACCGAAGACTATCAGCCAATTTCGGACATGCGCGCCAGCGCCGAGTACCGGTTGCTCACCGCGCAAAATCTCCTGCGCCGGTTCTTCCTCGAAACCACCGGCGAAGGCCAGCGGCTCAAGCGCGAGGTGGCGTGATGAACAAGCATCCGAGCATCGTCCGTTCCACGCTGCATGAATCGAGCAAGCATGACAGCGGCCCCAAGCATGTGGCGGGAGCGGCCGAGTACATCGACGATATCGTTGAGCCGGTCGGCACCATGCATGCCTATCTGGCGCTTTCGAGCCGGGCGCATGCCGAGATCGGTTCCATCGATTTCGCTGCGGTCAAGGCCGCCCCCGGCGTTATCGGGGTGCTGACCGCCGCCGATGTCCCCGGCGAGAACGATGTCAGTCCGTCGCACAAGCATGACGAGCCGATTTTTGCCGAGGGCAGGGTGCAGTTTTGGGGGCAGCCGCTGTTCGCGGTTGTCGCCGAGACGCGTGACCAAGCCCGTCGTGCTGCCCATCTCGCCAAGGTCGACTACACGGATCTGCCCTTCGCTACAAATGTGCGCGCCGCGCAGGCGGCCGGCGGCAAACTGGTGACCGAGCCGCTCAAGCTGGAGCGCGGCGACGTGGCGGCCGCAATGGCCAGCGCGCCGCGCCGGGTCAGGGGCAGCATTGCCATTGGCGGGCAGGATCATTTCTATCTCGAGGGCCAGATCGCCATGGCGATCCCCGGCGAGGATGAGGACGTCACGGTTTTCGCCTCCACCCAGCATCCCAGCGAAGTGCAGCTGATGGTGGCGCATGTGCTGGGCATTCCGTTGCATTCGGTGACGGTCAATGTGCGCCGCATGGGCGGCGGCTTTGGCGGCAAGGAAACGCAGGGCAATCTGTTCGCTGCGGTGGCTGCAATGGCCGCCAAAAAGTGGCGCCGCGCCTGCAAGATCCGGCCGGACCGCGACGACGACATGACCGCAACCGGCAAGCGGCACGACTTCGTTGTCGATTACGATGTCGGCTATGATGATAATGGCAAGATCGCTGCCGTAGACGCCGTCTATGCCGCCCGCGCCGGCTTTTCGTCCGACCTCTCCGGCCCGGTGACCGACCGGGCGCTGTTCCACTGCGACAATGCCTATTGGTATCCCGCCGTGCGCGCCCGCAGTGAGCCACTCTACACCAATACCGTGTCCAATACCGCGTTCCGTGGCTTTGGTGGCCCGCAGGGCATGATGGCGGCCGAGCGCTGGATCGAAGACATCGCCTATAGCCTGGGCAAGGATCCGTTGGAGATCCGCAAGGCCAATTTCTACGGCACCGATACGGATAACGTGACGCCCTATCACCAGACGGTGGAGGACAATATCGTCCATCGCGTCGTCGAGGAGCTGGAAGCGTCGTCGGACTATCAGGCGCGCCGCGCCGCTATCCTCGCGTTCAATGCCAAAAATGCCATTCTCAAAAAGGGCATTGCGCTGACGCCGGTCAAGTTCGGCATCTCCTTCACCGCCACCTGGTACAACCAGGCCGGGGCACTGGTGCATGTCTATAAGGATGGCTCGATCCATCTCAGCCATGGCGGCACCGAAATGGGGCAGGGGCTCTATATCAAGGTGGCGCAGGTCCTGGCCGATGCGTTCTGCGTCGGGCTTGATGACATCAAGATCATGGCGACGACCACTGGTAAGGTGCCTAACACTTCGGCAACGGCCGCTTCGTCCGGTTCCGATCTCAACGGCATGGCGGCCTGGGACGCCGCGCGGCAGATCAAGGAACGCCTGGTGGTCCATGCCGCCAAGCTCTACCAATGCGACGAAGCCGCAGTGCTGTGGGTGCCCGGGGGCGTGCAGGCGGGCGATCAGTTCGTGCCGTTTGCCGAGCTGGTGGCCTCTGCCTATCTGAACCGCGTGCAGCTCTCGGCGGCCGGGTTCTACAAGACGCCGAAAATCCATTGGGACCGCGCAACCGGGCAGGGCCATCCTTTCTACTATTTCGCCTATGGCGCTTCGGTCAGCGAAGTCACCATCGATACGTTGACCGGCGAATATATCGTCGACCGTGTCGATATCCTGCATGACGTGGGCCGCTCGCTCAATCCGGCCATCGATATCGGCCAGGTCGAAGGCGGTTTCATCCAGGGCATGGGTTGGCTGACCACCGAAGAACTGGTCTGGGACGATAAGGGCCAACTGCGCACCAAGGCGCCCTCGACCTACAAGATTCCGGTCGCGTCCGATGTGCCGCCGGTGTTCAACGTCAAGCTGGCGGAATGGTCGGTCAATGCCGAGCCCACTATCGGCCGCTCCAAAGCGGTCGGCGAGCCGCCATTGATGCTGGCGATGAGCGTCGTGGAAGCGCTGTCGATGGCGGTGGCCAGCGTGGCCGATTATGCCATCGCGCCGCGGCTGGATACGCCGGTAACGCCCGAACGCGTCCTGATGGGTTGCGAACGGCTCAAGCGCGAGGCTCGGGGGTAAAGATGGTGGTGGTTCTGACCGCAATACCCCCATCCTTGATCCCTCCCCTCAGGGGCGAGCGAAACCTCATCGAGACTGCTGCAGCATCAGTCGGGTCCCGCCCCCTTGCGGGGAGGGATCAAAGGTGGGGGAGCTCCGCGTCCGGTGAGCTCGATGGGGGGCGCATCCCATGACCTCCCGCCCCGCCAGCTTCGCCGCCTTCCTTGAGCGCAATCCTACGGCGATAGCAGCCGAGTTGACCTCGGTGCGTGGCTCCAGCCCGCGGGAGCAGGGCACCTTCATGCTGGTGGGCAATGGTGAGATTTTCGGCACCATAGGCGGTGGCGCGCTGGAATATATGGTCATCGACCATGCGCGGCGGCTGATTGGTTCCGGCCAGGCGGAAGACGCGATGGATGTGCCGCTGGGGCCCGAGATTGGGCAGTGCTGCGGCGGGCGCGTTGGCGTGAGCTTGCGTTATGCCGATGCGGCGCTGCGGCAGGAACTCGCCGGCCGCGTTGCCGCAGACGATGCTGCCCAGCCACATGTTTTTGTATTCGGCGCCGGCAATGTCGGCACCGCGCTCGCCAGGATGCTGGCGCTGCTGCCGGTCAAGCCGCATGTCATCGATACGCGCCGCTCCGAACTGGCTGCCATCCCCGAAGGGATCGACGCTCGGCTGGTGGCCATGCCCGAGGCGGTGGTGCGCGCGGCGCCACTTGGCAGCGCCTATGTCGTGCTCACTCATGACCATGCGCTCGACTTCATGATCGCGTTAGAAGCGCTCAAGCGCGAAGACAGTCCCTATGTCGGCATGGTGGGGTCCAGGACCAAGCGGGCCCGCTTCACCAGTTGGTATCTTGCCGAAGGTGGACCTGCTAAGGCTTTGGAACGCCTGATTTTACCCATTGGGGATCAGGGGATTGGGGATAAACGCCCCGAGGTCATTGCAGCACTGGCGGCAGCGGAAATAATGGTCCACATTGGTCGCCGGGAAGCTGATATCGGGCACGCGCAGGCCACCAGGACACTGGGAGCCATGGATGGACGCTAGTATGCCGCATCGGCTCGAACTCATCGGTATCACCAAACAGTTCCCCGGCGTCCTTGCCAACGACAACATCAGCTTTTCGGTCAGGCCCGGAGAAATCCACGCCTTGCTGGGTGAGAATGGCGCCGGCAAGTCGACGCTGGTCAAAATGATCTATGGGATCATGCAGCCTGATGCCGGCGAAATCCGCTGGAATGGCGAACGCGTGACCATCGCCAATCCCAAGGCGGCTCGCGCGCTCGGCATCGGTATGGTGTTCCAGCACTTTTCGCTGTTCGAAGCGCTGACCGTCCTGGAAAACATCGCGCTGGGCATGGACGCCAAGATCCCGGCACGGGAACTGGAAGGCCGTATCCGCGAGGTGATGACGCGATATGGGCTGCTGCTCGATCCGCACCGCACCGTGGCGACGCTCTCGGTCGGTGAACGCCAGCGCATTGAAATCGTCCGCGCGCTGCTGCTCGATCCAAAGCTGCTGATCATGGACGAGCCGACTTCGGTTCTGACGCCGCAGGAAGTCGAGCAATTGTTCGACGTGCTGCGCAAGCTGGCAGCGCAAGGCTGCTCGATCCTCTATATTTCCCACAAGTTGCATGAAATCAAAGCCTTGTGTGATACGGCGACGATCCTGCGCGGCGGCAAGCTGGTTGATACCTGTGATCCCCGTCAGGAGACGTCGCGCTCGATGGCCGAAAAGATGATCGGCGGCGGGCTCAAGGACCTGGTCAAGGCGCGCGATCGAGTGTTCGGCGAGCCCCGGCTGCACGTCAATGGATTGTCGATGCCGGCCCCCGATCATTTCGGGACTGCTCTCAAGAATGTCTGCTTCACTGTGCGCGCCGGGGAAATCTTTGGCATTGCTGGGGTAGCCGGCAATGGCCAGAACGAATTGCTGCTGGCCATGGACGGTGAATTGCCGACGGATCCCTCCGCGATCAAGCTTGGTGACCTGCCCGCTGGCGCCATGAGCCCCAGTGCCCGCCGCCGTCACGGCCTGAGTTCGGTGCCGGAAGAGCGCAACGGCCATGGTGCGGTTGGGGTGTTCAGCCTCTCCGACAATTCGGTGCTGACGGCGCGCGAGCGTCCCGGCATGGTCAATATGGGCTTTATCAATTTCGGGGCTGCCAAAACCTATACCCGCAAGGTCATTGCCGATTTTTCGGTCAAGGCACTGGGGGCAGGCTCCACTGCCGGTTCGCTGTCGGGCGGCAATCTGCAGAAATACATTATGGGCCGCGAAATCCTGCAGCGCCCTTCGGTGCTGGTGGTCAGCCAGCCTACCTGGGGTGTCGATGCCGGCGCAGCCGCCGCGATCCACCAGGCCATTCTCGATCTGGCGGAAGCCGGCTCGGCCATCGTGGTGATCAGTCAGGATCTCGACGAACTGCTCTCGCTCAGCGATACGCTGGCGGTGATCAATGGCGGCCAGCTGAGCCCAAAAATGCAGGTTGGCGATGCCTCGATCGAAGAGATCGGCCTGTTGATGGGTGGCGTTCACGGCAATACGGAGGCGCCAGATGCAATTCCGGCTTGAGAAACGCCAGGAGCCCAGCAAGTTCATGGCTTATGCCACGCCCGTTGCGGCAGTGGCGCTGACCATGATCATTGGCGCGATCATCTTTTCGTTGATCGGCTATGACGGCGTGGGGGCGGTGCGGGAAATCTTCCTGACGCCGCTGACCAATTCCTACAAATGGCAGGACCTCGGCGTCAAAGCCGCGCCGTTGATCATCATCGGCGTCGGTCTTTCCATCGCCTATCGCGCCAATGTCTGGAATATCGGGGCCGAAGGGCAGTACATTGTCGGTGGACTGTGTGCGACCGGCATCGCGCTGCTGACCTGGGGCATGACCGGCTGGTGGATCCTGCCGCTGATGATGCTGGCGGGCATGGCCGGCGGCATGGCCTATGCTTCCATTCCGGCGCTGCTGCGAACCAAGCTCAAGGTCAATGAAATCCTGACCAGCCTGATGCTGACCTATGCCTCGGTGCAGCTGATCTACTTTCTCATCCGCGGACCCTGGAAGGATCCGATGGGCATCGGCTTTCCGCAGACGCGGCTATTCTCCGAGGCCGCACGTCTGCCCAC
The DNA here is from genome assembly GCF_900128975.1 of Devosia limi DSM 17137. Taxonomy (GTDB): domain Bacteria; phylum Pseudomonadota; class Alphaproteobacteria; order Rhizobiales; family Devosiaceae; genus Devosia; species Devosia limi. Next base: position 112,406 of record NZ_FQVC01000011.1, on the reverse strand, counting down.
CATCATCCCAGGTACGATCGTGCATCTGGGCGTGCCAATCGCGGTGCTTGTAGCGATCATTGCCTGGTTCATCATGAGCAAGTCGGTGTTCGGCTACCGCATGCGGGTGGTGGGTGCGGCGCCCCATGCGGCGCGTTATGGCGGGTTTTCCGAGAACAAGACTATCTGGCTGGCCATGCTGGTCAGCGGCGGCCTCGCGGGGCTTGCAGGGATGCTCGAAATTGCCGGGCCGTTCCAGCGCATGGTGCCGGGCTTTCCGACCAATTACGGTTTCACCGCGATCATCGTGGCTTTTCTTGGTCGCCTCAATCCCTTGGGCGTGATCGTCGCCGGTGTCGTTCTGGCCATCACCTTTGTCGGTGGCGAAGTGGCCCAGACCACTATCGGCCTGCCGAATGCGGCCACCGGCATCTTCCAGGCGATGATGCTGTTCTTCCTGCTCGCCGGGGACATTCTCATAAAATACCGGGTCCGCCGCGTGATGCCGCAAACGTCGACAGAGGTAGCGTAGATGGATCTGACGCTTGCAATCATCGTCACAGTCGTGGGTGCATCGACGCCTATCCTGATCGCGGCGCTGGGTGAACTGGTGGTTGAACGCTCAGGCGTGCTCAATCTCGGCGTCGAAGGCATGATGCTGATCGGGGCCATTGCCGGCTTCGTGGTGCAGTTCCACACTGGCAACCCTTATCTGGCGTTGCTCTGCGGCGCCGCAGCCGGGATGGCGTCGTCGCTGATCTTCGGTTTTCTCACCCTGTCGCTATCGGCCAACCAGACCGCGACCGGGCTGGCGCTGACTATTTTCGGCACCGGGTTTTCGGCTTTGGCCGGCTCGTCCTATTCGGCGCGGCCGGTCTCGCTGATGGAGCCGCTGTTTCCAGCCGAGCTGGCGGCGCATCCCGTTTGGAAAGTGCTGTTCTCCTATTCATTTCCCGTTTATTTCTCGTTCATAATGGTCGTGGTCATCTGGTATTTCCTGCACAAAACTCGTGCCGGACTGATCCTGCGGGCTGTCGGCGAGAATGATCAGTCGGCCCATTCCATCGGTTATTCGGTCATTGGCGTGCGTTACATGGCGGTGATGTTCGGTGGTGCCATGGCCGGCCTCGCCGGCGCCTGCTTCCCGCTGCTGCTGACCCCGCAATGGGCCGAACGCATGACCGCTGGCCGTGGCTGGATCGCCGTGGCACTGGTGGTTTTCGCCTCCTGGAAACCGTTCCGCCTATTGGCCGGCGCCTATCTCTTCGGCCTCGTGATGACCATGGAACTCTACGCCAAAGCTGGCGGCGGAGTGCTGTCGATCATTCCGTCCGAGCTGTGGGCCGCTCTGCCCTATATCGCCACCATTGTCGTGCTGGTCCTGATTTCGCTCCGGCGCGATGCTTCCACCAATGCACCGGCCTGCCTTGGCAAGCCGTTCCTGCCCAGCAATTGATCCAACCCTGGGGGCTTGGCTCGATCCACGAAGACCGTCATTTCAGGAGAGACAAATGACACTTTCGCGTCGGACTATGATCAAGATCGGTGGCGCTGCCGTCGCTCTTCCGCTGCTCGGCAGCACCGCTTTCGGCCAGGCCGAGAAGCTCAAGATCGGCTTCATCTATGTCGGCTCGATCAACGACAATGGCTACAACTACGCCCACAATCAGGGCCGTATCTTCGTCCAGGACCAGCTGGGTGATGCGGTTGAGACCGTCTATGTCGAGAACGTGCCGGAAGGCCCGGACTGCGAACGCGTGTTGCGCGAGCTGGCCCAGCAGGGCTGCAAGCTGATCTTCGCCACCAGCTTCGGCTTCGGCGACTCGGTGATCAAGGTTGCCGCGCAGTTCCCCGATGTGGCGTTCGAGCACGCTACCGGCTACATGCCCGCCGCCAATGTCGGTCTCTACAATGCGCGCTTCTACGAAGGCCGCGCGGTCTGCGGCACCATTGCCGGACACATGTCCAAGACGGGCAAGGCCGGCTATATTGGCTCGTTCCCAATCCCGGAAGTCGTGATGGGCATCAACGCCCTGGCCCTGTCCGGCCGCCGCGTGAACCCGAACTTCACCGTCAAGCCAGTCTACATCTCCACCTGGAACGATCCGGCCAAGGAAGCTGACGCTGCCCGCGCCATGATCGATCAGGGTATCGACATCGTTGCCCAGCACACCGACGGTCCTGCTGCGCTGCAGGTTGCCGCCGAGCGCGGCATCATTGGTGGCTTCGGCCAGGGCGCCGACATGAGCGCCTTCGCTCCCGATACCCAGTTGACCGCCATCATCGACAATTGGGGCCCGCACTACCTCGCCTCGGCCAAGGCCGTCATCGATGGCACCTGGGTTCCGGGCAATACCTGGGAAGGCCTCAAAGAAGAAGTCGTCGAGATGGGCCCCTACAATGCCAAGGTCCCGGCCGATGTCGTGGCTGACGCCGAAAAGGTCCGTACCGGCCAGATCGATGGCTCGTTCCACATCTTCACCGGCCCGATCAAGGACAATACCGGTGTCGAGCGCGTTGCCGCTGGGGTCGTGATGACCGATGGCGAACTGCTCAGCATGGATTGGTATGTCGAAGGCGTGGAACAGCCGGCCTAGGCCGCGTTCCGGCAAGCAATCTGAAAAGGGGCGGGCACAGTCCCGCCTCTTTTTCTGAGAGACGAGCGTTGCGAGGAGTGGGGCGATGGGCGATTTCGCGATCTTTTACGAATGGCTGAGCTTTGCGGCACGGTGGACCCATGTGATCACCGCCATCGCCTGGATCGGCTCGTCCTTCTATTTCATCGCGCTGGACCTCGGCCTGCGCAAGACCCCGAGCCTGCCGCCGCTGGCCCATGGCGAGGAATGGCAGGTGCATGGGGGCGGCTTCTATCACATCCAGAAATACCTGGTGGCGCCGGAGTTCTTGCCCGAGCACCTGACCTGGTTCAAATGGGAAAGCTATGCCACCTGGCTCAGTGGGTTCTGCCTCCTGGCCATCATCTACTATGTCGGCGCCGACATCTACCTGATCGACCGCAATGTGCTGGATGTGCCGCAATGGGGCGCAATCGGCATTTCGATGGCATCGATCCTGCTGGGCTGGATCGTCTATAACCGGCTGTGCAAATCCCCGATCGGGGAGAGCCAGAACGGGCTGATGCTGGTGTTGTTCGCCATCCTCACCGCGATGGCCTGGGGCTATACCCAGCTGTTCACCGGCCGCGCGGCGATGCTGCATATGGGGGTGTTCACCGCTACGATCATGACCGCCAATGTGGCGATGATCATCATTCCCAACCAGAAGATCGTGGTCGCCGATCTCAAGGCCGGGCGCGTGCCCGATGCGAAATACGGCAAGATCGCCAAGCAGCGCAGCCTGCACAATAACTACCTGACGCTGCCGGTGATCTTCTTCATGCTGTCGTCCCACTACCCGCTGGCCTTTGCCACGCAATGGAACTGGATCATTGCCAGCCTGATCTTCCTGGTCGGCGTGGTCATCCGGCACTATTTCAACACCCGCCATGCCCGCAAGGGCAATCCGCACTGGACCTGGGCGGCGGCGGTGATCCTGTTCCTGGTGATCGCCTGGCTGTCGACGGCTCCCAAACTGCCGGGTTCCGGCGGAGAGGAGGTGGCGTCTCGTGCGGCCGAACCCTTTCTCAGTGCAACTCATTTCGCCGCGGCCAGCCTAGCGGTGCAAACCCGCTGCGCCATGTGCCACACCGCCGAGCCGGTCTGGCCGGGGATCTATGAAGCACCCAAGAACGTCATTCTGGACAATGACATTGCCGTCGCCAATCACGCCAGGGATGTCGCTATCCAGGCCGGCTATTCCCATGCCATGCCGCCGGGCAATGTGACGGAAATGACGCCACAGGAGCGGGTGCTGCTGGTCGAGTGGTTCCGCGAGGGATCGGGCCAATGACCACAATCCTGCGCGGCCGCGTGCTGACCTTCGTGTCGGAGCCGCAAGGGCTCGATGACGCGGAGAGCTATCGCTATTTCGAGGACGGCGCCGTTACCATTGCCGATGGCAAGGTCATTGCGGTGGGGGACTACGCCGCAGCTGATGCCAGTGGCGCCGAGGTGGTGGATCACCGGCCCAACCTGATCCTGCCGGGCTTCATCGATACGCACCTGCATTATGTGCAGAGCCAGATGATCGCCTCCTATGCCGGCTCGCTGCTGGAATGGCTCAATACCTACACCTTTGTGGAAGAGCAGAAATTCAGCCAGCAGGGACACGCCAACGCTGTCGCCGCAGCGTTCTATGACGAGCTGATCCGCAATGGCACCACCAGCGCCGTCGCCTATTGCTCCAGCCATCCGCGCTCGGTCGATGCCTATTTCGCCGAGGCCGCCAGGCGCAACATGCTGATGGTGGGGGGCAAGGTGATGATGGATCGCAACGCGCCCGAAGCTCTTTGCGATACCGCCCAGTCCGGTTATGACGACAGCAAGGCCCTGATTGCCCGCTGGCATGGCAAGGGCCGGGCGCTCTATGCGATCACCCCGCGCTTCGCCATCACCTCGACCCCGGCGCAGCTTGAGGCGAGCCGGGCGCTGGTCGAGGAATTCCCAGATTGCTATGTGCAGACCCATCTCAGCGAAAACGATGCCGAGATCACCTTTTCGATGGAGCTTTATCCGAGCGCGCCCGACTATACCGGCATCTATGAGGATTATGGCCTGCTGGGCCCCAAGACGCTGTTGGGCCATTGTATCCATCTCAACCACCGCGAGACGCATGTGCTGGCGGAAACCGGCTCGGTGGCGGTGTTCTGCCCGACGTCAAACCTGTTCCTCGGTAGCGGACTGTTTGATCGCGAACGGCTGAGCAAGTCCGGCGTTCGGATTGGCGTTGCGACCGATATCGGCGGCGGCACCAGCTATTCGATGCTGCGCACCATGGACGAGGGCTACAAGGTGCTGCAATTGCGTGGCCAGCGGCTCAATCCCTTTGCCTCATTTTACATGATGACGCTGGGCAATGCCCGTGCGCTGTCTCTGGAAGGCACGATCGGCACCATCGCGCCGGGCCGTGCCGCCGATCTGGTGGTGCTTGATGCCGGGGCGACACCAGCCATGGCCCTGCGCATGGCGACGGTCACCAGCCTTGCCGAGGAACTGTTCCTGCTGCAGACATTGGGGGATGACCGCTCCGTCGCAGAAGTCTATGTGTCTGGTGCAAGGGCGAAGACTACTTTAGGCGGCTTGGCAGGCACGACGGCTTGACCTAAAGCTCTCTGCGCCGACACGAAAAGGAAGCAGCTATGTCAGACTATCTCGCGAAGTCCGGGTTATCGGTTCATCCATTGCTGGTGGATTTCGTAGAGAAGGAAGCACTGGCGGGCCTAGCGGTCACCGCCGACCAGTTCTGGTCCGGGCTTGCGGCGCTGGTTGCCGAACATGGGCCGACCAATGCACGCTTGCTGGCGCGCCGCGACGAGCTGCAGAGCGAGATCGACGAGTGGCATCACCGCTATGGTCCAGTCGCCAATAATCCGCTGGGCTATGAGCTGTTCCTGAAGGATATCGGCTATCTCGTGCCCGAGCCGGCCGACTTCACCATCGAAACCACCGGCCTTGATCCCGAAATCACGACGCTTTGCGGGCCGCAATTGGTGGTGCCGGTTTCCAATGCCCGCTATGCGCTCAACGCTGCCAATGCGCGCTGGGGCAGTCTCTACGATGCGCTTTACGGCACCGACGTCATCTCTCGCGACGGCGAGCTGGCGCCCGGCAAGGGCTTTAATGCAGTCCGTGGTCAGGCCGTGGTCGAGCGGGCGGCAGAGTTCCTCGACGCGACGTTCCCGCTCGAATCGGGCAGCCATCGCGACGTCACCGGCTATCACGTCATCAAGGAGGGCGACGAACGCCGCCTTGTTGTCGATACGCCAGCTGGCCGCTTCGGGCTCAAGGATGCCAGCGCCTTTGTCGGCTTCGGCGGGACTGAGGCCAAGGGTGAGCTGGTGCTGCACCACAATGGCCTGCATGCCATCCTGGTGATCGAGCCGGCCAGCGTTATCGGCGCGTCACACAAGGCTGGCCTCAGCGACGTGGTCGTTGAAGCCGCAATGACCACCATCCAGGATTGCGAAGACTCGGTTGCGGCTGTCGATGCCGAGGACAAGGTTGGCGTTTATCGCAACTGGCTCGGCCTGATGAATGGCACGCTGCAGGATACGTTCGAAAAAGGCGGCCGCAGCGTTACCCGCAAGCTCAATGCCGACCGCCAGTACAAGGACACCAAGGGCGGCACGCTGGAGCTCAAGGGCCGCTCGCTGCTGCTGGTGCGCAATGTCGGCCACCTGATGACCACTGATGCAATCAAGACCGCCGATGGCAAGCCGATTGGCGAGGGTCTGATGGACGCCGCCATTACCGTGCTGTGCGCCATGCAGGACGTCGTCAACAGCCGCACCGGCGCAATCTATATCGTCAAGCCGAAGATGCACGGTCCCGAGGAAGTGGCATTCTCCTGCGCGATTTTCGCCTCGGTCGAAAAGATGTTGGGGCTGAAGCCGCTCAGCATCAAGATCGGCATCATGGACGAAGAGCGCCGCACCTCGGCCAACCTCAAGGCGGCGATCTACGAAGCGCGCGAGCGGGTGTTCTTCATCAATACCGGGTTCCTTGATCGCACGGGCGATGAAATCCACACCTCGATGGAGGCCGGCCCGGTGCTGCGCAAGGACGAGATCAAGTCCGAGCGCTGGCTGAGTGCCTATGAAGACCGCAACGTTCTGATCGGGCTCAGCTGTGGTCTGTCGGGCCGGGCGCAGATCGGCAAGGGCATGTGGGCACGTCCGGACGATATGGCGGCCATGATGGAGGCCAAGATCGGACACCCGAATTCCGGTGCCAATACCGCCTGGGTGCCATCGCCAACGGCCGCGACGCTGCATGCATTGCACTATCATCAGGTCGACGTGTTCGAGGCACAGAAGCGCCGCCACAACCAGTCGATCCCGGCGCTGACCGATTTGTTCTCGATGCCGATCCAGGTGCCGTTCTCGCTCAGCCGCGAAGAAATCAACCGCGAGCTCGAGAACAATGCCCAGGGCATTCTCGGCTATGTCGTGCGCTGGGTGCAGCAGGGCGTCGGCTGTTCCAAGGTGCCTGACATCAACAATGTCGGGCTGATGGAAGACCGCGCCACCTGCCGCATTTCAAGTCAGGCCGTGGCCAATTGGCTTCGCCACGGGCTGGTCAGCAAGGACGACGTGATCGCCACCTTCGAGCGCATGGCCGCCGTGGTGGACGAGCAGAACGCCGGCGATCCACTGTATCGGCCGATGGCGGAGAACTTCTCTTCGATCGCGTTCCAGGCCGCATTGGACCTGGCGCTGCATGGCGCCGAGCAGCCGTCCGGCTATACCGAGCCGGTGCTGCATGCCCGTCGCCGCCAGGTGAAGGCACGCGAAGCAGCCAAGCGCGCATAGCGCCGGTCACGCTGTATGGGCTAGTCACGCCCATAGACATACACAGGGTCATTCCCGCGCAGGCGGGAATGACCCTGGTTCTTGCCAAGATGAAGGCGATTCCCGCCTGCGCGCGATTAACCCCGTGGGGTGAGGAAGCGGCAAGCACTCGAAGCGGGCAGTGTCGCCCGTCCCTACCGGTAGTACTCGATCCGCGTATCGTTCAGCAGCACGCGGATAACGCGGTAGGCGTAAAAGAACGCGGCGATGCCGAGCGTGACGATGATCAGCAGGATCCAGATGATCACGTGACCCAGCGATGAGCCGAGGTCGAAGCGGCAATTGAGCCGGCCGATGGCGACGCCACGGTCATCGAGGACTTCGGTACGGTTGAGCACGACCCGGTTGAAATAATAGGGGAAGACGATCAGCGCGATGCCGAGCGTCACGATGGTCAACAGGAACCAGATGATCACCTGGCCGATGGTTTCGGTAATGCCGAAGTCGCATTTGAGGCGAACCGGGCGGCCGCCGGCAGGCGAGTGATCGATGCTCATGATTGGGGTCCGTTGCAGGTGACGCTGATTAGAGGTTGGCGCTAGTCAACGAAGTCGAACTTGTCGACGTCGAACAGCCCGCGGTCTGTCATCTTGAGATGCGGGATAACCGGCAGGGCGAGGAAGGCGACCTGCAGGAACGGCTCGGGCAGCACGCAATCAAGTGCGTAGGCCGCCTCGCGCAGGGCGTGCAGATCGTGGGTGACTTCCTCAAACGGCTTGGGGCTCATCAAGCCGGCAATCGGCAGCGCCAGTTCGGCGGTGATCTTGCCGCCATCCGATACGGTAAAGCCGCCGCCCAGTTCGATCAGGCGATTGACCGCCACGGTCATGTCCTCATCGGTGGCGCCGATGACGGTGATGTTGTGGCTGTCATGGCCGACCGATGATGCGATGGCACCGCGCTTGAGCCCAAAGCCCTTGACGAAGCCACGCCCGATATTGCCGTTCTTGCCATGACGTTCGATGACTGCAACCTTGAGCACGTCGGCGTCGAGATCGGGCAGAGTGCCCTTCTCGCTGACGGGCAGGGTCGCCGATTCGCGGAAGGTCAGGATGAGGCCGGGCTTGACGCCGATCACCGGCGTCTGGTTGCGATCGGCGCGCGCCGGGACGATAAAAGCCTCCGGCGACACCGGCTTGGCCTTCATCGAGGTCAGTCCAACCGGGGGTACCAGGGAGCGGGCAGCAAACGCTTCCGGCCCGATCAGGCGACCGGCCGAAATGACGTCCGAGACACGACAATCCTCAAGGCTATCGAGCAGCGCAATATCGGCACGCCAACCGGATGCGAGCAGGCCTCGGTCAGTGAGGCCGAATATCCGGGCGGCCGAGTGCGACGCGGCGCGATAGACATGGTGGAGCGGGCGCCCCATGGCGATCAGACGGCGAATGGAGCTATCGAGATGGCCTTCTTCGGCAATATCCAGCGGATTGCGGTCATCGGTGCAGAGGGCGACGAAGCTGGAGGTATTTTCGTCCAGAATCTCGGCCAAAGCCTTCAAATCCTTGGAAACCGATCCCTCGCGGATCAGGATGGCCATGCCCTTGGCCAGCTTTTCGCGGGCTTCGGCGGCTGAGGTTGCCTCATGGTCAGTGCGGATGGCGGCGGCCAGATAGCCATTGAGGGCCTGTCCCAGCAGCAGTGGCGCGTGACCATCGATATGGCCGCCCTGGAAGGCGACAAGCTTGGCGATGATGCCGGGGTCAGCGTGCAGCACCCCGGGGAAATTCATCATCTCGGCCAGGCCAATGACCTTGGGATGGCTGCGATAGGGCTCGAGATCGGCAATTTCCAGCGCCGCGCCCGAGGTTTCAAAAGCCGTGGCGGGGACGCAGGACGAAAGATTGATCCGCACATCCATGATGGTCCGCTCGGCGCAGGCGAGGAAATATTCGATGCCCTCGGCGCCCAGCACATTGGCGATCTCGTGGGGATCGCAGATCGCGGTGGTGACGCCATGCGGCAGCACGCAGCGGTCGAACTCGAATGGGGTCACCAGCGAGGATTCGATATGGAGATGAGTATCGATAAAGCCCGGAACAGCGAAGCGGCCGGCACCATCGATGATGGTTTCGCCCTCATAGCTGGCGTGGGTGCCGACGATCCGGTCACCGACAATGGCGATGTCGGTTTGGGTCACGGCACCGGTGATCACATCCAGCAGCCGAACATCCTTGATCACGATATCGGCGGGCACCTTTCCCTGGCCGGCCATGATCATGCGGGTGAGGGCGGACGAAGTGGTCATGAAAGCTCCAGCGCGGTTTCGGTCTGGTCGAAACTCGGCTGGGGCGCGTTTGGCGTCAAGCCCTTGTGGCGCTCCTTGGGAACCGCTGGCCGCTGCACCCGTTGGAAGCCCGACACCGCAATGGGAGAGAAATATGGAAACCTATGATCCACACAAGAGCACGACGGATGTACGACAGGCCAGTTCGCGCAAGATGAACCTGCGCGTGCTGATCATTTCGCTGGTCGGCATTGTTGCGCTGTTTGTCATCCTCTACGTCGTGTTTGCCCTGACGCAAACCACGGCGGCTTGAGCGATGGCCCGTTCACTGCGGCGGTAAACGCGGGCCGATCTCGTGGCAGACCCTAGTTGCTGCGGGCCTTTCGGCGCTGCGGTGCGCAATTTCCGGCTTGCTCGAAGATCTCGGCGATGCGATCGGGCGAGACGCCCGGCGAGAACAGGAACCCTTGTAAGGTATTGCAGCCCATTTGTCCGAGGATGGTTGCCTGTTCCTCGGTCTCGACGCCTTCGGCTGTCACCTCGATGTCCATGGCATGGGCGAGCTGAACTATGGCGCGGGTAATCGCCACCGACACGTGGCCTTCGGTGAGCTGCATTACGAAGGAGCGGTCAATCTTGATCCGGTCGACGGGGTAGCGCTTGAGATAGCTCAGCGACGAATAGCCGGTCCCGAAATCGTCCAGCGCAATGTGGATGCCCGACGCGCGGAACGTACGCAGGTTCTGTGCAGAGGTGTGCTCGTCATCGAGCAGGATCGACTCGGTGATTTCCAGTTCGAGGTCGGATGGCCGCATGCCGGTGCAGTGTAGAATGTTGAAGACCTGTGCCGCAAAACGGGGGCTGCGCAACTGGGTCGGTGAGATATTGACCGCGATGGTGCGTCCGGGGGTTTGGGCGCCCAGTTCGCACGCCCGCTGCAACACGAACTCGCCCAAGATGTCGATCATCCCAGTGCTTTCGGCGACGGGGACGAAACGCGCCGGAGAAATCTGTCCGTATTTGGGATGGTTCCAGCGCGCCAGGGCTTCCGCGCCGACGACCATCCTACTTTGTTGGTCAACCAGCGGCTGAAACACTACCGAGAGCTGGTCGCCGCGGCGCAGGGCGATCCGCAGCTCTGCCTCGATGGTGTGCTGCAGCTGCAACAGCTCGTTCATACGTTCTTCGTACACCGCAGCGCGATTGCGACCACTGGCTTTGGCCTCATAGAGCGCAATGTCGGCCTTGCGGATCAGCTCGCGCGGTTCGGCTATGCCACCTGTGGTGCTGACAATGCCGATGCTGACGCCGACAAACGCGCTGAAATGACTGAGCTCGAAGGGACGGCCGATGGCTTCGATGATGCGGCTGGACAAGCCTATTGTGTCAAGCGGAGCATCCCGGGCGACGGAGAGGATGGCGAATTCATCGCCACCGAGGCGGGCAATCAGCATGTCGTCGCCGACAATCTGACGCAGGCGCGCGCCGACTGCACAGATCAGTTCATCCCCGGCCTGATGCCCCAGTGTGTCGTTGACCTGCTTGAACCGGTCCAGGTCGAGCATCAGCAGGGTGACATGCGCACCAGCGGCGTGGCCTTGGGTCAGGGTCTGGGCCAATTGGCCATCAAAGGTCATGCGGTTGGGCAGGCCCGTCAGCTTGTCATGGGCCGCCTGATGCTCGGCACGGATACGGCCGGCGTCCAGTGCCTTGGAGGACCGCCATAATTGCCGGATCAAGAGAAACACCAGGATGCCGGCGATGATGAAGGCGACGATGAGGGCCGGTGCGGTGTGGAGCAGCATGGTCTGGCCAGGGCTGTCTGGCAGCCACTCGAAGAAGCCGATGATGCGCCAATTGCTGTTCAGCAGGGGATAGGAGGCCACGTTGGGCAGGCCGCTTTGCAGCAGCGAAAAGCTGGCGTCCTGGAACAGATATTCGCCGCGAAGGCGTGTCGAAAACGCAGCGTCGAGCAACACGATTCCAACAAGAACCGTTTCGGAGCCGTCGATCTGGCGCAGGTTGCGGCTGTCGGAAACGACAGGCATGACGCTGATGATCGCGGGCGTGTTGTCGATCACCACGAACTCGGCAATCGAGACTGGGACATCGGTCTCGCCGTCATTGTAGGGTTTCATCCCGCCATCGGCGATCGTGCTGCGCAATTGATCCACCAGTGGCATGGTTGCAGCGGCGACATCGGAAAAGGCGGATGGGTCGGCGGCGCCGCCGTCGATCATCATGTATTTGGGGCGGTTGTCGGCATCAAGGACAGCCACACGGTCGTGGCCGAAGAAGTCGTACATCCACTTGCCCAGATTGATGTGCACCCATTGCCGGTCGAAGGCGAACTTGGCATTGATCAAGGCGTCGTCCCAGATGGCCACGCTTTCCTGGTCGTGGCGAATCTCGTCGCGTTTCGCCGACAGCACCTGTTCGACCATAGTTACCTGGCGCTCAAAGGCGCGTGCGTCCACGCTGGCCGTGGACCAGAACACAAAGCCAAGCACGGCGGCGGCGGTTACAAGAAGGGCCAGAACAACCGGCAGCAATACACCGGTGGTGAAGCGCCAGTGCTCGGGCGTCGTTGATTTTATACGCATTAACTAGCCGAACTAAGCCCTAGAGGGTTTGATTCTAAGCCGAGTAGACTTGCGGTCTGGTTACCAATGCCGGCCAAATATGACGGGCTCAGTTGTTTTCCTTGAACAAAACCTCGCGGTCCTGGGTGAAGTTGGCAAGCAGCGGGATTGCTGCGCCACCCATGGCGCGGGCGCCATTGCCGAGGCTGCCCTCGACCAAGGCGAAGGGCGACAGCCCCTGTTGATTGACGCTGTCAATGGCAAGCCGCGTGCGCTCGATGATCCGCTTGCGCACGCTGACGGGAAAAGCTCCATCGATCACCACGGTTTCGACGTCGATCACCGCAATGGCGGCGACGATGGCATAGGCGAGGCTCTCGGCCACTTCCTCGATCCAGTTGTCGAGCGCAGGCCCCAGATTGTCGCCCCAGTCATCGGGCGATTGCCAGAGGATTTCGGCGCGGCGTCCCTGCTCGATCAGCTTGCGCTCCAGCACATAGATCGAGGCAACACCCATTAACTGGCCGGGTCGGTGACCCGGCAGTCGATTGTGGGCCGGCATCGAGCCGAGGGCTGCGGCATTGCGGGTTCTGCCCGGGAACAGGTGGCCGTCAAGCACCAGGCCGCCCCCGATGAACGAGCCGATATAGACATAGAGATAGTCCACATAGTCGGCACCGCGGCCAAACATCAGCTCGGCGGCGCATGCCGCTGTAATGTCGTTGGAGTAATATACCGGCCAGTCGCAGAGCTGGGCAAGTCTGGCGCGGATGTCCACATTGCGCCAGGCCGCAATGTCGGCAACAGGGGCGCCGATTTCTTCAGCCCAGGTCCACATTTCATAGGGGGCGGCAATGCCCAGGCCTGCGATCCGGGCGACCGTGGTGGCGGACAGGTCGGCCTGCAATTGCGACAGCCCGGCCACGGCGAAGTCCTGAACACCTTGCGGGGTCGGATAGGCATAGGTCTGGTGCAGCAGGCACTGAACCTCGCCAACAAAATTGATGAGGTAGAGATCGACACTCCGGCGGCCGATCTTGAGGCCGAAGGCAAAGGCACCCTCTGGATTGAGGGAATAGGGAACGGATGGTTGGCCAACCCGGCCGCGTACCACATTGCCACGCCGAAGCAGGCCGTCTGCTTCCAGTTGATTGATAATTATCGAGATGGTCTGCGGCGACAGACCGGTCATGCGCGCAATATCTGCCTTGGGCAGGGTGCCATGCTGGCGGATCAGCGACAGAACCAGCCGCTCATTATAGAGCCGCACGCCAATCTGGTTGGTTCCGCGATTCAGGTCACCTGACCGATTTCTGCTCGCATCCGCCATCGTCACCGGGCCCCTCCGTTAAGGGTTTGCACTACCCTTTGACACCGCCATTGGCGATAGCGCGCGAAAAAATGCAATCAATTTCATTGCTTTGCCGCCTCCTTCCCATGGCCAGCAAAGAGGATTGGCTATTGGCTGTCAATTAATAAATCATGTGGATTAATTTATTGACAGGCCTGAGGTGATTTGTTGATCATGGCCGCGCAGTCCGAGGTCGGCAGAGGAAAAAGGATGACGGTCCGGACAGGGCAATGACCGCCAACAGGCGGCGTGGGCTCGATGACAAACATTCTCGGGAGGAGAAACCATGGGTAAGTTCTTGAAGGTCGCGGCCGCCGGGGCCGTGATGCTGGGTCTGATGTCCGGCACCGCGGCCTATGCACAGGAGGCCATTGTCGGCCTCATCACCAAGACCGAGGGTAATCCGTTCTTCGTCAAGATGCGCGAGGGGGCCCAGGCCAAGGCGGACGAACTGGGGATTGAGCTGCGTACCTTTGCCGGCAAGTTCGATGGGGACAATGATAGTCAGATCGCCGCTATCGAAAACCTTATCGCTTCTGGCGCCAAGGGCTTCGCAATCGTTCCATCTGACTCAAGTGCCATCGTGCCGACTATTCAGCAGGCCCGGGATGCTGGATTGCTGGTGATTGTGCTGGATACGCCGCTGGACCCGATCGATGCGGCCGATGCCACCTTTGCCACCGATAACCGCAAGGCCGGCGAACTGATTGGCTCCTGGGCCAAGGGGACGCTTGGCGATGCAGCTGCCAATGCCAAGATTGCCTTCCTGGATCTGGCAGTGAACCAACCGACCGTCGACTATCTGCGCGATCAGGGCTTCATGGCCGGCTTCGGGATCGATGTGAAAGACCCCAACAAGTATGGGGACGAAGACGATGCGCGTATCTGCGGGCACGAAATGACCGGTGGCGCCGAGGACGGTGGCCGCACCGCCATGGAAACGCTGCTGCAGAAATGCCCGGACATCAACGTCGTCTATGCGATCAATGAGCCGGCCGCTGCCGGTGGCTATGAGGCGCTCAAGGCTGCCGGTCGCGACGATGGCTCCGTGTTGATCGTGGCCGTCGATGGCGGCTGCCCCGGCGTTGCCAACGTCAAGGATGGCGTGATCGGCGCGACCAGCCAGCAATATCCGCTGCTGATGGCCTCGATGGCGATGGAAGCGATCAAGAAGTTCGCTGACACCGGTGAAAAGCCGGCCGTGACTGAAGGCCTCGACTTCTTTGACACCGGCGCGACGCTGGTGACCGACAAACCTGTGGCCGGCGTTGAGTCCATCGACACGACCAAGGGCGCCGAACTCTGCTGGGGCTAGTGGTCCCATTGAATGACAGCAACTGCCCGCGGACTTGATCCGCGGGCAGGGCCGAACAGGCGGGCGGCAGGTTGGAGCATTGAGAATGTCGGGAGGACATCTGCATGAGTGAAGACGCGGCCGGTTCGGCCTCAGCGGAAAAGGGATTGGCGGGCGCGGCCCAGTCGGTGGCGAGCTTTGAGGAAGATGCGCCCAGCCCGATGCGGCGGCTACAGGCGTTCCTGCATGCCTATCCGACAGCGATACCCTTCATCGTGCTGATCGTCGGCATTGCCGTGTTCTCGCTGGCGGCCGGCAGCAAGTTCTTCGCGCCGTTCAACCTGTCGCTGGTGCTGCAGCAGGTGACCATTATCGGCATTCTCGGCATTGCCCAGACACTGGTGATCCTGACGGCCGGCATCGATCTTTCGGTCGGTGCCATCATGATCCTGTCATCGATCGTCATGGGCCGCCTCTCTGTGGTTGCCGGGGTGCCGGTCGAGATCAGTTTCGTGCTGGGGATCATGACCGGCATCCTGTGCGGGCTGATCAACGGCGTCCTGGTGGCGGTGGTCAAGCTGCCCCCCTTCATCGTGACCTTGGGCACTTGGTCGATTTACGGCGCCATGGTCATCTTTATCTCCCAATCGGAGACCATCCGCAGCCAGGACATCGCGGCCATAGCGCCGATGCTGCAATGGATGGGTGCGCGTGTCGCCCTGGGAGGCGGGGCAATCCTGACCGCTGGCTCGATCATGATGATCCTGATCGCGGCGGTGGTCTGGTATATTCTCAATCGAACGGCCTTTGGCCGCCATATTTATGCCACTGGCGATGATCCGGAAGCAGCGCGGCTGGCCGGTATCAATACCAAGATGACGCTGATCGGCGTTTATACATTGGCCGGTTTCATCTGCGCCATTGCCAGCTGGGTGCTGATCGGACGGGTCGGGGCAGTGTCGCCTCTGGGCAGTCAGACTGCCAATCTCGATTCCATCACTGCGGTGGTTATTGGTGGTACGTCGCTGTTTGGCGGGCGGGGTTCCATAGTCGGTACGCTGCTTGGGGCGCTGATCGTGGGCATGTTCCGCAATGGCCTGGCGCTCGCAGGCGTGGATGCGCTGTGGCAGGAATTTGCCGTGGGCGCCCTCATCATCCTCGCCGTTACCATTGACCAGTGGATCCGGAAGATTTCAGCATGAGCCAGGAATCCAGTCTGTCCCAGCCTGTTGCGGGCCTCACCGCGACGCCCATCGCCGGCCCCCAGCCGATCCTGTCGGCGCGGGGATTGCAGAAGCGCTATGGCCGCGTGGTGGCGCTCGACAATGCCGATTTCGACCTGATGCCGGGTGAGATTCTGGCGGTTATCGGTGACAACGGGGCGGGCAAGACCAGCCTGATCAAGGCGCTGTGCGGGGCCATGATTCCCGACGCCGGGGACATCAGGCTCGATGGGTCGCCGGTGCATTTCAAGTCGCCAATGGAGGCGCGGATGGCGGGAATCGAGACCGTCTACCAGAACCTGGCCCTGTCGCCAGCGCTGTCGATTGCCGACAACCTCTTTCTGGGCCGCGAGATGCGCAAGCCTGGGCCAATGGGCAGCCTGTTTCGCCTGTTGGATCGTTCCACCATGAACCGGCTCGCCCGCGAAAAGCTCAGCGAATTGGGGCTGCTGACCATCCAGAATATCAATCAATCGGTGGAGACACTGTCGGGCGGGCAGCGCCAGGGCGTGGCCGTGGCGCGGGCGGCGGCGTTCGGCTCCAAGGTGGTGATCATGGACGAGCCGACTGCGGCGCTGGGCGTCAAGGAAAGCCGGCGGGTGCTGGAACTGATGCTGGACGTCAAGCGACGGGGGCTGCCGATCGTGCTGATCAGCCACAACATGCCGCATGTGTTCGAGGTGGCCGACCGCATTCATATTCATCGGCTGGGCCGGCGGATCGCGGTGATCAATCCCAAGGACTTTACCATGTCCGATGCGGTCGCGATCATGACTGGGGCAATGCAGCCGCCGACCCCTGCGTAAGGCTTCGATCGGCAGTTTGCCACTTTCGTTGCCCTGGCACGATGGCTAGGCTCGCTCGACGCATGCGATACCATCCAATGAACTGGGATATCCGATGACCAAAGTCCGCGCGCTTGTTCTCGAACGCCAGCATGAACTGGCAATCCGGGAGATCGACCTGCCGCTCGAGGTGGGGCCGGGCATGGTCAAGATCGCCATTCATACCGTGGGCGTCTGCGGCTCGGATGTGCATTACTACACCCATGGCAGGATCGGCCCCTTCGTGGTCAACGCGCCGATGGTGCTGGGCCACGAAGCGGCGGGAACGGTGACCGAGGTCGGTGCAGGCGTGACCCATCTCAAGATCGGCGACCGGGTCTGCATGGAGCCGGGGATACCCGACCCCAATTCACGCGCCAGCCGGCTTGGTTTCTACAATATCGACCCCGCGGTGCGCTTCTGGGCGACGCCGCCGATCCATGGGGTGCTGACGCCCGAGGTTGTGCATCCGGCCAATTACACCTTCAAGTTGCCCGACAATGTCAGCTTTGCCGAAGGCGCGATGGTCGAACCCTTCGCGGTGGGCATGCAGGCGGCCTACAAGGCCAGCATCAAGCCCGGCGATACGGCAGTGGTGCTGGGGGCGGGGCCCATTGGCACTATGGTCGCCATTGCGGCGCTGGCCGGTGGCTGTGCGCGGGTGATCGTCGCGGACCTGGCACAGCCCAAGCTGGATATCGCGGCGCGGTATCAGGGGGTGATCCCGGTCAATATCCGCGAGAAGAACCTCGTGGCGGAGGTCAAGCGCCTGACCGAGGATTGGGGCGCTGACGTGGTGTTCGAATGTTCAGGTTCGCCGCGAGCCTGGGAGGCGATCATGGACCTGCCACGGCCCGGCGGAACCATCGTCGTCGTCGGATTGCCGGTCGATCCGGTACCGGTCGACATTGCGGCGGCGTCGACCAAGGAATTGCGGATCGAGAACGTCTTCCGCTATGCCCATCAATATGATCGCGCCATCGCGCTGTTTGCATCGGGCCGGGTCGATCTCAACCCGCTGATTTCGGCGACCTTCGATTTCGAGGACTCGGTCAAGGCGTTCGACCGGGCTGTCGAAGCGCGGCCAAGCGATGTGAAGCTGCAGATCAAAGTAGCCAGATAAGGAAGCGGAATATGGATCTCGGGTTGCGCGACAAGGTGGCGATCGTCACGGGCGGCACGGCAGGTATCGGGTTGGCGGTCGCCGAGGGACTGGCGGCAGAAGGCGCCAATCTGGTGCTGGTGGGCCGCGACGCGGCCAAGGCCGATGACACCGCCGCCTGGGTGGCCGACAAGCATGGCGTCATCGCGACGGCCATCGCCGCCGATGTGGCGACGGCAGAGGGGTGCAATGCCATCATTGCCGGTACACGCAAGGCCTTTGGCGGGGCC
This sequence comes from Devosia limi DSM 17137, assembly GCF_900128975.1. Classification (GTDB taxonomy): domain Bacteria; phylum Pseudomonadota; class Alphaproteobacteria; order Rhizobiales; family Devosiaceae; genus Devosia; species Devosia limi. The sequence goes on along the minus strand of NZ_FQVC01000011.1, from coordinate 94,066 downwards.
GATATCCTGATCAACAATGCGGGCACGGGCTCTAACGAGACCATCCAGCAGGCCGATGATGCCAAATGGCAATATTACTGGGACCTGCATGTGATGGCTGCGGTGCGACTGGCACGGGGCGTGGTGCCCATGATGAAGCAGCGCGGCGGTGGGGTCGTCTTGCACAATGCCTCGATATGCGCCGTGCAGCCGCTCTGGTATGAGCCGATCTACAACACCACCAAGGCCGCCTTGATGATGTTTTCCAAGACGCTCTCGACCGAGGTGGCGGGCGACAATATTCGCGTCAACACAATCAATCCCGGCCTGGTGCTCACCGGCGACTGGATCAAGACCGCCAAGCAGCTCAAGGGCGACCAATGGGAAGCGCACCTGCAGGGCGTGGCCGATGAGGCGGGTGGGATGAAGCGCTTCGCGACCCCGGAAGAGCTGGCGCATTTCTTCGTTTTTATGTGCTCGGACAAGGCGAGCTACTCGACAGGCAGCACCTATTTCGTCGATGGCGGCTGGTTGAAGACGGTCTAGATCACGGAACCTCGTGGCGGCTGCCGGGTTGTCTGCCCAGCGTCAACACGAGGTTTTCACAATGGATGTCGGCAACGAATTCGGTTTCGTGCAGACCTATCTGCCCCAGCATATCATTGCCATTCGTCTGCTGATCGCCGCCATTCTGGGCGCCATGATCGGGTTTGAGCGCGAGGTTCACACCGCGGGTGCCGGATTGCGCACCCATATCCTGGTGGCGCTGGCTGCGGCGCTGTTCACCATTCTTGCCTTCGAAATCTTCCACACCATCACGCCCGATATCGGCGACTCGCGCGCCGATCCGATCCGCGCCGTCGAAGCGGTAACGGCCGGCATCGCGTTTCTGGGTGCCGGTGCAATCTTTCGCAGTGGGGCAGGGGTGCAGGGACTGACGACGGGCGCGGGCATGTGGCTGGCGGGTGCGGTCGGGATTGCCTGCGCGCTGGGCTATTACATCATTGCCGTCGGCGTGGCGCTATTGGCCGTCATGGTGCTGGCTGCGCTGCGCGCCTTTGCCCACAAGACTGTCGGCAAGGACCGGGAACTGGTCGAGACGGAAAAAACCTGAACCGGCGCTTTGGGCCGCGGGGAGAAGCAATGGATCCAGTCATCAGCGCCGAGGGACAAGGCGCGCTGCCCGAAAATGCTTCTCCCCCCGTGCGGACACGACCGGGAGGTGTCGTGACCGCGCGCAGGCGACGGCCCACTTGGAGGAGCCGCCGCGTCCCCGCTATCGGCGTGATCGCCGGTTGCAGGGAATGGGGTGGCGGAGAGATCGCTTGGGAATGCAGGTCCGGCTTGCACCGATCTTGCAGCATCTCTCCCCGCCGAGGCATGTAACCTGTGGACGCAGGAGTTACATGCCAACTGCATCCAGGCGCTGATTGCGCGCCCAGAAACTGACAATGCCAGCTGCTTCGCGCCGATAGGCGTCCAGTTCAGCCTGGCGAAAGAACACGGCCGCCGCACCTGCTTCATGCAGGGTCTCTCGGCTTGCCTGATCCAGCGTATGGGCCATGACCACAACCGGAACGCCCTTCTGGCGCATCAAGGCATGGATCGACCGCACGAATTCGACATTGGCGCCGCTATGGGCTTTCAGGTCGACGATCAGCAGGCTTGGCCAATTGCCCTCGGGATCGGCCAGCACGGCCTCGAGCCGGGCGCGGCCGTCCGCGGCATCGCCAAAGCATTCGATGGCGGGGGAGCCATGGGCCAGCAGCATGCGGGTCAGCAGACGCGCCGAATGCGGATCATTGTCCACCAGCGCCATGTAGGGCGCGTTATCCACAACAGTGTTCATGAAATACCTTCGGGTCCGTAGCGGGCGGGCCAAGCTGAGAACAGAACTGACAAACCCCGGCGCGCACGGGAGCGTGGCGGAGCAGTTGCCGGAAAACTGGATGGTCGAGTGGTGCGGAGGCCGTGGCCAGCCGATCTAAATGTCACCTTTATGACGGCGACGAGCGGGCTATGATGCAGTTCTTCCGCGCGTGACAGGCAAGCTAGGGTAAATCGAGGGTAAGACGCGCTTGCGTTTTACATGTAACGCGTCACAATCCCGCAGAGACTGGAGATATGCTTGGACAAAGCCATGCCACAACGCGAGGACGTTCTGGCTGCCCTTGGTCGCGTACTTGGCTGGGCCGAGATGGCGCGTTCGCCTCAGCTTGGCCGGTTCCTCGCCTATATCGTGGAGCGGACCCTGGCCGGCGAGGGGCACACCATCAAGGCCTATTCGATTGCCGTCGATGTGTTTGGCCGCCCCGCTGATTTCGATCCGCAGACCGATCCGATTGTACGCGTCCAAGCCCGTCGCCTTCGGGGCCTGCTCGATCTGTATTATTCCGGCGAGGGAAGCGCAGAATCGGTGCGCATTCTGCTGCCGATCGGGCGCTATGTGCCGGAGTTTCAAAGCCGGGGTATCGAGGAACCGGTGATTGCGCCGGCGCCGTTTGCCCTGGTCCCGGAGCCGCCCAGGCCGGGCCTGTCTCTAAACGGGGGCATCGTCTCCTGGCTTGTGCTGCTGGCGCTGACCCTTGGGCTTGGCGCTCTGGCCTATTCATTTTCGAGTTTTGGGCCGCCGGCGCCGTCCTTACAGTTGGACGAGATCCGCAATGAACGCCCAAGCGTTACGGTCGTTGAGTTTCAGAACCTGACCGGCGATGAGAACCAGTTGCCATTGGTCGCGGGCCTCGCCATCGAACTGGTGACGGACCTTGAGCAGTTCGAAGAGATCGACGTTCGCTATGGCGGTGGGGGCGGGGAAACGGCCCTGGCGGCCAATGGCAGCGATTTCGTGCTCACCGGGATCATGCGGCTCAGCGAAGGCGTCGCGCAGTATAGCGCCATCCTCACGGAAGTGGCATCGAGCACCGTGGTCTGGAGCCAGGCACTGGCTGTCGAGGTGAGCGACAGCGTGCCGGCACGCTCGCTGGACAGCATTTCGCGATCGCTGACGCTCGTTTTGGCCAGCCCGCGCGGGCCGTTGCATAGTCCCGCCCGGCAGTGGTTGGCGGCGCAAACCTCGCTTGCGGGGGCGGAGAGCCTCTATATCTGCCATCTGCTGTTCGATATTTATCGGGAGACCGGTGCCCTGGCGGATGGGGAGCGGTCCAGCGCCTGCTTTGCCGTGTTGCCGGAAACGCAACGACAGACGGCCGAGGCGCGCGCCGCCAGCGCGAGCCTTTCGGTCGAACTCAGCCAGCCATCAGCTTCGGACGAGCTGATTGCCGCAGCCGATGCGGAACTGAGGCAGGCTATCGATATGACGCCCGTGAGCGGCTTTGTGTGGGAGCAGCGGGCGCGGTTGCTGGAATATCTGGGGCAGCGCGAAGCGGCGCGCTCGGCCTATGGCTCGGCGGTGCAGCTTAATCCGGCCAATTCGGATGCGCTCGCCGCGTTCTCGCGGCTGCTGGTCTTGCGCGGTAGCGTCGATGAAGCGCGACCGATGGCGCGGACGACCATCGAGGTCTCGCCGCTGCCCCCCAGCTGGTATCATGGGGCGCCGGCCTTGATTTCCTTGCGCGATGGGGATTTTCTCGCCGCCATAGGCCATGCCGCCATCTACGCGCAGGTCGATCGCGAGATCGGCCCGATCGTGGCGGTGATGGCAGGATTGCGCTCCGGGGATGGCGGGGTCGTCAACCGCTACTTGCCGCAGGTGCTCGAGGTCGCGACGTTTCGAACGCACGGCATTCTCCCCGAATTGCGGCGCCGGATCAGTGACGAGGCCCTGTTACGGGACATCAGCACCGCGCTTGTCGAGGCCGGGGTGCCGGTCCAAGCGTTGACGCAGGCCTTCTAGGCTTGCGCGGTCCAGGACTGCTAGTGGGTCGACGACTGTGAGAACAGGTTGATGATCAACACGCCAGCCAGGATCAGGCCGATGCCGATCAGGGCCGGCAGGTCCAGGGTTTGCCCATAGACAAAATAGGCAATGATCGAGACCATTACGATGCCGACGCCTGACCAGATTGCGTAGCCAATGCCGACGGGAATCGTCTGCAGAGCCAGCGAGAAAAAATAGAAGGTCACGCCATAGCCAACCACCACTACGATGGTGGGGACAAGCTGAGTGAAACCGGCGGAGGCGCGCAGGAAGGAGGTTGCGATCACCTCGCCCACAATGGCGATGGCGAGATAGATCAAGCCGTTCATGGTCGCTCCGGACGCTGAGAGAAATTGCCGTCAATTTACGGTGTGGCCGAGCGACCCGAAACCGGGTTTCTTTGGGGCCCGCTAGCCGAAAATGGCTTGTGCCAGTCCGACAAATCGTGCGCCACGCTCCTCGAAATTCTTGAACTGATTGTAGGACGGCGCGCCAGGCGACAGGATAACGGCGTCGAAGTCGCGCCGGTGCGCGCTCAATGTGTTCATGGCTGTTTCCAGGTCAGGCTCGGCCAGCACCTTGATATGCGGCGCGTCGGTGCGCACCGCCTGCGCCAGCCTTGCGCCGGTGACGGGCAGGCAAGCCAGGGTGGTGACGCCGTAGCCGGGCAGGAGCGATGCCAGTTCTGTGTAATCCTGCTGGCGCTCGTGACCGCCAGCGATCAAGGCAATGCGGTAGCCGCGATAGGCTGCCAATGCCGCCTTGGTCGCCTCGGGCGTGGTGGAGATGGAGTCGTTGACAAAGATTGTACCGCCGAACTGGTGTTCTTCCAGCCGGTGCGGCAGGGGCATGAAGGCGGCGATCCCTGTGACAATACCATCGAGCGTACCGCCAGCGGCCAGCGCGATGCGCGCGGCGAGCTGGGCGTTGTCGAGATTATGCCCGCCTTTGAGGCGCGACTTGCCCACCGCTGCGTCGATAGCCGCAAGGGCGTGGTCGTCCAGCTCTGGCAGCAATTGGCTGGGGTCGCGCACGGCGGCCTGTACCAGGCTATTGCCCTGCGCCGCAGTGCCGAGTGCGATGCGGAAGTCACCTTCACGATCGATCAGGTGCAGCTTGTCCTTGTAGTAGCGCTGCACATTGCCATGCCAGTCGACATGCTCGGGATAGAGATTGGTCACCGCCGCGATGTCGGGCAGGAAGCTCATGTCTGCTGTCTGGTAGCTGGATAATTCCAGCACCACGACGGCGTGCCGGTCGGCGATCTCGAGCGGCGCCAGCCCGACATTGCCGGCCAACCCGGCATCGACGCCCGAATGGGTCAGCATCAGGTGGACCAGCGTCGCGGTGGTGGATTTGCCCTTGGTGCCGGTGATGGCGATGATGGTGCGCCCCGACCCATAGGCGGCGCCCCAGAGATTGAGATTGGAGCTGACCGGAATGCCGGTATCGCGCGCAATGTCGAAGATCGGCTTGTAGCGCGAAACCCCGGGGCTCTTGATGATCAGGCCAAAGCGATGGGCCAGCACCGCCGCCTTCAGGTCATCGGGGGCAATGACTTCCACATCGTCCAGTCCGGCATCGCCGCTATCGACAGTGACGAAGACCTTGAGGTCAGGCTGGCGGGCCTTGAGGAAGGCGCGGGTCGACTGCGCTTCACGGCCGGCGCCGTATAGCAGGACGGGCTCTTCAAAGCGCATAGGCTGCCACCTTGGCGGCGAGGGCCGGCGGAATGTGGTGATCGTGGCTATCGGTCAGGCATTCGGCCAATGCAGCCTGAAGCGCCGGCTCGCCATATTGGCTGAAGAGGTCGGCCTTGATCGCGCGGACTACCGCATCCTCGTGCCAATCGGCGTGGCGGGTCAGCGAGTAAAGGCACGCGGCCGCCTCAAGGATTTCGCCGACGCATTCCCACGGCTTTTGCCCGGCAAGGCCCGCGAGCTCACGGAACGAGCCTTCGTTGGCTGGCACATCGAGCAGGTTCTTGCCGAAGATCGATAGCAGTCGTTCCTTGGCCATGAAGGGCGCAAAGATCAGGAAGACAAAATGGCATTTCGGGCATTCGCTACACCAGAGCGGGCCGTCATTGCCGGTTAGTCGGAAATTGCGGTTGCAGCTGGAAAAGACATTGTCGAACTTGGTTTCGCGGCTGAAGAAGGAGGCGATCCGCGCTTCCGAATAGGGCCGCAGCAGCGAGAAATATTGCAGCGCCCCGCCGGTGGCATTGCCCAGAACGTCGGAAATCAGCAGCTCGAAGCCGAGCGACTTGGAATATTGGTGATTGGTCTCGCGGCCATCGAACACAACATTGCCCTCGCTGGCGGAGCGCTCGTTAGACAAGACGATGCGGTTATAGCCGAACAGCACGGCGCAGAGCGCCGCGATCATCGAATTGATGGCTGTGGAGGGGACGTGGCCATTGTAATAGCCCGGCTCGCTGGAGAGGCGGATCATCTCGGCGTCGAGCGTGCGGGTGACATAAACCGGCTCGGTGCCGATCTTGTCGATCGAGGTCAGGATGGGCCCCCTGGGATTGACCGCAAACGGGGTAAAGGCGACGCCAGCAGCTTGCAGCAATTCAACGCTGACCAGCGAGTCCTTGCCGCCGCCAATCGGTAGCAGCGCGCGGTCGGGCAGGGCGATGGTCGGGATGACCGTCTTGTCGTCGGGCCCGGTAATGCTGAGCTTGCCGAAACGCATCAGATTGTTGCGGGCGTAGAATTCGCCGAGGCCGTTCTCGTAGACATCGATGACGAAGGCGCGTTCGCCCTCGGTCAGCGGCAGGTCGGGTGCGCTGAGTTCCAGCGGCGCGGTCAGCTTGAAATAGCTGACCCCAAGGACCAGCGCCGTCAGATCCAGCAGCTTGCGGAAGGATGGTCCTGCCGCCGCCTCGGCCGGAGCGCCGGTGGGCAGGGTGAGCACTTCGACAAAGCGCTTGCCGGCGAGGGCATAGGCGAAGCGGGCGACGCCGGTGGCGGGGTCGAACTCGGGGCGTTCGATAAGAAATTGTGCGCTCAAACTGGGATCACTCTAGAACGAATCACGGAGCGGCCGGCGCTTCCGCTGGTCTCGCCGATATATAGATGCTTTCTCGCCATGGCGGGAGTGCGGCGGCAGCAACCTGGCTTAGTAAATCCGCATCTGCAGGCGCATGACGATTTCGCTGCCCAGCCGCTGATAGCCGTATTCACGCATCGTGCAGGCCCAGCCGGTGCCGGTCTTTTCGATGCGGAACAGATTGTAGCGCGCCGGATCGTCCAGGGTGCCGCCCTGGGCGGCGCTGGCGGCGGCAACGCCAATCACCGGGACTTCGTGCTTGGGGCCACCGATCGAATGGATCGAGGAGCGGTGGGTATGGCCGTGCAGGATTAGCTCAGCGCCATGTTCGGCAATGACCTGGCGAAACAGCTTGTGGCCCTTGAGGCCAAACGAGGGGTGCTGCAATTCGGGATTGGGCGGGTGATGAATCAGCACCGTGCGGAAATAGTCAGCATCGCCCAGCAGCTTGAGGACCTTGGCCAGTCGCTCGGCCTGGGCTTCATCGAAGCGGCCAATGGCCAGGAATGGGCGGGTCGGCACGGCGCTGGAGCAAGACACGATTGCCAGTTCGCCGACGCGGCGCACGAAGGGGAAGGCGGTATGATCCAGCGTTTCGCCGGTCATATACGGGCCCCAGAGGCGCTGGGCCTCTTCCAGCGCTCCGGGCACATAGGCATCGTGGTTGCCGGGGGCGACACAGACGCGCTCGCTATCGCCAAGGGCTTCCAGCCAGGCTCCGGCGCGGGCAATCTCGGTCGGCAGCGCCAGATTGGTCATGTCGCCGGTGACGGCGGTGAAATCGGCATGCTGTTGTTTGAGGTGTTCAACGAGGCTGGACAGTGTCTCGCTGTTGAGTTCGTCGTGGCGCTTGAGCTTCCAGTTCAGAAAACCAGTGAAGCGCTTGCCCATCAGGTCGCGCAGGGCGACGTCAGGCATGGGCGACAGGTGAACGTCCGAGATATGGGCCAGAGTGATCATCGTGGGCGTAATGGCATGCCGTTGCGCTCAAGAAAATGGGCAAACGCCCGGTTCCCCGATTTTGTCGCGTGCAAACCTCTGTTACCGATGGGGGATCGGGAGCCAAACATGCAGATGAATCGCTGGCAGAGGCTGCGCGCCAAGGTCTATCTTAACCTGATGGGGCTGAAGCGCCGCATGACGCTGGGCACCAGGGTGATGCTGGTCGACGGCGAAAAAGTCTTCCTCATCCGCCACAGCTATATTCCCGGCTGGCAGTTTCCCGGCGGGGGCGTTGAGCCGGGCGAAACGCTGGAACTGGCGGCGCAGCGCGAATTGCTGGAGGAAAGCGGCTATCGGGTAACCGCACCGATGCAGCTGTTCGGCATGTATCACAATAACAGCCCCATCACTGACCGCGACCACGTGGCGTTCTTCGTGGCCAGGGCATTCGAGCAGGCATTCGAATTCAAGCCGAACCTCGAGATCGCCGAGATTGGCTGGTTCGACAGATCAGCGCTGCCGCAAAAGGTGACACCAGCGACCAGCCAGCGGATCGACGAATATTTCGACGACGCGCCGAAGCGGGACGTCTGGGGGTATTAGGGCGGGCTGAGCGCGCAGCTCTATTCTCCGCCTGCCATTGTCTATCCCCATGCTCAACGCACACACTGATGCTGCCCCCGGATCCGGGGGGCAGCATCAGCGCGGCTTGTAAGGCGAGCGGCCCGCGGGCCAACCCACGGGGCAACCCGCTTGGGCGGCAGAGATTGCGCGCCGAGTTACTCAGCCGCACCTATTTCAAAAACGGCAGGTCCGGACCGATCGGGATGATGCGGGTCGGGTTGATGGTGGTGTGGCTCCAGTAGTAATGGGTGCGGATATGGTCGAGATCGACCGTTTCCTTGACCCCAGGCTGTTCGTAGAGCGCCTTCAGGTAATGCGAGATATTGGCGTAGTCGGCGATGCGCTGGCGATTGCACTTGAAGTGGCCGACATAGACCGCGTCGAACCGCACCAGGGTGGTGAACAGGCGCCAATCGGCCTCGGTGATGGTGTCGCCGGTCAGATAGGCGGTCTCGCCGAGCTTGCCCTCAACCCAGTCGAGCGCGTCGAACAGCTTGCGGACAGCCTCGTCATAGGCGTTCTGGCTGGTGGCAAAGCCCGCCTTGTAGACGCCGTTATTGATGTCGTCGTAAACGCGGGCATTGATTGCATCGATCTCGCCGCGCAACTCCTCTGGATAGAAATCGTCGGTATTGCCGGTCAATTCGTTGAAGGCCGAGTTGAACATGCGGATGATTTCGGAGCTCTCGTTGGAGACGATGGTGCCGCGCTGCTTGTCCCAAAGCACCGGCACGGTGACGCGGCCGGTATAGTGCGGGTCGGCCTGGGTATAGACCTGCCAGAGGTTGTCCTTGCCGAGCAGGGCATCGCCGGTCGAGCCTTCGCCGGTAAAGGTCCAGCCGGTTTCGTCAGGCATTTTGGGCGCGACAACCGAGACCGAGATCAGCGGTTCCAGATTCTTGAGCTTGCGGAAGATCAGGGTGCGGTGCGCCCAGGGGCAGGCCAGCGAAACATAGAGGTGATAGCGGTCCGCTTCAGCGGGAAAGCCGCCTTCGCCCGATGGACCGGGGCTGCCGTCGGGAGTGATCCAGTTGCGGTAGCCTGCCTGGCTGCGCTCGAACTTACCGCCGGTCTTTTTGGTGTCGTACCATTGGGTGGACCACTTTCCGTCGATCAATTGTCCCATGATCGGACTCCTTTTTGTCGTGTTGTCGTCCCATTGCTGGGGCAATCTGTGCCCAATCGGACTGCGTTGAAGAATTCTGCTGGATAGATAGACCTCGGAACGGCTCAGGATAAGGCCGGTTCCGGATAACGAAGCGTTGCCGATTTCGACCATAGCGGCGATGGAAAAACTTGGTCGCGGGAATGACTTTGTATTTACGTGAGGCCAGCATGGTGCTAATGCGGAAATCAGGCGTGGAGGCGCCCAGGATGGTAAAGGTTTTGCTGGTGACACGACGACCCTGACGGGTCCTTGAACGGTACGCTTCGAGCGGCCGGTGTTTGCTTTGCATCCCTTTTTTTCTGGACGTTCTCCCATGACCCTTGTCACTGCGCCTTCGGCTGCGGCCGTTCCTGCCTCCCTGAATGGTGTTCCTGTGGTGCGTCCGGCCAATGCCGGCGATGACGCATTCATCGAGGAATTGCAGGCGATCGCCTTCGGCCCCGGCCGCTTTGCGCGGACCGCGTTCCGGGTGCGTGAGCGGTTCCCGATCGATCCCAGCCTGAGCCTGGTTGCCGAGGTGGATGGCGTGCCCTGTGGGTCGGTGTGGATGACCCCGATCAGCGTTGGTGGCATCAATGGCTATCTGCTGGGGCCGCTGGCGACCCATCCCAATTTCCGCAAACGCGGCGCCGGCAAGCTGCTGGCGCGGGAAGTGACCCGGCTGGCCCTGGAACGCGGCGAGGGCAAGTTCGTACTGCTGGTCGGCGATCGCGATTACTATTGCCCACTCGGCTGGGAGCCCACCACGCCGGGTGCGGTCCAGTTCCCCGGCCCGGTCGATCCCGCCCGCGTCCTGCTCGCCGCCGCCGACCCGAGTCTGGCGGCTGCGCTGGCCGGCCCCATCGCGGCCTTCAAGCAGGGCTGATTGGGCGCCCTGCGAGTGGAACATCCCTGCACCCCTGCAAAAGAGGGTGCGGGGTTGCCTTTCGTCCCCTAGACTGGGCGCTTGAGAATCCGTTTGGGTGCGCCGTGTCCTTGGACGACGCTGTTATTGATCGCCTTGCAACCCGGCTGCTGCCGGCTCCGCCCGCGCCATTGGCGCGCGAGGACATGGTGCCCGACTGGGCGCCGTCACGGCCGTTCGACCGCCCGCCGGTCCCGGCCGCAGTGCTTATTGCGCTCATTCGCCGTCCGGAGGGCCACACCGTGCTTTATACAGAGCGGTCGCCCGATTTGCGGGCCCATTCGGGGCAGGTGGCTTTTCCCGGTGGCAAGATCGACAAAGGCGATACGGACGCGGCCGATGCAGCGCTACGTGAGGCCTGGGAGGAAGTTGGTCTGGAGCGCAGCGATGTCTATGTGCTCGGCTTCATGGCCCCCTATTTTACCGGCACCAACTATCTGATTACGCCGGTGGTGGCGACGGTCGAGCCCAGCGGACCTTTCGTGCCCAATCCCGGCGAAGTGCACTCGGTGTTCGAGGTGCCGCTGGCGCGGATCTTGCGGCACGAGAGCTATGGCCGGTTCCGCATCAAGCGCGATGGCAAGGAGCACCAGACCTGGCAGATCGATCACGATGGTCACACCATCTGGGGCATAACCGCCAATCTGACCCGGATGTTCCGGGACATTGCACTCGATGAGGCGGACGCTTGACCGGGGTCGGTATCGCCGAGGCGCGGCTGCGCGAAGCCGAATGGCGCGGGCGCGCCGAGACGCAGACGATTCTGGCTGTTCTGGACGGCGCAGAGGGCCGAACGCGGGCCGTGGGCGGGGTGGTGCGCGACACCATTATGGGGCGTCATCGCGACAATCCCGATATCGATCTGGCGACCGAACTGACCCCCGAAGAGGTCACGGAACGGGCCAGGCGCGCGGGGATCGCGGTTTATCCGACAGGGATCGAGCACGGAACCGTTACCCTCAAGCTGGGCGATACCCTGGCTGAGGTCACGACGCTGCGTCATGACGTGGAAACCAATGGCCGCCACGCCGTGGTCAGCTTTGGTGCAGACTGGGCGGAGGATGCGGCGCGGCGCGATTTCACGATCAACGCGCTGTATGTCCATGCCAATGGTACGCTGTTCGACCCGCTGGGTGGGTTGGCTGACTGTCTCGAAGGGCGCGTGCGGTTCATTGGCGAGGCGGCGGCGCGGATCGCCGAGGATGGTTTGCGCGTCTACCGGTTCTTCCGTTTCTCTGCGAGCCATGGCGGTGAGCATTTCGATGTGACGGGCGCATCTGCCTGTGCCGAGGCTGTCGGACATCTGGGGCATTTGTCGGCCGAGCGCGTCGGCGCCGAAATGCTGCGCATGCTGGCGCTGCCTAAAGTCGCCGCAACCCTGCGGGCAATGGTTCGCATCGGCCTGCTGGTAATTGCCGAGGAAACGCTACAGGCCCTTCGCAATTACGAGCGGCAGGTCGGCTCGCCAACAGTGGCGGGGCGGCTTGCCCTGCTGCTCTGCGATCAGCCAGTTCAAGCTTTGCAGTCGGGTTGGCGGCTGTCCAATGAACTGGTCAAGACCGCTATCGCTGTGCGCGCCGCTGCGGCGCTTTTAAGCGACCTGCAGACCAATGAGGCGATGTATCGCTATCGCGACTATCTGGGGGATGGGCTAGACGTGGCTGCGGTGCAGGCAGGCTGGGGAGAAGCGGGCAAGGTCGCAATGGCCGAGCAGCTCAGCATCGCGCATGACTTGCCGGCATTCCCCGTGAGTGGGCATGACCTTCTGGCGGCCGGCATTGCGGCCGGTCCGCTCCTGGGTCAGACATTGGCGCGCCTCGAACGCGACTGGATCGATAGCGGCTTCGCACTGGATCGGCAGGCGCTGCTGTTGCGCCTGCGGGAACGGTAATTCCGGTCTAGTGCTTGGCGGGCTTGTCGCCGGTATCGACGATGCGCTCCTTGATCCGCTCGATCATGTCGGGTCGGATTTCGGTTTCGCCGTGCAGGTTACGCAGATTTTCGACCGCGCGACGAATAACCTCTGCCTCACTGTCAGCCTCGGCATGCCAGGTGGATCCGGGGATAAGGGAGCCGGAATCAAAGCGTTTCATCGTGCATCCTCCTATTCGTGGTGACGGACGGAACCTTAGCAGCCGAACGTGGTCAGGGGGAGGCAGGTTCCCTCAATCGTCAGTGAAGAGGCCCAACTGGTTGAGCCCATCGAGCCAGGTGGCGCCATCCTTGCGGATGACATCGCGCGGCAGGACGCCGGTTTCGGCCGCCAGCGCATCGGCCAGAATGCGCGAATGGGTGACCACCCAAATCTGGCTGCGCTCCGCCGCCTTGGCGATAATGCGGGCCAGAGCCGGCAGTAAATCGGGGTGCAGGCTTGCCTCCGGCTCGTTGAGCGCGATCAGCGGCGGCAGGCGGTAGGAGAGCAGGGCGCCCATAAGCGCCAGGAATTGCAGCGTGCCGTCGGAGAGTTCGGCGGCGCCAAAAGCCCGACTCGGCATGTCTGGAAAGGTCATGCTGAAACTGGCATTCGTGTCCGGCATGGGAACATCGAGAAATGCGCCGGGAAAGGCGTCCTCGATGGCCGCGTCCAGATCGATACTCTCCTGCCGGATGTGGCGGAGCGTGGCGAAGACTGCAGCGAGGTTGGACCCATCGGCGTTGAGCATCGGCGCGGTGATGGCGAGAGCCGGCCGGCGCAGCGGTGAGGCGGGATCTGTTCGAAAGCCGTGGTAGAAGCGCCAACTGGCTATGGTGTGGCGGACCGCATCAACCTCGGGAAAGCTGCCGCGCACCGCCGCGAGTGCCGTCTCGCTGGCGAGCAGCGGCTCCTCGAGCTGCCGACGCTTGCCGGCGTCATCGCGGAACCAGGCCGCCGCACCCTTGCGCTCCAGGAGATCGGTATTGCGGCTGCCCTGCCGCAGCGTCAGGGACTCGAGCTTGATCTGGGCTTCGCTATCGAATGCTGCGTCGGAAATCTTGTTGGGAAACCCGGTTTCGATCCGGTAGGTCGGCGCGAACGTATCGTTGCCCTCGGAGCCGGCCAGCACATTGTCCAGCCGCACTTCGAGCACCAGACGCGGCTGATCGTTGACCTTGCGCTCGCCTGCCCAGAGGAGCGACGCCAGCCCGCCCTGGCGCGCCACGGCTTCTGCCAGGTCGCCAGTAGCGGCGGCCCGGACCAGTTCTAAGGCCCGGTAAAGATTGGTCTTGCCGACGCCATTGGCCCCGACCAGCACCGACAATTGCCGCACCGGAAACCGGATCGAGCGCACCGAGCGATAGCCGGCAATGTGGATGTCGGTCAGGCCCATGGCGCCTCAGTGTTTCAGGGCCAGCGGACTTCCGGCGGCATCGAGGAGAGAATCGAATTCACGTTACCACCGGTTTTGAGGCCGAATGTGGTGCCGCGATCATAGAGCAGGTTGAATTCGACATAGCGGCCGCGGCGCACCAATTGCTCGTTGCGGTCGGCTTCGGTCCAGGTCGTCTCGAAATTGCGCCGGACCAGATCGGGATAGATGCCGAGAAACGCCTCGCCGACGGCCTTGGTGAAATCGAAATCGGCATCCCAGTCGCCGGTATTGTGCTGGTCGTAGAAAATGCCGCCAGTGCCGCGATGTTCCTTGCGGTGCGGCAGGTAGAAATAGTCGTCGCACCATTGCTTGAAGTGTGCGTAATCGACGCCCGGGCGGTCGTCGCATGCGGCCCGCATCGCGGCGTGGAAGTCGACAGTGTCGACGTCGTCCTGAAGCCGGCGGCGATCCAGCACCGGGGTCAGGTCGGCACCGCCGCCGAACCATTGCTTGCCGGTGACGATCATGCGCGTATTCATATGAACGGCGGGGACGTGCGGGTTCCAGGGGTGGACGATCAGCGAGATGCCCGAGCTCCAGAACTCGGCGCCTTCTTCGGTGCCCGGCATCTGCTTGGCGAAGTCTGCGGAGAACTCGCCGTGGACGGTCGAGATATGCACGCCCGCCTTTTCGAAAACGCGACCATGCAGCATCGACATTTCCCCACCGCCGCCGGCGGCGCGATCCCATGGGGTGCGCTCGAAGCGTCCCGGCGCCCGATCGGCATGCGGGCCCTGCACATCGTCCTCGATCCGCTCAAAGGCTGTGCAAATCCGGTCGCGCAAGGCGCGAAACCAGGCTTCAGCAGTGGTCTTTTTGGTGTCGATATCGGCTGGAAGGGTCATGTGAGGTCCGAAAATCCGTCTGTCTGGCGTTTGGCTTCGCCTACAATAAGGGTTGCGGCGAGAGCCACATTGATCGAGCGCAAACCGTCGCGCATCGGAATGCGGACGCACAGGTCGCAAGCTGCGGCGACGGCGTCGGGAACGCCGGCGCTTTCCCGGCCAACCATCAGAATGTCGTCGCCATCGTAGCGTTGCGTATAGGCCGAGTCGGTGGCCTTGGTGCTCAAGAGCACGAGGCGCCGTCCCTGTACACGCCGCCAGGTGTCGAACTGGGCGAAGCTGACATGCTCGCGCACATTGGCGTGGTCGAGATAATCGAGGCCTGCCCGGGCCAGGTTTTTCGCAGAGAAGGTGAAGCCGGTGGGATGAATGATATGAATCGGCACGCCAATACAGGCACCCAGCCGCATTAAAGTGCCGGTATTCTGGGCAATGTCGGGCTGGTAAAGGGCGAGTTCGACGGGCATGGACCGGGCTTTGCGGGGGGCGGTGTGCCAAAATGGGCGGCACAACGGTGTTCATGAGCCATATTGCAGCTGGCGCCACAGGAACATGGGTATAGTGTCGCACTTGTCTCGTGTCACTGCCGGGCGCTCTGGACAAGAGCCTGTGACAGTGCAAAAAGACCGCAACTGACGGGCCGCTTGAGGGCGGCGGCGACCGATTCCGCGTATCTGCGTAAATTGGGCTGCCGATGCCGGCTCGTCTTATGTGCATTGTACGGGGATCGTAACCTTGGCTACGCAAGCAGAACATCATTCGACACGGCGGGATTTCCTCTTTGTCGCGACCGGCGCAGTCGGGGCCGTTGGCGCCGCAGCAGTGGTCTGGCCGCTGATCAATCAGCTCAATCCGGACGCATCGACGCTGGCCCTGGCCAGCATCGAGTTCAATCTGGCCGGCATCGAAGAAGGCCAGTCGGTCACCATCATGTGGCGTGGCCTGCCGGTTTTCGTGCGGCATCGCACCCCGGCAGAGATCGCAGAGGCGCAGGCGGTTCCGCTCAGCGAGCTCAAGGATCCTGCAACCGACCAGGAACGTACCAAGCCCGGCCACGAGCAGTGGCTCGTCATGATCGCCAACTGCACCCATCTGGGTTGCGTTCCAGTTGGCGACTCGGGCGATTTCGATGGCTGGTTCTGCCCCTGCCACGGTTCGCACTATGACTCTGCCGGCCGTATCCGCCGAGGCCCCGCACCGACCAATCTGGTGCTGCCGCCTTATGAATTCCTCAGCGATACGCTGATCCAGATCGGTTAGTGGGGCTTATCCGATGTCCGAACATTCGACATATACACCAGGTAGCGGCGTCGAGAAGTGGCTCGACGAACGCCTGCCGATCATCCGGTTTTCCAAAGAACACCTGATGGACTTCCCCACGCCGAAGAACCTCAATTACTGGTGGACCTTTGGCGCCATCCTGGCCTTCATGCTGGTGGTGCAGATCATCACCGGCGTGGTTCTGGCCATGCATTACACCCCCAATGTCGCGCTGGCGTTCGACTCGGTCGAGCACATCCGCCGTGACGTCAATGGTGGCCGCATCATCCAGGCAACCCACGCCGTGGGCGCGTCGATGTTCTTTGCTGCCGTCTATATCCACATCTTCCGTGGCATGTATTTCGGCTCCTACAAGGCGCCCCGCGAGATCCTGTGGATCCTGGGCGTGCTGATTTTCGTGCTGATGATGGCGACTGCCTTCATGGGCTACGTGCTGCCCTGGGGCCAGATGTCTGGTTGGGCTGCTACCGTGATCACCAACATCTTTGCCGCGATCCCGGTTGTCGGTACGCCGCTGCTGGAACTGCTGCGCGGTGGTTTTTCGGTGGGCAATCCGACCCTGAACCGCTTCTTCTCGCTGCATTACCTGCTGCCGTTCGTGATTGCCGCCGTCGTCGTGCTGCACATCTGGGCGCTGCACGTGCCGGGCAATAACAACCCGACTGGTGTCGATGTGAAGTCGAGCCGCGATACGGTGCCGTTCCACCCGTATTACACGATGAAGGATCTGTTCGGCATTGTGCTGTTCCTGATCCCCTTCGCCTGGTTCGTGTTCTTTGCCCCCGATATCCTGGGCCACCCGGACAATTACATTCCGTTCAATCCGCAGGTGACGCCGGCCCATATCGTTCCTGAATGGTACTTCCTGCCGTTCTACGCGATCCTGCGTGCCATCGACTTCAACATCCTGTTCATCGACTCCAAGCTCGGCGGCGTGATCTTCTTCGGCGGCTCGATCCTGATCCTGTTCTTCCTGCCCTGGCTGGATACGTCCAAGGTTCGCTCGGGTACCTTCCGCCCGATGTTCAAGTGGTTCTACTGGCTGTTTGTGGTCAACTTCGTGGCGCTGACCTATCTGGGTGCAGCTCCTGCAGAAGGCATCTATGTGGTGCTGGCCAAGATCACCACGTTCTACTACTTCGCGCATTTCCTCATCATTCTGCCGCTTCTCTCTCGCCTTGAGACGCCTCGGCCGCTGCCGACCAGCATCTCCGAGAGTGTCCTCGGCAAAGCGCATTCGTGACGGGCGGGGCTGGTTCAATGTTCAATACCAAGACTATCATCGCCGCTCTGGCCATGGTCGCCGCATCGGCACTCGCGGCTCCTGCCGCGCAGGCCGCAGGTGAGGCACCCCATATCGAGAAGCAGGACTGGAGCTTTGCGGGGATTTTCGGCACTTATGACGAAAATCAGCTGCAGCGTGGCTTCCAGATCTTTCGCGAAGTCTGCTCGAGCTGCCATGGCGCCCGGTTGATCGCATTCCGCAATCTGGCTGAGCCAGGTGGTCCGGGGTTCTCGGAAGCCCAGATCAAGGCGCTTGCCGCCGAGTACGAGATCGCCGATTCGACAGCTGAAGGCGGCGTACGCCCCGGTGTTCCGGCTGACCGCTGGCCTTCCCCGTTCGCGACCGAGCAGGATGCTCGTGATGCCAATGGCGGCGCGCTGCCCCCGGACTTCTCGGTGCTGGCCAAGGCTCGCGGCGTTACCGACGCGTTCCCATGGTGGCTGACCAATTACTTCACCGGCTATTCGGAAGGCGGCCCGGACTATATCCACGCGCTGCTGACTGGCTATCACGACGAAGCACCCGAAGGCTTCGATCTGCCTGAAGGCAAGTCGTATAACGACGTGTTCCCAGGCCACGCGATCGGCATGGCCCCGCCGCTGATGGACGAAATGATCGCCTATACTCCGGGTGAAGATGGCGTCGAAGTGCCAATGACGGTTGATCAGTATTCCAAGGACGTTTCCGCCTACATGATGTGGATGGCCGAACCGGGTCTGGTGGCCCGCAAGGAAACCGGTTTCCGTGTCCTGCTGTTCCTGTTCCTCTTCGCTGGCCTGATGTGGGCAACCAAGCGCCGTATCTGGAAGGGTATCGAGCACTGATCTGACGGCCGGCAGCGGTCGCTGTTTAAGATTTGCAAAGGGCCCCAATGGGGCCCTTTGTCGCTTCTGGGCAGCGCGAGGGCGATACGAGACGTCCGGTGCCAATCACACTTGCCAAGTTCCCCTTGCCAATGCCGGCCAAGACCGCAATATAAATGGCACGCAGATCAGCACCGCCGGGAGCAGCCATGTCAGCCATTCGCATTGCCGTCACCGTGGTTGGCGCTGCAGTCACCATGAGCCGCCACCCCGTCGTGCGCGCAGGTGTGCTGGCCCTTGCCAGCAATCCGAAGACCCGTGAGGCTGCCATCGGTGCGGCCTATAATGCCGGCGTCATTGCCCGGCATATTGTCGGTCGCGGCCGTCCCTAATCCACACTTCCGTTCCAGACAGGTTCCTTATGTCGCTCGACCTTGCCAAGCTCGACCTCAAGTCCCTTGTGCGCACGATTCCGGACTATCCCAAGAAGGGTATCCTGTTCCGGGATATCACGACCCTGATCGAGCATCCCGAAGGGTTCAAGGAGAGCGTTGAACGCATCGCCAACGCCCATCGGGGGCAGGGGGTGACCCATGTCGCCGGGATCGAGGCGCGCGGCTTTATCTTTGGTGCCGGCGTGGCCATCGCCATGGGCGTAGGCTTCATCCCGATCCGCAAGAAGGGCAAGCTGCCCGGCGAGACCATCGGGCAGAATTACGCGCTGGAATATGGGGTCGACACCATCGAGATCCATGCCGATGTGCTCGATGATGGCGATGTGGTGCTGCTGGTCGACGATCTGATTGCCACTGGTGGCACCGCGATTGCCGCTGTGGGGCTGTTGCGCCGGACCGGCGCCACGATCACGCATGCTGCATTCGTGATCGATCTGCCCGATCTGGGTGGTGCGGCCAAGCTGGCAGCCGAAGGGGTAGAGGTCACTGCCCTGATCGCTTTCGACGGGCACTAAGGCACTGAGGCAAGTCCCAGCTGAATGTGCCTACCAGTTATTGCGGCCGTCCATCTTCTCGATGGTAACGCTTGACCAATCGAAATCGTCGATCAGCCGCAGGTTGAGGGCATAGATCTGCGTCGTCGGGACGGCGGTTGGGTCCCCATTCTTGGCTGTGCCGTCGCTATTATACATCGAGCTCCAATCCGGCGAGACGCCGTAGGTGTGCATGCCGCACGTGGTGCAGAAGTGGTGCTCGCCGCTGCCACTGGCGGAATAGATTGTGCCGGCAGTGTCCGAGAGAATTTTCACCTCGCCCGGTTGATAATAGCCCCAGACCGCTCCGGTGCGGCTGCAGAAGGTGCAATTGCACTCAGCCGCGTGGGTGGGCGGCTGCTGCACTTCGAGCTTGGTAGCGCCGCAATGGCAGCTGGCGAACAGGGGCATGGCAGGTCTCCGTTTTTGGTGTCGCACTCAGGATAGGTCCACCCTGCTGACAAGTTGTGTCAGCAGGGTGGCATTGCGCCCTAGTGGCCAGGCGACTTGGCCAGCAGGGCTTCCAGGGAGGGCAGCGGCGCAGGGCTCTGCTTTGGCTGCGGCACCTTGCGGGCCTCGGTCTTCTTGATCGGCAGTGGCGCGCCGTGGCGCGGCACGTTGTTGGTGCGGGCAACTGGTCGGGGCCGCTGGAAGGTGTTTTTTGGCATGACAAGCCTCTCTCAATCCCCACCCGGCGCGTTTACGCGGTGCGGGGGTCAAAACGATGCGCAGCGCGGCGCGCCGTGCGATGAAGCGGGTTTGTCGGGACGTCAGGGATGCCGGGATGGAAAGAGGCAAATGGCCGTCAGAGCGGCAGCAGCGCACTTAATCTGACTATCGCGGGCAACCATGCCAATCCGGTCGCGCGCAAGCACGGAACGGGAGACAGTCGGGCGTCCGGGGCGATATTCAGATCATTTCTGCGCAGACCTCATGTTGGATGAGGAAGGCTAAAAGAGGCGTGGCCCGGCGTCAACCGCCGGGCCACAGATTTGACTAGGGCTCGAGCTTGCCGGTTTCCGGCGCCTGCTCGGCACTGATCTCGGGTTCGTTGCGGGTCTTCCACAGCGAGAAGGCAACGCCGCCGCCGAGAATGCCCAGCGTGGCCACCAGCGAGAGCAGGGTGTCGATCTTGATGCCCATGGGCACGAGGAAGATCTTGATGCCCACCAGCACCAGCACGATGGCCAGCGAGGTCTGCAGGTAGCGGAAGCGGTTCATCGCCGCGGCCAGGGCGAAGTAGAGCGCGCGCAGCCCGAGAATGGCGAAGATATTGGAGGTGTAGACGATGAAGGTGTCCTGGGTGACGGCGAAAACCGCAGGCACCGAGTCGACAGCAAAGATCAGGTCAACGGCTTCGACCATGATCAGCGCCACGGCCAGCGGGGTCAGGAACAGCACGACCTTGCCGGTCTTGGGATCGGGCTGGCGGACCGTGAACTGACGCCCATGCAACTGCTTGGTGATGCGGAAGCGTTTGCGCAGGAACTTGAAGATCGGGTTCTGCTCGATATCGGGCGCTTCATCCTGATGCTTGAACATCCGGAAGCCGGTGAACACCAGGAAGGCGCCGAAGAAGAACAGGATCCAGTCGAACGAATGGACCAATGCCGCGCCGAGGCCAATCAGGATGGCGCGGAAGGCGATCACGCCGATAATGCCCCAGAACAGCACGCGATGCTGGTAGATGCGGGGAATGGCGAGGAAGCCGAAAATGGTGGCGATGACGAACATATTGTCCATCGCCAGGCTTTGCTCGATCAGATAGCCGGTGAAGAATTCCAGACCAGCCTGCGAGCCGCGGGCCCACCAGACCCAGCCGCCGAAGGCGAGGGCAATGGTGACGTAGAAGCCATAGAGCGTCAGGCTTTCACGCGCAGAGATTTCCTTTTCGTCCTTGTGCAGAATGCCAAGGTCGAAAACCAGTAGTGCGATAACGACAGTGATGAAGGCGACCCAGAAGTAGACGGGGGTGCCCAGAAAATCGCCCGTTAGGGCGCCAAGTAGCGATTCCATCGCCGGACCTTCTCCATGAGAGTTTTGGAGTAGCTCCGACATCACGAAAGCAGATTGCTTTCGCCAGAGGGGCCCGGCGCTACCGGTCCAAATTGGCTAAGTTTACGGGAAAATCAACCCCGTTCTTGCGCGAGGGCGATCAATTTACTCAGCGCGGGGTGCAGAGCATGACGATCGCGTCGCCGGTTTCCAGCTGCACAGCAGGGCCATTAACCGGGTCATTGACCATGCGCCCGGCTTCGATACCGCGGGCGGCGCGCAGCGGGCCATCGTTGAAGCCAACGCCGTCCTGGTAGGGCGTGAGGGCCCCCGTGCCGGAGGATTTGTCACCAAAGATGGTGGAGGCAAAGCCATAGGCCGAGCCATAGATGGTCAGGATACCGGCGCGCATGGCAGTGCCGTCCCGACAGGCCCAATTGCCCCGATATTCCTGGGACATGGCCGGGGTGGCGATCAAGGCGACGGCGATAGCGAGGGGGGCGATTCGGAGCATGGCTGGCAGAGTGCAGGCACCGCGTCGCGCTTTCAAGTGCCGCGCTGCAGCAGGGCGCCGATGACAGGCACTTTGGTGAGTGCCTGCAACAGACGCAGCTTGGTGGGCATGCGATAATCGCGCCGCTTGGAGAAGCCGACAATCTCGGCGCGGTAGACCAGTTCGCCCCGCTGATTGAGCGCGGTCAGACGGTTGAACAGCAGGCCCCAGCCGGGAATGGAATTGGAGGCACGCTTGTCGGTTACCACCAGCTCGTAGGTCACGGTATCGCCGGGGCGGACCGGCACCTTGAACTCCATGGAGTTGACGCCGGGGGAGGGGCCGGAAACGCCGGGCTCCAGGCCCTCTTCGCGCAGGCGATTTTCCTCGGCAAACAGCGCATCGACCATCTTGCGGTGGCCAACGCTGACCGTGTGCCAGCCGCTGGCGATCAGGCCGCCAAAATGGCTGTGCCGGGCCGCCTGGGGATCGATGTGGAAATATTGCGGGTCATACAGCGTGGCGAAGCGGATGATCTCGTCTTGGGAAAAGGTGTGGCTGCCGAGCGGGAAGGGCTCGTCAATGGCGATATCCTCGTACCAGCGGGTCATGCGGCTGCACTCCGGGTTTCGATCAGATTGGCCAGGCGCATGGTCAGCACCGGCTGGCCCTTCTGGTTACGCACATCGAAATCGAGGGTCATGATGCCCCATTGCGGGTGGCTGCTGGAGCGGCGCAATTCGGCAATGGTGACGGTGCCGCCAATGGTGTCGCCGACCATGACCGGATTCTTCCACTTGAGGTTGGAGAAGCCGAGCCCGCCGGCCGAGGCGACCGTGCCGAGGAAGCTGTCGACCAGCATGCGCAGGCTGAGCGCGCCGGTCTGCCAGCCGCTCGAGGCGAGACCGCCGAGCAGGGAGGCCTTGGCGGCTTTCTCGTCGAGATGGAAGGGCAGTGGATCGAATTCGCGCGCGAAGGTCAGGATCATGTCCCTGGTCACAGTGGTGTGGCCAAGGTCGATCACTTCACCCACGGCGAGGTCTTCGAAATGACGGCGGTCTTGCGTTATCGGATTGGGCATTTGCTTTACCTATACGTCAAAGAAGACTGAGGAGGCAACTGCGGCAGGGTGCAGGTAGGCGGGCGTAGGTAGGCGCAGGCGGGCAGAAGGATAGAACGCGATGGGCAGCTGGCAGAGCGGAACGGGCGTGTCTGGCGTCCGTCCTCCTGGGTCGTCACCCTCGGGCTTAACCCGAGGGGTCTTGCTTTGGCCCACAGAGCCCTCGGGTTAAGCCCGAGGGTGGCGATTTGTGGGAGGGGTGACCCGGTGGGTCACCCCAGATTGGCAGGGCCTGGCGGGCAGGGCGCCGGCGGGATCGGGACGGCGGGAGGTCTGGCCATTCGAGCGTAGCTCTCATGGCCTTGGGACCTAAAATCGCTGCACTGGAGCGATTTTGCCGCGTAGCGACCGGTCCTAAGTGTTGAACTTGAACAGCATGACGTCGCCATCCTTAACGACATATTCCTTGCCTTCGTCGCGGGCCTTGCCAGCTTCCTTGGCGGGGACTTCGCCGCCCAGATTGACATAGTCGTCATAGCCGATGGTCTGGGCGCGGATGAAGCCGCGCTCGAAATCGGAGTGGATGACGCCGGCAGCGGCCGGGGCCTTGTCGCCCTTGTGGATGGTCCAGGCGCGGGTTTCCTTGGGGCCGACGGTGAAATAGGTCTGCAGCCCCAAAAGGTCATAGGCCTCACGGATCAGGCGGTTGAGGCCGGGCTCATGCAGGCCAAGCGATTCCAGGTATTCGGCCTGTTCTGCATCGGGAAGCTGGGCCAGCTGGCTTTCGATCTCAGCCGAAATGACCACGACACCGGCACCATTGGCATGGGCATATGCTTCGACGGCCTTGGTCATGGCATTGCCGTTCTCGGCCGAAGCCTCGTCGACATTGCAGACATAGAGCACCGGCTTGGAGGTGAGGAGCTGGAGTTCCTGAAAGGCTTTCTCTTCTTCGGCCGAGCGCTCGACAAAGCGGGCCGACTTGCCTTCGCGCAGCAGCACCAGGGCCCGATCGATCAGCTCGAGCGTAACCTTGGCGTCCTTGTCATTGCCCTTGGCCTTCTTTTCCACGCCGGTGCGGCGCTTCTCGAGGCTTTCGAGGTCGGCGAGCATCAGCTCGGTCTCGACCACTTCGGCGTCGGCCAGCGGGTCCACCTTGTTGGCAACATGGATGATGTTGCCGTCTTCAAAGCAGCGCAGCACATAGGCGATGGCATCGCATTCGCGGATATTGGCGAGAAACTGGTTGCCCAGGCCTTCGCCCTGGGACGCGCCTTTCACCAGGCCCGCAATATCGACAAAGCTCATGCGCGCCGGCAGCACGTTCACCGATTTGCCGATTTCGGCCAGTTTCTGCAGCCGGGCATCGGGCACCGGCACGTCGCCGACATTGGGCTCGATGGTGCAGAACGGGAAATTGGCGGCAGCGGCGGCGGCAGTGCGGGTCAGCGCGTTAAAAAGGGTCGACTTGCCAACATTCGGCAGGCCGACAATGCCCATCTTGAAACCCATGGGAAACTCCGGATTGTGTTGCCCTCCACTTGGTTCGGATCGGGCCATAAGTCAATGCACGCGTGCGGAAACGCCGCGTTGCGCGGTTTTTGAGGGGCACTTCGTAGCCGAAGTGCTTGGCATTTCAGCCGAAGCGCACAGCGCTTCAGCGGGAAATGCTCGGCAACTTCCAAACGGAAGTGCGGGGATGGCGAGGCTTTTGCCCCGAGCGGGTAGTCCGCAATTAAATGAGGCAAGAGCCTCGCCATCGCGCCGGTATTTTCTGCGGGACCGAACCAGGGGCGGCGGTTTTTCAGCCGATACTGACGGTGTCGCCCACCGGGGCAGGACGACTCCCACCCCACCGGCATTCCCCGCACCGACCGTTCGTCGCGACCGCGCAGTAGAAGTGCGGGAATGGGGGTGAGTATGGAGGAGGTGGAAGGGGAGGGGGATAAGTTTTGTTTTTGGTACTTGGCCATCAGTCCTTGCCTGGCTGCCTGCAGCACCCCCACCCTAACCCTCCCCCTCGAGGGGGAGGGGACGCAGACTGAGGGGGCGGTTTTGGGGAGGCCGGCGCGGTGCCGCAACACACACCGCGTCACCCCGGCGAAAGCTGGGGTCCAGTTTGGGGATGCGGAATGAAACTTGAGGCGTTGAGGGCCTGGTTTGGTGACCCACCCCCACAATGGGGTGTGAGGCCGGCCGACGGATTGACGACGAATTTGCAGTCGTCTCCCTCCCCCTTGAGGGGAGGGATCAAGGGTGGGGGTTCTGGGGCTTCAACACGCTCCCGCCTCGCGGCAACCGCAGCACCCCCACCCTGACCCTCCCCCTCGAGGGGGAGGGGACGACGGCTGTTGGGTCGGCGCATCCACACACTCGGCGTCACCCCGGCGAAAGCCGGGGTCCAGTTTGGTATGCGGCAAGGAAACTTGAGGCGTTGAGGGCCTGGTTTGGTGACCCACCTCACAAGGGGGGAGAGGCCGGCCGACGGATTGACGACGAATTTGCAGTCGTCTCCCTCCCCCTTGAGGGGAGGGATCAAGGGTGGGGGTTCTGCGCGCTCCCCACGCTCCCGCCTCGCGACAACCGCAGCCCCCCCACCCTGACCCTCCCCCTCGAGGGGGAGGGGACGACGGCTGTTGGGTCGGCGCATCCACACACTCAGCGTCACCCCGGCGAAAGCCGGGGTCCAGTTTGGTATGCGGCAAGGAAACTGGATCCCGGCTTTCGCCGGGATGACGGCCGGTGGGTGAGGTGGATTGGTTGAAAGGCGAACATTGGGCAGATGGAACCGCAGCAGCCCCACCGTGGCCAGCCATTCGAGCATAGCTCTCATGGCCTTCCGCTCTCAAAAGCGCTCCACTGGAGCGATTTGTCCCTCCGGGTCGTTTGGAAGCCCCTCACGATGGTGGACAGGGCGGCGATTAGCGTGAGCATGCGGGAGGGGGGCTCAGGTCGCTCTGCGGGTGTAGGTCAGGCGCACCACGCCGTTGGTGAAGGTGTGTTGGTCGACCAGGTCGAGGTGGGCGAGGGTGTCGGGGGCGAGGTATTCGGTGCCGGAGCCGAGGGCAAGGGGGAGTACGAAGAGCTCGGCGCGGGTGACGAGGCCGGCAAGGATCATGCGGGTGGCCAATGCGGTGTCGCCGACGATCCAGGCGAGGCCGGGGCGGGCTTCCTGCGCGGCAGCGACCAGGGCGGCGGGATCGTCGGGCGCGGCGATGATGGGGGCGGCGAAATCGGTGAGCGGCTGGTCGGTGGCGACGATGCCTGGAATGTCGCCATAGGGCCAGCTGCCGTTGGCGACGATGCGGTCATAGATGGGGCGGGCAAGGATGACGCTGGCCACGCCGGCGATGAATTCGTGAAAGCCCAGCTCGGCAATGAAATAGGGCCCCTGCCAGGTGCTGGCGCCGCTTTTGTCGGTGATGAAACCATCATTGCTGACGGCCTGGTAGAACACAACCTCATTGCCTGCCATCGCCCTCTCCCCAAAGAGTATTCGCAGTCTGGTGGTGGTCATGCGGCCAGCGCGCCGCGCTCCTGTTCTAGCCCAGTGCGCGGGCGATGCCTATCGCGATCCTCGAGCAATGGCATGGGCGCTCGCGCGGCCGGTGCTAGCCCTTGAACAGCTTCTTGAGCATGTCGGCCATCGGGCCGCTGCTGGGGACGGCCGCTTGCGGCTGGGCCGGGCGGGCGGCGCGGATGTGGCTCTGGGCCTTGGGCGCGTCGGTGGACGCCGGGGCGGGTTTGGCGGGCTTGGCCGGCGCTGGCTCGTCTTCGCCCTTGATGGCAATCGCCAGCTTGTTCATGAAGCCATTGTCGTCGCCGGCCAGCAGCATGTCGGCATGCCTGGCAATGGCATCGAGCAGGGGGGTGAGCCAGACCTGGTCGGCCTTGGCGAAATCGCCGAGGACGTGATGGGTCACCATCTCCCTCGAGCCGGGATGGCCGATACCGAGGCGGACGCGCTTGTAGTTGAGCCCGATCTGGGGATCGATGGAGCGCAGCCCATTGTGGCCGCCATTGCCGCCGCCAATCTTGACGCGGACCTTGCCGGGGGCGAGGTCGAGCTCGTCATAGAGCACGACAATGTCTTCGGGCGGAATTTTGTAGAATTTTGCCACCTGCTGGACGCTGTCGCCCGAGCGGTTCATGAAAGTCTGCGGCTTGAGCAGGATGACGCGCTCGCCGCCGATCTGGCCTTCGGCCAGCAATCCAGCATGCTTGCTCTTCCAGGCGGGGAAGCTGTGCTGGCGGGCAATGGCATCGATGGCCATGAAGCCGATATTGTGGCGATTGCCACGATACTGGTCCCCGGGATTGCCGAGGCCAACGAGCAGTTTCATCAAGGCTGGCTCCAAAAAACAGAGGCGGCCCGAAGGCCGCCTCGATCAGTAGCAGAAGTCTGGCGATCGCGCGATTACTCGGCGGTCGTCTCGGCTTCGGTTTCGCCACCTTCGGACGACTTGAGCGCCGACGGTGCCACCAGGGTCGCGATGGTGAAATCGCGGTCGGTGATCACCGGGGTCACGCCCTTGGGCAGGGTCACGGCCGAGATGTGGATCGAATCGCCGATTTCGGTGCCGGTCAGGTCAACGGTGATCTCTTCCGGGATCGCGTTGGCGGGAGCCGAAACTTCCACAGTGTGACGCACGACGTTCAGCGTGCCGCCGCGCTTCAGGCCCGGGCTCTTCTCTTCATTGATGAAATTCACATGGACTTCAACAGTGAGAGTGGAGTTGGCGCCGACGCGCAGGAAGTCGACATGCAGCGCGAAATCCCTGACGGGATCGAGCTGGTAGTCGCGCGGGATCACGCGGTGCTTGGTGCCGTCGACGTCGAGCTCGATGACGTGCGACAGGAAGCCGCCCGCATAGATGTTCTTCATCGCGTCCTTATAGGAGATCGAGATGGTGACGGGGGGCTTCTTGTCACCGTAGATAACAGCAGGAACGAGTCCCTGACGACGCAGCTCACGAGCGGCCCCCTTGCCCACTCCTTCGCGCGCCTGTGCACTGAGCACCTTAACTTCAGCCATGGAAATATCCATTCTGGTTGGTGTATGCGTCACAACAACAGCATACGCGCCCGTCCTCCAGGGGTGACGAGCGCTTCATGGCGCGGGCTATAAGCCAGATTTCGTCGAGGAACAAGCGGAGTCTCGCGCCGGGCGAGCCCCTACGCGAAAGAATCAGGATGCAGGCGCATAGGGCGCACTTCGCCAAGGGCGCGATTCTAGCGTGGTGGCGGTACACGGATCCCGGCCTGTGCCGGGATGGCATCGTGGATGCGCCTGGGCCGGAGCCCAGCCGAATTAATCGAACAGGCTCGAGACCGATTGTTCGCTGGCGGTACGGGCGATGGCTTCGCCGATCAGCGGCGCGATGGAGAGGCGGCGGATATTGCCGGCGGCGCGCTGCACCTCGGTCTCCTCGATCGAGTCGGTGACCACCAGTTCCTTGAGCATGGAGCCGGCAATGCGCTCGGAAGCGCCGTCGGACAGAACGCCGTGGGTGATATAGGCCGATACTTCCTTGGCGCCGGCCTTGAGCAGGGCCTCGGCGGCGTTGACCAGGGTGCCGCCGGAATCGACGATATCGTCGATCAGGATGCAGGCCTGGCCGGAGACGTCGCCGATGATGTTCATCACCTCGGAAACGCCGGCGCGCGGACGGCGCTTGTCGACGATGGCGAGGTTGGCGCCGATGCGGCCGGCGACATTGCGGGCGCGGATCACGCCGCCAACGTCGGGCGAAACGATCATGACGTTCTTGACGTCATAATTGTCCTGGATGTCGCGCACCATGACTGGCGCAGCGCTGAGGTTGTCGGTGGGGATGTCGAAAAAGCCCTGGATCTGGGAAGCGTGCAGATCGAGCGTCAGGACGCGGTTGGCGCCGGCTTCGGTGATGAGGTTGGATACGAGCTTGGCCGAAATGGGCGTGCGCGGGGCCGATTTACGGTCCTGGCGGGCATAGCCGAAATAGGGGAGGACAGCGGTGATCCGGCGGGCCGAGGAGCGGCGCAGCGCGTCGGTCAGGATCAGCAGTTCCATCAGATTGTCGTTGGCCGGGAAGCTCGTCGACTGCAGGATGAAGACATCCTCGCCGCGGACGTTCTCGTGGACTTCCACATAGACTTCCTTGTCGGCGAAGCGCTTCACCGTACAATCGGTCAGGGGGAGTTCGAGATAGCTGGCGACGGATTGGGCGAGGGCACGGTTGGAGTTGCCGGTGACCAGCTTCATGACGCGATCCTGTGCTCAATATGGCCCCGGGAGAGGGGCGCATCCAGTTTCGGCGCACATGTAGCCGCTGCGCGTCAGACTCGCAACGCAACAAATGGATGATAGCTAATTTGCCTCATGGCAATCCGATGACAGCGATCTGGCGGCCGGTCGTGGTGCCCTGATGGGTGGCATAGCGGTGGGAGAAGTAGCGTTCGGGGGCGCCATAGGTGCAGGCGCCGACCTGTTCGATGCGGGTAATTCCCGCCGTCGCGAGCTGCTCGCGGATAAAGCCGGGCAGGTCAAAGTGCTCGCGCCGCCCTTCCGGCACGAAGAAATGCTTGCCGCCATTGGGGTGCAGAGCCAGGAAATCGGCCAGGAATTGCGGACCGACTTCGTAATTGGGGGCGCTGATGGTGGGGCCGATGGCAGCGACGATGCGGGCGGGATCGGCACCGAGGGCGACCATGGCGGCGATGGTATTGCCGACAATGCCATCGACGGCACCGCGCCAGCCGGCATGGGCGCCGCCGACTATGCCGGCGGCAGAATCGGCAAAGAGAATCGGCGTGCAGTCGGCGGTGAGGATGCCGAGGGCAATGCCGGGCCGGTTGGTGACGAGGGCATCGGCTTCGACACGCGGGCCGGTGGGCGGGGCATCCAGGGTCACGACGCGATTGGAATGGACCTGCCGCAGGATGACGGGTTCGCCGAGGCCGAGGCTGGCGGAGACGATGGCGCGATTGGCGGCGGCAGCCTCGGGGTCATCGCCGCCTGAATCAGAGACGTTGAGCCCGGTATAGACGCCGGTAGAAATGCCGCCCCGACGGCCGAAGAAGCCGTGGCGAATGGTTGGGATGGCGGCGAGCGCCGGGCTTTGCTCGAAGGGGGCGATCATGCCGTGAAACCGGGCGCCTGCAGGCCCGGACTATGGGCGCATAAGACCTTGAACAGCGTGCCCATCTGGTCGGCGTCGACAAGGCGGGCCCTGGCGGAGGCGACATCGGCGGCGGCGCCGGGATTGGCCGATGACAGCGCCCTGGCGCGGTCATTGATGCCCATATTGGTCAGGAACTCGCCCTGGGTGAGCAGGGGCGGCACGGCCAGACCGGCGCGGGCGGCGACATTGCCGAGGGCCTGGAAATCCACCTGGGCGGAGAGATCGACTTCGCCGGGGCTGTCCAGCACGTCGGCATATTGATGGCGGCGCACGCCCTGCAGGGTGTCGCCGGGCTGGGTGCGCGCATAACCGTAATCGATGGCGAGAATAGCTCCGCCCTGGGTCGAGATGGTGTTGGCGAGGCGCGTCATCACCTCGGTGCCGGCCAGGGCGACCTCCAGCACGGCGGTCAGCGGCGCATCGGCGACGGCTTCGGGCATCGAGGTTGGCGGGATCGGGGTTGGCGAGAGACCAAAGGCGCGTTTGCCCTCGATCAGCCCGATCATGCGCTCGTGCCAGCCCTGATCGCTGCGGACGAACTGGCGGATGGGCAGGGCATCGAAAAATTCATTGGCGACCACCAGCAGCGGGCCGCGGCCGACTTTTTCAAAGCTGTCGATCCATTTGGGATCATAGGCTTCAAGGCGCGCATGCTGCTCGGCAATCAGGGTGGGATTGGTCTCGAACAGGCGCAGGTCGAGCGCGTCGCGGAAGCCCTCGGCGCGGCAGGCGACGCGCAGCATATCGGCCATCAGCGTGCCGCGGCCGGGGCCCAGCTCGAGCAGGGTGAATTCCCTGGGGCTGCCCATCTGCTGCCAGAGATTGACGAAGAAGAAGCCGACCAGCTCGCCGAACATCTGGCTGATCTCGGGGGCGGTGATGAAGTCGCCCTTGGCGCCGAGGGGGTCGGCGCCCTTGTAATAGCCCTTGGACGGGTGGGTGAGGCACAGACCCATATAGGTGGCCACCGACATGGGACCCGTGGTGCGGATCTGCATGTCGATAAGCTCGGGGAGGCTGGGGTTCTCGGTCATCGGTGGTCTCCACGAACGGGTGTGGCGGCAGTCAGGAGAAGGCGATACCCGCCGGCGCGGGCATGCCCTGATGGAAGCTGGCCTGGTTCCCCAGAGCCTAGCGAATAGCCGGCTTGCGGGTCATGGCGAAAACGACAAGTCCGACACCGCCGAGCAGGATGGGGAGGCTGAGCACCTGGCCCATGGTGAGCCAGCCGCCATAGAGATAGCCGAGTTGCTCATCGGGCAGGCGCACGAATTCAACGGCGATGCGCGACAGGGCATAGCCAATGGCGAAGATGCCGGCGACGAGGCCGGGGCGGCGCAGGCCATAGGCGATGTGGGTGACGAAGCGAATGACGAGGAACAGCAGCAGGCCCTCAAGCGCGGCTTCATAGAGCTGGCTGGGATGGCGGGCGACCTGCAGCGGATCGGTGGGGAAGACAACGCCCCAGGGCAGGGTGGTGGGCGCACCATATAGCTCGGCATTCACGAAATTGGCGAGGCGACCCAGCATGATGCCGATGGGGGCGACCGCGCCCAGGAGGTCAAGCGTCGACAGCGGATTGCCGCCCTTGTGGCGGGTGAAGATGATGCCGGCGACCATCAGCCCGATCATGCCGCCGTGATAGGACATGCCGCCATCGAGGGTGTTGAACACCTGCATGGGATTGGCGGCGTAGAAGGGCAGGTTGTAAAACAGCACATAGCCAATGCGGCCGCCGATCACGATGGACAGCATGGCCCAGAAGGCGAAATCCCAGGCTTCGGCCGGCTGGAACGGCGGAGCATTATTGGCCCAGAGCGATTTGCGCGACAACAGGCGCATGGCGTACAGCGCCCCCAGGCCCACGCCGACCAGATAGGCCAAGGCATACCAGCGGACAGCAAACGGGCCGATTGCAAAGGCGATGGGGTCGATATCGGGAAAGGGCAAGGCGTGCTCCGCACTGGGTGCTGACATAGGTGGTGAGCCGGGCTGTCGATGGCAACCGGTCGGCGCGGACCATCGCCGGTTCGGCGGTCTGCGGTCAAGCCGGGCTCGCGCGGTCTTGTATGCCGCATGGTCGCGGCGGAAAACCGGTTTCCACTTTTGCACCCGATGCATTACATATCAGAGCAAGACGCCGCTTTGCCGGCCAACACGATATTTGAGGTTTGCCATGAGCCAGAACAACAGGATCTTCGACGATCTCGGCCGCCTGATGAATGAAGCGGCTGGCGTGGCCGATGGCGTGCGCCGGGAAGTGGAGACCGCGGTCAAGTCGCAGACCCAGCGTTTCGTCGCCGACATGGACCTGGTCAAGCGCGAGGATTTCGACGCGCTGCGCGAGCTGGTGCAGGTGCAGGGCGAGGAAATCGACGCGTTGCGCCAGGAACTGGCGGCGCTCAAGGCTGAGCCCAAGGCCAAGACCAAGTCGACCTAAGGCTTGCGCTTCGCTGTCATCTCCGATGTGCATGGCAACAGGCTGGCGCTCGATGCCGTGCTGGACGATATCGCCCGGCTGGGTGTCGACGCGGTGTTGTGCCTGGGTGACCATGTCAGCGGACCGATGGACCCGGCAGGCGCTGCCGCGCGGCTGATGGCGCTGCCAGGGCCGATCATTGTCGGCAATCACGACCGCTGGGTGCTCGAGGCGATGCCGCAGCGGGCTATTGATCGCTTTGCGCGGTCGCGGCTGAACCCGGCGCAGCTGGATTGGTTGCGAACCATGCCGGCCGAAGCCGTGCAGGCCGGCGAGGTGTTCCTTTGTCACGGCATCCCCGGCGACGACAATGCGCCCTGGCTGGACAATTTCTTCGATGGCCGGACGACGACGCTGCCGAGCGAGGCGGAGGTGGCGGCTTTAGCCGATGGCCGCGATTTCCCGGTGCTGCTGTGTGGCCATAGCCATGTGGCGCGCTTCGTGCGGCTGCGCGATGGGCGGATCATCGTCAATCCGGGCTCGGTCGGCATGCAATTGGTGCATGGGGCGCCCGATGCGCGCTATGCCATCATCGAGCGGCGGGGCGGGGGCTGGACCGCAGAACTGCGGATCGTCCGATATGACTGGGATGGTGCGGCCCGGCAGGCGCTGGACAACGGCTTTCCCCAATGGGCCGAGGTGCTGACGACGGGCTGGGCCGGGCCCGAAATGCTTGGCTAGAGCAAATAACGGGCGCGCCGCGCGCAGTTTCCAAGCAAAGCGTCCTGAATTCGTGCAGTTGTGATGGGCGTTCGGCCCGTCTGTTAACGGCTTGTTAACGCTCGCAGTCCGATCATCCACAAGAGATTGGCGTCCTGAACCGGCCGCGCGTCCCCTGAATCAGTGGAGCGGTGTAGGGTCAAAACATCAGGACGATTCGTAAGCTCTCATGCGTGCGGTAAGTTCCCTGAGTACCCTGAATCTGTCGGCTTTGCGGCCGCTCCCGATCACGCGCTCCCAGGACGGAACCCGTCAATGTCACTTCTACAGATCGAGCCCGATCGCACTGTCCATCCGGTGGACATCATCGAGCATATCGCATCGATCAATGACTGGACTTTCGAACGCCAGGACGCCGACGAAATCTCGATTTCGGTGCGCGGCGGCTGGAGCGACTATCACGTCTCGTTCAACTGGATGGAAGATCTTGAATCGCTGCATATTGCCTGCGCGTTCGATCTGAAAGTGCCAGAGGGGCGGCGCAACGAAATCAAGCAATTGATCTCACTGATCAATGAGCAGCTGTGGATCGGCCATTTCGACATCTGGAACAAGGAAGGCGTGGTGCTGTTCCGCAACTCGCACCTGTTGACCGGTGGCGCCGAAGTGTCGCCGCAGCAATGCGAAGCACTCTTGCGCTCGGCTACCGATAGCTGCGATCTATATTACCAGGCGTTCCAGTTCGTCGTCTGGGCGGGCAAGTCCGCTGCCGATGCACTGAGCCATGTAATGTTTGAAACGGTGGGTGAAGCATGAGCGTATCTCTCCGCACGATTGGTCCCGTGATGCTGGTTGGTGCCGGCAAGATGGGACTGGCCCTGGCGCGCGGCTGGCTGGATGCCGGCCTGGCCCCGAGCAACCTGGTGCTGGTCGATCCGTCGCCGAGCCCGGAAGCAAGGGCACTGGCCGCAGATTACGAACTGCCATTGCACGCCGAAGGCGCGGGGCTGCTGCCCAATGTGCTGGTTCTGGCGGTCAAGCCGCAGATCATCGATGCTGTGATGGAAACGCTGCAGCCGGTTATCGGCCCGCAAACGCTGGTGGTTTCGATTGCCGCCGGGATCGACATTGCGCGGCTGACGCGCGGCATGGATAGCGGGCGGGTGGTGCGCACCATGCCCAATACCCCGGCACAGATCGGCAAGGGTGTTACCGGCGCGGTTGCCGGCCCCGATGTTGACGCCGATGAACGCGCGACGGTCGATGCGCTGCTGGCGGCTGCCGGCATGGTCGTCTGGCTCGATAGCGAAGGCGACCTGGATGCGCTGACCGGGGTTTCGGGCTCGGGTCCGGCCTATGTGTTCAATATGGTCGAGGCGATGGCGGCTGCCGGTGTGCAGCAGGGCCTGTCGCCGGAGATCGCGATGAAGCTGGCGCGCCAGACGGTGATCGGCGCGGCCGCCCTGATGGAAGCCGAACCAGCCGTGCCGGCGGAAACGCTGCGCAAGAATGTGACCTCGCCCAATGGCACGACGGCCGCGGCGCTGGCCGTGCTGATGGCCGATGACGGGCTGACGCCGTTGATGGAGCGGGCCGTGGCCGCCGCGCGCAAGCGGACCGAGGAGCTGGGGCGCGCCTAGGCGCGGCCAGCGCCGCAGGCTGACATCGGACATTGCTGAACTTGCGTATCCTGCGCCGGTGATTTCCGCCGGCGCGAGGAGCACCCGATGGTGGCTGGCTAGGCCTGCCGCGATCCCTCAGCCTGCGCTCAAGGGGGCGGTCCCGGCAATTGTGGACCCGGCTATTGCCAGCGCGCCCTGGCGTCGTCGTCGGCGGACTTGGCTTCGACCCAGTGGGTGCCGGCGGGGGTGGTTTCCTGTTTCCAGAACGGGGCGTCGGTCTTGAGGTGGTCCATCAGCAGCTGGGCGGCATCGAAGGCGGCCTGGCGGTGGGGGGCAGAAGCCATGACCTGGACGATGGGTTCACCGGGCAGCATGCGGCCATAGCGGTGAATAATGGTGACGTCGGCCAGGGCGAAGCGGGACTGGGCGGCGGCCGCGATGGCGGTGAGCTGGTTTATGGCCAGTTCGGGATAGCATTCCAGCGTCAGGGACAGGATCGAATCGTTGGGCATGGAGCGCACGAGGCCGGTGAAGGTGGCGACGGCACCGGCATGGGCGGCCCGGGCGATGAAGGCATTGGCCTCCGCACCGGGATCGAGTGGAGCCTGGGTGACGCGGATGTCCAAGTCAGCCTCCCGTCATCGGGGGGAACAGGGCGACGACCTTGGCGCCGGCCAAGGGCGTATCGTGGCTGACCAGCCTGGCATCGAGCGCGGTCTTGATCAGCGCGCGTTTCTCGAAAGCGAGGGCGGCGGCCTCGTCGCGGTCGGCCAGCCAGGAGATCAGGTCGGCAATGGTGAGGATATCGGCGGGAAGATCGACCTCTTCCTCGCCGCGATTGAGGCGTTCGCGCAGCCAGGCGAAATAGAGGATTTTCACTGCTGTTCGCCCGAGAGGTGCGGCCAGCTGGCGCGCAGATATTGCCAACCGGTCCAGACGGTCAGGATGCCCGCGACCCAGAGTACGATATCGCTGACCAGGCCCAGGCCGGGCAGGATCCGCTCAAGCATGACGATGGCAAGGGCGACCAGCTGGGCGGTGGTTTTCCACTTGGCCAGGGTGCTGACGGGGAGCACGACCTTGGTATTGCCGAGGAATTCGCGCAGGCCCGAGATGAAGAATTCGCGGAACAGGATGGCAATGACCGGGATCATGTCCCAGCCCGAAAAGCTGCCATCCCAGGCGAGCGCGGCGATGACGATGCCGACGAGGAGCTTGTCGGCGATCGGATCGAGCATGCGGCCGAGGGGAGAGACCTGGTTCCACTTGCGGGCCAGATAGCCGTCGAGCCAGTCGCTGGCAGCAGCCACGACATAGAGAACGAGCGCGACGATGCGCAGGCCGATATCGCCGGTCATGAGCAGCCAGACGATCAGCGGGATCGTCGCGATACGGGCGATGGTGATGATATTGGGGATCGATGTCAGCGGTGATTTGGCCATGGCCGGAGACAACAGGATTGGCGGGGGAGGGTCAAGCCAGCAATGTGATGAAGCAGGGGGCGGACTTGATCCGGGGACCGGTCAAAGCGCGTCTCGGGGTGAGAGTGGCCCGCGGATCAAGTCCGCGGGCGGCACGGTGAGCCTAGGCGACGGCCTGGTTGGTGGCGGCGCGGCGGCGGGTGACGGCGTCGGCCAGGGCTTCGAGCGCTGCGACGGTGGTGTCCCAATCGATGCAGCCATCGGTGATCGACTGGCCATAGACCAGGTCCTGGCCGGGGACGAGGTCCTGGCGGCCGGCGACGAGGTTGGACTCGATCATCACGCCGATGATGCGGCGATCACCGGCAGCGATCTGGGCGCCGATATCGGCGAGGACGGCGGGCTGGTTCTCGGGCTTTTTGGACGAATTGGCGTGGCTGGCGTCGATCATCACCACGGGGGCAATGCCAGCCTTTTCGGCGTCCTTGCAGGCGGCATCGACGCTGGTGGCGTCGAAATTGGTGGTTTTGCCGCCGCGCAGGATGATGTGGCAGTCCTCATTGCCGGTGGTGGTGGCAATGGCGGAGCGGCCGGACTTGGTGACGGCGAGGAAGTGGTGCGGCTGGCTCGATGACTTCACGGCATCAAGGGCGATGCGGACATTGCCATCGGTGCCGTTCTTGAAGCCAACCGGGCAGGAGAGCCCCGAGGCCAGCTCGCGGTGGATCTGGCTTTCGGTGGTGCGGGCGCCGATGGCGGCCCAGCTGACCAGGTCGGCAATGTATTGCGGGGTAGTCATGTCGAGGAATTCGCACGCCGCCGGCAGGCCGAGATTGTTCACATCGAGCAGAAGATTGCGCGCCACGCGGAGCCCGTGATCGATGTCGAAGCTGCCATCGAGACTGGGATCGTTGATCAAGCCCTTCCAACCCACCGTGGTGCGGGGCTTTTCGAAATAGACGCGCATGATGATTTCGAGCCGGTCGCCGAGCGTCTCGCGCAGCGCCGCCAGCCGCCGGGCATAATCGAGGGCTGCGAGGGGATCGTGGATCGAGCAGGGCCCGACGACAACGGCCAGCCGGTCATCGCCGCCATGCTGGATATTATGGAAGGCGTGGCGCGCAGAGATGACTGTGCGGGTCGCCGCATCGGTGCGGGGATGCTGTCGCATCACCTCGATGGGGGTGGTCAATTCCTGAATGGCGCTGATGCGCAGGTCGTCGGTGGATTTCAGCACGGCGTGGGCTCCTGGTGGGTGGGCCAAACGGCGGGCAATAAAAAAGCCGCCAGTTTGGCTGGCGGCGGCATATTGGGTTTTTTGGTACTTGTCGTTTAGACCAAGCGCGTCCCTGCCTCCGCCAGCATCGGATAGCTAAAATACCAAAACGAAAACGTGGCGGCGGAACGGGTCATGGCGACAGCTATAGGATAGCGGCCAGGGTTTGTCACCTATGACTTTTGGAGGGGGGCACGGAGCAGGCGATTGCCGCTGGCGGCAATGCCGCCGTCGGGTGCCGGGTCTGGGGGCAGGTGAGACGCTAACCGCCGCGGTTGAAATGGTCGTAGATCATCTGCGCCATCTGGTCGGAGATGCCGGGGACGACGGCCAGGTCCTGGAGGGACGCGCGGCCGACGGCTTTGGCGGAGCCGAAATGGTTGAGCAGGGCGCGCTTGCGGGTGGGGCCGATGCCATCGATTTCGTCGAGCGGGTTCTTGATGGCTTCCTTCTTGCGCTTGGCGCGGTGGGTGCCGATGGCGAAGCGGTGGGCTTCGTCGCGCAGGCGCTGGACGTAATACAATACCGGGTCGCGGTGGGGCAGCATGAAGGCCTCGCGGCCCTCCATGAAGAATTTCTCACGGCCGGCATCGCGCTCTTCGCCCTTGGCGATGCCGATAAAGGTGACTTCCTTTTGCAGGTTGAGCTCGGCGATGACGCCGCGGACCGCACTCATCTGGCCGGCGCCGCCATCGATGAACACCACATCGGGCCAATCGGGCATGCCGGTGCTCTCGTCCTCGGCGTCATTGTCGCTTTCACTGGCCAGGCGGCTGAAGCGGCGCGTCAGCACCTCGCGCATCATGCCGAAATCGTCACCGGCGACGATATCGGATTTGATGTTGAAGGTGCGGTAGTGCTTCTTGGAGAAGCCTTCCTCGCCGGCCACGACCATGGCCCCGACCATGTTGGTGCCGG
Source organism: Devosia limi DSM 17137 (assembly GCF_900128975.1). Taxonomy (GTDB): domain Bacteria; phylum Pseudomonadota; class Alphaproteobacteria; order Rhizobiales; family Devosiaceae; genus Devosia; species Devosia limi. The sequence goes on along the minus strand of NZ_FQVC01000011.1, from coordinate 55,876 downwards.
AAATGTGGGAGTTGTCATAGGTTTCGATGCGACGCGGAACCTCATTGAGGCCGAAGGTCTCGGCGACGCCTTCGAGCAGGGTGCGATTGGTGGCGCCTTCGGCAAGCTGGCGACCAAGGGCCTCGCGCGCATTGTTGAGCGCATGATTGACCAGGTCGCGCTTTTCGCCGCGCTTGGGCACTTCGACATAGACACGACGATCAGCGCGGCTGGTCAAAGCCTCTTCCATCAGCCCGTGCTCGGCCAGTTCGTGGCTGATCAGTACGAGGCGGGGCGGCGTGCGGCTTTCATAGAACTGGCCGATAAAGGCCTCAAGAACTTCGGCATCCGACAGGCTGGAATCGGCGCGCGGGCGGAATGCGTGGTTGCCCCAGTTCTGGAAGGCGCGGAAGAAGAACACCTGCACGCAAAACTGGCCGCCTTCGTGGTGGATGGCGAAGACATCGGCTTCCTCGACGGATTTGGCGGTGGCATCGCCCTGGCTCTGGATCAGCGCCAGCGCGCTCAGCCGATCACGCAGCAGGGCTGCGCGCTCGAAATCGAGTTGCTCGGCGGCGGTGTTCATCTCGGCCTGCATGTGGTCGCGCACGCCCTGGGAGCGGCCGCTGAGGAATTCGCGGGCTTCCTCGACCAGTTCGCCATAGCCGGACAGGGAGATTTCGCCGGTGCAGGGGGCGGCGCAGCGCTTGATCTGGTGCTGCAGGCAGGGCCGGGTGCGGGCGGCGTAGAAACTGTCCGAGCAATTGCGCAGGAGGAAGGCCTTCTGCAGGCTGGCAATGGTGCGATTGACGGCGGTGACCGAGGCGAAGGGGCCGAAGTAATGACCTTTGCGGCGGCGGGTGCCGCGATGCTTCATCAGTTCGGGCGCCGGATGATCGGTGGCGATCAGGATATAGGGGAAGCTCTTGTCGTCGCGCAGCAAGACGTTGAAGCGGGGCTTCAGGCGCTTGATCAGATTGGCCTCGAGCAGCAGCGCTTCGGATTCGGTCTCGGTGCGCACGAACTCCATGGTCACCGTGGCGGCGATCATGCGCTGCAGGCGGGTCTCGAGGGCTTCGGGGCGGGTGTAATTGGTGACGCGCGCCTTGAGGTTGCGGGCCTTGCCGACATACATGACCTCGCCTTCGGCATCGATCATGCGATAGACGCCCGGTGCGGCGGGCAGAGTGCGCACGAAGGCCTTGATGACCTCGTGACCGCTGGGAATGGGCGTGTCGGTCATGATCGCGGCGTCGGCTTGCTCTTGGGCAGGTATTCGAGGTGTTCACCACCATCGAGGGCGAGCATCTGCCCGGTCATAGACGGAGTATTGAGCAGCATCAGAACGCCATCGGCGATGGCATCGGGGCCGGCATGGCGTTGCAGTGGCAGCGCAGCGACCGATTGGTCGAACTCGGCCTGGCTTTGGCGGCTATGGGGCAGCACGGGGCCGGGACCGACGGCGTTGACGCGAATGGCCGGGGCCAGTGACTGTGCCAGGGTGCGGGTGGCGGTCCAGAGCACGGCTTTGGAGAGGGTATAGCTGAAATAGGCCGGGCTCGGGTGCAGCACCCGCTCATCGATCATATTGATGATGTTGCCGCATGCGCCTTCGGGCAGTTGCGCGGCAAAGTCGCGGGCGAGGAAGACCGGTGCTTCGGCATGGATAGCGAAATGCTGGTCCCAGAGCGCTTCGGTCACATCGATGGCGCTATCGGGATCGAACAGCGAGGCATTGTTGATCAGCACGGTCAGCGGACCTAACCGGGTGGCGGCGTCTTCGATCAGGCTGGCGCGTTCATCGCGATTGGCGAGGTCGGCCCGCAGGATGGCGGCCTGACCGCCTGCGGCCTCGATCGCGGCCTGCACCGCCCTGGCGCCTTCGGCATCGGAGCGATAGTGAACGATCACCCGATAGCCGGCCCCGGCCAGGCGCCGGGCGATGGCCGCGCCAATGCGATCACCGGCGCCGGTGACCAATGCGACGGGATCAATGCTGGTTTGGGACTGCTGATTCATGACTTATGGTTTTCTGCGCTCGGGCGGACCATAGGACGCTTTGCCGGTGCGCTTCAATCTCGGTGAGATAGGGAGCCAGGCCGACGGCGCAAGGGCGAAGCGGCCTTTTGTGGCGCGACCATAGCAGGAGCTGGGCAATGGTCCTGTCCTTTTTTTGAATTGCGAACAGGACTAGTCTGAGCAGGTTACTGCGCGGCGAGAGGGCCCGCGGGACGTGAAGAGGGGGACTACACATGGAAGTCATCGTGCCCATCCTTGTTCAGTTGCTCGCCGGGGGCGCCGGCGGCAACATTGTCGGGCAATTGGCCAAGAATCTTAATCTCGGGACGACCGGGAATACCATCGCCGGGGCCATCGGCGGGGTGGCTGGAACCTGGCTGGCCAGCATGATCCCAGGCCTCAGCGGCCTTGTGGGTGGTGCAGCGGCAGCGGGCGCAACTGGTAGCCTCGATCTCGGCGCTTTGGCCGGGCAGGGCGCGACCGGTCTGGTCGGTGGTGGCCTGCTGACGGCGGTTGCCGGCATCGTCAAATCGATGATGGCGAAAGCCTGATCGTTGCGATAGAGCTTGTACGCCCCGGTCCGGGTGGTCCGGGGCGTTTTTGTGTCCGCTGACCCAGACTGTTCCCCAGCATGAGTGCGCTTTCCGCATCCCCCGCCGCCGACAATATCGGGCGCGCGATTACTCTGACGTTGATCACCATTGGCGTGTTCGGCCTGCAGGACGCGATTTCCAAGCTGCTGGTGCAGGACTATTCGCCGTTCCAGATCTCGATGATGCGGTATTGGGGCTTCGGGGTGTTCGCGCTGTTCCTGGTTTTGCGGCAGGCGCCCCTGCGGCAGGCCCTGACCTCGCGCGTTCCGGTGTGGCAGTGGCTGCGCGGCGCCCTGCTGATGGCCGATATCTGGCTCTATGCTCTGGCGCTGCAAACCGTGCCGCTGGGCGAGTTGCAGGCCATTTCACTGGTCTATCCACTGATGGTGACCCTGTTTGCCATTCCCATCCTGGGCGAAAAGGTCGGGATATTCCGATTTGTGGCGGTGGGGGTTGGCTTTACCGGCGCCATGGTGATCGTGCGGCCCGGTGGCTTGCCGCTGGATTGGGGCGTTGGCTACGCGATCGCGTCGGCGATGTGCTACGCGGTGTATATCGTCATTACCCGCAAGGTCAGCCGCTTCGACTCGGCAGCAACCAGCATGGCCTATGCCGGTCTGATCGGGCTGGGCCTATCGACCATGGTCGGTGTCTGGTTCTGGGAGCCGATGGGCTGGGGCGATGTGGCGCTGGTCATCGTCATCATGGCGACCACCTGCATCGGGCATGGGCTGATGGTCTATGCATTGTCGATGGCGCCGGCCAGCGTGGTACAGCCGTTCAACTATTTCTCGCTGCCCTGGGCCATCGTGCTCAGTATCGTGATGTTCGGGCACGTGATCGACCCGATTTCCCTGATTGGCGCCGCCATCGTTGTCGCGGCCGGTTTGGTGGTGATGGCGCGCGAACGCGTTAAACGGGTGCCGGTAACGGCCGACCCGACGACGCTGCCGGGCAAGGATTAGGCGAAGAAACGGCTGATCCAGACACCGCCCGCTGCCGTCGCCGCGGTGAGGGCCGTGCCCCAGGCCATGTCAACCACGGCCACCATGGGCGTGAAGCCCTTAACCGTCGACAGATTGGTCAGGTCATAGGTGCCATAGGCCACGAAGCCGAGGACTGCGCCCATCAGCAGCGCCCGCATCACATCGCCCTCGGCCGGCGCCGCGACCAGCGCCACGACACCGACCAGATAGGCCAGATAGAACAGACCGGCGATCGCCAGATTTGGACGTTCAAGCAGCAGCCCACCCAGCTCGCGCTGGTAGAAGCCCTTGCCCATGGTCGAGAGCCAGATGAAGTCGAGCGGGAAGAATATCAGGGCGCAGGCGGCATAGAGGATCAGATACTTGGTCATCACGGTCCCTTTATGCCGCTTGCTGTTGCCCTTGATACGGGTCAGCGCGCCAAGAGGATCACATGATCACCTTGGCATTTTCGCCAAACTTTGGAGCGCGCCCGGTGACGGCCGCCGCAAGCATGGAAATCGTGGTCACGATGCGGCCCGGGCTATCCCAGAGTTCGGCGTCATCGGGGACGACCTGGATGACACGGATCGCCGGGTCTTCGGGACCATCCCACCAGGCCTTGGCGAAAGGCGACCACAATTGCTTGATACGGGCACGGTCATTGCTCATCGTCGCCTTGCCGGTGAGGGTGACGTAACGGCTATGGCCGTGATCGGCGAAGGCGACGGTCACGGTGGGGAACCTGGCGATCTGTTCGTCCTTGTGGCCGTTGATATCGGTCAGGAAATAGAGCACGCCCTCTTCCCTATCCACTGTGGCCGCGAGTGGGCGGGCGCGCTGGCGTTCGCCATCCCAGGTCACGAACATGCAAATGCCGATACGCTTGGCGAGGTCCCAGACGCGGTCGACGTGATCGTCATGTTCCCTGGCAGTGGTGCTGCTGTCATGGGACTGGGCGGTGGCGGCGACCTTGCCGGATTTGGTTCTGGCGGCGGGCTTTGCCTTGCTTGCCGCGGGTTTGGTCGCAGAGGCCTTGGTGCCGGCAGGTTTGGTCGCCTTGGCTGCCCTGGTTGTAGCGGTTTTGCCGTCACTTTTTTTGGTGGCGGGCGCCTTGGCCGTAGTTGACTTTTTGGCCGGGGCCTTGGACGCCGGCGTTTTGGTCTCGGTGGTCTGGGTGGACACTGCCATCTCAAATATCCTTCCGTGTGGGTGCCATAAGGCTTGGCAGGACAACGAATGACAGACGGGCAGGTTGCGTCGGGTGGCGCCGGATGTGAAGACGCCGCCCCGAAGGGCGGCGTTGGCATTGGTGACTCTAGCTGCCGGCGCAGAAGTAGCCGTTGGGGCCATTGAAGCAGAAGCTGGCGCCCGGCCTGGACGGATAGATCGGCAGGGGCTGGGGGCGCGGCGGACGGGTGTGACCCCAGTTCGGACGGCCGGGACGATCCCAACCCCAATCGGGTCCGGGACGGCCGGGGCGGTTCCAATTGGGGCGATCCCAATGGTCGTCGTTCCAGTCGGGACGGCTCGGGCGGCCGCGTTCGAGATAATTGGCGGCGACCCAACCATTGGGGCCATCCTTCTCGACGAAGCACCAGCTGCCACGGCAGTACTGGATGTCGACGCGTTCACCGCGGCGCAGGGTATCGATGGCGCGGTAGCCGGTGCCGGGGCCCGAGCGCACATTGACATTGCTGCTGGCGAAGGCGGGGGCGGCGGAAGCTGCTGCGGTCGTCGCCAGAAGCGCCAGAGCCGCCAGTCCACCGGCGAGGATTTTCTTGTTCAAGGCCATGTGCTGAACTCCTGTTACCATTTGGGGGGCAGGTCGATGCCCGTGGAGACAGAAAACACCTTTGCCGATGAACCGGACCTGAATGGTCCAGTCATGTTGGGCCGGTCAGAGCTTGAGCAGGGCGACGAAGCGCTTGAGCGTGCCGCCGAGCGACTTGCGTTGCTTGGATTTGAGCTCACCCAGAAGAGCCTCTTCGAGCTGGGCCCAGTTATCGGCGAGGCTGTTGCGAATGCGGATGCCGCGTTCGGTCAGCGCCAGCCCGGGTGCAAGTTCGGGCCCGACGGCCTGGCGACCAACCAGGCCACGCTCGGCCAGCCGGGCAATGCGTGCGTCGAGCGCATCCAGCGGCAGGCCCAGTTCGTCAGCGAGATCGGGTTCGGCCATGCCGGAGCGCCCCAGCGCAAACAGCACGGCGTCGTCTCCGGGTTCCAGTCCGCGTTCGAGCAAGGGAACCAGCAGGGCCTTGTGGGCGAGCTGGCCGGCTTCGATCAGCCGATAGAGCGTTGAACGGGATGAGGGCTTGGACATGGGTGGGAAAATAGTCCGAACTCCTTAGGCGCGTCGATTGGCCTTGCATCCTATCGTTAATCTGGCGACGACCAAGTCCCGTTATTGTTCACTTTGTGCAGATGGGGTATGCGTTCGGGCCTGACACTGGGACGGAGCGACAGGTGGCGACCTATTTTGCCGAAGAGCTGACCGCGCCCGAATTTGCTGAATTCGCGGGGCCCGGAACGATTGCCGTGCTGCCCATCGCGGCCATTGAGCCACATGGTCCGCATCTGCCGCTGTCGACCGATTGCGATATCGCCCGGGGGCATCTGGCGCGGCTGCGCGACCACATCGATCCGCATCATGATGTGCTGGTGCTGCCGTTGCAGGCGGTGGGGCACAGCATCGAACATCTGCCATTGCCGGGCGTGTTCACCCAGAGCGCGGAAACGCTGCTGGCGGCGTGGCACGCTGTGGTGATGACGGCGCGGCGGGCCGGGGTGCGCAAGCTGATCATGGTCTCCAGCCATGGCGGCAATTCCGAGATTGCCGGGCTGCTGGCGACCCGATTGCGCCTGGAACAGCAGATGCTGGCCGTGAGTGCCGCCTGGATGCGGTTCGGGCAGCCGGAGGGGCTGTTTAGCGCCGATGAGCTGGCCTATGGCATTCATGGGGGCGATATCGAAACCTCGCTGATGCTGCATTATCGGCCGGCGGCGGTGCGGCGCGAGCAGAGGGCCGATTTTGGTTCGGCTGCGCAGGCAATGGATCGCGGGACACACTGGCTCAAAATGCATGGCAAGACCCGACCGGGCTGGGTCAGCACGGATCTGAACCCGCAGGGCGTCGTGGGCAACGCGTTGCTGGCATCTGCCGAGAAGGGCTTGGCCAGCGCGCAACACGCACTCAATGGATTTGCACAATTGGTCGATGACGTCGCCGGTTTCGATCTCGACAGGCTGGAGTAGACATGCAGGATCTCGCGCGCATTCGGGCCTTCGTTCAGGTGTTCGACGCCGGTGGGTTTTCCGCTGCGGCGCGTCAGCATGGGCGCTCCAAGGCGCTGCTCAGCAAATATGTGACCGATCTCGAGGACTATCTCGGGGTGCGGCTGATGAACCGCACCACCCGCAAGCTCAGCCTGACCGAGGCGGGCGAGGCCTATTACCGCGAGGCCAGCGCGCTGCTGCAGCAACTGGACGATCTCGACGCCACCATTACCGACCAGACCGCCGAGCCGCGCGGCCTGTTGCGGGTGTCGGCACCGCGCAATTTCGGCGAGGGGACGCTGGCGCCGGTGATCTTCGAGTTCCTGGCGAAGTATCCGAAGGTGACGCTCGATCTGCGGCTGGAGGATCGCTATGTCGACCTCGTCGACGAGGGCATCGACGTGGCGTTGCGCATCTCGACCATGGCCGATAGTTCGCTGATCGCCCGCAAGATCGCCGATATGCATGTGGTGGTGGGGGCGTCGCCATCGCTGCTGAAGGCCCATGGCACGCCAACGCATCCCGACCAGCTGCGGAACCTGCCCTGCATTGTCGATGTGAACCTGCAGGGTCAGTCGAACTGGCGCTTTGTCGAGGATGGTAAAACCATCTCGGTGCCGGTCAACGGGCCGGTGCGAGTCAATTCGCCGCTGGCGGCGCGGCAGGCGGCGGAAATGGGCCTCGGTTTTGTCGTATTGCCTTCCTATCTGGCAGACCCAGCGGTGGCATCGGGGGCGCTGGTGCCGGTGCTGACGCCATTCCTGCCGACCGGCCAGACATTGCAGGCGGTCTATCCGCATCGCCGGCACCTTGCCGGCAAGGTTCGGGCGCTCATCGACCATCTGGTTGAGTGGTTCGCGACCCACCCCATCAGTTAGGGCCATCTGCTCATGTTGAAATTCTGCCGTCAGCTTGCCACCGGGCTCCTTACGCTCGCCGTGACTGCTGGAGCCATGGTGCTGCCGGCGCTGGCGCATCCGCATATTTTCATCGATGCGGCGGTGACGCTGGCCTTTGACGATGATGGTGCGGTCACTGCGCTCAAGCATGAGTGGACGTTCGACGCGGCGTTCTCGGCCTGGGTGGTGCAGGGGCTGGACAGCGATGGCGACGGCATTACCAGCGTCGCTGAACTGCAGGATCTGGCCGACGAGAACATGCTGGGACTGGCCGATTTCGGCTTTTATACCTTTGCCGGCGAAGGCGACGACATGCTGGCTTTCACCCCGGTCGGCGACCAGACCATGGACTATGTCGATGGCAGGGTGACGCTGCGCTATTCGGTGATGCCCGAGGCACCGTTCCATCCCGGCAACCGGTTTGAACTGGCGATCAACGACCCGGAATATTACGTGGCGATCAGCTTTGCCGATGCCGCCAAGGTGACGCTGCAGAATGCGCCGGACAGCTGCAACGTCGTGTTGGAGCCGCCGCGTGCGATGGATAAGCAGGTTGAAGAACGGCTGTATGCACTGGGACCGGAAGTGCTGGAACTGCCGCCCGACCTGGCGGCGGCGATGCGCGGCACGCAGGGCATTATCGTGGTGTCGTGCACCGGCGTGGTGCCAGCAGCGGCGACGGCGCTGGAAGCGACCAAGCAGGTGGCCGAGGCGCGGCCGGCAACCCCGTTTGGCGGGCCGCCGCCCGAGCCGGGCCTGACCTTGCCGCGCAGCGGATTTTTTGGCTGGCTGCAGGACCAGCAGCGCCAGTTCTATGGTGCGATGACCGGATCGCTGGGGGCCCTGCATAATGACTGGACGGCGTTCTGGCTGCTGGGCGGGCTGAGCTTTGTCTATGGCGTGCTGCATGCGGCCGGGCCGGGGCACGGCAAGGTGGTGATTTCCTCCTACATGCTGGCCAATGAGAGCCAGGCGCGGCGCGGCATTTCGCTGAGCATCATCTCGGCCATGCTGCAATCGGTGGTGGCGGTGGTTTTCGTGCTGGTGGCGGCCGGGGCATTGCGGATGACGAGCCTGGCCATGAGCGATGCGGCCAACTGGATCGGCATCGCCTCCTACGCCATGGTGGCGCTGCTGGGCCTGTGGCTGATTGCGCGCAAGGTGTTTGGCTGGGGGCACAGCCATCATCATCACGGAGCAGACCTCAGCCAAAAGGCGCACGACCATCTGCACGAAACCGACCACCATCATCACGACCATGACCACCATGGGCATGACCATGATCATAGTGGCCATGAGCATGACGGGGATAAGCACGCGCATCTGCATGTGGTGCCGCCCAGCGTGGCGGGGAGCAGCTGGCGCGAGCAATTGGGCGTGGTGCTGGCGGTGGGCCTGCGGCCATGTTCGGGGGCGCTGGTGGTGCTGGTGTTCGCGCTGTCGCAGGGATTGCTGGTGGCGGGGATCGCCGCGGTGTTCCTGATGGGGGCGGGGACGGCGTTGACGGTGGCGGTGCTGGCGGCGGCGGCGGTTTATTCCAAGAGCCTGGCAAGGCGGATTGGCGGCGCCGACAATGCGGTGACGGCCAGCGTGGTCTGGTGGGCGGAACTGGCGGGGGCCGTGGCGGTGCTTGGCTTCGGAATTCTGCTGCTGATCGCCAGTCTCTGAACAGCGCGGCGCATCGCCGCCTTGCGCTGGGCGTGCGAGTGGTTATGGTTCGCGCCAAATCCTAGAATCCCTCCAGACTGCGACGGTCCATGTCCGATCACCTGCCGCCAAGCCACAAGCCTGTCAAAGCCCCCAAGATCGGGGTGCTGCTGCTCAATCTGGGGACGCCGGATGGCACGGACTACTGGAATGTCCGTCGCTACCTGAAGGAATTCCTGAGCGATCCGCGGGTGATCGAGACGCCGAAATGGCTGTGGTGGCCGCTTCTCAACCTGGTGATCCTGAGCGTGCGGCCGCAGAAGAGCGGGCATGCCTATGCGCAGATCTGGGACAAGGAAAAGAACGAGAGCCCGTTGCGGGTGATTACGCGCAACCAGACCGAAAACCTGGCGCAGCGGCTGAGCGGGGACGGCAATGTGATTGTCGACTTCGCCATGCGCTATGGCAATCCGTCGACCAAGAGCGTGTTGGAAAAGCTGCAGGCGGCCGGGTGCCAGAAGATCCTCCTGGTGCCGCTCTATCCGCAATATTCGGCGACGACCACGGCGACGGCCAATGACAAGGCCTTCGAGGCGCTGGGACAGATGCGCTGGCAGCCGGCAGTGCGCACGGCACCGGCCTATTTCGACGATCCGAAATATGTCGAGACGCTGGGCAATTCGATCCGCGATGGCGTGGCCAAGCTGGATTTCGAGCCGGATCTGGTGATCACCAGCTATCATGGCATGCCGGTGGAATATCTGCAGCGCGGCGACCCCTATCATTGCCAGTGCTACAAGACGACGCGGCTGGTGCGCGAGTATCTGGGCTGGGACAAGTCCAAGCTGATGGTGACGTTCCAGAGCCGGTTCGGGCCGACCAAGTGGCTGGAGCCCTATACCGATGTGACGCTGGGCGAACTGCCGGGCAAGGGCATCAAGAAGGTGGCGATCCTGGCGCCGGCCTTCTCGGCCGACTGCATCGAGACGCTGGAAGAAATCGCCATGGGCGGCAAGGATACCTTCATGGAAGCGGGGGGCGAGCAGTTCGCCTATATTCCCTGCCTCAATGACAGCCCCGGCGGCATGGACATGATCGAAGCCATGGTGCGTAGAGAGCTGTCCGGCTGGCTGGATTAACCCATCTCCGGGTGAGGCCGGCCTGCAAGCGCGGATATTCTCCGCTTCCGGTGCTCACGTACCGGGGTACGCTCCGCTCCGGTTCTCGAAAACCCGCCCTTTCGGCTCGGCCTGACCCGCGGCTGGGGTCAATCCAGTGTTCGCGGCCAAACGCTAGCTGAGACGTGCAGAAGCGCCGCATGGCTTGGCCTGCGGGGATGAGTGGCACGGCGTGCAGCGGCTGGCGCCCCTGGTAAGTTAGAGTGTGGGGCGCAAGCCGCTGCACACGATGGGATTTTTGGTGGGACCGAACCAGGGACGCTGGTTTTTCAAGCGCTGCTGACGGTGTCGCCCACCGAAGCCGGGCGACCCCGACCTCCCCATCTCCCCGAACCAACCGGTGACCGCGAGGCGCCTCTCGAGCGACGCCCCGTGGCCACCGGCCGGCCGCCCGGCGCCTCGTCAGCGCCGCGTTCCGTGGCGGGGGATGGACAGCAGTCTGGCATGGCCGCCAGCGGGCGGGGATAAGTTTTTCAATCACCCTGCCATGGCCGGTCGGCTCCAGGCGTTTCGTCAGGCGGCCAAAGCAGGCCCTCATAGCGATCGGCGAAGACGGCATCGGCATCGCGCAGCCGCTGGTTGATCAGGCGCAGATCAAACAGGGTCAGCCGCGCATCGGGCGGCAGCAGCTGAAACCGGGCAATGTCGGGCTCACGGCCATAAAGGCGCTGCGCCTCGATCAGCATGCTGTTGACGAAGGCCACCGTCTCGGCGGCGACCGGCCCCGCCTTGTGCTCCTGCAACACCGCCCGCAGCACGCTCACCTGCCGGCTGAGACGCAAATGGCACTGCACGATGCTGCGCGAAAAGCGCAGCGGCGGCGCTGGACGGGGCTTTGGTCGGCGCTGGGGCATGGGTTACTCCCGGGGTTGAAACCGGGGGAGTATGGGGCATGGGGGAGGGAGGGGGAGAAGTTGGGGGGAATCAAAGTGGCTGAAGAAGCAACCCGTCGAAGTGCACCCTGTTCACGTCCAGCGCAGAAAGCTCAGGTATCAAGGGCGCTACGTTTTCGTACGTGGCGGCGACAATGATCTGTGAATCTCGTGGCGAAAAATGAGATGCATCTACGAGGAACGATCTAATACTATCCAACTCCATCGCTTGCTGCCCCGGTTCGTCGAATACTGCCACGCCCGGATGGTTTGTCGAGAATTTCTGCGAGCATTGCAAAAGCGACAGGTAGTAAGCCCATTTCATCCTAATGCCGTCACTTGCTGACATCTCGAACCCCAGCTCCCGCTCTAATACTCCGACGTCGGTTCTGCTTACGACTAGTGGCCTAAAATTGTCATCAGACAAAGAAATTTCGCTAGGATTGAAGCTCTTGAAAGAGTAATTCTCTAGCCTTTTGCGTAGGTTAGACTGAAAATATTCGATCTTCTCCAAATCTTCGGGACTTAATTCCTGTTTTCCGATCGATTTTAGCTCTTCTGACAGAGTCTTATGTCGTTCGGCTATCAAGACCAGGCCGTCTCGAAGTCCAGCAAGTGACTGTAGTAGTTTTTTTGCGTTATCAATTGCAGACGCAATTTCGACTGAGCGCATTAAACTAGCACGTGAGACAGATGTCGCCGGCTTGGTCAGCTCACCACGAATTTGGCGTATTCGCTGCTGGACTGATTGAACTTCCTGCTGAACGGCCGCATGAAGTTCTTGGACTTGCTCCATCGATCTCAAGTTGGAAGACAGATTTGCGTTGCAAAGTTTCAGTTGTGACCGAATGAATTCGACGTTTTCTTCGATTGCCATGGCCGGGGAAGAGGAAGTCGGAAGCAGCTCCGTCTGCAATTCTTGATGGCATGTGGGACAAACATGTGTGGCTGCCGCAGATCCTATTACAGATCCAAGCCTCTTTAGTTTTGCAGCATCCTTGTTTCGCGTAAGGTCCACATCAAGCGTTGCAATGCGCTCCCGCAACGATTGTGCATCGGCGTGAAGTAAAACCCACTCTTGCCGTATGCTAGACATTCGAACATTTAATTCTTCCAACCGCTCTCTGCTCCGGGCAAGCTGCAATTGTAGGCCCGGCGCTGCGTCTTCTACATTTTGCGAAAAATCGATCTCAATTTCCTCGGCTTCTTTAGCCAGAGACACGATGTGCTCGTCGAGCGGGACCCATTTGTCATCGTTGAATGCTTCGAAACTGATCGACAATGCGGAAGCAGCGCCCCTCGGCTCTGGCGGGAAGGCGCTTACTTTAAAGCCTACGCCAGCGGCGGCCCTAAGTTCCGTGCCGACCGCGTGCCATTGTGAGGTTAATTCGGACAGCTGTAGCCTGAGCTCTGACTGTCTACGGCGTAACTTTGCTACGTCCAAGTCGAGTAGAAATTCCATTACCCGCCGGTTGAGGTCCTGAATCTTGAAGTGAGTTGGGAGCGGACCTTGTATTGTTGACCATCCGCGCTTTTGTTCCACGAAGAGCATTGGAAATATGGCTTCGACATATAGAAGTACTTCACGGCCATCAAACGTCGGAACAGAAGGCAAAGTCCAACCGAGAAACTTTTCAAGGAATTTGTGGAAGCCATCCTCATTCTGCGCTGCGCCAGGATCGTGGACAAAGAAGTCACGTTTCTCGGCATGTTCGCCGGAATAGATCGTGGCCCTGATGAGTTTTCTCTCCGCGCCTCCAACAATATCTCTGTGCAACAGGACCCTTTGACCCGAGTTGTTCTGTAATTCCAGTTCAACATGAGAGGAAATGACGTCTTGGTACGCGAGTTCGGGAGCCGCATGGAGCCGTTGCCGCAATGCGTAGGGGAGAGGGACCTCTAGACTCGGGCTGAGCGATCGTTCAAGTCCGAGGCCATAAATTATTGCTTGAAGCGCGGTGGATTTCCCGGCGGAGTTTCTAGCAGAGACTATGTTTAGACCGGGCTTCAGAGGAATCTCAGCGCCGAACTTCGTTGCGGCAGTAGATGCTCGGAGCGAAATGTTATTGATTCTAAACATCATGTGCTCATAGTGAAATAATTGATGAAACTAGAGTCTCTGTTGTTATCTTGGCGAGTTGCTTGATAATGGATTTCTCTTCTGAGAGAACGTCTCCATCTGCAATGATGGCGGAGCAAGCTGCTTTTCCTGTGACTGTAAGAACTACGCCAGCGCGACCAGATACTGGCTTCCATTTCGCCAGTCCATCTCCCACCAGTAAATCGACCGCACGGCCCAAAGCCGGCTCTACGCCCATTTTCCAAGCCACGGTTGGGGCGCCCCCAGCGATAATCTTCTCAAGAAGATTTAAAGCCGCCGTTGAGTTAACTGCCGCAGAAATAATGTTGAGCTTGGCTAGTGAGGCTTGGTCAGCTCTCGATGCCGACAGCATCATTAGAAGCACACTGATGCGCCATGTTATCCTGAGATCACCAGGTACGGGAACAGGGCGGCTTGTGAAGGTGAAGCCCTCCTTGTGGTCAATATCGGACATGCGGCGCTCAATCGAAATCAAGCGGGCAGCGGATAAGCCAGTCGCTCAGCGTGCCCACTGAAAGGTCGGTGATTAGAGAGGACGGCATGCTCGGCAAATCCCGTCCTAGGCTCTGCTCTATTCTGCCTAAGCTTTCTCTTAGTCTGAACGCTGGCTGAGTTTCCGTAGATCCAAACAAAGATAGGCGGGTTTCTTCGGCACCGATAGAATTGATCAATTGCTCCCAAAGCGCAGGATAGGAGCGCCGGAGTGCGCTGATTGCATTTTCTCGTCGCAGAAAGCCTCTAACGTAAAGTTCCTTTTTCTCACGCAGAGTATTTTCTTGCATGTCTGGATAAGCGTGCCTGAGCTTGGCCTCCAGCTTGTCGGCAAATTCTCCGGATTTCTCTGCAATCGCTGCATCTGATGGGGGTTCATACGCCAGTTTGGGGCCAAGCGACTGCCGTTTCAGCGTTGCAATCTCTACTGAAAAATCTTCTTGGCTGTGAACTAACGCTTCAAAATCCCTAGTAACAAAAGAAAGGTTGGCGGCGAGAATATCTTGCCCCTTTACTCGAACGTGTCGAATTACATCCTTGTCGTCTAGAAACGGGCACATCAGTATCCATCGGCGAGCCTTCAGATCTTGAAGTATGCCGGATATGATTTTTGAGTTCTTGATCAGTTTGGGAAGGTCAGAAGTTGCCTTTTGCTTCATCGCGCTTGATGATTTGGCAGTGTCAGAGGTTTCCTCTGGCGCGTAGCACTGGATAAGGCAGCCGTTGGTTGTGAAGAACTCTAGCCCCGCATCGCCGCTAACTTTGGCTGGGACGCGTTGAACATTTTCGGGGCCGTGGCGTAGCTGAACCAATGCGTGCGCGTACGTCTCCCAATCTTCACCAGACCAAACCCGCTCAAAACGCACCCATAGACCTCACAAAGCACTACTTACTGTAAGCTTTGTTTAATTTGGTTCACAATGCAATGGCTTAGCTGGAGTTTTGCTTTTTAGTTCACCTCACCCGTCAGCGTGTCCAGTTCCATTTCCCGTAGCCGCTTGACCTCGTCGCGCAGTCTTGCGGCTTTCTCGAATTCGAGGTTGGTGGCGGCTTCGCGCGGGGGTTCGAGGTTCTTGGTGACGGCGGCGAGGTTGGCGCCTGAGGGCGACGGTGGTGGGTTTTGGCGGGATCTGAGGGACCCCCACCTAACCTCCCCCTGGTAGGGGGAGGGACGGATTGGGGCTCGCGGGGGGCGGTGGTGAAGGCCGCGATGGGGCTCCTGCCCCTCGAGGGGGAGGATGGGTGGGGGGGGCGGTTTGGGTGGTCATTCACCTCGCCCGTTAGCGTCCAGTTCGATGTCGCGGAGCCGTTTGACCGCGTCGCGCAGTCTGGCCTGCTCTAATTCGAGATTGGTGGCGGCTTCGTGTGGGGTTTCGAGGTCCTTGATGACGGCGGTGAGGGGGGCGTCTGAGGGCGATGGTGGTGGGTTTTGGCGGGATCTGAGGGACCCCCACCTAACCTCCCCCTGGAAGGGGGAGGGACGGATTGGGGCGCGCGCGGTTTGGGTGGTGTCGGCCGCGATGGGGCTCCTGCCCCTTTAGGGGGAGGTTGGGTGGGGGTGCGCGGGTTGGGTGGTCATTCACCTCGCCCGTTAGCGTGGCCAGTTCGATGTCGCGGAGCCGTTTGACCGCGTCGCGCAGTCTGGCCTTCTCGAATTCCAAATTGGTGGCGGCTTCGAGCGGGGTTTCGAGGTCCTTGATGGCGGCGGCGAGGGTGGCGCGTGAGGGCGACGTTGGTGGGGTTTGGCGGGATCTGAGGGACCCCCACCTAACCTCCCCCTGGAAGGGGGAGGGACGGATTGGGGCTCGCGCGGTTCGGTGGTGTAGGCCGCGATGGGGCTCCTCCCCCTTCAGGGGGAGGTTGGGTGGGGGTGCGCGGGTTGGGTGGTCATTCACCTCGCCCGTTAGCGTGGCCAGTTCGATCTCGCGGAGCCGTTTGACCGCGTCACGCAGTTTGGCCTGCTCGAATTCGAGATTGGTGGCGGCTTCGCGCGGGGTTTCTAGGTCCTTGATGGCGGCGGCGAGGGGGGCGCGTGAGGGAGACGGTGGTGGGTTTTGGCGTGATCTGAGGGACCCCCACCTAACCTCCCCCTGGAGGGGGGAGGGACGGATTGGGGCTCGCGCGGTTTGGGTGGTGAAGGCCACGATGGGGCTCCTCCCCCTTTAGGGGGAGGTTGGGCGGGGGTGCTTTCTCACGCCTGCGCCGGATGTTAGCTTCCCGTAAGGGGGCATTATGAACAGGCAGATTTCCTTGGCCCGCAAGCTGCGTCGGGAGCAGACGCCGGCCGAGCGGCGATTTTGGGTGGTGTTGCAGCCATGGCGGGAAACGGGCTGGCATTTTCGGCGGCAGGCGCCGATTGGGCCGTTTGTGGTCGACTTCGTCTGCAAGCGGGAAAAGCTGGTGTTCGAGATCGATGGGGACAGCCACTATTCCGCGGCAGGCGTGGCGCGGGATGCGCAGCGGACGGGGTTTCTGGCGGGGCAGGGATATCGGGTGGTGCGGTTCAGCAATGCGGATGTGCTGGGCAATCCGGAGGGGGTGTTTGCGGTGGTTGTGGGGATTTTGGGGGAGCCGGGGCGTGCGGGTAGGGCGGTGGAGGCCCCCACCTAGCCTCCCCCTGGAGGGGGAGGGACGGATCGGGGCTCGCGTGGGGCGGGTGTCAGTTGACCTCGCCGGTGAGGGTATCCAGTTCCATGTCGCGGAGGCGTTTGACCTCGTCGCGGAGCCTGGCGGCCTTTTCGAATTCGAGGTTGGTGGCGGCTTCGCGCATTTGGGTTTCGAGGTCCTTGATGACGGCGGCGAGGTTGGCGCCGACCTGGACCTGTTCCTTGCCATCCCGGCCCTTGCCGATGCTGACGGTGACGTGGTCGCGCTCGTAGACGGAATCGACGATGTCGTGGATGTTGGAGCGGACGGACTGCGGGGTGATGCCGTGTTCCTGATTGTAGGCGATCTGCTTGTCGCGGCGGCGGCTGGTTTCGGCCAAAGCGCGTTCCATCGAGCCGGTGATGCGATCGGCATAGAGCACGACCTTGCCATCGACGTTACGGGCGGCGCGGCCAATGGTCTGGATCAGTGAGGTTTCACTGCGCAGGAACCCTTCCTTGTCGGCGTCGAGAATGGCGACGAGGCCGCATTCGGGAATGTCGAGACCTTCACGCAGGAGGTTGATGCCGACCAGCACGTCGAAGGCGCCGAGGCGGAGATCGCGGATGATCTCGATGCGCTCGATGGTATCGACATCACTATGCATGTAGCGCACGCGAATGCCCTGTTCGTGCAGGTATTCGGTCAGGTCCTCGGCCATCTTCTTGGTGAGGACGGTGAGGAGGGTGCGATAGCCGGCCTTGTTGGTCTGGCGGATTTCATCGACCACATCATCGACCTGTGCCTTGGCCGGGCGGATTTCGACCGGGGGATCGATCAGCCCGGTGGGGCGAATGACCTGTTCGGCAAAGACGCCGCCGGTCTGGTCCATTTCCCATGAGCCGGGCGTGGCCGAGACATAGACCGACTGCGGCCGCATGGCGTTCCACTCCTCGAAGCGCAGCGGGCGATTGTCCATGCAGGAGGGCAGGCGGAAGCCGTATTCGGCCAGGGTGGCCTTGCGGCGGAGGTCGCCGCGATACATGGCGCCGAGCTGGCCGATGGTGACGTGGCTTTCGTCGACAAAGACCAGCGCATTGTCGGGGAGATATTCGAACAGGGTCGGTGGCGGCTCGCCGGGGCGGCGGCCGGAGAAGTAGCGGGAGTAATTCTCGATGCCGGCGCAGGAGCCGGTGGCTTCCATCATTTCCAGATCGAACAGGGAGCGCTGTTCCAGCCGCTGGGCTTCCAGGAACCGGCCGGCGCCGTTGAGCTCCTGCAGGCGCGCGGCCAGCTCGGCGCGGATCTGCTTGATCGCCTGGTTCATGGTGGCGCGGGGCGTGACGTGGTGGGAATTGGCATAGATGCGGATGAAGCTGAGATCGGCGGACTTCTTGCCGGTCAGCGGATCGAACTCGGCGATGGACTCGATCTCGTTGCCGAACAGGGTGACGCGCCAGGCGGCGGCTTCATAGTGGGCGGGGAAGATCTCGATGGTATCGCCACGCACCCGGAAGGTGCCGCGCACAAAGCCGGTATCGCCGCGCTTGTATTGCAGGGCGACAAGCTTGGCGAGCAGCTCGCGCTGGTCGATCTTGTGGCCCTTGCCGAGATCGACGGTCATGGCGGTGTAGTCTTCCACCGAGCCGATGCCGTAAATGCACGACACCGAGGCGACGATGATGACGTCGTCGCGCTCGAGGATCGCCCGGGTCGCCGAGTGGCGCATGCGGTCGATCTGCTCGTTGATGGTGGATTCCTTCTCGATATAGGTGTCGGTCCGCGGCACATAGGCCTCGGGCTGATAGTAGTCGTAATAGGAGACGAAATACTCCACCGCATTGTCGGGGAAGAACGACTTGAACTCGCCATAGAGCTGGGCGGCGAGGGTCTTGTTGGGCGCCAGGATCAGCGCGGGGCGATTGGTGGCGGCGATGACCTGGGCGGCGGTGAAGGTCTTGCCGGAGCCGGTGACGCCGAGCAGGACCTGGTCGGTTTCGCCATTGTTGACGCCTTCCACCAGCTCGGCAATGGCGGTGGGCTGGTCGCCGGCGGGGGTATAGGGCGTGACCATGCGGAAGGGCATGGACTTGTCGCGCAGCGGGCGCACCGGGCGGTGCGGCATCCAGGGGGACGAGCCTTCCACCTCCTTGCGGCCATGCAGGATGATCTGTTCGAGCGCCTTGACGGTGGCGGTGACGCCGACGGTCTGGGCGTTTTCGAGGCTCTCGCCCTTGCGGGCCTTGGACTTCCTGGTGGCGGCCGTCAGCGCGGCGTTGATCTCGTCGTCGGTCTGGGGGGGCTTGGCCTTGCTGGAGGGCACGTGGCCGAAACCGGCCTGGGGATTTTCGCCCATGCCGCCGAAGTCGATGCGATCGACGGAGTTGATCTTGGTCTTGGATGTCTTGGCCGACATGCCGGTGGCGGTGTCGTGGCTGGCCTTGGTGGTGCGGCGCTTTTCGAGCGCGGTCTTCTTCTTTTCGGCCTGGGCGAGCGCCTTGGCAGCATCTTCCTGCGCCTTGGCGGCGTCGGCAGCGGCCTTCTGGTCGGCCCGGTCGAGCGCGCGCTTGTTCTTCATCCGCTCGGCATAAAGCGGCTTGCTGGCGGCGATATCCTCGGCTTTCTCGATCTCGCCGAGGAAGTCATCGATGGAGAACTCGGCTTTGCCGGGACGCGCAGATTTGTCGGCCATGAACACACCGTCGGTCGGGGAGGAGACACTCAGATAGGAAACGAAGCGCTGGAGCGCAACGTTCCGCCGAGCTTAGCATCGGACGAACGAAGAGGGAACAGGGTGGCGGGCAGGCGCTGACGGGGATGCTGGTGGTGGCGCAGGCGCTGACGGTTGCGGGATCGCCGGGGGCGGCTTCGGCTTGAGTGTAATTCAATTCAAACAATGCGGGATTGGCGGATTGGACAGAGCATGTCGGCGTATTATTTCGCCGATGGGCTTGGTGGAATCGCGTTTGCGTGGTCATGCCCGTTCTTGATTTAAGGCGGTTTATTTTGAAGCGATTTCCGGGTTTGGTGAGTGGGCTTTTCGCCCTGTTTGTTGTCGTTTTCGGTGGTGTTCAGCCGGCGCTGGCGGCGCCGGATCCGGTGCTGAGCCAGATGATTACGTTTACCAATCCCGGCGCACAGAATTTCGGTACGACGCCCATACTGTCGGCGACGTCGGATTCCGGGCTGACGCCGACCTTCACCTCGTCCACGAGTAATGTTTGCACCATCACCAGCGGTGGGGCGCTGACCTTCGTTTCGGCAGGGACCTGCACGATCAATGCTGATCAGGCCGGCAATGGCTCCTATCTCCCGGCGAGCCAGGTCAGCCGGTCATTCATGGTCAATCCGGTGTGGCCGGACGCGCAGACGGGCGTTGGTGCGGTTCGGGGCGACAGGCAGGCCAGCGTGAGTTTCGCCGCGCCTGCTTCCACCGGTGGTATTGACATAATCGGCTATACGGTGACGTCCAGCCCCGGAGGGCTGACGGCGACCGGTAGCAGTAGCCCGCTGACGGTTGGCGGACTGACCAATGGCATCGCCTATACGTTCACGGTGACGGCCACCAACGCGGCCGGAACCAGTTCTGCCTCCGCGCCGTCCAATAGCGTGACGCCCGAAGTCGGCCATGTGATCACGCTGAGCCCGGCCGGCGGCGCCTTGCCCGATGGCATGGCGCAGGAAGTCTATGCGCCCAAGATCGCGGCAAGCGGCAATGTCGGTGCGTTAAGCTTCAACGTCAGCGCCGGGGCCTTGCCGCAAGGCCTGAATGTGGATGGCACCGGTGCATTTGTCGGCACCATCGATGCGGCTGCCGCGGGCAGCTACAGCTTCTCGATCACCGTGACCGATACCGGAGGCGGCTCGGTTACCGGCAATTACACCATGAATGTGGTGCCCCGGGCGGTGACGGCCGAGGACAAGGCCGTGGTGGTGCCGCCGGGCGCGACGCCGCTGCCGGTCAATCTGAGCGAGGGCGCGACCGGTGGTCCGTTCGATACGGGCGATGTGGTCAATGTCTCCCCGCCCCATGCCGGCACGGCGCGCATTGTCGGTGCCGATGTGGCGCAGGTGGGCGGACCGGCGCCAAGCGCGCTGTACCTGAAGTTCACCCCGAACCCCCAGTTTGGCGGCACGGCGGTGGTCTCCTATACGCTGCACAGTCCGACGCTCGGCCGGTCCAATATTGCCAGTGTGTCGTTCACCACGACGATCAATCCGGTAGCCGTCGAGGACTATTTCAGCACGCTCTCGACCGGCTTCGTCAAATCGCGTGCCGGGCTGCTGGCTGGAGCGGTGGATGTGCCGGGGCTGGTAAACCGGCGGGCCATGGCGTCGGCTTCGGCACCGGGAAGCCTGTCGTTTTCGCCTTCGGGCAATTCGATCAGCATGAACTTTGCGGCCAGCACGCTGGCGGCGGCGGCCAGCGCAGCCGACAGCCTGGCGATGCAGCCAGTGGGCAATGATGGCATCAATTTCTGGATTGATGGCACGGCGACACTGCATGTCCGCGCCGATAATGGCACCGACCATTGGGGCAGCTTTGCGCTGCTCTCGGCGGGCGGGGATGTGCTGGTCAATGACAAGCTGCTGGTCGGGCTGGCGCTGCATGTCGACTGGATGGATGACATCACCGACTTCAGTCGCGCCAATGGTACGGGCGTGCTGGTTGGTCCCTATATGTCGGCGGAGATCGGCGAGGGCGTGTTCCTGGATGCCAGCGTCTTCTATGGCCGCAGCTGGAACAATGTGTCGACGAGCCTCTTCGGGGGGGCGTTCGAGACCGACCGGCTATTGGCGCGGGCCAAGCTGGAAGGGCAATGGGCACTGAGCGACGCCTTGACGTTCAAGCCATCGGCCAATGCGCTGTATCTGCAGGAGCGGGCCGGGTCCTACACAGTGGTGGACGGGCTGGGCAATGGCGCGGTGATCGATGCGTTCACCACCAGCCAGTTGCGGGTGTCGCTGGGCGGGACGCTGCAGTTCAGCCTCGCAGCAGGTGATGGACTGACGGTGCAGCCATTCCTCGGCGGGCAGTTTGGCCTCTCGATGATTGACGGCAAGGCGGGATCATTCGGCACGCTGACGACCGGTTTTGACCTGCTGGGTCTCGGAGACTGGACGCTGGGAACCAGTGCCGAGCTGGGCATTGATGGCGCCGGGATGCGGTCGCTATCGGGCAAGGCGCGGTTGGGTCTGCGGTTCTAGGGGCATTTCTCAGAAGACACTGGCTACCCGGGGGCTTGACCCGTGGGCCATTCTCAATGCGGCACTGGCGGTGAGTGGTCCCCGGGTCAAGCCCGGGGACAGCTCGGTGGGTGGGGACGGTGGTGCAGTGGGCCCGTGAAAAAGCAAACGCCTGCCTGGAGGTCCGGGCAGGCGTTTTTGCTTCGGTGCTCAGTAGACGCGGAGCGAGGAGAGGTTGTTGTTGAGGAAGCTGTCGAGGACCGGCTGGCTTTCGGTGATGCGTTCGCAATAGCTCTTGAGGTTGCGGTCGCGGCAGGCGGCGGCGGAGACGTTGCCGGTGACGCTGATCGAGGAATAGCGGTTGTCGCGGCCATAGAGCAGCAGGTCGGGGAAGACCTGGCCGGAGCCGGCACAGATCGAGGCGCCAGTGTAATGGGTGCCTTCAAACAGGCAGACCTGACCGGGACCGCCGCTGGCATAGTTCAGTTTTGGTCCCTCGAACGGACCCTTTGGACCCTGGCCAAAGCTGATATGGGCGAGACCGGTCCAGCCCCTGGCGCCGTGGGCTTCCACCAGGCACCAGAGCCGGGAGCAGCGATGCACCCGGATGCGGCTATCGGTGGGGATGGCGCCGGTGACCTGATAGGCGGGGCCGGGGCCCTGGCGCAGCGTCAGATCGCTGGTGCTCCAGGCCGGCGTGCTGGCGGCGGCGGGCGGCAGGGTGATGGCGAGCAATGCGAGGGCGGCGAAAGCGACGGAAACGGCGCGGGTCCAGAACGACATCGGGTTCTCCTATACCACGAGCGCCGCTGCTCCGTCGGGAGGCGCGCCCGGTTTGCGGGCTAGTCCAACATGGGCAGACTAGCGCGGGGCCGGGCGGCTTCCAAGGGGCGCCTTTGGGGCAGGCCCCCGGCGCGCCGGGGGGAGCGGACGACGCCGGTTCAGCGGACGCGGACCGAGACGATGTAGTCGTCGAAGTCACCCAGCGACGCGGCGCTGGAAGTGTAGGTGCGGCAATTGCGGAAATTGCGCTCGCTGCAGACCTGCACGGTCAGGCCATCGGGATTGTCGATGGACGAGATGCGGTCGGCGAAGCGGCCGAGATCGCGGACGCTGTCACCGCTGGTCAGGCAATTGCTCTCGCCGCGAAAGCGGGTGCGATCATAAAAGCACACCTCGCTGTAGCTGGGCTCGGGCCGCACTACGATGGGCGGGCGCTGGTTATTGCCGAAATTGATGGTGGGGCCATTGGGGCCAACCTGAAAGCCGAAGGACAGGCCCGGCTGGGTGGGATTGGCGGGGCGGCCGCCCGTGCTGAGGTAATTGGCGGAGACCCAGCCATCGGGACCGGGCTTTTGCACAAAGCACCAATTGCCCTCGCATTGGCGCACGTCAACCTGGGTGCCGCGGATGGCGGTATCGACGACGCGATAGCTGGTGCCGGGGCCGGAGCGCACATTGACATTGCTGGTGATGGTGCCGGCGGCAGCCTGGGCCGCGGGCATGAGCACCAGCGCTGCGGTGGCAGCCACGGCCAAGGCGGTCGCGACATTGAGCAGGGTGCGGCGGGTCTGGCGCTTCATGGTCTCGGCTCCTGTTTTCGCGGGGATCAACTATCGCGCGGCGACTGTTCCTGGTGATGCTGAGGAAGAAACGGTAACGGCGAGAAAAGAGTTCCTGAAGGGCGCCGGAATCAGGGGAAGCGTCACAAAAATGCCCCCGCCGGACGGGCGAGGGCAATGGATGCCGGATGCGTGGCAGCCGGAGGTCGACTGGATCAGTAGACTTCGAGCGAGGAAATCCGCCGGTCGAGCTGGTTGGCAAGGCGCGACCTGCTGGACTCCAGGGTCTGGCAGACGCCGTAGAAGTTCGCATCGCCGCAGATATCGACCGTGGCGCCACCCAGCACTTCGACCGAACGGATACGGTCATTCCAGTTGCGGGGCAGGCGGGCCATGGACTCGCCTTCCTCCAGGCAGAAGCTGGCGCCGCGGTAGTTCGGCTCGGCATAGAAGCAGGCTTCGGCGACCGGCGGCGGCACGGGCTGCGGGCGCGGCGGACGCGGTGGCCTCGGACCGGGGCCCGGGCCGGGACGCGGCGGCTGCACCTGGGGCTGGTTGATGCCGAAATTGATCGAGGGCTTGCCATCGGGGCCGATGGTGATGCCGAAATTCAGGCTGGGATCGGACGGAACCGGCTGGCCGGGCTGGGGGCGCGAGGGGCCGCCACTATTGAAGCGCTGCAGGTAGGCCGAAGAGGCCCAGCCGGAACGATTGCCATCCTCAATGAAGCACCAGCTGTCCTGACACTCGATGACCTCGACATTCTGGCCGGTGCGCAGCGTGCCCACCACGGCATAATTGGTGCCGGGGCCGGAGCGCAGGTTGACATTGCTGGTGGCGGTGGCGGGCGCGGCAAAGGCCGCAGTGGCGCCGGCCAGGATGGTCAGGCCGGCAGCGACGACAAGGCGAAATAAACGCATGAGAACCTCTCAGTGAACCGTCTGGCGGCCTGGCTTCTATTCATCATGGTCTTGCTGAACGATTGCTGAACGAGGGTGCGCGATCAGAGCGGCGGGATCGGGCGCTTCTGGCCGTCATCACCGATGGAGACATAGACAAAGCGGCCCTCGGTGACCTTGACGCGATCGGCGAGGCGATTGCGGCGGGCCCAGGCTTCCATGGCGACAGTGATGGAGGTGGTGCCGACGCGTTCAAGCGTGGTGTAGATGCACAGCACATCACCGACCTTGACCGGGGCGATGAAGGTCATGGCCTCGACCGCCACGGTGACGGTGCGACCCCGGACGCGCTCGACGGCGGCGATGGAGCCGGCAATGTCCATCTGGCTCAGGACCCAGCCACCAAAGATGTCGCCGGCCGGATTGGTATCGGCGGGCATGGCCAGGGTGCGGATGGTGAGGGCGCCCCTGGGCTCGTCCTGGTCCTGATGCATTTAGGGTCCTTTCACCGGCCAGCGGCCAACAGCTTCTTCCCAGTGCTTGCGGCACAGCGAGATGTAGACAGACTTTTCGATGGAGACCT
Source organism: Devosia limi DSM 17137 (assembly GCF_900128975.1). Lineage (GTDB taxonomy): Bacteria > Pseudomonadota > Alphaproteobacteria > Rhizobiales > Devosiaceae > Devosia > Devosia limi. The sequence continues at coordinate 31,038 of NZ_FQVC01000011.1, read as the reverse complement.
GATCGCCATCGGTGAGCACGCGGCCGTCCATGCCCTGGCGCACGACCATGGTGGCCTTGGAGCCGCACGAACAGATGGTGCGAATTTCCCGCAGCACATCGGCAATGGCAAGCAGTTCGGCGGAGCCGGGGAATAAATGGCCCTGGAAATCGGTCCGCAGGCCAAAGCACATGACCGGCACCTTCAGCCGGTCGCTGACGCGGGCCAATTGCCAGACCTGATCGGCGGTGAGGAATTGGGCTTCATCGACAAAGACGCAATCGACCTTGGCTTCGTCCATATGCCTGCGCACGGCCTGATAGAGATCATCATCGGCGCCATAGAGCTCGGCGGCTTCGGAAATGCCGATGCGCGAGGAGATGAGACCGACGCCGTTCTCGGCATAAAGCGATGAGGTGAACAGCAGCGGGCGCATGCCGCTTTCGCGGTAATTGTAGGCCGCCTGCAATAGCAGGGTCGACTTGCCGGCATTCATCGCGGCATAGGAGAAATACAGCTTGGCCATTGGCGGCGCGGTCTCGCGTTTGCGGCGGTGGGGATCCAAGGCAATAGACGCTTGCGCGGGAGGCTAGAAGCCCTGCGCGGCGTGTTCAACAGCTGATTGCGAGTGAAGAGGGCGACGATGGGCGCGAGCGTGGAAATCCGGCGGATGGGTGAGGACGAGATTGGCGAGCTGGTGGCGCTGCTGGAGCAGTCGTGGGTGGAGAATTGGGGGCCGCATGTGGATGCGGCCGGGCGGGCGCGGTTTGCAGCCGAGAGGCCGGCCAAGGGCTATGTGGAAGCCTGCTGGCGCGACATCGATGTAGGGGTGCGCGACGGGCGGATTGTGGGGATGAGCCATATCGAGGGGGATTATCTGCACGCCATTCACGTGAGCAGCGATGCCTGGGGGAGCGGGGTCGGAGCGCAATTGATGGCGCGGGCCGAGGCGGCGGGGACGCGGCGGCTGGAGGTGCGGGGGTTTAACATGCGGGCGCGGGCATTTTATGCGCGGCGCGGCTGGCGGGAGACTGGGGTAAGTGCGGGGACGGAAATGGGCACGCCGGTGGAGACGGTGGCGATGGAGCGGGGCTAGGGGGCCACGCTGTGGGCGCGGGCGTGACCCGGTAGGCGCTTGCCCGGCGCAAGTGGTGAGAGGTCCACGGGTCAAAGCCCGTGGACAGCCCGGTGGTTTTGTTGGGGTGTGGGGACGTTGAGGGGAAGGCAAACTGGATCCCGGCTTTCGCCGGGATGACGGCGGTGGGTGTTTGCGAGCGCAACCGTTGAAGCATTCACTGGGCTGCCCGCGGGCTTGACCCGCGGGCCACTCGCAGTGCGGCGCAAGTGGTGAGAGGTCCACGGGTCAAGCCCGTGGACAGCCCGGTGGTTTGGTTGGGACGTGGGGGCACTGAGGCGGAGGTAAACTGGATCCCGGCTTTCGCCGGGATGACGGCGTTGGTGGGGATGACGACAGTGGGCGGGCCGCGATGAACGGGAATGGATGGATGTGCGGGCAAAAAAGAGGCCGCCCGGGGGCGGCCAGATGCCGAGCGGTCGGCGGGGAGAGCCGGGGTTTGCGGCCGGGCTCTCCGAAGGCGCAGCGCGGCGTTTGGGGAACGCGGGGCTGGGCCGAGGGTCAAGCCGCCTGGGGAAGCGTTTGACCTCTGTGATCCTATGAGGCTCGCATGACGCCACGATGACAGACTATGTTCAGCCACGGTTCAGTTTGAACAGGGCAATCTCAGGCCATAGTATTTTGCGTGGAGACGGTGATGAAAACGATAGTACGGGCTCTGGCCGCTACGGCATTGATGGCGGCAAGCGTGCTGCCGAGCATGGCTGCCGGTGGTCCCGAGGGCATCTGGGAAATCGAATATCGCGACTCCCGCTATGACATCAATTTCTGCGGTGACGGCACCCAGCTTTGCGCCGAGCTGATCTGGTTGGGCAATGGCGCCGACAATGCCGAGAACCTGCCCTATCTCAACACCATGCTGCTGGAAGGCGCGACCCCGGTGGCGCCCGGCCGCTGGAAGGGCACGCTGAACCTGTATGGGCACAAGGCGGCAGGGACCATCACCCAGGTGGGGCAAGACCAGCTGGCCCTGCAGGGGTGTTTCCTCGCGGTGATCTGCAAGACCTTCCAGCTCTATCGCTACACCAAATAGGCAGTCTGCCGGCGGGCGCGCCGCTCCAGCAGGGGCGGGACGGCTTCGACCAGTATGATGGCGCCGAACAGCAGGGCAGCGCCGGCATAGCCGATTGGCGGCAGGCGTTCACCCAGCAGCAGCGCGCCCCCCAATGCGGCGAAAAGGCTTTCGGCCGAGAGGATGATCGCCGCATTGGCCGCAGGCACATATTGTTGCGCGACGGCCTGCAGCGTGAAGGCGATGGCGGTGGACATCACCGCCGAATAGGCAATGGGCAGCCAGGCATCGACGATGCCGGCCAGGGTGGGGCCCTCGAAGATCAGGCCAAGAGCGAAGGCCAGGACGCCGGCGGCCAGAAAGCTGACCGAGGATACGAAAATCGGCAGGCCGGTGGTGCGGGCGATAAAGCCCAGCAGCAGCACATGCATGGCCCAGAACACAGCGCTGGAGACGACAAGCCCGTCGCCGGCATTGAAGCTGTCAAAGCCGCCGCCATTGAGGAAGAAAATGCCGACCAATGCCAGCGGCACGCCGACCCAGATGATGGGGTGGGGCTGGATGCGGAAGGCGAACAGCGCAATGGCGGGAACGAACAGCACATAGAGCCCGGTCAGGAACCCAGCATTGGTGACCGTGGTGGTGCCGAGACCGATCTGCTGAAGGGCCGAGCCGAGGAAGAAAACCAGCGACATGAGGCCGATCAGCATCCACTGCTGGCGCGTGAGCTGAACGTTCTTGCGGCGACGTTCAAACAAGGCCAGCGGCAGGATCAGCAGGCCGCCGATAATGTAGCGAATGCCGGCAAAACTCAGCGGCCCCATGGAATCCATGGCGGTTTTCTGGGCGATGAAGGCCAGGCCCCAGAGCATGGTGCAGACGACAAGCAGCATTGTGGCGACGGGACGGGGCATCGAGGGCTTTCAGTGGCGGGGCGTGGGGATGGCGATATGACGGCCGGGCGGCCGCGTAGATTACCTCAGCTCGGCGTCGAGCGCGGTCATCAGCTGGCGGATTTCCTCGGGCGTCGTGTAGTGGACGAAGGACAGGCGCAGCACGCCGTGCTCGGGAGCGATGCCGAGGGCTTCGAGCAGGCGGACAGCATAGAAATTGCCGCCGCTGGCCATGACGCCGTGACGGGCGAGACGCGCGGCGACGACGGCGCCGGGCTCGTCGAGGGCCAGGGAAATGGTGGGGGCGCGCAGGCCGGCATCGTCGGGGCCGATGATGCGGACCGAATTCTTGTGGCGCAGATAGGTGAGCAGCGGCGCGGCCAGCGCGGTTTCCTGGGCCCGCATGGCGGCGTGGGCGCGGCGATAGGGATCGGGGCCGATGATCGTGGGATCGGCCAGCGCAGCGACAGTTTCCAGATAATCGACAATGCCGGACGAGGCGGCGATCTGGGCGTGGTCGGGACCGGCCGGGGTCAGGCGATAGCGCGGTTTGGTGTCATTGAAGTAATGGCCCTGATTGGGCAGTTCCATCGCGAGGGACGGGCGCACGGCCATGATGCCCTGGTGGGGGCCATAGACCTTGTAGGCCGAGAAGAAATAGATATCGGCGCCAAGCGCGGCGAGGTCGGGCAGGCCATGGGGCGCATAGCTGACGCCATCGATGGCGGTGACGGCACCAATGGCACGGGCCCGGGCAGCGATATCGGCAATCGGGTTGATCTCGCCGATGATATTGGAGCAGTGCGGCGCTGCGATCAGGCGCACCTTGGGGTCGAGCAGGGCATCGAGCGCGTCGAGCGACAGGCGGCCGGTCTGGCTATCGACGCGCCATTCGCGCACCTCGATGCCGCGATGGGCGAGGCGGCGCCAGGCGCCGGTATTGGCCTCGTGATCCTGATTGGTGACGATGACGGCATCGCCCTGCTTCAGCCAACCGGCAAAGGCATTGCCCAGCACATAGGTATTGGCCGAGGACGATGGGCCGAAATGAATCCAGTCGGCTGACACGTTGAGGGCGGCGGCGATGCGCTCGAAGCTGAGGTCCATGGCCTCGCCGGCGGCAATCGAGGCCGGGTAGACGCCATAGGGCTGCACCTTGGTGGCGCGATAGAAGTGGTCGAGCTTATCGAGGACCGGGCGGGCGGTGTAGGAGCCGCCGGCATTCTCAAAAAAGGCCTGGCCGCGCAGCGAAGGCTCATCGAAAGCCGGGAAATGGGCACGAATACGAGCGGGGTCGAGCGGCAGAGCGGTCATGGGATTGATCCAATCGAGGAAAGTGATTGGTAAATCATGGCTGCACAAAAGCAAACCCCAGCCGTTGAGGGCCGGAGTTTGCCGGGGCGCATCGGCATTGCGGCTTGCCGCGCGCCGCCAGTCCGGCCCTCGGTGAAGGATGCCAAAGGCCGGTGCGCGTATTGGTTAGCCCTGGGGCGCTGCACCCGGAGCGCCGGGCGCGGGCAACTGGCCCTGCGGGGCGCTGGCGGGACCATGATGGCGCATGCCGCCCTTGCCGTGCCCAGCCATGCCGGAACCCCGGCGTTCGCCGCGCTGCGGCGTCAACTGGGCCTGCTGCTCGGGCGTCAGGCTATCGAAGAAGGCCGTCAAAGCAGGCTGGACGGCCGTGAGGGCGGCGACATGGGCGCTTTCCACGGCGATCCGCATGTCGAGGCGATCGGTAAAGCCGGGCCGCTCAGCGGTTGCGGCTGCAGCGGCGGCCGGCTTGGGCAGCACGGCTTCGATGGCAGCGGCAAAATCGGCCTGGGCGGCGAGGCTGGCGGTCTTGAGGGCGTCGAACAGGGTGGTCTGCTCGGGCGTCATCTCGATCTGGTGGGAGAGACGGACCAACGCGACCTCGATGGCTTCGGCGCTGCGGCCGAACTGCAGGAGACCGCCGAGCTGGCCACCGCCGCCAATGCGGCCCGGACCCGCGTGATCGCCGCGATCATGACGGAAGCCACGGTCGGGGCCATTGCCCTTCTGCACGGACTGAGTCTGGGCGGGAGCCTGTTGCGCCATTGCTGGGGCAGCGGCAACGAGGCCGAGCGAGGCGGTCATGAGCGCGACAACAGCGCTTGTGGTGATCGTCTTCATGGGGCAATTCCTTTTGCATGGGGCCGGTTCGTCCAGCACAGGAAGAACCCTAGGCCAGAGCAGTTTTCCTGGACCTTGCGGGGACATGAACACTTGGACAGGCTGGTAATGTTGGAGGGCGCGAGTGGTGATCGAGATCGTGGTGGACCCGTTTCCACGAGACGAAGCGATGCGGGCGCTCTGGCTCAAGGCCTGGGGCGATGCCGGACCGGCGAGCTTCGCGCCGGTGCTGGAGCGGAGCCTGGGGCATGTCGGAGCCTATGACGGTGATCGGCTGGTGGGGTTCGTCAATGTGGCGTGGGATGGGGGCATCCACGCGTTCATTCTCGATACCTGCGTGGATACCGATTATCGGCGGCAGGGCATTGCGCTGAAACTGGTCGAGGCGGCGCAACTGGCGGCCATGGCGCGCGGGGCACAGTGGTTGCATGTGGATTTCGAGCCGGGACTGGAGGGGTTCTACCGCAAGTGCGGGTTTGGGCCGACGGCGGCGGGATTGATGCGGCTGGGGTGAGGGAGCCATTGGGCAAGGGCCCAGGGACCCCCACCCTCATGTTGGGCGCGTTGCTCCACCCCACCCGGCTCTCTCGTCGAGGGGAGGTGCGCGTGCTGGCTGTTGGATGGGCGCAAGGGCCCAGGGACCCCACCCTCGGTCCCTCCCCTCAAGGGGGAGGGAGGTGCTGGGGCCGCTGGGCCGGTGGTTGCGTTGTAGCCGGAAAGAATCCTAGGAGGCGATGTATTCGCGCAGGGCGAGGGCTTCCTGTTCGACGTCTTCGATCTTGCGCTTGACCACGTCGCCGATAGAGACGATGCCGATCAGGGCATTGTCCTCGGCGACCGGCATATGGCGGATGCGGTAGCGGGTCATGCGTTCCATGACGTCGTTGATCGGGGTATCGCGCGAGCAGGTGAAAACGCCGCGGGTCATGCATGAGGCGATGGGCAGATCCAGGGCGCCGCCCGGGTTCTTGCCGAGTTGGCGCACGATGTCGCGCTCGGACAGAATGCCGACAATGCCACCACCGGCAGCGGTGATGACGACGGCGCCGATATTGTGGGTGTTGAGCATGGCGACTGCATCGGCCAGCGTACCCGTTTCGGGCAGGGTGTGAACCACGACACCCTTGGATTGAAGGATAGCGTCGACTAGCATCGTTTCGTCCTCCTTTGGCTCAATGTGAACCCAAGAAAGCGCCGCGGCAATAGGCCGATGGTCGTGCCCACCCACAGAAAAGGGCCGGCGCGAGGCCGACCCAGTTGTTGACGTGATCAAGAAATATGGGAGGAGGTCAACCCTCGTCGCGGCCGGGTTTCCAGTAACGACGCGAGTTCCGGCGAAGCGGGGCTTCGACGGGCAGGTTGCCGCGCAAGGCAAAGCGCGCGACTTCGTAAAGCATTGCAAGAACGAGAATGGTCAGCGGCACCATGAAGACGGCAATTTGTGCATCCGGTTGGTTCGCCAGGTTCGCTGCTGTTGCCGGTGTGACGCCCGTCAACAGGGCTGCCGACGCGCCAATGACCAGAGTGGCCGTGGTCGCCATGGCATAGAGCCTGAAACTTTTCCGCTTGGGTGACGTAGATTTGTGCATGGGATCGACGTCGTCTCACTCTTAACAATGGTGCCATTGAACCAGCGGAATGCGGTTCGAGTTTGTGCCGATCTGGGTGAAGCGCGTACCATTTCAGGGCAGAAGTGTGGCAGGCATGGGCCGCGCCACTTCCGCCGAGCACAGGAGGCGAATATGCGTCTGGCTATGGCACTCGCGGTTTTTGCGTTTCTAGTGATGACACCGGCAATGACACCGGCGATGGCACAAACGGAGGAACCGCCCTGGCAGGCGGTGGTCACCGGACAAATCGAGGCATTTCGCAGTGGCGATGGGGCCGCGGCACTGGAATTTGCGGGGGCCGGGTTCAGGGCGCGCTATAGCGATCCCGCGCTATTCTATGCCGATATCCTGCGCTCGGGTTATCGGCCGATCGTGGAGTCGCGGTCCCATAGTTTCGGTGAGGCCACCCAGGTGAGCGACACGGCGGTGTTGCAGGTGGTGCGGTTCGTCGGGCCGGACCTGGGGCTTTATGAGGCATTGTATCAGCTGGCCGATGAGCCCGATGCAGGCTGGCGGGTGCAGGGCGTGATGCTGCGCAGGGACGCAGGCGTGGGGATTTAGCCTGGCGGTCGGGCTCAGCGATCGGGACAGCCTGCCTGGTGCCGGTCCAGGTGCGGCAGGCGGTGGACGAGGGTGGACAGCCAGGCGGTGGTGCGCGCCGGCCGATGCCGCTGGGCGTGGGCGACGGGGGCACCTGGCTGGGGATCGATCCAGGTCTGACGATAGACATTCTTGAAGAGATAACTGGCGGGGATCACGTTCCGCTCCTGTGATATCGTTTGAATCGATTCAATTCAGGATCGAGGTCTGGCTTGAACCGATTCAAAAATAGCATCGCCAAGAGCTGGGTCAAGTCAATTTTGAACCGATCCAATATCGTGCTATCACGTGCCCAACGGCGGGTCCGCGGCGCTGGAGCGAGGTATCGGTGGCAGGCAAGAGCGTGAAGCTGGCGGATGTGGCCAAGGCGGCGGGGGTGTCGCAGGGTACGGCGTCCAATGTGTTCAGCCGGCCCAACCTGGTGCGCGACGAGGTGCGCGAGCGGGTGCTGGCGGCGGCCAAGGCGCTGGGCTATGGCGGGCCGGACCTCAAAGGGCGGCTGCTGCGCGCGGGCAAGGTCAATGCCATCGGCGTGGCGGCTGTCGAGCCGATGTCGTATTTCTTCGACGATCCATGGGCGCGGGCGCTGATGGCGGCAATCGCCCGGGTTTGCGACGCCAGCGGCTCGGGGATCGCACTGGTTTCGGCGATGAACCACGAGCGGCTGGCCTGGAATATCCAGAGCGCGCTGGTCGACGGGTTTATCCTGCTCTGTGTCGAGGGTGGGGAGGAACTGGTGCAGCTGACGCGGGAGCGGCAATTGCCGTTCGTGGCGCTGGCGCTGGGCGTGCAGGATCGCTCGATCCCGGCTATCGGCATCGACAATGTCAGCGGCGGGGCATTGGCGGCCCGTCACCTGACCGATCTGGGGCATCGCAAGTTTGCGGTGCTGGCGACCGAATTCAATGCCGATGACCATGTCGGGCTGGTGAGCGCGGCGGATGTCGCCGGGGCGATTTATGCGACATCGCGCGATCGCGTCACCGGCTATCGGCAGGCGCTGGCCGCAGTTGGTCTTGGGCCGGAGGACTTGCCGGTCTACGAGACGCGCAATGACAAGGCGAGCGTCGAAGCCTGCCTGGCGAGGATCTTTGCCGGCGGGGAGGGGCCGACGGCACTACTCGCCATGTCGGACAGGATTGCACTCTATGCGCTGGACTGGCTGAAGGCGCGGGGCCTGCAGGTGCCCGGGGATGTTTCCATTGTCGGATTTGACGGGGTGCCGGAGGCGCAAGCATCGACGCCGGCGCTGACCACCATCGTGCAGCCGATGGCCGAGATCGCCCGGGTGGCGGTCCATGCGATCCTTGAAAACGCCGTGCCGAGCGAACGGCGCACACTCCCCGTGACGCTGGCAGTGCGCGCGAGTACGGCGCCGCCTGCGGCCTGACGGAAGTCGCGCAACCCAGCTTGCCCGGCGCGGCACTTGGCCGTATCAATCCCCCCGACTTTCCGGGAGGTTGACTATGGGTTTCTTGTCCGAAGCACTTGAGCGCGTGGCGCCGTCGGCGACGGTGGCGATCAGCCAGAAGGCGCGCACCATGGCGCAGGCAGGCCGCGATATTATCGCGCTGTCGGCGGGGGAGCCCGATTTCGACACGCCGCTCAATGTGCGCGAGGCCGCGATCCGCGCCATGAACGAGGGCAAGACCCGCTACACCAATGTGGACGGCATTCCTGAACTCAAGGAAGCCGTGGCCGCCAAGTTTCGCCGGGATAATGGGCTGGACGTGACCGCCGCCGATTGCTTTGTCGCCTCGGGTGGCAAGCAGATCATCTTCAACGCGCTGATGGCGACGCTGAACCCGGGCGACGAAGTCGTGGTGCCGGTGCCCTATTGGGTGAGCTATCCCGAAATCGTGCGGCTATGCGGCGCGACGCCGGTGTTTGCGGTGGCTGATGCCTCTACGGGGTTCAAGTTGTCTCCGGAGGCGCTGGACGCGGCGATCACCCCGGCGACCAAGTGGCTGATCCTCAATACGCCGTCCAACCCGACGGGGGCGGCCTATAGCGCGGCGGAGCTGCGCGGGTTGGCCGATGTGCTGCTGCGCCATCCGCATGTGCACATCCTGACCGACGATATCTATGAAGTGCTGGTCTATGATGGCGGCGTGTTCGCCACTATCGCGCAGGTGGAGCCGGCGCTGCGCCCGCGCACGCTGACCATGAATGGCGTGTCAAAGTCGCATGCGATGACCGGCTGGCGCATTGGCTATTGCACGGGCCCGCGGCCGCTGCTGGCGGCGATGCTGAAGCTGCAGAGCCAGTCGACCACCAATCCGTCCTCGATCGCGCAATGGGCCGCCGTCGAGGCGTTGAACGGACCGCAGGACTTCCTCGCCGAGTGGCGGGCGGTGTTTCAGGAACGGCGCGACCTGGTGGTCAAGGGGCTCAACGCCGATACCGGGCTCGATTGTCTGACACCGGAAGGGGCGTTCTACGTGTTCCCGTCGTGCCAGCGCCTGCTGGGCAAGACCAGCGCCGGCGGCACCAGGCTGGTGACGGACGAGGACTTCGTCATGGCGCTGCTGGAGGAAACCGGCGTGGCGCTGGTGCATGGCACCGCCTTCGGCCTGCCGGGGCATTTCCGCCTGAGCTATGCCGCGGCCAATGCCGAGCTGGAAGAGGCGGTGGCAAGAATCCAGGCGTTTTGCGCCGGGATCGCGTAGGGGCGGAGTAGCGCCGGCAAGAAAACTGGATCCCGGCTTTCGCCGGGATGACGGCTGGTGGGTGAGGAAGGGGCCGGGCGCTGACAGGCTGTGGCGCTTCCGGCTGCTACTTGCTGAACCAGCTGGAGAAGCCGGTATTACCGCTGGATTCGCCGAACATTTCCATCATCTTGGCGGTGGAAGTGTAGCTGGACAAAGCCGCCTCGTAGAACTTTTTGCTCCAGCCGGCGGCCTGGCGCTCTTCGGGGCTCATGGCCGAATAGAGGCTGATGACGTTCTGGCTGAAGGCGGTGGGGTCGCTGGATTTGGCGGCGTTCTGAAAGCCGGCGACGAGCGCGGCGCCGCTCTTGGAACGCATGGCGGTCTGGGCCGCGTTGACCTCGGTCTCGGTGAACTTGCCAGTGCCATCCAGGATGATCGAAGACAGCGAGCGGCTGTCGAAGGCGATCATGTCGATATAGGTGCCGACAGTGGTCTTGCTGTTGAATGTGGGCACCTTGCCGTTGGCGACGGCATCGGCATAGAGCTTGTCGAGGGTCTTGCGGGCCTGCTCGGCGACACTGCCGATCGGGCGGGGCGAAGCGGCCTCGCCGGCTTCGGCCAGCGCCAGATAGAGGGCGACCGGATCGTCCTTGTTGGTGGTGGGGAGCTTCTTGGGATCGGCCTGCAACTGCTTGAGGCCCTCGGTGAGGGCGGCGCGGCCGGCAATCCATTCCTTGTCGAGCTTTTCCTCGGGGCCGAGGGCGTCGAAATATTCGGCGGCGGCCTTGTAGAGGTTCTGATAATTGCCGGTTACCCTGGCGACGGCGGCCGGGCCGGAAAGCGCGGCTTCAAAGCGGCGCTGCATTTCGAGGCCCGCCGCCTTCTGCTCATCGGGGGTGAACTTCGACTCGCCGTTGCTGGACATGGCGTAGAGTTCGCGCTGGTCGAGCGTGCTGAGATCGACGGCCAGCTCGCCCTTTTCCAGCGGATTGGTGCGGCCGGCTTCCAGCATGATGGCTTCGAGCTTGGCGCGGACCTCGCTGACCACGGTGGCGAAGTCCTTGAGCTCCAGCGAGGCTTTGGCGGCATCGGACAGCGTGACATTGGTGGCGGCGCTGTCGGTGCTGGTCTTGGCGGCAGCGCCAGACGTGCCGGCGGTCTGCTGGGCGACATTGTTCACGAAGGTGCTGGCCAGGCTGGCATAGCTGGTGGTGGAGTAGGCGGTGTTGACGCTCACCATGATCGGCTCCTGCAGGGATGACACCATGTGGTTAAGCTTTGGGTAAGCAAGTCCCGTGCCGCATGGATAGGTCAGCAAGATCAATCGGATAGCGATGCGATGGGGAGAGCCGGCGGCAGATATTGCCGGTTTGGCGGCAGGAATGACCTAGAAAAAAAAGGCCCCGCCCGAGGGGATGGGCAGGGCCTAGGGGGTCATCAGCCGAAGCCGCTGACCTTGGAGGCGCCAGCGGCCGGAGCCGCCAGCGGAAGTCATGCAGCACTATCCCTGATCAGGCGGTGGAGAACAAACGCCGGTTGGGAAGTGCAGCCATGCAGGCGGCGAATGAATGCGCAAAAAAAAAAGGCCCCATCCGAAGATGGAGCCTGATGATAGGGCCGAAGCCAAATCGAAAGTGGGGCAGAGAGCAAGGGAGGAGGAGATGCGCTCTGCCAGTGGTCCCAAGCCGAGGGAGGAGGATACGGCTCGAAACCGGGTGTCGGCAACATGGTCCGAGGGAGGAGGATACGGAGCACGTCGCGGCGACAGGTGTGAATATAGATTTTGACCGGATGGTCAGCAATGGCGGAGTTGGTATGCCAGCCATGCAGCAGACACAGCGACATTGTGTCCACTCACCCACCAGGGCAGCCGCCGGCAGTGGCAAAAAAAAGGCTCCATCCGAAGATGGAGCCTGATGATAGGGCCGAAGCCAAATCGAAAGTGTGGCAGAGAGCAAGGGAGGAGGATATGCGCTCTGCCGGTTGAACAGGGATCGAGGGAGGAGGATACGATCCAAGTTCGGGTGTCGCGATACAGGAACCGAGGGAGGAGGATACGGGTCCGTCTCAGCGACAAACGCAATATGATCTCTACTGACTGAGTCAGCAATTGGCTTGTTAACATGTCAGCCATGCGCGTGTTGCAGGCGTAAATCGGATCAGAATGGCCCGGCGCACAGGCGTTTGGGCAAAAAAATATGGCCTCGCTCGAGGGGAGAGCGAAGCCATAGTTTTGTAGGGCAGAACCCCACAAGGAGGGAACGCAGCAGGAGCAAGGGAGGAGGAGAAGCACCCGCTGTGTGAGGATCGATATAGGGATGTGCACTGCGCTCAACAATTGGGCAATGGTTATGCCAGCCATGCGTCCGGCGCATGAGCTTGCAAATTGTGTAATGAAATCAGTGATTTTACTGTCACCAAACCGTCATGTGGACGGCTTGTCGCAGGGGGCGATGGTGATGTTTGCGGCAGTTTTGGTGCGGTGAGGGGATTAATTGAGCAGGTGGGGGGGAGTCGGCGGGAATCAGGTGGGCGAGTTTCACTGAGTCATTCCCGCGCCGGCGGGAATCTATTCTGGGATGGTAGGGAGAATGGATTCCCGCCGGCGCGGGAATCACCGGGTGGGTTGAGATGGCCCGGTAGGGTGGGATTGCCCGGACCAGCCGGGCAATGGCGGCGGCGTGGCCTATAGCCAGCCTTTTCGCTTGAAGAACAGGTAGGGCAGGACGGCGGAGGCGATCATCAGGCCGATGGCAAAGGGATAGCCGACCTGCCAGGCCAGCTCGGGCATATGCTCGAAGTTCATGCCGTAGATCGAGGCCACCAGGGTCGGGGGCAGAAAGACCACAGCGGCGACCGAGAAGATCTTGATAATCTGGTTCTGTTCCAGATTGATCAGGCCCAGCGTCGCGTCGAGCAGGAAATTGACCTTGTTGGACAGAAAGCCGGCGTGATCACCCAGGGCCGAGGCGTCGCGCTGCAGGATCTTCATCTCCTGGCGCACATCGCGGGCAGCCTTGGTCTCTTCCTTGGTCTGGTGGAAAGTGGTCAGGCGCAGGATGGAGACCAGGCTTTCCCGCACCAGGGTCAGCATGTCGCCCTTGTTGCCGATCTTTTCGATCAGCGCTTCGAGATTGCGCGCCTTGCGGGTCGCGCTCTTGTCCCTGGAGCGGAAGACCTCGCGCGAAATCGCGTCGAGTTCATCGCCGGTCCACTCCAGAATCTGGGCAAGTCGATCAATCAGGGCCTCGATCAGCCCGATCATCACCATCTCGCCGGTATTGTAGGCACGCGCGCCGGGCTTGGTGGCGCTGGCCTCGAACAGGGCGAAGGGGAGCGGTTCGGCATAGCGCAGGGTGACCAGCACCTTGTCGCGGAGAACGAAGGTGACCGGGGTCTTGAGCGGGTCGTGTTCCCGCAGGTTGACCAGGGCGGTCAGGGTGAGGAACTCGGCATTGGATTCGGTGTAGAGGCGGGCGGAGGGCTCGATGTCCTGCATTTCATCGCGCGTCGGCACGGAGACACCCAGGCAGGCCTCGACGAACTTTTCCTCGTCGGGGGTGGGATTGATCAGATCATACCAGATGCCGCGGTCCAGCCCCTCGATATTATTGACGCCGTCAGTGACGGAGCGGATGAGGTGCTGGCCGCTATAGGTATAGATATGGAGCATGGCTGTGGTCCTTGATGCGGTGCTGGCGGCACCGCGCGGACCTGGGATCAGGCCTGAACGGGTGCCGCGGTCTTTGGGGCTCGACTTCGAGAGTCGGGGTTCATCGGGGTTGATCCTATGTTGCTGACGGCGGACGAGCCGCGATCACCCGACACTTGGGCCGGTGCGGCGGAAGTGTCAAGGGCGGCAGCGCCTTAGAGGGTGGCGGTGACAGGGATAGCCGGTGGCTGCTACGCGGTGGACAGGATTGTTCATCCTGCCCATCGGGTGATCGCAACCGAGGTCGTTGCGGTGCCTAGAAGCTCCACTCGCGGGCCTTGCCGACGAGGAAGTCGCGGAACACACCGACACGCTTGGAGCTCTTGAGCGCGGGCGGATAGACGAAATAGGCCTCGTATTCCGGGATCTGGATCTCCGGCAGGATCTGGACCAGACCATCTTCCTTTTCGGTGACATAGGCCGGCAGCATCGCGATGCCGATGCCGGCGCGGGCGGCCTGCATCATGCCATAGACGGCATTGACCTTGAGTACCGCCCGGCGCGGAGAATTGTCCGAGCGACCGAGACGTTCGAGGAAGTTGATGTCGCCGAGATAGGACGGCACGGGCTCGCCGAAGCTGATGACGCGGTGATTGTCGAGGTCTTCGATATTCTTGGGCGCACCATATTCGGCGATGTAGCTCTGCGAGGCGTAGAAATAATTATGCACCGTGAACAGCTTGCGCTGGATCATCTCGGACTGGTTGGGCCGGTGCAGGCGAATGGCAACATCGGCCTCGCGCATGGCCAGATCGAGCTCGGCATCGTTGAGGCGGATTTCGAGCTGAATCAGCGGATAGAGCTTGAGGAATTCGTCGAGGCGTGACGATAGCCAGGTCGAGCCGATGCCCACCGTGGTGGTGACGATGAGCGGGCCGGTGGGGACGTCCTGACTTTCGGACATCTGCGTTTCGACCTGCTGGAGTTCCCAATGCATGCGGTGGGCAGTGCGGAACAGCTGTTCACCCACCTCGGTGAGCACGAGGCCGCGGGCGTGGCGGATGAACAGTTTGAGGCCGAGATCGTCCTCCAGCGCCGAAATCTGCCGGCTGACCGCCGACTGGCTCATGCCGAGCTTCTCAGCGGCGTGAGTGAAGCTCCCCGACTCGGCGGCGGTGTGGAAGATCCGGAGCTTGTCCCAGTCGAGCATTTTGACGCTTTCTCTTTATGTGGGCAGGTTTACTCCGCTGCCTCGGCCAGTTCGTGTTCGGCAAGGTATCGTTCGGCATCGAGCGCAGCCATACACCCCATGCCAGCGGCGGTGACGGCTTGACGATAGACATCGTCAGTGACGTCGCCGGCCGCAAAGACGCCGGGGATGTTGGTTTCGCAGGTGCCGGGTTTGACCTGAAGGTAGCCTCCCGCCTTCATGTCCAGCTTGCCGGCAAATATTGACGTAGATGGGGCATGGCCGATGGCGACGAAGACGCCGTCCACAGGCTGCTCATATGTCCGCCCGGTGACGGTATCGCGCAGGGTGATCGAATTGACCGAAGGTGGCATGGCGGTACCGCCGATATCGGCCACTTCGGTATTCCAGCGCACTTCGATCTTGGGGTTCTTGAACAGGCGTTCCTGCAGGATGCGCTCGGCCCGGAACTCGTCGCGACGGTGCACGACAATGACCTTGGAGGCGAAATTGGTGAGGAACAGCGCCTCTTCGACCGCGGTATTGCCGCCGCCGACCACGACGACTTCCTTGTTGCGATAGAAGAAACCATCGCAGGTGGCGCAGGCGGAAACGCCGAAGCCCTGGAATTTCTGTTCGCTCGGCAGGCCCAGCCATTTGGCCTGGGCGCCGGTGGCGATGATCAGGCTGTCGGCGGTGTAGATATCGCCGCTATCGCCGGTCAGCACGAAGGGGCGCTTGTCGAAATCGACCGAGACGATGAGGTCGTTGACGATCCTGGTGCCGACATGCTCGGCCTGCGCCTTCATCTGATCCATGAGCCAGGGGCCCTGGATGACGTCGGCAAAGCCGGGGTAATTTTCCACATCGGTGGTGATGGTCAGCTGGCCGCCGGGCTGCAGACCCTGAATCATCACCGGCTCCAGCATGGCGCGCGCCGCGTAGATGGCAGCGGTGTAGCCGGCAGGGCCCGATCCGATGATGATGACTTTCGCGTGCATCGCGACGCTCTCCGAAACTGCGAGGAAAAGAATAACTCCCCCGGCCTAGATAAAGGCCGTGGGAGCAATGATTCAAGGTCCACTCGGTGCTGTCCGGTCAGAAGAGCGGTGATAACACCGAAATGTCACACCCCCGCTAGGGGTATGCTCAATTTTTGAGCACTAGATGTAGCGGATTTTTACGATTTCATAGGATCGGGCACCGCCTGGCGCGGAAACCTCGAACGAATCGCCCTCGGCCTTGCCAATCATGGCGCGGGCGATTGGCGAAGAAATCGAAATGCGACCGCCCGAAGCGTCGGCTTCCGGGTCGCCCACGACCTGATAGGTCTTTTCTTCCTCGGTATCTTCATCAAGGAAGGTTACCGTGGCACCGAATTTGACGCTGTCGCCCGAAAGCTTGGACACGTCGATGATGTCGGCAAGCGCCAGCATCGACTCCAGTTCCTGGATGCGACCTTCATTGAGGCTCTGCTGTTCCTTGGCCGCCGAATATTCGGCGTTTTCGGACAGGTCCCCATGGGCGCGCGCTTCCGAAATGGCGTCGATAATGCGACGACGCTCATTGGCGGTACGGTGCTGGTACTCCAGGGTCAGAGCCTGATGGCCCCCAACCGTCATTGGAATCTTGTCCATTTTTCGTCTCGCCTCCAAAGGCACGGCAAATATAGGCATCTTCCTGCCAAAAGGACGTTCGGCATCAGCGTCACGATAACTTTTTCGGGAAGATAGGCTCAAGTTGCCCGCAAGCCACGTTGTGGTCAAGCGGGTGTTGCGCATTCGAGATGGGGTCTCCACACGCAAGTGCAAGTCTTAGGGATAATCGGGAAGAAAGGCCAGATGATGTTGAGTGCTTATGCCCAAGCCCATTCCGGGGCCATCGCGCTGCTGCTGATTGCCGCAGCTACGCTGCCTGCTACGGCGCAAAAAGCCCAGAGCAGCGCCGGCCCGCTCGTGGCCACGACGATCGCCGAAGGGCTCGAGCACCCATGGGCGCTGCAATTTCTGCCCGATGGGCGGTTGCTGGTCAGCGAGCGCAGCGGGCAATTGCGGATTGTCGCCGATGGCGTGGTTGGGCCGCCCATCGCGGGTGTGCCGGCGGTCTATGCCGAGGGGCAGGGCGGGTTGCTCGACGTGGCGCTGGCTCCCGACTTTGCCGAAAGCGGGCGGCTCTATCTGAGCTATGCCGAGAGGGCGCAGGATGCCGGATTGCAGCGCGGGCAGGGCACGGCGGTGATGGCGGCAACGCTGGCCCTCGATGGTGATGGCGGGCAATTGAGCCAGCAGGACGTGATCTTTCGCATGAACAATTTCACCAATACCAACCGCCATTTCGGCTCGCGGATCGTGGTGGGGCAGGATGGCAACGTGTTCGTGACCCTGGGAGACCGCGGCGACATGAACCGGGCGCAGGATCTGTCGGACCTGGCCGGCGCCGTAGTGCGGATCGGGCCGGATGGCACGGTGCCCGCCGACAATCCGCAGCTGGAGGGCTGGGCGCCGCAATTGTGGAGCAAGGGACATCGCAACCCGCAGGGGGCGACGCTGCGTGAGAGCGATGGGGCGCTGTTTACCGTCGAGCATGGGGCGCGGGGCGGCGATGAGCTGAACCAGCCGAAAGCCGGCGGCAATTACGGGTGGCCGGTGATTACCTATGGTCGGGACTATTCGGGGCTGGCGATTGGCGTTGGCACCGAACAGGCCGGGCTGGAGCAACCACTGCATTATTGGGACCCATCGATCTCGCCGTCGGGGCTCGACTTCTACGAGGGTGAATTGATCGGCGAGTGGCAGGGCGACCTGTTGACTGGCGGGCTGAGCGGACAGGTGCTGGTCCGGCTGGACATGGAAGGCGACCAGGTGGTCGGCGAGGAGCGACTGTTCGAAGGGGCGCTGGGGCGGATCCGCGATGTGCGGGTGGGGCCGGATGGCGCGGTCTATGTGCTGACGGACGCCAGCAATGGCCGTGTGATGCGTGTGGCGCCAGAGGGGATGTAGGGCGTTCCGGTCGTGGATAGGTGAAAGGGAGGAAACTGGATCCCTTGCGCCGGGGTGACGGCGGTGGGGTGAAGTTCAGCCCCGGAAAACAAAAAGGGCGCATCCCCTCCAAGTGGATGCGCCCCTTATGCTCGTACGCTGCCTGGTCAGGCGGCGGTCAGGTTGTCGGCGGCGGACTTGCCAGTCCGCTTGTCCTTGACGATTTCGTAAGTGATCTTCTGACCTTCATCCAGGCCATTCAAGCCAGAGCGTTGAACGGCGGAGATGTGCACAAACACATCAGCCCCGCCCTCGTCGGGCTGAATGAAGCCGTAGCCTTTTTGGCCGTTGAACCACTTTACGGTGCCAGTTGCCATGATGCGCGTTCCCTCGTGCAGTCGCTGCTGTAGGCAGCCCCGATCACAATGATCGAGACTTGAGTGATCGAAATATCGGAGAGTGACGTCAGCAGGGCGAATGGTGTTCGCATGATCAGATCGGTCGGCCGCAATATTCGATGGCGCAATTCTATCCCGAAAGAAACTCGTGTTCAATATGTCGTGTTGGCACGACAAAATACCCGGTCGACTTTGGGTCAACCAGGATAATGACTAAGTTCATCAAGTGTTCGCACCGGCCAAAGACTGCCGATGCCGACGCGCAGAAGTCCGGCAAAACAATGGGATAATCGCTTTGCCACGGGCGTCTGCCCGAAGCCGGGGCACAATGTGCCGGAACTGGGCCACCCCCCTATAGCGCAAAACAGCGTATCGCGCACGCCCCACAATCTCGCGGGTGCATATTTGCCCTGCGCGACAGCGCTTGCTTTTAGGCAAAAATTCCTTCAAACCGCCGCCCTGCCGGGTCCTCCGGCCCCTCAATCTTTCCGAGTATCATCCGTCTTGACCAAGGCGTTTCAATCTTCCGGCGATTTGATCGCCGACCGGCGCGTGGGCTATGCCAAGCTCCTTGCCGAAGGGGGCGAGTTCATGGCCGCCGCCGACCTGATGGAGCAGGCCCTCGACCTTGTCCCCGATTGGCCCCCGGGCTGGGACCTGCTCGGGGGGTATTATGAAAAATCCGGCGAAACCGCGAGGGCCATAGCGGCATGGCGGCGCCTGGAAGCACTGGACGACGATGGTCAGTTCGGCGCTCAGCTCAGGCTGGCGGCATATGGTGCCGCCAGTGCCAGCGACGGTACGGCCGTCAGCTATGTCGAAGCGCTGTTCGACCAATATGCCGCCAGGTTTGAAAGTGCGCTGCTGCAAAACCTGAAATACCAGGTGCCCGCACTGCTCGATATCATGCTGGCCGAGGCCATGGCCGGGCTGGGCATCGAGCATTTTGCCGAGGCTCTCGACCTGGGCTGCGGCACCGGCCTGATGGGCGAACGCCTGCGGCAGAAGGTGTCGTTCCTCGAGGGGATAGACCTTTCGGCGGCGATGATTGCCGAGACTGCCCGCAAGGGCATCTATGATCGGCTGGGCAAGGCGGAACTGGTCGCCTCGCTGGGTGGGCGGCCACCGCAGACTGACCTGATCACGGCGGCCGATGTGTTCATCTATTGTGGGGCGCTGCCGCCGGTGCTCGAGGCGGTGGTTCCGGCACTCAAGCCGGGCGGCTTGCTGGCGTTTTCGCTGGAAGCCCATGATGGCGAGGAGGCGGTGTTTCTGCGGCCGTCGCTACGCTATGCGCATGGTGTGGCGGCGACGCGGCTGGCGCTGATCGCGGCGGGACTGGACGTGGTGCGGTTTGAAACCGCGACGCTGCGGCAGGACCGGGGCGCGCCGATCACCGGCATGTTGATCGTCGCGCGAAAACCCATGGCGGTTAATCCGCTGCTAACCATCGAGGATGAGTTGGTGGGGACAAGTCTGGAGGGGTGTGCGGTCTAGCACGCTTGCCTTGTTCCTGCCCGGTTTGGGGCATGGGTTCCGCCCATTCGAAAGGCGGACTTTTATGAAATTTGTAACGAAAGCGGGTCTCGCACTCGCGATGATGGTGGCGCTAACCGGTGCCACCATGGCCGGCGATACGATGGCCTTCTGGGACCAGCAGCAGAAGGGTACCAACTTCTTTTCGGTGAAGCCGCTGGCCGAGCGCTTTGTCGACGCCAAGGCGGCGGGGGTGACCTGGGGGCGGCTGGCCTATGACAAGTGGCCCGCTAGCGAGCGCGACTTTCTGATCGGCAGCGCCAGCAATTACCAGGGGCTGGTCGAGCCCGACATGGCCAGGCTCGAAGAGGTGCTGGGCTGGGCCCATGACGCCGATATCGGCATGGTGATCGCGCCGCTGACACTGCCGGGCGCGCGCTGGCAGCAGAACAATGACGGCCAATTCGACAACCGGCTCTGGGAAGACAAGAAATACTGGCAGCAATCGGCCGATTTCTGGCGGGATCTGGCGGCGCGGCTGAAAGACAATCCGGCGGTGGTCGCCTACAATATCGTCAACGAACCGGCGCCCGAACGCGGCACGGGCGCGGCCGAGGCCACCAGCCCCGGCGACACGGCGAGCTACATTGCCTGGTATGACGAGCACAAGGGTACGGCGCGCGACCTGCCGGCATTCTATGAAATGGTGATCGCGGCGATCCGCTCGGTCGATCCCGATACGCCGATCATGGTGGATAGCGGCTGGTATGCCAATGCCGGCACGTTCAGCTCCTGGGAGACGCCGCTGAGCGATCCCAAAGTGCTCTACGCCTTCCACATGTACGAGCCGTACAATTTCACCGCCGGCAAGAATTTCCGCGAGCAGAAGGGCTATGTCTATCCTGGCGTGGTGCCCTATGGGGATGCCGATGTGGAGTGGAGCGCTGGTACGGTCGATGCGTTCCTGCAGCCGGTTTATGACTGGGCAGACAAGCAGGGCCTGCCGCCGACGCGGATCGTGGCGGGCGAGTTCGGATGCATGCGGCGGAACGAGGGATGCGCCGAATATCTCACCGACGTGATGGCCAATTTCAACCGGCACGACATTCACTGGGCGTTCTATTCGTTCCGCGAGGATGAGTATGACGGGTTCGATTATGAACTCGGCAGCGACGCGCTGGGCTGGAAATATTGGGAAGCGGTGGACAAGGGGGAGACCCCGGTGATGCCGTATAAGGCCAATCCGCTGTGGGATGCGATCCAGGCGGGGTTGAGGGAATAAGGTAGGGGTTGCCGGGGTTCAGGAGGGAAACTGGATCCCGGCCTTTGCCGGGACATGTATTTTCACCGGGCTGCCCGTGGGCTTTACCCGCGGGTCGGGCGGCGCAAGCACAGTCCTGGTCGTAGGATAGTGGCCCACGGGTCAAGCCCGTGGGCAGCACAGTGGGTGGAATGACGGCGGTGCTCGATCGCAGGGAGACGGCCTGTCCGCAGTTGCCTGTTTGCGCAGCTCCTGATCAAGTTGGGGAGGGCTGATTTGCCCGTCTCAGTTCTCAGGATCGACTGCCATGACCGCCATTCGCTATGATTTCCGCTCCGATACCGTGACCCGGCCCAGTGCGGCGATGCGGACGGCGATGATGGGGGCGGAAGTGGGCGATGACGTGTTCGGGGATGATCCGACAGTCAGCCGGCTGGAAGCGGTGATGGCCGAACGGCTGGGCAAGCAGGCGGCGATCTTCGTGCCGTCGGGGACGCAATCGAACCTGTTGGCGCTGATGAGCCATTGCGGGCGTGGCGATGAATATATCGCCGGACAGCAGGCGCATTGCTATCGCTGGGAAGGCGGCGGGGCGGCGGTGCTGGGATCGATCCAGCCGCAGCCGATCGAGCACCAGGCGGATGGCACCATGGCGCTGGCCGATATCGAGGCGGCGATCAAGCCGGATGATAGTCACTTCGCGCCGGCAAAGGTGATCGCGCTGGAGAATACCTTTGGCGGGCGGGTGCTGCCCTTCGCCTATATGCAGGATGTGGCGGCGCTGGTGGGACGGCGCGGGCTGGGGCTGCACCTGGATGGGGCGCGAGCCTTCAATGCCAGCGTCAAGCTGGGCATGGATATTGCGGCCTTCACGGCGGCGTTCGACACGGTTTCGATCTGCCTGTCCAAGGGCCTGGGTGCGCCGGTGGGCTCGGTGCTGGTCGGGCGGCAGGACCTGATCGACAAGGCGCGGCGGCATCGCAAGATGCTGGGTGGCGGCATGCGGCAGGCGGGAATTTTGGCGGCGGCAGGCCTTTATGCGCTGGAGCATAACGTGGCGCGGCTGGCCGACGACCATGCGCGGGCAAGGCGGCTGGCCGAAGGGCTGGCGCGGCACGAGGCGCTGCGGGTGACCATGCCGGACACCAATATCGTCTTCATCGACATGGATGCCAGCGTCGGCGAAAAGTTCACGCCGTATCTGCAGGGGCAGGGGGTTGGGGTCACCGGGCGTTATGGGCAGCAGCGCTGGGTGACGCATCTGGATGTGGACGAAGCGGCGGTGGATGCATCGCTGGCGCTGGTGGATGGGTTTTTCCGCGCGGCGTGATGCGTGACCTGAGAAGTGTGGACCACCCGGACAAGCCGGGTGGTGACGGTGTGGATGGATTGGTGAGGACGCCAAAGGGCGCGTCCCTCGGTGAGTTCGCTAGCCCTGCTGTTCCTGCCAGTGGCGGTGCAGGGCGGGGATGTCGCCGGCGGTGAGCAGTGGTATGGCGATCTGCAACTGCTCGTCGGACCAATCCCACCACGCCATTTCCAGCAGCAGGGCGATGTTGGCATCGCTGAAGCGCTTGCGGATCAGCTTGGCCGGGTTGCCGCCGACAATGGCATAGGGCTCCACATCCTTGGTGACGAGTGCCCGCGTGCCGATGAGCGCGCCGTGGCCGATGGTGACGCCAGCCATGATAATCGCCTCGCTGCCGATCCAGACATCGTTACCGACCACGGTGTCGCCTGCGGCCGCGTAGCCATCGAGCGCACCGGCAAAGGCAGGCACTTCGGGCATGTAGTGGAACGGGAAGGTCGACACCCAGTCGTTCCGGTGACCCTGATTGCCGGCCATGATGAAGGCGGCGCCACTGCCGATGGAGCAGAAGCTGCCGATCAGCAGCCGGTCGGCGCCGGGCTGGGGTAGCAGATAGCGGGCGCAATCGTCGAAGCTATGGCCATGATAATAGCCGGAATAATAGCTGTAGCGGCCGACGATAAGGTTGGGATTGGTGACCTGCTCGGACAGCAGGATGCCCTTGAACGGGCTTTCAAAGTAATTGGTCATGGTTTTGGTCTTTCGGGTTCAGGAGCGGCCGAGCGCGCGGCGGATGGCTGTCTCGACGGCGGAATAGGTGCCGTCGGGGCGATGCAGTTGCAGCGGTGCGCTGGGCATGAGGGGTGGTTGGGCCATGAGCGGCCGGGTCCAGGTAGCGGGATCGTCGGGATGAATGGCGCGGGCGGCAGCGGCGACGTCGCGGGGAAAGGCGTTGTCGATGCGGACGAAGCCGTCGGTGATGAATAGATCGATCTGCGCTGCGGAGAGCGCCAAGAGATTGGCAGGCATTGGAAATGTCCATGAGTTCGCACGGCCACCTCAGGGGTAGCCTGATCAGGCGGCAGGGCCGCCCGTCGGATGTGCTCGATTGAGCGCCGCTAGGCGGTCAAGTGCACGGCGAACTTGGTTGCTTCGGACATCATGGTGGGGAGAGCATAGCCGGGCGGACGGAAAGGTCAACACCAGGTCGAGGGGGAAGGGGAGACACGGCGGCAGAGCAGAGGGGTGCGGCGATAGGGCAGTGAGACGGAAACTGGATCCCGGCTTTCGCCGGGATGACGCCATGGGTGGCGATGGCGCTGTGGGCGGCGATGGTGTGGTGGGTGGGCCATGACGCCGGTGGGCGGGCGCTGTGGGCGAGTGTGTGGAGAGAGGGGAGCAGGACTGGTCCTGCTCCCGTAGTCGCAATCAGGCGGTGAAGTAGCTTTGCAGCGAGCGGACGGTGAGGCTGCCCTGCTGATAGGCGATGATGCCTTCGATGGCAGCCAGTGCCCCGTCCACGGTCGTGTAATAGGGGATCTTGGCGTAGAGCGCGGTGCGGCGGATATCGCGGCTGTCGCTGATCGACTTCATGCCGTCGGTGGTGTTGATCACCAGCTGCACGCCGCCATTCTTCATCGAGTCCACGATATGCGGACGGCCTTCGAGCACCTTGTTGATCTTGGTGGCGGCGATGCCGTTTTCCACCAGGTAACGCTGGGTGCCGCCGGTGGCGAGGATGGTGAAGCCAGCCTTTTCCAGATGACGGATGGCATCGACGATCAGTGGCTTGTCGCTATCACGCACCGAGATGAAGGCGGTGCCCGAGGCCGGAACCTTGGAGCCGGCACCCATCTGCGACTTGGCGAAGGCCATGGCGAAATTGGTGTCGAGGCCGATGACTTCGCCGGTCGACTTCATTTCGGGGCCAAGCACCGTATCGACGCCGGGGAAGCGGTTGAACGGGAACACGGCTTCCTTGACGGCGATATGCTCGAAGGACTTTTCGACGAGGCCGAAGCTGTCCAGCGACTCGCCGGCCATGATGCGGCTGGCGATCTTGGCGATGGGCTGGCCGATGACCTTGGCGACGAAAGGCACCGTGCGGCTGGCGCGCGGATTGACTTCGAGCAGGTAGATGACGCCGTCCTTGAGCGCATATTGCACGTTCATCAGGCCGCCAACCTTGAGCGCGAAGGCGAGTTCACGGGTCTGGCGCTTGAGTTCGGTGATGATTTCGGGGCTCAGATTCTGGGGCGGCAGCGAGCATGCGGAGTCACCGGAGTGAATGCCGGCTTCCTCGATATGCTCCATGATGCCGGCGACGAACACGTCCTTGCCATCGCACAGCGCGTCGACGTCGATTTCGGTGGCGCCAGAGAGGTAGCCATCGAACAGCAGCGGGTTGTCGGACAGGACCGAGTTGATCTGGCCGGTCTTGTCGTTGGGATAGCGCTGCAGGATGTCGGGCGGCACGAGGCCGGTCAGGGTGTCCTGCACATAGCGCTCGAACTCATTGGCCGAATGCACGATGGCCATGGCGCGGCCACCCAGCACGTAGGACGGGCGGATGACCAGCGGATAGCCCAGGCGTTCGGCGATCAGGCGAGCCTGCTCCAGCGAATAGGCGATGCCGTTCTTGGGCTGGGTCAGTTCCAGCTTGTTGAGCAGCTTGCTGAACAGGTCACGGTCTTCGGCCAGATCGATGGCGTCGGGCTGGGTGCCCAGGATCGGCACGCCGGCCTTCTGCACGGCTTCGGCCAGGTTCAGCGGGGTCTGGCCGCCAAACTGGACGATGACGCCATGCAGGGTGCCGTTCTGCTTTTCGGTTTCGAGGATTTCGATGACGTCTTCTTCGGTCAGCGGCTCGAAATAGAGGCGGTCGGAGGTGTCGTAGTCGGTCGAGACGGTTTCGGGATTGCAGTTGACCATGATGGTCTCGTAGCCGGCATCGGCCAGCGCGAAGGCCGCATGGCAGCAGCAATAATCAAACTCGATGCCCTGGCCGATCCGGTTCGGGCCGCCGCCCAGGATGACGACCTTCTTGCGATCGGACGGACGCGCCTCGTCGGCAACAGCGCCGGCGAACGGGGCCTCATAGGTCGAGTACATATAGGCGGTCGGCGAGGCAAACTCGGCGGCCGAGGTGTCGATGCGCTTGTAGACCGGGCGAACACCCAGGCTGTGGCGCAGTTTGCGCACGTCGGATGCCTTGACGCCGGCCAGCTGGGCCAGGCGCGGGTCGGAGAAGCCCATGGCCTTGAGCGAGCGCAGAGCGTCGGCGTCGTCGGGCAGGCCAAACTGGCGCACCTTGGCTTCGGTATCGATCAGGCCCTGCATCTGCTCGAGGAACCACGGATCGATCTTGCAGACTTCGTGGATGTCTTCCAGGCTCATGCCGAGGCGCATGGCTTCGGCAACGTGCAGCAGGCGATCAGGGGTCGGGGTGCCAAGGGCGGCCTTGATGGCGTTCTTGTCTTCGCCTTCGCCGAGGCCGGGAATGCCGATTTCGTTGAGGCCGGTCAGGCCAGTTTCAAGCGAACGCAGCGCCTTCTGCAGCGATTCCTGGAAGGTGCGGCCGATGGCCATGGCTTCGCCGACCGACTTCATCGACGTGGTCAGGCGATTGTCGGCGCCGGGGAACTTTTCGAAGGCAAAACGTGGGATCTTGACCACGACATAGTCGATGGTGGGCTCGAACGAAGCCGGGGTCATGCCGCCGGTGATGTCGTTGTCCAATTCATCGAGCGTGTAACCGACGGCGAGGCGCGCGGCCACCTTGGCGATGGGGAAGCCGGTGGCCTTGGAGGCCAGGGCCGAGGAGCGCGACACGCGCGGGTTCATCTCGATGACGACCATGCGGCCGTCGGCCGGGTTGATACCGAACTGCACGTTGGAGCCGCCGGTCTCGACGCCGATCTCGCGCAGCACCGCCAGCGAGGCGTCGCGCATGATCTGGTATTCCTTGTCGGTCAGGGTCAGCGCCGGCGCGACAGTGATCGAGTCACCGGTATGGACGCCCATCGGATCGATGTTTTCGATCGAGCAGATGATGATGCAGTTGTCGTTCTTGTCGCGAACGACTTCCATCTCATATTCCTTCCAGCCGAGGACGCTTTCCTCGACCAGAACTTCATTGGTCGGGGAGGCATCGACGCCGCTCTCGACAATGGCCAGATATTCTTCGCGGTTATAGGCAATGCCGCCGCCCGTGCCGCCCAGGGTGAAAGACGGGCGGATGATGCAGGGCAGGCCGATCACTTCAAGCGCCTGCAGCGCTTCGATGGTGTTGTGGGCCAGCATGGAACGCGGGGTTTCCAGCCCGATCTTCTTCATGGCATCGCGGAACAGTTCGCGATCCTCGGCCTTGTCGATGGCCTCGGCGGTGGCGCCGATCATTTCGACATTGTACTTTTCGAGAATGCCCATCTTGCGGAGCGACAGGGCGCAATTCAGCGCCGTCTG
Organism: Devosia limi DSM 17137; assembly: GCF_900128975.1. Classification (GTDB taxonomy): domain Bacteria; phylum Pseudomonadota; class Alphaproteobacteria; order Rhizobiales; family Devosiaceae; genus Devosia; species Devosia limi. Next base: position 4,280 of record NZ_FQVC01000011.1, on the reverse strand, counting down.
GCCGCCCATGGTGGGCAGGAGCGCATCGGGGCGTTCCTTCTCGATGATCTTGGCGACCACTTCGGGGGTGATCGGCTCCATATAAGTGGCATCGGCCAGATCCGGATCGGTCATGATCGTCGCCGGATTGGAGTTTACCAGGATGATCCGGTAGCCCTCTTCCTTGAGCGCCTTACATGCCTGGGTGCCTGAATAATCGAATTCGCATGCCTGCCCGATGATGATCGGACCCGCACCGATGATGAGGATCGATTTGATGTCGGTACGTTTTGGCATGGGCTCACTCGGCTCGTTCGATGGACGGGACGGGCGAGGAAGAATCACCCGACATTCAGGCCACCCGCACCATTCGCGCACGACAACGGGGCGTTGCGGCGCTTGGGGAAGGCTTGGACGGGGTGGTTAGGTGGGCTGTCTAGCGGAGAAGACGCCGAAAGGGAAGGGGTTTGGACCGCTTTCCAGGGGTCCGAGGCTGCGACAACCAGTCCTTTTGAACAGGCTTGGGCGGACAGATCGACGCTGCTGCAGGATACTAAGCTGTTGCACTAAGTTTCCTTGCCGTGATACTTAGCCTTATGGAACAGTATCCGGACCCGTTGAACGGCATATTCCTGGCTCTGGCCGACCCGACACGGCGGGCAGTGCTCGGGCGATTGGGGCGGGGGCCCGCCAGCGTCGGCGAACTGGCGGCGCCCTTCGATATGGCGCTGCCATCGTTCATGAAGCACATCCATTTTCTGGAGGGGAATGGCTTGATCCAGACCCGCAAGCAGGGTCGGGTGCGGATTTGCGCCATCGAGACGCAGCAAGTTTTGGCGGTCCAGGCGTGGTTGTCGGACCAGCGGGCGATCTGGGAAGGTCGGACCGACCGGCTGGAACAGTTCGTCATCGCCGCCCACGGGCAGGAGGCAGAGACATGAGCAAGGATTTCGAGAACCAGAGCTTCGATCCCCAGCGCGATCTGACGATCTCGCGCCTGATCAAGGCACCACGCTCGGTGGTGTGGGCGGCCTGGACCGATCCCGCCAAGTTTGCGCAATGGTGGCTGCCCGAGCCGGCCAAGTGCCGGGTGCTGGCCCTGGAGGTGCGGCCCGGCGGGGCGATGGTAACGGAGATGAGTGAGGATGGCGGTGCCTTCGTGCCGCATATGAATGCGTGCTTCCTCGCGGTCGATGATGGCCGGCGCATCGTCTTCACCAATGCACTGGAGGGCGGCTGGCGGCCGGCGGAGCAGGCCTTCATGACGGCGGTCATCACGCTGGCCGATAATGACCAGGGGACCGATTACGTGGCGCGGGTCATGCACAAGAGCAGCGCGGATCGCGCCATGCATGAAGAACTTGGGTTTCATGACGGCTGGGGCACGGTCATCGGGCAACTGGCACGATTGGTGGAGCGGTAGCCATCCGTTCCAGCGGGGCGTTCCCGCTGGGGGCACGTTCTAGGCTTCGACCAAGCCAGCCTGGTGAGGCTCTGCCGGCCGTGTCGGCACGCAGCACTGCATACACCGGCTGTTAAGCATAACCGATTGATAATGACGCGGCGGAACTGAGTTCATCCTTCGCTGCAGCGGACTCTTTTTCCACCCGTTGCCGGCAGCCTTTGCTCAAGTTGGGTTTCAGATCGTATGCGTCTCATTATTGGTATCGTGCTGGTTATCGTCTGCGTGTTCGGCGGTTACGCTGCAATGGGCGGGCACCTTGAAGTGCTCTGGCAGCCCTTCGAAGGCGTGATCATTCTCGGCGCGGCGCTGGGGGCATTCGTGATCGGCAATACCGGGGCGGTACTGAAGCAGTCGCTCGGCGTGTTCGGCACGCTGTTCCGGGGCCCGCGCTACAACAAGGCGTCCTATATCGAATTGCTCGGGCTGCAGTTCAGCCTGTTCAAGCTGGTGCAGGCCAAGGGTATCCTGGCGCTGGAACCTCATATCGAAAACCCGTCGCAATCCTCGCTGTTTGCACGCTTTCCCAAATTTGCCGCCAACCACCATGCGGTGGAATTCATGTGCGACTACCTGCGCATGGTGACGCTGGGCTCCAACAATGTCCATGAAATGGAAGCGTTGATGGACGAGGAGCTGGAGACCCATCACCAGGAGCGCGAACGGCTGGTTTCGGCCGTGCAGGCGCTGGCCGATGGTACACCGGCGCTGGGCATCGTGGCCGCCGTGCTGGGCGTGATCAAGACCATGGGCGCCATCTCGGAGCCGCCCGAGGTGCTGGGCCATCTGATCGGCGGCGCGCTGGTGGGTACCTTTCTCGGCGTGTTCGTTGCCTATGGCTTTTTCGGCCCGATGGCGCAGGCGCTGCGCAATATCTATGACGCTGAAGCCAAATACTTCCTGTCGATGAAGGTGGGCCTGCTGGCGCACATTTCGGGCCAGGTGCCCGTCATGGCCATCGAATTTGCCCGCAAGGGCCTGATGTCGGAAGACCGGCCGACATTCGAGGAAATTGACCAGGCGACGGCCAACCTGCCGGCAAACTGAGCCTTGGGCTCTAGGGAAGCGACTGCATCATGGCTGGGTTAGAAAACCGCCCCATCATCATCAAGAAGGTCAAGAAAGCCGGCCACGCCCATCATGGCGGTGCCTGGAAGATCGCCTATGCCGACTTTGTGACCGCGATGATGGCGTTCTTCCTGCTGCTCTGGCTGATCAGCATGACCACGCCCGAGCAGAAGGAAGGGCTGGCCGACTATTTCGCCCCTCCCAATGTGAGCATTTCGACCAGCGGGTCGGGCGGCGTCATGGGCGGCAGCGCCATGGATGCGACCGGCGCCAAAATGGCCGGCTCGGCGATGGACGCGGTCGATGACGTGTCGATCTCGACCGAAAGCACCGATTTCGGCTCGCACGCAGCCGGCACCGGTGGACGCGAAGGCATGACCGGGGAATCCGAACAGGCCATGGGCGCGTCGCAGACCGATCTGCAATCGAGCAATGACCTGGCCTTCCAGAGCGCCGCCGCCAGCATCCGCCAGGCGTGGCAGGCGATGCCGAACATCACCGAGATTGCCGACAACCTGATTGTCGAGAAGACCGAAGAGGGGCTCGATATCCAGATCATCGATCAGGAAGGGCGTCCGATGTTTCCCGAGGGGTCGAAATATCCCTATGAGATCACGCGCCAGGCGATTGCCGCCATCGCGCCGATCCTGCAGCAATTGCCCAACCAGATCCGGGTTTCCGGCCACACCGCTGCCGGCACGAGCTATAGCAATCCGCGCTATGGTTCATGGGAATTGTCGGCTGACCGCGCCAATATGGTGCGGGCGACACTGGGCGAATTCGGCTTGAAGGACGGCAGCGTGAAGTCGGTCGTCGGACGCTCGACCACCGACCCCTTCTTCCCCAATGATCCCTATATGGCCGCCAATGAGCGGGTGCGGATCACGGTGTTGTACGAGCCGTCGCCGGTCCCTCCAGGGCTGGCGCCCTAACGAATTCAGCGATAGTCTTCTGCCTATAGCTGGGTATCGGGTCCGCATCGCGCGCCCGATACCGATGATCACGCACTTCAAAATATGTTCTTGTCTCGTCCGGCCGTAACAGCAGGAGACCAGGCCAATGACACCGAAGAGCATGGACGGCACCGATCCCGCAACCTGGGATCCCGCAATGGACGCCCTGGCGGCGGCACCTCGACATCACCAGGTCCTCTATGAGGACGATCTGATCCGGGTCGTTTCCGTCAGCATTGCCCCCGGCGAAACCGAACCGGCGCATCATCACCGATGGCCATCAGTTTTCGTCATCGACCGGCTGGTGAAGCTGAGGGACTTCAATGGCAAGGGCGAGGAAATCCCTCTGCCGATTCCAGATGCGTTTGAACTGCCGCTAACCATCAGGATGCCGCCACAGCCGCTGCACTATGTGCGCAACGAGGATGCGACGGCGTTTCACGGCACGCGGGTGGAGTTCAAGCAGGGCTTTCCGCACTAGGTAGCGGACTCATAAAAGCGCATCCAGAGGCGTGAACAAGCGATGAGAACGGCGGCGAGATAGTTGCGCGCCGTCTTTTCGTATCGGGTTGCGATCTTGCGGAAGTGTTTGAGCTTGTTGAAGAACCGTTCTACGAGGTTGCGCTGGCGGTAGATGGCTGGGTCGACGCTGCGCTGCTGCTTGCGGTCCCGTTGGGTTGGGATGTGGCCGCGGCCGCCTCTTTGCTGGATCATCTCGATAATGGCTTGCGCGTCGTAGCCGCGGTCCGCGACCACGTCACCGACGACTGCTCGTGTTGCCAATAGGGCGGGAACCGCTGCTTTGTCTGAGGCCTGCC
>NZ_FQVC01000020.1 GCF_900128975.1 Devosia limi DSM 17137 | reverse complement strand
GGAAGGAAGGAAGGAAGGAAGGAAGGAAGGAAGGAAGGAAGGAAGGAAGGAAGGGGGTTAGCCGCGGGGATGGGCCTTGCGGTAGCTGTCGAGGAGGCGCTCGGTGTCGACGGCGGTATAGATTTGCGTCGTCGAGAGCGAGGCGTGGCCGAGCAGTTCCTGGATGGCGCGCAGATCGCCGCCGCGGCCCAGCAGGTGGGTGGCGAAGGAATGGCGCAGGGCGTGCGGCGTGGCCGAAGGCGGCAGGCCCAGGGCGCTGCGCAGCTGGACGACGCGCAGCTGGATCAGCCGGGGTGAGAGCACGCCGCCCTTGACGCCCCGGAACAGCGGTTCGTCCGGCCAGAGCTTGAACGGGCAGAGCTCGAGATAGAGTTCGACGGAACGGCGGACAGTGTCGATCAGCGGCACCAGCCGGAGTTTGCCCCCCTTGCCGGTGACGCGCAGCGAGGGGCCTTCGAGATCGCCACGGGTGACGGCGAGGGCCTCGGCGATACGCAGACCCGCGCCATAGCAAAGCGAGAGGACGGCCATGTCGCGGGCGGCGACCCAGGGGCGCTCTTCCATTTCGGCGGTGGCGGTGACGGTGCGGCGGGCTTCAATGACGGTCAGCGCCTTGGGCAGGGATTTAGCCAGCTTGGGGGTGCGGATGACATTGAGCGCCTCGGTAGCCACCACGCCCTGGCGTTCGAGATAGCGGAAAAAGGACTTGAGCGCCGAGAGCACCCGCGCCAGCGAGCGCGATCCCAGGCTATCGGCCCGCCGCACGGCCATGAAAGCGCGGATATCGGCGCCGCGCAGGTCGCGCAGGACCGCCAGGGTTACGGTGCCGCCGACATGGCCGGAGAGAAAGCAGAGGAACTGATCGAGGTCGCGGCCATAGGCTTCCAGCGTATTGGGCGCCAGGCGCCGGACCGAGCCGAGCTCGCGCTGCCAGAGAGCGATCTGGTTGCGCAGGGCATCATCGGTGGCGAAGGCGGAATCGGTCATGGGGCGAGTCTGGCGCGCGCCGGTAAATCCGGACTTAACTTTGTTTGGGGGCCGAGAGCGGGCGTGCGAGCAGGTGTTGCCGGGTTGCATCACTTTCCGGCGTGCTCCTGCCGGGCGGCACACACTGGCGTGAGATACCTAGCCTGCAAGGGCTGCGGCGCGCTATGGCAGGGGCATGAAGCGCATAATTTCCATCCTGTTGCTGGTATTCGCCGTCGCGGCGCTGACCGGGCCAAGCCTGACGCTCGGGTTGGGTCTCAACCGGATTGCACTTGCCCACAGCACGGCGCCGGTGGTCAGCGATGGCGAGCCGATCTCGTTCTGGAGCTGCAAGGGGCTCGGTGGCAAGCGGGTGATGACCTGCCACCCCGATCTCGGCGTGCTGGTCGCGTCGCTGCAGCCTCCAGCTCCCCAGCTGCAACTGGCCGTGCTGGTGGGCGAACCCCAGGTGGTGCAGATGCGCTGGCCGGAGGCCGAGCTGCCTCCACCACGACGCGGCTAGCCCGGCATTCGAACCCGTCCCCAAGATCCGGCGGCCCCGCGCCGCATCCAGAAAGCTATTGTCATGACTGCTAATCTTCTTGGCCGCCGCCAGTTCCTGGCCGGCGCCGCCACCCTTTCCGCCCTGGCCCTGGCCGGCTGCGCCACCACGGCGCCGCCGCGCGTTGCCGCCGCGGTCCAGCCGACCCGCCATGCCGTGCCGCCCGATGTGCAGATGATGTATGGCCCCGTCTATGACGAGGAGTTCCCGCTGCGCGCCGCCGACATGTCGCTGGTCGATCCGATCTACTGGCGCCAGGAGGTTGTCGACCCGACCGGCGAAAAGCCGGGTACGGTGGTCGTCGATACGCCCAACCGCTTCCTCTACCATGTCGGCAAGGACGGCATGGCCACCCGCTATGGCGTCGGCATCGGCCGCGATGGCTATGCCTGGTCGGGCCGCGCCCACATTGCCTACAAGAGGAAGTGGCCGACCTGGACGCCGCCGTCCGAGATGATCGCCCGCCAGCCGGAGCTGGAGCCCTATCGGCACGGCATGGCGCCGGGCCTCGACAATCCGCTGGGCGCGCGGACCCTTTATATTCACCAGGGCAATGTCGACACCATCTACCGCATCCACGGCAATCCCGACGAGCGCACCATCGGCAAGGCTGTGTCCAGCGGCTGTGTGCGCCTGCTGCAGCAGGACATCATCCACCTCCATGACAATGTGCGGAGCGGCTCGACGCTGGTCGTGGTCTGAGGCCGGTCGCAGAATCACTGCGCGATGCTTATGTTGCGCAGTGAACAAAGCGGGTACCGATGCTGGAACGTCCGGACATTGTAGCGGTTATGGTGGGGGTCGCGGTCGAGGGCCCCTATACCTATCGGGTGCCGCCCGGCATGAGCGTGACCCGTGGCTCGATTGTTGCGGTGCCGCTGGGACCACGCCTGACGCTGGGCGTGGTCTGGGGGCCACCCAAGGATATGGTGGCGCATAACCGCCTCAAGGATATCGCCCAGGCCTATGATGTGCCCCCGCTCAGCGAGGAATTGCTGAAGCTGGTCGACTGGGTGGCACGCTATACGCTGGCGGCCCCGGGCCAGGTGCTGCGCGCGGTGCTGCGCTCGACCGAAGCGCTGGATAGTCCGCGCCCGGTGGTGGCTTATCGGCGCACCGGCCATGAGCCGGATAAGCTGACGCCGGCCCGGTTGCGCGTGCTCGATGCGCTCAATGACGATCTGGCCTGGGCCAAGCCGGCGCTGATCGGGGCGGCCGGGTGTTCGGCATCGGTGATCGAGGGGCTGGAGCGGGCGGGCGCGATCGAGCGGCTGGAAATGCCGCCGCCACCGGTGGTGCAGCCGCCCGATCCGGATGCGGCCATTGCCCGGCTCAATGACGAGCAGCAGGCCGCGTTCGACCAGATCGCGGCGCTCGATCCGCACAGGTTCGGCGTGGCGCTGCTCGATGGCGTTACCGGGGGCGGCAAGACCGAAGTGTTCTTCGAGGCGGTGGCCGATACGCTGCGGGCCGGACGGCAGGCCGTGATATTGCTGCCCGAAATCGCCCTGACGCATACTTTTCTCGAGCGCTTCACCAAGCGGTTCGGCACTCGGCCGGCGGAATGGCATTCCGACATGACCCCGGTGCAGCGCGGCCGCGTCTGGCGCGGGGTGCTCGATGGCACGGTGCGGGCGGTGGTGGGGGCGCGCTCGGCGCTGTTCCTGCCGTTCCGCGAACTGGGCATGCTGGTGCTCGATGAGGAGCATGACGGCGCCTACAAGCAATCGGAAGGCGTCAATTACCATGCGCGCGACATGGCGGTGGTGCGGGCGCACCTGGCCAATGCGCGGGTGATTCTGTCCTCGGCGACGCCATCGGTGGAAACGCGCAACAATGCCAATACTGGACGCTATGCCCATGTGCTGCTGACCTCGCGCTTTGCCGAGGCGGCGATGCCCAATATCACCGCCATCGATATGCGCACCGATGGGCCGGACAAGGGGCAATGGATCGCCCCGCAATTGGCGCGCGAGGTCTTCTCGGCCATCGAACGGGGCGAGCAGGCGCTGCTGTTTCTCAATCGACGGGGCTATGCGCCGCTGACGCTGTGCCGCTCCTGCGGGCATCAGTACCAATGCCCCGATTGCTCGGCCTGGATGGTGGAGCACCGTTTCCGCGGCGTGTTAATGTGCCACCATTGTGGCCATGAAACGCGCACGCCCAAGGCGTGCGGCGCCTGTGGCGAGGTCGATGCGCTGATCGCCGTGGGGCCGGGCATCGAGCGGATTGCCGAGGAGGCGGCGGCGCGCTTTCCCGATGCGCGGCGGGTGGTGCTGTCCTCGGACATGGGCAGCAATGCGCAATTGCGCGACCGATTCTCGGAGATCGAGCGCGGTGAATATGACCTGATCATCGGCACGCAGCTGGTGTCCAAGGGGCACCATTTCGAAAAGCTCACCGTGGTCGGGGTGCTCGATGCCGATCTGGGGCTGGCGCATGGCGATCCGCGGGCGGCGGAAAAGACCTTCCAGATCCTGACGCAGGTGGCGGGCCGGGCCGGGCGCGCCTCACGCAATGGCAAGGCGTTCCTGCAGACCTATCATCCCGATCACCCGGTGATGCGGGCCATGGTCACCGGCGACCGCGAGGCTTTCTATGCCCATGAACTGGCGGCGCGCGAGGCCGGCGGGCTGCCGCCATTCGGGCGGCTGGCGGCGCTGATCGTTTCGGCCAATGAGCATGACGTGGCGATGAACTATGCCAAAAAGCTGCTTTCGGCGGCGCCGATGGCCGATGGGGTCAAGCTGTTCGGCCCGGCCGACGCGCCGGTCGCCATGGTGCGCGGGCGCCATCGGGTGCGGCTGCTGGCCCAATCGGGCAAGGATTTCGACCTCTCGGGCTATGTCCGATTCTGGCTGGGTTCGGCCGACAAGATCACCGGCAATCTGCGCGTGCAGGTCGATATTGACCCCATGAGCTTCATGTAACGGCCCCTGCGACACTTTCGCATGTCGGGAATCGCGGGCCCAAGCCTTGCATGGCGCGCGATGCTTGTGTTAGAGCGAGCGCGACTTTAAAGGGGTCGTCGGACGCCCCCTTTCCCATTCAAGAACAAGCGTCAGCGGCCGCCCGGCTTTCATGAGAAATCTGGGTGGGTCGGGGGCAGGCAACCAAGAGGGTGATGCGGCATTGGCAGCGCAGAATTCAGTGCTTGTGCAGATTGCGCGACCTTATGCGTCGGCGCTGTTCGATCTCGCACAAAGCGAGAACCAGCTGGCCTCGGTGGAAACCGGCCTTTCCGACATCTCCAGGCTGATCGGGGAAAGCGCTGACTTCTCGCGCTTCCTGCGCTCCCCGGTGATTTCCGGGGACACCAAGGCAGAAGCGCTCGATGCGTTGCTGGCCAAGGCAAAGACCAATCCATTGCTGGCCAATTTCCTCAAGCTGGTTGCCAGGAACGGCCGCTTGTTTGCGCTGGACCAGATCATTGCGAGCTTCCGCGAACTGGCCGCCCAGGCTCGCGGCGAGATCACCGCCGATGTGACGTCGGCGACGCCGCTGACGGGCGAGCAGGTCGCGGCCCTGGCGCAGACGCTCAAGGCCAAGATCGGCAAGACTGTCACGCTCAACCAACATGTCGATGCGTCCTTGATTGGCGGCCTTCAGGTGAAGGTCGGCAGCCAGATGATCGATAGCTCACTCAAGACAAAACTCGCTGCGATGAAGATCGCCATGAAAGAGGTCGGATAATGGACATCAAAGCCGCGGAAATTTCTGCGATCCTCAAGGACCAGATCAAGAATTTCGGCCAGGAAGCCCAGGTTTCCGAAGTCGGTCAGGTGCTCTCCGTCGGTGACGGTATTGCCCGTGTCTACGGCCTCGACAATGTGCAGGCCGGTGAGCTCGTCGAGTTCCCGGGCGGCATCAAGGGCATGGCCCTGAACCTGGAAACCGACAATGTCGGCGTCGTGATCTTCGGCAATGACCGTTCGATCAAGGAAGGTGACGTGGTCAAGCGCACCGGCTCGATCGTGGACACTCCGGTCGGCAAGGGTCTGCTCGGCCGCGTGGTCGACGGTCTCGGCAATCCGATCGATGGCAAGGGCCCGATCGAGCACACCGAGCGCCGCCGCGTCGACGTCAAGGCGCCTGGCATTCTGCCGCGCAAGTCGGTGCATGAGCCGATGTCGACCGGTCTCAAGGCTATCGACGCGCTGATCCCCGTCGGCCGTGGCCAGCGCGAGCTGATCATTGGCGACCGTCAGACCGGCAAGTCGGCAATCATTCTGGACACCTTCCTCAACCAGAAGGCAGCCCATGACGCCAATGCGTCGGAAACCGACAAGCTGTATTGCATCTATGTCGCTGTCGGCCAGAAGCGCTCGACCGTGGCCCAGTTCGTCAAGCAGCTCGAAGAAGCCGGCGCCCTGCAGTACTCGATCGTGATTGCGGCGACCGCATCCGATCCGGCACCGCTCCAGTACATCGCGCCGTTCACCGGCTGCGCCATCGGCGAATATTTCCGCGACAATGGCATGCATGCCGTGATCGCCTATGACGATCTGACCAAGCAGGCCGTTGCCTACCGCCAGATGTCGCTGCTGCTGCGTCGTCCGCCAGGCCGTGAAGCTTACCCGGGCGACGTGTTCTACCTGCACTCGCGCCTGCTCGAGCGCGCTGCCAAGATGAACGAAGCCCATGGTTCGGGCTCGCTGACCGCTCTGCCGGTTATCGAAACCCAGGCCAATGACGTGTCCGCCTATATCCCGACCAACGTGATCTCGATCACCGACGGCCAGATCTTCCTGGAAACCAATCTGTTCTTCCAGGGTATCCGTCCGGCCGTGAACGTCGGTCTGTCGGTGTCGCGCGTTGGTGGTTCGGCCCAGATCAAGGCGATGAAGCAGGTTGCCGGCTCGCTCAAGGGTGAGCTCAGCCAGTACCGCGAAATGGCGGCTTTCGCCCAGTTCGGTTCGGACCTCGATGCGTCGACCCAGCGCCTGCTGAACCGTGGTGCGCGTCTGACCGAGCTGCTCAAGCAGCCCCAGTTCAGCCCGCTCAAGACGGAAGAACAGGTTGCGGTGATCTTCGCCGGTGCCAATGGCTATCTCGACTCGCTGCCGGTCAACAAGGTTGCCGACTTCGAGAAGACGGTGCTGTCGGCGCTGCGCGGCAAGTATGCCGACCTGCTGAAAACCATCGCGACCGAAAAAGCTCTGAGCGACGATACCCGCGCCAAGCTCAAGTCGGCTCTCGACGAGATCAAGAAGACCTACGCGGCCTAAGGCCAGCAGGGAGACGACCAGCTCATGCCGTCGCTAAAGGACCTCAAGAACCGGATCGACTCGGTCAAATCGACCCAGAAGATCACCAAGGCCATGCAGATGGTCGCGGCGGCCAAGCTCCGCCGCGCCCAGGACGCAGCCGAGGCTGCACGCCCCTATGCCGAGCGCATGGGCAAGGTCCTGGCAGCACTTGGCGCCGTCTATGATGGCCAGGAAAACGCACCCGTGCTGCTGGGCGGCACGGGCAAGGATCAGGTGCATCTGCTGGTCGTCGCGACCGGCGAACGCGGCCTGGCCGGTGGCTTCAACTCCTCGATCGCCCGGCTGGCGCGTGAGCATGCTGCCAAGCTCATCAGCCAGGGCAAGACCGTCAAGATCCTCACCGTGGGCCGCAAGGGCCACGATATCCTGCGCCGGCAGTATCCAGAACTGATCGTCGACACCTTCAATTTCCGCGAAATCAAGCAGGTCGGATTCGTCCAGGCCCAGCAGGTGGCGGATAAGGTGCTGGCCATGTTCAATGCCGGCGAGTTCGACGTGGCGACCCTGTTCTTTGCCAAGTTCGGCAGTGTCATCAGCCAGGTGCCGACGGCCCAGCAGCTGATCCCGGCCAAGCTCGAAAAGCCGGCCGGCGAAGGCGTCGCTGAAGCGGCTGCTATTCCCTACGAATACGAGCCGAGCGAAGAAGCCATCGTGGAAGACCTGCTGCCGCGCAATATTGCGGTTCAGATCCTGCGTTCGCTGCTCGAAAACTCCGCCTCGTTCTACGGTGCGCAGATGTCCGCGATGGACAACGCCACCCGCAACGCCGGCGAAATGATCGGTCAGCTGCAGCTGAGCTACAACCGCCAGCGCCAGGCCCAGATCACCAAAGAACTCATCGAAATCATTTCGGGCGCGGAAGCGCTCTAACTCACAAGCGAGGACGAACAAATGGCAGAGAAAAAGGCCGGTCGCGTATCGCAGGTCATCGGCGCCGTCGTCGACGTCACGTTCGACGATCACCTGCCCGCGATTCTGAATGCGCTGGAAACCTACAACAACGGCCAGCGCCTCGTGCTGGAAGTGGCGCAGCACCTTGGCGAAAACGCCGTGCGCACCATTGCCATGGACACCACCGAGGGTCTGGTTCGCGGCACCGAAGTGACCGATCTGGGCACCGCCATCCGCGTGCCGGTTGGCGAAGCGACCCTGGGCCGCATCATGAACGTCATCGGTGAGCCGATCGACGAAGCCGGCCCGATCGGTGAAACCGAACGTCGCGAAATTCACCAGGAAGCGCCAAGCTTTGCCGAGCAGAACCCGGAATCGCAGGTTCTGGTCACCGGCATCAAGGTCGTCGACCTGATCGCTCCTTACGCACGCGGCGGCAAGATCGGCCTGATGGGCGGCGCCGGCGTGGGCAAGACCGTTCTGATCCAGGAACTGATCAACAACGTCGCCAAGGCGCATGGTGGTTACTCGGTGTTCGCTGGCGTGGGTGAACGCACCCGCGAAGGCAACGATCTCTATCACGAAATGATCGAATCGGGCGTGAACAAGGACCCCCATGAGAACGGTGGCTCGGCCGCTGGTTCCAAGTGCGCCCTCGTGTTCGGCCAGATGAACGAGCCTCCCGGGGCCCGTGCCCGCGTGGCGCTGTCCGGTCTGACCGTTGCGGAAAACTTCCGCGACCAGGGCCAGGACGTGCTGTTCTTCGTGGACAACATCTTCCGCTTCACCCAGGCCGGCGCCGAAATGTCGGCTCTGCTGGGTCGTATTCCTTCGGCCGTGGGTTACCAGCCGACGCTGGCGACCGACATGGGTGCGATGCAGGAACGCATCACCACCACGAACAAGGGCTCGATCACCTCGGTTCAGGCCGTGTACGTGCCCGCCGACGACTTGACCGATCCGGCACCGGCGACCTCGTTCGCCCACTTCGACGCCGTGACCGTGCTGAACCGTGCGATCTCGGAAAAGGGCATCTATCCCGCCGTTGACCCGCTGGCATCCAACTCGCGTATCCTGGATGCCAACGTTGTTGGCCAGGAGCACTACGAAGTTGCGCGTCGCGTTCAGGAAGTGCTGCAGAAGTACAAGGCGCTGCAGGACATCATCGCGATCCTGGGCATGGACGAATTGTCCGAAGAGGACAAGCTCACCGTGGCGCGCGCCCGCAAGGTCGAACGCTTCATGAGCCAGCCCTTCGACGTGGCCGAAGTGTTCACCGGTTCGCCCGGCGTGTTCGTGCAGCTCGAAGACACCATCAAGGGCTTCAAGGGCCTGGTTGCCGGCGAGTATGACCACCTGCCTGAAGCCGCCTTCTACATGGTCGGCACCATCGAAGATGCCGTCAAGAAGGCGCAGAAGCTGGCCGCACAGGCCGCCTGATTTTAGCCGTTTGGGTTCGCCGTGCGCGGCGGACCCATTTGCATAGGCTCGATACTTCGGGCGCTCCGTTAAGGGACCAAAAAAATGGCTGATGGCCTCAAGATCGAGATCGTGTCGCCTGAGCGGCTGGTGCTGTCGGAAGTCGTGACTTCGGTCACCGTGCCCGGCAGCGAGGGCTATTTCACCGTGATGGACGACCATGCGCCGTTCATGACGACGCTGCGGCCGGGTTTCATTACCGTGACCGCTGCCAATGCCAGCCCGTCCGTGTTCTTCGTGCGTGGCGGCTTTGCCGATGTATCGCCGGAAGGCCTGACCATCCTGGCCGAGCAAGCCTCCCCGTTCGCCGAGTTCGACCATGGCGACCTGACCGCCCAGATCAAGGCGGCCGAAGAAGAATTGCAGCGGGCCCAGTCCCCTGAGGACAAGTCCTATGCCCAGGAAGTGGTGAGCGCACTGCTCAACCTGGCGATTGAGGCCGGTCAGATCAACGGCGCCCACGTGCATTGATCTGGCGCAACGCCGCTTAGAGCTTAAGGGCCGTCTCCTTTGGGAGGCGGCCCTTTTTGTTTTGGCGGGCGCAAGTGGTGAATTTGTGCCTAGTCATTAGGCAGGCGATTGCTTCGCCTAGAGAACGAACAGGACGTATACGGCCGCTTAAGGATTATTGCGCACTCTGGGCCTCCAACGGGGCTCGCAGCCATGCTTTGGCGTGGCGGCCGGGATTGGGATATCACGCATGAGTGCTTTCTTTGGCCGCTGGCTTGGCAATATCCGACTGACCGCAGCGATTGCCGGACTGGCAATCGGTTCGATCACCATCGCCATCCTGGCGGTTTCAATCGGGGTGTTGGTCAGTCTGTCGGGTTCGGCCAAGGAGGATGCCGACAGCGAGATGGCCAGCGCTACCCGCATCACAGCGGCGATCCTGCAGGTCAATCTGCCCAGCCTCGAGATCATCGCCGATGCGAGCGGCAATGTCGCCGAGTTGCAGATGCGCTCGATGCCGCGTTTTCGCAGCCATGCCGTGATCGACACGATTGCGGCGGTCACGGGGCAGAATGCGGCGATCTATGTCCACAATACCGAGGTCAGCCCGGATTTTGTCGTCGGCACCACCAGCCTGCTGCTGCCGGACGGGGAGCGGAAACTCGATGCGCCGATTGGCGCCGGCACGCCCCTGTTTGACGCGCTGCTGGCCGGAACGCCGGTGCGGGGCGAGGCAGTGATCGAGGGCACCCGCTATTTCACCCTGCACCAGCCGATCCGCATGGCTGACGGCACGGTGATTGGGGCGCTGCTGGTGGCGGTCGACCGGGGGCCCATCGAGGCCGTTCTGGGCAAGACCCTGAGCATGCTGGGCATGGTGGGGGCGATCGCCTTTGTGCTGATCGGGGGGATGGCGCTGCTGTTTTCGCGGGTGCTGACCCGACCGATCCCCAAGCTCTCTGCCGTCATGAGCAGCATCGCGACGGGCGCGCTGGACAGTGCGGTGCCCTATACCGGGCGGCGCAATGAGATTGGCGCAATGGCGCGGGCCGTGGAGGTGTTTCGCGGCAATATGATCAAGGTGGCGGAGCTGGGGGCCGAGACCGACCGACACCTGGTGCAGGCGACCGATCATGCCGGCCAGCTGGCTGCCATTGCCATGTCGCAGGTGGTGGCAGAGTTCTCGCTGAGCGGCGAGTTGCTCACCGCCAATGCCAATTTCCTCAAGCTGACCGGCTATCGCCTCGATGAGGTGGAGGGACAGCCCAATGCGCTGTTCCTGTTTGACGCCGATCCCACCGCGCCAGACTATCAAAGGTTCTGGCAGGAGCTGGCGGCAGGCGCGTTCAAGAGTGGCGAATATCGTCGCCGCGCCCGGGACGGCCGCGAAATCTGGATTCAAAGCACGTTCAACCCGATCATCGGGCTGGACGGCAAGGCCTATAAGATCGTGCAGTTTGCGACCGATGTGACGGCGCGGCGTCTGGCGGTTGCGGCGATCGGGGAGGGGCTGGCGCAGCTCGCCGATGGCGATCTGACCGCCAGCATCGATACGCCGTTCCCGCCCGAATTCGAGGGCCTGCGGCAGGCACTCAATGGCGCCGTCGCGCGCTTTGCCGCGGTTGTCGGCCAGATCAAGCAGACCTCGCATGCGCTCAAGGTGGCTACCGGGGAGATTCTGGCGGGCGCCAACGACTTGAGCGAACGGACGACGCGACAGGCCACGACGATCGAGGAGACGGCGGCGGCGATGGCGCAATTGGCTGATACCGTGGCGCAGAATGCCAGCCTGGCCCGTCAGGCCAGCCTGGACGCCGAGGCGGTGACCCGCAGTGCCGAGGACGGCGGCGCGGTGATGGCTCGGGCTAATGACGCCATGGAGCGGATCAGCGGCAGTTCGGCACGGATCTCCAATATCATCGGCATGATCGACGACATCGCCTTTCAGACGAACCTGCTGGCGCTGAATGCGTCGGTGGAGGCCGCGCGGGCCGGCGATGCAGGCAAGGGCTTCGCTGTCGTCGCGGTTGAAGTGCGGCGGCTGGCGCAATCGGCCGCCGGCGCCTCGGCCGAGGTGAAGGTGCTGATCGAGCAGTCAGCCAATGAGGTCAAGACCGGCTCGGGCCTTGTGGCGGATGCGGCCGGGCGGCTGGCGGATATGCTGGCGCGGGCGCGGACCAATACTGGCCTGATGAAGACCATTGCCGAAGAAAATGGCGAGCAGGTCGCCGCAATCGACGAGGTGTCAACGGCGGTGCGCGCGCTTGATGAGATGACCCAGCATAATGCGGCGCTGGTGGAACAAACCAATGCCGCGATCGAACAGACGGAAGCGCAGGCCAGCGAGCTCGACCGCATCGTCGATGTGTTCACGCTGGCCGATGCTGTGGTCCGGCAGGCCGATGGCAGGCGTGCAGCCTAGGCCAAAGCGGCGGTAACCAGCGCCTTGGCGTGCAGATCGGTGGTGTCATAGACCGGCAGCGGGCTGACCGAATCATCGATCAGCATGGCGATCTCGGTGCAGCCCAGAATGACCGCTTCGGCACCCCGGGCGGCGAGGCGCTCAATGGCGGTCACATAGGTCCGACGGGACTCGTCGCGCACGATGCCGCGGCAGAGTTCCTCATAGATGATGCCATTGAGATTGGTGCGGTCGATCTCGGGGATCAGCACGGAAAGGCCGCGCGCTTCCAGGCGCTCGCGGTAGAACCCCATTTCCATGGTGAACCGGGTGCCCAGAAGCCCCACGGTTTCAAAGCCGTCGGCCAGCAGGGCATCGGCCGTGGGATCGGCGATGTGAACGAAGCGGGCGTCGAGGCCGGCGGTGATGGTGTCGGCGACGATATGCATGGTGTTGGTGGCAAGCCCGATGATCTCGGCCCCGGCGGCAACGAGGCCCTGGGCCGAGCGCGCCAGTTCGCGGCCGGCGCCGTCCCAGTCGCCGGCGCGCTGCATGGCTTCAATTGGTGCAAAATCCAGGGAGTGGACGATCACGGGCGCGGAGTGCAGTCCGCCCAGCCGCCGCGCCGTTTCCTGATTGAGCACGCGATAGTAATGGGCGGTGGATTCCCAGCTCATGCCACCGATCAGGCCAATGGTGCGCATGGGTCAGCTCTGGGCCAGGCGTTGCGGGATATCGGCAAAGGCGGCCACGACCTTGTCATAGGCGTCCTTCTTGAACGGCACGATCAGGGTGGGCATCCTGGTCAGGCTTTCCCAGCGCCAGGCGTCGAACTCGGCGGGGTGCTTGCCGCCGCCGGGAGCCAGCACGTCGATCTCGCTGTCATCGCCGGTAAAGGCGAAGGCGAACCAGCGCTGGCGCTGGCCGCGAAACCTGCCCTTGAGGGCAATGCCGAGATCTTCGTCCGGCAGGTCGTAATAGATCCATTCCGGCGCCTCGGCGAGGAGGCTCACATTGGTGATGCTGGTTTCTTCATGCAATTCGCGCAGCGCGGCCCTGAGCGGGTCCTCGCCCTTGTCGATGCCGCCCTGCGGCATTTGCCAGGGCGCCAGGACTTCGGTCGTGTCTTCGATATTCTCGTCCATCTTGCGGCGGCCAATGAAGACCTTGCCCGTGGCATTGAACAGCGCGATGCCGACGCAGTCGCGGTAGGGCATGGCTTCACGATCGGGGCGGAGGGACATGGTCAAACTCTCTATTTCATCAGGGCGCTGGCCGGCACCAGCATCAGGCCCTTGCTATCCAGGGCGCGCGCCCATTCGGTGACGGTCTGCACCGAGATCGGCAAGGCGCTGAGGATGCCAATGGCAGAGCCGTTCTGCCTTGCCTTGATTTCAAGGCTGGCCAGCGCCGCCTGAATGGGGTCGCGGGCGGGATTATTGTCGATGACCATATCGACCCGGGAGAATGGCACCTTGTTGCCGGCGGCCAATTGCGGCGCCAGCGAACGGTTGGAGGAGCCATCGTCGACATAGCCCAGGCCACGCGCGCCAAGCTCTTCCATCACCGGCGAGAAGTCGGCGGCGGAGGCGGTGAAGCGGGCGCCCATATTGTTGATGACCCCCGCATAGCCGCCAAAGCGGGCCATCAGCCAGAACAGCTTGTCGAGATTGGCGCGGGGCGGCTCACCGGTCAGCAGGGTCTGAGGGCCGGGATCGTTCTGGGGATAATCGAATGGCTCGAGCGGAATTTCGAGGAAGACCTCATGACCACCGGCGCGGGCAGCGGCAACGGTCGATTGCAGGGTCTTGCCATAGGGCGCAAAGGCCAGCGTCACATCCTCGGGCAGGGCGTCGATGGCGTCGAGCGAGCCCTGTTCATTGATGCCGAGGCCGGTAACGATCAGGGCGATCTGGCCGGTGCCGGGGGCAGGGGCGACGGTCGGGGCACGAGAATAGGCGGCGAACGGGGTCTGACCGGTCGGCGAAATGCGCGGTATCGGGCCTTCGGCGGTTTCCTCGCTGAGATCGGGAATGGTGCCATTGGCGGCGGGCAGGCCGGAAGGCGAGACATTTGCTGGTGCGCCGCCGCTATTGTCGACGGTGATGATCGTGCTGCCCGCCGGGAATTGGCCGGGATCAGCGGTGATGGTCACCGGTCCCGTCGCGACGGAATTGGCGACCGAATTGCCATTCTGGCTGCTGGTGATCGCCGCCTCTTGGGTAGGGCGACCGCCATTGGGGTCATCGACCAGGGCGATGCGCGCGGCAAAGCCGACAATGATGATGGCGATAATGGCGAAGAGCCCGCGTGCAAGCGGCAAGCCGCGGCGGCCACTGGCCCCCTCGGGTACGGATTTGCGCTTGCGCCCGGTCAGCGGCGTGCCGAGATCATTGGCCATGCAGTGGCGGACCCTATGGATCAACGAAATGGCGGGACGACGAATCAGCCGCCCCGCCATGGGATGAGGTCATAACATAGTTCGCCGCAGGCTCATTCGGCCTTGGGCGGGAAGGCCGGGTTGGTCTCTTCGCCATTGATCAGGCGAATGGCATATTGCAGCTGGGTATCGTCGGCCTTTTCGATCGGCACATAGACCGAGGAACCGACCGAAGCCTCTTCCTCGTTGCCGCTCGAAATATGGCCGGTGAGACCGGCTTCGCCGATGATTTCGTCGCGGCCCTGGAATTCTTCGGGGACGACCTGCTTGATCTCGATATCCGGGGTGATGCCCAGGGCCTGGATCGAGCGGTTGTTGGGGGTGTAATAGCGAGCCGTGGTCAGGCGCATGGCGCCATCGGCGCCGAGCGAGATGATCGACTGCACCGAACCCTTGCCGAACGAGCGCGTGCCCACAAGGGTGGCCCGCTTGTGATCCTGCAGAGCACCGGCGACGATCTCGGAGGCCGAGGCGGAGCCACCATTGATCAGCACCACCAGCGGCACATCGGCAATCTGGGCATCAAGGGCGTCAGGCTGGGCGTCGTAGCGGGCGCTTTCCTCGGGGATACGGCCGCGGGTCAGCACGACGGCGCCCTGCTTGAGGAAGGCGTCGGTCACATAGACCGACTGGTCCACCAGACCGCCCGGATTGTTGCGCAGGTCGAGGATGATGCCCTTGGGCGCCACGCCCTTGCGTTCGTCATAGATCGACTTGATGGCGTTCTGGATGCCGACAAAAGCCTGCTCGGAAAAGCGTGACAGGCGCAGCAGCGCGACGTCGCCTTCCATCGACCAGCGCACGGCGCGCATGGCGATGACGGCGCGAGTCAAATCAAACTCCAGCGGATCGGTGACGCCTTCACGCACCACCGTGATCGTGGTGGTGGTGCCAATAAGGCCACGCATCTTGGCGACAGCGTCGTCCAGGGTCAGGCCCTGCACCGGCACGCCATCGATCTCGACGATCAGGTCATTGGTCAGGATGCCGGCCCTGGCAGCGGGGGTGTCATCGATGGGCGAAACCACCTTGATGACGCCCTCTTCCATGGTGACTTCAATGCCAAGGCCGCCGAATTCACCCGAGGTGTCTTCGCGCATCTCGTCATAGTCAGCCGGCGGGAGATAGCCTGAATGGGGGTCGAGCGAGGTCAGCATGCCCTGGATTGCGGCGCGGATCAGCTCTTCCTCATCGGGGGCATCAACATATTCGGAGCGGATGCGGTCAAAGATCTGACCGAACAGATTGAGGTCCGAATAGATTTCCAGCGGATCGCGCGGCGCGGCGGCTGCGTCTGCGGCCGGCTCGGGCTTTTCGCCGCTCGGATTGGCTTCGGGTTCGACCTGCTCCGGCGCAGGTGCCGGTGCCTCCTGGCCGTGTAGGGCGGTCGCAGGCAGCAGCAGCGCCAGCGTCAAGGCGGCGGTGCGAATGGTCGTAAAACGCATCAGGATCAATCCACTCTCAGGTCGTAGTCGCCAGGGGTGCCCACCATCCGGTCGGATCGATGGGCTCATTGTCTCGTCGCAGCTCAATATAAAGGGTCGGCTGGGAGTTGCCAGCATTGGTGGTTATGGTCCGGCCAATTGTGCGTGATCCCATGGTGCCGATAGGCTCCCCCATGAGGACGAACTGGCCGATGTCGACGGTCACGGCATCGAGACCCGCGAGCAGGGCAGTGAAGTTCTGCCCCGTATTGAGAATGACGATTTGGCCGTAATTGAGGTAAGGGCCCTTATAGAGCACCCAGCCATCGGCCGGCGCCACGACCTGCGCCTCGGCGCGGGTGACAATGGAGAGGCCGTGCGAGATGCCGCCAAAACCGTCGCCGGCGCCGAAATCGACGACATTGACGCCGTTGGAGGGCAGGATCAGGTGACCTTTTGCCTGGGCGAAGGGCACGCCCGGCTCGGTACGGGCGGTATTGGCCAATGCCATGCGGATGGCCTCGGCGCTCAAGGGCGGCACGTCGTTCTCGGAGCCGGGTGTCACCGGAAGTGTGGTCATGCGCTCGGAGAGGCTGTCGATCAGCTCCTTGAGCGTGCTGGCGCGCGCGGCGAGGGCGACAGCCTCAGCCTCTTCGGCCTGCAATTGCGCGCTCATCACCTCGACGCCCTGCTTGCGCGCCATGATGAGGGTGGCAATGCGCAATTGCTCCTCTTCGAGTACAGAATAATTGGCCTTGAGCGTGGTTTCTTCGGCGAGGGCAGCAGCCTTGATATCGGTCAGCGTCTTGAGGTCGCTGGTGACCGCTTCCGCCTTGGCGCGCAGTTGCGGCACGATGGCGGCGATCAGGATGGCGGAGCGGGCCGAGCCCAGGGCATCGGCGGGGTCGACGATCAGTGCCGGGGGCGGATTGAGAGAAATGCGTTCGAGTGCGGCCAGAACATTGGCCATTTCGGCATCGGCACCATCGAGGCGCCCTCGCACTTCGAGCTCGGAAACAATGAGCTGGCTGAGGCGCTCTTCGACATCGGCCACTTCGATTTCGGCGAGCTTGACGCGTTGCGCCGCAGCGATGAGGGCGGCGTTCTGCTTGGTTCGGTCGCCTTCCATTTCGGCGATTTCCCGCTTGAGCTCTTCGGCGCGCTCGCGGGTGACCCCGAGCGAGGCCTCGATGCTGGCCAGATCGGCGGCACGGGTTGCGGCATCGGAGCCAAGCGGTTCGGTGGCCGCCGGGGTGGTGAGTTCGGCAGGGGCAGCTGCGTCGGGGGCCGGGGTGGGCGACGGCGCATTCTGGGCATGAATTGGGACAGCCGAAAGCAGCCCGAGCACCAGGCCCGTGCTTGCAATTGCTCTCTTCAGGCCGGGCCGTACCGACATTGCCACTCCCAAGGGGCGCATGCGCCCCGAATCAATCCGCGCACAATAGCAAGGCGCCGGAAAACCGCAGGTTAACGTTGCTTAACCATGGCGGAATTTGGTGGGTGATGCGGGGCGAATGGGGCGCGACCAAGGTGGGGCATGGTCACGAAATCGTTGATTCACTCGCCGCGATGATAGGGGTGCCCCGACAGGATGGTGGTCACGCGGTAGAGCTGCTCGGCCAGCATGATACGCACCAGCTGGTGCGGCCAGACCATTGGCGAAAAGCTCAGCACAAGATCGGCATCGGCAACAAAGCGGGGATCGAGCCCATCGGCGCCGCCAATGACAAAGCTGACGGCGGGGCGGCCATCGTCGCGCCAGCGCTCGACCTGTTTGGCCAGCGCTTGCGAACTGATGGATTTGCCGCGTTCATCGAGCGCAACGATCACCCCTTCGGGCAGGGCGGCGCCCAAAGCGTTCGCCTCGTCGCTCTTGCGAGAGGCCGACGAGGACGAGCGTGATTCAGTCAGTTCGATGACGCCAAAGCCGGTCAGCGCGAGCGGGCGGCCGCCACCGGCGGCACGTTCGAGATAACGGGCCACCAGTTCGCGTTCGGGGCCGGCCTTCATGCGGCCGACCGCAGCAATGCTCACGCGCATTGGCAAGCGTTAGTGCGCGTCAGCGGCGAAGTCCGCCTGCCACATCTTTTCGATGTTGTAGAACTCGCGCACTTCGGGCCGGAAGATGTGGACGATGACATCGCCGGCATCGACCAGCACCCAATCGCAATGGGGCAGGCCTTCGATCCGCGGCTTGTCATAGCCGGCTTCGCGCAGGGCCTTGATCATCTGGTCGGCCACGGCGCCAACATGGCGCTGCGAACGGCCGGAGGTGACCACCATGTGGTCGGCCAGCGAGGACTTGCCTGTGATGTCGACGGCCACGGTCTGTTCGGCCTTGGCATCGTCAAGGCATTCCAGAATGACATCGATCATCGGGCGTTCCGGATTTGCCACAGCCGCTGGCGTGGTGTCGGGGGTGGAATTGTTGGGCTGTCCGGCCATCAGCAATGGCCTTCCGCCCATGCTCGAGCATGGGTCATGCGAGGGGTCAACATCCTTGGTTGTTGCTTGGAAGGTACGCGCGTCTTTGAAAACGACAAGCGGTCAGTTCCTGTTCCGGTGATTACTATCACACTTTGCCAATATGCGCTCTCGGATCGTGCGGTGCAAGATGGAGAGCTCAAACTAGGGGCTCACGACGGCGTCGTGCGCGGATAGCGGACGAAGAAAGTGCCGAAGTGAGGCCGTGAAGATACACCCAGGCGGGTGGTTTGAGGCTGGCGAGCCGTCCGGCGTCGCTTTCATCGATGCGATAACGGGCCAGCGCCGTCGCCGCCAGCGAGGTCGGCGCGCGCCGATTGGAGCCGGGACGCACATAAATGGCCATGGGCAGCATGGCCGCGATATCGCGCCAACGCTCCCAGCGATCAAAGGCGACGAGATTGTCGGCGCCCATGATCCAGACGAATTTGCGGCCCGGCAGCGACTGGGTGAGAAAGCGCACCGTCTGCCAGGAATAGGTGAAGCCATGGGCGGCCTCGAAGCCGGTCACCTTGATGCGGGGATGGTCCATCATGGCGCGCGTGGCGCGCACGCGCTCCTCGAGCGGGGCCAGTTCGGTGCGGTCCTTGAGCGGATTGCCGGGTGTGACCAGCACCCAGAGTGCATCGAGCTCGAGCTTGAGCAGGGTCTGCTCGGCGACCAGCAGATGGCCCTCATGGACCGGATTGAAGCTGCCGCCGAACAGGCCAATGCGCATGCCACGCCCCGACGGGGGCAGCTCGGTAATGCCGGGAAGGCGAAGGGGGGTACGGTTGGTCAAGTGCGGCTATGGCCTGATCTGGCCATTGCCGCGGACGCGATAATTGAAGCTGGTCAGTTGTTCCACCCCCACCGGGCCACGCGCATGCATCTTGCCGGTGGCAATGCCGATCTCGCCGCCGAAACCGAACTCGCCGCCATCGGCAAACTGGGTCGAGGCATTGTGGATGAGAATGGCGGAGTCGATCTCGTTGAAGAATTTTTCGACCGCCGCCGCATCCTCGGCGATGATCGCCTCGGTGTGGTGGCTGGAATAGTGCTCGATATGGGCGATGGCGGCCTCGAGGTTGTCCACCACTTTCACCGAAATGATGGCGTCTTCGTATTCGGTGCGCCAATCCTCCTCGGTCGCCGGCCTGGCCTCGGGGATCAACGCCATGACGCCAGCGTCGCCGCGGATCTCACAGCCCTTGGCGATGAGGGCGGCGATAATCGGCTTGAGATGGGTGGCGACGACGTCCTGGTGCACCAGCAGCGTTTCGGCGGCGCCGCAAATGCCGGTGCGGCGCATCTTGGCGTTGCGGGTGACGTTCACCGCGGTGTCGAGATCGGCCGACTTGTCGATATAGACATGCACCAGCCCTTCGAGATGGGCAAAGACCGGCACGCGGGCTTCGTCCTGGACGCGGGCCACCAGGGTCTTGCCGCCGCGCGGCACGATGACGTCGATATTGCCATCAAGGCCCCGCAGCATCTCGCCGACGGCAGCGCGATCGGTGGTGGGCACCAACTGGATCGCCTCGACCGGCAGCCCGGCGAGGTGCAGGCCATCGAGCATGCATTCGACGATAGCCTGGGAGGAATGGAAGCTGTCGCTGCCGCCGCGCAGGATCACGGCATTGCCCGACTTGATGCAGAGCGCGCCGGCATCGGCGGTGACATTGGGGCGCGATTCAAAGATCACGCCGATGACGCCGAGCGGCGTGCGCACTCGCTGGATATGCAGGCCGTTCGGGCGGTCCCATTCGGCAATGGTGGTGCCAACGGGATCGGGCAATTCGGCAATGGTCCTGACTGCCGCGATGATGCCATCGATGCGCTGGTCATCGAGCGCCAGACGATCAAGGAAGGCCTTGGAGATGCCCTTGGCCGTGGCTGCCTCGATATCGCGCGCATTGGCGGCGAGGATTTTCTTGCGGTGCGCGTTGATGGCGCCGGCCGCGGTCAAAAGCGCGGTGCGCTTGGCTTCCGGGGAGGCTTTGGCGAGGACGCGGGCCGCGACGCGGGCATTGCGACCCAGCTCGACCATGATGGCGGTGATGTCGGTAGCCGCAACTGCACTCACGATACTTCCCCCTGCCGGTCGCCGACCTTGCTCGAAACCAGCACCATATTGTCGCGGTGAACCAGGGCGGCGCGATTGCCGGCGCCCAGCAGTTCAACCACGGTGTCACTGCGCTTGCCCATGACCAGGCGCGCTTCATCGCTATCGAGGCCAGCCAGGCCCCGGGCAATTTCAATATCATCGGGGCCGGTAATGGCAATGGCGTCGCCGCGCCCGAATTCGCCGCGCACCCTGGTGACGCCGATCGGCAGCAGCGATTTACCGGTCTGCAGCGCGCGGGCGGCGCCGGCATCAACCTGCAAGGTGCCGGCCACGGCCAGCGTGCCCATGATCCAGCGCTTGCGCGCCTGCGCCCGGCTTTGGGCCGGATGGAACAGGGTGTGGCGCGCGCCCTGGGTCAGGGCGCCGAGCGGATGGTTCTCGGTGCCCTTGGCAATGATCATCGCCGTGCCAGCCTGGGTGGCGATCTTGCCGGCCTCGACCTTGGTGGTCATGCCGCCGCGCGACAAGTGGCTGGCGGCACCCCCGGCCATGGCCTCGATGGCAGGGGTGATGGCGGTGACTTCGGGCAGGTGCCGGGCCAGGGGATCCTTGGCCGGCGGCGCGGTATAGAGCCCGTCGATATCGGAGAGCAGCACCAGGCAATCGGCTTCGATCATGGTGGCGACGCGGGCCGAGAGGCGATCATTGTCGCCATAGCGGATCTCGGCAGTGGCGACGCTGTCGTTCTCGTTGATGATCGGCACGGCGCCCAGCGACAGCAGGGTCGAGATGGTGGTGCGGGCGTTGAGGTAGTAGCGCCGCTCTTCGGTGATGTTGGGGGTGATCAGGATCTGGCCGGTGACGATGTCATGGCGGCCCAGCGCCTCGGCCCAGGCCTGGCTGAGCGCAATCTGGCCGGCGCTGGCCGCGGCCTGGCTCTGTTCGAGGGGCAGCGCGAGGGCATCAAGCTTGAGCAGGCGTCGGCCCAGCGCGATGGCGCCGGACGAGACGATAACGATATCGCGGCCACTCGATTTGAGCGCCGCGATATCTTCGGCCAGAGCGGCCAGCCACGCCGAGCGCAGCTTGCCGGTCTTGCCATCGACCAGGAGGGCCGAGCCAATCTTGATGGTCAGACGCCGATAGGGCGCCAGCGCGTCAGCATGCATTACGGGGCCCAGTTGGGTTCGGCTTTGCGGCGCGCAGCTTCAAGCTTGGCGGCCTTGGTAGCGTCGAGCACTTCGATAATGCCATAGAGGACCTGATCGACACCCTTGCCGGTGACGCCGGAGACCTGCAGCACATCCTGCCCGGAGACCTTCTTGAGAATCTTGAGCTTTTCCTTGAGCTCATCAGGATCGATGGCATCGACCTTGTTGAGCACGACGAGCTCGGGCTTTTCGCCCAGACGTTCGTCATAGGCGGCAAGCTCGCTGCGGATGGTCTGGTAGGCGTATTTGACGTCGTCCTGGGTGCCGTCGATCAGGTGGATCAGCACGCCGCAGCGCTCGATATGGCCGAGGAAACGGTCGCCGATACCGGCGCCTTCGCTGGCGCCTTCGATCAGACCGGGAATGTCGGCCAGCACGAAATCGCGTTCGCCGATGGAGACCACGCCCAGATTGGGATGCAGCGTGGTGAACGGATAGGCGGCAATTTTGGGCTTGGCCGCAGAGACGGCCGCAAGGAAGGTCGACTTGCCGGCATTGGGCAGGCCGACAAGGCCAGCGTCGGCGATCAGCTTGAGGCGCAGCCAGACCCACTTCTCGACGCCCGGAATGCCCGGATTGGCATGGCGGGGCGCCTGGTTGGACGAGGTCTTGAAATGGGCATTGCCGAAGCCGCCATTGCCGCCCGACAGCAGCACGATGCGCTGACCGACCTCGGTCATGTCGGCGATCAGGGTTTCGTTGTCGTCTTCAAAGATCTGGGTGCCGACGGGTACGCGCAGCACCACATCGTCACCGGCGGCGCCGGCGCGATCCTTGCCCATGCCATGAGTGCCGATCTTGGCCTTGAAGTGCTGCTGGTAGCGATAGTCGATCAGCGTGTTGAGACCGTCGACGCATTCAACGACGATGTCGCCGCCACGGCCGCCATTGCCGCCATTGGGGCCGCCGAATTCGACGAACTTTTCGCGCAGGAACGAGACCGCGCCTGCGCCGCCATCGCCGGAGCGAATATAGACTTTGGCTTGATCAAGAAATTTCATGGTTACGTACCTTTCAGACGTCGCGCGTCAGAACAGTGTCGATATGCTCCACCTCGACGCCCTGCGCAAGGCGCAGAGCGGCAGGAATCGAGCGCGGTGGCCGACAATTGTGCCCCACAGCCAGCGGGCACATATGTTATCTATAGCCGACGAAAGCACTCGCGGCCGGTTTGGGGCTTCTGTAGCTAGTAGAAGTGCGGTTCAAACCAAGGCAAGACAGTCTTGCAGTGGATTGTGGGAAGGCAGGTATATGGCGATTGAAACCCTAGAGTACCGTGGGGACATTGCGGTCGCCGCGGCTTGCAATGACGAAACGATACTTGCCAATAATCTTCGTCGGTCGCCTGAGATAGAAAATGGTGCCCATCAACTTCTGGTGGAGTGGAATGCGCCTTCTGCGTCCATCGCCTACAATCGCCTGCTCGATCAGAGCGATGCCGAATATCTGGTGCTCGTCCACCAGGACGTGTTTCTGCCCGCCGGCTGGATGACGCGACTTCGTGGCGCCATTGCGGCGCTGTCGCGCCTGGACCCGGATTGGGCGGTACTCGGCGCTCATGGCGTGGCGCTGGATGGTCGTGCCGTCGGCCCGGTTTGGTCCAGTTCGCTCGGCAGTATCGTCGGCCGGGTGTCGCTGCAGCCGGTCGCGGTCCAGAGCCTGGACGAGTTGCTGATCGTGGTGCGGCGCTCGGCGGTCCGGTTCGACACCAGCCTGCCGGGATTTCATTTCCACGGTACCGACATTGTGCAGATTGCCGCCGCCGCAGGGCGGAGCAGCTATGTGACGTCCTTGCCCCTGGTTCACAATGACCGGTTCAAAGGCGTGCTGGGCGACGATTTCCGGCAGGCCTACCATTACATCCGGACCAAATGGCGCCAGCAGCTGCCCCTGTGCAGCCCCGTCGTGAAGGTTTCCTGGCACGGCCTGCACCTGCTGAAATCGCAGCGCCATCTGGCTCGCTCCCACGCCGTGCGGGAGGCTATGGTGACCTCGGACACTGTCGATCCGCGCGTCTATGCCTCGCTGTGCGGTTGGGACGATGTTACTCCCGGTCCGTTCAGCCCCTAGCAAGGCGCCCTGCCTTCCAGACGCTGCGCGCCAGAACGGTGTCGATATGTTCCACCTGAATGCCCCGTGCCAGGCAGAGCAGGCTGGAGCGACCGGTTTCGGTGAAGCCGAGCTTGCGCTGGACCGCCAGGGACGCGGCGTTGAAATGAAACACGCCCGAGATCACTTCGCGCGCGCCGGTGGTGTCGAAAAACCAGTCGAGGCTGGCTGTCGCCGCCTCGGTCATGATGCCGCGCCCCCAGAAGGGGCGCCCCAGCCAATACCCGATGATGACGCCATGCGGTCCCTGGTGGAACCCGACCTGCCCGGCAAAGCCTTCGCCGGGCAGGTCGATGGCAAAATTGGTTTCCGCAGCCGGCAGGCTTGCCTTGCGGGTGGCGAGCCAGGCCCGCGCATCGCTCAGATGGTAGGGAAAAGGCACGCGTGCGAGATTGCCGGCCACCTCGAAATCGTTGAGGAAGCGCGCGATCGGGTCGGCGTCGCCGATGGTGGGCTGGCGCAGGATGAAGCGGGGCGTCTTGAGCACGGGCACCATCAGGCGCTCCAGTTCAGGATCAGGAGCGGCTTGCCGCGGTGACGCTCGACCACGCTGTGGGTGTGCTCGACCACTTCAAAGCCGGACTTCTCCAGCACCTGGATCGAGGCGGGATTGCTGGCCAGCACGCGTGCCATAATGGTGGGGAAGAGGCTGGTGGCGCGGGCGGCGGCGAGCAGGCCGACAACCGCTTCGGTGGCATAGCCACGGCGCCAATGGGGTTCGCCCAGCCAATAACCAAGCTCGGGCAGGCTATCGGCGGCGAAATGCAGGCCGACTATGCCGATGAACTGGTCATCGGGTCCGATCACCGCATAGGGGCGCCGTTCCGGCTTGCGGCTGGCGCGCTCGATAAAACCCCGCCCATGCTCGCTGAGGTAGGGAAAGGGCAGGCTGGCGGAGGGATCCGAGATGTTGCGGTTATTGGCGAGCGCCACCAGCGCATCGAGATCGCCGAGATGGGGGGCGCGCAATGTCAGTCGCTCGGTGGCGATGACGGCGGGCAAGGCGTCTCTGGGCGTGCTCATCGTTCAAAATCCATGCGCATCGTCGCCACGCGGCGGCCGGCCTGGGTGCCGTGCTCGTCGATGGCTTCGCCGGTTTCGATAAAACCGACCTTGGCCAATACATTGCGCGAGGCGGCGTTGCTGAGCAAGGCGCGGGCGCACAGGGCCGGGGTCAAGCCGGTCGATCGGGTCGCGGCAACCAGCGCCGTTGCGGCTTCGGTGGCGTAGCCATGGCCCCAGAAGGGCTCACCCAACCAATAGCCCAGCGCTGGCAATTGATCGGGCAGAAGATGCAGGCCGATGCTGCCGATAAAGCTGCCGTCGAGGAGGATGGAATAGGCCCATTCCTCGGAACCGCGGGCAATGGTGTGGACAAAGAAGCGGGCGTCGGCCTCGCCATAGGGATTGGGCAGGCGCGACAGGGCGTCGTAGATGCGCCGATTATTGGCCAGGCGGGCCAATTGCGGGACGTGGTCAAGCGTCGGCGTGGCCAGGACCAGCCGCGCCGTCCTGATCGTCGCCGGCAAGGCATCGCGCAGGCTGGCCATTCTCGTTGCTCCAGAAACAGGAAAGGGGGACCGGCGAACCGGTCCCCCTTGATCTGTCATGCGCCGGGTCGCAAACGCCTGTCGGGGAACGGGTCCACCGGCAGGGTTTATCGACCATGCCGGATTATTCGGCGGCCTGTGCCGGGTCGACCGACACGAAGACCTGCGAATTCGCACGGGTGCGGAACGACACATTGCCGTCCACGAGTGCGAAAATGGTGTGGTCCTTGCCCAGGCCGACGCCCGTGCCGGGATGCCACTTGGTGCCGCGCTGGCGGATGATGATGTTGCCAGCGATCACGGCTTCGCCGCCAAACTTCTTGACGCCGAGACGACGGCCAGCGGTATCACGACCGTTGCGGGATGAACCGCCTGCTTTTTTGTGTGCCATGGTGCTCTAGCTCCTTATTCCTGGTCGGCCTTGGGGGCGGCCTTCTTGGCCGGGGCCTTCTTCGCCGGCTTTTCAGCGGCGTCGGTTGCAGTCTCGGCGGCCTTCTTGGGCGCTGCCTTCTTGGCCGGAGCCTTGGCGGCTGCTGCCTTGGGGGCCTTCTCGGTCACGGACTCGGTGGTCTCGGCCTTGGCGGCTGCCTTGATCGTCGGCTGGGCGCCGCCGGTCAGGATTTCGGTGATGCGAACGGTCGACAGCAGCTGGCGGTGGCCATTGCGACGACGGTAATTGTGGCGACGGTTCTTCTTGAAGATGATGACCGTCTTCTGCTTGCGCGTCTCGACGAGTTCGGCAGCGACGATCGCGCCTTCAACGAGAGGAGCGCCAACTTCGCCATCAACCATCAGAACCTGGTCGAAGGTGATGATGGTGCCGGCTTCGGCATCGATCTTTTCAATCTTCAGAACGTCGTTGGCGGCAACCTTGTACTGCTTGCCACCGGTCTTGATCACTGCAAAAGTCATTCATGTACCGGATGCGTCAAACATGCCGGTCCCTGTTGTGTCGCGCTTTGCGGCGCCGCAAGTGAGCCCATGAGCTTTCGCCCGGTCCTGCGGTCTTTCGCATGCTGCCGGTGATCATCCGGCGGGCAGCCTCAAGCAGCGGTTTTCAAACCAAAGAAGCGCGCCGGTGTTATCCAGCACGCATTCCGAGGGGGCTTATCAGGGCAAAAGGGCCTGGAGTCAAGTGAAACAGGCCTCAGGCGCCATTGGGATACCAGTCACGCAGGCGCACCTCGGTGCCCGCGCCGACCGCCGCTTGAAAGGCGGCCAGATCGCTATCGGAATAGTGGTAAGGATAGACAATGGCGGGCTTGAAGGCGTTGACCGCTTCGGCCGCCTGATCGACTGTCATCGTATAGGGCAGGTTCATCGGCAGGAACGCCACCGCAATGTCGGTCAGGCCCAGCATGTCGGGGGTCGGCTCGGTATCGCCGGCGACATAGATCTGCTTGTCGCCAAAGCTCAGCACATAACCATTGCCGACGCCGACAGGGTG
This sequence comes from Devosia limi DSM 17137, assembly GCF_900128975.1. Classification (GTDB taxonomy): domain Bacteria; phylum Pseudomonadota; class Alphaproteobacteria; order Rhizobiales; family Devosiaceae; genus Devosia; species Devosia limi. Next base: position 15,800 of record NZ_FQVC01000020.1, on the reverse strand, counting down.
GTAGCGCATGCGGTCTGCGGTGACGTTGTGCGCAGCGACGGCTCGGACGGCGACGCCGTCAATCTCGCCCGTGCTCCCATTGGCAATGGCCGTGGCATTGGCCCTGAGGGCCTCGGGCAACTTGTCGAAGACCTCCTGGCTGGTCAGGATCGGCACGCCGCCGGCAATGGCGTCCAGGGTGGGGATGTCGAAATGATCGCCATGCCCATGGGTGATGAGGATGGCGGTGGGCGCGGGCAGGCCGGCATAGCGCTCGGCGCCGCCAACCGGGTCGAGATAGATCGCCTTGTCGCCCCATCCCAGCACCAGACTGGCGTGATTGACCGGGTGAATGACCAGGTCGCCTTCGCTGGTGGTGACGATATCGCCGTCCATGCTGCCCTCCGTCTGGGCCAGAGCCGGCAAGGCGCCGGTGGGACCCCAATACGCCAATGGTAATGCCGTCATGCCGACGACGACCTTGCGACGATTGACCATAACCAATTCTCCCCAGAAATGAACCTGATGCGGGAACGTGCGTGACGCGCCGACGGTTTCCCGTCGCACGCAATCGTGACTGTCAGTTCTGCCTGGGGCCAGCCCCCAGCCTGTCGTGGCGTGCGCGTGCAGCGATACGGAGTTCGGGCGTCAAGGCCGCCGGCTTGTGATGAAGGGTCCAGTGCTCCAGCGACCAGGCATCCGCATCCGCATCCGCATCGGCCGGGGCCGGGGTGACCGGCAGATAGGCCGAAACAACCACGCTGCCGGTGCCGGTGACTACCGAGATCGTGGCGCGTCGGTAGAGTGGCCCCTCAAAGGCATCGAGGATGGCGATATCGTCAGGGGTCAGGCTGTCGAGCACCAGGCCTGGTGCGGCGCTGTCCGGCGCGAGGGCGAGACCGGGATAGACCTGGCCTGGGCAGTAGACGGCGCGATAGCCGGGCGCCTTTGCCGGGCGGATGGCGCCGGGCGCCAAGCGACGGCCCAGGACGCCGGCGAGAATGTCGCCATCGCGCAGCGTGCCATAGGCAAAGAGCGGTTCTGCAGACATTGTGGTGCGTAATCCTCACGAGAAGATAACAAGGGGTGTTGCAGGCTGCACTTTGCTATGTCATAAGCCGCCCCGTGTCGACCGCGCGCATCGTTTCGGTGAGCAGAAGACCTCGCGGAGAGGTGGCAGAGCGGTTGAATGCACCGCACTCGAAATGCGGCATAGGGGCAACTCTATCGGGGGTTCGAATCCCTCCCTCTCCGCCATTCAACCGAACTAAGTGGTTGAATTCATTGAAACTTAGGTTTCGCACTGGTGGGTGCGCCCCATTTTACCCCACATTTTCAAATCGTTGATGTCAAACTTGGTTGGACGTTGTCAGACTGAAATCGAGCTCAACCTCTCTTCGTTCTGGTGCTGACCAGCGCCAACAGTGCTAGGTCTGCGCCAATCTATGATTGCCGTGACATATCTGTCGTCGAGTTTAGCCATCGAGCGTTGAGCCATATAATACTTTCGGATGTTGCGCTGCATCCTTGATGCGCCTGGCGTTCCGTCCGAGGCAAGGATGGTGGCGCACTTATGAACTGCCTACAGTTCTGCTGATGTTTCGATCACATAGTTTGCCACTACGATACGTCCTTGGCCTTGCGCAATGCAGCAAAAACGTCGGCCGCGTTGCTGCCGTCGAGGCCCATCGCCTTAGCCATTTCTAGCGTATCTGCGCGCAGGAACGGATTGATTTCCTTTTCCTGGCCCAGCGTCACCGGTATAGTGAAAGCGCCCCTTTCGCGCAGCCGATCCACCTCCGCTGCTCGGGCGCGAAGCAGTTCATTGTTGGGATCTACGCTAAGTGCGAACTTGGCATTTGAAACGGTGTACTCGTGACCACAGTATACTAATGTCTCGTCAGGCAGGTTCCTTATTGCCTTGAGCCCTTCCCACATGGGGCCTGCAGTGCCTTCTAGCATGCGCCCCACACCCAATGAGAACAGGGCGTCGGCCGCAAACAAGTGCCCGTTGGCTGCATCGTAAAACACAACATGCCCAAGCGTATGGCCAGGGGTGGCAATGACGTCGAAGCGAGTTTCGCCCAATCTCACGGCGTCGCCATTCGAAACAAGGACGTCCATGCCCTTGATCTTGTCTGCCTCCTGCTGCGGGCCAGTTACAGTCACGCCATAAGCCCGCTTTAATGGCGCAATTGCCTCGACGTGGTCGGTGTGGTGGTGCGTGATGAAAACATCGGTGAGCGTCCATCCGCGTCGATCAAGGGCCGTTTGGATAGCGTCAAATTCTGGCGCATCGATTGCGGCGGTGCATCTGGTTGCTGTGTCGTGGACCAGATACCCGTAGTTGTCGCTGCGAGCTTCGAACACATCAACGAGAAGGGACATAAGCGATACTCCGTGTAACACCGGCGTGGCGTAATGAGAGCGAGGGGTGCATGCAAGCCTAGGCTTTGCCCCAAAGGCGTTGGCTAAACGGAAATAGACGACGGCCACACAGCAAGCGACACCGCGAAACCTGTTGACTCTCCAGCGGCTTAGCACTTGAGCTTGTACAAAGCGGATTTCTCGGCGAGCGTATTTGGCTTAGTTTTTCTAAATGAAAATGCAGTTTAAATCGCTGTGTAGTCCCAGTTACTCGTCATATGGTTCAAATAGATCGACGGATTTGACGCGGGCGGCCCGTGGGCTGGCTCAGACGTCCCCATAAAAAACAAGAAAAATGCTTTTTGAGGAATGCCGGAGTGACTCAGTCACTCGGCAGAGAGGGAGAAGTGTATGCTTAATATTGGGGTTAAGTGCCTAGCGATTTGTCTTGCAATGGGTGTTTCTTACGCCGCGATGGCTGATGAATGGGTGCCCGACAAACCCATCAAGTTAATCGTGCCATATCCGGCTGGTGGTACGAGTGACATGATCGCACGTCTAATTGCGCCGGATCTCGGTGCTGCGCTTGGCCAGCCTATCGTGGTCGAAAATAAGACTGGCGGCGGCGGCGTAAGTGGCACCGAGGCAATTATCGGTGCCGACGCGAATGGCTATACGATCGGCATCGTTGCCAGCTCGTTCGCGTCGAGCGTCCACCTGGTGCCGAACTTGCCATTTGACCCCATTAATGACGCCCAGCCGCTGACGATGGTCACGCGCGTTGGCGTTGCGCTGATAGCCAACCCTGATTTCGAAGCAAAAACCATCGGCGATCTGCTGGCAATGGCCAAGGCAGAACCTGGCACATTAGCCTACGGTTCCGCGGGCAATGGTTTGTCGGGGCATTTCGCCGGCGAAGCTATGAAGCTGTCGGCTGGTATCGACTTGATCCATGTCCCTTATCGCGGCGGTGCCCCCGGGCTCAACGATGTGATCGCCGGGCAGATCCCGATGATGTTCAACGTCATTTCCTCGGTCCTAACATCGGTGCAGGCGGGCAAAGTGCGGCCGCTGGCTGTGACCAGCGCCACCCGCTCGGCGGTTATGCCGGACGTGCCGACCTTGGCTGAAGCGGGCATTTTGGATGCCGAAATCTACGAATGGTACGGGCTGATCGCCCCAGCCGGGCTGCCGTCCGAGGCGACAGCCCGGCTACATGCCGAATTGGTCAAGGTCCTGCAAAAGCCTGAATTTTCCGACCGTTTGGCTGACCTTGGTATCGAGGTGGTGGCCAATGCCCCCGAGGAATTTGGTGCCTTCATTGCGTCGGAAGTTGACCGCTTTGGTGCGCTGATCAAGTCCGCCAACATCACGCTGGAATAGCCGCTGCGGGAGGAACAGGCCATCAAGCCTGGCCTGTTCCGCCCGTCCAGCCCGCGCAGGCGCCCCGGCAGCCTTGTGCCCGAAATCTAAGAACCCGGAGCATCCTTCCTATGAAAAGAACTATGTTCGTCGATGCGGTCTATACCCAGACCGAGGGCGAAACGACATGCATTATCAATGGCCAGTTCTTGTTTCCCGGCGGCACGACGCTGCTGGAAAAGCGCGAACACTTCAAGAAGCGTTTTGACTGGGTTCGCAAGGCGATCTTAAACGAGCCACGCGGGCACAACGACCTGTTCGGCGCGCTAATCGTGCCGGCATCGTCGCCGGATTCCGATGTTGGGGTGATCTGGCTGGATGGTGATGGCTATGGCGACATGTGCGGCCATGGCACTATCGCTACATCGACGGTGATGACCGCGTTCGATCTAACCCCGAACACCAGCAGCCCTAATCGCATCCGCATTGAAACGCCCGCCGGCATCGTGGTGTCGGAAGTGCATGTTAATGGTGACGAGGTGGAATGGTGCAAGTTCGAAAACGTGCCGGCCTTCCTAGCCGAGCGCGACATTCCAGTGACTTTACCGGGCTTGGGCACCGTGATGGCCGACATAGCCTTTGGCGGCAACTACTTCATCACCATACCGCTGCCCGAAGAATTCTTGCGCATCGCGCCCGAAAACGGCGCGCATCTCGCCCGGCTGGGCGTGCTGGCCAAGCAGCAGATCAACGAAAAAATCAAGATGGTGCACCCGGAAAAGCCGCACATCACCGAGGTCGATCTAGTGACGTTCTATCAGGACAGCCAGCGCGAGGGCACGTTCTATCGCTGCGTTCATACCTACCGCAACGGCAAGATGGACCGCTCGCCCGGCGGGACCGGCACATCGGCGATGCTGGCCATGCTTGAAGGACGTGGCCGCATTGCGGTGGGCCAGCCGATCCTAGCCGAAGGGCTGCTGGGGTCGGGCACGTTCGAGGGCTGCATCGTGCGCGAAACCACCGTCGCCGGCAATCGCGCCGTGGTGCCGACGGTCAAGGGTCGTTCAAGCCTCGTCGGCTTCGCGAAATGGCATCTCGACCCTCAAGACGAGAACGGCAAGGGCTACGTAATCAGCACGGTTTAGTGCCGCGCGCATCGGAGTCGGCTATCGCGAACAATGCTGCGACGACAAAAGGCTGGGCCATTCACTTGAGCCCATCAAGTGAGTGGCCCAGGGGGACCGATGCAGGCATCGGTAGGGGGCATTATGAAATCAGCATCGTCACTGCACCACGTGCGCAATATTGCCGATCTGCGGATACTGGCAAAACGGCGCGTGCCGGGGTTTTCATTCGAATATGTGGACGGGGGCGCCGACGACGAATTGAGCATGGCTGCCAATCGGCAGGCCTTTGCCAACCTGCAGCTAGTGCCCCGGCAACTGGCCGGTCTCGGTAGCGTGGATATGTCTACACATGTGCTCGGTAAAAGGTCTGAACTACCATTTTCGATCGGGCCGACTGGTTATAACGGCATGCTGTGTAAGGACGGGGATCTCGCCCTGGCGCGTGTCGCCCGACAGACGGGCATTCCGTTTACCCAAAGCACCATGTCAAGCAGCTCAATCGAACAGGTAAGCGCCGCGCTCTCCGGGGGGCGGCACTGGTTCCAGCTTTACATGCTCAACGACATTGCCATCACCAAGCGGCTGGTGGAGCGGGCGGCGGCGGCAAATTGCGAGGCGCTGGTGTTGACCACAGACGCGATCGCCGTCGGCAACCGGGAGGGCGATAAACACAATTTCGTCGGCCCCGGGCGGCTGAGTTGGCGCTCGAAATTCAACGTAGTCATGCACCCCGCCTGGATGGTCGACGTGCTGTTTCCCAACGGTCCCCCCAGCTTTGGTAATCTGCAGGAATTCCTGCCTAAGGGCCAAAGCAGCCCGATCGATGGTGCGCGCTTCATATCCGCGCAGATGGACCGGTCGATCTCGTGGAAATCGGTGGAATGGCTGCGCTCTATGTGGCCGGGCAAACTGATCGTGAAGGGCTTGATGAATCCGCAGGATGTGGTCGCCGCCGCGGACCGTGGCGTCGATGCGGTGGTTTTGTCCAACCATGGCGGGCGCCAGCTCGACGGTGCGCCCAGTCCAATGCACCAGCTGCCTGCCGTCAGCGCCGCGCTACAGGGGCGTTGCGAAATCTTGATCGATAGCGGATTTCGGCGCGGCAGCGATGTGTTCAAGGCAGTCGCGCTGGGTGCCGGCATGGCGCTGTGCGGGCGCGCCATGCTGTTCGGGCTGGCGGCGGGCGGGGAGGCCGGTGCGCTGAAGGCCGTAGAGATTTTGCGTAGCGAACTGGAACGAACAATGATTTTGGCCGGATATGGCCGGATTAGCGACGTGGACGGCAGCGTGCTGTCGCGGCAGCAGGATTTTTGCCTCGGCTGACGAGCCGGGTCCCAGGCGGTTCGTTCGATTTGTTATTCGCGCATGACGGAAGGGAGGCCTCATGAGAATTTTGAAAAGCCCGAACGATCTGGTGTTCGGCATCGTGCTCATCGTCGCCGCGGCGTTCTTTTACTGGGCCATCGCTGACCTGCGAGTAGGGACCAGCCTGCGCATGGGCCCTGGCTATATGCCGTTGGTGCTGTGCGGGCTGATTGGCGTCACCGGCCTTGTTCTGTTTGGTCGGGCCTTCACATTTCCCGGGGAGGCTCTGTCCCAATGGCCGCTGCGGCCAATGGTGTGCGTCCTGGGAGGGCTGATCGTCTTTGCTTTATTGTTGGAGCCGGCCGGTCTGCTCATCGCAATGCCGCTGCTGGTGATCATTGTCAGTTTCGGCGAGCGCCAGGCCCGGCTTGTGGAAGTGGCGATGTTGGCCGCAGCGCTGACGCTTTTTTCGACAGGAGTTTTCGTCAGCGCACTGCGCCTTCCAATTCCCCTGCTGCCGCAAGGATAAAACGAAATGATGGATTCCTTTAGTAATCTCTTCAATGGGCTATCGGTCGCTTTGCAGGTTCAGAATATTCTGTATTGCTTTGGCGGTGCGCTAATTGGAACGCTGATCGGTGTGCTCCCTGGTCTTGGGCCAGTGGCAACGATTGCCATTCTGCTACCAGTAACGTTTTACCTGCCACCGGTTGCGGCGCTGGTCATGCTCGCCGGCATCTATTACGGCGCCCAGTATGGTGGTTCGACCACTGCAATCCTAGTCAACCTGCCCGGGGAGAGCTCGTCGATCGTCACCTGCCTTGACGGCTACCAGATGGCGCGAAGTGGCCGCGCAGGGCCTGCGCTTGGGATCGCGGCGCTGTCCTCTCTCTATGCGGGTGTCATCACCGTCTTTGTAATGACAATCTTTGCTACTGGCCTCAGCGAAATGGCGATGCATTTCGGTGCGGCGGAGTATTTTTCTCTGATGGTCCTGGGGCTGGTGGCGGCGGTCATTATGGCCCAGGGTTCGGTGATCAGCGCGCTGGCCATGGTCTTTCTCGGCCTGCTGCTGTCGCTGATCGGTACGGACGTTTCCAGCGGGGTGCAACGCATGACGTTTGGCATGTTCGATCTAAGCGACGGGATCGATTTCGTGCCCCTCGCCATGGGACTGTTTGCCGTTGCCGAAATCATCAAGAACCTAGCCGAACCGGAAGACCGCATCGTGCTCAAGGGCAAGATCGGGCGCCTGCTGCCAAATTGGGACGATGTGCGCCGCTCGGCGCCGGCGGCAACGCGCGGTACGATCCTCGGCTCATTTCTGGGGTTGCTGCCAGGTGGTGGCCCGACGCTGGGATCGTTTGCCGCCTATACCCTTGAAAAGCGGCTCTCCAAGACTCCTGAAAAATTCGGCACCGGCATGGTCGAAGGCGTGGCCGGCCCGGAAGCGGCCAACAACTCCAGCGCCCAGACCTCGTTCATCCCCTTGCTGACGCTGGGCATTCCCTCCAACCCGACAATGGCCATGATGGCAGGCGCCATGTTGATACACGGCATTCAGCCCGGCCCGGACGTCATGACCAAAAATCCGGACATTTTCTGGGGCCTGATTGCCAGCATGCTGCTCGGTAACGTGATGCTGGTGATCATCAACCTGCCACTGATCGGCGTATGGGTGTCATTACTAAAGATTCCGTATAGGTTGTTCTATCCAGCAATTCTCGTATTTTGTTGTATCGGAGCCTACAGCGTCAACAGTAATCCCTTCGACATAGTTGTTATGATTGTGTTCGGGTTCGTCGGATACGCATTCATGAAGTGGAAGGCTGAGCCGGCTCCGTTAATTTTAGCTTTTATACTGGGGCCGCTGATCGAGGAATATTTCCGCCGGGCTATGCTTTTGTCGCAGGGGAATCCGACTACATTTATCAGCCGACCAATCAGTTTTAGCTTGTTGCTGGTATCAGCTGCGCTGATCGGCTTCACGCTTTTGTCCTTCTTTAGGCGAATGCAGCGGAAGGAGGCCTCCGCATAGTCCGGACATTCACCTAGGTCATTCCTATTCCCGTCCTGCAGACGGCTGCGGAGGAAGCTATGTCTGACATATCGCCCGCAAGTGGGGCAAAGTTTTCGGGTGCCAATTTAGTCCAATGCCTCGAAGATGACATTCTAAGCGGCCTACTTAGGCCTGGGGATCGGCTCGATGAGCAGGCATTGGCTCGTCGATTCTCGGTTTCGCGTACTCCGGTCCGTGAGGCGCTACGTTCGGTGGCGGCAAGTGGTTTGTTGGAGATCCGCAAGAATCACGGTGCCACGGTAAGGCGGCTCACAGTTACCGAGCTAACCGAGATGTTCGAGGTTGTGGCTGCACTCGAAGGGCTTTCGGCCCGCTTAAGCGCTCGTCGCATGTCGGCTCCCGAATGTCGGGAAATGCGCGAGCGCCACGACGAGTGCGCATCGCTTGCTGAAAGAGGTGATGCAGAAGGCTTTTTCGCGGCGAACGAAGCGTTTCACGACGCGATCTTTCAAGCATCCCGAAACGAATTCTTACAGGCTGAAAGCCGTCGCCTACGATATGGGATCAATATATATCGCCGGTATATCACCACGCAGCCACAGATGCGCACATCAGTGGTCGAACACGCGCGAATAGTCGAAGCGATTGAAGCCGGAAATGACGAGGTGGCAAACATCTTGATGCGTAACCACGTCGACTTGTTAACGGCCGCGTCAGCAGATGTTTTATTGGCGCTTAACACGGATTGCATCCGGCCTGGCTAAACTACAGATCTAGGTTCTTGGTCCACTGGAGGAATTATTGGAACGAACTTCCTAAGTTCCTAAGTTCCTAAGTTCCTAAGTTCATGAATACTGATAGACCTCCGAAGTCATCGAAGTCGGAATTTGCAAGGGTGTGGTGAACCGAAGCGGACGAACGGGGATACAGGTCCGTATCGGATTCCGCGTACAGTGGGCGAACACTTTGGAGGATTGGCCGTTTTGCGGAAGCTCATTGAACGTTGGGGCCGCCCAACGTAGCTTTTTGGCTTTTGGAAATTGAGATGATCCAAGTGCGAAGCTCATTTCCGAAGGGCTTGGAGAGGGCCGCGCGGTCCCAGGCCAGGAAATACGCCTGCGCGAGTTTCAAGCGATGATCGAAGGGCACCACCAGCCGGCCAGCCGCAAGGTCGTCTTCAATCATTGCCAGTTGCGCTAGAACGAAGCCGCGCCCATTAATGGCCGCATCGATGGCTGAACTCGATAATGAGAAGGCGAATTCACCCTGCGGGCTGTTTTTTGCCCCAACGCTCTTCGCCCAATCCTGCCAACTCGGGGCTGCCTTGTGATCGCTGTCCCATTCGATCCCCAGCAGCGGTTGCTCTAGAATTTCGACAGGCTTGGCGACGGGATGTCTTACGATGAAAGCCGGGGAACAGGCGGGAACAACCCAGTCAGTAAACAGCTCGACATAATTCTCAAATTGTCTAATCCGGTCGCCGTAGGACACTCGAAAATCGATTGAGTCATCACCCAGTCGCGGCTCGGTTCCAGTGCCAATCAGGCGGACATTGGCTCCCTCATGGGACGTCTGCCAGTCGAACAGCCTAGGACCCACGAACTTGTTGGCCAGCGAGGGCAGGCAACTCAGCACGAGGGCGCTCTGCGCCTTGATCCGCGCCAAGGTTTCCTGAGCACCACGTAGCGTGTCGAAGCCACGAGAGATTTCCCTGTGATAGAGCCGTCCGCTAGTGGTCAGTTCGATGTTTTTGCCGTGGCGCTCTAGGAGGCGCAAGCCCACAGCTTCCTCGGCTTTTTTCAGTTGCTGGCTGACAGCGCCGGGCGTTACGCCAAGTTCGGAGGCGACGCCGGTGACGCTACGCAAACGGCCGAAGGCTTCAAAGGCTTGCAGAGCCTTGAGAGGGGGTAATTTGGTCAACTTTATCCTCCTGAGCAGTTCCTATTTTAGTTATTCTAAATCAGAACGCAATTATATTCGCTGTGTCGTTGGCAAGTTGCCAACTATATTTGGATCAGCAACGACACCGTCCCAAGCGTTATATGATGAGCGGAGCAGTAAAACTGCTCAGTTTTGGAGGTGATGTCTGCTGTCAATTAGTTGCATGTCCATCGGCATGCAGTCGCCAGAGAGGAAGTAACATTATGGTTGATGTCAGGAGAGTGCGGGGCGGCGATGGTCTGCAAGAGATTAATGCAGAAATTGATGAAATTCTTGACGCGGTTGTTGAGAAGACTCGGCATGCAACAGTCGAATTCTTTGTGGCGTATGATAAAAACCCCGATCCGAAAGTGTTGGCGGCATGGCTCGCGCCACGCGCCTGGCGGGAGATCGACTACGTCTTTTTGCTGAATGAGCAGATCCGCCGCTACGGCCTGAATTTCTCGCGGACCCATATCACCCTTCTGGCCAAACAGTCGTTCCAGGAAGCCGAGCATTACGAAGCTGTTGGCAAGGCAATTGAATCGCTTGGGGGCATCGTGCCGACAATTGTTCCGGCGTCTGCGAAGCCATGGAGCGATTTCCTATGGGATTGCCTGGAGCGTCACCCACTTGCAGCCATTGCGGCTTGGAATGTCTCGGAAACTTCGGCCTCCGGAAGCTTCGAGCCGACCTTCGAGGCCGGCGAGCGGCACGGTTTCGACGAGGTAGTGCGGGTCTACAGGCAGATCGAGACTGACGAGAAGTTCCACGTCGGGCTCGGCCGGCAAATTCTGTCTCGCTACGCCAAGACTGACCAGGACCGCGAAGAAATCCTTCGCGCCATGCGTGGCATGCGCGACATCGCCTGGACCACGTTCACCCCGGAATCTGTCGTGATCGAGAACGCGTGACGGCGGCTTTGCCACTAGCGACGGGTCGCCTTCCGTGGCCCGCGCTTTCATGGGAAGAGGAGCAAGGTGATGAATGACATGACGCTGAGCGATGCCAAGCGAGGACATTCTGCCGATGCCGTGTTTGACGCCCGGATCGCCGCTGCAAGTGTCGAGGCTGATGGCGTTCTGTCGCTGCACCTTGCATCGCTCTCCGGCAGCGCCCTGCCGCGCTGGACACCAGGCGCCCATATCGACGTGATCCTGCCGAACGGGTTGGTACGACAATACTCCCTCTGCGGCGATCCCGATCTAGCAACCTGGAGGATTGGGGTTTTACGCGAGCCTGCCAGTCGCGGTGGCTCGAAGTGTATCCACGACGAAATGGCGGTTGGCGATCGCATCCAACTCGCTGGGCCTAGAAACAATTTCAAGCTGGTCGACGCTGAACGCTACCTGTTCATCGCCGGCGGCATCGGGATTACTCCGATCCTAGCGATGATCCGGCAGGTGGCGGCCGCGGGCCTGCCCTGGACGCTTCTCTATGGCGGGCGAACTCGCAGCTCAATGGCGTTCCTCGATGAGATCGCCGGCTTCGCCGGTGGCGATGTACATATCGCGCCGCAGGACGAATGCGGCCTGCTGGATCTGCAGCGGTTTCTGGGACAGCAACAGCAGGGCATGGCGGTGTTCTGCTGTGGTCCAGGTCCGTTGATTGACGCGGTCGAAGACAAATGCCGCACTTGGATGCCCGGCTCTTTACATCGCGAGCGCTTCGCGCCCAGCAACAGGCCGCCTCTGCCAAAGGGGGCGTTCGAGGTCGAATTGGCCCGCTCCCGCCAGCGCCTAACTGTGCCTGCCCATCGCAGCCTGCTGGCCGTTTTGCAGGAGGCCGGCCACAGCGTGACACATTCTTGCACGGCAGGCATTTGTGGGACCTGCTTGGTCAAGGTTCTGGCAGGAGTACCTCAACACAATGACGATGTCCTGAGCGACGAGGAACGTGAAGCAGGCGGCGTGATGCTGGTGTGTGTCTCGCGCTCGGATTCCGAACTCCTCGTGCTCGATTTATAAAGGTTAGCCGATGAAATCACGTGCCGCCGTCGCCTGGAACGCAGGTGCTCCGCTCACTGTTGAGACCGTTGACGTTGCGGGCCCCAGGGGCGGGGAAGTGCTAGTAGAAATCATGGCAACGGGAATCTGCCATACCGACGCGTACACCCTGTCCGGGCTAGACGCCGAAGGAAAGTTCCCTGCCATCCTGGGCCATGAAGGCGCTGGGATCGTCCGCGAAATTGGCGCTGGGGTGACCAGCGTCAAGGTTGGTGATCATGTGATCCCGCTTTACACGCCTGAGTGCCGAGAGTGCAAAACCTGCCTCTCGCAACGCTCCAACTTGTGCACCTCGATCCGCTCCACCCAGGGTCAAGGCACAATGCCGGACGGCACAAGTCGGTTCTCGCTCAATGGCGAGAGCATCTTTCATTACATGGGATGCTCGACATTCTCTAACTTCACCGTGCTTCCCGAGATCGCGGTGGCCAAGGTTCGACAGGACGCACCTTTTGACAAGATTTGCTACATCGGGTGTGGGGTGACCACCGGCATCGGAGCGGTCATTTACACCGCCAAGGTTTGGCCCGGAGCCAATGTGGCAGTGTTCGGCCTCGGTGGCATTGGCCTTAACGTGTTGCAAGGCGCGCGAATGGTTGGGGCAAACAAGATCATCGGCGTGGATATCAATCCAGCCAAGGTCGAGATTGCTCGCAAATTCGGCATGACCGATTTTGTCAATCCTAGGGATGTGGGCAATGACAAGGTGGTTTCCGCGATCCAGGATCTGACCGGGGGCGGCGCGGATTTTACGTTCGATTGTACGGGTAACACGACCGTTATGCGCCAGGCGCTGGAAGCCAGCCATCGCGGCTGGGGCACCAGCGTGGTCATTGGGGTGGCCCCTTCCGGCGCCGAAATTTCTACCCGGCCGTTCCAACTGGTCACCGGCCGCACTTGGAAAGGGACAGCTTTCGGAGGCGCACGCGGGCGCACTGACGTGCCTCAGATCGTCGACTGGTACATGGGTGGCAAGATCAATATCGACGATTTGATCACTCATTCGATGCCGCTCGAGAACATCAATACGGCCTTCGATCTGATGCAGGAGGGCAAGTCGATCCGTTCCGTCGTCACCTACTAGGCTTGAGGATTGCGGAGGCCCGTACTCGAACGAGGAGCACAGTGGGCGATCCACTTTCAGCTTAAGGCGCCGTGCCAGAATTCACAATTGGAGAGAACTATGTCCGAACCTATTCGTATCCATCCCTCACTCGATAATGGCGTACAGCCCGGATCTGCGGACTTCGCCGGTGGCACGTTACAGTGCAAGTGCCAGGATGCCCCGGTCAGGGTCGCGGTCAGCAACCAGATTGCCCATAATCATGCTTGCGGCTGCACCAAGTGCTGGAAGCCCGAGGGAGCGACGTTTTCTGTTGTCGCCGTTGTATCTCGCGACAAGGTCGATGTCGTCGAAAATGGCGACAAGCTTTCAGTCGTCGATGCCAACGCAACCATTCGCCGGCATGCTTGCAAGGAATGCGGCGCCCACATGTATGGCCGTATCGAAAATCAGGCGCACCCGTTCTACGGTCTTGATTTCGTTCACCCAGAGCTTTCGGATGAAGTGGGCTGGGCAGCGCCGGAGTTCAGCGCCTTTGTGTCGTCGGTGATAGAATCGGGCGTCAAGCCCGAAGCCATGGACGTCATTCGACGGCGGCTGACGGATCTCGGCCTGCCTCCTTACGATTGCCTGTCGCCGGTGCTGATGGACGCTATCGCCACTCACTTGGCGAAGGCCTCTGGGGTGTTGTCGCGCTGAACTCGCCAGTCAGCCCCCAGAGAGGAGCGCGTGGCTGAGCGATCAGCCACCGTCTGGGGCGGCGTCCTGGCAGAATCCATTTACGAAACGAGGAGGATCGTTCGTGACCAAACCAGCGAAAAATGTCTCTCGGACCAAGATTGCGATTGCAAGTCTGGTTGGGACAACCATCGAGTTCTACGATTTTTACATCTACGGTATTGCTGCGGCACTGGTGTTCAAAGACATCTTCTTCCCCAACCTCGACCCGGTGACCGGCACCATTGCTGCGTTCGCGACCTTTGCCGTGGGTTTCGTTTCTCGTCCGCTCGGAGCCATTGTTTTTGGCCATTTCGGCGACAGGATCGGACGCAAGGCCATGCTAGTAGCCTCATTGGTGACAATGGGTGTAGCTACCGTGATGATCGGCCTATTGCCAACCTATGCTGTCATTGGCATTTGGGCGCCGATTGCGCTCTGCGTTCTGCGCTTTGCTCAGGGATTTGGCCTTGGTGGGGAATGGGGCGGGGCGGCATTGCTGGCCACCGAATATGCCCCACCAGGCAAACGCGGGCTGTTCGGCTCGTTGCCGCAGTTGGGCAGCGCTCCGGGCTTCCTGTTGTCCAACGGCATTTTCCTAGCACTCAGCCTGATGTTGCCGGAAGATCAGTTTTTGGCCTGGGGTTGGCGCGTTCCATTCATTCTTAGCACCGTGCTAATTGCCTTCGGTCTTTACATTCGGCTGACGATTGCGGAGACACCGGTCTTTCAGAAGGTTATCGAAAAGCAGGAGCAATCCAAGGCGCCCATCATGGAGGTGCTGCGGACGCATTCTCTGCAGGTCGTTCTAGGTGGTATGGCGACGGCGATCACCTATGTGCTGTTCTTTGTCACCGGCACATATGGCCTGAGCTACGGCGTGGACACTCTTGGCTTTACCCGCTCCCACATGCTGGAACTAACCATGGTCGCGGTGCTGGCTATGGCCGCCTCTACCCTAATTTGCGGAATGCTCAGCGACAAGTATGGGCGAACTCGGGTCATTCTCATCTCGGGCTTCATTGCCGCAGTCTGGGCATTCTTCTTTTTCCCATTGCTCGATACCAGGGACCCCATCATCATTGTTCTGGCCATGTCTGCAACTCTGGCCATTATGGGCGGCATTTATGGGCCAATGGGCGCCTATCTACCCGAACTGTTCAAGCCGAACGTCCGCTATACCGGCGCTGCACTGGCCTATAGCTTAGGTGGCATTTTCGGCGGTGGCCTGGCCCCGATCATTGCAACAAACTTGACGGCGACTTTCGGCTCGCACGCAATTGGCTGGTATATCGCGAGCATGGCAGCCGTGAGCATCGTGTCAGTAACAATCCTGCATGGGCGCATGCCCAAGAGCTTTGGCCAGGACGACGCACAATCCGTCGAGGAGCGTATCGGCAAACCAGCAGCGGCTGCGGCTGAGTAAGCTCAGTAATGGAGTTGGCTGCTTGCGGTATTAAATCGCGAGCGGCCAACAACCAACTCTGCCGGGCTTCTGTTAGGTCACCGAAGAGTGCAAAACGCTCAGTGTACCATCGCGTTCGCGGCCGTTCCGACGCCGGACGGATCCGGCCGAAGATCATGAACGTTGAGTGTACGATAGGGCATGCCGGAGTGGTCGCTAGCCGCGGTGCGCCCTCAAGTGCTCTAAGATAGTTAAGTTTCACATTGCATTTATCACAGTAAGCTTGATCTGACGCATCGCTGTCGCATCCCGAGATGGAACAGCTGCAGTCGTACCTCCGTGAGTGCTAGGTCAGCTTGCGACCCATTCCTGCCGCTTGGCCCGTGCTTGCGATCTCCCAAAGGCGGCCGCTTCGCTTTGATGGCGGCAACGCCTAGGTAGCGGACTCATAAAAGCGCATCCAGAGGCGTGAACAAGCGATGAGAACGGCGGCGAGATAGTTGCGCGCCGTCTTTTCGTATCGGGT
>NZ_FQVC01000015.1 GCF_900128975.1 Devosia limi DSM 17137 | reverse complement strand
AACTGCCGCTGGAAACCGTGCCGGGCCTGCAGAAGCGCATGATCCGCATGGCCCGCCGCTATGGCAAGCCGGTGGTCGTGGCCACCCAGATGCTGGAATCGATGATCACCTCGCCGGTGCCGACCCGCGCCGAAGTCTCGGACGTGTCGATCGCCGTGTTCGAAGGCGCCGATGCGGTGATGCTCTCGGCCGAAAGCGCCTCCGGCCAGTATCCGGTCGAAGCGGTCTCGACCATGAACAAGGTGGCCATTGCCGTCGAAGGCGACGCCAATTATCGCGGCATCATCCGCGCCGCCCAGACCGAGCCGGAAGCCACAGCGGCCGACGCCATCTCGGCAGCGACCCGCCAGGTTGCCGAAACCCTCGATCTGGCTGCCATCGTCACCTATACCTCGTCGGGCTCGACCGGCATCCGCGCCGCCCGCGAGCGGCCGAGCAAGCCCATCATCGTGCTCTCGCCCAACCAGCGCACCATCCGCCGCATGTCGGTGGTCTGGGGCGTCCATTGCGTGCAGACCGAAGATGCCGTCTCGCTGGAAGACATGGTCGATCGCGCCTGCGTCATCGCCTATCAGGAAGGCTTCGCCCGCCCCGGCGACCGCATCGCCATCACCGCCGGCATCCCGCTCGGCACCCCAGGCGCCACCAATATGCTGCGCATCGCCCGGCTTGGCGGCGATATCGATCCAGCTCAATTTCCCCTTTAGGACCAGTACCATGACACAATCTGCCGCGCGCCTGCTGGTTATCCGGCATGGCGAAACCCAGTGGAACCGCGCCGGGCGCCTGCAGGGGCGGCTGGATACGCCGCTGACCGCCAATGGCGTGCGCCAGGCGATGGCCGTCGGCGAGAACCACAAGGCGCGCATCGACTGGACGGCGCCAATCCGCTTCTGGGTCAGCCCACAGGGGCGGGCGCGGCAGACTGCTTCAATACTGGCCGACATCTGGGACATCCCGTTTGACCAGTTCCAGCCCGATGCCGCGCTGGTCGAGCGGTCCTATGGGCAATGGGAGGGGCTGACGCAGCCCGAAATCCGCGAGACCCGCGGCGCTGAGTTCGAGGCCAACCAGCTCGATCCCTGGAACTTCGCCATGGAGAATGGCGAGAGCAGGGCTGCACTTGGTGAGCGCCTTTCCGGGTGGTGCCAGGGGCTCGAGCGCGGACCGCTCCATGTCGTGGTCAGCCATAGCGGCTGCCTGCGGGCGCTTCGGGGCTTGTATACCGGAGCATCGATCGAAACGGTTCTGGCCTATCGGGAGCCGCAGACCGCCTCCGTGCTGCTCGATGCCGGCGATGAGACCATGATCGAGGTGCCTGCCGATGTCCTGAACGCGGCAGGTTGCGCAAGCCAGGGGCATACCGTGTGGATCTAGGCCTCAGGCCGCTTCGGGACGCGCCGGCGTGGTGTCGATGATCGAATGGTCCACACCCTAACCCCGAAGGGAGCTACGGGGCGCGGTCCTGTTGCGCACGAACCCGGCGCCGCCGTGCAAAAAGGGTTCCACTGGGACGGCTCATTTGCTATCGGAAGGCTGTGGTCCCGTAGCTCAGTTGGATAGAGCGTAGGATTCCTAATTTGAGCTCTCGCCTTTTCGTTCAAATTACTGTCTATTAAATCAATTGCTTAACCTGGAGACGTGACATTTTCGGGCGCACGTGCTAGCTAACACGCTACTAGCACGGTCAATCGACCGTCAGTGATTTCAGTGGGTTAGCCAACAGTCTGGTTAGTAACCAGCACGGACCTAGCACGCAGTGAAAGCACCAAATTGCGGAGCGTCATCTTGGCCAGTGAGCTGCTCACCGATTACGAAATTTACAGACGCGCGGACAGTGCAAATTATTGGATGCGTTTTTCCGTCAAAGGGAAAGGCCAAGTTCGCCTGAGCTTGAAAACGTCTGATGTGGATGAAGCCGAAATACGCGCAAAGCGCGAACACCTGCGATACCAGCTCCGCGCTGAAGACGGCCACTTGGCGACGTCAAAGCCATTCCATACGGTTGCACAGGAATACGCAGATAGCATTGCGGGTCAGATCAAACTGGGTCTGAAAAAGGACTACCGCGCCCAACAGGACCCACAAATCATCAACCGCTACCTGATCCCGTTTTTCGGCAAGGACCGCATCGACAGCATCTCTGAGTCACGTATTCAGCAGTTCATTCAATGGCGCTATGGCTACTGGATTTCCGGTCCAGGCCAAGCCGTTGAGAAAGTCGAATACCTCCGAAATGGCAGGCGCCTTTTCTATAAGCCACGCCATATCGTGCCGAAGGCCAACACCGTGCGCGGCAACTGCGCCGTGCTGAGCAATGTGTTCAAGTTCGCGGCTGCCAAGGACTATGTCCGCAGTGCGGACATTCCCAGAATGGTTCTGCCGAAGGTCAAACCAAACCCGCGCCCATCGTTCAGCTTGGAGGAAGTCCACCAGCTTCTCGATGCGGCAATCGCGCGTCTGGCGGATCACACCATACCGCGCCGGCAGCAGCTCGAACGCATGGTGCTGTACTGCTACATCAATATCGCCTGCTTCTCAGGATTGCGCCCTGTCGAACTGCACAACCTCAATTGGCAACACATCGGCAAATTCGCGGCACAGAAATCCCTCCCCAATGCCCAACGTGATCTGGTCATTCACGCGTTCGGCAAGACAGCACCGCGCAACGTGGTGCCGATGGAGCAGGCTGGCACCGCGTTTGATTTCCTGTGGGATGCCTTCGAGGAGATCAATGGTCGTGCGCCACGTCCAGAAGATCCGATTTTTATCAATTTCAAAGGCGAACGGCTTCGGTCCGTCAAACGCAGCTTAAATGCGCTATTGGAAGCATCGAGCCTGAAGACCCACGATTTCGGTGGTGCAAGGGTCGCCTATAGCTTCAGGCATTTCTACATCAGCCAGCAATTGCTCGCCAATGTTGACGTCTTCCAAGTCGCCCAGAACGCTGGGACCTCCGTGGAAATGGTTCAAAAATACTATGCGCGGCTGGGGCCAGAAGCGTTCAAGAAAGAGCTGCGCGCAAGATGGCGGACTGACGCCGAAAAGCGTCGCGATGAAGAAGGCAATGAGTGACGCCACAGGCGCCTGTTCGCTGCAATTGAACGGCCAGCGCATGCAGAAAGCACAAAGAACAGCTTAAACGCGCTGCTGAGCGCCGCAGGGTTAAAAGAGGATGCTTTTGGTCGCAAACGCACCGCTTACAGTTTCCGACACACCTATGCGTCGAACCAAATCCGCAAAGGCACCGACATCTACACGCTGGCCATCAATATGCGGACGTCGGTTCGCATGCGCCTCTACGCGCCGGCATCAGCGCACCGGCCTGCGCGGATCGCCGGAGGTACAGCCGCGCAACTGAGGCCCATACTCACTCGACGCGGTTCCAGACTTTTGCGCTTTCTGCGTCGTAGAAAGTGTACCCAATATTTTTCCCGCCAAGCTCTCTATGCTTGGCCAATTGCCCGCTGAACCGCTTGAGCTTCGCTTCGTCGGGCTGGTAAACTCCAAAGAAAACGTGTGTCACGTTAGAGCTAAATACGGCCCGATAAATGTGAGCATCGTTGTCGTCGGCGCTGTGACCGTAGACAAAAAGGATGGCTGCGTTCTGCCAAAGCTGCTCATAGCAATGACGCAGATAACCCACCGAATTTATCTTGCGCATTTTTGCCGCCGACGACCCCTCCGCGACATAGATTGGCAATCGCCTATTTTCAGCAATTGACTGGGTGATAGTTGCGATAACGCCATCCCCTGCATTTAGGGCCTTCATCACCTCTCCGGCGTCATCCTGAAAAAGGTGCAACCCACCATGAAGGTTGTAGATGTCGCAATAAGCGTCCTCGTAGAATGGACCTTTGAAACGCCCTCCCTCAATACTTGCCCCTTTTCCAAAGCCATCTCGCAGATGCACTTTCTCCAGATTGACCCAATACAGAAGAAGGTCGTAGTTCAGCGTGAAGACCTTGCCAAAACTGCTTAGAAACGCAGCACCGCTGTCGTACTGAAAGGCCAAGTCATCCCTGTGCGCCGGGTGCGTGCTTCTTACCGCGTTAACCAACGCTTCGCGCACCTTTTGCGCATCGGTCGATAGCGCCTGTGCGTGCGGTTTGTTTTCGTAGGCGGTTTCGACGAGTGCCGCATCTTCAAGAGCTCGAACAACCGCTTCGAAGTCTGCCGTGTCGAGCAGCTCAAAAAGCCTGCGCAACGGCGTACCTGCATCGAGACCTGATTCAGCTAGTAAGGTCGCATAGTTGAAATACTGAGCGGAGAAACCATTTCCGATCAACAGCGCACGATCTTCGCCATTAGTGGCGGTTATGGCATCTTCGAACGAAATAACTTGGCGCATTTTCTCTCTACGATCATTGGCAACGAGAAGCCAATACCACCATTTTCGTTTGATTGTGCAGTATCTACAAATGCGCTACGGCGTTTGCCATCACCTCGTCATTCACATCGATATACCGCTGCGTTGTGGTGAGACTTCGATGGCCGGTCAGCGTCATAATGACCTTTGGCGAAACACCAGAGTGAGCAAGGCGCGTATCGCGTCCAGACTGGGCGCTCTCATCCCACGATTTTACCTGCAAAAGTATTCAGTTGCGCTGGCCTTTTGCGTGCGTTCCGCATGTAGTGCACGTGGGTTCAACTCCAGGAAGCACTTGATGGCAGACAATATTCCGCAAGAACTAATAGTTGCAGTGCGCGAAGGCCGTGCAGCTTTGTTTCTTGGATCTGGAGCCTCCCGAGGTGCATCTGGGTTCCCGGGAGGTGTCGTGCCAGATGGCCAGGGACTGGCGAACATACTAGCCGAGAAATTCTTAGGTGAGCAGTACGTTGGGCTCTCGCTCAAGCGGGTCTATGATCTTGCGTGCAATCAGCGGGACGTGCGCACCGTACAGAATTTTCTATTCGAGCTATTCGACCCGCTCGTACCAGCAGAGTTTCACCTACTCATCCCGACTTTCACGTGGGCAGGCGTGGTCGGCACTAACTATGACCGGCTAATCGAGAAAGCTTACGATCTCCAGCCCAAAGCCACTCAAAGACTTGAAGTGAACACGAAGGACGGGGACGGGGCAACGGATCGCGTCGGCTCAGATGGCTTGCTTTACGTCAAACTACACGGATGTATTAGTCGGCACGCTGAGATACACCCGCCTATGATTGCAGGAACAGAGCAATTCATCCGCTATCGCGACGGCAGAATTGGTCAGTTCGACACTTTTCTCGAGTGGGCAAAATTAAAGACACTTATCTTCTGCGGATATAGTTTCGACGACGACAATCTGCGAAGCCTGTTGCAAGAAATTATTGCCGAGGGAGATAGTCGCCCACGTCACTTCATCGTTAATAAAGGTGTCTTGGCATTAGAAGCAGAGTATTGGCGCGAGCGGCGGATTATCGCCATAGACAGTACCTTTGAGAACCTCCTTCGGGTGCTCGACCAGACGTTATCTAGCGAAGTGCGCAAGCTAGGGGTGCTGAACGAGCCTGAGGGCACATCATTCAGGAGATTTATCACCAAAGCTACAGAGCGTGAAAGTGAAGCGCTACGCCAATACCTTGGCTCCCTAATAGAGCATGTTGCGCCCGAGCTCGATCCGCCGCACGCGGACGCCGCCAAGTTTTATAGTGGCTTTGACCTAGGTTGGGCCCCAATTGGTTCCGACCTTGACGTCCGCCAGCCAATTGTTGACCAAATTCTAAAGGATCATATCGCCGCAGCTATTCGCCCCGGCGCTCAGCCTATTGTTTTGATCAAGGGCCACGCAGGCTCTGGCAAAACAGTTGCTTTGCGTCGCATGTGTTACGAGGCCGCAAAAAATCAAGGGAAGTTGTGCTTCTTCCTGAACAGGCGCCACATTATTGACACCGATCGTTTTGACGAAATGTTCAGGCTGTCCGACCTGCCGATTTACGTTTTTATCGACAACATCTCCCATCACAAATCAAAGGCGCTGGAGCTTATCTCAAGGGCAAAGCGCGCGAAGGCGCACCTTATCATTGTTGCAACGGAGACTTTTGCGACCTGGAATAGCTCATGTGACGATCTGGAGCCCTTCGTCGGAGCCTCATACGAGATGAAATACCTCTCGGAAGGCAACATCTCCATTCTGATTGATAAGTTAAAGCAGCATAATTGCCTGGGCAATCTGAAGGCGCTCCCCGAGGAGAAGCGCGTTCACGAGTTACAACACAAGTTTGGTCGCCAGCTGCTCGTTGCTCTGCTTGAGGCTACGCATGGCGCCCCCTTGCAGGAAATTATCATTGATGAATATAATTCAATTGAGTCCGCAAAGAGCCGCCTCCTGTATCTCGACATTTGCTCCTTGCATAGATTTGGCCCCCCGGTGAGAGCAGGACTAATATCGAGAATTCATGACATAGATTTTGCTGAGTTTACATCGAAATTCTTTAAGCCTTTGGAGGAAATAGTTGTTCTTCGAGAAGACAAAAGATCAGGTGACTATGTTTATGAGGCGCGTCATTCGCACATCGCAGATGAGGTTTATCACGGAGTTCTCAAAACTGAAGACGATCGCTTCGACAACGTAATTCGCATCGTGGGAAAACTTAACCCGAACTTCTCGTACGACGTCGAGGTTCTTGGGAAAATTATCCGCGCAGACAATTTGGGAAATGCAATAAACAATCCAGCAAAAATTAGACAAGTATACGATGTTGCTGAAGCATCCATTGGCGAGCGTGCCGTTATCTTTCACCAGCGCGGCATATTCGAGCTGCACCAAGCGGGAGACGTGCTCCAGCTCGATGTCGCGGGATCCCTGCTAGAAAAAGCTGTCGACCTTGAGCCGTATAACAAAGCCATCAAGCATTCGCTTGCAGAACTCGACCTGAGACGCTCGAGAATGTCAGCGGAGCCAGCACAGAGGACCGCGTGGCGCCGTAGCGCGGTAGAGCGCGCCTCTGCGCTGCTCACTAAAAATAACAGTCCCTATCCCCATCACACTTTGCTTAAAGCGGCGATCGATGGAGTGTCCGACGCCCTATTCGAACTTGAAAAAGAGCAGAGTGAGGCCGCGACACTGAGTTTGGGAGACCAGATCGCACACGCCGAGTTGATACTAAAAAGAGGGCTACAAGCTTTCCCGAATGAGTCAATTTTACTTTCGGAAGAGGGCAATCTTTCGAAGGTGCTTTCTCAGGCTTCCAGGGCAGAGCGGGCGTTTGAAAAAGCTTTTGAGGCAAACCCCCGTAGCTCGCTGATTGCGAAAAGGCTTAGCCGAATTAAGCGGTCAAAAGATGCGTTTTCGGAAGCCGCCGAAATCCTGCGACAGTGCCTGGAGCATAATCCGGGCAATCCTGACCTTCATTACGACTACGCCATGACGTTGATGGAAGAAACTCCCAACGCACCAGTTTCACTTGGTGAGACACTACTTCACCACCTGCGACGTTCATTTACTCCCGGGGACAAGAGCCGTCAGGCCCAATTCTGGTATGCACGCCAGCTTAGTATCAGCGGGAAATGGGCCGAGGCTAAGGAGCTGTTCGACAGCCTCTCCGACGCCAGCGTTCCTTTCAAGGAGAAGACACAGGTAAGGGGGGTATTACGCAACGCCGATGGGTCGCGCCAGTACTTCACAGGGCCCATAGTCTATTTGGCAGAAGAATACGGGTTCGTTCGCTGCGAACAATTCGACCTGAGCGTCTTCTTTGTGATTTCGGACCTCGGTCTAGATGCCGAGTTTCTTGATATGGGCGTACCCATGAGGTTTTGCCTCGGCTTTAGCTTGAGAGGACCGGTAGCAACTGATATCTCGCTTTGACTATGCCAGCCTCCTACAAATGCTCCACGGCCTCAGGCTTCATCTCATCATTCACGTCGATGTACAGCTGGTGGTTGCCAAGCTCCGATGCCCAGCAAGCGTCATGATGACTTTCAGTGATACGCCTGAATGGGCTAGCGGTGTGATGAACCAGCGCCGCCCACTTCGGGCCGTTTCACCGTCGTTGCACTTGCATTGCGCTATGCCTGGACAGAGCGGTCAACCTGAACCTCCCGCCAACATTCTAAATTGCTGACCTTCCGAACTGGCTCCTGCGCCCTGGCAAAGAGTACCTGGGGCGCAATCAAATCGCGTGGAGTGTTGCGCGAAACTCGGCATCATCCCGCCCTCCCTTAACCCCACAATCAGCAATGGCCGATATGTTCTTAGCGTTTTTATGGATCTGATATTGAAGGGACGGATTATGGGATCAAGGTTACTGACTAGCCTCGCGCTATTGACGTTGGCGGCGCTCTCAACCCCAGCAATGGCGATGAGCGAAGGTGAGTTGAAGGAAATGACGGCCTTCATCATTAACTCGAATGGCCACTTATGCGCCGACGTCACAGACATTCGCCCGCTGCGGCTGGATGGCCAGTTTGAAGTCACGTGCATCGAATATAGAGGCGGCAGCGGCACCGTGCGCTACATCATGAATGCTAAAAACGGGACTGCGTTTCCAGCATAAGTAAACCGCGTAGTGGAGTTGGTCGTCCTGCACTCAAAAAGAGTACGAGGTCCGGCAGGCGGCGTCCTAGCGTAGGGCTAATGTCACTGTCTATTGGAGGCAAGTCCTGACTAGGATGTTGGTTGGCGTCACCGATGATTTGCGGATCGACTGGAGATTTAGGTGCGTACTAAAGAGAATTTGGCCGTGAAATTTATCATAACAGCGCTTACTTCTGCACTCCTACTTTCTCCAGCGTTCTCATGCGATTTCTTGAATGAAGCACAAGCCCATCAGCAAGCAGTTGGCATTCTAATTGGCGATCCTTACGGACAGACCTATGCAGAAGTATCGCGCAATATTGCTCGGGCAGCACTTGTCATTTCAGGTGAAACGGAGTGTGGGGCCGTCGAAAAACCTATTTGGTCGTTCCAGATCCAAGTTGCGCCGAAAAGGCACGGCGATAGCCCAATAGAGGGGATGCTTGAACTCGACGCTGTAACTGGTGAATTAGTATGCGCCGGTCTGCCGTTTCTCAACTGACGTGGCGTTGAAGCTGGCAGCTGGCAGCTGGCAGCTGGCAGCTGGCAGCTGGCAGCTGGCAGCTGGCAGCTGGGACATCAAGGATTTTAACCCGCCACTGGGCAACTAATTGCTTCACAGCAACTCCACAGCCTCGACATCATTTCATCATTCACATCAATGTAGTATTGGGTGGCTGCAAGGCTGCGATGACCTATTGGAGTACACCAAAGTGAGCAAAGCGTGTGATGACCCAGCGCGGGCTACTATGGGAGGTGGCAGCATCATACGGTGTCGTCGCTAGTGCAACTGCCCTGCATCGACGTGCGCTAGCACTCGGCCACTGAAGAAGAAAATGCAGCTATTGCCCTCTGCATGCGCTTTCGCAGCCTTCACGACCCGATCATGGATTTCATCCTCGGCTGCAGGGGTAAGCTCCACAGGCGTGGACATACCCACAAACATCGTGATGATCGAGGTGTCCAAAAGCATCCTGCATTCCGAGTAGAACTGGTAGTCTGGCGGTCCGATTTCATCGACCTCCAATGCGAGCGATCGCGTTTTGTAGAACCAGGCATGGTGAGCCGTCTCTCTGATCTCGCCCTCAATCTCATCTCCGTGAAAGGAACCGAAGGTGTGAATGGGAGAAAATATCTGGTCTTGGCCCACCTCGTGGACTGTTAACGCTTCGATCCATTCCCGCACCATAATGTTGATGCGATGCGTGGCTTCTTGGAGGACCACGTCCACGCCGAATTCGTCAACATCATCATCCCCGTGGTATCGCTCCAAGCTGTAGTGAAACCGTTCCTGCATCGATCGGTGGCCCCTTGCCTTGACCGCACACATGCGCAGCAAATTCAAATCATCCCACGGGTGGCGATGGGCTAAAGAACTTCAACGGCCTTGCTCATCATCTCGTCATTTACGTCGATGTACCGCTGGGTGGTTGCCAAGCTCCGATGCCCAGCAAGCGTCATGATGACTTTCGGTGAAACGCCTGCGTGTGCAAGCCGTGTGATGAACCAGCGCCGCCCGCTGTGTGAGGTTGCACCATCAATGCCCGCATCCCTGTAGAGCCGCCCCATCAGTTGGCAGAGGCTATTCGCTGAGAACGCCCCACGCTTCTGCGAAGGGATCAGTGGCTCAGTCAGGCGAATTTGTTGCTTAAAGCAACTTTTGTACACACTGAGTTCCCGTTGCAGGCGCTTGCTCACATGAACGGGTCGAGCCTCGTTGGATTTCGTATGTTCGGGTTTCAGGTAGAACTGCTGGACGATCTCGCCATCAGTGGAAATCACATCGGACCACCTGAGCGTGGCAATCTCGCCAACGCGTAGACCCGCATAATGGGACAGCATCAACGCGGTTCGGTTGCGCTGCGCGTGTTTGCCCTGCCCTAGCACTGCCAGCACCCGTTTGAACTCGGCTTCTGTGAGAACCTTCGCCTGCTTCATGACCTAACGTTTCCCAGCGTTTCCTATGGGAGAGTTATGTTGTCTTTTGGCGTGGAGGACGACTGAAGAATGATACTCAATGGGATCAACAGTTTACGTAGGAATGTAAGGAACTGCTACAATCCTTACGTTCGTTCTGGCCTTTGGCGACCCTGACCATAAGGATGCGGACGCCGCTTGTTCGGCCGGCATTTGCGACTCAGATGGCAGTTAAGGGGTGGGTTGCAGACTGTCAGCTTTTGGAAGGGCCTATAGGAAAAGCAGATGAGGTGGATGGCTCCCGCTCCCGGCCTCTGAGTGCCAAAGTGGGTTTGCTGTCAGGCAACCCGAGCAAAGGAGCCATCCGCCATGCAGATTACCACCATAGGCCTCGATCTGGCCAAGCGTGTTTTTCAAGTTCATGCCGTTGACGCGTCTGGAGGCGTCGTTGTGCGCAAGGCGCTGCGGCGATCGCAGGTGCTGCCGTTTTTCACCAGATTGGCTCCCTGTCTGATTGGCATGGAGGCGTGCGGAACATCCCATTATTGGGCCCGCGAGCTGACCAAGCTGGGCCATGAGGTTCGCATGATGCCGCCGGCCGACGTGAAGCCCTATGTAAAGCGCGGCAAGAACGACGCGGTGGATGCGGAAGCGATCTGCGAAGCTGTGACACGCCCGACCATGCGGTTCGTGGCGATGAAGTCGGCCGAGCAACAGGCGGCATTGTCGCTTCATCGCTCGCGCAATCTCCTGGTCAAGCAGCGCACGCAACTGGTCAACATGATCCGCGGTCTGCTCGCCGAGTTCGGCATCGACATCCCTGAGGGCTTGTTGCGGGCACTTGGCCTGGCCCGCCAGATCGCCGCCAAGGAGACCACACTCGATGTGCCGCCGGTGGCGATGCAGATTCTTGGTATGCTGTGTGGACAGGTCTTCGATACGCACGTCAGGCTGCAGGTGATCGACCGGTCGATCCTTGCCCTGCAAGAACTGACGACGTGGCACGACGCCTATCGACCATCCCCGGCATTGGCCCGGTCGGTGCAACGGCTTTGGCGGCGTCGGTCGCTGATCCACACCGGTTCCGTTCGGGCCGTGAGTTCGCCGCTTGGCTCGGGCTCACACCCTCGCAAAACTCGAGCGGCGGTAAGTACCGGCTAGGCCGCATCACAAAGATGGGCGACCGGTATCTGAGAAAGCTCCTGGTGATTGGCGCCACCTCGCTGATCCGCCGAGCCAGGCACAAACCCGATACGGCCGATCCGCGTCTTCTCGCGTTGCTCGCCCGCAAACCAGCCCGCGTGGCGAGTGTAGCCATGGCCAACAAAATGGCCCGCGTGGTCTGGGCGGTCATGGCCCGCCGCGAGACCTATCAAGTCCGCCATGTTCCAATCTTTGCAGCGTAGCGCAGCGATAAGATCTTGAAACAGGAAAACAGTTCGAGCTGGCCGATCGGCTCCATGAAGTTGTGAGAGCGAAGAGATGTGATGGCGAAACCGGTCAGGCCGGAAACAGGGACAACCCGTCGAATGTCTGAGGCATCATAGCCTGCAAAGCAGATTGGGACCTTGTTCGCCGACCCCATCAGGGCCAGCAGTCTCCAATGACTGCATCAACAGGCCGGACAGGAGACTGCACCCGACCAACGCGCCAGAACGTTGAATTACCTCTTGCAATGCGGGGGCCATCCACAGAAGACATTGGTTGGTTGGCGGGCCAGTACCGACAGGCAAGTTAAACTGGAAAGAAGCTGACATTCTATAGCGCATCAGGTGGCAGCATTTCGTTGAAAAATTCACCAATTCACCCCTGATCTCACCTCCCCGACTACCAGGTCGCGAAAGCTTGGCGAGCCTGTTCGAGCCGTCCGAGACATCGATGCCGGCGGTCTCGAGGGGGGTGCGTGTCCAGTATTGCCGTAGCGCGCGTGAATAGTGTCGTCGGGTCCAAGTATCGAATGATGGGCATAAAGTAGCGTCAGGCGCGGAGCGCGATAGAGCTGCGCATACGCCATCATCTGATAGATGTCAGCCTGCAAGACCCCGTGCTTGGTATCATCGATGCGCGAGGCAATCCACTTTCACTTGGTGTCGATGACATGGACGATCGCACCGCCCCTGCGGGATCAGGATGTCGGGCTTGGTCTGAAATAGCCTCGCTCGCTATCCTGCGCGCTCAGGAAAAGAGGCGCCCGCCTTGCAAGGAAACGGTGGTCCTGTTCCCGCCAGCGCCCGGACAACCAGCCGCCCGACATATTCTTCGAACACCCCATTCATCTCGAACAGCACCGCCGTCCCCTATCGGACTTGCTATCGCATGAAGGTCATGTCGCGCTCGCCATACCGCCATCTGTGCAGCTTTCTGAACGATACGTTCAATGCATCAGGCTTTCCTGAACAAAGTGTGGTCCCTACGCTCGTCTCAAATACGAGGTCACCCGATGCAATCGTCGCATTGACCACGAACATCGGGCAAATCGCGAGGAGCAAGCATGCGCAAGTACCAGCCCAGTTTGGGCTTCGGATCGCTAAGCCCGGACGCGCGCGGCGACTACCTGCTTGGTACCCCGCAGGTGCATTGAGTTCCAGTCATCACAGCCGGCGTGCAAGACGACAGCGCCGCAGATCCTGCCAGTAGACAAACACATCGGAGATACACGTGGAGTGCAAGAAGAAACCCGACGCGCGAAAGGGCGTATCTGAGCGGATCATGGACGTTCTCGCCGAAATCGAGGCGGGCACCAAGGACATGAAGTCCGGCTTTAATCTTCCGCGCGAGTGCTATGTCGACCATGAGTTCTATGAATTCGAGCAGGAAGCTGTGTTCATGCGCAGCTGGCTGTGCTTGGGCCGTGTCGACGAGATCAAGAACCCCGGCGACTATGTAAGCCTCACCATGGGGGATGAACCCCTGGTCATGGTCCGCGACCAGAACATGCAGGTTCGCGTTTTCTCACCCATCTGTGCCCATCGCGGACACCTGATGGTGGAAGGCACCGGAAACACGGGCCGCCTGTTCCGCTGCCCCTTCCACGCCTGGGCCTATGGCCTCGACGGCCACTTGATTGCGGCGCCATCAATGAACGACACGGTGGGCCTGAAAGACCTCAAGCAGGAAGCCAGTCTGCCATCCCACCAGGTCGAAATCTGGAACGGCTTCGTCTTTACCAATCTTGATCCCAACGCCAAGCCACTTGGCCCCACACTTCACAAGCTCACGCAAACGCTCGAGCCCTATCACATCGATGAAATGGTCTCGATGCCGGTCGCCGAAATCCGTGATTGCAACTGGAACTGGAAACCGCAGCTCGAAAATGGCATCGAGCCCTATCACAGCGCCTATCTGCACGGCATGCTGCACGATTTCGCCCATGTGCGACTGACCAGCTTTGTCCCGTTTGAGGAAGAAGATGGCGCCGTCTATCATCCCACGGGCTTCTACCATGCGGATGCGGGTTTCAATCCAACGGGCAAGGCCCTCATGCCGATCATCCCGACCTTGGGTGACAAACAGCGCAATGAGGTCATCTTTGCGTCGATCCCGCCGAACCTGGGCTTTGGCGCGGTACCGGAAGGCCTGTTCTATTACCTTGTGCTGCCCGCAGGCCCCAACAAGATCAACCTGCGCATCGGGCACCTGTATCCTGAGGCCAGCACCAAGCTGCCGCTGTTCGAACATCTGTACAAGATCGCCCAAGACGGGCTGGTGGTTTTCCATAATCAGGACGCCGCCTCGACCGCTTCGGTTCAGCGGGGCAACAGGTCGCGGTTTCGCAAGCCCGGCCGCTACTCCTACCAGGAAGAGTCCCTGCTGCAATTCTACCAGTGGCTGAACATCCGCTACAAAGCCTACGCCGCCGAAGCGCGTTCGGAGATGGAAATCGCCTGAGTTTGGAAAAATTGCAGGGCGCCTTGTGTGTCGTGCCCTGCCACATCCCGCTAAAGGAGCCATATATGAAAATCATGGTTGATCGCACCAAATGCGACGGTAACGGCGTCTGCATGGGGATCGCGCCCGAAGTCTTCGACGTCGACGACGAACTGTATCTGCACGTGGCAGACCCTATTCCGGACGACCCCGAACTGCGCGCGCGCGTGCGCCAGGCGGTGACCTCTTGCCCCATCCTCGCCCTGAAACCGGTCGAGAAATAGTCATCCCTGTCGGGGCAACGCCATGATCGACCTTCATTCCTCACGTATCATCGTCGCTGGCGGTTCGCTGTCCGGCCAGTCTGCCGTGACCGAGCTGATCGATCGGGGCTTTGCCGGTGAAATCGTCTGGATTACCGGAGAAGCCGGAGGCGTCTACAGCAAGCCGGCCTTGTCCAAGGAGTTCATGCAGGGCCGGGTCAGCCTCGAGAGCATCCTGCTGCCGGCCATCGATCCTTGTGGCGCGAACCTCAAGATCATTGATGGATCGCGCGGCCTGTCTCTGGATGCACAGGCGCGACACCTTCAACTCGACGATGGCCGGTACTTTGATTTCGATGGCCTGCTCATCTGCACCGGCGCTTCCGCGCGGATGCCCGATTTTGCACTGAACATCGACAATGTGCTTCCGTTGCGCACCCTCGAGCATGCTCTGGCCATACAACAGGCAGTTCGCACCAAACCGCGCGTCCTTATCCTGGGGGGCGGGCTGATCGGCTGCGAAATGGCCGCCTCGCTGCGCGGACTTGACCTCGACGTCACCGTCGTCGAGATGCAGTCCAGCCTGCTTGAGCGCCCCTTCGGCGGCGCCTTTGGCGACTACTTTGAGCAACTGCAGCGCCGAAACGGGGTGACCGTTCTGACCGGGCAAAGCCTGGCGCGGCTGCAGACCGCCAATGGAAAAGTAACGGGCGCCGAATTGGCAGATAGCCGCCTGCTGCCTGCCGATCTTGTGCTGGTGGGCGCCGGCTCCATTCCTGAAACCGCGTGGCTCGCAGGGTCAGGCCTGGCTCTGGAAAACGGCGTTGTTTGCGACGATACGCTATGCAGTTCCGTTCCCGGAATTTTTGCTGCCGGCGATGTTGCCTCATGGCTCAACCCGCTCTACGGCGTCAGGATGCGGGTCGAGCACTGGACCAATGCCTCGGCCCAGGGACGGGCCGCAGCGACCAATCTGCTGGCGGCCCTGTGCGGTGACGCGCCGGGCATAAAGAGCTTTGGCGACATTCCCTATTTCTGGTCCGACCAATTTGGCCTGAAGATACAGATGGTCGGCTGGCATCCCGGCCATGATCGCGTCGTCGTGGACCAGCCCGAAGGCGCCCCCGGTCCCGTGATCACCTATTTCCGAGGCGACCGACTCGTTGCCGCGGCGGGCGTGAATGCGTCGCGCGCGGTGATGACGTTCCGCCGTCAGATAGAAGCAGAGGCGCGTCGCACGGTTCTCGAACCTGCGGACGCCTAGGGCCGGATTTCCCCAGTAGATAAATGAAGGGTGCAGAGATGAACGAGCAGGTCGCTTTCGAGAACCAGGTCAGGGACCACGTCGCTGAGATCCTGAGGCGCAAGTACGGCACGACCCGGCAGGGTGCCAATGCGCTCGACCGAGACGAAAGCCTCAAGCAGCGCCGTTTCTGGCCGGACATGCAGTTCCACGAAGTTGGCCAGAGTTCAGGCCTGACCGGCCAGGCGATGGTCGAAATCTCGTTCACCCCGGTCTATGAGCCTGAAAACACCTATGGCTATCGCGTGGACGTGAATTCCGCGATCGAGGCATGGAGCATGCGTCTCGGTGTCCAGCACCCGCGCAACTATCCCGCCCGCTTCGCCGCCGAGGTGATCTGGTACATGGTCACCTATATCGGGTCGGTCAAGATCGAGGAATGTCCCGTTGACGGCAAGGGTATCCGCTGGATCAACAAGGGTGATGACGTCTTCACGCGCCTGCCGGATTCGGACAGTCACCACCATTGAGATTTCCGCGAAACAGCGAAAACTGCAGGCTGCATGTCCTTCTGGGCTGCAGCCTCTTTTTTTTGCGAGAGGCCCCATCAGGTTGACCGCCTGGCGCGCTCAACTGGAAACGCTCCCTCACTCGCCGCGTGGGCAGGGCCTGTCGCGCGGCAGGAAACGGCCATTACCGGCCTGCCCGTGGAACAGGCCACCATCCCAAACCACCTCGCCCCGCAGGATCGTGGTCATCACGCGGCCCTGCAACTCCATGCCCTCATAGGGGGTGTAGTCCACCGCATGATGCAGTTTGTCGTTGGTGACAGTCCAACGGTGATCGGCATCCCAGATTGCCAGATCGGCGTCGGCGCCAACCGCAATCGTGCCCTTGCGCGGGTAAAGACCGTAGAGCCGCGCCGGGCCGCTGGAGGTCAGAGAGACAAAGCGGTTGAGATCGATCCGCCCCTTCATGACGCCCTCTGAAAACAGGATCGCCAGCCGCGTTTCCAGCCCCGGAATACCGTTCGGCACGCAATGGAAACAGGCTTGCTCGCCAGCAAATTTCTTTCCCTCAACATCGTCATAGCGGAACGGGGCATGATCGGAGGAAAAGACCTGGAAAAGCCCGCTCTCGAGGCCACGCCACACCGCCTCGTGGCTGGCCTCGTCCCGCGGCGGCGGACTGCAGATCAACTTGGCACCCTCGAACCCTTCCAGATCCATGTCCTGCGCCGTCAGGGTAATATATTGCGGACAGGTCTCTGCATGGATCTTCAACCCGCGAGCCTGCGCCCAGCCGATCTGCTCGATGGCGTCCGCGCCTGAGACATGGACGATCAGGATGGGGACATCGACCAGTTCCGCCAGCGAAAGGGCGCGGTGGGTTGCCTCGCGCTCGACTACTGGCGGGCGGGCCGTTGCGTGATATTTGGGCGCGGTCAACCCCGCCGCTTCCAGTGCTTGGGTCAACCAGGCAATGCAATCGGCGTTCTCGGCATGGATCATGGTCAGGGCGCCTTCTCGCCGGGCCACGGCAAGGCAGTCCAAAATCTGGCGGTCTTGCAGCTTCAAGTCGTCATAGGTCATGTAGATCTTGAACGACGTGCACCCTTGGGACACCAGTTCGGGCAGTTCCTCGTTGAGGACAACCGGCGTCGGATCGGTGACGATCATATGAAAGGCGTAGTCGACCGAGGCCTTGCCTGCGGCGCGGCGGTGATAGTCCTCGACAGCCTCACGCAGGCTCTTGCCCTTAGCCTGGGCGGCAAAAGGGATGACAGTGGTGGTTCCCCCGCAGGCCGCCGAGCGCGTGCCGCTTTCAAAATCATCGGCCATCCGCAAACCGGGGCCCTGGGGCTGATCCATGTGGCAGTGCGCATCTACCCCGCCAGGCAATACGAGCCGGCCGGTGACGTCGATCTCACGCGCGCCCTCCCCCAGCCGCTCGCCCAGCGCGACGATCCGGCCATCGCGGACGCCGATATCGCATCGTGCGGTGTCGCCAGAGGTTACAACGGTGCCCCCACGCACAACCAGGTCGAACTCCACGGCCATGGATCAGACCTCCCTGTCAAACAGCCGGCCCCAGCCCTTGATCCGGCTGAGATCAAGCCCCGTCATCCGCATGGCCTTCCAGACGGTTGCGGAAACCGAGTCGTAGATTGGCACGCCCAGCTCGCGCTCCAGGCGATCCACCAGAGGCGCGCCGCGAAGATTGGTGCACAGCACCACCACGGCATCGACGCCCTCGGCCACAACCTCGCGAATGGCCCCTTCGATCTGGTCTTCGCTAAACTGGGAAAACGAGAAATTGTCCCGCATTCCAAAGTGACGCTCCGCGGTCACCTCGTGTCCAGCGGACTTGTAATTGGCCATGATCTGGCTTTGCACCTCGTCGAGATAGGGGGTAACCAGACCCAGTTTTTGCACCTGTGTTCGATCAAGGATTTCATTGAGGGCCAACACCGAAGTGGTCGCCGGAGCGCGCGTAACCGCGGTGATTTCCGCGCACAGGCGGGTATCGATGTCAAAGCCGCGCCAGCTCGCCGCGGTTCCGGCCCAGGCGATCACGTCCATTTTGGCGTCCGACAGGATCTTGGCGGCATCCAACAGGGTCGAATTGGTGAACTGCGCCAAGGCATTGTCGTCCATCGAAATCTGCGTGACAGTGAAGCGCTGATAATGTGCCGAAACTTCGGGCAGCAGATCATGTAGGATCGCCGACATGTAGGGTTCGAGAACCGTGTTCGAGGACGGAGTGAGCATGCCGATAAGAGTGCGTTTGAGGGTCATCGCGTTCCTTGCTGGTTGGAGACGTGCCGGTGGTCCGCGGCCGGCCGGTCCACGCCGAACTCCAGCAGCGCCTCCAGCGGTACATGTTCGAGCGCCTGCTTGTTGGTGGCCTTGAGGACGATCGGGCAGGCCTTGCCTGCCTTGTAGGCGGCGTACCAGCTCGCCGCGATCACGCACCAGCGATTTCCCGGAACAAGACCGGGGAACCGCTTGGCAGGCTCGGGTTGCGACAGGTTGTTGTCGGTGGCGTCCTGGAAGGCGATGTAGTCCTCGGTCAGGATGGCGCACAGCGTATGGCTCGTCGGATCGTCCGGCCCAGTATCGCAACAGCCGTTCCGCAGGTAGCCGGTTATCGGCTCCATCCCGCAGGGGTCCATCGGTCCGCCAAGCACATTTACTTGATCACTCATGGGTTCATCTCCGTCTTTGGGGTGGGCGGGGCAAAAAGCCGGGCCTGAAAATGATGGGCAAGGCGCAGGAGCTCGTGGTCCTCCAACATGGGGCCGATGAGCAGCAGGCCGACAGGCAGCCCGTCGATCATGCCGCAGGGCACGCTGAGGGCCGGATGGCCCGT
The DNA here is from genome assembly GCF_900128975.1 of Devosia limi DSM 17137. Lineage (GTDB taxonomy): Bacteria > Pseudomonadota > Alphaproteobacteria > Rhizobiales > Devosiaceae > Devosia > Devosia limi. Next base: position 67,583 of record NZ_FQVC01000015.1, on the reverse strand, counting down.
CAGGTTGGCGACGCAATTGTTGTCGTGCATTTCGAAGGCCAGCTGCTGGTGGGCATCCGAGGTCAGCGCACCCTCGGGCAAGAGATGCGGCAGCATTGGCGTCGTGGGCAGGGCCAGCACGTCATATTCGGCCAGGGCCGCGTCGATCTGGTTGCGCAGCTTTCGCCGCAAGGCCTGGGCCAGCGCCATGACCCGTCCATTGGTTTGTTGTCGCATCAGGGTTGCGGCAATCACCGTAACCTTGCCATTGAGCGGCAGATCGGCGGGCCGCTCCCGCAGCGCATTGCCAAATTCCCTGGCCAGTGCAGGATCGTAGAAGCCAGCATGGTTGGCGCCCTGCAGGGCAGTTTCGAAGACCGTCGCCAGTCCTCCCTCGGTGGCAATGGGCACATGGATATCCGTGCCCGACCGGAACAGAGGGACCGAGACCTCGCCGATGCTGACGCCCAGCTCGGCCATGCGCTCGATGGCGCCCTCGACCAACTCATCCTGCCGCGGGTCCGAGCGGTTCGGCCAGCCGAAGCCCTCGCGCAACAGCCCAACCCGCATGCCGGAAGGTTCTGCTTCGATGCCGGCGGCGCTGCCGCGCAGCACCCCGGCTCCGGCCTGACGGGGATCCTGGTCATCGGGCCCGGCGACCGCATCGAGCAGGACCGCGATCTCGCGCGCCGTTCGCGCCATGAGGCCGAGATGATCCATCGTCACCTCGGTGGCCGCTGCGCCCGTATAAGGCACGACGCCAAAGGTCGGCTTCAATCCACAGATGCCGCACCAGGCGGCAGGATTGCGCACGGAGCCGCCAAGGTCGGTGCCAAGCCCCAGGTCGGCCTCGCCCGAGGCAATCAGCGCGCCGCAGCCACTGGTCGAACCGCCCGCGGAACGCGCCCGATCATAGGGATTTGGCACCGGCCCAGTGGCGCTGGTAAAGCTCGATCCAGAATAGCACATGTCCTCGCAAACGGCCGTTCCGGCAAGCGTCGCTCCGGCGGAAAGAGCGCGCTCGACAGCCGTGGCGCTGTGATCGGGAACGTGGCCCGCGAGCAGGTTGCTGCCCAGGGTCATCGGCACCCCGCCCACGGCGATGGCATCCTTTACCACCAACCGCTGACCCGATAACGGGCCTGTTGGGGACGGTGCAACCGGGAAGGTCCGGAACATCCATGCCCGCGTTGGATCGCTGCCGCGCACCGCTTCCACCCGCCAGCCGGGTGATGGCGGGGGCGGCTCCGACAGGGCTTCGGCCAGCGCCTCGACGCGGGCATATGTCTGCCGTGTATTGTCGAGCAGGCGCTCAAGCCCGGGAATGGCGGCGCTGTCGATCCCCCATCGGGCGGCAATCTGTGCAGCGGTCTCGCGTGTCATGCCCGCTCCTCTGCGCGCAGGGCCGCACTCGCCGCGACGAAAATCTCCAGTGGCGTACGAGTGATCCCGGCGCCGATCCGGCCCTTCCCGGGCAGGCGATGGCAAAGACCGTTGTTGATCACCGGCGCGACCCCGCTCTCGGCAACGAGGTGCACGTCGATGCCAAGGGGGGTGCCGCGATGCTCCTCGGCCGGGATCAGGAAACGCCCCGAGGTCCCCGCACAAATCCGACGCATCTCGGCCACGATTTCGATGCCCTGCGCCACGGTGCCGCCGACAAAGGACATGATCGCGGGAGATGCACTCATGGCAAAGGCGCCGAACCCGGCGGTCTCGGATATCATCGAGTCGCCCATGGTCGGGTTCACGTCTTCCATGCGCGCCCCGGCAATCAACTTCGGCTCGCCGATCGGCGAGGGCGCCAAGAACCAGCGGTCACCCAGCCCCGAAACCCGGATGCCGAAGTCGCGCCCGTTTCCCGACATCGTCGTGACGATGGGGCAGCCCGGAATATTGGCCGCAGCAAGGGTCCGGGCCTTGGCCATGGCAATCGCAAAGGGCAGAGAGAAATGGCCATTGCCCGCGATGATCGACGCTGCCTCCGCCGCGGTGTCTGGCGCATGGGCAGTTCGGATCAACGCTGGTGTCAGCCGCTGCAGCAGGATCGCGGTAGTCGCCACCAGGCGGTTATGGCAGTCGTCGCCCCGCCGCAGGCCTTCGGCCACCAGCTCCACCAGATTGATGGGCTCGCTACTGCGAATGGCGTCATCAAGAACGGGCGCCATCGTGCCGGCCATCCAGCGCAGGCGCGCGATGGTAGCCTCGTCAAACGAGCCATAGCGCACAGCGCCGTTCACCCCTTCATTAAGCGGGGAAAACGTAAGGGTCTCGCCGGTCCGTGCCACGGCTACCGGCATGTTCGGGGTAATGACGCCCGCCATTGCCCCCAATGCCCCGGCATCGTGGCAGGGGCTGATTTCAAGCTCGCCGCTATCGATGATCGCTTCCGCCTCGGCAACACTTGCCGCCTCGCCCTCGAACAGCAATCCTCCAATCAGCGCGCCTCGCATCGGACCGGGCACATCGGCCAGCGCAAGTGGCGGGCCCGCATGCAGATAGCGGCGACGGTCGATCTTGTCGGTCACATCGCCGGCGCGACGCACGCCGTCCAACAGGACCTCGCAGCTTTCCATCGCCTGAATGGCACACTCTGCGGAAGCGTGGCCTGCTGAACCGGATTTCGAGAGATGGTACATCGTGGCATTGTTCCTGTTTCCCGCAGGGAGAAGCCTGCTTTTGGGCAAAGGCGTTACACCCGCGCCCCTGTCCGGGCGCAGAACGTGCAGATCGGGAAGTGGGTGGGCAATCCCGGGGGACCGGGTTGCCTACCCGACAGATCATTTGGGAAGGTTGGTGTTGATCCCCTGGACCAGAAAGTTCATCCCCTTGATCGCACCGTCATCCAGAGCCGCTCCGGCAGCGATCATTTCGGCCCCGTCCATTGCGGCAATGGGACCGGTGAAGGGGTTGAATGTGCCGGCGCGCATTTCTTCCTGCACTGCGAGAATCTCGTCCTTTTGCGCCTGGGTCAGGGGGCCGCCGAGACCTGCGGCCTCGATCGTGCCATCCTGGACCCCGGCAAAGATGTCATTCTCCTGGAAGGCACCATCCATGGCTTCCTGAACCTTGGTGATCAGGGTCGGGCCGAAGTGCAACTGCCCCGCGCACAGGTGTCGGTTCGGTGCAAAGCGCGAATTGTCCGAATGGGTCACGGTTACATAGATCCCCAGCTCCTCGGCGGCCACCACCGGTGCCGGTGTTCCGGGAAAGAGCGAAAAGACAACGTCCACGCTCTGCGAGGCGAAGGATTCGGTCGAAGCCTTCTCATTGGCCGGGTCGAACCACGAGTTCAGCCAGATCACCTTGACCGGCTCAATATCCGGATTGGAACGCTGCGCACCCAGCACATAGGCGTTCATGATGTTGAGCACTTCGGGCAACGGGAAGGCGGCAATCACGCCCAGCGAATTCGTCTCGGTCGCCATGCCGGAGGCCATGCCGCATAGATAGGCGGCTTCATAGTGGCGCGGTGTCAGCGTTGAAAAGTTTGGTCCCTGGAGGTAACCGCCGATATGAACCACCTTCAGATCGGGATAGCGGGCGGCCAACTTTACGCCTTCCTGCTGATAGGCGAACGAGCCAAGAATAAGCATGCCCACCCCGTCCGCCGCCATCTTGTTCATGACGCGGGCAGAATCCGGCCCCTCCCCCAGGTTCTCGATCATCTGCAATTCGACCTTGTCGCCAAAATGCTCTTCGAGCGCCCGCCCTCCCGCGGCGAGTTCACTGGACCACCCGATCTCGCTGACCGGATTGGGCAAAAGGTAGCCGATCTTGAAAGGCTCGGCGAAAGCCGTGCCAGTAATGCTGACGGACAAGGCCAGTGTCGTCAGAATGCGCGACGTCCATTTATGCATAATTTCCTCCCAGTTTGCGTTTTCTTGGCAAGCCCTGCAGCACCGGACCTCAGCCGTGCGGACTGAAATTCTGTCCCAGCGCCATTGGCGCATTAAGCCGAATGCGAAGCGAATTTGCGGAGATGACGACCAGTACGATGATGGTCAGCAGGTAAGGCGAAGCGCTCATCACTTGTGACGGAACCCCGACGCCCAGTGATTGTAGGCTAAGACTGGCTAGCCCCACCGCTCCGAACAGATAGGCCCCCAGCGCGATGCGGATGGGTCGCCATGTGCCAAACACCACCAGCGCTACCGCCACCCAGCCGCGCCCAGCAATCATGTTCTGCGCCCATACGGGGGTCAGAATGGTCGAGGCATAGGCGCCCGCCAGCCCGGCCATCATGCCGCCAAACGCCACGCAGGCCAGCCGCACCGCAACTGGATGCATACCCAAGGCGTATGCTGTTTCAGGGTTTTCGCCGATGACGCGCAGCCGCAGGCCGGGCTTGGTATGGTACAGGAACCAGGCAATGACGATCACCAGTACAACCGTCAGATAGACCACGATGTCCTGCACGAAAAGAATCGGGCCGATCACCGGAATCTCTGAAAGCACCGGCACGCGGATCTTGGCAAGCGCGGTAACGCTCGATCCTTCGTAGCTCCGCCCAAGAAGGTTGGAGAGGCCCATGCCCAGAATACCCACGGCAAGTCCTGCGGCCACCTGGTTGGCCCGGAACAGCAACACCAGGGCCGCAAAGATTACCGATAGTCCCGCGCCCGCAATCATCCCCGCGCCCAGGCCCAGCACATGCGATCCGGTGCCCGCCACCACCATGAAGCCCATCACCGCGGAAAGGGCCATCATGCCTTCGACGCTGAGGTTCAGCACCCCCGATTTCTCGGCCACCAGTTCACCCAGCGCCGCCAGCGCAAAGGGCACGCACATGGCAAAGGCACCCGAAAGGACAAACACGATCACGCTCATCTCAGACAGGCTCCTTGACATCGGCCAGTGTGAATACGCTGACGAGGCTGTAGCGGAGGAACAGGCTGGCTCCGAGGTAGAAGACCATCACCAGGCCCTGGAAGACGACCGGCGCCGCTGACGGGATACCCGCATTCACCAGCGCGATATCGCCGCCGACGTAGACAATCGCCATGAGGAAACCGGCAAAGAAAATGCCGATCGGGTTCAGTCCGCCCAGGAATGCCACGATGATTGCCGCGTAGCCGTAACCCGGAGACAACATCGACTGCAGCCGGCCAATTGGCCCAGCCACCTCGCCCATGCCCGCGAGACCCGCAGCAGCGCCGCTGATGAGCAGCGACAGCCAAATCGCCTGCTTCTGCGAAAATCCTGCATATTGAGCGGCTGCCGGCGCCAATCCGCCCACCTGAAGGCGGAAGGCTGCAAAGGCGCGATTGACAAAGATCCAGCAGCCAATCGTCATCAGCAGGGTGATGATGATGGACGCGTTCGCCCGCACCGCACCGGTGCCGATGATCGGGTAGAGCCCGGCATCGGGGAACATGACCGATTGCGGAAAGTTATACCCACCCGGATCGCGCAACGACCCCGTCAGCAGGAAGTACAGAACCTGGCGCGCGATTTCGGTCAGCATCAGCGTCACGATGATCTCGCTGGCATTGAAGCTGGTCCGCAGCAACGCAGCGATCCCCGACCACACCATCCCGCCCAGTGCGCCAAATACGATCATGGCCGGCAGCAGCAGCATGGAGTCGCTCTGCGGCCACCAGATCGGCAGCAGGCTAGCCGTTATGGCCCCCATGATCAGCTGCCCTTCGGCGCCGATATTCCAGACCTTGGCCCGAAAACCGATTGCCAGTCCCTGGGCAATCAGGATCAGCGGGCTGGCCTTGATAACGACTTCGCCGATATTGTAGCCCGAACTCAACGGCTCGATGAAGAAGCTCTGGAAGATGGTCGTGGGCTCTGCGCCGAGCAGGGAGAACATCAGGACCATGGCCAGAACGGACAGGATCACCGTTGTCACCGATACCATCAGCACCTGCAGCGGCGTGGTCCTGGTCCGGGGGATCAGAGTTAGTCCGGGAAAACTCATTGCGCCGCCTCTCGCGCGGTATCAAGGCCAGCATCAAAAAGGCCGATCATCATCTGACCGATGATTTCTGGGGTGGTCAGGGCGGTACTCCGCGATGGGGAAAGCCGGCCATCGAACATGACCGCAATCCGGTCAGCCACTTCGAACAGTTCCTCGAGTTCCTCCGAGATCACGATGATCCCGCTGCCTTGCCCGCGCATGTCCACCAGCTTCTGCCGGACCAGGGCCGCAGCGCCCACATCGATGCCCCAGGTGGGCTGGGAAACCACGAAGACGCGCGGGCGCAGCATCATCTCGCGCCCGACGATGAATTTTTGCAGGTTGCCGCCCGAAAGTGTGCTCGCCGGGGCTGCGGGGCCCGAACTGCGTACGTCCATGTCGGCGATGCATTTGAGCGTGAACGCTTCCTGCTTCTCACGCTGGATCATGCCGCGACGCACCATGCCCTCCCCATGGGCGGTCAGCAGCGCGTTTTCCCTTAGCGCCATGGTTGGCGCGGCTCCGCGCCCCATCCGCTCTTCGGGCACGAAGGCCAACCTGAGGGCACGCCGCTCGGCCGCGCCAAGGTGGCCAACCGGCCGGCCCAGCATCTCGATACTGCCCTGCCCGGATGGGGGAAGGGTGTCTTCGCCGGAAAGCGCGCGCGCCAGCGTTCGCTGTCCATTGCCAGAAACACCGGCGATCCCCAGAATTTCGCCCTCGCGCAGGTCGAAGCTGACATTTTTCAGCCCCACTGCGAGCGGGTCGGCTTCCTGTACCGACAGGCCCGAAACCTTAAGAACGACCTCGCCTGGCGTTGCCTTGGGATGGCTGGAACGCGGAATTTCGCGCCCGATCATCAGCTCGGCCAGGCGGTGTGCCGTTTCATCTTTTGGAACGACCGTACCCGTCACCCGCCCATGCCGAAGGATCGTCGCGCGCTGGCAGAGCGCCCGGATCTCCTCCAGTTTGTGGCTGATATAAAGTATGGCAATGCCGCGTTCCTGCAAGCCGCGCAAGGTTTGGAACAGGCTTTCGATCGCTGTTGGAGGCAACACCGAAGTCGGCTCGTCAAGGATCAGCAGCGATGGATCCTGCAACAGGCAGCGCAACAGTTCGACCCGCTGCCGCTCGCCCACCGAGAGTGAATAGACGGGAGCGTGGGGCTCGACCGCCAGTCCGAACTTCTGCGAAGCCTCGCGGATTTTTCCCGCCAGTTCCTGCGGCGTACCAGGCATCGAAAGCGCAACGTTCTCGGCAACCGTAATGGTCTCGAACAGCGTGAAATGCTGAAAAACCATGCCGATGCCAAGCTGGCGCGCCTGGGCAGGGCTGCTGATCTGCACCCGCTGGCCCCGCCAGTAGATACTGCCGGCGCTCGGCTGCATGACGCCGAAGATCATTTTCATCAATGTGGATTTGCCGGCACCGTTCTCGCCGAGCACGGCGACGATCTCGCTGGGATGGATCGACAGATCGACATCGCAATTGGCGACGAGCGTGCCAAATTTCTTGCTGACCCCCTCAAGGCGGAGCAGCGGTTCACCTTGGGAATATTGGGGCTGTGCTAGGGGAGGTAAACTCATTCAGCCCTGTCCAAAAACCGTTTCGAAAATCCTTTCGTCACGGCGGAACCCTGGCAGAATCCACCGTAGAATGCGTCCCGTTGCGGCATTGCGCGTCCTCCACGAGTACCCTTTTCGTTTACCCGTTTTTATTCTTCTTTCGTTCAATCATATGTCCCACTAGGCTCCAAGATAGAGTTGATTAATGAACCTCTCGTTCAGAAAGTTGAACGCTGATGATTGAAGGCTACGAGCTGAGAGACGTAAAAAGCTTCATGGGAATTGCCAGCGCGGGCAGCATTTCGCGGGCTGCGGTGCTGTACAATTTACCCAAGGCAACCCTCAGCCATCACCTGCGGCGGCTCGAGGATTCCCTGCAGGTCCAGCTGTTCGTCCGCAAGGCCAAGGGCCTCGAACTCACCGATGCGGGAAAGGAATTTCTCGACCACGCCGCGCTTATCTTCGAATCGTACGAAAACGCCACAAACGCCGCCCAGCGGGCGCATTCCGACATCAGCGGACGAATACGCATCGTTGCAAGTTCTGCCTTCGGCACGTCGTTGATTGGCGCGGCGGCCATTCATTACTCGGCCAAGAACCCCAAACTTGATTTTGACCTGCAGGTCTATCCCAACGACAAGATCATGGCCGGGCAGTTCGATTTCGACTGCATGATCTTTGTTGGTGATCCGCCCCCCTCAAATCTGCTCCGCCGCAAGATGGGCGACGTTTCGTTCGGGTTGTATGCTGGCGCAGAATATATTGCCCGACACGGCGCGCCGAAAACGCATGAGGATGTAAACATGTCCGACGCAGTGATCTATTTGCGCAACGGACTGCCGGAGCGCTGGATCTTGCGAGAGAACAACGCCTCCATCCATCTGTCCCCGCGGCCCAAGTTTCACGTCAACGAATACTGGATGGCGAAATACCTGGTGGTGGAAAACTGCACGCTAGGCTACCTGCCGGATTTCTTCGTGCAGCGCGAAGTCCAGAACGGCGTCCTTATCCCGGTGCTGCCAGAGTTGCGCTCCGAGAACACCCCGGTTTTCGTCGTTTATCCCGCACACCGCCACCGTACGCCGCGCATTATGCAATTGATCGATGACATGTGTAAGCACTACCAGCAGTTCGTAAGTGCCCCCGGGTATCGCGCCTCCGACATGCGCACCTGACCACCGCAATTCTTTGCGGCATCGGTGCACCATCACCGGTGGCCGTCAGTGTTCGTTTTCGATCAGGTGGGCGGGCCGGTGCATAATTATGCGCCGGATGGCACACAATGGCCGGACAATCGGAATGTGATCCGTGCCAGCGAAAAATGGGACGGCCAAGGCTGTCTTGTGGTCAACATGGCACCGCAGCCGGCGGGCCGGGTCTTCAATGCTTCGGGTGCAACGATCCACGGAATCCGGGTAGAAATGAAGGCGCCTCAAAGTGCGCGGTAGCCCTAGTTCGCGTTAACGTACAGTCAGCTCCAGGAATTCACTGCCAAAGCTAAAGACTTGCGCAGGGGGAACTTGCCAAAGTTCGAGCGACTGGCAAGGGGAGCGCAGCGATTGCCGCCCTGCCGAAAACAACGGCGGCTTTGGGGATTTCGCGATCTGGCGCTGAACGGCCGAAATGGGGTCGGCTGCAGACCGTCGCCTTCGGGGTGGACTACGGACTGGCTGCTTTTGCCAACGGACCGTTGATAGCGGACGCTCGGAAGCTGGCTGGCGGTCAATTCAGGCGATTGCCGGCCTGGTCGAACAGGTGAACCATTGAGGTGTCAGGAGAAACCTTCAACCTGGTCCCAGGACGTGAGGTGATGCGCTCACGGAACATTCCTACGATAGGCTGCGCACCGAGCCGACCAATAACCTGTGTCTCCGAACCTGTGGGTTCCAAAACCACAACTTCAATCTCGATGCCGTCAGGGTCAAGACGAAGGTGTTCGGGCCGGATGCCGTAGACCTTAGCTTGAGGATCCATGTTGCTGCAGGGCAGCAAGATGCCGTCGACGGTGAGGAAGCCGGCCTGTGTCATTTCACCGTTGATGAAGTTCATCGATGGCGATCCGATGAAGCCGGCCACGAAGGTATTGAGCGGGCGATCGTAGAGGTCGAGTGGCGTGCCCACCTGCTCGATAATGCCATCGCGCATCACAACGATCTTGTCGGCCATAGTCATGGCTTCGACCTGATCGTGGGTGACATAGATGGTAGTGGTCCTGAGGCGCTGATGCAGTTCCTTGATTTCGGCGCGCATCTGCACGCGCAGCTTGGCGTCGAGATTGGACAGCGGCTCATCGAAGAGAAAAACCTGCGGATTGCGCACGATGGCGCGCCCCATCGCCACACGCTGGCGCTGCCCGCCCGAAAGCTGGCGAGGGTGGCGGTCGAGCAGCTTCTCGAGCCCCAAAATCTGGGCTGCGTAATCGACCTTCGCCCTGATTTCGGATTTCGCCACGCCTTTGAGCTTGAGCGAAAAGCTCATATTCTGCTCGACGGTCATATGCGGGTAGAGCGCGTAGTTCTGGAACACCATGGCGATATCGCGCTTGGTGGGGGGAAGGTCGTTGATAACCTGACGGCCGATGCTGATTTCGCCGGCGTTAATGCCTTCAAGTCCCGCAATCATGCGCAGCAGCGTTGATTTTCCGCATCCGGAAGGACCGACCAGAACGACAAATTCGCCGTCATCTATGTCGACCGATACTCCTTTGAGGGCATGGAACTCGCCATAATGCTTGTCGATCTCGTTGATGGTGACTGTTGCCATTTATTCTGATCCTCATGCGGGTTTCCCGCTGTCTTGGCGAAGGGGCTGCCAGCGGGCGCCCGGCCCGCATTGCCCATGTCCGCCACTGGTTTGCTCCGGGGCTTTCGGCCTGGTCAGCCCTTGGATCCCGTCAAGGCGATGCCCTCGATGAACTGACGCTGGAAGAAGAAAAACATGGCGATCATCGGCAGGACGGCCAGCACGGCACCCGCCATCATGGCCGGGTAGTTGCTGACGTACTCGCCCTCCATCGTCGCCAGCCCGACCGAAAGCGTCATCTTGTCGGGTGAGTTGAGGATGATCAGCGGCCAGAGCAGCTCGTTCCACGACCACAGGATCGAGAAAATGCCAAAGGCGACGATGCCCGGTTTGGCGAGCGGCAGCATGATCCAGAAAAAGGTGCGGAACGGGCCGCAGCCATCGAGCTTGGCGGCTTCGGCAAGCTCATTGGGCAGCGATTTGAAAAACTGGCGCAGCAGGAATGTGCCGAAAGCGCTGGTAAAGCCGGGCACGACGAACCCCTGCAGCGTATTGACCCAGCCAAGCTGTGTCATCAGCAGGAATTTTGGGATGATGTAGAGCACCGGCGGGACCATCATGACCGACAGCACGATGGCGAACAGCATGTCGCGTCCGGGAAAGCGGAGCCGGGCAAAGGCATAGCCCGCCATGGCACAGAAGCTGACCTGGGCCGTGACGCGCAGCAGCGTCGAGACCATCGAATTGAGATACATGTTGCCGAAGTTGAAGCTGTTGAACAGCGTCAGGAAATTCTCCCAGCGCAACTGCGAGGGAAAGATCTGCACCGGGATCGCCGTTGCCTCGGACATGGACTTGAATGCGGTCAGCACCATCCAGACAAAGGGCACGACCATAACCGCGGAAATCGTGATGAGCACGACATGGACGAGAATGCGGCCCGGATTGATTGGAAAACGTGTCGTGTTCATTCGTAATGCACCCAGCGCTTCTGTAGCCAGAATTGGAACGCCGTCACCAGCGCAATGATGAGGAACAGCAAGAGCACGATAGCCGCGGCATAGCCCTTGCTCCCGTGGATGAAGCCCTGTTCGTAGAACAGGAAGATGAGTGTCTGCGTGCTCTCGAGCGCATAACCCTCGGGCCCGATCATCAGGTAGATTATGTCGAACATCTGGAAGGCGCTGATGATCGAGGTCACCGTGACGAAAAACAGGGTCGGCGTGAGCAAAGGCAGGGTGACGTAGAAAAATGTGGCAACCGGCCCCGCCCCATCCAGATGCGCGGCTTCATGCAGCGAGCGCGGCACACCCTGCAGGCCCGCAAGCAGGATGATCATGCTGATGCCGATCTCGTTCCAGATGCAGACTATGGCGACGGACCACAGGGCAAAGGCCTTGTCGGTGATCCAGGCAGGACCGATGATGCCGAAATTAGCCAGCATGCTGTTGAGCAGGCCGAAATCGCTGTTGTAGAGCCATTTCCAGACCATGGCCGAAGCGGCGGGCATGGTGACGACGGGCAGGAACAGCAGCACGCGATAAACGCTCGTCCCGCGCACACCCACATTGAGCAACACCGCCAGAAGGGTGGCAATCAGGACGCTACCCACGACAGAGGTGACAGCTAGGATGATGGTGTTGCGCAGTGTCGCATAGACTTCGGGGTCGGCCAGCAGGCGGGCGTAGTTTTCCCCGCCCACCCACTGAACCTGTCCGAACACCCCCCAGGAGGTGAAGCTCAGATAAACCGACTGCACCAGCGGCCACAGCGCGAAGAGCGATATGCCCAGAAGGGTGGGACCGATCAGCAGATAGCCCCAAAGGACCTCCTGCCGGTCATATCGGTCTTTCCGTGTGGTCGCTGGCGTAAGCATCTTATTTGCCTTCCGAGGCGAGAACCTCGTTCATCTTCGTGGCCACAAGGCTCGTTGCCTCATCCACCGACACGTCACCCGCCAGAGCCTTCTTTAGCTCCTGGTTCATTATGCTGGACCAGCCGGGCGTATTGAACGAGTGGGCAACCACTTCGGCATAGTCCACCATGTCGAGGAAGGCCTGCAGGTTGAACTGCGGAATGGCGTCGACCCAGATCTGGGCCTGATCCATATGCGAGGGGATCACCGCGCCGGCCGAGGCCTGAATCTGCGCGGCTTCCGGGCTAGCGAGGAATTTCAGCAGGTCCCAGGCTTCTTCCTTATGCTCGGAACCCGAATAGATCGAATAGCCCAAAGTGCCCGAGCTGCTCGCCCGGACCGTGCCCTGCGGCAGCACGGCGATATTGGCGTTTTCGAGCGTGTAGGGATCGTCGGCGAATTCACGCGCACGCCACGAACCATCAAGGATCATCGCGGCCTGCCCGGTCTTGAAGCGGGTCTGGGCATTGACCTCTTCGGTCTGCTGCACGGTGGGCGAAACCTTGTCCACCAGGATGAGGTCGGCCATGAACTGCACGGCGGCCGCTGTCTCTGGCTGGTCAAAACCGGACTTGAGATCGTCGGTGAGAACGTCCCCGGCATTCTGTGCGATGAAGTTGTAATAGCCGGCGCGCGTGCCCGCATTGACCACGAAGCCATAGACGCCCTTGCTGGGGTTGGTGAGCTTCTTGGCGTTTTCACGCAGGGTTTCCCAGGTCCAGCTGTCATCGGGGTAGGCCACGCCCGCAGCGTCGAACAGCGCCTTGTTGTACCACAGGCCAACGGTGTCGAAATCCTTGGGAATGGCGTAGAGCGAGCCTTCATAGGTGAAGGCTTCGAGCAGAGCCGGCGCGATGGGGCTCAGATCGACGCCATCGGCCTTGATCCGCTCATCGAGGTTCTCGATGAGGCCCGAACGCGCCAGTTCCAGAAACCGGTCCGGCAGCGCGTTCCAGAACACGTCCGGCGCATTGCGGCCCACGATCGAGGTTTCGAGCTTGGTGACATAGTCCGAGCGCGGCACCACTTCGATGGATACCTTGATGTCGGGGTTTTCTTCCGAGAAGCGGGCGGTGATCTGGTCAAGCGCCGGCTTCTGGTTGGCGTCCCAGATCGAGAGGCGCAACGTCACTTCGGCAAAGGCGGGGCCAGCCAAAGCGACAAGCATCCCCAGTGATGACATGCCGATCAGGGATCTTTTCATTAGCTTCATAGTCTTCTCCTCCAGTTTTTATGGTTTGACGCAACGCGGCTAGGGGCAGGGGACTGCCCGCAGGCCAGCGCGGCCGCATGGAAAAATCAGCCGGTCTCCGACGCGAATGGGCCGGTCGGGATTGCCCGGCAGATGCAGATAGGCCAGCGTTCTGGGCGCATTGGCATTGGTCATGTCCAGAATGCGCGCGCTGCCGGTGGCGCGATTGGTCACGACGATCCGGTCCGCTCCCACCGATTGCGGATTGCCGCTGAAGAAGCGGCCCGGCTCGCCGATATGGTCGGCGCCACAATGGGTTTGCGGATGGTCTGCGCTGGCGAGGTAATAGCCGCCGGCCTGGAAAATCAGCGCCTGACCATTGTGGATCGTGATCCCTTCGGTGATAGGACACAGCCGCGCATCAGCCGATCTGGGCCGCTGTTCGGCCAGCGCTGTGTCGGACAGGTCGAACCAGTTGATGCCACCGCCCTGCGATGCGCCGATGGCGTATCTGCTATCGACCAGACCGTCGGCCAGAAGCCGCGCATAGACCAGCCCACCAACGGGGTGGGTGGCAACGCGGCGCGGCGCGGTGGGATCGGCAAGGTCCAGAATGGCAAAAAGGCCCGCGCCAGCCACGGCAATGCCTAGAGACAAAGCCTCGGGGATCATGACCTGCCTTATGCCGGCGCCGTCGCGCCACGCGCCGACCTGCTCAAGCGCCGTCCCGCGCCGCTGCCAGACGCTAAGCCCGCCGGTGCCCTGCGAGACATAGACAAGCCCGCGCGCCGCAAAGACATGCTGCGTGATCCCGTCAACGTCATGGTGGGCGACCACATCCCCGTTTTCCGCGTCGAGCATATAAAGCCCGCCACTCCCTGCCGCCGCAAAAAGCACTTCGTCATCACCGGCGACCCAATGGACCTGACCTTCCGTATCGAGCAGGCTTTCGCCACTGGTCGCCTGCGGAATATCGGGATCGGGATAGCGCACCGGAAACGGCGAGGTCAGCGGCGTGTCGTTGGTGGTGCGGGCCGCTGTCAGGTCGCACCGGTAAAGGTCCGAAGTCGCGCTGGCGATCAGCAGCGTATTGCCTGTTATCGCCATGCCCGTTGCGGGATAGCGGTCCTTTTGCATCGACAGGGTCGCCAGTTGGCGATGCGTCTCATGCTGCGGCAATACGGCAAAGGCCAGCGGCGTCGGCCGCAGGGGATCGGTCAGGTCGTGGACGAAAACCCCGTTCTCGGCATCGGCATGCACCAGCAGCCCGTCATGCTGCGTCACGCGCCAGGTATCGGGCGAATTGACGAAGCTCGGCGGGCTCTTGATACGCGCAACGCAATGCGGATTTTGCGGGTCGGCGACATTGTGGATTTCGATCCCATGCCCCTGCCCATAACCAGTCTTGAGCATGTCGAAGGTGATATGCCGGGCTGGCTCGAAATGACGCGGATCGCGTTGCAGCGCGGAGTGATGGCCCGTGGCCACGTAGGCCAGGTCCTGCCGCACATAGACGCCGTCGCCAAAGCCATCGAGGGCCGAGCGGCCAATAATGGTCGGGCGCGCAGGGTCGCTGAAGTCGACCAGAACCAGCTCTTTTTCATACCACACACCGGCATAGGCAATCGTGCCGACACTGGCAACGGACTGCGCCTCCCCGACCAGTATGGAGGACAGAAAACGCGGCGCGGACGGCTGGCTCAGATCGACAAATTCTAGCCCGTAATGTCGACAGCTCAGGATGGCCAGGTCGGGGCGGGCAAGATGGACACCGGTGGCAAATTCCACCGGATCATAAAGCGCGACAAGGGCTGGCGCTTCGGGGCGCGAGGTATCGACGATATAGACGCCGCAATCGCGCGCCGTCACCACCGCGACACCTCCGTTGACGGCCAGCTGGCGGGCGCTGACCAGTCCTTCAAGCCTGCCGATTGTCTTGAAGCTCTTCGCATCGAGTATGTTCAGGCTTGTACCAGACAGCGCATAGACGTGGTCGCCTGCCACGACGACTTCGATGGTTGGACCCAGGCCCAGAGGCGCCACGTCCAACTGACGGCCGGAGACAGGACGATACAGCTCATCGCTGAAATCGGTCATCGACCGATATGGATAGTTGTAGGTGTTGGTGTCGTTCTCGGACATTACCCTGCCCTTCTTCCTGTCAGCCGTAGTTATGCGCGCGCCCAGCGCGGCAGCCAGTCCCCGTGCGCCTCGACCAGTTGGTCGACCAGAGACCAGATCTGATCGAGATCTAGTTCGGCGGCAGTGTGGGGGTCCATCATTGCGGCGTGATAGATGTGTTCCCGGTTTTCGGTGATCAGGGCCTTTACCGTCAGTTCCTGCACGTTGATGTTGGTGCGCATCAGCGCGGTGAGTTGCGGCGGAAGTTCCCCGATATAGGTCGGCTGAATGCCGCTGGCATCAACGAGGCAAGGTACTTCGACAGCGCATCCATCTGGAAGGGACGTAATAAGGCCGGTGTTGCGGACATTGCCGTACACGACGCTGGGGGTGCCGGTGCAGACCGAATTGATGATGTCGGCGGCATATTCGTGCGTTTCACGAACCTCAATGGCGGTACCAGCCTTTAGCCGGTCGGCTTCAGCCTGCCAGTGCCGGGCCTGCGCAATGCAGCGTTTCGGGTATTCGTCCAGCGGGATGCCAAACTTCTCGATCAGGTCCGCGCGACCATCCTTGATGAAGTAAGGGACATATTCTGCAAAATGCTCTGAGCTCTCGGTAACAAAGTAGCCGAGGCGAGCCAGCATTTCATAGCGCACCTTATTGGGGCTTCGCGGATGGCGCATGCGCCTTGGAAATGTGCCGGACCTGTAGCCGGCGAGCAGGTCCGGATAGAGGTTTCGGTATGAACCGTCGGTCTGCCGCTGCTCAAACTCCAGAAAAAATGCCATGTGATTGATGCCCGCTGACCGATAGCGCAAGGTCGCCGTATCGATCTGAAGGTCGTGAGCAAGTTCCTGAGCCGTGCCCTGCACTGAATGGCACAGGCCAACCTGGCGAATGGTGGGATAGCGCTCTGCGATGGCCCAAGTGTTGATAGCCATCGGGTTCACATATTGCAGCAGCAGGGCACCGGGACACACTTCGAGCATGTCCTCACAGACTTTCCACAAATGCGGCACAGTGCGAAGGCCCCGCATGATGCCACCAATTCCCAGTGTGTCAGCGATTGTCTGGCGCAGCCCGAAGCTGTTGGGAACTTCGAAATCTGTAATCGTGCACGGATCGTATCCGCCGATCTGAAAACAAACGACGACAAAGTCGGCGCCTTCAAGTGCCGCACGCTGATCAGAGTATGTGGTGATAGTTGCCTTGCTGCCGATGGCCTGGGCCAGTTTGCCCGCGATGACGGCACTCTCCTCCAGCCTGATGGGATCAATGTCCATTAGGGCAATGCTGGAGTTGGCGAGTGCTGGCCGCATCAGGATGTCGCCCACCAGGTTCTTCATGAACACGGTAGACCCTGCTCCAATGAAGGTAACTTTCGGCTTATTGGCTAGAATGGACATAATCTTCCTGCTGGGCATGACTGGACGAGCACGGCTATTGCCGCGCGGACTTTGAAGAGTGTGTGGGGGCAGCGGCCTGTGCAGTTCATCTGGCCGCAAGGGCGGCAGCTGATACCTGTATGGCGGACACTAGTGGTCGTCGAGCGATGGGATATTCATTGATGTCCCTCCTTGGGCGCCGATCTTCGGGTCTAAACGCCCATTGTTGATCATGAATTGCCAAAAAGCGGCAGGAACAGCAATTCGGATTTTACATGAACTCTTCCGGAAAAGTAACCTTACGCCTTTAGCCGGTAGATTCCGCCGTGCGGAAGTCTCATCATAATTCGGGGCTTGGCCGTCAAGAATTCGGCGTCTCGCGGAACGGTGCGGCGACGGCCAATGGACCTGTCGATGGAGGCGACATGTATCACGAAGACACACGGACAAAATCAAGAGCGCCGGTGACTAGGCCGGACAGAAGCTTCTATTCCTCGATGTCGGCATTTGGACGCTTCGGCATGCGTTGGTTTACGCCGCAATTGATGACTGCTCCCCACAGTCACGGGCACATCGAGTTCAACTGGCTCACCGAAGGATCCATGACTTATGTATTCGACGGGCGGCAGGTGCACACGCCATCGAACAAGCTTGTGCTATTCTGGGCCGGCGTGTCTCACCAGGCCGTCGGAATCCCGAGCGACGCTTCGACCGGTATTAGGCAGTGCAACATCTACTTCCCACTGGACAGTTTCCTGTACCTGCCCAAGCTTGGACAGATGACTGAGTGCGTCATGGGCGGTGGTGTTGTCGCGCTTTCTCCCGATGCGGTCGATGCCAATACATTGCAGCGATGGTATCGCGACTACCGCAGTGGGGACACCGACCGCGCGGACCTACTAAAGGTTGAAATTGGCGTTATGTTGCGTCGAGCCTCCATGGTGGGTTGGGAAACTTTGCTTCCCCCTTGGATCGTGGCGCGGGACACCAATTCGCATAGGGCAACACCACTGCGCCATGTAGTGGCGATGATCCGTTTCATCTCCGAACACATCAGCGAACCATTTGACATTGCCGAGATCGGCCTAGCTGTGGACCTGCATCCCAACTATGTACAGACCCTTTTTAAGCGTGTGATGCACATTTCCATTCACCGATTTGTGGTCCGCATGCGCCTGATACGGGCACGGGAGCTTCTGTTCAGCAGCAATCTCTCAGTGGAAAATATCGCCTTCGCAGCCGGATTTTCGTCAATAAGCCAGTTCTACGAGCAGTTTAATCGAGCCTATGGCCTGCCGCCGTACCGATTGAAGAAGGAATATCTCTAACAACCGTCGGTGGGGACGATTCGATCCGCTTCGGGACAAACGGCAGGCCTGACGAGCGATCGGAATGGGGAGCGAAGCCAATGCCGTCCCGTGCAACTAATGGCAGCTTCAGGATTTTGAAATTTGGCTGCAAATGGCGGAGATGGGGTCGTTAGCGCCCATTAAGGTCGCCGGCGATCGCATGAGGGCTTTCGCCCGATTGAGGCCCAAAAGCGACCGAAACCGGCACCACTACCTCGCCGAGAGTCACCCGGGAAGAGCATCGACCGTTATGTTCCGCTGCTATCAGCAATATAGCCGGCAAGCCGAGCAAATTCGCCGGTCTGGACTAACGAGACCGCGAATCTTACAGGACAGATGTTTATTTGCAAATTTTGAGGCTGATAATTGAACTCGTTGAATACGTTGATTTGCGCTGCCGTGCTTTTGTGCTCATCGTCCACCATCAATGCTGCGGAACTGGCGGTTGCATCCAGTAACATCGGAAACGGTCTGGAGCTTCTGCGGAGTCAGATCGATCAATTCGAGGCTCGGACGGGCCACAAGGTGTCTCTGGTGCCAATGCCAGACTCGTCTTCTGATCAGTTTGGTCAATACAAAATTTGGTTGTCCGCGCAAAGCGGGGATTCACGGCACTGCCGGAAACCCTCAAGACCCTGCGGGATGCCATTGCCGCGGGCGAACTTGATGAACAGCTGAAGGTCTCGCCGTTTGTACGCGTGATACCCAAGGCCAAGCCGGCAAAGGTCTGACCATTGCACGCTCCGACAATCGCATACCTCATCGCCACAAGCCTAAGGCCGGTGATACGCCAAACTGCCCACCAGCTCACGCTGTTGGGCCTTATCACGGACACTGATGATTATTCCCAAAAATGGCTTGGCAACCACGATGCTTACCAGCGGCTCAGTGCGTTCAGCCTGCTTGAGTTGGCCAGCGTGGTTCACTCTTTGGAATTCGGTCTAGGCCTGCAGGAGTGCATCTACGCGGATCAATGGGAAGAAGCCAAAACCGACCGAGATCGCTGGCAATCGCGTGTTCGGCTCAGCGCGCTGCGCCTGCAACTGATCCGCCTACGCCGTTGGAAGCGCGAAAGCGGCTGGCAGGCTCTGATGTTCGACTAACTGCCCATACCGGTCTTTCGTGAAGCCCAGCAGCCCACGTTGCTGCCCCCCCATCATGCTCTCCTGCGCATCATCCCGCTGTGGTTAGAAAAACTTCAGATCACCGCCTGGAGCGACGGAATACCCCTCTCCCCTTATGGCGTTTAGCAATTCCTCTGCTCGGTCCTCGCCGATGAACCAAAAATAGCCATTGATAGCAGATGACTGACGACTGCCAAATCGCTCCAGCAGCTGCCGAGGGATAAACTCGTGCATCGAACTTTGAATCCATGGCGGATAGTCGCCATCGGAAGCCGCTGGAATATCCTCATAGCCATCGAACTTATGGTGTCCAAACTCCCAAATGGCCACTCCATCGTCATCGTAAAACTCATCGATGCCTTCCAAAATTTTACGACAACGTCCCACTCCCCAGCTGGAAGAAGGATGCGAAACTCACCCCAAGTTTTGGCGTTGGAAAGCGCGCGGTAAATGTCATTTGCTCGACGAGCAACTTCAATTGGAGCGATCACCAGTCCTCCATTCGGGTGGACCCGATACACTAGGTTTTTTGTGTTTGGGGGCACAAATTCTACTCGATTTAATCGGCTCCTAGATCAACAAAAAAGCTGCGCCATGCAGCCGAACAATCATCAGCTTTGCGTGGGTATCACACGTGCTTCGTATGTGACGCCATCACCAATGCTTGCTATGCGCCAAGGGACCTCGCTCAGAGCAGCGCCTGCAACCGTGGCCTGATCTCCATTTCCCTTGCCCGGCTTTAAGAGGATCAGTCGAACTTCCGTACCAACCGCAATGCTGCCAGACTCCCACAAAGATTTGAGCCCGCCGTAGTTCTTTTGAGGTTTCCAAACTGGGTACGTCCCGTCAGCCTCCCTTGTACCCAACCAAGACGTTAACACTGGCACTCCATCCTCGGCTCGGCCGCCCCAAAAACCCCTGCCTGAATTGGTTTGCACCCCTGCGCGTTTCAATGCAGCAGCAAACGGCCCAAACTTGTAGCCACTGGCCTCTTCAGCCTCGCGCTTAAGCTTGTCGAAATAGCCCACCACGACTTCGATGCTTTCGCAGAAAACACCCCGCTCCTGACTTCCGAAATGCATCATTATGTCTTTTGCGTGGGTGATGATCGCAGCCTGATCTTCAGCACTTAGCAGCAACCTGCCGAAGCTAGAAACCTCGATTGCGTCGCCGATTTTCCGACGCACGTAGAAAAGATCACCCTGCACCACAGCAGCGTTAGGGGCCTCCCACACACCCATTGACGTGGCGCGACGACCGGAAAAGTCAAAATCTATGAGCCAATCGCCTGGATTGAGCAGATCGGACATGCCTTCGTATGGCTCTAAACCTGCGAAACCTGCATCAAGCTTAAGGACATTGTGCTGTTCCTGCGCTTCGCTGCTCAGAGGTCGAGTTGTAATCACGACCTTGACGGAGCTCCAAGCACCATGCCCGGCATGGTTCCGGACGGCCTCAAACAGATCGAAGTTGAGACGCGCCCCCGAAGGCGCAATCGCTCTACGCTGATCCCACAAGATTTGTGCCTGAGCTAATTGCTGGTCACCTATTTCGTAGGCCTCATCACCTTCAAACATCATATCAAACCAGTGTTCAGCTGACACAAGTAGATGACTCTCGTCAGTTAGCACGTTTGCTTCTATCCATCCTGCAGTGCTGGTGACCTCCACCGCAAGTCCATTCGATGACGCGTTGGAGGAGCCAATGACGGCACCCTTTGGCGTCCAGTATACTTTGCCGTGCAGCCTTGGGTGAGAACGGACGACCGCACCATCAACCGCCAACAGCTTTCGTATCTCAGATGGGTTGCATGCTCCCGAGTCCAGATTACAGATGATCTTCAGATTTTTGCCTGATTGACCAATTCCAATGCGTTCTGCCGCGCCAGCGCCCCAAAAAGCGACTGCTACTTTGGCAACATCACTAGTCCCAAGCAGAGATTTTATGGCACCTACAATGCCAGATTGATCTAGGAATACTGTGCTCATTATTGACGCCCTGACATTTACGGAGCGACTTTAGCTAATATCGTGAATTAGGAAAGCATTCTCGCAGAATGTGGGCGCCACTTTCCCTCGGCCAGCCGACGGCGGACATGATTGCGGTACGCCTCTGGACTTAGAACAGGCTTCATTTTGTGGCGTGTGTGGTTGCAGTACCTGCAAGCCGCTTTGATGTTGACCGAAGAGCTGGCCCCGCCTTCTGACTTCGGGATCATATGTTCAGCGGTGCAGGCAGATTGCATCGAACCACGAGGCGCTGAAGCTTTGACCATCTGGCAACCGCAATAGAAGCACTGCCCATTTTGAAGGATGAAGGCGGCATCCCGAAGTTTGATGATTTTGTTTTTAGCCATGTGCACACCGGTTTCATTTGTCCCCCGCTGAGTGCTAGGGCAATGAAACAGATTTGCAGCCGGTGTAATCGCCGGCTCCCGCATTGGGCCGCATAAACGGGCAAAGGAGAGCGCCAAATAACGCCACCCTGTAGTATGCACGCTAAGCCTAGCTGAATTTGGTGGGCCCGACAATATGCAGGGCAATGGATGTTCAAGAGCGCCCACGATCCTTGATGTTCCTTTGATGGAACGCGGGCATACACGCCTTGTCTGTTTGACAGATTTAACGTCCTATTTGCTGGCTTAACCAAGGGGCGCGAAATGTCGTATGTGCCGAGATTGAAAGAGGAAGAAGCGCTTGTTCTCATCTTACGGGCTCTAGCAGACGAACGGAAAGGCCAAGCAACTGTTCGCGAAGTCAAGGAACTCATAGGGGAAAGAAAACTTCGTGCATGGAGCAACGAAGATGCAGCGATGAATGTTGTCCGAAGTGGTGCGCCAATGTGGCATCAGATCGTCCAAAATGCTTCCGACCGCCTCGGTGCAGATCGTCACTTTTATCGTGCCCGGTTCATCAGGATTGTTTCAAGCTCCCCGCATAAAGTTTTGCAGATTACGGATGATGGGCGGAAGTTTGACGACGATCTACATGGCTTCGAAGAACGGCTGCTCGAATACGGTTTCAAGCTCTACGACTATTTTGACGAATCGCCGCTTGACGAAGGCGGTGCGTGGAGCACGCTCAAAAAGGAATTGACGAAAAGAGAAATCAGTTATGAGCGTGGCAATGAACGCGACGACCTTTTGCGATCACTGCGTTCGCGGGAATACGCGGTGAAGCATCACCTCAATTATGAAAATGCTGACCTACACACAATAATCTCTGGCGCGCTAAAGAAGCTTTGTGACCTGCCTGTCGCTAGGTCAATCGATGCCTGGATGGCAGGGCGCAACTATGTGGGTGAATTGGCGAATATTGAATCTAGACGAGAAAGCCATCTCGCAAAACTGAAAGAATTCGGTTTCTGAAACCGTGAATTTCAGGCCTGATCCATCAAAGCGCCTGGTTCAGCCCCCAATGCCTTTGCTAGCTTCTCAACCACATCCAAGCTGACATTGCGCTGGCCATTCTCGACCTCACTCAAATAGGCCCGTTTCACACCGGCTTCGAACGCCAGCTGCTCTTGCGTCCAGCCCTTGTCTTTGCGGGCCTGGCGAACGTTACGGCCAAAAGTCTCGATCAATGTCATGTCCGCAAACTCTGTTGCGGGACAACGCTTCTCGATCCCCTATAGGGGACATTTATGTTTACTCTCAGACAGCCTGGCTGTAATGTTTCCTTTAGAGGACATTTCAGGGGTTTTGCATGAGAGCTTTGGTCTTGGCGGCGGTTGTGGCAACCGCAATGTGTGGAGTTTCCATAGCGGCAGATACTGCTGCGGCAGTGCCGGTGAGCATGGCCACCCAAGCCAATGGGATCAATCCATATGACCTGCTGGAGCTGAACCAACAGCAGCTAGCGCAGCGCTTTCCCAACATGCCGCAGCGCGAACTTGAAAAGCTGATGTTTCGGATCGCCGACATCAATTCGATGCGGTCGCTTCAGCGCTGAACGAATAGCAGGCAAACGGATCCCTCTGCGCGCTTGCTGACTTGCCCTGCTTTCCGGCCTGGAAAGTGGGGCTTTTTGCCATTTGGAGCAAGTTCACGCGGCCTCTGCACGACACCCTACGAAGCCTCAATTTTGCCCTTTGATGTGCGGCGCTAGTTAGCTGTACGAATGCGGCGCCGTCGTGCAATAAGGGTTCCGCTAGCATTGCTCATTTGCTATCCAAAGGCAGTGGTCCCGTAGCTCAGTTGGATAGAGCGTAGGATTCCTAATCCTAAGGTCATGAGTTCGAATCTCATCGGGGTCACCACGAACACGCCCACCCGCACCGCCTCATCTGTCAGCGCCGCCGCCCATCGCGGTCCGCGAGAACGCTGACAGTCCCATCCTGTCCCTTTGATCTGTGTCAACGCCGTCTGCCACAACGAGCGTAGGGTGCGCCACCATGGAGGTGCGCATGCAGATAAGAGATAAGGTCGCAGTCGTCACCGGAGCCGCGTCTGGGATAGGCCTCGCCATTGCCCGGCTGTTTGTCGCCGAGGGCGCAAAGGTCGTGGCTGTCGACTGGCACGCCGAAGCCATTGCCGCAGCGGTCGCCGACATAGGCGGCACCATTATCGGCATGACCGGCAATGTCGCCGTCGAGGCCGACTGCGTTGCCATGATCGACCGCGCCATTGCCGAATACGGGCGCATTGATATTCTGGTGAACAATGCCGGCGTCATGGACCTGTTCCAGTCGGTTGCCGACCTCGACAATGAGACCTGGCGTCGGTGCATGTCGGTCAATGTCGATGGTCCGATGTATGCGATGCGGCGCGCCGTCCCCTTAATGCTGGCGCAGGGAGGCGGTTCCATTATCAACATTGCGTCGGTGGCCGCGACCGGCGGCGGTGCGGCCGGCGCCGCCTATACCGCATCAAAGCACGCGCTGATCGGTCTGACCAAGAGCACGGCGTTCCAATATGCCAGGCTTGGCCTGCGCTGCAACGCTTTGGCGGTTGGCGGCGTCAGCACCAATATCATGGATAGCGTCGACAACAGCAGGCTTGATCAGGCCGCCTTGGGCCGCCTGGGCGCATACCATTCAAGCAGCCCTGGCACCCTGGAGCCGATCGATATCGCCAACGCCGTCTTGTTTCTCGCCTCCGACGCGGCCCGCCACCTCAATGGCGCGGTGCTTCCGGTCGATATGGGATGGAGTGCGGCCTGAAGCACGCTGCGCCGGTTTGTCTGGCGCCCCCCCCTTCTGTCTAACGATTACGGAGACGTTCGATGATGCTACCAAAAGGCACGACAATTGCGGTCGCCGATGTCGAGAAGCTCAACCTGTTTCGCAATTCGGGTGACGAGGCTGGACTGAACCTGACGCCGGCCGCGCATCCCGGTGTCGACGAGGACATTCAGGGCTCTGGTTCGCGGCAGAACAGTACAGGCAATCCAGACAAAAATCAGGCCGCCGAGGATGGCTTTGCTGCTGGCATCGTCGCCCTGCTCAACAGGGGCATACTGGAGGGCAAGATCGACGGCCTGGTGATCATCGCCGCGCCGCGGGCCCTCGGCGAGATGCGCAAGCACTACCACAAGGCGTTGACGGCCAAGCTGCTGGGTGAGATTGCCAAAGATCTGACCGGGCACCCGATCAGCGACATCGAAACAGCGATCCGGGCAGCATGAGCATGTCCATACGCATTGCCCTGGGCGTCGCCATATCGCTATGCTGCGTTGCTGGCCTGGCCGCACAAGAGTTCGACCCGGTCGAGAACGGGCGGGCCTTGGTGACCATGTATTGTGCCGATTGCCACGCGACCGCATCGAGCGGCGAGAGTCCCCTGGCAATTGCGCCGCGGTTTCGCGACCTGCACCTGCGCTACGACGTGGAGTTTCTCAGCGAGGCTCTGGTGGAAGGCATCGTCACCGCCCATCCCGAAATGCCCCAGTTTGAGTTCGACCCCGATCAGGCAGCGGCGATTGTGGCTTACCTGAAGTCCCTGGAGCCTTAGCCCAAGCCTGCAGGGGCCATTCACCGTCGCACCGCCGGCGCGCGCCCGCGCTGCAGGCTCGCTCCGTACTCGGAACGGGGAGACACCACCTGTTGCGCCCAGGCCGCCCGCGCGCGCTCGGGCGTTCCGGCCACTTCCGCCCCGTTGCACCGGAGCAAGCAGGCATATCGGCCGCCTTCGCCCCTTGTGGCCCGTGCTCGACGCGACCATTCCTGCGACAGGCCCGGTGTTTCCTGCGGCAAATCTGGCCTGACCGCAGCCGCAGACCCGGCGCTTCACCACGGCGTTGACTGCAATTCAACATATCGATAAAGCTCGATACATGGAATCAAATCACGCCCTCACCGTTTTCGCCGCCCTGTCCCAGGCAACGCGTCTCGATACGTTTCGCCTCCTCATGGAGCATGAACCTGAAGGCCTGCCGGCGGGTGACATCGCGCGGCGCCTCGCGGTTCCGCAAAACACGATGTCGACGCATCTGGCCATTCTGACCCGCGCCGGGCTTATCGAGTCCGAACGGCACAGCCGGTCCATCGTCTATCGAGCGGTGGTTGATCGCGTGCGGGAGATCGCGAGTTTTCTGGTGCAGGACTGCTGTGGCGGTCGACCGGACCTGTGCGAACCCCTGATTGCCGAATTCACGCCCTGCTGTGCGCCAAAGGAGCCGAGCCATGCCTGACCGCATCTACAATGTCCTGTTCCTGTGCACCGGCAATTCGGCCCGCTCGATCCTGGGCGAGGCCATGCTCAACCATATCGGCCAAGGCCGCTTCCACGCCTATTCGGCGGGTTCGACCCCGAAAGGCGCGATCCACCCGATGACCCTGGAAACACTCGCAAAGCTGGGCATCCCCACCGATGGCCTGCGCTCCAAGGCCTGGAACGAGTTCGCCGTGCCCGGGGCACCGAAGATGGATTTCATCTTTACCGTCTGTGACAACGCCGCCGGCGAGACCTGCCCGGTCTGGCCCGGTCAGCCGATAACAGCCCATTGGGGCATCGCGGATCCCGCAGCGGTCGATGGGCCCGCGTTCCGGCAGCGTGCTGCCTTCGAGGATGCGCTGCGCTACCTGCGCAACCGCATCGGCGCCTTCGTCAACCTGCCACTCGCCAGCATTGATCGCATGGCCTTGAACTCGAGGCTCGAAAGCATCGGCGCCATGGAGGGAACCACCGCCAGGGCGCCGGACGTGGCTTGACGCGATCAGGCATCGACCACCGCGCCTGATGCCGGCTTTTTCCCGAACAAACCTGGTTATCCCTCCATGTCAGTCAATCCGGCGCCCCTGCGCCTTTCCTTCCTGGACCGCTACCTCACGGTCTGGATCTTCGCCGCCATGGCGCTCGGTCTCGCCCTGGGGTCCCTGATCCCCGGTCTTCCCGCTGCCCTCGATTCCATGGCGGTCGGCTCCACCAATATTCCGATCGCCATCGGCCTGATCCTGATGATGTATCCACCGCTGGCAAAGGTGAAATACGAAGCCCTGCACGAGGTCTTCGCCGATAAACGCGTGCTGGCGCTCTCGCTCGTCCAGAACTGGATCATCGGGCCGGTTCTGATGTTCCTGCTGGCCGTGATCTTCCTTCGCGGCCACCCGGAATACATGACGGGACTGATCCTGATCGGGCTGGCCCGCTGCATCGCCATGGTGCTGGTCTGGAACCGGCTTGCCGGTGGCTCCAACCAATACGTGGCCGGGCTCGTCGCCTTCAATTCGATTTTCCAGATCCTGTTCTTCTCGAGTTATGCCTGGTTGTTCCTGAGCGTGCTGCCGCCCCTGTTCGGGCTGGAAGGCAGCATTATCAATGTCGGGTTCTGGACCATCACCGAAGCGGTGCTGATCTATCTGGGCGTTCCATTCCTCGCCGGGTTCCTGACACGGTTCTTCCTGATCCGCGCCAAGGGCAATGCATGGTATGAGCAGGTCTTCCTGCCCCGCATCAGCCCCATCACGCTCCTGGCGCTGCTCTTCACCATCGTGGCCATGTTCAGTCTCAAGGGCGGCGATGTGGTGCGCCTGCCGTTCGATGCGCTGCTGATCGCAGTGCCGCTGACCATCTATTTCCTGATCCAGTTCACCGTGAGCTTCTTCATGGGCAAATGGATCGCCAGGGATTATCCGCGATCCACGGCAATCGCCTTCACTGCAGCCGGCAACAATTTCGAGCTGGCCATCGCCGTTGCCATCGCGGCATTCGGCCTGGCATCCCCGGTCGCCTTCGCCGCGGTCATCGGACCGCTGGTGGAGGTGCCCGTTCTCGTCGCCCTGGTGCATTTGGCACTCTGGTTCGGCCGGCGATACTTCTCGAATTCGCCGGAACTGGCCGCCCCCAACTAAGCGTTGCGGACATTGCCCGCGCCACCGCCAATCTCACCCCTGCTGGAATGGTCATGACCGTCACCATCTTTCACAACCCCGACTGCGGCACGTCGCGCAATACGCTGGCCATGATCCGCCAATCGGGTGTCGAGCCGCTCGTCATCGCCTATCTGACCAACCCGCCTGACCGCGCGCGCATCCTCGCCTTGGTGCGGGCCGCCGGCATCGGGCTGCGTCAGGCCATTCGACAGAAGGGCACCCCCTATGCCGACCTTGGCCTCGATAACCCCGCCCTGACCAACGACGACCTGCTTGACGCGATCGCAGCGCATCCCATCCTGCTCAATCGGCCATTTGTCGAAACACCGCGCGGCGTGCGGCTCTGCCGTCCGTCGGAACTGGTCCTGGACATTCTGGAAAACCCGGACATCGGCCCCTTCAGCAAGGAGGACGGCGAAGTCATTATCGACGAACAGGGCAAGCGCCTTGCCTGAGCTGGCCGCTATCGATGACGGCCTTTCAGTTGCCAGCAAGCAAGAACCAGCAGCGGCCAGCATGACCCGCCCTACCGAGCCAGCATGAGCAGCATGCTTGTCAATTAGCAGTGGACACGCCGCCGCGATATCCGTCATACCGGAATGGAGCGCGGAGTGTGACAGTGAATTCCAGTCCCAAAATTGGCCCGGTCATTCAGACCGAGCGCAAGGCCAGGCGCCTGACCCTTGAGGCTTTGGCGGGGATGTCTGGCGTCTCGAAATCGATGCTCAGCCAGATCGAACGCAGCGAGGCCAATCCCACCTTTGCGGTATTGTGGAGCCTGACCCAGGCTTTGGGACTGGATTTCGCTGACCTCATCGCCGGCGGTGCTACCACCAATGAGCATGACGTCATTGAAGTCACGCCCGCCTCCCATACGCCGGAAATCCGGAGCGGTGACGGACTTTGCCGGCTCAAGATATTGAGCCCGCCCAGGCTGGCAGGGCACACGGAATGGTACGCAGTCGAGATAGCGGCAGGCGGCCGGCTGGACAGCGACCCCCATGCCAAGGGCGCGGTGGAGCACTTCACCGCCTGGACGGATGGCATCATCATCAGGAGCGGCCGCGGCGAGGCGGAAGTCAAGCGCGGCGAGACCGCTCGCTACCCGGCCGACGTCCCGCACGCCATCGCGAATGGCGGCACCGAAACCGCCACGGGCCTGCTGGTCTTGCTGTATCGCTAGAAGTCCATTGCCCCGCCGGAATTTCCGATATATTGGATTAGTGGCCAAAAGGGAGGTTCCAGTGGAATCCGGTTTTCTCAAGCACCTGCAAAGCGAGCTCGATACAATAGCAAGCGCCGGCATGCTGAAGCGCGAACGGCAAATTACCGGACCGCAGGGCGGCCGCATTGCGGTGGGCCCTCGCACAATGGTCAACCTGTGCGCCAACAATTATCTCGGCCTCGCCGACCATCCCGAAATCGCGAAGGCCGCGATCGACGCTATCCAGCACTATGGCTTCGGCATGGCGTCCGTCCGCTTCATTTGCGGGACGCTGGATCTGCATCGCGAGCTTGAACAGGCAACGGCCAGGTTTCTCGGCAAGGACGATTCCATCCTGTTCGCGGCATGCTTCGATGCGAATGGTGGACTGTTCGAGAGCCTGCTCGGGCCAGAGGACGCCATCATCTCGGACGCCCTCAACCACGCCTCGATCATCGATGGCGTACGCCTGTCCAAGGCCAGGCGATATCGCTATGCCAGCAGCGACATGAACGATCTCGAGGCCCAGCTGAAACAGGCGATATCGGATGGCAGCCGCTTCCGGCTGATCGTCACCGATGGCGTTTTCTCGATGGACGGCCACATCGCCAAACTGGCCGAAATCCGCGCCCTGGCCGACCGATACGACGCCATTATTGCGGTCGATGACTGCCACGCAACCGGCCATCTCGGGCCCGGGGGACGCGGCACCGGCGCCCTGACCGCCACCCATGTCGATATCATCACCGGAACGTTCGGCAAGACCCTCGGCGGCGCGATGGGCGGCTTTATCGCCGGGCCTCAGCAGGCCATCGATCTGCTGCGGCAACGCGCCCGGCCCTACCTCTTCTCCAACGCACTTGCACCAGCCGTCGCGGCAGGCTCATTGAAGGCGCTCGAGCTTGCCGACAAGTCCGATGATCTGCGAGCAACGCTGATGAGCCACACGCGCAGGTTCCGCACTGGACTGGCCGCAGCCGGCTTCGACCTGCTGGAGGGTGAGACCCCGATCATTCCGGTCATGCTTGGAGAGGCTGGCAAAGCCCAGGATCTGGCTGCGGCCCTCGATAAACGTGGTGTCTACGTTGCAGGCTTCTTTTTCCCCGTGGTGCCGAAGGGCAAGGCGCGCATTCGCACCCAGATGTCGGCTGCACTGAGCGAAGCGGACGTGGACTTCGCGATCGGCGCATTCGCCGAGGCCGGCAAGGAATTGGGGATCATCGGATGAAAGCACTCGTCAAGGCCAAGTCGGAACGCGGCATCTGGATGGAGGATCGTCCGATCCCCCAGATCGGACCAGAGGATGTCCTCGTCAAGGTTCACAAGACCGGCATTTGCGGGACTGACATCCACATCTACAACTGGGATGAATGGGCCGCCAAAACCGTGCCTGTCGGCCTCATCACCGGCCACGAATATGCCGGCGAGATTGCCGCCCTGGGCGCCGATGTCCGCAATCTGAGAGTTGGCCAGCGGGTTTCGGGCGAGGGCCATGTGGTGGGCATGAAAAGTCGCGCCAGCCGGGCGGGGAAGTTTCACCTCGATCCCGAAACCAAAGGTATTGGTGTCAACCTGCCGGGCGCCTTTGCCGAATTCGTCAGGATACCGGCCTTCAACATCATCCCCCTGCCCGACGGCATTGATGACGAGATGGGGGCGATCCTCGATCCCCTTGGCAACGCTGTCCATACCGCTCTGGCATTCGACATCGTGGGAGAAGACGTTCTGGTGACCGGCGCCGGCCCGATCGGCATCATGGGTGCCGCCGTTGCCCGCCATGCCGGTGCCCGCCGCGTGGTGATAACGGACGTCAATCCTGAACGGCTGAGACTGGCGGCCGAAGTGGCCGATGTCGTTCCGGTAAACGTCGCCAACGAAGACTTGCGCGAAGTAATGTCCAGGCTGGGCATGAAGGAAGGTTTCGATGTCGGCCTTGAGATGAGCGGCTCCCCGGCCGCACTCGACCAGATGATCGACCACATGGTCATGGGTGGCCGCATTGCCCTTTTGGGTGTGCCGGCACGGCCCTTCAACTTCGACCTGGGCAAGATCGTCTTCCGGATGATAACGCTGCGCGGCATTTACGGACGGGAAATGTTCGAGACCTGGCACAAGATGCTGGCAATGCTGGAATCGGGGCTCGACGTCCGCAAGGTCATTACGCGCCGTATGCGCGTCGACGACTACGCACAGGCTTTCGAACTGGCTGCGGCAGGCGAAAAGGGCAAGATCGTGCTGGAATGGTAGCACCCTCTGCATAGCGCCCCACGATGACCAAGCCGGGGACTGGCCGGGGCATGGTGTTATGCGCTTGGCTTGCCGCCGGCACGCCGCAATGCTACGCGATAGACAGACAAGCGGGCGCTCAACACTTGTAGTTAAGAATTCGTTATTAAAATCAGCGCCTTACAAAGGCCATTTTACCGAGTTGTGGTTGAGCAGACAATCTTGCCAGCTCTGTACCAGCGTAAGGATCATTCATGTCCGTTATGTCCCGCACCAAGCCGATGCTGGTGCCTGCACTTGCCCTGATGGCGATTGCCGCTCTGGCCGGCTGCAGCAGCGGGCCGGCCAGCGTCGGCCTGGCCCCCGGCCTGAGCGCGCGCATGGATGCGCCCGGCGCCAGCCTCGACCGCGTTCAGGCATTATCGATCGTCAATGCCTACCGCGCCACCAATGGCCTGCCACCGCTGGCGTCCGACGCTGGCCTGGATGGCACTGCGCAGGCTTTGGCCTCGCAATATGCGGCAACCGGCAATGCGCCCAAGACCCCTGCTGGCGTTGTCGGCATGAAGCTCAGTGCCGGTTACGCCACCTTTGCCGAAACCTTCTCGGGTTGGCGCAACAGCCCGGCCGACGCCGCCGGCCTCAATGCCAATGCGACCAAGGCCGGCGTCGCAGTCGCCTTCAACCCCAATTCGAGCTACGGCATCTACTGGGTTCTCGTCCTTGCCAACTGAGCCTGAACGCATCGACGCCCGCGGGCTGAAATGCCCGCTGCCGGTGCTGAAGATGGAGAAGCGGCTGGCCAGCCTGCCCGGCGGCGCGTCGCTGCTGGTGCTGGCCACCGACCCCATGGCCAAGATCGACATCCCGCTGTTCTGCCGCCAGAACGGCCATGCCTGCACGGCCAGCGCCGATGGCGATGTGCTGAGCTTTCTGATCGTTCGGGGCTAGGCAGGGCGGCAAAGGCTACCAAAGCCACGCCAGTATTCATCCCACAGAGATATCCGTCCCCACGGAGTCAGTCCCGCGCGGGCAGGAATCCATTCGTCCTACCGCTCCGCACCAGGAAGATTCCCGCCTGCGCGGGAATGACCCGGTGGGTGGAGTGTGTCGATGGATGGCACGGCGGGCAAAAATGCGCAGTCACCCGCGCTTCAGCCTTAGTTGAAATTCGGCCGCGGCAGTGGAAACGGTGCGTCCGCAGTAGCTGTTACCGTCAGCCCTGGACGCAAGTCGGCTTCGAGGGCCGCTGCGGTGCTCGGCGCGGGGAAAGTTGCCAGATGCGGCGGGCGCGGACGCGGCAGGTCGATGCCGGTGCGCACGCGGCCAAGATTGACCGCGGTATAGGTCTGCGGCGCGACGACGTCATTGAGATAGCTGGGCTGGCCCTTCATCCCCATCGGGAAGGCTGCCTGCTGCGCCTTGGTGAATTCTGCCGCTTCCTTGCCGCAGATCTGTGCGCGCATGTCGACCGGCGCTGCTCCGGCGTTGTTGCCCAGGGTCAAGACCGACTGCCCGGTCCCGCCAGCGCTACCCGACAGCCCGCGCAGCACCAGTTCGGCCGCCCGCTCATTGCGCTCGCGCGCCGATGAGCCACCCAGCACCACTGCCAGCAGCTGGCGGCCGTCGCGCTCCACCGTGGCCACGATATTGAGCCCCGAAGCGCAGACATAGCCGGTCTTCATGCCGGTCGTACCGGCAAACTTGGTCAGCAACTCATTGTTGGATTCCAGCCGCGCCTTGCCCAGCTGCACCGATTCCGTTCCGAAAATCGGCAGATATTGCGGGAAAGTCTGGCGAATATAGAGCGACAATATTGCCAGATCGCGGGCCGACATCACCTGTGTCGCATCGTGCAGGCCATTGGGATTGGCGAAATGACTGGCCGTCAGCCCCATGCGGGAAGCAACATCGTTCATTTTGCCGACGAAGGCCGCTTCGCTGCCGGCGATGGTCTCGGCAATCGCCGTTGCCATGTCGTTGGCCGACTTGACCAGCATCAGGTAAAGCGCATCCTTCATCGTGACCGCGCTGTCGACCGGCAGGCCGGACTTGCTCGGCGCCTGGTTGATGGCATTGCGCGATAGGATCACCGGCGTGTCCAGCGTCACCGTGCCCTTGGCGATTTCCTCGAACGCCACATAGGCGGTCATCATCTTGGTCAACGAAGCCGGATGCCAGGGCTGGCCCGCTTCATCGGAATACAGCACTTCCAGCGTCGTCATATCCACGAGCAGCATGGGGTTGGCCCGCGCCGCGCCAAGGGCTGCGGAAAGGCTCAGAAGGCTGGCGAGGGCAATAGCGCCAATGTGTCGGGCAAGCTGCACGAGGACGAGGCTCCGGATTGTTAGGCTGATTTCGGTCCCTCTCTTAACAGCGGCTTAATGCGACCTCAATGCGGCGCCCCGTCGCCTGACGGGATTTTGCCCCCCCCTCAGGTCAGATCCGGCAGATTGTTGCGGGTCCGCCACCGATGAAACAAGGTCCGTCGCGGCTCAGGCAGGCGTTGGTCAAGAACATCCAGCGTTTCCATCCGATCAATCCGGAAACTGCGATAATCGTTGCGCAGGACGCACCAGCTCACCAGGATTTGCCGGTTGTCGTAATAGCCCAGTGCCAACGGATAGATCACCCGATCGCTCGCCTCCCCTGCCTGCGTCCGATAGCTTATCCGCACCTGCCATTCCTCGCGAATGGCGCGACGCAATTGCCCCAGCCGCCAGTCGGTGCCAGTCACCGCCCGCGGCATGGCAAAGAGCCCGACCGCGTCCATGTCGCCGCGGCGCTCTGGCGGCAGTACCGCCGCAATCTTGGTCGTGGCGTCGCGCGCCGTCTGGCTCATCTCGGCATCGGGTCCATGGACCAATGTGCGCAGCCCCAGCACCAGCGCCTCGACCTCCTCCTCTGAGAACATCAGCGGCGGCAGGAAATAGTCCGCCCGCAGCACGAAGCCCAAGCCGGCTTCGCCGTCGATTGCCGCACCCATCGTTTTGAGCGTTTCGATATCGCGATACAGCGAGCGCAGCGACACCCCGGTTTCCTCTGCCAGCACCTGGCCTGTCACCGGCCGGCGCCGACGGCGCAATGCCTGCATCAGGACCAATAATCGTTCGCTTCGTTTGGCCATGTTTGACTGCTGACAAAAACTGGTGTGGAGACTGGTTACGGTCGAGCCATGATGAATAACGGAGATCGCCGATGACCACTATCGTCACCATTCTCACCGATGGCTATGCCGATTGGGAAACCGCCCTGCTCAATGCCGCCGCGCGGCAGTATTACGGGCTCGAAACCAAATTCGCTACGCCCGGGGGCAAACCGGTTGTCTCCAGCGCTGGCCTCAAGGTCACCCCGGACATGGCGGTTGAAGATATCGATCCAGCCCAGATCGATGCGCTGGTGGTCAATGGCGGCACCATCTGGTCCACGCCGAATGCGCCCGATATTTCGCTCGCCCTCAAGGCAGCCCGCGATGCCGGCAAGACGGTAGCCGGCATTTGCGATGCCACCTTGGCCATGGCCAAGGCCGGGCTGCTGGACACTGTGCGCCACACCTCCAACTCGACGGAAAACTTGCCACCGACCGGCTACAAGGGCGCCGCCCTTTATCAGGACCAGCCCTACGCCGTGCGAGACGGCAAGATCGTCACCGCGGCGGGCAGCGCACCGGTGACCTTCATGGGCGCCGTGTTTGAAACGCTGGGCCTGCGCAATGACGAACTGGACTATTACATCGGCATCCACGGCGCTGAGCATCGCCCGGCCACCTAGACCGCGAGCATCAACATGTCGCTCGGACGACCTGCGCCGCCTGCGGCAGGTCGTCCGACAACAGGGTCAGACCGCCCTAGGCACAACCAGTAACTATGTATATATTACTGCCCAGGTTACCCTCGCAGGCAGGCACAGAAATGTCACTGACAGACACGAGCAAATCGGCGAACTGCAATGCCATGTCCGATGTGCTCAACCGCATTGGCGACAAATGGAGCGTTATGGTGGTGGGCATTCTATCGCGCTCCGGCACCATTCGCTTCAATGAACTGAAGCGCTCGATCAATGGCGTCTCCCAGCGCATGCTGACCCTGACGCTGCGCAATCTCGAGCGCGATGGCCTGGTCACGCGAACCATCTATCCGGAAGTGCCGCCGCGCGTTGAATATGGCCTGACCGAATTGGGCAAGACCCTGACCGGCCCGATCAATGCTCTCTGGGACTGGTCGGCCCAGCATCACGGCGCCATCATCGACGCCCGCGCGGTCTATGACATCCGCCAGACTGCCATTGCCGACGAAGACGCATCGCGCAAGGTGGCCTACGCCGCCCGGGATTAATCAACGATCAACCGGCTGAATACCAGACAGGCGGTGGAAGCGCGTCCACCGCCCTTGCCTGGCCTCAGATCAACGCCTTGATCTTCTTTTTCTTCCACACGAACTGGTACCAGCCCGCCTGCAATACCAGCATCATGGTGAAGCTGGCCGCATAGGCGACCCAGATGCCGGTCAGCCCCAGGCTGGTTCCGCTCAGCCACACCGCCCCCGGCAGTTCGATGAAGAGGATGCAGGCCAGCGACAGCAGCATCGGCGCATAGACCGTACCGCTTGCCCGCATGATGCCCGAGAACACCACGCTCCAGCCAAAGCATATCATGCTCCACAGCACGACATGGAGCAGCGTCTCGGTGAGCGCCACCACTTCAGGATCGGTGATGAACAGCGCCACCAGGTGTTCGCTGAACAGATAGGCCAGTGCCACCAGCGCCCCGGTGATGACCAGGTTGAGCAGCAGCGCGGTGCGGGTGATCGCTCCCAGTTGCCCGACCTGCCCGGCACCGATCGCCTGCGCCGCAAAGATCGAGGCAGCAATGCCGATCGACATGGCGGGAAACTGCACATAGCTCATCACCTGCCCCAGCGCGCCATAGGCGGCCGTGGCGTCCGAGCCAAAGCGATTGACCAATCCAACCACGACAATCCCGGCGACCGACGAGATCACCATCTGCAGTCCGGCCGGAACGCCCAGCTTGAGGATCAGGCCGAGCAGCTTGAAATCGGGGATCATCGCCCTGAGCAGCACGGCATCGGGCGCCAGCGGCATCTTGCGCGCCCGCATGTAGAAAAACAGGAACAGCAGCACCGACACGAAGCCCGAGATAAACGCCCAGGCAGCGGCATTGACCCCCAGTTGCGGCAGCCCGAACCACCCCTGGATCAAGGCCGGCGTGACCAGCAGGCTGACCGTCATGGAAAGGATCAGCGAAAACAGCGGCGTTACCGTATCGCCCACCCCGCGCAGCACCGAGGTGACCACGAGGAAGATGAAAAACCCCGGCATGCCGATCAGCATGATGCGCGCATAGCCGACCGAAATGGCCCGGATATTGTCCGGCGCCCCCAATACGGTCATGATCTGCTCGGCCCAGACGCCCCCAACAATGGCGACGAGCACGCCCAAAGCGATCGTCGCCGTCAGTGTGGTGCCGGCGACCTGCTTGACCTTGTCGAGATTGCGCGCACCCCAGGCCTGACCGATCAGGATGGTCGAGCCTGCCGACAACCCGATGATGAAGCTCATCAGAAAGAACATGATCGGGAAGAACGTGGCAGTCGCGGCCAACGCCTCGACACCGATCATCTGGCCGATATAGATCGAATTGACCGTACCTGACAGCGCCTGCAGGATATTGGAGGCCATCAACGGCACAAGGAAGATAGTGAACCGCTGCCAGAGCGGTTTGGAAACGGGGTTCATTGAGAACTCTCCAGAAAGCCTCGAATAACTACACAGCGTCGCCGGGCCCGGATTGCAGCTTTGCCATGACCCTAAAGGGTCGCAATCTGCAGGGACCACTTCACACCCCGAAAAATGGGGTGCCGGCTGGACGGGCGCTGGAGGCATGGAAACGGCACGGCGAAATCTCTACGCCCCGCACCGGGAGGCGTCAACGGGCAGCACACCCCGCCCGATGCGTCGCACGCATGGCCAAGCTTTGCGCCGCAGCCGACAGAAAAAACCCACCAAGGAGATCCCGCTACCCGTCGGTAGTTCCAGCCGGCAGCGCCAACGCCGTCGCGGGGCGCGCATCCCGGCAAGGGCCGCCTTCGTATCGCCGCGGGTCATCACCAGATTGAATAAGCGCGATCATCAAGTGTCATGACGGACGCTCGCTTTTGCCGTGCACATGCCTCCGCGCCCAGCTAGTAAAATTTCATGCACGCTCCCGCCCCGCCCGCCTCATGGACCCTTGACCAATTCTTCGCCGGTGCTCGGGCCTGCATTCCCGTTGCTATTTCGGTTGCGGCCTATGGCATAGTCTGGGGCGTGCTCGCCAAGCAGGCCGGATTGAGCCTGTTTGAAGTCGCGCTGATGAGTGGACTGGTCTTTGCCGGCTCGGCCCAGTTCGTGGCGCTTGACCTCTGGACCGCCACCCCGGCCAGCCTGCCCATCGGCCCGCTGATCCTGGCCGCACTGATCGTCAATCTGCGCTATCTGTTGCTCACCGCCACGCTGCGCCCCCTGTTCCGGTCCAACGAGATGCCCCGCGGCACCGCGATGATGTGGCTTGTTACCGATGAGAACTGGGCCATGACGGTCGGCGAAATGGCCAAGGGGCGCGGCACCCCTGCCTTCCTGCTGGGCGGCGGCGTTCTTGCCTGGTGCTGCTGGATGGCCTCTACCGTTTCCGGGCGACTGCTCGGATCGATCATCGATGACCCCACAACCTACGGGCTCGATTTTGCCTTCACCGCGACATTCCTGGCCCTGCTGCTGGGGATGTGGAAAGGCCGGGGCGATCTCATACCCTGGCTTGTCGCCGCCATCGCTGCCATCGCCGCCGCTCGCCTCATCGAGGGCAGCTGGTACATCCTGATTGGCGGCATTGCCGGCAGCCTGGCCGGTGCCGTTGCAGAAAGGATGCGCGTCCGTGCTGACCAGTCCTGAGGCCCTCTTTGCCATTGCCGGCATGGCCATCGTGACCTTGCTGGTCAAGGCCGGCGGCCTGCTGCTTGCCGATCGATTGCCCCGCCATGGCTTCGCCGCTTCCTGGCTACGGCATATTCCGGGTGCGGTTCTGGCCTCGCTCGTCGCGCCCGCCATTGTCACTGGCAGCGCCGCCGAACTTCTGGCGGCTTTGGCGACGGCACTGGTGTTTTTCGTCACCCGCAATCTGTTCGCTGCCATGGCGGCCGGCGTCGCCGGCGTCTATTTTGCCAGGCTGGCCCTGGGCATTTGAAGGAACGCCTTGGCAGGTTGATCGTTTAGTCTGGCTAGGCATCTGTGTGCGGAGACAGCGATGAAAACCGTTACCGCCTTGTTTGACGACTATCAGGACGCGGCAGCAACCGTCCGCGCGCTAGAGGCCGCAGGCTTTCGCGCCGACGAGATTTCGCTTGTCGTCAGCACATACGAAGATCAGGTCGGCGAGACCTATATTGAGGATCAGGCCGCCGATGGCGCCGGCGCCGGTGCTGGCATCGGCGCCCTCCTCGGTGGCACCGGCGGGCTTCTCGCCGGGCTGGGTGCTTTGGCAATTCCCGGCCTCGGTCCGGTCATAGCGGCTGGCTGGCTGGTCTCGGCTGCGGTCGGGGCAGTCGCAGGAGCCGCACTGGGGGGCGCCACCGGCGGCATTATCGGCACCTTCACCGGCTCGGGGGTCCACGAACAGGATGCCCATGTCTTTGCCGAAGGCGTGCGCCGCGGCGGCAGTGTCGTCTCGGTGCGCACTGAAGAGAACCGCGCCAGTAGTGCCGAGGCGATCTTCGGGCGCTCCAACCGGGTCGACATCGCCGAACGGCGCGCCCGCTATGAAGAAGAAGGCTGGCGCGGCTTCGACCCCGACTCGCCGCCCTATGATCGGGAGGCCATGCGCGACCGCATCGACTTCATGCCCGGCCCCTATTGACCACAATATCCAGTGTTTCTCTGTGCCGCAGACAGTTGCGGCGCGCGCACGGCTGCGCTAGACAAGCCGCCGTGCCCCTCTGGCGGAATGGTAGACGCAGAGGACTCAAAATCCTCCGTCGCAAGACGTGCCGGTTCGAGTCCGGCGGGGGGCACCATTATTTCATCCCCAAATTGCCGCGTTTTTTGAGGTCACAGGCGCGTTACGCCAGGACCGATGCCCGCGCTCTTCCGCTTGCCATGCGGTCCCCGAAATGATGGGTTTCGGGCATGGCGACGCAAGAGAGCCACCCGCCCCCTGCCGGGCCGACATCAGGAGAATGCAAATGCCAAACGACAAACACCACGACGAGAAGGTGCGCCTGGCCGGATGGACCGCCGGCGCTTCAGAGCAAGACAAAAGCAAGAACCCGCATCGCGGCAAGAAGAACGACGATGAAATCAACTGGGACGAGGCTTGGGAACAGGGCAACGCCGGACAGGACTACACCATCTGGAAATGAGTGCACGCCGGGTCGGAGGGCCTGCCCGGCACTCCGCAGCAGCAGAACTGTACCGAGCAGCGCAAATGCGACTGGCTTTGGTTCAGCGCCAGGTGTTCCCTCCATGTACTGAAAGTAAATTTGCTAATCTGGCAAATTCTATTCAGTCTGCCCCCCTTGCTCAGCGGGGAAGAAATTGACCTACGATTCCAAGCGTCTGCTTCTTGTCACCCATGTCAGTCTTCGCCTGGACGGCGACCGGCTGCTTATCGACGACCAGACCGCCGCCGGCCTGCGGCAATGGTGCAGGCATTTCGACGCGGTGACCTATTATGGCGTGGAAGCCGATGCGGACGATAGTTCCGTCACTTGGGTCGATGTTTCAGACCGGCCCTTTGGCGATCGGTGTGAGTTGCATGCCTTGCCGCGCGCCTACAAACCGCAGCAGATGGCCCGAAGCTATCGACAAACCCGGGCGACACTGGCACGGGCGATCGCATCGCATCACTATCTCTGTTTCACCATAGGGGGCCTTGTCGGCGATTGGCCCGCTGTGGCAGCGCTTGAGGCGAGCAGACAGGGCCGCCCTTATGCAGCCTGGCTCGATCGGGTTGAGCCCGCAATCATCCGGCAAAGTCTTGGCAATGCCTCGCTGAAACGGCGGCTTGGAGCATCGGCCACATTGCCGCTGATGGAACGCTACCATCGACACTTGCTCAAGCGCAGCCGGGTGGCCCTCCTGCAAGGCGGCGATACATTCGAGCATTACAGGCCCTGGAACGAAAATTCCCACTGCATCTACGATACCCACACCACGGCCGACGACCAGATCGGCCCCGCCCAATTGGAGCAGAAGCGCCAGCGCGTTCGCAGCGAGCAACCGCTGGCAATCATCTATGTTGGCCGGGCCGCCGAAATGAAGGGCCCGGACGACTGGCTGGACGTGCTGGAAGGGCTTGCCCGCCAGAACGTGCCATTCCAGGCGCGCTGGATTGGCGACGGCCCTGCCCTTGCCGACATGCGGCATCGGGTTGACGGCGGGCCCTTGCGCGACCGCGTGCAGCTGACCGGTTTCGAAGGTGACCGCGACGCTGTGTTTGCCGCATTACGCGCCAGCGACATCGTGTTGTATTGCCACAAGACCCCCGAATCCCCCCGTAGCCTGATCGAGGCCCTGGTCGCCGGTTGCCCGATCGTGGGCTACGAAACCGCCTATCCGCGTGAACTGACAAGGCTACGGGGCGGCGGCGCCTTTGCGCCCCAGGATGATGTGGAAGGCCTGGTGGCCACCATTGCCAGACTGCATCGCGACCGCGCGCTTCTCGAGCGTCTGGTGACCGCGGCGGCGGCGAGCGGCTCAACCTATGACGAGGACACGGTTTATGCAGCTCGAGCCGCGCTGATGCAGCAGGCAGGCTCGGCTCCAAGGCAATGAACTATGTTTGAGCGTCCGGTTCACGCTCGGTGAGCCGGACGGCTTTTCCAGGAGAGCCTGGCCGCCCTGTTGATCTGGGCATCCGACGGCACGACTTCCCCCGGAACGGCCGGTCGCGACAGTCGCCCCCCCTGATCCCCGGCGGGTCTGGCCGACCATCCCGGCCGGTTTCCAACTTTGTGATCGCGCTCTCGCAATAAGCGGACGCGTTAACCTTGTTCCTTACCCAGTCATTAATTTTCTCGTTGCATTTTCCGGACTGAATTAACGACGAGGAAAGCATCATGAAGCGCGCAATCCCCTTGCTGCTCGCCAGCGCAGCCCTGATGGCCGCCCCTGCCCATGCAGCCGATCTCGGCTGGAACAATGGTGGCGGCTCTGCCCCCGTGTTCAGCTCGACTTCGGCGTTTAACTGGTCCGGCTTCTATGCCGGTGTGAACGGCGGCTTCGGCTGGGGCAGCCTGGAACGCCAGGCAACTGGCGGCGGCCCAATCACCAAGAACAATACCGGCGGCTGGGACATCGGCGCCCAGGCTGGTTACAACATGGACATGGGTGGTTTCGTGCTGGGCGGTGAAGCCGACCTGCAATGGAGCTCGATCAACCACAGCGACGACCTGGGTAGCGGCAATACCCTCAAGGCAAGCATCGATGGCTTCGGTACCATCCGCGGCCGCGCTGGCGTGACCTTCGATCGTGTCATGCCCTATGTCACCGGCGGTTTCGCCATCGGCCGCGGCAGCGTCGCTCATACCAACAATACCGGTGTCGTCACCTCCCAGTCGGCCACCCATATGGGTTGGGCTCTGGGTGGCGGCCTTGAAGCTACGGCAACCGACAATGTCACCCTCAAGGCCGAATATCTTTACGTCGATCTGGGCACTCAGAGCTATGCTGGCCTGCCCGGCGGCAGTGTCGATGCCACCCAGCGTTTCAGCGTGGTTCGCGCCGGTTTGAACTTCAAGTTCTAGGCATCGGTCCGCCTGCTTCGCGGCGGCGGCTCCGAACACTGGGCAGTTCAAGCAACGGAAGGTGGACGGGAACTAAATCCAATCGCCTCCATGATTGCGTTTTCGGCGCAGGCACCGGCCTGCGCCGAAAGCTCTAGAGCAAGTCCGAGAGTGCGCGGTCGATTCCGGCTTTCTGTTCGTCACTGACCTGTTCCATAGGCGACTTCGGATAGTACATGGCGATACCCTGGCGATGTTGGGCATATTTGGTGCAAGCGGGCAGGTTATCGTGGTTGAAGGCATTGTAGAGCGCGCCGAGCTTGAAGTGCAGATCCTTGGCGAGTTCATAATCTTTTGCCGCGACCGCGTCCCACAGCTTAACCACTGCACTGGGCGCAGCGGCTGTTAGCGCGGTGATAGCGCCGTGGGCGCCAAGCGCGAAGGCGGGGTAGAGCATCGCGTCGATACCAGTGATGATGACGTTGTGTGGCTTGAGGCGCGTCAACAGGTCCGAGACGGACTTCAGGTCGCCATTGCTCTGCTTCATGCCGACGACGCCCGGCACTTCGTCCATGATACGCAGCATCAGGTCGACGCTGAGGTAGTTCCACTGGATGACATTGTAGATGAGGATCGGTATGTCGGTGGTGTCGGCGATGGCCTTGAAATGGTCGATGGTGGCCTGCGCACCCGGTTTGAACAGGTAGTGTACGGGCGTTACCTGCAAGGCATCGACTTTTAGGCCGTCAAGCACCTTCACCCTGTCGATGGCTTCTTGGGTGCTGTTGACGATCAGCCCGGCCAGAAGGCCCCCGCGCCCCTTGAGGGCATCCGAAGACGCGCGCATGGAGGTTTCAAACTCCTGGCGATTGAGCGTGTGGCCCTCGCCAGTGCTGCCGCCGATGACAATGCCGCGGGCACCGGCATCCATGATGAAGTCGACCTGCTCGGCAAAACCGCCGGCGTCGAGCGCGCCGTCTTGGCCGAACGGGCTGGTGATGGGCGGCAGGATTCCCGTGATGAGGTGGCGCTGCTCGTTGGATAGTGCGGACAAGTGTCTTCTCCCCTAGATCAAATGCTGAATCCCGTATTGCGGGATTTAAATCCGAATATGAGATCATGTAGCAGCGGCTCGACCTGCCGTCAATTTCGCTTTGCCGCCTCTTGTTACGCGCCGCTATTGTGCTGCGACCGGCGATTGGCTATTCCGGATACCGGGAAA
This sequence comes from Devosia limi DSM 17137, assembly GCF_900128975.1. Classification (GTDB taxonomy): domain Bacteria; phylum Pseudomonadota; class Alphaproteobacteria; order Rhizobiales; family Devosiaceae; genus Devosia; species Devosia limi. The sequence goes on along the minus strand of NZ_FQVC01000015.1, from coordinate 24,566 downwards.
CCGAGGAGCTAGACATGTCCGAAACCAGAGCGTCAGGCGACGAAAACCTCAAGTCGTTAAACAAAGTCGCCGCAATCCTTGACTGTTTCTCGACTACGCATCGCGCCATGTCACTGGCCGATATCTGCAAACAAACCGGTTATCCGCGCAGCACGACGCATCGGCTGCTCGCGTCAATGCGCGAAGTTGGCCTCTTGGACCAGGATCGCGAGCGCCAGAACTATCGTCTTGGCATCAGGTTATTTGCGTATGGCAATATCGTGCTGGCGAACATGGATCTTCACCGGGAGGCGCGCCCATTTGCCGAAGCGCTGGGTCGCATGACCGGCCTGTCTGTTCATCTGGCTGTTTTTGGCGGCGAACGGGCCGTCGTCATACACCGGGCGGAACCAGCGCCGGGCGGGCTCACGCCACTCAATCTCCTGGAAAATGCACCGATGCATTGCACCAGCATCGGCAAGGCCATTCTGGCCTACCAGCCCGAATCTGTCCTTGAGCGCATCATCGAGGCGGGGCTGCCGCGCTATACCGACGCCACAATCACCACCGGAGCAGGGCTGCGCCAGGAGCTTCAAAAAGTGCGCGAGCGCGGATACGCCGTTGACAATGGCGAGCACCAGCCAGGCCTGCGTTGTATTGGCGCGCCAATCCATGATCAGTTTGGCCGCGTCTTTGCCAGTATCAGCGCAACCGGATCTGCCATGCAGTCGCCTGGAGACCGGGAGGCCTCTGTGGCCGCAATGGTCATGCATCATGCCGCGCAGATTTCCAGCCATCTCGGATATGAGCCAACGCCCAAATAGCGGCCTTGACATATCCAGCCACTTGAATGATGTTCCGGTATCCGGGATTGAATTCCATGGAGCTCGGGATGCGAGGGGGCATGCCGAGATAGGATTGGGAGGAACACCACTATGAAAAAAACTCTTGCCGGCCTGGCCGCGCTACTGATGATGAGTTCGGTGGCACTGGCACAGGAATATACTGTCCGCCTGCCGAACGTTGACCCGCCGCTCTCAAATGTCGGCGAACTGACCTATCCCAACCACACCTACGCGATGATGCGCACCTTCAAGGACGCGCTCGAAAGCCTGTCGGGCGGACGTATTGCCGTGGAACTCTATCCGAGCGGCACTTTGGGTGATCTGCGTGAAAACCTTGAGGCCGTGCAGGCCGGTGTGTTGGAGGCTGCCACCCCGAATGAAGCGACGATCTCGGGCTTCTTCCCCAAGATTCAGTTGACCACAATTCCCTATGTCTTCTCCAATGCCGTTGTGGCTTGGGATGTGCTGGACGGTGATTGGGGTGACGCCCTGTTCGACGAGATGGCTGCAACAACCGGTCTGCGTGCCGTGGCCATTGGCGAAAACGCGGGCTTCCGTATCTGGGCCAACAATGTCCGCCCGGTGGTGGAGCCGGCAGACATGGAAGGCCTCAAGATCCGCACCATGGAAATCACTGCACACCAGGAAATGGTGTCGGGCCTTGGCGCCCTGCCCACGGCTATTCCGTGGCTGGAAGTCTATGGCGCGCTGCAGACGGGCGTTGTCGATGGCGCAGAACTGCCAATCATCGGCACTCTGCAGCAGAACCTGCAGGAAGTGCTGAAATACGCCACCATCGACCAGCACGTGTATAGCCTGGTCTTCATCGTGGTGAACGAGCAGTGGTTCCAGGACCTGCCACCCGAACTGCGCCAAGCCGTGATTGTGGCTGGCCGTCAGGCTGCCGTTGCGGGGCGTGGTCTATCCCAGACTCTGGTTAGCGATGTGGTCGAGGAGTTCCGCAATCGTGGCGTCGAGGTAACATCTTCAAGCCCTGAGCAGATTGCAGCATTCCGCGACACCGCCCAGCCGAAGGTTCTCGACTGGATGGTTGGCCAGTTCGGTCAAGAACAGGTGGATGGCTTCTTGGCCGCCGTCGCCACGGCCGAGGCCGATCTGTCGGTCGAATAATGCGTCCCTCTGCCAAGAAGGCAGGCGCCAAAGCGCCTGCCTTTACAAGGCGTGTCGAACACGCCCGTCTAAAATGAGGAGGAGCAACGCATGTCTGCCTTTATGAAGTTTGCAGACCTTACGCTGGCCTTGGCCAAGCTGCTGACAATACTGATCATCGCCACCATGGTATTTTCGGTCCTGGTGGGCGTGTTCTTCCGCTTCATCATCCCCATTCCGATGGCTTGGCCGCCCGAACTGGCGCGATTTCTTATGGTTGCCGTTACCATGATCGGAGCCAGCGTTGCTATTCGCCAGCTCGATCATGTGGGCATCACGCTGCTGGTCGATGCCTTACCCGTCCGTGTCAGGGGGGTGATCTACATCTTCGGCAATATCATGGTTGCCGTGTTCCTGGCGGTGTTCACTTGGTTTAGCTGGCGGCTGACGCTCGAAATGGGTCCGCGCCAGACATCGTCCTCGCTCGGCGTGAATATGGCCTTCGCCTACGCCGCCATGCCGATCGGCGGCGTGATGATGCTGATACAGATCATTGCTGTCTCGATAGAGGGTTGGCAGCGAACGCTCGAGAACCAGTCTCCCTTCGTTCCGCCGCCCGGCGCCTGATCGGAGCAAGGAGAACTTAGTATGACATTCGCCGCGATTGCGTTCGTTTCTTTATTGCTTGTCGGCATTCCAATTGCCTTTGTCGTGGGTCTGGTCTCGCTGTGGCTGATGTTTGAAGCTGGCGGTGCACAATTCCTGCTTCTCGTGCCGCAGCGTGTCTTTGCGGGCCTCAATGTTTTCACCATCATGGCGATCCCCTTCTTCTTTCTCGCCGCGGAGCTGATGACCGCTTCCAAGGCGATTGATGACATCGTGAGATTTGCCGATGCGCTGGTCGGCCGGCTGCGTGGCGGCCTCGCTCATGTCAATATTTTGGCCAGTGCGTTCTTCTCGACCATGTCCGGCTCGGCCCTTGCCGATATTGCCACCCTTGGCTCCATCGAAATCAAAGCCATGGAAACCATGGGGTATGACAAGCGCTTTGCTACGGCCCTGACGGTGGCATCCTCGATCGTTGGTGCAATTATCCCCCCCAGCATCATCCTGATGCTCTATGCATCGATTGCCCAGGTCTCGGTCGCCTCGATCTTTCTTGCGTCGATCGTGCCGGGCCTGCTCCTCATTCTCCTGCTGATGGGCCTCGTCGTCTTCCTGGCGCGAAAATATGATTTTCCGCGCCGCGAGACCCGCTATACGCCACGGGAGTTCATGGAAATTTCCTTCAACGCGGCCTTGCCGCTCGCCATGCCCATCATTATCCTCGGTGGCATCTTGAGCGGGATCTTCACGGCCACTGAGGCCGCCGCCGTATCGGTCGCCTATATTCTGATCATCGGCCTCTTCCTCAAGCGCACGCTGAAGTTTTCCGATATTCCGGGCTGTTTGCTCAGGGCAGGCGTGATGACCTCGGTCATCTTCATGGTGCTGGCCACCGCCAATGTCTTTGGCTGGTTCATTGGTCTCGAACGCATTCCCGAGAACATTGCCAGTGCCCTGATCGGCGTTGCATCCGATCCGCTCTCCCTGTTGCTTCTCATTGTTGGCGTCCTGCTCCTGGTCGGCATGTTTATGGATTCGGGTGCTGCCCTTATCGTCATGGCGCCTATCCTGGCGCCCGTGGCAGTCAGTGGTGGTGTCCATCCGATCCACTTCGGCATCGTCATGGCGCTCACGCTGGTCATCGGGCTGACCACGCCACCTGTTGGACCATGCCTGTTTGCAGCAGCCAGCGTCAGCAAGCTCAAGATCGAAACGATCAGTCGTGCCATGCTGCCATTCTACGCCCTGCAGGTCGTCTTCCTGCTGCTGCTGATACTCGTGCCAGAAATGTCCTTGGCCCTGCCGCGTCTTGCCGGCTTCATCAACTGATCGCTCTCCCGGGAAGCACCATGAAGAAACTGATCAACGACCCCCGCCACCTCGTCCGCGAAGTTCTGGAAGGCATAGCCGATACCACGCCCGGATTGGCACTCCTCGACACTGAGAACGTGCTCATACGTTGGGATGAAAGCGTGCCCGACCAGCGTCCTGTGGCCGTCCTCTCCGGTGGCGGCAGCGGTCATGAACCCGGTCATGCCGGCTATGTTGGCACTGGCATGTTGACAGCGGCGATTGCCGGGGACGTCTTCACGTCTCCAAGCGTCGATGCGGTGCTGGCTGGTATCAAGGCGGTCGCCGGTCCTCGGGGCGCTGTCCTGGTTGTCAAGAATTACACCGGTGACCGCCTTAATTTCGGCCTTGCCGCAGAAATGGCGACGGCGCAGGGCATCCCCACCGAGATCGTCGTCGTTGCCGATGACGTGGCGCTGCGGGATATCGTTCCGCGCGAACGCCGCCGCGGCATTGCCGGCACCGTACTGGTCCATAAAGTCGCCGGTAGCGCTGCGGCAAGCGGACTGCCGCTGGAACAGGTCGTCGCGCAGGCACGGGCGACCGCGCAAGCTGTCGGTACCATGGGCGTGGCGCTGGGAGCCTGCACGGTCCCTGCCGTCGGCAAGCCCGGCTTCACCCTGGGTGAAGACGAAATCGAGATTGGTCTCGGCATTCATGGCGAGAAGGGCGTGGAGCGTGTGCAAATGCAGTCCGCAGACATGCTGGTGGACCGCGTTGTTGATACCATTATCCTCGACAAGGGACTGGTTGCTGAACAGCGTGTAGCGATCTTGGTCAACGGGCTTGGCAGCACGCCGCCCATTGAACTGACGATTGTTGCCCGGCGCGCGTTGGCGCGGGCTCGGGAGAAGGGGCTGGTGGTCGAGCGTCTCTACTCAGGCGTGTTTTTGTCGGCGCTCGATATGCCGGGCTTTTCAATCAGCATGCTGCCACTGACCGATACGCTTCTGCACGCTCTCGACGCACCGACTGAGGCGCGCGCCTGGAACTGCGACGGACGCATTGCGCACCAACGTCGCATCGTGGCCACACCGCAAACTGCCAGCACTGAACTGAACCAGCCAAGGGGAAAGGATGCCCACACCATCCGCGCCGTTGCAGAGGCCATCGCGACCGAATTGATTGCGCAGGAACCGTTGCTCGCTCATCTCGACAGCCAGGCCGGAGATGGTGACCTGGGCGCCAGCATGGTGCGCGGAGCCGAGGCCATTCGGGCGCTTCCCGACAATGCCTTCAATACGCCTGCGTCTGCCTGCACCGCCATTGCCGATGCGCTTCGTCGCGCCATCGCCGGCAGTTCCGGCCCGTTCTACGCCGTCGGCCTTGTCCGTGCGGCCAGTATTCTGGTCGACAAGGCGGAAGCTTCGTCAGAGGACTGGTTGGCCGCCTTCACCGCGGCTGTCGATGCTGTTGAAGAGCTCGGCGGGGCACGCGTGGGCAATCGGACCATGGTGGATGCCTTGCGTCCCGCCGCTGATGCCTGGCGCATCGAACTCGAGCGTGGAGCACAACCCGCCGCCGCATTCGACGCGGCAACAATGGCGGCACAAGATGGTGCCGACCTAACTGCCTCGATGGCTCCCTCCCTTGGCAGGGCCAGCTATCTTGGCGACCGCGCCAAGGGCATCAAGGACGGCGGCGCCGTCGCCGTAGCAATCTGGCTCAATGCAATTCGCGAGCAGATTGGCGGCAAAGCCGATTAGGATCCGCCGAGGACTTCGACGCAGTGTTCGCGAATTGAGCTGAAGTGAGGGTCGCCGTCGACCGCTTCGTCCGACCTCAGCAAACTCATTCTGCTATTGGCATTGGCCGCTGGCGCTTTCGTCATCGCTCCTGTCCAGACCGTGGTCCGCTGCACAACTTCACGCGTGTGGACGGGATTGGAGCGAGGGCCTCAACCGGCTGGACCTGCCGGTCTTCATGCCACGGCTGCCGTCGCATCTGGTGCTGACCTCGGAGCGGGGATTGATGCCGATCGACATGAGCATCCTCCGGATGGTGTGTTCAGCTTCAGCATGCACGCCTGCGCCCCGAGCACAGCCAGTTCTAGCCTGCCCAGGCACCTCGATTTCTCGGGTCAGTATCGTGCTCGAACCGCCGACCTGAATGTGCAGAAAAGTCCGGCGCCGACGATGGGCGAACGACCGCACTCCGGACCTCGGCTCAATCAGCTCTTGGCAAAGGTGACGCTGATTGAAACTCGGAAAAGGCCGGCCACCGGGCAATCCACGGCGGCCGACCTATGCGGTATGGGCTACCGTCAGCCGACCGAGTAGCCACCATCGATAACGAGCGTGGTGCCGGTAACGAAACGCGCCACTGGAGAGCACAGATATAGGGCCCCATTGGCAATGTCCTCCGGCTCGCCCCAGCGCTTGATGACCGAACGCGACATGATCTGCGCTGTGCGCGCCGGGTCCGCTTGCAGGTCTGCCGTCAGTGGTGTGGCGATCCAGCCGGGTGCCACTGCATTGACGCGGATATCGTCGGGACCATAGGCGATTGCCAATGACTTGGTGAGCTGGCTGATGCCGCCCTTGCTGGCTGAATATCCGGGCACCATGCCGCCGCCGAAGATGGACAGCATGGAGGCCAGGTTGACGATTGCCGCGCCTTTGCCGGCGGCCAGGAGTGGCCGCGCGGCCGCGCAACACCGCATGGTGCCGTTCAGGTTGATGTCGACAACTGCTTCAAACACCGCTGGATCGAGCTCGGCGCCGCGCTGGATCACCCCGGCGCAATTGACCAGAATATCCAGCCGGTCGAGGCCGGCAAACAGGTCCGAGACCGCAGGGCCGTTGCGCACATCGAGAACGCGCAGCTGGGCGCCCTCGAGATTGGAGCGCTGCCGCGCAGCCTCGATGTCCGCCGACGAAACACCCGTGGCGATGACCTCAGCGCCCGCATCAAGAAAGGCCCGAGCCACGCTCGCGCCAATCCCCGAGCTGCCGCCCGTAATGACGACCTTCTTGCCCGCGTACCACTGCGATGCCCAATTGCCTTGATTTGGGTGCATTGCGGCCTACCGGATGAACTGGTCGACATAGTCCGCGCCCAGGCCAACGGCCTGGTAATGGGCGCGGCACATATCAATCTTGGTGAACACGTCCTCATAGCCAACGTGCCTGTTGGCTTCGTCCAGATAGATCATCGAACCGGTGATATTGAAGAAGGTGATCATCTCGGCGCAGTCCTCGGGAACCACCAAAGTGTGGATTTCGCCCGGCGGCTCGAACACATAGGAGCCGGTTTCGGCGACCCAGTCGTGCTCGCGATAGAACCACCGACCGCTGATCACGTAGCCATGGACCGGGTTGGGGTGCAGATGACGCGACAGGACCCCGGCGCGTCGTACCCGCAGCAGGTTGCACCACTGCCCCTGCATCGTATTGAGCATCAGCGGGCGGAACCACACGCCTTCGGCCTGTGGCACCCATACCCGTTCATCATCGGGCATTGCAGGCACGGCGATCTCAGCCGCTGCCATGGGATGAACCGAACCATTCAGTGATTGATACATGTCTTGACGTTCCAGTTTGGGAGGGGACTAGCCGGCGGTCGCCTTGGCGCGCGACCGGATCGCACGCAAGATCAGCGGCGACAGCCAGATGGTTAGGAAGACGGCCGCAAGGGTTCCCGCAATGGGGCGGTCGACGAACGCCACCAGATTGCCATTGGCCTTGATCATGGAGTTTACGAAGCTTTCCTCGACGATCTTGCCGAGCACCAGCCCAAGCACCATCGGCGCAACCGAAAAGCCGTTCTCTTCCATCAGCCAACCGATGAGGCCCAGGGCCAGCACGATCCACAGATCGAATACAGCGTTGTTGACCGCAAAGGCCCCCACGATCGAGAACATCACAATGATCGGCAACAGCACGCGCGCATCGATGGACAGGACATTGCGCGCCGCCCGGATCGCCAGCAGGCCAAGTGGAATCAGGATCAGGTTGGCGAGAATGAACACGACGAAGATCGCCGCAACGATGTCGCCGCTTTGGGTGAACACGGTCGGCCCGGGCGTGAGGCCCTTGATCAGCAGCACGCCGATGACGATGGCCGTGATGGAATCGCCGGGAATGCCAAAGACCAGCGCCGGTACATAGGCACCGCCAAGCGAGGCGTTGTTGGAGGCGCTGGCATCGACGACGCCTTCAATATGGCCGGTGCCGAACTTCTCCGGCGTCTTGGAGAAGCGACGGGACACCGCATAGGAGATCCAGCCGGCAATATCGGCGCCGGCACCGGGCAGAATGCCCAGAAGCGTGCCGATGATGCTGCCGCGCAGGGCGTTGCCCTTATATTGGCGAATGACGGCAAAGCCCTGACGAAGGATGGCGCCCTCGACCTGTGGCACTGGCGGCAGGCGCTCCTGGATCGTTGTCGCCTTGCGGAACAGTTCGGCAACCGCAAACAGGCCGATCAGGGCCGCAATCAGGGACACGCCGCCCATCAGGTTGACCGAGCCGAATGTGTAGCGGGGGAAGCCCGTCACCACGTCGAGCCCGACCGTAGCAAGCAACAGCCCGAGGAACAGGGAAATGATGCCCTTGATAGGATTGCTCGCGCTGACCAGCGTGGCCGCCGAAAGCCCGATCAGCGCGAGCCAGAAATACTCGTAGCTGGAAAAGCGCAGGGCAACCAAGGCAAGCTGCGGTGCTAGAAAGATCAGCAACAGGGTGCCGAAAATGCCGCCGATGGCCGACGCCAGCAGATTGACGCTCAAGACTTTCGAGAGCTCGCCCCTGCGGCCCATCTGATAGGCCTCCCCGACATAGGCAGCAGAGGCCGGGGTGCCCGGAATGCGCAGCAGGGCGCCGGGAATGTCACCGGCAAAGATCGCCATGGCAGAGCAAACGACGATGGCGCCGATGGCAGGAACCGGGTCCATGTAAAAAGTCAGTGGCACCAGCAACGCTGCTGCCATGGTCGCGGACAGGCCCGGCATGGAGCCGACAAACAGTCCGAACGCGGCCGATGCCAGCAGCACCATCAGCGTCGTGGGTTCGAAGACGAGTTGGATTGCAGTGAGAAAATTCATGGCAGCATCCGCTCAATCAAGCCGTAGGGCAGTGGCACGCGCATCAGCACGGCAAAGAGCACGTGGAGCACGACACTCAGGGCCAGCGCGGCGCCAAGGCTCGCATACCATCTGACGCCAAACGCCAGCAGCAGCACAGTGGTCACAAGCATCGCGGTGGCAAGAAAGCCGAGCTGCGCACTCAACACTGCATAAAGCACGATTGCCGCCACGATGGCGCCGACAGCCAGAACGCTCCTGGGCTTGCGCGTCCACCCAGGCAGGGCCACGACCGGCAAGGCGGTTCGCTGCTTGATGCTGCTGATAGCCAGAGCCACTCCGCACACGAACAGGACCCCGCCGATCAGACCGGGATAGAATGAAGGACCAACGGGCACGCCACCGGCCGCCGGGAAGCTGCGCGATTGCGCAAAGACAAGGGCACCGAGACTGGCAATTGCCAGTCCCGAGCCAAGATCACTGACCTTGAGCATTGATCAGTCTCGCTGACGCAGGCCGAGGAGCCCCATGATCTCGCCATTGCCCTTGTGCTCGTTGGCCAGGAACGTGGCGAAGTCGGCGCTATTGCTATAGGTCAGGCCAAAGCCGCGATCGGTCATGAAGGTCTGGAATTCGTCGGAATTCCAGGCGGCCTCGACAGCGGTTTCGAGCACGGCAATGGCCTCGGCGGGCACGCCAGCCGGTGCAACCAGGCCGCGCCAGGTACCAGCCACCCATGGCTTGCCAATGGCCTCTTCGACAGTCGGAACATCGGGGAATGCCGCCATGCGAGTGCCAGCGAGCACGGCGAGCGACTTGACCTGGCCGGCCGCGATCATCGACTGCGCTTCGGGCAGAGACGATGGCACGAGGTCCACGCCACCCGATGCGAGTTCCTGGAAGCCCGGAGCAGCGCCCTGGCTGGGAACGACGGTGATGAATGTGGGGTCGATACCCTCGGAATGCAGCAGGCCCGACAGGGCCAGGTGGTAGCCGGCGCCCGGCGCCATGCCCGAGAGCTTGTAGGTGCCGGCAGGCGCAGCCTTGATCGCGTCAAGTGCCATGCGCAGGTCGGTCCATTCGCTGCCCGAAGAGACGTTGAAGGCCGAGGCGTCGAGATTGACGAGCGCGATCGGGGTCACGTCCTCATAGGTGAATTCGGCAGTACCGGACCAGTAATAGGTGGCGAGCTCGGCAGTCGCCAGACCGATCGTGTAGCCGTCTGGCTGCGCATTGATCATTTCGGTATGCCCGATGACGCCGGCGCCGCCCGTGCGGTTGACGACGTTGACCGGCGTGCCCAGCTGCTTTTCGATCTGCGTGGCCAGCGCGCGGGCCACAGCGTCGGTGCCGCCACCGGCCGCCCACGAAACCAGCAGGGTGATCGGGCGCTCGGGATACTGCGCCACAGCGGGCATGGCCGTGCCGGCCAGCAGAATTGCCGCGAGCGAAATTGCCTGGGTCTTGTTCATGATTTTCTCCTCCATGAATTTGCGAGAACTTGGTTAGAGCTTGAGCCGCGAAGTGAGATCGTGCTCGGTCGCTGCGAGGACCGCGTGCATCGCCTCGTAGGCGGCGTCCTGGTCTCCCGCGGCAATGTGCTCGGCGACTTTGCCGTGCGCCGCCAGGTTGCTCGGGAAGACTTCAGGATTCTGGATGCTGATCTGGAAGAACGCGCTGAGGATCGCCGTGATGGCCGGCGAGAACGCGGTCAGGATCATGTTGTGGGATGCGCCAAGAATGGCGGTATGGAATCGGATATCGGCATCGACGGCGGCGGCCGGATCGTCGACGGCCGCGACCATCGCCTGGTAGATGCTGGTGATGGCCTGCTTGTCGGCATCGGTGGCGTGCCGCGCGGCGAGACGCGCTGCCTCGGGCTCGATGATCTTGCGGGCGACCAGAATGTCGCGCACCAGTTCGGGCGTCACGGCGTCGGTCTTGAGCAGCCAGTTCAGGACGTCCTGATCGAACAGGTTCCACTGCTCGCGCGGCAGGATGACGGTGCCGATGCGGGGGCGGGCGGACACCATGCCCTTGCTGGCCAGAACCTTGATGGCCTCGCGCAGCACGCTGCGGCCCACCCCGGTCTCATTGGCCAGGTCGGCTTCGACTGGCAATGGCGTATCGGGCGGGAAAGCGCCCGATACGATCTTTTCTCCGAGCACGGAGACTGCGGTGGCAATCTTGCCCTTGCCCAGATTGCGGGCTGCTGCCGGTTTTGCCACCGCCCGTGCCATCAGAACTTGCCGTACTTGACGTAGGCTTCCTGCGGGTCCTGCCCCTCCAGAATGGCCTTGCGCACCAGGCTTTCGGTATTCATCGCCACTTCGGAGCGCGAAATGACCTCTTCGGCATGGGCTTTGGGAATGACGACGACGCCGTCTTCATCGCCCAGGATATAGTCGCCCGGATGGATCACCACATTGCCGATGGTCACAGGCTCTTCCATGGCTTCCGGGCGCCAGTTGCCGACAACGTCGATCGGCGAGGTGTAGCGGCAGAACACCGGGAAACCGATCTTCTTGATGAAACTGACGTCGCGGGCACCGCCATCGACCAGGTAGCCGAGAACGCCGCGCAGCTTGAGCGCCTCGGCCGAGAGTTCGCCCATCAGGGCCCGGTTGGAATCCTGCGGCTGGCAAACGACGACATGGCCAACGGCAGCCTTGGACAGGAAGCTGGTCCATTCGAGCAGCGATTCATGTGCTCCAACGCTGGGGTCCGGACGGCCGCGCAGCGTAAACACCGGGCCGGCAATCTTGACGTGGTTTTCCAGCGATTTGATCGAGTGCGGCAAAACGGCCGGCGGGAGCCCCATGTCACGCATGATGTCGTAGACGACACCGGAATAGCAGGTGGCAAGGCGCTCAGTCAGGCTGGTCATGATCCCTCCGAAGGGGCCGCAGGATTGCGGCATTGGCGATTGCATAAACTGTGGCACAGCTCTAAATGGTTGGCAACCATTCATCAGATGAATCAATTTCGACAAGGATTTATCGTTATGTTACAAAGTGATAAGCAGACCTTGCAGGGCATTTACCCGATGCTCTATGCGTTCTGGACCGCGCAAGGAACGCTTGATCAAGAGGCCATGACCCTTCAGGTCGAGTACGCCATTTCGAGCGGGGCCGATGGGATTGCTGTGCTCGGGCTGGTGACCGAGTCGCACCGCATGGATGGTGCGGAACGACTGGCGCTGACCCGCATGGTGGGCCGCATTCTGGCGGGACGACTGCCCTATTCCGTTACCGTGGCCGGCCACAGCATGGACGAGCAGATCGCCTTTGCGCACGCCGCCGTGGCGGCTGGTGCCGACTGGCTGATTCTGCAGCCGCCGAACCATCAAAAGCTCAGCGAAGACGCTCTCATCGACTGGTTTGTGACGGTCGGAGAAACCATCACCTGTCCGCTTGGTATCCAGAACAATCCCGAGCACCTGATCAACGCACTTTCGGCCGAGGGGCTGCTGCGGCTCAGCGAGCGCATGCCCAGTTTCACGGTGTTGAAGGGAGAGGGGCCGGTGGTCGGCGTCGAGCCATTGATCGCGCGCACGCATTCCAGCCTCGCCACTTTTGGCGGCCACGGTGGCATCGAGCATATTTCCCTATTGCAGGCAGGAGCCGTCGGGCTCATTCCAGCCCCCGACTGCTTGCCGCTGCAGGTCAGGATCCACCGTCTATGGCAGAATGGCGATGTTGAATCGCGGCGGCAGGCCGTCGCCATTCAGGCCGAGATCTTGCCCCTGATCGTCTTCATGAACCGCTCGCTGGATGGTCTGCTCTGCTACGGTCGTCAGTTCATGGCCCGCCGTCTTGGCCTGTCCGCGACCTTCGACCGGTTTGGAACGCAGCTCCCGACTGTCTTCGGCCTGCAGCAAATCGACGCTTTCTTCGCGGCCCTGGCGAAAAGTGAGGCCGACTGGCTTAGTTAGGCTCACCCGGAAATTGTCCACCGCCTCATGGCACGGCCCCGCTGAGCGCCGAAGCCATGAAGGTTGTTCATTCGAGGAGGGACCGGGAAGCCGGGGTTGCGAAACACCGCTTCCATAAAGGCTTCCTACGCGAAAGCGCCACGCAGGCATGCAGCATGGTTTGCATCGCGTGATGCGTTGCTCATGACGTGAGCAGCATCTAGTCTCGCTCCCGACACTGGAAGCGAGGCCGGCCATGACGCCCACACCGACACTCGAGCGCTGGCCAGCCGCCAATGGGCTGGCCAGTATCGAAGAGGCGGTCGCCGCCTTCAGCCTGCTGCGGGATTTCTTCGAGGGCGCCATTATTGTCGACGCCCAGACCCGCATCACCTGGATGGACAAGCGCTACCGTGAATTGCTCAAATTGGCACCCGACTTCGACCCCATCGGCATGCCGGTGGAAGACATCATCCCCCATTCATTGCTGAGACGGGTGGTCGAGACGGGCCGGCCGATCCTGCTCGACATCATGAATTTCGATGACCGTCAGTTCGTTGTCTGCCGGATTCCGCTCAAGGATGCCGCGGGCGCGGTCGAGGGCGCAATCGGCTTCGTTTTCTACGACAATGTCGACTATCTGGCCCCCATCCTCGACAAGTTCGAAGCGCTGCAAAAGCAGCTGACGCGCGCGCAGGCAGCCCTGACGCGGGAGCGACAGACCAAATATTCCTTATCGAGCTTCATCGGTCAGAGCGAGGCCATCAAGGAACTCAAGGCCATGGTACGTCGCTTTGCGCTGCGCGACGGGGCGGCGCTCATCCTGGGAGAGACCGGCACCGGCAAGGAATTGCTGGCCCACGCCATCCATCAGCAATCTGACCGCGCCGATGGCCCCTTCGTGGCGGTGAACATGGCGGCGGTGCCCGAGGCGCTGCTCGAGGCGGAATTCTTCGGTGTTGCCCCTGGGGCCTATACCGGGGCCGAGAAGAAGGCGCGGCAGGGCAAATTCGAACTGGCTCATGGCGGCACGCTGTTCCTGGATGAAATCGGCGACATGCCATTGGGCATCCAGGCCAAGTTCCTGCGCGTGCTCCAGGAAGGCGAGATCGAAGCGCTGGGCTCCAATACCGTCAAGAAGATCGATGTCCGCATCATCGCGGCGACCTCGCAGGACCTCGAAGCCAAGATCGCCGACAAGAGCTTTCGGGCCGATCTGTATTATCGCGTTGCGGTGCTGACGGTGCACGTCCCCCCGCTGCGGGAGCGGCGCGAGGATATGGCGCTGCTCTGTGAAACGCTGCTGGAGCAGACCATGCGGGCAGCTGACCAGCGTGGCTGGGTGATCACGCCCGAAGCCGTGGCCCTGCTGCAGGATCATGCCTGGCCAGGCAATGTACGCGAATTGCGCAACGTGCTGGAACGGGCCGCGGCGCTCGCGCCGAGCGAGGTGATGGACGCAGGGGTGATCCGTCGCGCACTCCCGCCAGGAGGGCGGCCGGGTCTGCCACGGCAGGGTCTGGCCAATGCCATGGCTGATACCGAGCGCCAGGCGATCCTGGATGCACTCCAAGCCACCGGCGGGCAGAAATCAGCGGCGGCGTTGCGACTGGGCGTGTCGCGATCGCAGTTCTATGAAAAGCTGAAACGCCACAATATCGGCCTCTGACCTATCCTGGTTTCCGGACAGTGTCGTGTCCGCCGCACATCGTTGAGCTCCTGGCCCGTCGAGAAAGCCCCTGAAGCCTGGCTTTGCGCGCTTGGCACGGAACTTGAAAGGGAGTTGGCAAAAGACCGGACCCCTTAAAGTCCGCTACAGGGTGGAGCATGACAACAAAGCGCGTGGCACTGGTCACCGGCTCGACGAGTGGCATTGGCCTCTCGATCGCCAGCAAATTCGCGGCGATGGGTTATGACGTGGCGATCAACAGCTTCGAGGCCGAAGCCGACATCATGAACACGCTGCGGTCATTGGCCGGCAATGGCACCAAAGTGCGCTACTTCCAGTCTGACCTGTCTCTCGATGGCGGTGGTTACGATCTGGTCGGCGAGGTGGTCTCAAGCTTTGGGCAGCTCGATGTGCTGGTTAACAATGCAGGTATCCAAAAGGTGGCGCCGGTAGAGGAACTGCCCCCCGCCGACTGGGACCGTATCGTCGCGGTCAGTCTGGATTCCGCCTTCCACACCATCCGCGCGGCACTGCCCGGGATGACCAGACGCGGCTGGGGTCGCATCATCAACATCGCCTCCGCCCACGGATTGCGCGCCTCCCCTTTCAAGTCGGCCTATGTGGCAACCAAGCATGCTGTGGTGGGATTGACCAAGGCGGTGGCGCTGGAAACGGCAGAGAAGGGCATTACCGTAAATGCCATCTGCCCAGGCTATGTGTGGACGCCTCTGGTGGCCGCCCAGGTGGCCGATCAGGCCCGGGTCCATGCGATGAGCGAGGAACAGGTGGTGCGCGAGGTCATGCTGGCGCCCCAGCCGACACGGCAATTCGTCCAGCCCGAGGAGATTGCGGAATTGGCGGCTTATCTATGTGGCGATCTCGCGCGCTCGATCACCGGATCGGCTATTTCCATTGACGGCGGATGGACGGCAAAATGAACGCAGCCATGACAACCCAGACGGCCTCGGCAGCCGACGTCATCCTTTCAGCGCGCGGCCTGAGCAAGCGCTTTGCCGGGTTCGTGGCGGTGAACGGCGTTGATCTTGATGTGCAGCGTGGCTCGATCCATGCACTGATCGGGCCGAACGGGGCGGGCAAGACCACCTGCTTCAACCTGCTGACCAAATTCCTGCAGCCGAGCGCTGGCACCATTACGCTGAACGGTCGCGACATTACTCGCATGCCGGCGGCCGATATTGCGCGGCTTGGCCTGGTGCGCTCGTTCCAGATCTCGGCAGTGTTTCCCAAGCTCAGCGTACTCGAGAACGTGCGCATTGCGCTGCAGCGGCGGCGCGGTGACAGCTTCGACTTCTGGCGCTCGCAGACGGTGCTGCATCAACTCGACGCAGAAGCGATGGAGCGCATCGACGAGGTTGGCCTGTCGAGCTTTACCAATGAAACGGCAGGCGAGCTGAGTTATGGCCGCAAGCGGGCGCTGGAGATCGCCACGACGCTGGCGCTCGAACCCGAAATGCTGCTGCTCGATGAACCCATGGCCGGCATGGCGCAGGAAGACGTCGCGCGCATATCGGCGCTGATCCGCAAGATTTCGGCCAATCGCACCATCCTGATGGTCGAGCACAACCTGTCCGTCGTTGCCGACCTTTCCGACCGCATCACGGTTTTGGCGCGCGGCCAGGTCCTGTCAGAGGGGTCCTATGAAGTGGTGTCCAAGGATCCCCGCGTCATCGAAGCCTATATCGGAGCCGGCCATGAGTGAACCAATGGCGACGGTCGGTGCGCAAGCCGACAGCCTGCTCGCGGTGCGCGACCTCAACGGCTGGTACGACGAAAGCCATGTGCTGCATGGTATCAATTTCGACGTGTACCCTGGCGAGGTCGTGACCCTGCTTGGCCGCAATGGTGCCGGCAAGACCAGCACGCTGCGTGCCATCATGGGGCTGCTGGGCAAGCGGAAAGGCTCTGTGCGTTTCGACGATCGCGAACTGATCGGGCTAGCGCCGCGCCACATCGCCCATGCCGGGATTGCCTTCTGCCCCGAAGAGCGCGGCATCTTTTCCAGTCTCTCGGTCGAGGAAAACCTCATGCTGCCACCACAGGTGCGGCCCGGCGGGCTGACGCGTGAAGCGGTGCTCGACATGTTCCCCAACCTGCGCGAGCGGCTGGGCGGCCAGGGCACCAAGCTCTCCGGTGGCGAGCAACAGATGCTGGCCATCGCCCGCATCTTGCGGACCGGCGCCAAATTCCTGTTGCTGGACGAACCCACCGAGGGTCTGGCCCCGGTGATCGTGCAGCAGATCGGCCGCACCCTTGGCCAGCTCAAGAGCCAGGGCTTTACCATCGTATTGGTCGAACAGAATTTCCGCTTCGCCGCATCGGTAGCGGACCGGCACTACGTCGTCGAACAGGGTCGGGTGATCGACACCATTCCCAATGCCGATCTCGCCGCCAACATGAACAAGCTCCACGCCTATCTGGGCGTCTAGCACCAAGCCGAAAAATCGGCACCATCAGGAGGAGACGCAATAATGAATTTCAAGACCATCATCCTGGCTTCGGCCACCAGCCTGCTGCTGGCGGGTACGGCCATGGCCCAGACCGAAGTCAAGATCGGCGTGCTCAACGACCGCTCGGGCGTCTATGCCGATCTGTCGGGCGAAGGCTCGGTGATCGCTGCCCGCATGGCCGTCGAGGATTTCGACGCCGCCGGCAAGGGCATCACCGTCGAAATCGTCTCGGCCGATCACCAGAACAAGCCCGACGTCGCCTCCAATATTGCCCGCCAATGGTATGACCAGGATGGCGTCGACCTGATCGTGGACGTACCGACCTCGTCGGCAGCATTTGCGGTCAACGAAATCACCCGCGAGAAGAACAAGATCTTCATGAATTCGGGAGCCGGATCGGCCGACCTGACCGGCGCGCAGTGCTCGCCCAATACGGTGCACTGGACCTACGATACCTGGGCACTCGCCAAGGGCACCGGCACCGCCATGGTGGAACAGGGCAATGACAAGTGGTTCTTCATCACCGCCGACTATGCCTTTGGTCATGCGCTTGAGCGCGATACCATGGCCATTGTCGAGGGCTCGGGCGGCGAAGTGGTCGGCACCGTGCGCCATCCATTCCCCGGCACCGATTTTTCTTCCTACCTGCTGCAGGCCCAGGCCTCGGGTGCCCAGGTGATCGGCCTCGCCAATGCGGGCGGCGACACCGTCAACACCATCAAGCAGGCATCCGAGTTCGGCATCACCCAGGCCGGCCAGGCGCTTGCGGGTCTGCTGATCTTCATCACCGACATTCACGCGCTGGGCCTTGAAACCGCGCAGGGGCTGGTGCTGACAGAGAGCTTCTACTGGGACCTCAATGACGAGACCCGCGCCTGGTCCGAGCGCTTCGCCGCCCAGAACGACGGCAAGAAGCCGACCATGGTGCATGCCGGCGTCTATGCCAGCGTGCTGCACTACCTCAAGGCGGTGGAATCCACCGGAGCCAAGGAAACTGAAGCCCTGATGGCGGCAATGAAGTCCACACCGACCAGCGATCCGCTGTTTGGCGACGGCATGATCCGCGAAGACGGTCGCAAGATCCACGACATGCACCTGTTCAGGGTCAAGTCACCGGCTGAATCCACCGGCCCGTGGGATTACTACACCTTGGTCGCCACCACCCCGGCCGCCGATGCTTTCCGGCCGATCGAAGACGGCGGCTGCGCCTTCATCGCCGAGTAGTTCACCAATGGCGCTCCGGCACCGCCGGGGCGCCTCCCCTCGTTTGCATCGGGATCGTTTGTCATGTTCGAGCTTTTGGGCATACCGCCACAGGCACTTTTCGGGCAATTGCTGCTGGGGCTGATCAATGGCTCATTTTATGCGCTGCTTAGCCTCGGGCTGGCGGTCATTTTCGGCCTGCTCAACATCATCAATTTCAGCCACGGCGCGCAGTATATGATGGGTGCCTTCGTTGCCTGGATGCTGCTGACCTATACCGGCATCAACTACTGGTGGGCGCTGCTGATCGTGCCGCTGGTGGTTGGCGCGACGGGCGTGGTGATCGAGCGGCTGATGATCAGCCGGCTCTATCATCTGGACCACCTCTATGGCCTGCTGCTGACCTTCGGCCTGGCGCTGATCATCCAGGGCCTGTTCCGCAACCAGTACGGCGTCTCGGGCCTGCCCTATTCCATCCCCGCCGAACTCTCGGGCGGCACCAATCTCGGTTTCATGTTCCTGCCCAATTATCGCGCCTGGGTCATCGTCGCCTCGGTCGTGGTGTGCTTTGCCACCTGGTTCGCCATCGAAAAGACCCGGCTGGGCGCCTATCTCCGCGCCGCTACCGAAAATCCAACGCTCGTCGGGGCCTTCGGCATCAACGTGCCGCGCATGATCACCCTGACCTATGGTTTCGGGGTGGCGCTGGCCGCGCTGGCCGGCGTGCTGGCCGCGCCGATCTATTCGGTCAACCCCAATATGGGCGCCGACCTCATCATCGTGGTCTTCGCTGTCGTCGTCATTGGCGGCATGGGCTCGATCCTGGGCGCCATTCTGACCGGCTTTGGACTTGGTGTCGTCGAAGGCCTGACGCGGGTGTTTTATCCCGAAGGCTCGGCCGTGGTGATTTTCGTGATCATGGCCATCGTGCTGCTGGTCAAGCCCGCCGGGCTGTTTGGAAGGACGCAGTGATGACGACCCAATCGGAAACCGGCTACCGTTCCGAGGCTGCAGCCTTGCCGGTTGGCACGCCGCGCCATCACATGGTGATCTTCGCTGTGCTGTTCGGCCTGTTGCTGGTGGCGCCCAGCCTGCTCTATCCCGTATTCCTGATGAAGGTGCTGTGCTTTGCCCTGTTCGCCAGTGCGCTGAACCTGCTGCTCGGCTTCGGCGGCCTGCTGTCATTCGGTCACGCGGCCTTCTTCGGCTCGGCAAGCTATGTCGCTGCCTATGCCGCCAAGGCCTGGGGCTTCAATCCCGAATTCGCCATCCTGCTCGGTGTGCTGGCCGCGGCGGTGCTGGGCCTCGGCATCGGTGCATTGGCGATCCGGCGGCAGGGCATTTACTTCGCCATGGTGACGCTGGCCTTCGCACAGATGGTATTCTTCTTCGCGCTGCAGGCGCCGTTCACCGGCGGCGAGGATGGCATTCAGGCCGTGCCGCGGGGCAAGCTGTTCGGCCTCATCGACCTCAGCTCCGATCTCACGCTGTATTTCGTGGTGCTCGCCATTGTCTTCGGCGCGCTGCTGCTGATCTACCGCATCATCCACTCGCCCTTCGGCCAGGTGCTCAAGGCTATTCGTGACAACGAGCCCCGTTCGATCTCGCTGGGCTACAAGGTCAATCGCTACAAGCTCGCCGTCTTCGTCATGTCGGCCGCGTTGGCCGGACTCGCTGGCGCCACCAAGGCCATTGTCTTCCAGCTCGCTTCGCTCACCGACGTCTACTGGACCATGTCTGGCGAGGTGGTGCTGATGACCCTGCTCGGAGGCATGGGCACCGTCTTCGGGCCATTGATCGGCGCCGCGATCATTGTCAGCATGCAGAACTATTTTGCCGGCTTCGGTGCCTGGGTGACAGTGTTGCAGGGCGTGATCTTCGTCGGCAGCGTGCTGTTGTTCCGCGAGGGCATTGTCGGGGTGCTGGCCAAGTGGTTGAAGAAACCGCTTTAGTCACAGATGCTCGGCAGAAATCGCGACCAAAAGGCTTGCCGGATGCGGTGTTCGCAACGCTTCCGGCGAGCGGAGAAACAGGCTGGTTTTTCCTTGGGATTACGGTGTAGTGCCATGCGCGCAATACCAACATCCTGGATTGTCCATGTCCTCTGCCCGCCGCAATGCCCTGATGCTGATCAATCCCAATGCGCGGCGTGGCAGCGACACGCTTGATCCGGTAATCGCCCGGTTGGAGCGCGGCGGCATTGATGTCAAGGTCGAGCGCTTCCACACACCCCGCGAAGTTTCGGCCGATATCGAGCGCCGGCACAACGAAGTCGATCTCGTCATCGTCTGCGGCGGTGACGGCACCATTAATTCTGCCGCCAAGGGGATCATGGCGACGGGCCTGCCCATGGGCATCATGCCGATGGGGACCGCCAATGACCTGGCACGGACGCTGGCCATTCCGGACGACCTGCTTGCCGCCGCCGACATAATCCTGGCCGGGCAGACCCGTCGCGTCGATCTGGGAGAAGTGAACGGCCACCCGTTCTTCAATGTCGCCAGCATGGGGCTGAGCGCGGATCTCGCAAATTCGCTATCGCGCGAAGCCAAGCGCCGCTGGGGCAAGCTGGGCTATGCGCTGGCGGCCGCGAGAGTTTTGCTGAAGGCTCGTCCGTTCAGCGCCACCATTATCAACCGGTCCGGCGAAGTGCAGGTCAAAACCCTCCAGATCGCGGTCGGCAATGGCCGCCACTATGGCGGCGGTACCGTGGTCGAGGCCAATGCCGCCATCGATGACGGTCACCTCGATCTCTACAGTCTCGAGCAGGATAATGTGTTCCGCCTGCTACTGCTGCTCGGCGCGTTCCGCAAAGGCACCCATGGCGCCTGGGAGGAGGTGCGCACCGACAAATGCGTCGAGTTCGACATCCGGACCAAACGGGAAATGCCAATCAATACCGATGGCGACCTGGTCACCACGACGCCCGCCCACTTCGTTATCCGGCCATCGGCAGTGGCTATCTTCGCACCCGGGCCAGCTCGACCTGGCCGATAGCAGCGCCAGCACTGGACAAGCGGGCCATCTTGTTGGACCGTCAGACACTGTATCTGGGCGATGAGGTGGACCGTGACGATCAGGACCGGAACGGCTGGATGGGTATTTGAACCCTGGCGCGGTGAATTCTATCCGCCGGGCCTGGTGCAGAAAAGGGAGCTGGCCTATGCCAGCTCGCGCCTCGGCACCATCGAGATCAATGCCACCTTCCGCGCCAACCAGAAACCCGCGAGCTTCCTCAAATGGGCCGGCGAGGCCCGCGACGGCTTCGTCTTCTCCATCAAGGGCCCACAATTGGTGACCCATATCAAGCGACTGAAGGACTGCGCACCGGAGCTGGCCAATTTCTTTGCCTCTGGCCCCCTGGCGCTTGGCGATAAGCTCGGCCCCTTCATCTGGCAATTGCCGCCCAATGTGAGCTTCAAGCCCGAGGTGATCGAGGCCTTCCTAAACTTGTTGCCGCATGACGCGGACAGCTATGTCGCGCTCGCCAGCAAGGCCGATGGCCGCCTCAAATCGCCGCCCTACCTCGACACCTCAGGCATCGGCCTCGTTCGTCATGCCATCGAAGCGCGCCATGCAAGCTTTGACAGCGACGATGCCCGCGCCCTCTTTGCAGCGCACAATGTGGCGATGGTGATTTCCGACACGGTCGAATTCCCCTCGCGTCAGCTTACGGCCGACTTCGTTTATTGCCGCCTGCAGGGACCACCGCGCCCCGATGCCGCTGGCTATCTGGCCACCGATATCGCCGCCTGGGCCGATCAAATGGCGCAATGGGATACCGAGGGACGCGACGTCTATGCCTATTTCGTGCACGAGGACAAATTGCACGCCCCAGCCAATGCCATCGCCTTGCGCCAGGCTCTGGGCATAGCCCTGCCGGGCGATTGATCACATCGCTGTTCCGGGCTGGAAATCGCCGCGATCTCCCTCTATCCAGCCAACATTCTTCAGCGTCACACCGAAAGTCTGTTCATGGCCGCTTCGCTCTTCGCCCCCCTCGACAAGAAGGCCGCGCTGCTGGCCTTTCTGATCGGGCTCGTTGCCATTCTTGGCGCCCTGGCTTCGCAGGTTTTCGGCGGGCTTGTGCCGTGCGAGCTCTGCCTGGAACAGCGCATGAGCTATTATTGGGGTCTGCCGCTGCTGGCAGTGATCCTGCTCACCTGGAACCGCTTGCCGCTGACGGTCTGGTACACCGCCATGGCTGTCGTCACCGCCATCTTCATCTGGGGCGCCTATATGGGGGCCTATCACGCTGGCGTCGAATGGGGCTTCTGGCCCGGTCCGACCGCCTGCACCGGTGTCGGCGAAATGGTCAGCTTCGATGCGATGAGCAATCTCAACGCCGCCCATGTCGTGGGTTGTGATGTGGTGCAGTTCCGCCTCTTCGGCATCTCGATGGCTGGCTACAATGCCCTGGCTTCCTTGGCCATGGTCGGCCTGCTGGCACTCTCGATCTTCGCCCAATACCGCCGGCAGGCCCGCTAAGGGTCACGGTCGCACCGGCCCCGCCAGGCTGTGCATCCGCCACGCCCCATCAGGTCATGCCCGCGCAGGCGGGAATGACCTGGTGGACGCGAATGTAAATTGAGTGCAGCCAGGACGCCGAAGCAACGGCACCCCGCCTACTCGACCAGCTCGATATCCCAGTAGAGATAATCCAGCCAACTCTGGTGCAAATGGTTGGGCGGGAAAGCCCGGCCATTATTGTGCAGATCATGCACTGTCGGGTGATACGGGGCCTGCTTGGGGAACATCTTGATGTCCCATGGCACGCGATTGGCCTTGCGCAGGTTGCACGGGGCGCAGGCGGCAACGATGTTTTCCCAGGTCGTTCGCCCCCCTTTGGAGCGCGGAATGACATGGTCGAACGTCAGATCGTCCTTGGAACCGCAATACTGGCACTGGAAGCGATCACGCAGGAACACGTTGAAGCGTGTGAACGCGGGATGCAGCGCCGGTTTGACGTAGTCCTTGAGCGAGACCACGCTCGGCAGCTGCATGTCGAAGCTGGGGCTATGGATGACAGTGTCGTAGTTGGACACAATGTTCACCCGGTCCAGACACACCGCTTTGATCGCATCCTGCCAAGACCACAAGGACAGTGGATAATAGCTGAGCGGCCGGAAGTCGGCGTTCAGAACAAGCGCGGGACAGGCCTCAGGCGACACGTGGATCGTCACTTGAGTCTCCCGGATCGGGAATCGAGTAAGTCCATAGCCCCCTTATAATAGGCCCTTTGTGTCAGGCCTGTGAAGCGGGGGCACCCAAGCTTTCGTCGTTTATTTTTGCGCGACGGCCGAAGCGATGAAATCGGTCGCAAATGCCAGGCCATCCGGCGAAATTCCGTGCGCTACGCCGCGCGACACATGGTGGCGCACGTCCACGCCGACCGCACGCAACGCCGTTTCCGCCGCCGAACTCAGCTCCGGGTCGACCACCTGATCCATATCGCCATGCACCAGGCAGACCGGCGGCTGCGCCAGTCCCGGACCGCCAAAACCCTCTGGCGGCACGAAGGCCCCCGAAAACGCGACGATGCCCATGAGCTTTGTCGGCAGCGACAGGCCGACATGCAGCGCCATCATCGCCCCCTGGCTGAACCCGGCCAGGATCGTGTCCTCTGCGCCCAGCCCGGTCTGGGCCCATAGATCATCGAGAAACTGCACCAGAGCCGGCGCCGCCATGGGCAATCCCTGCTGTCGGTTGGCCACCCTGTCGCTCTCATAATCCAGCGCGAACCACTGGAAGCCGAAGGGGTTGCCCGGGCAGGGCTCGGGCGCATTGGGTGCCACGAACAGCGCGTCGGGCAAAACCGCCTGCCAATGCGGTGCCAACCCGATGAGGTCGGCCCCATCCGAACCATAGCCGTGTAACAACACCACGATCTGCTTGGGGGCGGCGCCGGATATGGGCGCCAGCATCGGACCGGAGAGCTTTGGCGGCATGAACATAGACCTGACTGATGAGCAGCGTTGCTTGGCGCTAACACACCAGCCCGGCTAAGCCAAGCAGCGCACCGCATCGATATGCGGCGCCGGCCGGCGACCGGGCACAGGCTCTAGGTAGCGGACTCATAAAAGCGCATCCAGAGGCGTGAACAAGCGATGAGAACGGCGGCGAGATAGTTGCGCGCCGTCTTTTCGTATCGGGTTGCGATCTTGCGGAAGTGTTTGAGCTTGTTGAAGAACCGTTCTACGAGGTTGCGCTGGCGGTAGATGGCTGGGTCGACGCTGCGCTGCTGCTTGCGGTCCCGTTGGGTTGGGATGTGGCCGCGGCCGCCTCTTTGCTGGATCATCTCGATAATGGCTTGCGCGTCGTAGCCGCGGTCCGCGACCACGTCACCGACGACTGCTCGTGTTGCCAATAGGGCGGGAACCGCTGCTTTGTCTGAGGCCTG
>NZ_FQVC01000010.1 GCF_900128975.1 Devosia limi DSM 17137 | reverse complement strand
TTCAGTGGTTTGCCGCAGTTCTCGCCGCCGGTTGGCGTCTCGCTCTGCAGCGGTGAGGCGGGTTCTAGGGCCAATCCCCCAACCTGTCAACGACCCAATGTGACAATTCCGTCTTTTTGTCGGCGGACCGGGTCCCGGTTTGTGGAAAACTCGACCAAGACACCAGAGATTTGAGGCCTCTCCGCTCAAACCAGCATTCAGGCCAGTATTTTCGGGTGTAAGCACTGCTTACAAATCGCCTTCGCTCCCCTCCTTTCTATACCCCTACAGAGCGGCCAGGATGCCGCCATCGACATAGATGATCTGGCCATTGACGAAGTTGGCGGCCGGGGATGCCAGGAACACCGCCGTACCCGCCAGTTCCGCCGGCTGCCCCCAGCGCCCGGCTGGGGTGCGGCGCCGGACGAAGGCGTCGAATGCGGGGTCCGCCATCAGCGCTTCGTTCATGTCGGTTGCAAAATAGCCGGGGCCGATCCCGTTGACCTGCACATTATGTGCAGCGAACTCGGTGGCCATGGTTCGCGTCAGCATTTTCAGCGCCCCCTTCATCGTCGCATAGGGCGCAATGGTCGCCCGCCCCACCTCGCTGGTCAGCGAACAGATATTGATGATCTTGCCGCCGCCCCGTTCAATCATCGAGGGCAGCACCGCCTGCGCCGGCAGCACCGCGCCCATGATGTGGGTAGAGAACATGGCCTGCCAGGTCGCGACGCTATGCTCGAGAAAGGGCGCCCGAACCTGGATGCCGGCATTATTGATCAGGATGTCGATGGGACGGGCCAGTTCGCCGATGCCTGCCGTGATCGCCTCGCCATTGGTGACGTCGGCCACCAGAATGTCCACCGCATAGCCCTCGCCTCGCAGCGTCGCAGCCGCCGCCTCGAGTGTCGGTGCGTCGCGCCCATTGAGCGTCACCGCGGCACCCGCTGCCGCCAATCCCCGCGCCAGGGCAAATCCCAGCCCGCGGCTGGATCCGGTAATCAGCGCATGGCGCCCCGTTAGATCGAATGGAGAAGTCATGGCAGATCCTGTCTGAACGTGTCGCGCATGGCTGAAACCCGGGACTTGGCTCACCAGAGCCTGGTGCTGGAGATCGCACGCTGGAGCAGCCGCAGCGATGCCGGCCGGCCGCAATGGTGAGAAGGTGCCCCGATGGTCCGGGTGTAAGTCGCGCAATGATACATCTGTGGCGCAGTAAAGTATCGTTCTGCCGGGTGATGAGGCTCATCGGTCCTGGCCGTACCGATAGGTGCCTCGCGCACCGTCTCGGGCAGAAGCGAATACGACACTGCTCTTCGCCCCCTTGCACTCCCCCAAATATATCAGCACAATCCCCTCGGAGACGGGGCTGTAGCTCAGTTGGGAGAGCGCGTCGTTCGCAATGACGAGGTCAGCGGTTCGATCCCGCTCAGCTCCACCATTCCGTTGGCACCGAGACTTTCGATTAGGCGGCGAGCGCCGGTAAAGGGTGTCATCGCCTGAGCGGCAAGACAGTGGCCGTCAGAATTCGTTCCATTCCTGCTTGACCACCGCCGGCTTCATCGCCGCATTGCCATTGCTGGGATAACTCTTGGTGGCCGTCCTTGCCTTGGCCTGGGGGGACCTGATGTCGTCCTTCAAGGGTACGACGGCAAACTGCTGGCCCGCTGAGCGGCGGCCACGCGCGTCGATAACGAAGATGTCCACGATGCGGTCGAGCGCGTTGGCCTGACTTTCGGTCTGCTCGATTGCCGCATTGGTTTCTTCCACCAGCGCCGCGTTGTGCTGGGTCATTTCATCCATCTGCCGGATGGCGACCGAGACCTCGGCAATCGCGTTGGACTGCTCCTGGCTTGCCGTGGCGATGTCGCGCACCAGCACGGCGCTGTCGCGGACGCCATCAAGCATTGAGGTCAGCTTCTGCGTTGCTTCGGCCACCAGCTTGCTGCCGCCGGCCACTTCAGCGCCCGACTGATCGATCAGCACCTTGACCTCGGCCGAAGCGCTGGCTGCCGATTGGGCGAGACGCCGCACTTCGACCGCGACGACGGCAAAGCCCTTGCCCGCATCTCCGGCCCGCGCCGCTTCCACCGAGGCATTCAGCGCCAGCAGATTGGTCTGGAACGCGATATCGTCGATCATGCCGATAATATTGGAGATCTTCTGGGAGGAGGTGGAGATACGCTCCATGGCCTCGTTGGATTGCTTCATCACTTCCCCGGCTTCCTCGGCGGTCCGGGACACGGACTGGGTTCGCGCGCTGGCCGTTTCCGCGCGCCTGGCATTGTCCACCACCGTGGTCGACAACTGCTCCATGGCCGCGGAGGTTTCCTCGATCGCCGCCGCCTGCTTGGTGGTGCGTTCGGCAAGATCATTGGCCCCCGACAGGATCTCGCCTGTCGCCGTCTTCAATGAGCCGGACGTCTGCCGCAGCTGGGCAATTACCCGCGAGAGATTGTCGACAACCGCATTGGTGTCGCTCTTGAGTTTGGCGAAGGCGCCCTGGTAGTCGCCCTCGACGCGCTGCGTCAGATCGGTTTGTGCCAGCGAGCCAAGCACGCCACCGGTTTCTTTGATGCCTTCGTCGACGGTGGACATCAGGCTGTTGACACCTTCCGCCATTGCCACAATTCCCGGGGCGGTCGACTGGATCTCGACGCGCTTGGTAAAGTCGCCGACCTGGGCTGCGGCGACGACCCGACCAACCTGGTCGTTCAATTCGACAGTCTCGGCATTGGTCTTTTCGAAATAGGTCGTCACTGCGATATCAATGTCGATCATGACGGCCTTGAGCATCGCCGTCAGCGCAACCGAAGCGGTATCGACTTCGGCCAGGATCTGCTTGGACGAGTACTTCTTGCCCAGGCCCAGGGTTGATCCCGAGAATTTATCAGCAAGAAAATCATGCAGGATACCCTTGACCAGGGTTTCCAGGATCAGGCCATAGCCGCCGATATACCACTTTGGCTCAAGGCCGATGCGCGCATGGACATTGCCGACGACATTGGCGCTCTGGAAGTAGTTCTCATCCAGCCGGCCCGAGGCGATGGATGACCAGTGTGTCGTCTGCCGCGCCTTGGCATGATCGATGTGCTGGCGCCCGGAGAAGTGGCGGGACACCGCGGGCACCGTCGCGATCTTGCCGTAGAAGCGCTCCATTGCCTCGGGCATGTGCCGATCAATCATGGGCTTCAGCGTCGCCATGCTCGACATTGCCGATGCGTTCAGGTCGAGGAAATCGAGGCGCTCATTCAAAGGCGAAGGATACGATGTGGTCATGTCGGGGACGCTTTCTGCAGGGGTGCGCTGGCTATTGGCTGAAAGGCAATTGGGAAGACGGTCGGGGAAACGCGCGATCATTGGCGGGCCTGCAAATGTGCAGGCGCGCTTGCCCGTCAGCGGCAGGTCAACTGCCGGGTCGGGCTTGCCGCAGCGCTTGCGGTGGCCGGGCGCCGGCCGCGTGCTGAGACGGGCATTAGCCGCGCCTCCCGGCAGCGCTGCGTGCGCTTGCTACCGGCGGCGGCCACAGGCAGGCACGATTGGAAGCTTTGATGAGATAGGCCTTCGCGGCGTCGGGGAACATCGGCGCGCCGATCAGGTAGCCCTGGATGAAATCGCAGCCATAATTGGACAGGAAGCGGAACTGCTCCTCGGTTTCAACACCCTCCGCCACCACCGACATGCCCAGGCTGTGCGCGAGCGAAATCACGGTGCGCGCAATCACTGAATCATCATTGTCCGATGTCATGCCACGGACGAAGGACTGGTCGATCTTCAGGCTATCGATGGGGAATTGCTTGAGGTGGGACAGCGACGCATATCCGGTGCCAAAGTCATCCAGCGCGATACTGACGCCGGTGTCATGCAGTTCCTGCAGCGTCGTCGCGATGCGTGCCGAGGAGCGCGCCAGTATGACGCCCTCGGTAATTTCCACTTCGACGTCCCGGGGCAGCAGCCCGTGTCTGGCGATCAGTTCGTTTAGCCGCTGGGAAAAGTCAGGCTGTCGCAGTTGATCGGCAGCGGCGTTGATTGCGATGCGCCCTGGATTAAGCCCAAGGTCCATCAGGTCTTTGAGCGCTTTGAGGGACCTGTCGATAATGTAGTAGCCCAGCTGCACGACCAGTCCGGCTTCTTCGGCCAGACTGATCAACTCGGGCGGCGGCACGTCCCGGTGTTGGGTTCTCCAGCGCACCAGGGCCTCGAACCCGACATGCTCGGCGGTTCCGGCCTTGACCAGCGGCTGAAGCGCCATTTCAATCAGGCCCCGGGCCATGGCCGTCTGCAGCGCCTTGATCATGCTGGCGCGGCGGAGTTTGCCTTCACGCAGTTCGGGGCTGCAGACGACGTAGGTTGCGCGCCCCCTGTCCTTGGCCTTGTAGAGAGCCAGATCGGCGTTCTTGAGCAGTTCCTTTGGCGTGTTGCCGTCCTGGGGATAGATGGCAACGCCCAGGCTGGCCGATGGGATGACGAGGCGGCGACCGAGCTTGACCTGCTGGCTCAGCGATCGGAGCAAGGCCTCGGCTATCCGCTGGACATCCTGCGCCGCATTGAGATTCTGGATGATCAGCGCGAACTCATCGCCACCAAGCCGCGCGACAACATCGGATTGCCGGACCGTGGCCTTCAACCGCCCGGCAAGAGCGACCAGCAATTGGTCACCCGCATCATGCCCATAGCTGTCATTGATCGCCTTGAAACCATCAAGATCGACAATGATCAGTGCCCCGACCTTTTCGCTGGTCCGTGAGACGTTCAGCACTCTGGCGAGTTGCTCGAGAATGGCGCGCCGGTTGTAAAGTCCCGTGAGGGCGTCGCGTTCGGCCTGGTGCTTGATCTGACGCTCGGCCTGCTTGAGTTCGCTGACATCGGTGCGCACGCCAACAACGTATCCGGATTGCGAAAGGCGCTCTTGCACCTGGAGCCAGCGCCCGTCCGTCAGGTGCTGCACAAATCGCCTGCCGGGCCTCTGGAACTCCTTCAGCCGTGCGGCAATGAAGGCCGCCTTGCTGGCTTCGCTATCAGCCGGAAGCACGAACTGGCCATTCTGCGTCGCCTCGCGGAGCACGTCCTCGAAGAGCGCTCCTTCATGGATTGCCTGCCGCGCCAGCGGGTAGCAGTCCTGAAATGCTGTATTGAAGAGGATTAGACGACCATTTGCGTCGCAGGCGGCAATGCCGTTGGGAACGGCCTCGATGATGTCGTGCAACAGCGCCTCGACATCGTGGCGCCGCTGGTTTTCCGTGACCAGAGCGGCTTCGGCGGTCTTGCGCGCCGTAATGTCGTACCGGATGGAGACATAGCCGATACTGCGCCCGTTGTGCCCCAGCTTGGGCACGATGGTCGTGTCCACCCAGTAGATGGATCCATCCTTGGCCCGGTTGCAGATGTCGCCACGCCACACCATGCCTGATCCAATCTGCCGCCACATGCCCTTGAAGAAGCTGCGTGGGTGGTAACTGGAGTTCAGAATATTGTGCGACTGGCCGATCAACTCGCTGCGCGAATACTGGCTGATCCGACAGAACAGACCGTTGACAGCGGTGATCCGGCCCGCCCGGTCAGTAACCGCCACGATGGCCTGCTGGTTTACGGCGGTACGGTAGGCGGCGAGATCCGCGGCGGCTTCCGCCACGGAGGCATCCAGCGATGAATGGCTGCCATCGACGGCAGGGCCGGATGTTTCCGGCGGAAGAATTTCTTGACGGTCCGGCCTACTCATTCGCTGCTCCATTTGCGGGGCAGCGCACCGGGAACTTCAAGTCGGGTGGTGGAGAGAATTTTCAGCTTAGCCATGACTCTTGACGCTCACTGGAGTAAAATTCAAAAAGTGACCCCTGAATGTTCGATACCGATCATTCAAAACATGAATACGATCATACCTATGTCCGCTAACGTGCATATATGTGGTTAATTTTGAATTAAGGGCATTGAGTTGAACAATAGAACGCCCCCAAATGTTGATCTCTCCCAAGTGCGAAACCGCGTGATCCTTGAGCTGAGACCAGCAGCACAGGAGTTCCTCTTAAGTCGCAGTCTCACGCGCAAGACCTTCGTTGGCGAAGTCATCTACGAGGATAGGGCGCAATTTACCCACGCCGTTTTCCCCCATGAGGGGGTCATCTCCCTGATGGCGGAAATGGAAGATGGCAGAACCATCGAGAAGACATCGCTCGGGTTTGAGGGCTTCCTTGGCCTTGCCCTGATCATGGGGGGCGGCGTCGCGATCAGCCGATCAGTGGTGCAGGTTCCCGGTTACACATCCTGGATATCGGTGGCGGATCTGGATGAGGCGCTGGCCGAGTTTGTCTGCGTCCGCGAAGCCATGCTGCGCTACGCCCAGGCCTTGATTGTCCAGACGATGGAATCGGTTGCCTGCAACGGCCTGCATTCCGCCGAGCAGCGGATTTCTCGATGGCTGCTGCATGCGCGGGACCGCGTCATGAGTGACCAGTTCACAATGAAGCAACAAACCCTGTCGGAGACCCTCGGCGTGCGCAGGGCGACCGTGAGCGCGGTTTGCGCTCAGCTGCAGAAGGACGGCATTCTCGAATATAGTCGCGGTGAGTTGAAAATCATCGACCGGCCCCGTCTCGAGCAGAGATCATGCCAGTGCTATGCACGCGTGACGAATGCCTCATTGCTCTCGAGCAACAGACAACGGCCTGCATCTGCATGAAGCGAGCTGCGCGCCGCCCCGCCGGGGCGCAGGGCACGCAGACACGATCACCGGTTTGACGACGCCCCGTTCGGGTGCACCATCGTGGCCCGGTCACGCGCGCGCAGGCCGATGGCTGGACAGCGTTGGACCGCTGGGTCATGGTTCAGCCGAATTTTCATCGGGAATTTCTGCCATGACCACCGCCGCCACCGCGCTTGATGCTGTTCTCGCCCAGGTCGATGCCGGGCTCGACCAGAGCCTGGATCGCCTCAAGGCACTGCTGCGCATCAAGTCGATTTCAACCGACCCGGCCTTTGCTGCCGAGTGCCAGCGCGCAGCCGACTGGCTGGTGGCCGATCTGGAGGGCCTGGGTTTTACCGCGGCGGCCCGCCCCACCCCCGGCCATCCCGTTGTTGTTGCCCATGGTCCGCAGACCCCGGGCACCCATGTGCTGTTCTACGGCCATTATGACGTACAGCCGGTCGATCCGATCGAGCTCTGGCACTCCGATCCGTTCGAGCCGGTGATCAAGGACGGCGCTGATGGCCGCACGATCATCGTGGGTCGCGGCACGTCGGACGACAAGGGTCAGCTGATGACCTTCATCGAAGCCTGCCGCGCCTGGAAGGCGGCAACCGGCGCCCTGCCGGTACGCATATCGATGATGCTGGAAGGCGAGGAAGAAAGCGGCGGCAAGAACCTGCCCCCCTTCATGCGCGACAATGCCGCCGAGCTCCAAGCCGATATTGCGCTCGTCTGCGATACCGACATGTGGGATCGCCAGACCCCCTCGATCACCACCATGCTGCGCGGCCTTGTCGGCGAAGAAATCACCATCAGCTGCGCGAACAAGGACCTGCATTCGGGCATGTTCGGCAATGCCGCCCGCAATCCCAATCAGGTGCTGGCCGAAATCATCGCCAGCCTGCGCGCGCCCGATGGCAGCGTCACCCTGCCGGGCTTTTACGACGACGTGGCCGAAGTGCCCGATGCTGTCAAAAAGCAATGGCAGGGCCTCGGCTTCGATCAGGCAGCCTTCCTTGGCGAAGCCGGCCTTGCCATTCCGGCGGGCGAGCAGAACCGCTCGGTGCTCGAAATGGTGTGGTCGCGCCCGACCTGCGAGATCAACGGCATGATCGGCGGCTATACCGGCGACGGCTTCAAGACCGTCATCCCGGCCAAGGCCAGCGCCAAGATTTCCTTCCGCCTGGTTTCGGGCATGGATCCCGTCAAGATCCGCGCCGCCTTCCGCCAGCATGTCCAGGAGCGCATTCCCGCCGATTGCTCGGTGAGCTTCAAGGAGCATGGCGGCTCCCCGGCCATTACCGTCCCCAGCGATGGCTTGCACCTGCGCAAGGCCCTCACCGCGCTCAGCGACGAATGGAACAAGGAAGCGGTGATCACCGGCTCGGGTGGATCGATCCCGGTTGCCGGCGATTTCAAGAAGATCCTCGGGCTCGATACGCTGCTGATCGGCTTCGCCCATGTCGACGACGCCATTCACTCGCCCAATGAGAAATACGATCTCGAGAGCTTCCATCGCGGTATCCGCGCCTGGGTCCGCGTGCTGGCGGCATTTGCCGAATAGGCCTCAAGCCACCCCGCTTCTCCCTCCCCTCTGGGGGAGACAAGCGCGACAGGACCGGGCTTTGCCCGGTCCGTTCATCCGAGCAGGGATGGGGGCGTAAATACTAGGCCAGCGTCAACGCGACCATCGCCAGTACCGCCGGCACCGTCTGGATATAGAGGATCGAGCGCTTGGCCGTGGCCGCGCCATAAATGCCGGCCACCGCCACGCAGGTCAGGAAGAACATCTGGATCTGCCAGCCGAATTCGACCGACGGGGTCAGCAGCCCCCAGATCAGCCCTGCCGCCAGAAACCCGTTATACAGCCCCTGATTGGCCGCCAGCGCCTTGGTTTGCTGCGCAAATTCGGGCGTCAGCCCGAAGGCCTTCTGCCCTCGGGGCGTGGTCCACAGGAACATCTCGAGCACCAGGATGTAGATGTGCAGGATCGCGATGGCGGCGACGAGGATTGCGGCAGCGATACTCATTCGATTTAGACCTTTCCGCCGGCACTATCGCCGGCTCTGGTGGCGGCAGCTGCCCCGATTGGACACTTGTCCGCGCGAACCGGCCGGAACTGCACGCGGCGGGCGGCGCGTCAGCTCGGTTGACCGCCAATTGACTGCACGGCCCGCGCCCCTGCGGCAATCCCCTTGGCCAGCGCCACCGCGTTGGTGTCGCCAGCCACATGCGCCGCGATGAACCCGGCGGCGAAGGCATCGCCCGCTCCAGTGGAGTCCACCACGTCCACGACCTGCGCCGGCAGCTCCAGCCGAACACCATCGCGCCCGCCCAGCGCCGCTCCCAACCGGCCACGCTTGATCACCACCGTGCCGTAGTGCTGGCCCAGAAGCCGCATCTGTTCGTCAAGCGCGCTGGCACCACACAGCGCTTCCGCCTCGCTTTGATTGGCAAAGATCCAGTCGGCGCCATGGGTCCATTCGACAAATGCCGCCGCGCCGACCTCGACCAGGAACCCGACCGATGCCGGATCGACCGCCACCGGCACGCCGCGCGCCTTGGCCCGGGCGAACAGGCCCTGCACGGCTGCCCGCGGGCCTGGTGAAAAGAAGCTGTAGCCCGACACCACCACCATGCCGACATCGTCGAGCAGGTCTTCCGGCAGATCGTCGCTGCTGAGATTGAGATTGGCCCCACGGTCGGTCAGAAAGCTGCGCTCGCCATCTGGATCGACAATGGTCACCAGAACGCCCGAGGGCAGCGTGCGGTCTCCTGCCAGCGCCGGCACCACGCCGAGGCCACGGAAATAATTCTCGTACATCGCGCGCTCGTCGGCGCCGACCCGGGCGACGAACAGCACATCGGCCTGCATCGCGCCCAGCCACACCGCCTGGTTCGCCCCCGACCCACCGGGTCGGTTGCGCACCTTTGCCCGCCGGTCCGACCCTTTGACGATCGGCCCCTCGGGCATGACGATGATGTCGGTCATCACGTCGCCGACGACGAGAATCCGGCTCTTCATGCGCGGCGGTCGGCCAGCTTGGCGGCGTTACGCTCGGCCAGCGCCACGGCGATCTGCGCTGCCACCATGGCGTTGTTTTCCACCAGCGCGATATTGGCGACCAGCGACTTGCCGTCGGTCAGCTCGAAAATGCGCTTGAGCAGGAAGGGCGTCACGTCCTTGCGGCTGATCCCTTCCGCCTCGGCGCCGGCAATGGCCTCCACAATCCGCGCTTCGATGACGGCGGCGTCCAGCGCCGCGTCCTCCGGGATCGGATTAGCGATCAGCGTGCCGCCCAGGCCCAGCTCGCCCTGCAACGCCACAACCTTGGCGATATCGGCAACATCGTCGAAGCGATGATCGACCTTGTGACCGCTGCTGCGGGTCCAGAAGGCCGGGAAATCGTCGCTCTGGTAGCCGATCACCGGCACGCCATTGGTTTCCAGCACTTCCAGTGTCAGCCCGATATCGAGGATCGATTTGGGCCCGGCGCAAACCACCGCGACCGGCGTGCGGCTCAACTCCTCGAGATCGGCCGAGATATCGAAAGTCTCTTCGGCGCCCCGATGCACGCCGCCGATACCGCCGGTGGCGAACACCTGGATGCCGGCCAGCGCCGCAATCTGCATTGTCGTCGCCACGGTGGTGCCGGCGATAACGCCCTTGACCAGCAGGGCGCTCACATCGCGCCGCGATGCCTTGGCGGCCTTGCCGCCTTCCAGCGCCAGCCGCTCCAGGTCTTCGCCCGAAACACCGACAGCGAAACGCCCGTCCATGATGGCGATAGTGGCCGGCACCGCGCCATGCTTGCGGATCACCGCCTCCACATTATTGGCCATTTCCAGGTTCTGCGGATAAGGCATGCCATGGGTAATGATGGTGGATTCCAGCGCCACGACCGGCTGGCCGGCGGCCAGGGCCTTCTTGACCTCGTTGCTGATCGACAGATAGGCCTTGCCGCCCATGGGGTTGCTCCACGTTCACATGATCTGGGCCACCCCTTGGTGGCTTGCTGAACCCGGTTTTGCGCTTCTCGTGCGCAAGCCGTCAACCCCCGCAAATTCTTGGCCGCCAATCCCTTGTCGCCCCCGCGATTTGGCTCTAGGTTGCCCTCTTATTCTGGACGCAAAGGGATAGTTCGCTGAAGACGGTCATTGTTGATTTCGCGCCAGCCGCGGATCGATACGCGCCCGGATTAGGGCCAATCGCCAGTGAATACTCCAGCGCCTTCGAGCGCCCGTTTGGCGTAGCGCCGATCCTGTCCGCCCCCTGTTCCTGTGGCACGCAAAGATGATCGCGGTGGTCTGACCGGCCCCACGGCAAGGCACTCCGCCTGTTCCGCCTGCCCTGCGCCCCCGGCGCTTCTATCCCAAACTGCGGCGCCCACGGGCGCGGCGAACCAAACCAGCCCATACAAGGAGTTTTCACGGATGAACAAGTCGCTTGCACTTGCCCTCGGCACCCTGCTGATCGCAGCCCCGGCCCTCGCTCAGGAAGAGCCGATCCTGAACATTTACAATTGGTCCGACTACATTGCCGAAGACACCATTGCCAATTTCGAGGCGGAGACCGGCATCAAGGTCAATTACGACGTCTATGACAATAACGAGATCGTCGACGCCAAGCTGCTGGCCGGCTCGTCGGGCTATGACATTGTCGTGCCCTCGGGCAATTTCCTCGAGCGCCAGATCCAGGCCGGCCTGATCCTGCCGCTCGACAAGTCCAAGCTGACCGATCTGGGCAATCTCGATCCCGCCGTCATGGCTACTGCCGCCAAGCAGGACCCCGACAACGCCCATGCCGTGCCCTATATGATCAACACCATCGGCTATGGCTACAATGTCGCCAAGGTCACCGAAGCCCTCGGCGCCGATGCACCGACCGATAGCTGGGACCTGTTGTTCAAGCCCGAATTCGCCGAAAAGCTGGCCTCCTGCGGCATCAGCCTGCTCGATAGCCCTTCGGAAGTCGTCGGCATTGCGCTGAACTATCTGGGCCTTGATGCCAATTCGGAAAGCGAAGAAGACCTGGCCAAGGCCGAGGCCCTGCTGACCTCAATCAAGCCCTATATCCGCTACTTCCACTCGTCCCAGTATATCGATGACCTGGGCAATGGCGAAATCTGCCTGGCGCTCGGCTATTCCGGCGACATCTTCATCGCCGCCGATGCTGCAGCCGCTGCCGGCCAGGGCGTCGACGTCCAGTACGTGATCCCCAAGGAAGGCGCCGCGACCCTGTTCGACTTCCTCGCCATCCCGGCCGATGCCCCGCATCCGGAAAACGCCCACAAGTTCATCAACTACATCCTGCAGCCCGAGGTTGTGGCCGCGATCACCAATTATGTGTTCTACGCCAACCCCAACCTGGCCGCGACGGCGTTTGTCGATGAAGAGGTCAAGTCCAATCCGGGCATCTATGCGCCGGCTGAAACCATCGCCAAGGCCTTCGTCATGGGTGCGCACAATCCCGATTTCGAAGAAGTCTTGACCCGCACCTGGACCCGCATCAAAACCGGTCAGTAATACGATCATTCAGGGGGCGGCTCTCCAGCCGTCCCCTTTCAACTGCCGGGCTCTGGTTGCGCGAATAGCAATTCGCTCTGGCGAGTCACCGGCCGTTATGTTCGAGAACCGGAGCGCAGCGTACGCTGAGTACGTGAGCACCGGAAGCGCAGAAGATGACGGCAGGTGGCCGTCAGAGTAGAGTTGATAGAGCGCAAATGGCGAAGAAGCCTCAGCTTGCGATAGACACCCGCCCCTGGCGCGATCCCGCGGCCAAGCCGTTCGTGCGCATCAAGAATGTCACCAAGAAATTTGGCGATACGATTGCGGTGCATGACGTGTCGCTCGACATCTACAAGTCCGAGCTGTTCTGCCTTTTGGGCGGGTCGGGCTCCGGCAAGTCAACGCTGCTGCGCATGCTGGCCGGTTTCGAGCAGCCCACCAGTGGCACGATCGAGATCGACGGCCAGGACATGACCCAGGTGCCGCCCTATAACCGGCCCATCAACATGATGTTCCAGTCCTATGCGCTGTTCCCGCATATGAATGTCGAGCAGAACATCGCCTATGGCCTCAAGCGCGATCACATGCCCAAGGGCGAGATATCAGACCGCGTCGCCGAGCTGCTGGCGCTGGTCAAGCTGCAGGATTACGGCAAGCGCAAGCCACACCAGCTCTCCGGCGGCCAGCGCCAGCGCGTTGCCCTTGCCCGCGCCCTGGCCAAGCGCCCCAAGCTGCTATTGCTCGACGAACCCCTCGGCGCGCTCGACAAGAAGCTGCGCGAGGAGACCCAGTTCGAACTGGTCAAGATCCAGGAAAGTCTGGGCGTCACCTTCATCGTGGTCACCCACGACCAGGAAGAGGCCATGACGCTGGCCACCCGCATCGGGGTGATGAACCAGGGCGAAATCGCCATGATCGGCGAACCCACCGACATCTATGAATTCCCCAATTCCAGGTTCGTCGCCGGCTTTATCGGGTCCGCCAACATGGTTGAAGGCGTCGTCACCGAGGACGAACCCGACCATGTGCGCATCCGCTCGGCCGAGCTGGGCTGCGACATCTATGTCGGTCACGGCGTCGATTGTGCCCCCGACCAGCTGCTGTGGTGGGCCATCCGCCCCGAAAAGATGCATCTGAGCCGCGAGAAACCCGAAGGCCTCAACGGCGCCAATGTCACCAGGGGCATTGTCGAGGACATTGCCTATCTCGGCGACATGAGCGTCTACCAGGTCGTGCTCGATAGCGGCAAACACATCCGCGTCAGCCAGACCAATTCGGTCCGCGGCAATCCCGACGCCATAACCTGGGACGAACCCGTCTTTGTCACCTGGGGTGACAATGCCGGCTCGGTGTTGACGGTATGATCGTCTCCCATCACCAATTTGGCGGCCCCATTGCTCCCCTCCCCCTTGAGGGGAGGGGCCGGGGGTGGGGGGCCGTCGGTGGCACACACTGTCGCCTCTCCGGCAATCTCCTCAAGGGAGAGGGGACGCTTCGACCCGCATCCAGCCAAGTAGTGCACACGCCATGACCACCGCGCACGAACCCACCATTCCGCCGCCGCGCCGCCTGCGCCCGTGGAACGCCGTCGAACGCCGCCTCGCCAAGGTCGGCATATCGGGCCGCGTGCTGGTGCTGCTGGCGCCGGCGCTGTGGCTGCTGGTCTTCTTCCTCATCCCGCTGGCGGTGGTCTTCGGCATTTCGCTGACCACCAAGCAATTCGGTCGCCCGCCCTATTCGCCGCTGCTGACCACCGAGGGCGGCACGGTGCAGTTGACGCTGCATCTCAACAATTACATTCGCCTGTTTACCGACAATCTCTATGTCGCGGCCTATCTGTCCTCGATCCGCATCGCGGCGATCGCCACCATCATCACGCTCTTAATCGGCTATCCGATGGCATATGCCATCGCCCGTTCGCCCGATCGCTGGCGCAACATTCTCTTGATGCTGGTGATCCTGCCTTTCTTCACCTCGTTCCTGCTGCGCGTCTATGCGCTCACCGGCTTCATGCGCGGCAATGGCGTCATCAACCAGTTTCTGGGTCTGTTCGGCATGCCGCCCCTGGTGATGATGCAGACCGATTTCGCCGTCTATGTCGGCATCGTCTACACCTACCTGCCCTTCATGATCCTGCCGCTCTATACGACGCTGGTGAAGCTCGACACCTCGCTGTTCGAAGCCTCCGCCGATCTCGGCGCCCGCCCGCTCCGCACCTTCCTGTCGGTGACGCTGCCGCTGTCGCTGCCCGGCATCATTGCCGGCTCCATGCTGGTCTTCATCCCCGCCATCGGCGAATTCGTCATCCCCTCGCTGCTGGGCGGCCCCGAGACGCTGATGATCGGCCGCGTGCTCTGGGATGAGTTCTTCACCAATACCAATTGGCCGCGAGCCGCCGCCGTCGCCATGGCCATGCTGGTCGTGGTGGTGGTGCCCATCATGCTGCTGCAACGTGCCCAGAGCACGATGGTGGAGAAGTAACATGCGCCGGGGCTGGTTCCTTCCCATCGCCGCAGCCTTGGGCTTTGCATTCCTCTATGCGCCCATCGTCTCGCTGGTCATCTTCTCGTTCAATGAGAGCAAACTGGTCACCGTCTGGTCGGGCTTTTCGACCAAATGGTATGCCGAGCTGTTCAAGGACCCGCAATTGCTCGGCGCTGCCTGGCTCAGCCTGCAGATCGCCGCAGTCAGCGCCACCATGGCCCTGGTGCTCGGCACGCTTGCCGCCGTAGCGCTGGTGCGCTTCCGGCGCTTCAAGGGCCGCACGCTGTTCTCCGGCATGGTATCGGCGCCGCTGGTCATGCCCGACGTGATCACCGGCCTGTCGCTGCTGCTGCTGTTCGTGGCCATGGAAAGTCTTCTGGGCTGGCCGCAGGGCCGTGGCATGTTGACCATCATCATCGCCCACGCCACCTTCTGCACCGCCTATGTCTGCGTCGTGGTGCAGTCGCGCCTGTCCGATTTTGACCGCAGCCTGGAAGAAGCCGCCATGGATCTGGGGGCCTCCCCCATCCGCACCTTCTTCGATGTCACCCTGCCCATCATTGCCCCGGCACTGGTATCGGGCTGGCTCCTGGGGTTCACGCTCTCGCTCGATGATCTGGTCATCGCCAGCTTCGTGTCCGGTCCGGGCTCGTCCACCCTGCCCATGGTGATCTTCTCCAAGGTCAAGCTCGGCGTCTCGCCCGACGTCAATGCTCTGGCCACCATCATCATCGGCATCGTCGCGCTGGGCGTGCTCGGCGCCACGATCCTGCAATTGCGCGCGCGCCCCAAAAAGGCCCGCCCCTGAAGCCGCTCACGCTCATCACGAAGCGTTCATCGCCCCATCCAGACGCAGGCTCTGGACAGGGGCGGGAAATGAGGACACCATCGCCTCATGTTCAACCAACGTGAAGGAGGTGATCCCATGGCTTTTGAGATTACGGCGCTCGTAGAGGGTCTTGGATATAAGGTGTTCGAAATCGGGGCATGCCTCGGCTAGACGCCACTCCTTCAGGCTCTTGAGGCCGTCAAACTCAAGGGAAGGGCCACCGCGAGGTGGCCCTTTTTGTTGGCCGCCCGATGCTTCGGCCTGGCCTCGGCGATAGCGCCAGACTGTCGCAGCGCTCAATGACTTGACGCAGACGCTCAAGCCATTGATACCGCTGGCGACGTTTGTTGGAGATGCCTATGCCCGCGGCCAATTTTGTTCTGACCCTGTCCTGTGAAGACCGCCCCGGCATCGTCGCCGCGGTCACGACCGAACTGGCAGCGCTGAACGCCAATATCGCAGAATCCAATCAGTTCTGGGATCGTGAAACCGGCCGCTTCTTCATGCGCCTGGCCTTCACGGCACCCGAGGCCGTCAGCCGCGAAACCATCGAGCGCGCCCTCAAGTCGCCGATCGAACGCTTCTCGATGAAGACCGCCCTGGCCGACGGGAGCCGCAAGAAGCGCATCGTCATCATGGTCTCCAAATTCGACCACACCCTCCTGCACCTGCTCTATCAGATCCGCGTCGGCTGGCTCGACGCCGAGGTCGCGGCCATCGTCTCCAACCATCCCGATGCGCAAAAGATCGCAGAAGATGCTGGCATCCCCTTCCATCTGCTGCCGGTGACCAAGGATACCAAGGCCCAGCAGGAAGAGCAGGTTCTGGCCATCGTCAAGCAGACCGGCGCCGATCTCGTCGTGCTGGCCCGCTATATGCAGGTGCTGTCCGATACCCTGTCGACCCGCCTTTTCGGCCAGGTCATCAACATCCACCACTCATTCCTGCCCAGCTTCAAGGGCGCCAAGCCCTATCACCAGGCGCATGAGCGCGGCGTCAAGATCATCGGTGCCACCGCCCACTACGTGACCCCCGATCTCGACGAAGGCCCGATCATCGAGCAGGAAACCGCGCGCGTCACCCATGCCATGAGCCCCGACGACCTGATCGCCGCGGGCCGCGACGTGGAAAGCCGCGTCCTCGCCCGCGCCGTCAAGCTGCACCTGGAAAGCCGCGTCATGCTCAATGGCAAAAAGACCGTGGTCTTCGGCTAGGCGGTCTTCACCTCTCCCCTCCCGACAGAGGTCGGCCCTCCTGGGCCGGGTGGGCGGCCTTAACCTCCCTGGACCGCCAGCTCCTCGAGCCGCAGCGAGTCAGCCAGGCTGGTGCTATCCAGCACTTCGCGCGTGGCCATGGTCACGCGCTCGAACACATGTCGGATTTCGCAACTGGTTTCGTCGCGGCAATCCTCGCAGCGCTTATAGGCAATCTTGGACAGGCATGGCAGCGGCGCAATCGGCCCGTCGATCAGGCGCAGCACTTCGCCATACATGATCTGCTCGGGCGCCCGCACCAGCTCGTAGCCACCCGTGCGCCCCCGCCGGCTGGCAACGAACCCGGCCCGCTTGAGCTCCAGCAGGATCTGCTCGAGAAACTTCTTGGGAATGGCCTGCTCGCGCGAAATCTCGCCGATCATCATGGTTTCGCCGCGACCGGCCCGCGCCAGCGACACCAGCGCCCGCAATGCATATTTGGCTTTTTGCGAGATCATGGCGTCCTGACGCTCCCGGCGGGCCGCATCGGCCGAAGCCACTGTGTCTGTTTGAGGCAACACCAAGCCGACATGGTCTACCCCTTCGGTTCCGGCTCGACCGGCGGCACGATGATTACCGGCGCTGCAGGCTCTTCGGCATCGCTGGCGTCGTCCGTCGCGCCATCGCTGTCGGCTCTGTCCTCGGCATTCGGCCCGGCCAGGTCCGCTATCGCCGGCACGGTCGCGGCCTCTGGCTCGGCGACGTCATCGACCTGCTCGGGCTCCACCGCCAGCGGCGCTTCGCCGACACGCGGCGTCGTCGCCACGCTTTCAAGTTCCGCTGCCGACAATGGCGCCTCGGGGGGCGGGAGAATGATCACGCTCTCCGTCGAAGCCGCTTCCACCGCCTCGATCACCACCGGATCGGCGGTGATGTCCACCCCTTCCGCAGCGGGCTCGACCACCGCCACGCTGGCAAGGCCAGGGGACGCCTCAGCTTCCACCGGCTCCGCATCAGCAGCCGTCTCGGCGGGTTCAACCCCCACCGAGGCCTCATCCAGCACCGGCTCCGCCACGGCAATCACCACTGCCGGCCCACTCGCCTGTGCCAGCAGGTTTTCCGTCGGTGCCAGCCTGGGCAGGGGCGGTTCGGGCTCTGGCGGCACTTCGGCTGTCATTGCCGCCGCCGCATCGTCCCGCTCGCCCATCAGCCAGGCCAGCATGCCGATACCGATTTCGCGCTCGCCCATGATCACCCGGTCGGCACCCAGATTGCTCAGATACGCCTCTTCCTCCTCCGAATGCGCCCGCGCAATTATCCGGATCGGGGGGCACAGCTTGCGCCCCTGCTCCACCACCTGCCCGGCCTCGAACGCATTGGGAATGGCCACCAGCAGGCACCTGGCATCGGGCAGGTTGGCCAGTTTCAGCATGTCGCCGCCCGCAGCATTGCCCACCACGACCTCGATGCCCAAGCCGCGTGCCGCCGCGACGCGCTGATCGGCATCTTCGATGACCACCAGCGGCGCGCCCGCGGCGTGTAGCCCTTCGCCGACCACGCTGCCGACCCGGCCAAAGCCCACCAGCACGGTGTGCCCGGTCTGTTTGCTCGGCTCGATCACATCCTCTTCAAACACCTCGACGCTCTCCGCCGCTGCCGCTTCGGGCGTCACGGCGTCCACCGCGCCGGCATCCGCTGGCGCGGCGCCGGGTTCGACCCGCACGCCCGCGCCAACCGGCTCGACCCGATGCCGCTGCAGCCGCGCTTCCAGTCCCGGCCGGGCGACATCGGCCGCCCAGAACAGCAGGGGATTGAGAACGATGGAGATCAGTGCGCCAGCCAGGATCAGGTCCTGCGCTTCCTTGGGCAGAATGGTCAGCGCCACGCCCATGCTGGCCAGGATGAATGAAAATTCGCCGATCTGCGCCAGCGATGCCGAAATGGTCAGCGCGGTCGACAGGGGCCGCTTGAATGCCAGCACGATGGCAAACGCCGCCAGTGACTTGCCGATAACGATGATGAACACGGTGGCCAGCACCGGCAGCGGGTCGGTCAGGATAATGCTTGGATCGAACAGCATGCCCACCGAAACGAAGAACAGCACCGCAAAGGCATCACGCAGCGGCAGGGTTTCCTGCGCCGCCCGATGGCTCAATTCGCTTTCACTCAGGATCATGCCGGCAAAGAAGGCGCCCAGCGCCAGCGACACACCGAACAACACCGCCGAGCCCAGGGCCACGCCCAGCGCAATCGCCAGCACGGCCAGCCGGAACAGTTCGCGCGATCCGGTATGGGCCGTCGCATGCAGCGCCCAGGGGATGATGCGGCGGCCGACAATCAGCATAAAGCCGACAAACGCGCCCAGCTTGACCACCGTCAGCGCCAGAACGCCCCAAATGCCGACCGGGCCACCGATCAGCCGCTCGACAAACGACACGAAAGGATCGTGGATGCCGCTATCGATGCCGCCCAGCGCGGCAAAAGCGGGGATCAGCACCAGCGCCAGCACCATCGCCAGGTCTTCGACGATCAACCAACCGACGGCAATGCGCCCGCGCTCGGTTTCGATCAGCCGGCGATCCTGCATCGCCTTGAGCAACACCACGGTGGACGCGCAGGACAGCGCCAGGCCGAACAGCAGGGCTGCGCCCATCTCCCAGCCCATCAAGCTGCCCATGCCAAAGCCAAGCGCCGTCGCCAAAGCGATCTGCGCCAGTGCGCCTGGAATGGCCAGCGCCCGCACGCTCATCAGGTCCTTGAGCGAAAAATGCAGCCCCACCCCGAACATCAGCAGGATCACGCCGATTTCGGCGAGTTCGGCCCCCAGCGCCTGATTGGCGACAAAACCCGGCGTATAGGGACCGACCACGACCCCGGCCAGCAGGTACCCCACCAGCGGCGGCAGCCGGAACCGGTTGGCGATCATGCCAAAAATAAACGCAAGCACGAGACCCGCGACGATCGTGGAGACCAGGGGCGAGTCATGGTGCATGGGCAGTCTCCGTGCGGTCAGGGACCTGGGTTGAGATTGTCTACTGGCAGGATGGGGTATCGACGGGCGGCGCGCAAGCGGCCTGCTCTGCAAAAGGATCAGCGATTAAGCTGGTTTGAGCGCAGGACTTCACACTACGCGATGCGGTAGTCTAAGTTTGTCATTGTTATGACCGCACCTCGCGCATTTGGAGGATACCCAATGGCCGATGACGCCCTGCCCGCCCCGCTGCTGGCCTTTCGCGACGCGGTCAACGCTGGCGATACTGCAGCCTTTCTGGCGCTATTTCCCGCCGACGGCATTGTCGAGGACTGGGGCCGTCGGTTTTCCGGCCACAAGGCCATTCGCGGCTGGAGCGACAAGGAACTGATCGGCGCCAAGGGCATTCTCACCTACAGTCAGGTCATCGAACAGACGCCGGCCCGCATTAGTTTACGGACCGAATGGGTCAGCAGCTATTTTACCGGCCCGGGCATTTTCACCTTCCTGCTCGATGGCGACACCATCC
The DNA here is from genome assembly GCF_900128975.1 of Devosia limi DSM 17137. Classification (GTDB taxonomy): domain Bacteria; phylum Pseudomonadota; class Alphaproteobacteria; order Rhizobiales; family Devosiaceae; genus Devosia; species Devosia limi. The sequence goes on along the minus strand of NZ_FQVC01000010.1, from coordinate 124,869 downwards.
GCGAGATGAAGATTTCCGAGGCATGAGCGCAACATTGGGGATCGCCGTTTGAAACTGTCCGTCGGCTGCGACATCGCCTATGAGGTCGCCGATCAGGCGACCCTGATCTTCAATATCGAGGCGATGGCCGGCGGGCACCAGACGGTGCTCGACGAAACCCTCACCATCACGCCCGACCTCATTGCCGAGGAGGGCACTGCCAGTCAGAGCGGCAATCGCTATCGCCGGCTGATCGTGCCCCAGGGCCTGGTGAAGCTGCGCTACGAGGCGGAAATCGATCTGCAACCGCTGCGCGGCGCGCCCGAGACTATCCCCGAAGTCCTCGTTGCCCGCCTGCCGCTCGAAACCCTGCCCTTCCTCAATCCGTCGCGCTATTGCCCCTCCGACCAGCTCTCGCGCTTCGCCGGCCGCGAATTCGGTCACATCCCCATGGGCTACAACCGCGTCGCCGAAATCTGCAACTGGATCCATGACGAGGTCGATTATATCTCGGGCTCCAGCGACACCACGACCACCGCCGCCGATACCTTCTCGCTGCGCGCCGGCGTCTGCCGCGACTTCGCCCATCTCGGCATTACCTTCTGCCGCGCCCTCGGCATCCCGGCCCGCTTCGTCTCCTGCTACGCCTGGCAGCTGGAGCCGCAGGATTTCCACGCCGTCTTTGAGGCCTATCTCGGCGACCGCTGGTATCTGTTCGACGCCACCCGCAAGGCCGCCCTCGACGGCATGGTCCGCATCGGCTGCGGCCGCGACGCCGCCGACACCGCCTTCGCCACCATCTATGGCACTGTGTTTCCATCCCCGATCCGCGTCTGGGCCAATGCTCCCGGCGCCGACCTCAACGCCGCCTGGACCACCGACGCCATCAGCATCGCCGTGAACTAACTGAACCATTGAAAATCACGGAGTCATTCCCGCGCAGGCGGGAATCCATTCTTCCTGATCAAGCCAAGGAGTTTTCTGCCTGCAAGGCAATGACCCAGTGGCAATCGACCGCGCCTGCAGCCGACCCTACGACACCACCGTGATCCGCTCCGCCGCGCGGGTAATCCCGGTATAGAGCCAGCGCGCGCGCTCCTCGCGGAACACAAAACTCTCGTCGAACAGATAGACATTGTCCCATTGACTGCCCTGCGCCTTGTGCACGGTCAGGCAATATCCAAAGGTGAACTCGTCATATTGGCGGCGCTCCTGCCAGCTCATCTGGTCTTCCTCGCCCGAGAAGAACGCCTTGTGTGTCAGCACCTTGGCTTCGCCTTTGCCTTCATCGGCGCCCAGCAGCAGCGAATATTTGCCATTGGCCTTGCGGGTGACTTCGGTGCAGATCCAGATTTGACCGTTGAGCAGGCGCTTGCGCGGATTGTTGCGCAGGCAAACCATGCGGTCGCCTTCGACTGGCTCATGGAACGGCAGCCCACGCAGTTCGCGCAGCCGGTCATTATATTGCAGCCGGGTCTTGTTGCGCCCCACCAGCACCTGGTCGGCCTCGAGCACCGCATTGCGGTCGACGTCTTCGCGGCCCACCACCAGCGACTCGCCATAGCGACCACGCTCGAGATAGCCCCCCTCGCGAATATCCATCGACAGCCGGATGATCGGATTATCAGCCGCCTGCCGGTGGATTTCGGTCAGCATGATGTCGGGCTCTTCGCTGGTGAAGAAGCCCGCGCCCTGCACTGGCGGCAGCTGGAACGGATCGCCCAGCACCAGCACCTTGACCCCAAAACTCAGGAGGTCCCGCCCCAGCTGCTCATCGACCATCGAAACTTCGTCGATGACGATCAGGTCGGCATCGGCCGCCGGCGATTCCGGATCGAGCACGAAGCGCGGCTCGCCCTCTTTCTCGCTGACCAGCGAATAGATCAGGCTATGGATGGTCTGCGCGCCCTTGCAGCCGCGCTTGCGCATCACCAGCGCCGCCTTGCCGGTAAAGGCCGCATATTTGATGGTCTTGACGTCCTGCCCCAGATGCACGGCCAGCGTCGACTTGCCGGTGCCGGCCCAGCCGAACAGCCGGAACACCTGCGGACCATTCTTGTCCTTGAGCCACTTGGCGACGGCGACCAGCGCCTCGTCCTGCTGGGGCGACCACTCAACCATCAGATAATCTTGGTCCTGACCGTGCCGACGCCCTCGATTCTGCCGTCCAGCACATCGCCCCTGACCACCGCGCCAACGCCGGCTGGCGTGCCGGTCATGATCAGGTCGCCCGCCCGCAGCGTCACGAATTGCGAGAGATAGGCGATGGTCTCGGCGACGCTCCAGATCTGCTCGCCGAGATCGCCGCGCTGCCGCTCAACGCCATTGACGCTGAGCGTGATCGCCCCGGCGCTGGGATGGCCGATGCTTTCAGCTGGCTCGATGGTGCCGATTGGTGCCGAATGATCGAAGCCCTTGGCCATGTCCCATGGCCGCCCGGCCTTCTTGGCCGCGCCCTGCAGGTCGCGCCGCGTCATGTCGAGCCCGACGGCATAGCCATAGACATGCTCCAGCGCCTCGCCCACCGCGATATCGCTGCCGTCCTTGCCTATCGCCACGACCAGTTCGATCTCATGATGCAGGTCACTCGTCTGCGGCGGGTACGGCATGTCACGCCCCCCGATCACCACCGCATCGGCCGGCTTGGAAAAGAAGAACGGCGGATCGCGTTCATCATTGCCCATCTCGCGGATGTGCTCGGCGTAATTGCGCCCGACGCAATAGATGCGCCGCACGGCGAACAGCCCGCCGCGCGCAATCGGGATTGAAACCGGGGCGTAAGGCTCGAACAGAAAATCAGCCACGCTTGAACTCTTCCACATAGGGGGTCAGGAGATCGCGATCGGCCGGCCCCAGCCGGTCATTCGCGGTGAAGGTTTGGTGCCAGTAAGGATAAAGCAGCGGCGGCTGGCTGACCGCATCGAGCCTCTGCCGTTCATCTGCCGTCAGTTGCAGGTCAGCTGCCGCCAGATTGTCGCGGAATTGCGCCTCGCTACGCCCGCCGATGATCACCGAAGTCACCCCCGGCCGACCCAGCAACCAGGCCAATGCCACTTGCGCACCCGAAACACCGCGCGCCTCGGCAATGGCGACCAACGCATCGACAATGTCATAAAGCCGGTTCCAGTCCGGCACTGGCGGCTCGCGGAACCCGCCCACATGCCGCCCGGCATCCGGCCCGCCATCGCGCCGATACTTGCCCGAGAGCAGCCCTCCGGCCAGCGGCGACCAGACCAGAATACCCAGACCCTGGTCCTGGGTAATCGGCACCAGCTCATACTCGGCTTCGCGCGAATGCAATGTGTAGTGGATCTGCTGGCTGACAAAGCGTTGCTGATGCCGGCTATCGGCCGCCGCCAGCGCCTTCATGATGTGCCAGCCCGAATAATTCGAGCAGCCGATATAGCGCACCTTGCCCTGTTTCACGAGCGTGTCGAGCGCCTCCATCGTCTCTTCGATGGGCGTCATCCCGTCCCATTCATGCACCTGATAGAGGTCGATGACATCGGTCTTGAGCCGCTTCAGGCTGGCCTCGGCCTGGGCGATGATATGATGGCGTGACAGCCCGACTTCATTGGGCCCCTCGCCCATTTTGAAGCGCACCTTGGTGGCAATGAGCGCCTTCTGCCGCCGCCCGTTCTCGCTCAGCGCTACCCCGATCATTTCCTCGGAAACGCCAGCATTGTAGACATTGGCGGTGTCGAGCAGATTGATCCCATGGTCGAGGCACAGATCGATCTGGCGATTGGCTTCGTCCTGTCCGGTACCGCCGATTTTTTCGCCGCCGCCAAACGTCATCGTGCCCATGGTGAGCGTGGAAACCTTGAGGCCCGAACGGCCCAGATAACGGTATTGCATCGGCATTCCTCCACATTCGCCTGGCGCGAAACTGAGTCGCAGACCCGGAACATTACATAAACCACCGCCTCAGTCGCGCGAAGGCGGAAATGCGCCGGGTGGGAAACGACCGCGATTGCTGCTAATTGATCCCATCACCTCGAAAGCCCCTCCCTTGCGGCCGCAATCCGTTCTGCTTCCTGTTGTTCTCGTCAGCCTGGGCATGGTCTGCACCCAGATCGGCGCCTCGCTGGCCAAGGGCCTGTTTCCGCTGGTCGGTGCCAACGGCGCCACCGCACTCCGCCTGACCCTGGCCGCTATCGTGCTTCTGGCGGTGTTCCGGCCCTGGCGGCAGCGACTGGGTGCCGCTCAATGGCGCGCCGTGCTGCTTTATGGCAGCGTCATGGGCGCGATGAACCTGTTCTTCTATGCCGCCCTCGCCACCATCCCCCTCGGCGTTGCGGTGGCGCTTGAATTCAGCGGTCCGCTCGCCGTGGCCTTGGTGGGTTCACGCCGCCCGCTCGATTTCGCCTGGATCGCACTGGCCGTGGCCGGCCTCGTCCTGCTGCTCCCCCTGGGCCAGAGTGATGGCGAGATCGGCATGACCGGGGTGCTGTTTGCCCTCGCCGCCGGCGCCTGCTGGGCCGGCTACATCATTTTCGGCCAGCGCGCCGGTACCGGTGGCGGTCCCCACATCACTGCCCTGGGCGTCGCCATCGCCGCCATCATCGCCCTGCCCTTCGGCATTGCCAGCGCCGGCATGGCGCTGTTGGCACCCGCTATCCTGCCCATCGCGCTGGGCGTGGCCCTGCTGTCCAGCGCCATTCCCTATGCACTCGACATGATTGCGCTGCCGCACATGCCCTCGCGCCTGTTCGGCATCCTGATGAGCGGCCAGCCGGCGCTGGGCGCATTGTCGGGCTTCCTCATTCTCAGTGAGCGCCTCGATCTCTGGCAAATGAGCGGCATCGCCGCCATCGTCCTGGCGTCGCTGGGCGCCACCGCCACCATTGCCCGCAACACGCCGCCGCCAGTCGCCTGAGCGCATTCCTGGTTTCCAACCGCAGTTGATTTTGGGCATAATCACTCGTCATATTTCTGACGGGGAGGCCCAATGCTCTACGCGATCCTTTGCTATAATGACGAGAATGCAGTTGCCACCTGGACCAGGCAGGAGGACGATGCCTGCATGGCGCGTCTTGCCCAGGTCGAAGAGGCCATGGCCCAAAAGGGCAAGCTCGGCCCCGTCGTGCGGCTGCAGCCAACCACCTCTGCCACCACGCTGCGCAAGTCCGGTGGCGATGCCATGATCCTTGATGGACCCTTTGCCGAGACCAAGGAACAGTTCCTCGGCTTTTTCGTCGCCGATTGTGAAACCCTGGAAGAAGCCCACGATTTTGCCCGCGACCTGGCCGTCGCCAATCCCGGCACCGGCGCCTACGAAATTCGCCCGCTCGCCATCTACAAACCCGAGCGTTTTGGAAGCTGACCGATACCGCCTTCCCCGCTGCCAAACCGGGGCTGGCGAGCCGGCATCAGAGAAAGCTGCGCCTCGTCCATAAAATCAACGACATTTTATGGTTTCTTGTCAGAGATTGTTGCCAACCCCTCCTCTAGGGTCGGCAGGGATCGGGCGGAGAAACCAGAACATGTTTACCCATATCGGCGCGGCGCGCCTCGTTGCATTCCTGCTGATTGCCGTGGGAGCCGTCGCCGCACCCTTTGCCTCGGGCATATTGGACTTTGCCATTGCCGTGATGGTGTTCATCGCCGCCATGATGCTCTATTTCATGCCCAATGAAGCGGCTGAGGCTGTCGATCAGCGCCTGCCGGAGGCCATGGTCCGCCAGCCCCTTGCAGGTTCGCAGCCGGAACTCATCACCGACAATCGCGAATTCATGCGCCATTTTGGTGCGGCCGCGGCCAAGACATCGGGAACGCTGCTGGTGATCGAAGTTGATCGTCTCGGCGTGGTGCCCGGCATGCCGGCGGAAGCAAATGGGGAAAGCCGCTCGCTGATTCTGCAGGCCATTCGCCAGAATGTTCGCCATGACGACCTGATCGGCCTCACCGCCGACGGTGCCTTCTCGGTCTTCCTGCGCGGCGCCCCGCAATGGCGCTCCGAAGAAATTGCCTCGCGGATCTGCTCGGCTGTCACCGACACCATCTTCTTCGGCGATCGCGAAGGTCTCGAGGAAATTGCCGTCGCTGTCGGCGGCATCGTCGTCACCAATCCGATGGGCGAAGACCTCATGGCCCGTGCCCATGAAAGCCTCGAGCAGGCCCGGGCCCAGGCGCCCAACAGCTACGTTGTCGCCGCAGCCTAGCTTCCGGGCGTCCGGCAGGGCCTTGCCCTGCCCCCGCTCCACTGGCATCCCGGCCTTACCCGGCTGGAGGGCCTGCGCAGACCCTGGCCGGCCACACCTTTATAGGCGCGTCCGGCTCTTCTCCAAGCTCAAGGCATTGTCCATCCTGCCCGCATAACAGCCAGCCGGCCCCCGTCGTCCCGGAGGCCGCCAGGTTCAGACTGTCCAGAGGCGGCAAGGCGGGCGCATACGTCCAAACCCCATCCGCCCAAACCGCATGCTCGGGAATGGCGATGCCGGCGCCCGAGCCTTTGACACTGGCCGAGACGATCGTGAGGTGCCCGTCCTCGATGCGCCAGCGCTCTTGCCACCACGTCTGCTCGACTGAATGGGTCCAGCCCAGGGTAAAGCTGGTCGTCGCCAGCGCCGTTACGACCCCGGCGGCGGCAATGCACAACATCAGGACACCGCGCCGAAGCGTGGCCGCCGGCTGCGCCACCAGTGCTGGCCGATCAGCACGACCGCCAGCAGGAAGCCCGCCTGGTCCGTCCAAGGCAAGGCCAGCATCAGCAACACCCCGACCGCGAAGCAGGCGATACGTTCGAGCATGCTGGTCGGGGCGAACAGGTAACCAACCACCGCGCCGCCCCACAAGGCAATGGCGAGGCTGGTTTTGAACACGATGTAGACCACCTCCACCGGATATCCGAAACTGGCCGCGATAGCACCGCCGTCCTGCAGCATCAGCGATGGCGTGTAGACCGCCATGAACGGCACGATGAAACCCGCAGCGGCGAGCTTGGTGGCTTGCAACGAAATCTTGAGCCCCGATGTCTTGGCCATGGGTGCGGCCGCGAAACAGGCCAGCGCCACCGGCGGTGTCAGGTCAGCCATGATGCCGAAATAGAACACGAACATGTGGCTGACCAGCAGCGGTACGCCCAGTTCCAGCAACGCGGGACCGGCCAGCGACGAGGTGATGATGTAATTGGGGATGGTGGGAATACCCATGCCCAGCACCAGACAGGTCAGCATGGTCAGTACCAGCGATAGGAACAGGTTGTTCTCGCCGATCTGGATGATGGCGCCGATAAAGGTGGAGGCAATTCCGGTCAGTGTCAGCGTGCCGATGACAATGCCAACCACGGCGCAGGCAATGCCCACCGGCAGGGCATTGCGCGCGCCCTCGGCCAACGAGTCGCGGACGATGGCCAGCGTCGGCCGACCGCCCTTGACGAAGACGCAGGCCGCCACCAGCGCGGCGATCACCAGCAGCAGCAGGTTGACGCCGAATTGCAGGAAGGCCGCCGAGGCCAGCCCGAGCGCGATCCAGAAGGCATAGCGGAATGCCCGCGGCCCGATGGCTGCCGCCAGCGGCGTGCCCAGAATCAGGACGACGACCAGCGCCAGCCCCATAGTGCCGGCAAAGATCGGCGTATAGCCGGCAAACAGCAGATAGATCAGCGCTGCCAGCGGCAAGACCAGCGGCCAGTGATCACGCACGGCATGCCATGGATTGGGTAGTTCGGCCTTGCTCATCCCGCTGAGGCCGGCCTTGCCCGATTCCAGATGCACGACCCACAGGCAGGTGGAGAAATAGAGCGTCGCAGGAATGATCGCCGCCAGGACGATGGCGCTGTAGGGAACGTCCAGAGTCTCGGCCATGATGAAGGCCACGGCCCCCATGATGGGCGGCATGATCTGCCCCCCCATCGACGATGTGGCCTCGACGCCGCCGGCAAAATCCGAGCGGAAACCAAAACGCTTCATCAGCGGAATGGTGAACTGGCCGCTGGCCACCACATTTGCGACGCCGGAACCGGAAATCGTGCCCATCAGGGCGGACGACACAGTACAGACCTGTGCCGGGCCGCCACGCCAGTGTCCGACCAGGCCCAGCGCGAAGTCGTTGAACAGCGTCAGCATGCCAGCGCGTTCGAGAAAGGCGGCGAAGACGACGAAGATGAAAATATAGGCCGACGAAACATAGACCGGCGTACCGTAGATACCCTCGGTGCCAAAGCCGAAATGCTCGATGATCTGGGCAAAGTCGTAGCCCCGGTGCACGAACGGACCCGGCATATATTGGCCGAGAAAGCAGTAAGCCAGGAACAGGCCCGAGATCAGAGCCAGCGGCAGCCCCATCAGCCGGCGCGCCGCCTCGAACACCAGGACGATGGTGACCGTGCCGACCGCCAGGTCCAACGGGGTAAGGAAGCTGCTGCGCTTGAGCAGGTCGGCATAGAACACCCAGTTATAGACGCCGGTCAGAAACCCCAGAAGACCAAGGCCCCAGAACACTGCCTTGCCCCACATGGTCTTGGCGACCAGGTTGCCGACAAGGCCGAAGCCCAGCAGCAGCAGGAAGGCCACATGCATGGCGCGCACGACCTGGCTGGGCAGCGTGCCATAGGCGGCGGTCCACAATTGGAACAAGGCAAAGACGATGGCAATGCCGAAGGCAATGCGGCCCGTCATGCCCGGACCAAAGCCGGGGGGCAGGCCGCCAACGGCCTCTTCGGCGCTGGGCGCTGTCGCAATGGTCGTCATGGTTTTCCTCCCAGAAACCGGCAGAGAACGGTCCGGAGCGATGCACGCCCCGGACCAAGACAGCTAGAGCAGCCCGGCTTCGCGATAATAACGCTCAGCGCCCGGATGCAGGGGAATGCTCAGTCCGTTCAGAGCCGTTGCGGGGTCAATGCTTGCAGCTGCCGAATGCGAGGCCTTGAGACGTTCCAGGTTTTCGAACATCAGCTTTGTCATCTGATAGGCCGTCTCGTCGCTCACGCCGGCATGCGTGACAAGGACATTGCCAATGGCAGCGGTACTGACATCGGCGTCCTGTCCGTCATAGGTCCCGGCCGGAATGACGGATGGCGTATAGGGTGCGCCAATCCCCTCGACCACCTCGGCGGGCACCGCCACGATGTTGATGTCCATCGTGGCGCTGAGATCCTTGATGAACGCCACGCCCAGGCCGGACGATTGCAGGGTTGCATCGAGCTGGCGGTTCTTGATGAGTTCGGCGGACTCGGCATAGGGCAGGAATTCCACCTTGCCCAGGTCTTCGTAGCTCATGCCTGCCGCCGCGAAAATGGCGCGGGCATTGAGCTCTGTGCCCGATGCCGGCGCGCCGACCGAAATCGACCGACCCTTGAGATCTGCCAGCGTCTCGATGCCGGATTCGGCGGTCGCCACGATCTGCACATAGTTCGGATAAATGGCGGCGATGGCGCGCAGTTCTGTCAGCGGCTGCGGGAAGCCGGCCTCTTCGACCCCGTCCCAACCTGACTTTACCGAGTCCCCCAATGCAAAGGCGAGTTCGCCCTTACCCTGCTGCAACAGGTTGAGGTTTTCCACCGAGGCCTTGGTCGCCTGAACCTGGGTGCGCGCGCCGTCGATCTCTTCGGCATAGATTTCCGAAAGCGCGACGCCGAGCGGGTAATAGACACCCGAGGTTCCGCCGGTCAGAATATTGATGAATTCCTGACCCGTGGCCGCTGGCGCGCTGAGCCCAGCAATGGCCACGGCAATTCCGGCAAGCTTGCTTGCGGTACGAATGGTCATGCAGATTTCCTCCCTGGCATGATTATGATTGCGCTGTCGCCTTCTCCACGGCAGCACTCCCCATGACTTAGCAAGTGCCATGCCAGCGCAGGTTTGCGCGCTTATCTACGGCAATGCGGCGGCCAAGAGCTGATCGCCCGGCAAAACCTGGCAACAATCCGCCAGCCTGGAGAGCGCCTGGCGGATTGTTGCCAGCGCCTCAGGGCTCCATGGCCGCTCTGTCGGCGCCGCGCAGGCCATATCGGGCTATCTTCTCGTTCAGCGTGCGACGTGGCAGGCCGAGCTGCTCGGCCGCCTCGGCGGTCGAGCCATTGGTCATGCGCAGGGCCTGCGCGATGGCCTCGGCTTCAAACCGCGCCACCCGATCCGGCAACGGCGCCGCCCGCCCGCCTGGCACCCGCGTCGATGTCGGGCTGGCCAGTCCGAGCACTGCGCGTTCGGCCGCGGATTTGAGCTCGCGCACATTGCCAGGCCAAGCCTGCTCGCTGAGCCAGGTCAGATCGGTGTCCTGTGGCAGTGCCAGACCGAACCGTTCCGCCGCCGCCCGCGCGAACACCCCATGGAGCAACGCAATATCTTCCCGCCGCTCGGCCAGCGGCGGGATGGCCAGCTCCACCGTGGCCAGACGATAGTAGAGGTCGGCACGGAACCGCCCGGCCGCGCTTTCGCGCCGCAGGTCCGTTTTCGTGGCAGCGATGAAGCGCACGTCGATGGCGCGTTCGCGGTTGGACCCCAGCCGTACGACCGTCCGCTCCTGGAGGGCCCGCAGCACCTTGGCCTGCAGCGCCAGCGGCATGGATTCGATCTCGTCGAGAAACACCGTGCCGTTCTGGCCATATTCGAACTTGCCGGCGCGCTCACTGGCGGCGCCGCTGAAGGCCCCCCTGTCGTGTCCGAAGATCTCGCTCTCAAAGATCGACTCGGGCACGGCCGCGCAGTTGATGGCGACAAAATTGCCCGCCGCCCGCGCGCCGAATTCGTGCAGTGCCCGCGCCAACACCTCCTTGCCTGTGCCGGTTTCCCCGGTAATCAGGACGTCGACATTGACACTGGCCAGCTGGACGACGGACCGGCGCAGCGCAACCATGGCCGGGGATATGCCGATCAGCCGGTCCTCGATACTCGGCGCCCCGGCACCATCGTGCAGAAGATCAATTTCGCGCCTGAGCCGACGGCGCTCCACGGCCCGGTCAAGCACCGCCACCAGCATGTCGGCATCATAGGGCTTCTCGATAAAGTCATAGGCCCCGATCTGGATGGCCTTGACGGCGACCGGCACATCGCCATGCCCCGTCAGCAGGATGACCGGCAGGTCGCTATCGGCCGCCCGGAAATGGGTCAGCACGTCAAAACCAGTCGCTCCGGGCATTCGCAGGTCCGACACCACGCAGTCCCAGTCCTGCGGGTCGATCTCGCGCAGCGCCTGTGCCGGATTTTGATATGTCGTAACGGTGAAGCCGGAAACACTCAGCCAGTCCTCCGCCGCCGCGCAGAGCTGCTTCTCGTCGTCGATGAAGACGATCCTGCCCCGTGTCATGCCCGCACCCGCATCCGGTCGGCGACATGGAGCGGCAATTGCACGAGTGTCACGGTCCCGCCCCCAGCGCCCGGCGCGAAGCTGACGCCCCCGCCAAACTCTTCAAGGATGGTACGGCTGATCGACAGGCCAAGGCCCAGGCCTTCCCCGGTCGTCTTGGTGGTGAAAAAGGGTTCGAACATGCGCCGCATGATGTCATCGGGAATGCCGCCCCCGGTATCGGCTATGCGCAATTGGACACTGTCGCCAACCTGGGCGGCGCCGATGGTGATCTGGGAATTGCCGGCCCCGGCGGTGGCGTCTATGGAGTTCAGCAGCAGGTTGATCAGCACCTGTTCGAGCCGCAATTGGCTCGCGGACACCATCGGCAATCCGGCCGGCACGCCATTGTTGATCGCGACCGCGGATTCGCGGGCGCGCGGATCGACGATTTCCAGCGCGGCCTCCACCACCGAAGCGATGTCGACGGGTTCGGGCGCACTGGCGTCCTGGCGCGACGAGAACGTCTTGAGATGCTTGACCGTGCGCTGCATGCGGCGCAGCAGGTCGCGGGCCGAGGTCAGGCTTTTGGTCACCTGCGCCTTGGCGTCGCGCTCCGCATGCAGGCCGGCTGCGGCGAGTGTGTTGTCCAGCGCCGACAGCGGCTGGCTCACCTCATGCACAATGGCCGCCGACATGCGACCCAATGCGGCCAGCTTGGCAGCATGGATAAGGCTTTCATGGGTGTGGCGCAGCTCCACCTCGGTGCGCTTGTGCTCGTCGACCTCACGGGCCAAAGCCGCGGTGCGCTCGGCCACGCGGCGTTCCAGCACTGCATTCTGTTCCAGCTTCAGCCGCACGATCTGCCGCCGTTGCCAGAAGAACAGGCTGACCGCCGACGCCAGCAGAAATCCCATCGCCGCCACCCCGGCAACCAGCCGGGCCGCTTCATGCACCGGCTGCATCGGCAGGCCAGTGAACAATTGCCAGCCGTCCGGCTCCACAGCCGCAATCCCGAGAACCACGCTGCCCTCGGCCGTTGCGATGGATGGCGAGCCCGGATCGGCGTCCGGGGGCACCAGGGGATCGAGCTGGGTCACATCGATATTGTCATAACGCCGCTCGGCGATAATGGCGGCAGCCCCATCACGCGAGAGGACGCGCAGCGGGCGGTACTTCCAGTCCGGACGGCCAGTGAGAAAAATCACCCCGGCCTGGTCCGCCAACCCGGTAAGTTCCGCGGTCTGCATCCAGGCCTCTTCGAGGGGCGACATGTCCACTTTGACCACCACCACGCCAAGCGGCCCGCCATCGCCATCGACCCGCGCGGAAAGGAAATAACCCGGCTTCCCGGTGGTCACGCCAACCGCATAATAGCGCCCCTCGCCGCGGGTTATGGCATCGCTGAAATAGGGCCTGAAACTGTAGTTGATGCCGACAAAGCTGCCCGCCTCATTCCAATTGCTCGCCGCCAGGGTCGTGCCGGACAGGTCCAGCAGATAGATTTCATCGGCGCCTGAACGCTCGCGGACCGATTGCAGATATAGATTTGTGCGCCGCTCAATTCCGGCCGGCGCGCCCGCCAGCATTGCATCGATGCGGGAATCCTCGCCCACCACCCCGGCCAGATAGCGGAAGCGCTCGACCTCGCTCTCCACCGAGCGCAGCGTGATGGTCAGTCGGTCCTGCAATTGCGCGCCGACACGGGCCTTGCCATTCTCCAGCGCGACCCACCAGACGGCGATCGACAGCAGTCCGGCAATAGCGAGAATACCCGCTGCGGCAAGATGCACGCGCTTGATGAGATGGCTCTTCACTGGCCGGACAGTCCTCCCTGTCGTGCCTGCGATAGTGTCAGAGCCGTGTGAGGATAAAAAGAACCAATCGTCGCCGGTCGCGCCGCGCATGCAGCAGCTTGCAGCAATCCCCGGCATTCGCCAGCATTCACCAGCTGGATTGCCCCCCGATCGCTCGCTCACAATGGTTTTGCTGGCTGGCCCGTACACCTATAGTCTAAGGTAGCGAGCAACCATCGGGGGTGAGCGTGAGGGCTGGTCTATCCAATAGAATCCGGGACGTTGTGTGGCCACGCATGGGGCTGCGCCGCTATGGCAGATATCTCGGCAAGCGCGTGATGCGCCTGTCGGCAAGTCCGCATGCCATCGCCGCGGGCGTGGCGTCCGGGGCTGCCGTCTCGATGTTCCCGCTCATCGGCCTGCACTTCTTTCTCGGCTTCGTCCTGGCCTTCATCACGCGTGGCAACATGATCGCGGCCGCCATTGGCACGGCATGGGGCAACCCCCTCACCTTCCCGTTTTTCTTCGCAGCGTCCTACAGCGTCGGCCATTGGGCGACCGGTGGTGGTGACGCGAGCGCTGCGGACGGCTCCCGTCTGGCGATGACCGCAGAACAGATTGAAGGCGGTTTCTTTGCTGACGGCTTCGCAGCGGCGTGGCCGACATTCAAGGCCATGATGATCGGCGGACTGCCAATAGCCATTCTCGTCTACGCCTTGTTTTACCTCGCCGTGCGCGCTCTGGTCACCAGGTTCAGAATGATGCGCCAGACTCAGATGGCGGAACGGCGAGGCCGGCAACAGAACATTTCAGGCTAACTGCCGCAAGCTATCGCGGTTCGGCCAGAAGGCCCTTGACCAGAGCGACGCACCCCAGCAGCAGAATAATTGCAAACGGGAAGCCGGTGGATACCGCCATCGCCTGCAGGGCAGCCAGACCGCCTCCCAGCATCAGCGCAATCGCCACCAGGCCCTCAAAGCTCGCCCAGAAAATGCGCTGCCCCACTGGCGCGTCGACCTTTCCCCCGGCGGTGATGGTATCGATGACCAGCGAGCCGGAATCCGAAGAGGTCACGAAGAAAATAATCACCAGGGCGATACCGATAAACGAGGTGATCTGCGTGAGTGGCAACCCCGCCAGCATTTGAAACAGCTGCAATTCCAAAGCCGCATCGGCGACCGCGGCGGTACTGTCATTGACGACCTGACTGATGGCGGTGCCGCCAAAGGCCGTCATCCACAAGACGCTCACCGTGGACGGAATAAGCAGCACGCAGAGCAGGAATTCCCGCACTGTCCTGCCCCGGCTGACCCGCGCGATGAACATGCCGACAAAGGGCGACCACGAAATCCACCACGCCCAGTAAAATGCCGTCCAGCCATGGCGGAAATTGTCGTCGCTGCGCCCGAATGGATTGGACAGGGCCGGCAGGTTTTGACCATAGGCCCACAAATTGGCAAAGAAACCCGTGACGATCTGCAGGGTGGGTCCGACGGCAACCACGAAGACCAGCAGCAGGGCCGCCATGATCATGTTGATTTCTGAGAGCCGCTTGACGCCAGCGTCAAGGCCGGCCACCACCGACACCAGGGCAACGCCAGTGATTGCGACAACCAACAGCACCATGGAGAGATCGCCCAGCGGCACCCCGAAGAGGAAATTCAGTCCGGCATTGGCCTGGCCTGCACCAATGCCCAGAGAGGTTGCCAGCCCAAACAGGGTCGCGAACACCGCCAGAATGTCGATGATATGGCCGGGCCATCCCCACACCCGGTCACCGAAGATCGGGTAGAAGATCGACCGCATCGTCAGCGGAAGTCCCTTGTTGAACGAGAAGATCGCCAGTGCCAGCGCCACAATGGCGTAGATCGCCCAGGGATGCAGGCCCCAATGAAATATCGTGGCCGCCATGGCCAGACGGCGCGCCGCATCTGCGTCGCCGACGGCCCCGTCCAACGGCGCCCAGTCGATCCGCACGCCGCCCTCCGTTATCGGACCACCCAGCGCCGCGGTAAAGTTGGAAAGCGGCTCGGATACGCCGTAGAACATCAGGCCGATACCCATGCCCGCGGCGAACAACATCGCCAGCCAGCCGCTATAGGAATAGTCTGGCGAGGCATCGCGGCCACCGATACGGATCTTGCCCAGTGGTGAGGCGATCAAAGCCACACACAGCAGCACAAAGACGTTGCCAACAAGCAGGAAGAACCAGTCGAACCGGTCGGTCAGAAAGTCGCGCAGTCCAACAAAGGCATTGGTCGCAGTGCTGCCCAGCAGCAGCGTTGCAACCACGAATAAAACGATGGTCAGCCCCGATATCAGGAATACGGGATTGTGGATGTCGACCTTCACAAAGCCCACGCGCGAGACGATGTTGTCCTGACCGATGGAATAGTCGGTCTGGATTATTTCTGTTGGGCCCTCGGGAGGGCGAACCTCCTCTTCGCCAGCTTCATCGTCTGATGATATCATCGTCCTGCCATGCATCGATTGATCTAAAGTGCGCCGATCGCCGGTTCGTTCCGTAATTTTCGAAGTTTAATCGAGAACCGCCTTGAGAAATTCCCGGGTGCGGTCCTCGTTGGGATCGCTAAAGAGTTCCTCGGGCGTGCCCTCTTCGCGGATTTGCCCCTGATCAAAGAAGCAGACCCGGTCCGAGATCTCGCGCGCAAAGCGCATCTCGTGGGTGACCAGCAGCATGGTCAGGTCGTGCTCTTCCGCCAATTGGCCGATGACATTGAGAACCTCGCCGACCAGCTCGGGATCGAGTGCTGAAGTCGGCTCGTCAAACAGCAGAATGCTTGGGCGCATGGCCAGGGCACGGGCGATGCCCACCCGCTGCTGCTGCCCACCCGACAATTGATGGGGGTATTTTTGCGCCTGATCGGCCAGGCCGACCCGCTCCAGCAGTTCCTCGGCCCGCAGTTTGGCATCCGCCTTGCTCAGGCCGAGCACTTTGACGGGCGCCTCGGTGATATTGCGCAGCACTGTCATATGCGGGAACAGGTTGAACTGCTGAAACACCATGCCAAGCTGGGCCCGCATCTTGCGCAGATGCGCCTCACTGGCGGGCCTCAGCCCATCCGGCCCGGGCTCATGCCAGAGCGGCTCGCCCCCCACGGTGACCAAACCGCCATCGATGCCTTCCAGTGTCATCAGGATGCGCAGCACAGTCGATTTCCCCGATCCCGAAGGCCCGATGATCG
Organism: Devosia limi DSM 17137; assembly: GCF_900128975.1. Classification (GTDB taxonomy): domain Bacteria; phylum Pseudomonadota; class Alphaproteobacteria; order Rhizobiales; family Devosiaceae; genus Devosia; species Devosia limi. The sequence goes on along the minus strand of NZ_FQVC01000010.1, from coordinate 108,662 downwards.
ACACTTTCTCGCCGCGCATAACCTCGAAGTCGAGTGCGTCGAGCACTGTCAGATCACCGAAGCGCTTGACGACCTTGTCAAATTTTATGATCGGGTCGCTCATTTCAAGGGTATCCCCTGCTTGGGAAGCCAGCCATCGAGCAGGCGGACGCCGGCCGACGCGACCAGCGTCATGATAAGGTAAAGACCGCCAACCATGGACAGCGGCACGAGATAGTCGAACGTCCTGTCGCCCACGATCTTGGCGACGTTGAGCATTTCCAGCACCGTCACCACCGACAGCACCGGCACGTCCTTCATGATCGAAACGAGGTAATTGCCCATTGCCGGCACGATGCGCGGCACCGCCTGGGGCACGACGATGTGGGTAAAGGTGCGAGCCGCCGACAGATTCAGCGCGCGCGCGGCCTCGTGCTGATCCTTGGCCACGGCCTCCAGCCCGGCACGATATACCTCGGACGTATAGGCGCTGTACTGGATGCCGAGCGCCAGGGCCCCCGTCATGAAGGCCGGCAAGACGATGCCGTATTCAGGCAGCACGTAGTACAGGAAGAACAATTGTACCAGGAGCGGCGTGTCCCGGATGAACTCGGTGACGACGGAGGCCGGCCAGGCGATAAACCGCGATCGGGCCGCCTTCAGCACTGCCCAGACCAGTCCCAGCACCAGCGCCACGGCAAAGCCGAGCACCGCGGCCTGAATGGTCACCCACATGCCGATCAGAAGGATCGGCAGGATGGAAAGGGCAAAGGCCAGCGGGCTCGAAAGATCCCATTCAAATCCAAACAGCATGGTCTAGCTCCTCGCCGTGCGCCAGCGCGTGGCATAGCGTTCCAGCCCCCGCATAATGGCGGTGAGAACGAGAGCCATGCCGAAATACATCACCAGCAGCATCGAATAGATCGTCGTGCTGTCCTGGGTGAAATTGCGGATCTGCTCGGCGCGAAATGTCAGATCACCCAGGCTGATCAACGAGACGAGCGCGGTATCCTTGAGGTTCTGCACGGCCAGATTGCCGAATGACGGCATCATCTCGGGTATGGCCTGCGGGATCACGATCCCCCAGAGCGTCTGTCGAGCGCTGAAGTTCAGCGCCCGGGCCGCTTCATGCTGGTCCTGGTGCACCGCCGCTATCGCGCCCCGCACCACCTCGGCGCCATAGGCCCCGATATTGAGACCAAGCGCCAGCACGCCGGCAAGCACCGGCGGCAAGCGCAGGTCGATGCCCATCGCCGTGCCGGCCAGCGGCAGCGCGAAATACAGCCAGAACAGCTGCACCAGCAGCGAGGTCCCGCGAAACACTTCGATATAGGCCACCGAAATGGCCCTGAATGCCCAGTTCGACGAGAGCTTGCCAATGCCGAACACGAAGGCCAGCACAGCGCCCAGAATGGTGGAGAACACGGTCAACTGGACGGTGACCCAAGCCCCCTGCATCAGGGGGGAGATATAGTCAGTCCATTGCATGGATTGATCCCGGTCAAGAGGGAGGAACGCATCTTGGGCGGGCGCCGGAGCACCCGCCCAAGATGCGCGTTGATTGCCCCGGATTACTTGGCGGCGCAGAGCTCGGCGGTGGTGCGCTCAGCCGAGCCGTCGACATCGGCCTGCGTAAAGCCATAGCCGGTCAGGACTTCGGCCCATTCGGGTGTCTGCTTGAATGCGCCGAGCGCATCGTTGACGGCATCGCGCAGCTCTTCATTGCCGCTGGCGAAAGTGAAGCCGCCCCAGCTGCGGACCGGCTCGCCATCCACCACGGGATCGCTAAAGCGCGCGGCCACTTCAACACCCTTGCCCTGGCTGGCCAGGCCGCTGGCCGTCAGGCTGGTGGCCGCATAGGCATCGGCACGACCGGTCGACACCGTCGAAATGGCGTCGGCATTGGACGCGATCGTCACCAGATTGGCTTCGGCAACCCCGAGCTTCTGCATCATTTCGAGCTGATCGGCGCCAGCCATGATGGCGACCTTGAGGTCAGGCTTGTCGGCGAAGTCGCTATAGGCGTGAATGTCCTTCGGATTGCCCTCGGCAACCAGCAGGCCTTCGCCATAAGAGGTGTTCGGCTCGGAAAACAGCACCTGGCCACACCGATCGGGAAGGATCGCCATCTCGGCGGCGACCATGTCGAAACGGTCAGCCTGCAGGCCTGGGATGAGCGAAGAAAAATTGGTGGTGACCCACTCGATATTCTCGACCCCCAATTCGTCCATCAGTGCCTTGGCAACATCGGGGCCGGCACCCAGCGCCGTCCCGCTCGGATCGACATAGCCATAGGGAATTTCATTGGCGACGGCGATGCGGATCGTGCCCGCCGCCTGGATCTCTGCGAGCGTTGCAGCGCTGACTGCGGTGCCAGCCAATGCCGATAGCGCGATTGCGGAGATCGTCGTTAGTGCTGTCTTGCCGAACATGGTCATGTGGTGCTCCTGTTGCATTCTGGGCGAGATACCGGCTGCTGCCCGTCGAAGTTCAGCCGGCGGTTGGTCAGGCGACGGCATGGAGTTCATTTGCCTGTGCCGGCGCCCAGTCTTCGATCAGCCCCTTGTGCAGGGCCGAAATCGTTGCCTCGAAATCGGCGGGGTCGACGATGATCTGCAGGTCGACCTTGCGCATCAGGTCATGAACGCCGAGCGGACTAATGCCGGCCGCAGCGAGCACGCCGATGGCTTTTGCCAACACGGCGCTGTCCCCGATATTGCGACCGATGGCGGAAACCAGCGCAACCTTGCGCAGGGTGATCCCGGCGCAGGGAAAGGCCGCCGACAGGTCTGTCTCGACCCGCCGGATTGCCTTCATCGACCCCTTGAGGAAATGGGTGATGGTATTGGCGTTGGAGGTCTTTGAGATGATCCAGACCTTGTGGCGCTTGAGCGCTTCAAGGATTTCGGAATCGTAGCCCTTCACCCCCACCATGTCCTGGTCGTGGAACTCGAGCGCGAAGACATTCTTGATCCCGGTGATGATCTCCACCTGCGGCGCGCCGGCATGGATATCGGACCGGATCACCGTCCCATTGTGATCGGGCTCAAAGGCATTCTTGACCCGCAGCGGAATGCCAGCCTGGCGCAGGCTCTTGGCGGCCCGTGGATGGATCGCTTCCATGCCCATATTGGAGAGCTGATCGGCCACGTCGTAATTGGTTTCGCCGATGACCCGGACGCTTTCCAGGCCCACCACGCGCGGATCGGCCGAGGAGAGGTGAAACTCCTTGTGGATGATCGCCTCGCGCGCCTCGGTGACGACCGCGACCCGCGACAGGACCACCTCGCTATAGCCGCGGTCATAGGTCCCCATCAGCACCTCGCGGCACTGCGCATAACCGGTGACGATGGGCAGCTCCCGGCTCAGGTCGATATCGGAAAATGCCCGTCCAATCACCTCGTCCAGCGGCAACTGGCGCTCGTCACGCCAGCCGCTCAGATCGACCAGTCGCGCCGACACGCCACTCATGTTCAGCAAGAGGCTGGTATTGAACGCCGAATGCGCCTCGCCCAGCGATGCCAACATTTCACGGACCGTCAGAAGATGCTGTTCAAGCTGAAAATGGCCGAACGAACACAGCCGTGACAGATCGATCAGGCACGAACGCACCCCCTCGATCCGCTCGCGGACAAACCGGTCGGCCGTCTGCCGGGCATCGGCATCACCGAACACGCGTTCATTATGCGCATACATCTGATCGGCGACTGCGCTCAGCGCATCGCCCCAGGCCCAGCCGCTCTCCGCGCTGGCGAAAAGGGCATGGACGCCGGGCTTGCCGGTTTTTTTGTGCTCCAGCAGGGCATCGGTAATGCCGGCATAGGCCGAAACTACAAATATGCGCTGGTAAAGCTGCGCGCCGGTGCGATCCCCGATCAACACGGTGTCGAGCAGTTCGATGGTACGGGACATCGAGGTGCCGCCGATCTTCTCGACGGTGTGGCGCATGGTCGTTTCGGTCATAGGGTCTCCGGCTGCTTCTCCGGACGAAGAAGCGCTGCCTGCTGTGTTGTCGTGAACCGGTTAGGCGAGCTTGCCGCTCTCGATGACGAGGGGCGCCTGCGGGTCGCGCGAACTCAGGAATGCCGGGCGCGGTGCCTTGGCGGCATAGGGTGCGCCGACGCGATTGGACCAGGCATTGTAGACAAAGAACGCATTGGAACGCGGAAACGGCGTGATGTTGCCGTTCGAGCCATGCAGCGTGTTGCAATCGAACAGGATGACCGTGCCGGCCCGGCCTGCCGCATAGTCGACGCCGAACTGCTGGGCCATCTTGGTCAGGCTGTCCTGGGATGGAACGCCGATTTCCTGCCGCTTGAGCGAGGTCTTGTGATTGTCCTCAGGCGTCTCCCCGGCACAGGCCACAAATGTCCGGTGCGAACCGGGCATCAGCATCAACGGCCCATTGAGCGCGTCATTGTCGGTCAGCAGCACGGAAGCTGAAATGGCGCGCATGCGCGGCATGCCATCTTCGGCGTGCCAGGTCTCGAAGTCGGAATGCCAGTAGAATTCCTTGCCGGTGAAGCCTGGCTTATAGTTCAGCCGCGACTGATGCAGATAGACATCGTCCCCCAGCAGGAAACTGACGCGGCCGGCAATACGCTTGTCGCGGGCCAGGCGGTCGAACAGGGCATTCTGCTCGTCCAGCCGGAAGACCGTGCGCACCTCGTCCGAGCCCGGCTCGGTGATCACATTCTCGGGGGCCAGCTTGGTCTCACCGGAACGCATACCAGCCGATTCATGCTGCAGCGCGGCAATCTCGGCCGGAGAGAACACGCCATTTAGAACGATGAAACCATTCTTGTCGAAGGCGTTCGTCTCGGCACGGGTCAGCGGCGCTTCAGGGCTCCAACGGCCCCATACCGTAGGGTCCTTGCGTTCAAGCCACTGCTCCTGGGGCAAACGCGTTGGATAATCGTCCTGATTGGCGGCTTGGGTCGCTGGCATTGTCATATCGACGCCTTTCGTTGTCGTTTTTGGAAGGAAGGGCTCAAGCGTCTTCGGCGATGGGGGCATAGGAACCATCGGCGCGATGCACCTCCTGCCCGCTCACGGGTGGGTTGAAGCAGCAGGCCATCACCATCTCGCTCTTGGCCGTGAGGCGGTGCCGGTCGTGCAGATTGAGGGCGTACATCACGCCAGGCCGGATCTGATGCACCGTGCCGGTATCGAGTTCCTCGATGCTGCCTTCGCCCGCGATGCAGTAGACGCTCTCGAAGTGGTGCTTGTAGTGAAAGACGTGGCTGGTGTTTTCGTGAATGCGGGTGATGTGGAAGCTGAACCCCATGTCATCACCGGCGAGCAGCAACCTTGTGCTGTCCCAGCCATCGGCATTGACGAGCCGGTCGGTCTGGCGGGCGGCATTCAGGTCTCGGACGATCATGGAAGTCTCCTGTTATTCAGCCGCGGCGCGATGGCTTCCCAGGACGGCCTCGAAAGAGGCTTCCAGGACGTCAAGGCCCGCTGCAAACTGTTCGTTTGAAATGGTCAGGGGGGCCAGGACCTTGACCACCTCGTCGAAACTGCCGGAGGTTTCGATGATCAGGCCCTCGGCGAAACATGCCTTGCAAATGGCTTCGGCCTGCTCCCCCGATCCAGCGTCAACGCCCAGCATCATGCCGCGGCCTTTGATGCTGAGATCGTGCCGGTCGGCTATCGCCATCAGGCGCTCGGCCAGGTACTGCGCCTTCCTGGCGACGGCGTTCTGGAACTGGTCATCGGCCCAGAACTTGTCGAGTGCGGCGGCTGCCGTCACGAAAGCGTGGTTGTTGCCGCGGAAGGTGCCGTTATGTTCGGCAGGCTTCCAGATGTCGAACTCGGGTTTGATCAGGGTCAGAGCCAGGGGCAGCCCCATGCCCGACAGTGACTTCGCCAGGGTGACGATGTCGGGCGATAGCCCCATGCCATCGAACGAAAAGAACCCGCCGGTGCGCCCGCACCCGGCCTGAATGTCATCGATGATGAACAACGCGCCGTGCTTGCGGGCGATGGCCTGCACCTTGCCGAGCCATTCCGCCGATGCCGCATTGAGCCCACCCTCGCCCTGCACCGTTTCCACGATGATTGCAGCCGGGGCATCGAAGCCACTGGATGGGTCCGACAGCTGGCGTTCGAGCATGTCGGCGGTGTCGATATCGGCGCCGAAATAGCCATCATAGGCAGCGCGCGACACCCCGCTCAGAGGCGTTGCGGCACCGTCTCGATGTTTGGAATTGCCGGTAGCGGCCAGCGCGCCGAGTGTCACGCCGTGAAAGCCATTGGTGAAGGCAATGACATTGGTCCGCCCGGTTACCTTGCGCGCCAGCTTGAGGGCCGCTTCGACCGCATTGGCGCCCGTCGGTCCCGTGAACTGGACATGGTGGCCCATGCCCCGCGGCTTCAGGATCAGGCGCTCGAACGTCGCCAGGAAATGCTCCTTGGCATCGGTGAACATGTCCAGGCCATGGGCAATACCATTGGCCGAGACATATTCGATCAGGGCTGCCTTGAGGTCAGGATCATTGTGGCCATAGTTCAGTGTCGAACATCCAGCCAGGAAGTCGGTATAGGCCCGCTCGTCGATGTCGTAGATCGTGGCGCCCAACGCCTTGTCGAAAACCTTTGGAAAACTGCGCGAGTAGGATCGCACCTGGCTTTCGACGCGCTGGAATGTCGCCATGGGCTTCATCGAGCTGGAAAAGGTCATGTGAAAGCATCTCCAAAACTAATATTGGGCGTAAAGCAGCAAGGTCGTGGGTTAGTCCGCGTTGAGGGCGGCGGCGGCGCGTTCGCGATCAAACGGCCCGATCGAGACGGCGAATTCGGCATCGTGACGACCGGCAAAATGCTCGTCCTTCAGGAAGTGCTCGATCTGGCTGAGTTGCGCCTTGACCGTGCGTGCCACTGCGGTGAACAGCGCCCAGGACGCGGCATTGTCTTGGGTGATCGTGCATTGAACGTGCCGTATGCCGGCGCTTTCCGGCCGGGCCAGCACATCGCCGATCATCTTCTTTCCCAGGCCACGGCCACGCGCTTGCTCAGCAACGCAGACCTGCCAGACGAACAGCGTATCGGGTTGACCGGGCGGCACATGGCCCGAGAGCCAGCCAACGACAGCTCCACCCGCCTCGGCAATCGCACTGGTTGCCGCGAAATGGCTGCACTGAAGCAAATTGCAATAGAGCGAATTATCATCCAGCTGCGGGGTTTGCCCGATCAGCTGCCAGACCGCAAAACCGTCGGTGGACTGGGGCCTGCGGATTACGGGGGATGTTTCCGGTCGCCATCCAGCGGCGTCGCTAATGACGGAATTTCCATAAATCATGCGCATATAATTTGTTTTACGAAACTAAATGTCAACCCGCGCAAACCCACGTTCTGGTCGGAAAATCGCACTAGGTTCAATTTATTCGCTATTGTTCAGTTAGTTAGCTCTGCTAAAAAACTTTCCCGACCAGGCCGTACCGTTGTGCACACCATTCAGATCGGCTCCATATGCTTCGTACATACTAACCTTATGAGCGGACGGCGACCACTGACCGCACTTGGGTTCTGACGACGGCGTGCTAGAAATGCCTGAGGATCGACAAAGGTGCGGATGTGGAAGACAGAACCAAGCTTGCCTTGACCGCCATGCGCAAGATTCTGCGCAGCACTGAGCTCAACAGCAAACGCCTCATGCGCGAAACGGGCCTGACCCCGTCGCAGCTGATTTTCATGCAATTGCTGGACGACGAGCGCGAGCAGACGGCGGGCTTTATCGCCGCCAGCATGGGCATTACCCAAGCCACCACCACCGCCCTCCTGCAGAAACTGGAAGCCAACGGCATGATCCAGCGTCGCAAGGGCGAAAGCGACCGTCGTCAGGTCTGGCTGTCGCTGACCGAGGCGGGCAAAAAGGCTCTGACCATCGCCCCCGATGGGGTCCACGCCCTGTTTCATGAACAGTTCATCGCGCTGGCGGATTGGGAACAGTCCATGCTCATCGCCTCCCTGGAGCGGGTGGCCGCCATGCTTGGCAATCACGACAAGGATGTCGCCGCGGTGCTGGATTCCTCCGAAGTGTTGTCGGCGGATTAGATCGGCGCCTGAAGCAGCTTGCGCACACGCACGACGCCCGCCTCGACGCGCTTGCGGTCCATCTCGATCAAGACCACCTCCGAGCGCATCAGAGCCTCCTGGGAGTGCCGCAGGGCATGGGGGCCGTAGCGGCCCGGATCAAGACGCCCCAACGCGAGAAAAGCCTTCTGCAGCCGGAGCCCGACCTCAACTATGGCTGCACCATCACGAGCGATCGGGGTGAAGAAGTCATCGAAAATGTCGCCGATATCGATGGGAGGGACAAAGACCTTTGGGAAGCGAGGCCCCCGATCCTCGCCGGTCTCGGTCCCAATCGCCAGAATGCGAACGGCGCGCCCGATGACATCGATTGCGGTTCCGGGATCGTTGATACCCGGCGACAAGGCTCGGGAGCCGATTTCCGCGAGTACCGAGGCGCCGAAGCGTGGGTCCTGATCGAAGGACCGGGTATCGCCGATCGCGAAGCATTGGCGGACCGCAGCATCGACGCCATCGGCCTGGACGCCGGCCACCCAGGCGAGGGGCGCTGTCGGGTCAACGAAGTCGCCCGGTACGGCAACGAGGTAGATGGCGCCGGACTGGTCCCCGACCAGATCGGAGAGCGCCCCGATATCGACATGCTGAACATAGCCGATCTGCGAGGCATACACGGCTGTAGCCTGCGCTGGAATTACGGCATCGTGCCGGAGCCTTGAGCCGCCCATATACGGATTGTTGTGGCGCTCCTGCATCGCCTTGGCGGCAGCCTCCTCGACCAGCGCAGTCGTTTCGGTAACTCGGCCGAGGCGCGACAGGTGGTCGATCCAGCGCAGCAGCGTGAACACGATGAAGATGATGACCACGACCGTTGCGCCAAACAGCACCACCCTGCCCTGCGCGCCATAGGCACCGGTGCTGAGCACGATTATTCCGACAAGGCTGAACAGGAACGAACCAACGAAGGTCGACAGCACATTCTGCGTCGTTGAATCTTCCATCACCAGCCGCGTCGCCCGCGGCGTCACATTGCTCGCCGCGGCCGAATAGGCCGAGACCATCACACTGAGCGAAAAGGTGGTGACCGTCAGCATGCTGGCGGCAATGATGCCCAGGATATGGTCGACCGCGTCGGCGCCGATCTTGGTGGGTAGATCGGCGGGTATGTAGGGACTGAGCGCAATGCCAAGCAGCGCTGCCACGATCGCCAACAGGGAAAACAGGCTCGCGCGGACCCAGATGCGACGCGTAAGCTGGACTGCCAGCCAAAACCATTGAGACGTCATGTCATTCCTTCACGGCACACTGGCTGGAAGAACGCGCTGCGCGTGCTTTGGCTCCGCCAGCTTCCAATAGTGGTCGCATCCGGTCGGCGTTTCAGGCAACATGGTTTGGTGGCGGGGAGAAGACAATAACAATGCAGAATGCGCAAAATGAGATTGCGATCACCAGAGGCGGCGTCTTGCCGGGGGGTGTCAGCACTTTGCGCAGCACAATCATCGAGAATGCCGCAACGCAGGCGGCAATGCAGCCCTGGGTTGCCATGGAATGCTACCAGCTAAGCCGCGGCAAACGGGTATCGCAGATGGATAGCCTGGATCTGGGGGGACTGCGGATCGTGCAGGAAAGCCAGTTTGCAGCAATTCAGAAACTGGGCGCCACGCCCGCCGATTTTTGCACGATCTCCTACAGCACGCATGACCCGGAATTCCGACTGTCCGACCACGCGGCCAAGAATGCAAACAGTGTTTTCTTCCTCCCGGAACACACCGAGTTCGACATTCACGTGCCAGCAGGGGGGCAAACTGCCTATATCGGCTTTTCCCAATCGGAATTTGTCGGCGCGGCCCGTGCGCTCTATCCCGGAGCCTGGGATAAACCGCCGCGACAGGTGTTGCAGTTTCAGTCCCCGCATCTCGGCGAGCTGAAGACAATGCTGCGGCACTGGATTGGCGCGACCAGGCGGGGCGAAGCGCTGGACTCTGCGGTCATCCGAGGCGCTGCCCTGCAGACAGCGTTGCGTATCGCCACCGCCAACGCAGTTGATGGCACGGCTTCCCTGCCCCGGGCGGCCCGGTCTCGCGCCGTGCGAACCTGCCGATTGGCTCGCGAGTTCGTTGAACAGCAATTGGCTTGCCACGCAGTGCCCAGCGTCGTCGACATCTGCTTGTCACTGGCGGTATCGGAGCGAGCGCTGCTTTATGCCTTTCACGACTGTGTCGGCATGTCTCCACAAGCCTATCTCCGCTGCTGCCGGCTCAACCAGGCCCGCGCAGCATTGCTCGCCCGAGACCCGCGCGACACGACAGTGACACAGGTCGCCATGCAATTCGGGTTTCTGCACCTCGGTCGCTTCGCGGGCGACTATAAGCGGATCTTTGAAGAATCCCCGGCTGCGACACTGACAAGGCTTATGTGAGGGCCAATGCAGCTTCCGGTCTTTTTGCGGATTCCGGATAGCAGCATGGCCTTTTCGACCTTAGCATTGCCGGAAAACGCGGGACCTATCGCCCGTCGAGGCGAGGCACCGACACGTCGGGTTGTCGTCGCCCCTGCCGTTCATCTTGAGGAGATGTCGCCATATGTCAGGACGTCCAACACTGTCAGACCGTCGCAGCCCTTGCATCGGCGCCGCCCTCAGGGTGCTGGCTGCCGGGCTGGGGTTCGTCATGGCGGCGGGTACAGCATCTGCTCAGATGCCGGAAGACATGGAACACTATCTGGATCGTGTTCGCATCGAGTATGGCCTGCCGGCCTTGGCCGCCGCCGTGGTCAAGGATGGCGTTGTGGTCGCGGCTGCAGCCATTGGAACGCGCGTTGACGGCCAAGTCTTGCCGGTCACGTTGGACGACCGCTTCCATATTGGCTCCAACACCAAGTCCATGACCGCGACTTTGGCCGGCATGCTGGTCGATGAGGGCAAGCTGGACTGGCAATCACGCGTCGGCGACGTGTTGGGTGACGACCCTGCGATGAGCCGGAGCCTGGCCGATGCCACGCTCGAACAATTGCTGTCCCACTCGAGCGGCATCCCGAGCGATACCGAGGAAATGCTCGATCTGTATTTCAGCGATGCGGTGTTTGACGACAACCTCGTGCAGCAACGCATCAACGCGCTTGCGGCTTGGCAGCACAACGAACTGGTCATCCCCACCCCCTCGCCCTTTCAGTACGCGAACTTTGGCTATCTGATCGCCGGCATGATGATTGAAAAGGTGAGCAGCGTAGCTTGGGAAACGCTGATGCATGAACGCATTTTCGGCCCCCTTGGCATGGAAAGTGCGGGGCTGGGTCCGCAGTCCACCTATGGACTGATCGACGCTGCCGTGGGCCATCGCATCGCGGACGACGGTTCCGTCACGGCCATGCTGTGGGGACCTGCTGCCGACGTCCCTCCAGTGATGGGGCCAGCGGGAAATGCGCATATGTCTATTCTGGACTACGCCAAATGGGCCAGCTGGAACGCCGGGCAAGCCAGGCGCGGTCCGCAACTGGTCAGCCCGACGACGCTGGAGCATATCCAGGCAGCGCTCGTTCAAACGCCTACCCGCGACAATCCCCCGCCGGGTACACCGAGCACGGGTGGCTACGGGCTGGGCTGGGGCAGCGTGGTGTTTGACTGGGCTGACACGCCTTTGCTGACCCATAACGGATCCAATTCGATGAACCTGGCCAGAATAGTCGTCGATACGGAAAATGACATCGCCGTCGTGGTTACGACTAACTTCCCCGGCGCCAATGCCAACGCAGCCGCCGGGAAAGTGATGGAAGATCTCTATCTGCAATATTCCAATTAGGCTGGGCTGCTCAATTTACCGCTGAAAACAGTGACAATATTTTTGTCTTAAATCGGGAGAAACGTATGTGTGAAGATTGCAAGCCGGGCAACATCAGTCGGCGAGGGTTGATTGCGGGCGGCCTGGCCTTGTCGCTGGCGACACCGCTGGCCTCGCAGGCATTCGCCCAGGAGGCCGTTGCGGCTGCGCCGGTCTCGCCGGAAGAGGCGTTGCAACGTTTGGTCGATGGCAATGCGCGCTATGTTGCCAATGCCGCGATCAACACGGACCACTCGTTGGCGCGCGCCAGCCGCGCCGAGGGACAACAGCCCTTCGCGGCCATTGTCAGCTGCTCGGATTCCCGCGTGGCCCCGGAGCTGATTTTCGATCAGGGCCCGGGAGAACTGTTTGTCGTGCGCGTCGCCGGTAATTTCATCAGCGAAGAAGGCCTGGCGACACTCGAATACGGTGTGGCCGTATTGGGCATCAAGACCATTGTGGTTCTCGGACACACCGCATGCGGTGCCGTTGAGGCGACGATCAAGTCGATTGCCGACAGGGAATTGCCGCCCGGCCACCTGCCGAGCCTGGTCAACGCCATTCGCCCGGCGGTTTATGATGTGATGGGCGATGCACCCGACGATCTGCTGGATGCGGCCACCGCTCAGAACGCCAAACTCAATGCCGCACGAGCCCTCTCCGCAGGACCAATTCTGTCTGGAGCCGCTGCCGCGGGCACGCTTGGTGCAGTCGCGGGCATGTATGAAATTGCCACGGGCAAAGTGACGTTCCTTTAGCCTGCCATTGCGCAAGACCCATGGACAGCATCTATCGCGGGGGACAGGTCCTGCCCCCCGTGAGATATTGGGCGAGCTTGATCGCTTGTCGCATCATGCATCTGAGCAATCAGGCGAAGGGCATATTGTAGCTGCGCGTGGTCTTCCTTGGCCAAGGGCACATAGGCAGATGACCCCGTCGACGATAGCTGTTGTCCTTCTGAAGTGAGGTGCCCGACGAGTGACGCTTCGCCCTGTACGATGTCGGCACCAGCCAGTTCGGGCGGCACCATCTGCTCGATCTCGATATCGGGAACAATACCCAGCGCCTGGATGGAGCGATTGCTCGGCGTGTAATAGCGGGCCGTCGTGAGCCGTATCGCCCCGTTGCCACCAAGCGATATGATCGACTGCACCGATCCCTTGCCAAAGGATCGCGTTCCGATCAGCGTGGCGCGCGCGTGGTCCTGCAACGCCCCCGCCACGATCTCCGCTGCAGAGGCGGATGCGCCGTTGATCAGCACGATGAGCGGAACTTCGGCCAGTCGGGCATCCAGGGCATCGGATTGTGCGTCGAAGCGGGCACTCTCCTGGTCGCTCCGTCCGCGGATCAGCACGACTGCCCCACGCCGCAGGAAGGCGTCCGCCACAAGAACGGCCTGGTCAACAAGACCACCCCGATTATTGCGCAGGTCGAGAATGAGGCCCTTGGGCGCGACACCGCAGCGCTGTGCATAGATGCGGTCGACCGCTGTGGTGAGGCCGGGTGCCGCTTGGGCGCTGAAGCTGGCAAGCGTCACCAGGGCCACATCGTTTTCCATCGACCACCGTACCACAGGCGTCGCAATGATGGCGCGCTCGAGTGCAAAGTCGATCAGGTCCCCGACGCCTTCGCGGCGCACCGCTATCGTCACCTTGCTCCCAGTCGGGCCCCGCATGCGCGACACAGCCTCGTCATGGCTGAACCCGGCAATAGAGATGCCATCGACTGCAATGATCACATCGCCGGCTCGTATACCGACCCGTCCGGCGGGAGTGTCCTCGAAGGCAACCATGACGGTTACCGCGCCGTCGATCATCTGCGTCTGCAGGCCAACCCCCGCATACTCGCCGGATATGCCCTCACGCATGTCGTCATATGCGTCTGGCGACAGATAGTTCGAATGAGGATCGAGCGATGTCAGCATGCCCTGAACGGCCGCGCGCACCAATTCGCGCTCATCGGGCGCATCGACATACCCGCCTCTGATGTGGTCGAAGACCGCGCCGAACAGCGCCATATTGGCGAGCCTGTCTGCTGCGCCGCTGGCGCCCGGCGCCGAGCCCTGCCCGAAGGCCGGTGTCACAAACAGGATCAGTGCGACGATGATACCACTAAAATACGCATGAGGATGTGAGGGCACGTCTTCCACCCAGTTGAAGCATACCAGGCAGGGTGCCGCATCGCTGCGACACACCGACCTCGGGCGGATTATTCGCTGAACGCGCCGTGGAACAGCACGTGGAGTCTGTCCGCGAAAGGTTGCACAACCTCGACAAAGGGCATGCCCGAAAGGCGCAGCGCCTGTGCTTCAGCGATCAACAGATCCACATGCTCGCGGATCATTGCCTTTTGGTCCTCAGGCAGTTCTGCCGCTTCAAGCTGGGCCAGGGGGCCCTCGAACACAGCGTCGAACTCCATCTGAGGCATGCTCGCCATGTAGCCCGACGCCACCGCGTGATAGGCCGCGCTCCAACTCGCCAGGTCGAATCCTACCGCCGGGATCAGTGATGCGCCCAGCGAGTCATAGTCATAGAAGATGTCCGCAGCATCGACGGTCATCCCTTCGCCCATCTCGACCACAAGCTCCTCCATGATCGACACGACGGCCGCCGCCTCGTTCCGCTCCAGGGCCAGAACCGGCGAAGTCGCCACCACAAAGGCCGTGCCTGACGATACCAGACCGACCGCCAGGGCCAGAAAGGCCGCTTGGAAAAACGCGCGCCCCATCAGAAGGCTCCCTTGATGCCAGCCGATGCCGCGAAGGATGGATCACGGCCATTGCTGGCCAGGTGCAGGGATGTGGACATTGAGAGATTGTCGCTGATCGCGTGGTCAAGTTCAGCCCCCACCCGGGCCCATGTCTGCGAATAGGTCCCCCCGCCCATCGAAAAATCGAACAGCCCCACCACATTGCCGGCCGCTGCCGCCGCGGTGCCCGCGCGGTGCGCCACTTCGAGCGTCGTCGACAGCTTGGTCTGGGTCGAGAACTCCGTCACCGCCGTCACGCCCAGGCGTATATCGGCGTTGCCGGTGGTCTGCGCACTGAACACCGCCGGAAACGGACCGCCAGTTTCGGTATAGCCGTTGACATGCAGGCCTCCAAAGCCCAGCGACGCATAGGGATTGATGCTGGTATTGCCGATCACGGCCGCTTCCAGCCAGTCTGCCCGCAACCGCACCACGCCGCCAAAGGCAGTGGTCTCGCCGCTGGACATCGCTGTTGCCCCGCCATTGGAATAGGCCCGATCGATATTGGCCTTGTAATTGCCAATCATGCCGGTCAGGCTGAGCAGCAGCAGCGGCGTGCCGTCCGGCTGCCAGTCCATTTCGCTGAGCACATACTGCCCCTGCATCCGCGCCGAGCCGCCCAGCGCCAGGTCCTGCCAGGACCCCGTCGTGCCGACCGCCCCACCGATCCGCACATTGCCGCCCGCCAGATCGGTGCAGGCGCCCATTTCGGCCAGTGCCAGCCCGGTGGCCGAGGCGCCATGACGCGCGAAATCCCCGGTTGCCCAGGCGCACATGTCGCCCGTCAGGTCCGGCGTCAGCAGCAGAGGCCGATGATGCGCACCGTTCATCGGCAGCCAGGTCAGGAATTCGCCGGTATTGGCTATGCCTGCGGCGGCATAGAGCGTCTGGTGGTATTCATCGATGTTCATCAGCCCGCCGCCCGAGCTGCTCTCGCCTCGCGCCAGGTAGCCGTTACTTACCTCGCTGTCACCATACATGTGCCCCACAGCCACATTGCCGTCGTCGGAAATGCCTTTCGCGCTTTGCAGCACGTATCCCGCCGTGGACACACCATGCCGATCGAGCCATGCCGCCACCGACTCCATGCCCGCTTCTTCAGACCAGCGGAATGCGTGGACATAGGAATCCTCGTTCCGGGACTGTCCGACAACCCAGCGTCCGTCGCGGGAAACAGCTTCTGCGGTGGCGCTCTGACCCCCAAGGTCGCCCAGATCAAGCATCTCCACATTGCCCGAAACGCCATCGGTTGCGCCCTCTCGCCAGCGGAAGGCGCGCGTGCGGCCATCGACGTCTTCGGACTCACCGACCACCACGCTGCCGTCGCCGGACGCCGATCTGGCAAAGGAGTAGCCGACCATGCCGGTCAGCGAACCGAGGTTTTCGACGCTGGCCGCTCCACCCGATTCGATACCGCCCAGATCCCACCGCGCGGCCTGTCGGGAAAAGCCCGCCCCGTCACTCCACCCAACGGCATAGGCGCCATCGCCGGAAATCCCCAGGGCACCCGTTAGACCGTAGCCCCCGGACAAACCATCCAGCGCATACATCTGCTCATTGCCAGCGACGCCGCCCGTTGCGCCCTCGATCCACACAAAGCCGCGCTGATTGCCCTGCCAGGCCGCATCACCGACGACACGCTCCCCTGAATCGGACACGCCATATGCACGGCTTAGCGCGGAACCGACCAGTGGCGTAAGAGTCCCGAGGTCAGTTGTCACCCCGCCCGATGTGTCACCGACAAACCGAAATGCCCTGATGCTTGGGCCGCCGAAGGCCTGTCCAACCACAACGGTGCCCGAACGATTGATGGCATGGGCTTCCATCATCGTCCCGATCGGGTTGGGCAATTGAAACTCATCGCCGTTGATATTGGCGATATGAGCCGAAATCGCGCTGTTGGCGGCAAAGGTCCGGCCATCCCCGCTGATACCGGCAAAGCTCCAGTCCCATAGCGTAAGCCCCGCATCCTGCGCTTCTGCCTTCGGGATCATGACAATCGCCGTAGTCGCCATCAGCAGTCCGGCCAGCAGCCAACGCCCCCCGTTCCGCCGTTTCCGATTGCCGAATGCCCGCATTGTCATGAGTGTTCTCCCGAAAGCAAAAGCCGGCCCCAAAGGACCGGCTTTGCGAACTAAAGGGTTGTTTTGACTCGCTCAATGCAACGGCACGACGCGCATAAACCTTGCCGTCGCGCATAAGCCCGCTTCGAAAATAACGCCGCCCGGTGAGGGGCGGCGTCCAGGGTTGCAGCGCCACATGGTCAGGAGGGTGAAACGGGCTGCCGAACCGGTCAGAAAACGGCCTTCACACCGAGCGAGCCGGCAATCGATGGATCCCGCCCGGCGGTCGCCAGATGAACTGAAGTCGACAGCGAAAGGTTGTCAGTGATCTTGTGGTCGAGTTCAACCCCGGCCCTGACCCAGGTCTGGCTCTGCCGGCCGCCGCCGAGGGAAAATGCAAACAGCCCGTCCACCTGCCCGCTAGCCCCGGGCGCCGTACCACTGCGATGGGCCACTTCAAACGTCGTCGACAGCTTGGTCTGGGACGAGAACTCCGTAACTGCTGTGAGGCCAACGCGCACATCCACATGGGTCATGCTCTGTGCGTTGAACAATGCCGGAAACGGTCCGCTGCTCTCGGTATAGCCGTCCACATGCAGCGCGCCCAGGCTCACCGAAGTCCAGGGATTGAAAGTCGTATTGCCAAGTGAGACCGCTTCGAGCCAGTCAGCCCGCAGCCGGATGACCCCGCCCGTAGCGCGGGTCTGGCCGCTGGACACAGCTGTTGCAGCCCCATTGGAATAGGCGCGGCCCACATTGGCCTGCCAGCCCCCGAGCATGCCGGTGGCAGACAAGAGTAGCGGCGTGCCGTCCGGCTGCCAGTCCACCTCGCCCAGCACATATTGTCCGGCCAGCCGGCTCGCCCCGCCCAGCGACAGGTCCTGCCACGACCGCGTCGTGCCCACTGCGCCACCGATCCGCACCGAGCCGCCCGCAAGATCGGTGCAGGCGCCGATTTCGGCCAGGGCCAGCCCGGTCGAGGTACCACCGTGATGGGCAAAATCCCCGCTCGCCCACGCGCACATATCGCCGGTCAGATCCGGTGTCATCATCAGCGGTCGGTGATGCGCGCCATTCATCGGCAGCCAGGAGAGGAACTCACCCGCGCTGGCTATCCCGCCCGCGCCGGCATAGAGCGTGCGGTTGTATTCCTCGACATCCATGACGCCGCCGCCACCACCGCCGGTTCCATCTCCCAGCCGCGCAAGGAAGGCACGATTTTCCGCCGCGCGATTCATCGTGCCGATAATGACCCGCCCGTCCGTCGAAACGTCATTGGCAACTTGCAGGCGCCAGTCGCCAACATCAACATCGTCTTCACTCAGCAGTTCTTCCACGGCAACCATGCCCCGCTCCTCGTCCCAGCGGAAAGCAATCGCGCCACCGGGATCCTGCGAGCTGCCAACGACATAATCACCCCCCGAAGAAACCCCATTGGCCATACTCGACATGCCCCCGAGCGTGCCCAGATCGATCATCTGCTCATTGCCCGCAACGCCGCCGGTGCCACCCTCCCTCCAGCGGAATGCATGATGTTGCCCACTCCCTGTGGCAGCTCCGCCGACGATGACCGAGCCGTCCGCCGACACGCCATGGAAAACCCGTTCCCGCCGGTCAAGTCCCCAAGCGCCGAACCAACCAGCCCCCCAGCACCGTCGATATCGGTCAGGTCCCAGCGCATCGCCCTTTCCACTGCGCTGCCATTGGGGCGATACCGACCAACCGCCACATTGCCGTTGTCCGAAATTGCGCGAGCGACAGTGGGCGAGTTCGCCTCCCCCGCCTCAAGCTCATACATCTGCTGATTATGGGCGACACCGCCGGTGGCACCCTGCACCCATACAAAGCCTGTTCTGACATCTGCGTCCGTTTCTGACGTGCCCACAATCCTGCTGCCGTCGCCCGAAACGCCGTAAGCCTCGGACTCATGCCTCGGGTCGGTCCCCAGCGTTCCCAGTTGGATCAGCCCGTCCGCTAGGCTCCACCGGAAGGCGCTCGGCTGGCTTTGATCACCGCGCCCCGTTCCCACAACGACCTGGCCATCGCCGGAAATCGCCCGGGCCGCACTGATGAAATTGCTGTAGCGGGGAATTTGATGGGTGCCGTCGGGCGTGTGGTAGTATCCCTGCGTGCCATTGAAAACGGAGTACCGGCCATCATTGCTTAGTGCCACGCCCTCGTTTCCCTGGAGGTGCTCAATGCTCTGCGCGCGCGCGTCCAGTGCAAGTACAAGCGATGTCGTGGCCATCAGGACCCCAACCAGAATGTGTCTGCGGCGCTTGTTCGCCTCAAGCCCCAAATGTCCACCTGCATCAAATATCTCCCGAAAAGCAAAAACCGGCTCAAAGGACCGGCTTTGCCAATTATGGGAGTGACCTTCGACGCTCAACGCTTCGGGGCGGCAGACATAAAAGACGACCGGCAGGCATAAGGCGCAGCGTCAGTCCTCGGCGCGCTCCCGCCGGTAGTGTCCGGGCGGCACCCCGAAGCGGCGGCGGAACGCCGTGCTGAAATTGGACACCTGCCCATAGCCCACCGACCAGGCTAACTGTTTGAGCGACATCTCGTGTCCTTCATCGAGCATGCGTCGCGCCGCCTGCATGCGCGCCTCCAGCAGATAGTCGAAGACCGTCGCACCAAACACAATGCGGAAGCCCTGGTTGAGCTTTCGGGGCGACAGGCCCACGGCGCGCGCCAGGCCGCCCAGATCATCGGGTGCCTTGACGTTGGCCAGTAGCCGCTCGCGCGCCTCGCGCACCCGCATCAGGTCTCGCGGGCTCAATTCACTGGCCTCCGGTGGCGTCTCGGCCAGCATGTCCATTTGCATCGCCAGCAGTTGAAGCGCCAATCCTTCCTGGTAGAGATGCTGCATGGAGCCCTGATAGATCGGCATCATCATTTCCTGCGCGATCCGGATCGCGCCCGGCGCCATGGCCCGCATGAGCAGCATGGGGTCGGCGCGCCGGTTGAGCACAGCATCCACCGACCGGGGCAAGCCGTCCTGCGAGCCGATCGCTTCGAGCGCGTCTGGCGTCAGCATCAGCGCGACTGAGCGATATTCGGCCCTGCCATCAATGTCGTAGCTGAGCTTCCGCTCAGAAAAGCTGACGGCATACATCTGCCCGGGTACGCGCCACCCATGGCTCGCATTGCCCTCGGCATGAATCACGCCCGAGCCCCCCAGCATGCAACCCAGCACCAGATTGTTCGATGGCAAGTCGCCTGACGGAGATATCGAAAAGCCATGGGGTGACATGCCACCGCCACTGAAGAGCGATAGGCCTTCGCGGATCACCGCGTGATCCATGCGCACGGACAGGCTTGCCTTCTCCACCGCGATCCGACCGTCACCGTCGAAGACTTCGGTGGTGCCGGCTTTGCTGCCTGCAAAGGCCCAGCGTCGTCGTGTCCCCACCGAAAGCGGCGTCGGGGCGCGCCAACTGACAGAATTTCTAGCTATGGGTCAGGCTCCGGCTCGACAGAACGGGCCGTTTGCCTCGCCCTTCCAGAGCCCGATTTCAATCTCCCGGACCATTGCGCATAAGGATTTACGCCGCGCATATGCCCGGTCAGGCCGGTGCCTTTGCGTCCCGCAAACTGCCAGGCGTCACCCCGAAGCGACGGCGGAAGGCAGTCACGAAATTGCTGACCTGCCCATAGCCCAGCTCCCAGGCCAGTTGCTTCAATGGCAGGGGTGTGCCCGCTTCCAGAGCAGCGCGCGCCGCATCGAGCCGGGCATCGTGCAGATAGGCGAAGACCGTCGTGCCATAGAGATCGCGAAAGCCGCGATTGAGCTTCTTGGACGAAAGTCCCACCGCGCTTGCAAGCGCCTCAAGGTCCGGCGGGTCGCGTAGATTAGCCAGCAGCATGTCGCGCGACATCCTGATCCTGGTCAGTTCGATCGCAGATAAGGTCTTTGGCGCAGGTCGTTCGCCCAGATGCTGGAATTGGTACGCCAGCAGTTCCAGCACCTTGGACTGCATGAACAGCTTGCCAACCCGTCCTTCGAAGGGCGTGCGCAGCAGCGACTGGCTGAGACGCCTGATGCCCCCCGGCAACGTCCCCATATCGGCCAGGTTGTCCCTGCGCACTGTGAGCACGTCGTTCACGATGTCGGGCAGTCTGTCATCCGCGCCAAGCAGGTCCATGGCCTCAGCCTCGACCCGCAGCGCAACCAGCCGCCAGCCGCGCTCCGCGTCGATATCATAGCGGCAATGCCGCTCGATAGGCGACAGGGCATAGAACCGTCCATCGTCGCGCCACACCATGTCGTCACAGCCTTCGAGATTGAGCATGCCCCGGCTCGACAGCAGTCCGCCCATGATGACCCGGCCCTGGCGGTCACCGCCCCCCACCTCGATCTGAAACTGACAATTGGCCGTAGCCTCGCCACGATAGAGCCAGATCCCGGGCAGGACTGGCGTCTCCTCGAGATAGGCATGCGTTGAACCGTGCCGGAAGCGCAGCCGCTCCGCATTTTCGAACTGATGCGGCCGCGAACAGTCTCCGCTCGAAAACAGCCAATCTTCCATTCGCCTGTCCACCTGCAAGACATGACACGCTAAGTCAAAATCCGGCCCTGTCAAATCTTTGCGCTTGTGCCATCCGGCTGGCAATATCCCCATGCTCTGCCAGCAATGCACCGCCGCTCAAATTGCCAAGGCAATTCGGCCTTGTGGAGATGAAGTCTGCGACGCGATCTAGGAACCTGACACTGACCGACTTGGGTCCGTCGACGGACCCGCTTTCAGTGTCGAAGATGCGATAGCCGTCATTCCGCGCCATTTCCGCCCAAGCCGGCGCCGAGCCGATCCATGCCGCCGGACAGGCTGGATGATCGCTCAACAGGACTGCGATGCTTCAGGCAGGTGCGGCCATGGACCAGCCGGACGCCATGCGCATCCAGTCAATGACGTTTCGCGGCCAAACCGCCAATGGCGATGAAGCGATCAGGACACGGCACGAAGGCGTGCTGCGGACCGCCTAGTCCGCAGCGTTTTCGGGCGTTGCACGCAGATTGCCCCGCGCAATGAATTGGCGCAGCCAGACCAGGCCTAGGATGGTCGCGCCGATAGCGGTCGAGATCAATTCCGGAGCGATCAGCAGGAAGGCGCCGACGACAAGGAAGGCCCGCTCGACTTTCCAGAGAGGTGCCGTCAGCCAATTGGTGATGGCGGCGGAGAGCGACAGGATACCCAGAACGGCGCCGGTGAAGGCCAGAACGAAATCTGGCCAGGTGAAGTCGGCGGTGACCAGCAGCAGCGAGGGCGAGAATACGAACACGAATGGCACGAGGGCCTTGCCCATGGAGAGCCGGAAGGCGGTATTGCCGGCCTGGAACGCATTGGCGCCGGCAATGCCTGACGCCGCATAGGCGGCCAGGGCCACCGGCGGCGTGACGTCGGCGATCACCCCGTAATAGAACACGAAGAAATGGGCCACCAGCGGCTCGACATTCAACATCACCAGGACCGGCGCTGCGATCGCCACCATGATGATGTAGTTCGCGGTGGTTGGAATGCCGGCGCCCATGAGGACGCAGACCACTGCCGTCATCATCAAAGTGAACAGCAGCGTCAGGTTTTCCTGGCTCAGCACCTCGAATGGCAGGATGGCAAGGACACCGTGGACATCGACTGCCCAGCCCTGGGCAACCGAGGTCACCATGAAGGCAATCTTGAAGCCGACGCCGGTCAGGGTGACCACACCGATCACCACACCGACCAAGGCGGCAGCTGCGGTGATGGAGAGGGTTTGCCGCGCGCCGAGCGAAAAGCCCTCATAGACCCCGACGCAGAAATCCTTGAGCCCGCCGACCAGGCCACTGCGCATGAACGACTGGACCAGATAGACCCCCATACAAGCCGTGATCGACCAGAAAGCGGCCGCGAACGGGGTACGTCCGGACATCAGCATATAGACCAGCAGGATCAGGGGGATGGTCGACATCCAGCCCTCGCGCAGCACCTTGACCGCGTTGGGCAATTCTTCTTTGCTCAGGCCCCGAATGCCCTGTCGTCGCGCCTCAAGATGCACCTGAACGAGTACGCCGAAGAAGTGCATGAAGGCCGGCACGATGGCCGCGATCAGAATGAGGCGGAGCGGGATGCCGAGATATTCGACCATGAGGAAGGCAACGGCGCCCATGACCGGAGGCGTGATCTGCCCACCGGTGGACGACGCGGCCTCCACAGCAGCAGCGAAATGGCGCTTGAAGCCGATCTTGATCATGGCGGGAATAGTCAGGGCGCCAGTGGTCACCGTATTGGCGATCGACGAACCCGAAATCGACCCCAGCATCGCCGAGGCCAGCACCGACACCTTGGCAGGGCCGCCTGAATAGCGGCCCGTCAGCGCGCTGGCGAGATCGATAAAGAGTTTGCCCAGGCCAATGCGCTGGGCCATGACGCCGAACAGCACGAAGTGGAAAACGTAGGTGGCGATCACGCCCAGCGCAGTGCCGTAGACGCCCTGTGAGGTCAGGTAAAGGTGATTGACGATGGTTTCCCAGCTGGCGCCAGGATGGACAAAAATGCCCGGCATGTGCTGGCCGAAATAGGCATAGGCCATGAAGAGGATGGCAATGACCGGCAGGGGCCACCCCATGGCGCGCCGGACCGCCTCGAGCAGCACGACCAGCAATGCCGTGCCCATGATCACATCGATGGCGAGCGGATCGCCGACGCGGAAGGCCAGTTCGCTATAGATCCAGGGCACGTAAAACGACGATACCGCGCCGACAATAGCCAGCAGCCAATCCAGTATGGGCAGGCCGAGAATTTTTGGCTGGCGCGAAGGTTTGTGGGCGCCCGAGAAAGCGGAAAAGCTGAGAAACACCAGAAAAAGCGACACGCCCATATGCAAGCCGCGGTGGGTGGTCGCCTGGGGAATGCCGAAACCGGCCGTATAGAAATGATAGCATGCCAGCAGGAACAGAATGGCGCTGGTCATGATCGCAGCGGGACGTTCGAGCGGCCGAAAGCGCGCCTCTGGATCGTATTCCTGTTCCAGAGCGTGCAGGGCTTCTGCGCTAAGAGCTTCGTCGTCTTGCTTCAGGGCGCTGCCGGTCATGGTGTCTCGTCCCAATTAAAAAAATACGTGGCCAGAAGCTGGCCACGTATAGTCGTGATCCAGGAAAGTGTTAGAGCTTCCCGGCTTCCTTATAGAACTTTTCCGCACCAGGGTGGAACGGAATGCCCGCGCCCTGAACAGCATTGTCGAGCGTGATCATCTTGCCCTTGGCATGGCCCGCAGCAAACAGGCGCTGGGTATTGTCGTTATAGAGCGCCTTGGTGATGCCATAGACGAGGTCATCGGACAGGGTGGCCGATGTCACCATCTGGGCGCCAACCGACAGGGTTGGTACGTCTGCGGAGACACCATTATAGGTGTCGGCCGGGAAGCTATCCTTGGCAAAGAACGAGTATTCAGCAAGCATCGCATCGACTTCGGGCCCCGTCACCGGAACCAGAACGATGTCCTGCTGCGTTGCCAGTTCAGCGATGGCACCGGCTGGATAGCCGCCAACGAAGAAGAAGGCATCCATCTGGCCGTCCCGCATCCGGTCGGCGGCCTGGTCGGGCTTGAGATATTCAGCCTGGATGTCGGACTCGCCCAGCCCGAAGGCATCGAGAATGATCTTGGCGTCGACCAGCGTACCCGAACCGGGCTCATCGAGCGAAACCCTCTTGCCTTTCAAATCGGCAACCGAAGCAATGCCGGCATCCGCGCGGGCGACGATGTGGATGCTTTCGGGGTAAAGATTGGCGATGAGGCGCAGATCGGAAACGGCGTCCTTTCCTTCCCAGATACCGGTGCCGGTCTGGGCCCAATAGGCGACGTCGGACTGGGAGAAACCAGCTTCAAGATTGCCACCGGCAACGCCATTGATGTTGCCGACCGAACCATTGGAGGCAACGGCGGTCGCCACCAGACCGGGGACACCACAAGAGCCACCATCTTCGCAGGCGCGCGAGCCGGGCGGGTTGGAAATGGCGTTGGCGATCAAACCACCGATTGGATAATAGGTGCCGGCCGTGCCGCCAGTACCAATGCGGAAGAATTGCATATCCTGCGAAACAGCTGGCTGGGCGGTGAGGCCCATCAGCGACGCAGCTGCGATAGCGATCCATGTCTTCATGTGTATATTCCCTGTCTCTGCAGCTTTTTACTATGGTCGATCTTGGCAAAGCCTGCCGCATTATGGACAACGCGCCGGATATGACAACTCCCGGCGGCCAGAGATAGCGAATAGACAAGGGATATACCCAGTCGAAGCATCTCGAGGCTCATCGATTGGCGCTGCTAGGCCGCTTTCATGGCCTCGCTCAGCAGGCGGGCAGTGGTCGGTCCCAGGGTAAAGCCCTGATGTCCATGGCCGAAATTATACCAAAGCCCAGGCTGGCGCGGCGATGGCCCGATCATTGGCAGCATGCCCGGCAGGCACGGCCGCGTGCCCATCCATGCCTTGTCCTCGACCGGCACGCCCAGCTTGAACAATTGCTGTGCCGCCTGGGTTGAATACTGCAGCTGACGCAGGCTGGGGGGCGCGGCGATGCCGTTCAGTTCAGCGCCGGTCAATACGCGCAAACCTCTGGTCATGGGCGACAGGAAGGTGCCGGTTTCGACATCCATCATGGGGAGGCGAGGCCCCTGCTCCACGCCGAAATGCCGGTGGTAGCCACGTTTGAACACCATTGGAATGCGATGCCCGAAGCGGGCCAGCAAGCCTGGCGACCAGGGGCCAAGGCAGACCACCGCGCGTTCGGCCTCGACCGCACCGCCATCGGCCTGAACCAGCCAGCCCTGCCCCTGGCGCTGCAGACTCATCGCGTCCCCGCGCAGGAAGCGACCGCCCCGGCGCTCGAACAGGTCTGCGTAACGCTCGACCAGCGCGCCCGGGTCCTTGCAGGACCAGGAACTGGTCCAATGCACTGCTCCTGCAAGCGGGTGTCGAAGGCCGGGTTCGGCTGCGGCAATTTCAGCGCCATCCAGCAATCGGTGCGGCACCCCATGTTCGGCTTGATAGCGCCCGGCCGCGGCTGCCGCAGCCGCAAATTCACATTCGGTGCGATAGACCTTGCGGTAGCCCTCACGCGAGATGAGATCCTCGGCTCCCGAGGCGGCAATCAGCGCGCCGTGGTCGGCGGTGGCACTGTGAATCATCCTGGACCAGGCGGGGACAATTCTGGACCGATAGCCATGCGGCAGCGAATTGCGCGCATAGCGCAGCACAGGGCCCAGCCAGTGGCGCATGCCACCCAGGCTCCAGGCGACATTATTGGTGCGGCCAAGCGCAATATCGGCCAATGTGGGCAGATCGAGCGGCAGCGGATAGGGCTCGACGGCCTCAGCCTGAATAATGCCGGCATTGCCATAGCTGGTTTCCTGGCCCGGCCCGCGCCGATCGATCACGCTCACGGCATGTCCCTGATCCTGCAGGGCCAGTGCCGTGCATACGCCGACCATGCCGGCGCCTAGTACGATAATATCTGTCATGATCGACCTAAATTTTGCTCGTGTTCGGCCTAGCCCACACGCGCTTGATACCGGGCAGCCGCCACGCCCCCGCCACCGCCGCAAACTGCATGGCGCACATGATGGGCGTCACAATGGATCAGGGGGTTGGAAGGCATGAACGGTTTCCGGATTTGTCGGAATTTTCGCGACTGACGGGACCGAAGTCAACCGTCACCAGCCCCGGCGGTCGGTTTGCGGATATGACAGACAGCGCAGACCTTTCGGACCTGACACAGAAATTTCGTATGGATACGGGATCACGAAGCCGCAGAGCGGCGGCCATTTCGGTAGTTGCTGAAGGCGTCGTGGGTGGCTCCGGAGAAATACTTGGAGAAAAACGGGAGGCTTGCCGCTCCGACGGCGCCTGCCGAAGATCCCAGTTGCGAGGGGGTCAATTCAACCGACTTCAACCCGCGCGAGGGCCCAGGTGCCGCCGCGGTAATATCGCTCGCCTGTCTGGCCAGGGCCTCGTTAACCCAAGCGGGCAGGCGGCCGCCGACCAGGATTATCGCTGGATCGAACAGACCGCTGATGATCAGTGCCGCCCTGCCCAGCTGTTCGCCGGCGCGATCGATCCAGGACAGCAGGTGCGGACGCACATCCTCGCCTTCCAACTCGATATCGGTTAGTTCGAGACCTGCAAAACCTTTGGCGGCAAGGGTATCGAGCAAGTCCTGGCCGGAGGGGCGGGGCGTGCCGATCGGGAAAATGGGACCGGGCAGGCAGGCATTGCCATTGGCACCGCGAAACAGGCGACCGGCCAGGATGCCGCCGCCGCCGAAGCCGTGGCCAACATGGATAAGAAACAGGTGACCCACCCCCCGGCCGGCGCCGAACATGTGTTCGCCCAGGGCCGCGCAAGCGCCGTCATTCTCGAAGAAGACCGGCGCCTCGAACATGGCAGCAAGGTCATCGGCGAAACTGATGCCCTCGATTTGCGGAAACAGCTCATGCGCCCGGAAGTCATTGGCATCACGCCCGAAATTGCCCGGCACCGAAACGCCGAAACCGACGAGATCCTTCTGGTCGAGACTGTTTGCCGCAAGAAGCGAGCCGAGACCTGTCCTGGTCGCCGCCACGATCTGGTTGGGGCTTGCCCCGCTGATCGGCACACTTTTTGTGCCGACTATGATGCCGGCCAGATCGATCAATGCGACTTGCACCTGGCGGCGCGAAAAGTTGACGCCGGCGCTGAAATGCTGGCCGGGCACGATGGAGATGACCCGACGGGGCTGGCCCTGCTGGCCGGTGCGGTCGGCCTTCTCCTCGATCAGCCCCTCGCCGAGCAGCCGCGTGACGATGCGGGTCAAGGAAGCGCCTGTCAGGCCCAGGGTCTGGGCCATTTCGACACGCGACGGGGCTTCGCCGAGGAAGATAAGTTCGAGCACCTGGCGCTCGTTAAACGATAGGGTCATGGAGCTCTCCGTGACATTCACCATTGCAATGGATATTAAATTACGCAATGTAATAAATGTGTCACGGGAGGTGACTATGAGGGGGCAGCGACAATGCTGCAGAGGAGACGTCATTCATGTTCAGCAAAATAATTCCACTCGCCGCATTCCTGCTGGCGACGACCACGATCGCCGCACCGGCGCAGACGCTCACGATCTACTCGCCGCAGGGCGGTGACGATCGTGGCGCCTTCATTACCGAAAAAGCCAAGGAAGCTGGGTTCGATATCCAGTTCCTGGGCGGCGGTGGCGGCGAACTGTTCGATCGCCTGATCGCGGAGAAGGCCAATCCGCAGGCCGATATCGTCCTCGGACTGGTCCAGCCCTCGATGTATCAGCTCAAGGCCGAAAGCCTGTTCGAGCCCTTCGTGCCGGCCTGGGCCGTAGACCTCGGCGCGGACTTCAAGGATGCCGATGGCAACTTCCACATGTTCTGGCAGACCCCGATCGTCATGGCCTATACCGACAAGGTGACCGGCGAAGCCGTCCCGACATCTTGGCTCGACCTCGACAAGCCCGAATACAAAGACCTGTTCACCTTCGGCCCCATCACCAGCCAGACCACCCGCATGATCCTTGCCGGCATCCTGTGGCGCTTTGCCGATCCGGCGACCGGCGAAGTCTCCGAAGACGGCTGGAACTTCCTGCGCGCCGCCTATGCCAGTTCGCGCGTCCTCGCCGAAGGCGCCGATTATTGGCAGACCGTAGCCAGCGGCGACATGCCGGTAGTGCTGTCCTGGTATGGCGGGGTCGCGAACAACGCCGCCAAGAACAACATCGATGTCACCTTTGTCGACACCGAGGGCGGCACGCCCATGGTCGCGGAATCGCTCGGGATCATCAAGGGCACCGATGATCTGGAAGTAGCCCGGAAATTCGTTGAATGGTTCGGTTCGCCCGAGTTTATGGCTGCCTATGCCACCCGGTTCAACCAGGCTCCCGCCCATCCCGAAGCCTTGGCCAATTCGCCGGAAGCGGTTCGCGCCGGGGTCGAGCAGTTCCACGTCCAGCCCATCGACTGGAACATTGCCTCGGGCAAGCTCAATGAATGGCTCGAAACCATTCAGCTCGACATCATGCCTTGATCGCCCCGGGCAGCGGGAAGGTCCCGCTGCCCCCTGCCCTGGGAGGCCGCCAATGATCCGCTTCGAAGACGTCGATATCGCCTATGACGGCATGCTCGCCGTACCCGGCCTCAATATTACGATCGAGGAAGGCGAATTCTTCACCCTGCTCGGTCCATCGGGCTGCGGCAAGACCACGATCCTGCGCTGCCTTGCCGGTTTCGTGCCCAATTCAGCCGGGCGCATCATGGTCCGGGACCGCGACATTTCTCGTCTCGAAGCGGAGCGTCGGGGCGTCGGCATCGTCTTCCAGAACTATGCGCTCTTTCCGCATCTGACCGTCTCCGAAAATGTTGCATTCGGTCTGCGCGCCAGTCGCACCGGCAATGCCGAGGTCAGGCAACGGGTCGGTGACATCCTCGAGCGGACGGGGATTGCGGAGCATGCCGGCAAGCGACCGTCAGAACTCTCGGGTGGCCAGCAGCAGCGCGTTGCCATCGCGCGTTCCCTTGTCATGGGGCCGAGCATCCTGCTGATGGACGAGCCGCTGTCCAATCTCGACGTCAAGCTGCGCGTGGCCATGCGCAACGAGATCAAGAGGCTGCAGCGACAATTGGGCTTCACGACCATCTACGTCACCCATGACCAGGAAGAGGCCCTGTCCCTCTCCGACCGGATCGCCGTGCTCAATCGCGGACGCATTGAGCAGGTCGGTGCTCCCGAGGCGATCTATGATCGGCCCGAGACCGAATTCGTCTGCCGCTTCATCGGCGAGGCCAATCGCCTGACGCCAACCATGTTGGGCAGCAGCGGTGCGGCTATTAACACCGACACCCCCACCTTCGTGCGGCCCGAACATGTGCGCATAGGCGTCCCCCCGGCCGGTCATCTGCACCTGTCAGCCAGTGTCGAGGACGCCGTCTTTCTCGGCCCCCTCGTGCGTTACAGCATGAAGGCGGCCGATGGCCTGCTCGATGTCATCGTCTCGGGCGCGGAAGCAAGACTTGCCATTGGCAGCCAGCACATGCTTCATTTCCCGGCCGAAGCCGTGCTGCGTCCCCAAAGGACGGTGCAATGACACGTACCGCCTTGTCTCCCAACAAGCTCCTTCAGGGCGTTGGCCTGCTGATCATCGCCTGGCTGGTCATCGCCTTTCTCTATTATCCGATCGCCCATGTCCTCATCGCCGCCTTCTTTCCCGAGGGTCAGTTGTCGCTGGGCGCGGCCGAGCGGCTCGCCGATTCGTCCCGCGTGACGCGGAGCCTCTGGAACACCGCCCTCGTCGCCGCCGTCACCGTGGTCACGGTCAATGTCGTCGGCATCTTCCAGGTGGCAGTGCTTGAATTCTTCAAGGTGCGTTTCGCCCCACTGCTACTGCTCGCCTTTTCGACGCCGCTGGTGTTTTCCAGCGTCGCGGCGGTCTCGGGCTATAACTTCGTCTACTCCTCGCACGGCTTTCTCACCAAGCTGCTCCTGATGGTCTTTCCGGAAATGGACCCCAATTGGTTCACCGGCGGCATGGCGGTGGTCTTCGTGCATACGTTCACGATGACCGGCTACCATATTCTCTTCGTGCGCATTGCCCTGCGCCGCATCGATTTTTCGACGGTCGAGGCCGCGCAAAGCCTCGGCGTTTCGCCGGCACGCGCCTTTATCAGCATCGTGCTGCCGATGCTGGTGCCGGTGCTGCTGGCCACAAGCCTTCTCGTCTTGCTCGGCTCGCTCAACTCCTTTGCCGCCCCCGCAATGCTTGGCGGCCGGGATTTTTACATGATCAGTTCGATGATCCAGGCCCTTGTCGGTCTGGGCCGGACCGATATGGCTGCCTTGCTCTCGCTGCTGCTGGGCGCGGTGTCGCTCGTCATCTTCCTCTGGATGAAGCATGTCGAGAGCCGGGGCGGCACGGTTTCGACCGCCAAGACCCAGGCGCCGCTGCGCAAGACCGCAATCCGCAATCGCGTGACCAACGCCATTGTCCATGCTCTCGCCTATATCCTCGTCGTGATCTATGCGGCCCCGATCCTGATCACGATTGCCTTCTCCTTCGCGCCGGTCGAAAGCATAATACGGGACGCCTTCCCTTCGGCCTTCACCCTCGACCACTATATCGCGGTGTTTTCCAATGCCCGCGCCTTTGGCCCCTTGGGCAACAGCCTGATGCTGGCCACCCTGGCGGTTGCCGTGGCTCTTGCGGTCAGTCTTTTCGCCGCTATCCGCATCCGCTCGACCAAGGGCGTGGTCAGCGACAGCCTCGAATTCTCGCTGTTCATTCCCTGGGTGCTGCCGGGCATGATGCTGGCGGTCGGCCTGATCTCGGCCTACAGCGGCCCCTCGCTCCTCACCTTCGGCCAGACCCTGGTCGGCGGCTATTGGCTGTTGCCGATCGCCTATGTCTTTCTCGTCATCCCGCTCATGGTGCGCATGCTGGGCGCGGCCCTCGCTGGCATCGATCCCAATATCAACGATGCGGGCCGCTCGCTCGGCGCTTCGGCCTTCTATCGGTTCCGCCGGCTCACGGCGCCGCTGCTGGCACCGGTCATCGCGCTGGTTACGGCCATGTCCTTCAACGACCTCTTGTCCGAGTACACTCTCTCGGTCTTTCTCTACAACATCAACAACATGCCCCTCGGCGTTGCCCTGCAGAACGCCGCCCGCGCCGACGGCCAGGACCAGATCGCCATTTCCATGGTCTATGTGGTGCTGCTTCTCACCTTCTCGCTCATCGTGATCCTCGCCGCCGACCGTCTCGGCGCCGATCGATCCGGCCAACGCTGACTGATCTGCCATGACCACCAATGCCCGCCCGGACCGGACCACGATACCCCTTTTGCTCGAGCAACGCCTACGCGCCGCCGAAGACATCGCCGAAGCGGTGGGACGCTTTGCAGCCGACCAGGCCAGACGCCGGGGCAGCTTGATCGTCTCGACCAAGGGCCCGCAGGATTTCGTCTCGACCGCCGATTGCGAAGCCGAACGCCTTGCCCGCGCGTCGATCGCGGCGCGCTTCCCGCAGGATGCTATTGTCGGCGAGGAGGCCGGCGGCCAGGCCACCAACGCCTATTGGATCATCGATCCGATCGACGGCACCACCAATTTCCTCTCCGGCTTGCCGCTTTGGGCGGTGTCGATCGCCTATGTGGTCGATGGCGCGCCCGTGGTCGGCGCATTGGCCCTGCCCATGCTCGGTGAATTGCTCTCCGCCGCTCAGGGCCTGGGCATGCGGCGCAACCGGGAGACGATGGTGGCGGCCCAGCGCCAGGGACCGAAGCTCGCCGGCATCGGACGCAATCTGCCCTGGCTGGCGGATGGCTATCGCGAGACCGAAAGTCGGCTCGAAGCCGCGGGGTATAGCCTGGTTTCACTCGGCAGTTGCGCCACCGAACTGGCCTTCGTGGCCCTCGGAAGCCTCGATGGCTATGTCCAGGGCCAGGTCAATACCTGGGACATTGCCGCAGGCGTCATCATCTGCCGCGAGGCGGACATTGACGTCGATGTCACGCCCGGCGCCGGCTCGAAAGTCAACGTCATCGCCGGCACCAGGGCATTTCGCGACTTCTGCGCGGCCCCGCCCTCGGGCCGCCCCCTCTCCACTTAAGGAAAACACCCATGTCAACGCTGCCGCCCCCGTCCTTCGCCATGGAGGTGATCCGCAATCCCGACGCCCACGGCGTGCTGGTCGCCGCCCATCGCGGCGCCTGGCTGGTCGAGCCGGAAAACTCGGTGGCGGCGCTGGATGCCTGCGTCGCCATGGGCGTTGCGGTGATGGAGATCGATGTCCAACTAACCGCCGACCGGCAACTCGTCGTCATCCACGATGCCACCGTGGATCGCATGACCAATGGCAGCGGCTTCGTCCGGGATCAAACGCTCGCCGAACTCAAGGCCCTGCGACTATATGAGCGCGACGGTGCCCCTTGCGATATCTGGAAGCGCAAGTTGCTGACCGATGAGCCCTTGGCGACCCTGACGGAAATCTTCGAAGCTGCGCGTGGCAGGATTCTCCTCAATCTCGAGATCAAGTCCAATGCAAAATTCGGTATGGTGGAGACCTTCGCCGCCGCCCGACAGCTGGCGCTCGACATGGGCATGAGCGACCATGTCCTCTGGAAGATCCCCGCCTCGACACGGCTGAAACACCCCGAACTGCTTTCCGGCTTCACAGGTCAACTCGGCGCCGACTCCCTCGCCACCACGGTTGTGGACGGCCTCGACACCTCGGGCCTCTCCACTCTCGCCCCCATCGTCTGGCAGTCCAATCGCAGCTTCCAGCAGCAGATCGGCGATTTCGCCGGTCGCGCGGACACGCCGGTCTTCGAGATCGTCGCCCAAGACCTCTCCTACTGGCCCCTCGACGCAAATGGCCGACTGCCGGGCTCCGAGCGCTATTGCTACATGGGCATTGCCGTCCTGCCCGAATGGTGCGCGGGCCTGTCTGACGAAGTGGCCCTGCAAGACCCAGACGCGGCCTGGGGGCGCCTCATCGACATGGGATGCCGCATCGTCATGACCGATCGTCCCGAACAACTGCTCAAATATCTAAAAAAACGCGGCTTGATCGCGAAGCGGTGACCAGATCACGAAGGAAACGGGGCGCGACAACGATCGACAATGCGGCCGGCCTCATGGGAGGCCGATCCGGTCCAGCGCATGTCGGGCGTGAAATCGACACCGTAGAGCGCGGTAGATGAGCCCGCCTGCGCGAACAGGCCATAGCTGTTTTCGGCGCGCCCGGAGATAGCTTCGTTAAGCTGTTGCTGCGTGCCCATGACCAGCCCGCTCCAGGACCCGGCTCTGCCGGAAGAACTGGTCGGCTGCCATTATAGGCAGAAGCGCTGCCGGCCGCGCTTCATCGCGATGCGGACATCCCTATGCTCTGCCATTCTTCAGTGATTAGGATCCATGGACTTGATCGTCTGTCTCTCGATGAGCACCTCGTTTCTCGAACGTCGCAGAACTTCAGGTGGCGCGTCTTCAGCGCGGAGATAAATCAGTACAGCCACTGCCAAGCCGATAGCATAGCAGGCAAATAGTGCGGCATACGCGGCTTCGGGATTTCCCGGAACATTAACGGCCGTGACGACAATGCCGGTCAGGAACTGCATCAGGCCGACGGCGCCAATGGAGAAGAAGTTGAGCAGCGTGATGCCTCGTCCCGTCAGGTGAACGGGCACAAAGGCGCGCGCATGCGCCATGATCAGGGCGAAGTTTGCCCCCAGCAGGGCGACCAGCATGAACGCGATCAAGGCTTGCGTCATGCCCTGCGCCGGAAATAGTGCCAGCCAGGTGAGCGCAAGAACCGATCCGATATTGCCCAGCACCGCCACCCATTTGCGTGTACCGAATAGCGTGTCGAGGGGGCCATAGATGAACGATCCGGCAATTGCCGCAAGCGCCATGAAAAGCGTTGTCTGGCCGATAGCAAGCGAATCCGCACCATAGACTTCGGAGAGGTAAGGCCCGGCCCAAAGTCCGAGAATGCCGATCATTGCCGCATAGTGCAGGCCGACCAGCGGAAAAATCGGCCACAGCTTCCTGTTCCGGAGCACATCGAGATAGCCAGCAAAGGCGCTGCCTTGGCCGGGTCCCGGATCGGCACGGGCGGGATCGCGCACGAGCACCAAGAGGGCGACTGCGGTCAAGACAGCCAACATCCCGATGACCACGAGCACTGCACGCCAGCCAAAGCCCTCTGCAGCCATGGCCAGGGGCGTTGTGCCCGCGACATTGCCGGCAGACCCGAAGGCGATGAACCAGGATGTCAGCATCGCCAGGCGTGCTGGAGGAAAACTGCGCGCAAAGATGAACATGCCCGCCATCAGCACCGGCGCACATCCGGCACCGATCAGCGCCATGGCGGCGATGATCATCCAAGGCCCGCTTGCAGCCGCGAAGAGAAAAGCACCGCCGCCACCCAGCACGCCGAACATGAAAGCCGCCGTGCGCCTGGGCCCATAGCGGTCAAGCGATATGCCGACGACAAACTGCATCACGGCGAAGCTGGCGAACCATGCTCCGGACGCAAGGGACAGCTCCGCAGTGCTCGCGCCCAAGTCCGCAACCAGGTCGGGGGTGAGAACAGCCATGAACGAGCGGAAAAACTGCGACAGCACATATGCTATCGCCATGGCGGCGACACCTATCATTGATAATCCCTTTCCTGGGAGCTTGGTTCCTGGAGCTTAGAGTTCCAGGATAGCAGCGCGACCACCGACCAGCGCGACGCAACGATCCGGACCGCGTGAAACCAGGTCGATTACGTCCGCGCAGTCGGCGATAACGAGGTCAGCACGTGCGCCGGTCCTCATTCCGTAGTCCTGTCCATACCCCATGAGCCTGGCGGGGGCATGGGTAATCATGGTGAAGACGGTGTCCAGGTTGTCTGCGTGGAGATGTGAAGCCAGCAGCGTCCAGCGCGCGATCTCGAGCATGTCACCCGAACCGGTCGGCACAAACGGGTCTTGAATGTTGTCGGATGCGGTGGCGATGGTGACGCCCGAACGCACGAAGTCGGCCACCCGGGTAAGACCACGTGGCGCCAGACGCTCATATGTCCGCCCCTGCAGATAGAGATTGGCTGCCGGCAAGGTGATGACACCAATGTCATTCCTGTGAATGCGCTCGCTGATGCGCTCGAATTCGGCACGAGGAACTGCACTGAGCGCAGAGGCGTGCCCTATCACAACCCGGCCCTGCATCGCGTATTTCTCGGTGCGCTCGATGACGGCATCGAAATGCAGGCGGTCGGGATCGAGATGCTCATCGAGGTGCAGATCCACCGGCAGTCCATGGCGATCTGCCGCCGCAAAGAGGATGTCGAGATAGCGCTCTGGATCTTCCGCAACAGCAACTGTTCCCCCGATGGCGTCAGCACGAGAGGCCGCAGCATCGATGTTGGCCTCCAGCCAGTCGAGATCCTGGTTTGGATGCGGGACCATAAAGGCTACCAGCTGCAAACGCATGCTATCGCCGAACTCGCTGCGCACCTGCGACAGAGCGTCGAGCCCGTGGAAGCCTGCGTCCTTGTCGACATTGACGTGGCTGCGGATGGCGGTGGTGCCGCGGGCGCGACACTGGGCAATCGTCCTCCTGGCACGCCGGGCAATGTCTTCCGGAGGTGCAGTACGGGCGTAGCGAGCGAAGGCCTCGCGCGCGCCCTGCAGGGTTCCGGACGGATTTGCGGCCGACTTCAGAACGCCGGTCTTGTCGAGATGCTGGTGGGCGTCGCAGAAGCCCGGGACCACCAAGGCGCCGCTGAGATCTACCATTGGGACATCAGCAGGATTGATATTGGCTTCGATAGCCTCGATCCGCCCATCGCTGCCAATGAGAATGTCGAGCAGTTCGGGCTCGGTTTGTTGGTCGCGAAGGACTCTCCCGCCTTTCAGCAGGCGCACAATGTTGCCGGCGGTTTCAGATTGAAGCGATTTCCACATGCGAAACTCCAGCTAGATGGGCGGTTTTCATTGGCCAGGCAGATGAGCGTCATTGCCATCGCGATGGCACTGCGCAAGACGCTGGCTGTAATATCAGCAGGTTCATTGGCTCAGGCAGCCTTTATCCGCCTGAGCATGCTTGGTGATTTGCGACGCTATTCCATGAACCGGAACCGGTGCAGCGATATGAACAGGCTGAGCAGCTTGTTGACGACGGGCTCGCCCTCGTTCCGGTTACCCAGGTCTTCCAGAGCCGCATCAATAGCCGCTGCACTCGCCGTCAGTTCGTCGACGCTCATGTCGGCCATGACCCCGTAAATTTCCAGCGGCATAACGGCCTGGCTGACCTTGCCGTCGGTGACGATGCAGGCGCCGGAATACCGGTCCACTTCCTTGAGGCAGTGGCACATTTCCGCGCTGTCCTGTCCGACCGCGACAAAGTAGGGCGTGGGCGCCGGCCAGAATGTCGCCACCGCGCCTCGCTCCACATAGACCCCCTTGAACAATCCATTGACGACATGCCGCTGGCCATCCGCGTAGCGCTGGACCACCGAGAGGCGGCTCAGTTTGAGCCCGTCATGCTCTGGCACAATCCTGCCGTCCCTGATCGGCACCCACACTTCCTGATGGAATTTGGCGTGGCCACGACCATAGACGTCGAACAGGATCACTTTGGCCTGGGTGCCGTCTGCCGAAATCTCCAGCGGCACGATATCGAGCTGTTCGGGCACGAGGGTATCAAGGCCGGGGACGCCTTCGGTCCGCATGGCCGAATAGTCATTGTCCGCGTTCCGAAGCAGCTTGCGGTCCTTGGCGATCAATTCGCCATCCTTGAATACGAACAACGGATTGATCTTGGACAGACTGTCGGTGAGCACGATGTCGGCAAAGCGCCCAGGTGTAAGTGAGCCGATCTCGTCGTCCATGTGATAGGACCTGGCCGTGTTGAGAGTGGCCATCTTGATCGCCTTGATCGGGCTGATGCCCATTTCGGCGCACAGTGAGATGATCCAGTCCATATGCCCCATGGTCTGCAGCCGTGCGACGGAAATATTGTCCGTGCACAGCATGAAATTGTCCGTGGGGAACTTGCGATCAACGATGGCGCGCAATAGCGCCTTGATCACTTCGCTGCTGCCGACGCCGAACTTGATATGTGTCGGAAAGCCGAAGCGGATGCTCTTTTCGATGTCATCGACAGTCCACACGTCGTGGTTGTTGGACACACCAATGGCCGGAAGGTAGTTCAGGATCATATCGGAGAGCGCCGTGACGCCCCAGTGGCCGTTCATGAAGCCCTTCTTTTCACGAACCCAAGCGGCCTTCTGGAAGTCGTCATCGCTACCAGCACTGTAGGTAAAGTGCTCGAATTCGCCCAGACCGATCACGGGTTCCATGTCCAGTACGGCCTTGGTCACTGCGGCGGAGGTCTTCTTACCGGGGGCAAAGGCAAACAGCCGGTAGGGCAGCTTGTCGTAGTCCTTGAACAGCTCGCGCGCGGCGTGCTCGCCATCGTTGCCGGCAGCGCTGAGCAGGTCGAGGCATTCCGCATAGATTGTGGTCGTACCGCAGGGCACCATCGCTTCAGCCAGTGCGGTGGGGTTGGCAAGCTGGGACTCGAAATGCAGATGCGCGTCGATCAGACCGGGGATTGCATACAGCCCCTTGCCATCGAAGACCTCCTTCACCTTGAGGATGGTCTCGTCTGGGTTGAGCGCCACAATCCGCTTGTCATAAACCAGAATGGAGCCCTGATAGACCGTCTCGCCGTGCACATCGAGAATGTTCAGGTTCTTTATGAGGAGGTCGGCCTCTCGATTTCCATTAAGAATATCGAAGATCGCGCGGACCTTGTCATAGTGATTGATTTCGATATTTCCCATGACACGTCATCCTTTCTGCTGCCGGACCGACATTCAGATGTCGCCGGCCTTATGGAGTTTGCGCAGCCGCCACCGCTCGGTCCCGGATCGCCCGGTGCCGCTGGACAGTCAGATGGCCGCGTGTGTGAATTTCGCCCCGCTGACGCCTCTTGCCGTCAGCGGGCAGCGCTGGTGCTTAGCGGCGCCCCTCGGCATGGCTCTCGTGCCAGGATCCGATTGCCAGGTTCGACAGACCCGACATCGCGAGAAAGAGGGCGATACCGATGACCGTGATGAGACCGAGAGCGGCAAACATCAGCGGGATGTTGAGCTGGAACCCGGCCTGTAGAATTTCGTAGGCCAGCCCCGAGCCCATGCCGCCAGTGCCGGCGACGAACTCGGCGACGACGGCACCGATCAACGCCAGGCCACTCGAAATACGCAGGCCGGCGAAGAAGTATGGCAGGGCACTGGGAATGCGGAGCCGCAACAGGGTCTGCATCCGCGAGGCCTTGTTCGCACGAAATAAATTGACCAGTCCCGGATCGACACTGCGCAATCCAAGCGTGGTGTTGGAGATGATGGGGAACAGCGCAACAAGAGCGGCGCACACGGTCAGAGCGGTGCCGGTATCTTTGATCAGGATGATGATCAATGGCGAGATCGCAACGATCGGGGTCACCTGCAGGATGATGGCATAGGGAAACAGGCAGGCCTCGATAATGCGGCTCTGGTTGAACAGAAAGGCAATTGCCGTCCCGGTCACAACCGCCACGAGGAAGGCCTGCAAGGTAACCTGCAGCGTCACAGACGAGGCTCGTGTCAGGCCCGACAGATTGGTCGTGAAGCTCGACCAGATATCGGTCGGCTTGGGAAACAGGTAGATCGGGACCTCGTTTATGGTGCACAGGACCTGCCACAGCACCAGCAGGATGACCCCTACGGCAACTGGACCAATGAACGGGAGGGCGGCGGCACGGCTGAGTTGGAATTGGCTCACGGTTTGGTTCCTCCCGATACGTTGCCGGATTCTTCGGATGCCAGGTGCAGCGCGCGCGACAATTCTGCACAAAGGGCGGCGAAGCGGGGGCTCCCGCGGAATTCCTCGTCGCGCGGCCCAGGAACATCAATATCGATGATGCTGGAAATCCGGCCGGGTCGGGCTGCCATGACGACAACGCGCGTGGACAGAAAAACGGCCTCGTAGATCGAGTGCGTGACAAACACGATGGACAGGTCGCGCTCACGCCAGAGCTCAAGCAGGTCCGCGTCGAGCTTGTTGCGCGTGAACTCGTCCAATGCGCCAAATGGTTCGTCCATCAGCAGCAGGTCAGGTTCGGTAGCCAGGGCCCGGGCTATGGAAACCCGCATC
Source organism: Devosia limi DSM 17137 (assembly GCF_900128975.1). GTDB lineage: Bacteria > Pseudomonadota > Alphaproteobacteria > Rhizobiales > Devosiaceae > Devosia > Devosia limi. Next base: position 69,319 of record NZ_FQVC01000010.1, on the reverse strand, counting down.
CGCATGCCGCCGGAAAGCTGGCGCGGCAACTGGCCCCCGAATCCGGCAAGGCCCACTTTTGCGAGCGCGGCCTGGACGCGTTCCTGTGCTTGAGGGCGCGGAACACCCGCGAGGTCGAGCGGCAGCCGGGCATTGGTTTCGATCGTCGCCCAGGGCATCAAGGTCGCGTCCTGAAACACGATCGACAACGTCTTGCCCGGCGTACCGGTCTGTTCGAACCCCCCGCCCCACCAGGATAGTTTACCCTTGGAGGCAGGGAGCAGGTTGGTCATCATCCCTAGCAGAGTACTCTTGCCACAACCGGATGGTCCGATCAGGGTCAGGAACTCACCGGGTTTGAGCGTGAGATCAACGGGCTCAAGCGCTCGAAAGCCATTTGGGAACGTCTTCTCTGCGGCCTTAACCTCAATTACCGGCACGCGTTTCACTGGAATTTCCTTACCCACGATCGTGGTTGCAGCGACTGTCTGGGGCATGGTTTGCATCAATCGGCGATGATGTTGAGGCCGCTCACGAACTCGGTCGTGAAGGCATTTTTCCAGTCGGTGCCGGCTTGCAGCAGCTCGGCTGACACCATGTAGTCGTAACTGGCCTTCCAGCGCTCCTCGGTCATGGTTCCAATGCCTTGCGTAGCGGCATCCCCTCCGGTGACCAACTGCAACTCCTTGAGGCGTTTGAGAGCAAAGGCGAGCTGCTCGTCGGTCATGTTGGGATTGGCTTCCTGGATCAGTTTGTTGCCAGGGGTGGGGTCGGCGAGATAGCTCTTCCAGCCTTCGATAGAGGCCCGAACAAAGCGCTCAGTCACGTCTGCCTTGTTGTCGAGGACGTCCGTGCGGGTGACGAGCGTCATGCCGTAGGGTGGGTAGCCGTAGTCTGCGAACAGGTAGAAATTGTGCGCAATGCCCTGTTGCGTAAGCGAGAATGGTTCCGAGGTTGGGAAAGCCTGCTGTGCGGCCTGCGGGTCCACCATGAAGGGCTGAATGTTGAAGGTATAGGGTTTGACCTGCGACTCGCTGAGGCCATAAGTATCCTTCAGCCATGGCCACCAGGACGCTCGCGCCGTCGTGGCGATCATCAGGGTCTTGTCCGTCAGGCCATCTAGGCCGGTGACGTCGGCATGGGTGAGCATGCCGTTGACGTCGTGCTGGAACATCGCTGCGATAGCCTTGACCGGCAATCCCTGCTCGACGCTGCTCAGGACCTGAAAATCGAAGCCGTTATAGTAATCGGTTTCCCCCGCGAGCAACAATTGCATGCCATTGATCTGGGGGCCGCCCATCCTGACGGTAACGTCTAGCCCGGCCGCTTCATAAAGGCCCGTGGCCTTGGCCTGGTAATACCCGCCATGTTCGGCCTGCGCGTACCAGCTGGTCATGAACACCACTTTGTCCATATCCGCGGCAGAGGACAGGCATGTGCCGCCCATCAGGGCGCTCGCGATCACAGCAAAATGCAGGGCAATCCGGGTTGGGCTCTTCAGTTCAGTCATTGAATTTCTCCTCCTCGCAACGCGCTTTTTGGTCGCATTTTGCAGTTGGATCAAAGCTGAATGCAGCGTACTAGAAAAGAACAATCTTTAGTCCGCAATGCTCTCTTTTTGAGAGCGCACTGATGAGGGGGCGTTTCAGATGCTGCATTCAAGGTTGCTGCGTTATCTTGACGAAGTCGCCCGTTGCGGTTCGATCCGCGGCGCTGCCGAGCGCCTGAACGTCGCTTCCTCCGCCATCAACCGGCACGTTCTGCAGCTCGAGGAGTCCATCGGTGAGCCCTTGTTCGAGCGCCTGCCCCGCGGTCTGCGCCTGACGCCGGCAGGCGAGGTGTTGCTTGCCCATATCCGCCGGACGATGCAGGAATACAGCCAGGTCGAAGCCGAAATCCGCGACCTGAAGGGACTGCAAAGTGGGGAAGTGATCATCGCGACCATGAACGGGTTGGCGGGAGGGATCATCCCACAAACAGCCGCGACCTTCTGCGCCCGCCACCCCAATATCAAGATATCGATCCGCGTCATGTTCATTCGCGATATCATCGCGGCGGTCGCCGATGGCGAGGCCGATCTGGGGCTTGCCTTCAACCTGCCAGACACGCCGCAGCTCGATACGCTGGCAAGGATGGACGCACGCCTTGGCGCGGTCGTTGCGCCCGGTCACGCCCTCACCAGCATGAGTTCGATACCCCTGGCCTTCTGCGCGCCCTACCCGCTGATCTTCGCGGACCGAACGATGCTGATCCATGACATCGTGACCGACGCCTTTGCTCAGGCGGGCCTTGATGTGGAACCAACCTTCCTGACCAATTCCATTGAATCGATGAAGTGGCTGGCCGCCTCCGGCGAGGCCATCGCCTTTCTCAGCAAATTCGACATTGCCGAGGAGCATCGGAACGGCCTGCTCAATTACCTGCAGATTCGCGACCGCGTCATGGGCAAGAATGTCCTCTCACTGGTACAGCGAGGAAAACGAAATCTAGGTCTCGCGGCATCGATGTTTGCAGAAGAGGTTTTGCGTTCCCTGCGGGCGGCTGTCGAATAGGCAGCGAGACGACCCATCGCCCGGTCATCACCGGCGCCCGCAGCGGTTCGCTGCCGCTGCATGGCAAGAACCTCACCGTCGGGGCCGCCTTCTCTTTGAGCCGGTCAGTGCCCCCATCATTCATGCGCCGGAGCAGGCGGACGGCATAGCTCGGCCAATACCCCATGAGAGGCGACCTTGCTCGATGGTCAGCGTCAACGGACCATTCGAAAATGTCGTGCCTTCTGCTCCAATGGAAGGCAGGTCGATCTCCGCCGCGTCATTGACGGATACCAAAGCGCTTTCACCCAAGAGACGCACCGCCAGGCGTGTGCCGTCCTCGCAAAGGTAATTGCTGACGGGGAACTGATTACCCAGGCCGATCGACGCGCCAGGTTCGGAATTGGCGAGAGCGAGGGTGTTTTTGTAGATATTGCCATCCTTCATGATGACGACGAAATTGTTCGGATCGGCAACAAGATCGAGGTTCTCAAGCGGGTTGCCATCGACGAGCAACAGGTCGGCGAAGGCGCCTTTCTCGATGACCCCGATAGTACCCGGATAGGGATTGCGCGGCCCGGTGAGCTGGAGCAGCTCGCCATTGGTGGCCGTAGCCATTTTAAGAATTTCGGCCGGGGTAAACCAACGCTGTAGCAGGGTCAGCATGAAGCCTTGAGTCTGCGCCATTTGCGATGAGAACAGAATATCGGTGCCAAAGGCCGTCTTGATCCCGAATTCCTTGACGAAGCCATAGAGCCTGTCAGTACCGGTGATGACCTCGCGCAAACGCTGGAGATTGGCTTCGGGTAGCGCAATGCCCTTTTCAAAGCTTGCGTCGAAGGGCTGCGTGCTGAGCCAGATGCCCTTCTCGGCCATCATCTTGGCTGTCTCGGCATCCATGAGGTGACCATGCTCGATAACCTTCACCCCTGCTTCGACGGAGCGCTGGATTGCGGCCGGCGTATAGGCGTGAACGGCGACATAGGTGCCCCAATTCTCGGCGGCTTCAACGGCGGCGTGAAGCTCCTCAAGGGTAAAGGTGGAGACATCGAGCGGGCTGTGCGGCGAGGCAACACCGCCACCGGCGGTGAGCTTGATCTGCACTGCGCCGAGCATCAATTGCTCGCGCGCCCGCATCCGCACTTCGTCGGGACTGTCGGCGACCATCGCCATGCCCAGCTCCTCCATGCGGGACAGATGGCCGATTTCGCGCGGGAGTTCGGTCAATGAGCGGAAATCGCCGTGGCCGCTGGTGACGGTGATGATGGCGCCGGAGGGATAGATGCGCGGACCAACGACACGGCCCTCATCGATCGCGCGCTTTAGCGAGAACGCGGCACCGCCCATGTCCCGCACCGTGGTGAAGCCCCGCATCAACGCCGCCTCGGCTTCGTTGACGGCGATAATGGTGCTGTAGCCCAAATCGTCGTTGAGACCGTCATCCGGCGTAGTGCCGACCAGCATCGTGTGCCAATGGGCGTCGATCAGCCCCGGCATCAACGTGCGGCCTGCTCCATCGATGATTTCTGCGCCATCGGCTTCGATGGGGTCGACGGAGATCGTGTCGATCACATTGCCGCGCACCAGCACGTTGCTGGCGAGTGATAGCGTATCGTCGCGGCCGTCGAAAATCCGGACATCCTCGTACAATACCAACCCTTCGCCATGAGCCAGGGCGGGCAGCATCACTGCGGTGCAGGCGAGCGCCAAGCACAGTCGAGACGCGGTACAATGGATCGCTCCGGCGATCCTCAGGTGAGGACGGAAGGACATCGTACAGGGCCTCCATGTGGCAGAATGCCGGATATTGGGCAGAAAACTATGCCACTGCACGGTCGCGGCGTCGTGTGCCTCACGTCCCAACTCTGGTCGTTCTGTCTCATTCTCGGCGACGTCAAAGGGCGGCGGCGGCAGCGTCTTACGATGTCGGACGCCTACATCATCGTCGAAAAACGGCCGAAGAAAGTACCAGATGGCCTTTGACTGCAATGGCTTCTACTGGGAGGTTTGTATTTGGATAATGCCAAATCACCGCTTTTCGGGCTGCTCTAGGCGGCCAGTGGCACTTTGGGCTGGCGGCAGGCAAAGTTCTACCACCTTTGGAACCACCCCGGCCGCAGCTAGATAGACTTGAGGTCAAAGTCGGTCCGAAGACGTCCAGCTAAGCTCGACATTAACGACTTTAGATGAGGGTAAAATGGGACGCAGCTCCCAATTGGACACCTGGGTCCCAATATTCAACTACTTAAGCTAGTTGAAGTGGCGGAGAGGGAGACCGCCTTGTTAGCGTTTAGCTGAGTGTAGGTTAAGCCAACTACGCTCAGCAGGCAAGAAGATATATATTAGCAAAATCAATGAATTGTAGGCGCGTGACACTCTGCTGGCCGCAAATGAGCGAAGTTGGACAATTCGCTGAATCCAGCTACATCCAAAATTAAATGTGGGGTAAAGTGTGGGGCACCTGAGTTAGGTTACCTCATGAAAACTGGCAAACACCCCGACAAAGCACTCTCAGCCGTACAGGTGAGACAGCTCAAAGAGCCGGGCCGATATGCCGACGGCAATGGGCTCTACCTCGTCGTTGATCCCTCGGGAGCCAAGCGCTGGATGCTGCGCACGGTGGTGCAGGGCAAGCGCCGAGACATCGGGCTAGGTGGTGTCTCCTTGGTCAGCTTAGCCGAAGCCAGAGAGAAGGCATTAGCCTATCGCAAGCTCGCACGCGAGGGCGGGGACCCGCTAGCTGAGAAGCGGCTCGCCAAGAAGGTGGTGCCGACATTCAGCGAGGCGGCGGACACCGTCTATGCCGAGCACAAGGCCGGCTGGCCGACGGCAGTCCTTCCGGGGCGGTCACTTCATCAAGGCCATCGAGGGGCTTGGGCCGATGAGGCGGCGGCTGACAATGCGCGCGCCAACGCGCGTGCCTTTTGAGCCGCCGACTTTGACCGGCTCTCTTTCTGTTGGCAGTGATGGCGGTGGGGACTCGTGCTCGCTTGCTAGCTACTGGCGATGATCAGATCGGACATTTTTTCGGCTAGCATGATCACCGGAATATTGAGATTGGCACGGGGCGCGGTCGGCATGATCGACGCGTCGACTACTCTCAGCCCCTCAATGCCGTGCACCTTGCCGGTGCGCGGGTCCACCACCGCATCGCGATCATCGGCGCTGCCCATCTTGCAGGTGCCGCAGACATGCCACTGCCCGAAGGCATTGGCGCGCACATAATCGTGCATGGCATCGGTGTCGGTCAGCAGATCCCGCAGGGAAAGGCCGTTGGCGACGGCGAGATGCATGAACTGGCGCCGAGCGAAGGGCAGCGCATCGATCACGACGGCAACAGGGGCGGTAATCAGGTAGTTGCGCAAGGTCTGGCGACCCAGCGCCTTGGCAAAGCCGGTATAACTGGAGGCGGTGGGGGTTTCGATGGAACCAGCCAAAGCATCGGCAGCAAACACTCTTGCCATCAGGTGCATGGAGCCGCTGAGGCGCTCCAGATCGCGGGAATCCGAAAGATAGTTAAGGTTCGCCGTCGGCTCGGCCATCGGATCGTTGGAAACCAACGAAACGCTGCCGCGCGATTCCGCCTTGTTGATCCAGGAAAGCATCGAGGCCAGGCGGATGCCCAAGGGGTGCCATGCCGACTTGGCGGCCATCATGGAGAACATGTCGGACGGGCCGCACCCTTCCACGCCAGAGCTGTAGCGCAGGCCCACATGGATATGGCGGCGGGTATGGCGCAGGCGCGCATGCGGCTTGATATAGGCCGAGAGCGATATGCCAGGATGCTCCTGCAGGTTCTCCCCGACCCCGGGCAGATCGACAATGGCATCGATCCCCACCTTGCGCAGCGCAACTTTGGGCCCGATGCCCGAGCGCATCAGCAGGGCCGGCGAATGGATTGCGCCCGATGACACCACCACATCGCGCGCTGACAGGACTTCTTCCTTGCCATTGCGAATGACCCTGACACCGGTGACGGCGCCATCGGCAATCACAAGCGTCTTAACGTGAGTATCGGCCATGATGGTCAGGTTGGGCCGCTTGCGGGTATCGATGTCGAGATAGCCCATGGATGTGGACACGCGATGCTTGCCGCCATTATTAGACAGCGTCATGGGGAAGTGACCGTCGCCAAAGGCGCCGTTTTGGTCTTCCAGACCCGCATAGCCAAGCTCGTCTAGCGCCGCTTCGGTGGAGCGGGACAACGCCGGCCATTTGTCGCGCGGAATGCGGTAAATCGGGATCGGACCGGTCTTGCCGTGGAGCGGGCCGTCCATGTTCTGGTCGGTTTCGAGCTTCTTGAAATACGGCAACACGCCGGCCCAGTTCCAGCCTTCGGCGCCCAGATCTTCCCATTCAGAATAATCGTCGGGGGTGCCGCGATTGGCAATCTGGCCATTAATGCTGGAGCCCCCGCCCATCAAGCGGGGCTGCTCGTATTTCTTCATGGCCGGCTTGTTGAGTGCATTGTGCAGATGCGGCTGGCTCTGGACCATCAGCCCAGCCCAATGATTGCGCGGGTCATGCGCGGCCTTGCCAGGATAGGTGTCAAGGACGGCCTCGCCTTCCTCACCTGGCTTGAGATCGCGCCCCGCCTCGATCAACAAGACCTTGCGGTTCTTGTCCGCGGAGAGCCGATTGGCCAAGACGCAGCCAGCGCTGCCGCCACCGACGATGATAAAGTCCCACATATGAAATTCCCTTGAGAAGGCTAGACCGGCGAACAGGCCCGTTAGTGCGCGTAAGTTTGCAGAAAGTAGTCTGCGGCGGCTTCGGCCACGGTCTGATCCTCGCCAACGGAGCCGGAGCTGACCCCGACCGCGCCGATCACCGCCCCATTCACCACCAGCGGAATGCCGCCGGGCAGGGTAGTGAAGCGCCCATTGAGCAGCGCCTGGGCGCCGAAAGCAGGAGCGCCCGGCTGGGTGGCGGGGCCGATATCCTTGGTTGCCTTGCGGGCGCCAGCTGCGGCGAACGCCTTGGTGATGGCGATGTCGATGGAAAAGAACTTGGCCCCATCCATGCGGCGGAACGCCACCAAATGACCGGCATCGTCTACGATGGCGATGTTCTGGGGTACGCCCATTTCGGTGGCGCGCCTTGTGGCGGCGGCAATGACGTCTTCAGCCTGCGTGATGTCGATACTGAGCTTGGTCAGCATGTTGGGAACTCCATTCAACAGAAGCGATCAGCCTTTGACCGAGCCTTTGGTCAGCCCTGAAACGATGAGCCGTCCCAGCAAAATGAAAATGATCAGGATGGGGATGATGGCCATGGTTGCCGAGGCTGTCAGCGGACCCCATTCTCGGCCGAAATAGCCGATGAAATTGTAGATGGCCGGCTGCACCGGGCGCAGCGCCGGATTGTCCACCATCACCGTACTGGCGACGAACTCATTCCAAGACCCGACAAAAGCCATGACGCCGGCGGCCCCCAGAGCCGAGCGGCTGAGCGGCAGGATGACGAGGCGCAGCACATCGAAATGGCTGGCGCCATCGGCCACCGCAGCCTCGTCGAGCTCGCGCGGGATCCCCTCGAGCGTGCCCTTGATGATCCAGATGGCCATGGGCAATTGGTGGGCGGTGTAGATCAGCGGCAGCGTGAACCAATTGTTGGTCAGCCCCAGGCGCGTAAAATAGATGTAGTTGGGGATCAGCAGCGCGGCGGCGCCCAGCGATAGAGGAATGCTGGCGACGACCAGCAGCAGCAGGGTTTTGCGGAACGGGAATTCGAAGCGGTCGAACGCATAGGCTGCCGGCAGGGCCAGCGTCAGCGCCGCGACCACCGTGCCGACGCAATACAGCACCGTCACCTGCATGTTCTGCAGGAAGCCGCTTTCAATCACGCGCTCGTAATTGGCCAGCGTCGGCTGGAAGCCGAAGATGACGGGTGGAAACTTGAACAGGTCAGCTTCCGCCTTGAGCGAGGTGAGCACACCCCAGACCAGCGGAATTAGGTTGAGCAAGGCCAGCACCAGGAACAAGCCGGTTGCCAGTATGCCGGCAATACCGGGGAGACGGCGGCGATGTACCGGTTTGACAGCGCGGTCCGGCGTGGATGGATTTGTGGTCATGATCGTCAGGCCTTCCATTTCGCGAGACGGACATAGCCCAGCACCAGCAGGACATTGCCAAAGAACATCACCAGGGCCAGAGCTGTCGCCGAACCAAGGTCGTAGGTGACGAAGGCGCGGTCGAACACTTCGATGGGAAGGATACGGGTGGCCGAGCCCGGGCCGCCGCCGGTCAGCACGAGCGGGGTCTCCACTGTGTTGATATTGGACAGCGTCAGCACGATCGTTACCAGCAGCAGCGGCGTCTTGAGCAGCGGCAGGGTGATCATGCGGAACACCTGCCAGGCGGTGGCGCCATCGAGGGAGGCGGCTTCTTCATAATCGTCCGGAATGCTCTTTAGACCGGCCAGGATGATGATCACCGCATAGCCGATGCGCTTCCACACCGAGACCGAGATCAACAGCGCCATGGCCGAATTCGGATCGTTCAGCAGATGGATTTCGCCAAAGCCGGCGGCGCGCGCCAGCGAGATGGCCAGGCCGATATCGTTGACGAACACCCAGCGGAACAGCAGCGTCGCCACCACGGTGGAGATGATCCACGGGATGATCACGATCATCTGCACGACAAAGCCGCGCTTGGGCGGCAGTTTGTGGATCCACACAGACAGCGCCAGGGCGATGACGATGGTGATGGCCACGGAAAAACTGGTGAAGACCAGGGTGCGCCGCAACGTCCCGCCCAAAGCGGGATCTTCGAACAGCCGGGCAAAATTGCCCAGGCCGATGAAGTCGGTCGGCGCACCATATTGAATGCGGAATAGGCTGAACCACAGGCCATAGAACACTGGCGAGAACAGCACGAGCGTCAAGACGGCAAATGCCGGCAGAACGTAGGACACGCCGGTGAGACGGGAATGCATCGCAATCTCTCGAATGCTGGAGAAGGATGCGAGGCCGGGGCCTCGCATCACAATTGGGCGTGTTAGCGATTGTTCTGGCGATTGAACTCGACTTCGGCATCCTTGAGCGCCGTCTCGACGTCTACGCCTTCGACCAGAACGCGCTGGGCGGCCTTGTTGATTGCTTGACGATAGCCACCCACCGCGAAGTCGATCGGGGTGAGCCAGCCGAACTTGGCCGAGCCTTCTGCGGCAACAGCAAGGTATTCGTTGCCCGGCTGCGCGATGAAATCAGCCAGTTCGGTCAGGGTCGACTGAAGACCGGGGACCTGACCACCATCGGTCACCCAGATCTTGTCGGCCTCCGAACCCAGCATGTACTCCACGAAGTTACCGGCCTCCTGCTTGATCGGGCTACCCGACCAAACACCAACGGCCCAGCCAGCCATGACGGCTGGCGAATGCGCGGCGACACCGTCGCCCGGCCACATCATCAGGCCGACCTTGTCCGCACCCAGCTTTGCCTGGAGGGTGGAGACGCGCACGGCAGGGCCCTGGATCATGGCCACACGGTCAGACGCGAATTGCTCGAACATGTCATCGACAGTCCAGGTTGCTGCCTGGGCCGGCGAGATACCCTCTTTGACCATGTCGGTCAGCAAGGTCATCGCTTCGACGCCCTTGGCATTGGCGAAATTGGCCGTGCCGTCGGCGTTGAAGGGCTCGATGCCGGCCGCCAGCATGGGGGGCAGGATTGGCGAGGGATCGGCCTGCTGTTCGCTGAACCCGGTGGCAAAGCCATAGCGCGTGACCTGGCCAGCCGCATCCTTGACCGTCAGGGCTTGGGCAGCATCGTGGAACGCCTCCCAGGTGGTCAGGCTTGTGGGGTCAATGCCGGCTTCCTCAAACAGGTCCTTGCGATACATCAGCGAGATGTAGTTGCGCGACACAAAGATCGAGTGCTGCTTGCCATCAACCAAGCTCAGGTCCCAATAGGCGCCGGCATTGTCAGCCAGCTGCTCGGCCGACCAGTCCTTGATGAACAGCTCATTGAGATCGGCGAGCGATCCCGACTTGATGGCATCGCCCAGGAAGTCCGTCACCACCCAGATCACGTCGGGCGCATTGCCGGTGGCGTGGGCCGACAGGAACTTCGGGGTCATCTGGTCCCAAACCTGGGTTTCAACCAGAATCTTGGTACCCGGATTGGCTGCTTCATAATTCTCGATGATCTTGGCCAGCGCCACTTCACGCGGGGCCGTACCCGTGGGGTTCAGGAAGGTCCACATGCGGATCGTCTTGTCTTGCGCCATTGACGGCGCGGCGGCCGCCAGGGCCGCCAGCGCCACAGTCGCGGCCATAGCCACTTTGATGAATGTTCTCATGTCCTCAGTCTCCTCCTTGGTAGTCACACGCCTCGGCGCGGTTTATTCACGCCGTTTCTGGTTGTTTCTTGCGTCCAGATCGATAAGGGCGTCGGTCAAGGAACGTGCGATATGCGCACGGACCGCCGCCCGATAAGTCTCGTAACTGCCGGTCTGCAGGCCCTTGATGATCTGCCAGTGCTCGGCACTTTCGTCATCAAGCCGCCGCCGCCAGGAATCCAGGCCCCGCTGCACCAAGGATCCAAGGACCTTGTGCTGGATGCTCCGGTACAGCGACAGCAGCAGTGGGTTGCCGCTGAATTCGACAATCTGGCTGTGGAACCGCCCGTTGAGTTCGAGCTTTTCGACATGTTGGATCTGCTCGCTGCGGGTTTGCTGCCGCTCCTGCAACTGCACCAGCACATCGAAATCGGACACCTGCAATTGACCCGCCTTGAGCCGGTCAATGCACAACTCTCCGGCCGTCAGCTCGAGCCCCTGGCGAACCTGCCAGATGTTCCTGATCTGCTGCGCATCCGGCGTACGCACATGAAATCCGCGCCGCTGTACCGCCTCGATAAACCCCTCGGCGGCCAGCTGCATCAGGGCCTCGCGAACCGGGGTGATGCTCACCCCGAACTGCTCGGCCAAGTGATCGGGATAGAGGCGATGCCCCTCCTCGAAATGTCCGCGCATGATCAGTTCGAGCAGTGTGCTGCGCACGTTCTCGCCCAAGGTAGCCCCGGGTTGCCCGACCAGTTGACCCGCACGCGGCCAGTCTTCAGTGCTGCTCGACATTAGTACCTCCTAGTTGAGTGCAGGACGATCTAGTCGATACTGTTCAAGACGCTCAAGGTCTGGCTCACCGCCATGCCCAATTCGGTCGGAGGCAATCAGGGCGCCATCGATGAGCTCGATCGGTTTCACGCCCATGGTGTCGCGCAGCGGATTGAGCAGGCGATTAGCCTCATAGGCATGAAAGCTCTCGGCGGCGCGGCAGGCGTGTACGGATGCCGCGACCGCCGCACAACCGCCAACGCCATGCGGCGCCAGCTTGATGCCTGCCTTGGTGCAGAGTTTGCCGACCGCCAGCAGGCCCGACACGCCACCGGCGCGGCCGATGTTGCACTGCAGGAAATCCACCGCGTCGGCGGCGACCAAAGCTTCATAACTTTGCATGTTGAAGTCGTTTTCACCGGCCCCGATCGGCACCGGCGAGGCACGGCGCACCTCAGCCAGGGCCGCCGGATTGTCTGGATTGATGGGCTCTTCCAGCCAGCCGATGTCATATTGCGGCAGCTCGCGCGCCAGGGCGATGGCCGTTACCACGTCATAGGCGCAGTTGACATCGAGATAGAGCGGCACCGAAGGCCCCAGCGCTTCGCGGGTCGCCTCGATATGCATCAGATCAGTTTCGACCCCTCGCCCGACCTTCAATTTGAAGGAAGTATAGCCCTGCCCGAGATAGTTGCGTGCTTCGGCTGCGGTCTCGGCAGCCGTGTTACGGAACGGAATAGGGCTGACATAAGTCGCCACCGGCCCGGGGCCGCTGCCCAACAAGGTTGCCAACGGCAGGCCAGCGGCGCGGGCCTTCAAATCCCACAAGGCGATATCCACCCCGCTCAGGGCTTCCATTGCTGCGCCGCGGGTGTTGCCCATCGCGTAGAAATAGCTACGCACATCCAGGGTCATTTCATAGGGGTCGTTGATTTCCGCCCCCAGGATCGCCGGAGCGATAACCTTGTTCACCAATGCCGTGGCGGCCAGGGGATGGGGCAGCCCGAAGCATTCGCCATAGCCCACCGCACCGTCATCACTCTCGATTATCACCATGGTGGTGAACTGGCCCGAGCGCGGAATCCGCCGGAAGTGTGCCGCGGGAATGCGGAACTGCTCGGGAACTTGGCCCTCGCCACCAAAAATGCTCGCGAATGAAGCTTCCAGAGGGATGGCGGTAATGCGAGCGATCTTCATGACTGGTCCATATAAATTATAATTTACAAGTTATATGAACTCATGGATGATAGCCGTCAAGCGTGATTTAGACGCCAACCGTCAACTGTGCGGTTCCGGCGCAATGAGGATGAGATCGAAAATGGCCCAGATAAAGCTTGCCGCAATCCGAAAATCCTACGGCAATGCCGAGGTGCTGCATGGTGTCAGCATCGATATCGCCGACGGTGAATTCGTCGCGCTCGTAGGCCCCTCAGGCTGCGGCAAATCCACCTTGCTGCGCATGATCGCCGGATTGGAGCCCATCACCGGGGGCGAGTTGCTGATCGGGGACCGGCTGATGAATGATGTTCCACCCAAGGACCGTGACATCGCCATGGTGTTCCAGAGCTATGCGCTCTACCCCCATATGACGGTGGCGCAAAACATGGGCTTTTCGCTGCGCCTGCGCCGCGCCCCCAAGGCCGAATTTGACGAGCGGGTTGCCAAGGCCGCGAAAATCCTGGGGCTGACCGAATTGCTGGACCGGTTCCCCCGGCAGTTGTCAGGCGGGCAGCGGCAGCGCGTGGCGATGGGCCGTGCCATCGTGCGCGACCCGGCGGTGTTCCTGTTCGATGAACCGCTGTCCAATCTTGATGCAAAACTGCGAGTGCAGACGCGTGGCGAAATCAAATCGCTGCACCAGCGCCTCAAAACCACGACCGTCTACGTGACGCATGACCAAATCGAGGCCATGACCATGGCCGATCGAATTGTGGTGATGAATTCGGGGATCGTGGAGCAGGTCGGCACGCCGCTGGAGCTCTATGACCGGCCGATCAACCGCTTCGTAGCGGGGTTTCTCGGCTCCCCAGCGATGAATTTTTTCGAAGGCAAGGTCGCCCCCGATGGCAGCCGCTTCATGATTGGCAGTTCTACTGCCGTGCCACTGACCCCTGGGCGCTGGCCGGCCGGTGGCGACGCCGTGCTGGGCATTCGCCCCGAGCATATCGTACTCGATGAGAGCGGCACCGAAGCCGAATTGCTGGTGGTTGAGCCAACCGGCTCTGAAACCCAGATCGTCGCGCAGTGGCAGAACCAGAGCTTCACCGCTGTGCTGAAGCACCGTTTTGCCGCTTCCGTCGGCAGCACCATCAAACTCGCCATAGCGCCGGATCAGGAGCATCTGTTTGACGTCAAAAGCGGCCTGCGAATCCAGACGTCAGAACGCGGGTAGTCCATTATGAACAGTTATGATTTGAACGGTCGTGTTGCCATCATCACCGGCGGGGGCCAGGGCATTGGCCTGGCCGTGGCCAAACGAATGCTGGAAAATGGCGCCCAGGTGGCAGTGTGGGACCGGGACCCGGCACTGGTTGCCGAACTTAACCAGCAGTATGGTGATGGTAAGCGACTGCGCGCTATTCCAGTGGACATCGCCGATCTGGTGGCGGTCGAGGCGGCTGCGGCCGAAACCAAGCAGAAATTCGGCAAGATCGACATCCTGATTAATAACGCCGCGATTGTCGGGCCCAACGCCGTAACCTGGGAATATCCAGTACAGGCCTTCGAGGACGTGCTGCGCGTCGGTTTGATGGGCACGTTCCATTGCTGCCGCACCCTGGTGCCCCATATGATCGACGCCAATTATGGCCGCATCGTCAATATGAGTTCGATCGCGGGCAAGGAAGGTAATCCGAATGCCCCGGCCTATTCGGCGATGAAAGCGGCCGTTATCGCGCTGACCAAGTCGCTGGGCAAGGAATTGGCCGGCTATGACATCGCCGTCAACGCGGTGACCCCGGCCGTCGCCAAGACTGTTGGCGCGATGCAGCAGGATCCCGATTTTGTTAGGATGATCCTGGGCAAAATCCCGCGTGGCCGCATGCTGGAGCTAGGGGAAGCCGCCGCCATGATCTGCTGGCTTGCGTCATCGGAAAACTCCTTCACCACTGGTGCAGTGTTTGACCTGTCGGGCGGGCGAGCGACTTATTAACATTGGTACTAAGCCTGGGCAGCACGCGAACGAGAATTTGACCGCCCAGTGGCGCCATCTTCTAGATTTGATGGAGAATGCCGCCATTGAGGGCAATGACCTGGCTGTTGAGGAAATCGCTCGCCGGCGATGCAAGGTAGAGTACAGTGGAGGCAAGATCGTCCGGTTGCCCCCAGCCCATCTGCCTGGCCGCCAGAACGCCCATGAGGCCGACCGCGCCGTCGCCCACGACGGCGACGGTCATGCCGGGCCGAACGCGCGCAGCGTCGGCGGCGTACCAACCCGTGCCGAGAACGTCGGAGGTGGCAAGAAGGCTCGGGATAAGGTCGTCGGCCGGAATTTCTTCGGTGGCGACTAGCGTGCCGTCCGCCAGCGGAACGCGGGCGAAGGAGGCCTGCGCACCTGACATGAACTCGCGCTGCTCGCAGGACGAGTGGAAGCCGTATTGGCAATGGGCAGGTATTGTCTGAGGTGGCAAACGAGCCAACCACGAATTGGCCGGGCCGCACCGTTTTGACGGCGCTGCCGACTTCCATAACGATCCCACAATACTCGTGCCCCATGTGCTGGGGCGAGCTGACAGGGCTGGCGCCGCAGTAGGGCCACAGGTCGGAGCCGCAGACGCAGGTGGCCGACAGCTTGATGATCGCATCGGTGGGTTTGAGGATTTTGGGTTCGGCAACGTCCTCGAAGCGAACGTCGCCGCGGCCGTGGAGCACGGTGGCCAGCATAGCTTTCTCTTCCTTTTGATTATTGGATCAGTTCGATGCGCAGCGGAAATTCGCCACGGACCAACAGGGGCTTAAAGCCATCGTCGAAGCGGCCGAGCCGGATCAGGCCACTGGAATAACGGTAGCCGGCATAGAACAGCGCCAGATTGCCCCAGGGCGCGAAATAACAGAGATCGCCGGGCTGCTCGTTGCTGAAGGCGCCGCTGCCGTCCTCGGTTAGCTTCCTTGGCAGGTAGGCGATCTTTTCATTGTTGGCGTAGTCATCGATGCTCAGGTCCAGCGGCAGCAAGGATGCAAAATCACGCGCCGAGGGATTGTCGTAGAGTGTCGCGGGCATCGTCATGGCGCTGAAGGTCATTCGGATTTTCATGTCGGAGGGCTCCTGACTGGCAGGGTCGCTGCCTTCCTGGCCCAGAGCCAGCCGTGGCGAGACGGCGATGCTGATTGCAGCAGCCAGAAGCGACCGGCGACTGAGACAGGCAACCGACCTATTCACGGCAATTGTCTCTTTTTGAATCTGGGTTATCGGTTTTCGCTCGTGCCAGGTCGTAGCTACCGCCCACGAGGCTAATGGCTAACCAGTCGAAATGCGCCAGGATGCAACCGCCAAATGCGCGGCACCAAAACTTGCGAGCTGTCATTGGCTCCCTATTGCTCGACATCAGGCAACACGCCGATCTGACTGGGCCAGCGTGAGGGTCGAGCGCCATGCGGCCACGGCAAGCAATGAAGAGCCACACAGAAGAACTGCGGCAAAGACGAATGTGCTCCACTAGCCGGCAACGTCGAAAAGGGTGCCGCCAATCGCTGCGCCCAAGGTGATGGCGAGCTGGATCGTGGCAACCTGCAGGCCGCCACCGGCTTCCGCGTCGTCGGGCATGTATCGGCTAAGCCAGGTGCCCCAGCCGACCGGCACCGCTGTGCTGAACAGCCCCCACGCGGCGAGCAGAATTCCAGTGAGGACAGGAGATGTGCCGAAGGCGATCAGCGCGAGTGCGATTGCAGCCATGACCAGGGGAATGGCGGCGACGATGCTGAACAGGCGAGTGGCGAGCAGGCGACTGACGCAGTAGGTGCCCAGCACACCAGCCAAGCCCATGAGAAGCAGAAGCAGCGACAGGGTTTGGATGGAGACCTGCGTCACCGACTCGAGAAAGGGGCGCAGATAGGTGAACAGGGCGAACTGACCCATGAACAGCAACAGGGTTGACGCCATGCCAAGTGCAACCGGCGGACGGGCCAGCAGCCGGAACATGTTGGGGGAACCTTGGCTTTGGCGCGGCGGCAATGACGGCAGCCTGCCCCATTGCCAAACCAGTGCCAGCAAGGTCAGCGGCACGACGAAGAAGAAAGCGCCGCGCCACCCGATATAGGCGCCCAGCAAGCTGCCGACCGGCGCGGAGATGGTCGCGGCGATGGCATTGCCCGCATTGAGCACGGCAAGGCCTTTAGGCACGAGTGCCGGCGGCAGCAGGCGCATGATGATGGAGGTGGACATCGACCAGAAGCCACCAATGGCAACGCCAAGCAGCGCCCGGCCAACCATCAGCACCGTGTAGTTCGGGGCGAAAGTCACGATGGCGCCTGACAGCACCAGTGATGCCGAGAAGGACAGCAGGACCAGGCGGCGGTCCAACTGGCGGGTCAGCCCGGAGATGAAGAGGCTGGTCAGCACCGCGAAGATGCCGGAGATCGAGATCGCCTGTCCCATCTGGCCCTCGGTGACACCGAGCTCAGAGGCGATGGGCGTAAGCAGGCTGACCGGCATGAATTCGGACGCGATTAGCACGGCCACGCAGAGCGCCATGGAGAGGATGGCACCCCACGCCGCAGGCGAACGCACGAGGTTAATGTCTTGGGCCGAGGCCATGGTTTGTGTCATGGCCGCAAGATAGACCACCCCCTCGGCGGTGATTAGCCGTTGCAATCCGCAAGAACTTATCGGCCTATGATATGAGTGCAGCGAGGTGATCGATGAAACGTGAGGATCTGACCGACATGCTTTGGTTCCTCGCGGTTGCCGAGGAGCGCAGCTTCACCAAGGCCGCCGCCAGGCTGGGTACATCGCAGCCGACGCTCAGCCATACGATCAAGCAGTTGGAGGCCCGCATGGGCCTGCGGCTCCTGACCCGGACCACCCGCAGCGTATCGCCCACCGAGGCGGGCGAACGGCTGCTGCGCTCGCTGGCGCCTCGCATTGCCGACCTGGAGAGCGACATCGATGCGTTGTTGGCGACGCGCGACACCCCTTCAGGCACGGTGCGAATTACGTTGTCAGACCATGCCCTGGAGAGCGTGGTGTGGCCCAAGCTCCGGCCGATGATGAGAAATTACCCCGACATCAAGATCGAACTGAACAGCGACAACGGGTTTCGCAACATCGTCGAGGAGCGTTTCGACGCCGGCGTGCGGCTGGGCGAGAGCCTCGACAAGGATATGATTGCGGTTCGGATCGGACCGGACTGGCGCCTTGTCACGGTAGCCTCTGCCGACTACTTCGCGGCCCATGGCACGCCACAACACCCCCAGGAGCTGGTCGACCACGACTGCATCAACCAGCGTCAGATCAGGTCGGGCGGGCTCTACGCCTGGGAATTCGAGAAGGACGGTCGGGCCCTGCGGGTCCGCGTGGACGGGCAGTTCATCTTCAACACTTCCTATGCTCAGATTGACGCTGCAGCCAACGGCTATGGGATTGCCTATCTGCCAGAAAATCTTGTTGAACGGGACATCGCCTCGGGGCGGTTGGTCCAAGTTCTGGACGACTGGTCACCGATTTTCGCCGGATACTACCTTTACTACCCCAGCAGGCGGCAGAATTCGCCAGCGTTTTCAGTCGTTGTGAATGCTCTGCGCGTTTAGGAAGATGAGATAGCACCCGTGAGGCAATGGCGCCGCTGGGGTTGGTCGCCAGAGCGTCCACTTATGGGAGCGGTTAGGGCCTGCTGAACGACCGAAATGGGCGCTGAGCTGCCTCCAGTTCGAACGGTTGAATGGCAGCTTCTTTAATCGGGCATTGAGGTCAAGCTCCAATCTTCTCCCACTGCGTTTCGTCCTAGCGGGTCACGCTTCTTTCCGTGGTCGGCATAGCGGCGCGAGCCGGAGCTGCCACAAGCATTGGTCGGATCGGGTCGGGGTGCCTTGCTTTCAGACGCGCTATGATGCGCAGCAGCCATTTGCGGCTTTGCCCCGGCTCCCTCGTCCGCACCGGACGAACTGCAACGAAGAGCTGGTTTCCTGGTAGGCGATCACATCGTCAGGCGAGCGCCTCCTTCTCGACGTTGCAGAACATGGTGCCGTCGGTCCACATGGCATGGAGCACAACGGCAAGTTTACGGGCTACCGCAACCATCGCGCGTTTGCGGCCCTTCCGCCGGGCCAGCCGGGCGCCGAAGTTGCGCAAAGACGAGGGTTGGCCTCGACCGTTCATGATGGTGTTGGCCGCCATAAAGAGGGCGGACCGAACCTCGACATCGCCGGCCTTGGATATGTGGCCTGGATTATCCTTTTCGCCAGACTGGTAACGTCTGGGCGTGAGCCCAAAATGGGCAGCCACCGTCTTCGAGCGCCGGAAGCGCTTGGGGTCATCCACTGCTGCCTTGAAGGTCAGAGCGGCGACAAAACCCACCCCCGGCGCTGGCATGAGCAGTTGGCAAACCGGATCATCATGCGCGCTGGACCTGACGCGCTTATCGATCTCGAGAAACGCGCGGTAAAGATGACCGCGGGCGTCCAGCAGCGGACCAAGCGCTTCATCAAGTGCTGGATCGGCCATCACAGCCTGGCGCGCCATATCCTCGAACCGGGCATGATAGATCTGCGCTGGCAGCTTGAAGCCGTAGACCTTGAGTAGTCCGCGCACCTCGTTCTCGAGGTCGATCCGCCGCCGGAGCAAAGCTTTGCGTGCCGCCAGCAGTGTCTTCAGTCTCTGGCTCTCAAGGCTCCTTACATGCACCTCGCGGTACCAGCCGGTGCGCAGGATCTGGGCTATGCCGCGTGCATCGTTCCGGTCGGTCTTGTTGCGCAGGCTCGACAGGGTCGTCTTCACCTGGCGGGCTTCCATTACAACAACCCGAAAGCCTTCAGCGCGCAGCCCCGCCTTCAGCCATGGCGTGAGGTTGCCGGTCTCCAGCGCCACGCCATCAACAGGCGCGGCAAAACCTCGTATCGCGTCGGCAATCTCATCGATCTCAGAGGCAACTTCTCTATCGCGGTTTGTGTCAAGGGCCGAACGGCGTCATCTGCCGCCAAGTGGTGGCATTGTCAGGCTTGGAAGAACGACGCCGACGAGGCGCACATTGGGTTAGGCTTTTGCTGCTTGGCATGAGGTGGTGGACACACGGGGCTCGCGCTTCTCTTCGGGGTCGGCGCTGCGGCCGCCCCAAGATGGAGTAAGAGAGGCGGAATGGATCAATCTTTTGGGCGCCCTTGCCAACTGGAGGGCTGCTGCCAGTACGATCTCATGCCACCTTCGTCCCCGTGAGGACCTCTTTCCTGCCGAGGCAGAACCGTTAAAGCTCCTGTAAGTGGGTAATCAGGCGCAAATTGCGGCGGGTTCGCTGCCCCAGCGGAAGTCAGTCCCGTCGGTCCACATCCGGTGCAGGACCACCGCCAGGCGGCGGGCCACAGCAACAATGGCACGCCGCTGGCCTCGGCGCTGCGCGACCCGCATGCCCCACGCCTTCAGCCACGACCATTTCACGCGCTGGGTGAGCAGAACCTGCGCGGCCTCGTACAGCATCGTGCGCAGCATGGTGTCGCCGGACTTTGAGATGCCGCCATCGTAGTCGATCTCACCTGACTGATGACGACGAGGCGTCAATCCCACATGGGCACCCACCGCCCTGGAATGGACAAAGCGCTGAGGCTGGTCGACAGTCGCGCGGTAGGTCAGCGCAACAACAGCGCCGACACCCGGCGCCGTCATCAATCGCCAGCAGACGGGATCACGCCGCACGACGTCGAGCAGCATCCTGTGCAGCCTGGTGAACTCCTGGCGCATGACGCGACGGATGGTCAGCATCGGCTCGATGATGGCGGCAAGCCGGGGTAAACTTTCGACCAGCTCGCGGATACGCGTCTCGAATCCAGCTTGTCCGACGACGCCGACCTTCAGGCCGAAGTTGCGTAAGGTGCCGCGCAGATCGGCATCGACGTCGAGCATCTTGCGCTGCACCAGCTTGCGCGCCGTCAGCAGCATGCGCTTTTCTTGGCTGGCCAACGTCTTCACATGCACCGGTTTGAACAGGCCCACGCGCATCATCTGGGCAATGCCGCGCGCGTCGTGCCGGTCGGACTTGTTGATTTGCTGCGCCTTCAGCAGCGACTTCATGTGGCGGGTCTCGACGCAGATCACGGGCAGACCGGCTTCCGCCATGCCGTTGACCAGCCACTGCGACAACGGCCCGGCCTCGATCCCTACCCGGCCATAGTCCTCGCCAATCGACGTCAGCAGCGTGACGATGTCGTCTGGCTCGGACGGCACCTTCTGCTCACATATTACCTTTCCGGTCTCATCGACGACGCACACCGCCGTCTCCTTGACCGACACGTCCAGTCCCACGAAATAAGCCATCGCCTCGCTCCTTCCCTCGATGCCGAGGCCAGGTGCGACCTCGCCAGCATCGTATACGAAGGGGCTGCAGCCTCCCGATCTCCGATCGTGCCGCAGCCGCCGCGATACACCATCTTCTGGAAATATCAGCGAACTTTGGGCCAGTTCATCATTCTCCACCTAGCAATGCATCATCTGATAACCGGCGATCCAAGGTCGATCTATTGAATGAAGCTGTCCAGCCGTAGGCTTAGTTCGCCATATTTCGACAGCGATTACGCAGCTCTCCAAGGCCGGTTGCAGTAATAACGATTTCGTCGCCGGGCTGCAAAAATTCTGGCGGATTTCGGGCCATTCCAATGCCGCTTGGTGTGCCGGTCAGGATGACGTCGCCTGGAAATAAGGTCATACCAAAGGACAATTCGGCGATGAGTTCTTCGAGCGAAAATGCCATTTGCCGGGTCGAGGCGGATTGTCTGAGAGCGCCGTTCACTCTGGTCTCGATTCTGACCTCGGAAAGGTCGATCTCGTCTGCGGTGGCAATATAGGGCCCGATCGGGCTGCATCGATCGAGGCTTTTTCCCTTGAGCCACTGTCCGCCATGCCGGCGCTGCAGGTCGCGCTGTGACACATCGTTGGCCAGCATATAACCAAACACATGCTCCATCGCCTTTTCGGCCTTGATCGAGCATCCTTCGCGCCCAATGACGATCGCCATTTCGCCTTCATAGTCCCACTTCTCGGACAGGGACAGATCGAGGGGAATATCGTCATAAGGTCCGGTAAGAGAATTTGGGGCCTTGGTGAAGAACGTAGGCGCGGTCGGTCGCTCGACTTCCTGACCTTCACGACGACCAATCCCTTCCTCGAAATGATCCCAGTAGTTCCAGCCCGTGCAAAGAACGTCACGGCGGAAACGCTGGATGGGCGCCAGGAACTGCGCGTCGGTAGCCGAGACCCGCTCGATCGACGCTGCCTTCAGTTTTTCCAGCTCAGTGACGCTCAGGCCGGCAAGCTCAGAAAGGTCCCCGGCCTGCTGGTCGAGCAGAATATACTCATCACCCTCCAACACGGCGACGTGCTTAAGCGATCTGACGAGAAGAGTAGCCAATTTCATTGTCGTGATCCGATGGATAGGGGTGCAGTTCAGCGAAGTGGTGAAAACGCCAGGGGCGTCAAAAAGCGGTTTTCCATTTTGAGGATCAGTGGCGTGCACTGGACTAGGTACTGCTGCCAGACCGGTTCGGCGGCCAGCCTATCACGCCGCTCTTGCCGCTGCGTGAAATCGGCATAACCCCACAGATGGACCAGATTGCTGAGGTCGCCGGATTCCGTGGTGAAATAGCCGATCAAATTGCCCAGGAAGAATTCCTGCAGCGCACGCGGCCCGCTGTCGTAGA
Source organism: Devosia limi DSM 17137 (assembly GCF_900128975.1). Classification (GTDB taxonomy): domain Bacteria; phylum Pseudomonadota; class Alphaproteobacteria; order Rhizobiales; family Devosiaceae; genus Devosia; species Devosia limi. The sequence continues at coordinate 46,917 of NZ_FQVC01000010.1, read as the reverse complement.
GAGCCAGATAGGCATTCAACTGTCCTGCCTTTATGCGGTAAGTCCGCTCCTCGACGATCAATGGTCCCGGTCCCGCTGCAGACCTGCCTCTTCGGAGACCCTCCGATAAGCGGCCCCAGCGGTGAAGCCACCATCGATGACAAAGTCCTCGCCGGTGACGAAGGATGCTTCGTCGCTGACCAGATAGGCGACGAGATACGCAATCTCGTCTACACTTGCAGCGCGCTTGAGGGGGGTCATTTCAATCATTGGCTTGAGATGGGGCGCCTCAGCGTTCAGATCGGTCAGCACCAGCCCGGGACAAACCGCATTCACTCGGATTTTCTGGCCGGCGAACTCCATTGCGGCGGCTCGCGTTAGCCCCCTCAGAGCCCATTTGCTGGCGGTGTAGCCGGGATCGTAATGGGCCGAAAATGCGCTGTTGGACGATATGTTCACCACGGCGCCGCCGCGCAAGCCAAGCAACGGGGCCAATTTCTTGATGCCAAGAAATGCGCCGGTGACATTGATGCTCATGAGCCTCGACCATGCCTCCAATGAGGTATCTGCAATCGAGCTTCTATTGATGATGCCGGCATTGTTGACGAGAATTTCAAGGGAGTCCGACTGCTCCCGAACCAGGTCTGCAACGCGGTCCCAGTCATCCTCAAGAGCAACATCGAGCCGGGCAAACCGGATATCCAATCCTCCCGACACAAGCGTGTTCGCTGCCTCTCGGCCCTCCGCTTCAAGGACGTCGCAGATGATAACTGACGCCCCTTTCTCTGCCAGCAGTTTGGCCTCGGCCAGTCCTTGGCCGCGCGCTGCGCCAGTGACGACAGCTGTCTTGTTCTTAAGGTTCATGAAAGCTCCTAGTAGGTTGCGCGGCCGCCCGAAAGGTCATGCACCGCGCCGGTCGTGAAGGTGCATCCCGGCGAAATCAGCCACGCTGCGAGTTCTGCCACCTCACCGGGCGTACCCGCTCGACCCATGGGAATCTTGGCCATGTTCTGCGCCACGATCTCAGGCTTCATTTGTTTTAGGAGGTTGGTGTCGATGAGCGCAGGGGCGATGGCGTGGGTGCGCGTTCTCGTGTGTGCCAATTCGCGGCCGACAGACTTTGTAAGGGCGATCAGGCCGGCCTTGGCGGCAGAATAAGCCGCCATCCTGGGATTGCCCTCCTTACCGGCAATAGAAGCGATCGTGACGATATGGCTGGGTGCTTCGGCATCAAAGCATTCCAGCGCTGACTGGATGCAGTTGAACGCCCCATTGAGATTTATGTCGATAAGCCGTTTCCACTCGTCGGCTGTGTACTGTTGCGTGAGCTTGGTTGGGCCGGTGGCGCCGACTGCGTAGACCAGAGCATCAACACCGCCCATTGCCGCAACAGCCGCGTCCATGGCGGCCCCGACCGCAGCAGCATCGGTGACGTCCACCCTACGTGCTGTGCCCGAGCATGGCCCAGGAAACGTCAGATCCCAAACCTCCACTGCCGCGCCGTGCTCTTGCATACGCAAGGCGATGGCCTGCCCGATCTGCCCGCCACCTCCAGCGATGACGACCCGACGGCCGCCAAGATCATAGATGTTGCTTTTGGTCAGTTGAAACCCTCCCACTGCCTTTGGCGCGTTTTTCCAAAGACTTAATCGCGTCAACTCCCGATCGTCAAGAAATTATCACTATGTGATTTTTTCCAAAAAACACCTTCCAAATAAGTCTGCCAACAGGACGGTTGTACCGCAGAAGGAACTTACACATTCAATTTCACCCTGGTTGACTTGTCTCACCATTTGAGACAATTTTCTGACAGGAGCGGCGAGCAAACGCCGCCGCCAACCGTTAAGGGAGTGAGAAGAAATGCCAAGGATTAAAACAACGGCGGCTTGCGCCGCAGTCGCCATTCTGGTGGCCACTGCGCTTCCAGCTGCAGCTCAGACGATCAAATTCAGCTACCCGGTCTCCAGCGAAAGCACGATGGGCCGGACCGTGGCGCACTTTGCGGACCTAGTGAGCGAGAAGACCGACGGCAGTGTGACCGTACGCGGTTTTCCCGATGCTCAGCTTGGCAATGAAATCCAGTCAATTTCTTCGGCCCAGGGTGGCATCGTTGAAATGTCGGTGACTACCACTGCAGGCCTTGCCGCTTTGGTGCCCGAGTTCGATCTGTTCCAGCTGCCGTTCACCTTCTCGAGTTATGAGCAGCTCGACGCGGTCTCGCGCGGTCCGGTGGGCCTGTCCGTGCTCGACAAGATGGAAGCCAGCAATCTCAAGGGACTCTGCTATTGGGATTACGGTTTCCGCAACATCACCAACAACCAGCGGCCCGTTCAGCAGCTGTCCGACGCTGAAGGGCTGCGCATTCGCACCATTCAGAACAAGGTCTATATCGACTCGCTGTCGGCGATGGGGATCAATCCCACGCCACTGCCATTCCCGGAAACTTTCACGGCGCTCGAGACCGGCGCTATCGACGGCAACGAGATTGCCAACGACGTCACCCGTGCCAGTTCCTTCTACGAAGTGCAGGATTACATCACCGAGACCAAGCATTTCACCACACTCTCGGTAGTGTTCAGCAGCAAGGCATTTTGGGATGGTCTTGACGCAGACCAGCAGGCCGCTGTGCAGGAGGCTTGCGACGAGTCGTCTGCCTACAACCGCGAAATCATCAACGCATCGAGCGAAGAAACTCTGACCTACCTGCAGGAGCAGGGCATGGAGCTCAGCGTGATCTCGGAAGAGGCATTGCAGGAATTCCGCGATGCGGTGAAGCCGGTTGTGGACCAGGTGACCTCGAGGCTCGATGCGCAACTCGTCGAAGATTTCAATGCTGAAGTCGCCAAGGGCGCAACGGCTCAGTAATGCACAGGGCTTTCCCTGACGACTAGGGAGAGCCCAAGCTTTTGCTCCTTCGCGCGAAGCCCCGCTCTCATTTTTTCTTAGGAAGCAAGAATGTTACTCAACGGCAAAACGGCCGTCGTCACCGGTGCGGGCAACCCCGAAGGCATTGGCTTCGCCGCTGCAGAAGCCTTCATCTCCCAGGGGGCACGTGTTCTGCTCGTCGACATCAACGAAGAGCAACTGGTGGATGCTTCGACATCGCTGGGCGAGATGGCTTCCTACATCTGTGCCGACGTTCGCTCCGAAGACAGCGTCCGTAAAGTGTTCAGCCATGCCAGCCAGCATTTTGGCAGCCTTGATATCCTGCTCAACAATGCCGGCATCACGCAGCCCCGAAAAACGGTCGATATCACCCGCGAGGACTATGACGCCATCATGGACGTCAATCTGCGCGGTACCTTGATCGTTACGCAGCAGGCGCTTGCGCTCATGACTTCTGGCGCTTCGATCATCTGTATCGCCTCGATCGCCGCACAACGCGGCGGCGGCTTAATGGGCGGTCCCCATTATGCAGCGTCAAAAGGCGGTGTCTCCAGCTTGGTCAAGGCCATAGCAAGAGACGTATCTCCATCTGGCATCAGGATAAACTCAATAAACCCGGGCGTTATTATGTCCCGGATGACGAAAGACTTCTACACCCAGCAAATCACTGACAGGGTGTTGCCAACCATTCCCCTTGGCCGGTTTGGCCAGCCTTCCGACGTCGCATCCGCCTGCGTCTTTCTCGCCTCCGACATGTCTTCGTACATAACCGGCTCGTCGATTGACGTGAACGGCGGAATGCACATGAACTAAATCGATAATTAGCTAGGATATTGCCATGACCGACAAAGTCGTTCCGGTTGTTACACGTGCAGATGCTCTGGACACAAATACCGAACAGTCCGGAGATGCCGTGCGCAGATCGGGCGTCAGCCCGCAACACACACCCGCAACCCGTCTGTGGTTCGGTCAGGTGTCCAACGAGCCGGGCTTCCGCTCCCCGCCGCACCACCATGGCGAAGCCGAAACCGGCGGCTATGTGCTCAAGGGGCATGGCCGGATCTATTTCGGCGAGAACTTCGATGAATTTGTCGACATGACAGAAGGTGACTTCGTCTTTGTTCCCCCCAACATGCCCCATGTCGAGGCCAATATGAGCACCACGGAGCCGCTGGTCTGGCTGACCTGCAGGACGCCTGACAATATCGTCGTCAATTTGCCGGACATTCAGGACGGTGCGTTGCCAGGCTACAAGCGCGCTTAGACAGAATTGCGGCAAGTACCGCCTGAGGAGGGGCGCATGTCCAGATTGATCGAGCTCTACTTTACGCTACTGAAGTGGTTCGTGGTGCTGTGCCTTGCAGGCATGGTAGTCCTTGTCTTCGGCAATGTCATTTTGCGCTACTTCTTTAACTCCGGGATCACGCAATCCGAGGAGTTCTCCAGATGGCTTTTTGTCTGGACGGTATTCGTTGGTGCAATCATCGTACTGCGCGAAAACGGTCACCTGGGGATCGACTTCATCGTCAACAGCTTGCCGCGCCCCTTGCGCATAGTTGCGCTGACCCTGTCCCACCTGCTGATGATCTACGCAACCTGGCTGATCATTGCCGGCAGCTGGGTCCAGGTACGAGTGAACATGAATACGTTTGCGCCGGCCACCGGCCTTTCACAGGCTCTATTCTTCGGTGTCGGGCTTGTTTTCGGCGTGTCATCAGGTGCAATTCTCATCTCCCGGCTAGTATTGATCCTTACAGGAAAAATGGATCGCCTGTCTTCGATCGATGAAGAGCAGATTGCCTTGCAGCGTGTGGGAGTCAAATAAATGGCAGTCCTGATTTTCGTCGGTTCCCTGCTCGGGAGCATGGCCATCGGTATGCCGATTGCCTACGCCCTGATCATGACCGGCATCGCTTTCATGGTTTACCTCAACATGTTTGACGCTCAGATCATTGCGCAGAACATGTTGAACGGTGCTGACAGTTTCCCGCTGATGGCCGTACCCTTCTTCATGCTCGCAGGCGAAGTTATGAATGCCGGGGGGTTGTCGAAGCGCATCGTCAATCTGGCGGTTGCAGCGGTCGGCCACATCCGTGGCGGCTTGGGATATGTGGCAATTCTCGCTGCCCTGATGCTGGCGAGCCTTTCGGGGTCGGCCGCCGCCGATGCCGCAGCGCTGTCAGCAATTCTTATCCCCATGATGGTCAAGGCGGGTCACGACGGGGGCCGCTCTGCCGGCCTCATCGCCTCAGCCGGCATTTCCGCGCTGATCATTCCGCCATCGATCGGCTTCATTCTCATCGGTGTCGTCGGTCGTATATCCATAACGGACATCTTCGTCGCGGGCATCGCACCCGGCCTCATCATGGGAATTGCGCTAACAGTGGTGTGGTTTTTGGTTTCGAGGTCCGAGCATACCATTTCTCCGCCCAAAGTGCCCTTCAGGACGGTGCTTAAGGAAGCTTGGGCAGGTATCTGGGCACTGATGTTGCCGCTGATAATTCTGGTCGGGCTGCGTTTTGGTGTTTTTACGCCCACTGAGGCCGGTGTCGTGGCAGCGGTCTATGCGCTCTTTGTGTCTTTGGTCGTTTATCGGGAACTCAAGATTTCCGACCTCTTTGACGTATTCCTGGGGGCGGCCAAGACCACCGCCATGGTCATGTTCCTAGTCGCCGCGGCGCTGGTGTCGAGCTGGATGATAACGGTTGCAGGACTCACAGATCAGGTGGCTGGACTGATTGCTCCTTTTGCATCGGACCCAAGATTGCTGATGGCGGCGATTGTTGTTCTGGTGCTGGTGATAGGTTCCGCAATGGACATGGTGCCGATCATCCTGATTCTAGTTCCGGTTCTGCTGCCCAGCGTGAGAGCTGCCGGCATCGACCCTGTGTATTTCGCAGTAGTATTTATGATGGCGACCGCGGTCGGACTTCTCACGCCGCCTGTTGGCGCAGTGCTCAATGTGGTAGCGGGAGTATCCAGGATCTCGCTCCCAAGGGTCATCATGGGAGTTTGGCCCTTCCTGCTGGCACAACTAGCTGTATTGGTCCTAATGGTTATCTTTCCTGAGTTGATCACCTTCCCTGCAGCTCTCTTGCTAGGCGAGTGATGGCGAATTTGCTCGATACCGGTGGTGTGATTGAACAGCTTAGATAAGATGCTCGCGATCTTGGATGAGTTCGATGAGAACACGCTGACCATCGACATTTCACGAGCCGCAGAACGTTGCGGCTCGTCTCGGGCGAGCACATACCGCTACCTGCAGGCTTTGACGCGAGCAGGACTGCTGACACCGGCGAGTGGCGGCACCTATACAGTGGGCTCTCGGGTCATCGAGCTCGAGATGCTCAAACGAGAGAACGACCCTCTTCTTCGGGCTGGGCGGCATCTGATCCGCTTCAGCTCCGAGGAGCTCCAGCTTAACCTGATGCTTTGCAGTTATTATGGAGACAAGGTCCTTTGTGCGGATCTGGCGTGGACTGACCACACTATCCCTGAAATTTACAAGCCTGGTCGTCCCATGCCCATTTTCAAAGGGGCGATGGCCAAGGTTATTTTGGCAAGTTTGTCGGTTTCACAACTCAAGAGCATTTATGCTCACAACGCGTCCCTGATCGAGGAAAGCGCGCTTGGAGTTGACCTGGCCGACTTCCTGAGCCGTATGGCAATCATCAGAGATGCCCAATACTGCATAACACATGCAGAAGTTTTTTCCGGCCTCGTGGGCATTGCCGCACCTGTCAGCGATGCAGAAGGGAGAGTGCTTGGCAGTGTGGTCTTCGTTGTTTCAGCCCGTCGGTTCGAAGCGAACGATCCAAACTACTTCATCGACAATATTAGAAATATTGCGTCGGAGATCGAGCGGCGCATAAGCGGAAGTGCCAAGCAGTCAGGTAGCGGCATTGTTGTTGCGGCTCGCCCTGGTCGCAGCCCCAAATACAAAGCTTGATCTAGACATTTTCAGCGAAACCTTTGGTTTAACCGAGTAGGGGCGCGCTGCAGGCGTCTGCCTACACGAGCTTGCATGTAGCCAGTACCACCGCACTGCCACCTATTCAGATCCGGGCGGGAGCCCTTAGATCTCCTCCAAAAATGAGTAGAGTCCGTCCATTGAAGGAGACGGACGATGAAGGCTTCGCGAATCAGCGAGGAGCAGATTATTGGCATGATCAAAGCGCAGGAGGCGGGCATGCCGACTGCCGATGTATGCCGCAAGCACGGCGTGAGCAGCGCGACGTTTTACAATACAAGGCCAAGTTCGGCGGCATGGACGTCAGCGAGGCGCGGCGGCTCAAGGTGCTGGAGAACGAGAACGCCCGGCTCAAGAAGCTGCTGGCCGAGGCGATGCTGGACAACGCCATGCTCAAGGACCTCAGCACAAAAAAATGGTAACGCCCGCCGTCAGGCGAGAAGCCGTGGCTTACCTCTGCGAGGCCTTCGCGGTGAGCCAGCGTCGGGCGTGTTCGGTGATCGGGATCGATCGAACATCGGTGCGTTATGTGAGCACGCGATCCGATGATCAGGCCGTTCGGGCGCGGCTGCGCGAACTGGCGGCCGTGCGCTGCCGGTTCGGCTATCGCCGGCTGCATGTGCTGCTTGATCGGGAGGGGATCGTGCTCAACCACAAGAAGTTGCGGCGGATCTATGCCGAGGAACGGCTGCAGGTTCGCCGTCGCGGCGGCCGCAAAAGAGCCTTGGGTACGCGGGCGCCCATGGTCCTGCCGTCAGGTCCGAACCAGCGTTGGTCCCTGGATTTTGTCAGCGATGCACTGACCGATGGTCGTAAGCCTCCGGCGGAGGCCGCCTTGCGATGCTGGTACCTGGTGATGATGCTGCGCTCATAAGGACGCAGCTAAGAGCGCCGCAGAATGCACATGACGGTTATTTCGGGCCCTGAACGCCGGCGTCGCTGGACCGCGACGGAGCGGGAAGAGATCGTGTTGGCGTCGTTTGCGCCGGGCGCGGTGGTTGCCGAGGTCGCGCGGCAGTTCGATGTGTCGACCAGCTTGATCTACCAATGGCGCCGCAGCGCCCAGCAGTCCGAGGCGATGTTTGTGCCTGCCGTAGCAACCGAGGACGAAGGTCCTGTGGCGGCGGCTGTGTCCGGAGATGTCCTTTCGGATAGTCCGGCGATCCGTCTGGAGCTGGCCGGAGGGACGACGGTGAGAATTGCCGCGACGGCGCCCGCTCGGTTGGTCATGGCGGTGCTGCGGGCATTGCGATGATCCCGGTTCGCTCCGATGTCCGCGTCTGGCTGGCCAGCGGCCATACCGATATGCGCAAGGGGATGGGCGGGTTGGCGCGCCTGATCCAGGAAGGGCTGGGGCGGGACCCGTTTGCCGGGGACGTATTCGTGTTTCGAGGACGCAGCGGGTCGCTGATCAAGGCGCTCTGGCACGACGGCATCGGTCTGTCGCTTTACGCCAAGCGCCTTGAGCGGGGGCGCTTCATATGGCCGTCCACTGTCGACGGCGTGGTGCATCTGAGTGGCGGGCAGATGGGCTATTTGCTCGAAGGGATCGACTGGCGCAACCCGCAGCAGAGCTGGCGTCCGACGCGGGCCGGATAGTTCATATTTCGTCGGCTGACGAAGCATTTTCTACTTCACGCCGCGGGACGGCTATGATTCCATCATGGTCATGCAAGCCAGCGTTTCGCCCATGCCCGACGACGTGGAAGCCCTCAAGGCGGCGCTGGCGGCTGCGCGGATCGAAGTTGCAGAAGCCAAGGCCGAGGCAGCAACGGTCCGGGCCGAGAGGTCTGACGACCAGGTGCTGATCGCCCATCTCAAGTTGCAGATCGAGAAGCTCAAGCATCAGCTTTTCGGCAGCAAGTCTGAGCGCAGCAGCCGTCTTCTGGATCAACTCGAGCTCCAACTCGAGGAGTTGGAGGCCACAGCCAGTCAGGACGAGGCGATAGCCCAGATTGCGGCCCGCAAGGTCGCCGATGCCCCCGGCTTTGAACGCCGCCGGCCATCACGCCAGCCTTTCCCAGAGCATCTGCCACGTGAGCGCCGTGTCATTGCGGCGCCCTGCGCCTGTCCAGCCTGCGGGGGAACCCGGCTGAGCCGGATCGGTGATGACGTCACCGAGGCGCTCGAGGTGATCCCGCGCCAGTGGAAGGTCATCCAGACGGTGCGTGAGAAGGTCGCCTGCCGGGACTGCGAGAAGATCAGCCAGCCCCCGGCGCCGTTCCATGTGGTGGCGCGCGGCTGGGCCGGTCCAAGTTTGCTGGCGATGATGCTGTTCGAGAAGTACGGGCAACATCAGCCGCTCAACCGGCAGGTCGAGCGCTATGGCCGTGAAAGCGTGCCGCTGAGCCTGTCGACCCTTGCCGACCAGGTGGGTGCAGCCGCGGCCGTGCTCGCACCCTTGCACCATCGGCTTGCCGCCCATGTCATGAGGGCCGAACGGCTGCACGGGGACGATACCACCGTGCCGGTGCTGGCCCGGGGCAAGACGGCAACGGGCCGGATCTGGACCTATGTCCGGGATGATCGACGGTTTGGGGGGCAGCCCCGCCGGCGGCGCTGTTCTACTATTCGCCCAACCGCGCCGGTGAGCATCCAAGGCAGCACCTGGCCGACTGGTCCGGGATACTGCAGGCCGATGCCTATGGTGGCTATGCCCGGCTCTATGACGCTGGCCGCCAACCCGCGCCGATCATTGAGGCCGGTTGCTGGAGCCATGCGCGCCGCGCCTTCTTCGTGCTGGCCGATCTTGAAGCGAGCGCCCGGCGCAAGGCCGACGGCAAGAAGACCGCGCCGATCTCGCCGTTTGCCCTCGAAATCGTGCAGCGCATGGATCGCCTGTTCGAGGTTGAACGCGCCATCAACGGTCAGTCATCGCAGGACCGCCTCGCGGCACGCCAGGAGTGCAGCGCTCCCGTGGTGGCTGAGCTCGAAGCCCTTCTGCTCAAGTACCGTCCCGGCTTGTCGCGGCACGACGATCTGGCCAAGGCCATGGACTATATGCTCAAGCGCTGGCCGGTATTCACCCGGTTCCTCGAGGATGGGCGCGTGTGCCTGACCAACAATGCCGCCGAGCGGGCCCTGCGCGGCATCGCGCTCGGCCGCAAGGCCTGGCTATTCGCCGGCTCCGATCGCGGTGGGCAGCGGGCTGCCTTCATGTACAGCCTCATCGTCACAGCCAAGCTCAACGATGTCGATCCGCAGGCCTGGCTCGCCGATGTCCTGGCCCGCATCGCCGATCACCCCAGCCACCAACTCGACGACCTGTTACCGTGGAACTGGGCGGCTCAGCACCAGGGCAGGAAGACCGCGTGACCAGCGATCGCATTGCCCGGCTCCATATCCAGCTCGACGATGTAGAGCCCGCCATCTGGCGACGGGTCGAAGTGCCCCTGACCAGCACTCTCAAGGCCGTTCACGATGTTATCCAGGCCGCCATGCTGTTTGAGGACTATCATCTCTTCCAGTTCGAGATCGGCCACCGCCGCTATGGCTATCCCGATCCCGACTGGGGCGATGAGATGCGCGACGCCCGCTACATCCGGCTCAGCGCCATCCTCGCCCGCGGCGAGACCCGCTTCACCTACACCTATGATTTTGGCGACGACTGGCGCCACACCGTCGTGGTCGAGGAGGTTGTCGCTGCAGACCCGATGGTCGACTATCCACGCTTTGTCGATGGCGGCCGTCGCGCTCCGCCGGAAGATGTCGGCGGCCTCCCGGGCTTTGAAGACTTCCTCGACGCCATGGCAGCCCCGAAACATCCTGAGCACGACAGCGTCATGACCTGGTATGGACGCCTCTTCGAACCGGGCGATATGGGCTTGAGCGCAATCAACGAGCGCCTTACCAAACTCGCCAGGCGCAGGGCCCAGGGTAAGGCGGCATTCGAGAAAAGCCGCAACCGCATCAACTGAACGGCGCGACACTCACACCGTGGTGCTCACCGGATGCTTACGCTAATTTCGCAATCTCGGCTTCCCGAGCTGGCGCATGTTTGGCTTCCACGCTGAAAGCCGCGGGATGGGGTGCGACCGCCCCAGCGGTGCCACAACTGACGGCCTATCAGTTTTTTGCGCGCGTCCTCGATCACGCACGCTGTTGCGTGTTTCTTCAGCTTTGCGATCGCGCTAAGAGAGCATCAGGACATTTAGTTCGTCTTCATCGCAGACTGTGGGAGCGTGCGTAACATGACAATGAACAGCGAACTTTCTGCGGTTTTGGCTCATGTCGATGACAATCTCGACGAAGGGCTGGAGCGGCTCAAGGCGCTGCTGCGCATCAAGTCGATTTCGACCGATCCAGCCTATGCGCCGGAGTGCCGGCGGGCCGCAAACTGGCTGTCGGAGCAGTTGCAGGATCTGGGTTTCGAAGCCGCTCCCCGCCAGACGCCGGGGCATCCGGTCGTCGTGGCCCATAGCCCCGACCAAGTCGGGCCCCATGTGCTGTTCTATGCCCATTACGACGTCCAACCGGTCGATCCGCTGTCACAATGGCATTCCGATCCGTTTGAGCCCGTGGTGCAGACGGACGCCAAGGGGAACCGGATCATCATCGCGCGCGGTGCCTCGGACGACAAAGGTCAGATGATGACATTCATCGAAGCCTGCCGCGCCTGGAAAACGGTCACGGGCACCCTGCCGGTTCGCGTGTCGATGCTCCTCGAAGGCGAGGAAGAAAGCGGCGGTCCCAGCCTGCCCGACTTCCTGACGACGCATCGGGACGAGCTGTCGGCGGCCGATATTGCCCTGGTTTGCGATACCCGCATGTGGGACGCAGCAACGCCATCGGTCATCACCATGCTACGCGGTCTCGTTGCTGAAGAGATCGAGATCACCTGTGCCAGAAAAGACCTGCATTCAGGCATGTTCGGCAATGCTGCGCGCAATCCGAACCAGATTCTAGCACAGATCATTGCTAGCCTGCGCACTGCCGATGGCAGCGTAGCGATCCCCGACTTTTATGACGATGTGGCCGAAATCAGCCCCGAACTGAAGGCGCAATGGGCCGGTCTGGGATTTGACGAGGGCGCGTTCCTGGGCACGGCGGGCCTGTCTGTCCCGGCCGGCGAGACAGGACGGACCATACTGGAAACGCTCTGGGCCAGACCGACCTGCGAGATCAATGGGATGACCGGGGGCTATACCGGCGACGGATTCAAGACCGTAATACCGGCCACCGCCTGCGCCAAGATTTCGTTCCGGCTGGTCTCCAACATGGACCCGGAGAAGATCCGTCAGGCCTTTCGCCGGCATGTCGAAGCGCAGCTTCCGCCCGACTGCACCATTCGCTTCACCGGCCATGGCGGCTCGCCAGCCATTACCGTCCCGAGCGACGGCGCGGCTCTGCAAAAAGCCATTAGCGCCCTGACCGAAGAATGGGGCAAGCGCGCCGTGATTACCGGCTCCGGAGGCTCCATCCCTGTGGTCGGTGAATTCAAGCGGGTGCTGGACCTGGACACCTTTCTGATCGGGTTCGCCCGCATCGACAACAAGGTGCATTCTCCCAACGAGAAATATGACGTCGAGAGCTTCTACAAGGGCACGCGGTCCTGGGTCCGCATCCTCGCTGCGCTTGCAGACTGAGTAGCCGGAAGCGCCTAGCGGCGCTCCCCCAATGTGCTGATCTCGCCGATTGACACTGGCTTCAGCGGCGCACGGATATTGTAATAGTCCGAGGGGCGCGGCGCCGTGCCGCGCGTATCGGCGATGATCTGGGCGACTGTATCGCCGCAGAGCCGCCCCTGGCACGGTCCCATCCCACAGCGCAATGCCGCTTTCATCTGATTGGGCCCCAGGCCTTGCGTGGCCAGCTGGCGCACTGCGCCCGCCGTCACGTTTTCACAGCGGCAGACCACGATGTCATCGCCCGGCGTCTTGATTTCGGCACGCGGCGGGTAGAGCCGATCGAGCAAGGGCCGCGCCGTCATATGCGCCTCAAGCGCGCGCATCTCGGCGGAGGCCAGCCGGTCGCGTCTTGCACTGTCGATACGCCCCAGATCATGCAGCGCACCGACGGCCGCAAGGCCCCCCTGATGCTCCGCGCCACGCGCGCCGACAATCCCCGCCGCATCTCCTGCCACCCGGATTCCGGCATGGCTGGTCGCGCCCCAAGTGTCCGTGACGGGGTGGAAGGCATGCTGCCTGTCGTCCCAGGTATGCTCACACCCCAGCATGCGGGTGGCGTTCACCATCGGAACCACCCCTTCATGCAAGGCGACAATGCCTGCCTTGAGCCGATGCTTCCGTTTGCCGGACCGGAACTGCACTTCGCTGACCCGATTCTCACCGAGGATCTGCAAATCCTCCACGCCGCGATAGGTTGGGACACCACTCTGACGCAGCGCCCGCATCAGCTTGACTCCCTTGCTCAGATAACCCGGCCCGGCACCGGTCAGGGCCCTGGGAAGCGCGCCGATTGCACCGAACATGTGCCGGGCCTTGGCGGTATCGAGTAAAGCAGCAATCGGGACTCCAGCGGCGAGGCACTGCGTGGCCAGGAGATAAAACAGCGGCCCAGAACCGGCAAGAATCACCGGTTGGTCCGCCACAAGCCCGCTGCTCTTGAGCAGAATTTGCAGCGCCCCGGCGGTGACAACGCCGGGCAGCGTCCACCCGGCAACGGGCACGGCGCGCTCCATGGCTCCGGTGGCGAGGATCAACTGCGATGCCTGCAAGGTTTCCGCGACACCACCCCGGCTGACGAACAGCTCGAGTTTCGGCGTGACATGCCAAAGGCTGGTTTCGGGTCGATAGCTTGCCGCACTGGAGCGAAAACGGCGCACCAGATCCGCGCCATACACATAATCCTCCCCCAGGATATGCGCCTTGGCACTGCCCGCCTGCAGGCGCTCGATGCCCCGATAGATCTGGCCGCCAGGCTCGGGCTGTTCATCGACCAGCAAGACGCTGGTCTTCTGTTCAGCCAGCAGGGTTGCAGCGGCAAGCCCGGCCGGGCCTGCACCAATGACCACGACGTCCCAGTGTGGATTGGTCACGGGATCAGTCATTTCGGCCTCCTTCCGGGATGATGACCTGCATGCCCGATTTCACCGCGGTGAGACATGCCTGCCGCCCGGCGCGACCATCGATGGTGACGAGGCATTCAAAGCAAACACCCATCATGCAATAGGGGCCACGCGGCTTGTCGGCGCTGGGTGAAATACGAAACTGCATCTCGCCTGCCGCGAGGAGCGCTGCGGCGACAGTGTCGCCCATTCGCGCCACCACTTTGCGGTCATTGACGGTAAATTCGATCGTCTGGTCGGAGGCAGCGCTATCCTGCGTCAGTCGCGTGAACATGGCTCGCTCCCTAGTGTTCGGACCCGCCCGCATGGCCCTGCCAGTCGCCGAAGCGACCAGCGGCGAATGCGTCGAGCGCGGGTGGCAGTGTGCCCGACAGCAGCGCCGGGGCCACGGTCAGTGCATGGATGCCCGCAAGGGTCACCCCGCTATGAGCCGTGGCGGCAAAGGCACCAGGATATTGTTCCGACTGCTGGTAGATCGGAAAGCCGTCGGGCGTCATGACGCGCAGACAGGCCCAGCTGCGCACCAGGTCGAGATCGGCGATCCGCGGGAATATGCGCACGGCGCGCTGGGCAATATTGGCCAGTTGCGGCACGCCGATGGACTTGTTGAAGCCAACATTTTCCTGTGTCGAGCCAAGCAGGATCGTGCCCTCAGGCATCTGCCGCACCGAACTGGCAGGTAGATCCAAAAGTCGCGTGGTTCGCGCTGTGATCATCAATTGACCGCGTTGCGGAAACACCGCCAGATCGAGCCCGACCTGATGGCCCAGTTCGCGGCTGCCCAGACCCGCCGCCAGCAGCAGCTTATCTGCCAGGATTTTATGGTCGCCGGCGACAACCGTAAAGCTACCGCCCGAGAGTTGGATCTGCTTGACCGACGTGCCCGCAAGGATGCTCACGCCGCTCCGCGCAAGCGCAACGCGCAGTGCCTGAAGCAGCGTCAGCGGATTGACCGCGCCATCGCGCCGGCAGAAGGTTGCGCCATAAACCTCCGGTCCCAGATCCGGCATGGATCGCCGCAATTCTGCTGCGGCGATGAATTCGATCGCGAAGTCATCTTTGGCTGCAGCGAGAGGCGCCAACTGTGCCATGCGCTTTTCGGCTTCTGCCTCGGACAGCATGAAATGCAGGCCACCATTCTGCTGGAAGCCGATATCGACGCCGCTGATGTCGGCCAGCGCCTGCGCAAATTCGGGCCATTGGTTCACCGCAGCGCGTGTCCACGCTGCATAGGCAGGAGAATTGATGCCCTTGCCCTGCGTCCAGAGCAGGCCGAAATTGCCGACCGAGGCTCGGTAGGCGTCGTCCTCACCGTCGATGACGGTCACCTTGGCCCCGGTGCGCGCAGCACCCCACGCCATGGCAGTGCCGATCAGTCCTCCGCCGATGACCAGCAGGTCACAACTGGTGGCCATGAGGTTTCCTCTTTTGTTTTGAGCTGTTTGAATGCGTCATGCTTCGGCCTGCTGTTTTCGCCGCAGCCATGGCAGCGCCAGAGGAGACAGCAGCACCACGGCGCTCATCCGGGCCAGATGCATCACCGAGACGTAGGCAACTTCCTGTCCCATAGCGAGCGCAAGCAGGCTCATTTCCGTCAGCCCGCCGGGAGAATAGGCCAGGAAGGCATGCGTCATTCTCGTTCCCGTGACGCTTTGGACGATGAAGGCGAACAGCACGGTGATCGCCAGCATGATCAGCGACGCCCCTAGTCCAAGCAGCATGTCGGTTCCGACCTGGCGTATGCGCGAGCCGATGAAGCGCGAACCGATCACGGTTCCCAGCACCACCTGCGCGGCAAGGACCAGCGCATCGGGTGGTGCGACCACGACCAGACCGCTGACATGGGCGGCGGCACTCAGCAACATGGGCCCGATGATCAGCGCGGCGGGTAGCCGGATGAGCTTTCCGAGCGGCGCGCCGATCAGGGCGCAACTGCCCAGGATCAGCCAGTCCTGCAGGGTCAGGTGCTGAAGTTGCCTGTCTGGTGTCGCCCCGGTTGGTACCCCGAGCACCAAACCGAAAAACAGCACCCCCAACAAAACCACCGCCAGCAGGCGGGTGGCATGGGCCATCGCAATGCGTTTCTCGTCACCACCAGCATTGCCGCCTTGCAGGATGCTCTCATTGATGCCGCCCAGCATCGAGCTGAAAAACGCCGTGACCGGGTCATATCGGCCGACACGCCGATAGAACAGGTAACAGGCCAATGAGGTGACGATGCCGAAAGGCAGAAGTAGCAGGAGCGTGGTCGTCCACTGCCCGATTGCCGAGAGGGTCGAAGCATCTATGCCCGAGCCGAGCATGACACCGAGTATGGGCAGAAAGATCGTTCGCAGGCGCATTGGAGACGTCAGGGGTGCCCCTGCGATAGCAGCAACGGTGGTGCCGATCATCGGCCCCAGCATCCATGGCAAGGGCAGGCCGGTCGCAGCGGCAACGAGTCCGGAAGCAACGCCTATGACCAGAGCCAATGTGGCGCGCAGGAAGAGTTGCAACTGGGACGCCGCGCCCGCCTCAACCAATTCTCAGCCTGCCCAGACGGTTTGCTGCGCCTGCACCAGAGCCGTGACGACCGAGGCAGCGACAACAGCCGTGGCACCCTGCGTCGGCGACAGGTTGGGGCTGCTGCTCATCATATAGAGGCCGACCGTGCTCTCGATATGGATGTTGAAATAGCGTCGTGCGCCAGGCTTGCGATCAAAGAACTTGAGCGTGGTGGCGTCGAACCCGGTGCCGGCAATTGCGGCAGCGGCGACGACATTGACCCCATGCAGCGTGGCTACCGCTTCACGGGTGCTGCCTTCAAAATTGGGGGCGCCATCGGACGCGCCATCGGTAATGGCCTCGAAGCGAATTTTCGCATTCGGATCACGCGCGGCGATGGCAGCGGCGTCCAGCCCGGCAACAGCCCCACCCACAAGACGGAGACGATGTCCCGAACGCTTGCCCGCGGCTTCAACCGCAGCGGCAAAATCGCGATCGGCAAGTGCCATGGCACTGATCGACCAGATGTCCGTCACCGCAATGGCGGCGACGCCGTGCTCCGTTAGCGCAGCCGGGCCCGCGGCTTCGATGATGAGATCCGGTCTGGTTGCCAGAAACGCTTCGCGGTCGGTGGTAAGCAGCGGCTCAAGATCGCTGCGCTCCACAATGCGTCGCGCCAGCACAGCACTGACTTCGCAGGCGCCCGCTTCACCGCTGCGAATGCTCGCCATGATGGCTTGAGCGATGCGACCGGCCCCGATGATGCCGATGCGGGTGACGCCGTTTCTGGACTGTAATGCTGCGGGCATGGCGTTTACCTGTACCGGCGGGGACTAAGACCGGCATGGAACCAGTCGAGCATGGTGATGACGTCGTACACCGGGATGCCGAATTCGCGTTCGACGGCCGCCGAGTAAGGCGACAGGTTGGTGCACTCAAACACCAGCGCGCCGATATTGGGGCTCTCGGTGAGGAAGGTGCGCACCGTGTCTAGCACTTCGGCTTCCTGCCGGGCAAAATCGATTCTGGGGTTGCCGCTGACCAGGTTTGCCCGGAAGTAGCCCTCAAGCGACATGCCGGCGATCGGACCATTGAAGTCGACGCCCACCCCCGCGAAATGCTCCGGCGTCAGGGCAGGCTTCTTGGCGGTCACCACGCCGACCTGCTTGTTGGAGGGCAGCATGCGCTGCAGCATGGGGATCTGCAAAAGGCTGGAACTCGCCACCGGCACCGGGCTGCGTGCGGTCAGGTGCGGCTGCATGATCGCGAGGAAGCCGCAACTGGTCGAAATGCCATCGACGCCGCGCGCTACCAAGTCGTCCATAGCCCGATAGAACACCTGTAGAGTTTCACCATCAGGCGTCAGGTCGGCCCCCAGCGAGATGCCGCTGACAACTGAATACTGCACGGGAAAGCGGAAAGTTTCCGCATTGCCGATATCGCCGACGAAACGCTGGAACCGGGTGTCGAGAATGATGATGCCGAGCTTGGCGCCGTAAATGGGTCGTCCGCGATGGGGTGGACGAGATGCGATATCTTTCATGCTGCGAACCTGTGTGAAATCTACCCAGCTGTTGCGGGGTCCAGATGAAATGTCAATAAAATCCAGGCGGGATTTATTGTAGGTGGGTAGGCGGCTTTGCATCAACCGCCTGCCTATGCTGCATGCTATTCACGGACGCTGAAGCAGACCGAGCCCAGCGTTTCGAACTGCGCTTCGACATGGTCGCCAACCGACAGCTCCACGGCTGCCGTGGCCGAGCCGGCCAGCACGATGTCCCCCGGCTGCAGCGGTTCACCATTCTCGGCCGCAAGGCGGATAGCCGCTACCAGCGCCCGGGACGGATTGCCCAATATGGATGCGCTAGAACCGATCTGCTTTGGACGGCCGTTGATGTTGAGGACGATCCCCAGATTGGTCACGTCCGTATCGGGTGGATGCCAGTCGCCAATGACGAAACCGGCTGCCGAGGTGTTATCGGCCACCACATCGCCGGCATCGAACTTGAAGTTCGCATAGCGGCTGTCGATCACCTCCATGGCGCAGGCAATTCCCGCCACGCCATTGATCGCTTCGAGCGGGGAGATATTGCCGGCAAGCTCATGTTTGATCAGGTAGGCGATTTCAGGCTCGACGCGCGGATGGACATAGTGCGCCATCGAGATGCTGCCGCCTTCCTGCATCCGCATGGTTTCGGTCAGGTGGCCCCAGATCAGGTCGTCGAGCCCCATCTGCACCTGCTTGGCGCGGCTGGTGAAGCCCATCTTTATGCCGACGCGCCTGTCTCCACGGGCATAGCGACGCTGCATGGAGAGCGCCTGCACGGCATAGCCGTCGGCAACGCTGAGAGGGCTATGCTCGGAGAACTGGGGAATTGCATTGGCGTTCAGCGCGGCGTCATCGACGATCGCTGCTAGTCTTTCCAGGTCGGTCATGCCGTTTCCTCTCTCAACTTTATCATGTCGAGCGCCACGTCCACGATCATGTCTTCCTGTCCGCCGACCATGCCGCGCTTGCCCAGCTCGATGAGGATGGCTCGTGTATCGAGCCCATAAAGCGCCGCCGCCTTTTCTGCGTGCCGCAGGAAGGATGAGTAGACCCCGGCATAGCCCAGCGTCAGCGTCTCGCGGTCGACCCGAACCGGGCGGTCCTGCAAGGGACGGACGAGAGTTTCAGCAGCATCCTGCAGCTTGAACAGGTCGCAGCCGTGCTCGAAGCCATAGACGTTGGCCACGGCGATGAAGGCCTCCAGCGGGCAGTTGCCGGCGCCGGCCCCCATGCCGGCCAACGACGCGTCCACACGGATTGCCCCGTTCTGCACCGCGACTACGGTGTTGGCGACCGATAGCGAGAGGTTCTCGTGCATATGCACGCCGCGCTGGGTTGCGGGTTTGAGAGCCTGGTTATAGGCGGCAAACCGCGCTTCCACGCCCGCCATGGTCAGTGCGCCGCCGGAATCGGTCACATAGACGCAATCGGCACCATAGGACTCCATCTTGGCGGCTTCGGCAGCGAGGCGCTCGGGCGTATTCATATGCGACATCATCAGGAAGCCGGACACGTCCAGCCCCATCTCCTTAGCCGCCCGAATATGCTGGGCGCTGACATCTGCTTCCGTGCAATGGGTGGCGATGCGCACCGATTTCACGCCGTTATCACGCGCGCGCTTGAGATCTTCTACCGTGCCGATGCCGGGCAGCAGCAGCGTGGTCAAGCGAGCATTCTTGCAGACCTTTGCCGCTTCGCGGACCCAGGCTGTGTCGGTATGTGCGCCGAAGCCGTAGTTGAAGGTGGAGCCGGAAAGCCCGTCGCCATGCGCAACCTCGATGGCGTCGACACCCGCCTCATCAAGCGCCTGGGCGATGTCGCGCACCTGACCCAGATCATATTGATGGCGCACGGCATGCATGCCGTCGCGCAGTGTGACATCCTGAACATAAAGTCTGGCCATCACGCAGCCCTCCACCAGTTGCGTATCTCCACCAGTCGTTCGGCAGTCCTCATGGCTGCCGAGGTCATGATGTCGAGATTGCCGGCATAGGCTGGCAGGTAGTGTGCGGCGCCCTCGACCTCGAGGAACACCGAGACCTTGATGCCGGCGAAGCTGCCACCCATTTCGGGGATGAGCAGCGGGGCGTTTGAGCCGATATGCTCGAACTGCACATGCTGTTTCAGCCGATAGCCGGGGACATAGGCCTGCACGTCGCGCACCATCTGCTCGACGGAGGCGCGAATGGCCTCCACATCTGCCGTTTCGCAGAAGCAGAACACCGTATCGCGCATGATCATCGGCGGTTCCGCCGGGTTGAGGATGATGATCGCCTTGCCACGCTTGGCGCCGCCCACCTGCTCGATGGCCTGCGCGGTGGTGTGGGTAAACTCATCGATATTGGCGCGGGTGCCCGGGCCCGCCGATTTCGAGCTGATCGAAGCGACGATTTCGGCATAGCGCACCGGGCTCACCCGGTTCACCGCCGCGACGATCGGAATCGTAGCCTGCCCCCCGCAGGTCACCATGTTGACATTGCCTGCCTCGAGATGGCTATCGAGGTTGACCGCCGGGATGGTGAAGGGACCGATGGCAGCGGGGGTGAGGTCAATCACCTGCTTGCCATCGGCCCGCAGGGCCTCGTTATGGGCCCTATGCGCGCCGGCGCTAGTCGCATCGAACACCACCCGGATTTCCGGATAGACGGCGAGTTGGCGCAAGCCCTCAAGACCTTCATGGGTCGTTGCCACACCCAGCCGCAGCGCACGGGCCAGGCCATCGCTTGCCGCGTCGATCCCCACGAATGCGCCCATTTCCAGGATATCGGAATTGCGCATGATCTTGATCATCAGATCGGTGCCGATATTGCCGGACCCGATAATCGCACATTTGATTTTGGTCATGATTTTGCTTCTGTTCCGAAACTTACGGTGACCGAGCCCAGCCGATTGATCCGGGCCTCGAACACATCGCCCGGCGTGGCGGGGACCATTGGGCCGAGAGCACCCGAAAGCACGACATCGCCCGGTCCAAGCGGACGGCCGGCCTTTGCCATGACGCGAGCCAGCCACAGGGTGGCATTCAGGGGGCTGCCAAGGCACGCAGCCCCCGCACCCACCGAAACCGGCTCGTTGTTGCGCAGCATCACCATGCCGCAGAGGCGCGGGTCGAAATCGGCGAGCTGACGGGGCGTCTGCCCCAGCACATAGAGGCCGCTCGAGGCATTATCCGCCACGGTATCGGCGATCCGGATATCCCAGTTGCGGACCCGGCTTCCCACCACTTCAATCGACGGCAAAGCAAAGCCAATAGAAAGGATGAGATCGGCCATCGTCAGATGCGGACCGGTCAGGGGCGCGGAAATAACAAAGGCCACTTCGGCTTCCACCTTGGGCTGGTGCACCCGCCCAAAGGCGATCTCTTCGCCGGACTGCACTTCCATATCGGCAAACAGGATTCCGTAGTCGGGTTGATCGACACCCAATTGGGCCTGCACGGCCTTGGCCGTCAGGCCGATCTTGCGGCCCGATATCTTGCGTCCCTGGTCCTGCCAACGGCGGGTATTGATTTCCTGCACCTGATAGGCGGCGTCCACGTCGCTGGCGCCGATACAGTCGCGGACGGGGTCGACGACCCCCCCGGTCTGCCAAGCCTGCCAGAGCCGATCTGCGGCTTCCTGATAATTTGCGTCTGACACGATGGCCACCTTCTAAAATTCGCGCGGTCGTTAGCGCGCCGCAATGATGATGATTTCGATCAGCAGGTCGGGGCGGGCCAGCTTCACCTCGCCGCATGAGCGGGCAGGCGGATTTTCGGGGTCGATCCAGGCGTCCCAGACTTCGTTCATGGCTTTGAAGTTGGTCATATCTCTCAGCCAGATGGTGGCGCTGAGGATCTTGCTCTTGTCGCTGCCGGCGAGCGCCAGAACATGGTCGATATTGGCCAGGCATCCCTTGGTCTGGTGGGTGATGTCGCCATTGGTGTCCGAGGCCACCTGGCCTGCCGGGTAGATCGTATCGCCATGGATGACGACGCGGCTGCGGCGATGGTTGGGCTCGATACGGGTAATGGTGCTCATGACTTGGTCCTGATCAAAGAATTGGATGGAATTGGCGCTAGGTGCGGCTGGCCCGGTGCTGGTTCAGCACGTCGAGCCCCGCCGCGAGGTCCGCAATAAGGTCGGTTGTGTCCTCAAGCCCGATATGCAGTCGGAAGGTCGGTGCAGCGTCGATGGAACTCACTGGCAGGCGTGTTATGGAGCCCGTGGTGGGCAGCACGAGGCTTTCAAATCCGCCCCAGGATGCGCCGATGCCAAACAATTGGAGGGCATCGATAAAGGCCACCATGTCGGCATAGTCATAGCTGGCATCCAGCACGACCGAGAACAGCGAGCAGGCACCAGTGAAGTCGCGCTTCCACAAATCGTGACCGGGGGCACCCGGCAAAGCGGGATGCAGCACCAGGGTGACTTCGGGGCGATCGCGCAGCCACTCAGCAACCTCGATGCCGGCCCGCATGTGTTCCGCCATGCGAATGCGCAGCGTGCGCAGTCCGCGCAGGGCAAGCCAACAGTCATCGGGGCTCGCATACTGTCCCAGAGTGACCGCCGTGTTGCGCAGGCGCTGCCAGTTTTCGTCGCTATTGGTGGTGATCGCCCCCAGCATCAGGTCGGAATGACCGCCGACATATTTCGTCCCGGCCTGGATCGAACAATCGACCCCATGCTCAAAGGGCTTGAAGTGCGAGAAGCCCCAGGTGTTATCCATCAGCACCTTGGCACCGACATCGCGAGCGACTCGCGACAGCATGGCGATGTCCTGGACTTCCATTGTGTGGCTGCCCGGGCTCTCGGCGTAGATGACCACGGTATTGTCCTGCACCAGCGCGCGCAGTCCCGCTTCGTCGATGGCGGGCGGATAGTAGGTTACGGCCATGCCGCAATCCTTGCCGATCGTGGCTAGGAAAGTGCGGGTCGGGCCATAGACGCTGTCCGGCATCAGGCAGTGCTGGCCGCCCTTGATAAAGGTGAACAGCACCGTGGTAACGGCGGCCAGCCCGGTCGAGACCAGCTGGCAACGGCTGCCCCCCTCGATCTCGGCAATGCTGTCTTCGAGATGGAAGTGGGTGGAACTGCCCTTCAGCCCATAGGTCAGAACCTGGTCATAGGGACGCTGACGAACAGCGTCCCGCGCAGCGATGGAGGGAAACAACACGCTCGAACCACGCTCCAGCGGCGGGTTTACGAAGGTCTGTTCGTCGGATTTGACGCGTCCCATCTGCACGAGGCGCGTGCCAAATCCATACTTTGCGTCGGTGTTGCTCACGGTAGTATCCTCGGTATCAGGGTCAGCGGCCGGCTTCGTAAGCCTCGCGATTTGGGCGCACGCCCATACCGCTCATCAACCTGTTGCTGAGGTTGAAATAGGCCGTGATGCCGATGACGTAGAATATGTCCTGCTCGGTGACGCCGGCAGCACGCATAGGCTCGAGGTCCTTGTCATCGACGAGGTTCGGATGTGCGGTCAGCTTGTAGGCATAGTCCGCCAGGGCGCGCTCGCGCGCTGTCAGCGCGGCGTGGCGATAGTTTGCTTCAACCACGGCGGTCCATACCGGATCGCCGGTAATCGCGCGCAGGCGAGCCGCATGGCTGAAAATGCAGGAGACGCAGTTATTGGTGACGCTGGCGACAAGCGCGATCAGCTCGCGCTCCTTGGCCGACAATGTGCCCGAGGTCTGGTTCATCAGCGAACGACTAAGACCTTCGAGCGCAATCACCACATCGGGTGTGCCGGACATCGCGCGCTGCGAGTTGCGGACATAGCCGATGCGTTCGCGCGTAGCGTCGAACACCGTCTGCAGCGTTGGCGTCGGCTCGGCTGGCGCAAGCTTGAGCCAGGTCAATGCTGTGCCCGTATCGGATGAGTTGTGGTCTGGCATACATATTCTCCCTTTAGCGTCAGGCTCGCGCATTTTTGTCCTGAGACGCGCCGCCTGCCTATTTTTTGTCAGATAAGCTATTGCGGCTTCTGCGTATCCCAATGGATCGCAGTGAAATTCAATTGAAATCCGGAGCGCCGATGATTATCTGTCGACGCACATGAAAAGTTATTTCGGAGCCGCTTGATGAAGAACCCCGCCACCGGAGGTCAGACCCTCTCGGAAAGCACCTATCAGGCGTTGTCATTGATGATCCTCCAGCGTGAACTGCCCGGCGGAAAGGTGATCGAAGAGCGGCCCCTGTCGGAAATTCTCGACATCTCCCGCACGCCGCTGCGCATCGCACTCAGCCGCCTGCACGGGGAGGGCATGCTCGAGCGGTTGTCCAACGGGCTCTACATGGTGCCCTCGCCCTCGATCGAAGAATACCTCGATCTGCTGCAGTTGCGTCGCCTGCTGGAAGGCGAGGCCTGTGCATGTGCTGCCGGCCGCATGGCGCCCGAAGTCATGGCCGATCTCAAAGGACGCATCGAAGCCATGGCCGACCGCGAAGAGGCCGATCTGCCGGTCTATTTCGTGCTCGACGAAGACCTGCATATGGCCATCGCCAAGGCCAGCGGCAACGCTGCCCTGGAACAGACCATTGCCACGGTCCGTCGCCGCGTCCGCATGTGCAACGTCAACCGCTACCCCGGTCGGTTCCGCGAAAACTGCAAGGAACATCTCGAAATCCTGCAGGCCATCGCCGATGGCGACGGTGCCGCAGCTCGCGACGCGCTCAACCATCACCTCAACCATGTCTGGGCCGGTTTCGTCGACAATCTCTCCCGCCGCTGAGCGGGCGAGATCGACTTCAGGCCAGTTGTCTGGAGCGTGCTTACTCAATTAGGCGCTCCAGTGAGCCCAGCAGGCTCTTGGTATAGTCGTGCGCAGGGGCCAGGAACACGTCCTGCACATTGCCCATTTCGACGATTTCGCCATTGCGCATGACGATGACGCGATTGGCGAACTGTCGGACCAGGCTCAGGTCATGGGTGATGAACAGCAGTGACATGCCGGTCGCCGCCTTGAGCTCGGCCAGCAGGTCAAGAATTTGCGCGCGCACGGATACGTCCAGCGCCGAAACGGCTTCATCGCAGACGATCAGCTGCGGCCGCAGGGCCAGAGCCCGGGCAATGGCGATACGCTGGCGCTGCCCGCCCGAAAACTGGTGCGGATGCAGGTCAAGTTGCTCGCGCTTGAGTCCGACGCGCTCCAGCAGGTCGCCTGCCTGCCTGCGACGGTCCGCGGGCGCCACGACATCCTGGTGAATGTTCCACGGCTCACAGATGATCCCTTCCACGGTCAGCTGCGGGTTCAGCGAGGCAGTGGGATCCTGAAAGATGATCTGCATGTCGCGCCGCATGCCGCGTAACGCCGCGGCATCCATGTCCATCAGGTTCTTGCCGCCAATCACCACCGCGCCTGCATCGGCCTTTTCAAGCAGCAGAATTGATCGGACCAGGGTGGATTTTCCAGACCCGGTCTCGCCGACCACGCAGACGATCTCATCGGGATAGATATCAAGGCTCACATCCTTGACGGCGATCTTGTCCGCGCTCACCCGGCGGCCGAAGAAGTTCTTCCGCGCCGGGTAAATCTTGGTCAGCTTCGTGACTTTGCACATCGGTTCGCCGTCGGCGGGACGGTGGTAGCTGACAATGGCTTCCGTATGATCTGGCACGGCCGCAATCAGCCGGCGTGCATAGTCATTGGTGGGATTAGTCAGGACCACACTGGTCAGGCCTGCCTCCACTACTTCACCCCGATGCATCACGGCGACTTTGTCTGCAAACTGACGGGCCACGTTGATGTCATGCGTGATGATGGCGATGGCCATCCCGGTTTCCTTCTGGAGGCTCCGGAGCAGCTGCAGGATCTCGGCCTGGACAGTAATGTCGAGAGCGCTGGTCGGCTCGTCTGCCACCAGCAGTTCCGGGCCCATGGCAATCGCCACCGCAATCATGATGCGTTGGCGCTGGCCGCCCGAGAACTGGTGCGGATAGTCGTCGAAACGCGTTTCGGGACTGGGAATGCCAACGCGGGTCAGCAGGTCCAGCGCGCGCGTTCGAGCCGATGCGCTGTCCACGCCGTGGGCCGTCATGGCCTCGGTAATGTGCCGGCCGACCGTGTGCAGTGGATTAAGGCTCGACAGTGGATCCTGGAAGATCATGGAAATGCGCTTGCCGTTGATCTCCCGGCGCTGCCGCGCGTTGATCTTGAGCAGGTCAATTCCGTCGAACATGATCCTGCCGCTGGTGATGCGAGCTGGGGGCATGGGTAGTAGGTTGAGGATGGTCGATGAGCTGACACTTTTCCCGGAGCCGCTCTCGCCAATGATGGCAAGCGTTTCGCCGGGCGCAATCGACCAGCTGACATTGCGCACAGCCTTGACCGCCGCCGATCCCGAGCCAAATTCGATTGACAGGTTCTCGACCTGAAGCAGGGGCGTCGTGCTCATTTATTGCTCTCCGCCGATTGCAGGCGCCATTTCTGGCGCGGATCGAGCGCCGTCTTCATCCAATCAGCCAGGACGATCAGTGACATTGCAGTCAGCACAATCGCGAGGCCCGGCCAGAACGCGAGCCACCATTGCGTCGCGAGATAGTCTCGGCCTTGTGCGACCATCAGACCCCAGGAAACGCCAGGCGATTGCACGCCCACGCCGATAAAGCTCAGGCTGGATTCGGCCAGCATGGTGAAAGCAATTTCTACGGCCAGCAACGTGACCAGTGTCGGCATCAGCGTCGGAAGCAAGTGGACACGCGTGATCCAGGATATCGGCGCACCGATTGCCTGAGACGCGGTGACATAGACGCGCGAACGGATTTCCATCGTTTCGGCACGCGTCACCCGGATAAACAAGGCGACGCGGCTGACGGCCAGCACCACGATAACCGTGCCGATGCTGCTTTTGACCACGTAGAGCAGAAGGATGGCCAGCAGCAGGGTCGGAAAGCTCATCAGTGCATCGGTGAAGCGCATGATAACCGCCGACAGCGGGCCACTGCGCATCCCCGCCACCAATCCAAGACCGATGCCGACCGTGGCGCCGATGGCGACCGCTGTCAGGGTAATGCCAACCGTTGGCTGCGCCGCAGCAAGCAGGCGGTCCAGCGTCGGCCGGCCAAGCGAGTCACTGCCCAGAATGAAGTTCCAGCTTGGCTCCAGTGACAACGGTGGGAGGTTGCGGCTGGCAAAATTCACGATGGAAGCGGACTCGCTGAAGAAGTATGAGCCGAAGATCGCTGCAAGAGCCACCAGCACCAGGTAGATGATGGAGAGCGCCACGCCGGGCTGATGGCGCAGGAACCAGAGCAGGGCGATAAGTTTCTGGCTGGAAGGCGCCACGACGTTTTTCTCAACCATGATTAATCCGGGGGTCGATGAGCGCATGCAGCACGTCCGCCAGGGCAGTGACGGCGAAGATGGCGACTGCGGTAACAACAACGACCGCCTGCAGCAGGTTGAAGTCGCGGAAGACGATGGAGTCCAGCATCAGCCGGCCGACACCAGGGAGGCCGAAGATCACTTCGATGACGATCGCGCCATTGAGAATGCCGGCAGACTGGTATGCCACCACCATCAGCATCGGGATTATGGCATTGGGCAGGGCGTGACGCATGACGATTGTGGTCTGGCGTACACCCTTGGCCTGTGCAGCGCGGATATAGTCGGCACTGAGTACGGAAATCATGGAAGTGCGGAACACTTGCACCAGAATACCCAGTGGCCGGAACACAAGGATCGCCACAGGAAGTACCCAGTGCAGGGGTGTGCCCATGCCGGATGTAGGCAGCCAGCGCAAAGACACCGCGAAAACCAGGATGCCGACGATGGCCAGCCAGAAATCAGGCAGCGCCGAGGCGGCCAGCGACGTCCCGGTGGCGATGCGGTCAAATACGCCGTCAGGGCGCATGGCGGCCAGGGAACCGATGATCAGCGCCAATACTGTAGCGATCGGAATCGCCAGGGCAGCCAGCGTCAATGTTGTTGGCATAGCCTCAGTGACGACGTCGATAGCCGGGCGCGCGAAGCGGAGCGACTGGCCAAGATCGCCGCGTGACAGGTCCGACAGGAATTTGCCGAACTGAGTCAGCACGGGCTCGTTGAAGCCACGCTCTTCAGCGATTTGATTGCGAACGACTTCGGAAACGTCCTGAGGAAGATAAAGATCGGTTGGATTTCCGCTCAGACGGGCGAAAAAGAAGATCAACGTGATCAGGACCGCAAGCGAAAGTGCACCGCTCAACGTTCGTCTGAGAATGAATTGCAGCATGACACGCCTTCCTGGCCACTGGCGTCAAAGCATGAAAAAGGCGGCGCCGGACTGCCGGCGCCGCCCATTGGACTACTTAAACGAGATGTCCGAGAGTTCGATCACGGCATTGGTCCGTGCATTCGGCTCATAGGCGATCCGGTCGCTGACGCGGATGATGTTCACCATCTGGAACATCCAGACCTCGGTGACCACTTCCTCATGCTGCTGGCGCAGGATTTCCTGGAAGATCGCACGGCGTTCTTCACCCACAGCTGCCATACCCGAGTCGATCAGGGCGTCCATGGCCTTGATCGCATCGTCGCCGACCGGAAGGTCGGCTGTCATGTTGGACGAGTGGTAGCGCGACGAGACGCTCATGCCCGCATCGCCCGTGGTGTTATCGTGGTTGGAGAACACTAGCGTGGGCGCGCGACCAGCTTCGAAATTGTCACGACGGATGGAGTTGCGGAACAAGCCCATTTCCAGTGGTTCGTTTGTCACGGTGAGCCCGACCTGCTTCCACATCGAAATGACCGCTTCGATAACTTCGTCCTGATTGGAGAAGGTGCTCGAACCGCTGATCGAAATCATGCGGATCGGAGTATCGACCGGCACGCCATCGGCGCGGGCTGCATCAAGCAGGGCCTTGGCCTTTTCTACGTTGTATTCGTACTGGCCTAGATTTGGGTTGTAACCGAACACGCTGGGCCCGACCACCTGATTGGCCAGCTGCAGGTTTGCATTCACCAGGGTGCCAATCAGGCCCTGGCGGTCGATTGCGTAGTTCAGCGCCTGGCGAACGCGCAGGTCGTCGAACGGAGGGCGGTCCTTGTTGATCTTGATGCGGGACATTTCCGCGCTCTGGAAGACCACGTCGGATTCGCGCGAATCCTGTTCGCCGATCGAAAGAGCGATGTCAGCTTCGCCCACATCGACCATGGCGCCACGCACGCTGGCTTCTTCGCGCCAGACAAAGTTGGCCTTGGTGACCGCAGGCTTGTCGCCCCAATATCCTTCATAGGCTTCAAGGGTGACCGAGGTCTGGGTATCCCAATTGGCGAAGGCATAAGGGCCGGTGCCGATCGGGGTGCGGGTAATTTCGTTACGCGGCGTGGATAGCGGCACGATTGGCAGAGCTTCCGCCATAAGTGGCAGAATGGGCTGAACCGGGTCGGTCACGATGCGGACGGTCTCCTCGTCCACGGCTTCGACAGTCACCGTGATCCCGGAGAAAACGAACACGTAAGCGTCGCAGCTCAGGGCGGGGTCGAGCATACGCTCGAACGAGTATTTCACGGCTTCGGGCGTCAGCGGCGTGCCGTCATGGAAGGTAACACCCTGGCGCAGCTTGAACAGCCAGGAGCCATCGGTGTCCTGTTCCCAAGATGTCGCCAGACGCGGAATTGCGCCGCCGTTGATGGCGTCGATCTCGGTAAGCGATTCAAGCACATTGAGCTTGAGGATACGGCCAGTCGACGACACGGCTGCCTGGCAGGCATCCATGGTCTGCGGCCCTGCCGGCTGCACGATGGTGATTTCACCCGCATCTGCAGCAAGGCTCGAGGCGGTCAGGGCAAGCCCGAACGCCGCAGCGTAAAAAGGTAGTCCTCGCATCTATTCCTCCAAGGATCATGAAAAATCATGCGCACAGCCGCGCCGAAATCCTGATCTGTCGTTAACCGGGATTTGTGGTACGACAGAGCGAAATCTAGTTTGGATTTCTTGTGGATGTCAACGACATTCCGCCCATCGTCGTCGGCAAGCGCTTGGCTCTTCGTGTGCGTGTCCTGAGCTCCCCTTGCGCCTCCTCCGCCAATCCCCCTCATCATGGCAGTTCTAGTGAGAGTGCGTGGCGGCAGCCTTCAGGACTCGGTTGAATTCACACGAACGGCTGCAATGGGGTGGAGGCTGTGGGTTATGCTATGATCTGAGACCCGCTTCGGAGGAGCCTGATGGGACGTTTGTCGAGGCTGCCGATCGATCTTTGGCGAGTTTCTTGCCCGCCTGCCTGGAAAGACTATGTCGGTCCGGACGAGCCGGTACGCATCATCGACGCCTTTGTCGGTGAACTCGATCTGGCCGAACTTACATTCGCTCATGTACAGCCGGCATCGACCGGCAGACCCGGCTACGGGCCTGGCACCATGCTCAAGCATCTACGTCTATGGATACTTCATCAGCTGACCTCGAGCCGGAAGCTTGAACGCGAGGCGGGCCGCAATATCGAGCTGATGTGGCTGACCGGGAAGCTGATAACCGACTTCAAGACCATCGCCAACTCTGGCGATGGGAGCATGAAGCAGGTCGGTGCCATGCAGCGTAGACTCGATGCGACCCCCGAAGCGATGGCTGCCGGTCGCTTTACCGTCGAGCACGTCTTCGGCACCAACAGGGGTAGCCTAGCGGCTCGATATGTCGCCGCTAATGCTCGCTTTGGCGAGCTCTTCAGGTAAACATGCCGCCACCAAGCGACTCGGCATGCTGCAGCTCCGATCTTTCACCAATTGGTCGGTGACAGTTCGTGCTGCGCGCGCCGTGGCCTTGGAGACGATGATATTCGAGTAAAAGGGCGAGCGACTTAAATATATCGAGCCAACGGAAAATCTATGGGATTTGCAGCGGGAGCGGAAGATAAGACATCCGGGATTTCCTAGCTGGTCGCCAGTCCATCGATTTTTCGCATGAGGACTACACCTTGGGCGCTTTGGACACCTGGTTTGTGCCCACCACGGACGGCGATTGGAGCTCTGTCTTCTCGACTGCACCATGTTTCAGGCGCGGGGCTACAAATCTATTGGATCGTGTTTAGTCAGCACGCGGTAGACTTGCATCCGGGAGCACCCCATCTGCTGGGCGATAGCCGAATTAGTAAGACCGCCCAGACTTAGTTGACGGATTTGGTCCCGATCCAGGCGGCGCTTGCCACCCTTGTAGCGGCCTTGTGCCCTCGCCTGCTCAATACCCTCGCGTTGTCGTTCCTTGATGAAGCGTCGCTCCATCTGCGCCACCATCCCCAATACGGTCAGCACAATGTGCCCCATCTCTCCCCGCGTTGAGACCAGTGGGTCAAGCACCATCACCGATGCCTGGCGCTGCTCACAGTCGTGGATGACGTTGAGCACATCGCGCGTATCGCGGCCCAGTCGGTCGAGGCGGGTGACCACCATCTCATCGCCGGGACGGAGAAACTCAATGATGGTCGCCAGTTCGGTTCGCCCAACCCTGCTGGCACCCGAGACCTTCTCCGAGCGGATGATTTCGCACCCCTCAGCCTTTAGCTTGCCTGTCTGAATATCAAGGCCTTGGTCAGCGCTGCTGACGCGGGCGTAGCCGATGCGGGTCATGTGTTGTCACCTCAAGGTTTAGGCCCGAGGCTCGCACGTCACAAATAGTCGGCGTCAACCCAGATGTTACATGGTGGCTGAACATCCATGTTACATCACCGCAGGGTATGCCCTGATGTGCCCCCGGCAAATCGACAGAGGTGAGGGGTTGCTGCTCCTTCGATGAGAGGGGGTGGGTTGCTTAACGACTGTTTCTAGGTCGAAATCGAGAAAGGCGGATGCTTTTTTCTCCGCCGTTGAACATGTGCATTCGTATGTGCAATAGGGTCAGGACTCATTTGATCATGAAGAGATGATCGATCGTTGTGGCGAATGTAGGTTACTGAAAAGATGGCGTGAGCGCATCGATCGCATTGGGTAGCGATGCGGCATCACTCCTTGAGTTTGCAAACAGGTTCTCTGCCCGATGTCGCTGGCGACACACGACTCAAAGCGCTCACAGGAACCGTCATAGCCCAGCATGGATTCAAGTGGTCGGACTCCACATCAGGCTCGGCAAACGCGTCAGGGCGAACAAAGCTTAATCCGTTGCTGTTCGATCCGCCCGCTAACTAGGCTACATTTCCAAATCGTGTGGCCGCGCAGACGGTGCGGCCACACTTGGTCAGCTCTGCCAACGTTACCTCGGCAATTTCGAGTTCAGGCGTTATTGTAGAGATGCTCAAATTGTTTGGCCACGCGCTCATCGAGTTCGGCGACCTCAATACCCAGATCCCGCGCAAAGATCTCGCGGAACAGCGCGTAGCCGTAGACCGATGCGGCATAACTAGCATGCAGCGCCGGCAAGTCCTTGGTCTCGCCTACTAGACCAAGTGCCTGGTCGCGTTCCAACTGCAGCAGGGTAGTTTCCGCATTGGGCATCAGGCGCGGTGACTTGGAGCCATCCAGGTGCAGCAAGGTGGTCAGCTTGAGGGACGAGCCGCCCACCAGTAGGGAGCGCAGCGCGTGGACGACGCGGGCGCCCAGCTTCATCGGCTCGGACGGGGTGCGCGTTTGCACGCGCTTGGATTCGAGTTCGCGCTTGAGCGCGGAGCGCAGCAGCCCGCGGCGCGAACCGAAATGATGATAGACAAGACTGCGGCTGACTCCCGCCAGCTTGGCGACTTCGTTGAGATTGATACCGGCAAGCACGCCCTGATCGTGCAGCATTTCGAGCACCGCATCCTCGACCTTCTCGATCGTCTCAGCAGGGTCGTTCCGACTTGTTTTCTTACCCGTAGCCGTCGTCATTGCTTGTCCCGTCTTCGCGTCAGAGGCCCGTGAATTTCTGTCTTACATTCAACCCGCGCAGGGGGCCAAGCAAAAGCGCGCCGTCGATATCGTCGAGATTGCCGAAAGATGCCCGCCCGGCAATTGCACGGAACTGACGCTTGGTCAGGAAAAGGGCTTCCGGGTCGATTTCCATCAACGCTTCAACCCGCTGGGCCACCGCAGCCGCCAGTGCCTCCGGGGCGAATGCTGACGAGCACAATCCGGCCTTCACCGCATCAAGGCCCGACAGCACTTCGAACTCTGCCAGCATCGACCAGGCGCGCGTGGTGCCAACCAGCTCGATGAGCCTGTAGAGTGCACCCCAGCCCAGCGGCAGCGCCAGCTTCAGCTCTGGCAGCGACAGGCTTGCATCTTCGGCGACAAACCGCATGTCGCAGCACATCGCCATAACCAGTCCGCCCCCCACCACATGGCCGTGCAACTGGGCAATGGTCAGCGCATTGGTGCCGGACAGCGCGCGCTTTACCGAGGCTCCGATTTCAATGGCATGCTGGGCAAGTCCTTCATCGGTCTCGGCCGTGCTGAAGCCGGGATATTGCTTGCGATCCGCTCCAGCACAAAACGAGCGCCCGGCGCCCCGCAACACGATGATGCGTGCGCCTGCGGCATCGGCCTGCTGAAACGCCGATGCCACGCCGGTCAGCGCCTCATAGTTCATGGCATTGAGGGCTTCTGGACGGTTCAGACAGACCGTGGCCACCGTACCAGCGTCATTCCAGCTCAGATCAACACTCATTTTCCGCTCCAGTTGGGTTGACGCTTTTCAGTAAATGCCAGCGCGGCCTCGGTGCCGTCATCGCTCGCCACCAGCAGGCTGTGGCGCGCGGCTTCACGATCCAGCGCTTCGGCAAAGCCGATCTCGTCAGCATCATTGAGGTTGCGCTTGATCAGCGGCACCGCCAGCGGCGCTGCGTTGGCAATATCGCTGGCAATCGCCAGCACCGCCGGCAGCAGTTGCTCACCATCCTCGATGCCGGAGACCAGCCCAATCTCGAGTGCGCGGACCGCATCGATGGGTTGCGAGCGCAAATACAATTCGCGCGCCCGCCCAGCGCCGACGATGCGCGGCAGCAGCCAGGTGCCGCCGAAATCGCCCGGCAGCCCGGCATTGCGGAACCCCGTGGCGAAACGGGCGGTACGGGCGGCATAGCGCAGGTCGCAGGCGCAGGCCCACGACAGGCCGGCACCGGCACAGGCGCCATTGATCGCGGCAATTGTCACCTTGGGCATGTCCCGCAGCAACTGCGAGGTGCGCATGAAGGTCCGCAATCGGCGGGTCTGCGCGGTGAGCGGCGGCGGGCCGGCAACAGCGCCACCGGGGCCACGCTTCAAATCACCACCGGCACAGAAAGCCCGCCCTGCCCCGGTCAGGATCAGGACGCGGACGTCGGGATCGACAGCCACAGCTTCCAGCGTCTCCAGCACCTGCTCCAGAAATTCCGGGGTCATGGTGTTCATCGCTTCGGGGCGATTGAGCGTCAGTTGCGCCACCCCATCGGCAACCGTCTCCAGCAGGCAGTTTGTTGCAGCCATGACAGCCTCCTAAACCTGTACCGATACCGGGCGCTGGAATTCACGGATGCCGTAAATTCCCATCTCGCGGCTACTCCCCGACAGGCCAAAGCCGCCGAATGGAGCCCGGGGATTGAACGCCCCGCCATTGATGTCGATCTGGCCAGCTCGCAGCTGCCCCGCAATCGCCGCGACCCGCTGCTGGTCTTCGCCCCAGATCGCCGCGGCAATGCCATAGCCGGTGCCGTTGGCCAGCTCGATCAGCTGTTCATCGGTGTCATAGGCCTGCAGCACCAGCACCGGGCCGAACACCTCCTCAAGCACCAGTTCAACCGCTGGGTCCGTAGCGACGAAAGCGGTTGGACGGGCAAAGTGCCCCTTGGTTACGCCCTCTGGGCGCCCGGTCCCGCCCGCCAGGCAGGTTAGGCTCGCCTCGTCCGCGGCGCGCTGGATAAAACCCTGCACCCGGTCAAACTGGGATTGGGAGATCAACGGCCCCAGCCGCGATGTCATGCGCTCCACCAAATCTGCCAGCTTAGCCTTGACCTCGGGCAATTGCGCGCTGGACACCAGAATGCGGGTCAGCGCGTTGCAGGTCTGTCCCGAATTCAACAAGCCGCCATTGACGATGGACTTCAGGGCCTTGTCTAGATCCGCATCAGCGAGAATAACCCCGACCGATTTGCCACCCAGTTCAAGGAAGCAGGGCTTGAGGGCCCGAGCCGCCGCTTCGCCAACAGCCCGCCCGCCAGCCACCGATCCGGTGAACGACACGGCGTCCACGCCGTCATGAGCGACGAGCGCTGCACCGGTGCCGGCATCGCCGGGCACCACATTGACCACTCCGGTCGGCACCGCTTCGGCCAGCGCGTCCATCATGATCGCATTGGTGTGGGGCACCAGTTCGCTGGGCTTGAGCACAATGGTGCAGCCCGCCGCGAGTGCCGCGCCAATCTTGGCCATGGCCTGATGCAGCGGATAGTTCCACGGCGTAATCGCCGCCACCACGCCGAGCGGCCGATGAGTGACCGTTGAATTGCCGATAATCTCGGCGGCCATTGCCTGCTCGACATCTTCGGCAAAGCCGCGCAACACGCGTACCGGCAGGCCAACCTGCACGGCAACCGCGATCTTTTCCGGCGTCCCCACTTCGGCGGTGATGGCCAGCGCAAACTGCTCGCTCCGCGCGGCAATCGCATCGGCCAGATCGGTGAGCACCTTAGTTCGCTCAGCGCTGGAGCTCTGCGCCCAGCCGCTCAGCGCCTGCCGCGCAGACGCGACCGCTGACGCAACATCGGCGGCGTTGCCATGGACCGTTTCACGATCCGGTTGGCCGGTGAACGGGCTGGACAGCACCAGCACGCTGGTGCCTCCCAGCGTGGCAACGCGGCCATTCGTCAGTGACGTGTCATAGCGTTCCATTACGCATTCCTTTGTGTTGTTCTGAGTTTGCTGCGGCGGTGATGCTCAATCACAAGGTCGACCGCATCCCCCCAAGCGTCGCGGTCTGCCGGCAGGGTTCTGTCCGGCGCCACTAGTCGCCCCCCGTCGTGGTCGGGCCGGGCGGGCATGTCGTGGCCCAGCCCGCGAAAAGCCAGGCGCGCCGCACCATGGGTGGTGGCTTCAGCCACTTGGGACAGGCGCAACGGCCGGCCCAGCGTTGCCGCCAGAATTACCGTAAAGGCCGCACTCTTGGCCAGGCCACCATCGATGCTGATATCCGTCAGCGGCAAGCCGCAGGCGGATTCAAGCTGTTCGACGATATCGGCAGCCCCAGCGGCAATGCCATCGAGCACGGCTCGCACCATTTCTTCAGCGCCGGAGCCGGCTGAGAGGCCAAAAAACGCGCCTCGGGCGTGCGGCAGCCAATGTGGCACACCTAACCCGTCCAGCGCCGCCACATAGGTGGCGCTGCTACGCTGCGTCGGATCAACGAGGCCATCGATAGCCTCAGCCGTCGGGATAATGCCGAGGCGGATCATCCACTCAATCGAGCTACCGGCGGACATTACCGCCGCTTCGGCACCATAGAGCACGCCCGCATCGCTGCTCAACGCGACATTGCCGAAGGCCGAGCGCGAATGCTGCGCCAGCGGCTGCTCGCCGAGAATGACATTGAGTACGGCGGAGGTACCAAAGGTGATTTTGGCCGAGCCTGTTGTGTCGCAACCCTGCCCGACCAGCGACGCCTGTTGGTCGCCGATCACCGCTAGAATCGGCAAGTGGTCAGCGATAGCGGTGGCATTGGCGCCAATCTGTGTGCAGGGTACCGGCACAGCCAGCAGCGAAGGCTCCAAACCCAGTGCCGTGGCGAGCGGGTAATTCCAGTCCAGCACGGCAGTGTCGAACAGCCCGGTATGGGATGCATTGACGTGGTCGGTGACGTGACTTTGCCCCTCGCTCAACACCCAGACCAGCCAGCTGTCGAGCGTGCCGGCCCGTAGCAGCCCGGCGCGGGAGCGACTGCGATCAGCATCGCATCTGTCGAGCAGCCAGCGCCATTTGCTGGCCGACAGGCCGGGGATAAAATCGGCACTCAAGGCGCGCAGCCGACGGTCCTGCTCGCGCGTGCGGCCATCGGACCAGCTGAGAACCGGGCCTTGCACCGCGCTGCCATGAGCATCCCAGATCAACGCCGTGGCGCGCTGATTGGCAATGGCAATCCCCTGTGGCTGCCATTCGGCAGCGAGCAGGCGCACCTCCTCCAGCACGCGTGCTGCTAATAGATCGCCGTCCCATGCCAGGCCCAGATCGTCGCGCAACTGCGGCAGATGGGTACGGCGCATCGCCAGCACCGCGCCCGTAGCACTGACGATGCTGCAACGGAGGCTGGTGGTGCCCAGATCAAGGACCAGAATGGGGCGGCTTGGCTGCCTCATTTGCGGCTGGGCGCCTTGTCCTGCCACTGCGGCGTGGGCCCAAACGGACTATCCAGCCCGAGCTTGCCCGGGTTGAGAATCCCGTGCGGGTCAAGGCCCCGCTTGACGTCCGCCAGCACATCGAGCCCGGTGCCCATGGCTTCGCGCATGAAGCGGGCGCGGCCAAGACCGACACCGTGGTGATGGCTCAGATTGCCGCCATTGGCGAGGACGGTGCGGGCCCCCGCATTCCAAACTTCACGGTACCACCGCGGACGATCTTCCAGTTCCGGCCGGCCACCAAACATGAAGTAGAGCCCGGCACCGCCCGGATAGGCGTGCGAAATATGGGCCGTTGCCGTCCGCGTACCCTGCACCGCAGCCATGGCAGCGGTCGTCTCACGGTAGATTTTGCTCACCTGCGACCACGGCGCGGTGATTTCCATGGTGTCGGGCGCACGATCAACGATCAGATCATCGAGCGCGTGCACGCTATTGCGGTTGGCAAGCCAGCGGTCGACTAGTTCCGTGCCCATGCTTTGGCCGTCACATTCCGAGCGAACCACCGCCATGATGCCAGCAACAATTGCAGGGTCGCCCTCGTCGTGTACCAACAGGATATGCTGGTCGCTGGTATCAAAGTTGCGCCGCGCTTCGGTGGCATCATAGAGCCGCACCACAGCGGGACGAGCGCCGCGGTGGGAGAAGCGCTTGATCGCCTCGACGCCGGCGGCGAAGCTGTCAAAGGCCCAGGCCGCGCTTTCCCGATAGGGCGCGCATTTGTGAATATTCAGGCGCGCCGAGACGATAACGCCCAACGTCCCCTCGGAGCCCACAAACAGCTGCGTCATGTCGGGGCCAGTCGCCGAATGGGAATATTCGCTAGTTTCGATCACCCGCCCGTCGGCGAGCACGGCCGTAACACCGCGGGTAATGTCGGCCATGGTGCCGTAGCGCGTCGACATTTGTCCAGCGCCCGAGCAGGCAATCCAACCACCGATGGTGGACAGGGCAATCGACTGCGGCCAATGGCCAGCGGTATGGCCATGCGCCTGCAGCGCGGCCTCAAACGTGTCGCCAAAGGTGCCGGCCAGCACATCGACGGTCAGATCGTCGACGCGTAGGTCGGTAATGCCGGACAGCTTGGTCAGGTCCAGCACTACGCCACCAAAGACCGGCAGCGAATTGCCGAGCACGCCACTGCGACCGCCAGCCACGGTGACGGGAATGCGGGCCTCGTGGGCCAAGCGCATGACGGCGGACACTTCCTCGATCGAATGGGGACGCACCACGACCGCCGGCAGGCGTGCCACCCGCCCGGACATGGCCCAGACCATGCCCAGTGGCCACCAGTCGCGGCTCCACTCCACCAGATCATCGCTATCAGTGGACACTTCCGTGCACACGCCCTCAAGGCTTCGAATGAACGCCGCATCGACCGCAACGGCCTGGCCGTCGAGCGTTTCCAGAACCGGCGCATGGCCGAGTCCGACAGCGCCGGGAATGGGGGTCGGCGCCCGGGAGGGAATGGCAATCGGGGTGTGGGTCATTTGGTTTCCTATCAAGATTGACATGGCACGACGGTGGGGAGGTCGTGCGCAAGCACCCCCAATTCGTGGCGAAGCGTGGATTTGAGCTGTTCAGTCTCGAGCGCAATCTGGCTGGGGCTCCAACCGACCCCGCGGCCCACGATCAGGCCGATCTGCTCGGCATTGGCCAGCACGGCACGGCCGTCATAGAGCGCAATGCGCGTGCGGCGCAGCAGGGCATCAGCCAAGCTGGCCGCCATCTCTGCCTGCAGGCCCCAGACGACTTCGGCGAGCAGCGTGTCGCCGAGGGGCGTGACGCTGTGACCCAGTGGCGGCGACATGGTGACGATCTGCGTGATGGCAGCCGCCTTGGTGCCATAGCGCTTG
The DNA here is from genome assembly GCF_900128975.1 of Devosia limi DSM 17137. Taxonomy (GTDB): domain Bacteria; phylum Pseudomonadota; class Alphaproteobacteria; order Rhizobiales; family Devosiaceae; genus Devosia; species Devosia limi. The sequence goes on along the minus strand of NZ_FQVC01000010.1, from coordinate 7,942 downwards.
TCTAACCGCTGCCCATCACTGAGGTGGCTGGCCCCCGGGCCAAAGCCATGCAGCTTGAGGTCACGCGTGCGGCAGGCGACGCGTCGGTTGAGGATACCGCAGATGGCATTGACCGTGCCTTCCGCCATTTCGCGATAGGTAGTCAGCTTGCCGCCGGTGACTGTCACGACACCCTCGGCTTCGACCGATATGGAATGCTTGCGTGAAAGATCTGAACTGCGCGCAGACTTGCCGCCCGAGATCAGTGGCCGGAACCCGGCCCAACCGCCAGTGACATCGCTCGGGGCAATCGGACGCTTGAGGTGCCGGTTGACGCCGCTCAGGATGTAATCGACATCGGACTGGGTGATGCTGGGTTGGTTGATATCGTCCGGATCGGTGCTTTCGGTCGAACCGATATAGGCAAAGGGGCCCTCATTGACGACCGAAATGGTGCGGCGGTCGCTGGTGGGCAGGCTGACGGCGATGTCATTGCCGGTGAGCGCCCGCGGCACCACTAGATGGGTGCCCTTGGCGGGCGCCAACTGCCGGTCGCTGGCAATGCCGGCAATGTCGAGGAAGTTCTGTGCCCATACGCCCGTGGCATTGACGATGACGCGCGCTCGGATTTCGATATTTTCGCCACCAACCGCGATATGGGCGGTGCGACCATCGCGGTCAAAGGCGGAGACGCCGGTGCAACGCGCATAGTTCAGGACGGCGGCCCCCTGCCCCACGGCAGATGCCAGTACCGCCAGGGTCAGGCGCGCGTCATCGGTGCGCAGATCGTGGAACAGGTAGCCAGCCCCGATTCGCTCCATGTCGAGGCCGCTCATGTGGGCGCTGACCGCCTGATGATCGAGACGCCGATGGCGCTTGCCCAGCCGCCAGGCGCCGGCCAGCTGATAGCTCCAAAGGGCCCCGCCCAGCGCACGCGAGAGTTTTGGATTGATGACGCCGCCCTTGAGGAATAGCGGGATCATGAATGGCATGACCGTCACGAGATGGGCTGCATTGCGCTGCAGCGCATAGCGTTCGCGCAGAGACTCGCGCACCAGCGCCACATCGCCCGTCTGCAGGTAGCGAAAGCCACCATGGATCATCTTCGATGAGCGCGAGGAGGTGCCCGAGGCGAAATCGCCCTGTTCCACCAGCGCGACGCTAAAACCGCGCGACGCTGCGTCCAGCGCCACGCCGGCCCCTGTAATGCCGCCGCCCACCACCAGCACATCGACGCTGGCGCCAGCCATGCGGTCGCGCAGCGCGGCACGATTGGCCAGCGGCTCCGCCATGGCCAGTTCGGCGATCGCCTGCACTGTGGCGGCGGTGGGCGTAATCCCGCTCATGCTGCCGACCGGCCAATCAGGCGGGTCGAGTCAGCGTCCCAGCCGAACCACGCGGCGTTGCCGATCGCCAGCGCCTTGTCGACATTGCCGCAGCGCGCAATCAGCGTCGCGCCCAGCGCGTTACGGCCTTCGACACGAATGCTCGAACCGGCAAACACGATGTCCGAAATCGTCACGGGCACGGCATTACCCAGGATGGCGTCGTTATCGCTCAGCGCAACGCTGACACGCTCGGGCCGCACCATGATCTTGGCCGGGCCATCGGCGACGTCGGGCAGCGCCGCAAACCGCCCGCCCAGGTCTGGCGCTGCAAAGACGCCATTCTGCACGTTGCCGGCGAAAATATTGGAATCGCCGAGGAAGGTGGCGACAAATTCGCTGCCGGGATTATCATAGAGCTGTTCGGGTGTGCCGATCTGCTCGACAGCGCCCTCCCGAAACACCACCACCCGATCCGACAACGTCAGGGCTTCGTCCTGATCGTGGGTCACAAACACAATGGTGACGCCCAGCTCACGATGGATGCGGCGCAGTTCCATCTGCAGCGCTTCACGCAAGCGCTTGTCGAGCGCGCCCAGGGGCTCGTCGAGCAATAGCAGCTTTGGTTCGAACACCACGGCGCGCGCCAGCGCCACCCGCTGCTGCTGGCCGCCCGACAGCTGGTGGGGAAACCGGTCGCCCAGTGCTTCAAGATGCACCAGCGCCAGCACTTCGTTGACGCGACGGTCAATCGCGTCCGCATCCGGCCGCGGCCGACGCTGGCGCAAGGGGAAGGCAATGTTTGCCCGCACCGTCATATGCGGAAACAGCGCATAATTCTGGAACACCACGCCGATGTCGCGCCGGTTTGCAGGCACGCCGCCCAGGTCGCGGCCATCAAGTTGCATGACGCCACCGGCATCGGGATCGACAAAGCCGGCAATGAGGTTGAGTGTTGTGGTCTTGCCCGAGCCACTAGGCCCCAGAAAGGTTATGAACTCTCCTGGATTGACGCTCAGATTGACGTCGGCCAGCACCTTGAGGCCGCCATAGGATTTACCCAGATCGCGCAGTTCGAGACGCGCGCCGCGTGCAATATCGCCGGCCATTAGCGGGCCCTCCGTTGGTTGAAGACTGTGCTTGCCACCACCAGAACGGCAGTCATCAGCAGCAGCATGGTGGACGCCGCAGCAATGGTCGGGTCGATATCGTTGGCGATGGAAGAATACATCTGCACCGGCAGCGTGCGCAGGCCGACCCCACCGATGAACAGCGACACCACCACCTCATCAAAGGAGATGACGAAGGCAAACAGCGCGCCCGTCAGCATGCCCGTGCGAATGAGCGGCAGGATGATCTGGAAGAACGTCGTCCACTTTGATGCGCCCAGGCTGGCCGCCGCCTGTTCGAACCGCGTATCGAACTGCTCCAGCGTCGCTGCGATGGGGATGAAGGCGAAGGGCAGCGCCATGATGGTGTGGGCGATGACAAAGCCCGGCAGGGTGATGTTCAGCCGCCAGTCCAGGAACATGCCATAGACCGCCATGGCGATGATGACGCCCGGCACGATCCTGGGGGTGAGCACCAGCGCCCGGATGATAGTTTTGGTTTTCGCCGAGGCGCGCCGCAGCGCCAGACCGGCAAACACCGACAGCGTGGTCGAGGTCAGGGTCACCAGCACGGCAATCTGCAGCGAGGTCAGCAGCGAGCCCCACCACTGGCGGTCCTGGAAGAAGTTGGCATACCACTTCAGCGAAAAGCCTTGGGGTGGGAAGGCGAAGCTGCGGTTTTCCGGGAAGCTCAGCGGAATGACGACAAGACCTGGCAACAGCAGCAGGATGGTCACCAGCCCGGCCCAGAACCACAGCCAGCGCGAAACATAGGATGCCGCGATGCCGTCACCACCAAAATGGCTGGCCGCGCCGCCAGCGACATTAATCTTAAGCATTGCGGGCAGCACCACGAGCAGCGCCAGCACCAGCATGACCACCGATGACGCCGAGGCGAGCGGGATGTTCAGCGTGGTGTTGATGAGCGAGTAGATGAGATGCGACAGCAACTGATTGGACGGCGACCCCACAAGGCCGGGGATCACGTAGAAGCCCAGCGAGGTGACGAACACGATCACCGAGCCGCCGATGATGCCGGGACGCGTCAGCGGCAACCAGATCCGGTAGAAAATCGTCCAACGGCTCGCGCCGAGCGAGGTGGCGGCGCGTTCCAGTCGCGTATCGATGCCGGCCATAGCGCTATAGAGCGGAAAGATCATGAAGGGCAGCATCACCTGCACCATGGCAAGGCTGACGCCAAAGGTGCTGCCGCGCAGCACCAGGCCGTCAAAACCGAGCCAGCTGGCCAGGCGATCGATGACGCCGTTGCGCTGCAGCAGCACGATCCAGGCGAAGCTGCGCACCATGACGCTGGAGAAGAACGACAGCAGCACCACGCCCATGAGCAGCGCAAGCGTCTTGCCGCGCGTCCGCGCCATCAGATAGGCATAGGGATAGCCGATCAGCAGGCACAGCGCCGTAACCGAGACTGCCACGGTAATGGTGCGGATCAGGATGCGCACATAGGTATTGCTCGAAAAGAATTCGACATACTGGCTCACCCAGCCATCGGCACCACCAAAGCTGTTGGCCAGCACCAGCAGCACGGGCCAGGCAAAGAAAATCCCGAGGAACACGACGATGGGCAGCATCAGCAGTGCCGTCTGCCGGCTTGGGCCAGCGATCAGGGCAACGGGATTACGCATGGGGTTCTCCTGGCGTGCAATTAGGACACCCTCCTCGGCCGGCGAGGATTGCTTCAGTGGCGGCGGGGCGCGCGCTTGCAGGCGCGGCCCGCCAAGGCAGGGATGCTGGCTTAGTTATTCAACCATTCAGTCCAGCGCTTCTGGATTTCTTCGGAATGCTCGGCGACCCAGGCCAGATTGGGCCGCACGGCATTGGCAGTCCGTTCCGGTGTGGCGGCGAACACTTTCAGGCCAGCTTCATCGAGGTTCGGGCTGGTGCCGATGATGGCGGGTGTGATCGGGTAGAGTTCGGAAATGCGCGCCTGGCGGTCGGGGCGGATGGCAAGACGGATATAGTCAGCGCTCACGTCCGGATGCGCTGCGCCCATCGGAATGGCCAGCACGTTGTTGTAGACGATATGCTGGTTCCACACCGGCTCGAAGGGCGCGCCGTTCTTGAGCGCCGGATAGGCCCGCGACGACCATGCCATCAGCATGTCGACTTCCTGGCTTTCCATCATCTGGGTAGATTGGGCACCCGAGCGCCAGAACACCAGATTGGGGCGCAGTTCGGTCAGCTTGGCAAAGGCCCGGTCGAGGTCCATCGGATATATATCTTCGGGCGCCACGCCGTCGGCCATCAGGGCGATTTCCAGATTGACGCCCTCGGCGCCATCCCACAGACCGCGCGTGCCGGGGAACTTCTCGGTATCGAAGAAGTCAGCCCAATTCTGCGGGCCGCCATCGGGGTAGGTTTCCGTATTGTAGAGCATCAGATTGGCATAGCCAGCATCCGGCACGCCACATTCATTGCCGAAGCCGGGAATGACATTCTCGAGGTTCTGCAGATCGGCCGGCAACTTCTGGAACAGCGTGCCGCAATAGCGCAGCGTGAACACGGGCGGTACTTCCACCACGTCCCAGGTGACGCGGCCGGCATCAACCATCTGCTTGAGCTGGGGCAGCGTCTGAGGGCCATCACCCAGCACTTCAATGCCGGTTTCCTCGGTGAAGGGCTTACCCCAAGCCTCAAGCGTGGCTTCCATGTAGGGGCCACCGGTATTGGCCGACACGATCTGCGACGGCTTGTCCTGGGCCAGGGCAGGCCCCGTCGCAATCAGCGCTGCAGTCAGCGTTAGTCCATAAAGAATTCGCATCGTCTTCTCCTCCAGGCGTTATTGGTGCAGTTGTTGCGGCGCTGCTGGTCTCAGGTCCGGTCGACGACAACCAACGCGTCGAGGGCAATAACCCCGCCCGCTTCGGTTCGAACCATTGGATTTACGTCGATTTCTGCAATGCTGCCGGCGCTCATCAGCGTGGCGACAGCATCGATAACGGGCCGGATCGTACCGGCGTTGAGTTGGTAGCGCGCTTCGATACGCTGGGCGTAGCTGTCCCAGGTCGCGCGATCGGTGCTGAGCAGCAGCGCATCACGCCGCCCCACAGCAGATTCGATGCCGACGCCACCCGGCCCGATGATCAGCACCGGCCCATAGAGCGGGTCGACCAGCGCGCCGACCCCGATTTCGTCGTCGAATGCCACCATCGGCTGCACCAGCAGGCCACGGCGCGGATCGCTGGAATGGTGATCCAGCACGCCAGCCATTTGTCTCAGAGTAGCAGCCAGTTCCGTCGGCGTGACGCCGACCCGGACTAGACCGACCTTGTTGCGATGGGGCACGTCAGCGGCATTGCCCTTGACGACCAGCCGCTCCCAACCCTGTGCCAATACCCGCGCCGCCAATTCCTCGAGCTGATCGACGGCGCCAAATTCGGATGGCACAAAGGTCAGCCCGCAGCCCGACAGCAATGCCGTACTCTCATGCTCAGCCAGCGTCCGCTGCTGCGGCGCCAGCGCTGGCAAGGCGATAACCTGTCGCTCAAGGGGCTGCCAGCGGGCGTTGCGTGCCGCACGCAGTTTCATCTGCGAGGCCAGCATGCGGGCGCCCTCACCCATGCTGCGCGCCAATATGCCGGGAGTCTTGACCTGATCGAGCCCCTCTTGCGGCGCGATCTGCCAGATGAAGGTGACTGGCTTGGCACAAGCCGAGCAGAGCCGCGCCACGGGGACAACCTTGTCGATGCACATTTCACCGAAGGCGATATAGACCACGAGGGCGTCGATCTCTTCTGCGGCAACCAGCACGTCCAGCGTCGGCTCGAACAGTTCCAGCACGGCCTCCCAGCCACCGCCCATATCGATGGGGTTGCTGTCGCCGGCACCGATCATGCCGATTGCAGCCATTTTGGCGCGCGTCTCGGCGGCCAGCGGCATCACGCGGCCGCCCGCGGCTTCCACGCGGTCAGCCAGCACCGCGCCAGCGCCGCCCGAATTGGACAGGATGCAAACGCGCGGGGATTGGGGCATCACCCAACCGCGCTCGAGCGCAGCAAGCACGGGTTTGACATCCTCGTCGTCATGGATACGCACGATCCCGAAATCATCGCAGAGACTGGTCAGGAACAGGTCATTGCCAGCAATCGCCGCAGTATGCGACAGCGCGGCGCGCTGGCCGGCCTCGGAGGTGCCGGCACTCAGCAGCACCACGCGCTTGCCCAGATCATTGGCGCGCATGGCCGCTTCGGCCAGCATCTGCGGGTCGCGAATGGCTTCGAGATAAAGCAGGATAATGCCCACCTCGTCGCGTTCTACAAGCTGGCGGGCCACCTGGGCCGCACCGAGCGTCGCTTCATTGCCGACACTTACAAAATAGCTGTAGCCACTGCCCGCTTCCTCAACGCAACGGCTGAGCACCAGGCCGAGTGCGCCTGATTGCGCCACCAGCGCCACCGACCCAGGAGGGTTCAGCGGATTGTTCAAAAACGGCGCGGCCGACAGCTTCACATTGTCGACGCGGTTGGAAATGCCAAAGCAGTTCGGCCCAAGCATCAGCATCTCGCCGGCGGCCTCGACCAGTTGCCGCTGCAACACTTCACCCGCCGCCGATATTTCGGCAAACTCGGAGGCAAAGACGATGACCGCCTTGGCACCGACGGCGCGCGCCTGACGCACCACCTCGATCGAGGCGACTGCCGGCACGCATATGACCACCAGTTCGGGCGCTTCGAGATCGACAAGCTGCCTTACGGTGCGGACGCCCGGAAACTCACTCTTGGGATGAACCACGGTGACGTGGCCGTCAAATCCGCCATCCAGCAAGACCCGGACAACGCGATGGCCCCAGGATAGCGGCGCGGCCACCGAGACGCCAACCACGGCGATGCGCCGGGGCGAAATCAGGGCATCCAACCCGCTGAGTCGAGAAGCAATCTGCTGGTCGTTCATTCACATGTCCCACATGGCAATCCAGATTGACATAATATCAACATCTATGGACATTATGTCAACATGTTTCATGAAGTGCCATGCTCGGCGTTTTGAGTGTCGAACGACGATGAGTTTCGGAACTGCGCCTTGCACTAATGTATCTGCAGTAGGCGAAGCTGAGCTGAAGCCACGCCGTGCCTGCCTGAGCTCCAAAGATTAGCACAACTTCCGTTCAACATAGGGAGGGAAGCTCCAACGGACTGCCGGCTATACACCCTCTGCTAGGTTCTGAACTCATAAACGGGATTCCCGATTAGGCGCCATCGTGATTCACTCTCCAGGCTAATCGGAGGGTGCGATGGCGCGATTTGATCTGACAGATGTCGAGTGGGAACTCATTAGGCCCCTGTTGCCGAACAAGCCGCGCGGGGTTGCGCGCGTAGACGACCGCAGGGTCCTGAACGGCATATTCTGGGTGTTGAGAACCGGTTCGCCCTGGCGCGACCTGCCCGAGCGCTATGGACCCTCGACAACGGTCTACAACCGCTTCAACCGTTGGGCCAAGGCTGGCGTGTGGGTGCGGGTGTTCCAGGTTCTTGCCGCAAAGTCCCCGGACTCCATGCAGTTCATCGACTC
>NZ_FQVC01000001.1:456478-730627 GCF_900128975.1 Devosia limi DSM 17137 | reverse complement strand
CCCCAGCCATATCCAGCTTGCGGGTAATGCACGGAATGGATCCCGGCCTGGGCCGGGATGACATCGTGGGTGGGAGGGCTGCTGGTTTGTTCGCAGGGTCATTCCGGCGGAGGCCGGAATCCAGGTTGAAGGCCCCCAGCCACATCCAGCTTGAGGGTAATGCACAGAATGGATTCCCTGAGTTCTCAAACGAAGTGCAACACCCGTTTAGGGTGTTTGGATGGGAACACATTATCGCCACTTCGACCTTGATGAGCGGATTGAGCTTGCCCGCCTATCTGGGGCGGGACACTCGGTCCGGCAGATCGCGTCAGCTCTGGATCGCGCGCCATCCTCGATTGCTCGAGAGCTGAAGCGCAATCGCGGCAGCACGATTGGCTACAAGCCAGTCTATGCCGACCAACAGGCCAGGGCGCGCCGATGGTGCGGTTGCCGGCTGGAGCGTGACGAGCCGTTGCGCAACCAGGTGCTTGGCCAATTGGCGGCCGGCTGGTCGCCCGAGCAGGTGGCGGGGCGCTCCGGCCGGATCGGGGCCGAGAGCATCTACCGCTTCGTCTATGCCCAGATCACCCGCCACAAGGATTATCGCTGGCGCCACTATTTGCCGCGCGCCAAGTCCAAGCGGGGGCGGCGCGCTCGCCGGGGTGGCAGTTCGGTCCTGCATATGGCCCACCGGCTCAGCCTGGCCGAGCGCCCCGCCGAGGTGATGGGCGGGCTCACCCCGGACACTGGGAGGCCGATCTGATGGCCTTTTCGCGCTATGGGCAGAACATCCTGATGCTGCACGAGCGCACCAGCCGGGCGCTGCTGGGGTATCGGCTGGCCTCGAAACAGGCCGATCTGGTGGCCAGCATCATCGGGCGCTCCCTGGAGCGTTTGCCGCAAGCGGCCCGCCGCACCGTCACCTTCGACAATGGAACCGAGTTCGCCCGCCACTACTGGCTGCATCAGCTCGGTATCGCCACCTACTTCTGCGATGCGCACGCGCCCTGGCAGAAAGGCGGCATCGAAAACGCCATCGGCCGCATGCGTCGCTTCCTGCCCAGGAAGACCGATCTCGCCACTATCGCCGACAACAGCTTCAACGCCCTGATTATCCGCTATAACAACACACCACGAAAATGCCTCGGCTGGAAAACGCCAGCCGAGGTCTTCAATCACAACGTGTTGCACTTCGAACGAGAATCCACCTTCCCGCCTGCGCCGGGATGACATCGTGGGTGGGGAGGGCTCCGTGGACGGCCCCCCTACTCCATCCAGAACATCGGTTTGAGGTCGACCGAGATCGGTTCGTTCCGGGCGTTGGTGGCCATGAGGTCGGCCATGTGGGCCCACCAGCGTTGCATGACGGGGTGACTGGGCAGGTCGGCCATGGTGTGGTCGGTGCGGCGCCAGAGGACGCCGAACAGGATGTTGGTTTCCTCGTCGAGATGGATCGAATAGTCGCGGACGCCGGCTTCCTTGAGCAGCGTCACCAGCTCGGGAAAAATCTCGTCATGGCGCTTCTTGTATTCGGCGGCCATGCCGGGTTTGAGCTGCATCTTGAAGGCGTGTTTTTCCTCGTTCATCGACGGCTCCGCAATTGGCGATAGAGGATCGGCAGGGCGATGACGATGATCAGCAGCGCGCCAATGAAAATCGACATGACAATGCCGGGGACGTTGAGCAGGCCGAGGCCGAAGGTGACGAGGCCCATAATCAGCGCGGCGAGGACCACGCCAATGATGGTGCCGGCGCCGCCGAGGATCGAGACGCCACCCAGCACGACCATGGTGATGGCTTCGAGTTCCCAGCCCTCGGCAATGGATGGGCGGGTGGAGCCGAGGCGCGCGGTGAGCAGGACCGCTGCCATGCCGCTCATCAGGCCGGTGAGGCAGAACAGGATGAACTTGACGCGCTCGACGCGGACGCCGGAGAATTTGGCGGCGACGTCGTTATTGCCGATGGCATAGACGCGGCGGCCGAAATTGGTGCGGTGCAGCAGCACGTAAAACACCAATGCGGCAACGGCGAACAGTACCAGTTCGAACGAAATCACCCAGAACACATAGCCCTGACCGAACCAGGCGAAGCTGGCCGGATAGCCCTTGAAGCTCTGGTCGCCCAGGATGATGAAGGAAATGCCGCGGAACAGGCTCATCGTGCCGATGGTGACGACGATGGAGGGCAGCTTGAGCCCGGTGACCAGGAAGCCATTGAAGGCGCCGCAGGCAATGCCGGTGCCGATGCCAATGGCAACGAGAACCGGCGTATCGGCGCCATATTGCAGGGCAAAGCCCATCAGCGTCGAGGCCAGCGCGATGATCGCGGCCACCGACAGATCGATCTCCCCCGAAATGATCAGCAGCGCCATGGCCAGCGCGATCAGCGCCTTCTCGGTGAAGTTGAAGGTAAGATCGCTGAGGCTCCACGCATTGAGGAAATAGGGCGAGGAGAACGAATTGACGATGAAAATCGCCACGGCGACGAGGACCAGCAGGCTTTCCCAACTGAGGATGGCGGATTTCAGCGGGTTGTCGAGCCGGTCGGGGAGATGGCGGTGGGGGGTGTCGGTCATGGCAGTATCTCCCGAAGGCGAGAAGAGACCCCCACCCAACCTCCCCCTCTGAGGGGGAGGGGCTGATGGGTGTCTGCGACGAAAATTGTGCTCGCCTGCTGGGGGGACTCCTCCCCCTTCCAGGGGGAGGTGGGGTGGGGGTTGCTGCAATTTCGCACGATCAGGCCTCCGCCCGCTTGAGGATCACCCGCCCCTGGCGGCGTTCGCCGCGGGCGTTGAGGACGACGGCGAGGAGGATGGCGGTGCCGGAGATGGCCATCTGCCAGAAGGGCGAGATGTTGATGACCGGCAGGGCATTGTTGATGACGCCGAGGAACAGCGCGCCGAGCAGCGCTCCGGCGACGGTGCCGATGCCGCCGGCGATGGAAATGCCGCCGATGACGCAGGCGGCGATGATGGTCAGTTCGTAGCCGCCGGCGACTTCGACCGAGGCGATGACGTAGCGGGAAATCCAGAGATAGCCGCAGAGGCCCGAAACGGCGCCGGCAATGGTGAAGGCGAGGAACTTGGTGCGGCCGACATTGATGCCGGTATAGACCGAGGCCGTTGGATTGACGCCGATGGCATAGAGCGCGCGGCCGAGCGGGGTTCGGGTCATCAGGATGAAGAACAGCACGGCGACGACGATAGCGAACCAGCTCAGAATCGGCAGGCCGAGGAAGGCGCCGCGCTGCAGGGCGATGAAATCGGGGCTCATCTGCGCGGCATTGACCCAGGCGCCGCCGGAAATGACGAAGACCATGCCGCGGAAAATGGTCAGCGTGCCCAGGGTGACGACGATGGGCGGAATGTTGAGCTTCCAGACCAGCAGGCCATTGAAGGCGCCGAGGCCGGCGCCGACGACGACGCAGCCGGCGATCAGCAGCGGGATCGGTACGCCCGGAAAGGCGGCATTGGTCATGGCGACGATCATGCCGGTCAGGGCCAGGTTGGAGGCCATGGACAGATCGATCGAGCGGGTGAGGATGACGGTCATCTGGCCGAGGGCCAGCATCATCAGGATCGAGGTATCGTTGAAGATGGTCAGCAGGTTGCCCGGCTGGGAGAAGCGCGGAAAACGCAGCGTGACCAGAATGACGAGCACGACGATGACCAGCGCCAGCCAGATTTCGCGGTGTTTGGCGAGGGTCTTCATGCGGCCTGCTCCTCGGCGATGCCGGCAGCCAGCCGCACCAGGGTTTCGGGCTGGAGCCCCTTATTGTCGAGGGTGGCGATGAGCCGGCCCTCGCGCATGACGACGATGCGGTCGCTCATGCCGAGCACTTCGGGCAGTTCGGACGAGACCATGATGACCGAAAGCCCCTGCTCTACCAGCTCGCCCATGAAGCCATGGACCGCGGCCTTGGAGCCGATATCGATGCCCTTGGTGGGTTCATCGAGGATGATGACCTTGGGCAGGGTGGCGAGCCATTTGGCGATGACCACCTTCTGCTGATTACCGCCCGAGAGGGTCGAAACGTCCTGGCTGAGCGAGGAGGCGCGCAGGTCGAGGCGCTCGGTATAGGTGCGGGCCAGGGCGAATTCCTCGGCGAGGCGGAGGAAACCGGACGTGCTGGTCTTGTTGAGCGAGGGCAGCGAGACGTTCTGGTAGATGGGCTGGTTGGTGATGACGCCCTGCTTGCCGCGTTCCTCGGGGACATAGACGATGCCGGCTTCGACGGCGTCGGCGGCGGAGCGCGGGGTGATGGTCTTGCCATCGAGCACCATGGTGCCGGCGGAGGGATTGGTCATGCCGAAGACGGCCTGCATGACCTCGCTGCGGCCGGCTCCGACCAGGCCATAGAAGCCCAGGATCTCGCCTTTGCGGACGGAAAAGCTGATGTCGTCGAATTCGGTGGGGTGGCTGAGGCCCCTGGCCTCCAGCACGGTCTCGCCGATCACCGCATTGCGGGCGGGGAAGATGTGATCGACGGAGCGGCCGACCATCATCTGCACGATCTGGCGCTGGCTGGTGTCCGCAATCAGGCCGGTGCCAACCATTTCGCCATCGCGGAACACGGTGAAGCGGTCGGCAATGCGATAGATTTCATCGAATTTGTGGCTGATGAACAGGATGGCCTTGCCGTCCTCCTTGAGCAGTTCGATCAGCACGTAGAGCTCTTCGATTTCCTTCTGGCTGAGGGCGGCGGTCGGCTCATCCATGATGACGACCTGCGCGTCGATGGAGAGCGCCCGCGCCACGGCGACCAGATGCTTCTTGGCGATGCCAAGTTCCTTGAGCTTGATATTGGCGTCGATGCCCGAAGCCATGGAATCGAGGGTTTCCTGCGCTTCGGCGCGCATGGTCTTCCAGTCGATCAGGCCGAAGCGGTTGCGCGGCGCGTGGCCGAGATAGATGTTTTCGGCGACCGTCAGCTCATCGAACAACACGGTTTCCTGATGGATGGCGGTGACGCCGACCTCGAAGGCAGCGTGGGCGGTGGGCAGGGTCACGGGCTTACCGGCGACGGTGATCTGGCCTGCGTCGGGCTGGTAGATGCCGGTCAGGATCTTGACCAGGGTCGACTTGCCGGCGCCGTTTTCACCGATCAGCGCAGTCACCTGCCCGGGATAGAGCTCCAGCGACACATTGTGCAGCGCGCGCACGCCGGGGAAGGTCTTGGTGATGCCGGACAGGGTCAGGATGGGGTCGGTCATGGCAATGAATACTACCGCGGCTGTTTCGCCACCGTGTCATTCCCGCGAAGGCGGGAATCCAGTCTTGTGCCCGAACGCAAAGGCGAAGAGTGGATTCCCGCCTGCGCGGGAATGACGCCGTGGACTGTTACGAGAGCGAGGCCCGGCGCCGAAGCGCCGGGCCGATAGCGATCAGTAAATCTTGGAGAATTCTTCGATGTTCGACTTGTCGAACTGGAAGGGGGCGGCCATGGCACCGGAATTGGTGTCGTCCAGGGTCACTTCACCGACGCGGCCCATGGAGAGGGTCGCGCCGGGCTTGGCTTCTTCGCCCTTGACCAGATCATTGGCCAGCATGACGGCCGAATAGCCGAGATCGATGGGGTTCCACAGGGCCACGGCCTGCGAAGCGCCATTGTCGATGAACTGCTTGAACTCGGACGGCAGGGCGAGACCGGTGACGTTGACCTTGCCGATCAGGTTCTGGTCGGTGACGACCTGGGCCGCTGCCACGACGCCGACGGTGGTCGGGGCAATGATGGCCTTGAGGTCGGGATAGGACGCGATCAGGCCCTTGGCTTCGTCGGTCGACTTGACCGAGTCGTCATCGCCATAGACGACCGAGACGAGGTTGATATTGGGGAACTTGGCGGGAATGGCGGCCTTGGCGGCTTCGATCCAGGCGTTCTGATTGGTTGCAGTCGAGGCAGCCGACAGGATGGCAACGTCGCCGCCCTCTGGCAGGTAATCGGCGGCCAGTTTGATGATGGTTTCGCCGATCAGGCCGATATCGGACGGGTTGAGGTGAAGCTGGCGGCCTTCGGGAGCAACGCCCGAGTCCCAGGAAATCACCTTGATGCCGCGCTCCATGGCCTTCTGCAGCACCGGAACCAGCGCGTCGGGATCGTTGGCGGAAATGGCGATGGCATCGACCTGCTGGGCGATCAGCGAATTGACGACTTCGATCTGGGCCTCGGCGGTGGCGGCGGTCGGGCCGGTATAGATGACCTCGACGTCGCCGAGTTCGGCAGCAGCTTCCTGGGCGCCCTTGTTGGCCGCGTCGAAGAAGCCATTACCAAGCGACTTGACGACCAGCGCGATGCGGGTCTGGGCGTAGGCGGGAGCGGCGAGCAGCACTGCAACGGCGGTGGTCGCAGCCAGAATTTTGAGCAGTTTCATAGGATTTCCCTCCCTGGGACGTTTTGGTCTTGCGATTGGCTCAGGCGACCGTCGATTGCCGGTCGGCCCGCGCACTGGTTTCCGCCACGATGAGCTGCACACCTGCCGTTTCCAGCATCTGGCGGTCTTCGTCGCGGATACCGCTATCGGTGATGACAGCGGCAATCCGGTCGAGCCCGCACAATATGAGGCTCGATCTCCCCGAAAATTTCGATGAGTCAGCAAGGACGATCAGCTCGTCCGCCTGGCCGATGAGGCCGAGTTCGGACTGCACGATCATCGGATCGGTTTCCATTAGCCCGTGGCGGCCAATGCCCTGGCAGCCAATGAACATCTTGCGGGCGAAGAAGTGGCTGGCGACGACCCCGCCAAACGGCGACAGGATGACATTCTGCTCGCGATAGACGGTGCCGCCCGGAATGACGACGCTGTTGCGCGAATTGTGCAGCAGGAACTCGGCGATGGCGAAGGAATTGGTGAATACCGACAGGCGTCGCGCCGTCAGGTGATGCACCATCTGATAGGTGGTGGTGCCGCCATTGATGATAATCGGCTCGCCGTCCTTGCACATCTCGGCGGCGACGCGGGCAATGGCGCGTTTCTGCGCCATGTTGATGGTTTCATTGACTGAAAACGGCCGCCCCATCAGGCCGCCCTGCTCGGGCGGATTGACCGCTTCGGCACCGCCCCGCACCCGGCGCAGCTCGCCGCGCACATGCAGCGCCGCAATATCACGGCGAATGGTCGCCTCGGACGTCCCGGTGATATCGACCAGTTCCGTCACCGTCGCGACGGGGCGCGATTGGACGGCGGCCAGAATTACCCGGTGGCGTTCGGTTTCATGCACAGCTTGCTCTCCCTTGGGTCAATTGAGTTTCATCAAAACCAATCAGTGTCAATCATGATATTGCTGTGTTTGATTGTTTTCACGGCAACATGATTGTTACTGATCGTTTCTGATTGACAGTCATTGGCAATCTATGGCCATGTCCGGCCACACCAGACCACCATTTCCCTCGGGAGGAGCCCCATGTCCACATCCGCGCCCAAGCGCCTCGAAAACCTTTGGGACGACGCCAAGGCGGCGGCGATGAGTGAGCCCGAACGGCTGGTCTATCGCTCCAACCTGCTTGGCTCGGACAAGCGCGTGACCAATTACGGTGGCGGCAACACCTCATCCAAGATCATGCAGCAGGACCCGCTGACGGGCGAGACGGTCGAGGTGCTGTGGGTCAAGGGTTCCGGTGGTGACAGCGCTTCGATCAAGCTCGACGGGTTTTCCACGCTCTACATGGACAAGCTGCGGGCGCTGAAGGGGCTGTATCGCGGTGTGGAGTTCGAGGACGAGATGGTGGGCTATCTGCCGCACGCGACGTTCAACCTGAACCCGCGCGCCGCTTCGATCGATACGCCGCTGCATGCCTATGTGAACCACCCTTACGTGGACCACATGCATCCCGATGCGATCATTGCCATTGCCGCCTCGGTCAATTCCAGGGAACTGACCCAGCAGATCTTCGGCGATGCCATTGGCTGGTTGCCGTGGAAAAAGCCGGGGTTCGAGCTGGGCCTGTGGCTGGGCAAATATTGCGAGGAGAACCCCAATTCCAAGGGGCTGATCCTTGAGAGCCATGGCCTGTTCACCTGGGGCGACACGCCCAAGGAATGCTACGAAACGACGATTTCGGTGATCAACCAGGCGATCGAATGGTTCGAGCAGCAGACGGCGGGCAAGACCATCTTTGGTGGCGCGGCCGTCCAGTCGCTTGATGCTGAACAGCGCCGGGCCATTGCCGCCCAGCTGATGCCGAAAATCCGCGGCCTGATTTCGGCAGACAGCCACAAGCTGGGGCATTTCGATGATTCAGCGGCGGTGCTGGAATTCGTCAATTCCAATGACCTGCGGCCGCTGGCGGCTTTGGGCACCTCCTGCCCCGACCACTTTCTGCGCACCAAGATCCGCCCGCTGGTGATCGACTTTGATCCGGCCAATCCCGATGTGGATGCGGTAATCGCACGGATTCCCGAGGATATCGCCGCCTATCGCGTCGATTATCAGGCCTATTACGACCGCTGCAAGCACGACAATTCGCCCGCGGTGCGCGACCCCAATGCGGTGGTCTACCTGATGCCGGGCGTCGGCATGTTCACCTTCGCTCGGGATAAGGCGACGGCCCGCATTTCGGGTGAGTTCTATGTCAACGCCATCAATGTGATGCGCGGCGCCTCGACGGTTTCTACCTATGTCGGCCTGCCCGAGCAGGAAGCCTTCGATATCGAATATTGGCTGCTTGAAGAGGCCAAGCTCGCCCGCATGCCCAAGCCGAAATCGCTGGCCGGCAAGATTGCCCTCGTCACCGGCGGCGCCGGCGGCATTGGCAAGGCGACCGCAGTGCGGCTGCTGCGCGAAGGCGCCTGCGTGGTTCTCGCCGATATCGACGAGACGGCGCTGGCAGCGGCCAATGACGAACTCAGCGCGGTGTTCGGCAAGGACTTTGTCCGCCCGGCGATCGTCAATGTCACCAAGGAAGCGGCTGTGATCGCGGGCTTTGCCCATGCGGTGGTGGAATTCGGCGGGCTGGATATTCTGGTGTCCAATGCCGGGCTCGCCTCGTCGGCGCCGATCGAGGAGACGACGCTGGAGCTGTGGAACAAGAACATGGACATTCTCAGCACGGGGTATTTCCTCGTGTCGCGGGAAGCGTTCCGGCTGTTCCGCCAGCAGAAGATCGGCGGCAATGTGGTATTCGTGGCAAGCAAGAACGGCCTTGCCGCCTCGCCCAATGCCGCCGCCTATTGCACGGCCAAGGCCGCCGAAATCCACCTGGCACGATGCCTGGCACTGGAAGGCGCGGGCGAGCAGATCCGCGTCAATGTGGTCAACCCCGATGCGGTGCTGCGTGGCAGCAAGATCTGGGCCGGCGAATGGCTGGAGCAGCGCGCATCGACCTACAAGACCGACAAGGATGGCCTGGAGGAAATGTATCGCGTGCGCTCGATGCTCAAGCGCAGCGTGTTCCCCGAGGATATTGCCGAGGCGATCTATTTCTTCGCCTCGGAGGCCTCGGCGAAATCGACGGGCAATATCATTAATGTGGACGCGGGCAACGCTCAGTCGTTTACGCGGTAAGAAGAAAACGGTCCAACCCTACCCACAGTGTCACCCCGGCGAAGGCCGGGGTCCATTCTGAGATCTCAAGATGGATACCGGCCTTCGCCGGTATGACACCGAGTGGGTGGAGGTTGTGGAGGAACAAATGACCGATACGATTATCGACCCATCCGTGGTCGAAGCTGACAATGCCCGGCGCGTGGATGACCTGCACGCGGATTATGACAGCCTGGGCGAGCGGCTGGACCGGCGGGGCATTTCGATTGATGCAATCAAGGCCAAGGTGGCCGGGTTCAATATCGCGGTGCCCTCATGGGGTGTCGGTACGGGCGGCACGCGCTTTGCGCGGTTTCCGGGGCTGGGCGAGCCGCGCGATATCTTCGACAAGATCGAGGACTGCGCTGTCATCAGCCAGCTGACACAGGCGACCAAGACAGTGTCGCTGCATATTCCGTGGGACAAGGCCGACCCCAATCGCCTCAAGCAGGCCGCGAGCCGGTTTGGCCTGGGGTTCGATGCGATGAACTCCAACACCTTCTCGGACGCCAAGGGGCAGTTGCAGAGCTACAAGTTCGGCTCGCTCTCATCGGCCGATGCGGCAACGCGCCAGCAGGCGATCGAGCATAACCTCGAATGCATCGAGATCGGCAAGACCATTGGCAGCAAGGCGCTGACGGTGTGGATCGGCGATGGCTCGAACTTCCCCGGCCAGGTTAATTTTGCCCGCCAATTCGAGCACTATCTCAATTCGATGAAGGCGGTTTATGCTGCGCTGCCCGATGACTGGCGCATCTATACCGAACACAAGATGTATGAGCCGGCGTTCTATTCGACGGTCGTGCAGGACTGGGGCACCAATTACATCATCGCCAAGGAACTGGGCGACAAGGCCATGTGCCTGGTCGATCTCGGCCACCATGCGCCCAACGTCAATATCGAGATGATCGTTTCCCGGCTGGCCCAGTTCGGCAAGCTCGGCGGCTTCCATTTCAATGACAGCAAATATGGCGATGACGATCTCGATGCGGGTGCAATCGACCCGTACCGGCTGTTCCTGGTGTTCAACGAGCTGGTGGATATCGAGGGCCGCGATGCGGATTTCCATCCGGCGCATATGCTGGACCAGAGCCATAATGTGACCGACCCGATCGAGTCGCTGATGCTGTCGGCATCCGATGTTCAGCGGGCTTATGCGCAGGCGCTGCTGGTGGACCGCAAGGAGCTGGAAGCGGCGCAACAGGGCAATGATGCGCTGGCGGCAACGCAGGCGCTGCGTCTCGCCTATCGCACCGATGTGGAGCCGATCCTGGCATTGGCGCGGCTGGAGAATGGTGGCGCTATCGATCCGCTGGCGACATATCGCGCGGCTGGGTATCGCGCCAGGGTTGCGGAAATTCGTCCGGCCGTCGAAGGCGGCTCGGGCGGCATCGTCTGACCAATCCACGCCTCCCCGCGTGGAGCAGCAGAAGCCCGAGGAGCGATCCTCGGGCTTTTTGTTGTGTGGGGTGTGGCAGTCTCCGATGCGGTTGACGGCCAGCCTTCAGAATGGACCCCGGCCTTCGCCGGGGTGACATTGCGGGTGGGTTACACCGTCGATGGAGTGGGCCCTGCCCTACTTCATCGTGGGCATCTGGAATTCGGCGCCGTCCTTGATGCCGGAGGGCCAGCGGGCGGTGACGGTCTTGGTGCGGGTCCAGAACTTGATCGAGTCGGTGCCGTGCTGGTTGAGATCGCCGAAAGCGGAGGCCTTCCAGCCGCCGAAGCTGTGATAGGCGAGCGGCACCGGGACCGGGACGTTGATGCCGACCATGCCGACATTGACCCGGGCGGCGAAGTCGCGGGCGGCATCGCCATCGCGGGTGAAGATGGCGGTGCCATTGCCATAGGGATTGTCCATGGTCAGCTTGAGGGCGTCCTCATAGGTCTTGGAGCGAACGACCGAGAGCACCGGCCCGAAGATCTCTTCCTTGTAGATGTCCATTTCGGGGGTGACGTGATCGAACAGCGAGGGGCCGACGAAGTAGCCGTTTTCATAGCCCTGGAGGGTAAAGCCACGGCCATCGACGGCGAGGGTTGCGCCCTGCTTGACGCCGGATTCGACCAGGGCGGCGATACGGTCCTTGGAGGCCTGGGTAATGACCGGGCCCATTTCGGAGGCGGCATCGGTGGCGGGGCCGACCTTGAGCTTTTCGATGCGCGGCTTGAGCGCGGCAATGATGCGGTCGGCGGTATCGTCGCCCACCGGAACGGCGACCGAGACGGCCATGCAGCGTTCGCCGGCCGAACCATAGCCCGCGCCCATCAGGGCATCGGCGGCCTTGTCCATGTCCGCATCGGGCATGATGATCATGTGGTTCTTGGCGCCGCCAAAGGCCTGGACGCGCTTACCATTGGCGGCAGCGGTGGCGTAGACATAGCGGGCAATCGGGGTGGAGCCGACGAAGGAGACGGCGGCGATATCGTCATGGGCCAGGATGCCATCGACGGCCGACTTGCCGCCATGGATGACATTGAGGACGCCCTTGGGCAGGCCGGCTTCGATCAGCAGCTGGGCCAGCTTCACCGGAACGGAGGGATCGCGCTCCGACGGCTTGAGGATGAAGGCATTGCCGGCGGCGATTGCGGGCGACAGCATCCAGAGCGGGATCATGGCCGGGAAGTTGAACGGGGTAATGCCGGCGCCGACGCCGACCGGCTGGCGCATGGAATACATATCGATGCCGGGGCCAGCGCCTTCGGTGAACTCGCCCTTGAGCAGATGCGGCGCGCCGGCGACGAATTCGGAAACCTCGAGGCCCCGGACGATGTCGCCCTTGGCGTCCTCGATGGTCTTGCCGTGTTCGGCACTCAGCAGGGCCGCCAGTTCATCCATGTCGCGATTGATCAGCGCCACGAAATTGAAGAAGACGCGCGCCCGGCGCTGGGGATTGGTGGCGGCCCATTTGGGCTGGGCAGCGAGGGCGGAGGCGACGGCGGCGTTGAGATCAGCCTCGGTGGCGAGGGCGACACGCGCCTGCACTTCGCCGGTGGCTGGATTGAACACGTCCTGGAATTCGGCTGAATTGCCTGTGGTTTCGACGCCGTCGATGAAGTGGCCGATGGTGCGCATGGTGGTCTCCCTTGATGGGGAGCAGTCATCGCGCTACAAATTGAAGAGCGCAACGTGATAGATTTCGGAGCGGTTGTGCGGAAATTGAAGTGCGTGGAGAGTGCCCCCACCTAGCCTCCCCCTGAAGAGGGGGAGGGACACGGGCGGTGGGTTTGGGTGGATGGTGCCCGACACAGGATCGGGTCCCTCCCCCTCTTCAGGGGGAGGTTAGGTGGGGGTGCTACCCCAGGGAAAAGCATGAACTGGGATGACGTTCGCATCTTTCTCGCTGTCGCCCGAAGTGGGCAGATCCTTGGGGCGGCCAAGGCGCTGGGGCTCAACCACGCAACGGTGGCGCGGCGGCTGACGGCGCTGGAGGAGGCGCTTGGCGCCAAGCTGATGGCGCGCAAGACCAATGGCTCGGAACTATCGGCGGAGGGCGAGCGGTTCCTCGTTCATGCGGAGCGGATGGAAAGCGCCATGTTGGCGGCTGCGGAATCGACCGGCAGCGGCAGCGAGATCGCCGGGACGGTGCGCGTGGGCGCGCCGGATGGGTTCGGGGTGGCGTTTCTTGCGCCGCGCATTGGGGAATTGACCGAGCGGCATCAGGGCTTGCGGATCGAGCTGGTGCCGGTGCCGCGCACCTTCTCGCTGTCGCGGCGCGAGGCCGATATTGCGGTGACGCTGGAGCGGCCGCGCGAGGGGCGGCTGGTGGCGCGCAAGCTGACTGATTATCGGCTGGGGCTTTATGCGGCGCAGAGCTATCTGGACCGGCATGGGGTGCCGGAGGCGCTGGCTGACCTGGCTCGGCATCGGCTGGTTGGCTATGTTGACGACCTGCTGTTTTCGGCGTCGCTGGATTACACTAGCGAATATCTCAGGGAATGGACCTCGACGCTCGCGGTGTCATCGGCGATGGGGCAGACCGAAGCGGTGCGGGCGGGCGCCGGGATCGGGATTTTGCATGGCTTCATGGCGCGACGCGACGCGGCGCTGGTGCCGGTGCTGCCCGAGCACACCTTGACCCGCAGCTATTGGACAGTGGTGCATGAGGATCTGCGGGCGATCCGGCGAGTGGGGCTGGTGGCGGAGTTTCTGGCGGAGATTGTCGGGCGGGATCGGGGGATTTTTGGGTAGGTTCTTGCTCCAGGCCATCTGCGCCCTGAGCTTTAGCCGCAGGCTCGATGGGGTGGCTCACCTTCAGAATGGATCCCGGCCTGCGCCGGGATGACCCAGTGGGTGGGGTGGCATTGGAGCTACGAGATTTCAGCGCTGCACGGGGTAGCGAATGGCTTCCATGGTGCCGCGGAGGGGGGCGGTGGCGGGGATGAGCCAGTCGCGGAAGGCGCGGATCTTGGGGCTGTTGCGGCGGGCTTCGGGATAGACAAGGTAATAACCGTGGCCGTCGGAGGCGAGGATATCGAAGGGCTGGATCAGGCGACCGGCGGCGATGTCGTCGGCGTAAAAGGCCGGCGTGAGCATGGCGACGCCACGACCGGCAATGGCGGCGGCAGCTTCGAGGTTTTGCGCGCCCAGGCGGCTGATCGGTCGCTTTTCAATGCTGTAGTCGGGCACGCCGGCCCGCTCGAACCACATGCTGAACCATGGATCATCGGCATCGACCATTGGCAGTCTTAACAGGTCGGCCGGCGTCTGGATGCCGCCAATGGAGGCGGCAAGGCTGGGGCTCAGCATGGGGGTAAAATCACCCGAGAGCAGGAAATGACTGGCAAGGCCGCGCGGGACGCCATTGCTGCCGCGAAGGCCAACATCGAACTCCTCGGTGGCGAAATCGACGACACCGGGCGTGCTTTCGAGGCGAACGGCGAGATCGGGATGGTCAACCTGGAAGTAGCCGAGATTCTGCACCAGCCAATGGCTGGCAAAGGTGGGGACGGAGGTGATGCTGAGTGTACCATCGATGCGGCCGCGGGTATCGGCAAAGGCGCTGCGCAGGGTTTCAAAGGCGTGGGTCACTTCGGGCGCCAGGCGTGCGCCGGCCTCGGTCAGGGCAATCTGGCGGGGGCGGCGCAGGAACAGGCTGGCGCCGACCCGCTCCTCGAGCAGCTTGATCTGATAGCTCACCGCGGCCTGGGTCATGCCCAGCTCTTCCCCGGCTCTGGTGAAGCTGAGATGGCGGGCGGTGGCCTCAAATGCGCGAATGGCGGTCAGCGGCGGCAACGCGCTCATGGATCAAATCTCCTTATGCACCCTGCCTGAGCTTTAGTTGGAGAAAGGGCCGAATGCCAGCCAAATTGGCACCATGGACTTCACGACAGGAGCCACCAGCATAAGGGTGGTAGACGCCATGACTGCAATATCCAAACCGCTTTTCGCCTATTTTCGTCTGCCTCAGATCCGTTGGACCCGCCCATTGCGGATCTCCCGTCGCCACAAGCGCACGACGATCGATCTCCTCACCAGTTCGCCCTATCTGCAGCGTGATATCGGGCTGATGGACACCCATTGCATTCGCCGCAAGCCCTAGCGGCACTCTTGCCTCGGCGCGGCGATGGCTTAAAAAAGAGCCATGTCCAAAACCACGCCCGCCACACTGGCCCTGACCAAATCCGGCGTCCCGTTCGCCCTCGCCAGCTATGACTATGACCCAGACGCCGACCGGGTCGGGTTACAGGCTGCCGAGGCGATGGGCGTTTCGCCGTCGATCGTACTCAAGACGCTGATGGCGGAAGTCGATGGCAGGCCGGTCTGCGTGGTGGTGCCGTCGGACGAGGAAGTGAACATGAAAAAGCTCGCTGCCGCGTTTGGCGGCAAGAGCGCACATATGATGAAGCCGGTCGATGCCGAGCGGCTGACTGGCTACAAGGTGGGCGGGATCAGCCCGTTTGGACAGAAGAAGGCCGTGCCGACGGCGCTCGAAGAACTGGCGACGCTCGAGGACGAGGTGTTCCTCAATGGCGGTCAGCGCGGGCTGCAGGTGCGGATGAAGCCGGACGACGCTTTGGCTGCACTGGGGGCCAAGGCGGCGGATTTGATCCGGTAGAGGGCGATGGCCCATCGTTGGAACGCGCGTGGGGAAGAATGGATTCCCGCCTGCGCGGGAATGACTCCGTGGGGGTGTGGCGCCCGGTGTTTGCGGGTACGGCGGAGGTCTAGCGCTGTCGCTGCCGCTACGGCCAGCGTAAGGCGCGGTGCGGCTGTCAGCAGGGCGGTGGCTGTCAGCAAGGCACGTGCGGCGGGCACCGAAACAAGCTGCCTATTTGAGCGGCAGAAAAGACAAAAGGCGCCCTGCAGGACGCCTTCATCTTCAGACTGGCAGTTAAAGGCTAGTCTATTAGAGAGTCTTGCCGCGGGCGATATTCTTGATATCGGCGCGGGTAATGCCGAGGTCGGTAAGCTGGCGGCTGTCGAGAGCATTGAGCTCACGGACGGTGCGCTGGTACTGGGCAAACTGGGCGATACGCTGACGGATGTTCATTTGTTAATTCCCCTTCGTTTTGATGACCTATATGTATAGTTGGTCTGTCGTGATTAGAAGATGGACTCTGTGCACATCCGTTATGCAGCCAGCGCAAACGAAATAGGCAAACTGTCATACTCCGTTCAGCTTTACCGGCTGGCCGCTTAGCCCTGCCGCCGCATGCCGAACGCAATCATTACTTTTCAAGTCATTGATTATACATAACAAAATTGCCGGGCACGGGCCCGGCAATCGAAGTTGGTCGAATTGTGAGCGCCGAGCGGACCCATGCGGTCCGCGCAGTGTCAGCCTGCGACAGACGCCTTGCCAGCGCGGCGGGCCTGCAGGGCCAGTCGGCGGTCCTCGCGCATTTCAAACCACATGGCGTTGAGAATGGCGAAACTGCAGGCCAGGCCAAGACCGAGGATCCAGGAAAAATACCACATGCGATTGATCTCCTAGTAGGCGTTGGGGTTCTTTTCCAGACTCTCGGCGGTGACCGGTCCGCGCATGACGCGGAACACCCAGGCGGTGTAGAGCAGGATGATGGGCAGAAAGACCACGGTGACCAGCAGCATGATGAACAATGTCAGGTGGCTGGACGAGGCATCCCACAGCGTCAAGCCGGAGGACAGGCTGGTCGAGGATGGCAGCAGGAACGGAAACAGCGACACGCCGGCGGTGGCAATGATGCCGAAGATCCCGACGCTGGAGGCCAGCAGGGTGGGCACGCCAAGGCGACGCTGCAGACCGACAAAGGCACCTGCCATGCCCAGGAAGCCGAGCACCGGCGCGGCGATGGTCCAGGGATGTGCCGAGTAATTGGCCAGCCAGCCGCCGCGCACCAGTTCGACGCTCTTGCTGAGCGGGTTGATCGGTGCGCTGGTATTGACGACGCTGGTGATGACGTGACCATCCAGGCCAAAGGCAACCCACAGACCGGCAATGGCGAACAGCACGATGGTGGCAAGGGCCGACAGAGTGCCATAGAACCGCGCCCGATCAGCCAGCAGACCATTGGTACGGCCCGTGATGACGGCAGCGCCCTGGGTGACGATCATGCCGAGGCTGACCAGGCCGCACAGCAGTGCGAAGGGCGTCAACAGCATGAAGAAATTACCCGAATAGAAGATGCGCATGGTGTCATCGAGCGCGAAGGGCGCCCCCAGCAACACGTTGCCCACGGCCACGCCGAAGATCAGCGACGGCACGAAACCGCCGATGAACAGGGCCCAGTCCCAGGCCGCGCGCCAGCGCGGATCCTTGATCTTGCCGCGAAACTTGAAGCCAACAGGCCGCAGGATCAGCGCCAGCAGGATGACGATCATCGCCAGATAGAAGCCGGAGAAGCTGACGGCATAGAGCGGCGGGAAGGCAGCGAAGATGGCGCCGCCCCCCAGCACCAGCCACACCTGATTGCCTTCCCAGGTCGGGCCGATCAGGTTCAGCAACTGGCGGCGTTCCTGGTCGGAACGGGCTGCGAAGGGGAGCAAGGCCCCAACGCCAAGGTCGCGGCCGCCCATGATAGCGAAGCCGATGAGCAGGATGCCCAGCAAGGCCCACCAGATAAGGCGCAGGATTTCGTAGTCGAGTGGTATGGAGGTCATGAGCCCAGTCCCTGATTGGCGGGGGTCGGCGGCAGGGCCGCGATAACGAAGTCTTCTTCATCATCGTCGGCAGCCTGCAGCAGATTGTCCTGCGGGCCGGCCTTGATGATCTTGACCATCAGCATGACCATGATGGCCAGGAGGACGGTGTAGAGCGTCATGAAGAAGCCAAGCGAGATGATCAGGTCAGACACCTTGAGACCGGAGGCGGCATAGAAGGTTGGCAGCACCCCTTCCACCGCCCATGGCTGTCGCCCGTATTCGGCGATGAACCAGCCAGCCTCGATGGCGACCCAGGGCAGCGGCAGCGCGACCACGGCCACCCAGAGCAAGGGGCGGTTGGTATCGAGCTTGCCCACCGAGGCGCGATAGAACCAGAAGGCAAAGAAGGCGATGAAGAAGAAGCCCACACCCACCATGATGCGGAAGCTCCAGAACAGGGGCCACACATCCGGCACGGTATCCATCGAGGCCAAGGCGATTTCCTCGCCGGTCGCGTTCTCGATATCGGTGCGATACCGCTTGAGCAGCAGGGCATAACCCAGGTCCGGCCAATGCTCGTCGAAGGTTGCCCTTGCAGCGGCATTGGTGCCGTCGGCGCGGATTTCCTGAAGGGCATTGTAGGCGATGAGGCCAGTCTGGATGCGGCCGGCGGCGTGTTCCACCAGTTCGGTGATGCCGGGCAGTTCCATATCCAGCGAACGCGTGGTGATCAGGCCCAGCACCCAGGGCAGCTGCACCTGGAAGGCGGGCTCACCGGGCGTGCTGCTCGGAATGGCGAACAGGGTCAGCGCGGCGGGGGCCGGTTCGGTGTGATACATCGCCTCCATGGCGGCGATCTTCATCTTCTGATGTTCGGTGGCGACATAGCCGCTTTCGTCACCCAGCACGACGACGGAGAGCGCCGAGGCCAGACCGAAGCTGGCGGCGACGACCATCGAGCGCTTGGCCAGCTCAATATGCTTGCCCTTGAGCAGGAACAGCGCCGAAATGGCGAAGATGAACACTGCGCCGGTGAGATAGCCGGCGCTGACGGTGTGGACGAACTTGGCCTGCGCTACCGGATTGAACACCACCGCGACGAAATCGGTGACTTCCATGCGCATGGTATCGGGATTGAAGATCGCGCCGACGGGATTTTGCATCCAGCCATTGGCAACCAGGATCCAGAGCGCCGAAAGATTGGTGCCCAGCGCCACCAGCCAGGTGACGACAAGGTGACCCACCTTGGAGAGGCGGTCCCAGCCGAAGAAGAACAGGCCGATAAAGGTGGCTTCCAGGAAGAACGCCATCAGGCCTTCGATAGCCAGCGGCGCGCCGAAGACGTCTCCCACATAGTGGCTGTAATAACTCCAGTTCATGCCGAACTGGAATTCCATGACGATGCCGGTGGCGACACCCATGGCGAAATTAACGCCAAACAATGTGCCCCAGAACAGGGTCATCTTGCGCCAGATTTCGCGACCGGTCATCACGTAGACGCTTTCCATGATGGCCATCATCACGGAAAGACCGATCGTCAAAGGCACGAATATGAAGTGATACATGGCGGTGGCGGCGAATTGCCACCGCGAGAGTTCGACAACAGTCATGTCGATCATGGCGCTATTGCCCCTATGCTTTTGGCGGCTCTTGAGTCGTGGCCGTCCCCGCGCACTATATCCCGCGGCAGGGCGACGGCCGCATTGATTCAGATCAAGGGCCTGGAGGGCAACCCCTTATAGGAGAGAGCAAAAGCCTGATGCCAACAGATCGAGAGCCCATGTCGACGCCCGCCCCGCTGCGAGAGAAGGCCCAGACCCGCTGGATGATGGGGCAGCGCCGCCAGGGGGGCATGGCCCTCGGACTGGCCGTGGCTGCGCCGCTGCTCGGGGGGGCATTGCTGCTGTGGCAAGCCTGGACGCTGGCCGATATCCTTGGTCGCGCCGTGGAGATGGGCGAGCCGATGGCGGCTTTGATGCCGGCAATCCTATTGGTCGCGACCCTGCTGGTCGGGCGCACCCTGCTTGGCATGATTGGCGAGCGCGCCGGAGCGGCGGCGGGAGAGGCCATCAAGCTGCATGTGCGCCAGGCGCTGTTCGGCCAGCTGCTGTCGCGCTCGCCACGCGCCGGCGACCAGCCCGCTTCGGGTGCTGCCGCCTCGGTGGTCATCGACCAGACCGAGGCGCTGGACGGGTTCTTTGCCCGCTACTTTCCCGCCATGATCCAGGCGACCATATTGCCGCTGGCCTTTGGTGCGGTGATCCTGCCGCTCGACTGGCTGGCCGGATTGCTGTTCCTGGTGACGGCGCCGCTGATCCCCCTGTTCATGGCGTTGGCCGGCTGGGGCGCGCAGATTGCCACCGAACGACAGGCGACGGCGCTGTCGCGGCTATCGGGGCGTTTTGCCGACCGGCTGCGCGGGATGCTGACGCTGAAACTGTTCGGACGGGCGGACGCCGAGACTGCAGGCATTGTCGCGGCCAGCGACGAACTGCGCCGGCGCACGCTCAAGGTCTTGCGCATCGCCTTCCTGTCATCAGCGGTGCTGGAATTTTTCGCGGCGCTCGGGGTGGCCGGAATCGCGCTCTATGTGGGGCTGACCTTCATCGAGTTCCTGCATCTGCGCTCGACACCCCTGACGCTGCAGGCCGGCCTGTTTCTGCTGCTGATGGCGCCCGAGATCTACAATCCGCTGCGCCTGCTGGCGGCGCACTACCATGACCGGGCGGCAGCCAAGGCAGCAATTGCCGAGATCGAAAAGCAGTTGGGTGCCCTGCCCGAGGCCATCGTGCCGCTGGCTGATGCCAAGGCGCCGAGCCACACGGGGGCGCTGGCGGTGCGGATCGACGGGCTGACGCTGCGGACGCCGGATCGGTCGCGCACCATCCTGAGCGATGTGGCGCTGACGCTGGAGCCGGGTCAACACCTGGCCATTGTCGGGCCGAGCGGCATCGGCAAGACGACGCTGCTGGAGGCAATCGGCCGGTTGCGCGCGCATGAGGGCGAAATTGGCCTCGATGGGCTGGCGCTGCAGGACTGGCCGGAGGCCGAGTTGCGGGGGCGCGTCGCGGTGCTGGGGCAGAAGCCGCGGATTTTTCACGGCAGCATCGCGCAGAATATCGGGCTGGGCCGACCGGGCGCCAGTCGCGCCGAGATCGCCCGCGCGGCCGAGCTGGCCCATGTCGCCGCCTTTGCCGACGCGTTGCCGGACGGGCTGGACACGCTGCTGGGCGAGGATGGCGTAGGGCTTTCGGGTGGGCAGGTGCAGCGGGTGGCGCTGGCGCGGATCTTCCTGCGCGATGCCGGGCTGATCCTGCTGGATGAGCCGACGGCGCATCTGGATGGTGCCCTGGAAGGCGACGTGATGGATACGCTGATCAGCTATGCGGCAGGACGGACATTGATCATTGCCACCCATTCGATGGCTGCGGCCGGCCGGATGGATCGGGCCTATCGCATTGCGGCGCAGAGCCTGGTGGAAATGCCGCTGCCCCATCGGCGCGACAGGAAAGGCAGCGCAGCATGAAGGCGCTTTTGAAATTTCGGCCGCTGTTTGCCAATCGGGCCAAGGGGCTGTTGCTGGCACTGGCGCTGTCGCTGGTGACGCTGGCGGCGGGCGTGGCACTGCTGGGCACATCGGGCTGGTTCATTACCGCGGCGGCGCTGACGACTTTGGGCGTGAGCTTCAATCTGTTCGTGCCCTCCTCACTGGTGCGCGGGTTCTCCTTCATCCGGATCCTGGCGCGCTATGGCGAAAAACTGGTGGGGCATGACGCGACCTTGCGCCTGCTCGCCGACATCAGGGGGTGGTTGTTCGGCAGGCTGTTTCCGCGCATTCCATTGGCCGACCGCAGCCTGCGCCATGGCGATCTGGTCAGCCGGTTGACGGCGGATGTCGACGCGCTGGATACGGCCTTCCTGGTGGCCATCGGCCCGATTGCGGCGGCAGTGGTGGTCGGGACGGTGATGACGGCGGTGCTGGCCTGGCTGATTCCCGGCGCGGCGCTGGTCTATGGCTTGTGCTTTGCCCTGGCAGCATTGGCGGTCCCTGCCCTGCTGGTGGTGAGCAGCCGGCGGGCCGGCACCGAAGTGGTGCAGCGCGCGGCCGCCACGCGAATGGCGGTGCTGGATGGCATAGACGGCCACGCCGATCTGGTGGCGTTCGGCATTTTGGGCACGACGCAGGCCGACTTTGCCGACAAGGCCGGAGCGCTGGCCGCTGCGCGAGGCCGCCTGGCAAGCTATGCGACGGCGGCGTCTGGCAGCGTGCAGCTGCTATCGGGGCTGGCGCTGGTCAGCGTGCTGTGGGCGGGGCTGCTGGCGTTTGACGCAGGCGCCATAGATGGCCCGGTCATGATCGGTCTGCTGCTGGCGGTATTGGGGAGCTTTGAGGCCACCGGCGCCATTGTGCGCAGTGTGGCCAAGCTGAGCACGGCAATGGCGGCGGCAGAGCGGCTGAGCGAAGTCGCGGAGGCGCCAATCGCGATTGCCGACCCCGCCCGGCCGATGGCGCTGCCCGAAGACGGGGCCATCGCCTTCGCGGACGTGACCTTCTGCTATGGCGGCAATGCCCCGGTGCTGCGCGACATCGATCTGGCTATCGCGCCGGGCCAGCGGCTGGCGATTACCGGGCCCAGTGGCAGCGGCAAATCGAGCCTGCTCAAACTGCTGTTGCGACTGGCCGATCCGCAATCGGGCCGGGTGACGCTGGGCGGTGTGCCGCTGACGGCGCTTCGGCAGGCGGACCTGCATGCCCATATCGCGCTGCTGAGCCAGGACAGCCCCGTCTTCAATGACAGCATCCGCAACAATCTGCTGATCGGGCGGGCCGATGCCGACGATGTGGCCCTGTGGGCGGCGCTGGACGCGGCGCAGATCGGCGCCTTTGTGCGCAGCCTGCCGCGGGGGCTGGATACGGTGCTGGGGGAAATGGGCCGGACGGTTTCGACCGGCCAGTCGCGGCGGCTCTGCCTGGCGCGCACGCTGGTGTCGAATGCGCCGGTGCTACTGCTGGATGAGCCGACGAACGGGCTGGACCGCGCGGCCGAGCTGGCGTTTTTCGAAACGCTGAAGACGGCGACGGCAGGGCGCACCGTGGTGCTGGTGACGCATGCGGAAATTCCAGAGGGAACCGTGGATGCGGTGGTGGAACTGCGCAATGGGGCGGTTGTGAGGTGAGGTGCCCCTACCCTTTCGGCAGCGACGATTGGGCAGATGACTTGGGGGGAGATCGGGGCGCGGTTGCGCGATTGTGCGGAGGAGAGTGGCCCACGGATCAAGTCCGTGGGCAGCGCGGTGGGTGTGAGGGGCGCAAAGATCGCCGCCTAGCAAGTGCCTAGCCGCAGCGGATGCGGAGGCGGGCGAGATCGGGGACGGCGACGTGACGGTAATTGGTGATTTCGATGACGCCATCGGCCTTGAGCTTGCTGATCTGGCGGGAGACGGTCTCGATGGTGAGGCCGAGGAAATCGCCAATATCGTTGCGGCTGAGCGGAAGATCGAAATTGGCGCAGGGTTCACCATGGGCCGGATCGATATGGCTGGCGATGAGGTAAAGGAAGCTGGCGACCTTTTCCTGGGCAGTCTTGCGGCCGAGCGTCACCATCCATTCGCGCGCTTCATCGAGCTCGCGCAGGGTTTGCAGCATGATGCGGTGTTCGAGCGCGGGGTTCTCGCGGATAATGTTCTCCAGCGCCGACTTGGAAACCACGCAGAGCGCCACATCGGAGGCTGCCTCGGCCGCGACGCGGCTTTCGGTGGCGAACAAGCGCCCCAGCAGATCGGGCGCGAATTGCAGGCCGACAACCTGCTGGCGACCGTCTTCAAGCACCTTGGAGAGCTTGATGACGCCCGACAGGACATTGGCATAACTGGTGATCGGCATCGCATCGGCGAGGAGTTCCTCGCCCGCGGCGTGATGGACGCGGCGCGTGTGGCGGGACAGGCTGACCAGCTGTTCCGGGCTCAATGCGCCGCACATTCCCTGATGCCTGGCCTCACAGCTCTGGCAGAGGATCGGAAGTTCCGAGGAATGAATATCTTTGCGGACGGGCTGCATGGCGGCTCCTGACAACACCGGTATAGGCAAGTCACGGCACGGCGGTTAGTGGCGCTAACGTCGCAGCGCCAAGGCGCCGCACGGCAGAAGGTCGCAGATTCCTGTCCAGAAAGCACCCCTTGACCTTCCCATTACAGGAACCTTTATAAGCAGGCTCAGAGGTCAACATGATGGACGCAGCGCGAAGCGGGCCAAGCTATCTGTGCCTATCGGCACTGAACAGCTCGCCGACAATGCTGGAACCGGGCGATCTCGCGGTGAGAAATATGCTGCTGTCGCGGGGTTTGAGCTTGTTGGACCGAGTAGGAGAGACGACATGAATATCGGCGAAGCCTCCACTGCATCGGGCGTTTCGGCCAAGATGATCCGCTATTACGAATCTATCGGCCTGATCCGCGCGCCACAGCGCAGCGGGAGCAATTACCGGGTCTACAGCATCGATGAGGTGCACACACTGCGCTTCGTCAAGCGGGCGCGGAACCTGGGATTTTCGGTGGACGAGACCGCCACCCTGCTCGGTCTGTGGCAGGACAAGGCCCGCGCCAGCGGCGAGGTGAAGGACATTGCCACCAGCCATATCGCCGCGCTGGAGACCAAGATTGCCGAATTGCAGGGGATGGTCAAAACCCTCAAGCACCTGGCCCATTGCTGCGGCGGCGACCACCGGCCGGACTGCCCCATACTTGACGACCTCGCCGGCCTGAGCCCGCCAGAACCGCGAAAAGGCCACTGAGATGAACGGAGAACTGGAATGAACGACAAGGCGACATTCACTGTCAACGATATGACCTGCGGCCATTGCGTCGGCACGGTGCGCAAGGCGCTGAACACGGCATTCCCAGGAGCCGAAGTTTCGGTGGACCTGGCGACGCACCGGGTCGAGGTTGCAGCCGATGCTGACAAGGCGGCGGGTGTGATCCGTGAGGCCGGGTATACGCCAGAGCCGGTTTAGGACTTTGCCTTCCATCCACTTGCTGCCCACGAGCTTAACCCGTGAGACATTGTCAGCGCGGCAGGCGTCGAGAGTGGTCCCCGGGTCAGGCCCGGGGACAGCGCGGTGGGTGTGGATTGGTGGTGGAGCTGCCGTTTGGTGAAAAGACCCCCAGCCTTGATCCCTCCCCGCAGGGGGGAAGGTGTCGACTGAGGGACTTAGTCAAAAACAAAGGGCGCCCGGCGGGCGCCCTTTGCGTAGATGGATTGCAGGCAGATCAGAACGGGCTGTCCGGGAAGTAGAACTGGGCAGCGTTTTCCTGGGTGATCAGGGGAGAGCCGAGGATATAGCTGCCACGGACCGGGCCATTGGAGACGAAGTGGGCGACGGTGACATCCATGGCGGTGGCGATCTGTGCCGGTGGATAGAGCACGTCGACTGGCACGAGTTCGTCGCCGTCCATCACACCCTTGACGATTTCCTTCATGCCGGCGCCGCCGACGATGAACAGTTCCTTGTCGCGGCCGGCAGCCTTGACGGCTTCCACCACGCCCAGCGTGATATCGTCGTCCTGGGCCCAGACGCCATCGATGTCGGGGAAGCGCGACAGGAAGTCCTGCATCACCTCGAAGCCGTCATCGCGGTTCCAGTTGGCAAACTTGTTGTCGAGCACGTTGATGCCCGAGCCTTCGATTTCGGCCATGAAGGCGTCGAAGCGCTCGGTATCCAGCACGGTGGGAATGCCGCGCAGGATGACGATGTTGTCGCCTTCGCCCAGACGCGTCTTCATGTACTCCGCCGAAACCTTGCCCATTTCGGTGTTGTTGCCCGAAACATAAACGTCCTGAATCGACGGATCGGTCAGCCCGCGGTCAACCACGGTGATGAATGCACCCGAATCCTTGACGGCGCGGACCGGCTCGGTCAGCGGCTCGGATTCGAACGGCAGCACCACCAGGGCCTGGATGCCATGGACCGAAACCAGATCCTCGAGATCGCTGGCCTGATCGGCCGGACCATCAGCGGTGACGATGATCAGATCGATATTGGGATTGGCCGCTTCCAGGCGCTTTTCAGCTTCGGCGGCATGCCAGTTCAGCCCGCCCATGAAACCATGGGTCGCGGCGGGAATGGACACGCCGATCTTGATCTGGTCCTGCGCGATGGCCGAACCGGCCAAGACGCTGGTGGCCATCAGGCCGATTACGATTGCCTTCAAAGTCATAGATTAGTCCTCCCTAGCTTCGTTCTGGCGCCGTAACCGGCCCCGGTGATCCCGCCCATTGAGGGCGTGGAATTTTGCTGGCTGGAGCTGGGCTCCAGCATTTCGCCTATTCGGCAGCCTTCCGCTTGCCGGCGCGCAGGCTCCCGCGCTGCAG
Source organism: Devosia limi DSM 17137 (assembly GCF_900128975.1). Lineage (GTDB taxonomy): Bacteria > Pseudomonadota > Alphaproteobacteria > Rhizobiales > Devosiaceae > Devosia > Devosia limi. Next base: position 704,697 of record NZ_FQVC01000001.1, on the reverse strand, counting down.
ATAGACGGCGGCGATGATGATGACGCCCTGCACCGCCCCGTTGAGATAGTTCGAGATGATCTCGGTCAGGTTCAGGATATTGCCGATGGCGGTGAGGATCAGCGCGCCGATGACGGTGCCGCCGACCCGGCCGAAGCCGCCCTTGAGCATGGTGCCGCCGATGATCACCGCAGCAATAGCTTCCAGCTCCCAGAGCACGCCGGTGGCCGACGAGGCCGAACCCAGGCGCGGCACATAGATGATGGTGGCCAGCGAGACGCACAGACCCTGCAGGATATAGGTGGCGGTCTTGACCCGATCGACCTTGATCGCCGAATAACGCGCCACATGCTCGTTGGAGCCGATGGCCATGCAATAGCGGCCGAAGGCTGTGCGGTTCATCAGCACCCAGCCGATGATGGCGACGGCGATGAAGACCCAGACGGGAATGGGGATGCGCAGGATGCTGTCGTAGTAGATCGGGCGGTAGATTTCACGGGCCGAGGAATTGAGCGACAGGGTGCCGCCATCGGCGAAATAGGTAACCAGCGAGCGATAGATGCCCATGGTGCCCAGCGTGACGATGAAGGCTTCGATCTTGCCCTTGGTGGTGAGGAAGCCGTTGATGAAGCCGGCGCCAATGCCCAGGATCAGCGACGAGCCGCAGCCGAGCAGCACGGTCCAGATCGAGACGCCGAAGGCTTCGACCGCCGAGTTCATGATGATGATCATGACGCCGGCAATGAAGGCGGCCATGGAGCCGACCGACAGGTCGATGCCGCCGGCGGTGATGACGAAGGTCGCCCCGACCGCGATGATGCCGATAAAGGCCGAGCGGGTCAGGATATTGGCGATGTTGCCTTCACTGAGAAAGGCCGGATTGAGCGAATAGCCGATGATGCACAGCGCGATCAGCGCAACGAGCGGACCGGCTGTCTTGAGGTCGATGCGGAAGCTCCTGCCGGGCTTCCCAGTTTCATGCGCTGATACGCTCATCGTCCCCACCCTGCTTGATGCCAGCGGCGTACCGCATGATTTGTGCCTCCCCGATTTCGGCGCCTTCGAGCACGCCGGCCATCCGGCCTTCGCGCATGACCAACACGCGGTGGCTGAGGCCGATCACTTCCTGCATCTCCGAGGAGATGAGAATGATCGCCTTGCCCTCCGCAGCCAGCGCCGCAATGATGTGATAGATCTGCTGCTTGGTGCCGACATCGATGCCGCGTGTCGGCTCGTCCATGATGATGATCTCGGGCTCGCTCTCCATCATCTTGCCCAGCATCAGCTTTTGCTGATTGCCGCCCGAGAGCTGGCCGACCCGCACCGAGGCGTCGCGGGCACGAATATCGAACCGCCGGACGGCGCGATCGAGCGCCTTGACCTCGCTCTTGCCGTCGAGAAACCCAGAGCGCATGTGCTTGGCGAGGGTGAGCAGGGTCAGATTGGGCTGCAGGCCGACATTGAGCAGCAGCCCCTTTCCCTTGCGATCCTTGGTCATATAGGCGAGCCCGGCCGCCACCGATTGCGAAACTTCGGTGAAATTGACCGGCGCGCCCCTGAGCTCAACGGCGCCACCCGTGCGGTGGATGAGCCCGACAATGGCTTCGGCGGCGGCGGTGCGGCCGGAGCCGATGAGGCCGGCGAAGCCCAGGATTTCGCCCCGGCGCAACTCGAAGGAAATCTCCTTGAGGCCAGGGGCGCTGAGATTGGTCACCGACAACAGCAACGGCGCATCGACATCGGGCTCGTGCTTGGGCGGATAGAGATTGGACAGCTCGCGGCCGACCATCATCTGGGCGATGGAATCGGGAGTGAGGTCCTGGTTGCCGACGGTGGCGATGAGCTGGCCATCGCGCAGCACGGTGACGCGATCCGCCAGTTCCATGATCTCGTCGAGCTTGTGGGAGATGAAAATCACCGCCACGCCCTTGGCGCTGAGGCGCCGGATCTGGGCGAAGAAGGTCTCGGTTTCGGCCACCGACAGCACCGCCGTCGGCTCGTCCATGATGAGGACGCGGGCATCGCGGCTGATCGCCTTGGCGATTTCGACCATCTGCTTGTCGGCGACAGAAAGCGTATTGATACGCGCGTCCGGATCAACATGGACATGCAGGGTATCGAGGATTTTGGCGGCCTGTTCGCGCATTTCGCGCAGCCGCAGGAAGCCGTTCCTGGTCAGCTCGCGGCCCAGAAAAATCGAGTCAGCCACCGTGAGGTGTTCGGCGAGCAGCAATTCCTGATGGATGACGACGATACCCATGGCCTCGGCTTCGCCATTGGGCGGCAGCGTCACGGTCTGGCCATCATAGGTGATGGTGCCGGAGGTGGGCTGTTCGAGGCCGGACAGGATCTTGATAAGGGTGGATTTGCCGGCGCCATTTTCGCCGATGATCGCGTGCACCTCGCCAGGATGGATGTCGAAATCGATGCTGAACAGCACCGGAATCTCACCGAAAGACTTGCTGATCCTGTTGGCTGCAAGGATAGCGGGCGCGGTCTCGCCGGCAGCGTTGGCCATGATCCTCAGTCCCCTCCCCGACGCGGCCGGCTTGCTGCTGGCTCTTCGTCTTGTGGCTACCGATGTAAAGGTTTTCATGAATCATGTAAAGGTTTACATAGACGGAAAAGTGTATAGCTTGGCGCGGAAGCTGTGGCGCCTTTCCTGCCTTCTGCTAGAGGCATGAGCGCCCGTGGGTTACAGCCTGAACGCGCGGGGCGGAGCGCAGCGTGCAACACCAGAAATTAGCCACCATCGAGGACGTTGCAGCAATCGCCGGCGTATCCATCGCCACGGTGAGCCGCGCTATCAACGAGCCCGGCAAGGTCGCGGACGAGACCCGCCGCAGGGTGACCGAAGCCGTCGCCAAGACCGGCTACACCACCAATGCCATGGCCCGGTCGCTGCGCATGCGCCGCAGCAACATGATCCTGATCCTGGCGCCGGATGTGGGCGACCCGAACTTTTCCAATATCCTGGTCGGCCTCGAGACCGAGGCCAGCAAGCGCGGCTATGGCGTGCTGATCGGCAATACGCAGAACGACCCGTCGCGCGAGACCGACTATCTGCGCTTCATCAGTTCCAACCAGGCCGATGGGCTGATCCTGTTCACCGGGCACCTGCCCTATGGCTTCGGCCAGCAGCATGGCGAGGCCCGGCTACCGCCGATCGTCGCCGTCAACGAGCCGGTGCCCAACAGCGATGTCCCATATGTGGGCGTCGACAATTTCGAGGGCGCCCGCGTGGCGACCGAGCACCTGATTTCGCAGGGGCACAAGCGGATTGCCTTTATCGGGCACTCGACCAGTAAGGCGGTCAACGTGCTGCGGGAGAAGGGTTATCGTGCGGCGCTGGATGGCGCCGGAATCAGCATCGATCCCCGACTGATCCTGGACGGCGATGGCACCACGGAAAGCGGCCGCGCGGCAGCGGAGCATATGTTTGTGCGCGACGTGCTGCCATCGGCGTTCTTCTGCGTCAATGACGCAACGGCGCTCGGCGTCATCATCGCGCTCAACACGCGGCAATACGTATTGCCGCGGGATTTTTCGATCATGGGGTTCGACGACATTTCGTTTGCCAGCTTCGTGACGCCGGCGCTGACGACAATGAAGCAACCGCGCCTGAAGATCGGCGAAGCGGCAATGAATGTGCTGCTGGCACTGCTCGAGGGGAAGCCATCGACGCAACCGGAAACGCTGCTGCGGGCGGAGTTGATTGTGCGCAGCTCGGTGTCGCGAGCGGGCCGCGGGGAGTAGGCGGGGGAGACGGGGGCCGTTCGCGCGGGGGGTGGGAGTCGTGCGTAGTTCTGCGGTCACCAAGGCAAAGAATGGATTCCCGCCTGCGCGGGAATGACTCCGTGTTTTTGGGGACAGGGCGGCGCTGGCGGAGGGTGGCCCTCGGGTCGAGCCCGAGGGCAGCGGCGGTGGGTGGGACGCGTGGGGGCAGCCTCAATGCGCGGAAACCTGAAGATCTGAAATTTCACCGGGTCATTCCCGCGGAGGCGGGAATCCATTCTTGGCCGGCCGGGTTCAGGTCCGCTGCAGTTCCATAAGCAAGACAGAGTGGATTCCCGCCTCCGCGGGAATGACTCCGTGTTTTGTGAAGACAAGGCGGCGTGAGCGGGAGGTCCTCTCCTAAGCTCTGGGGCTCTGGGGCTCTTGCCCCTCCGCCCCAGCCCCAAGCCCACCCTCCCCGATCAGCCGCCGTTCTTGGCGAGCCAGTCCTGCATCCAGGCGATTTCGCCTTCCTGGGCGGTGATGATCTCTTCGGCGAGTTTGCGGATTTCGGCGTCGGCGCCGTGCTCCAGAACCACCTTGGCCATGGCGATGGCGCCCTGGTGATGGGGAATCATGCCGCGAACGAAGTCGATATCGGCCGAGCCGGTGTAGTCGATGGCCATGTCGGCGTGCATCGCGTCGGCGGCGTCCTTGTAGGCCGCGGTGGAGGCAGTATCGGCGGCACTGGCGGCGGCTGCGGCGCCATGGCCGGCATGGGCGTCCTGCGCGGCGGCCGGCAGAGCCAGCGCGACAACAGCGACAGCGGCAAGGATCAGGGTCTTCATCTTCATGCTCCAAGTCAAAGGGCGGGCCCGTCAGGACGGAACCGATGGCCGCAGGCTGGCCGTTTCCCAAGTGGGAAGGTCAAGCTGTTCCCGCATCGGTCGGTTCACGTTAAAATTATCACTACACCCAGATGCTTGAATTACATGAATACATGTTCATATGTTCGTTTATCACCGAAATGAAGGAATGGTCTGATGACGGCGCACGACAGCAGCAAGCATAAGCAGAAGGGGCAGACCCACCACGATCATGCCGACCACGATCATGCCGGGCACGATCATGCCGGGCACAGCCATGCCCCGGCGGTGAGCAACAATAATGAGCGCGTGGTGCTGCTGGGGCTGCTGCTGACTGCCAGCTTCATGGTGATCGAGGTGATCGGCGGTGTGATGTCGGGCTCGCTGGCGCTGATTGCCGATGCCGGGCACATGCTGACCGATGCGCTGGCGCTGGGACTGGCCTGGACCGGGTTCCGGCTGGGGCGGCGGGCGCCGGATGGGCGACGGACCTTTGGCTATCTCCGGCTGGAAGTGGTGGCGGGCTTCGTCAATGCGCTGGCGCTGATGTTGCTGGTGGCCTGGATTGCCTATGAGGCGGTGCTGCGGCTGCTGGAGCCGTCGCCGGTGCTGGCCGGGCCGATGATGATCGTCGCGGTGGCGGGGCTGATCATCAATATCGTGGTGTTCTTCATCCTGTCGCGCGGCGATAAGGACCATATCAATATCAAGGGCGCGATGCTGCATGTGCTGGGTGACCTGCTCGGCTCCGTGGCGGCGATCGTGGCGGCTATCGTCATCTGGCTGACGGGGTGGACGCCGATCGACCCGATCCTGTCGGTGCTGCTATCGGCACTGGTGCTGCGCAGCGGCTGGGCGCTGCTGAAGAGTTCGCTCAATATCCTGATGGAAGGCGTGCCGGGCAATGTGGTGATCGACGAGGTGCGCGGCGCATTGTCCGCCATCCCCGGCGTCAAGGCGGTCAGCCATGTGCATGTGTGGTCAATCACGTCGGGCCGGCCAGCGGCAACGCTGGAACTCGCGCTGGCGGGCGGAGCCGATCCGGCCGGGACGACGGCGGCGGTCAAGGATGTACTGGCCGACAAATATGGCATCGGCCATGCGACGGTAGAAATCGACTGGGCCAAGACGGCGGGCACGGGCGCCCTGCCCGCTGCGGACGATTGACACTATGGCAGGCGATTGTTAGTTAAGGCTATGCTTAACCAACAATCGCCCAATCTCGATCTGATGTTTCAGGCGCTGGCAGACCCGACCCGCCGGATGATGGTGGATCGGCTGAGCCGTGGCCCTGCCTCGGTCAGCGAACTGGCCAAGCCGTTTGCCATGTCCCTGCCCGCCGTAGTGCAGCACCTGCAGGTGCTGGAAGCCAGCGGGCTGGTGAGTTCGCAGAAGCTGGGGCGGGTGCGAACCTGCCAGATCCAGCCGGAGGCGTTGAGCCTGGCCGAGCAATGGATCAACGAGCGGCGCACCACCTGGGTGCGGCGGCTGGACCGATTGGGCGAGTTCCTGGCCCAGACTGAAGACGAACCCGAGAGCAAGACATGACCAAGCACAGCATTGCCCATGGCAGCTTTACTTTGGAGCGCCGCTACCCGGCCAAGCCGGCGCGGGTATTCAAGGCCCTTTCCGATCCCGCGGCCAAGAAACACTGGTTCAATGGCCCGGAAGAATGGGGCCCGGACCAACACGAGATGGATTTCCGCATTGGCGGGCGCGAGACCAGCGTGGGCGGGCCACCCGAGGGGCCAGTGCACAAGTTCGAGGCGATCTACCAGGACATCGTGAGGGATCACCGGATTATCTACACCTATGAAATGTCGCTGGATGACACCAAGATTTCGGTGTCGCTGGCGACGTTCGAGATTACCCCGGACGGCGAAGGCTCGCGGCTGGTGCTGACCGAGCATGGGGCGTTTCTGGACGGATTTGATGATGCGGGCGGGCGCGAGCGCGGCACCAGCGACTTGTTGGATGCGCTGGGGGCGTATTTGACCAGGCAGGCGGCGAACTAGATGGACGGCAAGCATATCGAGGCGGGCGGCCTCCGGATTTTCTATCGCGACGAGGGCCAAGGGCAGCCGCTGGTGCTGCTGCATGGCGGGCTGACGACATCGAATAGCTGGAAGGGGCAGATCGAAAAGCTGGCCGAGCGCTATCGCGTGCTGGCGCCCGATACGCGCGGGCATGGCGGTACCGACAATCCGGCGGGGGAGCTAAGCTATCCGCAGATGGCCGATGATGTGGTGGCGTTCTGCGCCGCGCTTGGGATCGAGCGGCCATTGATCGTTGGCTATAGCGATGGCGGGCAGAGCGCGCTGGAAATCGGGTTGCGGCACCCCGGCTTTGCCAGAGCGCTGGTCATGGGCGGCACAGTGAGTGCGCCGGTGGAAAGCTATCTGGCAGGGTTGCGGAGCTGGGGCTTCACTCGGCCGGGTGAAGCTGACCTCGTGGTGATGGAACAGGCGTTTGGTGGTTTCTTCGAGGTGATCAAGGCCTCGCATAGTGCAGTTTATGGACCGGACTATTGGCGGGATTACCTCAAGCAGATTTCGACGCTGTGGCTGGGCCTGCCGAGCTACAGCGCCGAGCAGCTGGCCACGATCACCGACCCCGCGCTGGTGATCATGGGGGATCGGGACGAACTGGGCGGCGTCGATGCGGCGGCGCGGCTGTTCAAGGGGATTGGCAGGGGGGAATTGTCGATCATCGCCAATGCCGACCACAGTGCGGTGAATACGGGGCTGTTCTGGGACGCGGTGGGGGAATTTCTGGCGCGGCAGGTGTGAGGGCGCCTGAGCCAGCCTGAAGGAAGGAGATTCCTGCCTGCGCGGGAATGACCCAGTGGGTTGAGAGCGATCAGTGCGTCGGGAGAGAGGCCCACGGATCAAGTCCGTGGGCAGCGTGGCGGGGAGGCGAGACGGAACCGGGCTACGGTCCAATCCCGGCTACTTCTTGAGGCGTTCGAGGAGTTCGTCGACCTTGGCCATGGAGGCATTGGCGCCCCATTCCATGCCGCTATCGATGACGCCCTGGCGGCTCTCGAAGTTTTCGAGGCGGGTGATCGAATGGTAGTGGACCTTGCCGTCACGCTCCTCGAAATGGTGCTCCTCAAAGAAGCGGTCGTCTTCCTCGAACATGCCTTCGACGACGAAGGTGTTCTTGATCAGCGATTGGGGCTGTACGTCGAGATAGGTGCCGAAGAACACCACCGGTCCGCCATCGCCCATGGATGACTTGATGCGCCATTTGCCGCCGGTGCGGACATCATAGTGGACAATTTCATTGTCCTGTCCGGGCCCCCACCAATAGGCAACGTGCTCGGGCTGGGTCCAGACTTTCCAGACCAGTGCCAGCGGCGCATCGAAGGTGCGCGACATGATGATGATCGGCTCGTCGGCGGGCAGTTCGGTTTTGAACGGGTTGGCGAATGCGGTCATTGGATTGCTCCTTCAGTTCTTGGGCCGGGTGGGGTCGGGAGTCTGCAGCTGCTTGAGGTAAGCATCGAGATTGTCGAGGTTCTGTTCCCAGAACCGGCGGTATTGCTCGAGCCAGCCCACGACATCGCGCATGGGGGCGGCTTCGAGCTTGCAGGGACGCCATTGGGCGGACTTGCTGCGGCTGACGAGACCGGCTGACTCCAACACCTTGATGTGCTTGGAGACGGCAGCCAGGGTCATGTCGAATGGTTCGGCGAGCTCGTTGACGCTGGCCTCGCCCTGCGACAGACGGGCGAGAATGCCGCGGCGGGTTGGATCGGCGAGCGCCGCCAGGGTCAGGCTGAGTTGGTCTGTAGCCATCTTTATTCAACCATTTTATATAATACTAACTGGTTGAGTATATCCGACTGGGGCGGAAGTCAACTGCCTTGTGGCCGGAAGCGGTCCGTGGCATCTGCCGGAGGTAACCAGCGCGAGGCGGCAACGATGAAAACAGTCGAGATCGTGGGGATCGGCACCGGCAATCCGGAGCATGTGACCATGCAGGCCATCAATGCGCTCAACCGCGCCGATGCCCTGTTCATTCCCGATAAGGGAGCGGGCAAGAGCGAATTGGCGGATGTGCGGCGCGAGATCTGCCGGCGCTACGTGACCAATGCGGCCGGGATCATCGACTATGAACCGCCGGTGCGGAACCCGGCGATTGCCGACTACAAGGCGCGCGTGGACGCCTGGCATGAGGCGCTGGCGGGTCAGTTTGCGGAGCTGCTGGCACAGGTGCCGGACGGGGGCACTGGGGCGTTTTTGGTCTGGGGGGATCCAGGGCTTTATGACAGCACGATCCGCATATTGGAACGGGTGCGCGCGGCGATGCCGGGGGCGTTTCGCGTCTCGATCATTCCGGGGATTACCAGCATCCAGGCGCTGACGGCAGCGCATGGCATTGCGCTCAACCGGGTGGGTGAACCGGTGCAGATGACCACCGGGCGGCGGCTGGCGGAGCTGGGTCCGCAAGGCGATAGCGTGGTGATGCTGGACGGGCAGACGGCGTTTCTGGGCCAGGACCCGGAGCTGGAGATTTTCTGGGGAGCCTATCTGGGGACGGCGGACGAAATTTTGATCAGCGGCCGGTTGGGGGACGTGGCGGGGGAGATCATCGACACGAGGCAAGCGGCGCGGGACCAGCATGGGTGGATCATGGATGTGTATTTGTTGCGGGAGCGGGGGTGATTGCGCTTGGCGCAGCGCCCCCACCCTAGCCCTCCCCCTCGAGGGGGAGGGGACAGATCGGAGGGTGGGAGGGATCGGGTTGGTTTGGTTCATCCGGGTCACTCCCGCGTAGGCGGGAGTCCATTCTTGGGTGCACGGAAGAGGTGGAATGGATTCCCCCGCCTGCGCGGGAATGACGCCGTGGTTTAGCAGCGTGGTTGGGCGCGGAAGGGACCGGCGCGTGGCAGGCGCTTTGTGTGCCCTGCCCTGATCGTATACAGATCGGGGAGATGAAGTGGACCTGTGATGTGAGCCAGACAGCATTGCTATCGCCAGGGCGGCGGCGGGGGGAATGTCCGACGCTGCGGGCGCCGATGCAAACGGGTGACGGGCTGCTGGCGCGGCTGCGGCCGGTGGGTGGGGAACTGACGCCGGAGCAATTGGCTGGGATTGCCGGGCTGGCGGGCCGCTATGGCAATGGGCTGGTCGAGGTGACGGCACGGGGCAATCTGCAGGTGCGGGGGCTGCGCGCCGAGAGCGTGCCGGAATTTGCCAGTGCGGTTGAGAGCGTGGTGGCGATCGAGACGGGGATACCGATCGAGATTGGGCCACTGAGCGGGCTCGATCCCGACGAGCGCGGCGATGCGCTGGCCATGGCGGCGATGGTTCGGCAGGGCAGTGCTGGATTGCAGGCGCGGCTGGGGCCGAAGGTGACGGTGGTCATCGATAGCGCCGCTGGATCGGGATTGGCGGCGCTGGCTGCGGATGTCCGGCTGGTGGCGATTGATCGGGACAATTGGCGGATTGGGTTGGCGAAGACGCCGCTCGGGATCGTGGCGACAGAGGATGCGGCTGGGGCGGTAACGGCATGGTTGGCGCTGATTGCGGAGCTTGGACGGCAGGCGCGGGGGCGAACCGTTCCCGTCGATGCGGCGCGAGCGGCGGTTGCGGGAATGGTGCGGGCCGATGATGATTTTGTGGCGGGAACTGCCCTGCCCCGCACGATCACGGCGCTCAAGGATGGACGATGCGCGGCGCGGGTGACGCTGAGTTTTGGGGCGGCGGATGGCGTAGCGCTGGCGCGATTGGCTGAGGCGGCGCGGGCGCGTGGGATCGACGAATTCAAGCTGGCGCCGGATCATTGCCTGCTGGGGCTGACACAAGATGAAACCGCAGCCCGGGGATTTCTGGCCGATGCGGCAGGGCTGGGTCTTATCACCGCCGAGCGGGATGGGCGGCTGAAGATCAGCGCCTGTATAGGTAGCGCGGGCTGTGCATCGGGCCTGGTGCCGGCGCGGGTGGTTGCGGGACGCCTGGCGGCGCTGGAGCAGGAATTGTTTGATGGCTCGTTTGAGCTGCATGTTTCGGGTTGCGCCAAGGGCTGCGCGCATCCGCGGGCGGCACTGCTGACGCTGGTTGGGGGCGAGGTGGGCTGCGGGCTTGTCATCGGGGCCACGGCAGGCGACAAGCCGCTGGCGCAATTCGGCGCTGACGCTATCGAGCCGGTCATAATGCAGCTGGCGGGCCTGTGGCGCGACAATCGCGCGCTGGGCGAAACGGTGGCAGCGTGCTTCAAGCGGCTCGGCGACGCGGCCATAGTGGCGGCGGTCCGGCAGGGATGACAATGACCGACTACGACTACATCAAGGATGGCGACGCCATCTACACCCAGTCCTTTGCCATGATCCGGGCCGAGACCGATCTGAGCGGCTTTGCGCCTGATGAGGCCGAACTGGCGGTGCGCATGGTGCATGCCGCCGGCATGGTCGAAGCGGCGCAGTTTTTTGAATTTGGCCCCGGCTTCGTGGCGGCGGCGCGGGCGGCTCTCGGGGCCGGCGCGCCGATCTTTTGCGATGCCGAAATGGTGTCGCGCGGGGTGACGGCAGCGCGATTGCCGGCGAACAATGCAGTGATCTGCACGCTGCGCGATCCGCAGACGCCGGTGATCGCGGCCGAGATCGGCAATACGCGCTCGGCGGCGGCGCTGCATCTGTGGGTTGAGCGGCTAGCCGGATCGGTGGTGGCCATCGGCAATGCGCCGACGGCACTGTTCCACCTGCTGGAAATGCTGCGCGATGGCGCGCCCAAGCCGGCGGCAATCCTGGGAATGCCGGTGGGCTTTGTCGGCGCGGCGGAATCCAAGGCGGCGCTGGCGGAGAATTCCTATGGCGTGCCCTATGCCATCGTGCGCGGGCGGCTGGGGGGCAGCGCGATTACGGCGGCGGCGCTCAATGCATTGGCGAGGCCCGGTCTATGAGTGGCCAGCTTTATGGCGTGGGCACCGGGCCGGGTGATCCGGAGCTGCTGACTTTCAAGGCGGCGCGGGCAATCGAGCGGGCCGATGTGGTGGCGTATTTCGCCAAGGCGGGCAATGCCAGCAATGCGCGGCGGATCGTGGCGGATCTGATCGCTGCCGAGCAGATCGAGGAGGCGCTGGACTATCCGGTGACCACCGAGATCGAGCGCCATCACGACGATTACAAATCGCAGATGGAAGCGTTTTACGAGGCCTCGGCCGCGCGGATTGCGGCGCATCTGGATGCGGGGCGCAATGTGGCGGTGCTGAGCGAGGGCGATCCGCTGTTCTATGGCTCCTATATGCATCTGCATGTGCGGCTGGCGTCGACTTATCCGACCGAGGTGATACCGGGGATTACGGCGATGTCGGGATGCTGGTCGGCGGCGGGGCTGCCGCTGGTGCAGGGCGACGATATCCTGGCGGTGCTGCCGGGCACACTAGATGAGGCCGAGTTGCTGCGCCGGCTGGGTGATAGCGATGGGGCGGTGATCATGAAGGTGGGGCGCAACCTGGCCAAGATCAGGCGGGCGATTGCGGCGGCGGGGCGGCTGGAAACGGCGGTCTATGTCGAGCGCGGGACCATGGCCAATGGGCTATCGATGCGGCTGGCTGACAAGGCCGATGATGTGGCGCCGTATTTCGCGCTGATCCTGGTGCCGGGCTGGAGCCACAGGCCATGAGCGGCAAACTGGTCGTCGTCGGGCTGGGGCCCGGCAGTCCCGAGCAGGTGACACCCGAGGCCAGCGCGGCCGTGGCGGCAGCGAGGGTGTTTTTTGGCTATGGGCCCTATCTCGACCGGCTGGAGCTGCGGGATGATCAGCGGCGGGTGGCCTCGGACAATCGCGAAGAGCTGAGCCGGGCCAAGGCGGCGCTGAAGGCGGCGGCGGCGGGCGAGCATGTCTGCGTCATTTCCGGGGGCGATCCCGGGGTGTTCGCAATGGCGGCGGCGGTGTGCGAAGCGATTGAGGATGGGCCGGGCCCGTGGCGCGAAATCGACCTCGTGATCGTGCCGGGCGTGACGGCGATGCTGAGCGTGGCAGCCCGCAGCGGGGCGCCGCTGGGGCATGATTTCTGCGCGATTTCGCTGTCGGATAATCTAAAGCCCTGGACGGTGATCGAGCAGCGGTTGCGGGCCGTGGCGACGGCGGGGCTGGTGATTGCGCTCTATAATCCAATCAGCAAGGCGCGGCCGTGGCAGCTGGGGACGGCTTTTGCGATCCTGCGCGAAGTGCTGCCATGGACGACGCCGGTGATCTTTGGGCGGGCGGCGGGGCGGCCGGATGAACGCATGAGCGTGGTGACGCTGGCCGATGCCGATGCCAAGCAGGCTGACATGGCGACCTGCGTGATCATCGGCTCGGCGGAAACGCGGGTGATCGAGCGGCCGGACCGGGCGCCGCTGGTCTATTCGCCGCGCTCGATTGGAGAGCGGCGATGAAGTGGCTGTCGATCGTTGGCATTGGCGAGGATGGCCTCGCCGGGCTGGGCGAGCGGGCGCGGCAGGCAATTGCCGGGGCAGAGATCGTGTTTGGCGGCGAGCGGCATCTGGAATTGGCGGCGGCGGCGATCACGGGCGAGAGCCGCAGCTGGTTGAGCCCGTTTTCGCGGTCGGTCGAGGCCGTGGTGGCGGAACGCAATCGGCGCGTCTGCGTGCTGGCATCGGGCGATCCATTTCACTATGGCGTCGGGGCGACACTATCGCGGCATATCGATGCATCGGAGATGGATGTGATCCCGCAGGTTTCGGCGTTCACGCTGGCGGCGGGGCGATTGGGCTGGCCGCTGGCCGAGGTGGTGAGCCTGTCGCTGCATGGGCGGCCGCTCGATCTGATCCGGCCGCATCTGCATAATGGCGCGCGGATATTGGCGCTGACCTCCGATGAGCATGGACCGGCGGCGCTGGCGCAACTGCTCAATGCCGCAGGATTCGGGATTTCGATTGTCACGGTGCTGGAAGCGCTAGGCGGGCCGGATGAGCGCATCCGTTCGCAGGTAGCGATGGGCTTTGCGCTGGATGATGTGCAAACGCTCAATGTCTGCGCAGTGACGGTAGTGGCGCTGCCGGGGGCGCGGGTGCTGCCGATGGCGGCGGGGCGCGATGACGGGCTGTTCGAGCATGACGGGCAGATCACCAAGCGCGAAGTGCGGGCGCTGACGCTATCGGCACTGGCACCGCGGCGGGGCGAATTGCTGTGGGATATCGGGGCCGGATCGGGCTCGGTGGCGATTGAATGGATGCTGGCGGACCCAAGCCTCAAGGCGATTGCCATTGAGGCGGATGGCGAGCGGGTGGCGCGCATTGGCCGCAATGCACAGGCGTTTGGGGTGCCGGATTTGCGGGTTGTTGAAGGCACTGCGCCAGGGGCGCTGGTGGACTTGCCACAGCCGCATGCGGTGTTCATTGGCGGCGGCGGCAGCGAGCCGGGACTTGTGGAGGCTGCCATAGCCGCCCTGCCCGCTGGCGGCCGACTGGTCGCCAATGCGGTGACCACCGAAATGGAAGCAGTGCTGCTGGCGCGGCATGCGGATCTGGGTGGGGGCCTGACGCGGATTGATATTGCGCGGGCGACCGAGATCGGCAGCATGACGGGCTGGCGGCCGGCCATGCCGATCACACAATGGGTTTGGACCAAGCCATGACGGTACATTTCATCGGCGCCGGCCCGGGCGCGGCCGACCTGATTACCGTGCGCGGGCGCGATCTCTTGGCGCGGTGCCCGGTGTGTCTCTATGCGGGCTCGATTGTGCCGGCTGAGATGCTGGGCTGGTGCAAGCCGGGGGCGCGGCTGGTGGACACGGCGCCGCTCTCGCTGGACGAGATCGAGGCGGAATATGTGGCAGCAGATGCCGCCGGGCTGGATGTGGCGCGGCTGCATTCGGGGGATTTGTCGGTGTGGAGCGCGGTGGCCGAGCAGATCCGGCGGCTGGAGCGGCTGGGGATCGACTATACGCTGACGCCGGGCGTGCCGGCTTTTGCGGCGGCAGCGGCGGCGCTGGGGCGTGAGCTGACCATTCCGGCCGTGGCGCAAAGCCTGGTGCTGACGCGGGTTTCCGGGCGGGCATCGCCCATGCCAGGCAGCGAGACGCTGGCGGGGTTTGGCGCGACGGGGGCGACGCTGGCGATCCATCTGGCCATTCATGCGCTGGACCGGGTGGTGGCGGAACTGACGCCGCTTTATGGCGTGGATTGCCCGGTGGCGATCGTGGTGCATGCGTCATGGCCCGATGAGCGGATCGTGCGGGGGACGCTGGGCGATATCGAAGCCAAGGTGGCGCAGGCGCCAATCGAGCGGACGGCCATAATCTTTGTGGGGCAGACTTTGGCCGCCGAAGGGTTCCGTGAAAGCGCGCTGTACGATCCCGATTATCAGCGCCGCTTCCGCTCGCGCGAGAGCTAGAAACGGCAAGGCCCGGCGCCGCAATGGCTTCATGCTCCGCTCGGCTGGGGCAGAGCCAGCGCTCGGCCGGGCCAGAGCCAAGGCTCGGCCGGGGCTACAGAGCGCGGACGAGTGTGATGCGGAACAGGTGCATGCGGCCGTCGTCCTCGCGGATGGAGACGTATTCACCTTCAAGGAACTTGTCGCTGGAGAGACGGAAGCCGACCTCGCCGTCGTGGCTATTGTGATTGAGGAAATCGAGCGCCCAGGTCCCGCCATTGACGAACAGGATCCGTGCCCGGGTCGCCGCTTCGCCGGGACGGATGCGGGTAACCTGGCAGCGCGCGGGGTCGCGACGCCAGTCTGACACATCAATCCGGCCCGCATCGGACAGTGGCAAGTGCAGGTCATAGGCGTGGCTTTCCACCTCCGCCCTGTCAGTCAATTCGCGCGCCAACTCCAGTCTGACGAGAGACATCGTCGATGGCATAAGAAATATCCAGATCCCATGGTCGCTTGAAATAACAATTCTCGTTGCCGCCGCATCATTGCGGCGACCGCGTATCTCTCAAACCTGCCAGATCAATCACTATCCAACCTTTGCGGATTACAAGGCAATAAGCCAGCGGCAAAAGTGATCAATTACCGAGGCCGGAAAATACTGCGTGGCGGGATGAGCCAGACATCCGGCATATGACACGCCGAAGACATCTTGCCGGTCCATGGGGGCATGGACCGGCAAGACTGAGCTGCGCCGAACTGATTGCGGTCAGTTCTCTCTAAAGGCACGGCTCATGCTGTCGGCGACCGGCTTCATCAGGTATTCCAGGAAGGTGCGCTCGGTCGTCTGGATCATGATTTCGGCGGGCATGCCCGGGGTCGGGCTGAACCCCGGTACGCGGGCGATCTGCTCGGCGGAGACGCTGACGCGGGCCAGATAGACTTCGCGCCCACTCTGGCCGGCGCTGGTATCGGGCAGCGAATCTGCCGAGACGTAGAACACGGTGCCACTTAGGACCGGAGTGACGCGCTGATTGAGGGCGGTGAGGCGGACCGTGGCCTCCTGCCCCTGTTTGACGTCATCGATCTGGTTGCGGGAAATCGGGGCTTCGATGATCAGCGGCACGCCGCTGGGCAGGATCTCCATGATCGGCTTGCCGCTTTCCACGACGCCGCCGGTCGTGTGGTAATAGAGCCGAATGACGGTGCCGGCGACCGGCGACTTGATCTGGGTGCGGGAGAGAACGCTGCGGGCCTGCCGCATCTGTTCGCTGACGGTGTCCAGCTCGGTTTCGACGGCCTGCATCTCCTGCAGCGAGGCATTCTGGGCCGCGCCGGTCGTCTGCACCATCTCACCGCGGAACTTGAGGATCTGGGCTTCGATCTCCTGCATTTCGGCCTGCAGCCGGGCAATGTCGCCGTCGGCATCGGCGACGGCGCGCTGGACTTCAAAGACCTCGGAACGGGTGACCAGGCCCTTATCGAGCAGCGTGGCCTTGGACTGCATCTCTGCGATCAACAGGTCACGCTGCGCCATCATCGAGTCCAGTTGGGATTGCTCGCCAGCATGGCGGAATTCCAGGCCGGCAATGTTCTGCTCGTAGAGTTGCAGGTCATTGTCGAGCTTGTCGCGCCAGGCCTGGAAATGCGCCCGCTGGCTGGCTGCGATTTCCGCGACCTCGATCTGCAGATCGGCATCGACGGCAATGTCGGGGGAAGCATATTGACGAGCACCCGAGACCTGCGCCGCCAGGCGTGCGCGGATGGCTTCGAGTCGCACCTGACGCAGGCGCAATTGCTGTTCGCCCGAAAGTGCAGAGGTTTCATCGAGGGTCATCACCACCTGATCGGCGGCGACCAGATCGCCTTCGCGGACCCCGAGATCCTTGATGATGCCGCCTTCGAGATGCTGGATAATCTTGTTTTCCCCGGTAGCGACAAAACTGCCGGCGGAAATCACAGCAGCAGCCAGTGGGGCGGTGGACGCCCAGACGCCGAAGCCGCCAAAGGCCACTCCGACAATGGCAAGGCCAAAAATCATCGGCCGCCTGATCGAGCGCGGGACTTCGCCGTACCAGGTCAATTCGCTGGGGCCGCTGGCTGGAATATCACTCATCGCCGCCTCCATTGTCTTCATTGGCAGCAGAAGGCGGAGCGATGTCGGAATTGCCTTTGCGCTGGCGGGCCAGACTGCGCATGACGTCGTTGCGAGAACCGAACAGGGTCACGCTGCCATTGTTGAGCACCATGATCTTGTCGACGCAGTTCAGCAGCGAGGGGCGCTGGGTGATGGTCACCACAGTGATGTTGCGGCTCTTGGCGCTTTTGAGGGCGTTGGCGAGAGCCATCTCGCCCTGCGTGTCGAGATTGGAATTGGGCTCGTCGAGCACCACCAGCTTGGGATTGCCAAAGAAGGCGCGGGCCAGGGCGACGCGCTGCTTCTGCCCACCAGACAGCGGCGATCCATCGGCGGCGACGAAGGTTTCGTAGCCCTGCGGCAGCGTCGAAATCAGCTCATGGACGTCAGCGAGCATGGCCGCCTCGTAGATAGAGGCATCGGAGACGTCGTCGCGCATGCGGCCGATATTGGCCTTGATGGAGCCAGGGAAGAGCTGCACGTCCTGCGGAAGGTAGCCGATGCTCTCGCCGAACTGGCGCTGGTCCCAGTTGCGCAGGTCCATCAGGTCGAGCCGCACATTGCCCGACGTGGGCAGGATGGAGCCGACCAGCATCTTGCCAAGCGTGGTCTTGCCGGCGCCGGAATTGCCGATGACCGCCATGGACTCGCCGGGCTTCAGGGAGAACGAAATGCCGTTGAGGATGACGCGTTTGTTGGGCGGCGGCACGAACAGGATGCGCTCGACATCGAGGCGGCCCTGCGGATTGGGCAGGCGCAGGCGGGCGAAGTTGAGGGGCGAGCTCTGCAGCAGCGTCTTGATGCGGCCCATGGCAGAGCGGGCCTGGATTACATGGTTCCAGCCCTCGATGGCACCTTCAATGGGAGCGAGGGCGCGACCGGCGATAATCGAGGCGGCAATGACCATGCCGCCGGTAATGCTGCCGGCGAGTGCGAGATAGGCGCCCCAGCCGAGAACGGCCACCTGCGTGGTGAGGCGGGTGACCTTGGACATGCCGGCAAACATGATGTTGAGGTCCTGGGCTTTCACCTGGGATTTGAGCGAGCCGGCCGTATCCTTGCCCCAGATGCGCACGGCTTCGGGGATCATCGCCAGGGCGTTGATGATCTGGGAATTGCGCGACATGGATTCGAGGTGGGAATTGGCGCGGCTGAGATAACCATTGGCCTCGCCAAAGGGCTTGGCGGTGACCCGCTGGTTGATGACCGCAATGACCAGCAAAACCAGGGAGGAGACGATGATGATGAAGCCGAGCTGGGGGTGGATGATATAGACCACCGCAACGAAGAGCGGCGCCATGGGCGCATCGAGAAAGGCCAGCAAGGTTCCAGAGGTGAGGAACGAGCGGATCTGCTGCAGGTCGCCCAGGGTCTGATATTCACGGCCATTGCTGCCGAGCGAGGCGCGGGCAGCGGCGCTGAGGACGGGGGCGCCCAGTTGCACCTCAGCTTCGACGGCGGTGCGCATCAGGATGAAGCGGCGCGTGGAGTCGAGCAGAACCTGAATGATCACCGCGCCCATGACAAACAGGGTCAGCATCACCAGCGTATCGGTGGAGCGACTGGTGAGCACGCGGTCCGACATCTGGAACAGATAAATCGGGATGGCGAGCACCAACACATTGACGAACACAGTGAAGAACAACACCAGGGCCAGGTTGCGGCGGACCGTGGTGGCGGCGTTATGGTAGGCCTGAGCGAAGCTGACAGGCTGCATGCGGCGATGGAAATTGCCGCTGCCATTGCCATCGCCACCCCCGCCGCCACCATTGGGCCCTTTGGGGCCGACGGGGCCGCCATCGTCGGTTTCATCCTCATTGATGCGGATGGGACCACGGTCAAGATCAATGGTTGGCGCCAGTGGGGCGCCGGGCCGCTGGGGCTCGGCGAAGCCGTCCTGGCGTTGTTCCTCACGAGCCTCCGGCTGCGAAACCCGGGCCGTTGCCGCGGGGGTCGCAGCGACGGCTACGGGTATGGCTTCTGGCTTGGGTTGAGGCTGCTCGACCCTTGCCTGGGCCTCCCGCGGCGATGGCGGCATGGGTGAAGGCGATAGCGGCATGGGTGAAACCGAAACCGGAGCGCCATGGTCCGGCTTTGCCTCGATAGGAGGGGGTGCCATTTCGGTTACTTCGCCGACATGAGCGACCGGCTCAAAGACTGGCCATGGCGTGCGCCATGGCTCAGGCGTGGGAATTTCCGGGGGCTCGTAAAGTTCGTCGGGCGTCTGGGTTGCTGGTTCGGCGGCGGCAGGAGCCGGTGGCGGTTCAGGTGGTGGCGGCTGCACTGGCATGCCGGCCAATGATTTCAGCACCGTGGTGGCCGCCTCGATCTGATGCATCAGATTGTCGGCTTCGTCATGGGCCCGTTGCGAGCCTGCCGCAGGAACCGGAACACCGGTCATTGCAGTTGTGTCGTCCAGATCAAACCGGCGCATATTTTCCCCCATCGCCTAAGCAAGAACCGATTGCATCACGTCGAGCGTTGGACTGTCGGCGTGCGGCGTCACGGTCTGGTCGTCGTCACAAGTGTCGTGAGTGTCATTGTCACCAAGAAAGGCCACCGCTTCATTGGCGAGGGCTTCAGGATTATTGGAGCTGAGATCGGTGTAATCACCCAGGATTTCGGCCTGGATCAGGATGGCATCGGAGTAGACATCGCCGCCGACATAGGCGACGTCGCCCATGGTATCGACGTCGACAATGGCCGCGATATTGAGCAGGGCATTGGAGCCGGTGCTGATGTCCCAATCGCTGGTCGAGGGATCAAGCAGCGCCGCTTCGGCAGTGGCGACATGGTCGGCATCACCCAGGACATTGACCTGCTTGATGTAGTGCAGATCGTAGACATCGCCGGTGATGATCAGCACCGAGAGCCCCTCGATACCGGCAAAACCGGCGTCGTCGCCAAAGCCGGCGGGCATCTGGTAATTGCCATGGCCGAAATTGGCCATGGCCTCCAGATAGTGTGCCGGCAGGCCTTCGATCCAGTTCTGGGCGCCGATATTGGCGATGGTGGCGGAATTGTAGAGCAGGTTGCCGTGGCTGCCGCCCCCTGCCCCGCCGCCCATGCCGGTATCGTCATCGAGCAGCACATTGGTCTGCAGGATCACGTTGGCGTCGTACAGATTGCCCCCGACCAGGATCAGGTCGTAATAGGACCCCAGATCCTCGAAGGAGACGATGTTCTGGGCAAAATTGGCGCCGGTAGTGAGCACCGTGTTGGCGCCGGTCTGCGACAGGACGTGGATGTCGTGGTCGTATGCGAAGGTGACCTGGGTGATCCACTGCATGAATATGGCGTTGCCGTCGATGACGCTGAGTTGCCAAGAAGCGGGCATGACATCGCTGTCGGGGTCGATGCCCCTGACGTCGGCGTCCGGCGTGCTGGCGAGAAAGTTGGCGACATTGTAGGCAGCTGACTGGGTGCGGGTCGGATCGACCAGGTCAGTCAGGCCACTGTCATTGTCGCTGATGGCATTGACCTGGATGACGGCATCGATGCTGTGGACATTGCCGGCCACCGCGACGACGCCCCCCATCAGCCCGGTATTGGTGAGGATGGCCGAGTTGCTGAGCAGGTTGGCGCCGGCCTGGACGGTCAGCGAGCCCTCAGGGGCCGCGGTGATTTCCTTGGTGGCGTGGGAGACTACGGGCACGTCATCGATGACTTTTTCGTCGAACACGGCGGGCAAGAGGTCATCGAGCCCGGGAGCCTCATCGACCGCGACGCCGTTGACGTAGATGCCCTGGATGGACGCACCCGAGGCGACGACATGAGCTCCGTCATTGGCAAGTGTCTGGATCGCCCCCGCAGCGTCGTCGAAGAAGTCCGGGATGGCGGCAACATTGTGCGGCATATCGAGCTGGGTCAGTTCGGCGCCAACACTGAGGGCGCTGATCACCAGTTGGTCCAGCCGCGCGGCGAGTGTGGGATCCAGCTCTGGTGCAATGCCGTCGCCCAGAACCACCACGTCATTGTCATGCAGGAGAATTTGCTGCTGGGCGACCAGAATGACCTGGCCCGGTCCGGGATAGAAGTGGCCGGCGTCGTGGCTGACGGGCCCGTGGGACACACGGACGCCACCATCAAACCAGAAGTCATGCGGCACGCGCCAGACCGGGACATCAATGGGTTCGGGCCAGCGCATTTCGAGGGGCGCGTGGCCCTGTGGATGCCAGAACCTGGGGGCATGATCGACGCCCGGCTCGTGATGCGCCACCGCCACGAACTGGAAGTTGTGCAACCTGATATTGACCAGATCGCCCGCTGGCTCGTCGGCGCGGTGGCGAAAGGCAAACTCGGCATAGTCCAGCCGTTGGCGCATCTCCTCGACCCGGACATCGAAATGGCCGATAAAGTGCGCGATGATTTCCTCAGCTCGATTACTGAACATTAGCATGGCGATAACCCCCAGCCGTTCGGGTGCCGGGCAACAGTATGCCCGGGGCAATTAGGCCTGCGCGGTGTGATCGCGCAGGCCCTTCCTAGCGTAGCGGTGCGGAAAGAACCGCGGGGAGGTCAGGCCTCGGAGTCGTCCCCACCGGCGCTGGCATAGTTGCTGTCGCCACCGACGATGCTGACATCAACAGCGTTCTGCTGCAGATTGGCACCCACCACGATTTCCTGGGAGAAGGCGTTCGAGGTGATCGACGCTGCTGCACTCGCTGCTGCCGATGCGGCGATGTCGTCACCGGCTTCCACGCTCCAGCCACCGCTCGGATCGTCATGGTGGTTGCCACCGCGGGCGAAGTCATAGCCGTCACTGCCACCGCCTGCACCAAGCCCGATGCCGTCGCCGGCTGTGGCAGCGCCGCCAGTCGCGGTCCAGTTCAGATTGTAAGTGCCGCTGTTGTCCATGCTGATGTTGTCGACGCTGTCATTGTCGACAAGATCGGCGATCTGGTTGATGGCGAAGGCGGAGTTGTGGTCGCCCGAGCCGAAGGCATCATTGAAGATGTCCTGGAAGTTCACGTCATCACCAGGGTTGAAGTCGATATCGCCGTCCTTGGTGATCAGCATGTTGTCGAAATCGACATCCTTCATATCCAGATCGACGAAGTCGTCATCGGTCGGCTCGTAGCCATCGAGGTCGAGGTCAACGTCGACATTCACATCAACGTCAACGTCGGTCGCATTGACGTTTTCGTTGTAGTTCAGGTTGCCATTGGCGTTCAGATTGCCATTGAGGTTGCCGTTCAGATTGCCATTGCCATTGAGATTTTCGTTCTCACTGGACTGCCACTGACCCTGGCCTTGCCCCTGGTCTTGATCCTGATCTTGCTTCTGGTCCTGATCCTGATCTTGATCCTGCTTCTGGTCCTGATCCTGGGCCTGCAGCTCGGCCTGGGCCTGCAGCTGTGCCTGGAGTTCGGCCTGGGCCTGAGCCTGGTCCTGAGGATCATAGTAGTTGTTCTGGTTGTGACGATTGCGAGACATAGTGACGTCCTCCGCGCTGGAGCGGCAGGCAAGACCCCACTCATTTCCAAGGGGCTATATGCCAATCCGCCAGACAGTTACCGGCAGCGGTAGTGTACCGACGCGTGATCCCCGCTCGGAAAACGGACCGAGTGGCTGCACGCTGGGAATACTGACCTTGCCGTGGGCGATGATGGGGGACCGATCACTGTCGCCAACTGGCGGCTTGGATCGAAAGCCCGGCGCTGCACCCGTCTGGCACCGCGTCATCCCGAGGCCCACCCGAGACAGTTGTGATCCTGCTGATGTTTGACCAGACGATAAAGACGCCAATTCGAGCTAGGCCAGTCAAGGGTCTCAATTCACTCAAGAATCGACGATTTCATCGGCCCTAGTAGTCCCCGCCCCATGCCGCTGGCATCAACGAAACCGGGGCCCGTCCGGCGACTCACACCCCGATGACTCAGGGGAGCTAATCCGGCAGTGATTCACCTAATCAGAAGTGTTAAGTTCCGTGGCGGCCTAAATTGATGTAGTTAATACTTAGTGAGAAACCCAGTTACGTTATCCTCGCTCGCCACTCGCAGCTGAATCACCATTTGGGGGCAGATGAGAATGGGCTATCCTGGAGATAATCCGACCATCACAAGCGATCTTGTGGGTGGCGCAATCGACGACGGTGCCGCCCGCAGAATTCTGTTCGTCGCCGAGTCAAACGCCATGTTCCAGGGCCTGGTTCATGCAACCCGGCAAAGCCTGCCGGGATATGTTCCCACGATCACCCAAAGCCTGCCGGCGGACGGCCGCGATATCGCGCTGGTCCTGATTTATGGCGAGGCATTCAGCAATCTGCTGCCAACCCTGATCGCAGCGCGCGAGCGCTACGCCAATGCCGCCGTAGTTCTGCTGGTGGACAAGGCGACAGACCCGATCCCCGACCTTGATCGCATTCTCAACGAGCGCCTGGTGCAAGGCATTCTGACGCTCAACCAATCCTTCAAGATCTGGATCGCAGCGCTGTGGCTTCTGCTCAACGGCGGGGAGTATTTGCCGGCTGCTTTGGTCCGGCGCAATTTCCGCTGGGCCGCACCAAGCGAGACTGGCGGCCCGGAGGAGCGACGCGAGACGGTCTCGCCCGAGCTGATGGAGGCGGTTACCGAGGTGGCCGACGACCTGACCCGGCGCGAGCATGAGGTGCTGAACTACCTTTCCGAGGGGTGCCAGAACAAGATCATCGCAGCGCGGATGAGCCTGTCGGAACATACCGTCAAGGTTCACGTTCACAACATCATTCGCAAGCTACGGGTCCATAACCGAACCCAGGCAGCCAATAGCTACCTGACCGATGCCGGACGGCGGCGCCCCAAAGCCCCGGCGCGTGCAGCCCTGCCGCCTGTGAGCACCCGAGGGGCGCCGGAAGACCAAGGTTAGCGCCATGCCGGCCATGCAGGAAGTTTTGCAGCTTGTCGGACGGCTCAACTATGTATGGACCAATACCGAAAGCCTGTTCATCTACCTGATTGCCCATCTCATGGGGACGAGCAAGGAAGCGGCGATCGTTGTCTTTCTGACGCTGAACACCACCCGGGCGCGGCTCGACCTGATCGAGCGGCTGGCGAAATTGCCCAGTACCAATGCCGACGACCGCAGCAAGGTCCTTGGCTTTGCCAAGCGGCTGGGGCGCGAGGCCCGTCTACGCAACAAGTACAATCACTGCATCTATTCGTTTGATGCAGCCGGCAGCGTTGCCTCGACCCAATTGATGCGGATTGCCGACATCAATGACGACCTGCGCTACGGCAAGACCGAGGCGCTGGACGATGCCGAGATGGCGCGGATCGAGGAAACCATCCATGCCATCGGAGCGGTGAACAAGGACATCTGGAGCTTCCTGCATCTGCATCACATTCAGGCGTGACCCACCCAAAAGAGCTATCCAATTAAACCGCTCAGTTTATTTTCGCTGCGATCACAGGGTGTTAGCGTTAGTCCTAGCACGGGGTGACTTGAGGCGAGTTGAGTCATGGGGCAACACATGCGCGTTGATCTCATCGATACCGCAGAGGGCTTTGCTGCATTGCGTGAGCAATGGGACGCGGTTTATGCCGCTGACAGCTTCGCTCGCTACTTCCTTTCCCACCGATTTCTGAGCGGCTGGCTGCCAACGCTGGGCACGCAATGGCTGGTGCTGGCGGCGCGCGGCGACCGGCGAAAGGATCCCTATCAAGCTTTCTTTCCGCTGCGGCTTGGCTCGGTACGGCGGCCGGATGGACACTATGTCAACGAGGTGTTCATGGCGGGCAATTACAGCGTCGACTATACCGGCATGCTCACCGAACCCACAGTGGAGCGCTCAGCGGTGTCGGCCTTTGCCGCGCGGCTGAAACAGATGCATTGGTGGGAAATCAATCTCGACTATGTGCCGGCGGGGGATCGGCGCTATCACGACCTGGCGGCGCATTTTCCGCGCGCGGTTTTCGGCATTGAGACCGAGGAACGCGTGAACAAGCGCGATGGGGTCAATAACCTGGTTTGTCCCTGGGCGCGATTGCCCAACAGCTGGGACAGTTATCTCGACCAGCTCAGCGCCAATACCCGGCAGAAATTGCGGCGGCTGCTGCGGGCCTTCGAGGCCGATCCCGAAATGGACATCATCTTTCCGAGCGCCGAGAGTTTCGACGGCGACATGGAGCGGCTGTCATTTTTATGGGCCAGCAAATGGGCAGCCCGCAAGGGCGAAGCACGGACACGGACCCTTTTGAAAGGCAGCGCCGCGTTGCTGCGCGAGAGTTTCAGTATCGGCGACCTGTTTATGCCGATGCTGCGCCGGAATGGTCGCATGGTGGTGGGATTGGCAAGCTTTCTCGACCGGCAAAAGAAGGCTGCACATTTCTATATGACTGGCCGCGACGAGACCTATGAGGGCGCATCGCCCGGCCTGTTGCTGCACGCCTGGTCGATCCGCCACCTGATCGACCAGGGCTTTGTCAGCTACGATTTCATGCGCGGGGACGAGCCCTATAAATGGCTGTTCGCCGGGGAACAGCTGGACCTCCAATGCCTTCGCATCGCCACGCGGTCACAGAAAAATCTGGGGGAACGGCTGGACCTGCGGAGTCTGCCCGTGGTGGTGGAAGGGGCCACGGCGCTGCATCGCAAGGGCAGAGTCCTGCAGGCAGCGACCGCCTATAAGCAGGTGCTGGCGATCGAGCCGGACAATGTCAACGCGCTCTATCGCTATGGCCAATTGCTGGAAGACAATGGCGACTATACCGGAGCAGGCAGACTGTACCGCCGGCTGCTGACCAATCATCCCGGATCAAAGAAGGCCTGGCTGCGCCTTTCCAATTGCCTTGCCCATCTCGGCCATCTGACGGCGGCAAGCGACGCCAGCCGGCGCGGTGGCGTCGGCGCCAGTATCCACTAAGGCTCAGGGCAATGCCACATCGGCACCGTTGCGCCGGCGTCGGAAGCGGCATGTCACCACCGCCATAATTTTAGAACCAGGGGCTGTCCGCCGCATCGGGCAGCCGCTTTGCCATGACTGGACGTTTGTCGCCAAACCGGGAACACTAGGATGGCAGTGCAAGGAGGTGCGGTCATGCAGGATATTCTGGGCGCTGACTGGGTATCGCGGACAATCGAATTGGCGCCGGACGCGGAAGGCGCGGTGGTGGCGACGCTGGTGGAGCGGGCCGAGCGGTCCAAGGCAACGCGCGCCGTGCTCTATGTGCATGGCTTTGTCGATTACTTCTTCCAGACGCACATGGCGGAACAGTGGGAGCAGCAGGGATATGCGTTCTATGCCCTGGACCTGCGCAAGTATGGCCGTTCGCTGCTGGACCACCAGACCCCAAATTACACCTCCGATCTCAGCGTTTATGGCGAGGAGCTGGACGCGGCTGCGCGGATCATCCGCGAGGACTATGGCCATGGCGTGCTGGTGGTGATGGGGCATTCAACGGGCGGACTGATTACGAGCCTCTGGAGCCACGACCGGCGCGAGGCGGGGATCATCGATGCGCTGGTGCTGAACAGTCCGTGGTTCGATCTCAATGGGACCTATTTCGAGCGGACGCTGGGCACCTGGATGATCGACAAGTTCGGCGCTGTCTCGGCGCGCACGCCCGTCAGCACGCTGGGCGAGCATTATGGGCGGAGCCTCCACAAGAGCACCGGCGGCAACTGGGATTATGACCTGAGGCTCAAGCCGCTCAAGGGGTTCCCGGTACTGGCGGGCTGGGTGCGTGCGGTGCGGCGGGGGCATGCGCGTCTGCATGCGGGGCTTGATATTGCCTGCCCCGTGATGGTTTGTGCCTCGACCGAGAGCGGGCCGCATACGCGCTGGCATGACAAGCTGGACCGCACCGACAGCGTGCTCAATGTCGAGCATATCGCCGAGCGCGCCGTGGGGCTGGGCAATCTGGTGACGGTGGCGCGGATACAGGACGGCATCCATGATCTGGCGCTGTCGCCGGAGCCGGCGCGGCAGCGGTTTTTTGACGAAGTGTTCCGCTGGGTTGGCACCTATGTGCCCGAGGCGTAAGCCGCATGACGCCCAAGCTCGATACCTATCGCGCCAAGCGAGACTTTACCAAGACCGCGGAGCCCGCGGGTGGCGAGGCGATCGAAGCGGGCAATCGGTTCGTGGTGCACAAGCATTCGGCCACGGCCGACCATTATGACCTGCGGCTGGAAATCGGCGGGGTGTTGAAAAGCTGGGCGGTGCCCAAGGGGCCATCGCTGGACCCGGCCGAGAAGCGCTTTGCCGTCGAGACCGAGGACCATCCGCTCGACTATATCGACTTCGAGGGCGTGATCCCGGCGGGAGAATATGGCGGCGGGCCAATGATCGTCTGGGACAAAGGCGTGTGGGCGCCGATGGACGATGTGGACAAGAGCCTGCGCAAGGGCGCGTTCAAATTCCGGCTGGCGGGCGAAAAGCTCAATGGCGGCTGGATGCTGGCGCGGCTCAAGATGCGGCCGGGTGAGGACAAGCAGGGCTGGCTGCTGATCAAGGAACATGACCTGGCGGTCGATACCGAGAACGACATTCTGGTGACGCGGCCGGAGAGTGTCAAAAGCGGGCGGCGGATCGAGGAACTGGTCGCGGTGGTCAAGCCGGCGCGGGTGGCGCGGATTGTGCCGGGCAAGCTGGCGGGCGCCGTGGCGGCACCGATGCCGGAGCGGCTGGCACCGCAATTGGCGAGCCCGGCAGCAAAGGCGCCGGATGGGGGCGACTGGCTGCACGAGATCAAGTTCGATGGCTATCGGACCATGGCGCATGTGCAGGACGGGGCGGTGAAGCTGATCACCCGCAGCGGGCTGGACTGGACGCATCGCTTCGGCACGCTGCCCAAGGCATTTGCCCCCCTGCCCTGCAAGGGCGCGGTGATCGACGGGGAAATCGTGGTGCTCGACGACAAGGGCATCAGCCGGTTTGCGGCGCTGCAGGATGCGCTGGCCAATGGCGCAGGCAACAGCCTGGTGTTTTATGCGTTCGACCTGGTGCATCTGGATGGCTGGGACCTGACCAAGGTGGCGCTGGAAAAGCGCAAGCAGCTGCTGGCGCAGCTGCTGGGCGGGCATGTAAGCGGCACATCGGCAATCCAGCTCAGCGACCATGTGGCGGGGAGCGGGAGCGAGCTTTATGAGCGGGCCTCGGAGCTGGGGCTGGAGGGCATTGTCTCCAAGCGTGCCTCGGCGCCGTATCAATCGGGACGATCGACCACCTGGACCAAGACCAAGGCGCTCAAGGTCGATGACTTTGTGATTGCTGGCTTCACCACCTCGCAGGCAGCCGAAGGGCTGGCAGCGCTGGCGCTGGGCGAGTGGGTGGATGGCGAACTGCACTATCGCGGCAAGGTGGGGACCGGGTTTGATGCGGCGACGCTGGTGAGCCTGTTACGCCGGCTGGAAGCGCTGGAGGATGGCGCGGTGCCGCTCGATGGCGCGCCGAAGGATATTCGCTGGGTGCGGCCGATGCTGTCGGCGCGGATCCATTATGCCAACCGCACCGCCGACAATGCGCTGCGCCACGCGGTGTTCAAGGGGTTGCGCGAGGCGGCTCTCTCGACGCCGACAACGGGGCCACGCAAACGGCTGATTTCGGATGCGGATCTCGCGACGATCTGGGTAACCAATCCGACGCGGCGGCTGTTTGGCAAATCGGGGCCGACCAAGCTGGATATCGCGGTCTATTACGCGGCGGTCGGCGACTACATGCTGCCGCATCTGTTCGGGCGGCCGGTCTCGCTGGTGCGCTGCCCGACGGGAAAGCCAGCCGACTGCTTCTTCCAGCGCCACGCCTTTACCGGCATGCCACCAACTATCGAGGCATTCGAAACCAAGAATTCGGATGATGAAACCAAGACTTACCTGACCGTGGCGGATGCGCGCGGATTTCTGGCGCTGGCGCAATTTGGGGTGGTCGAATTCCATACCTGGGGCACGCATAAGAGCCATCTCGACAAGCCGGACCGCATCGTCTTTGACCTCGATCCCGGCGAGGGCATCGGCTGGCGCGAGGTGGTGGAAGCGGCCGTGCATATTCGGGGGCAGCTGGAGGATGACGGGCTGGTGCCGTTTGTGAAAACCTCGGGTGGGCGGGGGCTCCATATCGTGGTGCCGATCAAGCCCAAGCTGGGTTGGAAGCAGGTGCATCAGACGACAAGCGCCATTGCCAACCAGATTGCGGCGGCCGCGCCCGAGACCTTTACCGCGACCATGGGCAAGGACAATCGCAAGCGGCGCATCTTCATCGACTTTCACCGCAATGCGCGCAGCGCCACGGCAGCAGCGCCCTATTCGCTGCGGGCGCGCACCAACCTGCCGGCCTCGACGCCAGTTGATTGGCGAGACCTCGAGTCCATCGACGCCCCCGAGGATTTGAACTATTCTTCCCTTCCCGGACTATTAACTACATCAGGCGATCCCTGGGCCGAGATTAACGAGTCCGCGCGGGATTTGCCGGCAAAATTGCGGTCGAAGACTTAGTGTGTCGCGTAGGAGAAGACGATGGCGCCAAGGGCAAGTTGGAAGGGTTATCTGAAGCTGAGTTTGGTGAGCTGCCCGGTGCGGCTTTACCCGGCGAGCAGTTCGAGTGAACGCATCACGTTCAACCAGCTGCACAAGGATACCCATAACCGGATCAACATGAAGCCGGTGGACCCTGAACTGGGCCTCGTCGAACGCAGCGACCTCGTCAAAGGCTATGAATACGAGGACAAGCAATACGTCATCATCGATGAGACTGACCTCGAAAGCGTGCGCATCGAGTCCAATCACACGATGAATATCGAGGCGTTTGTCGACGAGGATGAAGTCGACCAGATCTATCTCGATGCCCCCTATTACATGGCGCCGGACGGGGCGATGGCGGAGGAAACCTTTGCCGTGCTGCGCGAGGCGATGCGCAAATCGGGCAAGGTGGCGATCGCCCGGCTGGTGCTATCGAGCCGCGAGCGGGTGGTGACCATCGGGGCGCGCGAGAACGGCATGTTCGTCTGCACGCTGCGCAATCCTAACGAGGTGCGCGGCACGGCTGAATATTTCAACACCATCCCCAAGGGTGAGCCAGACCCCGAAATGCTGGAGCTGGCGGAAAAGCTGATCGAGCAGAAGGTGACCCATTTCGATCCCAAGAATTATGAGGATCGCTATGAGGCGGCGCTGATGCAGATGATCCGCGAGAAGCTCAAGGGGCACAATCCGATCATTGCAGCGGCACCGGAGCGCGGCAATGTCATCAACCTGATGGACGCCCTCAAGGCGAGCCTGGGCCAGGCCAAGCCGCCCGCCAAGAGCAAATCCAAGGCGGATGCGCCGGCCAAGACCTCGGTGGACAAGGCAGCGCTGGCAGCGGCGGTGGAAGCCTCCAAGCCAGCCAAGACGGCGACCAAGAAGAAGGCCTAATCCGACATGCCGATCCGAGGCGCGACATTTGGCATCGTGGGGGCGCTGGCCGCGTTCCCGCGGCGGCTGGCGGCGCGCGAAGTTGCCCGCCTGAACGGCGTATTGCGGCGCGGGGTGACGCGCAAGACCACCCATGTGGTGTTTGGGCGGATCCTGCTGGAAAAATCAACCGCTGCGGAGATCGAGGCGCGCTATGACGCGGTGATGACGGCGGCGCAGCGAGCGCTGAGCGAGGCGGGATTTCTGCGCTTGTTGGAACTGGCGCGCGGGCCCGTGGCCTCGGCGATTTCGGCACAGGCGCTGCGCGAGCAATCGCGGCTATCGGAACGAGACCTGGCGCTACTGTCGCTGTTCGATGCGTTTGAGCATGATGGCGAGCCCTATTCGTTTCGCGATGTGATCCTGGCGCGCAAATATGCGGGGCTGATCGCTGGCGGCGCGGGCTGGCATGCCATCGCCCGTTCGGCGCACCGGACCGGGGAAGTCACCTCGCTGACGGCTCTGTCGCTGCATGTCGAGGATGGCGAAACGATCTATGTGCGCAGTGGCGATCTGCTGCATGAGCTGGATGGGCAGACGCTGCTGCCACTGGGCGATAGCGACGACGCGGAGCTGGAAGAGCTGTTCGGCGCGGCTGAAATGGCCGAAGCGGAGCATGATTTTGCGCTGGCCAGCGCGCTCTATCGCCGGTGCCTGTCGATTGATCCCAGCGACTCGGTGGCGGCGTTCAACCTGGCCAATGTGCTCAAGGCCGAGGGCAAGGTCGACGAGGCCAGCCATGCCTATGCCATTGCCATCAAGCAGGACCCCGATTTTGTCGAGGCGTGGTTCAACTTCGCCGACCTGCTGCGTGGGCAGGACCGGAGCGATGCGGCACGCAAGCATCTGCTCAAGGCGGTGGCGATCGACCCCGACTATGCCGACGCGGTCTATAATCTGGGTGCGCTGGAATATGACCTGGGCAATCTGGCGGCGGCGCGGCGCTGGTGGGTGCGTTATCTGGAGCTGGACGCCAGCTCGGACTGGGCCAAGACAGCGGCGCGGGGTATTCAGTTTGTCGATCTGCACAAGACCAAGAGCGCCAGCTAGATGAGCACCATGTTTCTGTTTGACGGGCCGGAGGACGCCGAGGCGACGATCCTGTTGGCGCATGGCGCAGGGGCGCCGATGGACTCCGCCGCGATGAACGCGGTGGCCAAGGCGCTGGCGGATGTACGGCTGCGAGTGGCACGTTTCGAGTTTGGCTATATGGCCGCGCGCCGGACGGATGCGGGGCGCAAGCCACCGCCGCGGGCCGAGACGCTGATCCCGGAATATCGCGCCGCAGTGGCGGCATTGGGGGCCAAGGGGCCGCTGATCATTGGCGGCAAATCCATGGGTGGGCGGGTGGCCAGCATGGTGGCCGATGAATTGCATGCTGCTGGGGCGATCAAGGGATTGTTGTGCCTGGGCTATCCGTTTCATCCACCTGGCAAGCCGGAGCAATTGCGCACCAAGCATCTGGTGGGTTTGCAGACGCCAGCGCTGATCTGCCAGGGCACGCGGGATGAATTCGGGACGCGCGACGAAGTGCCGAACTATGCGCTGTCGGAGCGGATCGAGCTGTTCTGGTTGGAAGATGGCGACCATGACCTCAAACCTCGTAAGACGATTTCTGGGTTTAGCGCGGCGGATCATTTGAAGGCGGTGGGGGATAGGGCTGCGGCTTGGGTGGAGCGGGTGGTCAGGTAGGTTTTTGGGGATTGCGGGTGCTGGAACCGCAGCACCCCCACCCCGGCCGTCCCCTCAAGGTGGAGGGGCGAAGAAGCCGAGGCATCTGTTCCGGGAAGAATGGACCACCCGGACGCGCCGGGTGGTGACGCGGTGGCAAGACCGTGGCTCGGCGACGGCAGGATTGCACAGGCATGAAGATCGCCACCTTCAATATCAACGGGATCAATCGGCGGTTGGGGAATCTGCTGGCATGGCTGGCACAGGCGCGGCCGGATGTGGTGTGTCTGCAGGAGTTGAAGGCGACGGATCGGCAGTTTCCGCGCAGTGCGCTTGCAGCGGCGGGATATGGAGCGGTGTTTCGGGGGGAATCGGCGTGGAACGGGGTGGCGATCCTGGCGCGGGGCGTCGATCCGATCCTGACGCGCGATGCGCTGCCGGGCGATCCCGAGGATAGCCAGGCGCGCTATATCGAGGCGGCGGTCAACGGGCTCATAGTGGCCTCGCTCTATGCCCCCAATGGCAATCCGCAGCCGGGGCCGAAGTTTGACTACAAGCTGGCCTGGGGCGAGCGGCTGATCGGCCATGCTGCGGAGCTGCTGGAGACCGGGCTGCCGGTGGTGCTGGCCGGGGACTACAATATCGTGCCGGAAGCGCGCGATATCTATCAGACCACATCCTATGCCAAGAACGCGCTGGTGCAGCCGCAGAGCCGGGCGCAGTACCGGTCTTTGCTGGAGCAAGGATGGAGCGACGCCCTGCGCAAGCGCCATCCCGAGGCGGTGATCTATACGTTCTGGGACTATATGCGGAACCGCTGGGACCGGGACGCCGGTTTGCGGCTCGACCACTTGTTGCTGAGCAAGCAGCTGGCGCCGAAGCTGACGGATGCCGGGGTCGACAAGGCGGTGCGCGGTGCGGAGGGCGCGAGCGACCACGCGCCGGCCTGGATCACGCTCAAGGATTGAGGCGCGGATCGGCGAGGAAGGCTTCGCGCGGGAACTCGATGCCGAGGGCGGGGAACTCGCAGATGGCCTGGGCGCCACGCGCACCGATGCGGATGCGCC
This sequence comes from Devosia limi DSM 17137, assembly GCF_900128975.1. Classification (GTDB taxonomy): domain Bacteria; phylum Pseudomonadota; class Alphaproteobacteria; order Rhizobiales; family Devosiaceae; genus Devosia; species Devosia limi. The sequence goes on along the minus strand of NZ_FQVC01000001.1, from coordinate 671,570 downwards.
AGGTCTGGCGATCGCGCGGGGCCGAACCGGCGAAAGCCCGGCAGGTGAGGAGCGCCAGGTTGGCCCCCTGCCCGGGATCGCGCACCGAGAGAAAGCGGATCAACTGCAAATCGGCGTCACGGGCGGCTTCGGCGAGGCGCTGGCAAGCTTCGTAATCGGTCAGATGGGTCCAGTGAGCGGCGTCGCGGATGAGCGGCTCGGCGGTGAGATCGAGAGCGGCGGTGGTCGTCGCATCGGCGGAAAAGGCGGTGTATTCGGCAGCGCCATCGGGGAAAGGGGTGGCGGGCGACTCGGCGAAGAACAAGAAGCGGTAGAAGACAATTTCGGCGGCGGCAGTTTCGGGACGCTCGGAGGCGTAGAACACGCCCGGCGTCAGCCCGGCGCGACGGAAGCGCGAGCCGTGGGGGTATGGCGCGCCATAGCGGAACGGGGTTGCCAGCAGATAATCGAGATGCCGGCATTCTACGGGAATGCGCGGCTTGGTGGTTTCGAGAATGTCCTCGAGCAAAGCCTGTTCGGCGAGGCTATCGACGAGCTTGAGCGTCGAGACGCGATGCTGCGCCTCGACCATGCGCCAGGCGCGGCCGCGATAGGGCCGCGCCTCAGACGAGAGCGCGGCGGGCGTCCAGATAGGCCATGACATCGGTGAGCCCCGTAATGGTGCGGATTTTCTCGGCAGGCACACCGTCGAGGGCGATATTGGGATTGCTCATCCAGGCGCGGGCGACACTTTCGTCGCCGCCGGCAATGGCATCGAGCGAGCGAAACACCCGCACCAGCAGCACGGCGAGTTCAAAGGGCTTGCTGCCGCTTTCGAGGGCGTAGTCACCCGACTTCATCCGCGACACAGTCGGCTCGCTGACGCCGATGACCTGGCTCAGGGCGCGCGCCGTCAGCCCCAGGCGGGCGGCAGTGCGCAGAACGGCTTTGGTGATGACCGGCCCGCTGGCAATCCGATCGGCGGGATTTTCATCATGGCGCAGCATGGGCACCTCACTTTCCACGGAGAATATAGTGCACCATAATTTCCTTGGAAAGATGACAAATTGAAGATCGCGGGAGGCACTCAGGCACTGCCGGGATCGAGTCGACCGCCAAACGATTGGCATCAATCAATAAAAACTGTGACCATGTCCGAACGTCCTTCGGCATCGAGGACGGAGAGGGTGACGTAGCCTGGGCCATCAGGCGTCCAGCTGTTCTGGCGGGCAAAGGCGGAGCGGGCGAAGGGCGCGCCATTGGCGAAGAAGGTGAAGGGTGGCACGCCATTGCGCACCTTGACCATGAGCGGTCGCTCGGAACCGCCAGCAGCGCCGAGATCGACATCGACGCCGTCGGCCGGGAAGGCAATTTCGGGGGCGGCATCGCGGGCAACCATCTGCAGGTCAGGGTGGCGGAAGCGGCGGAGCGGACTGGGCAGCTGGGAATTGGAGGCAACAATGGCGCCTGCAGGCGCGGGGCGGAGCCGGACGGTTGGCGCGCCCAGGCGGTCAAAGCTCTCGAACAGGATGGGGGCCGCGGCGACAATGCCGGAAATGCCCGGAACCGGCACGCCATCGGGACGGCCAACCCAGACGCCGATGACGGTCTTGCCGTCATAGCCAATGGCCCAGGCGTCGCGATAGCCATAGGAGGTGCCGGTCTTGTAGGCGATGCGGCCGGGTGAGCCATTGAGCGGCGGCGGCACATCGGCCAGTATATCGGAGACATACCAGGCGGCCACCGGATCGAGCACCGGCGCGACTTCGCCCATGGCTGGCGAGCGGACGGAGACGCCATCGTTGAGCCGGACGGGCGAGCCGCCACGGGCAATGGCGGTGTAGATCGAGACCAGATCGCGCAGCGTGACGCCGACGCCGCCCAGCCCGATGGCCAAACCCGGCGCGGTATTGCCCGGCAGCTTAGGATCGACATTGGCGCGCTTGAGCCGCGACATCAGCCGGGCCGTCCCCACCGCATCAAGCACGATGACGACGGGAACATTGAGCGACTCGGTGAGAGCCTGGCGGATGGTGACGGTGCCGCGGTTATAGCCGTCAAAATTGACCGGCACATAGCCGTTAAAGGCCGTCGGGCGATCCTCGATCAGGCTTTCGGGATGGGCGAGGCCGAGCTCGAAGCCAAGCCCATAGATCAGCGGCTTGAGCGTCGAGCCCGGCGAGCGGACGGCATTGGTCATATCGACAAAGCCATCGCTTTGCCGGGCGAAGAGACCGGCGGAGCCGACCGAGGCGAGGATATTGCCGGTGGCCTGATCGGCGACGACGATAGCGACCGACAAGTGCGGGCCAAGCTGGCGGGCGCGCGAGGCGCCGAGACGTTCGAGGGCCGACTGGATCTGGCGATCGACGGTTAGCGCGATGCGGCGCGCATTGGGCTGGGCGGTGATGGCCGACTGCGCCAGATGGGCTGCCAGCATGGGGAACTGGTGGCGCGCCGTGGGGATCGGCTCGCGCCTGGCGCCATCGGCCTCGTCGGCGGTGATGACACCCTTGGCCACCATGCGATCGAGCACCTTGTTGCGGCCAGCCAGGGCCGCGGCGGGATCGCGATCTGGGCGGCGGGCTTCGGGCGATTGCGGCAAGGCAACCAGCAGCGCGGCTTCGGCCGAAGTCAGGCGCGTCGGCTCCTTGCCGAAATAGGCGAGGCTGGCGGCACGGATGCCCTCGATATTGCCGCCATAGGGGGCGAGCGTCAGATAGAGGGTGAGGATGTCTTCCTTGGTCAGGCGATGCTCCAGCACATCGGCATGGACCATCTGGCGCACCTTGCCCCAGAGATTGCGGGTGGGCTGCTGGTCGACCAGCCGCGCCACCTGCATGGTGAGGGTTGAGCCGCCCGAGACAATGCGGCCGGCGCCGACATATTGGCCAGCAGCACGCAGCATGGCGGACCATTCGATGCCGCCATGGCGCTCGAAATTCTGGTCCTCATAGGCAATCAGCATGTCGATGAAGCGGCGGTCTACCTCGTCGACGGTAACCGGCAGGCGCCAACGACCATCGCTGGTGGTGAAGGGGCGCAGCAGCAGGCCGGCGCGATCCACCACCGCAGTGGAGACGGGGAGCGTAGCGATATCGGGGGTCGCAGGGAGCGTTGTGGCGATCTCATCGACGATGGAACGCACATAGAATACGCCACCGGCAGTCAGCGCGGCGGCGGCCACCAGGCCAATAGCGGCCCACCGCGCCAGACGGCGCGATGGACGGAATCTGGGCTCAACCGGTGCGGCCGAAATCATGGGCCGGCTGTGCTGATCTCGATGCTGCCGGCAGCAGTATTACCGCGCAGTTCGGGGCGATACATGTCTTCAACCGTCGCACCCGGCAGCGAGAAGGCTCCGGGGGTAACCGCGCGGACCAGATAGGCGGTACTGAAGCTGGTCACATCGGACCAGTAGCGGAATGCCGCGACATACTGATCGGTGCGGGCTTCGGTGTGCACTGGCGTATCGACGCTGAGCCAGGACAGGTCGGATACCCCTGCCCCAGCGGACAGATCGGGATTTTCGATCTCGAAGCCGGCCGGAAGTGGATCAGCGACGATGTACTGGCCGGAGCCGAGCATGTCCGGATACATGGTCAGCACCACTACGAAGCGGTCGTTCTGGCTGGCAGTGGCAAGATCGCGTCCCAGCTCGATGCCATCGGGGGTGAAGTAGGTGCGGGTGATCAGGAACCCGTTTCTGCTGGCCGGCGGCGGCACGATCGGGATCGCCGTCACCGAGACCCTGGCTTCGGTGGCCTCGGCACCATTGTTGACGATGCTGACAGCAGCGCCGTCGAAGTGTTCCTGATCGTAGCGGTCATAGACCGAACCGGTCAGCTCGACGCCATCGACGCTCACCGAGCCATCGGCGGTGTCGCGGGCGATTGCGGAAGCGGCAACCAGGGTCCACGCGTCTTCCTGGGTGGACGTGTAGGTGGCGATATCGCGCAGCTTGGCGAGGCGGGTGGTCAGAGCGGCGATATCGACGCTGGTCGGCGCAAACTCGGCCGCCAGGGCCAGCAAGGCTGCGGTATCGCGCAACTGGCTGCCATAGTCGGTGCGGAAGCGGTTGCGCTGCTCGGGCGTCCGGAGCGCCTCCACTGCCGCGTCAAAGGCCGTCGCGGAGCGGGTGGTATCGCCGTAAAGCGCCAGGGCCGCACCAAGCTGGGCCTTGGCCAGGGGTGAGCCGAAGGCATCGAGGCGCGCCTCGAGATAGTAGCGCAGATCGCCGATGGCGGCGCGACCGGCGCGGGCAAGGTTGTAGAGCGCATAGGCAATGTCTTCACCGCCATTGCTGAAATCGGAGGCGTAGGAGACCTGGTTGCCCAGATTGTCCAGCGCCATGCTCATGGCCTGTTCCGGCACAATGTAGCCGGCAATCTGAGCGCGCAGCAGGAAGTCGGTAACGTAGGAATCCAGCCACAGATCGCTGCCGCTGAAGGGGCCCCAGAGGCCAAAGCCGCCGCTGGACGTCTGCTTGGACAGCAGTGTGACGATGGCTTCGCGGATGCGCAGATCGAGTTCGGCATCGGTGCCCAGGCCAAGCATCTGCGCCACTTCATTGAAATAGAGCAGCGGCAGGACGCGGCTGGTGACCTGCTCGGCGCAACCATAGGGGTAGCGATCGAGCTGGAGCAGCAGGCCGGGGATATCGAGGCGGGCGACCGGACCGATAGCCATGGTGAGGCTGCCGGTGTGGGGCACCATGCCATTAAAGAAGCTGGCATCGAGCGTGACGGTTTCGCCGGGCTCCATCGGCAGCAGCGTGCTGCTGGTCAGAGGAGCGCTGGTGGCGCGGACGCCCAGCGTCAGGTTCTTGATCAGTGGCTTACCCGTTGGCGGGGTGATGGTCACGCTCAATTGTTGGTCGCCGATAGCGATGCCGGTCAGGTCAAGATTGAGCGCGGTACGGGCGCCCTCGGCCAGCTCGACTGTGGTTTCGGCGGCGCCGGTGGCGAGGCCTGTACCGGGGGACAGCGCGATCTTATAGGCGCCGGCAGAGCCGGAGACATTGTTGACCTCGACCAGGAGGCGCGACACGTCATCGAGCCGCAGGAAGCGCGGCGGGCTGAGCGTGACGACGACCGGATCGCGGACGATCACATCGGCCTGGGCATGGCCCACGGCGTCAGCAGTCCAGGCCATGGCCATGAGGCGCACTGTGCCGGCAAAGTCGGGCATGTCGAAGCTGACCGTGGCATTGCCATCGGCATCGACCTCGACAATCCCCGAATGCAGGGCGACCAGCACCGAAGTGGGCGGAGGCGTGCCGAGACGGGCTGCGCCACCATCACCGCCCGAGCGCATGGCGCCGGGCATGCCCTGGGTCGGATCGATCAGCTGGCCATAGAGATCACGGAATGCCATGCCGAGCTGGCGCTGACCAAAGAACCAGCCATCGGGATCGGGGGTCTTGAAGTTGGTGAGGTTGAGAATGCCCAGATCGACGGCAGCAATACCGACATAGGCCTTTTGGCCGGCAGCGACATTGCCCAGCTTGACGGTGGTGGTGAAGGCCTGGCGCGGCAGCGATACGGCGGGCGCATCGATGGTCACGTCGAGCTGGCGATCGCCCGGCTCCACATCGGCGAAAGCAAGGCCCAGAGCGCGGGCGGGCATGCGCTTTTCGGCGGCGCTGGAGGGACGATAGAGCACGGCGGTGACATAGGCGCCAGGGCCCCAGTCATCGGTGACTTCGAGGGGGATCGTGGTGCCTTCAGCGGGAACCGGCACGGCGATCATGTCGATGATGCGATCATCGACCACCATGACCAGCGCGGTGCCGGCAAATTGTGGATCGAGGCGCAGATTGGCGGTTTCGCCGATGCGGTAGGCGGGCTTGTCGAGCGCAACCTGCAGCGTATCGGGCGTGTCGGAGCCGGCATCGGCGTAATAATAGCCAGCATAGAATTCATAGCTGCTGGAGGTGGCGTCGCGGCCGGTGCTCTCGATTTCGAGCTGGTAGCGGCCCCAACGAACGGCGGCACCGACCTGCACGGGCGCATCGGCGAGCGTATCGACACTGCCATTGGCGACTGCGCGGGTGGTGGTGATGGCTTCCCACTTCCAGGTGCTGCTGTCGCGATACCACTGATAACTGGTTTCGATGCGCGACAGGGTCCAGTTCAGACCCGACTTGGCGATAGTTTCCCCGGTGGGCGCCACGGCGATGATATCGAAGCTGGCTTCGCTGCCTTCGGCCAGACCATCGCCCCGCTCAAAACGTGGCTTGATGCCAATGCGGTCGGTCTGGGCCAGGACAGGACGAACCAGGCTGCGCTCAACTGGACGGCCATTGGTATCGACCAGACGCAGGATGATCTGCGCTTCCAGCGGACGGGTTGTGGACTGTGGTTCCGGCAGGGTGAGTTCGGCAGTGAGGTTGCCTGTCGCATCGGTGGTGCCGATGACGCCAAGAGGCTCGCGGCTGGTTTCGATGGTGTCGTCGACCCGCCCGAAGGTGTAGCCCGGAAAATCAGCCAGACCATTGACCGGACGGATAACGGCATCAACCTCAACCGCAAGGTCCGGCGCGGTGGCGCCATAGAGGTATTTGGCCGCGATGGTGATTGGGGTCACCTCGCCGATGGGCATGGGCTCATCGGGGGCACTGACTTCAAAGGCGAGGCGTTCGGGTTCAAAGTCCTCGACGAGGAAAGCCACGCTGGCAAGCGGCTCGGCCTTGGGATCGGCAAACAGCCGGATGGCCCAGGAGCCGCGCATGGCGCCCTCTACCATGGGCAGGGCGGCGAAATAGCCGCCAGCGCCGGCATCGCTCAACACTTCGCGGGTGGCGATAACGCCATCGGGGCGTTCGACTTCCAGAGTCAGGGGCAGATCGGCGACGGCATTGGCGTGACTGTCGCGCAGGAGCGCGGTCAGGAACACGGTCTCACCCGGGCGGTAGACGCCACGTTCGGTGGTGGCGAACAGGTCGAGCGGGCCCGGGGACGGACGGCCTTCCACGCCCCTGTCGGTCAGATCGAAGGCGGGCTTGGAGACATTGAGGAAGGCATAATCGCCCTGGCTGGTTTCGGCCACCAGCAGCTGCGGCGCACGCCCACCGGCGCCACGGGCCAGGCCCGGAGCGAAATCGGCGCGGCCTTCGGCATCGGTGATGGCTTCGCCCAGGATCTCATTATTGACCGCAACCAGGCGCACCTTCGCATTGGCCACCGGTTCGGCACTGCCCAGGGCGCGTACAAAGGCGTGGACACCATCGCTGCCCGAAATGGTGGTCAGGCCGAGATCGGTGACGATGAACCACTGGGTGGCGGTTTCGGCCCAATAATCCTCCTCCGCGCCAGCAACGCGAGCGGTGACGACGTAGGCGCCCGGCTCGACGCCGCTCAGCACATCGGCCACGGGAATGGCGGTGACGGACATGGCATTGGGCGAGCTCTGGGCCAGATCGACCTGACCGTTCCAGATTTCCTCGCCATATTGATTGGCCACGTCGGAGGCGGAATAGCCGGTCAGGTTGCCCTGGAAAATGCCATTGCGGACGGCGGCCGCAATCGAGCGATCGCCAATGCGGTAGATGATGACATCTGCCGTTTCGGCATTGACCGAGGTGATCGGCAGGCCGCCACCGAGGCCGGCGGGCAGCACATAGGCATTGTTGGCGAAGCCGACAAAAGGCGAGCGATCAGGCACATAGACGTTCAGGGTCACATCCTTGCGCAGACTCTCGCCATCAGCGGACGGCAGGCCGGCGCGCAGCTTGATATTGTAGCGGCGACCATGCTCGACGCCCTGCAGACAGATCTGGCGCTGTTCGGTTTCGACGGCGAGCTGCGCCGCGCCTTCGACGCTGACATAGCTGGACAGATCAGTGCTGCCAGAGGGCAGCGGATCGGAGAAGACGACGCAAATGCGGGGGGCGGCGGCTTCGGCATCGACCTCGTTGGAGGTCACGCGGAAGCCATGCTCGGCCACGACCCTGTCGAGACGTTCCTGCAGGGCCATATCCCCGGCCAGGGCCAGGCTGGCGCGATAAGTGGCGATAGACTCCCGCCACTTCTGGCGATGTTCGAGGCCGCGCGCCAAGGCACTGAGGGCATCCGCCCGTTCCTGTTCAGAGTTGGACAACAGAAAGGCATTCATCGCGGCGGAGGTGCCGATAATGCCAAGATCATAGCTGTTGTCGCCCTCGGACTGGCCTTCGACGAGATCGGCCTGGTTCAGCGCAACATTGGCCAGCGACAACCAGACAGCCGGGTCATTGTCGACGATTGCCAGAGCCTGACGATAGGACAGCATGGCGAGGGAGGGATTGCCCTGGCCGGCGGCGGTATCGGCCGCGGCAACCAGATCGGCATAGGCCGCGCCGGGCGGGGGCGCGTCGGTGGTGGGCAGTTCGCGGGCAAAGCGCCGGGCGGAATCGATCAGGTCTGCGGCGGGAAAAGGCAATTCGGACTGACGGGCGGCAGCGGTCACCTCGGGCGCGTCCGCGTGGGTTACGCGACCGGAAAGGGCGGCTGCGAACGGGGTTTGTTCGCCGACATCGCCCTTCAGGAAGCACCAGCTGGACTTCTGATTGAAGGTGAAAGCACGGCAGATGCGATCATCCATGCAGGCGGCCTGGCAGGCCTCAGCGGTGGTACCCTTGAGGATAGAATAATCGAAGCCCGGCAGATCCATGCCTGGCAACAGCGTCACCTGGTCCTGCGCCGATACCCCGCCAGACGCACCCAGCGTCATCAAGAGCGCAGCACAAAGTCCCATCGCCGACCGAAACATCTGCCGCATACCAGCCCCCTGCAAACCCATTTCCCGCACCATAGGAGCGCAACACATTGCGGTAAAGGTGCGGCAGCAAACAGAAAACCTGCGATTGACGTCACTTCGAGGGGAGATGTCATTGTTAAATGCGACCGCCCACAGACCGGCTAGGTTCAATGGCGGCATCGTGGACACATGCTGCACACTGGGCCCAGGCGGTTCCGGCCGCTTGGGTCGATTTTTTCCGGAGCCCCGGGCGTACCGATCTTGACGGCGACTGGCCCGACACCGACAATTCGATGGGAGGATAGGCGACGTGTATCCAGAATCCGAAGTCCACGACATTCGTATTACCCAGGGCGGCGCATCCTATAAGGCCACTTTCTTCGTCGAACACGGCATCATCAATGCCAATATCGCCGGCCGCATCATCACTGCGCCCCTGGGCGACCGGCCTGCGGAAGTATCGGTCTCCGAATTATTGGCGGGCTATATCCACCAGCAGACGCGGCGTGCGCGGACCGGCCGTCGCTGGGCGGACGTCCTGGCCAAGCCGAAATGAATGGGCAAAACGGGTTTTGATAAAATTGCCCGTGTCAGCTTAACCGAAGGCATTCCTGCCCCGAATAAAATGGCGCGATTGCTGAAAGGTGAGCGATGCTAAAACAACTGGTGCCCGATCCCTTATACGAGCACGTGCGAGATCACCTTGAACAGGCCCTCGCCATCGTGCCGCTGGATCCCAAGACCGATGAATTGCGCGCATCTATCGGCGAGGCCGTTGATACGGCGATTGAACTCGCCTATCGCCGCCGCGAACGTCACGGGCGGCGGGCGGCGCTTTATGTCATCAGCAGCGAGCACCATTGAGGCAATGCGGTGATCGCGTGACAAGCGAACCGAACATTCATAAACCTGATCCCCGTACGTAGCGACAGTGGCCAATTCAGATTGGCTGCGCAATTATCGATGGTGCCCTGCGCCCAATTCGATCCCGGCGCGTTTGTACTGTCGGCACCGGGGATTTCTATGACGACACCGCAAATTCTGGCCTTTGGCATTATCGCAGCGATGATGGTTGCCTTCGTCCTGGGGCGCTGGCGCTATGATGTCGTTGCCGTGGGCGCGTTGCTGGCGGCGGTGACCGTCGGGGTCGTCAAGCCCACAGAGGCCTTCAAGGGGTTTTCCGATGACATCGTCATCATCGTGGGCAGCGCGCTGGTGGTCAGTGCAGCGGTGGCGCGTACGGGGATCATGGAAATGGCGGTGCGGCGCTTTGCGCCCAATATCAGCACGCCACGGGCGCAATTAATTCTGCTGGTGCTGACCGTCACGGTGCTGTCGGCCTTCATCAAGAATATCGGCGCCCTGGCAATCATGATGCCGATTGCCTTCCAGATGGCTCGGAAATCGGGGGTGTCGCCCTCCTTGTTCCTCATGCCGATGTCGTTCGGCTCGCTGCTGGGCGGGTTGATGACCCAGATCGGCACCTCGCCCAACATCATCGTATCGCGGGTGCGTCAGGATCTGACCGGCGTGCCGTTCACGATGTTCGACTTCACCCCGGTGGGTGCAGCGCTGGCGCTGGTCGGGCTGGTTTTTCTGGCCTTTTGCTACAAGCTGCTGCCAGCACGCACGCGCGATACCAGCTCGATGGACCAAGCCATCGAGATCAAGAACTACACCACAGAAGCCCATGTGCCCGCCCAATCGTCCGCTGTCGGCATGACCATCGGCGAACTGCAGCGGCTGGGCGGCGGGGCCGCAATGATCATCGGCATCATCGGGGAATCCGGTGCGCGCCGGAAGCCCTTGCCGGATTCGATCATCAAGGAAGGCGATGTGCTGCTGCTGGAAGGCGCCCCCGAAGCGCTCGACACCATGGTGGCCCAGGGCAAGCTGACATTCTCCAAGCGCCGCGACACCAAAGCGACGTCGGACAATACCGGCATTGTCGAAGCCGTCGTCACCAAGACATCGGACCTGATCGGGCGCAGTGCGCAGGAATTGAGCCTGTTCGACCGGACCGGGCTGAACCTGCTTGCGGTCAGCCGACGCGACAAGCGGTTTACGGAACGACTCGGGCAAATCCGGTTCCAGAATGGCGACGTCATCGTGCTGCAGGGCGACCTCAAGGAATTGCCCGACCTGCTGCGGCGGTGGAACTGCCTGCCGCTGGTGGAGCGCGGCCTGAAGCTGGGAAGCGTCCGCAATGGGCTGGTGCCGCTGCTGATCCTGGCGGCTGCCATGGCGACCACCGCGCTCGGCCTGATACCGGTGGCGATTGCCTTTTTCGCCGCGGCGGTGCTGATGGTGGTCAGCCGCGCCCTGCCCTTGCGTGAGGTCTATTCACATCTCGATGCACCGATCCTGATCATGCTGGCGGCGCTGATCCCGATCAGCGACTCGCTGCGTACCACAGGCGGCACCGACGTGATTTCCAGCTGGCTGTCGCAAGCGGCGAGTGTATTGCCCGCCTATGGTGCGCTGGCGCTGATCATGGTAGCGGCGATGGCCGTGACGCCCTTCCTCAACAATGCCGCGACAGTGCTGGTCATGGCGCCAATTGCCGCGACCTTTGCCACCGACCTCGGGTTCCAGCCGGAGGCGTTCCTGATGGCCGTGGCCATCGGCGCGGGCTCGGACTTCCTCACCCCCATAGGTCACCAGTGCAATACGCTGGTGATGGGCCCGGGCGGTTACCGGTTCGGGGATTACTGGCGGTTGGGACTGCCGCTCTCAATCCTGGTGGTGCTGGTTGCGGTTCCGATGCTGCTGCTGGTCTGGGCGCTTTAGCGCCCTTTGCCGATGGGGATGGACCCAACGGAACTGCTGGTGCACTGGCATATCGCCTCGGCCCGCACGGGCGTGCAGGCCACATTTCCGGCAGGATAGGCCTGAGGGCTTCCTCCCTCGTTGCTTGCCACAAGCAGACAGCGCGGCAATGCAGGCATCGTCACAGCCGCACCCCTACATCAGAATGAGGATATCGCGACTGGCGGGTAGTCCAGGGGCAGCGGGGGCAGTATGGTCCGGGCTCCTGAACGAACCGAAACGACTGCCATGACCGACCTCGCCCGCCGTATCGCTGCCCAGATTGCTACCGAAATCGCTGCTCGTCCCGAGCAGGTCAATGCCGCGGTCGAGTTGCTCGACGGTGGCGCGACGGTGCCGTTCGTGGCGCGCTACCGCAAGGAAGTGACCGGAGGGCTGGATGATACGCAGCTGCGCAATCTGGCGGAACGGCTGGTCTATCTGCGTGAGCTGGAAGCGCGGCGGGCCTCGATCATCGCTTCGGTCGAGGAACAGGGCAAGCTGACCGATGCGCTGCGCGTGAGCATGCTGGGCGCCGCGACCAAGGCGGAGCTCGAGGATCTCTATCTGCCGTTCAAGCCTAAGCGCCGGACCAAGGCCGAGATTGCGCGCGAGCGGGGACTGGGGCCGCTGGCGGCGGCGATCCTGGAGAATCGCAGCGCCGATCCGGCAATGCTGGCAGCAGCTTACCTGACCGAGGACGTGCCCGGCACCAAGGAAGCGCTGGATGGCGCTCGTGACATTGTCATCGAGGGGCTGTCGGAGAATGCGACCCTGCTCGGGCGCCTGCGCGATCATATGCGCGACAAGGCCATGCTGCGGGCGCGCGTCGTCGCCGGCAAGGAAGAGGCTGGCGCGAAGTTTTCGGATTATTTCGACCATAGCGAACGCTGGGCCAAGGTGGCCGGGCACCGGGCGCTGGCGATGATGCGCGGGCGCAACGAGGATTTCCTCAGCCTCGATATCGAGGTGAATGCCGATGTCGAAGACAAGGTGAAGCCGGCCGAGCGGTTCGTTATCGCGGCGCTGGAGGCACAGGGCAGCGGCCCGGGCGATCAATGGCTGCGCGAGGTGGCCAGCTGGGCCTGGCGGACACGGCTGCGGGTGACGCTCTCCATCGACCTGATGGTGGAATTGCGCGAGCGCGCCGAAGAGGAAGCCATTGGCGTCTTCGCGCGCAATCTCAAGGATCTGCTGCTGGCGGCACCGGCTGGCGCCAAGAACACGATGGGGCTCGATCCCGGTATCCGCACCGGGGTCAAGGTGGCGGTGATCGACGCGACCGGCAAGCTGCTGGATACCGAAACGATCTACCCCTTCCCGCCGCGCAACGACATCATGGGATCGCAAGCCGCGATCCAACGCCTGATCGGCAAGCATGATGTGCAGCTGATCGCCATTGGCAACGGCACCGGTAGCCGCGAGACGGAGAAGCTGGTGGCCGACCTGATCGCCCGCCTGCCCGCACCCAAGCCGACCAAGGTGATCGTTTCGGAAGCGGGCGCGTCGGTCTATTCGGCGTCAGAAGCGGCGGCGAGTGAATTTCCGCAGCTCGATGTATCGCTGCGCGGGGCGGTGTCGATTGCCCGCCGGTTGCAGGACCCGCTGGCCGAACTGGTCAAGATCGAGCCCAAGGCAATTGGGGTCGGGCAGTACCAGCATGACGTCGATCAGTCGCGGCTCAATCGCTCGCTCGATGCGGTGGTGGAAGATGCGGTGAACGCGGTGGGTGTCGATCTCAATACCGCTTCGGCGCCGCTGCTGGCGCGCGTTTCGGGCCTGGGGCCGGCGCTGGCCGAGGCTATCGTCGTGCATCGCGACAGCAATGGCCCGTTCCCCAGCCGCAAGGCACTGCTGGATGTGCCGCGGCTGGGTCAGCGTACCTTTGAACAGAGCGCCGGGTTCCTGCGCATCACTGGCGGCACCGAGCCGCTGGATGCGTCGTCGGTACACCCGGAAGCCTATGGCGTGGCGCGCAAGATCGTTGCCGCCTGTGGGCGCGACCTGCGCAGCCTGATGAATGACAAGACGGCGCTGGCCGGGCTTGATCCGCGCGGCTTCGTCGATGACCGGTTCGGCCTGCCGACGGTGCGCGATATTTTCCTCGAGCTGGAAAAACCGGGACGCGATCCGCGGCCCAGCTTCAAGACCGCCTCGTTTGCCGATGGCATCGACGACATCAAGCACCTCAAGCCCGGCATGCTATTGGAGGGCACTGTGACCAATGTGGCGGCCTTCGGCGCCTTCGTCGATATCGGCGTGCATCAAGACGGGCTGGTCCACGTTTCTCAGCTGGCCGACAAATTCGTCAAGGACCCACATGAGGTGGTCAAGGCGGGGGATGTGGTGAAGGTGCGGGTGGTCGAGGTGGATGTGCCGCGCAAGCGCATCGGACTGACCATGCGGCGCGAGATCGACACCACACGGCCGACGGAAATGCCACGGGACAAGCCGCAGCGGGTGCCGCAGACGCGGCCGCAGGCGGCGCCGAGCATGGGTGCGCTGGGTGACAAGCTCAGCGCGGCGTTGCGGCGGAAGGACTGATATTCCTCAACGCAAGCCGAGGCGACAGATCGACCACCCGGACCAGCCGGTTGGTGACGGCGGGGACGAAACCGGCCCAGCCAATCAGAACTTTGGCAATTCGGCGGCGGCGAGGGCCGGGACCTGGACCGCCTTCAAGTCCTGCAGCGATGCGAGGAAGGCGCGGGCGGCAGGTTCGCCATAGGCGCGACGGCTAATGGCCAGCAGCATGCCGCCGGTCTTGCCCGCAGCGGTCTGGGCCTGCGCATAGCGATAGGCATTCCATTCGACCACGATCCCGCCGGTTTCGTCGCGGCCGCTCAGGATGAAATCAAGAATGACCTCGCCGCTCTGCGCATTCTCGGTCAGCGCCATGCTGACCAGGGGGTCGCTGGCCTTACGCCGGTTCAGCAGGTCCATCTGGGCGCCGGCCATGCTTGTGGGCTTCAGGTCGCCGGCCAGAAATTCCACCATCAGCATACTGCTATAGGCCTCGGGCACCTGCCCTCTCGGCAGGTATTCCTGCTTGATATAGTCGGGCGTCGGCTTGGAGGACCAGGACAGCGCATAATCGGTGCCGTTGAAGGTTATGGGGCCGGGAACGCCCAGATAATCCGTCACCTGCTGGGCAAAGACCGGACTCGCCAGCGCCAACACCACAAGCACTGCAGCTGCCATGCGATGGAGCTTGGGGTGGCGTGACATGTTGGCTCCTGTTTTGCCTGAGGCAGGTTCGCGACAGTGTGGATGGCAGACTGCGATCAGGCAACCGCCCCGATACTGCTCATTATGAGGTCTTTCCCAGCCTGGAAAGAGTCATTTCGAAGTCCCGTTGAAGCTGGCCGAAGCAGTGATAAATCCGTAACATCGGGGGGCGCGCCACGGTCCGGCGCTGTCGGGATAGAGCCGTTGAATTTTCTGAACAATCTGACGATGGAAGAGATCGTCACGCGAGTAGTGGCGCTGTTGATCTTCGCGGCGTTGCAGGGCGCAATTCTGGCAGGACTGGCCAGGGCGATGGGCGATAGCAGGCCCCGTCATGACGGCCGGCTGACGCTCAATCCGTTCCCGCATCTCGCCGTGCTGGGCCTGGCCATGGCGGTATTGTTCAGGATGGGCTGGATACGCCCATTGCGCTACGACGTGAACAGCAATCGGCTGGGCCGTTGGGGGCTGGTGGTCATCGCACTGGGTGGACCGCTGCTGATGCTGTCGGCGATTCCGCTGGCCGATCTGCTTGCTCCACTGGTGCAGGCGAGTCTGCCGCGCACGGCGGGCTATGTGGTGCTGTATAGTCTGCAGCAGTTCCAGATTGTCTGTGCCGGGTCGGTGCTGCTCAATCTGTTGCCGCTGCCCGGCCTGATCGGTGGCACGCTGCTGGAGGCGATCTGGCCATCGGCCGAGAAGCGCCTGCAAAAGGCAGAGCCCGTTGTTCTGGTCGGGCTCTGCGTCCTGCTGGTTCTGGGCTGGGTGCCCGATTTCTCACCGGTGCTGCTGGACTGGCTGCGGCTCAGCTGAACCTATTCACCGGCGTGGCCGGTATAGCCGTAGCGTTCCATCAACGCTGTGATGGTGCCATCGGCCACCAGGGCATCGATGGCTTCATCGACCTGCGAGCGCAGGAAGCTATCCTTGCTGGAAACCAGCGCACCGACATGAACATCGACGGCGGGAACCGGGGCCAGATCGATGATGCGCACGTCCCTGGCGGCCGGGACCGTCTGCTGCAGCTTCACCAATGAGGGCTGCCAGAGCAGCATGCCGCCAAGGCTTTGGTCCTGCACGCGCTTCAGCATTAATTCGAAATTGGCATAGGGCAGACGCTTCCAGCGCTCGGCCTCGGGCTGCTGCTGCGCCCAGGTGATGAACACCAGTTCGCCCAGGCTTTGCAGCGCGGTGCCGATCTTGCGGTCGTGAGGAATGTCGGCAAGGCTCTGCCAGTCGGGGTTATCGACGGCGAGCACGAAGGGCATGGAGGCGTAGGGGCGCGAGACCGCAGCCCATTCGGGGAACTGGGAATTGACCTGGACCGAGATGCCCATGAACAGATCGCAGGTATTGTTCATGGCAATCGACAGTTCGTCCATGAAGCCAGCGCCATCAATGGGGAAGCCGCCGAAGCCGTCGCGGGTCTGCAGATCAACGAACAGGGAATCGGCGATCAGCCTGGCGACCTCGCGGTCGAATTCCAGCGTGGTCGCGGTGGTGTCGAAACAGGCCGTGATCGACTCGCCGTTCTGGCGCCGCGTGTTGTTGAGCAGTTCAGGCGGCACCTGCGCGAAAGCGGGGAGGCTGACCACCAGAGCGAGGCCCGTCATCAAACCACGTAGCATCATCGAAACCGTCTCCTGAATGGAGAAAAGGGGCCGTTTGGCCCCTTTTCAGTTAGTCGCCTTGGCGCAGCAATTACTTGGCTGCAGGCAGCTTGAACACGAAGATCGAGTTGCCGGTACCGGTCGGCAGCGGGATTTCCGGGAAAGCCGACGAGATCGAGCTGGCGGCATTGGAGTAACCAGTCGGGATGACCAGGTACTGTTCGCCATCGAGTTCGTAGGTCATCGGATAGCCACCGATCGGGGCGTTCAGACGCTGTTCCCAGAGCACTTCACCAGTTTCCTGATCCCATGCCTTGACGAAACGGCCAGCGTCGCCGCCGAACACCAGATCACCAGCGGTGGCCAGCAGCGAGCTGGTCATCGACGGACGGCTGCGCGCCTGCCACTTGGAATCACCCTCGGTGGGGGAAACCGACAGAGCCTGCACGAGGCCGGCTTCGGTGATGCCTTCGGGCAGAACGCGTGGGCCGAACTTGACCGCACCAACGGCATTGCCGGCGGTGAATTCGGTCTGGGTCGGGGCCACGGTGTTGCAGGCCTCGGTCAGGGGCACGAAGAAGGTCTGGGTCTTGGGGCTGTAGGAGCCAGCCATCCAGAGCTTACCGCCGGAAACCGAGGTACAGATCAGGTGGGCTTCGCCAACAGCGGTCGAGATCAGGTCTTCGTTGATATGGACAGTGCCGTCCGGATCAATGCCGGTCACAACGTTCTGCTGAACGGTTTCCTTGGACCACAGATACTTGCCGGTGTCGCGATCGAGACCGAACGCAATGCCGTTCTTGCCGGGGACGGAAACGACCATATTGGCCATTTTCCCATCGACTTCCTGGCTGACCAGGATGCGCTCGAACGGGCTGTCCAGATCCCAGTTATCGCGCGGCAGGTGCTGGTAGTACCACTTCAGCTCGCCGGTATCGGCATCGAGAGCCAGGGTCGAGTTGGTGTACAACACGCTGCCATCGCCCGAACCACGGATCAGTTCCGCGTAAGGACCAGGCATACCGACGCCCCAGAAGGTCACGTTGGTTTCCGGATCATAAGCGCCCGTAGCCCAAGGCGTGCCGCCCCAACGGTTTTCCGCCGGAACTTCGCCCCAGCTTTCCTGCTGGGCCGGGTTATTGGGATCGTCGATGGTGTTGAAGCGCCAGAGCTCTTCACCGGTATTGGCATCGTGCGCCAGGATGAAGCAACCACCGGCCGTGCCGGCGATCGAGCAACCCGAGATTGCCGAGATGATCTTGTCCTTAACGATCAGCGGCCCAATCGTGTAGCTGTAGCCGACCTGGTAATCGAGGACCTGCTTTTCCCAGGCAACGGTGCCGTCGGCGGCATTGAGCACGACGATCTTGGCATCGACGGTGGTCAGGATCACCTTGTCGCCGTAGAGCGCGATCGAGTTCTTCTGGCGACGAGCCTGGTTCAGCTGGTAGCCCCAGGCTGCGGGCAGCTCGGGCAGCACGTGGCGGTACTGCCAGATGCGGTCACCGGTCTTGGCATCGAGTGCCTCGACGATGTTGTTGTTGGTCTGCAGGAACATGACGCCGTCATGGACGAGCGGCGCGGTTTCCTGGATGCCAACATCAGCCATCGGCCAGGCCCAGGCCAATTGCAGGCCCGCGACGTTGTCCTTGTTGATCTGGTCGAGTTCGCTATAGCCCTGGTTGGCATAATTGCCGCGCCACATCAGCCATTCTTCGGCCGGCGGGTTGAGCAGCATCTCGTCGGTGACAGGCTCGTAATTCTCGCGAACGCCCTGCGCCTGAGCTGCCGTGCCGAGCATGAGCAGCGCTGTTGTCGCAATAAGGCAGGTCTTCATTAGCCCCAGTTTCATTTTCTATTTCCTCTGGACTGGATCAGTTGGCAGCAGTCGGCAACTGCTTGCCGAATGTGAATGCTTGAGGGACGCCTGGTGCCGCAGGCGCAGCAGAGGCTGCGGCGGGGGCCGCTCCGCCCGGCAATTGCTTGCCGAAGGTGAAGGCCTGATTGACAGGAGGCGTCGGATTGAGACCGCCGGCGGCGGCCGCATCGGTGGCAGTAACCGCCGGGGCCGCTGCTGCGGCGGCGGCAGCGCCAGCGCTGGTTTCGGCCGGCAGGCTGATGGATGCCAGCAGGTCAGGATCGGCGCTCATCGGCGTTTCACCCGGCTGCGCGCCGTTGAACGACATGATGTAGGAGACGATGTTGAGATACGCATCTTCGCCCAGCATACCGGGCGCGGATGGAGGCATCGCGACCGAGATGAAATCGTAAAGGCCTGCAGCGCTATCCCAATTCTGCATCACGTCCATGCCGACCAGGCCGGGAGCTTCCGGGCCTTCGAGTTTGAACCCGTGGCACTGAGCGCAGTTGGAATCATAGGCCGTCTTGCCCGCCGTAGCTTGCTCGGCAGTGAAACCGGCAGCGTATGCACCGGACACTGCCAGGGACATAGCGGCGATCGCAAACGGGATCACGCGCCTAGATCGTACGTGCACGACATCCTCCATTTTTTAAAGTGTTGTAAAATCTTCTTCGAATGCCGTTTTGAAACAGGCATTTATTGCTCGAGGACAGCCCTCGGGCCATTCGCGCAACTCTTGTATTCATACGCACAAACCCGTCGTAACGGCAATGTGGAGCGACACCAATCAGCACAGAAACAAGACTAAAGTCGCACTTCAGCGGGGGCCTAAGGTTCTGGCGCGTCGTCCAATCCACCGGACAGGCCATAGCGGTGCCGCAGTGCTTCCAGGCTTCCATCGGCCTTCATGGCATCGACAACGCCATTGACGGCGCGCCACAAGGTTTGGTCGCCCTTCCACAGGCCCAACGCCATCTGGTTGCGCGCAAAGCCCTCTTCCGTGAGCCAGGCGACACTCAGCCCCCGTTCGGCAGCATCGCCGGTGGAAATCAGGAAACGCTCGGTAATGCCGATACTCGCCTGATCATCGGCGACCGATTCGAGCAGAGCCGCCGGATTGGCGGCGCGCTGCACCTGCCAGCCGCGCCCGCGGAGCCAACTGGACAGGGCGACCCGGGCGAAGCCGCTGGTTGCTGGCAGCACTGCCACTGTCGCGCCTGCGGCGGGCAGCGTGCCGCCACGCGAGACGACAACCCAGCCGGTCTCGACGCCAGTCGGCAGCATTTGCAGGAAGCCCCGGTTCTGCAGGGTATCGGCGAGGCCGCCGGCGATCATATCGCACTGGGCGCGCGTCAGCAGCCAATTGCGCGGATTGAAGTCGCTTCCCATCGCTGCCAGCGGATTGAGCGCAAGCCGCAGGCCAAGGCTATCGGCAATATGCTGGACCAGTTCGACATCGAAGCCGGGGTCTGTGGCGTTGCCGGTAACCAGCGGCGGAAATGTCGGCGGCACGCAAACCTTGAGCACCCCGCTGCGCTGCACATCGCGCAACGAGGTATCGGGGGGCAGAAAGCTGACAGCGACCAGCAGCAAGGAAACGGCAGCGATATTGACGAGCCCGGCGCGCCAGCGCGACCAGGTCATTTGGAACGACCGAAATCAACAAGCGCGAGCAGGAAAAACCCTATCGCCATGGCAGCAATGACCGCCGGGCCATAGGCTGGCGGAAACTGATTGAAATTGATCAGGATGCCGCGCAGCAGATCGACCGCATAAGTGATTGGATTGATCTGCACCATGAACACCAGCCACTCTGGATAAGTCGCCGCCATCTGGGTGCGCGACAGTGCCGGATCGAGTGGAAAGATCGAGGACGAAGTGAAATAGAGCGGCAGGATGATGGTGTTGGAAAACACTCCGAAGCCTTCGAAGCTGCGAATGCGCGAGGCCAGCAGGACGCCAAAGCAGGTCAGGCCGAACGACAGGGCGAACATGGCGCCCAGCGCCATGACCACTTGGTCCGGGGTCAGCGTGACATCGGCGAAACGGGCCAGGATCAGCACGATGGCGCCATGCAGCGTGGCCGCGGTACTGCCGCCCAGCACCTTGCCGAGCAGGATCAGCGGACGCGGCATCGGCGACACCAGAACTTCGCGCAGGAAGCCGAATTCACGGTCCCAGATCACCGACACCGCGAACTGGATCGACGTATACATGATGTTGAGGACGATGACGGCGGGGAACAGGAACTGCAGGTAGGTATAGGGCACCACATATCGGACTTCGCCGAAGACCTCGCCACGAAAATAGGGATTGAGGCCGACGCCCATGATCAACAGCCAGACCAGAGGACGGCTGACCCCGCCGATCATCTGGCCCCGGTCGCGGGTGGCTCGCAGGATCTCGCGAAGCCAGATGCCGTAGACCCCGCGCAATAGCGGCAGAATCCTGCTCATTTGGTTTCTCCCACCATTTTTGGTCAGCGCCATGTCGTGGCGCCCATCAGGAAGCAATTGCATCATCGGCGCCCTGCCCGGCGGCCGGCGGCCTGCTCGATGGCATGTCGATCGGCCATGCGATCGCGCAATTCGCGGCCGGTCAGCGAGAGGAAGACGCTTTCGAGCGAAGGCGGCTCGTACCGTGTTTCGGCCAGCAGCGAACCGAACTGGCCAAGAAAGGCATCGACCTTGTCAGCACCAGCAAGCGGGATGGCCAGGCGGCCATGGCTGAGTTCACGACAATCGGGGACCGCGGCGGCTATGGTGTCGCGCGCAGCAGCATCCAGCGGCACGACATGCAGCCAGCTGCGGGCATACTCGTCCTTGAGGGATTGCGGACTGCCTTCGGCCACGATCCTGCCGCCATCCAGAATGCAGACCTGATCGCTGCCCTCGACCTCTTCGATGTAATGGGTGGTGGTGAAGACGGTCAGGTCGCGCTCCCTGCGCAACTGATCGAGATAGGCCCAGATGCGTTGTCGGGTCTGGGCGTCCAGCCCAACCGTCGGCTCGTCCAGAAACAACAAGGCCGGCTCATGCAGCAGGGCCCGGGCAATCTCGAGGCGGCGGCGCATGCCACCGGAAAAACTCCGGACCACCGTCTCGCGCCAGTCGCTGAGCTCGACAAGGTCAAGAACCGCATCGATGCGCTGGCGGCGCTTCCGGGCGGGCATGCCATAGACCAGCCCGTGGAACTCGAGGTTCTCCCAGGCACTCAGGCGGTCATCAAGGCTGGAATCCTGAAACACCACGCCAATGCTGTTGCGCGCCTGAGTAGGATGGCGCGCAACATCGACGCCGGCGACCATGGCGATGCCGCTATCGGCTCCCTGCAGCGTACACAGGATGTTGATAAGGGTGGTTTTACCTGCGCCATTCGGTCCCAGCAGCGAGAAACTTGCGCCGGTGGGAATGGTCAGGCTGACACCATCCAGCGCGCGCTTGCCGGCATAGCTGCACGTCAAATTCTCAACAAAAACAGCGGGTTTCGTCATGGCGCGCGTTCCAGGAAGGATGCTTGAGGGGTGCGGGCGGCGCTGCCCGTTGCGGTCTTCATGTCTCATTCGGGGCTTGAACGCAAACCGGCACGGGCCTTTTGAAAATTGGCAGTGGCGCTGCGATGTCCTATATCGCCAGGACGTTGGGCAAGCCGGGGTCAATCGAGCCGCTGGCTGGCCCTTGCCAATTCAATCTCACCCCAGAGGTCCCCAAATTCGTACTCTTCAAGCCGTTTTTCTCGCTGCAGCCGTAACCCTGACGTCGTCGATCGCCGCAATGGCAGCCGATCACCAGGTCATGATGCTCAACAAGGGCACTGACGGCAGCACCATGGTGTTCGAACCAGCGTTCCTGTCGATCGAAGTTGGTGACACCGTCACCTTCGTGCCCACCGACAAGAGCCACAATGCCGAAACCATCAAGGGCATGACCCCCTCGGCCGACGCGACCTTCAAGGGTAAGATCAACGAAGAATTCAGCTACACCTTCGATGTGGCCGGCGTTTATGGCTACAAGTGCCTGCCCCACCTGCCGATGGGCATGGTTGGCCTGATCCAGGTCGGCGGCGACTCCAGCAACCTGGAAGCCCTCAAAGCCGTCAAGGTGCCGCCCAAGGCCGCCGCTCGCTTTGAAGAGCTGTATACCCAGCTCCAGTAGACTTCTCGCAAATGACAGATGCCCGGCTGGTACAACCGGCCGGGCATTTTACTGCCCGCTGCCGGGCCTATTGCGACATCGCAGCGATGGGCGGCAAGGCGCCGTCCGGCAGGGCCGAGCGATAGCGCGAGCGGCCGGCAATTGCTTCGAGCGCGGCCTTGGCTTCGGCGCGAAGCTCCTGATCGATGAAAAGGCGCTGGGCGGTGGCGGCCATGACCTTGGCGGCATGGACCATGCCCTTGTGCGCCGCTTCGCTCTTGCCCTGGGCAACGAGCTGCCAGGAATGGAACGGCGTGCCGATGGCGAAGTTGGCGCCATCGAGCTGCACGGTCGGGACGACCCAGGTGACATCGGCAACGTCGGTCGAGGCCACGCCGGCCCGCGGGGCTTCGATCTCGCGCGGGATGAGGAAGTCACCAAGCGCGCGCCCGGTTTCAGGCGCCATGCCGTGGCGCGTGTAATCGAAGGCGATGTGCTGATCGGTCAGGCTCTGCTGAATCTGGCGGGCAAAGGCCTCGTCGGCAGCGCTGAACAGGGGCGCACCGAGCTCTTCAAGCGCGTCCTGCATGGCGTTTTCGAGCGGCAGATTGGGGATCATGTTGGCGACCGAGCTGATGATCTCGGTCTGGACCGAAGTGCCGGTCATCATTGCGGCGCCTTCTGCAACCTTGGTGACGCGTTGCACCAGGTCGATCATTTCATCGACGGTCCTGGAACGCACCGAATAGCGGACCTTGGCACTGGCCTGGACGACATTGGGGGCAATGCCGCCGGCGTCGAGATAGGCATAGTGCAGGCGGGAATCGGCGGGGATGTGCTCACGCAGGTAATTGCAGCCGACGCTGGTCAGCTCGACCGCATCGAGCGCGCTGCGGCCCAGATGAGGGGCGCTGGCGGCGTGGGCAGCCTGGCCGGTGAAGGTGAAATCGACGCGGGTATTGGCGAGCGAGCTCCGGCGCGTGACATTGGCAAAAATGCCGGGATGCCAGGAGATGGCGATATCGACATCATCGAACAGACCGGCCTTGACCATGAAGGCCTTGGCGCCACCGCCCTCTTCGGCGGGGCAGCCATAATAGCGCACGCGACCAGCAAGCTTGCTGGCAGCAAGCCAGTCTTTGATGGCAGTTGCTGCCAGCATGCTGCCAGAGCCGAGAAGGTTATGACCGCAGCCATGACCATTGGCGCCGGTCTGGATCGGGGTATGGGTGGCAACGCCGGCTTCCTGGCTGAGGCCGGGCAGCGCGTCGAACTCGCCGAGGATGGCGATGACGGGACCGCCCTGCCCCGCTTCGCCGATGACGGCGGTGGGCATCCCAGCGACATTGGTGGTGACGGTAAAGCCCTGCTCGCGCAATGCGGCTTCATGGGCGGCGGCGGATCGCGCTTCCATGTAGCAGGTTTCGGGCGTGCCCCAGACGGTATCGGCAAGGGCGATAAACGCCTGTTGCTTGGATTCGACATGATCCCAGATGTCGCGGGCATTCTTCATATTGATACTCGATTGGTCAGTTCACGAATGGATGGCAGCCAGCATCTCGGCGACGATGGCGGCGCTGGTGTCGGCTTCGAACTCGGTGCGGAAGCCCAGCGCGACTTCGAGAGGCTGGTCGACGGCAACCGGCGAGCGGCAGGAGGCGTGGACCTGGCGAACGCCGGTGCGGGCGATGAGTTCTGCGACATTGGCTGGCTTGACGCCGGAGCCGGCCATGATGGCGATGCGGTCTCCGGCCTGCGCAACGAGCGCGGCGAGGATATCGGCCCCCTCGATGCCGGTAAGCCGGCCACCAGAGGTCAGAATCTGGTCGAAGCCCAGATCGACCGCGGATTCGAGGGCGGCGGGGAAATCGGGAACCAGATCGATGGCGCGGTGCAGCGTGGTGCCGAGGTCACCGGCGGCGTCGACCAGTTCGGCGAGCATATCTATGTCGAGGGTGCGATCCGGGCGGTTGACGCCAAGCACGACACCAGCAAGTCCAGCGGCACGGATGCCGGCAATCTCGACGTGCATGGCAGCGAGATCGGTGGCGTCGAAGACGAAATCGCCAGGACGCGGCCGCACCATGGCATAGACCGGGATCGGGCTGGACGCTGCGGCGGCGACCAGACCGGGGGATGGTGACAGCCCGCCAAGACCGAGCGCCGAACACAGTTCGATGCGATGGGCGCCACCGGCAATGGCGGCCTGCAGCCCGCGAGGGCTATCGACGCAGACTTCAAGCAGGATGGTCATTTCTGTGCCACCAGCACCGACATGCCGACCAAACCGCCATTGGCAACCTGCGTACCGGGGACCACCAGCGGCTCGGTAAAGCGGATCAGCGTGTGCTCACGCACATGCAGGTCGAGCGCGGCGATGAGCGCGGTGCGGCTGGCAAGGCCCCCGCCGACCGGCACGATGGAGGCGCCGGTGATGTTGACGGCAAAGGCCAGCGGCTCGCTCAGCAGTTCCAGGAAAACGGCGACAGTGCGCGCGGCAGCGGCCTCGCCCGTCTCCCAGGCATCGAGGATTTCATGGCTGGTGGCGCGGACGCCATGCAGATGGTGATGCAGCCGTTCGATACCACGGGCGCCGCCAATGGTATCGGTGCAGCCGACCTGCCCGCAGCCGCAGGGGAAGCGCGGCACGCTGATCGGATCGGCCAGGCCGGGAAGCGTGACTTCGGTGCGCACAATGGGGCCGTGGCCCCATTCGCCGGTGACGCCGGCGGCGCCACGCACCAGACGGCCATTGGCGACGAGACCGCCACCAATGCCAGTGCCCATGATGGCACAGAACACCACGTCATGCCCTCGGCCGAGGCCGACATTGGCTTCGGCAAGGGCAAAGCAATCGGCATCATTGGCGATCAGCACCGGCCGGTCGAGATAGGCCGAGAGTTCGGTGACGACATCATGACCGGACAGGCACGGAATATTGGCGGCAGTGACCGAGCCGGTGCGGACGTTGAACAGGCCGGTGGTCGAGATCGCCAGCGGCAGACCAGCATCCTGGCTGCTGCCCCAGCGCTTGATCAGGGCCGACATGGCGGCAATCAGATCGGACCAGGAATCGATGGGGGTGGGGACCTTTTCGCGCAGGTCCACATTGCCGGGGCCGAAAGCGACACCGAACTTGATGAAGGAGCCGCCCATATCCACGCAATAGGCTGTGGGTGAAGGCAGTTGCGAGGTGGCTGTGCCGAAATGGGCAATACTCATTTACGCGGATCCAGCAGGTCACGCAGACCATCGCCCAGCACGTTGAAGCCAAGCACCATGACCATGATGGCCAGACCGGGGAACAGCGACATCCAGATATTGACGCCCAGATAATTGCGGCCGACGCTCATCATCGCGCCCCATTCGGGGATGGGCGGCTGAGCACCGAGGCCAAGGAAGGACAGGCTGGCAGCCGAGAGGATCACGGTACCGGCCGTCAAGGTCGACTGCACGATCAGCGGGCCGACCGAATTGCGCAGGATGTAGTGGGTCAGGATACGTGGCCGCGAAATACCCAGGGCATTGGCAGCCTCGATGAATTCCATGCGCTTGAGACCCAGCGTCAGGTTACGGCTGAGGCGAGCATAAACCGGCACAGCGAAGATAGCGATGGCTATCAGCAGGTTAATGAGGTTGGGGCCGAGTACCGAAACGATAAGAATGGCGAGCACAATGCCGGGGAAGGCAAACAGCACGTCCATCACCCACATGATGACGGTATCGACGACGCCACCGGCCATGCCCGCAATGATGCCAAGCGGGGTACCGACGATCAGCGCCAGACCGACGCTGAGCACCACTTCAAGCAGCGAGATGCGGGCGCCATAGATGACGCGGGCAAAGATATCGCGACCATTATCGTCGGTGCCAAAGGGATGCTCCCAGGATGGCGGCAGCAGGGTCGCCATCAGGTTCTGGGCATAGGGATCAGCCGAGGTGATGAGCGGCGCAAAGATCGCGGCAAAGACGATCAGGCCGATCAGCCCGCCGCCGATGACGATATTGACGTGGCTGCCGCACCAGCTCAGGGCGGCTCGCATGGCGCTGCGCTTGCGCGGGGCGACGGTGGAAGGAGCGAGCGTCATTAGTCGAACCTGATTCTGGGGTTGAGGAAGGCAATGAGCATTTCCGCGAGGAAGTTCATCAGCACCACGCCGAACACGGCGACCAGCGTGACGCCCTGGATCACCGGATAGTCGCGGAAGCGCACGGAATCCACCATCAGGCGGCCAATGCCGGGCCAGTTGAACACGGTTTCGGTGACCACGGCACCACCGATGAGGCTGCCGAAATTGAGGCCGACAATGGTGACGATGGGGATCACGGCATTGCGTAGCGCGTGGCTCCAATAGATCGAGCGGACCTGCAAGCCCTTGGCGCGGGCGGTACGGACATAGTCCTGCCCCAGCACTTCGATCATCGAGGAGCGCGTCATGCGGGCGATAACGGCGGTGGGTAGAACGGCAAGGGTGATGGAGGGCAGGATGTAGCTTTGCCAGCTATTGGCGCCGAGCAAGGGCAGCCAGCCCAATTGCACCGAGAAGAAATTCATGGCCATCAGCGCCAGCCAGAAATTGGCGAAGGAGGCGCCCATGATGGCTATGATCATGACCACATAGTCGGGCCAGCGATTGTGATAGATGGCGCCAATCATGCCGGCGGGCACACCAATACTGATGGCCAGCAGATAGGCAGTCAGCGCCAGGGTGAGCGTATAGGGCACGCGCTCGGCAATCTCCTGGATCACCGGGAGGCGTGAGCGGAGGGAATCGCCGAAATCACCGCGGATCGCGTTGCCGGCAAAGGTCAGATATTGCTCGAGGAGCGAGCGATCGAGGCCCAGCCGGATCGTTACCAGGTCAACCGCTTCCTGGGTCGCTTCGGGCCCAGCCATGATGCGCGCCGGCTCTCCCGGCAGCGCGCGCAGCGCGATGAACACCAGGATGGAGACGCCCACCAGGATCAGCGGCAGTGCGATGAGCTTGCGAAAAATATAGGCCTTCATGACCCTGCCCCTTCAAAAATCCCGGGCACGGCAAAGCCGGCCCGGGTTTGATCGTTTGTCGTTGCGCTTAGTTCTTGGTGGCCGTTTCAACGCGGATCTGGCCGCCCGGAATGGTCCACACACCTTCAACATTGGCGCGAGTCGCCACGAGGTCCTTGGTCACGTAGAGCAGCACGTGCGGAGCATCTTCAGTGATCAGCTTCTGAGCGTCGACATAGATGGCGTTCCGCGCGTCTTCGTCGATGGTGGCAGCGGCCTTGTCGAGGAGGGCGTCGAGTTCCTCGCTCTTGTAGAAGCCGAGATTGGCGCTACCGGGCGAGAAGCTGCTCGAGTGATAAAGCGGACGCAGCTGCAGGTCGGCGCCATTGACGCCGCTGGACCACGAAGCCATCACCGAATCGGTGCCTTCAGCTGATTTCTTGGCCTGATCGCCAAAGGCGGCATCGGACCAGACGCCGCTTTCCATGCGACGGACATCAAGGGTGACGCCGATCTGCTGCCACATGGCCTGCAGAACTTCGCCGATCCGCGCTTCTGGCTCCTGCACCACCACCGACATGGTGAAGCCGTCGGCATAACCTGCTTCGGCGAGCAGTGCCTTGGCCTTTTCCAGATCGAGCGGATAGGGATTGAGCGAGGGATCGAAGCCCGGCGCGACGCTTGGCAGCGGCGAATTGGCCGGCGAGCCGTAGCCGCTCATGATCGCCTGCACCAGGCCAACCTTGTCGGTGGCGAAGTTCAGGGCCTGGCGGACGCGGACGTCGGACAGCGCATCGTTCTCGGTATTGAGCGAAACCCAGAACACGGCCGAGCCATCGGAAACCGAGAGCTTGAGGTCGGGGTTGGCTTCGATCTGGGCGGCGAATACCGGGGGAACCGGGTTGATGATGTCAGCATCGCCAGTCTGCAGCGCCATGTTCAGCACCGAAGTTTCGGCCGACCAGGTCCACTTGATCTCGTCTTCGCCGGCGGCCTTGTCGCCCCAGTAGTCGGCGAACTTTTCCTGCAGGACATATTCGCCCGAATTGTACTCGGCCATGCGATAGGGACCGGTGCCGACGGCAGCGGCGCCCAGATTGCCGGCAGCGTCGGCCGTTGGGCTGACCTGCTGACCGCTATTGGAAGTCAGGATGGCCAGGAATGCCGGATAGGGCGACTTCAACGTGAATTTGACGGTGAAATCGTCCAGCTTTTCGATCTTGGACAGGAAGGTCCGGATACGGCCGCTGGCGGCGAGGCCGCGCTCGGTATTGAGGTGACGCTCGAAATTGTAGACCACGGCGTCAGCGTTGAACGGAGTGCCATCATGGAACACCACGCCTTCGCGCAGCTTGAAGGTCCACTCCAGGCCGCTCTCGTCCACCGACCACTCGGTGGCCAGCGCCGGCTGCAACTTCAGATCGGAACCGCGGATCAACAGGCCCTGATACATCGGCCCCAGCAAGGCGTTGGTATAAGTGGCGCTCTGATCACCTGGATCCATGGAGCGCGGGCCTTCGATCTGCATTACGGTCAGCGTGTCGGCCATAACGGCGGTCGATGCCAGCAACGAGGCGAGCAGCGCTCCGCCAACCAGCCAGCCACGATTCTTCAGCTTTAGATTCATTTCGTTCCCTCCACGTACATAAGGAGCCAATTTGAGCGCTGAGTTACATCACAAATTGAACTCAAGACGCTTGAATAGTTCACCTACTGTACTTAGTGTCAAGCCACAGAGAGAGAGTTTGCATGCTCACAGCCACCCATAACCAGATTTTGCGCGCCATCGGCGCCTCCGGCCCGGTCACCCGGACGGAGCTGGTGGCTCGTACTGGATTGAGCAAGGCGGCGATGAGCGGGCTGACCCGCGAACTCATCGAAGCCGGCCTCGTGCATGAGACCGACACGGTGGGTGGCCAGGGCCGGCCATCGGCCATGCTCGATATGCGGCCGGAAGGCGCCTATTTCATTGGCGTTTCAATGCTGACCGACCCGGCAATCGTGGCGCTGGCCGACCTCAAGGGAAATATTGTGGCGCGGCTGACAATGCCGCGCGATACCGATCCCGAGCGCTTTGCGCAGGACCTCGGCAAGGTTGTGCCCAAGCTGCTGGAAATGGTGCCGGCGGCGCGTGAGCACCTCAATGGCATCGGCGTTGCGTTGTCCGGCCTGATCGATCAGGCGCAGGAAACCTGCATCGAATCGACCCTGTTGGGCTGGAAGGACGTGCCGCTGGCGCGGCTGGTGCACAAGGCTGTGGGCCTGCCCACCTATATCGAGAACGACGCCAAGGCCTTGGCGCTGAGCGAGAAGCTGTTTGGCAGCGCGCGCGACATGCAGAACTTCACCGTGGTCTCGCTGGGCGACGGCATTGGCTGCGCCCATTTCATCCGCGACCAATTGCACCGTGGCGCCCATGGTGGCGCCGGCGAAATCGCCCATAGCACCATCGAACCCAATGGCCTGCCCTGCCGCTGTGGCAAGGTCGGGTGCCTCGACACCATTGCCTCGGTCTATGCCCAGCTGGCGCTGGCCAACGACCAGGGGATCGAGGCCAAAACGCTCAGCGACATCGAGACGGCGGCAACGCGCGGCTCGGCCCAGGCGATTGCGCTGCTGCATCGCGCCGGCAATGCGCTGGGGCTGGCTATCGCCAATGTCATCCAGATCAACGATCCGGAAATGGTGCTGATCACCCACCAGGAGCCCGCATTTTCCGGGCTGTTTGCAACGGTGGTGAAGCAGGCCATCGAGAACAATGTGCTGCCGCGCCTGTCCGGGCGCACCCCAATCCGCAGCCAGAAACTGAGCGATGATGTGTGGGCGCGTGGCGCCGCCGGCATCGCCACCCATAACTTCCTGCTCGGCTTCAACTAGAGGGAAAAGCCTATGCGTATCGCCGTCGGTGGCATTCATGTGGAATGCAGCACGTATAATCCGGTTCTGACCCGCACTGCGGATTTCCGCGTGACGCGCGGCGATGGTCTGCTGACTGCGCCCTATTTCGCCTTCCTCAAAGATTATGACGTGACCTGGCTGCCGCTGGTGCATGCGCGCGCCGTGCCGGGCGGCCCGGTGGAACGCGCCACCTATGAGGCGTTCAAGACCGAATTTCTCGATGGGCTGAAGGCCCTGCTGCCGCTCGACGGGCTGTACCTGGCCATGCATGGCGCGATGAACGTGCAGGGCATGGAGGATGCCGAGGGTGACTGGATCACCGCCGCCCGCGCCGTGGTGGGCGAGGATTGCATCGTCACCGCCAGCTATGACCTGCATGGCAATGTCACCCAGCGCATCATCGATAGCCTCGACATGTATTCGACCTATCGCACGGCGCCCCATATCGACGTGGAAGAGACCATGCGCCGCTCGGTGACGATGCTGGTGCGGGCGCTGACGACCGGGGAGATTCCACAGGTGGTGTGGGCGCCAATTCCGGTGGTGTTGCCGGGTGAGCGGACCAGCACGGTCGACGAGCCGGCAAAGGGGCTTTATGCCCGCCTGCCCGGCATTGATAGCGATCCCGGCATCTGGGATGCCTCGCTGATGGTGGGCTATGTATGGGCCGACGAACCGCGCGCCACGGCCGCTGCGATCATGACCGGCACCGACCGGGCGGCGCTGGAGCGCGAAGCCAAGAAACTGGCCCAGGCCTATTGGGATGCGCGCGAAGAGTTCGTCTTCGGCTGCGAGACCGGGACGATCGAGCAATGCGTGACCCGCGCGGTCAATAGCGATACGGCACCGGTGGTGCTGGCCGAATCGGGCGACAATCCGACCGGCGGCGGCGTGGGCGACCGGGCAGAGGTGCTGGCGGCGCTGGTTGCGGCTGGCGCGCAGGGCGTGGTGCTGGCAGGAATTACCGACCCGGCAGCGACGGCTGCGGCTTATGCGGCGGGCGTTGGCGCCAAGCTGACGCTTTCGGTTGGCGGGGCGCTGGCGCCGCAGGACAGCACGCCGTTTACCGGCGAGTTCGAAGTTGTGTTCGTGCTGGACACCAATGACATGCCGGAGCGCCAGGCAGTGCTGCGCATCGGCGGCATTGATGTGGTGGTTGCGGCGCGCCGCCGCCCCTATCACAACATCGCCGATTTCACCCTGCTGGGGCTCGATCCGCACAATGCCAAGATCATAGCGGTGAAGTCGGGCTATCTGTCGCCGGAACTGGCACCGATCGCCAATCCGAACCTGATGGCGCTCTCGACTGGTGCCGTCGACCAATATGTCGAACGGCTGGTGCGTGATCGCAAACTGACCAAGACCTTCCCCTTCGACCGCGACTTTACCTTCACGCCGCAAGCCTTTGTTTCGGCCCGCGCGGCCAAGACGCAAGCCTGATAGCGCCTTCGACCGGAGACAGACCATGCCCGATATCAATGCCGTTCAGCCGGTGCTTTCGGTCCGCAACCTGACCACGTCCTTCCTGTCCAATGGGGACTGGAAGGACGTGGTGCGGGACATGTCATTCGATGTGATGCCGGGGGAAACCGTGGCCATTGTCGGCGAATCCGGCTCGGGCAAATCCGTCACCTCACTCTCGATCATGCGGCTGCTGGCCAGGACCAGCAGCCGCATCGATGGCTCGATCCTGCTCAATGGCAAGGACCTGTTGAACCTGGACGAAGAGGCGATGCGCAAGGTACGCGGCAATGATGTCGCGATGATCTTCCAGGAGCCGATGACCAGCCTCAATCCGGTGTTCACCATCGGCCGGCAGATTTCGGAGGCCCTAACCTGCCATCGACCGATGAGCGCGGCCGAGGCGCGCGCCGAAACCATCAGGCTGCTGGAAAAGGTGCGCATTCCCAATGCCGTCCAGCGGCTCAAGGAATATCCGCACCAGTTTTCCGGCGGCATGCGGCAGCGCGTCATGATCGCCATGGCGCTGGCCAGCAAGCCCAAGCTGCTGATTGCCGACGAGCCGACAACGGCACTGGACGTGACCATCCAGGGGCAGATCCTCGACCTGATCAAGACGCTGCAGGAAGAGGACGGCATGTCGGTGCTGTTCATCACCCATGACATGGGCGTGGTGGCCGAGATCGCCGACCGCACCATCGTGATGTATCGCGGCGAGGCGGTGGAAAGCGGCGATACCGCCGATATCTTCCATCGCGGTCAGCATCCCTATACGCGCGCCCTGCTCTCGGCCGTGCCCAAGCTGGGATCGATGACCAACGAGAAATATCCGCGCCGCTTTCCCATCGTCGATCCGGTGACGGGCCTGTCGAGCGAACCGACGGCGCTGGAGCGCCCGGTCGAAGTCGACCATCCGGTCCTGCAGGTGAAGAACCTCGTCACCCGCTATCCGCTGGCCGGCGGGTTTTTCGGCAGGAACAATGGCGCCGTACATGCGGTGGAGAATGTGTCGTTTGACCTGTTCCAGGGCGAGACCCTGTCACTGGTGGGGGAATCGGGCTGCGGCAAGTCCACTATCGGGCGATCCATCACGCGGCTGGCGACCCCAAAGAGCGGCTCCATCGAAATGGACGGCCGCGACGTGATCAGCATGAGCCGGCCGGACCTGCGCGAGTTGCGCAAGTCGATCCAGATGATTTTCCAGGACCCTTTCGCCAGCCTCAACCCGCGCGCCACCATTGGCGAAGCACTGATGGAGCCGTTTCTGGCGCATAAGCGCGGCACACGGCAGCAGGCCAGGGAAAAGGCGGCGCATCTGCTGGCCGAGGTGGGTCTGTCGCCCGACATGCTCAAGCGCTATCCGCACGAGTTTTCGGGCGGGCAACGGCAGCGCATCTGCATTGCCCGGGCGCTGACGCTCGATCCCAAGGTGATCGTGGCCGACGAATCGGTTTCGGCGCTGGATGTGTCGATCAAGGCGCAGGTGGTCAACTTGCTGCTCGACCTGCAGGAGCGGCTCAACCTATCCTACCTGTTCATCTCCCACGATATGGCCGTGGTGGAGCGGGTCAGCCACCGCGTGGCGGTAATGTATCTGGGTGAGATCGTCGAGATCGGCCCGCGCGAGGCGATCTTTGCCAATCCGCAGCACGCCTATACCAAGAAGCTGATGGCGGCTGTGCCGGTTCCCGACCCAGCCCGCCGCAACATGCGCCGCAAGATTGCCAATGACGAGCTGAAGAGCCCGGTCCGGCCCGCTGGCTTTGTGCCGCCGACGCGGAACTATACCAGCGTTGGCGAGGGCCATTACGTCCAGGCGAGCTAAGCGTCCGAGCCGTATGGCAAAAATACATCACTGCGATTCACTGTAGCCGTCCGCCCGTTGCAAGGCGGGCGGCTCCTGCATATCATCGCCGGAGTGTTCACCCTTGATTATGGAGTTCGCAATGCCTCGCCTCATGTTCATCGAGAAAGGAGATTTTACCAATCTTGAGGATGTGACGCTGCATGCGAGCACTGAATTTAGGGATCCTGGCGCATATCGACGCCGGAAAGACTAGCCTTACCGAACGACTGCTGTTTGACGCCGGCGTCATCGACGCCATGGGGAGCGTCGACCGCGGCAATACGCAGACCGACACAATGGCGCTCGAGCGCCAACGCGGCATCACCATCCGATCCGCGGTTGCTTCGTTCGTCGTCAATGACGTTACCATCAACCTGATCGACACCCCCGGCCACCCCGATTTCATCGCCGAGGTCGAGCGGACGCTCGCCTGTCTCGATGCGGTGGTACTGGTGGTTTCAGCGGTCGAGGGCGTACAGGCGCAGACGCGCGTGCTGATGCGGACGCTACAGCGGCTGCAGATACCGACGCTGATTTTCGTCAACAAGATCGACCGGATGGGGGCCGATCCCGAGGGGGTGGTGGCGCGCATTGCCGACAAGCTGACGCCAGCAATCCTGCCGATGCAAAGGGTGGTCACCGCCGGGGAACGCGGAGCGGATGTCGTCACCCCGGGAGCGACGGAGCACGCCTTTGTCAGCAAGCTGGCCGAAGCGCTCGCCGAGAATGATGCTGCCGTGCTGGAAGCTGTCATTGCTGACCGGGCCTTGCCCTATGCCGACCTGCAACGGAGCTTGGCGCAGCAAACAGGGGCTGGACAAATCCACCCCATCTTCTTCGGCTCGGCGATGACCGGTGTCGGGATCGCGAGTCTCATGGCAGGGATCACCGGGTTGCTGCCGGTCGGACAAGGGGATGCCGCGGCGGAACTGTCGGGCATTATCTTCAAGATCGATCGTGGACCGGCAGGCGAGAAGATCGCCTATGTCCGGCTATTCTCGGGCGTATTGCATGCCCGGGAGCGCCTGCAGTACGGCAACGGGCACCATGAGAAAGTTACCGCGATCAGCATGTTCGACCGCGGCTGGAAGAGTGGCGCAACCTGCATTGCCGCTGGGCAGATCGGCCAGATCCGCGGGCTGGTGCATGCACGGGTGGGCGATGCCATTGGAGCGAACCCACGGCGCCGCGCCACAGCTTTGCGCCCCCTGCCCTCGAAACCCGGGTTTCGGCGCAACTCCCCCGTGACCGGCCCAGGCTATGGGTGGCCCTCGGCCAATTGGCGGAACAGGATCCGCTGATCAATCTGCGCAAGGACGACAGCCAGCAGGAGATGTTCATCTCGCTTTATGGCGAAGTGCAGAAGGAGGTGATCGGGCAGATCCTGCTCGACGATTTCCATGTCGCGGCGGTGTTTGACGAAACAAGGCCGATCTGCGTCGAGCGGCCGGCCGGGATTGGCGAGGCGGTGGACCGGGTGCCGGACCCCTTCATTGCCACCATCGCGCTGACGCTGGAGCCGGGAGCCATCGATAGTGGCGTGGTGTTCCGGATCGGCATTGAGTTCGGCTACCTGCCGATGTCCTATTACACGGCAATCGAGGATGCGGTGCGGGAGACGCTGAAGCAGGGGCTGCATGGCTGGGCGGTCACCGACTGCATCGTCACCATGACCGAGGCGATCCGCATCCGAGATTGGGGGCCGATGACCAATGCGGCGGAGCATCGCAAGCTGGCCCCGCTGGTGGTGATGGCGGCGCTGCAGCGGGCCGGGACGGTGGTCTGCGCACCGATGAACCAGTTCCGGCTAGAGGTTCCGGTGGAAGCACTGGCGCCGGTGCTGGGCCTGCTGGCCCGATTGGGAGCAACAGCGGAGGCCAGTGAAATCGGGGCGGTTCGCTGCACGATCACCGGGACCATCGCAGCATTCCAGTTGCATGACCTGGGACGGCAATTGCCGGGGCTGACGCATGGCGAGGGGATGCTGGAGTCCAGTTTCTCACACTACGAGCCAGTGCAGGGCGTGGTGCCGAAGCGGCAGCGGACGGGGATCAATCCGCTGAACCGAGGGGAGTATCTGCGTGGGGTGGCAACAGGGGAGTATTAGGGGGAGTCCGGGGTCAGTTCCACCGTCATTGTCCGGTTTGTTCGGGCAATGACGATGGGGAGGGATCGGGGACCAAAGCTTGCACCCGACTGTCCACGGTTGCTTGACCCGTGGGTCACTCCCCACTTGTGCCGGGTTGAGAGTGGCCCTCGGGTCAAGCCCGAGGGTAGCGCTGTGGTGGTGGGTTTTGGTGGGTGCAGGGCCGCAGTGAGAACTGTGAGGCTGCGAGGCTGGGCGGGTAGCGAAACCGATATCGCCTCCTAGCCCGCGTCCTTCTTGCCCTGGGGCAGGTTGGACAGGAGCGATTGCCAGGCGGCGACGATATGGTCGGTAAGAAGGCGTGCGGCGAGGTCGCTGTCGCCGGCGACGCAGGCGGCAAGGATGTCGCGATGTTCGCGGTCGGCGGTGCGCTCGCCATGCGACAGCGTCAACTGCAGGCGGATATAGCGCTCGATACGGTCATGAACCGAGCGGATCAGGTTCATCAGATAAGGGCGGTTGGCGTCCTGGTACAGGGTGGAGTGAAAGCTCCAGTTCAGTTCGGCCCAGCGGGCGACATTGGACTCGCCCATGAATTCGTCGCAGATTGCCTCTGCCCGCGCGAAGGTTTCGGCGGTCATATGCGGGATGGACAGACGGATCGCATTGGCCTCCAGCATGGCGCGGATTTCGAAGATCTGCGCCAGTTCGGTATCGCTCATGCTGGTCACGACAGCGCCCTTGTTGCGCTGGAACAAAACCAGGCCCTCTGCCTCCAGGCGCTTGAGCGCCTCGCGAACCGGAATTTTGGAGACGTTGAAGAGCTTGGCAACGTCATCCTGACGGATGGGGTCATTTTCTTCCAACGCCCCTGAAACGATCGCATCACGGATGTGATCGGCGATAACGTCGGAGGCCGTCGGCAGGGCTCCTAGGTCGGGGGTTTTGTAGCCCTTCAGAGGCACTTCCATACTCCAAAAATCAAACTCGGCAGCGGCAGATCATGGCGCATCAGTACTGGGTTGGCGGGCGAGTCGGCAGGTCGAATTCCCGCAATCCGTCCGCCGGACAACGCTTTATTCGACCAAAGAAAATGCCGGGGCGAGCTAGTGACGTCGAGGTCGAGCCCGCCCGGCGTGTGGCTGCATCCTTGTCGACAAATTGCGCACAAGGGTCTGTAGAGGGGTTGACGGCATTAGGAGATCGTATACGCTTCTTATCTGTTTAGGATATCGTATACGAAAAGTCGAGTGAGTGCTCGGCTTCAATGAAATGGGGACGTCATGAAATTCATGCTGACTGCCGCCGTAGCGATTGCCTCTCTTACCGCTGCCGCGCTGCCGACCTATGCGGACAAACTCGACGACATCATTGCTTCGGGAACCTTGCGCTGCGCAGTGGTGCTGGACTTTCCGCCGATGGGATCGCGCGACGCCAGCAACACTCCCGTGGGGTTTGACGTCGATACCTGCAACGACCTCGCCGCCGTGCTGGGCGTGACGGCCGAGATCGTCGAGACACCGTTCCCGGACCGTATTCCCGCGCTGATCTCGGGCCGCGTGGATGTGGGCGTCGCCTCAACATCGGACACGCTGGAACGCGCCAAGACCGTTGGCTTCTCCATCCCCTATTTCGCCTTTGAAATGGTGGTCCTGACCAAGGACGGCCTTGGCATTGCCGATTACGAGAGCCTCAAGGGCAAGAAGGTCGGCTCGACCTCCGGCACTTACGAGGCCATTGCGCTTGAACAAAGCGTCGCCGAATGGGCCGACCCTGCGGGTTCGTTCCGCTCCTACCAGACCCAGGCCGACGTGATGCTGGCGCTGAACCAGGGACAGATCGACGCCACTGTCGTCACCTCCACCGTCGCCGGCTCGACCATTGCCTCCGGCAATTTCCCCGGCTTTATCATGGGCGGCAAAGCGCCCTATGAAATCGACTATGTCGGCCTGATCACCCTGCGCAACGAACAGGGCCTGATCAATTACCTCAACCTGTTCGTCAATCAGCAGATCCGCACCGGCCGCTATGCCGAGCTCTACGCCAAATGGATCGGCGAAGGCGAACCGCCGAACCTGACCGTACCGGGTGTGTATTACTGACCTGACTTGGGGGAGCGTCCAGCGATGGACACTCCCCCTTTTGTTTCAGGAAACCTTCAAGCCGCCGCATCCTGACATCGCATCGATGGGAACGCGTCTTTAATGTTCAACTACACCTTCCATTGGCGTCCTGCCATCCAGGCCCTGCCGCAAATGCTGGGCGGGGCAGTGGTGACGCTGCAGATCGCTGTCATATCGATGATCATCGGCATCCTGATCGGCGTAGTGCTGGCGGTGATGAGCGGCTCGAGCAGCAAGATCCTGCGTGGTATCGCCGGTACCTGGATCGAAATCGCCCGCAATACCCCTGCCCTGTTCCAGATCTATATGGCCTATTTCGGCCTTGGACAGTTCGGCATCCATCTCGACAGCTTTGTGGCGTTGCTCTCCGGCATTGCCTTCAACAATGCCGGTTATCTGGCAGAGACTTTCCGCGGTGGCCTGCGCGCCGTGCCGGCGACACAGGTGCGGGCGGCGCGATCGCTGGGCTTTGGGCCGATCAGTGCTTTCCGGCTGATTGTGCTGCCGCAGATGTTCCGCGCCGTGTTCTATCCGATGACCAACCAGATGGTCTGGGCGATCCTGATGACCTCGCTGGGCGTGGTCGTCGGCCTCAATTCCGACCTGACCGGCGTGACGCAGGAGCTGAACGTCAAGACCTTCCGGACCTTCGAATATTTCGCCATCGCTGCGGTGCTGTACTACCTCATCGCCAAAGCGGTCACCCTCGGCGCGCGGGCCTTCGCCTACCGCCTGTTCCGGTATTGAGGGGGCGACATGTTCCAGACCAGTCTCAGCCTCAACGATGTCATGTTCCTGCTGCAGGGCGCAGGCGTCACGCTGCTCATCACCTTCTGGGCCATGCTGGGCGGCACCATTCTGGGGATCATCTTCGGCGTGTTCCGCGCCACGACGCCATGGTGGGCCACTGCGCCACTCGCCTTCGTGCTGGATATCTTCCGGTCGGTGCCGCTGCTGATCCAGCTGGTGCTGGTCAACGCCTTCCAGGCGATTGCCGGGCTCAATATCAGCGCCTTCGTGGTCTCCTGCATCGTGTTGGCGCTCTATACTTCGGCCTATTGCTCGGAGCTAGTGCGTGGCGGCATTGCGGCCGTGCCGGTGACGACGCGTCGGGCCGCACGCTCGCTGGGTATGACCTGGTGGCAGGACATGACCCAGATCGTCTATCCGATCGCGCTGCGCATCATGCTGCCGAGCTGGATCGGCCTGACGCTGGGGGTGATGAAAGATACGGCGCTGGTCTCCTGGCTCGGCATTATCGAGCTGCTGCGCTCATCGCAGATCATCGTCACCCGCATTCAGGAGCCGCTGTTCGTCCTCACAGTCGCCGGGCTCATCTACTTCATCATCAGCTTCCCGATCTCGCGCCTGGGCGCGCGGCTGGAAAGAAAATGGCGCGAAAATGATTGAGATCGAGAACGTTCATAAGTCCTTCGGCGACCTCAAGGTCCTCGACAATGTGAGCCTGACTGTGAAGAAGGGCGAGGTTGTCTCCATTATCGGCGGCTCGGGATCGGGCAAATCGACCCTGCTGATGTGCATCAATGGGCTGGAACCCATTCAGAGCGGCAGTATCCGCGTCGACGGGATCGAGGTGCATGCCAAGGGCACCGACATCAACAAGTTGCGCACCAAGATCGGCATCGTGTTTCAGCAATGGAACGCCTTTCCGCACCTGACCGTGCTGGAAAACGTGACGCTGGCACCGCGCAAGGTGCTGAAGAAATCCAAAGCCGAAGCGGATGCCATCGGGCGCAAGCAGCTGGAGCATGTGGGGCTGGGCGACAAGCTCGACGTTTATCCCAGCAAGCTCTCGGGTGGCCAGCAGCAGCGCATGGCGATTGCCCGGGCGCTGGCAATGGAACCGCAATATATGCTGTTCGACGAGGTGACCTCGGCGCTCGATCCACAATTGGTGGGCGAAGTGCTCGACACCATGCGGCTCCTGGCCAAGGAGGGTATGACCATGATCCTGGTCACCCACGAAATGGCATTTGCCCGCGAGGTTTCTGACCGGGTGGCGTTTTTCAAGTCCGGCAAGATGCATGAGATCGGCACCCCCGAGCAGATTTTCGGCAACCCGCAACGACCAGAGACCGCGCAGTTTCTCGCCTCGGTGCTCTAGGCGCTCATTCCCCTCCCTGGCTTGAAGAGGCCCCGATGAAAATCACCGCGATCACGGCGTGGCAGGTCGACCTGCCACTCAAGGAAGGCCGCTATAGCTGGTCGGGCGGCAATTACATGGAGGTTTTCGACACCACGGTGGTGGCGGTGGAAACCGATGCGGGCATTACCGGTTATGCGGAATGCTGCCCGCTGGGCTCAGCCTATCTGCCGAGCTATGCGCTGGGCGTGCGCGCCGGCATTGGCGAAATCGGGCCGAAACTGATCGGCATGGACCCGACCGATCTTGGCCCGCTCAACCGCCATATGGACGCGGTGTTGCGCGGCCATCCCTATGTGAAGGCGCCGATCGATATTGCCTGCTGGGACATTCTGGGCAAGGTCGCGGGCCTGCCGCTCTACAAGCTGCTTGGCGGCTTCGAGCAGAAAGAGATTGCGCTGTACCGCGCCATCTCGCAGGAAGACCCCGAGATCATGGCCCGCAAGATCGATGGCTATCGGGCCGAGGGATATACCAAATTCCAGCTCAAGGTCGGCGGCAATGCCAATGACGATATCGAGCGCATCCGGGCCTGCCGGAATATTCTGAAACCGACCGACATCCTGGTCTGCGATGCCAATACCGGCTGGACCATGGCCGACGCGGCGCGGGTGGTGAATGCGGTGCGCGACCTCGATGTCTACATCGAGCAGCCCTGCATGAGCTACGAGGAGAGCCTCTCGATCCGCCGCCGCACCAGCCTGCCTTTCGTGCTGGACGAAGTCATCGGGGGCGCCGACAGCCTGCTCAAGGCCATTGCCGAAGACGGCATGGACGCGATCAATCTCAAGATCTCCAAGGTCGGCGGGCTGACCAAGGCCAAGCTGATGCGCGATCTCTGTGTCGCTTCGGGCATTCCCATGACCATCGAGGACACCTGGGGCGGCGATATCGTCACCGCCACCATCGCCCATCTCGCCGCTTCGACGCCGGAAAAATTCTATCTGTCGGCCACCGACTTCAACTCCTACGGCACCGTCTCGATTGCCGAGGGCGCCCCCGAACGTGTCAACGGCAATATGTCGGCTTCGGAAGAGCCTGGCCTCGGGATCATTCCGCGGTTCGAGGTTCTGGGCGAGCCGGTCATGATTATCGGAAATCCAGCCTGATGCGCACCAGCAAGATCATCCAGACCATTTCCTGCCATGCAGAAGGGGAAGTGGGGGACGTCATCACCGGCGGCGTGGCGCCGCCGCCCGGCGATACCATCTGGGCGCAGCGCAGCTTCATTGCCAATGACGAGACGCTGCGCAATTTCATGCTGCAGGAGCCGCGCGGCGGGGTTTTTCGCCACGTCAACCTGCTGGTGCCGCCGAAGGACCCGCGGGCCCAGATGGGCTGGATCATCATGGAGCCGCAGGATACCCCGCCCATGTCGGGGTCCAATTCGATGTGCGTCTCCACCGTGCTGCTCGACGCCGGTATTATCCCGATGACCGAGCCGGAAACGCGCATGGTGCTGGAAGCGCCGGGCGGGCTGATCGAAGTGGTGGCGCAGTGCCGCAACGGCAAGGCCGAGCGCGTTGCGATCAAGAACCACCCAAGCTTTGCCGACAAGCTGGACGCGATTCTGGAAGTGGAAGGCGTGGGAACGCTGACTGTCGACACCGCCTATGGCGGGGACAGTTTTGTCATTGTGGATAGCAACGCGTTGGGCTTTGCCATTACCCCGGACGAAGCGCGCGATATTGCGCTGACGGGCATGAAGATTACCCAGGCGGCCAATGAGCAGCTGGGGTTCAACCACCCGACCAATGCCGACTGGAACCACTTCTCGTTCTGCCAGGTGGCGGCGCCGGTGACGCGGGATGCCGAGGGCGTGCTGACAGCGGCCAATGCCGTGGCGATCCGGCCGGGCAAGATCGATCGGTCGCCCTGCGGCACCGGCTGTTCGGCCCGTATGGCGGTGTTGCATGCCAAGGGGCAACTCAGGGTTGGCGAGTCCTTTATCGGGCGCTCGATTATCGGCTCACGCTTCGATTGCCACATCGATAGCGAAATCATGCTAGGCCAGCGGAAAGCCATTGTGCCGATCATTGCCGGCAGCGCCTGGATTACCGGGACGCACCAGCACATGCTCGACCCGATGGACCCCTATCCCACAGGCTATCGCCTGTCCGACACCTGGCCCATGGAGGGGCGCTTCTGACCATGCCTTACGTGAAGATCGAAATGCTCGACGGCCGCTCTGCGGAGCAGAAGGCGGCATTGGCGCGAGCCATTGCCGATGCCTTTGTCGAGCATGGCGGCGCCAAGCGCGAAAGCGTCTGGGTGGTGTTTGACGATGTGGCCCGCAGCAACTGGGCCATTGGCGGGGAATTACTGGAGAAGCCGGCGGGGAAATAGGCCTGGGCTTTTTAGGGCTAGCTTTTGGCGCGCGCTGTCGTCGCGCACGCGGCTGCCCACGGATCAGGTCCGTAGGCAGCGCGGTGGGTGGGATAGTTGGTGCGTAAGCAGTCTGCCAAATAGACGGATAGTTTCTGACGCTATCCCCTGCCCTGCACCGGGCTGCTCTCGGACTTGATCCCGAGGTCATTCGCCGCTCATGCCGCGCTGAGGGTGGCCCACGGATCAAGTCCGTGGGCAGCGCGGTGGGTGGGATAGTTGGCGTTCGAGCCACGGGTCCCTGGCTTGATACTGCAGGAAGAAGATTCCCGCCTGTGCGGGAATGACCAAGTGTCTAGTTCATCAGGTCGAACGCATCGCCCCAGGTGTCGGAGACGGAATAGCCCTGCTGATAGGGGTCGGTGGGGTCGACGCCAATCTGGTGGATGCCGTGGATCCAGCCGCGCCCGGAGATGATGGGCTGGACGGCAGGGCGGCCGGCGACGGTGGTGTCGCTGGCATAGGTCACTTCAAAGGTTGAATCGATGATCGAGCGCGCGGTGAAGCGGTCACCCGGCTTGGCGAGGCCTCGCGCGGCGGCGACGGCGAGGCGGGCGGAATTGCCGGTGCCACAGGGCGAACGATCGATGCGGCCCGGGGGCATGATGGTGGCGCCCTTGAGCTCGCCAGCCTCGTTGACGCTGTTGAACATTGTGTATGAGATGCCCTTGATCGCTTCGATCTCGGGATGAGCGATGGTCAGTTGGGCATTGACGGCACGGTGGATAGCGCTACCGGCTTCGACCAGCTTCCTGGCCTGATCGGGGCGAATTTCCAGACTCAGCTGCGCCGGATCGATCAGCGCATAGAAAATGCCGCCATAGGCGATATCGACTTTGACCTTGCCATAGCCTTCCACATCGACCACGGCGTCGAGCTGGTCGGCATAGGACGGGTTCATGGTGAGCGTCACGCGTTCGCACTTGCCGTTGCGGCAGGTGGCGCGGGCGGTGACGATACCGGAGGCGGTTTCGATCCGCACGATGGTTTCGGGTTCCTGCATCGGCAGCATGCCGGTTTCCAGCAGCACCGTGGTCAGGCAGATGCTGTTGGAGCCGGACATGGCATGAGCCTTGTCGCCCTGCAGGATCAGGAAGGCGATATCGGCATCGGGCCGGGTCGGTGGGAAAATCAGGCAGGTGCTCATCTGCGCAGAAGCGCGTGGCTCGAACACCAGGAAGCGACGCAGGCTATCGTCGACCTCGTTGAGGTGACGCAGCTTGTCGGCAATCGTGGCGCCCGGCACGTCGATGACCCCGCCGGTGACGATGCGCCCCACCTCGCC
The DNA here is from genome assembly GCF_900128975.1 of Devosia limi DSM 17137. Classification (GTDB taxonomy): domain Bacteria; phylum Pseudomonadota; class Alphaproteobacteria; order Rhizobiales; family Devosiaceae; genus Devosia; species Devosia limi. The sequence continues at coordinate 627,977 of NZ_FQVC01000001.1, read as the reverse complement.
CTCCGCATGAGCTTCAACCAAGGTGACGGTTTTTGACCAGCGCATGCGGCGGCTTCCTTTCAGAGAGAACGCTCAATTCGTTTGTCGACAAACTGAATACGGTTTAACTTGCATGGCGACGTCGAAATTGCAATGTACTGGTTCAGGCGTGCTGGAACAGGTCGCTGGCTTGAACCCATCGCCAGTGGCTGGCTGAGCAAATCACCCATTTCGCCGGCAATCGTGGCCGTGCGAGCAACGGAGCCAAAACGTGAAAACGCAGGATACAACCGACAAACTGGCAAAAGTCGACCAGCCAGGCAAGCCGGATCGCACCCGCGGCTCCGGCGCGCAGACCGTGTACCTGCAATTGCGGCAGGCCATTCTGGAACTGGCGCTGGAGCCCGGTAGTCCCCTCGATGAAGTGACGCTCTCGGAACAGTTCGAGATGTCGCGCACGCCGATCCGCGAGGCACTGGTGCGGCTGGTGGCCGAAGGGCTGGCCAAGACGCTACCCAATCGCAATACCGTGGTTGCCACCATCGATTTCGCGCAATTGCCGGTCTATTTCGAGGCGCTGACGCTGATGTATCGGGTGACGACGCGCGCGGCGGCAATCAATCGTCGGCCCGAGCAAATGGTGACCATTCGCGGCTTCGAAGCTGCCTATGCAGATGCCGTGGAACGCCGCGATGCCCTCGACATGATCCAGGCCAATCGTGACTTCCACGTCGCCATCGCCGAGGCGGGCGGCAACAGCTACTTCACCGCTTTGTTTACCCGCCTGCTCGATGAAGGCCGGCGGATCCTGCGCATCTACTATCAGTCATTCGATGACCGCCTGCCCCACCAATATGTGGACGAGCACGGCAGCATCGTGGATGCCGTCGAGAAAGGCGAGGCCAACCGCGCCGACGCCCTGGCGGCCGAGCATGCCGCCCAGATCGTGCGGCAGATCCAGAGCTATATCGCCCGCGATACGGTTTCCGACATCACTCTTTAGAAGGACAACCGCTTATGGCGCGCATTGGCGTAGTGGGAGCCGGGATCGTGGGCGCGGCGATTGGCACGCGGCTGATTGGCGATGGGCATGCGGTAACTGTGTTTGACGCCGATCCTGAGGGGCTGCCGACATCGTCGGGCAATGCCGCGCTGATCGCGCTGCCGGAGATCGCGCCGATTGCCAGCCCCGGCATGCTGACCGCCGTGCCCAAATGGCTGCTCGATCCGCTGGGGCCGCTGACGCTGCGCTGGCAGGACCTGCCGGCACTGGCGCCATGGCTGATCGCCTTTCTCGCCGCATCGACGCCAGCCCGTGGAGCAAAGGCGCGGGCGGCGCTGACCGACTTGATGCAGACAGCCCTGCGTGACCATGAAGCCCTGGCGGAGATCGCCGGCATTCACGGGCATCTGCGGCAGACGGGCTATATCTCGCTGCATGATAGCCAGGCGAGCCTTGATGGCGCGCTGCGCGAAGCCGCAGGGGTCAAGCAGGCGCTGGGCTATGACTATGAAGCCATCTCGCCAGAGACAGCGCGCGCCATGGTGCCCCAGTTGGAAGGGCAGTTCTTTGGGGCCGTGCATCAGCCGGTCTACTGGATGGTGACCAATCCCCTGACGGTGCTGCGCCAGTATCAGGATTTTCTGCGGCGCAGCGGACAGTTGGTGCGCGGCACGGTGATTGGCGCCGAGCAGCGAAGCGATGGGATCGCGCTGCGCATTGAGGGCCAGCCAGAGCAAGTGTTCGACAAGGTGGTGGTCGCGGCCGGGGTCTGGTCGCGTGAGCTGGTGCGCGGCCTAGGGCTGAAAGTGCTGCTGGAGACAGAGCGCGGCTACAATACCACCTACACCGATCTCGGCTGGAACCTGGCCATGCCGGTTGGCTTTGCCGATCACGGGTTCATTGCCGTGCCACTGGTCGATGGGCTGCGCATCGGGGGGGCCGTGGAACTGGCAAAGCCGGAGACCAGCCCCAATTTCGGCCGGGCCAAGGCGATGCGCGCCAAGATGCGCCGCTATGTGCCGGCGCTTCCCGAAGGTGGAACAGAATGGATGGGGCGCCGGCCCTCGACGCCGGATTCCTTACCGGTGATCGATCAGCATCCTGGCGATGATCGGATTCTCTTTGCGTTTGGGCATGGGCATCTGGGGCTGACGCTGAGCGCAGTGACGGCGCGGCTGATAGCCGAGGCGGTTGGTGGGGCGAAGACGCCGGGGGCCTTGTCGATCAGGCGGTTTCAGTAGGGGTTATTCCCCGTACCGCAAGCCGGGAGAGATACCCACCCTGCTCGATTTAATAGACTTAGCTGACGCTAAACCCTAACTCGCGCCCCTCCCCCAAGGGGGAGGGCGGACGACGGTGGTCTGATCAGAAGCCGTATTTGGCAAGGTTCGGGCGGTTCGCGAGACCTTCTTCGACCACGGCACGGACCTGGGCGGCTTCGGCGCCGACCAGTTCAAGGCGAGGGGCGCGCATGACCGGCGAGGTGCCGCGGACAATGTGCTCGGCCAGCTTGATGTTGTGGACGAATTTCGGACCGATATCGAGGTGCAGCAGCGGCAGGAACCATCGGTAGATTTCCAGCGCTTCGGAAATCCGCCCCTGCTGAACCAGCTGGTAGATCGCGACTGTTTCCTTGGGGAAAGCGACGACAAGCCCGGCAATCCAGCCATGGCAGCCCAGGATCAGGCTTTCCAGGGCCAGGTCATCGACGCCGGTCAGCAGCTGATAGCGATCACCGAGGGCCTTGATGGTCTCGTTGATGCGGCGGGTATCCCCGGTTGATTCCTTGATGGCGACGAACTTCGGCTCGTCGGCCATTTCCTTGAGCATGGCTTCGCTGATGTCGATGCCATAGGCCAAGGGGTTGTTGTAGACGATGATCGGTAGGCTGGAAGCGGCAGCTATGGCGCGATAATGGGCCACAACCTCGCGGTCATCGGCCAGGTAGCGCATGGCCGGCAGGACCATCAGGCCCTTGACGCCGATCTTCTCACCTTCGGCGGCCAGCGCCGCACCAGCGCGGGTGGAATCTTCGGCGATGGTCAGCAGTACGGGCACGCGGCCAGCTGCTTCCTCGATTGCGGCCTTGGCAATGGCCAACTTCTCGCTCGCGACCAGGCTCGAGGCTTCACCAAGGGAGCCGCAAACGATGATGCCATCAACGCCGGCTTCGATCTGGAAAGCGACGTCGGCGCGGACGCCGGCGAAATCGACTTCCTGATCAGCGGTCATCTTGGTGGTGATCGCCGGGAGAACTCCCTTAAAATCGCTCTTCTGCATAGCATTCTCCATGACGAGATGGCGTCCAGCGCCGGTTTGTTGATCATATTTAGCCCTTTGTATTTAGTTTGTCGACAATAATCCAAGGCCCATCCGTCCGTTTTCCGTAAAGCCATATAGACCAAGCACTTAATGTCGCCAAACTGTCCACAATCGCATTGACAGCAGCTATTATTGACTGGATCATCATCGTCGAAGGCAGGTTGGCGTGTAATGCGACCCACGCAGAGTGCCAGGAGAACCGATGCTTATCTCGCAATACACCATGCCCGGTCGGCACATTCGCGACCACCTCATCGATGTGCCGCTGGACTGGTCTGGCGACCGCGACGGCCCGACGATCAAACTGTTCGCACGCGAGGTCGTCGATCCCGCCAAAAAGGACGAGAAGCTGCCGCTGCTGGTCTTCCTGCAGGGTGGTCCGGGTGGCAAGTCGCCGAGACCAACGGCGACGGCCCCCGCCTGGCTGGGCGAGGCACTCAAGACGCACCGTGTCATCCTGCCCGATCAACGCGGCACTGGTCGCAGCACGCCGGTCGACGCCGCCACCATGGCCCAGTTTACCGATCCACAGGCGGCGGGTGATTACCTCGCCCATTTCCGCGCCGACTCCATCGTTGCCGACTTCGAACACTTGCGGAAAACCGTGTTTGGCGAGACGCTCTGGCAATCACTGGGGCAGAGCTATGGCGGGTTTCTCACCCTGACCTATCTGAGCCAGGCGCCCGAAGGCCTATCGGCCTGCTATGTAGCCGGCGGGCTTCCCAGCATCACCCCTTCGGCGGAATTGGTGTATCAGCGGACCTATCCGCGCGTCGAAGCCAAGACCCGGCGCTATTACCAGCGCTATCCCGACGATGCCGTCACCGTGGGCGCATTGGCCGATTTTATCGGCAATAACGATGTGCGGCTGCCCGATGGCGACCGGTTGAGCATTCAGCGGCTGCAGACCGTGGGCATCGATTTCGGCATGGCGCCGGGATTTGAGAATGTCCACTGGATGATCGATGAGGCCTTTGCCTCCCCTGCCCGCGACAGGCTGTCCGACCATTTCCTCGCCGAGGTCATGCGGGCCACCAGCTATGACAGCAATCCACTGTTCGTGGTGCTTCAGGAAAGTCTTTATGGCGAGGGCGCCGGTGCGACCGGATGGGCGGCGCAACGGGTGCGGGACACCCTGCCCCAATTTGCCACCGACAGGCGTCCATTGCTGTTTACCGGCGAAATGATGTTTCCCTGGATGCTGGACGAGATCCGTTCGCTCCGCCCGTTCAAGCCTGGGGCAGAGGCATTGGCGCAGCGGCCACGCTATAGTGCGCTCTATGACACAGCCCGCCTCGCGGCCAATGACATTCCGGTCGCCGCCGTCATCTATCACGATGACATGTATGTGGACGCTGCCCTGTCGCTAGAAACCGCTGCCTCGGTGGGCAATCTCGAGCACTGGATCACCAACGAATTCGAGCATGACGGCATCCGCCAGAGCGCCGGGGTGTTCAAGCGGCTGCTTGGCATGGTTGCAGAAAAGGGTGGACCACGCAGAAGCTGATTGATGCAAAGCAGAACTGCGCAAGAGGAGGCTTGCACTGCCATGTTGGATTTCAATCTCGGCGACTTTTATCCGTGCACGGATCGATCGGACGGCGATGCCAGTCCCTGCACGGAAACTGAACCCAGACGAGGCCCGGCGTTCACCGGGATACTCGGCTGGCTGCGTGTGTTGGTACGGCGGCCGATCAAGGGCGCGGTCCGCCGCTCTCGCGCGCTCGGACACGCACCCGGCTAAGCCTCAGGCGATGCCGCTTGATCGGGCCGCATCCAGTTCTTCCAGCAGGCGGATGGGCACCATAACGCCTTCGCTGGCGGAGCGGGCACGCGCCTCCAGCCGGCGATCACCTGCCAGCCGAACGCCGTCCTGATTGGTAATGCTGGCAAACAGGGTTTCGGCGCGCGCCATATTGCTGGCGAAACCGGCGCCGAGGAACCGCTGGGGATCGAAGGCAATAATCAGTTCGCCCCCGAGTGGCGGGCTGCCCAACCCCTCATCCTCGGCAAAGGATTCCTGGCTGGTCAGATCACCGATCATCGGGCCGGCCAGCAATTCGACCATCAGGGCCAGGGCCGTGCCCTTGTGCCCGCCAAACGGCAGCAACGCCCCGGCCAGGCCCAATGCGGGATCGATTGTTGGCTGGCCATCGGCATCGATGGCCCAGCCCAGCGGAATGGACTTGCCCGCCCGCTGATGCAATTCGATCTCTCCACGCGCCACCGCGCTGGTGGCAAAGTCGAAGACGAAGGGATTCCCATCGGGGCGAGGCCAACCAAAGGCAAACGGGTTGGTGCCAAAGATCGGCTTGCTGCCGCCGTGGGGCGCCACGGTGCGCTGGCCGGCGGTCATGCCAATTGAGACCAGGCCGGCCTCTGCCAGGGGTTCGAGATCGGCCCACATGGCCGAGTTATGGTAGCAGTGGTTGATCGCCAAGACGGCAATGCCAAGCGATTGGGCCGCAGCAATCAGGGCGGGCCGCCCCACTTCATTGGCCAGCGGTGCAAAGCCGCGCCCCGCATCGACGCGCAGGATTGCCGGCGTTTCCTGCACCAGCTTGGGTACGGCCCGACCGTCGGCCTTGCCATTGGCGACGGCTCTCACATAGCCCAGCAGGCGATAGACCCCGTGCGAACGGCACTCATCGGCCTCGGCCGCAGTGACATTGCGGGCCACCGCATCGGCCTGTGCAGCCGAAACACCGTTCGCGGTCAGGACGTTAGTCGCCAGAAGCTGGATTTCGCTCAGGGAAAGCCGTCGCTCATTGTCATCATCAGACATGTTTTGATGCCGTCCATTTGTGTGGTTTCCGACCCAAGTATGGACAGATATGCGGGCAATGTCGACACAGTGTGGACAGTTAACGCCTTGTTTTATCCATGATGAGAGCGCGGTTTTGCCGCCGTTCTTCGATAGGACGCCGCGGAGCGCCGATCATAAATCGTTAAGTGGAGCTACCGCCGGGATGGCAACAACCGACGAAGCCAAGTCCGGGCGGAGGCCGTTTCCGATGATTGCCAAGGGGTGGAAACTGATGTTCCTGGCACTGGCATCATGGGCGATTGCGCTTGGCGTGCTCTATGGATTGCTCAAACTTTTCAGCCTGTTGACGGGCTGATCGCGGGCCGCGAATATCCGCATGGCGCTGAAACAACGCCAAGGCATCCCGCGCCGCTCCTGCGGGATCATGCATCTCGGCGACCCGCAGCCTCCCCGCAGCGGCAAGACGAAGGGCCAGTTCCTTATCGACAATCAGCGCCTGCAGTGCATCGGCCAGCGCAACCGGCTCGCGCGGCGGGACCAGAAGGCCGGTTTGACCGTCGATAACCAGTTCGGGAATACCGCCGACGCTGGTAGCGACCACCGGTCTCTGCTGGGCCAGCGCTTCCAGCAGAGCGATCGGGATACCCTCGCCAAAGCTGGCCAGTACCGAGATGTCGGCCTCGCCAATCATCTCGACCACTCGGGCATTCGGCACGGCCCCTGAAAGGGTGACGCGGCCGGACAGGCCCTTGGCCGCAACGGCAGTGGCAATTGGCTCCGCAAGCGGCCCACCGCCGACCAAAGTGCAATGGAAATCGACACCACGCCGGGTGAGCAGCTCGAGCGCATCGAGCAACACGCCGTGCCCCTTTTCGTCGGAAAGGCGGGCCACGCAGATCAGCCGACCGGCATCAGGCGGCGGCCGAAGACGGTGCGGATCGGGCGAGGGAAAGCCGCAACGGATCACCGTCACCTTGCTGGCATCTGCCGGCGCAATGTTGTGACGCAACAGGCCCTGGCCATAAGCGCTGATGCAGATCGCAAAGCGGGCATCGGCCAATTTATCACGATGCCGGAATACGTCCGGCTCATCGAGATCAATGCCATGAAAGGTCAGGCTGAACCCGACTTGTGCCAGGCGCGCGGCCAGCCAGGCAGTATTGGAGCCGGCATTGCCGAAATGACAGTGCAGATGGGTGACCCCGCCGGCGACCAACCAGCGAGCCAGGAGGACGGCCTCACCAAAATAGGCCAGCCATTTCAGCTTGGCGCGCCAGCCGGGTGCCGAGCCGATCGCGTCGCGAAAAATCGAAAAGCCCAGGCGCGGGCGGGTGAAGAGCATCCAGACAAAGGCACCGATCAGCGGCAGGATCGGGGGCGGCAACAGCCACCGGGTCTTAGCAAACTCGCTGCGGGCTGTCTCGTCCAGCAAATCTTCGGGGCGCGGGCGCCGCACCGAAAACCGCACGATCTCAACCCCCAAAGCTTCCAGCTCGAGGATTTCGCGCTGGATGAAGGTGTGACTGGGTGCGGGATAGAGGCTTGCGATGTAAGCGATCTTCATGCTGTGCGCCCAAGCAAGCGGCGCGACAGGCCGGAAATTTCCATGCGCAGCAAATCGCCCGACGCGCGACCGGACGCATCGACGAGCCGATCCTGGCTGATGAACCAGCGTTTCAGCGCCATGATCTGCAAGTCCTGGAGATTGTTTACACCGGGGTCGGCGGATACGGCGTAGCTATAGCCGGCCTGCTCGGTCAGTTGCTGGATGGTCTGCGTGCTGTCGCCATTGGGATAGCTGAACCCGACAATAGCGGTATTGGCCGCTTTCGCCAGGACGCTCCTGGAGCGCGCGATTTCGAAGTCGAGCTCGGCCGCCCACAATTGCGGCAGCAAGGGGTGGGTCATGGTGTGAGACCCGATTTCGTGACCGCCTGCCACCAGAGCACGCAAGGCCGCATCATCCATGATCCTGTCGACTGCCGCCGGTCGACTGGACCCGGCCTGCTTCTCCAGAGCGTCAACCCATTCCATGCGGGCCTGAGGCGTCATTGCCTTGGCTTGCCCCACCTCGGCGCGGGCATCGCGGCCAAGCGACACAAGCGCCCTGCCCGCTCGGTCATACCAGGTCTGACTTTCAGTACCCACCAGTCCGGCGACGATATAGAACGTCGCACGGAGACCAAAATCGGCAAGGATGGGAACGGCATAGCGGGCATTGTCCACATAGCCGTCATCGAAGGTGATGGCGGCACGCGGCCTGGTGGCCGGAGCAGCGGCTTGCCAGGCTGCCAGGCTCTGCGCCAAGGGCGCCACGTCGTAGTATCTGGCCAGCACCCGGCAATGCTCGGCGAAGACTTCTGGTGTCACCACCAGGTCGGGATCGTGGTAAGCCGCGCGTTGTTCGGCGGGCAGAACCCGATGATAGCACAGGATGGTCAGGGACTGGCCGTTCCGCCGCTCGACCGACGCGGTGAGCCCGCTCAGCCGCGCCGCCGTGGCAACAAGCCCACGCGCGCCTCGTTTGGCTCCAGCCTTGATCCCGTCAAAATTCATGCCGCATCCAACACATTCCTGCTGCTGCTCAATATGCACACCTGGCCAGGCAGGCGGGTCATTTTTCGCAGAAATAGTTAGCTCCTTTGTCTCGGCGGCACCAATACACGCGGATATTAAGGTTCTTTAGGCATCAGGCCGGTCAACGGTAGAGTATCGTTCGAGCCTCCCCTATATTGCTGACATAACACCAGATCCGGCAGTCGCTACTGGCCGGCCAAAGGTCATCCAAGGCATGCCGCTCCCACTTTCCAACCGCGAGACTATTGCGTCCCGGATACACTTTCTCGGCGCGCCATTCGATGTCATCGATCGCGATGCGGTCATCGAGGCCCTGCGGGCAGGCAGCAATCAGACGCCGTTCCGCTACATCGTCACCCCCAATGCCGATCACATCGCCAGGCTGTCGAGCCGGGATGATCTGGACACCTGTTATGAGAACGCCTGGCTGTCGCTATGTGACAGCAAGCCAGTCTGGCTGCTGTCCAAGACGCGGGGCAGGAATCTGGATCACATCACTGGCTCAGATCTGACACGCACGATCTTTGAGGACGTGCTGCGGCCCGGTGACGATGTTGCCTTGATCGTCGCAGAAGATCGGATTGGCGTGGATATCGCCAAGGCCTATCCGGCGGTCAATTTCCGCTGGCATGCACCGCCGCATGGCATTCTGGAGAAACCCCAGGCGCAGCAGGCCGTTATTGATTTCGTTCAGGCGTCGCCATCACGGTTTGTCTTTTTCGCCATTGGTGGCCCGCAATCGGAATGGCTGGCTGCAAACATCAAGGGCCATGCCACGGCCCGCGGGACCGCGCTGTGCATTGGCGCCTCGCTGGAGTTTCTGACAGGCAGGCGCAAGCGGGCGCCGCTGTGGATGCAGCGGTTTGGGCTGGAATGGCTGCATCGCCTATCGTCAGAACCGCAACGGCTTTGGAAACGCTACCTGTTCAGCGTTCCGGTGCTTCTGCGTCTCTATATCGCCGAGTTTACGCCCCCCCGGCAAAGCGAGCCGCGCCAGTGAACCATCGTCCCAAAGTCCTGCTGATCGCGGAAGCCTGCAATCCCGAATGGGTCAGTGTTCCCCTGGTTGGGTGGTCGATGGCTTCGGCACTGCGCGGAGTGGCGGACGTTCATATCGTCTCCCAGATACGCAACCGCGACGCGCTGGTCCGCGCCGGATTGGTCGAGGGCGTGGATTTTACCGCCATCGATTCAGAACGCATTGCCCGGCCGCTGTGGCGGCTGGCAACGGTCCTGCGCATGGGGGAAGGTCGTGGATGGACTACCGTCCAGGCGATTGACGCCATCTCTTACCGCTATTTCGAGCGTCTTGTCTGGCGACTGTTCGGGAGCAGCATCAAATCTGGTGAATTCGATATCGTTCACCGACTGACGCCGCTCTCCCCGACCATACCCAGCTCATTGGCCGGCAAATGCCGCAAAGCGGGCGTGCCATTCGTGATCGGTCCGCTCAATGGCGGCGTGCCCTGGCCCCGGCAATTCGACGCGGAGCGCCGTCGCGAACGTGAGTGGCTTTCCTATGTCCGCTCCGCCTACAAGCTCTTGCCGGGCCGTCGCCAGACCTTGCGCGCCAGTGCGATCATGGTCGGATCACGCCACACCGAGGCGGAAATCCCCGAACAGTTTCGTCCGCACACCATCTATTTGCCCGAGAACGGGATCGATCCCGATCGGTTCTCGCACCGCGCCGATCATCAGCCCGGCACGCTGCGCGCCTGTTTCGTTGGGCGGATGGTTCCCTATAAGGGGCCCGACATGGTCCTGCAGGCGGCAGCGCCTATGCTGCGCGAAGGGCTGATGCGGCTGGACTTTGTTGGCGACGGCCCCATGCTGGAGGAATTGAAGGCCCAGGCCATCGCCGAAGGCATTGCGGACGCAGTAACATTTCACGGCTGGGTAGCCCATCAGAGGGTACAGGAAATCTTGAGCCGATCGACGCTGTTTGCGTTTCCCTCGATCCGAGAATTCGGTGGGGGCGCTGTGCTCGAAGCCATGGCTCTGGGCGTGCCGCCGCTTATAGTGGACTATGCCGGACCAGGCGAGCTGGTCGACGCTGGCACCGGCTTCAAGGTACCGCTCGGGTCTCGCGAGGAAATTGTGGCGGCCCTTCGTGCTGCCATGGGCAAGCTCGCCTCGGAGCCGGACCTGTTGCGTGAGACCGGCAAACGGGCGCGTGATCGGGTCGAGACCCATTTTCTCTGGTCCCGCAAGGCCGAGCAGGTGCTCGAAGTCTATGGCTTCGCCCTCGGACAGCGTGAGCGCCCGCAGCCGTTGGAGGCCGCCGCCCTTGCGCCGGATCGGCTCGTGGGCGGCGCGCTCCTCTAGCGTTCGTTCCCCTGCGCAGTGGCCTTATTCAGGACCTTGCGCGCGTCGGCCGCCAATATGCGAACACTGGGATCGAGAACCATGGAATTGTGATCGCCAGGCACCTCGACCACGGTGAGGTTCGGGGTGTAGTGCGACCAGCCATTGTCCTCGTAGAAGAACTTGCGGCCGGGCTGCAGAATGCGGCCATCGCTCAGGCGATATTCCACCTCGGGTTGGGGACGGAACAGGGTGACGTCACCATCATAGGGCTTGACCACGTAGCGCGGCAGAGCCCGATTGAAGGCAGCTTCGATAGCGTCGTTATTGTAGCGGCCGGTACCGGCGACGCCGGCAGCCTCGCTGAGCAGTCGCCGCTGGAGTTCGCGCCGCCACATCAGCTTTCCCGCAATCCAGTTGGAAAAGAACGAGATTCCCTCGCGCCGTATGTCCTGGAGCCGCATGCTGATCAGGTCGGCGGTCGTCAGTCCCGGCTGGGTGGGGAGCGGGGTATCCAGCATGATCAGGTGGCTGACGGTTTCACCCTCGCGGCGCAGCTGCTGGGCCATCTCGTAAGCGACAAGGCCACCGCCGGAGAAACCGGCAAGCATATAGGGCCCGGCAGGCTGAACCGCACGGACCTCCGCGAGGCAGCTGGCGGCCATTTCCTCGAAGGTTTCGTGCGGGGCCACTTCGCCGTAAAGGCCACGGGCCTGCAGGCCGTAGACGCTGCGATCCTGCCCCAGCTGGCGCGCCAATTGACGCAGATTGAGGATATTGCCGAACATGCCGGCACAGATGAACAGCGGCGTTGCATTGGCATTGGGAGCAATATGCATGGCCACACGATGGATTGGCTGATCCGCCGGCATCGCATCGGCAGGCCCGGTTTCGTCGCCGCCTTCGGCTGTGGGCAGCTTCCTGGCCAGCTGCGCAATGGTGGGGGCTTCGAACAGTGTCGAAATCGGCAAGTCCACGCCATAAGCCTGGCGAATGCTGCGGAACAGGCGAACGGCGACCAGCGAGTGACCGCCAATATCGAAGAAATTATCCTCGATGCCGACCTGACCAATGCCAAGCAACTCGCGCCAGAATTCGGCAAGGCGGGTTTCGACAGCGTCGCGTGGTGCCACGTAGTCGCTCTCGAGGTCCGCGGGGCGCTCGAACAGCTGATCGTTTTTGCCCGGTCCTTCCGCCAGCTTTTCGGCCCGCTCGATCAGGCGAGGCAAATCCATTGAGCTGACGATGGGTTGCGCAACCTTGGTGGCGAGCGCCCGTTCGAGGGCTTCAAGCGCCTGGTCCGGCAGGATGCCCTGGCGCATCTGGGCAGCCAGCTGGCGCAATCCGGCCGACTGGGGGCGTTCGCGGCCATGGGCCTGCGGTGCGGTGCCAAAACCACCATCGCCGGAGAGCCGCTTGAGCAGGAGCCTGTCGACGGTGAGGATGAGGTTGCCCTCAGGATCGGTGATGACGACATCGAACGCCGCATAATCATCGCCAAAAGTGGTGCTGTCGGCCAGGCGAACCCAGCTGATGACGTCAGCGGGCAGCGGCTGGACCTGCACTATGCGCCCATAGGATGCCGGCGCCCACAGGACATCCGAGTCGGCATAGCCCGGCACCAGCTCCATGGCGAAACCGGTGGCGATATCCAGCAGACCGGGATGAGCCTGATAGCCGGCCGCCAGATCAGACTGGAAGGCAGGCGGCAGCGCCAGCGTTGCCACCGCGTCGTCGCGGCCGATCGCCAGACTGCGCAGAACACGCCAACGCGGACCGAACCGCAGGTGTGTTTCCTGCGCCGAGCTGAGGCTTGCGCCCGTCCCCGCAGTGTCCGAGCGCAGGGTACTGCGCGCCTGGGCGGCAGCGATCTCGGCACCACGGTCCAGTGGCAGGCTGGGCGCTGCCGTCAGGCTGGCTTCGGCGTGAATCTGCATCTTGTCGGGGGTGCTGCCCGAAGCGATCACGACACGATAGCGCTCACCATGCAGCTCAAAGCGCAGCCGGACCAGCCGATGCTCATTGTCGGCGATGAACATCGGGCGTTCGAATTCGAGGTCTTCGATGGCCATCGACGGCATTTCGGCTTCGCGCATGGCCTGCGTGATCAGCTCGATATAGCCGGTGCCTGGCATCAGAGCCTGCCCGGAAGCCAAGCGGTGTTCGTCAAACAGCCAACACGAGCGGGCATCGACCTCGGCTTCCAGCCAGCGCGTGCCGTCGGCATCTTCGACCCAGCGATGAAAGAACGGACCTTTGGCGGAACCGAGAACGCGCGAGGCTGCAGAATCGTCGTCCGTGGCGAGGTTGCGCGCGGCCATGCCGACGCCATTCCAGATGCCCCAGTGGACGGCTACGGTCCGACGGTCAGCCCGCGCCGACTGGTTTTCGGCAAAGGCGTTGAGGAAGGCGTTGGCTCCGACATAGTCCACCTGCCCGGCTGGCGCCGTATCGGTACTGGTCGAGGAGAACAGCACCAGCAGATCGAGCGGCTCGTCGGCCAGGGCCTTGGCCAGCACCAGCGTCCCCTGAACCTTTGGGGCCAGCACGCTCTCGGCGCTGTCATCGGTTTTGGTGGCGAGCGGAGCGTCATCGACAATGCCGGCGGTGTGCAGCACGCCGTTGACCATGCCGAACCTGGACTTGGCTTGCTCAAGCGCCGCCTGCACATCGGCTGGATTGCCGACATCGCCGCGCACAACGAGGACTTCGCCGCCCCTGGCCCGCATGGCCGATATCGCCGCGATGGCCCGATAGCGTTTGTCGGCACGGGGCAGCACTCGCTCCAGCAGCGGCCACTCGCCCTCCGGCGGCAGGGTGGTGCGGGCCATCAGGATGATACGGGCGCCGTAGGTATCGACCAGTTGCTCGGCAAAGGTCAGGGCCAGATCGCCAAGACCGCCGGTCAGCAGATAGACGCCCCCCTGACGGAAAGCGGGGGCCTGGTCAGTTGCCGGCGCCAGCTTCAGAGGCTGATGAATCCGTGACCAGCGGCGGCTACCCCGCCAGGCGACAATCTCGGACGCGGGCGTCGCCAACACTTCCTCGAGCAGGTGCTCGAGCATGGCGGATGGCGTTGTAGCCGAAACCGTACGCCCCTTGAGCGCAGCAATCAGGCTCTTGGGCGTATTGGCGGCCGCAATTGGCAAATCAACATCGACCAGTCGTACGGTCGCGCCGGACAACTCGCGCGGAATGACCAGCGCAGGCCCTTCAATGGTGGCTTTTTCCGGCTGGGTGAGACCTTCGCCATCAACCTGCTGGGCCCCATTGGTGACCACGGTGATCCCGAGCGCGTCAGAGGCGCCGGCATCGGCCAAGGCCTGGGCCAGATGCAGCAGACCATAAAAGCCGTTCTGCTGGATCCGGTCAAAGTAACTGGACCCAGGCCGGAAGGCTGCACGATGGGTGAGCAAGGGCAGATAGATGACCCGCATCGGCAATGCTGCATCGGCTGTCAAGCTGGCAACGAGCCTGTCATAACCTTCGCGGCCGTGTTCGGGGGCGAGCACATAGTCATCAGGGCCGCGGCGGATAAATCCATCGCCGGATGCGACCACGATCACGCGATGGCCGGCGTCGCGCAGCCGTGTGGCAAGCTGTTGCCCGGTATCGCCATCGTCGGCGAATAACAGCCAGGTCTTTGGCACGCTATCGGCACCGGCGATAGTATCGGGCACCGAACGTTTCCAGGCCGGGCGATAGCCCCAATCGAGCATATCGGCCAATTTGAGCAGAGGGGCGTCCTGGCGGGCAGCCTCTTGCTGGCGCTCAAAGAAGTACTTGCGATGCTGGAACGGATAAGTCGGCAGGCTCACGCGCTGTCCGAAGGGAGCCTCCACCTTGACGGGCAGGCCGACAGCCCAGGCACGGCCGAATGCCGTCGTGACATAAAGCTGCTCGTCCACGGCTTCGTCAGGGTGTGGCAACGAGTTGATGACCCGGTTGGCGTCGATATTGCCCTGGGCTTTGGCGAGAGAAGACAGTCCGCGTGACGGGCCAACCTCGATGAAGATACGGCCTTTGTCTTCGCTCAAGGCCGCAAGGCAAGCTTCGAACAGCACGGTCGAGCGGAGATGGCGGGTCCAATAGTCCGCGCTGGTCGCGTCGGCCGCCGACAGGGGCGCACCGGTCACATTGGAAATGATCGGGATCTTCGGAGCGCGCAGGCTGAGTGTGGCAACGAAGGCCCTGAACCGGGGCAGGATCGCCTCCAGCATGCGCGAGTGGGCAGCAACGTCGATGGCAATCGGCGTCGCGTCGATGCCACGATCCCGCAGCACGGCGGCGAATCTATCGAGATCGGCAGGCAGGCCGGAAACCACGCAGAGCCCAGGCGCGTTGACCGAAGCCATATCGAGTTCGGCCGGCAGAATGGCCCGCAATTGTTCGGCGGCCATCGAGACGCTGAGCATGCCGCCTTTTTCCAGCGTTTCAAACAGTTCGCCGCGCACCCGGACAAGATTGACCGCGTCGCTGAAGCTCATCACCCCGGCGATGCAGGCGGCGGCATTTTCGCCCATGGAATGACCGACCAGGGCGACGGGATTGATGCCGCGCGCCAACCAGAGGCGGGCGATGGCGATTTCAACGATCAGGATCGCCGGCAGTTGGACCGATGGCAGCGCCAGACGCGGATCGGGGACCGTTGCATCCAGCCAGCTGGCGCGCAGTTCTGCGGCGGCGGTTGCCGGGAGATAGCCCAGCCCCTCATCGACGATCGAGCGGAAGTGCGGGTCATTGGCATAGAGGCTGCGGGCCATGCCGTGATGCTGGGCTCCACCGCCCGGGAAGAGAAACACGGCGCCTGAGCTGTTCTCAACAAACGCGTGGCCCATCGCGCGCTTGAGCTCAGGCTGGGTCAAGGCGGCAATCGCATCGGCCCGGCCACGCACGGCGACGGCGGCGCGATGTTCAAAGCTCCTGCGGCCGGCCACCAGCGTATGGGCGACATCGGCAAGCGCCAGATCCGGATTGGCGGCAATGGCTGCGCCCAAATGCGCCTGGGCCGCTTCGACGGCCTTGCGGCTCTTGGCCGAGAGCACCAGCAGATGCACGTCATCATCGTTTGCCGGGGTGGCTTTGCGGGCGGGCGGTTGTTCGACAATCACATGCGCATTGGTGCCACCAACGCCGAGCGAATTGACGCCGGCACGACGCAACCGGGCGCTGGCGGGCCAATCGGCAAGCTTGTCGTTGACCACGAAGGGGCTGGCGGCAAAATTGATAGCGGGGTTGGGCTTTTCATACCCCAGGGTTGGCGGAATGACCCCATGCTTGACCGCCAGGGAGGCCTTGATCAGGCTGACCACGCCGGCTGCAGTATCAAGGTGGCCGATATTGGATTTTACCGAGCCGATGCGGCAATAGTTGCGCTTGTCGGTGCTGAGGCGGAAAGCCTCGGTCAGCGCCTCGATTTCAATGGGGTCGCCGAGATAAGTGCCGGTGCCATGGCACTCGACATAGCCGATGCTATCGGCGGCAATATTGGCAATGCCCTGGGCTTCGATGATCGCCTCGGCCTGGCCGGTGACGCTGGGCGCCAAATAGCCCGCCTTGCTGGCCCCATCATTGTTGATGGCCGAGCCCTTGATCACGGCATGAATGGTGTCGCCATCGGCGATGGCGTCCGAGAGGCGGCGCAGAACCACGATGCCGACGCCGCTGCCAAAAACCGTGCCGGCTGCCCGGTGGTCGAAGGCTCGGCAATGACCCTCCGGCGAGAGGATTTCGCCATCCTGATAGACATAGCCGCGCCGGTGCGGCTGTTCGATGGTTACGCCGCCGGCAAGGGCCATGCCGCATTCGCCATTCATCAGGCTCTGGGCGGCGTAGTGGACGGCGACCAGTGAGCTGGAACAGGCGGTCTGCACGTTGACGCTGGGGCCCCGCAGGTCGAAGGAGAACGAGACGCGGGTGGAGAGAAAATCCTTGTCATTGCCGGTGTGGCGCAGCAGGAACATGCCGGTCTGCTCGACCAGTTCACGATTGCTGCAGACGTTGAAGTAGAAATAGCTGCCCATGCCGCTGGCGGCGAAGACACCCACCGGGTCGACTTCGCGGTCAGGCATGCGTCCGGCATCCTCAAGCGCCTCCCAGGCGCATTCCAGGAAATGGCGATGTTGCGGATCCATGATCGCGGCTTCCTTGGGGCTCAGCCCAAAAAAGTCGGGATCAAACATTTCCATTTCCGGCAGGTCCGCGGTGCGCTGCACATAGCGACGGTCATCGACGGGATCGCCGGCAAGGGCAGCAGCGGCGACCTCCCCTGCCGTCAGCGGGCGGATCGACTCGACGCCATTGACCAGATTGGACCAGAACGCATCGACAGTGCTGGCGCCGGGCACCCGCATCGCCATGCCGACAATTGCAATATCGTTCGGTGAAATCTCGTCGTGCGGTCCCGACATTCCGGCCCCCGGTCTACAAGCGCGGCGCCACCAAGACAATCATACCAGCCACCATCACTTGGGCGTGGTTTTAGCCGATATTGATCGTTTTCGGAACAGCAGTTGAGGCACAAGCTGGTGACTTGGTTACTGGGTCGGGCCCCGATTTTCAGGGGCGGCGAGAGTAGTAGCCCACGGCTCCGGCGCGGCGGCCATTGCTCATTTGTACTCGATCAGAACCGCGCGGCGACCAGCGAGCGTTTCCAGATAGAACTGCGCGATCCCCTGGCACTCAGCAAACTTGCCAAGCACGGAAAACGCCGCAGCGCGCCAGTTCTGGGCATCGGACGCGCCCATCCGAAACGCCTGTCGGCAGATATCGGCGGGATAGGCCAGCAGCAAGAGCAGCCAGGACGGCCCCAGAATTGCTGACAGGACAAGCGATGTCGGCGCAATGGCGGACCAGCCCAAGGCGCGCGCCACATTGCGGCGCCAGATGCCGTGGGCATTGTCGCGGTGCAAGGCCGAAACCTCGGCGAAGGCATGGCCGCTCCGCACCGCGCGGCGCCACCACTGCCCGAGGCGGACGATATTGGCGTCGTGAAGGGTCATTTCGGCCGGGAGGCGCCAGACCAAGCCGCCGCGCTCACGCAGACGCACGCAAAGCTCGGGTTCCTCTCCGGCAATGAGTTCGGGGCGGAAGCCTCCAATGGCCTGAAAAACCTTCACCCGCACCAGAAAGTCGCCACCGCACTCGGCGATTTCGCCGATAGGGCCGTCCCACTCGCGATCGCACATCGCATTGAAGATGGTCCGGTCGGGGTATCGTTCACGCCGCCGCCCGCAAACCAGCGCGACGTCCGGGCGCTCATCGAGGAAATCTCGGGCGGTTTCGATCCAAGCTGGATCGAGCATGCAATCGCCGTCGACAAACTGGACGAATTCAAGGTCGTGATCGCGCGTGAGTTGGGAGAAGCCGGCATTGCGGGCACGAGCGGCCGTGAAGGGAACGGTGGTATCGAGGTCGATAACCGCTACCCCGCGCGCGCGCGCCATCGCCTGGCTGCCATCGCTGGATCCAGAATCGACATAGACCGAGCGCCCGGCCAACTCGCCGAGACGGTCAATGCAATCCACCAGCCGTTGCCCCTCATTGCGGCCAATGACCACGACGCCGACATTGCCCGGAGCGGTGCCCATTCAGTTTGCCCTTAGCCCGCGATTGGCGAGGAAATCTCCAACCAGTCGCGGCGCATCCCCATTGGGCTTGCGTTCCAGCCAGCACCGCAAGTGCCAGATGCCCTGCCCCGTCAACCAGCCGAGATCGGATGCCAGCGCGCCAAAGCCCTTGTGATACTTGTTGAAGTAGCGCCGTCGGGATTGAAACCAGTAGCTGGGTCGGCGGTTCACCTTCGGGCCCTTGCTGGGGAGGCCGGTGGCACGCCCACACAAATGTACAACACGGCTCGCCGGCACTGTCCAACATTGCCAGCCAAGATCAACGGCGCGCCGACAGAAATCGAGTTCCTCATAATAGAGGAAATAACCCTCATCGAGTTGGCCCACCTCTTCAAGAACGTCCCGCCGGATCATCATGGAGGCGCCCGAAACCCAATCTGCCTGGCTGGGCCGATCGGAGACTGGCAGCACAACGCGCCAATGGCGCAACAGCAGCGAAACCGGGCCCACGCGGGCCTCCGACTCCAGTTCGCCAAGCGCAGTGGGAAATCGGAAGGAACATGCCTGCAAGGTACCGTCGGGGTCTTCGAGCCGGCTGCCGACAATGCCGACATTGGGGTTCTGATCGAGAAAATCCGCCAGCGCCAGCACAGCGCCGCTTCGGACCACCGTATCGGGGTTCAGCAGCAGGTAGGACTTCGCGCCGCCGAGATCGGCGTCGACGACTTCGATACCCCGATTGTTGCCATAGGCGAAGCCGCCATTGACGTCCTGCGGCGCCAGCGTGACACGGTCGGACCAACCATTGCCGTTGATGGCCTTGCCAATGACCTCGGCCGAGCCATCGCCCGAGGCGCCATCGATGACCACGATATGGCTGCCTTGTGGCATGGATGGGTCGGCCAACAGTGCGGCGACGCTATCAATTGTCAGCTGCGCTGTTCGATAATTCACGATGATGACGGCGACGTCGAGCATAACTATCCTAAGCTTTGAGACAGCAGCGTGCCTCGCATTGCTGGAATTGGGTACCTGGTACGCTCATAGTGCATGCCGCAATTTACAGGGCAGATTTATTGTACAATAGTGAATTGTCCTTCCATTAAACCTCGGACGTCAAGCATGCCCCGCAGGAAATTCGGCTTCCCCGCCCTGCGGCGTCGGACTGCTCTATCATTGTTGCCAATGGGATTTTTCGGTGCGCTGCTGCTCGGCAGTTCGGCACGCAGCGCCGCGACCGACCATGCCAGCGCCCTGTCACTCTATGACCGCCCCGCGCTGGTTCCAGAGCGGCCGCTGAGCGTTTATCACCTTGGCCACAGTCTGGTCGGGCGGGACATGCCTGCCATGCTGGCCCAACTGGCCGGCAACGGGCACGATTATCAGAGCCAGCTTGGTTGGGGGACTTCACTCAAGGAGCATTGGGGGCCCATCGAAGGGATCAATGGCTTCGATGTCGAGAATGACCACCCCCGCTATCGAGACGCGGCAAGCGCCGTCGAGAGTGGCGATTACGACAGCATCGTTGTCACGGAAATGGTCGAGATCCGTTCTGCCATTGCCTACCACGACAGTGCGAATTATCTGGCGCGCTGGGCAGAACGCGCCCACAGCGCTCGCAATGATGTGAATGTTTATCTCTATGAAACCTGGCCGGAGATCACCGATCCGGAGGGATGGCTGGAGCGCGTCGATCTCGACCTCACCCGATATTGGGAGCAGCAGATCTTGTTGCCAGCCGCAGCGAAATCCGGGCATCCGATCTATGTCATTCCCGGCGGCCAGGCGCTGGCTGCGGTGGTGCGCGCCGTTATTGAGCGCGGCGGCGTCGACGGCGTGACGCGGGTGGAGGACTTTTTTGCCCTTGCGCCCGATGGCAGCCAGGATGCGGTGCATTTCAACGATCTGGGCGCTTATGTCATCGCTCTCACCCATTATGCCGTGCTGTATCAGCGCGACCCCAGCGGACTGCCCTATCAACTCAACAAGGCTGGCGGCAGCGCCGCAGTGTCACCTGGCCCGGCGCTCGCCGAACTCATGCAGGCGACGGTGTGGCGGGTTGTGAACGCCTATCCGAAAACAGGCTTGCCCAACCTGCCCTGACGGCAACACGGTTTTGCTGCGTCTCAAAGCGAACTCGGCGGTCAGAGAGCAACACCGCCAGGACGCGACCCAGTTCAGGGCCTGTTTGCTTTGAGGGCGACAGCAACCCACCCCGCCGCCGCCTGGAGCGACCAATAACCGCTCGGCGACAAGCCTGCATGGACGCAAGTATCGACACGGCTTTGTGATTTTTGCTTGGCGCACGATCTTAACTAAGCTCTTGATACCAAATGGACAAGATTTGAGCTGCGACCTATAGAATTCAGAAAAGCTTGGGCTTGCAAAGCGGGATGTGGATATGCGCGCGCTCAACATGTTGCTTCTGTTTTTAGTCTTGCTTGCATCGCCAGGCGCATTCGCCCAGTCGGAGTACCATCTGCAGCCTGGCGATTCCGTACAGATATGGGTCGACCAATATGCCGACATGTCACGACAGGTTGCATTGGCGCCGGATGGCAGGATTTCATTGCCGCTCGTGGGCAGCGTTGCTGCCGAAGGACTCTCGCTCGAGGACCTCGAAGAAGCGCTGATTGCCAAGCTGCAGCCCTTCCTGACTGAAGCCGTCAGCCTGAATGTCTCGCTGGTGCCGAGCGAGCAGAATGCGCCGAGCGTCTTCGCTGCGGGGGATGTCGCCGAACCGGGAGTTTACCCCTTCCGTCAGGGCATGACGGTTCTGCACGTCGTCGCCGTTGCCGGAGGGCCTTACCGCAGCACCTTCCTGGCAGCTGACCAGGACCGCGCCATCGAACTGGAAAGCAGTATAGACAATGACCAGGCTCGAATGGCCGAACTGTCGGTCACGATTGCCCGGCTGAATGCCCAGATTGCCGGGAATACGCAGTTGGACCTGAGCTCGGCGGAGAGCAGTTTACCAAGCTCGGCCTATATCGAGCGCGAGCAGGCCCTGCTTGCCATGCAGAGCGACTATCTGGGGGCACAACAGGATACCCTGGAACGGCTGCTGGCGGTCAATCAGAGTACGATCGAGGGGATCAAGGGCCAAATTGGTAGTATGGAGCAGCGGATCGCGTTGTCCCAGGAAAGGCTGGCAGCGGCAACCACGCTGGTCGAGCGCGGGGTAATGCAGGCCTCCCAGATGCGCGAGATCGAGATCAATATAGTCGACATGGAGGGGACCCTTAGCCAGTTGAAATCGGCGCTATCCAACCAGCAGGGGAGCATGCTGACCGAACAGGCCCGTGTCGACGGGCTCGTCCAGGATTATCGCGTGGGTCTGATGACACAGCTGGGGGCCGCAGAGCGCGAACGTGACACCTTGATTGCAAGATTGGCGGAAAGCCGTCGTGCGTTGACGTTGTACCGGCCGATCCAGGGAGGGGAAACGAGTCTGCGCTACTCCATCGTTAGGACGAAGGATGGTAGCACCACCACAATCGATGCTACCGAAGAGACACCGGTTGCGTTGGGCGATCTTGTGCGCGTAACGCGGGTGGCACAGGCAACGGCGGCAAGCCCTCAATAGGGCGACGGAGACTGGGACTGCGATGGACAGCGAACTACGAATTGTGCGCTATTACTGGGACCTTGTGTGGCGGCGCCCGCTGATCTGGCTCGTCCCGGCTCTGGTGGTCATGGTGATCGGCGCCTATGTCGTGTTCTCGATGCCGCGTTCCTACGTGTCCCAAGCGCGAATCGTCGCCCAATCACCGCAGATTTCCAGCGCCCTGGTCGAAAGCACAGTGACCGGAGAACGGCTGCAGTTCTTCGAACAGCGGGCTTTTTCACGGGACAACCTGGTCGGCCTGGCCAGAAAGTTCAACCTGTATCCCGGCGTCGCCAATACCGGTTCGGACAGCCAGCTCGCCACGCTGGTGCGCAATCACATAACCCTGCGCTACATGCCGGCCGACCCTAACGACCCCTCGTCGGATGCGGCGATCTTCACCCTTGGATTTGAAGGCGACACACCCCAGCTCGCTGCCGATGTCACCAACGAGATCATTGCGATGATCATCCGCGAAAACCGCGAGGCGCGCATGGGGCAGGCAAGGGAAGCCAGCCGCTTTCTTGAGCAGGAGGTGGCGGCATTGCAGGCGCAGTCCGACCAGGTCGAGGCGCGCTGGAATGCGTTCATCACCACCAATGAAGCGCTATTGCCGAGCCGTCTTCCGCTTTACACATCCGAGATGCAGGAACTCAATCAGGAATTGCTGACGCTGCAGACGGCCAGCGCTACCCTGATGTCCGATACGCGCCTGTTGGAAACCCAACTCTCCATTGCGTCTTCAGCGCAGACCAGCGCGGCTGCGGCGCCAATTGACGCCCTCCGGGCCGAGTTGTCGGACCGGCTGACGATATTCTCCGATTCTCACCCACAGATCCTGGCGCTGCGGGCACGCATAGCCGCAATGGAGGCGAGCCTGGCCAGAGGAGAGCAGCAGCCTGGTGAGGCGCCACGAGCGGAAGTTGCCCTGCTCACGGAGCGCATCGCTACAGCAAACCAGCAGCGGCAAGACTTTATCGCCCGTCGCGCGGTGGTCAACGAGCGCGTGGCCGCCTTGCGTGCCACCATCGCCCAGATGCCAAGTGTGGAGGCAGAGCTGTCGGCCCTGCAGCGTGAGCGCGATGCCATGCAGGCCAGCCTGGCCGGCATGCAGGCCAAGCTCGATACCGCTCTGGTGGGCCAGCGCCTGGAAAGCGATCAGCAGGATGCGCAGGTTCGGGTGCTCGATGCTCCCGAGGTGCCACGCTACGCCAGCGGCTCGGGTCGGACCCGCAATATGATGATTGTTCTTGGCCTGGCGGCGATCGTCGGACTGGCTTGTCTGGTGCTGGCGGATCTTCTTGATCGCACCATCAAGGGACGCCGGGACTTCACAGGCGTGCTGGAAGGCGCAACACTCGTGGTGCTGCCAAATTGGAGCGCCGGCAGCACCAGCCTGGGCGTGCCGATTGCTGTGGTGGGTGTGGTGATCGCAGCATTGGCGGCGATGCTCTATGTGACGCCCCTTGGCGCCACGCTGAGTGAAACCATCGGACTTGTGATTAGGCCCAGTTAGGCTCGGAGTAACAGACGTGGACAGCTTTATTAACGCCCTGACCCGCGCGCAAGATGCAGCAAGGCCGGCGCCTCAGGTCGTCCATCCGCTATCGGCGCGGCCGCATCTCAATCTGGTGCAAGAACCGCGCATGCTGGTGCCGACTGCGCTCAAGTCCAACCGCATCGTCAGCTATGATGGCACCGACAAGATGACGCGTGCTTTCGATGTGCTGCGCAATACCTGCCTGAAAGAGGCAGACCCGGACGCGACCGAAAGCGCCATCATTGCCGTTACCGCGCCGACAGTTCATTGCGGCACGTCGACGACTGCTGCCAATCTGGCATTCTCCATCGCCCGTATGCGCAAAGGCGAGGTTGTGCTCGTGGACCTGGCCCCGAGCGGCAGCGGACTGCGCAGCCTGCTTGGACTCGATCTGCGCAACAGCCCCGCCCCGCAGCCGAGCGATGCGTTCCAAAAGCTCGAGGTCGGAGGCGTCACCGTCCGCCTCACCAGTCTGCTGCCGGCAATCGAGGGCAAGGCTGGCGCCGAGCTGCGCAACGCCTTCATGGAATGGGCGAATACCGTCCGCCGGGATTTGGGGCCCGTCACGATCATTTTGGACCTGCCGCCCCTGCTCAGCGATGATCGAGCCGTTTCGCTGGTGTCGGAGATCGATATCGTGCTGTTGCTGCTTGCCGTCGGGGAATCGACGATGGCCGATCTCGACAATTGTAGAAGCTACCTGCACGGCGCCCGCTCCGTGCAGTTGGTGCTCAACAAGGCCCGCAGTTATGACCTTTGAGGTCGTGTTGAGGTGAGCTGATGTATGAACGGCATTTCGGCTTCAAGGAACGACCATTTTCGATCCTGCCGGACCCGCGGTTCCTCTATTTCGGTAGGCCTCACCGCATTGCTTACGCGATGCTGGAATACGGACTGATTGGCCAGGCCGGATTCACCGTCGTTACCGGGGCAATTGGTTCCGGCAAGACTACTCTGGTTCAGCGTTTGATCAGCAACCTCCCAGACGCCAATGTCACACTGGGCCTCATCTCAACGACATCGATCAGCACCGGCGGGCTGATGGAATGGATCATGATGGCGTTCCGCCAGCCATTCGAAAGCCTGTCCTATCCACGCCTGCACCAGGATTTTCAAACCTTTCTGCACGACCAGGCAGACAAGGGGAAACGAGTCGTCCTGGTGATCGATGAGGCGCAAAACCTTGAATTGGCACGCCTTGAGGAATTGCGGATGCTGTCCAATCTCAATATCGACAGCATGCTGCTGCAACTGGTGCTGGTCGGCCAGCCGGAACTGCGCGAAATGCTGCAACGCCCGGAGCTGAGCCAGTTCGCGCAGCGCATTTCATCAGACTTCCATTTGCCGCCGATGTTGCGGTCTGACGCTGTGGCCTATTTCGAGCATCGCCTGAAGACCGCAGGCGGCAATCCGCACCTGTTCTCGCGGCAGGCAATCTACGAAATCTTCGACTTCGCGCAGGGAACGCCACGCTCCATCAATATCCTGGCCGATAAGTGCCTGGTTTATGGCTTCGGCGATGGCGCGGCCAAGATTGGCAAGCACATCGCGCGCCGGGTGATCGACGATGTCAGGCATTTCGGGATTCATGCCGCAGTGCCGCGTCAGACCGACCTGTTCAACTGAGATCAGCGGCCCCGCACCCATTTTTCCCGGCTGCGTGCCGGCAGCTTGGTGGCGAGGGCAACCGTCGCATACACTCCAAAACCCACCGGATCGGCCATGGCCAGTTGGAGAAGTCGCATCGGCGTCAGCCTGGACTTGTGCTCGTTGGCCAGCAAATCCGGATAAAGTGCGGCGATTTCCGCCACTCCCTGGTCCTGGCGACGCCTGACCTTGACCAAGTTCTCGAAGCCTTCGACGATCGGCCATTGATAGTCTGCCGGGACGTTCTTTCTTTCCCCGGGCCCGAAGTGCAATCGCACGAATGTGTCGTCGGAGATAATTGCGGGGAAAGCGCCCCAGCGGCTCCGACCGGCGCGGTTGACGGCAAAGACCCCGCAGCCCGGCGCACCATCAATGACAAAGGGCAGCTGACTCCAGAAGCGGCCATAGGCGCGCGAATCCCAGCGCCGGGCACGAGCGATGCAGAGCGTGCCGGTGCCATAGGCGGGCGCATCGCCGCCCAACGCTTCGGTCAGTTGCGGCAGCAGGTGCGGGCTGACCACGACATCCGCATCGATATAGGCCAGCACGCCGCCCTGGGCCGCTCCCTCCCCGACATTGATCGCGTTGAGCTTATTGCCCAGCGCCACCTCGATCACCTGGAAGTCGACATTGCGGGCTCTGGCGGCATCCCCATAGCCGCGCGCGACCATAGCGGTATCATCCCGACAGCCATTAGCGACCACGAGCAATTGCCAGCGCGTTGGCACATCAAAGCAGCTGGCCAGCAGGGCATCGAGACAACGCCCGATCAGGCCTGCCTCGTTGCTGGCGGGCACGATGACGCTCAGCACCGGGCTCTGTGCCGGCTCACCCCTGGTCATGCGGGCTTGGCCAATTGTCCGATATAGTGGCCATAGGAGCTCTTGGCGAACAGACTTGCCCGTTCACCAAGCTGGGCATCACTGATCCAGCCCTGACTATGGGCGATTTCATCGGGACTGCCGACAAGCATGCCCTGGCGCTCCTCAAGGGTGCGGACGAAATTGCCGGCGTCGAGCAAGCTGGCATGCGTGCCGGTATCCAGCCAGGCATAGCCCCGCCCCAGCAGTTCGACGGCAAGCGTGCCGTCCGCCAGATAGGTCTCCAGCAAGTTGGTAATCTCGAGTTCGCCGCGGACCGATGGCTTGACCGAGCGGGCGCGGGCCGGCGCCGAGCCGTCGAGGAAGTAAAGCCCGGTGACAGCATAGTCGGAAAGCGGATTTTCCGGCTTTTCGACGAGAGATGTCACCGTCCCGTCCTTCCCGAACCCCACCACGCCATAGCGCTGCGGGTCGGCGACGCGATAGCCAAAGACCGTGCCGCCGACCGACTTGGCGTTCGCGACGACCAGGGATTCCGTCAACCCGTGACCAAAGAACAGATTGTCGCCAAGCACCATGGCGGATGACGCGCCGGCCAGAAAATCCTCGGCCAGCAGATAGGCCTGGGCCAGGCCATCTGGCGATGGCTGGATGATGTATTCCAGCTTGATGCCCCACACAGAACCGTCGCCCAGCAGGCGCTGGAACTGCGGTTGGTCGTCTGCAGTGGTGATGATGGCGATTTCGCGTATACCGGCCAGCATCAGCACTGTCAGCGGATAGTAGATCATCGGCTTGTTGAAGACAGGCAGCAGCTGCTTGGAAATGCCCATAGTCACCGGATAGAGCCGCGTGCCCGAGCCACCGGCCAGGATAATCCCCTTGCGCTCAACCATGCTGCTTCGCCTCCCAGGACGCCTGTGTCATGCCGTCAGCCCGATACGCTTGCCGAAATCGGCATGGCCCTGCACGCCCTGCCACCAGCTGTCATTGCCGAGATACCATTCCACCGTGCGCCGCAGCCCGTCCTCAAGGCTGGTCGCCGGCTGCCAGCCAAGCTCATCGGCGATGCGGGTAGCGTCGATAGCATAGCGGAAGTCATGCCCGGGACGGTCGGTGACGAAGTCGATCTGGTCGGCATAAGTCCCCGCGATGGGCCGCAGCTCGTCCAGGAGAGTGCAGATCGCCCGTACCAACTCGATATTGCTGACCTCACGATTGCCGCCGATATTGTAGGAACGCCCGGCCGCGCCGCCCTCCAGAACCGCCAGCAGCGCCTCGGCATGGTCTTCCACATAAAGCCAATCGCGCACATTGGTGCCATTGCCATAGACCGGAATTGGCTTGCCCTGGAGGGCGTTGAGCACGACGGTCGGAATCAGCTTTTCGGGAAACTGATAGGGTCCATAATTGTTGCTGCAATTGGTCAACAGCACCGGCAGGCCGAACGTGGCGTGCCAGGCGCGGACCAGGTGGTCGGATGACGCCTTGGAGGCCGAATATGGAGAATTAGGCGCGTAGGGCGTGTCTTCGGTAAAGGCGCCGGTGGCGCCGAGCGAGCCGAAAACTTCGTCGGTGGAAATATGGTGGAAGCGAAACTGCTCCGGTCGCCCTTCCGCCACCCAATAAGCCCGCGCCGCCTCCAGCAGGTTATAGGTGCCCATCACATTGGTTTCGACAAACGCCCGTGGCCCGTCGATCGAGCGGTCAACATGGGTTTCGGCAGCGAGGTGCAACACCTTATCCGGTCGATGCTGAGCAAAGACCGGCCCCAGTTGGTCTGGGTCGCGGAGATCGGCCCTGATGAATGCGTGGTTCGGACTGTCGGCGACGCTATCGAGATTTTCGAGGCGGCCTGCATAGGTCAGGGCATCGAGGGTGACGACTTGATGGCCCCGACCAATGGCGAGACGCACTACTGCCGAACCGATAAAACCGGCTCCGCCGGTAACCAGCAGCTTCATCGGGCTTGCTCCCAGGTGAAAGGTGAATTGAGCGCGCGCCACGCCCCGGCAGCGGCGTCCTTGGGTGACAGTATGGCGTCCACGCCATCAAGGCCCCAGTCGATATTGAGCGCTGGATCATCAAACCGCACCGCGCCCTCATGGGCAGGCGAATAGGTCTGCGAACATTTGTAGAGGACTTCTGTATCGGGCTCGCGCGTTACGAAGCCATGCAGAAATCCTGTCGGCACCAGCAATTGCCTGCCATTGGCCTCGGAAAGCTCCACCCCGAACCACTGCCCAAAGTGGGGTGAGCCGACGCGAATATCGACGATCACGTCGAAGATCCGCCCCCGGATCACGCGCACCAGTTTCGCCTGCGCCTTGGGGGGGGCCTGAAAGTGCAGGCCGCGGACGGTGCCGACAAAGCGCGAACGCGAGTGATTGTCCTGGATGAAGACGGTGTCGATCCCTGAATTGGCCAGGGTCTCGGCATTATAGGTTTCGCAGAAATCGCCGCGGTTATCGGCGAAGCGCGGCGGCGTGATCAGCACGCCCCCCGGCAAAGGTGTCGTCTCAACAGTGATTGATCCCATGCCATGCCCCGACTGGATGGACGCCTTCGGCCAAACCGGTTCGCCGCTTGAGCCCGAAATTGCGGCAAAACGCCGGGGGCGTCCAGCCAACTAATTGGCACAAGGTAAATTGATGGGGTCCGTCAACCTTACTGGACGACGAATTTGAAATGACCTTGCTCTTGGGATGCCCCTCCGGTTCAATGTGCCGGGCAGTTTTGCGGGGCGGAATGTGATGAACAAGAGCGCGGTAGTGTTGGTCGGCAATGAATCTCTTCTGGTTCAGTGCGCCGAAATATTGCTTGAGCGCGGTCACGAAATCGTCGGCGTGGTTTCGGATACAGCCCCAATCATCGAATGGGCCGAGAGCCGCGGCATTGCCGCCACCGGCTGGACGGGTGATCTCGTCGAAAGACTCGGCGCCACCCCGTTCGACTGGTTGTTCAGTATTGCCAATCTGCGCATTCTGCCCGACGCCCTGCTTGCCCTGCCCCGTACAGGCGCCATCAATTTCCACGACGGCCTGCTCCCGCGCTATGCCGGCCTCAACACGCCCAGCTGGGCGCTGATCGAAAATGCCGACATGCACGGGGTGACCTGGCACATCATTTCGGGGGAAGTCGACACCGGCGATATTCTGGTTCAGAAGGCCTTCGAGATCGCAGCGGACGAGACCGTACTGACCCTCAATGCCAAGTGCTTCGAAGCCGGGATGGCCAGCTTCGGCGAGGTGCTCGATGGCATTGAAACCGGCAGCCTGGCACCCAGCGCACAGGACTTTTCCACCCGCCAGTATTATGCCCGTGACCAGCGCCCCGACGCGCTCGGGACGCTTGATTTCAACAGCCCCGGGGAAGAGTTGTCGCGGCTGGTGCGGGCGCTGAGCTTTGGTGATGGCTATGCCAATCCGCTGGTCACACCCAAAGTGTTTGCCGGGGGCCGCGTTTTTGGCGTTACCGGCGTCGAGATCATTGATCAGCCCGCTTATGCCCAGCCGGGCAGCGTCATTCGCGTTGCCGACGATGTGGTGTTCGTGGCCACGGGCGATGGCAGCATCGGCCTGCGCACTGAGGGCGATGCCGCCGGCCCGCTTGCCCAAAGCGTTTTTGCCGGCATGCGGATCGGCCTGGATGACGGGACGCGTCAGGCGCTGACCGAAGCCGCGGCACCGCTCGTAGCCTCAGAGCCCCGCCAGAGGCGGCGGCTCAGCGACGCCATCGATATCGACCTGGCGCTGATCAATGCGGCTGATGGCGCGGCGGCACCATCCCAGCTCAAGGTGACCTTGCCGACCAATGGCCGCACCAGCGCTGTCATATCGGCATTTCTGGCGCGCCTCGCGGCGCAGCCGGCATTCTCGCTCGCCTATGCCAATGATGGCATGCGCGAGCTCGGCCAGCGCTTCCCTGGCTATTTTTCCGCCAGCGTCCCCCTCAACATCAAGAGCGAGGCGACTGCCAGCACGCATGCTGTCCTCGATGGCATCGCGGCGAGCGTGGACAAGCTGCGCGCTGACGGACCTTATCTTGCCGATATCTTCGCCCGGCGCCCTGGCCTGGTGCGGCCACGACTGTCGCTGGGCATACTGGAAACAAGCGGCCAACCCGAGCTGATCGCCGGTTGCGCGGCGACTTTCGCTTTTGCGCCGGAAGGCCAGGACATCACCTTGGTCTTTGACAGCCAGCGGTTGTCGCAGCTCAACGCCGCCCGCCTTGTCGAGTGGCTTGGGGTCTTTGCGGAAGCCCTTGTCGGCGCCGACCAGCCCCTCATGCAGATGCCGATCATGTCGGCCAATGAGCTGCACGACCTGCTCTATGGTCGCAACGACACCGCGCTAGACTATGAGCGCAATGTTTGCGTGCATCAGCTCATCGAACGTCAAGTAGACCGGACGCCGGATGCCATCGCCGTGGTGTATGGCAAGACCGCACTGACCTATCGCCAGCTGGACAGTGCTGCGAACAAGCTGGCGCACGCGCTCATCGCCCGGGGTGTCGGGCCCGACAGCCTGGTGGGCATTCATCTGGCCCGTTCGGTCGAGATGGTGGTGGCCGTGCTCGGCGTCCACAAGGCAGGCGGAGCCTATGTCCCGCTTGATCCGGATTTTCCGGCCGATCGCATTGCCTATATGGTTGAGGATAGCCGGGCTGTTGCGGTGGTCACCGACATGTCGGGAGCTGGCGCGCTCGCCGTTGCGCCGGATCGCCTGATCGCCATCGAGGACGTGCTAGCCGGCCCCGAATGCGAGCGACCGGCGGCCCCTGTCACCCCGAGCAACCTTGCCTATGTGATCTACACCTCCGGCTCTACCGGGCGCCCGAAGGGGGTCATGGTCGAGCATGGCAATGTGGTCAATTTCTTCGCCGGCATGGACCAGCGCCTGCCCGTCGACCCGGCTGGCGACAATGTCTGGCTGGCGGTGACGAGCCTGTCCTTCGACATCTCCGTGCTGGAACTGTGCTGGACGCTGACGCGTGGCTTCAAGGTCGTGCTGCATGCGCGCGCCTCGGCCCTTGCCGCACAAAACCGCACCAAGCTGGCCCGCCCGATCGAATTCGGCCTGTTCTATTGGGGCAATGACGATGGCGTCGGCCCGGCCAAGTACGAGTTGCTGCTGGAAGGCTCCAAGATAGCCGACCGCAATGGCTTTACGTCCGTCTGGACCCCGGAGCGGCATTTCGGCGCTTTTGGCGGTCCCTACCCCAATCCGGCAGTGACCGGGGCGGCGGTTGCCGCGGTGACCAAGAATCTGTCGATCCGCGCAGGCAGTTGCGTATTGCCGCTGCACCATCCGGCGCGCGTGGCCGAGGAATGGGCCGTTATCGACAATATCAGCAATGGCCGGGTGGCCCTGGCCTTCGCTTCTGGCTGGATGCCGGAAGACTTTGTGCTGCGCCCAGAGAATGCCCCGCCGAACAACAAGGCAGCTTTGGTCAACGATATCGATACGGTCCGCCGCCTCTGGCGCGGCGAGTCCGTCCCCTTCAAGATGGGCGATACCGAGATCAATGTGGTGACCCAGCCGCGGCCGATCCAGAAGGAATTGCCGATCTGGGTGACGACGGCGGGCAATCCCGAGACCTACCGCGAGGCAGCTCGCCAGGGCGCCAACGTCCTGACGCACCTGTTGGGCCAATCAGTCGAAGAGCTGGCCGGCAAGATCAAGCTGTATCGCGACACGCTGACCGAACTGGGCCGAAATCCCGCCGACTACAAGGTCACCCTGATGCTGCACACCCTGCTGGGTGACGACCGCGAAGCCGTGCGCGAACTGGCGCGTGAGCCGATGAAGGACTACCTGCGCAGCGCCACCGCGCTGATCAAGCAATATGCCTGGGCTTTCCCCGCCTTCAAAAAGCCGGCCGGGCTGCAGCAGCCCATGGATATCGACCTGCGCTCGCTCGATGAGGCGGAAATGGACGGTATTCTGGACTTCGCCTTCCAGCGCTATTTCGAGGACAGCGGCCTGTTCGGTACCGTCGAGGACGGCCTGCGCCGGATCGCCGAAGTGACGGCCATTGGCGTTGACGAAGTCGCCTGCCTGATCGATTTCGGTGTTCCCACCAGGACCGTACTGGAAAGCCTGGTGCCGCTGTCGGACCTGGTAGCGCGGACGCGCCAGCAGGAAGACGCCGATGAGGCACCGACCGGACTGGCGGCCGAGATCGCCCGGCACGGGGTCACCCATCTGCAGTGCACGCCATCCATGGCCATGCTGTTTCTGTCGGAGGAAGCCGACAGGCAGGCTCTGGGCGCGGTGCAGCATCTGTTCATCGGCGGCGAAGCGCTGCATGGGCGCCTGGTCAAGGACCTGCGCGCCAGCACGGCCGCCAGCATCGAAAACATGTATGGTCCGACCGAGACCACAATCTGGTCGTCGACCATCACAGTGGACGATACCGACGGCGTGGTTCCCATCGGCACGCCGATTGCCAATACGCAGCTCTATGTGCTCGACGCCAACCAGCGGCCGGTTCCGGCCGGGATGCCGGGCGAACTCTATATCGCCGGCGACGGCGTTGCCCGGGGGTATTATCAGCGCCCCGATCTGACCGAGAGCCGGTTCCAGGCCAATCCGTTCGCGGCCGGCCGGATGTACCGGACGGGCGACCTGGTGAGCATCGATCCTGGCAGCGGTGACATCATGTTCCTGGGACGCACCGACTTCCAGGTGAAGGTGCGCGGCTACCGCATCGAGCTGGGCGAGATCGAGTCCGCGATCGGCAGTTTCCCCGGCATACGCGAAGCGGTGGTGGTCGCCCAGGCAGACAACCCGGCGGACGTCCGGCTGGTGGGCTATGTGCGGTTGACGGCGGGAGAGCTGGACGAGGTTGCACTGCGCGCCCACCTCGCCAACGCCCTGCCGAGCTACATGGTGCCATCGCATTTCATGGTGCTCAAATCATTCCCGCTGACGCCGAACATGAAAGTGGATCGCAAGCGCCTGCCGGCGCCGGTGGCCGTCACAACTGCTGCTCCGACAGAGGAGAGGGCCCCGCTCGACAACGACGCCCAACGCACCATTGCGGCAGCGTTCCAGCGGGCCCTGGGCCTGCCCGAAATTGGCCTCAACGACAATTTCTTCGCCCTCGGTGGTCATTCCCTTCTGGCGGTGCACGTGCATCGCGAGTTGAAGGCCAGCTTGGCACCGGATCTGGCGATCACCGACCTGTTCCGATACCCTACGGTGGCGGCTCTGGCGCTGCGGATTGCCGATGCCGGAAAACCCGATGAACGCCTATCCGGCGCCGCACAACGCGCCGCAGCGCGGCGGGCAGCCATGGACCGCCGGTCGCGGTAGGTGAGTGATGCACCAGCCATAGAAAAGGCGCTGGCAGAGCTCGTTCCGGACGGGGCGGCTTCGGCCCGCCGCATTCCCGAAACGGTCGGGGACACACTGTTCCCCGAGGAGCGTGCGGCCATCGCCAGGGCGGTGCCGCGTCGCCGCGCCGAATTCATCGCGGGCCGGGCCTGCGCCCGCCATGCACTATTCCGATTGGGTCAACCCGCCATGGCCATTCCCAGCGGGCCCGACCGCGCGCCGATCTGGCCGGATGGCTTTGTCGGCAGCATTTCCCATTGCGAGGACCTTGCCATTGCGGTGGTGGCGCGTTGCCCTGGCGCCATCAGGTCGCTTGGCGTCGATATCGAGCCCGCCTGCCCGCTTGAGGCCGAACTTGTGGAGAACATCTGCACAGCAGCCGAGCAGCGTTACCTGGCGAATGCCGCGAATGCAGGCCTGCTGGCCAAGACCATCTTCTCGATCAAGGAAAGCGTCTACAAGGCGCAGTATCCACTCACCCACACCATGCTTGAGTTTCTCGACGTGGAACTGGTGCTCGATGCCACGGCGGGGCGTTTCGACGCCGTCGTGGCCAACAGCGCGCTGCCGCCTCTCGGCGGGCGCTTCCGGATTGAGGCTGGCCATATTCTGGCGCTGACATACATCGCCGCCTGAAGTTGCCCTGCCGAGGCCGGGATCGCCTACAGGGGAGCGCCGCTCAAAAGGCAGATCTTCGATCAAACATCGACGCGAATGTCTGGGCGACAATCTTGGTATCGAGCCAGACGGACCAATGGTGCATGTACCAAAGGTCATGCTCGAGACGGCGTTCCATGCTCGACACCGTTGGGGTCTCACCGCGATGGCCGTTGATTTGCGCCCACCCGGTAATGCCCGGCTTCACGTGCCGGCGGAACGCGTATTTGGCGATAAGCTGATCGTATTGATCATCCTGCGAGATCGCATGCGGGCGAGGCCCCACAATCGACATGTGTCCCAGTAGCACGTTCAGGAACTGTGGCAGTTCATCGATGCTGGTGGAGCGGATAAACGCACCAACCCGCGTAATGCGGCAGTCATTGCGAACCGCCTGGGTGACACCTTTGCCATCCTCCATCACCGACATACTGCGGAATTTGAGGATATCGAACGGCACATTATTGAACCCCCGCCGACGCTGCCGGAAGATCACAGGGCCCGGGCTATCGATTTTGATCGCGATCGCCACGAGGATCATCAAGGGCGCAAACGCCATAAGCGCAAGCAGCGCAACAACAATGTCGAAGGCGCGCTTGATACTGTATTCCACGAACGTGAGCGGCGCGCGCTGCAACTCGATGGCCAAACGATCACCAAAGCTCTGCGATGGCAAAACCGCGATCTTGGTGGCAAACGGATCGAGGATCAGCTTGACCGGCAAAGGCAAGTCGCGCAGTTCCAGCAGCAGCGCCTCAATGCTGCGCGGCGCCATGCCTTCTGCCAGTACATAGATCTCGCTCACATTCTGCGTGACCACGGGGCCGATCCGGGCAAACCAGCCATCCTGCAGCTCATCTTCCGCCAGTTGCAGTACATGCGTCGGCTCGACGCCAATGGCCGCCATCTCCTCGCGGAAATCATCCTTTGACGCGCCGGTCCCGCCGACGAGCAATATCTTGCGCTTTCCGACAATGCCCCTCGACGTTGCCACGCGAATATTGCGCGCCCAGAAAATTCGACTAACAACCGTGCCTAGAAATGCCACGCCCCAAAATATAAGCAGCGTTCCTCTAGAGAATTCGTCGGACGCCCCAAGCAGAAAAACGATGATCGCCATGAAGGCAACAAGAGAAAAAGCGCTTATCGATATATAGAGAAGCTGCTTCCTGAAGGAGAAAATAGAAGAGGAATTGTAATGCCCACCCGCCATCATGAACAACACGAATGCAGCCGACGCAACAAGCCCTATAGCCACATACTTCATCGGCTGGTCGATATATTCAAATGCGAAATAGTGGTAAACCAGCCCGGAGACAACAGCAGCAGATATAATAATAATGGCATCAACGCCGGCAACAGCGTACGCAATCGCGCTGCGGTTAAAGCGCAGTTCGCGATCTACTGACAACGTGTCAGACTGCAAGAATACGGCACCACCATTTGACTTTGCCATCTTCGTCTCGCCAGGGAATTGGCCAACCTTTAACACATAATTAATACCCCATGCACTTCACCGTGCAATACCGTTAATCGCAACACGAGCAAACGTGATCTATCGACTTCCCCTGCGCGGGAAAGCCAAGCAAAGCAGAGCTCTGGTAAATTGAGGACGGTGTCAGTTACGCCGGACGCAGTCGATACCGCCGGGTCAGGCCAAATCAGTGAGCAATCGCGGCCTGGCTCACCACGAAACTGTGAAGCAGATCCCAGTTCGTGTATATTGCCAGCGCCCCAAAGATAGCAGCGAGCGCTCCGAAGATAAGGTCGTGCTGCAGGTCCCAGACCTGGTGCTTGCGCGCCAGCCAGATCAGCGAAAAGTGCCCGATGATCGACGCAGCCCCCTGCGCAACCAAGGCACCGACGATGCCGGCCAGCTCTGCGCCAATGACAAAGGCGCTAACTTGCACAATTCCGCGAAAGGCGGTGACCAGGAAGTAGCGACGGGAGTCGCCGGCCGCGAGCGCACCCTGATCATAGGTCAGTCCAAGCACCCGGGGCAGACTGGATACCGCGACCAGGACAATGATGACGGCCGCATCGGCATAGCGCGGATCATAGAGAAACCGCACAAGCGGCGTACTGACGAAGGCCAACACGAGCACCATCGCCATGACGCTGCCGGTCAGAAAAAATCGTAGAAGCCGCATCTTGCGGGCGGTTCCGGCATCGCGCCTATTGGCGAATTCGCGATAGACCGGAATGAGGACGCGGCCGGTGATGGCGCTCGCCAGCACCACGGGTGCGGCTGCCAGGAACTGACCGATATTGTAGACACCCAGCATCTCGAGCGTCAGATAGATACCCAGAATGACACGATCACCTTGGGCCAGCATGAAGCCGAACGCAGTGCTGGGAATGATCCATTTGCCGAATTGAACGATCTCGCGCGCCGATGTCGGCTCGATATGGAAGCGACTGGGCTCGCCTGGGATCATCAGATAGGCCAGCGTCAGCTTGATGATTGCGCCGATGACCTGGCCAAGGACCAGCGCCCAGACCGATCCGGTCAGCCAGGCCAGCAGGATCGTAATCAAAGTACCGCTGACCTGACTGATCAGATCGAGCGCGGTTACCCGACCAAGTAATAAGTGACGCCCAGCCGTTTCCAGCCGCATTGGGTTGAATCCGGCGATCAGTACCGAGAGGCCCGCAACCGGCAGAAAATAAATCAGAGCAGGTTCGGAATAGACCTGCGCCAGGGGCCAGGCGAGCGCGCAAAGCAGCAGCCAGAGCAAAGCCCCGCGCAGCACCTGAATGGTCCAGGCGGTATCAAGAAAATCACGCTCATCGCCGCGCTTGTTCTGTACGACCGACACCCCAATCCCGACATCGGACAACATGGTGACGCCGATCATGAGCACCGTTACCAGTGACATGAGCCCGAAGGCCTCCGGGTATAACAGCCGGGTCAGAACCAGGTTCGAGGCAAGCCGAATGATCTGCGCTGCGATATGGCCTGACCCGGTCCATGCCGAACCACGTAGCGCGCGGGCAAACAGGCCATCGCCGCGCATTATGCGGCCAAGTGCATTCGTTATGTCAGTCATTGTGGAATCTCGCGGCGGGCGCACGCAGTTGAGGCAGCATCATTGCTTGGACGTCATTTTGGGCATTAGCCTTAAGTGTCCGCAACGCCCTGAACCGCCGAGATAAACACTTCTATCCGAACATCCCAGGACGAAGCGCCGATCTGACCGGTGGGCGATTGAGTTCTACTGGTCGTCTGCATCGGTATCCAGCCGCCTATAATCGCCCTGCCAATAGACGAGCGGGTCAACGCCTGTACGGTGGCTGACACTCAAGACCCGCCCGATCAGGATCGCGTGCGAGTGCCGCTCGATTGCCTCATCCAGATCGCATTCAATGACTGCCAGGGCGTCGATCAGAGCTGGTGCTTGTCCGTGCTGTTGCCAGCGCGCGTCGGCATATCGCTCTGCGCCCCTCAGGCCACGCCGACCGGCAAAGGTTTCGGCGATCTGCCGATGGGCCGATGACAGGATATTGACGGTGAAGCGGCGATAACGCTGAACGATGGGCCAGCTGGCAGAGTTGCGATTAAGGCTGACCAAAAGGGACGGTGGATCAATGGAAAGTGACGTCACCGAGGTAGCAGTGAAACCGGTGCGGTGGGCACCCTCTCCCACGCTCACGACGGAAACGGCACCTGCAAGTTGCCGCATCGAGGCGCGAAAAGACACTTCGAGATCGGCTTCCGCAGCCGACGCCTGGCCATTTTGACCTAAGCGATCTGACTGAAACGGATCGTGTCGCATACGGCCCCACTGCGCCCGAGCATTGAACAGCGATTGTGCCGTTCACCTCAATCCTGTCTAGGGCTCACCTTCGAGGTTGTAAAATCAAAGTTCACCGCAGTATTAATTTTGGAACTGTGACCTAAGGCTTTCGATAATAACGAAAACCGACGCAGATGCATCACAATCTATTTTGATGCTGGGAGGGATCAGCGCCAGGTGCTTTGGCGCCGTTGCAACCGATCACCTGCGCGGTTGTCGAGAGGGGCCCGTTCAGGGCTATGCCGAAAGGCGACTGAGCATGGACAAATGCACGTCGTTCCAGTCGGTTTCCTGCAGTGGCGGGATCATGACCTGCGTGTCAACCAGGCCCGACAACCGCTGCGCCAGGGCCGAGGCCGCAGACTGCCCGACATTGTTGGTGTCGTTATCGCCAAAGATGAGCACCTTGGTTACGCCAGCGGGCGGCTCCCAGGCTTCAAGTCGACCAGCATTGAGCGCAGACCAGCACGGCACGCCATGAAGGGCCGCTGCCGCCAATGCCGTTTCAACGCCCTCGGCAATGCCGAGCACCTTGTCGTGCCGGGCAAGCCGCACAGCGCCACCGGCGGGCAGGCTACCCATGGTCAGCCGCGGCGCATGTCCGGGCGCCTTGTCGCCGTGTTGCGTCAAAAAGGTCCGTTGCAGGCCGGCCAGATTACCGTGAACATCGACGAAAGCGGCGAGCATTACGGCGCAGGGCTGGCCATTGCGGCTCACGGCAGGGTGGAAGCGCAGCGCCCTTGAGGGCACATAGGCGCCCAGCCGCTTGCGCAGATATTGGTCCGCCAGATCGCCCGCCACAATCGGCCGGGCAGACCGCCACATCGCCCAGACAGCGGCCAGGGTCTCGGCCTGATCATGCCTGTGCTCAAGCTCGGCGAGGCGATCGACCGGCGCGGCCTTGGCGCCGATAACGCTTTCGACCAATCGCGCCGCCTTGGAAAAATCACAGGCATTCAGGTCCATCAGCAGGCGGAAGCCATTGCCGGCGCTACCGCTGGGATTGGATGAGTCCGTGCCGTGCTGCTGGGCGCAAAACCATGTCCCCCGGCCGTCCTTGTCATCGAAGCGGAACCGGTCCTTGCCGCCGCATACCGGGCAAGGCACATGTTTTCCCGTGAGTGCCGCCGCGGGAATGCCGAGCGCCGACAGGATTTCGGTCCAACGTCCCTGGACGCGATCACCAATTTTGCGCTGCACTCGAGGCGACTCCCGGCTTAGGTTTGCTGCTCCTCTAGCAGCAAACCTGTCCTATCGCGCCGGGGGTAAATCAGAGATTGACGAAGGATTCACCTAGTCTTCTTCGACGAACACCTCATTGCGCTTTTTGCGGAACTTCGGCAGGGCGGCGATGACAACGGCCAGGACTGCCAGACCCAGGAGCGTTGCCGAGATCGGCCGTTCGAGGAAGATCATCGGGTCGCCGCGCGAAATGATCATGGCGCGGCGGAGATGTTCTTCGAGCAGCGGACCGAGCACGAAGCCCAGCAAAAGCGGCGCCGGCTCGCAGCCGAAGCGGATCAGCACATAGCCGACGATGCCGAAAAATCCGATGGCATAGATGTCGTAGACATTCTGGTTGATCGAGAAGCAGCCGATGCAGGCGAACAGCACGATGGCCGGGAACAGCGCCCGATAGGGGATCGAGAGCATTTTAACCCACAGCCCGATCAGCGGCAGGTTGAGCAGCACCAGCAGCACGTTGCCGATCCACATCGAGGCGATGATGCCCCAGAACAGCGCCGGCTGGTCGTTGATGACATTGGGGCCGGGGGTAATGCCCTGGAGGATGAATGCGCCCACCATCAGCGCCATCACCGGATGGGCCGGGATACCCAGTGTCAGCAAGGGTATGAACGAGGTCTGCGCCGCAGCATTGTTGGCTGACTCCGGCCCCGCCACACCCTCGATGGCCCCATGACCGAATTCCTCGGGATGCTTGGAGATGCGTTTTTCCGTCGAATAGGAAGCGAACGAGGAGAGGATATGGCCGCCGCCCGGCAGCACCCCGAGCAGCGACCCCAGCGCGGTACCGCGAATGACCGGGGCGATGATCCGCCTGAAATCAGCCTTGCTAAGCCAGAGCCCGGTGACGGTCTTGACCATCACGTCGCGGCCCTTTTCGCTTTCGAGATTACGCAGGATCTCGGCGACGCCGAACACACCAACCGCCACGGAGACAAAATTGAGTCCGGAATAGAGCTCGCGCACACCGAAGGTGAAGCGCGGCTGGCCGGTATAGATATCCTGCCCCACCATGCCGAGCAGCAGCCCCAGCACGATCATGCCGAGCGCCTTGAGCAGGGAGCCATGCGCCAGGGCGATCGAGACCAGAAGGCCCAGAACAATCAGCGCAAAGTATTCGGGCGCGCCAAAATTAAGAGCCGCTCGCGCCAGCGGCGGCGCGAAAAAGGCGAGGAGCAGCGTTGCGACGGTGCCGGCAAAGAACGACCCCAGAGCGGCGGTCGCCAGTGCGGCGCCCGCCCTGCCCTTCCTGGCCATCTGGTAACCGTCGATGGCGGTGACTGCAGACGAGCTTTCGCCTGGCAGGTTGATGAGGATGGCGGTGGTGGACCCCCCATACTGCGCGCCGTAATAGATGCCGGCCAGCATGATCAGCGCTGCCGTAGGCGACAGCGAGAAGGTGATCGGCAGCAGCATGGCAATAGTGGCCGTCGGCCCGATGCCGGGCAACACGCCGACCAGCGTGCCGAGCAATACGCCGATGAAGCAGTAGAAAATGTTGATCGGGTCAAGCGCGACCGAAAAGCCCAGGCCGAGCGAAGCAATGATGTCCATGGCGCGCCCCTATTGCCCGAGCCAGGGGCCGACGAGCGGCACCCCAATTCCAAGGCCGATTTTGAAGATCAGCGTACACAGCACCGTCAGCCCCACAGCCAACAGTGCAGAGAACAGTGGCGCATTGAGACGGCTGGCCATGGCCGAGGCAAAAGCGGTGATCAGCACGACGGGAACGAAGCCCAGGCCGCGAATGGTGGCACCAAAGAAGGCGACCGCCCCCAGGATCAGCACGATGGCCCGCCACGACGGTGCCAGTTGCTCCTCCTTGTCGGGTTTACCGATCCCGGTCGCGGCGACGGCGAGCCCGAGCAGCACAAGAACGCCGCCCAGCAGCAGCGGCATGAAGCCGGGCCCCATGCGAAATGGCGTGCCGGTATCGTAGTTCAGCGCTTCGAGCGCGAAA
The DNA here is from genome assembly GCF_900128975.1 of Devosia limi DSM 17137. GTDB lineage: Bacteria > Pseudomonadota > Alphaproteobacteria > Rhizobiales > Devosiaceae > Devosia > Devosia limi. The sequence goes on along the minus strand of NZ_FQVC01000001.1, from coordinate 586,843 downwards.
TATGACCCCGCTGCGACGAACAGGCCGCCCGAAACGAGGTCTTTGGTTGATGCATTGATGGCCATTTGCCGCTCCCCTGGACGTGGAGCCTCCGGCCCTCAAGGGGCCGAAGGCAGTCTTTCTAGGCCAAAGGCTATTCGGCGTAGATGCCGGCGGCGTCGATGATGCCCTTCCACTGGGCAGTCTGGCTTGTCAGCATCTCGGTCAGGGCTGCCGGGGTCGCCTCGGCGGCGCTGACCGGCACGGTGCCCAGTTCGGCGAAGCGTTCGATCACCGTCGGATCAGCCAGCGCGGCCTGCAGCGAGCTCCCCAGTCGGGCAATGATCTCCGGGGTGGTGCCGACGGGCGCGTAGAGCCCATGCCACACACCCACCTGCAAGCCGGGCAGGCCAGCCTCGGCAGTGGTTGGCAGATCCGGCAGGTTGCCCAGACGCTCGGGCGTCGTCACGGCATAGGCCTTCACTTCTCCGGCCTGGATTTGGCTGGTGGTGTTGGTCGTCTGGTCGCAAAGCAGATCGATCTGGCCGCCGATGATATCGGTCATGGCTGGTCCCGAGCCCTGATACGGCACGGTCGTCATCTGGGTGCCCAGCGCCTCCATGAACAGCATGCCGCAAAGCTGGCTCGCCGAACCAATGCCGGCATGGGCATAGGTGATGTCCTCGCCATTGGCTTTCACGAAGGCGATAAGCTCGTCCAGGGTATCGGGCTCAAAGTCCTTGCGCGCCACCAGGGTCATGGGCACGGAGGTGATCAGTCCGATGGTCGCGAAATCGGTCTGCGGATCATAGGGCAGGCTGCGGTAGAGGCTCGGCGCCGTCGACATCCCAATGTGGTGCAGCAACAGCGTGTAGCCATCATCGGCAGCGGTCGCGACCTGACCCGCCCCCAGGGTGCCACCAGCGCCGCCGACATTCTGCACGACCACCTGCTGGCCCAGGTCCTTACTCATCACTTCAGCGATAAGGCGCGCCACGGTATCGGTCGGTCCGCCGGCCGAGAACGGCACCACAACCGTCACTGGCTTGGTCGGGTAGTCCTGCCCGAAAGCCGTGCCGGACATGGCCAGGCCGGCCAGCAGCGCCGCTGCGGCGAATTTGATTGCATTGGTCTTCATGTTCATCCTCCCAGATTGTGCGCTCAAGTCCTCCCAAGGCACGGCTCAGGCATTGCAAAAGTCATGCCAAGCGAAAAACGCAAGGCTGGTATGCATGCAGCGCAAGCTGTGCTAGCAAGTCGGCAAGAAATTGCGCATGCCACCGGCGAAACTCGGCAAGTTCTTGCCCAATACTGATAAGGCATTGATGAGAATGGCCAGTCAGACGCCCCGCGCCGAACGTTTCCGGGCGCGGAACGTGATTTGCACCTTGGCGGCTCTGGCATTGGTCCTGGCGACGGGCTGGGCAGCGTTTGAACTCACCTTGGCCAGTGCCATCGCGGGAAGCTCCGAACAAGCGGACCGGCGATTGGCGCTGTTTGACCGCACGCTCGAGGCGATGATCGAGCGGTTCCACTATCTGCCCGCCACCATCGCGCAAGCCGATGAATCCCAGGGGGTCCTGGAGCGGCCGGACGCCCCTGCAGTCCGCACCAGCGCCAATGGCTTTTTATCCAAACTGAATGAAACGGCGGGTGCCGACGAGCTGTTCGTGATGGACAGCCGGGGCAGTGTCGCCGCCGCCAGCAATTGGTGGACGCTGGATAGCCTGGTCGGCCAGGACTTCTCGTTCCGCCCATATTTCGCCGAAGCGATGGCGGAAGGCTCGACCAAATACTACGCGTTCGGCATTGCCACCAGCGTGCCCGGCTATTTTCTGTCCCAGCGTATCGAAGGCCCCGATGGGCCGCTTGGTGTTGCCGTGGCCAAGATCAATCTCGGCGAGATCGAAGCCAATTGGTGGCGATCGGGCGAGTTGATCGGCATTGTCGATGTCAACAATGTGGTGATCCTCTCCACCCGCCCCGACTGGCGCTACCGGCCACTGCTCGAGATCGACTCCACCCTTGTCGCGCATACTGCCAGCCAGCAGCGTTATGGCGATAACGGCATCCGCAATGAGGGGATCGTTCGCGATTTCTGGCCGTCGCGTGGTGCGGAAATGGCATTCCTGCATAGTGGCGATCCCGAGACCGATGGCTATTTTCTCTATTCGGAACTGCGGCTGCCGACGCATGGCTGGCGCATTGCCTCGTTCACACCGATGGGACCGCTGTTTCGCGATGCCTGGACCGCGGCAGCGGCTGCCGCTCTGGGTTGCGCCGCCTTGGTGCTGATCGTTGTATTGCTGGTCCAGCGCCGGCGCATCCTGGCGCAGCGACTGGCCGAGCATGAGCGGCTGGAACAGCGGGTGGCCGAGCGCACGGAGGATCTGCACACCACCAATGAGCAGTTGCGGGCCGAGATTGCCGAGCGGGTGCGTGCCGAAAGTGACAGTCGCGATGCCCAGACCAGCCTGGTGCAGGCGGCCAAGCTTGCCAGTCTTGGCCAGGCGCTGGCCGGGGTCGCGCACGAGGTGAGCCAGCCCGTGGCGGCGCTGTCCACCCATATCGCCAGCGCCAAACTTCTGGCGGCACAGCGCAATGACCGCGAGATCGGCGGCATTCTGCTCACCATGGACAAAGTGCTCGACCGTATCTCCTCGCTCACCGGGCATTTGCGCGATTTCTCCCGCAAGCAGACCCAGGTAGAGATGAGCTGCGATCTCAGCCCGGCAATCAGCAATGGGCTCGATATGGTCGACCACAAGCTCAAGCGGTTCGGCGTTGACGTGCACTATGCGCGCCATCGCGGCGCACTGATCGTGCCGGCCAATCCAGTGCATCTGGAACAGGTGCTGATCAACCTGTTGTCCAATGCCGCCGATGCCATGGAACACACACCGATTCGTTTGCTCTCCATCGCGGTCGTCGCGCAGGGATCGCGGGTCGATATCAGCGTCAGCGACACTGGCGAGGGCATCGCCCCCGCCGACATCCCCAATATCTTCGATCCCTTCTACACCACCAAGCAAGCCGGTCGCGGCCTCGGGCTGGGTCTGGCCATTTCCTATGGGCTGGTCCGCGATATCGGTGGCACGATCGCGGTGGTCAGTCGCCCCGGGCGGGGGTCGATCTTCACCATTCGCCTGCCACTTGTCGTGGCGGCAGCTAATATCAATGAGGTGCGCGCGTGAGCGAACCGTCCGTGTTGATTGTCGAGGACGAGGAAATGGTCCGCGTCGCACTCGAGCAATGGCTGCGCCTGTCGGGCTTTGCAACCTATGTCGCCAGTGACGCCCGCGAGGGCCTGGCCCTGCTCGATGACGTGCATCCCATGGTGGTGCTGAGCGATGTGCGCATGCCCGGGATCAGTGGGCTCGATCTGCTGCGCGCCATTCGCGAGCGCGCGACCGCAACCGAAGTCATCCTCATCACTGGCCATGGCGATGTGCCCATGGCCGTCGAGGCGATGCGCGATGGGGCGTTCGACTTCCTGCAGAAGCCCTATGTGCCCGATCAATTGGTCAAGGCGCTGCACCGCGCCGGCGAGCAGAGCCGACTGAAGCGCGAAATCGCCGAATTGCGCCGACGGCTGGATGGCGGGGAAATCGAACTGGCGACGCGACTGGTCGGCACCTCGCCGGTAATGGTGGACCTGCGCCGCGCGGTGCGCGAACTGGCGCCCATTCCAGCCGATGTGATCCTGCAGGGCGAAACCGGCACCGGCAAGGAAGTCGTGGCGCGGTGTCTCCATGATTTCTCGCCGCGCGCCAGCGGCCCGTTCGTTGCGCTCAATTGCGCGGCGATCCCGGCCGAGTTGATCGAGAGCGAACTATTCGGCCACGAGGCCGGAGCCTTTACCGGCGCCAAGGGCGCGCGGATCGGCAAGTTCGAATTCGCCAATGGCGGTACCCTGCTGCTCGATGAAATCGAGTCCATGCCGCTGCTGGCCCAGGCCAAGGTCTTGCGGGTGATCCAGGAGCGGCAGGTCGAGCGGGTCGGCTCCAACCGGCAGATCCAGCTCGATGTCCGCATCATTGCCGCATCAAAGGTCGACCTGATCACCGAAAGCGAGGCGGGGCGGTTCCGGGCTGATCTCTACTATCGGCTCAACATGGCCACCCTGGCCCTGCCACCCCTGCGCGACCGAGGCGACGATTGCGTGCTGCTGTTCCATCATTTCCTGGGCGCGGCGAGCAAGCGGTTCGACAAGCCGGTACCCGTCCTGCACCCGGCCGATGTCAATGCGCTGCTGATGCATGCCTGGCCGGGTAATGTCCGCGAACTCAAGGCCGCCGCCGACCGTTTTGCCCTTGGCCTTGGCAGCACCGGGCGATCCCTCGACGCCATACTGGGACCGCGCAACAGGCCCGCTTCAAGCACAGCCAGCCTAGCCGAACGCGTCGCGGCCTATGAACGCCACGTCATCGAAGCCGAATTGGCCCGCCACGGTGACTCCATCTCCGCAGTCGTCGACGCCCTTCAGGTTCCCCGACGCACCCTCAGCGAAAAAATGGCGCGGCTGGGGGTGCGACGATAGGGGGTGCTGCGGCGGCGCCGACAGGCGTGAGATCAGCCCTGCCGGGCCTTTTCAATAGCGGCAATATCGATCTTTTTCATGGACATCATGGCTTCGAAGGCGCGCTTGCCTTCGGCGCCACCGGCCTGAAAGGCATCGGTCAGCGCGCGCGGCGTGATCTGCCAGGAAATGCCCCACCTGTCCTTGCACCAGCCGCACATGCTTTCCTGGCCGCCATTGTTCACGATGGCGTTCCAGTAGCGATCGGTTTCGGCCTGATCGTCGGTCGCGATCTGGAACGAGAAGGCCTCGCTGTGCTTGAACGCCGGCCCGCCATTGAGGCCCAGACAGGGAATGCCGAAGACCGTGAATTCAACCGTGAGCACTGCGCCGGCTTTGGTCGATGGATTGTCGCTCGGCGCCTGGCGCACGGCGCTCACGCTGCTGTTGGGGAAGGTTTCGGCATAGAAGCGCGCCGCCGCTTCGGCCTCCGTGTCATACCAGATGCAGATCGTGTTCTTTGGCGTTGTCATGGCTCGTCCCTTCGTTTCCCAAAGCCGATGTTTGACTGCTTAGGCTCGTGAAGCATCACAATCCTGAAATGCGGCCAAGGCATGGGCGTTCCGCCAACGCAGCCCGAAGCGGGGCAGCCGTCCCAGATTTGGGACGGCGCCTGCGCCTTGTCAGTTCGCCACCTTGAAGCTGCGCAGGCGCAGCGCATTGCCGAGCACGAAGACGCTCGACAGGGCCATGGCACCGGCGGCAAAGACCGGCGACAGCAGGATACCATGGCTCGGATAGAGCAGGCCTGCCGCCACCGGGATCAGCGCCGTATTGTAGGCGAAGGCCCAGAACAGGTTCTGCCGGATATTGCCGATCGTCGCCTTGGACAGCGCGATGGCGGTCGACACGCCCTGCAGGCTTCCCGACATCAACACCACGTCCGCCGCCTCGATGGCGATATCGGTGCCGGTGCCGATGGCCAGCCCCACATCCGCCTCGGCCAAGGCCGGAGCGTCGTTGATGCCGTCGCCAACAAAGGCGAGCTTGCCGTATTGAGCCCGCAGGCGACGCACCGCCTCGACCTTGCCGTCCGGCAGCACTTCGGCCACGACATCGTCGATCCCCAGCCGGGCCGCGATGGCCCTGGCCGTGCGGGCATTGTCGCCGGTGACCATCGCCACCTTGAGACCCAGATCGTGCAGCGCCTTGATGGCTGCTGGCGTGGTCGCCTTGATCGGGTCGGCCACCGCGATGACTGCCGCGAGTCTGCCGTCAATGGCAGCATAGAGGGGCGACTTGCCCTCGTCGCCAAGGCGTTCGGCAGTTGCGGCAAATACTGCCACATCATGGCCGAGTTCGACCATATAGCGGTCGGCGCCGATCTCGACCCGCTTGCCGTCGACCTGAGCCTTGACCCCGAAACCGGTCACCGATTCAAAGCCCGATATGGCGGGCAGCGTAATGCCTTCGCTGACAGCGGCTTCCACGATGGCGCTGGCAATCGGATGTTCCGACTTGGCTTCGACGGCGGCGACCAGCGCCAGAACCGTCGAGCGGTCGAAACCGGCAGCCAGTTCCAGATCGGTCAAGGCCGGCTTGCCCTCGGTCAATGTGCCGGTCTTATCGACAGCCACGACCTTGGCGTCCTTGAGAAGCTGTAACGCCTCACCCTTGCGGAACAGTATGCCCAGTTCGGCCCCGCGTCCGGTGCCCACCATGATCGAGGTCGGCGTCGCCAGACCCATGGCGCAGGGGCAAGCGATGATCAGCACGGCGACGGCATTGACCAGCGCAAAAGTGAGCGCCGGCGACGGGCCGAAATACAACCAGGCGGCAAAGGTCAGCGCCGCGACGGCGAATACGACCGGCACGAACCACATCGTCACCCTGTCGACCAGTGCCTGGATAGGCAGCTTGGAGCCCTGGGCTTCCTCAACCATCCGAATGATCTGCGACAGCACGGTATTGGCGCCGACCGCCGTGGCGCGGAATGCGAAGGCGCCCTTCTGGTTGACCGTGCCGCCAACGATTGCGCTGCCCAAGGACTTGGCAACCGGGATCGGCTCGCCGGTGATCATCGACTCGTCGACATAGCTGTTGCCCTCGACCACCTCGCCATCGACGGCCAGACGTTCGCCGGGACGCACCTCAAGGATATCGCCGGACAGAACTTCACCGATCGGCAGGTCGACAACCCTGCCATCGCGGCGGACGCGCGCCGTCTTGGCCTGCAGGCCGGCCAGCCGCTTGATCGCCTCCGAGGTGCGCCCCTTGGCGCGCGCTTCGAGCAGGCGGCCGAGCAGGATCAGTGTGACGATCACCGCTGCGGCTTCATAATAGACATTGATCGTGCCGGCTGGCAGGAAGCCGGGCGCGAAGGTGGCGACCAGAGAATAGCCATAGGCGGCGAGCGAACCAACCGCCACCAGCGAGTTCATGTCCGGGGCGAGACGCCATAGCGCCGGCAGCCCCTTGTCATAAAAACGAAAGCCCGGGATGAAGAGCACCAGCGTGGTCAGCGCGAACTGGATATACCAGCTCATCTGCATCCCGATCGTCGCGTCGATCAGCGCATGGGCGCCCGGTATGAGGTGCGATCCCATCTCCATCAGAAAGACCGGTGCCGTCAGTACGGCCGCGATGGTGAAATCGCGGGTCAGCCCCCGCAGCTCGGCTTCCTTCTTTTCGGCGCGCTCGGCGTTTTCATCGGCACCGCCTGTGTCGAGAGCGGGGCCAATCAGCCTGGCGTCATAGCCGGCATCCGCAATCGCCGCGATCAGGGTCGCTGCATCGGCCGAACCATGGACGGTGGCACGTTCCGTCGCCAGATTGACGACCGCCCCAGTCACCCCGGGCGTCGCTTTCAGCGCCCGTTCGATACGGCCAACGCAAGAGGCGCAGGTCATGCCCTCGATCGACAACTCAGCGGGCGCAATCACCCCGCCTGCGGGCTCCAGCACGGAATAGCCGGCTTGTTCGACCGCCTCGACCAGTGCCGCGCGCGGGGTGGCTGGCCTGGCGGTGATGCTGGCACGTTCCGTCGCCAGGTTGACCGATACGGTCTCGACGCCGGGAACCGCCTTCAGGGCTCTTTCGATACGGCCGACGCAGGAGGCGCAGGTCATGCCCTCGATGGGGAGCGATATCGTTGCTGCCAGGTCGGTTGTGCGAACGGGGGCATTCATGGCCGCCTCCTTAAATATTCCGAATTTCAAGTTCGTGCAGAAGATGCAGCTTCCCACCATGGGAAGGTCAAGACCCAATTTTTCAGTCTGGTGCTCCTTGACCTTACCATAGCTGGAAGCCCCACCTTTGGCGTCATGAGACCCAAACCAAGGAGCAATCTCATGGAACTCAAGATCGAGAACATGACCTGTGGCGGCTGCGCCAGGTCCGTCACCAGGGCGATCCAGTCGGTCGACCCCACTGCAAGGGTCGAGACCAACCCCGCCAGCCGCCTCGTTACGGTAGAGACCACTGCGACAAGAGCGGACCTGCAACAGGTGCTCGAAGAAGCCGGCTATCCGGCAAGTGCAGGCTGAAGGCGCGCATCGAAGCGCCATCGCAATGGCCACGGCCGTGCTTGAGCACGGCGGGCCCCGGCAGACCGCAGGTCCGCAAAAGCCCGCCACGCAGTTACGCGCGGCGGGCCCATTGTGCTGTCAAGACGTTTGCCGCTCGCCCAGTCCGCCTGCTGGCGGGGTCAGTCCGGGCTGGCGCTCGATCACGGGCGCAGTGCTTTCTCGAAGAAATCGGCGAGCTTGCCATAGGCAAAACGCGTGAGATTGCGGCTCTGCTTGGACCAGGCATGGCCAGTGCCGGGCAGTGTAACCAGCTCGAACGTCTTGCCCTGTGCGATCAGTTTTTCGACCAGGGCCATCGTGTCGGCGTAGAGCACGACCTCGTCCTTGGTACCGTGGAGGATCATCAACTCGTCCTGCAGGCCCTCGGTGTGGAACAGTGCCGATTGCGCGCGGTAGCGCTCGATAAAATCCTCGCCCTCGGCCAGGCCCATGATCCAGCCCTGCTCGGGATAGGCGTGCCAGACATTGGTGGCAGGTGCGCCGGCAAAGCCCGCGGCATAGAAGCCCGGCTTCTTGAACAGCGACATCAGCGTCATCAGGCCACCATAGCTGGAGCCCCAGAGACCGACGCGCTTGGGATCGGCATAACCGAGGCCGGTCAGCGTGGTGACACAGTCGGCGATGTCCTCGATATCCTGCGTGCCATAGCTATGCAGCATGGGCCGGTTCCACTCCCGGCCACGGCCGAAGCTGCCGCGAATTTCGGGACTGACGACCACGAAGCCGCGGGCGGCGAGATATTGATCGATGCCCCAGCTTGGATGGGCAGCGCGACCGCCCCATTGATTGAGCAACCCATCCGAATAGACCGAGCCGACGACCATGGGATAATTGCCATGCAGGGTGAAGCCCGGTGGAAGCGTGACCCGCGCCATCAGTTCGACGCCATCGACATGGCTCTTGAACGGCACATAGCGCACGTCGGCCCAGCGTCGGCTGGCAAAGGCCGGCAAGGGTGAGTGCGTAACCTGTGTGGCTTCGCCTCCACCCTGCAGGGGTCGAACGAAGAGCTCGGGCGGCGTCATGTCATCGCTGAACAGATCAGCGAAGGCGCTGAAATCGGCCGTATAGGTGGGGACGTGGATACCGGCAGCCTTGGTCAGCTGCGCGATGGCGCCGCCCGCGATACCAACCGAATAGACGTGCCTCTCGGCGGGATGGGCTGCATTGGCGGTGAAATAGATCAGGCCATTGGCCGCATCGAGGCAGAAATCGGCGATTTCCCATGCGCCTGCGGTCATGGGCTCGAGCGCGGCGCCTTCCGAGGGCAGAATATGGAGGTGGTTATAGCCGTCGCGATCGGTCAGCACGATCAGCCCCTTGCCGTCGGGCGCGAAGGCAACCTGCCAGTCCGGGCGGATCTTGATCGGGTCATGGGCGGCGTAGAAGACATTGCGCGCGCCCGTCCGGGTATCGAACATGAAGATGGTGTGGTGCTTGATCGACAGATCACTGCTGCTGATGAACAGCGACGCGCCATCGGGCGACAGGTCATAGCCCCAGATCGCGTCTTCCGCATCGGGCCGGTCGAACCAGCGCGTCGCGCCCGCACTCACAATGCCAACACGGCGACGCGTCAGCAGATCGCCGGGGAAAGAGCGGACAAACCGATCCTTGTGCGCTTCGCCCCGGGCGTCATAGGCGATTTCGATCTTGCGGGTATTGGTGTCGTCAGCCTGAACGAAGACGATGTCTTGCCCATTGGCCGCCCAATGGAAGGACTCAACGCTGACAAAATCGCCCCCGGCGACAAGGGTTTCCGGCGCCCCCCCAGCATCGACGTCGATGCAGAGCAGCGCATTGCCACTCAGAAACGCCAAGGCGCCGGTTGTGGACGAAACAGCGAGGGCGCGAACACTCCCCTGCCCGATAGCCAGCGGCCTGACGGTGCCATCTTCCAGGCAGATATGGAGCCGCCCATCCAGCACAAAGGCCAAACGGTCCGCGCCCAACCAGGCCAGTTCGGCAATACCGGCCGGCTCCCCGCTGGTCTGGCCAGTGCCGAGATGGGTTTGGCGATACAGGCCCTTGCTCTCCCGATCCCAAATCCAGATATCGCGGAAGGTGTGCCCGCCATCATTCCAGAGGAAGGCGAGCTTCCTGCCATCGCCCGACCATTGGGCACCGATCGGCAGCGTCCCGATGATGTAGGGCTCGCTATAAAGCGTTTCAAAGGACAGGCTATCGGTGGCGCTGGACGTCATGATCGGCTCGATTGTGCGAATTACAGGGCTCTGGCAGCAGGGCTGCAGCTCACTTCGGCTGCAGGTCGGTCTTGTAGACCGCGCCGTCCTTCATGATCATGCGCATGTTCTTGTCGGTCTCTGTCAGCACCGAGATGTCCTTGAGCGGGTCGCCATCGACCACCAGAATGTCGGCAAGCGCGCCGGGCGCGATGACGCCCAGATCGGAGCGCTGCACGATCTTGGCGTTGACCGAAGTTGCCGATTTCAGCACGTCCACCGGACGCTGCGCACGGGCGCGAATGGTCAATTCCTGCAGCTGGGCAAATTCCATGTCGCCCATCAGGTCGGTCCCGAAGCCGAGCTGGACGTTTTCCGACTCGCAGAGCCCAAGCATGGCGATGCCGGCATCGTTGACCATGTTGAGCTTTTCCATCACCACCGGCGACAGGCCCAGGCGCTCGCCATGCTGGGCGGTCACTTCATAGGCCACCAGCGTTGGCACGATGAAGGCATCGGCTGCCGCGACCATGGCTGCGGTCTGGCGGTTGATGAGGTTGGCATGCTCGATGGTGCGAACGCCGGCCCGGATCGAATGCGCAATCGCGGCGCTTTCATAGGCGTGCGCGCAGACATATTTGCCGCGCACGGCCGCCTCCTGCACGACGGCGCGGATTTCCTCTTCGGTGAACTGGGTAGCGTCGATGGCATCGGTTGGCGAGCCAACGCCCCCCGAGGCCAGTACCTTGATGTGATCGACGCCCTTGCGCATTTCATTGCGCACGACACTGCGGAGCTTTTCGACGCCTTCAACGATGCGGCAGGTGAAATTGAAGGCGCTCGCATTCATGTCGATGTCGATGCGATCGTCGGTCGTGCTGCGGTGATCGCCATGCCCGCCGATCTGGCTGAGCGCCGGGCCGCCAACGAAAAGCCGTGGGCCGGGAATGTAGCCCTGGGCGATGGCATTGCGGATCCCGACATCGCCACCCGCCACGTCGCGCACGCTGGTGAAGCCGCGGTCCAGCATCTTGCGGATACGGGGCACGGCGCGCGCCGTCATCTCGGTCAGCGCGATATTGCGATCATGTTCGGCAACCAGGTTGATGGCGTAGACATGGACATGCGCATCGATCAGACCGGGCATCAGCGTCCGTCCGCCAATGTCATATTCGGTTACCGACGTGCCGGAGATCGACTTGTCGGTGACGGCCTCGATACGACCATCCACCACCAGGACATTCATGCCCGGAACAGCCTCATCGCGCAAACCGTCGAATACGGTCGCATTGGTGAAAGCGATAGCTGCCATTGGTCTTTTCCTCCAGCCGTGCAGGCACATCCGGACCGAGATCGGCCTGGTAATCGGCCCCAATGTGTCGGCATCCGGATGGCCTGTAAAGTCGTTTGATCAAAAAATCATAGATTGAAGATTCGCTTGTGAATCGTGAACAGATCGCCATGGCGCGCGCGCCGTTGGCCGTTGACAGCATGGCCCGCACACCCATACTGTTCCAGCGTTTGATCAAATGCTCATTACGCTTGGCTGCGAGGGGAAACCGCCGCTGGCGCAATAAAAAAGGGACCTGCCCGGCGCGGCAGAAGGAAAAAATGGAACATCGCTTATCTGCCGCCCTGGCTTTGGGGGCGTTGACACTTGCCTTGATGAGTTCCGTGGTTGTTGCGCAGGACGCGCAGACTGGTGGAACGCTCCGGGTTCTGGGCACCGCCGAAGTTGACCGCTTCGACACGGTCCCACCGGCCACTGCCGATACCGGCAGCTTCTTTCGCGCCACCACGCGCCAGCTGATCAACTTTGCCGCTTCCACCGATCCGCAAGAGCAGATCGCGCCGCAGGCCGATCTCGCCGACAGCGTTCCGGTGCCGACCGATGACGGCAAGACCTATACGTTCAAGCTGCGCCAGGGCGCCAATTGGGACGCCCCCGGCGGTCCGCGCCAGATCGTTGCCGCCGACGTCGAACGCGGTTTCATGCGTCTGTGCAATCCATCCATCCCCGCGCCAGCCGTGTCCTATTTCGAGGACCTGATTGTCGGCTTTGCTGATTTCTGCGCCGGCTTTGGTGGCGTTGAGCCGACCGTCGAGGCCATGAAGGCCTATATCGAGCAGGGCGACGTCGCCGGCATCGAGACCCCGGCGGATGATACCGTCGTCTTCCACCTCAACTATGCCGCCAACGACTTCATCTATCTGCTGACGCTGCCGGTAACGACGCCTGCGCCGGTGGAAGTACTCGACTATCTTCCGGACAGCCCGGATTACCGCGACAACTACATCTCCAACGGCCCCTACACGATTGCATCCTATGTGCCGGACACGAAGGTGACGCTGGAGCGCAACCCCGCCTGGCAGGCGGAGAGCGACCCGCTGCGCAAGGCCTATGTCGACACTATCGAAGTGATCGCCGGCGTGCAGCCTGACGCTGCCATGCAGCAATTGCAGTCGGGTGATGGCGACATGCTGTACGACATCAACGTACCGCCTGTGACCGTGCAGATGCTGACCATGCAGGGCGACGACAAGATCTCGACGCTGGCCGAAGGCGCCTCGCGCATGATCTGGATCAACACCGTGTCGGAAAACAATGACGGTGCACTCCGCAATCCGCTGGTCCGCCAGGCGCTCAACTATGCCGTCAACAAGGCAGCCGTGGTGCAGCAATTGGGTGGCCGAGAATTTGCCACGCCGCTCAATGGCATTTTCCCGCTCGGCATTCTGGGTCATCACGACTTCGCGCCCTATCCCACTCCGGATGACCAGGGGGACCCGGAACGGGCTCGTGCGCTGCTGGCGGAAGCCGGATATCCCGATGGCCTGTCGTTGAAAATGCCCTTCCGCAATGCCGGCAATGGCGCATCGGAAGCTCAGGTTCTGCAGGCAAGCCTTGAAGAAGCTGGTTTCAAGATCGAACTGGTGCCGACCCCTCCGTCCGATTTCTATCCGCGCCTGATCACCAATTTCGACAATGCTCTCAATGGCGTCTGGGACCTGGTGCCTTCGGGCTGGTCGCCGGACTGGCCGGGTGGCGCAGCCCGCTCGATCTTCCAGCCGCAATACACCTATGACGGCACGCATGGCACGTTCAACTTCTCGGACTACAACAACGAGGAAGCCAACGCGATTGCCGCCAAGGCGCTGGCCACGTCCGATCTTGCCGAGGCCGCGCTGCTGTGGAACCAGGTCGACGAAATCGTCATGGCCAATCCGCCCACCGTGCCGCTTATCTCCCAGACCACCGTGCTCTATCACGGTGCCGGCGTTCAGAACTTCCTGCCCTATGCGGCTGGCGGTAATGGCGACTGGACCAATGTCTGGCTGAAGCGCTGATCGCGTCCACACCTGCAACGTCAAGACGAGGCCGGGTCCCGATCCAACCGGGCCCGGCCTCCCTTGATTGTTCTATCTGCGACTCCCGCCCATGACCGTTTTATCCGTTCGCAATCTGAACATCGCCATCCCGACCGGGGATGGCCATGTGCACGCGGCCCGCGACGTCTCCTTCTCGGTGGAAGCCGAGGAACTCTTCGGCATTGCCGGTGAATCGGGCTCGGGCAAGAGCGTCCTGTCCCAGGCGATCATGGGCCTGCTGCCCGGCGCCCTTATCTCGGGCGAGATCCTGTTTGAAGACCGTGATCTGCTCAAGCTCTCCCCTCGGGAGATGCAGCAATTGCGGGGCAACCGCATAGCGATGATCTCGCAGGACCCGTTATCGAGCCTGCATCCGTTCTACACAATCGGCCAGCAGATCATCGAGGCCATCCGCACCCATCGCCAGACCAGCCATGAAGCAGCATTGGCCGAAGCCATCGATATCTTGGGCCGGGTGGGCATTCACGATGCCGACAAGCGGGTCAATGACTACCCTCACCAATTCTCCGGCGGGATGCGCCAGCGCGTGATGATCGCGATGGCGATCGTGCTGCGCCCTGCCCTGCTGATCGCCGATGAACCGACGACCGCGCTCGATGTCACCGTCCAGGCGCAGATCATCAGCCTGCTCAACAATATGCGCCGTGAGTTCGGGACTGCCATCATCATGGTGACCCATGACCTCGAACTGCTGTCATCCGTCGCCGACCATGCCATGGTCATGTATGCGGGCAATCGCATGGAGCTGGGGCCGGGCAATGCCGTGCTCCGCACGCCCTCGCACCCCTACACAATGGGGCTGCTGCAATCCTCGCCCACCCATGAGTCGCGCGGACCGCTGCCATCCATTCCAGGCCAGCCACCGAGCCTGCTGATCGAACAGAAGGCCTGCGCCTTCGCGCCGCGCTGCCCATCAGTAATGGATATCTGCCGGACGCAGCGCCCGCCGCTGCGCCGTTTCGACGACAATACGCAGTCGCTGTGCTGGCTCGAGAACAAGGCCGTCCGTGCGCCGGCAATCGCCGCGGCGGCGGAGGAAAGTGCAGCTGCCTCCAAGTCTTCCGACATCGTCGTCAGTGTGTCCGATGTCCGGCTGGCCTATGGCGCGCGGTCGCTGTTCAGCAAGGGTGGCGGCGTCGAAGTGCTCAAGGGCGTCAGCCTCGAGCTGCCGCGCGGCACGACGCTAGGCATTGTCGGCGAAAGCGGATGCGGCAAGTCGACCCTGGCCCGCATCATTGCCGGCCTCCTTCCCCCAACCTCGGGCGACGTCGAAATCGAGGGCAAGAGCATCATCGACCTGGACCGCCAGAGCTGGGTCGAGATGCGCAAGCGCATCCAGATGGTGTTCCAGGACCCGTTTGGCTCGCTCAATCCCCGCCGCCGCGTCGGCGCGATCATCGGCGATCCGTTCCGCATCCAGAAGGTCGCACACGGCGACGATCGCAAGAACCGGGTGCGCGATCTGATGGAGCTCGTCGGGCTCAATCCGGAACACTACAACCGCTTCCCGTCCGAATTTTCCGGTGGACAGCGCCAGCGGATCGGCATTGCCCGCGCCCTGGCTCTCAATCCCTCGATCATCATCTTCGATGAGCCGGTTTCCGCGCTCGACGTGTCGATCCAGGCGCAAATTCTCAACCTGATCGCCAAGCTGCAGCGCGACCTCGGGCTCTCCTATCTATTCATATCCCACGACCTTGCCGTGGTCCGTCATGTCAGCAAGGAGATCATCGTGATGCAGGGCGGACAGGTTGTCGAGCGCGGCGAAACCGAAGCCCTCTACCACCGCCCCCAGCATTCCTATACCCGCGAACTTCTGGCCGCCGCCGATCCCAACTACCGCAAGGGTGGTGGCGCGACTGCGGCCTCCATCAGCGAGGCCCTCACACCATGACCGGTGAAATCAAGCAACGCAGCTCCTTCGAGCTGACCATGCGCCGCCTGCTGTCCGATCGCGCCGGTCTGGTCTCGCTGTCGTTCATCCTTGCCCTGATTGCCGTGGCCATCGGGGCCGATGCCATTGCGGCGATCACCGGCCACTCGGCCGTCGCCCAGTTCCACGATATCGGGTTGACGCCGACAGGCCTGCCGGTCCCGCCCGGCACCGACTTCCTCTTCGGCAGCGATCAACTGGGGCGCGATGTGATGGTGCGGCTCGCCTACGGCGCCCGCGTATCGCTCTCCATCGGCGTCGTGGCTTCGCTCCTGGCGGCGCTCATCGGCGTCACCGTGGGCCTGGTCGCCGGCTATTTCGGCGGCTGGATCGATGGCGTGCTGGGACGGCTGATGGACTTGGTGATGAGCATCCCGGTCCTGCTCTGCATGCTGTCGCTGGTCGCGGTCTTCGGCTCGAGCCTGGCGCTCAGTGTCACCGTCATCGTGTTTTTCTCATGGACGACGATGGGCCGCGTCATCCGGGGGCAGGTCCTGTCCCTGAAGGAGCGTGAATTCGTTCTCGCCTCCCGCTCCATGGGGGCTGGCCACCTTTCCATCATGGTCACCGACATCCTGCCCAATCTGGGCGCCCCCATCATCATCTACACCACCATGATGGTGCCGACCTCGATCATCTTTGAAGCCACCTTGTCGTTTCTCGGTCTCGGCATCGCGCCGCCAGCGCCCAGCTGGGGCGGCATGCTGGCGGAAGCGGCGAACAACTCGATCTACATGTTCGCCTGGTGGCTGGTGCTCTTTCCTGGCCTCGCGCTGCTGCTCACCACCCTGTCCTTCAACATTCTGGGCGACGCTCTTCGGGATGCGCTCGACCCCAGCAGCAGCAAGCACCGGCTGCGCAAGAAACCAAGCAAGCTGGTTGAGGCTGCGTCATGATTTCCTTCATCGCCAGCCGCATCGGCTTTGCGGCGCTCGTGCTGCTGCTGCTCAGCGGCTTCGTCTTCACCCTGTTTTTCGTCGCCCCCGGCGACCCCGCGCGCATGGTCGCCGGGGAGCGCGCCACCGAGATCCAGGTGGCCATGGTGCGCGAGAATCTGGGCCTCGACCGCCCAGTCATCGAGCAATATGTGAGCTTTCTCGGGCGCAGCCTGAGCGGGGACCTCGGCTACTCCTACCGCAACCAGCAGCCGGTGATCGAGCTGATCAAGAACCGCATGCCGGCGACCATTTCGCTCTGCGTCGGCGCCGTCATCATGTGGCTGTGCATGGGCATTCCCATTGGCATCATGTCGGCGCGCCACCCCGGCAGTCTGCGAGACCGGGTCGGACAGGGCTTCGTGCTGATCGGCGTCAGCTTCCCCTCCTTCGTGCTGGGCATGGCTGCCCTCTATTTCCTCTATTTCATGCCCCGGCAGGCCGGCTTTACGCTGTTTCCGCCGGGTGGCTATCGTCCATTTCTCGACAATCCCGGCGTCTGGGCGTGGCACATGGCCCTGCCCTGGTTCACCCTGGCCCTGACATCGGCCGCCATCTACGCGCGACTGACCCGCGGGCAATTGCTCGAAGTTCTCGGCGAGGACTATATCCGCACCGCGCGGGCCAAGGGCCTGTCCGAGCGCAAGGTGATCTACAAGCATGGCGTCCGCTCGATCTTCTCGCCACTGACCACCCAGCTGGGCGCCGATATCGCGGCACTGCTGGGCGGAGCGCTGGTGACCGAGCAGGTCTTCGGCCTCCAGGGCATCGGCTCGCTGGCCGTCCAGTCCGTTCAGACGCAGGACCGCCCCGTGATCATCGGCGTCGTGATGTTGGCAGGGTTCTTCATCGTTATCGCCAACCTGATCGTGGACTTCCTCTACATCGTGCTCGATCCGCGCGTGCGCGGCTGAGACCTTATCGAGATGCCCGGCATCCCCGCAGGGTTGCGGCGGCCGCCAGATTACTGACCTTTGGAGAACAGGCTTGGAGACTCTTTGGACACGCACTGCCCGCAACCGGGTGCAGTCGGACCGCGCCATACCAAGCAAGGTCGACGTCGCTATCATTGGTGGTGGCTTCACCGGCATGACGGCGGCACGCGAACTGCTCGGTGCCGGCTATTCCGTCGCCGTATTGGAGGCCGGCAAGATCGGCGCCGGGGCCAGCGGCATGAATGCCGGCTTCGTCGTTCCCAACTTTGCCAAGGCCGATCCTGTGGCCGTTCGCGCCAAGCTGGGTGAAGAGCGCGGCAACGCATTGTTGCGACTGGTCGGAGACGGCGCCAATGCGGTGTTTCGCGCGATCGAAGAGGACGGCATCAGTTGCGATGCCCGCCAGACCGGCTGGCTCAATCCTGCCTATGGCGCCGCCGGCGCCGAAATGTTGCAGAAGCGCGCCGCGCTGTGGCGTGACCTGGGGCGCCCGGTTTCGTTCATCGGTGCGGATGAGGTGCGCGAGCAAACCGGCATGGATATCTATTCCGGCGCGCTGCTCGACGCCGAGGGCGGCACGATCCATCCTCTCGACTATCTGCGCGGGCTTGCCCTTGGCGTGCAGCGGCGCGGCGGCACCGTGCATGAAGACCAGTGCGTCGACGGCGTCGCCAAAGACGACGGTCGCTGGCGGCTTGCCCTGCGTTCCGGAGCCAGCCTCAGCGCTAATAAGGTCCTGCTGTGCACCAATGCGTTCACCATGGGCGCTGCGTCACGGATGGGGCGCTCGGCCGTGCCGTTGCGGGTCTATCAGATCGCCACGACGCCCACCGACCCCACCATTGTTCAGCGCATTGCGCCCGATGCCCGGCCCGTCGGAGATACCCGCCAGAACCTCTTCACCTATCGGCTCGACCGTGACAATCGCCTCATCAGTGGCGGCATGGCGATTGTTCCGTTCGGCGCATTCGCGCGCCTGGGAACCAGCGTCGCCGAGCGCCTCAGCACCGAACTCCATCTGCCCCAGGCAGTGAGCCCGGAGATCGTCTGGACCGGCACCGCTGCCATGACGCCCGACTTCCTGCCGCGTCTGTATCAATTCGGCGAAGGCTGGTTTGGCGGCATAGGCTGCAATGGCCGCGGCATTGCCATGACCGCCCAACTCGGTCGGGTGCTGGCGCGGGCAGCCATGGGCGAGGCCATCGATAAACTGCCGATCCCGCTGCGGCCACTGCGCCCGCTGCCCTTCCACCGGTTCACGCCCATTGTCGCGTCGGCGGCCCTACTGCAGGCGCGGCTCAAGGACAGGTTCGCCAAATGAGCGGGCCGCTCCGCGTGACCATCGCCATCAGACTGCTGCGCCAAAATAACATGGGCGTCACGCCCGACCATATATTGCCGATCGTCAGCTTTGATCATACTAGCAATTGGCGTGGACATACCCGTAGCAACGCAAGGACAGTCAATTGCTCGACAGCAAGTTCTCGACTGGCGACTTAAAGCCCGTCTCTTCGCGCAAGACCGTTCATGACCTGGTGTATGAGCAGTTGCGCGATGCATTGATGTCGGGGGCCTTTGAGGCTCGCAAGACCTTCACCATTGCCTCACTGTCGGAGCGCTTCCAAACCTCGCATATGCCGGTACGCGAGGCCCTGCGACGGCTGGCCTCGGAAAACGCGCTGAGCATTTCGGCGGCCGGCACGGCCTATGTCCCGGCGATCACCGCCGACGAACTGCAAGACATCAGCCGGGCCCGTATCATTGTCGAAGGCGCCACGGCGCGGATCGCCGGGCCGCGACTGACCTCCGATGATGTTGCGGCGCTGGAACAGATCCTCGCCCATCATCGCGCCAGTGCCACCGCCGGCAACTCGACAGAGATGACGGCGGCCAACCGGGCATTTCACTTCCATATCTACCGCGCCGCCGGCAGCCCGGTTCTGATGAGCCAGATCGAGAACCTCTGGCTGCGGTCCGGCCCCTATGTGCGCTTCCTGTCCGACCGAATGAGCGGCCTGCTCAAGGCCGGGCATAAGGCTGGGTTCACCGATCAGCACGCAGCCATGGTGGAGGCCATTCGGGATGCCGATTGGGCTGCACTCGCTGCGGCCTGCGAGGCTGATATTCGCTCCTCCCAAGACCTGCTTCTCGACATCCTTGCGTCGGAAGACGACGTCTCAACCTAACCTCCAACGTGCAGGTGCGCGCATGTCGACGAAACGCCGGGCGATTTCCTCGGGCTCGAAATTCGAAAAGCTCGCGGGCTATTCCAGGGCCGTCGTTGATGGCGAGTGGGTGTTCGTCTCGGGCACGGCCGGGCATAGGGCCGACGGTTCGATCTCCGGCGATCCTGAAGAGCAGACACGTCAATCGCTGCGGACCATCGCGCATGCGCTGGAGCAGGCCGACGCGAGCCTGGCCGACATCGTCCGCCTCAATGTCTATATCGCCGACCGCGGGGATGTGATGACCGTGTCAAAAGTGCTGGGCGAGACCTTCAGCGATCCGCGTCCGACCAACACCACCATCATCTGCGGTTTTCCCGTCGAGGACATCAAGGTGGAGATCGAAGTCACGGCGCTGAAACGCCGCGATTGAGCGCTCCCCGACGCCGCCAGGATAGTCGCGTCAAAAGGATCGCCCCTGCACTGATCTGGATCGGTGGGCGCGATGTTGCGCGCCCATCGACAGGTCAGGCCATTAGGCGCTAGCGCCGCTTCAGTGCCGTCACTTCCAGTTCGACCTTCATTTCTTCCATCGCGAAGCCACAGATGATGGTCGTGTTGGTCGGACGCGGATCGCTGAAGGTTTCGCCCAGAACCGCCGACACCCCCATCACGTCTTTGCGGTCAGCAACGTAGACGCGGACGCGCACGATATCGGAAAGGCTGGCACCCGCTTCTGTCAGCGCATGCGCAATTGTCTTCAGCGACTGGCGCGTTTGTTCGGCCGCATCGTCAGAGATCGAGCCGTCGGCGAAGTTGTAGCCGGCTGTTCCCGATACGAAAACCCATTCCCCATCGATCACTGCCCGGGAATAGCCCGCCATTTTCTCGAACTTCGACCCCGAAGAGATGGTCCAGCGCGCATCCGACATTATTTTACTCCTAAAGGATATTGATTTGATCACATGATCACGAATATGCTCTTTCTTCAATCAGGGTGAGAGGGGCGCTGGAACAATATGCACAACACGACGCCGCCAACAGGCGCTGCGACAGCCCAAGCCAGGGGCGCACTGCAGATCAAGGATGCAGTCAAGAGTTTTGGGGCCAACCGCGCTGTCGACGGCGTGAGCTTTGTGGCCGAGGCAAGCAAGATCACGGGGCTGATCGGACCGAATGGTGCCGGCAAGACTACGCTGTTCAACGCGATTGCGGGGGAAGGCCCAATCGATAGCGGCTCGATCACCCTGGATGGGACACGCATTGATGAATTGAAGCCGCACCGCGTCTTTTCCAACGGGCTGGCGCGGACTTTTCAAATTCCCCGTCCGTTCGGAAAGATGAGCGTCCTGGAGAACGTCATGCTGGTGCCCGAGCGGCAGGCGGGCGAGAAATTCTGGAACAGCTGGCTGCGTCCCGGCCTGGTGGCGCGCCAGGAGCGCGAAAACCTGGAAAAGGCGCGCTCGATTATCGAGTTCTGCGGCCTCACGCCGGTGGAACGGCAACTCGCCGGCGCCATTTCCGGTGGGCAACAAAAGCTGGTCGAACTGGCCCGGGCACTGATGGCCGACCCCAAGATCATCCTGCTTGATGAGCCGGGCGCAGGCGTCAATCCAGCCCTGCTCGACACTATCGTCGATCGGATCGTTGCCCTCAACAAGCAGGGCATCACCTTCCTCATCATCGAGCACAATATGGATCTGGTTATGTCGCTCTGCGACCGCATCGTGGTCATGGCCACCGGTCAGGTCATCGCCGAGGGCGATGCAGCCACCATTATCGCCGACACCCGCGTCGTAGACGCCTATCTGGGAGGGGCGCACGCATGAGCGGCCACTTATTCCAGGCCAACAACGTCGTTGCCGGATATCGCCCAGACCTGCCGATCATCCATGGGGTGAGCATGCATGTCGATGCGGCCGAGATGGTTACGATCATCGGCCCCAATGGCGCTGGCAAGTCGACCATGATCAAGGCCATTGCCGGCGTGCTGCCGATTTCGTCCGGCAGCGTAACCCTGGCAGGAAAAGACATTACCCGCCTGCCTACTCATGGCATGGCAGCGGCGTCCATTGCCTATGTGCCGCAGACGGACAATGTCTTTACCACACTGACCATCAACGAGAATCTGCTGCTGGGCGCCTCGTCATTGCCCAAGGCCAAGGCGCTGGAACAGGTCGGCAAGGCCTATGACAAGTTCCCCGCGCTCAAGCAATATCGCGACAAGAAAGCAAAGGTGCTTTCGGGCGGCCAGCGGCAAATGCTCGCCGTCGCGCGCGCCCTTTTGACCGATCCGCACCTGATCATGCTGGACGAGCCCAGCGCGGGGCTGTCGCCCCTGATGGTCTCGGACGTGTTTGCGCGGCTGCGTGAACTGGTCGAGAGCGGCGTCTCGGTGCTGATGGTTGAGCAGAATGCCAAGGCGGCCATGGCCGTCTCGCACCGCACCTATGTGCTGGCCGAAGGCCGCAACCGCGTCGAAGGCGTCTCGTCCGCCTTGGCGCAAGATCCCGAAGTCATTGCAATCTATCTTGGCGCCGGGGGGCGCAAACGCTGATGTTACAGGCGCTCGCAGACGGCATCCTGACTGGCTCGATCATTGCGCTGGGCGCGATCGGCCTCACGCTCACCATGGGCATCCTTCGTTTCGCCAATTTCGCCCATGCCGAAATGATCACCTGGGGCGCCTATATGGCGCTCGGCGCGCTGGCCTTGATGGGACCATTCATGGCCCCGCTCGGCGCGTTGTCGTTTGGCCTGCCGCTGATCATCGCCATGGTCATCGCTGCGGTGCTAACGTCACTGCTGGCGTTGATGATCGATCACCTGGTGTTCCGGCCACTCCATGGCCGCCCCAATGACATGACCATCGTCTTCAGCTCGTTCGGCGTTTCGCTGCTGGTGCGCATGGTGGTGCTGCTGATTTTCGGCGGCAGTGCGCAGTATTATTCCAATACGCTGCAGATCGCGGTGCCGGTTGCACCTGGCCTGCGCATCCTGCCCGACCAGCTCTTCGTGCTGGGCTTCACCATCGTTACGGTCATATCCCTGCACTTCTTCCTGCAGCGGACACGGCTGGGCCTGGCCATGCGTGCGCTGGCGGAGAACCCGACACTGGCCCGCGTCAACGGCATCGACACGCGCGTCGTGATCCGCTGGACCTGGGTCATCGGTGCGTCCTTGGCCGCAGTGGCAGGCGTGCTTTACGGGCTGACCGTGCAATTGCGCCCGGAAATCGGGTTCCATCTGCTGCTGCCGCTGTTTGCAGCCGTCATTATCGGCGGCGTGGGCAATGTGTTCGGCGCCGTGGTCGGGGGATTGATCGTTGGCCTGGCTGAGTCGCTGTCGGTCTTCATCATCCCGCCCAGCTACAAGCTGGCCGTCCCCTTCATCATCCTGCTCATCGTCCTCTATGTGCGCCCGACAGGCATTTTCGGCAGCGCCCACCATGCAGGTGCCAAATGACCGGCTTTGCTGCCTATCTGGTTTTCTTTCTGATCATCGCGCTGACCTATTCGATCGTTGTCATGGGTCTGAACCTGCAATGGGGGTTCACAGGCCTGTTCAACGCCGGTGTCGTTGGCTTCTTTGCCGTCGGGGCCTACGGCACTGCCGTCCTCATCGGTCCGGAACGCGCCGGGGCAATTGGCGGGTTTGGCTTGCCCTTCCCCATCGGCGTATTGGGGGGTGCGGCACTGGCTGCGCTGGCAGCATTGATCGTCGGTCTCGCGACACTCCGGCTGCGCGAGGAATACCTGGCCATCGCCACCTTCGGCATCGCCATCAGCATTCAGCTGATCGCGCTCAATTTTGAAGCCCTGACCGGTGGCGCCATGGGCCTTATCAGCCTGCCGCGCCCGATGCTCGATGTGTTCAGTTCACCGGCGCATTACAACCTCTTCTATCTCGGTGTCGTCGCCATCCTGGCGCTGGTGGTCTATCTCGCACTCGAGCGGGCAGTGACCTCGCCCTGGGGCCGCGTGCTGAAGGCGGTCCGCGAGGACGAAACGGCAGCCCGCTCGCTCGGCAAGAACCCGGTACTGATCCGGCTCCAGTCCTTCGTGCTGGGCTGCACCTTGATCGGGTTTGCCGGCGGCCTCTATGTCGGCTTTATCGGCTATGTCAGCCCGCTCGATTTCCTGCCCATTCTCACCTTCCAGATCTGGGCCATGCTGATCGTAGGCGGCTCCGGCAATAACCGCGGCGCCATCGCCGGTGCCATCGGCGTGTGGGGCTTGTGGACCATGAGCGGCCTGCTCATCAGCCAGGTTCTGCCGGTGCAGTTCCAATCGCAGGGCGGCGCCATTCAGGTGATCCTGATCGGCCTGCTGATCGTGCTGACCTTGCTGTTCCGCCCGCGCGGCCTGATCGGAGAACGCGAGACGGTCTCCAAGCACGCGGGGCCACGCTAAATGGGCGGCCCGGGTCATGACCGGCGCATCGGGGGCGTATCCGGTCAATCGGCAGGATCCTTGGCCCGGGCCGTCCCCATTCCATTTGAGCTTTTCGCAGCAGCGACCCCACCGGCAGTTTCGGCCTGGGGAAGCTCGGCGACAGGAAAGCGGCTGTCTGACGCAGCGCCGTGACAACACCATGCGTCGAGGGAACGAAAACCATGAATTTGAAGCTCATTGTGCTAGGGGGCGCTATGGTCGCCGGCCTTCAGGTTGGGACGGCTACTACAGCGAGTGCCCAGGACTGCCAGGTCTCGATCGGAGCGGTGCTGTCCATCACCGGATCCATGGCGGCTATCGGTTCGGCGATTGGGGATGCCGGGCAGTTGGCTGTCGATCAGTTCAACGAAGCGGGTGGCGTCAATGGCTGCCAGATCCGCTACGTGCTGCGTGACGATCAGGGCTCGCCCAACGTCGGGGTGGACGCCGCCAAGACGCTTGTCGAAATCGAAAACGTGCCGGTCGTGCTCGGCGCGATCCAGTCGGGCGTATCGCTGCCGGTGCTGACTTCGGTCACTGTTCCGGCCAAGGTGACGCAGATCTCGTGCTGCTCCAGCGCCCCATCCTTCACCGACCTGGCCGCGAGCGGCGGCACGGATGGCTACTGGTTCCGCACCTTGCCGACCGATCGTCCGCAGGCCGTGGTCATGGCCAATATCGCGCGCGAAAAGGGCTACAAGAACATCGCCGTCATCTATGTGAACTCGGACTATGGCGTGAGCCTGTCGCGCCAGTTCAAGGCTGCGACCGAAGCCCTGGGTGGTCAAGTCGCCAGCATGACTGCCTACAACCAGGAGCAGGCCTCCTATCGCGCCGAAGTCAATTCGGCCCTGCAGGGTGAACCCGACGCGTTGTTCCTGATCGCCTTCCCGGCAGATGGCGCAACGGCGGCACGCGAATGGATCTCGTTCGGCGGCACGCAAAACATGCTGCTGAGCAACGCCCTGCGCGCCGACGAGTTCGTCGACGCCGTGGGCGCCCAGTATCTGAGCAATGCCGTCGGCATTGACAATGCGCAGGTTGAAGGGCCGTCGGTTGATGCGTTCAACACCGCCTGGTCGGCCAAGTTCGGCAGCGCGCCAAACGGCCCGGGCCTGCACACCATGTATGACGCCGCCGCCGTGGCCCTGCTCGCCATGGAACAGGGGGGCGAAGCCAATGGCACAGTGGTGCGCGACTCTATCCGCCTCATCACCGGTGGCGAGGGCGAAGTGGTCAATCCAGGCGTGGAGGGCTTCAAGCGCGCCAAGGAACTGATCGCCCAGGGCAAGCCTGTGCGGTATGTCGGCGCCACCGGCCCGATCACTTTCGATGCCAATGGCGACGTCACCGGTCCCTACCTGATCTGGGGCGTCAAGGACGACGCCCTGACAACCCTCGACACCTGGGATAGCGCACGCGTCGACGCCGCTATTGCAGAGATCGACGGCTAATCAGCCAACAGGCCCATTTGGCGGCGGACCGCTCTATTGAGGTCCGCCGCCGGATCGGCCAGCCCGTCAAGGACAATGGTGATATGATCCAGCCCCGGTACGATCAACGGCTCGACGCCACATTGATGGGCAAAGTCGGTCGTTTGCTGCCTGAATATTTCGGTTTCCATGCCGCCCGCCGCCACGATCAGCGGGGCCGTGATATCGAGGGCGCGCGCTGCGGGGCTAAAGTCGGCGATTTCCTCTGGCGTCAGCATCAGACTGTCGTTCTGAAAGGAACGACTGACCGGCTCGAGATCGAAGATGCCGCTGAGGGCCGCGCCGCCCCTTATGCCTGTGCCGGCTCTGTCCAGCAGTTCAGCCACCAGGTGCCCGCCGGCAGAATTTCCCGAAATGAAGATGCGGTCGGGATCACCGCCATAGCGGGCAATATTTCCCGCCACCCATTCTACCGCCAATCCGGCAGCCCCAACGACATCGACCATCCGGGCCCTGGGCATGAGGGGATAGTCGATGACCACCAGAGTAGCGCCGAATGGCACAAAGCCCGACGCCAGAAAGCTGAAGAGGTCAGCATCAAGCGATCGCCAGAACCCGCCGTGGATAAAGAGCTGCACCGGACTCGGTCCGCTGGTGTTCCGTGCTGGAAAGATGTTGAGCCGATGCGCCGCATGGGGGCCGTAGGGAACGGCGCTCACATAGTCAAAGTTCGCCCTGCCAAATCGGGCGGCCTCGGCACGGCGCGCAAAAACCTGTTCGATATCCTCAATGCGATCGAGCGAAAATTGCTCGTCCAGCCAGACCCGATCAATGCCGTCGCTCATCCCTGTCTCCTTCCACATGCAAGCCCATTGCCTGCACCCGATATCCGGTTCACTACCTGAATTTCGTATTTGATCAAATGCGCAAACTGTCTTAGAGCCTTAGTAAAATCGTTTCTGCGCCCTGCCTTCGCCCCTAACCGCGTTGCGATAGGCACCAAACAAAAGAGAACACGCATGTCCCGCTTCGCCAGACGCATCACCCAGACTTCTGAAAAAAGCTACGGCATGTTTCAGAAGGCCGCAGCCAAGTCGGCAACGGGTGCTGACCTGATCCATCTCGAACTGGGGCGGCCCTGCCACGACACGCCGGACCACATCAAGCAGGCGACCATAAAGGCGCTGCTCGATGGCAAGGTGCACTACAGCGACCTGCAGGGCGAACTGCCCCTGCGCCAGGCGCTGCAGAAAAAGCTGTTCGAATACAACAACATCGACGTTACGGCCGGAGAGATTCTCGTCACCAACGGCCTGACTCAGGCGTCCTATGCCGCCTTCATGGCGCTGCTGGATGAGGGTGACGAAGCCATTCTGCTCGAGCCCTTCTACCCCCAGCACGTCAACAAGATCGAGATGACCGGCGCCAAGGTGGTGCTGGCGCCGCTGGATCGCGAAAACGGGTTCCGCATCCGCAGAGACCTGATCGAGGCCAAGATCACCCAGCGGACGCGCATGATCGTGCTGGTTAATCCCTGCAATCCCACCGGCCGCGTTTACACGCGCGAGGAACTACAGGAACTGGCCGATCTGGCGATCAAGTATGACCTGATCATCGTATCGGACGAGGTCTATGAGCAGATCCTGTTCCAGGGCGCGGAGCACACCAGCATCGCCTCCCTGCCTGGCATGAAGGAGCGGACCATCACCATGTTCGCCTTCACCAAGGCCTATGCGATGGACGGCTGGCGCCTGGGCTATCTGGCCGCAGATGCGGCACTGATGCCGGGCCTGATGAAGATCACGATGAACGAAGTGACCCATGTCAATACGTTCATCCAGGATGGTGCGCTGGCTGCGGTTACCGGGCCAGCCTCGGTGCTGCAGGATATGGTCGATGATGACCAGAAGAAGCGGGATCTGGTCGTGCAGCGACTGAACCAGATGCCCGGCGTCACCTGCGCGATGCCCGAAGGCACCATCTACGCATTCCCCGACATCAGCGGTACGGGCCTCTCATCGCAGGAAGTGGCCGACGCATTGCTGGAAAAGGCCCATGTCGTAGTTGAGGCTGGCGGCTTTTACGGCGCGCTGGGCGACAGTCACATTCGTGTCTGCTTCGGCTCGCAAAGCTATGAGCGGATCGAAGAGGGCATGGATCGCATGGCGGGCTTCTTCAACGCGCTTTAAAAAGCGTTGGGTCTTCGGCAATGGCAGAATACAAGACAACTCGAAATCAGGCGGCCCCATCCCGATGGGGCTGCCGCTGCAGGAGTTGTGCCCATGTCCATGGCTGGTGAATTAGCCCCGATATCGTCGCGGATGACCATTGCCGATGGCGTGTACCAGCAATTGCGCGACGCCCTGATGGTGGGCCATTTCGATCCAGGTCAAACTCTGACCATTTCAGCGCTGGCGACCACATTTGGCACGAGCCATATGCCTGTCCGTGAAGCCTTGCGGCGTCTGGCGGCCGAGAATGCGCTGGAAGTTTCCTCTGGCGGATCGGCGCGAGTGCCGGCCGTGTCGGTTGATCGTCTGGATGACCTCTGCCGTGCCCGCGTAGTCGTCGAAGGGCTGGCGACCGAGCTGGCCACAGCGCGGATGAACAGCGCTGCGCTGTTGGAACTCAAGACCATCGTGGCCGAACATGAGGCGCTTAGCGACGAGAAGCACGTCTATGACATGCTCGACCGCAACCGCGCCTTCCATTTCGCCGTGTACCGGCAATCCGGTTCGGAAGTGCTGCTGCAGATCATCGACAGCCTGTGGCTGCGCTACGGGCCGTATATGCGCATGCTCTCCACCTATATCGCGCCCCTGCTCAGCACCGGCATGCACGAGCCCTTCACGCTCCACCACCACGAGATCATCAACGCCATGGAGCGCGGCGATGGCGCTGCAGCCAAGGCGGCCATGGTTGCCGACATCAACGATACGCTGGGACTCTTGCGCCAATTGTGCGAGCGCCACCTAAGCAGCTGACCTGCCAGCTGCAGGCCGGACTGGCCGAAAAACACTTTAGGTCTTGACTATTTGGGTTGGGGATTTAGTTTATATCTAAACTAATGCCGCATTTCCAAAGGATCACGGTTCATGCGTATTGTCTGCATCGGCGGCGGCCCCGCAGGGCTCTATTTCGCTCTCCTGATGAAGAAGAATCACCCCGAGCACAGCCTGGTCGTTGTGGAGCGCAACAAGCCCTATGACACCTTTGGCTGGGGGGTGGTGTTCTCGGACGCCACCATGTCCGCCATGGTGGAATGGGACCCGGAAAGCGCGGCGGAAATCCAGGATGCATTCAATCACTGGGATGATATCGAGGTCCTGTTCAAGGGCACGCGCCAGCGCACTTCGGGTCATGGTTTCGTCGGCATCGGCCGCAAGAAGCTGCTCAACATCCTGCAGCGGCGCTGCGAGGAGCTCGGCGTCGAGCTGGTTTTCGAGACCGATGCCTCAGGCGATCTCGATTTCCCCGACGCCGACCTGATCATCGCCTCGGACGGCTTCAACTCGAAGGTCCGCAACGCCTATCAGGACGTCTTCAAGCCCGATCTCGCCGTGCGGCCAAACCGCTATATCTGGCTGGGCACCAACAAGCTTTTCGACGCCTTCACCTTCGATTTCCGCAAGACCGAGCATGGCTGGTTCCAGGCTCACATCTACAAGTTCGACGAGAACACCTCCACCTGCATCGTGGAGACGACCGAGGAAGCCTATCTGGCCCATGGTCTGGACCAGGTCGACCAGCAGGCGTCTATCGACTTCTGCCAGGACCTGTTCGGCGAAGTGCTGGAAGGCCAGCCGCTGATGACCAATGCGCGCCACATGCGCGGCTCGGCATGGCTCAACTTCAACCGCCTGATTTGCGGCAAGTGGAGCCATTTCAATGGCAATTCCCACGTCGTACTGATGGGCGATGCGGCTCATACGGCGCATTTTGCCATCGGCTCCGGCACCAAGCTGGCTATCGAAGACGCGATCGAGCTGACCCGTCAGTTCAATATTCACGGTCACGACAAGTCGGCCATTCCGGCCGTCCTGCACGACTATGAGGAAATCCGTCGCGTCGACGTGGCACGCATCCAGAATGCGGCGCGCAATGCCATGGAATGGTTTGAGGTTGTCGGCCGGCGTTATGCCGATCAGCTCAGCCCCGAGCAGTTCATGTATTCCATGCTGACCCGCTCGCAACGTATCAGCCATGAGAACCTGCGCCTGCGCGATGCGACCTGGCTTGAGGGCTATGAGCGCTGGTTTGCCGCCGATGCCGGGCTCAATGTCGAGCCGGACAAGCGCAGCCTGCCCCCGATGCTGACCCCGTTCACCGTTCGCGGCGTCACCCTGCAAAACCGCATCGTGGTGTCGCCAATGGCGATGTATTCGGCCGCCGATGGGTTGATCGACGATTTCCACATGGTCCATCTCGGCGCGCGCGCCATGGGCGGGGCCGCACTGGTCTTTGCCGAGATGACCTGCGTTTCCCCTGATGCGCGCATTACCCCCGGATGCCTTGGCCTCTGGAACGAACAACAGGCGGAGGGCTGGAAGCGGCTGGCCGATTTCGTCCACGCCAATAGCGGCGCCAAGCTCGGCATCCAGCTTGGCCATGCCGGCCGCAAGGGCTCGACCAAACTGGCCTGGGATGGCATCGACCAGCCCCTCGAAGAGGGTGCATGGCCGCTGATCTCAGCTTCGCCCCTGCCCTATCTCCCACATGGCCAGGTGCCCAAGGCGATGGATCGTGCCGATATGGACCGGGTGCGCGACGACCACGTCGCGGCAGCACGCCGTGCGGCGGCGGTCGGGGTTGACTGGCTCGAACTGCACTGCGCCCATGGCTATCTGCTGTCGAGCTTCCTCAGCCCGCTGACCAACCAGCGCAATGACGAATATGGCGGCAGCCACGAGAACCGCGCCCGCTTCCCGCTCGAAGTGTTCGAGGCCGTTCGCGCCGTCTGGCCGCAGGACAAGCCGATATCGGTTCGCCTGTCGTGCAATGACTGGTTCGAGGGTGGCAACACGCCGGACGATGCCGCTATCTTTGCCCAGATGTTCAAGGATGCCGGCGCCGATGTGATTGACTGCTCCTCGGGGCAGGTCTGGAAAGAGGAAAAGCCGGTCTATGGCCGCCTGTTCCAGACGCCGTTCTCGGACAAGATCCGCAACGAGGTGGGTATCCCCACTATCGCCGTGGGCGCCATTTCCGAAGCCGACCATGCCAATTCGATCATTGCAGCTGGCCGTGCCGACCTCTGCGCAGTGGCTCGTCCGCACCTGGCCGATCCCAGCTGGCTGTTGCACGAAACCGCAAAGATCGGCATCAAGTCGGTGGCCTGGCCAAAGCAGTATTACTCCGCCAAGGCGCAGTACGAAAACAATCTGGCGCGGGCAGGTAAATGAGTTCAGACAACACGCTGACCGGTCGCCATGCCCTGGTGACCGGCGCTTCGGGCGGGATCGGACAGGCAATTGTCCGCAAGCTGATCGGCAAAGGCGCATTGGTGACCCTTGCCGGGCGCCAGCGCGAACGCCTCGAGGCTTTCGCGGCCACCCTGCCCGCCGCGCAGGTCAAAATCGTTGATGGTTTCGACGTTACCGACGCCGCCAGGATCGCTGCCGGTGTGGCGGCGACCCGTCAGGGCTTTGGGCCAGTCGATATCCTGATCAACAATGCCGGCGAGGCGCCTAGCGCTCCGTTCGACAAGATGACCCCGGACTTCTGGAACAAGGTCATCGCCACCGACCTGACCAGCGTTTTCCTCGTCACCCAGGCCGTTCTCGACGACATCCGGGCCTATGGCACCGGCGGCCGCATCATCAACATCGCCTCCACTGCCGGGCTGATCGGCTATCGCTATGTCAGCGCCTATGCCGCTGCCAAGCATGGGGTGATCGGCCTGACCCGCTCGCTGGCGCTGGAAATGGCCCGCACCGGCATCACCGTCAATGCGGTCTGCCCGGGCTTTACCGATACGCCACTGATCGCACGGGCCGTCGACGCCATTGCCGGCAAGACCGGGCGCAGCGAGAGCGAAACGCGGGCGGAGCTGGCCAAAGCCAATCCCCAGGGGCGCCTGGTCGACCCAGAGGAGGTAGCTGATACCGTGCTCTGGCTCGCCCTGCCCAGCGCATCCGCCATTACCGGCCAGTCCATTGCGGTGGCTGGCGGCGAAGTTATGACCGGCTAGAAAGCGGAGTTTTCATGCCCTTTACCCAATCCAAGCCCTTGCGCTTCGGCGACTGCGACCTGAGCGGCATCGCCTATCACCCGGCCTATTTTTCCATGCTGGTCGACGTCAACGAAGCCATGTTCGCCTCGTTCGGCGTGACCTGGAAAGAGCTGATGTTTGACCGCAAGATGGGCCTGCCCACGGTCACTATGAATGTCGAGTTCAAGCGCCCGTCCACCTATGGCGACGTCCTGGATTTCGCCGTGCATGTGCGGGCCATCGGCCGTGCATCGCTCGATCTGGAAACCGTCGTCACCGTTCGTGGCGAGGTGATCTGGACCATCAAGCAGCGCATCGTCGCCACCTCGACCGTCGATCACAAATCACACCCATGGCCGGATGATGTCCGTGCCGGCCTTACGCGTTATCTGGAGCCAGTAGCATGACCCATCAGATCATCCAGCCTGAAGGCTGGGCCAAGCCCATCGGCTATTCCAACGGCATTTCGACCCGTGGCCGCATCGTACAGGTGGGCGGCCAGGTTGGCTGGGACGAGAATTGCGAGTTCCAGTCGGACGATTTTGTCGACCAGGTCCGCCAGACGCTCAAGAACGTCGTCGAAGTGCTGAAGGCCGCCGAGGCCGGCCCCGAACACATCATCCAGATGACGTGGTATTTCACCGACCGCCACGCTTATAAGTCGCGCATGAAGGAAGTCGGCGCGGCCTATCGCGAAACCATTGGTCGGCATTTCCCGCCCATGGCCGCGGTCCAGGTCGTGGCGCTGATGGAAGATCGCGCCAAGATCGAAATTCAGGTGCTCGCAGTCGTTCCCGACTGATCAGCCCAAGGCCCGGCGGACGGACGTCTTGAGCTTTTGTAAAAGAGCCTGGAGTGAACGGATGTCCGCCGGTGTCAGATCCTTGGTCAGATCGCGAATCCAGGCCTCGTTGGCCTCGGCCATCTCGGCGAATTTGGCCCGCCCCTCGGCAGTCATCTGCACGATGTTTTCCCGGCGATCATCGGGATTTTGAGTCCGCACGATCAGGCCATCTTCCATCAGCCGCTTGATCACAGACGTGATGTTGCCCGGCGAAACCATGAGCCGCTGCGACAATTCCCCCAGAATCAGCCCGTCGGGCACGCGATAGAGCTGCGACAGAATGTCAAAGCGCGGAAACGTCACGTC
Source organism: Devosia limi DSM 17137 (assembly GCF_900128975.1). Classification (GTDB taxonomy): domain Bacteria; phylum Pseudomonadota; class Alphaproteobacteria; order Rhizobiales; family Devosiaceae; genus Devosia; species Devosia limi. Next base: position 553,990 of record NZ_FQVC01000001.1, on the reverse strand, counting down.
GAACTGGCTTTGCAGCTTGCTGCGGACGTCGTTTTCGATCAGCCGGGTGACGCTGAAGAGGCGCAGCCAAAGCCGCAATTCTTCATGATGATCCTCGGGCGCATCGGTAATCTTGGTCTCGGCATCGATCCAGATTCGGGATTGTTCGCTCACGGCTGGGGCTCCCTTGTTACCCTCTGTGTTATGCTAGCAATGGGCCCGCCGCAAGGATGCCGAACGGCCTAGATTACTTGACACCTAAACTAAAACAACCGATACCAGATGGGTGGCGAGAGCGAGCTCGCCGAACACATTGGAGGATGCATCATGGCCGATCAGGTCAAAGCTGTTGTGACGCGCAAGGGGCAGGAACATACCGGTACTGGACAGTCCGGCGGTTGCGTCCGTGTCACCGGCGTCGGGCCCCAGATCACCCCGGCCACCAAGATCTGGTTCGGCAAGGTGAGCAATGATCCGGGCTATCGCTCCCTCCCCCACCATCACGGCGAGGCCGAAACCGGCGGCTATGTGCTCCGCGGCAAGGCACGCATCTATTTCGGCGAAAACTACAGCGAATATTTCGACATGGAAGAGGGCGACTTCGTCTTCGTGCCGCCGCATTGGCCGCATGTGGAAGTCAATATGTCGACCACCGAGGACCTGGTCTGGCTGACCACCCGCACCCCCGAGAACATCGTGGTCAACCTGCCCGATGTCGATGATGCGAGCCTTGTCGGCTATCGGCGCGCATAGACCATGAAACTGTTGCGATACGGCCCCAAGGGCTCTGAAAAGCCAGCGCTGCTCGATGCGAGCGGCGTCATCCGCGACCTGAGCGGCATCATCGATGATGTCGCTGGCGTGGCCCTGTCGCCGGAGGGTTTGGCGCGCATCGCCGCGCTCGATCCGGCGACCCTGCCGGCTCTCCCCGATGGCCGGATCGGCGCCTGCGTGGGCGCCGTCGGCAAGTTCATCTGCGTCGGCCTCAACTACGCCGACCATGCAAGGGAAACCGGCAAGGCACCGCCCGACGAACCCATCCTGTTCATGAAGGCCACCACGGCCATCAATGGTCCCAATGACCCGGTGGAAATCCCGCGCGGCTCAAAGAAGGCTGACTGGGAAGTGGAACTGGGCGTCGTCATCGGCAGTCGCGCCAAATATGTCAGCGAGGCCGATGCGCTCGCCCATGTTGCTGGCTATTGCCTCGTGAACGATGTGTCCGAGCGCGCCTTTCAGTCCGAACGTGGCGGTCAATGGACCAAGGGCAAGAGCCACGACACCTTCGGGCCGATCGGTCCCTGGCTGGTGACGGCAGACGAGATTGCCGATCCGCAGAATCTGGGTCTTTGGCTCGATGTCGATGGCGTGCGCCGCCAGACCGGCAATACCAATACGATGATCTTCAGCGTGGCGCATCTGGTCAGCCATATCAGCCAGTTCATGACCCTTGAGCCGGGCGATGTGATCGCCACCGGCACCCCGCCGGGCGTCGGCATGGGGATCAAGCCCGAGCCGATTTTCCTGCGCGAAGGCCAGGTCATGACATTGGGTATCGACGGGCTGGGCAGCCAGCGCCAAGTCACCATTGCGGCGGGAGCATAAGCGATGAACAAGCTCGACGGTAAACTTGCGATCGTTACGGGCGGTGCCCGCGGACAGGGCGAGGCCGAAGCCCGGCTGCTGGCACGCTCCGGCGCCGCCGTTATCATCGCCGACGTGCTCGATGCCGAAGGCGTGGCGCTGGCTCAGGCCCTGACCGAGGAAGGTCTCGCGGCCAGGTTCATCCACCTGGATGTGACGAGCGAGGAGAGCTGGGCCGCAACCGTCGCACTGGCGCGCGACTGGCAGGGCCGCATCGACATCCTGGTCAACAATGCCGGCATCATCAATCGCACCACGGTCCAAGACACCGCGCTCGACGCCTGGGAACGCGTGCTCAAGGTCAACCTGACCGGCTCGTTTCTGGGCATTCAGGCGGTCAGCGGGCTGATGGCCGAGAACGGTGGCGGCGCCATCGTCAATATCTCATCCAATAGCGGCTTTTCGGGCCATTACGACCCGGCCTACACCGCCAGCAAGTGGGGCCTGCGCGGCCTGACCCGCAGCGCGGCGATGGAATATGTCGGCAAGGGCATCCGCGTCAACGCCATCTGCCCGGGCCTGGTGGTGACTGGCCTCAATGCCAATAGCCCGCACCTGCAGCCGATGATCGGCATCACGCCGATGAAGCGCAGCGGCAAGCCGGAAGAGATTGCCGAACTGGTGCTGTTCCTGGTTTCGGATACGTCCAGCTTCATCACCGGCGAAGACTTTGTCATCGACGGCGGCTTCACTGCCGGCGCTGCCTATCGGCATGTCGCGAGCGAAACCGGCATCTACAAGGACTGACTGTGGGCGCCTGTGGCTCCCACCACCCCACCCTCATTCCCTCCCCATCGAGGGGAGGGAGGCCCAGACCAAAGCTCTCGGTTCCATCGTCTCCCTCCCCCTTGCGGGGAGGGATCAAGGGTTGGGGTCGGTCAGGGGCAAGGACGTAGTTCTTACCCTTACGCCGCCAGCCAGCCGGTCCCGACGACGGGCAGCGGAATGGCATCGATCAATGCGCGCGTATAGGCGTGCTGGGGCGCAGCGAACACGGTTTCGCAGGGCCCTTCCTCCACCACGACACCACCATTGAGCACATAGACCCGATTGCAGAGCGCGCGGATGACCGAGAGGTCATGGCTGATGAACGCCAGCGACATGCCGATCTCGGCGCAGAGTTCCCTGAGCAGCACCAGTACACGCGCCTGAGTGGACACGTCCTGCCCCGAGACGATCTCGTCCGCCAGCACGAACCGGGGCCGCAACATCACGGCGCGGGCAATGCCGACACGCTGGCGCTGGCCGCCCGACAGTTCATGGGGATAGCGCGCAAGCACTGCCAGCGGCAGCCCCACCCGGTCCAGCACCGCCGCTACCGTCGCATCGGCAGCAGCCTGGCTGGTGGCGACGCGATGCAGCAGCATCGGCCGGGTCAGAATGGTGCGGATGGTGTGCCGCGGATTGAGTGAACTCATCGGATCCTGGAAGATCATCTGCATCTGCCGCCGGAGCGACAAGGCGCCCTCCGGCTGCGCATCGAGCGGATGGCCCGCATAGAGCACTTCGCCTTCCGTTGCCGGCACCAGACCCAGCAGGGCCCGACCGAGGGTCGATTTCCCCGACCCGGACTCCCCGACAATCCCGACGATTTCGCCGGTATCGATATGCAGGTCCACGCCACGCAGCACGCGGGTCGCATCATTGGCCGGGCCCCAGAGCGAGCGCCGCGCCGCATAGTCCACGACGAGGCCGCGCGTTTCCACCAAAGTCTCAGGCATGCTGGGCTCCATCGAATTGGGCAACCTCGGCGCGGCAGGCGGCAATCACCGCGTCATCGATCGGATTGAGTCCGGCCGCCGGATCGTCATAGCGCGGGCTCGCTGCCAGAAGAGCACGGGTATAGGCGTGGCTCGGAGTATTGAAGATCGTCTCGGCCGTCCCCTGCTCCATGACCTTGCCCTGGAACAGCAGGGTTACCGCATCACAGATCTGCGCCACGACGCCGAGATCGTGGGTAACGAACACCACGGCGGTGCCATGCTCGGCCTGCAGCCGCTTGAGCAATTGCAGCACCTGCTTTTGCACCGTCGCATCCAGCGCCGTGGTCGGCTCATCGGCGATCAGCAGTTTGGGCTCGATGGCAAAAGCCGCCGCGATCAACACGCGCTGGCGCATTCCGCCTGACAGATGGTGCGGAAACAGCCCCATGACCCGCTGGGGATCGCGGATAGCGACGTGGTCGAGCAGTTCGAGACCGCGCGCCCAGGCCGCCTTGTGGCCCATGCCCTTCCACATGCGCAGGCTATCGGTCAGCTGGTCGCCGATGCGGCGTCCCGGATTGAGCGCTGTCAGCGGATCCTGCGGGATCAGCGCCATTTGCGATCCGATCAGCACGCGCTTTTCGCGCTCGGGCATCCGCACGAGATCGTTGGCACCGAGCATGACGCTGCCCGATGTCACCACCACGCCGCCCGAGACGATGCCCAGGATGATCTTGCTGATGGTGGATTTACCCGCGCCGCTTTCCCCGACCAGTCCATGGATGGTGCCGCTGTCGACGTGCAGTGACACATTCCGCAGGATGGGCTTGCCGTCGCGCCGCGACACGGCGCTGAGGTTGTCGATGGATAAAAGCGGGCTCATCGCTGCATCACCGGATCGAGGCTGCGGCGCAGACCCGCGCCCAGCTGATTGAACGCAAGAACGGTTGCCAATAGCCCCGCCAGCGGCAGGGCGAACACCCACCACGCCTGATAGATGATGCCGCGGCCTTGAGCGATCATGCCGCCCCAGGTCGGCGTATCGGAGGAAACCGACAGTCCGACAAAGGAAAGGATCGCCTCGATGACAACGGCGAGGCCAAGCTCGAGCGTGAATAGCCCCAGCACGACCCAAAGAACATTGGGCAGGATTTCTCCGGCCAGAATGCCCAGCCGCGAAAAGCCCAGCACCTGGCCGGCAGTCACATAGTCGGTCTGACGCTGCGCCATGGTCTCGGCCCGCACGACGCGAGCGAACCGCGTCCAGTCGATGATCGCAATGGCGAAGATGACCGAGTGCACGCCCGAGCCGAGGATGGCAACGATGAGAATGGACAATAGCACGGCGGGGAATGCCATCCAGATTTCGATCAGGCGCGAGACGACCGCATCGACCCAGCCGCCGAAATAGCCGGCCAGCAGGCCCACAAAGGTGCCGACCACGGCAGCGATGGTTGCGGCAATAAAGGCCACGGTCAGCGCGGTGCGCGTGCCATGGATGAAGCGGGACAGCACATCGCGGCCGAGGTCATCGGTTCCCAGCCAATAGCCGGGCTCGGCGCCGGCCATGCCTACGGGCGGCAGCGATCCCAGCATCAGATCCTGTGCCAGCGGATCATGGGGCGCGAGCAAGTCGGCCCCCAGGGCCAGAACGATGAGAAAAGCAATGAAGCCGCCACCGACGAGGACTTTGGGGTCGCCAAGGGCGGCGCGCAGTGCGGGCTGCCAGCTGCGGTGCGGCGTTTGCGCCAGGCTGGTATCAACCATGACGGAGCCGGGGATTGAAGGCGACAACGGCAAAATCCACGATGAGGTTGATGAGAATGAAGATCACGCCGAACATCAGCACGAGACCTTGAATGAGCGGAAAGTCCCGGTTGATCACGGCATCGATCGCCATGTTGCCCAGGCCTGGATAGGAGAAGATCTTCTCGACGATCACTGTGCCGCCGATCAGGAAGGTGAACTGCACGCCGGTCAGCGCGAGGGTCGGACCGACGGCATTGCGCATGGCCTCGGAGAGAATGAGGCGCAGTTCGCTCATGCCCTTGACCCGCGCCAGCGTCACATAATCCTGCATCATGGCCTCGCCCAGGGCTTCGCGCAGCACGCGGGCGATAATCCCCGCCAGTGGCAGCGCCAGCGCCAGCACCGGCATGGCCATGTGCCGCGCCAGATCGAGCGCCAGATCGAAACGCAGGGTAAGCAGCGCTTCCAGCAGATAGAAGCCGGTCTTGAAGTCGGTCGGCAGCGATGGATTGATGCGTCCGGACAGCGGCAATACGGGAAGCGCGACGCCGAGCACCAGCACCAGCGCCAGCGCCCAGACGAATTCGGGGATCGCCAGCAGCAGTCCATTGACGCCATCAACCGCGCCGACCGACCAATGCCGGCGCCAGAGCGTGCCGATGATGGCAATAAAGCCCCCCAGAACGATGGCGACCAATAGCGCCATTATGGCCAGTTCGATGGTCGCGGGCAGGCGTTCGAGCAGCAATTGGCCGACGCCGACCCGACGCGAAATCGAGGTGCCGAAATCGCCTTGGACGAGGCTCCCGAGCCAGATCCAGAATTGGTTGAACAGCGACTGATCCAGCCCATAGCTGGCGCGCAACCGCACAATATCCTCGGCCGTGGCGCCGGGGCCGATCATCATGGCAATAGGATCGCCCGGCGCGACGCGCAGCAGCACGAACACAACCACCGCCACCCCAAAAAGGGTGATGGCCGCCATCCCTGCCCTTTTGGCAACAAGCTCGATCATAGATAGTCCTCCGGCCCTGTGGGGCGCAGCGCAAAGCCGCGCCCCACAGCCAAGATCATTGCTTGGAGATCAAAGACGGCTGCAGCGCCCCGGAGGTATTGGGCGTCACCGAGAGCGACGACTTGAACAGGATCGGCTGTGCGTATTGCAGCAGCGGGATCACATAGCCTTCCTCGGCGATATACTTGTCGACGGCCTTCCAGCCGGCGACGCGGGCCGCTTCGTCCTTTTCCGTCCACAGCGGCGCGATCATCGCGTCGAGGTCATCGGTATCCCACACGGAGTGTGGCGACGGTCCGAACATGGCAAAGCCGGTGGATGCCGATGCATCGCCAATGGCGTCGCCCCAGTTGTAGAAAGCGGCTGGTGCGAGCTGATCGGCGGCGCGCAGCTCATAATGCTTGGCGATCTCGTAGACCTCGATCTCGGCCTCGATCCCCACCTTGCGCCACATGCCGACAATCGCCTGGACCATCTCATAGTCCTTGGGCTTGAGCCCGCGCGTGGTCTGGATGGCAAAGCGCACCGGATTGGAGGTCGAGAAACCGCTGGCAGCGAGCAGTTCGATCGCCTTGGCTTCGTCATAGCCGACCTTGATCGAGGCATCGAAGGCTTCGTATTCGGGCGCCTGCAGCGTGTCGATCGCCACGCCATAACCACGCAGCAGCCGGTCGATAATAGCCTGCTTGTTGATGGCGTGGTGCGCCGCAAGGCGGACGTTCTTGTCGAGCATCGGCCCGATATTGTTGAGGAAGATCATGCCGATATCGGAAATCGGCACGGCAACGCCATCCAGACCTTCCGATCCCTTGAGGCGGTCGTAATCCTCGTAGGACACTTCCAGCGTCACATCGGACGCGCCGCTTTCGATTTCGGCCGCGCGGCTGGTCGCGTCGGTGACGAACTTGAAAATCACCGTCTCGAAATTCGGCTTGGCACCCCAATAGTCGGGGTTTGCCTTGAGGCGCAGGAAGGCGTTGCTCTCGAACGCATCGACCTTATAGGGGCCAGTGCCGATCGGCGCCTGGTTGAACGCCTCGGCGCCGACCTTCTCGAAATAGGCCTTGGGCAATACATAGCCGGTCAGGAAGGCCATCCACTTAAAGATGGTCGGATCGAACGCCACCACATCGCCGTCGATACGATTGCCGTCGATGGTGAAATTGCCGATCGAGGCCCAGACATTGGACACCGGATTGCCATTGGCGGGATCGCCGGCGCGCTCAAGCGACCACACGACATCCTCGGGCGTCAGCGGCGTGCCGTCATGCCAGAGAACGCCCTCGCGGACAGTCATCGACACCTTGGTCTTGTCGTCGTTGAAGCCCCATTCGGTCAGCAGGCCCGGCTCGAAGCTCAGGTCAGGCGCCTGCCCGACATACTGATCGAACACGGTGCGGTAGATCGCCTGAATGGTCGGATTGACCGCAGACGCTCCGGTTGTCGGATCGAAGCTGGGCAGATTGACGTTAAAGGCGATCGTCAGCGTATCGCCATCCTGGCCAAGCGCTGGAAGCGTGCCAGCCAAGGCGGCGGCAACGATGCCGGCCGAGCCGGCAGCAAGAAATGTTCGACGTGTAAGCATGATTGCGCGGTCCCTCTCTGCGTTCCCATTGATGTCTCCGCGCTCCACTCCCGCGATATGAGACGTCAATAGTTTATACCTAAACATATTGCATGGCATGTATCTAGTGGGATTTTTCAAGCCGCTTTTGCGAGCCGAACGCCCAAACAATAAGCAGTATGAGCATGATCCCGGCAAAGCCGGAGCCTGATATTCTATGCGGACAATCCATAAATGCCCGCAGGCCGACGCAAAGATGGGCCCGCCCGACCGGCACGATTTGACAGCGCCCAGGTTTTGGATAAATATGCAAATGCATATATATTGCCGACGGGTTGAGTCAGGATTTCCTGCTCTGTCGCAATGGCTGGGGGGACCGCATGGCCGAACGTTCATTTGCCCGCGAAGTGGAAGATCTCAAGCTCGGCGAGGGCGATATCTTTCGCGGCGAGGGAATTCTGGCCATTACCAAGGCCCTGCTGCAGTCAGGTGTGGCCTATGTTGGGGGCTATCAGGGTTCGCCGATTTCCCATCTGATGGACGTGCTGGCTGATGCCAAGCCGGTTCTTGATGAGCTCGGCGTGCATTTCGAATCATCTGCGTCGGAAGCCACGGCGGCAGCCATGCTGGCCGCTTCGGTCAATTATCCGCTGCGCGGCGCGGTGACCTGGAAGTCCACCGCCGGCACCAATGTGGCGTCCGACGCCCTGACCAATTTGGCATCGAGCGGCGTCAAGGGCGGCGCGCTGATCATCCTGGGCGAGGACTATGGCGAAGGCTCGTCCATCCCCCAGGAGCGCAGCCATGCCTTTGCGATGAAATCGCAGATGTGGCTGCTCGATCCCCGGCCAAATCTGGAGTCGATCGTCAAGTCGGTGGAAGATGGCTTTGCCCTGTCAGAAGCCTCCAACACCCCGGTCATGCTGACGGTCCGCATTCGCGCCTGTCACGTGCACGGCCAGTTCGTCGCCAAGGACAACAAGCGTCCTGCCTATTCGATGAAGGAAGCGCTGGAGAACCCGGTGCGTGACCTCAGCCGCATCGTGCTCCCGCCGGTCTCGATCACCGTGCACGACAAGGAAAAGCTGAACAAGCGCTGGCCAGCGGCTGTCGACTTCATCCGCGACCAGCAGCTCAACGAATTCTTCGGCCCCGATGAAGGCCCGGTGGGCATCGTGCTGCAGGGCGGCATGTATAATTCGGTGATCCGCGGCCTGCAGCTGCTCGGTCTGGCCGATAGCTATGGCACGACCTCCATTCCGCTCTACGTGCTCAATGTCACCTACCCATTGGTGGACGATGAACTGGCTAAGTTCTGCCAGGGCAAGAGCGCCATCCTGACGGTGGAAGAAGGCCATCCCGACTATATCGAGCAGGCCGTCAATACGGCACTGCGCCGCCGCGATATCCAGACCCGCGTTGCCGGCAAGGATCGCCTGCCCATGGGCGGCGACTATACTGCGGCCGTGATGATGAACGGCATCCAGTCGTTCCTCGCCGAGTTTGCCCCGCCCCTGCTCGGCAACCAGCCACCGGTACCAAGCGCCGATGATGTGCTGGCCAGCCCCGAGATCGCAGCCCTTGGCGACGTCGTCCCTGCCCGTCCCGCCGGCTTCTGCACCGGCTGCCCCGAGCGTCCGATCTTTGCGGCCATGAAGCTGGTCGAGAAGGAACTGGGCACCCATCACATCTCGGCCGATATCGGCTGCCACCTGTTCTCCATCCTGCCGCCCTTCAATATTGGCGGCAGCACCATGGGCTATGGCCTGGGGCCGGCATCCGCATCGGCGTTCAATGTCGATGCCGACAAGCGCCCGATCTCGGTGATGGGCGATGGCGGCTTCTGGCACAATGGCCTGTCGTCCAGCGTCGGCAATGCCGTCTATAACAAGCATCCCGGCGTCATCATGATCGTCGACAACCACTACGCGGCCGCGACCGGCGGCCAGGACATCCTCTCCTCGCGCGCCAACAATCCGCTGCGCTCGACCAACAATTCCATCACCAAGGCCGTCAAGGGCATTGGCGCCAAATGGGTGCGCCAGATCGACCGCACCTATGATGTCGGCAAGATGCGCGACACGCTCAAGGCCGCCCTGACCTCGAATGAGGAAGGCCCCAAGGTCATCGTCGCCTCGTCGGAATGCATGCTCAACAAGCAGCGCCGCGAGAAGCCGCTATTCTCCAAATCGGTCAAGGACGGCAAGCGCATGGTGCGCGAGCGGTTCGGCGTCGACGAGGATACCTGCACCGGCGACCATGCCTGCATCCGCCTGTCCGGCTGCCCCTCGCTGTCGCTCAAGCATCTGGATGACCCGCTGCGCGACGATCCGGTGGCGGCAATCGACAATTCCTGCGTCGGTTGCGGCAATTGCGGCGAAGTTTCCGAAGCCGCAGTGCTCTGCCCATCGTTCTATCGCGCCGACATCATCTACAATCCATCGCGCACCGACCTTTTCATGGCCCGTGTCCGCTCCGCCGTCATCGGCTTTTTCCAGAAGCGGCGTCATGCGCGCCGCGTGAGCTTTGTCTGATTTCGCCATGAACACATATGAACGACCGATCACGCTGGCAATTCTGGCCATGGGCGGCCAGGGTGGCGGCGTCCTGGCAGACTGGGTTGTCTCGATGGCCGAGGCCCAAGGCTGGGTCGCCCAATCGACCTCAGTCCCCGGCGTAGCCCAGCGCACCGGCGCGACGATCTATTACGTCGAGATGCTCAAGCCTCGCGACGGCCGCTCGCCGGTCCTGTCGCTGATGCCGACACCCGGTGACGTCGATATCGTGCTGGCCGCCGAATTCATGGAAGCCGGCCGCTCCATGCTGCGCGGCCTGGTCACGCCTGACCGGACCACCCTGATCGCCTCGACCCACCGTTCCTATGCCGTGGGCGAAAAGGAAGTGCCCGGTGATGGCATTGGCGATCCCAAGGTCGTGGTGGCAGCTGCCGGCATCGCCGCCAAGCACACGATTGCCTTCGATATGCAGAAACTGGCCGAGAAAAACGGCAGCGTCATTTCCTCGGCGCTGTTCGGGGCTTTGGCGGGCGCCAAGGTCCTGCCCTTCGAGCGCGAGGCGTTCGAAGCGGCCGTCCGCGCTGGCGGCAAGGGCGTCGAAGCAAGCCTGCGCGCCTTTGGCGCCGCCCATGATCGTGCCCAGACCGGTCAAACCGAAACGGTCGAGCGCCGCGTCGACAACACCGCAAACATGCCGCCACTCTCCGTCGGCCAGCGCCAGCTCGATGCCCTGCTGACCCGCCTACACGGCAAGCTGCCCGAGGCGATCCGCCCGATGGCCTATGCTGGTCTCAGCAAGGTCGTCGACTGGCAGGACACGCGCTATGGCGACGAATATCTCGACCGGCTCGAGGCACTCCATTTGCTCGATCAGGAAGCGGGCGGCGCGGCACATGGCTTCGCCTTCACCGATACGGCGGCCAAGTACCTGGCCAATGCCATGACCTATGACGACGTCGTCCGGGTTGCCGATCTCAAGACCCGCGCCAGCCGCTTCGAGCGCGTCCGCAAGGAAGTCGGCGCGCGTGACGAGCAGCTGGTCTACACCACCGAATACATGCATCCGCGCATGGAAGAAGTTGTCGGCACCATGCCCAAGGGCATGGGTCTGTGGCTGCAGGGCAATAAGCGCCTCTATGACGGGCTCGACCGCTTCGTCAACAAAGGCCGCCGCGTCCGCACCGGCACTGTGTTCTGGTTCATGGGCCTCTACATGCTGTCGGCCCTCAAGCCGATGCGTCGCGGCATGCTGCGCCATGGCGTCGAAATGGAGCACATTGCCCATTGGCTCGATATCGCCAAGGGGCAATTGCCGTCCAATTACGCACTGGCAGTGCAGGTGCTGGCGACACGGCGGCTGGTCAAGGGCTATTCCGACACCCATAGCCGCGGCGAAGCCAAGTTCGACCGCGTGCTGTCGGCCGTGCCGCTGCTGGCAGATCGCGCTGACGGCGGTGAATGGCTGGCCCGCCTGGTACAGGCCGCATTGGCGGATGAAGAAGGCAAGTCGCTCGAAGGCGCGCTCGGCACCGTCCGCAGTCTCGGCAATTAGGGTTGAGGCTGGTCGGCGGCCTCGGGTTCCTCCAACCCGGTTTCCCCTTCGATACGCCGGTGCATGTTGCGCAGCACCTTATGCAGCGTATCGATGAAGCGATCATATTCGTCGGCATCAACGCCGACGAATAGATCGGCATAGAGCCCGTAGAGCAGCGGCCAGGACTCCGAAAACGCCGTGCGGCCCAGTTCGGTGATGTAGAGTTCGCGCACCCGCATATCGTCGCTACGAGACTGGCGACGCACCAGGCCCTGCCCCACCAACGCATCCAGCGTGCGGCTCATGGTGGATTGCTCGACAACGGCCAGATAGGCGAGCTCGTTGACGGTCAGCCCCGGCGAGATGGTCAGGATGGACAGCGCCCGCATCTTGGCGGTCGTCATGCCATTGTCCTTGAGCACATCCTGCAAATGGGCGTTGTAGCTCGCGGACAGGCGATTGATGAGATAGGGCGCGAACTGGTTGAGCCCGATTTCTCCCAGGCTAGGCAACCGTCCCTCGCCTGTCTGACGCAACGAGCCGATAAAGTACTTCGCCACCGACCGCACCTTTGTGAAACGCGTTGTTAGGCTTGTCTAGCTCAGAGCCTTGCCGACAAGAAAACCAGAACCGCCCCCCAGGCCGGGGCCCGGATGACTGGCCGCGCCAATGTGATAGAGGCCACGGACATGAGTAGTGTGATTGACTGAGGTCTTCAAGGGACGCCAAACGAAGAACTGGTCGATGCCGCAATAGCCGCCATAGGGGTCGCCGCCGACGAGATTGACGTTCATGCGCTCCAGATCGGCCGGTGAGAAACAGGCCCGCTTGATGACGGCCATATCGAAATTGGCGATGTGCTGACGCAGGATCGCCTCAACCCGGTCGGCATAGGCCTCGCGGATCGCCGGGGTCCAGCGTCCATCGGCGCCAATCTCGATTTCCCCGGCGGCATCGCCCTTGATGTGACGCGGCGCCTCCGGCAATTGCAGCCACAGAATGGCTGCGCCATCGGGCGCACGGCTTGGGTCGAGCGCTGTTGGCTGACCGACGCAAATCGTTGGTACGGCCGGCAACAGGCCACGCTCGGCCTCATTGGAGGCGCGCGACACGCCATCCAGTCCCGGCGTCAGATGGATCAGCGCCACCTTTTCCAACCCCTCGGCAATCCATTGCGGCGGCTCGCGCAGCGCGTAGTGGATCTGCATGTCACCCTTGCCATAGCGGAAATTGGCGACGCCTTCGGTGACTTCGGCAGGCTTTGGCTGATCTGCGAGGAACCGGTCATAAAGCTGGCTCGGCGCCACCGAGGCGATAACGCCCTTCTTCGCCCGCAACACGGTTCCATCGACCAGTTTGACGCCGCAAGCAGCGCCCTTGTCATCCAGAATGACCGAAGCGACATCGGCATTGGTGCGGATCTCACCGCCCTGCTCGGCGATCAGTCCGGCAAAGGCATTCACCGCATTGACCGCGCCACCTTTGACGATGGGCGCACCGGCCGCTTCCAGCGCAAAGCCGATAACCTTGAGCATCTGGCCAGAATAAGTGCTGTCGGGATTAAGTCCGCAATGCAGCACCCAGGGCGCAAACAGCGCCTGAACGGCCTCGGAGCGATAGCGGGTTTCCAGATAAGCCCGCGCCGGGATCAGCGCTTCGCCGGCAAAGGTTGCCAGGCCCCGCGCACCGCGTTTCCAGAGTTCCTTGCCCATCATGCGCAGCGTATCGAGCGACCAGAGACGGCCGCCGAGCAGGCCGAATACGAAGCCCATATCGCCGCCGAAGCGGTCCATCTCGCGCTGGAAACTGGCTCCATCGGCTGGATCGGCTGCTGCGAACGCCGCAAGATTGCGGGCGCGATCCGTGGTCAGCACCAGGCTGGAATTGTCTGGCCGGACCACGGCAGTCGGCGCGTCGGCATGGCAGAATTCGAGCCCATGCCGGCCCAGATCGGGGGCGAGAGCCGCATAGGCCGGTGAGGTGATGAACAGCACGAAGGTCGTCGCCATGATGTCATGGCGGAAACCCGGTTCGGTCACCTCCTCGGTGCGCAGGCACCCCCCCGCAACCGCCTCGCGCTCCAGCACCAGAATGCGATTGTTTTTCTTGCCCAGCATGGCGGCCGCGACCAGCGCGTTGATGCCACTGCCAACGATGATGTAGTCAGCGTCCGCCATAGCTGGATTCCGATCTTAGCGGCGTGGAACGATAGCGAAGGCGCGCACCGGGCTACCCGTGCCGCCAACGATCTTGAGCGGCGCAACGACCAGCATGGCACCGGTTGGCGGCAGCTTGTCGAGGTTGGTCAGGCTGGCAAGGCCGTAGCGGCCGACACCGAGCAGCAGGTTATGCGCCGGGAATGGCGGGTTGAACGTCGCGGCAGCACCGGCATCGGTACCAACGCATTCACTGCCAAAGCCCAGAGCGCCTTTGGCCACCAGATATTCGACGCAATCGACACTCGGCCCCGGCGTGTGCGGGCCGTTCTCGTCGGCATTGAGGAAGGCCTCGGTGCTGGTATTACGGTGATACCAGTCCGACCGCAGCACCACCCAGGTGCCCGACTTGATCTCGCCATGCTCGGCTTCCCAGGCCTTGACGCGCTCGGCGGTCAGCAGGAAGTCGGGGTCCTTGGCAACGTCGGCGGCACAATCGATCACCGCGACCGGCGCGACGAAGTTGCCGACCGGCACGGTGTCGGTGGTATTTTCGGGCAGGTCCTTGCCGGAAACCCAGTGCGACGGCGCATCGAAATGGGTGCCGGTATGCTCGCCCAGTTCCATCCAGCCCCAGGCCCACCACGGACCATTTTGGTCGTATGCCGAGATCTCATGCATCTTGAAGCTGGGGGTATTCTTGGCAAAGTCCGGCGGCAGATAGAGCACCGGGGTATCGGGGCCAAGCGGCGCGGTAAGGTCGACGACCTCGATGCTGCCATCGGCCAAGGCCAGGGCCAGATTGGCCAGTGTATTCTGTGCGCTCATAATCGTCTCCTACACACGTTTTTCGCTGCGGCGTTGGCTCGCCGGCATCTCACTCACCAACGAAGGTTACGGCAACTGCATGGACATGCAAGAGGCAGGAACGCCTAATTTGCACAGTTTGGAAGATATTTTAGGTTCAAAATATTGGCAGCTGCATATTCTTGGGTGAGTATAGAGACTGGCATTGGCGGGGGAGCAGACATGTCCGAATATGATGCAATCGTGGTGGGTGCAGGCGTCAATGGATTGGCATCTGCCGTGCACCTCAGCCAACGCGGCTGGAGGGTGCTGGTGCTGGAGCGCGCCGCGAAAGCGGGTGGCGCCGTGCGCACCGAGGAGATCACCCTGCCCGGCTATCGGCACGATCTGTATGCGATGAACCTCTCGATGTTTGCCGGCTCGGCCTTCTATGCCGAACACAAGGCGGCGCTCGACGCACAGGGACTGGCATTCGCACCCGCCAGCGACAGTTTTGCCAGCCCGTTTCCCGATGGATCCTGGCTCGGCGTCAGCACCGATCTCGAAACCACCGCTGCCCGCATCGCAGCGATTTCCCCGGCCGATGCCGCCACGTGGCGGCAGATGTCCGCCGATTTCGCGTCCGAAGCGCCGTTCATTGGCGGCATTATGGGTCAGCCCATGCCGTCATTCGGTGCGGTGCGCCTATTGACCAAGGCGCTGCGCGAAAAGGGTCTGGACTGGGTGCGCGAGATGGTTCGGCTATTGCTGGCATCGCCGCGTAACTATCTCGACCCGCGCTTTGAGAGCCCACAGGTCCGCGCGCTCATGGCGGCGTGGGGGCTGCATCTCGATTTCGGCCCCGACGTTGCCGGCGGCGCGGTCTTTCCCTATCTCGAATCCATGGCCAATCAGAATTTCGGCATGGTGATCGGCCAGGGTGGCGCCGATACCATCATCAAGGCGATGGTCGGCGTCATCGAGGCGGCAGGCGGCGCGGTGCGGTGCAATGCCGAGGTCGCAGAGATCGTCCAGAGCGATGGCCGCGCGTCCGGCGTGACCCTGACCGATGGCTCAAAGCTAACGGCCAAGCGCGCCGTGATCGCCAATACCCACCCTTCGCTGCTGGCCAACAGGCTCGTGCCGGGCATCAACCCACGCTTTGCCAAGGCGGCCCGCAATTTCCGGGCAGGCCCCGGCGCCATGATGATCCATCTGGCGCTCGACAGCCTGCCGGACTGGTCGGCCGGAGCCGATCTGCAGCGCTTTGCCTATGTGCATCTGGCGCCCAGCTATGACGTGATGAGCGCCGTTTATCACGAGGCCATGGCGGGCCTGCTCCCACGCGAGCCCGTTCTGGTAGTCGGTCAGCCGACCGCACTCGATCCAAGCCGCGCCCCGGATGGCAAGCATGTGCTCTGGGTGCAGGTGCGCGTCGTGCCCTATGCGATATCAGGCGATGCGAGCGGTACCATCACCGCGCGCAATTGGGACGAAGCCAAAGGGCCCTATAGCGAACGTGTGCTGGACCTGATCGAGCGCTATGCGCCGGGACTGCGCAGCAAGATCCTCGCCAGCTCGGTCATCTCGCCACTCGATCTGGAGCGCGCCAATCCCAATCTGGTGCGCGGCGACTCCCTCTCGGGCAGCCACCATCTGGATCAGAACTTCCTGTTCCGGCCGGCGGGCGGCTGGTCGCGGTATCGTACGCCGGTCAAGGACCTCTACATGGTCGGCGCCAGCACCTGGCCCGGCGCCGGCACGGGTGTCGGCTCGGGCTACATGCTGGGCAAGATGCTGGCGCGCTAGGCGCCCTGCAGGATCTCGGAGAGCGCCCGGTCCAGCCGGGCGACTTCCTCAAGCGTATTGTAATGCACGAGAGAAATGCGCGCGGCGCCGCTGGCCATGGTCAGGCCGAGCCGCGCCATCAGGCGGGGCGCAAACATGTGGCCATCGCGCACGCCGATATCCTGATCGGCGAGCTTCTGCGCCAGCTCTGCCGGCGCCATCGCGGCAAAGTTGAAGCTGATGGTGGGCACCCGCCCCTGCGCAGTGTCGGCAATGCCGTAAACAGTCGCGCCATGGCGATGCAACACATCGAGCAGCGCCTGCGACAGGATCATCTCATAGCGCTGGATCGCGTCCATCGCCCCTACAATGGCGTCACGTCGCGACAGTTGCGCACCGCCGGCAAGGTCCTGACCCAGCTGTTCGAGATAACGCACCGCGCCATCCATGCCGGCGACGTTCTCGTAGACGAAGGTGCCGACCTCGATCTTGTGCGGCGGCTCATTCGGAATGAAGTCTTCGCGGAAGGTCGGCAGCGCCCGCAACAGGTCCAGCCTGCCCCACAGAAAGCCCATATGCGGCGAGAAGGTCTTGTAGCCCGAGCACACCAGATAGTCGCAATCCCAGTCTTGCACGTCGACCAAGGCATGGGGGGTGTAATGGACACAATCGACGAAAATCTCGGCGCCGGCGTCGTGGGCCAGTTTGCCGGCGGCCTTCACATCGACCAGCGTGCCCAAGGCATGGGACGCAGCCGCGCAGGCGAGCAGACGGGTCCGCTCACTGAGCAGCGGCACCAGATCTTCGACATGCAGCTTGCCATCGTCGCGCATCTTCCAGAACACGCATTTCGCGCCCATCGGCTCCAGTGCCAGCCAGGTCGAAACATTGGCGTCGTGATCGAGGTCGGTGACGATGATCTCGTTGCGCGCGCCCAGCGTCTGGCCGATCCCCAGGCTCACCAAGCGGATGAACGAGGTCGCATTCATGCCAAACGAGATTTCGGCGGGATCATAGGCATTGACCAGCAGCGCCACGCTCTGCCGCGCCGCCGCGATCGCAGCATCGACAGAGCGGCTGAGGCCATATCTGGCCCCGCGCTGCACATTGTGGGTCAGCAGGTGTTCATGCACGGCGGTCAGCGCCAGGTCGGGCAGCTGCGCGCCCGCGGCATTGTCGAAGTAGAGATGGTTGGCGTTATGCGCCAGCGCGGGAAAGCGCGCCCGGACGGCCGCGACTGGAAACTGCGTGTCTGATGACAAGATGGAAACGTCCTAGTGGATGAGCTGGCTCAGGAAGACGCGGGCGCGCTCGTTCTTGGGCGCCTTGAAGAACTCTTCCGGCGGGGCGCTCTCGCAGATCTCGCCCCGATCCATGAAGATGACGCGATCGGCAACCTTGCGCGCAAAGCCCATTTCGTGGGTCACCACCACCATGGTCATGCCATCACGCGCCAGCGACACCATGGTCTCTAGCACTTCATGGACCATTTCCGGATCCAGCGCCGAAGTTGGCTCATCGAACAGCATCAGGGTGGGCTGCATGCAGAGCGACCGGGCAATCGCGACGCGCTGCTGCTGCCCACCCGACAATTGGCTGGGAAACTTGCGTGCCTGCTCGGCAATGTGGATGCGCGACAGATAGCTCATCGCCATCTCCTCGGCCTCCTTGCGCGGCGTCTTGCGCACGGTCATCGGGGCGATGACGCAGTTTTCCAGCACGGTGAGATGGGGAAACAGATTGAAGTGCTGGAACACCATGCCGACATCCTGCCGGATGGCGTTCAGCTGCTTGATATCGCCGGTCAGCGTCACGCCATTGACGGCAATCGTGCCGCTATTGTGCTGCTCAAGCTGATTGATGCAGCGGATCATGGTGGATTTGCCGGAGCCCGAGGGCCCGCAGACCACGATACGTTCACCGCGCGTCACCTCGAGATTGATCGAGCGCAGCGCGTGGTACTCATTGTACCACTTGTTGACGTCGATCATCTGTGCGGCAAGTGGAGCTTTTTGCGAAGCCATAGTGGAAAGCCCTTTGCTAGCGGGTCGTGGCGCGCTGGTTGCGCGCTTCAAGGTAGCCAACCAGGCGCACCATTGGCCACAGGATGGCCAGATAGATCAGCGCTGCACCGACCAGTGGCGTTGGATTGGCCATCATGGCCTGGGCATCGTTGGCCTGCTTGAGCAGGTCCGGCATGGCGACCACCGATGCCAGAGCGGTATCCTTGAACACCGAGATCGAATTGCTGGTCAGCGGCGGAATGATGACCTTGATGGCCTGCGGCAGGATGATCTTGCGCATGGACTGCCAGAACGGCATGCCCAGGCTCGCCGCAGCCTCGAACTGCCCCTTGGGAACGTTCTGGATACCGGCGCGGCAAACCTCGGCGGTGAATGCCGCCAGCACCATGGACAGGGCCAGCGTGGCCGAGGTGAAGGAGTCAAACCGGATGCCGACAAAGGGCAGCGCGTAATAGACCAGGATCAGCAGCACCAGGATCGGCAAGGCGCGGAACACGTCGATATAGACGATGGCCAGCAGCTGGATGGGACGAATGGCGTAAAGCCGCACCAGGCACAACAGCAGTCCCGCCGTAGTGCCGATGACGATGGTCACGCATCCCAGCATCAAGGTGTAGCCAAGCCCGCGCAGCAGGATCGGGAAGGCGCGTACCAGCACTTCCCAGTTGAAGAAGGTATTGATCAGATCCATGTCACCGGCCCGGCCCGTGCGCGCCCGCAGGCGACGCACTCAGTGAGATAAAATGATCCGGCGGCAGGGGCCGCCGGATCGTGGCAACCTGTTACTCGGCGGCCGGCAGCGGCATCACGGTGACCGTGCTGGTGCCAGCATCCGGGGCAACACCAAACCACTTCTCGTGGATGGCGGCCAGGGTGCCGTCTTCCTTCATGGCCGAGATCGCGTCGTTGATTTCGCCCAGGATCGGCAGATCCTTCTTGGCCATCATGGCGAAACGCTCACCGGTCGGAATACGAACCAGGATCTTCAGGGCCGGGATCTTGCTGATGGCATACTGGAAGCCGGCCAGTTCGCCCGCGCCGCCTTCGATACGGCCGTTCTGCACGTCGAGCAGCAGGTCCTGCTGGGCGGCATAGCTGCGCACTTCGGCAATGCCGAGTGCTTCGGCGTTCTCATTGGCCCAGGCTTCGCCGGTGGTCGCGGCGACAACGCCGATAACCTTGCCCTTGAGATCTTCAAGCGTTGTGACCGGAGACGCTGCGAGGCCGACAATGGTGCCGTCGCTGTCGTAATAGGGCTGGGTGAACGACTGGCTCTGCAGGCGATCATTGTTGATCGAGATCGACGAAATCGCGAAATCGATGCGGCCCGAGCTGGTCGCGGCAAACAGGGCCTGGAAACCCAGTTCCTGGAATTCGACTTCCTTGCCGATGCGCTTGGCCGCTTCGGTGGCGACGTCGACTTCAAAGCCCTCGAAGGCGCCGGAATCGTTCTTGAATTCCCATGGCGGGTTGGCGGCATAGGCGCCGACGATGATCTTGTCCTGCGCAAAGGCTGGGGTGGCGAATGCCGCGAGTGCGGCAAGCGTCAGCATTGCAATATGCTTCTTCACGTTTGTTCTCCTTGTCATGCCTGCGGCATGATCCCTGACGACACGTCTAGCCCTGCTCGTACAGGGCACCGGCTCACGCCGGAATCAGCTCGCCCAATGCTTCGCACAGGGCCGAAATATCCTCGCTCTGGGTCACCGCGCCTGGCGACAGCCGCAGCGTCGCGCCGCGCGCGTCGCAATAGAGCTTGCGCGCCCGCAATTGACCAACCAGTTCGGCCGGGCTCACGGTCTCCGGCAGACGCAGCATGATGCTGCCGCCCCGCTGGGCCGCCATTTCCGGCGAGGCAAGGCGCAGGCCCTTCCCCTTCGCCCAATCGACCAGTTGCTCACCCATGGCACGGTTCTGCGCTGCGATGGCGGCGATGCCGGTCTGCTCGACCCAGAGCAATCCCGGCAGCGAGGCAATGCTGGCCAGAATGGCTGGCGTGCCATGGTCGAAGCGGCGCGCATCGGGCGCATAGGAAAAGGCATCGAGGTCCCAGGAGAACGGGTTTGGCTGGCTGAACCAGCCGCGCAGCTCCGGCGCGCAGCGGCCCATAAGTTCCGGCCTCACATAGAGAATGCCGGCCCCGGAGGTGCCGCACAGCCACTTCAGCGATGTGGACACGACGAAATCGGGATCGAGCGTCGCCACCGAAAACGGCACCACGCCAACGCCCTGCGTGATATCGACACCCACCAGCGATCCCATGCGACGGCCATGTGCCACCAGCAGTTCCAGATCGCAGCGATAAGAGGCCGTCGAGGTCACCTGGGTCAGCAGCGCCAGCGCCACATCCGGCTGCCAGCGGGCGATCACGTCCTCGTCCCGAACCCAGGTTTCGCCGCTGCGCAGCGGCACGGTATCCAGGGTGAAGCCGAAGCGATGGGCGAGCCCCGACAACAGGAAATGCAGGCTGGGAAAACAATCGCCGGCAACCAGGATACGACGCCCGGCGAGCGTTCCATCCGGCAAGGCGCCAAGCAGGCTGTAAAGGCCGCTGGTCACATTCTCAGTCGTGGTCAGGGTGCCGGCGCCAGCATCGATCTGGCGTTCCCAGGCGGCAATGAATGCCTGACGCTGCTGCAAGGCAGCGGGCCATTGCCCGTCGTCTTCGGCCGACCATATTTCTGCAAACGCGCCCAGCGCGGATGCGACCGCCTTGGCCTTGCCAGGAAACGTGCCGATCGAATGGTACAGGAAATAGCCGCTCATATATGCTCCCACCAGTGAGCGCCTGTCCCCACAGGCATCTCATCCGTATTTACTTTAGACTTAAACAAATCACGGTCGAAAACAAGATATTTTGATCAAATCCCGCAACGCCATCCATCGCGGGACTATTGCCCATATTTTTCAATGACCTGATTGAACCGGGCGCCAACAGGAAGCTAGCCACCCGCGTCGCGATGATTGATTTGATCACAGAAATCGCCATGGTCCCGCGCGCTGAAGCGGCTGCCCATCGCCCCTGCCGATGCAGATGCCAGCGCCGCGCTGAACTCCGTTCGCCGAACAGCGCCGCGCAAAACGGGCTAGCGCTGTCGGGCGCCACATCGGTGGTCCCTGCAATGCCCATTCGAGACTACCGGCCCCGCCCCGCGCCGACAACAGCGTCATACCCTAGCACAATTGCCGCTCCGGCGCGGAGACAGCCCCTCATCCGTACAACGGATTTCCGCCTGGAATTTCCGCTTGACTCATAATGTAACCGGTTACATCTTCTAGTCCAGCGTGCTGCTTAAAGGCACGACGGAGCCGGAATAGGCCCGGCTCATTCGGAGGAGATCACTATGAACAAGACCTTGGTTCTTGCCGCTGCCGCGCTCGCACTGATGAGCGGCACCGCTTTCGCAGAAACATACAAGATCGGCCTCAGCAATGGCTGGGTCGGGTCTGAGTGGCGCACTCAGATGATCGAAGAAGCGCAGGCTGCCGCGGCCGCCTGGAAGGAAAAAGGCGTCGATATCGAACTGGTGATCCAGAGCTCGGACGTCGACGTGCAGGGCCAGATCGGCGCCGTGCGCAACATGATCAATGAAGGCGTCAATGCCATCATCATCAACCCCAACAGCCCCACCGCCTTCGACCCGATCTTCTCGCAGGCCAAGGAAGCCGGCATTCTGGTGATCGCGACCGACGCCGAAGTGTCCTCGCCCGACGCGATTTATGTCGGCATCGACCAGACCGATTACGGCCGCAAGGGTTGCCAGTGGCTGGCCGACACCCTTGAGGGCAAGGGCAATGTTGTCACCATCAACGGCGTTGCCGGCCATCCGGCCAATGAAATGCGCGCCAGTGGCTGCAACGAAATCCTGGCCAAGTATCCGGACATCAAGATCGTCAACGCCGCCAATGCCAATTGGGATCAGGCCCAGGGTCAGCAGACCATGCAGAACCTGCTCGCCACCTATCCCGACATCAATGGCGTCTACGTACAGGACGGCATGGCAGCCGGCGCCTGGCGCGCCATCGAGGCCGCTGGCAAGACTGCCGACATCGCTGCAACGGGCGAAGTGCGCAAGGACTTCCTCGACATCTGGTCGGCTGGCAAGTTCAACTCGGCCGCTTCGGTGAACCCACCCGGCGTGATGGCCTCGGCCCTCAATGTCGCCGTGCTGGAACTGCAGGGCAACGAGTTCAAGGACGGCATCTTCGGTGGCGTCTATGGCAATGCCATCTTCCTGGACATTCCGTTCATCGACAACAGCAATCTTGCTGACGCTCTGACTGCCGCCGAAGGCAAGCCCGGCCATTGGTCGGTCACCCAGGAGCTGTCGGCTGACGACGCCAAGGCTCGCTTCTTCAAGTAAGAGCGGGCTTCTCCCGAGGACCGGGGCATTCCCTCCCCGGTCCTCACCCCATTTCCGAAGCCTCGCTACAGGGGCATCGATTGGCATGCTTGCGCGACACTCTCGGCGCACGGCCCGACATTCCATGACATCAACGCGGACCTGACCATGAGCCCCGTTCTTGAAGCCCGAAACATCACCAAGCGTTTCGGCGCGGTCACGGCGCTGTCCGACGGCAGCCTGACCGTCGAACCCGGCGAAATCCATGCATTGCTGGGCGCCAATGGCTGCGGGAAGTCGACGCTGTCCAAGGTGATCGCTGGCACGGTCGCGCCCAATTCCGGCGTGCTGCGCTTCAATGGCAGCGATATTGCGCCCAGGAGCCCGCGTGACGCCGAGGCCCTGGGCATCGCCCTGTTCTATCAAGAGCTGTCGCTGGTGCCGCAATTGTCGGTGGCCGACAACATTTTCCTCGGCCATGAGCGCAGGACGGCCGCCGGCTTCATCGACGCCAAACAGCTGCGCCACGATACCGAGGCGCTGCTCCAACGATTTGCTGGCGTGGCCGGTGACGGCTTTTCCGCCGATGCGCCGGTCTCCACCCTGGCGCCGGATCAGCGCCAGATTGTCGAAATCCTCAAGGTGCTGGCGCGCAAGCCCAGACTGATCATCTTCGATGAATCCACCGCTGCGCTGGATCGTCGGCAGGTCGAGGTGTTTTTCGATATCCTGCGAAGCCTCAAGGCCGATGGGGTATCGAGCATCTTCATCTCCCACCGCATGGACGAGATTTTCGCCATCTGCGACCGGATCACCGTAATGCGCAACGGCGTGACGGTGACGACGCTGACCACCGCCGAAACCGATCGCGACACCGTGGTCCATGCCATGGTGGGCGAACTGGCCGTACCGCAGCGTTTTGCCCGGAATTCGGCCGTCGCCGCCGAACCGCGTCTGGTGGTCAGCCAGCTATCGAGCCGGCGCCTGGACAGTGTCAGCTTCGATGCCCGCCCCGGCGAAATCCTTGGCCTGGGCGGCCTGCAGGGGCAAGGCCAGTCGGCCGTCCTGCGCAGTCTGTTCGGCGCCGAGCCCCTCACCGACGGCAGCGTGGTTCTGGACGGCAAGACCCTTACCCTGCGCAAACCGGCGGATGCCATCCGCGCCGGCCTCGCCTATGTGTCGGGCGATCGCGGCCGCGACGCCGCCTTTCATGGCCGATCGATCTTTGAGAACATCGCTGCGGCCAGTCTGGTGAAAGAGCGTCGCCGCCTGGTCTGGCCGAACCAGCTCAAGCAGCGCTTCATCGATGCCGCCGCCGCGCTCAACACCAAATATGACGGGCTCGACGCCCCCATCGGCTCGCTCTCGGGCGGCAATCAGCAGAAGATCTTCATTTCGCGCTGGCTGGCGACGAACTCCCAGGTGCTGCTGTTCGACGACCCGACCAAGGGCATTGACCTGGCGGCAAAGGCCGATTTCTTCACCCTGGCGCGCGGCCTCGCCGATCAAGGCGCCAGCATCATCTTCTATGCGTCCGAGGACAGCGAGCTGCTCAGCCTCTGCGACCGCATCCTGGTGTTCAACAGCGGTGCCATCGCGGCCGAGCTGACCGGCGACACCCTCACCGCATTCCATCTGACCAATGCAGCATATGGGAAAGCGGCATGACCCTTTTGCGCAACCGCCTCTGGCTCGTCACTCTTACCGCCCTCATCGCGCTGTTCGTGGTGAACTGGATCCTGCAGCCCAATCTGGTCACGCCGAATGTGCTGAAATCCAACCTCACGGTGTTTCTGCCCATTGTCCTGGTCGCCATCGGCCAGACCTATGTGGTGCTGGGTGGGGATATCGACCTGTCGGTCGGCTCTGTCGTGGCCCTGGTCAACGTCGTCACCGTTTCCGTGATTGCCGCGCTCGGCGGCGGGCCCGGCGGGGTCATGCTGGGCATGGGCGCGGGTCTGTTGACCGGCGCACTCTGCGGCATGGTCAATGGCCTGCTGATTTCCGGCCTGCGGTTCCAGCCGATTGTCACCACCTTTGCCACCGGCATCATCTTTGGCGGCCTGGCCCTGCTGGTGCTGCCCACTGCGGGCCTGCCGGTTCCGGCCGAATACTGGCGGACCTATGGCGGTTATGCGCTTGGCCTGCCGGTCGTGTTGTGGATTTTCATCGGCGCCCTGATCGCCATTGCCATCATCAGCCGCCGCGCCTTCTTCAAGCACCTCTCGGCCGCTGGCGGGCAACGCACCGCCGCCTTCCAGACCGGCCTCAAGGTCGGCCAGATCCGCATCATGGCCTATGTGCTGTGCGGGCTGTTCGCCGCTGTCGCCGCGCTGTGCCTGACCGGGGAAACCGCCAGCGGTGACCCGCTGATGGGGCGCATGCTGGCCCTGTCCTCGATCTCGGCGGTGGTGCTGGGCGGCACGGCGCTTTCGGGTGGCTCGGGCAGCGCCTTCGGCTCGGTACTCGGCGCGCTCGTGCTGGGCATGATCGGCAATGTCATCTTCTTTGCCGGCCTGCCGTTCGACTACCAGACACTGATCCAGGGCCTCATCACCCTGCTCGCATTGGCGGGCGGCGTGCTGGTCTCGCGTCGCTGAAGGAGCTCAGCATGAACCGCGCCACACTCCTTTTGACCAACCCGCTCGTATTGGCGACGCTGTCGATCCTGGCACTGTTGGCCGTGGGCGAAACCCTCTCGCCCGGCTTCGCCCGGGGTGACCAGATCATCCGCCTGCTCACCGTGTCGGCCATTCTCGGCATGGTGGCGGCGGGACAAAGCCTTGTCGTCATCGGCGGCCGGGAAGGCATCGACCTGTCGGTGGGCGCCATGATCTCGCTGGGAGCCGTGCTGGCCGGCAATGTGATGGCCGGCAGCGATGGCGGGATCGTGCCCGCCATTCTGGTGGCGGGTGGCGCAACGTTTGTCGTCGGCCTGGTCAACGGGCTCGGCGTGACCTTCCTGCGCATTCCACCGCTGGTGATGACCCTGGGCATGACCGGCGTCGTACAGGGCGGCCTCATCGTGCTGTCGCGCGGTATTCCCTCTGGCAATGCCGCGCCATCGCTGATGAGCTTTGTCAACCGGCCGCTCCTGCTGGGCGTGCCGGGTATTCTCTGGCTCTGGGCACTGGTGGGCATCGCCATGTGGTTCCTGCTGCGCCGCACCCAATTGGGCTATGCCATCTATGCCATGGGCTCCAATGAACGGGCCGCCGAACTGACCGGCCTGCCCGTCCGCCTGATCCGCACACTGCTCTATGGCTTGTCGGGGCTGATGGCGGGGATCACCGGCGTCGTGGTGATTGGCTATACCGGCAACAGCTTTGTCTCGGTCGGCGATCAATATGTGCTGCCATCGGTGATTGCGGTGGTGATCGGCGGCATCTCGCTGGCGGGCGGCTCGGGCAATTATTTCGGCGTCATGCTCGGCGCCATTGCCCTGACCCTGCTGCAGAGCGTGCTGATTACCCTGCAGATGGAATTCTGGGGCCGGCAACTGATCTTTGGCGGCGTATTGCTGCTGTTGATGCTGCTTTACGGCCGCACCAAGCAGCTGCGCGTTTGATCCGGCGATGACCACGATACGCAAGGTTGCCGAGCTGGCGGGCGTTTCCACCGCCACGGTCTCGCGAACACTCGCGCACCCCGACCAGGTGCGCAAGGAAACCCGCGACCTCGTGCTCGATGCGATCCGGACTGTGGGCTTCGTGCCCAATCGGCAAGCCGTCGACTTCCGCCGCCGCTCCACCAAGAACGTGGTGCTGCTGGTGCGCGACATCACCAACCCGTTCTATCTGGAAATCTATCGCGGCATTGAGGAACTGGCCTTCGCCAACGGCTATCGCGTGCTGATGGGGGACGCCCGCGGCGATAATGAGCGGGTGCTGCGCTATGTGGACATGGTGCGCAATCGCCAGGCCGACGGGCTGATCCTGATGATGGGCTGGCTGCCGGCAGAGCTGACCGATGCCAATATGCCCACCACGGTGGTCGCGCTGGAGATGCTTGCCGACTACAATTTTCCTGCCGTCGCCGTGGACAACCGCAAAGGGGCCCGGATTGCCGTCGAGCACCTGCTGGCGCTCGGCCATCGCCGCATCGCCTATGTCGGTGGCCCGGCCCGGCTACAGATGTCGACCGACCGCTATCAGGGCTATGTCGATGCCCTTGTGGCTGCCGGGATCGCGCCGGACGCCGATCTCACGCTTCCCGGCGACTTCCACCTCGCCGCCGGACGCGCCGCCGTGCGCCATCTGCACGAGCGCCAGATCGACTACACGGCGATCTTTCTGAGCAATGACGAAATGGCGGTCGGGGCAGTCAATGAATTGCGTAGCCTTGGCAGGCGCGTTCCAGACGATGTCTCGGTCATCGGCTTCGACGACGTCGATTTCGCCCTGTCGTCGGACCCTCCCCTGACCTCGGTGCGCCAGCCGCGCCTGGAGGTAGGCCGTCGCGCCATGCAGATGATGGTCGATCTGCTGTCGGGCAAAAAACTCACCACTCGGCTCTACGAGGCCGATGTCGAGCTTGTCGTGCGGTCCAGTACCGCTCCTGTTAGTACCAAGAAGGCATAGAAGAATGAGCAGCAGCTTCCCCCGCAAGACCCTCCGTATCGGCTTTATCGGATCGGGCTTTATCGCCCATTTCCACCTCAAGTCCCTGCTTGGCGTGCGCAATGTCGAAGTGACGGCGGTCTATTCGCCGACCCCGGCCAAGCGGCAGGCCTTTGCCGATGA
This sequence comes from Devosia limi DSM 17137, assembly GCF_900128975.1. Classification (GTDB taxonomy): domain Bacteria; phylum Pseudomonadota; class Alphaproteobacteria; order Rhizobiales; family Devosiaceae; genus Devosia; species Devosia limi. Next base: position 526,447 of record NZ_FQVC01000001.1, on the reverse strand, counting down.
AGTCGCCCGGCTCAATCTGGGTGAATGCACCGCCTATGCCAGCCTGGAAGACATGCTCGCGGCCAACAATCTTGACGCCGTCTGGCTGTTGTCGCCCAATCACACGCGCCTGGACACCATGCGGGTGATCGCTGGGGCGGTGCGCGACGGGCGCTCCGGGGTATTCGCCATTGCCTGCGAAAAGCCCCTCGCCCGCACCTTGCGCGATGCCCGCGAAATGCTCTCGCTGGTTGAAGATGCCGGGCTCAATCACGGTTATCTCGAGAACCAGCTGTTCTCGACGGCCGTCCTGCGCGGCAAGGACATCATCTGGCGCCGCGCGGTCCCGGCAACCGGTCGCCCCTATATTGCCCGGGCGGCAGAGGAACATGCCGGCCCCCACGAGCCATGGTTCTGGCAAGGCCATCAGCAGGGCGGCGGCGTGCTTCTCGACATGATGTGCCACTCGGTCGAAGTCGGCCGCTTCCTGCTGACGGCGCCGGGCGCCCCCCGCGACAGCCTCAAGTTCAAGAGCGCCACGGGCTCCGTCGCCACCCTCAAATGGGCCCGCAAGCACTATGCGCAGGACCTCTCGGCCCGCATGGGCAAGGAGGTGGACTATACCAGCCGTCCATCGGAGGACTTTGCCCGGGGGCTGCTGACCTTCGAGGATGCCGAGGGCAATGAAGTCGTGGTGGAGGCGACGACCTCCTGGGCCTATGTCGGACCGGGTCTGCGAATCGAGCTGGAAGTGCTTGGCCCGGAATATGCGATGGAGTTCTCCTCGCTTTCGACCGGCCTGAAGGTCTTCATGTCCCGCGCCGTGACGGGCGATGTGGGCGAAGACCTGGTGGAAAAACAGAATGCCGAGCAGGGCCTGATGCCGGTGCTGGAAGATGAAGCCGGGGTCTATGGCTATACCGACGAGAACCGCCACATGGTCGAAGCCTTCCGCAAGGGCGAAGCCCCGCTCGAGACCTTCCACGATGGCGTTGCCGTCGTCGAATTCCTGATGGCGCTCTACAAGTCAGCCGAAGAAGGCCGCACCATCCACATCGCCGACGAGGATCTGAACGACTACGTCCCCGTCGTGGCCCGCACCGCCCTGCCGGCATAACATAGAGCCCAGCCAGCCGCGCTTGCACCGGCTGGCTGGGTGCTCGATCGACTTGGGGGGTGCCCGGGTCGAACGGCGCCGACCGCCTTGCCCGCGCCCCCATCGATACATTCGGCACCCCACCGACAATGCTGCGACAGCGCGCGCGGGCGCCAGGGACCACGGCCCCGCAATCCAGCTGAGCAGCGCATCCGCGCCGGATGCCACAAAAGCATCCCATTTCAATGATTTAAAAGATGACTGGCTGGGGTGCTAGGATTCGAACCTAGGAATGCCGGTACCAAAAACCGGTGCCTTACCACTTGGCGACACCCCAACTCGCGCGGTTCCTACACGGTTTGTTGGCGCTTCGCAATAATAGCGCGATGCAAGAAATTCGCATATCGAAGGCGCTTGAATGCGGCGGGAAGCGCAGCTATAAAGCGCCGCATCGCGACATGGCGTGGCTCAACCATATCTGAGCCAACATGCCAGATCCCGTCGTCGCGAATCATGACGGAGTATAGCGCAGCCTGGTAGCGCACCTGCTTCGGGAGCAGGGGGTCGAGTGTTCGAATCACTCTACTCCGACCAATCAAAACCGGACCTCTTTCACGGGGGGCCGGTTTTTTCTTTCCGGCAGACGGCATGGCCAGATTGCCGCTGCAACGCACCATCGTGCAAGGAACACTGAGTGAAGCAACCCAAAGAAAGCGGCTTTGCAGAACGCCGCAAGACCGCTGACGAAGCCAAGAAACGCCTGCTGCAGAAATTTGCCGCCGCCCCAAAGGTCGACGATCCGGAAATGATCGCCAAGCGGGCCGAGCGTGAAGCCGCGGCGATTGCCCGCGCCGAGCGCCAGGCCGAACGCGACCGCGAAAAAGCGGCAGCCCGCGAAGCCGCCAAGATTGCCAAGGCCGAAGCGGAGGCCGCCGCCGCCGCCGATGCCCTGGCGCGCGCGGCTGCCGCAGAGCAGCAAAAAGAGCTGTCGGCCGAAGAACGCAAGGCCGAGCGCGACCGTCGCTATGCCGCCCGCAAGGCCCGGCAGCGCTAAGGCGCCGCCACCGGCCCTGCCGCCTGCAGCGGCGACGGCAATGGCGCAAAACCAAACAAAAAGGCCGGTCCAATGGACCGGCCTTTTATCATTCTTGTGCGGCGGGGATTAGCGCTTGGCGCGCATCATCCCCCAGATGCCGGTAACGGTCAGCGCGGCCAGGGCCATCTTGAGCACGTCCCAGATGATGAAGGGCTGCACGGCCTTGGCAAATGCCGACGCCACGACATTGGACTGGTCGATCCAGCCGGCCTGACCCGACAGGGTCAGCAGCCAGACAAAGCCCAGGGCCAGCAGCACGGCTTCGCCGACCAGCATGGCGCCGAACAGGGTCAGCGGCTTGGACGAAGCCCCCTTGTCGGCGGCGTAGCCGATGATCGCAGCCATGGCGAGGAAGCCGAGCAGGAAACCGCCGGTCGGGCCCATCAGGTAGGGCAAGCCGCCGCCAACGGCAAAAACGGGCAGGCCCATGGCACCCTGGAACAGGTAGAGCGCGACGGTTGCCACGCCGATGCGCCAGCCAAAGGCTGCGGCAAGACCGGCAATGGCAAAGCTCTGGAGGGTGACCGGAACAGGCCAGACCGGCACGTTGATCTTGGCCGCGATGGTGATGAGCAGGCTGCCCAGCACCACGGTGGCGAGGTTGGACGCCAGTTTGGCGACATCGCCCTTGGGCTGGAATGCTCCGAGGAGCGTGTTGGGCGTGGTCAAAGTCACGGCCATTTCATACCTTCCATGCTTGGATGAACCGGCAGCCCCTCTCGGGATGCATCTCGATTCAAGTCCTGAACTTCTTAATCACTCGGCAAAGTGAGTGCAATGGTATCGCCTGCCCCCGCCCTGGTCTTCAATACGACGTTCGATGCGCAAGCGGGCCAGGCTATCGCCGTAGCGCCCGGCCTGATGCGGATTACCGCGCCCAATGGTGGCCCCTATACCTTTACCGGTACCAACAGTTTTCTCCTCGGCCATGACAGTGTCGCGCTGATCGATCCAGGCCCGGCGGATGCCGGCCATCTCGCCGCGTTGCATACCGCCATTGCCGGGCGCAGGGTCGAGGCCATCCTGCTGACCCACACCCACCGCGACCACAGTGCGAGCGCCGCGCGGCTGGCGGCGGAACTGGGCGTTCCGCTCTGGTTCGGCGGGCGGCACCGCCTGTCGCGACCGCTACGCCGATTCGAGGTCAATCCGATCCGAAATTCCTGCGACTGGGACCTGGTGCCCGACCGTGTGCTGAGCGATGGCGAAACCATCGGCATCGGCGGCGTCGAGCTCACCGTCCACGCCACGCCCGGCCATTGCGCCAATCATCTGGCGTTCGGGCTGACCGGCACCGATACGCTGCTCACCGGCGATCACATCATGGGCTGGAATTCGACACTTGTGTCAGTGCCCGATGGCTCGATGGCCGACTATCTGGCCTCGCTCGAGCGCGTATTGGCCCTGCCCTATCGGCGCTATGTGCCCGCCCATGGCGGACCGATCGCGGATGGCCCCACCTATACCAAAGCCCTCAAGGCGCATCGGGAGAGCCGCAATAGCCAGATCGTGGCCGCCGTCGCCGGTGGCGCGCACACCATCGGCGCCGTGGTCGGGGTGATCTATCCCAACATCACCCTGCCCGTCCGTCCAGCCGCTACAATGACGGTTACGGCGCATGTGGAATATCTGGAAGGGCTGGGGCGCATCCGCGTCCGCCGCGGGATTTTCGGGGCGCGGCTGAGCGTTTAGACGCCTCACCCTGATCAACCAACCTCACCCACCCGCCACGCTGTCCCCGGACTTGATCCGGGGACCACTCGCCGCTCATACCGCGTTGAGAATGGCCCACGGATCAAGTCCGTGGGCAGCCCGGTGCAGGAACGAAGCACCTAATTCCCGCCGGCAACCGGGTCCACCGGCGCTTCTGGCTCGGCCTCCACCGGCTGGTTGGCATTGGGGTTGTCGCGCAGCAGCACGGTGATCTCGTTGTCGAGCGCCATCATGAACGCCTCGATCCGCTCGCCATTGGAGCCGAAGTCATAAAGGGCATTGAGCGAGGCCGAGCGCATGTCGACGCTGGCGCCTTCGGGGCCGCCGGCGATGCGCAGCACCGCCTCTTCGCGCCAGCCGGGCAGCGTCACCACCTGCGCATTGATCCGGCCGATGCTGGTCCCGGTCGCCGGGGGCCGCTGCAGGCGGATGTCCCAGCCCCGCTCCTCGATCATGCGCAGCACGATCGCATAGGTCTGCTGGGCATCGAGCGGATAGGTACGGGTCTTGGCATTGGGATAGCGGGCCTCGATATCGGCCGCAGAGAGCAGCTTGGGCGGCGGCATGTCGGCCGTGCCCGGCTCGAACACCAGCGGCATCAGCCCGCGCTCGGCGGTGGCAATATCGGTCACTGCGGGCGTGGTCGCGCCGAGATAGCCATACCAGCCGAACGGAGCCAGGCAGAGCAGGCCCAGGAAGAGCCCGGCAAAGGCCTTGCCCCAGCCTAGGTCGCCGGTGCGCCAGAGCCGGCCCAGCGCCACGATGGCGACGAACACTGCCGCGAGCGCCAGCAGTGCCGCAATGGCCATGACCGTGCTGAAAGTCGCGCTGGCCAACAGGCGCTCGCGGTGCAGCAAAATGGGGATGACCGTCATGGGCACGGCAAAGCTGCCGAGCCGTCGCGCCCAGATCGCCCATTTCGATGTCCGGATGAGTATGCGCACGCCGCCGCTTCCCCTTATGCCGTCAGACTATCGGCAAGGTATTGCTCTAGTTTGAATAAAATCGATGATCCGCAGAGATAGCTCACCTGGTTTTGGTTTTGCCCGCTGGATGGCGCTCGCACATGGTGCGGATCGCCACCCATTCGGCCAGCGTGAAAGGCGGCTCCACATCGCCGGGGCGTTCGCGGGTCAGGTCCACCAGCGCGGCGCGCCGCTCATCGGTCAGCGGGTGCGTATTCAGCAGGGCAAAGGCCTTGGTGAAATCATCGTCCTCGCCCACCCGGTCGAGCAGGTCGGCCAGTCCCGCCGGCTGGAAATCCATGCGCTTGGCGACATCGGCTGCAAAGCGGTCGGCCTGCCGCTCGGCATCGCGCGAGAAGCGGCTGTCGATCAGCGTGGCTCCCAGGCCCGCGGCCACCGACACGCCGGTCATGTCGCCGAGGATAAAACCGATCAGCGCGCCAGTACCGGCGGTGGAAATCAGCTGCTCCATGCCATGGCGATGCGCCACATGGCCGATTTCATGCGCCAGAACCCCGGCAAACTCATCGGGCGTCTGCGCCCGCTCCAGCAGGGCCGAGAAAAAATACACCTTGCCGCCCGGCAGGGCGAAGGCGTTGGGCACGTCGGTGCGCACCACGGTGATATCCAGATCGAACGGCGAGCCGGATCCGGCCAGCGCTGCCGCGCCAAAGCGGGCAATGGCGCGATTGGCGGCGCTATCGGGGTCGGGATCGCAGACCTCGAAGCCGGCCTCGGCCGCAAGGCTCGCCTCCATCTGCCTGGCGACGGTATCGCCGAGGCTGCGTTCCCAAGCGATCGGCACCAGGTTGACGATGCGGCTGGCCAGGAGCGGCACGCCATAGAGGTAGGCAACGATGACCGAGGCCAGGGCCGCCGTCGCCAGCGCCGCAAGCCGCAGCTGGCGGCCGGTCTCGGCGCGGCGCTTCTCGGCCAGGATCGGCAGGGTGGCGCGGATACGGGCGATATCGCGATCCCCCGAGATCACCAGCCGTGCGCCGTCCGTGTGTCCGCTGGCGCCCAGCCGTAACTCGCCCTGGCGGCCATGCACGGCAAAGATATCGCTGCTGGTCCAGCGCGCCATCTCGGCGCGCGTCGCAGCATCGCGGATGATGACGGCGCCGACCGCGCCCTGCCGCTCATAGTCGAGCCCGACAGCATGCACCTCGGCCGTCTGGCCATCGTGGTAACGGGCGGCAATTGCCATCAATAGCCCCCCACATTGAGCGCATCGGCCAGCCCTTCGCCGACCAGCGCCTTGTCTTCGTCGCGCGCCCGCACCGAAGCCAGCGTTTCGAGCCCGTAAACCCTGGTCCCGCTGGCCACGAGCTTCCAATAGCCCAGCCCCAGGAACAGCTCGCTCATCAGCGTGAACGCGGCAAAAATCAGCAGATAGCCGGTAATCAACGCCAGGATGGTTGCCGCGCTGCCGCGCAGATGCGCCAGCAGCACTGCCGGCTGGAATTGCCCATCGGCAAAGGCATCGGGGGCCACGGTGTTGAGCACCACAAAGCCACCAATGGCCAGCACGATATAAGCCCCCGCCAGCGCCAGCCCGAACCTGACATACTGCCCCAGAAGGCCCAGCGCCTCGACCTTGACCGCCAGCGCCGCTGCGCCCAATCGCACCGCCGAAAACATCCGGCTCATCTCGCGGGCCTGATAATTGATGATGATGATGCCGACGGCCACCGCGCCCAGCAGCAGGACCAGCACTGCCCGCGCCGATGGGAAACCGCCCTTGAATGCACCCAGAGCGGCGGCAGAACCCAGCGCCAGCGCGGCACTTGCAATCACCAGCAGATAGGCAAGGTAATAGGGCTTGGCGACACTCTTCCATGAGCCGGTGAAGCCGAACTGCCGATCGCCGTACCAGCTATTGGCATAGCGGTAGCGCCAGAGACTGCCTGCCATGAACGGATAGACCAGCCCGGCCGTCACCAGCATCAATATGCTCCAGCCAAAGCGGCGGAAGGCATAGCCCCAGGCGCTGCCGCCCTGATCGAAGCGGATGCCGCGCCACAGCGTGCGCGACAGACGAAAATCGCGGGCGCGATAGATTGCATAGCCCGCGAGAAACCACAGACCCACGGCAATGGCGCCATAGCCGATCACCGCCGTGGTGCTGGACTGGGTGGACAGATAGAAAAACACGCTATAGAGCGGAATGAAGATGGCCAGCGCCTGCAGAAAGCCGAGCAGCAGCTGCATGGCATTGCCGGTATATTCCAGCGCCTCGCCACCTATTTCGGTATTGGACCAATAAAAGCGCCGCTTCCAGGTGGTCAGCCAGAACCGGTAAATGCCGATCGAGAGGACCATCAGCAGATAGCCGCGCAGCAAGATCGCGCCCAGTTCACGCCGCGTGCCGGTAAACGCCACCGGCTGCCCCTGCCCGTTCATCCCATCCATGCGCCGCCCCAAGCCTTCAGGCATTTTTAGGCGAGACGAAGACCTTTTGCCAGATGGCCCGTCTCAAGCCGCAAGCGCCCCCGACGCTCAAACCACCCCGGCGCCAAAACCACCCACCGGGTCATTCCCGCGCAGGCGGGAATCCATTCGTCTCTTCGAGCCCGAGCGTCACCCAATGAAGAGTGGATTCCCGCCTGCGCGGGAATGACCCTGTGATTGCCCCGGAATATCCGGTGCGCGCTTTGTTGCCTGGCCCCCTATGGATACAACCGCGCACTCACCCAAGCTGCATCCGGCGTGTCGCGCGTAAACCGCACCCGGTCATGCAGGCGGAACTCTCCGTCCTTCCAGAATTCGATGCTTGTCGGCACGATGCGGAAACCCGACCAATGCGGTGGCCGCACCACGTCACCCTCGCCGATCCGGCTCTCCAGCGCCGCGACTTCATCGATCAGCGTCTGGCGCGCATCGAGCGGCCGCGACTGGCGCGAGGCCGAGGAGGCAATCTGGCTGCCCTTGGGCCGGCTGGCGAAATATTCGTCGGCCTCTTGCGGCGTTACCACCTGCACCGGGCCGCGCACCCGCACCTGCCGGCGCAGCGATTTCCAGTGCATTACCATCGCCGCCTTGGGGTGGTCATGCAACTGATGCCCCTTGTCGCTTTCAAAATTAGTGAAGAAGGTGAACCCGCGCGCATCACGCGCGTTGAGGAGCACCATGCGCACATCGGGCATGCCATCGTCATCGACGCTGGCCAGCGCCAGGGCATGGGGATCGTTGGGTTCGGCCTCTTTGGCCAGGGCAAACCACTCCTCGAAAACCGCGAACGGATCGAGATCGGTGCGATCACTGTCATCGAAGAGGCGTTCGGTCAGGGTCTGCAACATGGCTGGTCATCCCAAAGCATAATGGCCCGCCAAGCGGCGCAAAACTGGACAAGGCGGGGAGCGCTCGCCATATAGGACATGAAACCCGGGCGAAGCAACGCCCAGACCAACTGATTGGACACGATGCGCGATCCATATACCGTGCTTGGGGTGCCCCGCTCGGCGAGCGAGAAGGATATCAAGTCCGCATATCGCAAGCTGGCCAAGAAATACCACCCCGACCAGAATCCGGAAGACCCGGGCGCCCACGAGAAGTTCGCGGAGGCGACCCATTCCTATGACCTGCTGACCGACAAGAACAAGCGCGGCCAGTTCGACCGTGGCGAAATCGACGCCGAGGGCAATCCCCGCTTTGCCGGCTTCAATCCGGGGGCGGCTGGCGCCGGCGCCCGGGGCGGTCGTAACACGGCCGGCGGGTTCTCGGCCGAGGATATCCTCAAGGAGTTCATGAGCGGCTTTGGCGGCCAGCCCCGTGGCGGTGCTCGTCCGCAGGGCGGGGCCCAATGGGACCCGTTTGCGGGAGCCGCCCAGGGGGGCGCTGCGCCGCGTGGCAAGGGCGAAGACATTGTCGTCAATGCCACCATCTCGCTCGAGGATGCCCATAAGGCGGCCTCGATCCAGGTGCGTATGCCCACTGGTAAGGTCTTGTCGGTCAAGCTGCCCGAAAAGGTCGAGGAGGGTCAGCAGATCCGCCTCAAGGGCCAGGGCAGTTCCAGCCCCTATGGCGGCGAGCCGGGCGATGCCCTGGTGACGGTGCGATTCGAAAAGTCCAAGCAGTTCCGCCGCGACGGTTCGGACCTGCGCACCGATGTGCCGATTGCGCTTTACGAAGCCGTGCTGGGCACCAAGGTCCGCGTGCCGACGCTGGATGGCTCGGTCGAACTCAACCTGCCCCCGGGCGTCGATACCGCCAAATCCCTCCGCCTCAAGGGCAAGGGCCTTTATGGCGACGGCGACCTCTACGTCAACCTCAAGGTCGTGCTGCCCCCCGGCGGTGACCCCGACCTGGAAAGCCTGATGCGCTTCTGGCGCGACCAGAAACCCTACAAGGTGCGCGACAACTAGGCATCGGCGGGATCAGCGCACCAAGCGCGATCCCTTCCTTCGTCGGAGAGCGATCCCGCCACACCGTCACCACCCGGCTTGTCCGGGTGGTCCATTGCCCCGCAAATACCGACAGACCCATTCCCCACGGGGTCATTCCCGCGCAGGCGGGAATCCATTCTTCCCGGTGTTGAAATCCCAAGAGTGGATTCCCGCCTGCGCGGGAATGACCCGGTGGGTAGCTGGAAACTCGGCGGTTCCGGCCGGCCCCAGCCGCCTACCCTCTTGGCGCCGCCGCCCGTTCCAGCCGGTCATTGATCGCCTCGCCCAATCCCTCGCCCGGGATCGGTGCCACCGCGATCGTCTCGGCCCCGCTCGCATCCAGCTCATGCAGCATCGCAAACAGGTTCCGCGCCGCTTCGTGCAGATCGCCCGATGGCGACAGGTTCCGCGTCGGCCCGTCAAACTCCGGAACCGCGCCAAACGCCAACCAGGCTTCGCCCGCCCGCGGGGTGGTATTGAGCCGCATCTGCGAACGCGGCGCATAGTGGCTGAGCAACATGCCCGGCGCGGCCACTGCCGCATCCTTTTCCGCCACGGCAATCGGCACGCCCAGCGCCAGCTCGATATCGGACCGCGCCAGCGCCCCGGCCCGCAATTGCACCAGCCGGTCGCCATCGACCCGGATAATGGTCGATTCCACGCCGGCCCGGCAGGGCCCGCCATCGATAACCGGCACGCGACCAGCAAAGCCAAGCCTTACCTGGTAAGCGCTGGTTGGCGACAGCCGCCCCGATGGGTTGGCCGACGGTGCCGCCAGCGGCCGGCCGACCGCTGCCAGCAGCTCCAGTGCCAGCGGATGATCGGGTATGCGCAGGGCGACCGTATCGAGCCCGGCCATGGCGATATCGGCCAGTCCATTGTTCGGCCTCGCCGGCAGCACCAGCGTCAGCGGCGCCGGCCAGAGCGCGGCAACCTGTTGAGCCAGCGGCGAAAATTCCGCCAGCGCCTCCGCCATCGCCAGATCGGCGCAATGAATGATCAGCGGATTGAAGCGTGGCCGTCCCTTGGTTTCGTAGATCGCCAGCACCGCGTCGGCATCGGTCGCGTCAGCGCCCAGGCCATAGACGGTTTCGGTGGGGAAGGCGCAGAGCTTGCCGGCGCGCAAGAGTGCAGCGGCCTCGGCGACCGTGGTCGGATCGGTAGCAAGAAATTCAGCATGCTGGGTCATAAGGGTTGTTTGACAACCACGCGGCGGCGCGTCAAGACGAACGTTAACGAGCGGAGAAGTGCTGTCGTGACCACCCTTCTCATCAGCCAAAAGAACTTTGCGGACCATGTGACCCCACAGGGCCATCCCGAGCGCGCCGATCGTATCCAGGCGGTCGAAGAGGCGCTGGCGCGCTCCCGCTTCGATGCATTATTGCGCCGCAACGCCCCCTCCAGCGACCTGACGCTGGCCGAATTAGTCCACGATACCAAATACTTGGCCCGCCTGCGCGATGCCCGCCCCGCCGAAGGCATCGGTCAGCTGGATGGCGACACGTTTATCGCCTCCGGCTCGCTCGACACCATCTCCACCGCCCTTGGCGGCGCCCTCTCGGCTCTCGACGCGGTGCTGCTGGGCGAGGTCGACAATGCCTTCTGCGCCATCCGACCGCCCGGCCACCACGCCGAAATCGCCACCCCGATGGGATTTTGCCTGATCAACACCGTCGCCATCCTCGCCCGCGAAGCCCAGCGCAAATATGGCGCCGAGCGCATCGCCATCGTCGATTTCGACGTGCATCACGGCAATGGCACGCAGGATATTTTCAAGGACGACCCGAGCGTTTTCTACGCTTCCAGCCACCAGATGCCGTTGTTTCCGGGCACCGGCAAGGCAACCGAAACCGGTGTCGGCAATATCACCAATACCCCGCTCAGTCCCCATACCGATGGCGAGACGATGCGCGAGGCCTATATCGGTCGCATCCTCCCGGCTCTGCTGGATTTTTCGCCCGATCTGCTGCTGATTTCAGCTGGGTTCGATGCCCATGAGCGCGATCCACTGGCCCAGCTCAACTGGGTGGGGGATGACTATGGCTGGCTCACGGGAAAGTTGATGGATGTGGCCGAGCGCAGCTGCGGCAACCGCATTGTGTCGCTGCTCGAAGGTGGCTATGACCTCAAGGGACTGGCGGCCGGTGCTTCGCATCACGTCGCCATGCTGATGGACGGCGCCACGGGCCGCTTGGATGATTGAAGGAGCGCCGCGATGGCCGAGACCACCAATGACGACGTAAAGGCCCTGAGCTTTGAGGCTGCCTTGAACCAGCTCGAGGAAATCGTTGGCAAGCTGGAAAGCGGCAAGGCGCCGCTGGCCGAGTCGATTGCCATCTATGAACGCGGCGAAGCCCTCAAGGCCCATTGCGAAACCCTGTTGCGCACCGCAGAAGCCCGCATCGAAAAAATCACCCTGTCGCGCGACGGCAAGCCCACGGGCACCGAGCCGCTGGACGCCTGACACCTGCGCCAGGGCCTCGCCTGATGGGACGAGGTCTGCCGCATCGCCGTGTTTTCTGGACCTCATGGTGAGCCCCACGAGGCCACGCTATAGAGTTCGAGATGAGCCAGAACCCCAAACTTCTCCGCAATTTCCGCATCGTGCTATGGAGCCTGGTGGTCATCGTCGCCGTCGGCGCCACTGCGCTCTATCTGTTCCGCCCGCCCACCCGCCCGCTGGGCGTCACCGGGCAGGAATTTGCGCTGGCCTCCACCGCCGGCGGCACTTTCACCCAGGCTGACCTGCGCGGCGCCCCCAGCATGGTGTTCTTCGGCTATACGTTCTGCCCGGACGTCTGCCCCACCACGCTGGCCGAAGCCACGGCCTTGCGCGCCCAACTCGGCCTCTCGCCCGAAGACCTGCGTATCATCTTCGTCACCGTCGATCCCGAGCGCGATCCGATTGATGTGCTCAAGGGCTATGTCGAAGGCTTCGACCCTTCGATCATCGGCCTTGTCGGCGACGAGGCCGAGACCGCCAATGTCAAAGCCGCCTTCAACGTCTTCTCGGAAAAGCGCGGCGAACCCGGCGATCCCTATTACCTCGTCGATCACACCGCACTGATCTATCTGATCAAGCCGGATGGCACCTTCCAGGGCACCATTTCCTACGAAGAATCCAAAGACATGGCGCTCGGCAAGCTCAAGCTGCTGGTGCAGAAGTGAGCGAACGCATTCGCCTCGATCTGGCGCTGGAACAGCGTGGCCTCGTTCCCAGCCGGGCTCGGGCGCGTGATGCGATCCTGCGTGGCACCGTCACGATCAATGGCGTGATTGCCGTCAAGCAGAACCAGATGGTCGGCCGCGACGACACGCTGGAACTGAGCGACCCGGCTGCAAATTACGTCTCGCGCGCTGCGCTCAAGCTGGTTGCCGGGCTCGATGCGGGCGCCATCGACGTCGCTGGAAAGGTCTGCGCCGATATCGGCGCCTCAACCGGCGGCTTTACCCAGGTGTTGATGGAACGCGGCGCCAGCCGCATCTATGCCGTCGATGTGGGCCACGACCAACTGCACCAGCGCCTGCGCGGCAGCGACCGCGTCATCAGCCTCGAGGGCACCAATGCCCGTGACCTGACCGCCGAAACCGTCCCCGAGCCCATCGATGTGCTGGTGTCAGATGTGAGCTTCGTTTCGGTGATCAAGGTGCTGGCTGCACCCCTGGCGCTGTGCACGCCCAACGCCGACGCCGTGATCCTGTTCAAGCCGCAGTTCGAAGTCGGCCGTCGCAATGTCGGCAAGGGCGGTATCGTCACCGACGCCGCCGCCATTGACGCGGCACTGGCCGATGTCATCGCCTTCATGACCGAACAGGGCTTTGCCCACCGCCACTCGGTTACGTCGCCCATCGCCGGTGGCGACGGCAATGTGGAAACCGTGCTGGTGTTCGGGCGGTAGGTTTTTTTCGCGTGGATACCCCCACCTAACCTCCCCCTGATAGGGGGAGGAACAGAGCGAGCACCGGACACAATCGCGCAAAACCCACCGCGCGGATTCCTCCCCCTATCAGGGGGAGGCTAGGAGGGGGTGCTCCGATCTCTCAACCAGCCCCCGCCCCTTAGTTCCGCTCAAACCCCAACGCGCCCTCGCGGCCGGTCTGCCCACGATGCCGCAGCGCATGATCGGCCAGCACCAGGGCCATCATCGCCTCGCCCACCGGCACGGCGCGGATACCAACGCAGGGGTCGTGGCGGCCCTTGGTGATGATGTCGGTGTCCTCATTGGCCGTGGTCACGGTCTGGCGCGGCGTCAGGATCGAGGAGGTCGGCTTGACGGCAAAGCGGCACACCACCGGATCGCCGTTGGAAATGCCACCCAGAATGCCGCCCGCCTGGTTGGACAGGAAATACGGGCGATCCGCCCCGGCGCGCATCTGGTCGGCATTCTCGATGCCGGTGAGGCTCGCGGCCTCAAAGCCAGCGCCGATTTCCACTGCCTTGACGGCGTTGATGCTCATCATCGCCGAGGCCAGATCGGCGCTCAGCTTGCCATAGATCGGCGCGCCCCAGCCGGGCGGCACATTCTCGGCCACCACTTCGATCACAGCACCAACCGAATTGCCGTCCTTGCGGATGCCATCGAGATAATCGGCCCACAGCGCCGCCGCTTCGGCATCAGCGCAGAAGAACGGGTTTTGCCCGACCTGATCCCAATCGAAATTGCCGTAATTGATCTTGTGCGGCCCCACCTGCACCAGGCTGGCGCGTATGGTGATGCCGGCCAGCACGAGGCGAGCCACGGCGCCGGCGGCAACGCGGGCTGCGGTTTCGCGCGCCGAGGTACGGCCACCACCGCGATAGTCGCGAATGCCGTATTTCTGGTCATAGGTGTAGTCGGCATGGCCCGGACGGTATTTGTCGCGGATTTCGGCATAGTCCTTGGAGCGCTGGTCGGTGTTTTCGATCAGCAGCGAGATCGGGGTGCCGGTGGTGCGCGGCCCGTCAGTGCGTTCGTCCTCGAACACGCCGGAGAGGATTTTCACCTCATCGGCCTCGCGGCGCTGCGTGGTGTATTTCGACTGGCCCGGCTTGCGGCGGTCGAGGTCGCGCTGGATGATTTCGGGCGTCAGCGTCAGGCCCGGCGGGCAGCCGTCGATGACCACGCCAAGCGCCGGCCCGTGGCTTTCGCCCCAGGTGGTGAAGCGGAACAGATGGCCGAACGTATTGAATGACATAAGCGTGCCCTTGCGCGGATTGCAGGCTTTCTAGGCAGCGCGGGCACGCAGGTCAATCGGAGCGCTAGTCCCCGGCGCGCAGCAGCTCCATCTTGCCGGGGGTGAAATGCATGATCACGTCCTGCGGCGGCGCCCAGTTGATCACCTCAATGATCGGCGCATGCTCGATCAGCACCCGCAGCGTGCGGGCAATGCCGCCATGGGCCACGACCACCGAAGGGCCCTTCAGCACAGCGGCAAACTCGGCCAGCCGCGCTTCGACATCGCGATAATTCTCGCCATTTTCGGGGCGATAGTCCCAATAGTCCTCAGTACGCTCACCCGGCGCGATCGCCATATTGGCCGGCAACTGCTCAAACAGTTCGCCCTCCAGCACACCGAAGGAAATCTCCATCAGGCGCACGTCGTACTGCACATCCGGCAGCGGGCCATCAAAGCCGGCGCGAACGCGGTCCATGGTGTCGCGGGTGCGATTGAGCGGGGAGGCGTGCCATTCGAAGGCCTGGGGATCGAGCCCGCGCGCCTTGAACAGGGCCGCGAGCGTCTTACCGTTCTGGCTGGCCTGGCCCCTGCCCTTGTCGTTGAGCGGAATGTCCTTGCGCCCCTGATAGCGGCGTTCAGCGTTCCAGGGTGTCTCTCCGTGCCGGACGAAGTAGATTTCCGGCCAGACCAAGGCTGTCATCGTGCTTTCCCCCGTGCAGAAATCCTGCACGTCCTACATAAAATCCCCACGGCCCGGCGACGTCCTGTGCTGGAACCGACCGGCAGGTTGTGGCACATGGAGGCCCGGTGGGGCAAGTTGGCCCGCGCTCGAAATCCTGTGTTCAAGGCTCCCATACCCATGTCGCTCAGCACCGCCGAGATCATCGCCCAGCTCACCGCCCTGCTTGGCCCCGGCGGGGTCATTGCCGATCCCGCGCAGATGGGCGCCTATCTCAATGAGCCGCGCAAGCGCTTCCATGTGCCCGCCATCGCCGTGGGGCTGCCGGCCACGGTCGAACAGGTGCAAGCCATTGCCCGTTTCGCCAATGAACACGGCGTCGGCCTCATTCCCCAGGGCGGCAATACCGGGCTGGTCGGCGCCCAGGTGCCGCTGCGGGGCGATGAGGTCATCATCAGTCTGTCCCGGCTCGACAAGGTGCGCGCTATCGACATCGCCGCCGGGACCATGACCGTCGAAGCCGGGATGATCCTCGAAAACGCCCACAAGGCTGCCGAGGCCGAGGGCGCCATGTTCCCGCTCTGGCTGGCCTCGCAGGGTTCGGCCCGCATTGGCGGCGTGCTCTCGTCCAATGCCGGCGGCGTCAATGTGCTGGCCTTCGGCAATGCACGCGAACTCTGCATGGGCGTCGAAGCCGTCTTGGCCGATGGCCGGCTCTATCAGGGCCTCAGTTCGCTCAAGAAGGACAATACCGGCTACGACCTCAAGGACCTGCTGGTCGGGGCCGAGGGCACGCTGGGGATCATCACCGCCGCAACGCTCAAGATCTTCCCGCAGCCGGAGGAATTCGAAACCGCGCTGGTCAATGTCGCTTCGCCGGAGGTCGCGCTAACGCTGTTCCAGTCGCTACGCGAGCGCGCCGGCTCCCGCCTCAATGCGTTCGAGCTGATCCCCTGGATTGGCCTCGATATCCAGCTGCGCCATGGCATGCTCGACCGAGACCCGACTGCCGGCCCCTCCCCCTGGTATGCGCTGGTGGAAATCTCGCGGATGAAGGGCGGCACATCCGGCGCGCTGCAATCAGCACTGGAAGCGGCGTTTGAAACCGGCCTCGTCGACAATGCCGTCATTGCCGAGTCCCTCGCCGATCGGACCCGGATGTGGGACTTCCGCGAACAGATGAGCGAATGCCAGTCGCGCGAAGGCGCCTCGATCAAGCACGACGTTTCCGTCCCGATCGCCGCCGTGCCGCAATTGATTGCCGAAGGTTCGATTGCCGCGCAGCGCGTGGTGCCGGGCATCCGCCCGGTGCCGTTCGGGCATATGGGCGATGGCAATATCCACTTCAATTTCAGCCAGCCGGTCGGGGCCGATGGCAAGGCCTTCATGGCCGGCGCCGAGCCGGTGCACGCCGCGATCTACGAGATCGTGCTGAAGCTGGGCGGCTCGGTTTCGGCCGAGCACGGCATTGGCCAGCTCAAGACCGAACTGCTGAAACAGGTCAAGGATCCGGTGGCGCTGGAGATGATGCATGCCATCAAGAATGCCCTCGATCCCAAGGGCATCATGAACCCCGGCAAGATGCTGGGCTAAGCGCGCACCTATATGTGCCTACTTGATCGCATGGACGTCTGGCCCCATTTCGGGATCAAACATCCATTCCAGCACCAGGTTTGCTCATGCTGCTCGACATTGGCTTTCTCGACGATGCCACACGCCCACCCCCGCAGAAGCTGGAGGGGCTGACCGAGGCACAGCGCGCGCCCGGCCTGCACCTCAAGCAGATCCACGACCACCTGCGCCACAATATGCAGACATTGGGCGCGCTGATCGAACGCGCCAATGCCGGCACGGTCACGCCTGCCGACGTTGCCGCCGAAACCGGTGACCTGGCGATGATCGCCAATTACCGTCGTTTCGGAAACCTCTGCGGCCAGTATTGCCAGGTGGTCAACACCCACCACTCGATCGAGGATCATCACCTGTTCCCGGTTCTGGCGCAGCAGGGCGAGGCCTTCCGCAAGATTGCCGAGCGGCTGCAGGCCGAGCATGTCGTCGTACACGAATTGCTGGTGCGGCTGGTCGATGCGCTCAATGCCCTGGCTCGCGAGCCCGGCCCCAGTAATTTCGCCGACGCCCGCACGGTCTACGAAGCGCTCGAAGGCGTGCTGCTCTCCCACCTCGGCTACGAGGAAGAGGCCATGGGCGATGCACTGGGGTACTTCGATATCATGTAGGCTGCGGTGCGGAGCTAGCTCCAAGCACAACCTTCGCGGCACTTACCCTACTCGCCCCACCCACCGCGCTGCCCCCGGGCTTGACCCGGGGGTCCCTCTCAATACGGCACAAGCGGCGAATGACCCACGGGTCACGCCCGTGGGCAGTGCGGTGGGGAGGATAGACGAAGGCGACACACGCTCCGCCCCAAAACCCTAGAACAAATCCAGCTGCCCGCCCCCGGCAACCCGTTTGGGCCGCGCCACTGCTGGCTCCGGCTTCTCCAGCGTCAACGGCGCGATCAGCCCGGGATCATCATCCCGCGCAGAATTGACCCGCGTCGATACCGGATGGAACTTCACCACCCCATCGGCCAGCGGCAGTGCCAGCTGGTGGGCGGCCTTGGCCGTCACCCCACGCACATCCAGCCATTGCTCGATGGCGTCGCCCTCAAGAATTGCCGGCATGCGGTCATGCACCACCGATAGCTGCGGATTGGCTGGAACGGTGATGGTAGCAACGCTGTCGATCTCTTCGCCCTCCGGCCCGACCCAGGTGGCATAGAGCCCGGCCAGTGCCATCGGCCGATCATCCTGCAGGGTGATGTAATAGGGCTGCTTCTTCTTGTCGGGCCCGGTGTGCCATTCGTAATAGCCATTGGCCGGGATGATGCAGCGGCCATGCTTGAGCGCGTCACGGAAGGCGGGTTTCTCGTCCATGGTCTCGACGCGGGCATTGATCAGCAGCGGGAATTCGCGCGGATCCTTGACCCAGCGCGGCACCAGCCCCCAGCGGGCGAAATGCGCCTCGCGCCGGCCGGACTCTTCCCAGATAGCGGCGACCGGCTGGGTGGGCGCGATATTGTAGCGCGGCACCATGGCCACCGAGTTCAGCAGCTTGAACAATTCTACCATCTGTTCGGGCGGCAGCGTTGCCGCGTAGCGTCCGCACATGTTCGATGTCTCCTTCGCCTGCAGTTACAGGTAGTCTCGCGCGTGTCGAATCGCAAATGGAGCCATGATGACCATCAATGCCAATGGCGCCAGCGTTGCCCTTATCCACAAGGGCAAGACGCTGCTGATCAAACGCGCCTATGCGCCCTACCAGCATTTGTGGACCCTGCCGGGCGGGCGGCTGGAACCCGGCGAGACCATCGAGGAATGCGCCGCACGCGAAATCCGGGAAGAGCTGGGGTTGACCGTCTTCGCGCTGCGTCATGTGCTGACCCAGGCGCTTGGTCAGGATCAGGCGTTCAAGCTCGCTGTGTTCGCCACAGAGGGCTTTGAGGGCGAGATCGTGCCCTCCGACGAGATCGCCGCGTATCAATGGATCGCGCCCGATGCGATGGGCGGCTTGCGCACCACCTCACGTCTTGATGATGTGCTGGGAAGGGCCTTCGCACTGTTCGAGCGAAGCTGATAAGCAGGACCTGACCACTGCCAGTCGAGAACTACTGGAACCAATGATGCGTTTCCGCCAAGCTACCATCGCCCTGCTGTTCGCGCTCGTCGCGGCGACGCCCGCTGTCGCTATCGATCCACCCTATCAGCGGCAGATGGAGCGCTTGGCCGAGATCATGGGTAGCCTCTATTTCCTGCAGCCATTGTGCCATGCCGGCAATGAGGACTGGCGGGCGCAGATGGCCGAGCTGATCGCGCTGGATGATCCCGATGAAGACCGCCGCCAGCGCCTCGCCGGGGCCTTCAACAGCGGCTACACCGCCTTTGCCCGCTTCCACCGCGCCTGCACCCCAGCCGCCCGCGAGGCCCTCACCCGGCTACTTGTCGAAGCCGAACACACGGCCCGCGACATTCACACGCGTTTCGCCGAATAGGAGCGCTCCGCTCCGGAATTAACCGTCGGGGCAAATGATGCGCGCGAGGCGGAAATCGCCGTGCTACCCCAGCAGCATGACGATCAGCAAACCGCTCTTTCCAATCCCAGAGTCAACCGGCGCCCTCGATGGGGAGCACGGCGAACGCCAGCTCGCGCTCGAATATCTGGCCGAAGCCTGGAATACCGCCGAAGAAGACGGCGTCGAAACCGTCGCCCTGGCGCATGCGTCGCTGTTCGCCGCGCTGGCCACCTTCGTCAAGGTGCATGGCGACGACGTCACCGCCGAACTGGTTGCGCTCCTGCCCGACCGCATCCGCACCGGAGAATACAATCTGGATCGGGTTCTGCAGTAGGCGGCCTTCAGATCGAGTTGCCGTCACCGGCCACCAATTCATCCCACCCACGACATCATTCCGGCGAAGGCCGGAATCCAGTTTTCTTTGGCCGTCCTAAACTGGATCCCGGCTTCCGCCGGGATGACAGCCCGCGCTTTTTCGCATGTCCCCAATCGATCCCCACCCGCCGCGCTGCCCCCGGACGTGATCCGTGGGCCACTCTCAGCACGGCGGGGTGGCGCGTGGTCCCCGGATCAGGTCCGGGGACTAAATGCAGCTCTGAACAGCGCGCCTTAGACCGGCAGCGCTTCCAGGAACCGCATCGCCTGCCCTGTCGACGGCGTCACCAGTTCGCCCTGCCACATCACCGTCTTGCCGCGCACAATGGTGCCCACCGGCCAGCCAGTGACCGTCACGCCATCATAGGGCGTCCAGCCAGCGCGGCTCTTGACCCAGTCATTGGTGATCGTCTCGCGGCGCTGCATATCGACAATGGTCAGGTCGGCATCATAGCCCACCGCAACCCGGCCCTTATTGGCAATGCCGAATAGGCGGTTCGGCCCGGCGCTGGTCATGTCGACGAAGCGCTGCAGGCTCAGCTTGCCGGCATTGACATGGTCGAGCATGGTCGGCACCAGCGTCTGCACCCCGGTCATGCCGGAATGGGACGCGGGATAGGCATGGTCCTTTTCCTCCCGCGTATGGGGCGCATGGTCGGAGCCCAGGATATCGGCCACGCCATTGGCAACACCGCCCCAGATGGCTTCGCGATGCCTGGCGTCGCGCACGGGCGGGTTCATCTGCGCATAGGTGCCGAGGCGGCTATAGGCGGTCTCGTCCAGCGTCAGATGGTGCGGGGTCACCTCGACTGACGCCACGTCCTTATGATCGGCCAGATAGGCAATCTCTTCGCCGGTCGAAATGTGCAGCACGTGGATGCGCTTGCCGGTCTTGTGGGCGAGGCCGACGAGGCGCTTGGTGCAGTTCAGCGCCACTTCGGGCGAGCGCCAGATCGGGTGGCTCGACGGATCGCCGGGCACGCGCAGATGCTTGCGCTCCTCAAGCATGTATTCGTCTTCCGAATGGAAGGCAGCGCGCCGCGAGATCGCGCGCAGAATGGCCTCGACCCCGGCATCGTCCTGCACCAGCAGCGAACCAGTGGAGGAGCCCATGAATACCTTGATGCCGGCGCAACCGGGCAGTTTTTCCAGTTCGGCCAATTCGCCGACATTCTCGTGGGTGCCGCCGATATAGAAGGCGAAATCGCAATGCATGCGATTGGTGCCGGCAGCGATCTTGGCCTCGAAGGTCTCGCGGCTGGTGGTCAGCGGATTGGTGTTGGGCATTTCAAAAACGCCGGTCACACCGCCCATCACCGCCGACAGCGACCCCGATTCCAGGTCTTCCTTGTGCGTCAGGCCGGGTTCGCGGAAATGCACCTGGGTGTCGATGACGCCTGGCAGGATGTGCAGGCCCTTGCAATCGACAACCTCGTCGGCCGTGTCGCCGGCAAGGTTGCCCAGCGCCACGATCCGGCCCTGGCTGATGCCGACATCGCTCAGCCCTTCGCCGTCATGGTTGACCAGCGTGCCGTTCTTGAAAATCACCTCGTAGTGCGCCATGTCTCTGGTCCATCCGCTGGTTAACTCCGGCCGGTTTAGCGGATGGCATGCGCGCAAAGCAAGTGAACTTGGGACCAGTCAACAATGAGCATCCACCTGCGTGCCGACCGTGTCGTGTTCAGGTTTTCCGGCCCAGAGGCCCATAAACTGCTCAATGATGTCGTCACCGGTCCCATCCCCAATAGCGGCGAGATGGCTGCCTGGTGGGCGCTGCTGTCGCCCCAGGGCAAGATCCTCGCCGAAGGTCTGGCCGGCTGGGCTGATGATGCCGTCTGGCTCGACGTGCATGAAAGCGTCGCCGACGACTTCTATAGGCGCATGCGCATGTATCGCCTGCGCGCCAGCGTGATGATCGACGATTTGCGCGCAACCCATCGCGTTGGTTGGTCACGCGAGAAGCCCAATGCCGGCCTCATTCATGGCGACCGCATCGGCCCCGTCGATCTCGGCTGGCGTGTCATCGCGCCGCTGGAGGAAACGAGCAGCTGGGTGCAGGACGATACCGAATATGCCCGCATCCGCATTGCCGCAGGCATTGCCCAATTGGGCCAGGATTTTGCGGCCGATACGACCTTCGCCCATGATATCGGCATGGACATGCTCGACGGCATCGACTTCGTCAAAGGCTGCTATGTCGGCCAGGAAGTGGTGTCGCGCATGAAGCATCGCGGCACCGCCCGCCGGCGTCCTGTGGTCGTTACCGGCATCATGGCTCCAACCGGCACTGCCATCCTCGCCAATGGTCGAGACAGCGGCACGATTGGCCGCGTGGTCGATGGCAGCGCCGTGGGCATTGTCCGCCTCGACCGATTCCCCGCCGATGGCACCGGCACCATTGCTGGGAGCGAGGCAAGCCTTTCTCTTCCCGCCTGGGCCACCTACGCGTTTGGCGAATCGGGCGGAGATGAGTAGCGTTCAGGCCACTTTCTCGGAGCGAATTGGGCACGATGGCACGCGGCAAAGACCGGGCCTGGCAACGCATGTTGTCGGGACGCAGGCTCGATATTCTGGACCCCTCCCCCATTGATGTGGAGCTGTCCGACATTGCCCATGGCCTCGCCCGCGTCGCCCGCTGGAATGGCCAGACGCTGGGAGACTATCCATTTTCCGTCGCCCAGCATTCCGTCCTGGTGCTCGAACTGTTCCGGGCCCATAATCGCGATGTCGATGGCAAGGCGCAATTGCAGGCCCTGCTGCACGACGCCCCCGAATATGTGATGGGCGACATCATCTCGCCGTTCAAGGCAGCGATGGGCGGCAATTACAAGGATGTAGAGAACCGCCTGCTCGGCGCCATTCACCTGCGCTTTTCCCTGCCCGCCATCCCGACAGCTGCAATCACCAAGCTGATCAAGAAGGCCGACCGCGAAGCGGCGTTCTTCGAGGCGGTGCATCTGGCCGGGTTCGAGGACACCGAAGCACGGCGCCTGTTCGGTGCCCCCAGCCTGCCCGCTTTCGACGTCGAAGCGTTCGATCGCCTGATCCGCCCCTGGCCGACGCGTGAAGCCCATGATCGCTTCATCGAAGCCTTCGAGGCAATAACCCCCTAAGCCATTGATAAAGCAGGCCATTGCCTCGCGCTGGCCACTGCATGCCGATTAACCTTAACCAGGGATTAATTTTGCACGTCCGCTAACGGCATGGTTGATAAACCGTTAAGATCGGACAGCCAGGCGCGTCATTTCGGGACAAGTGCAGGAGGCAAGTGCAATGAACCTTCCAAGTCGTCATATGCTGATGGGCATGACATTGGGCGCGCTCTGCGCCTCCGCGCTCGCGGCCACCGGGCCTGGCTTCGTGCTGGCGGCCTTCGCTGATGAAATGGCGCCGGGGATCGATGTGGCGGGCCTCGTGCGCCATGACGGGCGCGATTACGACATCCAGCACGAGGATTGGGTTTCGACCGAGGAAATCTCGCGCAGCCGCATCAAGAAGATCGAGTTCGGACGCGTGTCCTATATCGACGTGGTCACCACCGCGACCGGCACCTATTCAACCGACGCGATGTTTTCCAACCATGTGCGGTATCCGGGCATCATGGTCGCCGAAGCGCCCGCCTCCGCCTTTGGCGGTGCGCTGTCGATGATCGGCGCGCACGGCAACTGGGTTGCCCTGCCGCTGATCAACACCGGTTCCATCGTGCAGGTCCGAACCGCCGCCAGCCGCATCCTCAGCAATGGCCGGGACACCTGCGTCATCACCGCCAATTTCGCCGGCTGCTGAGCGGGCGCGGTCTTGCCAGAGCCACAGGGTCATTCCCGCTTGCGCGGGAACGACGCCGTGAGTGGCGGGCTTGCAGCCCGCTAACCGAACGACCAGCCGTTCTTGAACTTGTAGAAAACGTGCAGCCCGATCTGGGTAACCCGGTTCATGCGCGGCGCCCATTTCGGGCGGACATAGGTGGCGTGGTAGTGGGTCGCATCGGCGACTTCGGTCAGATAGAGCTCGCCATCGGTGAACTTGGTGGCGATTTCCTCGGCCTGGGCCCAGGATTTCTGGTCGTTGATGGTCTCGGGGATACCATCGCAGGCAAAGGAGAACTGGCAGGCATTGCGCTTGGCCTGGTTCTGGAACACCACGCCGCAAATGGTATTGGGATAGCGACGATCCTTGACCCGGTTGAGCACCACCTGCGCCACTGCCACCTGGCCTCGATAGCTTTCGCCGCGGGCCTCGAAATAGACCGCAGTCGCCAGACACCACAATTCCTTGTCGGAAACCTGCATCGCCTGGCCGGTCGCCATCCCGCCGGTGACCGGTGCATTGGCGCGAGCATAGGCCAATTGGTCGGACGCCAGCACCGGTAGCGGCGTCTCCGAAGGCGCGATCCCGGCAATTGCGTCAAGCGCATCCGACCCCAGGACCGGGTTGATCGCAGCAATAGAAATGCGCGGAATGTCCTCCCCCTCGGCGGCAGCAGCTGCTGCCAGGGTGGGAATACCGCTATCGGCCGGACGGGATTGGCCGAGATCGGTTGGATCGGCTGGAGCGCGCAGCGAGGCCATGCGCGTACGCACTTCCTCGAAGCTGCGGGCAATGCTCAGCGCATCGACTGCCGGGCGCACACGGTCGGTCTTGTCGGCACGGTTGGGGCCATTGAAGCTGGCAGTATCGAACAGATGTCCGACAGAGCCGGTGATGATTGCGTCAGTCCCGGAATAGGAGAGGCTGGCTTCGACCAGGTTGATACCCGGCAAGCCCAGGTCACCAAGGGGCTCGGATGCCGGGCCAAAAGCACCGCCTGTCAGGGCTGCATAGCTCAGGATACAAAAAACCCCCGCTGCCGCTATCCTGGCAATGGGGCGTTCCCGACGAGCCGCTCTGGCCGCGCCCTTGCGGGCGGCGGACCGGTGTGGATGGGCCATAGATTTTTACTCAACGCTACGCAACAAACTACTGATCGGCGAAAGTGACGCTAAAATGCCGACAGTTGGAATGATGTCTCATTAGGGTTAGCGGGGAGTTAAATACCTAATCTGGCCGCGGCATGAACAAAGCGTGGCGCTCATCAGGCAGAGTTGTGACGGGCGCATTTGTCGCAGTGAGCGTGGGAACCTTATTCGCAGGCGGCCCGAACCGGGGCGATCTGCGCGGCGATATCGGCAATCCGGAAGCGCACCGAGAGCGAGCGGGAATTGACCGGAGTGACCCGCGCGGTCAGGTTTGTGAAGCCGGAGAGGCTATCGAGAAACGCTGCGGCGTCGCGGGTATTGTCGATCACCAGCGCCGTATTGTCGGCATTGACCGGCAGGGTCCGGCTGCGGGCCGCCTGCAGGTCCAGTTGCAGGGTCAGACCCGCGTCCCTGCCAAGGGCCGACATCGTATTGCCCGCAAAGTCGAACTCCACCGACAACACACCAGCGGTGCAGGCCACTGTCATCACCGCCGGCATGCGGCCGCTGGGCCGCGCCGGGATCAGTTGTTCCGACTCGATGGCGACGGCCAGTGTGGCGGCGGCTTCGGCAGCGTTGCGGTAGACCGCGTCATAGCAGGACAGCCGCTCGCTATCGTCTGGAATGGCGGAGCACGCGGCCCCACCCGATTGCGCCATGGCAACAGGTGCCTGAACCAGAAGAAGTGGCAGCGCAATCAGAGCCGTCAGTATTTTCACGTGGTATTTATCCCATCCCATTGTCCGGTCCATTGCTTCCGGACTTGCGCCTTCCCTGCATATAGGGATGAGCGTCCAGCTATTTAACCAGAAGCCTGCGCCAGCGTCAGCCTTGCTACTGGAACACGATAGGGTGAGCAGCTGACATAGTCGACACCCAGCCCGGCAAAGAACTTGAGCGAGGCCGGGTCACCGGCATGCTCGCCGCAAATGCCGATCTTCAGTTTCGGGTTGGCTTCGCGGCCGCGTTGAATGGCGATTCCGATCAATTCGCCGACGCCCTTCTCGTCGATGGTGACGAAAGGATCGCGCTCATAGACGCCCTTGCGCTGATAGGCGGCCAGGAAGGTCGGCGCGTCGTCGCGCGAAATGCCGAATGTGGTCTGGGTCAGGTCATTGGTGCCGAACGAGATGAAATCGACCATCTGGGCGATATCGCCAGCGCGCAGGCACGCCCGCGGTAGTTCGATCATCGTGCCCAGGGAGAACTTGACCCGCTCGCTGCGCAACAGGCCCGAATTGGCGGCAATGGTCATGGCACGGTCGCGCACCCAGGCCACTTCGGTAGCGGTCGAGACGAATGGCACCATAACCTCGAGCAGCACCGGCTCGGTCTGGGTTTCGCTGGCGGCGCGGGCGCCGGCCATCAATGCCTGCAACTGCATCTGCAGGATTTCGGGATAGGTGATCGCCAGCCGAACGCCGCGATGCCCAAGCATCGGGTTAACCTCGGCAATGCGGTCCAGCCGCTGGCGCAGGGCGCGCACCGCCAGTCCCAGCGAATTGGCGGTCTCCTCGATATCCTCGTCGCTGCGCGGCAGGAATTCGTGCAGTGGCGGATCGAACAGCCGCACATTGACCGGCATGCCAGCCATGGCCGAGAACAGCGCCGAGTAATCGCCGGTCTGGAAATCGACGAGACCATTGACCGCACGGCTGCGATCCTCCTCGTCTTCCGACAGGATCATGCGCCGGAGCGCCACCATGCGCTCGGGCGAAAAGAACATGTGCTCGGAGCGTGCCAGGCCGATGCCCTCGGCGCCAAAGCTCAGCGCGGTACGGGCCGAATCCACGGTTTCGGCATTGGTGCGCACCGCAATCGTGCGGCTGGCATCGGACCAGCCGAGCAGCGTGCCGATCGCGCCACCGATATGGGGCTGGGCCAGCGGCAGCGTGCCGGCATAGACCGAGCCATCGGTGCCATCGATGGTCAGTCGGTCGCCAATGCGGAATTCGCGCTCGCCAATACGGCAGACCATCTCGGCAGCATCCACCGATAGCGTCCGCACCCCCGCGACGCAGGGCTTGCCGGTAATGCGGGCGATCACCCCGGCATGGCTCGACATGCCGCCACGCGCCGTCAAAATGCCGGTCGCGGCTTTCATGCCCTCGATATCGGCAGGGCCCGTTTCATTGACCACCAGAATACAGTGCTTGCCGCGAGCGCGCAGCCGCGCCGCGTCTTCGGCGTTGAAAACAATGACCCCGCTTGCTGCGCCCGGCGACACGCCCAGGCCAGTGGCAATTTTCGACGCCCCCTCGGCCGATTTCAGCCGGGGATGCAGCAGCAGCGCCAGCCGTGACGGATCGACGCGGGTGACGGCATTGTGGGCCGACCAGATCTTGCGGGTCACCCGATCCACCGCCGCTTCAAGCTCGGCCGCCGGGGTCGCCTGCTGTGGCCTGGCCGACAGGAATGTCACCTGCCCGCCATGCACCGTGACGGTGCACACCATGTGCCGGCCCGCCTTGCTGTCGAGCAGCGCCACCAGCGCCTCGACGCTTTCGGGCAGGCGCGGCAGCGCGCCGCCACTTGTGGGCGCGGGCCCCAAGGCCCCCGTCACCGCATTGCGGGTCAGGAACTGCTCGATTTCACCCGGCGCCAGCGCCTGGACCAGCACGATCTGGCGCGCCCGGTCATCCTCGGCGCGCGGGCCCGACCAGCTGCTATAGCCGTAGCTGTCAAAGGCATTCTTGATCGCTTTGGCCAGCGGCCGGCTCGGATCAACCGAATCTTCAGGCAGTGCGGGCGCGGCAATGCCCAGCTTGGCTGGCATCAAGCCACCATTGTGATGAGCCGCCGAAGTGCGTACCACCAGCACGGGCGGCTTGCCGTCCTTGCCGACCAGGCGATACAGGCACGCTACCCAATGGGTGCGCAGCCGCACATCCTTGCGCCCGCGCTCGGCCTGCAGCGCTTCCCAGGCGGCGCGTGTCAGGCAAATGGTCGGCACCGTGGGAAAGCCGGCTTCGCCGACGCGAAAAATCCAGCGCGACTTGCCCGCCAGGAGCTTCAGCTGCCCGGCGGAAAGGTTCGCCTTCCCCGTCGCTGGGGCAATCGCAAACATTTCCTGGGCCAAACTCACTGATTAGTCCTTGCCGTCAACCAGAACGCATAATGCCTATGAGGGTGGGTTGCCGCAACAAGACTTGACTTGGCCACACTCAGAAAGCATCTCATCTCCTATGGAAAAGCGGCCACAACTAGACATTCTGCTGTGTGCCCCGCGCGGATTTTGCGCGGGGGTAGATCGAGCCATCCAGATCGTGGAGCTGGCGCTGGAGAAATACGGCGCGCCGGTCTATGTGCGCCACGCGATCGTTCACAACAAATATGTGGTGGACGGCCTGCGGGAAAAGGGCGCGATCTTTGTCGAAGAACTCGACGAGATCCCCGAAACCGGCGCACCGGTGGTGTTCTCGGCGCATGGCGTGCCCAAGAGCGTTCCCGCCGATGCACGCAGCCGCAACATGTTCTTCCTCGATGCCACCTGTCCGCTGGTCAGCAAGGTGCATGTGGAAGCGCAGCGCCATTTTTCCGAAGGTCATGAGATCGTGCTGATCGGCCACAAGGGCCATCCCGAGGTCGTGGGCACGATGGGCCAGCTGCCTGTCGGCGCCATCACCCTGATCGAGACGGTGGCCGATGCCATGGTATTCGAGCCCAAGGACCCGTTGACGCTGGCCTTCGTCACCCAGACCACCCTTTCCGTCGATGACACCCGCGAGATCGTGACCGCCCTGCAGCAGCGCTTCCCGGCCATCAATGGCCCGCACAAGGAAGACATCTGCTACGCCACCACCAATCGGCAGGAAGCCATCAAGGCCGTGGCGCCCGAGGTCGACGCGATGATCGTGGTTGGCTCGTCCAATTCGTCCAATTCGCTGCGCCTCGTGGAAGTCGCCGAACGGGCCGGTTGCAAGGTCTCGATGCTGGTCGACCGCGCCGCCGAGATCGACTGGAGCCGCCTCGAAGGCATTCGCAGCCTTGGCGTCTCTGCCGGTGCCTCAGCGCCGGAAAAGCTGGTGGACGAGGTCATCGAAGCCTTCGCCCAGCGCTATGAGATCAAGGTCGAGGCCCGCGTCACCGCCCGCGAGAACATCGCCTTCAACATTCCGCGCGAGCTGCGCACCATCGAAGCCTCAGTCGCGCGATGAGCGACGGCATTATCCTGGAAACCGACCGTCTGGTGCTTTGCCAATGGACGGCGTCAGCGGTTGACGAGGTTTTCGCGATGCACAGCAATCCCGATGTGGCGCGCTTTCTCGATATCGAGGGGCGCGTCTACGACCGGGCCAAGGCGGCCGAACGGGTCAAGGGCTGGATCGAGGAACTGGCCACGACCGGTCTCGGCAAGCACCGGTTGATCCGCAAGTCCGATGGCGAGTTTGTCGGCCGCGCCGGCTTTTCGATATACGTCACCGGCGCGCCCGAGATCGGCTATACGCTGGCTCGCCAGCATTGGGGCCAGGGCTATGCCAGCGAAATCGCCATAGGCCTGTCCGACTGGCTGTTCGCTACCCGGGCCGATCCCCATTTCATCGGCTTCGCCCATCGCGACAATCTGGCCTCGCGCCGCGTCCTCGAAAAAATCGGCATGCAGCCGACCCATGAGGACATGGTCGCCGAAATGCCGCATCAATTTTACATCAAGCATCGGCCTGTTTCATGAGCGAAGACGCACAAGTCATCATCCACACCGACGGCGCCTGCTCGGGCAATCCGGGCCCCGGCGGCTGGGGCGCGATCCTGCAATATGGCGAAAAGACCCGTGAATTGTGCGGCGGCGAGCAGCTGACCACCAATAACAAGATGGAACTGACCGCCGCCATCGAGGCGCTCAACGCGCTCAAGCGCCCCTGCAATGTCGAGCTCCATACCGATAGCCAATACGTCAAGAACGGCGTGCAGAGCTGGATGCATGGCTGGAAGAAGAACGGCTGGAAAACCGCCGACAAGAAGCCGGTGAAGAACCTGGAACTCTGGCAGGCGCTGGACGAAGCCACCAAGCGCCATTCCATTGAGTGGCGATGGGTCAAGGGCCATGCCGGCCACGCTCTCAACGAACGCGCCGATCAGCTCGCCAATGAAGGCATGGCCCCGTTCAAGCGCCGCGGCAGCGCCGGATTCTAGGCGCTCACCATCCCCTCACCTTCCACCGGGTCATTCCGGCGAAGGCCGGAATCCATGCTGTGCTTTGTCCGCACACCGGATGTCTGGGAGAACCTTCAGCATGGATCCCGGCCTCCGCCGGGATGACACCGAGCGCTGGAATGCCCCTTACGACCCCACCTGCCCCGGCTTGCGCCAAAGCCCCGTGATCCAGCCCCAGACCGGCTCAACGACATATCCCGCCACCGGGATCAGCAGCAGCCCCAGTACCAGCCCGGCGATACCCGACAGGATCGCCCCAATCGTCCAGGCGGCGAAGTCGGCGATTGCCGGCACCGCATGGCGGGCCGCCGCTTCGGCGCCTTCCAGGATGTGTTCGAACAGCGAAATGCCGAACGAATCGAGGCCGTGGATGACAATGCCACCGCCCACCCAGATCATCGCCGCGGTGCCCACCACGCCCAACGTCTGCATGAAGCCGGGCATGGCCTTCACCAGCCAGCGGCCAAAGCTGCGCCCAAAACCGGTCTTGCCCCTGCGCGCCAGCAGCACACCGAAATCGTCGGCTTTGACGATCAGCGCCACGCCGCCATAAACCAGCGCAGTAATGCCGATCCCGACCAGCGCCAGCACCATGGCCTGGGTGAGGAAATCCCCCGCCGGGATCGCCGCCAGCGCAATCGTCATGATCTCGGCCGAGAGGATGAAATCGGTCTTGATCGCGCCCGAGACCTTTTCCTCCTCCAGCGATTGCGGCGAGGCCCCCACGGGTGACACCTCCACTGCATGGGCGGCCACCTCATGCGGCAGGAAATGGGCAAAGACCTTTTCGGCGCCCTCGTAACAGAGATAAGCGCCGCCAAGCATCAGCAGCGGCGAAATGGCACCCGGCAGGAAGGCGCTCAGCAGCAGCGCCGCCGGCAGCAGGAATACCAGCTTGTTGCGGATCGAGCCCAACGCGATCTTGCCGACAATGGGCAATTCGCGGTCGGCGGTGAAGCCATCGACATAGCGCGGGGTTACCGCCGCATCGTCGATTACCGCGCCCATGGCTTTGGCCCCGGCCTTGGCCGCCTGCCCGGCGACATCGTCCAGCGAGGCGGCGGCGACCTTGACGAGGCCCGCGACGTCATCGAGCAGAGCCAATAGTCCAACG
This sequence comes from Devosia limi DSM 17137, assembly GCF_900128975.1. Taxonomy (GTDB): domain Bacteria; phylum Pseudomonadota; class Alphaproteobacteria; order Rhizobiales; family Devosiaceae; genus Devosia; species Devosia limi. Next base: position 495,707 of record NZ_FQVC01000001.1, on the reverse strand, counting down.
CTCATGATCGTTCTCCATCAACGCCGCCAGCCTATACAGCCCCTTGGGCGCTGAGAAGCGCGACCTTGCAGTGACGATGGCTTGATTTGTCTGCGTGCATTCCGCGGCGCACACTATGGGCATGATCCGCTCCACCGCCCTTGCCGCAGTCCTTGTGGCCGCGCTCACCCTGCCCGCAATGGCCCAGTTTCCGCCGCCGGGAATCTATGCCTGCGTCGATGCGGCGGGAAATGCCTTCGGCACGCTGACGCTATTCGTGGCGGGGGATTATGACTTCACTTCCAGCGTGATCCCGAGTGGCAAGGGTCAACTGGCCTCGGCCGGACCGAGCGTCAATTCGATCAGCGGCCCGCTGGCCGATATCCACCTGACCGGCAGCTTTGCCACCGGCGAACGCGGCGAGGCCGTATTCATCTTCGCCAGCGACAAGGGCGCCCTGCAATGCGCCTTGCCGCCTGAATGAGGCCACTGCAGGACCGGTCCCTCTTGTGGGAGGGACCCGATCGAGTGAGACGGCCGTCCAGGACCTAGCCAGCAACCTTAGAGAAATCCGCCACCAGGTGCATGGTGTCACGCAGGCGTGCCAGCAGGTTCAGCCGATTGACCCGCACTGCCGGGTCGGCATCGTTGACCAGCACAGCGGTGAAGAACGCATCGACCGGGCCACGCAGTGTCCCCAGCTCGGCCATCGCGCCCTTATAGTCGTCGCTGGCCACATGCGTCATGACGGCGGCATGGACTGCGTCGACCGCAAAGGCCAGTGCGGTTTCCTCGGGCAGCTGCAAGGCGTCCTGATTGACAGCGCCGCCATAGGCCTTGCCGTCCTTCTTTTCCTCGGCCGCCAGAATATTGGCGGCGCGCTTGTATCCGGCCAGCAAGTTCACGCCATCTTCCGACGAAAGCAGCGCCGATAGCGCTTCGACCCGCTGGGTGATGGTCAGGATATCGTTGCTGTCGCCCGCGATGACCGCGTCGACCAGATCGTGGCGCGCGCCCGCGTCGCGCAGCGTGCCCTTGAGGCGGTCATGGAAAAAGGCCAGGAGGTCCGGCTCGACCTGCAGCGGGAATTTCAGCCCGTTTTCCGAGATGATGCGGATGACGCCCAGCGCCGCCCGGCGCAATGCGAAGGGATCGCGCGAGCCGGTCGGCTTTTCGTCGATGGCCCAGAACCCGGTCAACAGGTCCAGCTTGTCGGCCAGGGCTACGGCAATCGCCACCGGATCGGTCGGCACCTTGTCGGTCGGGCCCAGCGGCTTGTAGTGCAGCTCGACGGCATCGGCGATATCGGCGGGTTCGCCCTGGGCGGCGGCATAATAGCGCCCCATCAGGCCCTGCAATTCGGGGAATTCACCAACCATGCCGGTGACCAGGTCGGCCTTGGCCAGCATGGCGGCGCGCTTGGCGCGTTCGGGATCGGCGCCAACCTGCGGCGCGATCTCGCCCGCCAGCTTGACCAGGCGCTCGACGCGGGCAAATTGCGTCCCGAGCTTGGCATGGAACACCATGTCCTCGAGCTTGGGCAGGCCATGCTCCAGCGGGCTCGCCAGGTCGCCCTGATAAAAGAAGGCGGCATCGCTGAGGCGGGCACGAATGACACGCTCATTGCCGGCGGTGATCACGTCGCCGCCATCGGTGGGGATCGTATTGGCGGTGATGATGAAATTGGGCGCCAGCTTGCCGCTGGCATCGCGCAGGCAGAAGCATTTCTGATTGGCGCGGATGGTAGCAATGATGACTTCCTCGGGCAGCTTGAGGAAATCGGGATCGAACGAGCCCATCATCACCACCGGCCATTCGACCAGCCCGGCGACTTCTTCGAGCAGTCCTTCGTCGGCAATGACCGTCAGCCCCTGGGCGAATGCCAGCTGCTCGGCGTCGGTCTTGATGATGTCCTTGCGGCGGTCGAGGTCCAGCACCACCTTGGCGCGCTCCAGCGCCATCACATAGTCCTCGAAGCGACGAACGCGGATCGCATCCGGCGCCAGGAAGCGGTGGCCGTATGTAGTCTGGCCGGCCTGCAGCTCATTGGTAGCAAACGGGATGATTTCGGGCTCTTCGTTCTCGGCGCCAAACGTCGCGGTGATGGCACGCAGCGGGCGCACCCAGCTGAAAGTCCCAGTGCCCCAGCGCATCGATTTGGCCCAGGGGAAATCCGCCAGAATTTTGGGTAGCATGGCCGACAGCAGCTCGATGGCACCGGCGCCGGGCTTTTCGATCAGCGCGACATAGAAATCACCCTTTTTGGGATCGCTTTCGATCTTGGCCTGATCGATCGAGTTCAGCCCGGCGGCGCGCAGGAAGCCATCGATGGCGGGCTGCGGGGCACCAACCTTGGGGCCCTTCTTTTCTTCGCGCGTATCGGGCGAGCGGGCGGGCAGACCGGTGACGGTCAGCGCCAGGCGGCGCGGGGTCACGAAAGCCTTGGCGCCCTCATAGACCAGTCCTGCATCGACCAGACCGTTGGTGACGGCCTTCTTGAGATCATCGGCCGCACGGCGCTGAAAGCGCGCGGGGATTTCTTCGGAAAACAGTTCGAGCAGCAGTTCGGGCATGGTGGAACACCAGAGTTGGAAGGCGCGGTTTACCTAACTTGGGGGGCGCCGAATGTCCACTTGGTTGCGGACATCGGTGCAATTGTCGTTGCGCGCTACCAGCCGCCGCCACCGCCACCGCCGCCGCCGCCGCCCGAAAAGCCCCCGCCACCGCCGCCACCGCCGCTGGAAAACCCGGACGACGATGCCTGCACCGGCTGTGCCGCGACCATGGCCGCCGCCATGCCCGAGCTTGCTGCCGCCACAGACTCGGAGATCCGGCCGGGCGAGAACGAACTGCCGCTATACCACACCGGGCGATAGCCCTCCGGCACATCGGGGACCGCATTGCGGGCCAATTCGCCCTCGAAATGCTGCGACCACGGCTTTTCAACGCCCAGCGCAATGGCATAGGGCAGGATGCGTTCAAAGCGCTCCACCGTCATCGGCGGTTCGCCCGCCATGTTCAGGCGCTCTTTCTCGGCTGTCTCCAGATAGAGCTTGAAGCCGTCAATCTCATCCATGACCTTGCGGCCCTGGATGGTGGGCGCCCGCATCAGCACGGCAAACACCACGGTAATGGCGACAATCGACAGGGCAGCCATTGCGGCCGTATTGATCTGGACGCGCGAGAAGCTTTCCAGCGCCACACCCACCAGGTTGAACGCAAAGATCGACACCACGATGCCGGTGATGAAGCGCGACACCAGGCTACCCTGCCAGAAGCGGGTCACCGCGGTCCCGAGCAGGGCCACGATGACGCCGCCGATCACCGCCAGGAACAGCCAGACCGGGTCGAGCACATCACTCCACACCAGCAGCCCGAGGCAAACCACCGCCAGAACCACCCCCAGCACCGCATAACCGGTGTTGGCCCGGAACCAGCGTTCGCGGTTTTCCGACTGGATGGCGGCGACGAATTCGTCCTTGCGCTTGTTGAGCCCGGGACCATTGGCCTTGTCGATCACCGTCGTGCCCCGGGTACTGAAATAGTTGAGCACCAATTGCTCACCCGGCGGCAGCGGCTCACTGGGCGTCTTGCCGGTGACGCTGACCTTGAGTGCCTTGCCGGAATTGTCGATCGTCACCAGCCCCTTGACCCCCAGATCGAAGATCGCGGCAGTAAAGGCGGTCCAGCCACCATTGGCGAAACCCCATTTGTGGACGAAATGGGTGAGCGCCGGTGAGAAACCCTTGGGTGCATGGAACAGCGGAATGATCACGCCCTTTGCCGGGTCTCGCCCCACCGACATCCAGGCCAGCAGATTGTAGAACAGCACCAGTGCCACCGCGAGCAGCGGCACAATGACATCGCGCAGGTCCGACAACCACTGCCAGACAGCATCCAGTCCGGTCGGGCCGGTCAGCACGCCCTTGTTGAAGGCAACGGCGATGGTCATGCCCTCGCCCGGGCCCAGTCGGCGCTGGCTGCGGAACGTCGCCGTCCGGTCCGACGTCCGGGTGATGGTCACCGCCTGTTCGGTGGAGCCGAGCGGGCCGGTATAGGCCACGAGGTCGGCGATCACCGCGCCCGGCGGCAGGGTAACGGTTGCAACCGACTTGATGATCGGAAAGATCCAGTAATTGCCGGTGGCGTTCCAGTAGAGCTCGTCATGGTCATCGAACATGCGCCCCATGCGGCTCATCGTATAGGTCAGTTCATAGCGCTGCCGGCCGCGCCCGAGCAACGTCTCCGACGAGCCGATCCAGATGCGCTGGAAGTCGCCCATCCGCTCCAGCCGGAACGGCTCGTCGGCGCCGTTGCGCCTGACGCTCAGCACATCCAGCACCGGGCGGATCTTGCCGCCATCGGGCGCCAGCATGGTCACCGGGATATCCCGGAAAATGCCGCGCCGGATCTCGATGCCCTGGGCCAGCACATCGATGGTCTCTGTGACCGTCACCGTGCCGTCCGTGGCCAGCACCAGATTGGCGGCAAAGGCGTTGATCTGCTCCTGCGCCCGCGCCGGCAGGGTCAGCAACAGGCCCAGCAACAGCAGGGCAATTGCCCGAACCAGCACGCGCATGGGATGGCTCAGTTGAACTTGACGCTGGGAACGGCCCGGTCGGCCTCGTTCTCCAGCTCGAAATATTCCGCCTTCTCGAATTTGAAGCCATTGGCGACGAGATTGGAGGGAAAGGACTCGACGGTCACATTGAGATTACGCACGGCGCCATTGTAATAGCGGCGCGCCATCTGGATCTCGTCTTCCACGGTCTGCAGCGCCGCCTGGAATTCCAGAAATGTCGTATTGGCCTTGAGATCGGGATAGGCCTCAGCCACGGCAAAGAGGCGCCCCAGCGCCGAGGACAGCGCCCCTTCGGCCTGGGCGCGCTGCTCGGGCGTGCCGTTCTGGGCCGATTGCGCGGCGGTGCGGGCATTGGTCACCGATTCGAGCGTTTCGCGCTCATGGGCCATGTAGCCCTTGACCGTCTCCATCAGGTTGGGGATCAGGTCGGTGCGGCGCTTGAGCTGCACGTCGATGCCCGACCACCCCTCCTCGACCATCTGCCGGTTCTTGACCAGGCTGTTATAGATGGAAACGGCATAGACGGCGGCGATGGCGATGACGCCAAGAATGATCCAGATGGCCATGAGCTTCTCCCAATGCGGCAGCTAACCCCGCCGAGTTGCAGGGACATTCGCATTGGTCAGAGGAGAGCGCAACGGGCCTTATCGGCCCGTCGCAATCAGCCTTCCGCCCCGCCGCCGTCGGTCTGCAGCCAGGCGGCACCGCAGGCCTTGGCCAGGTCGCGGATGCGCAGGATGTAGCTCTGCCGTTCGGTGACCGAAATCACGCCGCGCGCATCGAGCATATTGAAATTGTGCGAGGCCTTGATCACCTGCTCATAGGCGGGCACAGCCATGGTCTGGCGATTGCCTTCGGCCCCCTGAGTCAGGATCGCCTTGCACTCGTCCTCGGCATCCTTGAAGTGCCGGAACAGGATTTCGGTGTCGGCGGCCTCGAAATTATACTTGGAGAACTCGCGTTCGTTCTGCAGGAACACATCGCCATAGGTCACCTTTTCGGCGCCCTCGCGGCCATTGTAATTGAGGTCGTAGACGTTCTCGACGCCCTGCACATACATGGCGAGGCGCTCGAGCCCATAGGTGATTTCCCCCGGTACCGGCGCGCATTCAAAGCCGGCGACCTGCTGGAAATAGGTGAACTGGCTGACTTCCATGCCGTCGCACCAGCACTCCCAGCCCAGGCCCCAGGCGCCCAGCGTCGGGCTTTCCCAGTCGTCCTCGACAAAGCGGATATCGTGCAGCGATGCGTCCAGCCCGATCTCGGCCAGCGAGGCAAGATAGAGTTCCTGGATGTTGGGCGGCGATGGCTTGAGGATCACCTGGAACTGGTAATAGTGCTGCAGCCGATTGGGGTTTTCGCCATAGCGGCCATCCTTGGGGCGGCGCGACGGCTGCACATAGGCGGCCTTCCAGGGCTTGGGGCCCAGCGCGCGCAAGGTGGTGGCGGTGTGGAACGTACCGGCGCCCATCTGCATGTCATAGGGCTGCATGATGACGCAGCCCTGCTCTGCCCAATAGTTCTGCAGGGTCAGGATCAGCCCCTGAAACGAATTCCTGGGGTCCATATGGGGCTTGCGGTCGGTCATGTTCGGTATCCGGGAGAGCAACGGGCGCGAACCTAGTTACTGCGCCCTGCCCGGTCAACTGCGCTTGCTCAACCGGCCAACCTTGCGATCACCGCCGGGCGCTGTCGTCGTCGCCTGGGCGATAGGTGCCGTCCTTGTCGCGCTTCAGGTCGATGATGCCCGGCTTGCCCCGCTCGGCCAGATCGCGCTCGCGCCGCAGGCGCTGGGCTTCCTTGTCCTCGGCCTTGAACTGGCCGGACCAGTCCCGCCAGATCTTGCGGATGCCGAAATAGATCGCCAGCCCGATGGCGGCGTAGATGACGAGACGAAGAATGATACCGGTCATGGTCTAGAGTCCGAAACGCGCCCAGGCGGCGCGATCCTCGACCGTGGCCGAGACGTCCGAGGCAATGGAAAAGCCGAAACGCGGCAAATTGAACAGGCCCCGCTTGGCCTCGATCGGCTTGAGCGCGATATCCTTGCCGTAGCGGCTGCGCAGGGTCTCGTTCAGGTCACCAAGCCCATCGATCAGGCCGAGATCGAGACCGCGCAAGCCCGTCCACCACTCGCCGGTGAACAGTGTTTCGTCGCTGGCCTTGAGCCTGGCGCCCCGCCGCCCCTTCACATGATCGATAAACACCTGATGGATATCGAGCTCGAAACTCTTGATGCGGTCGATATCCTCGGCCTTTTCCGGCAGGAACGGATCGAGCGTCGACTTGTTCTTGCCCGCCGTGTGCACGCGCCGCTCGACGCCGAGCTTGTCCAGTGCGCCGACAAAGCCAAAACCGGCCATGATGACCCCGATCGATCCGACAATGGAGGATGGATCGGCGATGATCTCGTCGCCGGCCACGGCGATGAAATAGCCGCCCGAGGCCGCCGCATCCTCGACAAAGACCAGCACGGTCTTGCCATGCTCGTCGGCCAGGTTGCGGATGCGCTTGGAGATCAGCCGCGACTGCACCGGCGAGCCGCCCGGCGAATTGACGATAATCGCCACCGCAGGCGCCGACTTGATGGCGAAGGCGCGCTTCAGCAAGGGTTCGACATTGGCGATGTTGAGCCGCCCCTGGCGCTGCTCGGCGGCAATGATGCCATGCAGCCGCACCACCGGGATCACCGGCACACGGCGGAACAGGCGGGCCAGCCAGCTTTTGCGCTTGCTCGTCTCGTGCGCCATGGTCGCTCCTTGTTACTCGGCCCAGATTTAGGTGGCCCCGTCGTCAATTACCAGACGAGGCGTGCCTCGCCGCGGAAGATCGCGTCGAATTCTGGCAGGAAGCCCCGGCCCTCATCGCCGTGCAGGGCCCGCGAGGCCAGCATGGTCAGCGGCGCCCGCGATCCCTTGATCGCCCGCACCAGCACCCGCGTCACCGCCTGCCCCGGCCGCGGGGTCAATGGCAACACCGTCACAGCGCCGAAGCGCTGGGTGAAGCCGGCCAGCAAAGGCGAGAGGCTTTCCACCGGATAGACGAAAATCACCTCGCCACCCGGCGTGGCGCAGCCGGCGGCGGTCTTGATCCAGAGATCGAGCGTCGCCGGATCCATATGACGGGCCCCGGCGCGCCCTCCTTCGCCGGCCAGCGTGCCGGCGCCGGCATCAAAGAATGGCGGATTGGCGATTACCGAGGCATAGGCATTCTCCGCCAGCCCGGCCGCATGGCGCTCGGCGCCCTTGGCGGTCACGTCAACGGCCAGCACCGTCGTGCGCGCCGAAAAGCCATTGGCGGCGGCATTGTCCCGCGTCAGGGCCAGAATGTCCTTGTCCCGGTCGGCCAGCGTCGCCACCATATCGGGCCAATGGCTCATCGCCACCAGCCCCGCAGTGCCCACGCCACAGCCCAGATCGAGCAGCCATGGGCTGCCCGGCGCCACTGCTGCGCCCAGCAATACGCTATCGAGCCCGGCACGGAAGCCATGGCGCGGCTGCGACACTATGAGCCTTCCACCCAAAAAGGCATCGCGTGTCGGCGTTTGGTGTTTTACAAAGTCTTGTGGCTGGTCTAGGGACATCGCACCCGAATGGCCGGTTTCGCGCGACCATACATGCGCATCCACATTGGGCTCAACCAGATTTGCCCATAGAGGCGAACGAGGACGGAAAAGCGGTGTCAGTTCTGGCGCAAACCAAGTCGGCGATCAGCGCCAATGCGATCGAGAGGCTGTTGCAGGCGACCGAGGCCGATATGGCCAAGGTCAATGCGATGATTCTGGCCCGGGCTGATTCGCACGTCGAGATGGTGCCCGAACTCGCGCGCTACCTGATCGAGAGCGGCGGCAAGCGCCTGCGCCCGATGCTGACCGTCGCGGCGGCTTCGCTGTTTGGCGGCGGCACTGGCAGCGCGATCAATTTCGCTGCCGCCGTCGAATTCATGCACAATGCCACCCTGCTCCACGACGATGTCGTCGACGAGAGCGACATGCGCCGCGGCAAGCCAGCCGCCCGCATGGTGTGGGGCAACCAGGCCAGCGTGCTGGTCGGCGATTTCCTCCTCGGTCAGGCCTTCATGATGATGGTCGAAACCAAGGATATCGAAGCGCTGGGCGTTCTCGCCGCCGCTGCCGCGGCGATGGCCGAGGGCGAAGTCTTCCAGCTGGCCAAGACCGGCGATCTGGAAACCTCCGCCGCCGATTATGCCGAAGTGATCCGCGCCAAGACCGCGACCCTGTTCGAGGCCGCCTGCGAAGTCGGCGCGATGGCCGGTGGCGCCGATGAAGCCGGGCGCAAGGCGCTCAAGGCCTATGGCCTGGAACTCGGCAATGCCTTCCAGCTGGTTGATGACGTGCTCGACTATCGCGGCGAAAGCGGCACGCTGGGCAAGAATACCGGCGACGACCTGCGCGAAGGCAAGATGACCCTGCCGGTGATTCTGGCGCTGGCCGAAGGCACTGAGGCCGAGCAGGCCACCATCTCGGCCGCCCTCGGCGATGTCGATGCAACGCCGGCACAGGTGGCCGAGATCGTCGCCATTTTCGAGCGCTACAACACGCTGTCGCGCACGCTCGACAAGGCCAATGCCCACGCCCGCGCCGCCCGCGAAGCCCTGAGCGTCCTGCCGCCATCCGACATGGCAACCCTCCTCGCCGACGTCGTCGAATTCAGCGTTCTGCGCGCCTACTAAGCCGTTCACGGCTCTCATTGCGCTGCCCACGGGCTTGCCCCGTGGGTCACTCCCAACACGGCACGCCCCCGCCATTCCATCGTCATTGCTCGGCTTGTCCGGGCAATCCATCTTCGCCCAGACAGCACGACTGGATCACAAGCCGGGTGATGACGGTGGTAATACACATGTCGCAGTCAACGGAGAGCAGGAAAAACCCCGCGCCACCTAAGGCACAATCAACGGCGCCGCCGCAACCCAATGGTCCGGGTTCTGCTCCCGCAACTCATGCGCCGCCTGATGCGCCTGCGCGCCCGAACCAAACAGCCCGAACACCGTCGCCCCCGAGCCCGACATCCGCGCCAGAATACACCCTGGCGCCGCCGCCAGATGCGCGATCAACCGCCCGACCTCGGGCACCAGCGCAATCGCCGGCGTTTCCAGGTCATTGCGCGTCTCGGCCAGCCAGATCCCCAGCTGCGCCGGGCGGGTCAGCGGCACCGGCAAAGCCGGCAGCGGATCGTTGTCGCGGCTGGTCAGCCGGCGAAACACATCCGCAGTGATCACCGGAATCAGCGGATTAACCAGCACCACATGGCAGGCCGGAAATTGCGGCAGTGGCGACAGGATTTCGCCGACACCGCGCGCCACCAAGGGGCTCGAAATCAGGCAGGCCGGCACATCGGCGCCCAGCCGCCCGGCCAGTTCCGATAGTTCCGCCAGCGCAATCGGCCGATCCGCCAGCCCCGCCATCAGCCGCAGGGCCGCAGCCGCGTCGGCCGAACCACCACCAATCCCGGCGGCCACCGGCAGGTTCTTGTGCAGCGTCAGCGCCAGGCCAGCCTCGACCGCATCGGGCCAGCGCTCGCGAAACGCCGCGACGGCGCGTGTCACCAGATTGGTCTCGCCATTGCTCAGCGCCTTGGCAAAAGGGCCGGTGACAGCCAGCGAATCAGTCTTGGCCGGCGCCGCCGTGATCTCATCGGCAATATCGGCAAAGACGATCAGGCTTTCGAGATCGTGATAGCCATCGTCACGCCGCCGCGTGACATGCAGCGCCAGATTGATCTTGGCCGGCGCCGCCTGGGATTGGACTTCAAACATAAGTCCCTTACTCGGTGGCGTTTTCTTCGGTCAGTCCATCGGCCAGCTTGGGCGCGACGCGTTCCTTGACATTGCCAACCTCATCGACCGAAGCGGCGATATTCCACTGGAACCGCGCCTCGAGCTGACGGCCGGCCTTCCAATAGGCATCGCCCAGATGGTCATTGATCTCGGCATCGTTGGGCCGCAGCTGCACGGCCTGTTCCAGCGTGGTCACGGCCTCGTCGATGCGATCCATCTTGTAAAAGGCCCAGCCGAGCGAATCGACGATGTAGCCATCCTGAGGCACCGCGGCGACGGCCTTTTCGATCATTTCCAGCGCCGGCTCCAGGTTCATGTCCTGGTCGATCCAGCTATAGCCGAGATAGTTCAGCACCTGCGGCTGGTCGGGATTGAGCTTGAGCGCCTTGAGAAAATCAGCCTCGGCCTTGGGCCATTCCTTGGCCCGCTCATAGCTGATGCCGCGCACATAATAGAACCGCCAGTCGGCAGGGCTTTCGCCGCCGGACAGTTCCAGCGCCTTGGTATAGGCGTCGGCAGCCTTCACATATTGCTCGTCATAGCGCAGCAGGTCGCCGAGCACCGAGACAGCGTCGAGGTCGTCCGGCTGGGTGGCGACGATATTGCCCAGACGGCGCAGCGCCTCCGGGCGGTCGCCCATATTGTCCAGATTGGTGGCAATGCGCACCACGGCGGTGGGTTTCATCGCCGAGGTCGGGGGCACGCCCTCATAGACCTTGTTGGCCGCGACATGCTGGTCGGCGCTGTCGAGCAACTGGCCCAGTGCCAGCGAGATCACATCGGCATTGGGGTCCAGATAGAGACCGAGGCGCAGGAAAACCAGCGACAGATCCAGGCTGCCATCACGGGCGAGGGCAACGCCGATGCCATGGAACATTTCGGCAGCGCCAACCTGCACATTGGCGGCAAAAATGCCCGGCTTCTGACCGGCATCCACCGCTTCCTTGACGATGGTCACCACCGGGTGGGACAGGCCCTGATTCTCGAACTGGGCAATGGCTTCCTTGGCTTCATCGAAGCGACCGGCATTGGCCAGGATACGTGCATAGACTTCCACGATCCGCGCCACGAAGGGCTCGGTATCGAAGGCCTTGCCGGCCAGCTGGATGGCCCGCTTGGTATCGCCGGAGGCCTCAGCCATCAGTGCCCGGTGGAACACCAGGAAATCGGCGAGGCCGCCCTGCCCGAGCTTGTCGAGCACGGCATCGGCTTCGGCACCGCGATTGTCACCCACCAGCGCCCAGGCGCGCAGGATGCCGCCGGTTATGGCGGTAAAGCTATCCTGGCCGATCTTGGACAGCATGGTGTCGGCGGCGCCATAGCGGCGCTCCTTGAGCGCTTCAGTGGCCACGACCAGCTGGGCCAGCTCATTGGTCGGATCAAGATCGAGCAGGTGTTTTGCCGTCGACGCGGCCTGGCCGATCTGGCCGTCGGCGGCAAAGCCGATAAAGGCGCGCTCGACCAGCACCGGATTGTCCCAGTCCTGCTGCGCGGCCATCATGAAATAGCGCGCGGCTTCGTCGGTCCGCAAATCCTGCAACGCCTGCTGGCCAGCCATATAGGAGCCGGTGACGCTGGCATTGAACATCTGGAGAATATTGGCGGTCACGTTGCCTTGCGCCATGGTCGGGGCGACGACAAGACTGCCCAGGGCCAGCGCCAGCACAGCAGGTCGCACGATACGGTTCATGAGCTTGGTCACGAGGCTGAATTCTCCCTTGGCCCTTGCAGGCCGGTGTGTGCAGTTCCGCTTGCGCGAGTAGCACCTTTTACTGCGTCAAGATTGTCGATTTTGCGACCGCGCCGCAAGGCCAGCTTGGTCAAGAGCTCGTCACTATTGGCTGACCGGTTCACATTCCGTTGTAGTTGGGCCCGCTGCCGCCCTCTGGCGGCACCCAGGTGATGTTCTGGGCCGGGTCCTTGATGTCGCAGGTCTTGCAGTGCACGCAATTGGCCGCGTGAATGCGGAACACCGGGGCGCCACCCTCTTGTGCCATTTCATAGACCCCGGCGGGACAATAAAGCGGCGCCGGCTCGCCATAAAGCGGCAGGTTATCGCGCACCGGCACAGCCGGATCGGCCAGTTTGAGGTGAATGGGCTGGTCCTCGTCATGGGCGAGGTTGGCCAGAAACACCGACGACGTCCGATCGAACGTGGTCTTGCCGTCCGGCCGCGCATAGGTCCGGCGCTTGGCCCCAAGCGGGCGGAGTGCCGCGAAGTCAGGCTGTCGATGATGCAGCGTTCCCAGCGGCGAGGTCTTGAACAGCGCCCGGCACCACATATCGGCGCCCGCCGCCAACACCCCGGCCAGTGTCCCCAATCGCGACCAGAGCGGCTTGACGTTCTCCACCGCGCGCAATTCGTCCTTGATCCCGGTCTGGAAGACGCGGGCCGAAAAATCCTCGATCAGGTCGTGCTGGCGGCCCTTCTCGATCGCCGCCCCCACCGCGTCAGCCGCCCCGATGCCGGAGAGAATCGCATTGTGGATGGCCTTGAGCCGCGGCGCATTCATGAAGCCGGCGGCGCAACCGATCAGCCCGCCACCGGGGAAAGCCAGTGTCGGCACCGATTGCCAGCCGCCCGAGGCCAAGGCCCGTGCGCCATAACTCAGCCGCGTCGCGCCTTCGAGCAGTGGGGCAATGCTGGGATGGGTCTTGAAGCGCTGGAACTCATCGAAAGGCGACAGGCTGGGATCGGCATAGTCGAGATGCACGACCAGCCCCAGATAGAGTTTGCGGTCCTGCGCGTGATAGGCAAATCCACCACCGGACGTGGCATTATCGAGCGGAAAGCCCATATAATGGTCGACCTTGCCGGGCTGATGCCGATCGGCCGGGATTTCCCAGACTTCCTTGATACCCAGTCCATATTTCTGCGGCTGGCGCTCGGTGCCGAATGCCGCATTCAATTGCTTGGCCAGCGATCCCCGCGCGCCCTCGGCGATCAGGGTATATCTGGCTTCCAGCGCAATGCCGGCCGCATGGCCTGGCTTGGGGTTGCCGTCAGCGTCCAGCCCCAGATCGCCGGTGATGATCCCGCGCACCGGGCCATCGCCGCTGCGCAGCACGTCGACCGCCGCGGTCATCGGGAAGATATCGACGCCCAGCTCGGCCGCCTGCTCCCCCAGCCAGCGCACCAAATCGCCAAGGCTGACGATCACCGCATTGGGGGTGCGCATCTGCGGCGGCAGGGCAAAATCAGGAAAGCTGAAATCGCGCCTGGCGGTGAGGAAATGGTAGGTATCGCTGGTCACGTCCGGGCCAACCGGCGCGCGCTTGAGCCGCCAATCGGGCAGCAGCGCGTCAAGCCCCACCGGGTCCATCACGGCGCCCGAAAGGATATGGCCGCCGACTTCCGCAGCTTTTTCCACTACGGTGACGGCGATGTCGGGATGGCGCTGCTTCAGCCTGATGGCCGCCGCAAGCCCGGAGGGGCCGGCACCGACGATCAGCACATCGGTCGAAAGGGTTTCCCGGTTGCCCGCCTCTGCCATATATCCTGCCCTAATCCTGCTTCATGCGCCCCGCCGTCTGGCCGCGCCGGGAGCGCTGTGACATAACAGAGATCATGTCAGAAGATCGACCGCTAAATCACGCCGAAATGGTCTCGGTGCTCGAATGGTATCGGGCCGCCGGGGTCGACATTGCCGTGGGCGAAGAGCCGGTCGACCGTTTTGCACAGCGGCCGCCGGTCCGCCCGCAGCAAGCGGCTGCGCCGGTCAAGGCCGCCTTGCCCGGTATGGCGCCAGAACGCCCGGCGCCACCGCCGCCCCCGGTTGTTTTCCAGGCCGATCCCGCCGAAGCCCGCATGCTGGCCGCCAGCGCCCAGAGCCTGGGCGAACTTGAAGCCACGCTCAATGCCTATGAGGGCTGCGGGCTCAAGCTGCGCGCCACCCAGCTGGTGTTCGCCGATGGTAATCCGGATGCCGAGATCATGCTGATCGGCGAAGCACCCGGCGCCGAAGAGGACCGCCAGGGCAAGCCGTTTGTCGGCAAGTCCGGGCAATTGCTCGACCGTATGCTGGCCGCCATCGGGCTGGATCGCACCAAGGTCTATATCGCCAATACCGTGCCATGGCGCCCGCCGGGCAATCGCACCCCCAGCCCCGAGGAAATGGCGCTCTGCCTGCCGTTCCTGCATCGCCAGGTCGAACTGGTCGCCCCCCGCCTGATCGTGACGCTGGGCGGCCCGGCCATGCAGACCGTGTTCTCCACCACGTCCGGCATCCTCAAGATGCGCGGCAAGTGGAGCGAGGTCGTCGTCGGCAATCACGGCGTCCAGGCCATGCCAACACTGCACCCCGCCTATCTGTTGCGCGCCCCCGCCGCCAAACAACAAGCCTGGCGCGACCTGCTGAGCCTGCGGCTGAAAATGGACGAGCTTGGTATCGGGGGATGATGGCGGCTGCGGCGCCGAGACCGTGTCCGTCTAACTCCTAAGCCACCAGTCACTCCCTTCCCTAACCACCCACCGGGTCATTCCCGCGCAGGCGGGAATCCATTCTTCCTTGGAACCACCGGACCCACCCAAAGAATGGTTTCCCGCCTGCGCGGGAATGACTCCGTGGTGTTGCAAGCGCACGGCGCGACTACCCCCACCGGACTACCGACACGCTAAGGCGCCTCACGCCACCGCAAAAAACTAAATTCCCCAATCGCCGCATTTCAGCCGTGCCAAACGCCGACGCCGCGCTATTGTCACCATTGCGTGATTTGCAACGTTCTCTCGCACCTAGTCCCGGAAGTGCCATGTCGTCCGTCATCAAGATCTACGCCCTGTTCCTCGGCTCCGCCCTCTTGATGTTCGGCGGTGGGCTTCAAGGCTTGCTGCTCTCGGTGCGTGGCGCGGAGGAAGGCTTTTCGCTGCTGGCACTCGGCCTGATCGGCACTGGCTGGTCGGTGGGCTTTGTTGCCGGCTCGATCACCGTGCCGCTGGTGGTGCGCAAGGTTGGCCACATCCGGGCCTTCTCGGTGATGGCCGCCATCGGCACCATCACCATCCTGCTCAATCTGCTGCTGATCAACGATATCAGCTGGATCATCCTGCGCGCGCTGTCCGGCTTCTGTTTTGCCGGCGCGGCGATGATCGTGGAAAGCTGGCTCAACGAAGTCGCCGAAAACCGCAGCCGCGGCACGATCTTTTCGATCTACACCACCATCAACATGACCGCTTCGACCCTGGGGCAGATCGCCATGTCGATCACCGGGGTGGCCGGCTATGTGCCCTTTGTCATCGGCGCCATCAGCTTCATCTGCGCCGTCTTGCCCACCGCACTGACCTCCAGCCCCCAGCCCCGCCCGCTGGCTTCGGCCAAGCTCGACGTCTGGCTGCTCTATCGCACTTCCCCCGTCGCCGCGATTGCAGCCTTCTCGGTTGGCATGGCCAATGGGTCCTTCGGCACGCTGGCCCCGGTCTATGGCTATCAGCAGGGTCTGGATGCCGGCGGCATCGCCTTTCTGTTCGCTCTGGCCGCCACGCTCGGCGCCATCGCGCAAATTCCCTTCGGCCGTCTCAGCGACCGCATCGACCGGCGCAAGGTGCTGATCGGGCTCTCCGGCACTGCCGCCGTGGTCGGCGCCTTGACCGTGCTGATCAATCCGGGCGCCGGCTGGATGATGTATGTGCTGTTCGCGCTCTATGGCTTTTCGGCCAACCCGATTTATGCCGTCGCCGTCGCCCATGCCAATGACTTCGCCAAGGATGGCGAATTTGCCAAGATCGCCGGCGGCATGCTGCTGATCCTGGGCATTGGCCTGGCCATCGGCCCGCTGGTGGCCTCGATGATCATGGGCGCGTTTTCGCCGGTTGGCCTGTTCATCGTCACCGCCACCTTCCATGGCGGGCTGGCGCTCTTCGCCTTCATGCGCATGCGCATCCGCAATGCTCCGGCCGCCGCCGACCGCGCGCCCTTCCAGCCGATGGGCAATGACAAGCAGGTGACGCCGGAAAGCGTTGCGCTCGATCCGCGGGCTGATAGTGATAGCGACGAGATTCCGGATGATCGCGAAGCGCCCGTGCCGGAGGAATTGATCGAGACGCCCGAGGAGAAGCGCGATGTTCAAGACGGAACGATTTGAAGACCGCGCGTTCAAGCCGCTGTCCATTGCCGTCGTTGCCGTGTCCGACACGCGGACGCTGGAAACCGATACCGGCGGCGCCCTGCTCAGGTCGTTGCTGGAAGCCGACGGCCATAGCTGCGCCGACCGCGTCGTGGTGCGCGACGATATCCAGCTGATCCGCCAGGCCGTGCAGGGCTTTGTCGCCAATCCCGGGGTCGACGTCATCCTGACCACCGGGGGCACAGGTTTTTCCGGCCGTGACGTCACCCCCGAGGCGGTCGAGCCCCTGTTCGACAAGCGCATGGAGGGGTTCTCCGTGCTGTTCCACCAATATTCGGCGACCACCGTCGGCACCAGTTCACTGCAGTCGCGGGCGACCGGCGGGCTGATCGGCACCACCTTCGTCTTCTGCCTGCCCGGCTCGCGCGGCGCCTGCCGCGATGCCTGGGAAGGTATCCTCAGCCACCAGCTCGATTATCGCCACAAGCCCTGCAATTTCGTCGAGCTGATGCCGCGCCTCGACGAGCGCTGATCTGGCTCAGGCGGCTCCCCCGCCGACAGGCTCGACAGCGCCGTCACGCCCGAGCATGACCCGATTGCGCCCCGCTGCCTTGGCGGCGTAAAGCGCGGTATCGGCGCATCGCAGCGCATGACGCAGGCTGACATCGTCCGGACCATAGGCAGATACACCGGCGCACAGCGTCACCGCACGATCCACTCCCAGCTGCCGCCAATCCCGGCCGGCACAGGCCAGGCGCACGCTATCGGCCAGTGCGCCGCCTTCGGCCAGCGAGACGCCCGGCAGGAGCGCGACAAATTCCTCGCCGCCAAACCGGGCGATCACCGCCTGTGGCGGCAGCATCGCGCGCAGCAGGCTGGCCTGCCCGGCCAGCACCAGGTCGCCGGTATCATGCCCGAACTGGTCGTTGATTGATTTGAACCCGTCGAGGTCGAGGATCAGCAGGACCCCCTTGCCCTCGGCCCCGCGCACCCGGCGCGCCGCGACCTCGAAACCGCGACGGTTCAACAGGCCCGTCAGCGGATCGTGATGGGCCGCCTGGCGATATTTCCCCAGCATATCCAGTGTGATCGCCGCCAGTCCGGCGAGACCGAACCAGAGGCTGAAGGCGCTGGCCAACAATTGCATGACAAAGGCATAATTGCTCGCAAGGAACTGCGCCACATCCTCGCCGGGCGGCAGCAGAACCCCGAACAATAGCGCCATGCCGGCATTGCTGAACACGCTGAGCAGCGCCAGCAGGCCAATGACCAGATCGATCCCGCGCAGCATGTGCCGCCAGGACAGCGCACAGGCCGTGGCCAATTGCAGGCTGATGCCGAGATCGACCACCAGCACGCTGGCGCCGAGGCTTTCCAGGCCGACGACGACATAGATATCGGCCAGGAACACGCCGACGCCCAGTGCCAGGCGCAACGGCCGGTGCGGTGGCACACCGAAGCGGGCAATGATGGCCTCGCCAAACATGAAATAGGACGCAAGGAACAGTCCGTCGGAGACCAGGGTGAGGACCGTGCCATCAACGGGCAGGATATAGACGGCGATGGCGGCGGCGCTGAGGAGATAGGCCACGCCCCAGTGACCGGCGCTGCGGATACCGGACCGAAACAATAGGGCAAACACCACACCCAGGGAGGCCTGGATGATAGGCAGGATCACCGCAAAATTGTCGATTGGTTCCACGTCCCGCCCCCGCGACGTGCTTCTTAGCCTCGAAAGGTAAGCAAAGCGTTCGATTGCGGCGGACTTGCGGCCTTGCGGTCCCGACAGGATTTCCCCCAACCGACAGCAGTGTTGTCCAAAAATGCCCCTGCCGCGATGGTCGCGGCAGGGGCCGATTGGTTTGACCGTTCTCGGGAAAACGCCCGCCGGCGCTAATGGACGGCGGTGTCACCCGGTGCGGTGGAGGCCGGCTTGCGGACGAACAGCGCCGCCACGACCATCAGCAGCGAAATGATGGCGCCGCACAGGAAGCCCGAGCGGATCCCGGCGGCCAGCGCTTCATTACCCACCAGTCCCTCGGCAGCACCGGCTGCCGTACGCAGGCTCATCACCGCCACGAACAGGGCGATACCGGCCGCCCCTGCCACCTGCTGCACGGAGCCAAGAATGGCACTGGCATGAGAATAGAGCGGCATCGGCACCGAGCTCATCGAGGCGGTGAACAGCGGGGTGAAGGTGAAGGCCAACCCGACGCTGAGCACGATATGGCCGGCAATGACCGCCCAGACCGGGGTAGTGGTGCCGACAAAGGTCAGCGCCCACATCACGGCCGAAACCATAATCGCGCCCGGCACCAGCAGCGGCCGGGGGCCGTGGCGGTCATAGAGCCGCCCCACCACCGGGCCGAGCAGCCCCATAAGCAACCCTCCGGGTAGCAGGATCATGCCGGTCTGCAGCGTATCGAGGCCCAGCACGCTCTGGGTGTAGATCGGCATCAGGATCGAGGTGCCCAGAAGCGCCACCATGGCGGCGGCCATGGTCAGCAGCGCAAAGGTATAGTTCTTGTGCTGCAGCGTCCGGAGGTCGAGCAGCGCCTTGTTCTGGTGCTGCAGCCCAATCTGGCGCCAGACGAAGATTGCCATGGCAACGAGGCCAACCGCGATCGGCACCCAGCTGGGTATGGCCGAACCGTGCTCGGAGGCTTCCCCCAGACTGGACAGCCCGTAGACCAGGCCGCCAAAGGCCAGGGCGGAGACGATTACCGAGAACACATCAAGCGGCGCGAAACGGGGCGTCGACACATTGCGGATGCGCATGGCGCCCAGAACCAGCGTCAGGATGGCGATGGGCAGGGTGAAATAGAACATGAAGCGCCAGTCGAAATTGGCGAGGATGAACCCGCCAATGGTCGGGCCGATGGCGGGGGCCACGGACATGACGATCGAGATATTGCCCATGGTCTTGCCGCGTCCCTCAAGGGGAACGAGCGTCATCACCGTGGTCATGAGCAGGGGCATCATGATGGCGGTGCCGGTGGCCTGAACCACGCGGCCGGCCACCAGCAGTTCGAGGCCCGGCGCCAGCGCGCAGACCAGGGTACCGAGCGAGAAGATGCTCATGGCCGCCACGAAGATCGGCCTGGTGTTGATCCGCTGCAAAAGGAAGCCGGTGACCGGGATCACCACCGCCATGGTCAGAAGGAAGGCCGTGGTCAGCCACTGCGCGGCGCTGGCCGTGACGCCCAGATCCTTCATCAGGTGCGGAATGGCGACGCTCATGATGGTTTCGTTGAGAAACACCACGAAGGTCGAGACCAGAAGAATGACAATGACCAGCCGGTTGCGGGCTGCATTGACGGGGTGGTGCGGCGCCTGTTCGGGCGCAGCATCCATGGTTGCTTCCATTGTCATCCTCAAATCCCTCTCAATGAATGTCATCGCTCCAGCGACGAAGAACGGCGCCGGTATTCGACACGGCAATGCGAATTGCTTGTGACAGCACGTGTCGGCAAGCTGATCGATATGGAACTGGCCCCAGCGGGCGGGCGGGCTGGCGGGCTGGCGGCGCAGTGATCGCCAGACCGGTAGAATGCCGGGGCGCGTTCTCTACTCCTTCTCATCCCGGCCCGTAAAGTCTTGCAATGCCCCTTTGGGGCTTGATTTTGGAAACATGATACATCCCCTCGTCTTTCTACTTGTTCTTGTTATGTTCCGCAACTCCTGTTAGCTTTGTTTGACGTCGAACCGGGTGATTCCCCCTCGCCCCGGCGCTATTGGGAGACGGAACATGGCCCTCTATCAGGCCCCATCCTTTGAAGCCCTGGAACGCTTGAGCCGTAGCCGCGACGCCGATCTCGCGCGGCGCGAACTGGTCGATCCCAGCCGCAATCGCGGCCGGGGCGCGCAGTCCAATCATTCCGGCCGATTTGAAAAGCAGAGCCGCGAGGGCTTTGACGATGGCTGGAGCACGGTCGAGCCATTGCCGCTGTTCGAGACGGTCGAGCACACTGAACGCGCCAAGACCATCATCACCTCCAATGACAGCCCCGACATTGGCTTTGATCGCTCGATCAATGCCTATCGCGGCTGCGAGCATGGCTGTTCCTATTGCTTCGCCCGGCCCAGCCACGCCTTTCTTGGCCATTCCGCCGGGATCGAGTTCGAGCGCGATATTTATGTGAAGACCAATGCGGTCGAGGCGCTGCGGGCCGAGCTCGGCGCTCGGAACTACAAGGTCAAGGCCATCGCCATGGGCACCAATACCGACCCGTACCAGCCCGCCGAGCGCAAGCATAAGCTGACCCGCGGCATCCTCGAAGTCATGCTGGAGACCCGCCATCCGGTGATGATCACCACCAAGTCGGCGCTGATCATCCGCGATCTTGATCTGTTGACCGAACTGGCCAAGCTGAACCTGGTCAAGGTGGCGATCTCGATGACCTCGATGGATCACAAGCTCAGCCGCAAGATGGAACCGCGCGCCTCCTCGCCGGCCCGCCGCCTGGAAGCCATCCGGTTGCTGGCGGAAGCTGGGGTTCCCGTCTCGGTATTTGCTTCCCCGATGATCCCGGCGATCAACGACATGGAGCTTGAACGCATTCTCGACGCCGCCGCTGCCCAAGGGGCCAAGGGCGCGTCGATGATCCTGGTCCGCCTGCCGGGCGAAGTGCGCGATATCTTCCGCGAGTGGCTGCTGCGCCACTTCCCGGACCGGGTTCGCCACGTCCTCGGCCTGATCCGCGACACGCGCGGCGGGCGCGACAATGATCCGCGCTTTGGCTCGCGCATGACTGGCGAAGGCCCCTACGCCACCCTGCTTCGCCAACGCTTCGACAAGGCCCGCGAACGCTACGGCCTCGTCGACAAGCTACCGGGCCTGCGCAACGATCTCTTCCTCGCCCCCAAGGTTGAAGACAAGCAGATGAGCCTGTTCTAGGCATCTGCGGCGCTGCGCTCCAAAGGCAGCGCCGCAGACAGCCTTGTGCACTCGCGGTGCCATTCCCGCGCAGCATTGGATACATTCTGGCGGTGCAGGAGTAGAACTGCATCAGTCTTGAGTTGCTCCGTCTCCCGGCCCGCCTTGCCCTCCAAAGTCCCAGGCGCTAAGGGCCTTGGGCCAGCCGCGAAAGGACATTTCATGCGCGACATGACCCTTGATACCCTGCAATCGGTCATCCTCGCCCGTTTCCCGGAACTGGCCTGCGCCTCGTTTGAACTGCTATCGACCGGCTGGGACAGCGTGGCGCTGGATGTCGATGATGCGTTGATCTTCAAGTTCCCGCGCAATGAGGTGGCCCGCGCGGCGTTGATCCGCGAAGCCAGCATCCTCGCTGCTGTCCGGCCATTTTTGACCATGCCGGTGCCGGACTTGACCCTCTATCAGGAGCCGCGCCTGTTCTCCCGCCACAAGAAGTTGCGGGGTGAACATCTCGTGACGGAGCAGTATGAGGCGCTGCCTGTCTCGGCCCGCGACCGCATGGCGGCGGAGCTGGCGCAGTTCTACAGCCAGTTGCATGCCATCGATAATCACGTCATGGCCGATGTCGGCGCCCGGCCAATCTTCGAATGGCTGGCGCCCGACGCCATTCTCGACCGCGCCTTGCCCTTGCTGCCGCCGAACCTGCACTCCTATGCCCAGCGAACCATCACCGCCTGGCGGGACCTGCCCCCCGATCCTCATGGCGTCACCTATGGCTTCTTCGACGGCCATGGCTGGAACATGGCATTCGACCATTCGGCCCACCGTCTCAATGGCGTCTACGACTTTTCCGATTCAGGCTTTGGCGCTTTGCAGCAGGATTTCATCTATTCCAACTTCATCGCCCGAGACCTCACCGAGCGGACGATCAGCGCCTATGAGACGTTGACCGGCAGAAGCATTGACCGCGAACGGGTCGAATTGCTCAGTGGCGTGCTGCGCCTCAACGAACTGGCAGAGGTCGCGCCGGAGCCGGACCGCCATGCAGAAATGGTCGACTATGTCGGCCGCTGGGTGCAGGGCTAAACGCTCAATAGTCGGCGACGCGCCGCGCATAGGTGGTCATGAAGTCAAGCGAGGCGATGGTGCCGCGCAGCGAGAACCGCACTTCGCGCACCTGCTGGTTGCCAGCACTGATCGGAAACGCCACCGTAACGGCATTGCGCGATTTCATCTGCTCCAGCAGCGCTGCGCTCCGGTCGGGTTCGGCGACATAATACACATTGGTCGTGTTGTAGCGCGTCTCCAGGTCCGTGCTGAAATCCAGCCGAATGGGCAGCGCACCGCCAAAGGTCATGATCAGCGGCCTGCTCTGGTCGACCTCGACCCCGTCCGCTGCCACCGTGACCGCAATGTCGATGTCCCCGGTCAGCCGGTTGAGCATCAGCGTCAGCTTATAGGCGGGCAGGCCCGCCGCATTCAGGTCCGGGCTGCCGGTACTGGCAAAGCAGGAAAATCCGTAATAGTCCGCCGCGTCCTCGTCGATCGCATCCGGACAGGCCGCGAGCCAGTCCTGGTTATACTCGCGCCACTCCCCATAAGGATGGTGGAAGGGTTTTGCAGCCGTCGGCACGATCATACTGACAAGCAAGGCGATGGCGAGAATAGTCTTGTTCATGGCAAACTCTGGCGACCGGCCCCCCGGTGGATAACCATAGCAGGACTTGCCGACACGACGATAGAAATGAGTACGCAAATGCAGACATATACGGCCAACGACGCCATCGTGCTGGAACTTGACCCCATTGGCGCCCCGGTGGGCAGCGAGCGCGATGCCACCGACATTCTGGGCGAAGCCTTTGCCCATAATGCGACAGTGATCATCATTCCCGCCGAACGGCTGGTTCCCGACTTCCTGCGCCTGCGCAGTGGCCTTGCCGGCAATTTCATCCAGAAACTGCAGAACTATCATTGCCGGCTCGTCATTGTTGGCGACATTTCGGAGGCCATCGCCGCCAGCACGGCGCTGCGCGACTTCGTCTATGAGACCAATGCCATCGGCAATCACCGCTTCGTCCCCAATCGTGAGGCGCTGCTGGCTGGCTTGTGAACGCTGGCGATTGACTTGCGCGCGCCCGCGCGGATGCTCGTCCCATGTTGTTCGAATCAGACGCACAGACCGCTCCCGACTATTCCCATGAGCTGGCCGCCCAGGCCCGCGGCGCCCGCATTGTCGCCGGCGTCGATGAGGCTGGGCGTGGCCCGCTGGCTGGCCCCGTCGTGGTCTCCGCCGTCGTCCTCGACGCCAGGGCCATCCCGGCAGGCCTCAACGATTCCAAGAAACTCTCCGAAGAGCAGCGCGAGGCCCTGTTCGAGCAGGTGGTGGCCACGGCCCTTGCCGTCTCGGTGGTCGTCGCGCCGCCCTCGATCATCCTGTCGCACAATATTCGCGGTGCCACGCTCTGGGGCATGGCGCAGGCCGCCATTGGCCTCAGCCTGCCGCCCGACCGTGTCTTGATCGATGGCCGCGACGTGCCGATGGGCCTGCCCTGCGAAGGTCTGGCGCTGATCGGCGGCGACGGGCGCAGCGTTTCCATCGCGGCTGCTTCCATCGTCGCCAAGGTCACGCGCGACCGCATGTGCCGGATCATGGATGGCGATGCGCCCAATTTCGGCTTTGCCGGCCATAAGGGATATTCGACGGCCCAGCATATGCGGGCCCTCGTCGATCACGGCCCCTGCCGCCATCATCGTGAGGAATTTGCCCCGGTTGCGCAGGCTTGGGAGCGGGTGCGGCTGGCCGCCGGTGCCGTCGCCGGAGCGCCGTCTTAACCTCCCGCTAACCCCTTGCAAACGCTCCATTAACTCTGACGCGCTATAACGGCATTGTTAGTACTGCGTTAGGGTTAAGTATATGTTGCGTACCGCGCGTACGGCTGTCACAGCCGCTGCGGAGGAGGCTACCCGCCTCCCCATCGATACCATCCTTGTGGGCGATTGCATCGACCACATGAACGCCCTGCCGGCCGGCTCGGTTGATCTCATCTTTGCCGACCCACCCTACAACCTGCAGCTGGAACAGAGCCTTACCCGCCCTGACCAGAGCAAGGTCGATGCGGTGGATGATGACTGGGACAAGTTTGACAGCTTTGCCCATTACGATGCCTTCACCCGCGCCTGGCTCAAGGCCGCGCGCCGCGTGCTGAAACCCGATGGCGCCCTCTGGGTCATCGGCAGCTATCACAACATCTTCCGCGTCGGCTCGGCGCTGCAGGATCTGGACTTCTGGATGCTCAACGACATCGTCTGGCGCAAAGCCAATCCGATGCCGAACTTCCGGGGTACGCGCTTCACCAATGCGCATGAGACCCTGATCTGGGCCGCCAAGAGCCAGAAAAGCCGCGTCACCTTCAATTATGAGGCGATGAAGCTGGCCAATGACGATACGCAGATGCGCAGCGACTGGCTGTTCCCGATCTGCACCGGGGCCGAGCGGCTGAAGGACGAGGCGGACGACAAGGTCCATCCGACCCAGAAGCCGGAAGCACTGCTGTTCCGCATTCTCAATGCCACGACCAAGCCGGGCGATATCGTGCTGGATCCGTTCTTCGGCACCGGCACCACCGGCGCCGTGGCCCGCAAGCTCGGTCGCCACTTTATCGGCATCGAGCGCGAGGACACCTATGTGTCGGCCGCTCGCAAGCGCATCGCCTCGATCCGCCCCAGTGTGTTCGAGGCCCTGCAATCGGTCACGCCGAAGCGCAAGGAAACCCGCATTCCGTTCGGCTCGCTGATCGAACAGGGATTGATTGAACCGGGCACGCAACTTTTCGACTTAACAAAACGTTACTCTGCCATGGTCCGTGCTGACGGGTCACTCGTCTCGGGCTCGCATCAGGGCTCCATCCACAAGGTGGGCGCGCTGGTTCAGGGTGCCGAGGCATGCAACGGGTGGACCTTCTGGCACTACGACCAGAACGGGCGCGTCGTCCCGATCGACGATCTACGCACGGGTGTCCGTGCAAAACTTGATTTGCTTTCTGCCTGATCCTGACCTCCAATCACGTCTCAGGCTCTATTAACTGGCCGCCGGTTTGCCCCGGCGGCCTTTTTGTTGCCCCCTGCAGGCCCCGGCATCAGCGCATCGCTGCCAGAACGCGATCGGCGACGCGAATCGCATTGGCCGCGATCAACAGGCCGGGATTGATCCCGGCCGAGGTGGGGAAGAAACTTGCATCGGCCACATAGAGATTTTCGACGTCATGGGCCCGGCAGTCCGCATTGAGTACGCTGGTGCGCGGATTGTCGCCAAACCGGAGCGTCCCGCAGGCATGGGTGATGTCAAGTTCGGGCTTGGGCTTGAGAAACATGGTCCGCTGGCCCGAAAGCCGCTGGCGCAGCAATTGCCGGAAGGCCCGGTGGCGCTCCCGCAATTCGTCGGAAAAATTGTAGCTGAACTGCAGGCGCTCCGGATTATCGGGATCGAAGACGACCCGATTGTGCTCATAGGGCAGGTCTTCGATGATGGCCCGAAACACCTTGCCGGTCCCGCGCCGCCGATAGATAACGCGGGCCAGCGCCGAGTTCAGCTTCAGCGTATTGGCCAGCCGCCCAAGTGCCGAACCGGTCAAGTGCGTGCTGAGCGCGTACGACACCTCTCCATATAGGGCATCCAGCCCCGCCGACTGCAGCGCGCCCAGTCGCATGCCCTCGTGCCAGTAGAGGTCGCGCAGGGTTATCGCTTTGGACGGGGCACTGATCCTGGTCCGCCGCTCGGGCCAGATCACGACCGATTCAAGCAGATGGAACATGAGGTTGCGGCCGACGAGGCCCGAGGCGTTCGCCAGGCCGTCGGGCCATTGATCGGATCGCGACGCCAGTAACAGGCGCGGTGATCCGAAGCCACCGGCTGCCAGAATATAGGTCTTGGCCCGCAGGGCATGGCGGACGCCGCCCAGTTCCACGTCCAGATGCGAAATGGTGTTATTGCTGCCGCGCAGGGCAATCGCCGCGCAATTGGCCAGCAGCGCGCTGCGGCCGGTCGCCAGCGCCGGCTCGACCCCCGCCGAGCGGCCTTCCATCTTGCAGTTCCGACCGCAGGCGCGGCCCAGGCAATTCGTACAGCCGGGCACATACCGAACACCCATATGGTTGCGGTAAGGGTGCAGGCCGTGGCGGCGGAAATCTTCGATCAGTGCCATGTCGCCGGCGGGAAGCTCGGGGGGTCTGAGCAGGGTGCCCAGGTCATGCGATAGCGGGTCCTGTTCGCCACAGACGAAAAAGCGTTTTTCCGCCTCGGCAAAATAGGGACTATAGGCGTCGTAGCCAACGGGCCATCCCCCGGTCGGATGGGGCCGCGCGGGGCTGTCGTCCAGGTCGGAGCGCTCGGGGCGTTCCAGCGTTGCGGCATAGAAGGTGGAGGAGCCGCCAACGCCCGCGCCGAATGCATCGTGGAATTTCTGGAGGCGGCCATCGATGGTCCCATCGACCGGCACCTGCCAAAGACCGCGCTCAAAGTCGCTGCTCGGGTCGTCCTGCGCGCTGATCTGGGCGGGGTTGGCAGGACCGCGCTCGATAAACAATACCGAGGCCCCCTGTTCGGCGAGTTGCCGTCCAACGCTGCCGCCCCCCAGGCCAGAACCGATGACGATGGCGTCCCAGTGCTTGGTAAGTATCTCAGAGAACATGCTATTCTCCAGCGAGGCGACCGCCGGATGGGCACGCCCAGTTTGTATTTTCCAATACAAAACAGGCGTGAGCAAGCACATTGCTCGAAACAGCCTGCGATTTTGGATTTCTCGCGCCTCGCTTGCTGAAGCTGACGAAGAAATGGCAGGATTGCGGCACCCCGGCGCGTTGCCGGGTGCCCGGACACCAGCCCGGGCCTGGTCACCTTCGCGCGATCATCAACCAACCGGATGGATCGCGTTTCCGATCCGCCCGATGAGCGGCTAGGATGGTCCGCAAGAGTTCAGAACCGCCGGATCGCCATGCCGAATATGCTTGCCTATCTGATGCTGTGCGTCTGGCCGCTGGTGACGATCCTGCTGTTTCGTCGCCTGCCGCCGGGTCGGGCGCTGATCTGGACGATACTTGGCGGCTATATGATCTTGCCGCCCAGGGCCGCCCTGGACCTGCTGATCCTGCCCGATCTCGATAAATTCGCCATCGCCAGTCTGAGTGCGCTGTTCGCCCTGGCGACTGCGAAGGAGGGCCTGCCAAAGCTGCTGCCGGTGTCGATGCTGGGCCGCCTGCTATTGGCGATCTTCATCCTCAGTCCGATCGGCACCGTCCTGACCAATTCCGATGTCATCCTGTTCGGTTATGGCGGATTGCCCGGCATGCAGATTCAAGAACTGCCGACAATGGTGCTGGAACGCATCATCGTCGCCATTCCCTTTCTGCTTGGCCGCGCGCTCCTGCACGACGACGAGGCGCTGCGCGACATCCTCGTCGCCCTGGTGATTGCCGGCCTGATCTATTCCATACCCATGCTGATCGAGGTTCGCCTCAGTCCGCAGATCAATGTCTGGGTCTATGGCTTCTTCCAGCACGATTTTGGGCAGATGATGCGGTATGGCGGCTTCCGGCCCATCGTCTTCATGCCGCATGGCCTGTGGGTGGCGCTCTTCGCGCTGATGACCTTCCTGGCGGCCCTGGCACTGGCGCGAACCGAGGCTGGCCCCATGCGCACGCGCTACATGTTCGCCGCGCTCTATCTGCTGGTGGTCCTGTATCTGTGCAAGAGCGCCGGCGTGCTGGTCTATGTGGTTTTCCTGGCCCCCGTTGTGCTGTTCATGCGCCAGCGCGCCCAAATTGCTGTTTCGGCGGCACTGGCCTGCCTGGCCTTGCTTTACCCTGCCTTGCGCGGGGCCCAACTCGTTCCCGTCGACTGGATTGTTGCCCAGGCCATGTCCTTCGATGCCGATCGCGCCGGTTCGCTCGTCTACCGGCTGAACAACGAGGCGCTGCTGATCGGACATGCCGCTGAACGGTCCCTGTTCGGCTGGGGCGGCTGGGCGCGCAACCACCTGCACGATGTGATATCCGGGCAGCGCCTGTCGGTCATCGATGGACGCTGGATCGAAGTGATGAGCGTCTCCGGATGGGCAGGCTTTGTCGGCGAATTCGGGCTTCTCGCACTCCCCCTGCTGGTCCTGGCGCGCGTCAGCTTCACCGCCAGGACCAAGCTTTCGCGCTATGCCGGTCCACTGGCGCTGATCTACGCTGCCAACCTGTTCGATCTTCTGCCCAACGCTACTCTGGTCCCCCTCACCTGGTTGCTGGCCGGGGCAATCCTGGGCCATGCAGAATTGGGCAGCGCATCGCGCAGCGCGGCAACGCCGCGGCACCGGCAATCGGAACCCGCGCCCTGGGCGAAATCGCGGTCGCGCGCCGATGCCAATCTGCGGGCCACGCCCAAGTCCTAGCCGCCGACCTGTCCATAAGAGCCACGCCCGCCATGCGCCCCAAGTTTCTCGCCGCACTCGTGTTCACAATTGCACTCTGCACGGCCCAGCTCTGGAGCCTGCCGGCACGCGCGCAGGCAACCGAGGCCGGCGAACTGGGCAATCCGTCCGTCGGCATCGGGTTGAGCGGTCTCGACTATTACGCCAGCCAGCTGCCGTTCCTGGACATCATGAAAACCGCGAGCACCTGGATAGGGCATCTGCCCGGGCAATGGGGCGGCTGGGATCATCAGCGCCTGGCCGATGAGGGTTATCTGGACACACAGGGGTGGCTGAAGGCGATACCCCCGGCGCTTGAATCGGTCAGTACAGTCCTGCTCGCCGACCTGCCGGTGGGCGCGGTTTCCACGCGCGGTGTCTATCGGCTCACCTATGAAGGCGAAGGGCAGATCGAGGTCAGGGCCGGCGGCGCGCCCCGCAGGCCCAGCCGGCCGGGATTGCTCTGGTTCGAGGTCACGCCCGACAATACCATCGTCAATGTGGTCATCTCGCGGACCGATCCACGCCGGATCGGGGAGTATATCCGCAACATCACCATCGTCCACGAACGCGACATTGCCGCCTATGAGGCGGGCGAGATCTTCAATCCCCAATGGCTGGCGCTGATCGAGAACATGCGCATGCTGCGGTTCATGGACTGGATGCAGACGAACAATTCCACCCAGTCGGATTGGGCCGGCCGGCCCCAGGTCAGCGACTATACCTATACCCGGCGTGGCGCGCCGCTGGAGATCATGCTGGCGCTGGCCAATCGCATTGGCGCCGACCCCTGGTTCAACATGCCTCACCTGGCGAGCAATGACTACATGGCCCAGTTCGCCGCCATGGTGCGCGACGGGCTTCGCGACGACCTCAAGGTGCATGTCGAATTGTCCAACGAAGTCTGGAACTTCATTTTCGAGCAGGCAAAATGGGCCGATGAGCAGGGACGCCTGCGGTGGGGGCGCCCCAATAGCTGGGTCCAGTTCTATGCAGTGCGGGCCATGGAGATGGCCAGGATCTGGGAGGCGGCCTTTGCCGGACAAACCGATCGTCTGGTCAAGGTCATCGCAACCCATTCAGGCTGGGAGGGCCTGGAAACCGAAATCCTTGAAGCCCCGCTCTGGATCGCTGAAGATCCGGCAAACCATCGCCCGCCGGCCGCGTATTTCGATGCCTATGCGATCACCGGCTATTTCAGCGCCCAGCTGGGGGGCGAAAAGGCCGATCTGGTGCTCGGCTGGATTGCTCTTAGCCGGTCGGAGGCCGAAGCCGCCGGCAAGGCCCTTGGCCTTGCGGACCAGGCGTTGGCCGACCATATCCAGGCCCACAAGTTCGACGCTGCCATCGCCCTGGCTGCGCGCGAATTGCGGGATGGCTCGGTCACCGGCAATAGCCAGGACAGCATTGCCGGGCTGGCCGATCATGCTTTTCCCCGACAGGCGGGCATCGCCCGGGATCATGGCCTGGACCTCGTCATGTATGAGGGCGGCACGCATGTGGTGGGTGTCGAGGCCGCGCTCGACAACGCGGAACTGACCGCGTTCTACATCGCGCTGAATTACTCCCCGCAGATGGGCGCACTTTACACCGCCCTGCTCGATGCCTGGAAAGCGGCAGGCGGCAAGGCCTTTGCCCTGTTCGTAGACGTGGCGGCACCGAGCAAATGGGGCAGCTGGGGTGCGTTGCGCCATCTCGATGACAGCACGCCGCGCTGGGACGCGATAACCCGGTTCAACGCCGCCAATCCGGCCTGGTGGGAAACGCGCCCCGACGGTGCTTTTCTCGCGCGCCAATAGACGGCGGCGCCCGCAGCCTGGTGGCCGCCTTGTCCTCCACCGCGAATGGCGCTAAGCACCCGCACGCGGTGGGGGCGCGCCTAAGTGATTATGACTAAACGTATTCTGATTTCCGGCGGCGCTGGCTTCCTCGGCGCAAATCTGTGCCGCAAGCTGCTGGCCCAGGGCCATGCAATCGTCTGTCTCGACAATTTCCGCACTGGCGCGCAACGCAATATTGCCGACCTGCTCGGTCACCCCCGTTTCACGCTGCTGCAGCAGGACGTCAGCGAACCGGTGACACTGGCGGTCGACCAGATCTACAACCTCGCCTGCCCCGCTTCGCCAGTGCATTACCAGGCCGATCCCATAGCCACGTTCAAGACCAGCGTGCTGGGCGCGATCAATATGCTGGATCTGGCCCGGCGCCTCGACGTCCCGGTGCTGCAGGCATCGACCTCCGAAGTCTATGGCGATCCCCATATCCATCCGCAGCCGGAAGGCTATTGGGGAAACGTCAATCCGATCGGGCCGCGCGCCTGCTATGATGAAGGCAAGCGCAGCGCCGAAACCCTGTTCTTCGATTACCACCGCCAGCATGGCGTGGCGATCAAGGTGGCGCGCATCTTCAATACCTATGGCCCCGGCATGCATCCGGCCGATGGCCGCGTCGTCGCCAATTTCATTGTTCAGGCACTGCAGGGCGACGCCATCACGCTTTACGGCGATGGCCGGCAGACCCGCTCGTTCTGCTATGTCGATGATCTGCTCGATGGCCTGGTCATGCTGATGAACAGCGGCCCCGAGGTGACCGGTCCGGTCAATCTGGGCAATCCGACGGAATTCACCATGCGCGAACTGGCCGCACAGGTCATTGCGCTGACCCGGTCACGCTCACGCCTTGTGCAACGCCCCCTGCCCATCGACGACCCGCGCCAGCGCCGCCCCGATATCAGCCTTGCCATGCACAGCCTCGGCTGGTCGCCCCGGGTCGAGCTGGACGCGGGCCTCCGCCAGACCATCGCCTATTTCGAGGCCATGCTCGCCGATACCGCGATACCAGCCTAGACCTCCGTCCGGTCCCAATGCGCTTCGATCAGGTCCGCCGCCCGGCGCGCCTCCCTGGCAAAGGTCAGCGTCTGCGCCAGCGCCTGCCCCCGCGCTGCAATCGCCGCGGCTTCGGCGGGGTGACTGCGCACCCAGTCAATCTTTTCGGCGAAATCGGACATGTCCGCCGCGACCGGCACATAGTGTTCGAAGGGACGCAGGGCATCGTAATACCATTGCCGATAGCCGAATTGCGAGCCGACCTTGAGCACGCAGCAGCCATAGAGCAGGCGCACCAGCAGGTTGGACCAGGTATTGGTATAGCCATCGATATCGATGGCGAATTTGTGCCCCAGCCAGGTGGTTGCCGGCAACGGCGCCGCCAGCAGTCCCTGGGCATCGGCCAGAGCGGTGAACGGGGCAACGCTGCGGTGCATATCCATCAGGCGGGCATCCACTCCATCGAGCCCCTTGAGCCGGAACACCATGCGGATGCGCTGCAGCACGGCCGGATTGTCGGCATCCTGCGGCTCCAGGCTCATCCAGCCGGTGCCATTCATGCCACCGCGCCAGACGATTTCGTCGGATCGCCCATGCCAGTCGGGCGCCTGCCTGCCGGCGTCCCGCGCCCGCGCAAAGCCCAGATTCTGGAAAAAATGCGGATCGGGCAGCGCCACATGCTGGGGGAAGCGCACCGAGGGCGAAAACCGCGCCCGCGACACCTCTTCCCCATCCGATGCATTGACGGTGATACCCGTCACTGCCGGTGCACACAGGCTCAGCCAATAGGTATAGGCGCAGACCTTATGGCGCATGAATCGCGTGAACAGCCGCGCGGATGACTGTTCCAGCACGATGGTGAAGCCGTCTCCGCGCCGCTCGATCAACACGTCATGTGGCGGATTGTCGGTCTGGCGATAGCGGATGCGGATTTTCGGGGGCCGCGCCCCCACCCGCTCGAATTCCCGTCTGAAATAGGCCGGGGCCGGCAGGGCACAATAGATCCGCGCCGGATCCAGGCTAATCGCATAGGTCATGAAGGTCTCTGGTCCAAACCGGGCGCACCAAACAGGATTTTGGCAACCATTGCCAGCGCTTAACGGCGCAAGCTGGCTATTGCAGCCCCGCCTCGGCCAGCACCTTGCGAAACAGCGTCGGCAAGGCCTCGCCCGCCAGCGCCCCTGGCTCGGCCCACCAGCCGCCATCGAGGCCGTCCGGCGTCACTTCGGCCGACCAAACTTCCAGTTCCAGCCGGAAATGGGTGAAGATATGGACCACCTGCCCGCGATGGCGCCACGCGCCCTGGGCCGGATAACTGGGCTCGGGCAGCGCCGCAGACCAGTCGGAGCCCGGCACTTCGGTCATCTGGGCCAGCAGGCCCTTGTCGGGGCGGGTCTGCAGATAGACGTCGCCGGCACTGTCCAGCATCACATAGGCATGGCCCTTGCGCACCGGCCGCTCGGCCTTGACCGGCTTGACCGGATAGATCGTTGGATCGCCCGCTGCCGTGGCCGCGCATCCCGGCTGGATCGGGCACAGCATGCAGAGCGCCGTGCGCGGTGCACAGATGGTGGCGCCCAGGTCCATCATCGCCTGGGCAAAATCGCCGGCGCGGGCCGGGACCGCTGCCTGCAGGGCGGCGCGCAGCTCCTCCTTGGCCTCGCGCACCGGTACGGCCAGCGCAAAATAGCGCGCCAGCACCCGGTCGAGATTGCCGTCGAGTACGGCGACCCGTTCATCGAAGCAGATCGCCGCAATGGCAGCGCTGGTATAGGCGCCAATTCCGGGCAGTGCCTGCAGACCCGCCGATGTGGTGGGAAACACGCCGCCATGGTCGCGCACCACCGCCACCGCACAGGCATGCAGATTGCGGGCGCGCGCGTAATAGCCAAGCCCCGCCCATTCCACCAGCACCGCCTCGAGCGGCGCTGCCGCCAGCTCGAACACCGTTGGCCAGAGGCTGGTGAAGCGCAGGAAATAGGTCTTCACCGCCGCCACGGTGGTCTGCTGCAGCATCACCTCGGAGAGCCAGACCCGATAGGGATCGGGCGCCACGCCCCGCGCCCGCTCGGCGGGTGGCACCCGCCAGGGCAGGCTGCGGGCATGGTGGTCATACCAGTCGAGGACCGCTGGCGCGTCGATGGGGGCAGGAGATGGCAGGTGCATGCCAGAGGGATAATCCCGGCAGCCCCTTCTCCACAAGAGGGACGGGGGTTCTTGCCGGGCGCGACCGGTGCTAGAAGATGGCCCATGAGCCAGGCCAGCAAATCCCCGCCCGAACCCAAGCGCCGCAATCGTGCCGTCACGGTGGCCGATGCATTGTCGGGCGCGCTTGATCCAATGCTGAAAAAACGCGGCTTTGCCAGCCGCGATATCATGACCCATTGGGCGGCCATGGCGCCGCGTCCTTATGATAGCGTCGCCATTCCTGACAAGCTGACCTGGCCGCGCGGCGAGCGCAGTGCCGAGGGCGCCACGCTGTATCTGCGCTGCGTGCCCGGCCATGCCATGGCTATTTCCCACGAGGGGCCGGCCATTGCTGCGGCGGTCAATCGCTATTTCGGTTATGTGCTGGTGGGCCAGATTCGCCTGTCGATCGAGCCATTCATCCCCCATTCAGGCGATAAGGGGCAAAAACAGCGTCAACCGAGCCAGAGCACGATTGCAAAGGTCGGGGCCTCGGTCGAAGGGGTCGAAGATGAGGGGCTGCGGGAGGCGTTGCGGGCATTGGGCCACGCACTCTCCAGCAGATCGGAAAACAACGGCGGATAGTGTGTTCACCCTCTGTTGATCCATGTGCCTACTTGCCGACACGTTCTCCCCGTGTAGTGTCGCGCAAATTGAACCCAGGAGCGTCTGAAGTGAAGTTTACCCGTCGCGATACCATTATCCTTGCCGCCGCCGCCAGCGCACTGAGCCTTTCCGGCATTGGTGCTGCGACTGCCGGTGAAGGCGATGTGGTCGATCAGGCCAAGCTCCTGGCCCCGGCCGGCGGCATTGCCGACCGGATGCTGGGCGATGCAGCGGCGAAAGTGACCGTCATCGAATATGCCTCGCCGACCTGCCCGCACTGCGCCACGTTCCACAACGAGGTCTATCCCCAGTTCAAGGCCGACTATATCGACAGCGGCAAGGTCAAGTTCGTCCTGCGCCCCTTCGTGCGCAATGTGCTGGATGCGGCGGTGTTCATGCTGGCGGAAGCCGCCGGCGAGACCAATTACCACAATGTCGTCACCACCTATTTCAAGACCATGCCGGAATGGAGCGCTTCGCCCGCGCCGCGCGACGCGCTGTTTGAGATCGCCAAGCAGCTGGGCTTTACCCAGGAAACCTTCGACGCCGCCTTGACGAATCAGGAGCTGTTCGCCGGGATGGAAGCCCTGCGCGATCAGGCGCTGAACGAATTCGGACTTCAGGGTACACCCACCTTCTATATCAATGGCAAGACGCTCTCTGGGGGCAAGACGCTTGAACAGCTTGCGGCCGAAATCGACCCGCTGGTTTCCTGATAGCCAGGTCCGGTTTGCGGACCGGCCGTATCAGCCTGCCCCATTCACCCCGGCTCGCGCCGGGGTGTTTGTCTTTGCGTGCGTGAGCACCGCGCCATGAAATTCTCCCGCCTCAAGCTGCATGGCTTCAAGTCGTTTTCCGACGAGACCGTCCTTTATATGGAGCCGGGACTGACCGGCATTGTCGGGCCCAATGGCTGCGGCAAGTCCAATCTGGTCGAAGCCATGCGCTGGGTGATGGGCGAAAGCTCCTACAAGGCCATGCGCGCTTCGGGCATGGATGACGTGATTTTTTCGGGCTCCGGCAATCGCCCCGGCCGTAACTCGGCCGAAGTCACCCTCGTCCTCGACAATTCCGACCGCACCGCCCCGGCCGCCCTCAACAATGCCGATATCCTGGAAGTCACCCGCCGCATCGAGCGCGAGGCCGGTTCGGTCTATCGTGTTAATGGCAAGGAAGTGCGCGCCCGCGACGTGCAGCTGCTGTTTGCCGATGCCTCGACCGGCGCCCATTCCCCGGCCATGGTACGCCAGGGCCAGATCGGCGAGCTGATCGCCGCCAAGCCGACCGCCCGTCGCGCCCTGCTCGAAGAAGCCGCCGGGATTTCGGGTCTCCACTCCCGCCGCCACGAGGCCGAGCTGCGCCTGCGCGCGGCCGAGACCAATCTCGAGCGCGTCGACGATATTATCGGCCAGGTCGAAACCCAGCTCGAAACCCTCAAGCGCCAGGCCCGCCTCGCCATTCGCTATCGCACCCTCTCGGGCGATATCCGCCGCACCGAAGCGACGCTGTTCCACATCCGCTGGGTCGCCGCCCGCTTCGCCGAAAAGGAAACCGAGGCGCAGCAGGCGATCCTGATCCGCGAACTGGCCGACGCCAATCACCTGCACCTGCAGGCGCAGAAAAAGCTCGAAGCCGCCGATGCCGCCCTGCAGCCGCTGCGCGACCGCGAAGCGGTGAGCGGCGCCGTCTTGCAGCGCTACACGATCCTGGCCGAACAGCTGGCCGAAGAATCACGCCGCAACAACCAGCGCCGCGCCGAGCTGGAAGACCGCATCCGCCAGCTGGCCGCCGATGGCGAACGCGAACGCGAATTGGTGGCCGAAAGCGAAATCACCCTGGCTGCCTATGAAGAGGAAGAAGAGCGCCTGTTTGTCGAGGGGGAAGCCGCCCAGACCGATTTCGATCGCGCCCGTGGCGAGGCCGACCTGGCTCGCGCCGCCGTGGCAACAGCCGAAATCGAAGCCCGCGCCGCCGCCGATGCGCTGGCCCAGGTGCGCGCCCGCCGCGCCCAGGCCCAGCGCAGTGCCCAGGATGCCGCCGCCCGCATTGCCCGCCTCGGCCAGGAAATCGCCAGTGTCGAGCAGGAAGCCCGGACTGTCGCGGCCAGCCTCGATGCCGACGAGACCCTCAGTCTCAAGCGTGCCGGCCTCGAAGCCGCGCAAGCCGCCGCCGCCGAAGCCGAAGAGCTGGCCATGTCTGCCGAAGAGGCGACCGCCAATGCGCAGGACCGGCTCGACGCCGCCCGCCCGCGCCTCCAGGAAATCGAAGCGGCGCTGACGCGCATCGAGTCCGAAGCCGCCACATTGGGCAAGATGCTCAATGTCGGCGCCAGCCTCTGGCCGGCCATTGTCGACGAACTCAAGGTCGCCCCCGGCTACGAAACCGCGCTCGGCGCCGCTTTGGGCGACGATCTCGAAGCCTCTTCCGATGCCGGCGCCCCGATGCATTGGTCGGTGCCGGTCGATCACACAGATGACGCCGCCCTGCCCCAGGCTGCCGAACCCTTGTCGCGTTACGTCACCGGCAGCGCGCTGCTGAAACGCCGGCTCGACCAGATCGGGTTGATCCATGCCGTCGACGGCCCCGGCCTGATGCATGCACTCAAGCCCGGCCAGCGGCTAGTCACATTGGACGGAGCGCTCTGGCGCTGGGACGGGTTCATCGCCGCCGCCGATGCCCCGAGCGCCGCCGCCCAGCGCCTGGCCCAGCGCAATCGCCTCGCCGAACTCGATGAGGAAATCACCCGCGCCCGCGGCGAACGCAATGCCTGGAAACGCGATGTCGAATCGCTGACCGCGGCGCTCGATGCCGCCCGCCAGGCCGAACGCGAACATCGCGAAGGCTGGCGTTCGGCCCAGCACGCCATCGGCGCGGCCCAGGCCGATGTCGACAAGGCCCAGCGCGCCATCGGCGATCTGACCACGCGCCAGAGCGCGCTTGAGGAGGCGCGCCTCCGCCTCGCCACCAGCCTCGAAGAAGCCGAAGCCATTCGCGCCGATGCCGAAGAGGCGATGATCGATGCCGGCGACGAGGACGAGACCAGCGTTCTGGCCGAAGACAGCCAGATCCATCTCGCGGGCCTGCGCGAACGCGCCGAGCAGGCGCGGCTCAAGCTCGGCACTTTTGAAACCTCGGCGCGCATGCGCGAGGGCCGCCTGACCCAGCTGCAAAAAGACAGCGCCAGCTGGCAGCGCCGCCGCGATGGCGCCATGACCCAGCTGGCGACGCTGGACAGCCGCACCGCCGAAGTCACCGCGCAACTGACCTCTGTCAACGAAACGCCGGACGGCTTTGCCGCCCGCCGCGCCGCGCTTGAAGAGCAGATCGAGACTGCCGGGATCGAACACAAGGCGGCGTCGGATGCCTTCAATGTCGCCCAGACCGGCTATCGCGAGGCCGACAAGGCGCTCAAGACCGCCAGTGACCTGCTTGCCAATGCGCGGATCGAGCTGACCCGCATCGACGAACGGCTCAAGGGCATCATCGCCCAGCGCATGCAGATCGAGCGGCAGATCGAGGAAACCCTCGATATCCCCGCCAGCAAGACCCTGGAAGTCTCCGGCATTCGCCCCGAAGAGGCGCTGCCCGCCGAGGGCGCCACCGAGCAGAAGCTTGATCGGCTCAAGGCCGAGCGCGAGCGGCTGGGCGGGGTCAATCTCTCCGCCGAAAAGGAAGCCATCGAGGTCCAGGAGAAGCTGGATACCATGGTGAAGGACCGCGACGACCTGATCGAAGCCATCGCCAAGCTGCGCACCGGCATCCAGTCACTCAACAAGGAAGGCCGCGCCCGCCTCAACGAGGCCTTCGTCAAGGTCAACGCGCATTTCCA
The DNA here is from genome assembly GCF_900128975.1 of Devosia limi DSM 17137. Taxonomy (GTDB): domain Bacteria; phylum Pseudomonadota; class Alphaproteobacteria; order Rhizobiales; family Devosiaceae; genus Devosia; species Devosia limi. The sequence goes on along the minus strand of NZ_FQVC01000001.1, from coordinate 457,516 downwards.
GGAGCTGTTCACCACGCTGTTCGGCGGCGGCACGGCCGAGCTGACCTTCGTGGAAAGCGACGATCCGCTGGAAGCCGGCCTTGAAATCATCGCCCGCCCACCCGGCAAGAAGCCGCAGACCATGACGCTTCTGTCCGGTGGCGAGCAGGCTTTGACCGCGATGAGCCTGATCTTTGCGGTGTTCCTGACCAATCCCGCGCCAATCTGCGTGCTCGACGAAGTGGACGCCCCGCTCGACGATGCCAATGTCGAGCGCTTCTGCAACCTGCTCGAATCCATGCGCCAGCGCACCAATACCCGCTTCATGGTCATCACCCACAACCCGATCACCATGAGCCGCGTCGACCGCCTGTTCGGCGTCACCATGGCCGAACGCGGCGTCAGCCAACTGGTCTCGGTGGATCTCAAGACGGCGGAGACATTCCTCGAAGCGGTGTAGACGGATCGGGCTTGCTGCCCGCACTCGCCCCACCCACCTCCGTCATCCCGGCGAAAGCCGGGATCCAGTTTCCTTGCCACATCCCCAAACTGGACCCCGGCTTTCGCCGGGGTGACGCCGTGTTTGCGGATGCGCCGCCCCCTCAGTCATCGTCCCCTCCCCCTGTAGGGGGAGGGTTAGGGTGGGGGTGGGGAATGAGGGTGCTGCGGTTGTCGCGAGGCAGGAGCGTGTGGAGCGCGCAGAACCCCCACCCTGACCAGCCATTCGAGCATAGCTCTCATGGCCTTCCGCGCTCAAATCGCTCCACTGGAGCGATTTGTCCCTCCGGGCCGCTTGGAAGCCCCTCAAGGGGGAGGGAGAGGACTGCAAATTCGTCATCAATCCGTCGGCCGGCCCCTCCCCCTTGTGAGGGCGGGGTCACCAAACCAGGCCCTCAACGCCGTCATCCCGGTGAAAACCGGGATCCAGTTTCCTTTGCCACATCCCCAAACTGGGCCCCGGCTTTCGCCGGGGTGACGCCGTGTGTGCGGCGGCACCGCGTCGGTCTCCCCCAAAACCGCCCCCTCAGTCTGCGTCCCCTCCCCCTTGAGGGGAGGGCC
>NZ_FQVC01000001.1:349594-456468 GCF_900128975.1 Devosia limi DSM 17137 | reverse complement strand
AGCCAAGCCTCCTTGCATGGGAGAGGACTTGGCCATACAGAACAAAAACCAGAATTCACACCGTATGTTTTTCGCTGACCTTGTGGTTCTTGCGAGGAGCCCAGGACCCGATCCCATCCCGAACTCGACCGTCAAATTCCTCTGCGCCAATGGTACTAAGTCTCAAGGCTTGGGAGAGTAGGTCGCTGCAAGGTCTGCCAAAAACATACGGCTCTCAATACAATCTCGAAATTCAAAACCCCCGTCAGCGAAAGCCGACGGGGGTTTTGCGTTTCCAGGACCGGAATTGATCAACGAGAGCGGCTGGGGCCGCAATCACCGCCCGGCGTCGCGAGCCGGTCCTTACGCCGTCGCGTCACAGCGGCGACACGCCGAGGCCGCAAGCTGGATTGCCCGGACAAGCCGGGCAATGACGCTGGGGAAAATTGGGGGTCCAGGTGCATGTCCCGGACGTGGGTAGGATTCAGCAAAGCCGGACGTGGGTAGGCTTCAGCAAAGAGTGGCTGTGCTTGGGCGCAACATTGACGAGCGCGGCGCTCGCGGATTGTTCAGCGTGCAACTGGCGGCGCTGAGCCGGCTTATTTCAACTAGGGGGTTGACCGGACGCCATACACCGCCATGCTCAGGCCAATGTTCCTGACCTAAGTAGTTTCATGCGGTTTATCCTCCTCGTTGCGACATTTCTGCTCTTCATCATGCCAGCGAGCGCGCAGGTGCCCGGATTGCCGATGGCCGGTGCGGCCGCTGCCCCGGCCCCGACAAGCGCCGAAACCGATGCGACAATCGATGAATTGATCCGCATCATCGAGGACGACGCGTCGCGCGCCGTCCTGCTGGAGCGGCTCAAGCAGACGACGGGGGATACGGCTGCGGTCGAGGCCGCGGAAGTGCCGCCCGATCTGTCGATTGCCCGCAAGCTGGCGGAATATACGCAGGCTGTGGCCGAGGGGATTTCGGCGACGCTGCGCATGCTGGGGCAGTTATTCGGAGAATTGCGGGACGGCTTCAGCGGCACTTTCAGCGCCAATCTCGACGAGATTCGCGCGGCAGCCGTGGGTGTTCTGGTGGTCGGCGTGGCGCTGATTGGCGGCTTCCGGCTGATCTATCTGGGCGTCCTGGCGCTGCAGCGGATGATCGGGCGGCGGGTTGCGGGGCGGAACTGGCCGGCGCGGATCGCCGGTGCGATCGGTGGGGCGGCGGTCGATAGCGCCGCGGTCGTGCTGGTCTGGGCTCTCGGTTATGTGGTCGCGCTCAATGTCGTGGGCGCGCCGCGCGGACAGATGGGGATCAATCAGTCGCTGCTGGTCAATGCCTTCCTGGTCGTCGAATTGCTCAAGATGGTGGTGCGGGTCGCGCTCGCGCCGCGGGTGCCGGCCTTGCGATTATTGCCGGTGGGCGATGCCAATGCCGCATATTGGGCTTTCTGGCTGGCGCGGATCATTTCGCTGGTTGGCTATACGTTCATGTTCGTTTCGCCGGTGATTGCCGCCTATGTGACCGTGGGGGCGGCGGGAGCCGTGCAGGTACTGGTCATGGCGACGGCGGTGACCATCGGTATCGTGATCGTCCTGCAGAACAAGCAGGATGTCCGCGACTGGCTGACCATGCTGGCCGAGCGGCGGGGCAATGACGGAATTGGCCAGGTGCTGCTGCTGATCGGGCAGTACTGGCACATGGTGGCGATTGCCTATCTCGTGGCGCTGCTGGTGGTGTGGTTCGCCAATCCGGAACAGGCGCTGCCCTTCATGCTGGCGGCCACGGTGCAATCGGTGATCGCCATCCTGACGGGCGTCGTGATCATCACCTTCATCTCGCGTTTTATCAAAGTGGGGCTGCGCCTGCCCGCCGATGTCAAGGAGCGGCTGCCATTGCTGGAGGCGCGGTTGCACGCCTTTGTGCCCAGGGTCATGCAGGTCGTGCGCCTCCTGGTGCTGGCTGGCGTGCTGATCTCGGTTGGCCAGGCCTGGAAGCTGTTCGACTTCGCCGGCTGGATTGCCAGCGACAGCGGCCAGCAACTGGCCGGGGCGGTGATTTCGGCGGCGATCATCGTCCTGATCTGCATCATGCTTCATATCGGGGTGGCGTCCTGGGTCGAGTACCGGCTCAATCCCAATCACGGCACGCCGCCTACGGCGCGTGAGAAGACGCTGCTCAGCCTGTTCAAGAACGCTTTTACCGTATCGCTGGTGGTGTTCGGGATGATGCTGGCCCTGGCGCAGATCGGGGTCAATATCGCGCCGCTGCTCGCCGGTGCCGGCGTCCTCGGGCTGGCCATCGGTTTTGGTTCGCAACGGCTGGTGCAGGACATCATTACCGGCGCCTTCATTCAGCTCGAGAACGTGATGAACGAGGGCGATGTGGTGGAGGCAGCGGGCAAGTCCGGTGTGGTCGAGCGGCTGACCATCCGTTCGGTGTCCATCCGCGACCTCAACGGCACCCTGCACCTGATCCCGTTTTCCTCGGTCGATCAGGTCTCCAACATGGTCAGGGGCTTCTCGTTCCATGTGGCCGAGATCGGCGTCGCCTATGACAGTGATATTGCAGAGGTCAAGCTGGCGATGCAGGAGGCATTCGACCGGCTGATGCAAACCGAGCACAAGGACAGCATCCTCGACGATCTGGACATGCAGGGCATCATCGCCTTTGCCGCATCTGCCGTGACCGTGCGGGCGCGCATCAAGACCTTGCCCGGCAAGCACTGGTCCACAGGGCGTGCCTATAGCGAATTCGTCAAGATCGTCTTTGCCGAGCGCGGAATCGAGATCCCCTATCCGCACGTCACCTGGGTGCAGGGCGGGGAGGCGCGGGCGTCCGGTCGGGTGCTGTTGCCGTCGCAGCCGCCCGCAGAGCCACCAGCACAGCCGGGTTGACCGCTTTGTGATCGGGGAACCGGCGGCAATGGCTTTGCCTTAAGGCGATCTTAATTTGGTGGGTTAAAATAGTGATACGCGCCCGCTCGCTCAATGGCGAGAGCGCGCCGGGAGGCCCTGGGCGACCCGACCTCTCCCGTGACTGTTGTCGCTGCGTATCACGAGGCCAGCCATGCTGCATTTCTTCGGCCAATCCCTTGGCATTTCCAAACGTCTGTCGTCGCCGGCGCGACTGATGTCGTCGCTGGCGCTCGCCGCGATGCTGTCGATCGCGTCCATGCCCGTCGCGATGGCCAACAGCGCCGACTTCGTCCGCAGTCTGTGGCCGCAGGCGGAAGCGCGCGGGGTGAGCCGGCAGGCTTTCGAGGCCGCGTTCGCGGGGTACAGTCCGATCCGGCAGGTGATGGAACTCACCCGCAAGCAGCCCGAATTTTCCCAGACGGTGCAGCAGTATCTGGGCAAGCGCATCACCGATGCGCAGGCGCAGAAGGGCCGCGCCATGCGGGGGGAATGGAACCAGACCCTGAGCGGGGCGCAGCAGCGCTATGGCGTGCAGCCCGAGATCGTGCTGGCCATCTGGGGCATGGAAACCAATTTCGGTGGCTATATGGGTGGCAATAACACCATCCATGCGCTGGCGACGCTGACCGAGGGCGGTTACCGCACCGACTTCTTCCGCAATGAATTGCTGACTGCCCTGCGCATCGTCTCCGATGGGCATGTGACGCCGTCCAAGATGGTCGGCTCCTGGGCCGGGGCCATGGGGCATACCCAGTTCATGCCCTCGAGCTTCATGCGCTATGCGGTCGATTACAATGGCGACGGTCGCAAGGATATCTGGAACTCGGTGCCCGATGCGCTGGGGTCGACCGCCAATTATCTCAAGGCATTCAATTGGCGGCCGGGCGAAACCTGGGGCTATGAGGTCAAGCTGCCGCGCGGCTTCGATTTTGCCGCGGCGCGACAGATCGAGCGGGCGCAACTGGGTAAGTGGCAAGCCATGGGGATCCAGCGCGTATCGGGCAAACCGTTTCCGCGCCCCAACGATGTCGGCCGGCTCTATCTGCCGGCGGGCGCCAATGGCCCGGCTTTCCTGCTGCTGCCCAATTTCGATGTGATCAAGCGCTATAACAATTCGGACAGCTATGCCCTGGCCGTTGGCCATCTGGCCGATCGGATCATCGGCGGCGGCGATTTCGCTACCCCCTGGCCGGCGGGCGATTACGCCCTCAACAAGAACCAGCGCGCCGAGTTGCAGTCCCTGCTCAACCGGGCCGGGTTCAATGTCGGCACGCCCGATGGCGTTATCGGTCCCAAGACGCGGGCGGCAGTCATGGCCTATCAGAGCCGCGCCGGGCTGGCGGCCGATGGTCATGTTTCCGGGCGCCTGCTGGATGCCCTCAAGCGCTGAGGTTACGTTAACCTTTGGTTAACTCTATCGGCGCAGCATCGCCGGGCTTAAGCAGCAGAGGGCAGGCATCGCCTCGGAACTTGAGGCTCCTGCCCTCGCCCAAGCCCCGGCAATCCCCGCGCGATCACAATGGCGCCAGCCCGATGCCGGCGGTCACAAATTCCCCGGTATTGTCCGTCATGCCGTGGCTCCCTCCTGCTTTCCGTTTGAACCGCCAGCTCATGTCCAAATCTGCATTGAAGTCGCCGCTCCGTATCGCTTTCATGGCGCTGTCCGTCGCGTTCGCGCTGCAGGCGGCGCCGGCCATGGCGCTATCGGTCATGGATCCTTTCAACCTGCCGGCCGCCATGGATGGCGGGACCGCAAAGGTCGGGGATGGAATTGCCTATGCCGATGGGGCCCGCAATCGGCTGGATGTCTATGCGCCCGAGCAGCGCGGGGAGCCAGCACCGGTGGTGTTTTTCATCTATGGCGGCGGCTGGAACCGCGGCGAGCGCAGCGACTATCAGTTTGTCGGCCGGGCGCTGGCGGCGCGCGGCTTCATCACCGTGATCGCCGATTACCGGCTGGTGCCAGAAGTGCGCTATCCCGAATTTCTGGAAGACAGCGCCAGTGCCCTCAAATGGGTGCAGGACAATATTGCCAGCTATGGTGGCGACCCCAATCGGCTGTTCCTGGCGGGCCATTCGGCTGGCGCCTATAACGCGATGATGCTGGCGCTCGATCCGTCCTATCTGAAGGAATATGGCGTCACCTTGCCGATCCGTGCCGTGGCCGGCCTGTCGGGCCCCTATGATTTCTATCCGTTCGAATATGGCGAAGTGCGCGAGGCGTTCGGGCAGGCACCCAATCCCGAGGGTACGCAACCGGTCAATCTGGTCACCAGCGATACCCCGCCAATGTATCTGGCGACCGGCACGACAGACCCGATCGTGCGGATGCAGAATACCGAGCGCATGGCGCACAAGCTGCAGGAGAACGGGGTTTGGGTGACGACCCGCTTCTATGAGGGTTTTGGCCATATGGAGCCGGTGATCGCCATGGGCGCACTGTGGCGCTGGCGGGCGCCGGTGCTCGACGACATGGTGACCTTCTTCAACCGCTTCGGCGCGTTTCCCAGCGGCGTGCCCTATGTGGCGGTTACGCCGGACCCACCGGAAGGAGCGACCGGGACGATGGACAAGGTGATTGGCGAGCTGGACGCGCTGTTCCAGCCGGTGCAGTAGACGGGGCTCGATCAGGCCGGGGTGATCTCGACCGAGGCGGCGCTACGCCTGTTGGGCCCATGGAATACGGCTTCAATGCTGTTGCCGTCGGGATCGAGCACGAAGGCGCCATAATAGCCGGGGTGGTAATGACGTTCGCCGGGCGGGCCATTATCCCTGCCGCCGGCGACGAGTGCCGCCTGGTAGAAGGCGTCGACCATGGCGCGGTCCCTGGCCTGGAAGGCCAGGTGGATATGGGTGGGCACGCTGCGCGCGTCAGCGGCATCGACAAACAGCTCGTCGAGCTGAAACCAGCCTTCGCCGGATTGTTCGATCCGCAGGCCCAGCGCAGCGAAGACGGCGGTGTAGAAATGGCGGGTATTGGCGAAGTTGCGGGCGCGTAGATGCACGTGGTCGATCAGGCGACCGGTATGCCAGGCCATAACGCACTCCAAAATCACAACCGACATGAAAAGTCCGCCCGGACCGAAGTCGGGCGGACTGAAATTGCTGCCGCTTATTCGGCTTCGTCGGCCGAGGCGGAATTGAGCTGGCCGTATTTCTCGACGCCGATCTTGTCGAGCAGTTCGAGCTGGGTTTCGAGGAAATCGATATGGCCTTCCTCGTCGGTCAAAAGGGCCTCGAACAGGTTCTTGGAAACGTAGTCACCAAGCTGTTCGCAGAGCTCGCGGCTGGCCTTGTAGGCGGCACGGGCATCGTATTCGCCGGCCAGATCGGCCTCGAGGACTTCCTTGATGGTCTGGCCGATTCGCAGCGGCGCGACGCGCTGCAGGTTCGGATGACCTTCCAGGAAGATGATGCGCTCGATCAGACGATCGGCATGGTGCATCTCTTCAATGGATTCAGCCCGCTCCTTGGAGGCCAGCTTCTTGTAGCCCCAGTCATCGAGAAGACGAAAGTGGACCCAATACTGGTTGACTGCGCCGAGTTCGAGAAAGAGGGCCTCGTTAAGCCGCTCGATGACTTGTGCTTCGCCTTTCACGACGATCTCCACTCCGTTGCTGCTTGAGTTTGGCAAGGTGGGCCTGAACGTCAATCAGTTCACCCGCCGGGTGCTCGTGCTGGATGTGGTAGTTTTCGGTGACGCGAACGATAATGTCCACCACATTTGGCACGCAGCCGCTGCACTTGGCCCGGCGTTCCAGTTCGCGGTAGACCTTGGCCGGAACCACAAGCTGCCAGGGATCGGCGTTCAGCAGGTCAAGGACGATGTCCTCGATTTCCTTGCTGGTGATCATGTTGCATTGGCAGACGAGCATGGCGCCGGACGGGTTGGACTAACGAGACGGCGGCATACAATCCCCGTCATACATGATTGTCAATGTCAGATATTGTCGCGATGGCAGCGAGCCACCGGTATCGGGGGGGACATGAGCCGGCCTTGCCGTCAGGGGCGGACCGCGAGCCAGTCGGCAAATTGGGGGGCGGGCATCGGCCGGGCCATATGATAGCCTTGTCCCTCCTCGCAGCCGAGCTCGCGCAGCACACCATAAGCGTGAGCGGTTTCAATGCCTTCGGCACAGACACGGAAACCCAGGCCCTGGGCCATCGAGACGATGTGGCGGAGCAGGAAGTCGTTGTCTCCCGGCGCTATCAGCGGGCGAACGAAGGATTGGTCGATCTTGAGCACATCGGCCGGTATGCGCGCCAGGTAACTCAGATTTGAGTAGCCGGAGCCGAAGTCATCGAGCGCGACATTGATGCCGGCGCCGCGCAGGCGGCTCAGCTGGGCAATGGTGCGGGCGGAATTGGTCGCCAGCGTGCCTTCGGTGAACTCGAGTTCGACATGGTGCGGGGCAAGGCCGGCCGCATCGCAGCGGTGCAGCAACTGATCGTCAAAGCCGGCTTCAGCGACATTGACGGGCGAGGCGTTGATCGAGATGCGGAGGTCATGGCCGGCATCGAGAAACTGCCGGTTCTGACGGAGCGCGGTATCGATGACCCAATCGGTCAGTGGCGCGATCAATGCAGTCTGCTCGGCCAGCGGCACGAACTCGGCCGGCGAGATGGGCCCCAGCTCGGGATGGTGCCAGCGCAGCAGGGCTTCGGCCCCATGGCAGGCCCCCGAGGCGAGCTGGATGCGCGGTTGATAGTGCAGGCTGAGCTGTCCGGCAGTAGCGATGGCGCCGGGCAGGTCGGCCAGAATGCGAAAGGCGCGCAGATGGGCGGCGTCGGTTTGGTGATTGTAAAAGGCAAGCCTGGGCTCGATGCGGCGGCTGTCCTGGGCGGCCACCAGCGCGGCGCGCAGAGACTCCGTGCCATCGGCATGGACTGACAGCGGCAGCAGCCCGACGCCAACCTGGGTCTTGACCGGGATGGCCTCGACCTCGATGGCCCCGGCAAAGGCGGCGGCGATAACAGCGGCAATAACCGGGATCTGGGCGGTGTCGTCGACATCCAGCACCAGAGCGAAGCTGAGGACGCTGACGTGAAACAGCCGCGTCTCATAGGGCAAGAGCGAGGCCAGCAGGTCGGCCCCGGCGCGCACGAAATCCTCGGCAAAGGCCATGCCCAGCGCGCGCAGCATTTCGTTGTAATGGCGGGCTTCGGCCAGGGTAACCAGCATCAGGGTTTGCGGCGTGCGAGGGGACAGCAGGGCCGGAAACTGTTCGATGAATTGCAGGCGATTGGGCAGGCGGGTGACATGGTCATAACGCCCGATCAGCGCCATCGCCGCCGCATTGGGCTGCAGCAATGCCTCCAGCGGCATTGTCCTGCCATTGGCATCTGTTTGTTGCGCTGTGCTGCGTGCCGCCTGGCTCACATCCGTGCCCTTTTGCTGGCATCCGCCAGTGCGGGAGCTTTGCCTTATGGGCCCTTAACTTGCGGTGAACCCTGTGGAAAATCCCGTAGGCAGGCGGAAACAATCTTAGCGCTTTACCCGTATCTGTGAGCACAGCGAATTCGGGGCGGGCATGGCCATTTCAATTCTGAGCGTCATTAACATTCTCAGCCCCAAGGACGCTGGCTCGCGCAAGCTGGCACGCGATGTGCCTTATGGCGCAGGGCCACGCCGGCAGCTCGATATCTATGCGCCCAAGCACAAGCTCGGGCCGCTGCCGGTGGTGTTCTTCATCTATGGCGGCGCGTGGAGCGATGGCAGCCGCCGCAATTATGATTTTGCCGGTCGGGCGCTGGCAGCGCAGGGTTTTGTGACGGTCATCGCCGACTATCGGGTATTGCCCGAGGTCGAATATCCCGATTTTCTGGTCGATTGCGCCGCGGCCTTTGCCTGGACGGTGGACAATATCGACCGGTATGGTGGCGATAGCCGGCGCATCGGATTGATGGGGCATTCGGCCGGCGCCTATAATGCCATGATGTTGGCGCTGGATCCGGCCTATCTGGCGGCGGCGGGCCTGAGCGATCGGGTCAAGGCTGTGGTCGGGCTATCGGGGCCCTATGACTTCTTTCCCTTCGATGGTCCGATCTCGCTGCGCACCTTTGGCGCGGTGCGCGATCCCAGGGCGACCCAGCCGATCAATCACATCGCCGGGACGTCCCCACCGATGCTGCTGGCGAGCGGCGACAGGGACACACTGGTCTATCCGCGCAACACGCTGGCGCTGGCGCAAAGACTGCGGCAGGCGGGGGGCGTGGTGGTTGAGACCCACTATGCCCGCTTGGGGCATCCAGGGACGCTGATGGCGTTGGGCCGACCGGCGCGGCGCCTGGCCCCGGTGCTGGCCGAAAGCGCGGCATTCCTGCATCGGCAACTGGGCTGAACAGCCTTGCTGGGGGCAGGCGCGGACGGCTAAACTCGATCGCTCAGGACTGCAGGAGCCACCCATGCGCGCGATCAAACGCCAAATGCTGTGCACCCGCCTGGCCGTGCTGCTGGCAGCACCGCTTGTTGCCCCGGGACCCGCCTGGGCCGGCCCCGATTTCGATGCCTGTGCGGCGCAGGCGGCGAGCCAGTTCGAAACCGGCTTTGAGAGCATCGGCCGCGACACCTTCAGGATCGACGCGACCAAGGCCATCGCTGCCTGCAGCAAGGCGCTGGCTGGCGAGCCCGATTCCATACAGCTCAAGGCCTGGCTGGCACGCGCCTATTTTGCCGCCGGGGAGACCTCAAAGGCGGTGCCGCTGTTCGAAGAGGCGGTTGCGGCGGGCAATGTGGTGGCCCTCTCCATCCTTGGCGACATGCTGACCACCGGTGATGGCATCGAGGCGGATATGGTGCGGGGGGCGCAATTGCTGACCCGGGGCGCCGAGGCCGGCTTTGCTCCGGCGCAGAACAGTCTGGGCCTGTCCTATGATTTTGGCGAGGGCGTCGCGCAGGACTATGGCGAAGCCGCTCGCTGGTATCGGGCCGCCGCCGAGCAGGGGCTGGCCAAGGGACAGTCCAATCTGGGGTTGATGTATCAGGAAGGGCTGGGGGTGCCGCGCGATTATGTGGCGGCGGCGGCGTGGTTCGAGCGCGCCGTGGCACAGGGCGATGCGATCGGCCAGGTCAATCTGGGCAAGCTGCTGCAGGATGGCCTGGGCCAGGCGGTCGATCAGGAACGAGCGGTCGCACTGTATCGCGCTGCCGCTGAGCAGGGCGATGTGCATGGGCAGAACAATCTGGGCTATATGCTCGAAAACGGCCTGGGCGTGCCCGAGGATGTCGCCGCCGCCGCCGCGCTCTATCGGCAGGCAGCCGATCAGGGGCTGGCGCTGGCCAAACATAATCTTGGCCTGCTCTATGAAGACGGGCGCGGGGTGCCGCAGGACTACAAGCGCGCGCTGACGCTCTATACCGAGGCGGCTGAAGACGGCGAAATGCGGGCTGCGGTCAATCTGGGTCTGCTTTATCTGGATGGGCTGGGCACCAATATCGACTATGCCGAGGGGCGGCGATGGACCGAGATCGCGGCCGAAGCCGGCCAGCCGGTGGCGCTCAACAATATGGGCCACATCTACGAGAACGGGCTGGGCGTGACGGCCGATCATGCCAGGGCGCTGGACTATTACCAGCGGGCCGCCGATGCCGGATACCAGCTGGCGGTCGACAATCTGGTGCGGCTCGAAGACGCGGCGGCGCAGGCGGACGTCACCGGCAAGACCAAGCAGAAATAGCCGCTATTGCGACTGTTCCCGGCGGCGCGCTGCCATGACCGCAGCGTTGGCGGCGGTGCGGTGCGCCGACGAGAAGAATTCACGGTGCAGCAGGAGCATGATCGTCACCACGCAGGCGATGATTGCCAGCCATTCCGAGACGAACCATGCCACCGTCGCCACCGAGAAATAATAAGCGCGTACGCCGCTATTGAAGTTCCTGGCGCCCAGGCCGTTCATCTGGGCGATGGCCCGGATTTCATCGGGTGCGGTGCTGCCATCGCGGTCCATGGCGCCCAGCATGATGCAGAAATGGTTGAACTGGCGCAGCGACAGGGTAAAGGCAAAAAACGCCAGCACGAACAGCGCCAGCATCACCACCAGATGCACCAGCACTTCCTGCACGCCATAGATGCGTTCGATCGAGAGCAGCTGCAGCGCATCCATCAGCGCCGGCAATTGGCCGAATACTGCAAAGACTGCCAGGATCAGCAGCACGGCGGTGGAGGCGAGAAAGCTTACCGAGCCCATGATATTGCCGGAGAGAATGGCATCGAACGGGCTTTCGCGCTGGGTCGCATTGGCCACCCAGCGCTGGCGCTGCATGTTCATGATCACCGAGAGCGAGGGGCGCCGCTTTTCGATCAGCGGCACCACGATATTGTAGCCGAGATAGCAGATCAGCGGAAAAAACGTCGACAGCAGCGACAGTGAAATCTGCATGGTTCTCAACTCAGTCTGGGGGTGGCAGCGCGATCATAGCGTGGCGTGGCGAAAACGCTATCAGATGGGGCGGGGATAGCGCCGGTGGATCGCCTCGATGCCATTGAGCACTTCGGGGCTGAGACCGATATCGAGCGCGCCCAGGGCATTGCGTAATTGTTCGGTGCTGGTGGCGCCAACAATCACCGCGGTCATGAAGGGACGCGACAGGCAGAAGGCAATCGCCATCTGCGCCGGGTCCAGCCCATGTTCGCCAGCCAGTGCGACATAGGCGGCGACGGCGGGTTCTGAATATTCGTTCAGCCGCCACAGGCCTTTCTGATAATCGGCGCGGCTGGGCCTGGGGATCACCCCACCCAGATATTTACCGGTCAGGATACCGGCCGCCAAAGGCGAATAGGCGAGCAGGCCGACATCCTCGTGGTGGCTGAGCTCGGCCAGGTCGAGATCGAAGTGACGGCGGATGAGACTGTATTCGTTCTGCACCGACACCAGGCGCGGCAGGTCATGACGCTCGGCCAGCTTGAGCCATTCGGCTATGCCCCAGGTCGTTTCGTTGGAAACGCCGGCATGGCCGATCTTGCCTTCGGCGATCAGGTCCTTGAGCCCTTCGAGAAGGTCGAGGAGGTTGGCCAGAACGTCGGCGGTGTCCTGCCTGTGCGGGGCGTAGGTCCAGGAGCCGTCGAAATTGTAGCTACCGCGCGAGGCCCAATGGATCTGGTAGAGATCGATATGGTCGGTCTTGAGCCGGCGCAGACTGGCTTCCACCGCTTCGCGCAGGGTGCGCTTGTCGGCACGCTGGCCATCGCGCAGGAATTTGGTGCCGCCACCGCCAATCTTGCTGGCCAGGATCCACTGGTCGCGCTTGCCGGTCTTTTGGAACCAGTTGCCGATGATCTCTTCGGTGCGGCCCGAAGTCTGCGGGCTGCCGGGCACCGCATAGAGCTCGGCGGTATCCATGAAATTGACCCCGGCGTCGAGCGCCATGTCGATCTGGGCATGGCCTTCGGCCTCGGTGTTCTGGCTGCCCCAGGTCATGGTGCCGAGACAGATTTCGGTAACCCGCAGATCGGTGCGGCCCAGCGGCTTCAATTTCATGGTGATTTGGTCCTCAGCGTCGGCAAGAGCGGGCAGCATAGTGCAAACCCACCTGTCGGGGCAGGGCTTGGCCACAGAAATGCTGCGTAAAATCATGACACTGCGGGCATTTTCCGCCAGGTTTTGGGGGCGACGTCAAAAAACTGTCACCAGGGGCAATTTAAGCCTTGAGCTATCCGGCCGGACCTCCTATATACCCCTCACGTCGCGGCACCGGCCGCACTGATGACCCCGCCCCATCGGCATAGTTATCTAAATTGACGCGGGATGGAGCAGCCCGGTAGCTCGTCAGGCTCATAACCTGAAGGTCGCAGGTTCAAATCCTGCTCCCGCAACCAAAAAAGCCCAGCATACCCTCGTGGTCTGCTGGGCTTTTCCTTTTCAAGCCTGGAAACTCTGCAAGCAGGCCATGGACTTGAACGTCCACGGACTGTTTATCGGTAGCGGGCGTGATGACAGCTTTGTCGATCATGCCGCCTTGGCGCCATAGGTGGTGCCTTCGTGCGTGTAGATGCCGACGAGTTCGACCCCGTCGAGGGCGGCAATGGCTGCGGCTTCCGGCGCTTGCGTAAATGGCATCGGTAATGGCAACGACACGCGTTGCCAATTGTGCGCAGCGGCCGAAACGGTGATCGGTCTGACAAAGTCGCTGGCTGCCCACAATACGTGCAGCAAAACCAGGGTTACTGCGATCTGTCCCGGCCCGGTGGACAGCCCGTGTCTGCATCAGCGCGGCCCGCAATAGCGATTTCGGAGGCGAAACGGCGCAACGATGGGCTGTGGACGCGATGCGGCGTGGCGCGCCCACAGGCCAGCGGGGACGCACAACCAAAAGCCATGCCGATATCTAGGTCGGGCTGAACGAACCGATCGATCAAGATACCGCGTCAAGTCGCAGCGACTTGGTGCGGTCGCTGTTGATGACGATGTGATCCGGCTCGATAGTCAGCGTATATACCCATGGCAGTATCCAGGGCGCGAAACGCCATTGGTCATGCGCGGGCTTTGCCGCCGGATGGACGATGTAAAAATTGTCCTCGAGATAGGCCAGTTCCAGCGTCGCCGCCCCCATCGGCGAACAGACATATAGACATTGCACGCCCGCTGAATTCATGAAGATGCGCGCATCGAGTTGCTCAGCTGCTGCATGGTAGCGGCCAGGGGCGAGGGGTGGTCGATCGTTGGCGGGCGCGGATGTGATCTTGCGGAAGGCGCGCTGCCTCCCGAACTTGGTGGCGACAATCTGGTTGGGCGACTGAGATGAGAGCGTGAAGGGCGGTATCGCCACATTGGGGGTCCAGCCCGCTTCAGCCGTGCCAATGAGCGCCGATGAGCCCATGCTCGTAACGAGGTCGCGCCCTGCGCCATTGTCGTTGATCACGAACAGGTCGTTGCCCCCGACCTCGCGGTAATGGCCGCATTCAAGGCTGCAAGCCGAGCGGTCTTGAATTGTCGTGCCGGCGATCAGCGCTGAAATTGCAGCACCCATTGCGAATGGGGAGAATTCATCGTGATTGGCCAGGATCAGGAGCGAGGCGTCGGCCTGCGGAAAACGGATGGATAACGAGCGAGATCCAGCGATCCACCCGCCATGGCCGACGCCCCGTCCAAGCCCGTCGCCTGACCAGACCAGACCCATGCCATAGGGGGAATCGACGGAATTGATCGTCGCTCCCGGGGCTTCCATACGGGCAATCAGGCCGGGATCGCATAGGGTTGGCTGCCGCAGCTCGGCAAGCCAGCGCTGCATGTCATTGCCAGTCGAAACCATGCCGCCTTCCCCGCCAATTGCAATCCCCCATGTCGATTTCAGCCACTCGCCCTCGTGCCGGCGGTGATGCGTGGCAAGGTTTGGCAGAATGACGTCATCGCGCGCCATCAGTCGCGTGCTGGGCATTCCCAGTGGCCCGGTAATGCGCTCCCGCAGCAGCGCATTGAAGGATTGTCCGCTGGCAATTTCCAAGATCTCTGAGAGCAGAAGGAAATTGGTGTTGCTGTAAACAAGGTCCTCGCCGACCGGAAAATTCAGGTCGCGGCTGAGCGCGGCCAGCTGCACCGACAGCGCGCGCGACGACGGCGACAGGATGGGCACGCCGGAGATGATCAGCATTTCCAGAATGTCTCGCAGCCCGCTGGTATTGGAGGCCAGGTGCCGCAGCGTGATCTTGGTTCCGTAATCGGGAAGGAATGGCAGATAGTCGCGAATGTCATCCTCAAAGGACAGCTTGCCATCGGCCTCCAGCATGAGGGCGAGCAGAACGGTGAACTGCTTGCTCTGCGAGGCGACGCGCATGACGCTGTCAAAGCCAAGCGGCACGGAATGGGCCAGGTCGGCCATGCCGACGGCGCGCTCATAGACGCGCGTGTCGCCTGCTGTGATCGCCGCCAGCACACCCGGCGACGTGCCTGTGTTCCATGGCGCGAGAAACCCGTCGAGCGTTTCGGTCAACAGGCGGAGTGGTGCATTGCCGACGTTCAAGGTCTTGCTCCAAAAATGAAAACGACTGGGCAACCGAACACTCGGTCGCCCAGATCTGTTGATTGAAGGCCAGGTTTATTCGGTGATGTAGGCGTTCCAAAAAGCGGGCCATGGGCTGGGTTCAAACCCGCCGAGCGATTTGGACTTTGACGACAGGGCGGAAAAGTCACCGATCTTGATCACCGGGGCCTGCTCGAAGTACAGCGCCTGCAGATCGGCAAACTTTTCAACACGCTCTTCGGTCGTGAGCGCAGCGTCGAACGCCAGGAGGGCAGCTGCCTTTTCGGGCGTGTCCCACCAGCCGCCCGCCGTTGGCGAGAAGATGAAGTTGAGCGACGGCTCAGGCAGGAACGGGCTGTGGGTAATGAACACGTCCCAAAGTTCGGGCTTCTTGTTCCGTTGAACCAAGGTTGCCCATTCAACGACCTGCATGTCGACCTTGAAGCCCGCCAGTTCCAGATAGGCCTGCGCAACCTGGGCCATCTTGTAGTGGAACGGATATTGCTGGCTGGTCAGGATGCGCAGGGGCTGCCCATCATATTCGGATTGAGCCAGGAACTCGCCTGCGGCCTCCGGATCACCGACATTGTAGCTCTCAATGCCCACTTCGCTGCGCCACACATAGCCCTCGGGGTAGAGTGGTCCGTCGACGCTGTAAAATTGAGTGTCGCCAAATGCGGCTATCAGCATGTCAGAGGTATCAAGGGCGGCCTGAACGGCCTTGCGCGCCATCGGGTCGGCGAGCACGCCTTCTTTGGTGTTCATTACAAAGATCGGCCAGCCGAAATGCTGGAGTAGCAACGCCTCGCTCTTGCCTTGCTCGAGGCGAGGATAGGCTTCTACCGGCAGTGAATCCACATAGTCGTACTCGCCGGCGACCGAGGCCTCGACGCGCGTATTGGCGTCGGGGACCGGCAGGAAGCGAATTTCGTCAAGGTAGGCGTGGCGCGCACCGGCGAACTTGGAAGGATCTTCGCTGCGCGAACTATAGTCATCGAAGCGAACCAGCTGAATATACTGATCGGGCAGGTGTTCCTGCAGCTTGTAGGGACCGGTGCCGGTCACCTTTTCGAGCGGAACTGCAACGTCTTCCTCAGGGATAATGATGGCTGCGGCATTGTTGAACGCCAGCAGCGACAGAAGCGGCGCATAGGGGCGGGTGAGGGTAATCCTGATGGTGAAATCATCGATTGCCTCAATGGCTTCGATAGCGGCCGCCGCCTGCTTGCCACGCGAGGCGACTTCGGTCCACCGCGTGAGGGAGGCGAGCACATCGCTCGATGTCATTGCCGAGCCATCGTGGAAGGTGATGCCTTGGCGCAGCGCGATGGTGTAGACGGTGCCGTCCTCCGAAATTTCCGGCAGATCGACAGCCAACAAAGGCGCGACTTTCCAGTCGGCGTCAAATGTATAGAGCGTTTCGAAAATGTGCTGGGTAATCGTGCCTACAATATCCGTGGCACTGACCATCGCGTCCAGCGTCGGCGGTTCGCCGATGGTGGCGATGTCGGCGACGCCGCCGTGGGATTGAGCTGATGCCCCCGGTGCCGTCGCTGCCAACGCGATCAGTGAACAGGTCAGTGCCAGGCCTAAACGCTTCATATCGTCCCTCCGTTTATTACATAATAATGTAATATATGCTTTAATACGGATATGGTGCGATACGCTTTTGGCGAGGGTCAAGGTCGTCTTTGGTATAATCTGGGTGGTGGTCATGCTGCAGGATCCACCCCAGGCCCGGCACAGCGGGCGTTGCGGGACGTCCGCCATCAAGCGTTTCTGACCCTGCAGGGCGCTGCACGCGACATAGGCAGCGCGACAGCAGCCCAGCCGTGAGACGCGCGGTCCCCTGGATGCGCGCTATGCCAGGCACCCCTGCGGCAAGTTGACATTTCGAGTCGGTGGTGAAATTCTTCAAGGGGCTGCGCGGCTTGGTAAAGCACGGCAGCCAATTGCGTCGTGTCTGTTCCTGCGTTGGGTCACCAGATCTGGTGATGCGAGGGGCGTGGCCATGCGAACGACAGTCATAATCTATTGCCTAGGCTGGCCGGGAGATCGTTTGTCTCCGCTATGCGCTGCCCATCGAACTCTCCCAGGCCGGAGGTGAGGGTGCGATGGTCATTGCAGTTGTCCTGGTGCTCATTGTCGTGGGATCGGTGCTGTTCCACTTTCTCAGCCCCTGGTGGTTCTCGCCGCTGGCGTCGAACTGGAACTATATCGACGATACAACGGTCCTGACATTCTGGATCTGCGGCGCGGTGTTTTCGGCGCTGCTGCTGTTCGTCGCCTATTGTCTGTTTCGCTTCCGCCACACGGAAGGCCGCAAGGCTGCCTACGAACCCGAAAACAAGCGGCTGGAGGGGTGGCTGACCGCAATCACCGCGGGTGGCGTCATCGCCATGCTGGCGCCGGGCCTGCTGGTCTGGGCGCAGTTTGTTCAGGTGCCTCCGGCCGCCACCGACGTGGAGGTGATCGGCCAGCAATGGTTATGGAGCTTTCGCCTGCCGGGCGCCGACGGCCAATTGGGGGCCGCGGACAACCGGCTGGTCAGCCCGGACAATACGCTGGGTGTCAGCCCGACCGATCCGGCCGGGCAGGATGATGTGCTGATCGAGGGCGGGGAACTGCTGATCCCGGTGGGCCGGCCTGTTCGGTTCCTGCTGCGCTCGATCGACGTATTGCACAATTTCTATGTCCCCGAATTCCGGGCCAAGATGGACATGATACCGGGGTCGGTCACCTATTTCTGGGTGACGCCAACGCAGCCCGGAACTTACGAAATTCTTTGCGCGGAACTCTGCGGCGTGGGGCATTCCTACATGCGCGGCGTGGTGACGGTCGTCACCGAAGAGGACTATCAGGCATGGCTTTCAGGGCAGGCGACATTTGCCAGCCTGAGCCTGTGAGCCCGTTCACGAGGTGATGCTGGGACAGCAGAAGGCGCAGAAGGAGATTTGAGGAGGACCCGATGACCGGCATCTCTCATGATGCGAGTGCAAGCGTGCCGCCCGCTGAAATCGAGGACATGGCGCTTTACCACCCCCGGAGCTGGTGGACGAAGTATGTCTTCTCGCAGGATGCCAAGGTCATTGCCGTACAATATGCGGTGACGGCCCTGAGCATCGGCATGGTGGCGCTCGTATTGTCCTGGTTGATCCGTCTGCAGCTGGGATTTCCGGGCCTGATCGAATTCATCGATGTCGACCGCTACTATCAGATCATCACCATGCACGGCATGATCATGGTCGTGTATCTGCTGACGGCGCTGTTTTTGGGCGGCTTCGGCAATTACCTGATCCCACTGATGGTGGGCGCGCGCGACATGGTGTTCCCCTACGCCAATATGCTCAGCTTCTGGCTGTATTTCGTGGCCGTCATGCTGCTGGTGATCAGCTTCTTCGTCCCGGGGGGGCCGACCGGCGCGGGCTGGACGCTCTATCCCCCGCAGGCCATCCTCTCCAACACGCCCGGCCAGCAATGGGGCATCATGCTGATGCTGGTGTCGTTGATCATCTTCATCATCGGCTTCACGCTGGGCGGCCTCAACTACACGGTCACCGTGTTGCAGGCGCGGGCGCGGGGCATGACGCTGATGCGCCTGCCGCTGACGATCTGGGGCATTTTCGTCGCCACGGTGATGGCGCTTCTGGCGTTCCCGGCCTTGTTCGTGGCAGCGGTCATGATGCTGTTCGACAAGTATCTGGGCACCAGCTTCTTCATGCCGACCCTGGTCGAGATGGGCGAGCAGCTGCGCTATGGCGGTGGCAGCCCCATCCTGTTCCAGCACCTGTTCTGGTTCTTCGGGCACCCGGAAGTTTACATCGTCGCGCTGCCCGCCTTCGGCATCGTTTCCGACCTGATCAGCACGCATGCCCGGCGCAACATCTTCGGCTATCGGATGATGGTGTGGGCAATTGTCGGCATCGGTGTGCTCAGCTTCGTGGTTTGGGCCCATCATATGTATGTCAGTGGCATGAACCCCTATTTCGGGTTCTTCTTTGCCACCACCACCCTGATCATCGCCGTACCGACTGCCATCAAGGTCTACAACTGGGTCCTGACCCTCTGGCGCGGCGACATTCACCTCAATGTGCCCATGCTCTTTGCGCTGGGCTTCATCGTCACCTTTGTCAATGGCGGCCTCTCCGGCCTGTTCCTGGGCAATGTCGTGGTGGATGTGCCGCTTTCCGATACGATGTTCGTGGTGGCGCATTTCCACATGGTCATGGGCGTGGCGCCGATTCTCGTCATCTTCGGGGCGATCTACCATTGGTATCCCAAGGTGACCGGCCGGATGCTCGGGGACCTGCTTGGCAAGTTCCACTTCTGGGTCACCTTTGTGGGCGCCTATCTGATCTTTTTTCCCATGCACTATCTGGGGCTGATGGGGCTGCCCCGGCGCTATTTCGACACGGCCGACATCATGATCATGCCGGCTTCGGCGCACACGCTGAACGCCTTCATCTCGATCATGGCCTTCATCGTGGGCTTCGCCCAGATCACCTTCGTGTTCAATCTGGTCTGGAGCCTGCGTCACGGCAAGCCGGCGGGTCCCAATCCATGGCGCGCGACCACCCTGGAATGGCAAACCCCGCAGACCCCGCCGGCACACGGCAATTGGGGCGACGAGCTCCCCCTGGTCTACCGCTGGGCCTATGATTACAGCGTTCCCGGCGCCAAGCAGGACTTCATTCCCCAGAACGAGCCGGGCACGCTGACCAGGGGGGGCACAGCATGAGCGCCATTCTGGGCTTCATCGCCATCGTGACCCTGATTGCCGGGTGGTGGCTGTCGCAGCAGGGGCTGACAGCCAAGCCCTGGTTGCAGATCGACCAGGCCGGCGGGGTGGCTGCGGGTGATCCCCGGCCCGCGGCGCCGGCGCAGGTGGGCCTGGGGGTCTTCCTGGCCGTGGTGGGATCGCTCTTTGCCCTGCTGGTCACCGGCTATCTGCTGCGCTCGGAAGGGCTGGACTGGCGCGACATGCCACTGCCCTGGATCGTGTGGCCCAATACGCTGATGCTGCTTGGTACCGGGCTGGCGCTGGAATGGGCGCTGGGGGCGGCCAGTCGCGGCGATATGGCCCGCATGCGGGCCGGCGTCCTGGTGGCCGGCGGCGGCGCGTTGCTGTTCCTCATTGGTCAGTTTGCCGGCTGGAGGATGCTGGCGGCGACCGGCAATTTCGTCAATTCGGGGCCGGCCGACAGCTTCTTTTACCTGATGACGGCGGCGCATGCTTTGCATGTGATCGGGGGCATGGTCGCGCTCGCGGTCACATTGGAGCGGATCCGGCGCAACGAGCGGGCCGAGCGGATCCGTCTCAGCGTCGAGCTCAGCGCCACCTATTGGCTGTTCATGCTGCTGGTCTGGATCGTGCTGCTGGGCGTGTTGTCGGGCTCGGCCGGCGAGTTCCTGGCGCTGTGCGGCCAGATCCTGTCCGAGGGGAGGCTGCCATGACAAAGCCTGCAGTGCCATCGTCCCAGGGGGGCGCAGCGTCGGGCTGGCGCGGTATCGTTGCCGACTGGTCATCCGACCAGCGCTCGTTCAAGACGGCGAGCTGGGGCAAGGTGATGATGTGGGTGTTCCTGCTGAGCGACACCTTCATCTTCGGCTGTTTCCTGCTGTCCTATATGACGGCGCGCCTGTCGACGACCGCGCCCTGGCCTAATGCCAGCGAAGTGTTCTCGCTGGAGATTGCCGGCCAGCATATGCCGTTGCTGCTGATCGCCATCATGACCTTCGTGCTGATCACCTCGAGCGGGACAATGGCGATGGCGGTCAATTTCGGCTATCGGCGCCAGCGCAGGAAGACCGCGCTGCTGCTGCTGCTGACCGCCGGCCTCGGCGTGATGTTTGTGGGCATGCAGGCGTTTGAATGGAGCAAGCTGATCGCCGAGGGGGTGCGCCCGTGGGAGAACCCATTCGGCGCCCCGCAATTCGGCGCCATCTTCTTCATGGTCACCGGCTTTCACGGCACCCATGTCAGCATTGGCGTCATCTTCCTGCTGGTGATCGCCCGCAAGGTCTGGCGTGGCGATTTCGATACCGGCCGCCCCGGCTTTTTCACCACCCGCAGAGGACGCTATGAGAGCGTCGAAATCATGGGCCTGTATTGGCACTTCGTCGATCTGGTCTGGGTGTTCATCTTCGCCTTCTTTTATCTGTGGTGAGCCAAATGAGCCATTCTGCGACTGCCGCACCGCCCGCCAGCAGCCATGAGGAGAACCAGCAGCACCCGATCCGGCTGTATCTGGTCGTCTGGGCGTGGCTGTTCATACTCAGCCTCGGCTCCTATCTGGTCGACATCGTGCAGTTCCAGGGCCTGCTGCGCTGGAGCCTGATCGTGACGCTGATGCTGCTCAAGGCCGGGCTGATCGTTTCGATTTTCATGCATATGCGCTGGGAGCGGCTGGCCTTGAGCTATGCCATCCTGGTGCCGCCGGTGCTGCTGCTGGTATTCGTGATGATCATGACGCTTGAGGCCAACCACACGCAGCTGACCCGGATGCTTTTCCTCAATGGCGGCACATGAGCCATCGGCGCGCACGGAGCAGGTAAGCTGGCGGGATGCGGCGTTGTGGCACCTGAAATGGCCGCCAGAACCGGGTAGGTGAAGACATGCACAAATCGTTTCTGTCCAACCTGCCGGCGGTCCCCGGTGCGAAAGCCAATATAGCCGCGGGGCCCTGCTGATGGCGGTGCCGAGCGCGGTCGCGGGCCTGTTGCGCCGGCCGGCCCGGCTGGGCGATGAGGTCTATAGCGCCATCTTTGCGCGCATCATGTCCCTCGACATTGCCCCGGGCACCAAGATCACGGTCGACGCCATGGCGCGGCAATTGGGTGTCTCGCAGACCCCGATCCGCGAGGCGCTGACGCGCCTGGAAGCCGAAGGACTGGTCATCAAGACCCACCTCGTCGGCTATAGCGCCGCGCCACAGCTGAGCGCCCGGCAACTGGCCGATCTCTATGAGTTGCGGCTGCTACTGGAACCCTTTGCCGCCCGCCGCTGCGCCGAGACGGCCAGCGACGCGGTGGCAGGGCATCTGGAGGCGATGGCCGCCGAAATGGAAGCACTCGCCCTGCAACAGGGGCTGGAGCCCTATGCCCAGTTCGCCCAGCTCGACATGGCCTTTCACGACCAGATCGTGGTCAGCGCCGGCAACGAGCAGGTGGTGGAGGCGCTGGCGCGGCTGCACACGCATGTGCATCTGTTCCGGCTGGTGTTCGAGGCGCAGGTGACGCGCGAGACCATTGCTGAGCATCAGGCGCTGGTATCGGCGATCCGGGCGCGGGATGGCGATGCGGCTGATATGGCGATGCGCCGCCATATCGAACGCTCGCGGGAGCGGTTCGAGGATCGCTAGGCGCTACGGCCCCGCGGGGCGACCAGCGTCGCTACTACCCGTGCTCGCCGATATCACCTCATCCACAGAGACATTCCCGCGCAGGCGAATGACCCGGTGATTGAAGCGACAGCCTTGGGGTCAGCCGCAGCCCAAAAAGGCAGCCCCGCGCATGCGGGTATCTCCTTGTCTGCGTCCAACCGAACTCAACACGCCACCACGTTCACCGCCAGGCCGGCCAGGCTGGTTTCCTTGTAGCGTTCGGACATGTCCATGCCGGTCTGGCGCATGGTTTCGACGCAGGCGTCGAGCGGCACGGCGTGGGTGCCATCGCCCTTCATCGCCAGCGAGGCGGCGGTGACGGCCTTGACGGCCCCAAAGGCATTGCGCTCGATGCAGGGGATCTGCACCAGCCCGGCAACGGGGTCGCAGGTCATGCCCAGATGATGTTCGAGGGCGATTTCGGCGGCGTTCTCGATCTGGAAGGGCGTGCCGCCCATGATGGCGCAGAGCCCGGCCGCGGCCATGGCCGAGGCGGAGCCGACTTCGCCCTGGCAGCCCACTTCGGCGCCTGAAATCGAGGCATTGTGCTTGATGATGCCGCCAATCGCGGCGGCGGTCAGCAGGTAATCGCGCACCGCATTCTGGTTGGCGGTGGCGTCGAATTTGAGAAAGTAGCGCATCACCGCAGGGATCACCCCGGCGGCGCCATTGGTCGGCGCGGTGACGACGCGGCCACCGCCGGCATTCTCCTCATTGACCGCCATGGCGTAAAGGCTCAGCCAGTCATTGGCCATCAGCGGGGTCAGTTCATTGCGTTGCCATTGCGCATCGAGTTGCAGGAAGATCGACCGGGCGCGGCGCTTGACGTTCAGCCCGCCGGGCATGACCCCGTCCTGCAGCAGGCCGCGATCGATGCAGGCGCTCATCGTCGACCAGATTTCGTCGATGCCGGCATTGAGCGCCTGGCGCGAGCGGGTGACTTCCTCATTGGCGCGTTTCATTGCTGCAATCGACAGGCCCGAACGCGCCGCCATATCCAGCATGTCGCGGGCATTGGCGAAGGGATAGGGCACATCGGCCTGGGCCGGCGAGGCGTCCTTGAGCGCCTCCAGTTCGGCGTCGCTGACCACAAAGCCGCCGCCGACCGAATAATAGATCCGGCGCAGCAGCAATTGCCCGTCTTCGTCGAAGGCGGTGAATTGCAGACCATTGGGATGGCCGGGCAGGGGGACCTTCTTGTCAAAGATCAGGTCGCGCACCGGGCGGAAGCGATAGGGCGGATGGCCGGGCGGATTGACCATGCCCGAAGCCTCGACCTCGGCAATCATGGCGTCCATCGCATCGGGATCGATCCCGCGCGGGTTTTGTCCACACAGGCCCAGGATCACCGCGCGGCCACTGCCATGGCCAATGCCGGTATAGGCGAGCGAGCCATGCAGGCTGGCGATGATCGCCGCCGGGCGGGCGCTGCGGGCGCGCGGCCAGATATCGGCCTTGAGCTCATCGAGAAAACGGTTGGCCGCCGTCATCGGCCCCATGGTGTGGGAGCTCGATGGGCCGATGCCGATCTTGAAGACGTCGAATATCGAAAGGAACATGGGCCCATTGTGCATGGCCAGGTTTGCAAGGCAACTCGACTTCTGCAGCAGGATGCCCGTTATTGTTGCAAAATCGGCAACAGTGCGGCGCGCGTAAAGCGGTTGCGTGCCGGGCCGCTGCCGCCGATATCTGGAGCCGACCCATTGGTGGAGAGCTTTCATGGCCCATTATCACTATCGCGAAGCGTCCGGCGCGACGCCGAACGCGCCCCTGTTGCTGCTGTTTCACGGCACTGGCGGGGACGAGAACCAGTTTTTCGACCTCGGCAATGAACTCCTGCCGGGCGCACGCATCGTGGCGCCGCGGGGCGATGTCTCCGAACACGGCGCGCTGCGCTATTTCAAGCGCACCGGCGAGGGTGTCTATGACATGGCCGACCTGGCGCTGCGCACCAGGCAAATGGCTGACTTCATTGGCGCGCGGATCGCCGAAAGCCAGCCTTCCAGGGTGGTCGGGCTGGGCTATTCCAATGGTGCCAATATTCTGGCTGCGGTGCAGTTTGCCGCGCCCGGCCTGCTTGATGCCTCGGTGCTGATGCATCCGCTGATCCCGTTTGTCCCGGCGCCAGCGCCGGGCCTGGCCGGTCGCAAGGTGCTGATCACCGCCGGCCGCCGCGACCCGATCGGGCCGGCCAGCGCCACCCAGGCACTGGCGGATTACTTCGTCGGCCAGGGCGCCGATGCCAGCGTGTTCTGGCACGATGGCGGCCATGAATTGCGTGGCGAAGAGCTGGGTGCGGCCCAGGCATTTTTGGCAGGCGTGTAGGGGCAGGGCACCGGCCTGTCACACCAGTCCATGCGCCTTCATTGCCGTCTCCTCATCCGGCGTCACATAGGCGAAGATCCGCGGCTCGCCGCTGGCGATGGTGACGAAGTAGAGGTTGCGGAAGCGCACATTGCCGCTATTGCCGTCCTTGTTGAGATAGCCGAAATCCCAGTCGACATGGGCGATGGCGTGCAGGTCATCCAGCCTGGTCACATCCACATGGGTGACGATCATGTGCCTGCCGCCGACGGCGCGGTAACGGGCAAATCCCTTGGGGATCATCTGCCTGAAAGCGGCATCATTGGCGCCGCCGAAGACGCCGCTGGGGCTCGATTCCACGAAATAGGGGGCGAATGCCGTGACGATGGGCTCGAAGTCCTCTGCGGCGGGATCGTGCAGGGCGGCGTTGCTGGCGTCGCCATAGGCCTCGAACAGGGCGCGGGTCTGGGCCTCGAGATCGCTCATGGTCTTGCTCCGTTGCGCAATTTCATGGGTTCAACGCGCCCGCGGGCCGAACGTTCACAGGCGCCGGCGCGCCGAAATTAACGCTCTCTAGAGAGCTCATCCTTAGGGTTGGGACAGGGATGGGCGGATGACTTCTGGCCCGTGCGGGGGCGAACAAATCGGCACGTTGAGACAAAGGATCGGGGCCAGCCTGCGCACACGGGTGCTGCTGGCAGTGCTGCTCGGCTTTGCCGTGGTGGCGATCCCGGCCTATGCAGCCTTTACCTGGATCGTCAATTCCACCGTTATCCAGCTCGGTACGCTGTTTGCGGAAAAGCAGGTGCTGTATGATCGTTATCGGGGCCTTGAGGCCCTGATGCGCGAAGTCACGCTGGCCGAGACACTGGCCGGTACGCAGGCGATCCGGGACTGGGCGCGCGACGAGAACGACCCCGAAAAAGCGCGCCGTGGCATTGCCGAGCTCGAGCATTTCCGGCAGTCCTTTACCGACAAGAGCTACTTCTTCGTCGTCGGGGCCTCGGGCAATTACTATTTCAACGACGCCGCCAATGCCTATGCCGGCGACCAGTTCCGTTATCAGCTGGATCCCGGAAATCCCCGCGACGGCTGGTATTACAATACCAGCGCGCTGGGCGATGGCTGCCATCTCAATGTCGATAATGACGATACGCTGCGCGTCACCAAGGTTTGGATGAATTGCGTGGTCCGCGAGGGCCAGCAGGTGCTGGGCATTCTGGGCACCGGGATCGACCTGACAGCCTTTATCCGCGAAGTGGTCAATGTGCCCCAGGTGGGCGTTACCGCAATCTTTGTCGATCGTGAAGGCGCGGTGCAGGCGCATCGCGACCGCGACCTGGTGGATTTCCATAGCCTGACCAAGGCGGTGGGCGACAGGAAGACCGTGTTCGCGATGTTCGAGCGGCCGCAGGATCAGGCGGCGCTGCGGGCGTTGATGCGCGATGTGGCCGCCGGCGAGACGCTGGTCAAATCGCAGTTCATGCATATGGGCGACAAGACCGTGCTGGTGGGCGTCGGTTATCTCGACCGGCTTGGCTGGTACAATGTCACGATCATGGATATCGACGCGATCATCGATCGCGGCCTGTTCCTGCCCATTGGGCTGCTGCTGGCGGCAATGATGGGACTGGTCGCCGCCATGCTGGTCGTGGTGTTCAAGCTGCAGGTGCTCGACCGTCTCAAGGGGCTTGAAGCTGCGGTGCGGCGCGTCGAGGCCGGCGATTTCAGCGCTGTCGCCGGGCTGCAGAAGGGCGATGGCGACGAGATCGAACGGCTGTCGCAGGCGTTCGGCGAAATGGCCGGGGCGGTGCGCGATCATACGCGCCAGCTGGAAAGCCGGGTGCGCGAGCGGACGCGTGACCTCGAGCAATTGGCGTTTCGCGATGTGCAGACCGGCATTGCCAATCGGCGCGGCTTCCTGACGGCCTTCGAGGCCGTCTCGCCCAATCAGCACCATGGCCTGTTGCTGATCGATATCGACCATTTCAAGTCGATCAACGATACTTTTGGACATGCTGCGGGCGATGCGGTGATCATCGAGATCGCCCGGCGCATCCGCGAGGCGGTGGGACCAGCCAATAGCTGTGCCCGCTGGGGCGGCGACGAATTTGTCGTGCTGTTCAATGGCTGCGTCGCCACGGCGCTGGGCAGCACGGCCTTCGGATTGATGGCGCAGATTTGCGATGCGCCAGTGCTGCTGCCCGATGGTCAGCTGGTCGCGGTTACGGTCAGCGTCGGCGGCTGTCTGCTGGAGCCGGGTGAAACCATCGAGAGAGCCACCGATATGGCCGACGCGGCGCTCTACACGGCCAAGGAGCAGGGCCGCAATCGGGTGACGATCTTCGACCCACAGGCCGGGGCCGCAAACAGAATGGCCCAAAACGCCCGCTAATGCGCTCCGCCGCTGCGCCGGCCCGATGGCCGTTGGCGGCGCAGCTGCCGCCATGCCGCTTCTAGGCGCGCAGGTCGGCCCATTCGGGATGGCGGCGGAACTGGGCGACCACATAGGAGCAGATCGGCACGATCTTGAAGCCCTCGGCGCGCGCATCGGCAATGGCCGCGTTGACCAGGCGCGCCGCGACCCCGCGGCCGCCGAATTCGGGCGGAACACCGGTATGGTCGATGCGCAGCGTGCCGTCGGGGCCCTTGCGATAGGTCATTTCGGCCTCGAAGCCGGGCGCCAGGGCAATCCTGTAGCGCCCGCTGCTGGGGCCGTCCTGACGCTCCACAACATAGTCGACATCACTCATGGTCTGGTCCGGGCTCCGTTGGTGAATTGGCAGGGATATAGGCATGGCCGGGCGCTGGGCCAAGGCGGGACCATGCTCAAATCCGGGTGACGCCGTCGAGCAGTTCGGGAAACAGCGCCCGCTCGACGAGAAAGGGATGGATGGCGAGGGCGGCGGCCATGTCCCGGAGCGCCAGCGCCTGCTTGCCCTGGCTGCGATAGATCATGGCGCGCCCCACCAGCGCGCCAAAATGGCGCGGCTCGAACTGCAGCACCTTTTCGATATCGGCCAGGGAGGCCGCATAGTCGGACATCAGATAGTGGAGGGTGGCGCGCTGGTTCCAGCCTTCGGCATATTCCGGATAGTCCACCACCAATTGGTTCAACAGGTCCATCGCCGTCGGCAGGTCCATGCCACTGCGCAATACCAGGATTTCGCGCATGCGCGCCGCCAGGGGCGGGTCGGCCGGACTGGTCCAGGCGATCCAGATTTTCTGATCGATAGCGCGCGCCGCAGCGGCACCCGGCGCGATGCGCAATTGGGCAAACAGCTGGTCGAGAATTTGGGGGTCGCGTTCGTCCTGGGCGCGGGTCATCCCGGTCAGGACCAGCAAAAGCAGGATCGGGCCCAGAAGAGCCGCGATCAGGTCCGGACGTCTGCCGATCCATGGGCGCATGATGGCTGAGCTTGGATCGGATTTTGGGGAAGGGCAAGACAGGAGTTTGTGAGGGAGCCTAATGGGTTGTCTGTTGTAGACCGCAGCCGCATCGGCGGTCTCCGTGCAATAGGCATCGTGGTCTGGATCGCCGCCCTCTCCCCCATCGTCATCACCGGGCTTGTCCCGGTGATCCATCGTCCTGCCTATGCGGAGGCTTGGATTGCCCGGACAAGCCGGGCCATGACGGCGTGGAGGGATCGAGGGGGCACATCAGGCGGCTGGCGCAGAATAAAGTGCGGGGCGGAGAGTGCTAATGGCCACTTCCGCTCCATCCCGCCACCACCACCGCGCTGCCCCCGGACTTGATCCGGGGGCCATTCTCAATCCGGCACGCGCGACGAGTGGCCCACGGGTCAAGCCCGTGGAGAGCATTGTGAGTGGGGAGAGCCGCAGTATGCGAGGGGAGCGCCCGCTGCCTTAATGCGCGGCGTCGCCATTGCCCCAGCGGGCCTGGATGCTGCGGCCGAGGCCGCCCAGGACCGGGGCGAAGAACAGCAGGATGCTGCGATAATAGTGCACGAGGATGAACAGCGCGGCCAGGATCAGCGTGCCGAAGACGATGACCAGTTCCAGCGACAAGCCGATGGACTTCAGCCAGGCGGTCAGCAGCATGCCCGGCAGGATATGAGCGGCGGCCCAGACAAAGGCCGAGGTGACGTTGATGACGGTGAAATGGGCATAGCGCATGCCCATGATGCCGGCGACGCCGGGGATCACCGCTTTGACGCCGGGAATGAAGCGGCCGATGAACACGGCCTTGCCGCCATGGCGGGCAAAGAATACCTCACCGCGGGTGATCAGGTCCTTGTGGTATTTGAACGGCCACATGTCCTTGATCGTATCCTTGAGGAAATGGCCAATGGTGTAGGAAATAGCGTCGCCGATAATGGCGCCGATCACCGCAGCGAAATACACTTCCCAGAAGGGCAGGCGGCCTTCGGCGATGATGCCGCCGGCCAGCAGCAGCACGGGGGTCGAGGGGACGAACAGCCCGAGGATGAACACGGCCTCGCCGATAGCCACGGCGAAGATGAACCAGAAGGTCAGCCAGAAATTGCCCGATATGGCGTTGAGGAAGCCCTCAAGGTGGGCCGAAATGGCATGGAAGAACTCGAACATATACGGCTATGATTCTCCGCGACCAATGATCCATAGCGACCGCTGGTGATTGACTTATGACTACCCGTTCGCCGAGGCTCACGCATCGTCCATCTGGAGTGTATCCATGTCCATGCCGCTGCACCACATGATTGCGTCCGGTCCCCGCCCGGTCGCGCCATTCTCCCATGCGGTGGAGGCCGATGGCTGGGTTTTTGTGACCGGGCAGATGCCCACCGACCCCGACGCGCCGGATGCGCCATTGCCCGAGGGCATCGAGGCGCAGACCCGCCGGGTGATGGAAAATCTCAAGCTGGTGCTGGGCGGAATTGGTCTGGGCCTGGAGAACGTGACCTTCGCGCGCATCTACCTGACCCAGTTCGAGCGCGACTATGGCCTGCTCAACCAGACCTATCTTCAATATTTCGAGACCGGCAAGCTGCCGGGCCGCACCACCATCGGCGTCACTGCGCTGGCGGTGGGTGCTCTGGTCGAAATCGACCTGGTGGCCCGGCGGCCGTAAGCGGGGTCAGGCGCCGCGATTGTCCCGCTTGGCCTGGGCGGTCTTGGTCGCCTGGGAGACGCGGCCCTCCTGGGTGACGCTGCCGACCTTCTTGGTCTTGGCGCTGGCCTTGGCCTTCATGCCGCTGCTGGCCTTGGGGTTGGTGGCGGGGCGATCGGGCGAGCCGGCCGCCTGTTTCAGCGACAGGGCGCGCTGCGAATTGGCGATCAACTCTTCGCGGCGGCGCCGCGCCTGGCGCCGGCTGTGTTCCTTGTTGGTGCGGGCCAGGGCCTCGCCAAAGATCGAATAATGCCGGCGCTGGTTGGCCTCCACCTTTTCGGTGCCGCCGGTGCCGCGGCCCTTGATGGCGCGGCGATGACCGGCGATGGCGGAACTGGCCTTGTTGCGGCGCTCGCGCAGGCGGCTGGTGAGTTGGCGCAACTCGTCCGGGGTCAGTTCGGCAAGGCCGGGGTGGCGGGCTTGTTCGACAAGGTCGGCATCGTCCTTACCCAGGATATGTCGCAAATCGGCTTTGGTAACGGCCATTGGCTAGCTCCTCCTTGTTAAGAACCTGATGGTGCTCCCGTATGGGGCGCCATGGCAAGGTCACAAGGTCACCAGCATAATCGGGCGAGGCTATGGCATCGGCCAAGACAGAGGCGGCGCGGCGACGGTCCCATCGGGTCCGCTGCCGCGCCGCAAGCAAGGCGTCCGGATCGGTCAGATCAGGCGGTGTAGGCCTTGACGTTCTGGGTCTGCTCGCCAAGGCCATCAATGCCCAGGCGCATGACATTGCCGGGCTTGAGCCAGACCGGGTTTGGCTTGATGCCCATGCCCACGCCCGGCGGGGTGCCGGTGGAGATGATATCGCCGGGCTGCAGGCTCATGAACTGGCTGACATAGGCCACCACATGGGCGACGCCGAAGATCATCGTCTTGGTGGAACCGTTCTGGAAGCGGTGGCCATCGACTTCCAGCCACATGCCCAGGTTCTGCGGGTCGGCAACTTCATCCTTGGTCACGACCCAGGGGCCGATCGGGCCGAAAGTGTCGCAGCCCTTGCCCTTGTCCCAGGTGCCGCCGCGTTCGGTCTGGAAGTGGCGTTCGCTGACGTCGTTGATCAGGCAATAGCCGGCCACGTGGTCCATGGCGTCGGCTTCCTCGACATAGCGGGCCTCCTTGCCGATGACGATACCCAGCTCGACTTCCCAGTCGGGCTTGATCGAATTCTTGGGGATGATCACGTCGTCATTGGGGCCGATGATGGCGCTGGTGGCCTTCATGAAGATGATCGGCTCTTCAGGAATGGCGGCGCCGGTTTCGGCAGCATGGTCGGCATAGTTGAGGCCGATGCAGATGAACTTGCCGACATTGCCGACGCAGGGGCCAATGCGCTGGCCGGCATCGAGCTTGGGCAGCACGCCGATATCGGTGGCGCGGATCTTGGCCAGGCCCTCGGGGGTCAGGGCCTCGCCGCCAATATCCTGCACAATGGCGGAGAGATCGCGGATCGAGCCGTCTTCGGCCAGGATGGCGGGCTTTTCAGCGCCCTTGGCGCCAACGCGGAGCAATTTCATGGATCGGTGTTCCCTTTACCTCGTTTCCGCATGGCTTTAGCGGCTAACATGTTAGGCTGTCGAGTGCGACCTTGGCCTTATCGGTTCGGTCGCCGTGATTTAGCCGTCGGGGCGCACAATGCCCTTCTTGAGCAGGATATTGCCGTAAAGCCGGCGTTCGCCGCTCTGCACGATGGCATAGGCGTTTTTGACCCGCTCATAGAAGGCAAAGCGCTCCAGCGTCGCCATTGCCATTTTCGGCTCGTGCCGGGCGATGATGGTGTCGAAGGCATCCATGATCGGCTCGCGCTTGCCGGGGTCACCCACCACCTGCATGCCGAAGGCGGCATCCTCGACGAAATCGTCGAGCGGCAGCAGTGTCAGCACGGCGTCGAGCACATCGGTGGCGCTGACGCCATCGAGCCGCACCAGGATCGGCCCGGCGGCATCGGCGGGATAATTGGCATCGACAATGGCGATTTCGTCGCCATGGCCCATGGCGCGCAGGATCGCCAGGAGGTCGGGGCTGAGAATGGGCGGAATGGTCTTGAGCATGGTGTCTCTTTCCAGGGGGCGGACTAGCCGAAGGGGAAGCTGTCGCTATCGCTGCCCAGCGTATCGCCATCGGCGAACAGGCCGGGATGTTCGCGGGCAAAGGCGAAGAGCTCGACCATCACCGCGTCGATATGGGCGCGAATGGCGCGGGTCGCCTGGTCCTGGTTGGCGGCCAGAATGCCATCGAAGATCGCCTGGTGTTCGGCAATGGTCAGGGCCAGGCGGCGCGGGGTGATGATCAGGCGGCGCGCCCGGTCGAGATTGGCGCGGGCCGAATCGATGATGCCCTTGATCTTGGTGAAGCGCATCGAGCGGTAGATGATGTCGTGGAAATCGACGTCGATCTGGTGGAAGGTTTCGCTGTCGTCGCGGCTGGCGGCTTCGCGCTGTGCCGCCATATTGGCGTGCAGCGCCGCAATGACCTCGGCGTCATGCCTGCCGATCAGCACGCGCAGCGCCTCGCTTTCCAGCGCCTTGCGGATCAGCATGTATTCACGCACGTCGGCAATTTTCACCAGCGAGACGGTGGAGCCGCGCTGCGGGGCGATATCGACAAGGCCTTCGGCCTGCAGCCGCGCCAAGGCTTCGCTCACCGGAAAGCGCGACACGCCGAGCTGCTCGCAGATCGCTGTCTTGTCGATATTGACGCCGGGTGCCAGCGCCATCGAGACGATGGCCTGGCGGATCGCGGTGGTGACATCGACGGTGACGCTGCCGCGCGTCAGCGCGGAGGGGCGAACCAGAAAATGATAGGGACTTGCTTCCGTTTTCATGCTAACATGTTAGTGAGACCAATAGCGCATTACAACACGATTGCGCGGGAGGCCCCGGCATCGCCCGGTGCCATCTGTGCAGGCAAATCGCGTCCCCGTAAAGCGCATGCAGCCCCATCTCCCCGAAAGCGTGCCCGATGTCCGAAACGATGATCCGCCCCGAAGCCAGGACGCTGGTGCTGAACCCGTCCGACAATATCGCGGTGGCGCTGGCCAATCTCGATGCCTGCACCCCGACGGCGCAGGGGGTGACCACCACCAGGCGCGTGCCCAAGGGCCACAAGTTCGCCACCCGCGCGGTGGCGTCGGGCGAGGCCATCATCAAGTTCGGCCAGATCATCGGCTTTGCCAGCACCGATATTCCGGCTGGCGAATGGGTGCATGAGCACAATTGCGGCATGGGCGGCGCCGATGGCAGCCTGCATCACGACTATGCGTTTTCCGAGGGCGCCGTGGCGCCGCAGATGATCCCGCCGGCCGAGCGCGCCACGTTCCAGGGTTATCGCCGCGCCAATGGTTCGGTCGGCACCCGCAATTATATCGGCATCCTGACTTCAGTGAACTGCTCGGCTACCGTCGCCAAGTTCATCGCCGAGGCCATCAACCGTTCGGGCATTCTCGCGGATTATCCCGAGATCGATGGCGTGGTGCCCTTCGTGCACGGCACCGGCTGCGGCATGGAAAGCCGCGGCGAGGGCTTTGACATCCTCAAGCGCACCCAATGGGGCTACAGCTCCAACCCCAATCTGGGTGCGGCCATGCTGGTGGGGCTGGGCTGCGAAGTGTTCCAGATCGGCCGGATGAAGGAGCTCTATGGCATCGAGGAGGGTGAGACCTTCCAGACCATGACCATCCAGGAAAGCGGCGGCACCAGGAAGATCATCGAATGGGGCGTCGAGCGCCTCAAGGAAATGCTGCCGGTGGCGGCGCGGGCGAAGCGCGAAACCATCGACGCGTCGGAGCTGACGCTGGCGCTGCAATGCGGCGGGTCCGATGGCTATTCGGGCATCACCGCCAATCCGGCGCTCGGCTATGCCGCCGATATCCTGGTGCGCAATGGCGGCACCGCCATCCTCAGCGAAACCCCCGAAATCTACGGTGCCGAGCACCTGCTGACCCGCCGCGCGGTCAGTCGCGAAGTGGGCGAAAAGCTGATCTCGCGCATCCATTGGTGGGAAGATTACACCGCCCGCAACCATGGCGAGATGAACAATAATCCATCCCCCGGCAACAAGCTGGGCGGGCTGACCACGATTCTGGAAAAGTCCCTCGGCGCCACCGCCAAGGGCGGCACGACGCCTTTGACCGCGGTCTATGAATATGCCGAAAAGGTGCGCGAAAAGGGCTTTGTGTTCATGGACACGCCCGGCTTCGATCCGGTCTCTGCCACGGGGCAGGTGGCCGGTGGCGCCAATATCCTGGCCTTCACCACCGGGCGCGGCTCGGCTTATGGCTGCAAGCCGGTGCCCTCGATCAAGCTGGCCACCAATTCGGACATGTATGCCCGCATGACCGGCGACATGGATATCAATTGCGGCGATATCGTCGAGGGCGTCTCCATCGAGGACAAGGGCCGGGAAATCTTTGACCTCTTGCTGCGCGTCGCTTCGGGCGAAAAGACCAAGTCGGAAGAGCTCGGTTATGGCGACAACGAGTTCGTGCCCTGGCAGGTTGGCGCGACCATGTAGTCGCGCTGTCCACGCCTCTTTCAGGGCCGCTGCACGCCTGTCGCCAGCACCGGGATTGAATAGAGGCACTTGCTGGCGGTGATGTAGAGCCTGTTCCGCCCGGGCCCGCCAAAGGTCACGTTGGACGTCTTGTCGCCGGTGCGGATGCGGCCCAGCAGGGCGCCGGCGGAATTATAGACGTTCACGCCAATGCCGGTGCTGGTCCAGACATTGCCTGCCGCATCGAGGCGGAAGCCATCGGGCAGGCCGTGATCGATATCGGCGAACACCCGAGGCTGGCTCAGCCGTTTACCGTCGACCGCAAAGGCGCGGATATGGCTGGGCCAGTCGGGATCATGGCTGCGCCCGGTATCGGAGATGTAGAGCGTTGACTCGTCCGGTGAAAATGCCAGCCCATTGGGCTTGGCGAAGTCATCGGCGACGACGCTGAGTGAACCATCCGCCGGATCGAAGCGATAGACATAGCAGCCGTCCTGTTCCTGCTCGGACTGGTAGCCCTCGTAATCGCTCAGAATGCCGTAGGGTGGATCGGTGAACCAGATGGTGCCGTCGGACTTGACCACCAGGTCATTGGGGGAATTGAGCCGCTTGCCCAGATAGCGATCGACCAGCGTGGTCACACTGCCATCCGGCTCGGTCCGCAGCAGCGCCCGCGCCCCGTGCGAGCAGGACAGCAGCCGCCCGCTCAGGTCGCGATAATTGCCATTGACGAAATTGGAGGGGCTGCGGAAATCGGAAACCCCCAACCCCGGCACGAAACGCAGCAGGCGGTTATTGGGAATATCGGACCAGACCAGATAGCCGCCATCGCCAAACCATACCGGCCCCTCGGCCCACAGGCATTGGTCGTAATGGCGCTCCAGCACCGCATCGGGCCGCACCAGTTGCGCAAAGGCGGTGTCGATTACCTCAATGGCCGTCATGCTGTCTTCCCCCCGAAGCCGGCATTTGAGGGCAGGGGGAGCGCGAAGGCAAGTCTCAGCCAATGGGCGTCAGCTTTGCCGCTGTCCAATCCAACGCCCGCCGAACCGGCCAGCCATCATGCCTAGGACATAGATCACAATGCGCATCCAGAACTCGCCGCCACCGGCGAATGTCTGGGCAATGATAACGGCGACCAGCAGGCCCACGAACGCGCCGATGTCGCCATACCTGTCTGCCTTCGGCTTATCGCGCCACGCCATATCTTATCCCCCAAAACCGGCAGTCCTAGGCCAGGCGCGCGCCGCTGGCAATGGCGCCGCCGCACGGTGCTTCCCCACCCACCGGCCGGCATCAGTCGGGTGACGCCGTGGGCGCGGCGCGTCCCCTCCCGCATGCTCAACCCAATCGCCACCCTGTCCGCCGTCGTCAATCCGTCGGCCGGCCTCTCCCGCTTGTGGGGGTGGGGTCACCAAACCAGGTCCTCAACGCCGTCGGCGCCCACCCCCAAAACCGCCCCCTCAGTCTGCGTCCCCTCCCCCTCGAGGGGGAGGGTCAGGGTGGGGGTGCTGCGATTGTCGCGAGGCGGGAGTGTGTGGAGCGCACAGCACCCCCACCCTTGATCCCTCCCCTCAAGGGGGAGGGAGATGACTGCAAATTCGTCATTAATCCGTCGGCCGGCCTCACCCCCTTGTGAGGGGGTTACCAAACCAGGCCCACCAGCCGTCATCCCGGCGAAAGCCGGGATGACGCGGTGTGTGTGGCGGCACCGCGTCGGTCTCCCCCAAAACCGCCCCCTCAGTCTGCGTCCCCTCCCCCTTGAGGGGAGGGCCGGGGTGGGGGTGCTGCGGTTGTCGCGAGGCGAGAGCGTGCGGGGTGTGCCTTCCCCAACCCCCACCTTCCCCCCCAAACTTTTTCCCCTTCTTTCCCCCCTTGCGCCTTCTTGCCCCCATTCCCGCACTTCTACTGCGCGGTCGCGACGAACGGTCGGTGCGGGGAATGCCGGTGGGGTTGGGGTCGTCCTTTCCCGGTGGGCGACACCGTCAGTATCGGCTGAAAAACCGCCGCCCCTGGTTCGGTCCCGCAAAAAATACCGGCGCGATGGCGAGACCCTGGTTTCATTCCATTGCGACTACCGCATCGAGACCAAGGTCTCGCCATCCCCGCAGCAAGCGGGGCGAAATGCCCAGCACTTCCGTTTGGAAGTGCCAGCACTTCCGTTTGGAAGTGCCGAGCACGTTCACCCGCCCGTCCCTCGACGCGCGGCGATCATCCATGCGCGCGGCCGCATTGACGACTAACATGTTAGTTGCTAGGGCAGGGCATTCTCTGGGAGCGCGCCGGCCATGTCCTCACTCGACACTATTCTGACAATCGAAGAATTGATGGCCCGCGCCCGGTGCCGGGTGCCCAAGATGTTCTTCGAATATGCGGATTCGGGCAGCTATACCGAAAGCACCTATCGCGAGAACGAGAGCGATTTCGCCAAGATCAAGCTGAACCAGAAAGTGGCGGTGAACCTTGAGGGCCGCAACCTCAAGACGCAGATGCTGGGCAAGACCATTGCCATGCCGGTGGCGATCGCCCCGGCAGCCACGGGCGGCATGCAGGTTGCCGATGGGGAGATCAAGGCGGCAAAGGCGGCCGAGAAATTCGGCATTCCCTTCACCCTCTCGACCATGAGCGTCTGCTCTATCGAGGACATTGCCGAGAATACCAGCGCGCCATTCTGGTTCCAGCTCTATGTGATGCGCGACCGCAAGTTCATCGAACGGCTGATCGACCGGGCCAAGGCCGCCAATTGCTCGGCGCTGGTGCTGACCATGGACCTGCAGATCCTGGGGCAACGCCACAAGGACATCCATAACGGGCTCGCCACCCCGCCCAAGTTCAACGCCTATAGCCTCTGGCAGATGATGCAGCACCCGGGCTGGTGCCTGGGCATGCTGGGCACCAGGCGCCACACCTTCCGCAACATTGTCGGCCATGTCGATGGCGACCATGACCTGGCCTCGCTCTCGGCCTGGACCGCCTCGCAGTTCGATCCGACGCTGAGCTGGAAGGACGTGGCCTGGGTCAAGGAGCGTTTTGGCGGCAAGGTCATCGTCAAGGGCGTGCTCGATGCCGATGACGCCCGTCAGGCGGTGGATCATGGCGCCGATGCGGTGATCGTCTCCAATCATGGCGGCCGCCAGCTCGACGGCGCGCCCTCCACCATTCGCGTGCTGCCCGAAATCATCGACGCCATCGGCTCGCGCACCGAAGTCTATCTCGATAGCGGCATCCGCAGCGGCCAGGACGTGCTCAAGGCCCTGGCGCTGGGCGCCAGGGGCACCTTTATCGGCCGCGCCATGCTCTATGGGCTGGGGGCAGGCGGCGAAGCCGGCGTGACCCGGGCCCTCGAAATCATCCGCAAGGAACTCGACACGACAATGGCCCTCTGCGGCGAGCGCGACATCGCCAATGTCGGCCTGCACAATATCTATTCGAATGACATCCCGCCGCGGAACGCACCGAGGCGGGGCTGAGCTCCGCTTCCATCCACCCACCGGGTCATTCCCGCGCAGGCGGGAATCCACTCTTGGCGCTTGAAGTCAGAATGGATTCCCGCCTGCGCGGGAATGACTCCGTGGGTGAGTAGCCTCCGTGGACAAATGTGGTCCGTGGGCGCGGCGGGCCCGAACCCTAAGCCACTTATCCCCGATACGGCCGGGCCGCGGTAACATCGCCCTCGGTCAATTGCCGATAGACGGCTTGCGACAGGGCCTTCATGCGCTCGGGGGGGAGGGTGCCGACCACGGTGCAGGTGATGCGGGCATTGGCCCAGTAAAAGGCTTCGGCGCCGTCGTAATTGGCGAATTGATAGGCTGGCTGGCCCTCGGGCAGGGCGGCGGTGACATAGACGGTGACCCGCTCGCTGGCCGGGCTTTCATACATCAGCTGGGCGGCGCGACCGCCAATGTCGTGGGTGCCGGGCAGCAGCCGCCCACCGACGAGGGTAAAGCCTTCGGCGCTGAGATCGGGGGCGTCGAGCGGGGTGGCGAGGCGATTGGACAGCCAGGTGGTCAGGTGTTCGCCATCGCTGGCTGGCACTTCGACAGCATGGCGGTTTTCGGCGATGAAGACGTTGTGGGCATTGACCGCGTCGGCGATCAGCACGGTGCTGGCGCCGGGCGCGGGCTCGAAGAGTGGGCGGGCGAACCAGCCGACGCCCAGGCCAAGCCCGACCAGCACCACGGCCGCAGCGGCCCAGCCGAGCGAGCGATTGCGGTGACTGGCAATCTCTGCCGCCAGGCGACGGGGGCGCAATCGGGCCGGCACCGGCTCGGCAGCGACGGGGGCGAACAGCGTCGCGATCGCGTCGGTCTGGCGGCGCCACAGCGCGACTTCGGCGGCGGCATCGGGATTGGCCGCAAGAAAGGCTTCGACGGCCTCGATCTCATCGGCGGGCAATTGCCCGTCGGCATAGGCCATCAGGGTGTCCTGGGGCACGGCGCTCATTTGACCGTCCTCAGATGCGGCTCGGCGCTGGTCCCGGTCATGGTGCGCAAGGCGGCGCGGGCGCGGCCGAGGCGGGACATCAGCGTGCCGAGCGGAACCCCGACGATTTCGGCGGCCTCGCCATAGGAAAGGCCTTCGAGAGCGATCAAGAGCAGTGCCTCCTTCTGGTCGAGTGGCAGGGTTTCGATGGCGCGGGCCAGTTCGGCCAGCGCGATATGGCCCGGCTGCGGCGCCGGGGTCGAGGGTTCGGCAATGCTGTCAAAGGCCACGGTCTCGCCCCGCCGCCGGGAGGATCGCAGTCCGTTGCGATAGAGGTTGAGCAAGATGGTGAAGAGCCAGGCGCGGACCGGGCCGGTGGGCCGGAACAGTCCGCGCCGGGAAATGGCGCGTTCCAGGCAATCCTGCACCAGATCATCGGCCAGATCGGCATTACGCGTCAGCGCCCTTGCATAGCGCCGCAGCGCTGGAACGCAGGCTTCGATCTGATCGAGGAAATCGCTCAAGATGGCGCTCGGTTCGGACTATTCGATTGCAAGATGCCAGACGCCGCCGACGCCGTCACCGGTCACGTCGCCCGGAGCCTTGTCGTCCTTCCAGAAATACAGCGGCATGGACTTGTAGGCCCACATCTTGGTGCCGTCGGTGCGGTCCACAATGCTGAAATCGCCTTCCGGCGCGGCAGCGGCATCAGCCATCAGCGGCGGCCAGTTGACGGCGCACTTGTCGTAGCAATTGGTGACGCCGGCCGTGTCCTTGTCAAAGATGTAGAGGGTCATGCCGTTGGCGTCGGTCAGTACCTGTTTGCCGCCGATATCGACGGATTTGACCGCGCCGCCCAGATAGTCCTCGGCAAAGGCGGGCATGGCGAGAATACCGAGCGCGGCAACGCCGGCGAGGAGCAAGCGAATGTTCATGGAAATTCCTCCTGTAGCGGGGGCGTTATACCCCTGCACACAGATCAACACCGGGGCGGCCCGATTAATCCCGCTCCCACAAAATAATCCTGCCCGGGTGGGGCCGGTCACAAGATACTGGACAGCCAGCCAAGGGACTGGTTGTTTAGCCGCAACTGGCAAAAGCCAGCCGGCACACAAAAAACCGTGCTTCACGGGAGGAAACTGACAAGTGATGAAGAGACGTGAATTCTTCAAATCGGCATCCGTCGCTGCCATTGGCGCGGCGGCGGCTACCACACTCGCAACGCCCGCCATTGCCCAGGGCACCATCAATTGGCGCATGGTCACCACCTGGCCCAAAAACTTCCCCGGCCTCGGGGTTGGCGCGCAGAACCTGGCCGATCGCATCACCAATGCCTCGGGTGGCCGGCTCAATGTGCAGGTGTTTGCCGCCGGTGAAATGGTCCCCGGCCTGCAGGCGCTGGACGCGGTGATCGACGGCTCGGCCGAAATGAGCCACGGCACACCCTATTACTGGCAGAACAAGAGCCAGGGCCTGAGCTTCTTCACTGGCGTGCCCTATGGCATGACCAGCCGCGAGCTGACGGCCTGGGTGCGCTATCTCGGCGGCCAGCAGATCTGGGACAAGATCTATGACCAGTTCGGCCTTCAGGGGTTCCTGTCCGGCGATACCGGCACCCAGGCTGGTGGCTGGTTCCGCAATGAACTGACCGGCGTTGCCGACCTGCAGGGGCTGCGTTTCCGCACCCCGGGTCTGGGTGGCCAGGTCTGGAGCAAGCTGGGCGCTTCGGTGACCAATCTTGCGGCGGGCGAGATCTTTGCGGCCCTGCAGTCGGGCACGCTCGATGCCGCCGAATTTGTCGGTCCCTATAACGATCTGGCGCTGGGCTTCTACCAGATTGCCAAGAACTACTACTTCCCCAGCTTCGTCGAGCCGGGCCTGGCCACCGAAGTGGCTGTCAGCAAGACCAAGTATCAGGAATTGCCCACGGATCTGCAGGAGATCGTCAAGGTCTGCGCCCAGGCCTCCTATGACGACGTCGCTTCCGACATGTATGCCAATGATCCGCGCGCCCTCAACGCGCTGGTTAATGAGCATGGCGTGCAGGTTCGCCGCTTCCCCGAGGAAATCCTGGAAGCCGGCGCCAAGGCCTCGATGGAACTGATCGCTGAAATCCGTGAAGGCGGCGATGCGCTGACCAAGGAAACGGCCGAGAGCTTCATCTCGGCATTCAACCTGCTGCGGACCCGCACCGAAGGGACCGACATGCCGTATCTGGCGGCGCGCGAAAAATACATCAAGTACTGAGTTCGCCCAGGCGCGAATGCGAAAGGCCCGGGATTATCGCCCGGGCCTTTCTTTTTGGATCAGTTGTAGATCAACCGGGGCAGCCAGGTGATCAGGCCGGGGAACGCGAACAGGAGCGCGAGGCCGATCATCTGCAGGAACACGAAGGGGAGCACGCCCCGATAGATCATCCCGGTGGTCACGCGTGGCGGCGCGACGCCACGCAGATAAAACAGCGCAAAGCCGAAGGGCGGGGTGAGGAAGCTGGTCTGCAGGTTCACCCCCACCGCGACACCCAGCCAGATCGGATCGACGCCGAGGGCCAGCAGCACCGGCGCGGTGATCGGGATGACGATGAAGATGATCTCGAAGGTGTCGAGGATGAAGCCCAGCAGGAACATGATCAACATGACGATGATGGTGGCGCCGACCGCACCGCCCGGCATGTTGCTGAGGAATTCATGCACCAGATTGTCGCCGCCCATCATGCGGAAGACGATGGAAAACACCGCCGCTCCGAACAGGATGATGAACACCATCGAGGTGATCGTCGCCGTCGAGATCACCGCCTGGCGCAGGATGGCGAGGCCGAACTTGCGGTTGGCGACCGCCAGGATCATGGCGCCGACCGAGCCGACCGAAGCGGCTTCGGTCGGGGTGGCGATGCCGGCGAGGATCGAGCCGAGAACGGCGATGATCAGCACCAATGGCGGCACCAGGGCCACCATGACTTCGCGGGCAAGATCCTTCTTTTCGGCCGCGGGCACGGGCGTTGCCGGTGCCGATTTTGGATCGGTGACGGCCTTGAAGATGACCCAGGCCAGGTAGAGGCCGACCAGCAGGAAACCGGGAACCAGCGCACCGGCAAACAGGGCGCCGACCGAAACCGGTTCGGGGGCAAAATTGCCCTTTTCCATCTGCACCTGGGCATTGATGCCCGAGAGCATGTCGCCCATGAAGATCAGGACCGTCGAGGGAGGAATGATCTGTCCCAGCGTGCCCGAGGCGCAGATGACGCCGGAGGCGAGTTTGGGATCATAGCCGGCCCGCAGCATGGCAGGCAGCGAGATCAGGCCCATGGTGACCACGGTCGCGCCGACCACACCGGTCGATGCCGCCAGCATGGCGCCAACGATAATCACCGAGATGCCAAGCCCGCCGCGCAGATTGCCAAAGAGCTTGCCCATGGTCAGGAG
Source organism: Devosia limi DSM 17137 (assembly GCF_900128975.1). Classification (GTDB taxonomy): domain Bacteria; phylum Pseudomonadota; class Alphaproteobacteria; order Rhizobiales; family Devosiaceae; genus Devosia; species Devosia limi. The sequence goes on along the minus strand of NZ_FQVC01000001.1, from coordinate 414,490 downwards.
CAGGCGCTCGGCAATGCCGGATCGCTCGAGCATCACGCCCATGAACACGAAGAGCGGCACCGCGACCAGGGTTTCGCTGGTCATCAGGCCGATATAGCGGCCGATCAGCGAGCCGTAATTGGACGGGTCGTAGACGCCGAGCAACCAGCCGACGAGACCGAAGATAAGGGCCGTGCCCGCGAGTGAGAAGGCGACGGGAAAGCCGATGAGCAGGACGCCGATGACGCCGACAAACATCAGGCAGGCGAGGATTTCGCCAATCAGGATCTGGCTCACAGGGCAGTCTCCAGGTCCACGTCACGCTTGTAGCGGAGATGCTCGGGCAGGAGGTCCTGCTGGTCCGCCAGAACGAGGATGGCGCGGAGTGCCATGGCCAGACCCTGCAGCCCAACCAGGACACCGAAAACGATGATGAAGCTCTTGAGCACGAACAGGCCCGGCATGCCGCCGATATTGCCTGAGGCTTCGTAATAGCTCCAGGAGCGGGCCACGGCGGGCCAGCCATAGTGGAAGACCACGTAGATGAAGGGGAACAGGAAGACGATGACACCGAACAGATCGGCCATGGCCTTGCGTTTCAGCGAGGCCGGCCGGTAGAAAATATCGACCCGTACGTGATCGTCACGGAGCAGGGCGTAACCGGCGACGCCGGTAAACATCGCGCCGCTGAGCCAGACATAAAGGTCCTGCATCCACAGCGTGCTGGTGTTGAAAAAATAGCGCTGCACGACGACGGTAAAACAAACCAGAACGCAGGCCAGCGCCAGCCAAGATAGAGTTTCGCCAACCAGTCGGTTCACACCGCTGATGGCCCTGACAATCCATGCAAGTATTGGCACTGAAGGCCCCTCCCTAAGTCTTCCCACGTGCCTGCTGGTATCGTCCCGCTTGCGGCCAGTGGCCAAAAAAACATGCGCAGGATCGCGCCATCAGGTCAACACGGCTTCCAGGGCGACAAACACGATAATGGATCGGGGGTTCTCGGCGCCCAGGCGGCGGGCGAATGCTCACGGCGCTGGTGACAGGCCCGGCAAAAATGCTATGTGCCTGCCCATATCCGGACACTGGTTCCGGGCCGAGGAGGAGCATCGATGTTTGTGGTTGGTGGGGAAAGTCTGATCGATCTCAAGGCCGAGGTCGCGCTGCCGGATGGCGCGCTGATCGGCCGCGATGGCGAGAACCAGATCGTGATGACGGCCCATCAGGGCGGCTCGCCTTATAATTGCGCCATCGCCCTGGCCAAGCTGGGCAATCCCACCGGCTTTCTGTGCCCGATCTCTGCCGATGCGTTTGGCGACTACCTCCTGGGTCCACTGCAGGCCGCCGGGGTCACGACGCTGCTGACCGAGCGGGTGGCGGAATATACCACGCTGGCGGTGGTCAATTTTGATGCCAATCGCAATGCCCGTTACGGTTTCTACCGCTCCGCCGATGGCGCCATTGTGGCAGCCAAGGCAATTGCGGCGCTGCCGGAAAATCTCGATCTCTACCAGATCGGCGGCTTCTGCCCGATCAAGCCGGACGAGGCGGCGATCTGGCTCGAGATCGTGGCCGCAGCGGCTGCCAGGGGCGCCACGATTTCGATCGACCCCAATGTGCGGCCAAGCCTTGTCGATGATTTCGCCGGCTACAAGGCGCGGCTGTCCAGCTTTCTTGACACTGCCCATGTGGTCAAAGTCTCCGAGGAAGACCTCGAAGCGCTCGATGCAGCCAAGAGCATCGAACAGCACGCGGCAGATCTGCTCGCCCGCCCCAATTGCGAACTGGTGGTGGTGACGCTGGGCGACCAGGGATCGCGCGCTTTTACCGCCGCGGGCAAAGCGCAGGCCGCGATCTATGCGCCGCCGGAGTTCGGCGACACCGTGGGTGCCGGCGATAGCCTGATGGCCGGCATTCTGTCCTGGCTGCAGGAGCGCGGACTGCTGAAGCCCGGCAAATTGTCCGGGCTGGGCGCTGGCGCCCTGTCGGACATGCTGCGTTTCGGCGCGGTCGTGGCCGGCATCAATTGCGGCCGCAAGGGTTGCAAGCCCCCAACCCGCGCCGAGGTCGATGCGGTGCTGACGGCCTGACGGCGTCGGCATCGGCCAACAGGCGCGTGTCATCTAGCCCACGGTGTCATTCCGGCCCACGGGACGCTTCGCGCCCGAGGACAGGCTCCGGCCGGAATCCATGCTGAGTGCTATCCCGACGCTGGGTGTTGCCGTGAGCCACGGACATGGATCCCGGCCTGCGCCGGGATGACATCGTGTCCATGATGGCATTCTCGCTAGGCTTCCGCCCGGATCGCCAGCGCTTCGTCGAGCGTCATCGTGGTGTGGTGCTCCCAGCTCTCATCGGTGTTGGGATAGTCCTTGCGGAAATGCCCGCCCCGGCTCTCCGTGCGCTTGAGGGCGGCCGCTGCCACCAGCGTGGCCGAGGTCGTCATGTTGAGATAGGCACTGGTGACCTGCTGGGCGCTGGCTTCGAGGTCGGCAATGCGGCGCAGGGCCTGCCTGAGCCCGGCAGCGTCGCGCTCGACGCCGACCAGGTCAGTCATCACCGCGCGCAGTTCCTGCACCGCCGGCAGGTCACGCAACACCTGCTCGGCCTTCACGCCCTCGGTTTCGTCCCATTCGATGCCCTTGAACGGCAGCAGAGTGCGCACCGGCTCCAGCCCGCCAATGTCCTCGGCAATGCGCGCACCATAGACCGTGGCTTCGAGCAGCGAATTGGAGGCCAGCCGGTTGGCGCCGTGCAGACCCGTGCAGCTGGCTTCGCCGCAGACCCAGAGCCCGGGCAGGCTGGAGCGGCCGCGCTCATCGACCTTGACGCCGCCCATGTGAAAATGCGCGGCCGGCGTCACCGGGATCATGCCGGCGACCGGGTCGATTCCGGCATCGAGGCAATATTTGGCAACCGTGGGGAAGCGCGTGAGGATCGCCTCGCCCAGCACCTGCCTTGTATCGAGAAACACCCGGCGACCGGCCTGGATTTGGCGGAAATTGGCGCGGGCGACCACATCGCGCGGCGCCAGCTCGGCATCGGGATGGATGGCGGGCATGAAGCGCTCGCCCAGGTCATTGACGAGGATCGCGCCCTCGCCGCGCAGGGCCTCGGTGGCGAGGGGCGCCGGGTCGGCGCCGGTGGCAATGGCGGTGGGGTGGAACTGCACGAATTCGGCGTCGGCAATGAGCGCGCCGGCCCGTGCCGCCATGCCCATGGCGTGGCCGCGCACGCCGGGCGGATTGGTGGTCACGGCATAGAGCCCGCCCAACCCGCCGGCCGCCAGAACGGTGGCGCGGGCGCGGATGAAGACCGGCTCGGAATAGCGGTCGCCCAGCCGGCGGCAGAACACTCCGACAATGCGGCCATTGTCACGGGCCAGGCTGAGCGCGGTAATGCCCTCGACCACGCGGATCGAGGGGGTGCGGCGCACGGCGGCGACGATGGCCTGCATGATGGCCCAGCCAGCGCGGTCGCCCTCGACCTTGACGATGCGGTTGGCAGAATGGGCGGCTTCGCGGCCCAGTTCAAAATTGCCGAAATCGTCGCGGTCAAACGGCGTGCCCCAGCGCGCCAGGTCTTCGATGCGGGCAGCGGCCTCGGCCGTCACCGACTCGGCGATACCGTGATCGACAATGCCGGCCCCGGCCATTTCGGTGTCGACGGCATGGGCATGGGAGCTATCGCCCGCGCCGACGGCCGCGGCGACACCGCCCTGGGCCCACGCCGAAGAAGCCCCGGTACCCAGCGGCTTGGGGGACAATACGGTGACCGGCCGGGGCGCCAGTTTGAGCGCGCAGAACAGGCCGGCGAGCCCGGCGCCGACGATCAGGGCGCCGTCGGCATTCAGACTATTGTCGAAGGTGGTCATGGGAGGGAACGCCGCGCTCGCAAAAGGAGGTGCAAGAACCGCATAGACGGATTACAGCTGTCAACCGCCGAAGGCGTGGAGCCGTCGGTCCACCCCTTTCGAGTTCCCGCTCCGATGTCCGCCCCCAGTCTTGCTCGTGCTGCCGAAACCGCCTCGCTCAAGGGCATGGTACTCGGTGTCCTGGCCTATTCCATGTTCGCGTTTCACGATGCGCTGGTCAAAGGCATCATCATGGTCATGCCGATCGCCCAGATCATGTTCGTGCGCAGCCTCGTTATCGTCCTCGGGTGTCTTTTGGTCGGGCGGGGCAAGCTGATTGCCGACCTCGCGGGGTCGACAAATATTGCCATGATGCTGATGCGGGCAATGCTGACCCTGGCCGCCTGGGCCATGTTCTATTCGACGGGCCGTGACCTGCAATTGGCCGAAATGACGACGCTCTATTATGTGGCGCCGATCATCACCATCCTGCTTGCCGTGGTGTTCCTCAAGGAACGCTTGACGATGGCGCGGGCCGGTGCCGCAGCGATCGGTTTTTTTGGTGTGGTGGTGGCCTGCAATCCCGGCGGCATCGCCATCGGCCTGCCGGCGCTATTGGTCTTGCTCGCCGCCCTGTGCTGGGGGGTAGCCATGATCCTGCTACGGACGATTTCCAAATCCGAGCGGTCGCTGACGCAGATATTCTTTCTCAACCTCGTGCATCTGTCGGTCATGGGACTGGTCTCGATCTGGCTATGGCAGCCGATGGGGTGGCGCGAGCTGGGTTTCATCGCTGCCGCTGGCATCATTGGTGGCATTGGCCAGTTTGTGCTGGTCGAGGCAGCGCGGCAGGTACCCGCCAGCGTGCTGGGAACGGTCGAGTATAGCGCGCTGTTCTGGAGCTTCCTGCTCGGCTATCTGTTCTGGAGCGAACAGCCGGGCCTGCTGGTCTATATCGGCGCGGCGCTGGTGGTTGCGGCGGGGCTGGTGCTGGCCTGGAGCGAACGGCGTGGCCGGCGCGTCATCGGCACCGTCCTGCCGGTAGTCGGTGGTGATTTGACTTAGGCAGCATTGCGTATGAGATTGCCGCTTCTGGTTTCTTACCCTGGGTAGGGCATTGAGCGGCAGCCAAAGCGACGATCCGGGCAATCCCAAATACTGGCGGCAGCTTTTCGGCGAGGCCGCAGAACCGTTTACTGCGGATCTGCGCGAACCGACCTCGATCGAAACCCTGCGCCAGCTGCACCAGCATGTTCTGGAAAACTACGACTTTGCCTGCGCGGCAACCGGCGTAAAATTCCTGCCCGGCGTTCAACCATGGGCGCTGCGCGACGATGTGCTGGTCGTGCCGATCAAATCGCCCATGGCCGGCGGGCCATTGCATGTCAGCAATTATCTTTGCCTCTCGCGGGCAGCGGCCGACGCATTCAGCCTTGGCCATCTGGCCGTCGGCCCGCATCTCGAACTGATTGTTGATCTCAGCCGGATCGATCCGGAGCTGGTCGAGCGGCTCAATGCCGATGGTCGGCTTCGGGAGCCGCAGGAAAAAGCCCGGCCGGATCCGGAAAGCCTGAGCTTTCACCGCGCCGAGATATTTCTTGCGTCCCCTTAATCGCCCTTGCGGCTCATCTCGATCATGCGTTCCACCGATGCCCGTGCGGCGGGGATGATGGCGGGATCGACCAGCACTTCCTCGGTCATGGTGTGCAGGCTCCACAGCACATTCTCGAGGTTGATGCGCTTCATGTGCGGGCAGATATTGCAGCCGCGCAGGAAATCGACGCCAGTGGTTTCGCTGGCGACATTGTCCGACATCGAGCATTCGGTGACCATCACCACGCGCGGGGGCTTGTTGGATTTGACCCAGTCGATCATCGCCGCGGTCGAGCCGGAGAAGTCGACGGCGTCGATCACTTCTGGCGGGCATTCGGGATGGGCAATGATCTTGGCGGTCGGATAGGCGTGACGCAGCTCGGAAATGTCCTCGGCGGTGAAGGTTTCGTGCACCTCACAGGCGCCGGCCCAGGTGATGATCTTCTTGTGGGTCTTCTTGGCCGTGTTCTGCGCCAGGAACTGGTCGGGGATCATGATGACCGTATCGCCATCGACGCGATTGACGATGTCGGCAGCGTTGGACGAGGTGCAGCACACATCGGTCACGGCTTTGACGGCGGCCGAGGTGTTCACATAGGTCACCACCGGCACGCCCGGATACATCTGGCGCATGGCGATGACGTCCTCGGCCGTGATCGAGGAGGCCAGGGAGCAGCCGGCCCGGCTGTCGGGAATGAGCACGGTCTTTTCCGGGTTCAGCAATTTGCTGGTCTCGGCCATGAAGTGCACGCCACATTGCACGATCACTTGCTGGCGCACCTTGGTGGCTTCGACGGCCAGCTGCAGGCTGTCGCCAACAATGTCGGCGACACCATGATAGATCTGCGGCGTCTGGTAATTATGGGCGAGGATGACCGCATCCTTTTCCTTCTTCAACCGGTTGATCGCAAAGATCAGCGGCGCATAGAAGGGCCATTCAATCTCGGGAATCTTGTCCTTGACGCGCTCGAACACCTTTTCGGTGGCGCGCTCGATGGACTTGGAAAACTTGAGATCGAAGCTTTGGCCGAGGATGGCCCGTGCCTCGTCGAGCGGGGTGAGCGCATTGATCGTCTGAACCATGGGCGTAACCCTCCCGATAAGTGTGGCGGAACCTAAGGATTATTTGGCGGCTTTTCAATGAACGGGGTTGCAGGTTTTTTGCCAAGCTCCTAACCGTTCGTGCATAGTTTTCTGCCAGCGAGACCCGATATGCCCCAAGACGCCGCAGCGATCCGTTCCATCCTGTCGTTGGCGCCCGTGGTGCCGGTCATCATCCTTGATGATGTGTCCCAGGCCCGGCCGCTGGCCGAGGCCCTCGTTGCCGGCGGCCTGCCGGTGCTGGAAGTAACGCTGCGCACGCCCAATGCGCTCAAGGTCATGGAAGAAATGGCCAAGGTTACCGGCGCCATTGTCGGGTCCGGCACGGTGCGCAGCGCGCTGCATATGCAGCAATCGGTCGATGCGGGTTGCCGCTTCATGGTGTCGCCAGGTATCTCGCCGCGCATTCTGGATGCTGCCGACGATATCGGCATTCCGCTGCTGCCGGGCATTGCCACGCCGAGCGAGGCGATGACGGCGTCCGAGCGCGGCTATAGCTTCCTCAAGTTCTTCCCGGCCGAAGCCAATGGCGGGGCGCCGGTACTGAAGGCTTTTGCTTCGCCGCTGCCTGACATTACCTTTTGCCCCACCGGTGGCATCGATCCGGCCAAGGCCAAGGTCTATCTCGGCCTTTCCAATGTGATCTGCGTCGGCGGTTCGTGGATCATGCCGGCCGATGCACTGGCTTCTGGCGATTATGCGCGCATCGAAGCGCTGGCCCGTGAAGCCGCAGCACTGCGCGGCTGACATGGCCAATGTCCCGCCCGACGGATTGTCCCATCTGCGGGTGACGCTCAGCGAAACGGCCTATCTCGGGCCCGGCCGGGCCGATTTGATGGAGCTGATCGACAAGACCGGCTCCATCTCCGCCGCCGGCAAGGCGATGGGCATGAGCTACAAGCGGGCCTGGAGCCTGGTGCAGGCCCTCAATGAGGGCTTCGGCCAGGCACTGGTCGAGACCAGCCGGGGCGGCTCGGCCCAAGGCGGGGCGCATCTGAGCGCAGCGGGGCAGGCGGTACTGGCCCATTACCGTGCCATGCAGAACAAGACCCGTACCGCCATCGCCGAGGACGTCGCGGCACTCCGCCGAATTATCGATATGTCGTGACGGAAATAACGCTTGCCGGATGACGCCTTGTTTGTCAGAACCGATGTGGCTTTGGATGCATATCGGAGATTTGCCATGGAACGTGCAGTGTTGGCCAGCGTGCTGCTTGGATTGCTGCTGGTGCAGCAGGCTCATGCCGGCAGCGCCAGCGTGGCGGTGGCCGCCAATTTCACCGCAGTCGCCGAAGAGCTGGCGCCGCTGTTCAAGGCCGAGACCGGCCATGACGTGACCTATAGCTTTGGCGCCACCGGCCAGCTTTATGCCCAGATCAGCCAGGGCGCGCCATTTGAGGTGTTCCTGGCGGCCGATGACGAGCGTCCGCCCAAGGCGGTCGCCGATGGTTTTGGCGTTGATGGCACCGTCTTCACCTATGCAATTGGCGCGCTGGCGCTTTACAGCACCGTGCTCGAGGTGACCGACGGCAAGGCCGCGCTTGAAGGCCCGTTCGACAAGATCGCCATCGCCGATCCGGCGACCGCGCCCTATGGCCGTGCCGCCGTCGAAGCGCTGGCGGCGATGGGCCTGCATGAGGCGATCACGCCCAAGCTGGTGACCGGCGAAAATATCTCGCAGACCCTGCAATTCGTCGAGAGCGGCAATGCCGAACTCGGTTTCGTCGCTGCCAGCCAGGTGATCGGCAAGGACAGCGTCTGGATCGTGCCGGCCGATCTCTATGAGCCCATCCGCCAGGATGCGGTGTTGCTCAGGACCGGTGCCGAAAACCCGGTCGCACTGTCCTATGTCGAATTCCTCAAGGGCGACAAAGCCCGGGCCGTGATCACAGCGGCCGGCTACGTCGTGGAGTAAGGCCGGCATGACGATGAGCGAACTCGGCGAGTTGTGGGCGCCAATCAGCCTGACGCTGACCCTGGCTTCGATAACCATGCTGATCCTGCTCGTCGTCGGCACGCCGATCGCCTGGTGGCTGGCGCGCAGCCGCTGGGCGGGCAAGGAAATGGTGGGCGCCATCGTGGCGCTGCCATTGGTCCTGCCGCCAACGGTGCTGGGCTTCTATCTGCTGCTGGCGCTCGGCCCCAATGGTCCGGGCGGCTGGCTCGCCGGGTTCTGGGGCGCGCGCACCCTGGCATTTTCGTTTCCGGGGCTGGTGATCGGCTCGATCATCTATTCCCTGCCCTTCATGGTGCAGCCGCTGCGCAATGGCTTCCAGGCGATTGGCGACGAACCGCTGGAAGCGGCGGCAAGCCTGGGCGCCAGCAATTGGCAGCGCTTCATCAGGGTGGCGCTGCCACTGGCACGGCCCGGCTATGTGACCGGCGCGGTGCTGAGCTTCGCCCATACGGTGGGTGAATTCGGCGTGGTGCTGATGATCGGCGGCAATATTCCGGGCCAGACCAAGGTGCTGTCGATTGCGATCTATGACTATGTCGAGCGGCTGCAATGGGAAAAGGCGCATGTGCTGGCGCTGGGCATGGTGATCTTTGCCTTTGTCGTCATCGCCGTCACCATGACCATTGACCGCCGTTCTTCGGTGCCGATCGGCTAGGTTTTCGGGCCATCGACGGCGCTCCACATCGCCTTGGTGATCGACTGGGTGGTGGAGAAGTAATCCCGCCACGGATTGGGCTTGCTGGCCCGGACGATGGCATCAGCCAGGCCGAACTGATTGGCGGATTTGACCTTGTGCAGCTCGTCCCAGGTGAGGGGAACCGCAACCGGCGCACCTGGGCGCGCGCGGGGCGACCAGGGGGCAATGGCGGTCGCGCCGCGTTCATTGCGCAGATAATCGATGAACAGCTTTCCCGCGCGCTTGGCCTTGGACATGGTGGCGGTGAAGCGTTCGGGCTCGCGATCGGCTAGGCGCTGCGCAAAGGTCTTGCAGAAGCCCTTGACCTCGGGCCATTCGGTGGTCGGCAGGAGCGGGGCAATGACGTGGATGCCCTTGCCGCCGGTGATCATCGGATAGCTTTCCAGCCCCCAGGCGCCCAGTTCCTTGCCGATATCGAGAGCGGCGGTCCGCACCTTGGCGAAGTCCAGGCCTTCATCGGGGTCGATATCGAAGACGACGCGTTCGGGCTTTTCGATATCGCCGATCCGCGAGCCCCAGAGATGCCATTCGAGCACGTTCATCTGGGTGCCGGCGATCAGCCCGGCGCGGTCATCGATATAGAAGTAGCTTTCGATGTCGCCATCCTTTTCGGCGATCCGCATGGTCTTCATATTGTCGGGAAAGCCGCCGGTATCGTGCTTCTGGAAAAAGCAGGGCGCGGCCTGGCCCTGCGGGCAGCGCAGCAGGCTGAGGGGGCGGTTGGCGATGACGGGCAGCATCTGCTCGGCGACAGCGGCGTAGTAGGCGACGAGCTCGGCCTTGGTGAGGCCCTGGCCGGGATAGACGACGCGGCTGGGACTGGTCAGATGCACGCCGGCGGCTTGGGCGGCGCTGATACCGGCGTCATCGCTGAGCGCGTCCATGGCAGCTCTCCTGCGGCGTGGAATCGCGTTGTTAACGTGGGCATAGCGGGCTTCGTTCCATCGGCAATGGATTGCGCGGCGTTCGCCGCATCCATAGACTCCAGCGCAATGTGAAGTCGTAGAATCGGGGATGGGAATGTTTGAGCAATTTGGTCTGGACGGGCTCAGCCTGACATTGATCGGCCTGGGCGTATTGGCGCTGCTGGTGCTGTTTGCCGGCGCCAAGACCATCCCGCAGGGCTATAACTTCACTGTCGAGCGCTTCGGCAAATATACCCGGACGCTCAAGCCTGGCCTCAACGTCATCGTGCCGTTCATCGATGGCATCGGCAAGAAGATCAACGTCATGGAGCAGGTGCTCGACGTACCCCACCAGGAAGTGATCACGCGCGATAACGCCTCGATCACCGCCAATGGCGTGACCTTTTACCAGATCCTCGATGCGGCGGCAGCGGCCTATGAAGTCTCCGATCTCGAACACGCCATCCTCAACCTGACCATGACCAATATCCGCACTGTCATGGGCTCGATGGACCTTGATGAGCTGCTGTCCAATCGCGACGAGATCAACCAGCGCCTGCTGCGCGTGGTCGATACCGCCGTGTCGCCCTGGGGCGTCAAGATTACCCGTATCGAGATCAAGGACATCGATCCGCCCAAGGATCTGGTGGATTCGATGGGCCGGCAGATGAAGGCGGAGCGCGAGAAGCGCGCCGCCATTCTGGAAGCCGAAGGCCGCCGTCAGTCAGCGATCCTGCAGGCCGAGGGTGCCAAGCAGGCGCAGGTGCTGGAAGCCGAGGGCCGCCGCGAAGCTGCGTTCCGTGACGCCGAGGCGCGTGAACGTTCGGCCGAGGCTGAGGCCAAGGCAACGCAGATGGTCAGCGACGCCATTTCCTCGGGCAATGTGCAGGCCATCAACTATTTCGTGGCCAATAATTATATCAAGGCTTTGGAAGCGATCGCGACCTCGCCCAACCAGAAGATCCTGATGCTGCCGGTGGAAGCCTCCAGCGTCATTGGTGCGATCGGCGGCATAGCCGAGATCGCCAAGGAGACTTTTGGTGGCGGGGCTCCGGCGCCAGCCCGCTCCAGCCGTCCGCCCGCTGCCGGTCCGCAGCAATAGGGAACACCGATGCAGGTTATTGAATTCATCGCCAGCTATGGCCCCTGGGCCTGGATCGTCGCTGGCATCATCCTGCTGGCGCTCGAACTGGTAGCGCCGGGTGGCTATCTGCTGTGGATGGGTGTCGCGGCTGTTATTACCGGGCTGTTTTCGTTGTTTCAGCCGCTGGATTGGCCGATCGAATGGCTGATCTTCGGCGTGTTGTCGCTGGTGACGATCACGGCCTGGGTTCGCTTCAACCGCAACCGGCCATCCCAGACCGATCGGCCTTATCTCAATCGCCGTGCCGACCGCTTTGTTGGCCACGAGGCCGAGTTGGAGCAGGCGATCCATGATGGTTTCGGCCGCATGGTGCTGGGCGATACGGTCTGGCGGGTTTCCGGCCCAGACCTCCCCGCCGGAAGGCGGGTGCGCGTCATCGGCCATGATGGCGCTGTGCTGCAGGTGGAGCCCATCGAGGGCTCGGCTTCGGAAAGACTTCGTTAACCATAAGCTGCAACGATGCGACAGGAGTCTTCGGCCCGTGCGCACGGGCCGGGCAGGCTCGTCCAGGTTATCCCAGGCGCATACGGAGCAGGTTTTGGCCGTGCGGTCTTGTCGGCATTATTTACAGCCCGCGCTGGTCCTGTTGTGCGCTGTCGCCATGGTTGCACCGGTCCTGGCTGACCCGCAGCTGGAGCCGGGCGATGGTTCGGGCACGGACAATCCTCGGCTGTTGCCGGGCCTCTATCCCGCTTCGCCACAAGATCTCGTCGCGCTGAGCAGTCCGCCCGATCTGCGCGAACCGTTTGATCCGCTGTTCAATGTCGATTGGTCGGTGGCGCTGCGCGGGGCCTATACCAAGAATACCGATGGCGAGCGCTTTGACGTGCTGCTGGTGCCCAGCGTATCGCTCGAGCAGGTCGGCAGCCGCATGCGCCTGCAATTGGATGGCGAAGCCGAAGTGGCGCAGCCGGTTAATGGCCAGATCAACGTTAGTGCCCTGCGGCTGGGTCTCGATGGCGGCTATCGGCTCGACCGTGAGACGACGCTGACCGGGCTGCTCGATCTCGCTCTGACGCAGGACATGCCCGGCGCGCCGGGTGTGGCCAGCACCGTGGCGGTGCCGCCCAAGACGCTTTCCGGTTCGGTGGAGCTTGGGGTGGAGCGCACGTTCGGGCTGTTCAATGTCGAAGTGACGGGTGCCGCCGGTCGCACCGCTTATGGCACGACCACACTCAATGACGGCACAGTGACCGACAATAGCGAGCGCAATCTGTGGTCGCTGGATAGTGGCCTGCGCGTTGGCTACCAGCTTACACCGGTGTTTGAGGTGTTCGGCCGGGCGGGTGTTGGTCGCGATATGTTCGATCAGCCCTCGACGAGCATGCTGGTGCGCATGGATGCCACCGAAACCAGCCTGCGCGGCGGTGTTTCGGCGAACTGGAGCGATGTGCTGACGGCCGAAGCGTCGGTTGGTGTTGGCCTGCGCCGGTTTGATGCGGCAAGCCTGGGCGAAGTGGTGTCGCAGCTCTATGACGCAAGCGTCACTTTTGCGCCCAGCCGGACCTGGGAATTTACTGCGGGGCTGACGACCAATATCGCGCCTCCGGGCCCCGATGCCGGCGGGACGGCGCGGCTGGAATATGTCGTGAATGGCCGGGCGACCTATCGGGTGAATTCTTGGCTGGCACTGCGCGCGCTGGCTGATTGGCGCAGCGCGACCTTTGCCGGTTCGGCCCAGACCGAGCGGGGCTATGGCTTCGGCTTTGGCGCCGATTACCTGGTCAATGCGCATACGGCGCTGACCGCCGACTATGGCTATAGCTATGCCGAGACGACGGCGTCGGGAATCCGCGACAGTCAGCGCGTGGCGGTCGGGATTACCATGTCGCGATAAAAGGCAGCCAGCACCACCTGCGGCGATGCTGGCGGCACTGGCTAGAACTGGACGCCCAGATCGAGCTTCTTGAGTTCGGCGATGAAGCCGTCGCGGATATCGGGACGGTCGAGCGCGTAGACGACGTTGGCGGTCAAAAAGCCGATCTTGGAGCCGCAATCGAACGACTGGCCCTCATATTTCACGCCGGTAAACGGCTGCATATGCATCAGCTTCTGCATGGCGTCGGTGATCTGGATTTCACCGCCGGCGCCCTTGGTCTGTTCAGCCAGAAGAGTGAAGACCTCAGGCTGCAGGATGTAGCGACCCGAAATGATCAGGTTGGACGGGGCTTCCTCGCGCTTGGGCTTTTCCACCATATTGGTGATGGCAAAGCCATTGTCGGGGCCCGAGCCACGGGCGATGACGCCATAGGACGAGACATCGGCGGGCGGGACTTCCTCGACGGCGATGATATTGCCGCCGGTTTCCTCATAGGCGTCCATCATCTGCTTGAGCACGCCGGGCTGGCCCTTGAACAGCATGTCGGGCAGCAGTAGCGCGAAGGGCTGGTTGCCGACGATATCGCGGGCGCACCAGACGGCGTGACCGAGGCCGAGCGGCTCCTGCTGGCGGGTAAAGCTGGTGCGGCCGGCCGAGGGCAGGTCCTTGCGCAATTCCTCGAGCGCGGCGGTCTTGCCGCGCAGTTCGAGCGTGGTTTCCAGCTCGAACTGGCGGTCGAAATGGTCTTCGATAACGCCCTTGTTGCGGCCGGTGACGAAGACGAAATGTTCGATTCCGGCCTCGCGGGCCTCATCGACGGCATATTGGATCAGTGGACGATCCACCACCGTCAACATTTCCTTGGGCAGGGCTTTGGTGGCGGGCAGGAATCTGGTTCCCAGGCCCGCTACCGGAAAGACCGCCGTCCTGACACGCTTGTGCACTCGCTAACTCCCAGTTCTCGGTTTGGCCGTAAATCTATCTCAACATCTGAACATTAACATCGCGGCAAAATAGCGTTTCACCGATTGGAGTTAACCCCAGATGGCGGTCTTGGTTACAGGCGGAGCCGGTTATATCGGCAGCCACATGGTGCTTAACCTCACGGATGCCGGCGAAACCGTGGTGGTGTTGGATAACCTCGTTACCGGTTTTGACTGGGCGATCAATGAGCGCGCCACGTTTGTCGAGGGCTCGGCCGCCGATATCGAACTGGTACAGCGGATCGTCCAGCAATACCACATTACCGAGATCGTGCATTTTGCCGGCTCGATCGTGGTTCCCGAGTCGGTCATCGACCCGCTCAAATACTATGGCAACAACACTGCGACGTCGCGCAACCTGATCGAGGCGGCCGTCAAAAGCGGGGTCAAGCACTTTGTTTTCTCTTCTACTGCAGCAGTTTACGGGATGACCGGGCTGGCACCCGTGGTCGAGGAGACACCGCTTCATCCGATGTCGCCCTATGGGCGGAGCAAGCTGATGACGGAGTGGATGCTTGCCGATGTGGCGGCGGCGCATCCGATTACCTTTGGCGTGCTGCGCTATTTCAACGTCGCCGGGGCCGATCCGCAGGGGCGTTCGGGGCAGTCGACGCCGATGGCGACGCATCTGATCAAGGTAGCGTGCCAGGCAGCGCTGGGGCAGCGTCCAAAGATGGATATCTTTGGCACCGATTACGAAACGCCCGACGGAACGTGCGTGCGCGACTACATCCATGTCACCGACCTGATCGCGGCACATGCCTTGTTGCTCAAGCACTTACGCGGTGGCGGGGCCAGCACGACGCTCAATTGCGCCTATGGGCAGGGCTATTCGGTGCGCCAGGTGGTGGAGACGGTCAAGGCGGTCTCGGGCGTGGATTTCCGCGTCGATGAAGGCCCGCGCCGGCCCGGCGATCCGGCCTCGATCACCGCAACGGGGGAGAAGGTGCGCAATCTTCTGGGCTGGGTGCCCCAGCATGACGAGCTCACTGAAATCGTCAAATCGGCCTATGACTGGGAGCGGCATCTGATGGTGCGGAACCGCTAGAATGCGGCTCAAACTTGCCAGCATGCTGGTTTTCTTGCTGGTTGTGCCGGTTGCGGCGCAGCCGGTGGAAAGCTTCGAGGCGTTCATCGCCAATTTCGCCGGCAAGGCGATCGCAGCCGGGGTGAGCCGGGAGACCTATCAGGCGGCAATGGTGGGGCTGACGCCCGATCCGCGCGTGCCCGACCTGGTGACGACGCAGCCCGAATTCACCACCCCGATCTGGGACTATATCGAGGGGCGCGTGACTGCCGGGCGGATCGAGCGCGGCAAGGCGGCAATGTCCCGCAATGGCGATTTGTTTACTGCCACCGGGCAGCGCTATGGGGTCGATCCATACCTCCTGGGCGCCATCTGGGGCATGGAAACCGATTACGGCGCGGTGCTGGGCAATAAGGGGCTGATCCGGCCGATCGTGCGCAGTCTGGCGACGCTGGTGCATCAACGCCGCTCGCGGCTGGTCGAGGATGAGGCGGATCTGATCGCGGCGTTGCAGCTGGTGCAGCGCGGGCCGCTCAATGCCCAGCAATTGGTTGGTTCCTGGGCCGGGGCAATCGGGCATTTGCAGGTCAATCCGAGCAATGTGGTGGCCCATGGCACCGATGGCGACGGCGATGGGCGGGTGGACCTGCACAATTCGCTGGCCGATGCGTTGGCGACCAGCGCCAAGTTCCTGCGATCATTGGGCTATCAGCCGGGTGTCGATTGGGGCTTCGAGGTCTCGGTGCCGGCAGGGTTCGATTATCTGCTGGCGGATCGTGCGCAGATGCGGCCGATATCGTTCTTTGCCGAGCAGGGCATTGCGCGGGTCAGCGGGCGCCCGTTTGCCGATGCAAACCTTGGGGTCTTTCTCTATGTGCCGGCAGGCAAGGATGGCCCCAAATTCCTGATGACGCAGAACTATCTGGTGCTCAAGGGCTATAATTTCTCCGACAGCTACGCTCTCTCGGTGGCGCATATGACCGACCGGCTCAAGGGCGGCGGGGCGTTCAAGGATGACTGGCCGCGGGGCACGGCGCTGCCCAATCTGGCGCAGCGGCAGGCCATCCAGCAGGCGCTCAAGCAGCTGGGCTTCTATGACGGGGCGGTGGATGGCCGGATCGGGCCGATCAGCCAGGCGGCCTATGCGCGATTCCAGGCGGCCCGCGGCGAGGTTGCCGATGGATTCATCACCCGCGCATCCCATGACGTGCTGGCAGCTGCTGGGCGGTAACAAGGGCGGGACCGCGATGGTTTTGCCGGAGCCGGTTTGGTATGACAGGGTCTGGTTTGAAATAGGGCCGACATGATCCGGGTTCTCGTTGCTATCGTTATGGCCTGCTTCGTGCTTGTCGACGTGGCGCCGGCGTTTGCCCAGAGCCAGGACACGATTGTCGTCGCCCAGCAGCAGAAGCGGCGAACGCTGTTCGACCTGTTGTTTGGTGACGAGCCGAAGGCGCCGCCACCCGTCGAACAGCCGCGGCGCCAGCAACAGCAACCCAAGCCGACCGCGGCGCTGCCGCCCCCCAAGCCGACCATCGAGAAGGCCCCGGGGGCGACGCGGCTGGCGGTGTTTGGCGATAGTCTGGCGGTCGATCTCAGCAAGGCGCTGGAGCGGTTTTATGCCGAGGATCCCAACCTGGTGGTGATCAACCAGGGTGTCGGATCATCGGGTTTCGTGCGCAACGACTATTTTGACTGGGACGCAGCGGTGGCCCAGCAGATCGCGGCCAACAGCTTTGACGTCGCCGTGGTTATCGTGGGCATCAACGACCGGCAGGAAATCCGCGAGAACGCCAGCAGCTATCCGCCGCTGAGCGAGCGCTGGAGCGCCATCTACCAGGCGCGGATCGCCGCCTTTCTCGACAAGCTGCGGCTGGCCGGCAAGCCAACGGTCTGGGTGGGGCTGCCGCCCATGTCCAAGAGCGAATATTCGGCGGCGATCAGCCAGATCAGCGCCATCCAGCGGCTGGCGGCGTTTTCGAGCGGCGCGGAATTCCTCGATATCTATGAGCGGTTCCTGGGCGAGGATGGCAAGTATTCCTCCCACGGCCCCGATGTCAGCGGGCAGAATGCGCGCATGCGCAAGGATGACGGCATCCACTTCTCCTCGGCCGGCTCGGACAAACTGGCGTTTTATCTGAGCCAAAGCATTCGCAACTTCTATCGCGGGGGCGGGGTGAGCATCGAAGTGGCCGATCCGCTGCTGGGTACCGATGCCGGAGCCATGGTGCGGCTGCCCTATCAGGGGCTGGGGCAGATCCGGCTGCTGGAAGTGGCCGGCGCGGTCATTCCGCTATCGCGCTCGCCCAATCGGGCCGGCGATTTGCTGACCGCGGCCAGCGTGCCGGCGGCAGGCCCGGCGTTTACGCTGGAGCAATTGATGACGGCGCCAATCGGCCGCGTCGATGCGTTTGGCGTGGGGATCGACCCCAATGCCGTGCCGGTCGAGAATGCCGGCGGGCGCTGAAGACAGCAGTCTCCGAACGCAGACGAACGGCGTCTGACGGGAATATGACCCGGGGCGGAGGCGGCGGCGTCTGGGAGAAGGAGATTCCCGCCTGCGTGGGAATGACACCGTGGCGAGGTGGATGGCTCCCTTGTGGGGGAGAGGCTCCGGGTTGGTGGCTGAAGCCGGGTGGGCGACTGCCTATTCCAGGAAGCGGACGGCGCCGATATGGGGCAGGTTGCGGTTGCGCTGGCCGTAGTCGATGCCGTAGCCGACGACGAACTTGTCCGGGATATCGAAGCCGACCCATTTGGCCTGCACATCGGTTTCGCGGCGGCTGGGCTTGTTGAGCAGGGCGCAGACTTCCATGCGGCGGGGATGGCGGGTCTCGAGGATTTCCAGCACGTGCTTGAGCGTGTAGCCGGTATCGACAATGTCTTCCACGACCAGCACGTCGCGGCCGCCGATTTCGCCCCGCAAATCCTTGAGGATGCGCACTTCGCGGCTCGATTCCATGGCATTGCCATAGGACGAGGCTTCGAGGAAATCGACTTCCACCGGCAGGTCGAGTTCACGCACGAGATCGGCGATGAAGATGAACGAGCCGCGCAGCAAGCCGACAACGACCAGCTTGTCGGTATCGGCAAAGTGGGTGGAGATTTCCTTGGCCAGGGCCTCGACGCGCGCGGCGATGGCTTTGGCGGAGATCAGTTCGTCGACGGTATAGGGCTTGGTCATGAGGCGATTCCCGGTGGCGCTAACGTCTAGCGCGCATTGGGACGGGATTCCAGTGTGTGGAGGCCGATCAATCACCGCAGACCAAGGCCCACGCGTAGCACCCCCACCCTGGCCCTCCCCCTCGAGGGGGAGGGGACGATGACTGGGGGTGCGGTGGTGGGGGCACTGGCATTGGCCCCAGGGCCTCAGCGCGGCAGGTCGGTTTTGCCCATCAGGTCGATGTCGATGGCGCGGGCGGCCTGACGGCCTTCGCGGATGGCCCAGACGACGAGGGACTGGCCGCGGCGCATGTCGCCGGCGGCGTAGACCTTGTCGACCGAGGTCTTGTAGCTGAACGTGTCGGCGAAGAGATTGCCGCGCTTGTCGAGCTGGGCACCCAGTTCGGCCAGCATGCCCTCATGGATGGGGTGGGCGAAGCCGATGGCCAGCAGCACCAGGTCCGCCTTGATGACGAATTCGGTGCCGGGGATCGGCTGGCGCTTGCGATCAACCCTGGCGCATTCGACGCCGGTGACTTCACCCCTGGCATTGCCAATGATCTTCATGGTGCCAGCGGCGAATTCGCGGATGGCGCCTTCGGCCTGCGAGGACGAGGTGCGCATCTTGACCGCCCAATTGGGCCAGTTGGTCAGCTTGTTTTCCAGCTCGGGCGGCATCGGGCGCACGTCGAGCTGGGTGACGGCAATGGCGCCCTGACGGAAGCTGGTGCCGACGCAGTCGCTGGCGGTATCACCGCCACCGACGACAACGACATGCTTGCCGGCGGCGGTCAGCTGGACCTCGTTGGAGACGTCCTCGCCGCCGAGGCGACGGTTCTGCTGCACGAGGAAGGGCATGGCGAAGTCAACGCCATTGAGGGTGACGCCTTCGGCATCGACCTCGCGCGGCTTTTCCGAACCGCCGGCCAGCAGCACCGCGTCGTGACGCGATTGCAGGTCGGACAGGGGCCGGGTCACACCGATATTCTCGCCATAGTGGAAGGTGACGCCTTCGGCTTCCATCTGGGTGACGCGGAAGTCGATATGGTCCTTTTCCATCTTGAAGTCGGGAATGCCATAGCGCATCAGGCCACCGGCCTTGGGTTCACGCTCATAGAGGTGAACGTCATGGCCGGCGCGGGCCAGCTGCTGGGCTGCGGCCATGCCGGCAGGGCCGGAGCCGACAATGGCGACCGACTTGCCGGTCTTGCTGGCATTGACCTGCGGCTTGACCCAGCCATTGCGAATGGCGCGATCGGCGATGGCCTGTTCGACGGTCTTGATGGCGACCGGGCTGTCCTCGAGGTTCAGCGTGCAGGCCTCCTCGCAGGGAGCGGGGCAGATGCGGCCGGTGAATTCGGGGAAGTTATTGGTCGAATGCAGGTTGCGCGCCGCTTCTTCCCAGTCGCCGTTGAACACCAGATCATTCCAGTCGGGGATCTGGTTGTGCACCGGGCAGCCGGTATCGCCATGGCAGAACGGAATGCCGCAATCCATGCAGCGCGCCGCCTGATCGACGATGCGCCCTTCCGACATCGGAATGGTGAACTCGCCGAAATGGCGAATGCGATCCGAGGCCGGCTCATAGCGGGGCTCTTCGCGCTCGATTTCGAGAAAGCCTGTTACCTTACCCATGGCTTTGCTCCTTGGATTGGATGTCGTTGGTGCGGTGCGCGTAGCCCCACCCCCACCTAGCCTCCCCCTCGAAGGGGGAGGAATGGCGCGGTGAATGGGGCTGGATCGTGCCAGCAGAGTGGGGGAGGCAGGCGACGGGGCCGCCAGCATGGTGGTTTTGCATCATCATTCAGCTGCCACCCCCAGGGCGGAGGCGCGCTTCTTTTCCATTTCGAGGATGGCGCGGCGGTATTCGACCGGCATGACCTTGACGAATTTGGGACGCATCTCGACCCAGTTGTCGAGGATGAAGCGGGCCCGGGTCGAGCCGGTATAGTGCAGGTGGTTGGAGATGAGCTGATGCAGGCGCTCATCGTCGTGGCGGGTCATGTCGCCGGAAATGTCGACGCGGCCATGCCATTCGAGATCCCCACCGTGATGGTGGAGCTTCTGCATCAGTTCTTCTTCTTCCTGCACCGGTTCGAGATCGACCATGGCCAGGTTGCAACGCGACCGGAAGGTTTCGTCCTCGTCCAGCACATAGGCGACGCCGCCGGACATGCCGGCCGCGAAATTGCGCCCGGTCTGGCCGATGACGACGACAACGCCGCCGGTCATATATTCGCAACCGTGATCGCCGGTGCCCTCGACCACGGCGATGGCGCCCGAATTGCGGACGGCGAAGCGTTCGCCGGCAACGCCGCGGAAATAGCACTCCCCGGCAATGGCGCCGTAGAGCACGGTATTGCCGACAATGATCGAGTTTTCCGGGGCGAAGCTGACCTTGTCGGAGGGGCGCACCACGATGCGGCCACCCGACAGGCCCTTGCCGACATAGTCATTGGCGTCGCCCACCATGTCGATGGAGATGCCGCGGGCCAGGAAGGCGCCGAAGGCCTGGCCGGCAGTGCCGGTCAGCTTGATCGAGATGGTGTCCTCGGGCAGGCCTTCGTGACCGTATTTGCGCGCGACGGCACCCGACAGCATGGCGCCGGCCGAGCGGTCGCGGCTGCGGATCGGCAGGTCGATCTGCACCGGGGTGCCGTTATCGAGGGCTGGCTGGGCCAGTTCGATCAGCTGGCGATCCAGCACGGCTTCCAGGTGATGGTTCTGCAGTTCGGAATGATAGAGCGTATCGCCGCCGATGGGCTCGGGCTTGTAGATCAGCTTGGTGAAGTCGATGCCTTCGGCCTTCCAGTGATCATGCAACTGCTTTTGGTCGAGCAGGTCCGAGCGGCCGATCAGGTCGCGCAGGGTGCGGGCACCCATGGCGGCCATCAGGCCACGCAATTCCTCGGCGATGAAGAAGAAGTAGTTGATGACGTGCTCGGGCGTGCCCTTGAAGCGCTTGCGCAGCACCGGGTCCTGGGTGGCGACGCCAACCGGGCAGGTGTTGAGGTGGCACTTGCGCATCATGATGCAGCCGGCCGCGATCAGGGGCGCGGTCGAGAAGCCGAATTCGTCGGCACCGAGCAGGGCGCCGATGAGCACGTCCCGGCCGGTCTTGAGACCGCCATCGACCTGCAGGACGACGCGGCTGCGCAGGCGGTTGAGCACCAGGGTCTGGTGGGTTTCGGCCAGGCCGATTTCCCAGGGACCGCCAGCATGCTTGAGCGAGGTCAGGGGCGACGCACCGGTGCCGCCATCATAGCCGGAGACGGTGATGTGATCGGCGCGCGCCTTGGCAACGCCAGCCGCAACCGTGCCGACGCCGACTTCGGACACCAGCTTGACCGAGATATCGGCGGCTTCATTGACGTTCTTGAGGTCGTAGATCAGCTGGGCCAGATCTTCGATCGAATAGATGTCGTGGTGCGGCGGCGGGCTGATGAGGCCGACCCCGGGGGTGGAGTGACGGGTCTTAGCGACGATCCAGTCGACCTTGTGGCCGGGCAGCTGGCCGCCTTCGCCGGGCTTGGCGCCCTGGGCGACCTTGATCTGGAGGGCATCGGCATTGACCAGATATTCGGTGGTGACGCCGAAGCGGCCCGAGGCGATCTGCTTGATGGCCGAGCGGAGCGGGTTGCGGCTGCCATCGGGCAGGGGCTTGTAGCGATCGGGCTCCTCGCCGCCTTCGCCCGTATTGGACTTGCCGCCAATGCGGTTCATCGCCTGGGCCAGGGTGGTGTGGGCCTCGCGGCTGATCGAGCCGAAGGACATGGCGCCGGTGACGAAGCGCTTGACGATGTCGACGGCCGGTTCGACTTCATCGAGCGGCACTGCGGCGCCGAGCGGCTTGATGTCGAGCAGGTTGCGAATGGCCAGATAGCCGTTTTCGCCCGAGTTCACGCGTTCGGCGAAGCTGTTGTAGCGATCCTGCGCGGTCTCGGGGCTATCGTCCTTGGTCCGCACGGCATGCTGCAGGTCGGCGACGACGTCGGGCGACCAGGCGTGCTTTTCGCCGCGGATGCGGTAGGCATATTCGCCGCCGACATCGAGCGACTTGCGCAGCACAGCGTCATCGCCAAAGGCCAGGCTATGGCGCAGCACGGTTTCGGCCGCAACTTCCTTGAGGCCGACGCCTTCGATGGAGGTGGCGGTGCCGAAGAAGTACTTGTTGACGAATTCGGTGCTGAGGCCGACGGCGTCGAAAATCTGGGCGCCGCAATAGGACTGGTAGGTGGAAATGCCCATCTTGGACATGACCTTGAGCAGGCCCTTACCCACCGACTTGATGTAGCGGTAGACGACTTCGTCGGCCGAGACTTCCTCGGGGTAATTGCCCTCGGCATGCAGGGCCTGGAGAGCTTCAAACGCCAGATAGGGGTTGATGGCTTCGGCACCGTAGCCGGCCAGCATGGCGAAGTGGTGGATTTCGCGGGCTTCGCCGGTTTCGACCACAAGGCCGGTCGAGGTGCGCAGACCCTTGCGGATCAGGTGGTGATGCACGGCGGCGAGCGCCAGCAGCGTCGGGATATCCAGCCGGTCGGCCGCGATGTGCCGGTCCGACAGGATGATGATGTTGTATTCGCCCCGGACGGCGGCCTCGGCCTCTTCGCAGATGGCCGCGATAGCCGCTTCCATGCCCACCGCGCCCTTGTCGGCGGGGTAGGTGATGTCGATGGTCCGGGTCTTGAACTGGTTGGTCTCGATATCGCCGATGCCGCGGATCTTTTCGAGATCCTCATTGGTCAGGATCGGCTGACGTACTTCGAGGCGCTTGACCTTGGACAGGCCTTCCAGATCGAACAGGTTCGGCCGCGGCCCGATGAAGGAGACCAGGCTCATCACCGATTCCTCGCGGATCGGATCGATCGGCGGGTTGGTGACCTGGGCGAAGTTCTGCTTGAAATAGGTATAGAGGAGCTTGGGCATGCTCGACAGCGCCGAGAGCGGCGTATCGGTGCCCATCGAGCCAACGGCTTCCTGGCCGGTGGTGGCCATGGGCGCCATCAGCAGCTTGATGTCTTCCTGGGTGTACCCAAAAGCCTGCAGGCGATCGAGCAGCGCCTCGGTCGGCTGGGGGGCCTTGGGCGGCACGGCGGGCAGGTCTTCGAGCACGATCTGGGTGCGGGCCAGCCAATCGGCATAGGGATTGGCAGTGGCGAGGGTCGACTTGATCTCGTCGTCCGAGATGATGCGGCCCTGTTCCAGATCGATCAGCAGCATGCGGCCGGGCTGCAGGCGCCAGCGCTCGACAATGTCCTCATCGGGAATGGTCAGCACGCCCGACTCGGATGCCAGGACGACATGGCCTTCCTTGGTGACGAGATAGCGGGCGGGGCGCAGGCCATTGCGGTCGAGGGTGGCGACGACATAGCGGCCATCGCTGAGCGACATGGCGGCCGGACCGTCCCATGGCTCCATCAGGGAGGCATGGTACTGGTAGAATGCCCGGCGCTTTTCATCCATCAGCGGATTGCCGGCCCAGGCTTCGGGGATCAGCATCATCGCCGCGTGGGGCAGCGGATAGCCGCCGCGCACGAGGAATTCGAGCGCGTTGTCGAAGCAGGCGGTGTCGGACTGGCCCTCATAGGAAATCGGCCAGAGCTTGGCGATATCCTCGCCGAAATAGCGCGAATGCACCGAGGCCTGGCGCGCGGCCATCCAGTTGACGTTGCCACGGATGGTGTTGATTTCACCATTATGGGTAGTCATGCGGTAGGGGTGAGCCAGCTTCCAGGAGGGGAAGGTATTGGTGGAAAAGCGCTGGTGCACCAGCGCAATGGCGCTTTCGAAATCGGAGTCGGAGAGATCGGGATAGAAGGCGCCGAGCTGGTAGGCCAGGAACATGCCCTTGTAGACAATGGTACGGGCCGACATGGAGACGACATAGAAGCCATTGTCGCCATTGCTCTCGGGCACGGCGGCATAGACGGTGTTGGAGATGACCTTGCGGGCGATGAGGAGCTTGCGCTCGAACTCATCCAGCGTCAGGTCTTCGGGGCGGGCAATCACCATCTGCTCGATGATCGGCTGGGTGGCGATGACGCCTTCGCTCAGCCGGGAATTATCGAAAGGGACGACGCGCTCGCCGAGCAGCGTCAGCCCCTCATCGGCCAGGCAGGCGCGCACGGCGGCGGCGCACTGGTCGCGCAGGGCGGCGATATTGGGGTAAAACAGCATGGCCACGGCGTAGTGGTGCTTCTCGGGAAGCGGGAAGCCCATGACTTTGCTGAAGAAATTGTGGGGGGTCTGCACCAGGATGCCGGCGCCGTCACCCATCAGCGGGTCGGCACCCACGGCACCACGGTGTTCGAGGTTCTCGAGAATTTCGAGACCCTTTTCGACCACTTCGTGGCTGGGCTGGTTCTTGATATTGGCGATCATGCCGATGCCGCAGGCATCGTGTTCGTTTTTGGGGTCGTACAATCCTTGAGCCGCCGGCCGTCCACTGTGTGGCACGGCGGCGTCTGAACGTGTTGGGGTTTGGCACGATCCCACCTGGCTGATCACCATGGTCTGTTATCCTTGAGCTGTGGCGAGCGAAGTCGCCGAATTTATACCATTGCCGGCGGCTGCCGACCCGAATTTGCGGACACATCGCCAGATCGGGTCGCACAGAGTACGGCTCGGGCAGTGGCAATGTCTATTCCGTGGGGAGCGGCACTGCATCCAAATGGCCGCTCGTTCGGGCTCGTATCAGCCCCGCCCCTCCGTTTCCGCTCACAAAAAGCGGGCCAGCCGGATCGGGCGCGCGGGCTGGCCGGGGAGACCGGGGCGCCGCGATCAGATAGGACAGTTGTGCTGCCCTATCGCGGTCACATTTGCATAATTCCAAACGGGGAGCAAGCGGATTTGCCGCAATTTCGGCAGGCAATGTAGGAAATGTCCAACTTTGCTGTAGGAAATCGTAGGAAAGCGACGGCAAAAATGCAGAAAGGCGCCCGATGGGAGCGCCTTTCCGGACCAGGTGGTCAAAATTGCCTATTCGAGATGGGACTTGAGGAACCACAGGTCCTTATCGAGCTCGCGCGAAAAGGCGGTGAGAATATCGGCGCTATCGGCGTCGCCGGCTTCGTCGGTGGTATCGATATCCTCGCGCACCTGATTGCCCAGAGCGGCATAGCGCTCGGCCAGCGCCGCGACATGGTCGGGAACCTTGCGGATATCGGTGGGATAGGCTTCGAGCTTGCTGGACTTGGCGACATTCTGGGTGGTGCCCAGGGCAATGCCATCGAGCTGGGCGACGCGCTCGGCAATGGTGTCGGTGTGGACATCGAGCTGGGCGCGGAAGCCGTCGAGCATTTCATGGACGGCGATGAATTGCGGGCCCTTGAGGTTCCAGTGCGCCTGCTTGGTGGCGAGCGACAGATCGATGGCATCGGCCAGGCGCGCATTGAGCACGGCGATGACAGTGGACTTGGTGTTGGACTTGAGCGCGATCGATGGGGTCTTCATGACGGATCCTTTGACGCTTGGGTCGCGGCCGGGGCGCGCTGTGGTGCCGCTGCCGGCCGTACCGGGGAGAGGTGTGAGAGGAACCGCCAAAGGCGCTCAGAGTTCCATGCGCGATTGCGCCGACGCGAATCAAAAGGGCGCAGTCCTTGCGAACTGCGCCCCCGTCTCTGGCTCAGTCAGTCCCTAGTTGACCGACTGATCCTCTATCGACTTGGCACCGCCATTGATGGCGATCTGGCGCGGCTTCTTGCTTTCGGGCAATTCGCGCTTCAGCTCGAGGTGCAATAGTCCGTTTTCCAGCGAAGCCCCGCTCACCTCGACATAGTCGGCAAGCTGGAAACGCAGCTCGAAAGCGCGCTCGGCAATGCCGCGATGGAGGAATTCACGGGCCTTATCGCCGGTTTCGGCTGATTTGGCACCCTTGACCACGAGGTTGTTCTCCTTGGTCTCAATAGCGATATCGCCATTGGAGAAGCCAGCGACGGCAATCGAGATGCGGTAGGCATCATCGCCGGTGCGCTCGATATTGTAGGGCGGGTAGGTCTTGGCTTCCTGACCCACAAGGGTATCGAGCCGGTTGAACAGGCGGTCAAAGCCGACGGTCGAACGATAGAAGGGGGAAAAGTCGATGGTCTGCATGGTCACATTCTCCTTGAGCAACGTGTGATCCCGTCTCTCGCTCTGCGCTCCCAACATTAGGCAAGCGGTCAGTTGGGCGAGGCCGGGGCTCCCGGCAATGCCGGCGAACGCATGAAATGTAGGTGGGGGATTTTGGGGTTCAAGGGGGAGCGGACGACGACTGGGCGGGCGGTGCTTGGGGGCGAACACACACCGGGCGTCACCCCGGCGAAAGCCGGGGCCAGTTTTTGGGGGGCGTGGGGCGCAGCAGGAAACTGGATCCCGGCTTTCGCCGGGATGACGACTGATGGGGTGGTGATGGCGGATGGGGTTGGGGGGATGGGCGGGGGCCGCGGCACATGAACCGAAAATGAACGGCGCTGTCCGGTCGAGTTCAGGGTGGGGGCGCTAGAACGGGGCATGTGCCGAGGGACATCCCGCGGCACGACGACAAGGCGGTCCCGTCACCCGCCCCCCGCACGGGCCGCAAACAGGGAAGCCAGCACCTCGCAAGAGATGCTGGTTTTCTTTTTTAAGCGCTTTTGCTCTATGTCTGGGCCGGTAGCCAGAGAAAGCGCGTCATGACCGCCATCGCCGATCCCGAGGGGGCCAGCCTCGTCGATATTCCGTCCAATCGCGTGCCGGCGGGAGCACGGGTGGCCCACTTCATGACCAGCGACAAGGTGCGGTTGCGCTATGCGATCTGGCCGAAATCGGCGGGGGCGCATCGCGGCACCATCTGCCTGGTGCAGGGGCGCGGCGAATTCATTGAGAAGTATTTCGAGACCATCGCGGATTTCCGCGCGCGCGGCTTCGCCGTGGCGACATTCGACTGGCGCGGGCAGGGCGGATCGGAGCGGCTGATCGGCAATCGCCAGCTGGGCTATGTCGACAGGTTCAGTGATTACTGGCTGGACCTGCAGAGTTTTCACGGCCAGATCCTGCTGCCCGACTGCCCACCGCCCTTCTATCTCGTCGGCCATTCGATGGGCGGGCTGGTGGCGCTGCATGCGGGGGCGGCGGACCGGCTGATGTTTGACCGGATCTTCCTGTCATCGCCAATGATCGGGCTGGGGGGCATGCCGGCCAGTCCGGGGGTGATGGCCAAGGTGGCCGAGACGCTGAGCTTTTTCGGGCTGGGGGAATTGCCGGTGCCGCGCCGTCGCGACGGGCCGGCCATGGAGATGAGATTCGCCGACAATGTGCTGACCAGCGATCTCGGGCGGTTCACGCGGATGATCGATGTGCTCAAGGCCAGGCCCGCGCTCGATACCGGCAAGCCGACGATCCGCTGGATCGCGGCGGCGATGGCGGGGATGGCGGCGGCGGCCGAGGATCGTTTTCCCGGCAGGATCCGGGTGCCGGTGCTGATCCTGGCGGCGGCCTGCGACCGGGTGGTGGCGACGGCGGCGACCGAAGAGTTCGGGCTGCGGATGCGGACCGGGCGGCACATGGTGGTGGCCGGGGCGCGGCACGAATTGTTCATGGAAAACGACGCGGTGCGCGGGCAGGTGCTGGCGGCGTTTGACGCGTTCATTACCGATCAGAGTGTGTAGATCAGGTGTGGGGCTGTTGTCGCTGTTGGCGGCAGCGGGGAGGAGATTCCCGCCTGCGCGGGAATGACACTGTGGGAAGCGGGAACGAATTTGTGGTCTTAACCGTGCCGGCGGGGCGTCGCGCCTAGCTGGCGTTGACCAGGATCAGGGCCTTTTCCAGCAGAGCAGGGGTGGCGGCGGCGATGACGTTGCCGCCGGGGGTGGGGTCGGTGCCGTCCCAGCAGGCAATGGCGCCGCCGGCTTCGCGGATGATCGGTACCAGGGCGGCGATGTCATAAGTGTTGAGGGCGGGCTCGATCACCAGATCGGCATGGCCGGCGGCCAAGAGCGCATAGCCATAGCAATCCATGCCGAAGCGCTGCAGACGCGTCGCGGCCTCGATGGCCTGCCATTTGGGGGCCAGCTCGGGCGCGCGGAACAGCGCCGGCGTGGTGGTGAAGACGCGGGCGGCGGCGAGGTCGACGAGGCCGCTGGTGCAATTGGCCTGGGCGGCGCCGCCGTCGCGGCGATAGGTCGAGCGTCCGGGCACGGCGAGGAAGGTTTCGCCGATAAAGGGCTGGCTCATCAGCCCGGCAATGGCGACGCCCTCGTAAGCAAAGCCGATCAGCGTGCCCCAGACGGGGGCGCCGGAAATGAAGGCGCGGGTGCCATCGACGGGGTCGATGATCCAGGTGAAGGGGCTGTCGCCGGACGAACCCCATTCCTCGCCGATGATGGCGTGGTCGGGGAAATGCTCGGCGATGACAGCGCGGATGGCGGTTTCGGCGCCGCGATCGGCCTCGGTGACGGGGTCAAAGCCAATGGTGTATTTGTTGTCGACGGCAAGGGTGGTGCGGAACAGCGGCAGGGTCATCGCCGCCGCCGCTGCCGCCGCCTGGAGCAGGGTTGCTTCCACCCTGGCGAGGTCGAGCGAGGCGGGCAGGGCTGCGGTCTCAATGGGGAACTGGACGGTCATGGGCGATCACCGGATTGTCGTGCTGGAGCTGTGCTTAGCAGGGTCGGGGGGGAGCGGGCAGGGAAAAATACGCAGATTTCCGCTGATTCATTTATGCAACAACGCCGGGGCAAGCACGGCGCCGCAGCAATGGTTGCTTGAACATGACCGAAAATGGGTTCATTTTTGAGGGGCATGATGAATGCGCGGGTAAGCTTTGCGGCATGTCACCCTTCGACAATCGCGCGTTCGGCATCGTTCCTCCCTTGACTTGGGCCGCCACGGCGGCCCAGTTTTTGTCGCGGAAGCGATCGGCGGAACCAGCCCAATCTCTCGGAAATGATTTTATTCGGCGGCCTTTTGCGCGGGGGCGGGGTTGCCGACCAGCGTCATCACGTCGAGCCCGATCATGGCAAAGATCAGCCGTTCGATCAGCAGCCGCACGGCATCGAAGTTCTCGTTTTTGTTGAGCGTCGCCTCGTTCATATAGAGATGGCGGCTGATTTCGATCTGCAGGGCATGCACGCCGTGCTGGGGGCGTCCATAGGTGCGGGTGGCAAAGCCGCCGGCATAGGGGCGATTGCGCGCCACGCGCAGCCCGGCGCTGGTGAAAATGGTTTCGACCAGATCGACCAGCATGGGGGCACAGGTGGTGCCATAGCGATCGCCCAGCACGATATCGGGCCCGAGCCGGTCACCGCTGCGCGCAATGCGCGGCATGGAGTGACAATCAATGAGCAGGGCGACGCCGAAGGCCGACATGGCTTCGCTGAGCAGGCCCTGCAGCGCCGCATGATAGGGGTGGTAGATGCCCTCGATGCGCATGCGGGCATCATCCAGCGTCAGGCGCTCGCGATAGATCGGCTTGTTCTCGGCGACGACGCGGGCCAGCGTGCCCAGCCCGGCGGCAACGCGCGGCGAAGTGGTGTTGAAGCGATCCGACAGCGGTTCGACGAACATGGTGGGATCGAGCTCCCAGGGTTCGCGGTTGACGTCGAGATAGGCACGGGGGAAATGCGCCCGCAGCATCG
This sequence comes from Devosia limi DSM 17137, assembly GCF_900128975.1. Taxonomy (GTDB): domain Bacteria; phylum Pseudomonadota; class Alphaproteobacteria; order Rhizobiales; family Devosiaceae; genus Devosia; species Devosia limi. Next base: position 384,676 of record NZ_FQVC01000001.1, on the reverse strand, counting down.
GCGCACCCAGATGGGGCGCCCGCGCGAACAGCTCATCCACCCAGGCGTCCTCGGACTGGCGAATCGACAAATGGTCGAGCCGGGTCATGGCGAGAAAGCGCTCGGGATAGACCCGGCCGGAATGGGCCGAGTTGAAGACGACCGGTGCGACCAGGCGGCGGGGCCGGATGGTCTCGAATGCTGGCTGATCCCAATAGTCGGATCGCACGCTGCCTCCCCAAGGGCTCGCCCCCGTTGCGAGGGCAATGCAGTTGATTTGTCTGCGAGTTTGGCGCGCGGCGACGTTCTTGTCCAGTTTATCGCAAAAAAGGGACCAGAAACCCGCTAGCGGTTGCACGCACGCAAAACTCGCTTAAACATCCCGCGCTAGAATGCGACTCAATGCCAGAATGGCTGGAGAGGTTTGATGAAGCGAATTCTGCTCGCTGAAGACGATAACGACATGCGCCAGTTCCTGACCCGCGCACTCAAGAACGCGGGTTATGAGGTGGTGGCATTCGATAACGGCCTCTCGGCCTATGAGCGGCTGCGCGAGGAGCCCTTCGCCCTGCTGCTCAGCGATATCGTGATGCCGGAAATGGACGGAATCGAATTGGCGCGCCGCGCCACCGAGCTCGATCCCGACCTCAAGGTGATGTTCATCACCGGCTTTGCCGCTGTTGCGCTCAACCCCGACAGCGATGCGCCCAAGGATGCATCGGTGCTGAGCAAGCCGTTTCACCTCAAGGACCTGGTCAACGAAGTGGAGCGTCTTCTGGCCGCCTGAGAAAAGGATATCCACAAAGCGCGATTGGCCTCTTGACCCCTCGGGGGGTTCCATGGTTTATCCGCGCCACTGGCAGGGCTTAGCGCCCTTCCTTCCCGGAGAGATGGGCGTATAGCTCAGCGGGAGAGCACCTCGTTGACATCGAGGGGGTCACAAGTTCGATCCTTGTTACGCCCACCATCTCTCTAAGACTTTCGCCTTTGGCGACGGGAGTATAGCTCAGCGGGAGAGCATTCGCTTCACACGCGAAGGGTCACAAGTTCAATCCTTGTTACTCCCACCATTTGCCTTCCATCCCGGTGAAGGCGGTCTGCAAACACCCATTCCCTCCGCTTCCGGTGCTCACGTGCCGAGCGCACGCTCCGCTCCGGTTCTCGGCAACGGACGTTTTCGTCTCGCCTTGACCGGTTGGAAGACAAATGGTGCGCGATTGCGGGCGGTGTTTCCTATTTGCATTGATCGTCACCCGTCATTGCCTGGCTTGTCCGGGCAATCCATCTCCTCGGGCAGCAAGGATGGATCACCCGGACAAGCCGGGTGATGACGGTGCTGGGATAACCGATTGTAAAGTCGATTTGCAGCACTTGAGGCACAATCCATCCCCCCGCGCAGGCGGGAATCCATTCCTGGGGGTGTGGGGCCGGGAAGAGTGGATTCCCGCCTGCGCGGGAATGACCCGGTGGGGGAGGAAGGTGGCCGGTGGTGTGGCTGGCTGCGGTCAACGCAGTCACCAGCCGACAATGACCGTGGGGGGTAGTTCGGACTGCCACCCCAACCAACGAATCACCACATTGTCTGTTTGGCGCGTTCGGGCCAGGCGTCGTCATAGGCGCGGCCGCCGACCTGGTTATTGGTCATGGCGGCGAGCATCTGGCCGGGGGTGGGCAGGGTCCGGGGATCGATGTGGCGCGCCGGGTTCCACAATTCGGAGCGGATGATGGCGCGGGCGCACTGGAAATAGAGCTCTTCGATCTCCAGCACGATGACGGTGCGCGGGGCTTTTTCCTCGACGGCGAAGCTTTCCAGCAATTGGGGATCGGCGCTGAGATGGGCGCGGCCATTGGCGCGGAAAGTGGTGCCCGAGCCCGGCAGCAGGAACAGGAAGGCGCAGCGCGGGTCGCGCACGATATTGCGCAGCGAATCGATGCGGTTATTGCCGCGCCGGTCCGGCATCATCAGCGTGGTATCATCATGGATGCGCACAAAGCCGGGCTGATCACCGCGCGGCGAGCAGTCGAGACCCTCGGGGCCGACCGTAGCCAGGGCCACGAAGGGCGAGGCTTCGACCAGGCGCCGATATTCGGGCGTCATCGCCGGCGCGACCTTGACCGTGGAGGCGGCGACGGGGGCGGGGCTATAAAGGGCTTCGAGTTCGGCGAGGCTGGTAATGGTGGTCATGGAGCGCCTTGTGGATTGGTCACATGGTCTTGAGGCGCCACGGCGCGGCGCGGGGTGTTGGACGGCAGGTCAGCGTACTATATCTAGGCGGTGTTTGAGATTGCAGTGATGGCGTGCCCGCACGACAATCTCAAGACGACATTAGGCCAAGTTCAATTTCTGGAAAAAGACGGGAGATGCCGATGGACACTCATGCCTATCGCGTGACGCGCACCGATGCTGAATGGAAAGCGCTGCTGACGCCCGAGCAATACCAGGTGATGCGCGGCCACGGCACCGAACGGCCGGGCAGCTGTGCGCTGCTGCATGAAACCCGCGCCGGCACCTTCAGCTGCGCCGGCTGCGACCAGCCATTGTTCGAATCCAAGCTCAAATTCGAGAGCGGTACCGGCTGGCCGAGCTTTAACGATCCGGTACCCGGATCGGTCGAGACCACGACCGACCGCAGCTTTGGCATGGTGCGCACGGAATGCCATTGCGCCAGTTGCGGCAGCCATCTGGGCCATGTGTTCCCCGATGGTCCGCCCCCGACCGGGCTACGCTATTGCATCAATGGCGTGGCGCTGAATTTCACCCCCGATACCGGGGCGTGAAGTTTTCGGCCAATCTGTCCATGCTCTATCCAGAGCATGGATTTTTCGACCGGTTTGGCGCCGCGGCAGCTGATGGCTTCCGCGGCGTTGAATATGTCTCGCCCTATGAATATGAGCCGACGGCGATTGCTGAGCTCCTGGTGCGGCACGGGCTGAGCCAGGCGCTGTTCAATATGCCGGCCGGTGACTGGGCGGCGGGGGAGCGCGGACTGGCCTGCCTGCCGGGGCGGCAGGACGAATTTGCGGCGGGGGTCGACACCGTGATCGCCTATGCGCGGGCGCTGGATTGTCGGCAGGTCAATTGCCTGGCGGGGATCATTCCAACGGGCGCCGGGCGGGCCGAATGCGAGGCGGTGCTGGTGCGCAATCTGGCGCTGGCGGCGGAGCGGCTGGGGGCCGCGGGGATCCGGGTGTTGCTGGAGCCGATCAACCAGCGGGACATGCCGGGCTATGCGGTGTCGACGACTGACCAAGCCGAGGCGATATTGGCGCAGGTCGGTTCGGACAATCTCTGGCTGCAATATGACTTTTATCACCTGCAGATCATGCAGGGGGATTTGCTGACCAATTTCGAGCGGCTGCAGGGGCGGATTGCCCATGTGCAGGTGGCCGATGTGCCGGGGCGGCATGAGCCGGGAACGGGCGAGATCAATTATATCCGGGTGTTCGAGGCGCTGGAGCGGCTGGGCTATGATGGCTGGGTTGGCGCGGAATATCGGCCGGCGGCGGGGACGAGCGCGGGTCTGGGGTGGATGCGCGGGCGGTGAGGTGAGGCTGCGGTGTGTGTGGGAGCATACCCCCACCCTTGATCCCTTCCCGCAAGGGGAGGGTGGACGACTGAGGGATCGGGATCGCCTCACAGGTCAGCACCGGGATGGGTGGAGCAACTGAAACCTGAGTAGCCGCATACGCTGCGTCATCCCGGCTTTCGCCGGGATGACGGCGGTGGGGGCTGGGATCGCTGGATTGTTCTGGCACCTGCGACACGCACTGCGCTTCCCTCAGGCTTGACCCGAGGGCCACTCACACCAACCACCGGTTGCGCAGCACCCCCACCCTGGCCCTCCCCTCAAGGGGGAGGGGACGCAAGGCTGCGGGCTTTCGGGCTGGGGCGGGCTTAGGTGCCGCGCGGTTTGGCTCTTGCGGTGGGGGCGGCGTTGATGGGGTCTTCGGGCCAGAAGTGGCGGGGGTAGCGGCCCTTGAGGTCTTTGGCGACGTCTTTCCAGGAGCCGCGCCAGAAGCCGGGGAGGTCGCGCGTGGTCTGGATCGGGCGGTGGGCGGGGGAGAGCAGGACCAGCAGCAGCGGGATTTTGCCATTGGCGATGGCGGGGTGACGGTCGAGGCCGAACAGCTCCTGCACGCGGATTTCGAGCGCCGGGCCGTTTTCGGCGGCGTAGTCGATGGGCAGGTGATTGCCGGTGGGCGCGGCAAAGTGGCTGGGGAGCAGCTTGTCGATTTCGCTGCGTTGCGCCCAGGGTAAAAGATTATCGAGCCCCTGGCCGAGATGATCGGCGGAGATGGCCGAAAGGCGGGTGACGCCGAACAGGGCGGGCGCGAGCCAATCGGTTGCATTGGCGGCCAGAGCGGCTTCGGAGAGATCGGGCCAGGCCTCGCCCAGCGATTGGCGCAGATAGGTGGCGCGGGCGCGCAAGGCCTTCTGGTCGCGGCTCCAGGGGAGGCTATCGATGCCGCGGCGGGCGGCGGCATCGGCGAGCAGGAGCGCGGCGCGTTCGAGATCATCGACGGCGACCGGCTCATCGGCCAGGCGCAGGGCGCCGAGGCGGCGGACACGGCGGGCGCGGACGCTGCCGGAGGCGTCATCGAAGTTCAGCACGGTTTCATTGGCGGTTTTTGCCGCGAAAATGGCTTCGATTTCGGCGCGGTCGATGGCGGCAGCGGCGCGAATGCGGCCGCTGGCGGCGGCGCCGGTCATATCGGTGACGACAAGGAAGGGCGCTGCGGCGAGGGCGTCGGTGTCGTCGAGGCTACCCTGGCGGCCATTGGCGAGGCGGAAGCGGCCGCGCGCCCCGGCGGCCTGGGCGACACGGTCTGGATAGGAACGGGCGAGATGTTCGCCGGGTGAGAGTTCGCCGTTCTTGGGTCGCGCCCGAGGGTGACGATCGGCTGGATTGGCAAGGCTGGCCCAGCGTTTGGCGAGGCTGCGGGCGTCATTGGCACGGGGGCTGCGGTCGCTGCGAAAGCGGGCGAGGCGGTGGGCGAGGTCGGTGCCATCGCCGCCCAGGCCGCGTTCGCCAATCAGGACGGCCAGTTCGGCCGCAGTCTGGGCATCGCCGGCTGCGGCGCCTGATACCACCATATGGGCGAGGCGCGGATGCAGTGGCAGGCGGGCCAGGGCCTTGCCTTCGCTGGTCAGGCGGCCATTGGCATCGAGCGCGTCGAGGCTTTGCAGCAGCGCCGTGGCTTCGGCCCAGGCAGGGGCGGGCGGGGGATCGAGGAAGGCCATTGCCGCAGGATCGGTGACCCCCCAGGCGGCCAGATCGAGCGCCAGGCCGGCGAGATCGGCGGCAAGGATTTCGGGGGTATCGAAGGGGTCGAGCGCTGCGGTCTGGCCTTCGTTCCACAGGCGGATGGCGACGCCGGGTGCGGTGCGGCCGGCACGGCCACGGCGCTGATCGGCCCCGGCGCGGGAGACGCGGCGGGTTTCGAGCGTGGTCAGGCCCGTGGCCGGCTCATAGGCGGGCACGCGGCGGAAGCCGCTATCGATAACGATGCGGACGCCCTCGATGGTCAGCGAGGTTTCGGCGATCGAGGTGGCCAGTACCACCTTGCGGCGGCCGGGCGCGGCAGGGCGGATGGCGCGGTCCTGCTCGGCGGGGGTAAGCTGGCCATAGAGCGGGGCAATATCGGTATTGGCGGGCACGCGGGTGGCGAGGCGTTCGGCGACGCGGGTAATTTCGCCCTGGCCGGGCAGGAACACCAGCGCCGAGCCGGTGTGGTCGCGCAGGGCGGCGAGGGTGGCGGCGGTGACCTGATCGTCGAGGCGCTGCAGCGGATCGGGCTCGAGATAGAGGGTTTCGACCGGGAAGGCGCGGCCCTGGCTTTCGATCACCGGGGCATTGTCGAGCAGTCTGGCGACGCGGGCGCCATCGATGGTGGCCGACATGACGAGGACGCGCAGATCGGGGCGGAGCGCAGCGGCATCGAGCGCCAAAGCGAGGCCCAGATCGCCATCGAGGCTGCGCTCGTGGAATTCGTCGAACAGCACGGCGGCGATGCCGGTGAGTTCGGGATCGTCGAGCAGCATGCGGGTGAAGACGCCTTCGGTGACGACTTCGACGCGGGTGTTCCTGGTGACCTTGGCGTCCATGCGGACGCGATAGCCGATGGTCTGGCCGACCTCTTCGCCGAGCAGCCCCGCCATGTGGCGGGCGGCGGCGCGGGCGGCGAGGCGGCGCGGCTCCAGCATGATGATGCTGAGATCGGCGCGCCAGGGAGCGGCGAGCAAAGCCAGGGGCACGCGCGTGGTCTTGCCGGCGCCGGGCGGGGCAACGAGGACGGCATAGGGATTGTTCGCCAGCGCCGTCAGGAGCGCGGGCAGGGCGTCGTCGATAGGCAGCGGGGGCAGGGGCGCGGGCATGACTGGTGTGTGGCTGATGTGTGGGGTGGTGGCAAGGGGGCGGGTTGAGGTGAGGCGGTGGGGTGCGGGAATGACCCGGTGGGGGGTGTAGGTTGGTGGTTACGGAGGCACCTACCCTTCCATCACGGTGCGGGTTGTTCGGTGGTGGGGGATGGGTATGGTTGGGCTGATCGAGGAGACACGCATGGCACTGACCGGCATTGGCAATGAGTATCTGAGTGTCGAGGTGTCGTCCCTTGGCGCGGAGATGCAGGGGATCAGGACGGCGGATGGGCGGTCGTGGTTGTGGGAGGGGGATGCGAAATGGTGGGGTGGGCGTTCGCCGGTGCTGTTTCCGATGGTGGGACGGGCGCCGGGGGACCGGGTCAGCATCGAGGGCGTGCACTATGGCATGGGGCAGCATGGCTTTGCGCGCCGAAGTGAATTTGAGCTGGTCGAGGCGAGCGGGACGTCGTGCCGCTATGAGTTGGCAAGTTCAGAGGAGACGGGGGCCTATCCGTTTGAATTCTTGCTGGCGGTGACCCATGCAGTCGAAGGGCGGGCGGTAACGGTGACGGCGGCGGTGAGCAATCGCGATACCAGGCCAATGCCGTTCGGGCTGGGGTTTCACCCGGCCTTTGTCTGGCCGCTGCCGGGGGCGGCGGGCAAGGCGCATAGCGTGACGCTGGACAATGGGGCGGAGCCGGCGCTGGTGCGGCTGGCGGGCGGACTGGTGATGAAGGAAAGGCTGGCATCGCCGTTCCGGGCGGGGCGGCTGGTGCTGGAGCCGGAATTGTTTGCGGCGGATGCGATGGTCTTTCCCGAGGGGGCGGGGTCCGGGCTGACCTATGCGGCCGAAGGTGGGCCGGCAATCCACCTGCGCTGGGAGAACCTGCCGAACCTGGCACTGTGGTCCAAGCCGGGGGCGCCTTTTGTGTGCCTCGAGCCCTGGCATGGGACGGCGGCGGAACAGGGCGGGTCCGACGAGCTGGCGGCGCGGCCCTATAGCGTGGTGCTGGCGCCGGGGGCGGAGGCGCGGTTCGCGTTCACGGCGGAGGTTTTGGGGTAAGCCGGGTTCAGTCGGCGAGCTATTCGGCGGCGGGGCGGAGGTCGACCATGGTGTCGGGGCCGTTGGGGTCGCCGGGGGTGGTTTCGCAGCCGAGGTCGGGGAAGGCGACAACGCGGTTGTTGCGGAAATCGAGGCGGACGACGAGAAGGCCGCGCTCCTCGAACCAGGTCAAGAGGCGCCGGGCGCGGCTGGCGGAATGGGTGCCGTAGAGGCGCGCCAGCGTGGCGTCGGAGGGGCAGGGGGCCGCGGTGACAGCGGCCTGCGCCAGCACCAGGAAGACGCCCTGCACGTCATCGGTCAGCGCTTCGGACATGGTCAGCGCCTGCTGCCAGGCGTCGCTGCCGGCGGTTTCGCTATCGGGCGCGACGCGGGCAACGGCTAGCTTGCGCTTGAAGCTGCTGAGTGTCGGAGCTTCCCCGGGCACGCGGCGAATGCGGCAGCGCACCAGGAAATCCTGATAGAGCACGGCGACGGTGCGGAACGAGGCGTCGGGATCCTCGAGCAGCTCGGCCATGATAGCGTCGATGATGGCGTCGCGTTCGGCCTGATCGATCTCGGGGAACAGCGTCGGCGGGGGGCCTTCGACCTCCGGCCGCTGGCGCGCCAGCTGGGCCAGCAATTCATTGGTCGAGGGCGGCGGTGGCGGCGCGGGACGGCGCACTACGGGGCGGGTGGCTTCCTCGGCGGTGGCGGTAAAGATCAGCTCGGCGGCATCGACGGGCGCATCGGGCAGTGGCGTCAGCTTGGGGCTGGTCGAGCGGGCCGCGGTTTCGACATTGCCGATGGTGATGGGCAGCGGACGGCGCGAAATGGCAGGGCCCAGGGCAACGAAATGGCCACGGGCCAGATCGCGGAACTGCTCGGCCTGGCGCTTTTCCATGCCCAGAAGGTCGGCGGCGCGGGCCATGTCGATATCGAGGAAGGTGCGGCCCATGAGAAAGTTGGACGCCTCGGCGGCGACGTTCTTGGCCAGCTTGGCGAGGCGCTGGGTGGCGATGACGCCGGCCAGGCCGCGTTTGCGGCCGCGGCACATCAGGTTGGTCATGGCGGCAAGCGAGAGCTTGCGCGCCTCATCGGCGACTTCGCCGGCGGCGGCGGGCGCGAACAGCTGGGCTTCATCGACGACGACGAGGACCGGGTACCAATAGTCGCGATCCGCATCGAACATGCCGCCCAGGAATGCGGCGGCGGCGCGCATCTGCTGTTCGACGTCGAGGCCTTCCAGATTGAGCACGACGGAGACGCGGTGCTGGCGCACGCGGGCGGCGATGCGGGTCAGCTCGGCTTCGGTGCGGGTGGCGTCAACGACGAGATGGCCGAACTTTTCCGACAGGGTGGTGAAATCGCCCTCGGGATCGATGATGCATTGCTGCACCCAGGGCGCGCTCTGTTCGAGCAGGCGCCGCAACAGGTGCGACTTGCCGGAGCCGGAATTGCCCTGGACGAGCAGACGCGTCGCCAGCAACTCCTCGAGATCGAGCAGGGCAGGCGCAGATCCTGTCGTCGCGCCCATGTCGATTCCGACCTTCATCGTCACTCCCGGCTGGCCATGAAAATCCCGCAGGGAGACTCACGCATGGCAATTGATGTTTCCTCCCCTTAGCACCTCAAAGGCGGCGACGGGAAGGATGGCTGCGCCGGTCCCACAAGAGAGCGGGGTCACGATTGCGCGGGGGCGGAAAGCCCGATTGACAGCAGGGGGCAGATGTTCAATCTTGTATGGTAGATGTAACCGGCTGGTTCGCGGCCGGTGTCCCTTGATAAGATGTGACCATGAAATACGCTATCGTCGGCACGGGCGGCCGTCACCAGATGTTCCGTGACGCGGTCGCCATCACGCATGCCGATACGGCCGAGCTGGTGGCGCTGTGCGATGTCAATCAGAGCCGGCTGGCGCTGAGCGCCAGCAAGGTGCCCGATCCCGGCGGCAATGGCGTGGCCACCTATCTGGCCGAAGATTTCGACAGGATGATTGCCGAGCAGCAGCCCGATACGGTGATCGTCACCACGCCGGACTTTCTGCATGACGACTATATCGTGCGGGCGCTGCGCGCCGGGCGCAATGTGATGACCGAAAAGCCGATGACCATCGACGTCAACAGGCTGAAGCGGATCCTCGATGCGCAGCGGGAAACCGGTAAATCGGTGACCGTCACCTTCAACTATCGCTATTCGCCGGCGCGCACCCAGCTCAAGGACCTGCTGATGAGCGGGGTAATCGGCGATATCACCGCGATCGACTTTCGCTGGTATCTCGACCGGGTGCATGGCGCCGACTATTTCCGCCGCTGGCACCGCTACAAGGACAAGTCGGGCGGGCTGCTGGTGCACAAATCCACCCACCATTTCGACCTCTTGAACTGGTGGGCCGCCTCGACGCCGAAAACCGTCACGGCGGTGGGCAAGCGCGATTTCTATACGCCGCAAATGGCGGTGAAGCTGGGGCTGGAAGGCCATGGGGAACGCTGCCATGCCTGTCCGGTGGCGGATCGCTGCGAGTTCCGCATGGACCTCGAGGCTGACGAAGCGCTCAAGGAACTCTATCTCGATGCCGAGGATGATGACGGCTACTGGCGCGACAAATGCGTGTTTGCCGATGACATCACCATCGAGGACACCATGCAGGTGCAGGCGCAATATGCCTCGGGCACCTCGCTGAACTATACGCTGGTCGCCTATTCGCCCTGGGAAGGGCTGGAGGTGAAGTTCCACGGCACCAAGGGCGAGCTGACGCACAAGCATATCGAAGTGCATGGGGTGTTTGCTGGCGGCGATCGCGACAAGACCGAGCGCGATAATGTGACGACCGAGCTGCATCTGGCCGGCAAGCTGCCGGAAAAGCTCGCCGTCTGGGAGGGGACGGGCAGCCATGGCGGCGCCGATCCGATCATGCTGGGCTATCTGTTCGACCCCCAGCATATGGAAGCGGATCGCTATGGGCGGGCCTCCGACCAGGTGGCGGGCGCCTGGTCGATCCTGACCGGGATCGCGGCCAACCAGTCGATTGCGCGCAATGGCGAGCGCATTTCGGTGGATGCGATGCTGGCGGAAGCGGGGATCGATCTCGGCGAAAAACGCTAGAAAGCTGTGGAGCGCGCGTTTTTGGCGAACCGTTCCGCCGATTTCCGGCTCATGTAAGGGAAAGGAATCAGCAAGGTGGCCGCCAGCGTGCTCGACGGAACCGAGGAAACCATATCCCTGCGCGTGGTAACGGCGCTGCGCGACGAGATCGTCAGCATGGCGCTCAAGCCGGGCGACGTCATCTCGGAGAGCGACATCGCCGCCCGCTATGGCGTCTCGCGCCAACCGGTGCGCGAGGCGTTCATTCGCCTGGCGCAGCAGGGGCTGCTGCTGATCCGGCCCAAACGGGCAACCGTGGTCAAGAAAATCTCGCCCGAAGGGGTACGCCAGTCGCGCTTCATCCGCGAGTCGATCGAGGTCGAGATCGTGCGCCGGGTTGCCGCGCATCCGGGTCGCGACGCCGCAGCGGTGCTGGGCGCGCTGATCGAGGACCAGGAAAAGGCCTCGGCCGCCAATGACAGCCGCAAATTCCATGCGCTCGATGAATTGTTTCACCGCAGCCTCGCCCGGCTGGCCGGTGTTGAATATGCCTGGCAACTGATCGACGATCACAAGATGCAGCTCGACCGGGTGCGCTTCCTGACGCTGGGCGTGTCGTCGGCGCAGCGGGCGATTGCCGAGCACAAGGCGATTGCGGCAGCGGTGGCCAAGGCCGATCCGGCGGCGGCGGAAGCGGCGATGCGGGCGCATCTGGCCCGCGCCGAAGTGCTGCTGGCGCAGACGATCACCGATTTCCCGGAATATTTTGAGGGGCCAGCGGGGGCGCCATAGGCATTCTGGCTTAGGCACGCTGCGTGTCAGGGCTCGCTGCTATCCTCACCCACGGAGTCATTCCCGCGTAGGCGGGGAATCTATTCTGCCTTGCTGCCTGCTGGAGCGGTAGCAAGAATGGATTCCCGCCTACGCGGGAATGACCCGGTGATATGAACGGGAACTGTCCGGTTGTAGAATCGGGGGCAGCCCTGGTCGGCCCAGGCGCATTTTCGCGGCGAGTTGCGCGTTGGGCCGGATCGGGTCACCATCATGGCATTATGCCCGCAGGGCAATCGAGGAGATGGACGCATGAAGCAGCGGCGCTTGGGCAAGACGGGGTACCAGGTTTCGGAAATCGGGCTGGGCTGCTGGCAGCTGGGCGGCGATTTCGGGCCGGTGGGCGACGAAACCGCCAATGCCATTCTTGACGCCGCCAATGCGGCGGGGGTCAATTTCTGGGACACGGCCGACGTTTATGGCGGCGGGTTGAGCGAGCGGCGCATCGGCAGCCATGCCAAGGCGGCCGGCGTGCGCGTGGCCACCAAGCTGGGGCGCTCGGGCGCGCTCTATCCCAATAATTACAGCCTCGACGGCGTGCGGCAGAGCCTCGTCGGTTCGGCAACGCGGCTGGGTGTGGAGACGCTGGACCTGGCGCAGCTGCACTGCGTGCCGCCCGAGCTCCTGCGCGATGGGGCGATCTTTGGCTGGATGGACCAGCTCAAGGCCGAGGGGCTGGTGCGCCATTGGGGCGCCAGCGTCGAGACCATCGAAGAGGGGCTGCTGTGCCTGGAGCAGGATGGCTGCGCGACGCTGCAGATCATTTTCAACCTGTTCCGCCAGGACGCCAGCGAAGTGCTGCTGCCGCGGGCGGCGGAGCGCGATGTCGGCATTATCGTGCGGCTGCCGCTGGCCAGCGGGCTGCTGAGCGGCAAATTCGACAAGAACACAAGGTTCGATGTCAGCGATCACCGCAATTACAACCGCGACGGGCAGGCCTTTTCGGTGGGCGAGACGTTTTCGGGCATTCCGTTCGAGCGCGGGGTGGAGCTGGTGCAGGAACTCAAGGGCCTGGCGCCCGAGAGCATGCCGCTCAGCCAGTTCGCGCTGCGCTGGATCCTTGACCATCCGCAGGTGTCCACCATCATTGCCGGGGTCAGCAAACCCGAACAGCTGGCCGACAATGTCGCCGCGAGCGAGCAGCGTTCGCTGTTTCCGGCGCTGATGGGGCAGCTGGCGAGCTGGTATCGCGATGAAGTGAAACCGGCGATCCGCGGCGAGGTCTAGGCGGGAGGGCTTGCGGGGCGCCGCGCGGCGCGGCGCCCCCCTAGCGGATCGGGCGGCGGGCACCTAGGTTACAGGGCCACAAGAACAACAGAGCCGGTCCATGTCCAATCACCCCGCCTTCGAACTCATCCGTGACGAACAGATCGCGGAGGTCAATTCGCAAGCCCGGCTCTACCGGCACAAGAAGACCGGGGCGGAAGTGCTGAGCCTCGTCAATGACGACGAGAACAAGGTGTTCGGCATTACCTTCAAGACGCCGCCCGAGGACTCGACCGGCATTGCCCATATCCTCGAGCATTCGGTGCTGTGCGGGAGCCGGAAATATCCGGTCAAGAAGCCGTTCGTGGAACTGCTGAAAGGAAGCCTCCACACCTTCCTCAATGCCATGACCTTTCCGGATAAGACCGCCTATCCGGTGGCCAGCCAGAATCTCAAGGATTTCTACAATCTCGTCGATGTGTATCTGGACGCGGTCTATTTCCCGCTGATTTCGGAGGACACGTTCCGGCAGGAAGGCTGGCATTACGAGCTGGAGGATGCCCAGGCGCCGCTGGTCTACAAGGGCGTGGTGTTCAACGAGATGAAGGGGGTGTTTTCCTCCCCCGATGCGGTGATGCGCGATGTGGCGCAGCGCTCGCTTTATCCCGACGTGACCTATGGCAAGAGCTCGGGCGGCGATCCCAAGGCGATCCCGGACCTGACCTATGCCCAGTTCAAGCGCTTCCACGAAAAATTCTATCACCCGTCCAATACGCGGGCGTTCTTCTCGGGTGATGACGATGCCGGCGAGCGGCTGAATATTCTCGATGCCTATTTCAGCCAGTTCGAGCGGGCCCCGGTGGATGCCGAAGTGGGGCTGCAGCCGCGCTTCAATGCGCCGCGCCAGATCGTGGCCACCTATGCCGGCACCAAGGATGAGGGCAAGGCGCGCGACGGCATGGTGTCGCTCAACTGGATGATCGATCCGCCGGAGGATCGCATGGAGGGGCTATCGCATGGCCTGCTGAGCTACATGCTGGCCGGCAATTCGGCGGCGCCGCTGCGCAAGGCACTGACCGATAGCGGTCTGGGCGAAGGCATGACCGGCGGCGGCATTGGCGCGGGCCTGCGCCAGCCCATGGCCAGCTTTGGCATGAAGGGGATCGACCCGGCCGATGCCGGCAAGGTCGAGGCGCTGATCCTGTCGACGCTGGAGCAGATCGCGACCGACGGCATCGACAAGCAGACCGTCGAGGCGGCGCTCAATACGTTTGAGTTTTCCTTGCGTGAAAACAATACCGGCTCGTTCCCTCGCGGTATTTCGATGATGTTCTCGGCGCTGTCGACCTGGCTGCATGGGGGCGATCCGCTGGCACCGTTGGCCTTCGAGGAAGCGCTGGCCGCGCTCAAGGCCAAGGCGGTCGAAGGGCATTTTGAACGCGAAATCCGTCGGTTGTTCCTCGACAATACGCATCGCACCACGGTGACGCTGAGCGCCGATCCCGAGCAGGGGGCGCGGGAAGTGGCCGAGGAAAAGGCGCGGCTGGCTGCAGTGCGCGCGACCATGGACGAGGCCGCTGTCGCGGCGACCATTGCCGAGACCGAAAAGCTGCGGGCTCTGCAGGAAGCGGTGGATGATCCGGCGCAGCTGGCCAAAATCCCGGCGCTGACGCTGGCTGACCTGCCGCGCGAAAGCCGCACGGTGCCGATCGAAATCGGTACGCTGGGTGATGTGACGCTGTTCTATCACGACCTGCCGACGCTGGGGATCATCTATACCGATCTCGGGTTCGATCTGCATGTGCTGGACAAGGCGCTGCTGCCCTATCTGCCGCTGTTCGGGCGGGCGCTGCTGCAGACGGGCACCAAGACCGAGGACTTCGTGTCGCTGACGCAGCGCATCGGGCGCTCCACCGGCGGCATTGCCCAGCACCGGGCGCTTTCGGCCAAGCAAAATTCGGAGGGGAGCGCCGCCTGGTTCTTCCTGTCGGGCAAGGCGGTGCCGGACAAGCATGGCGAAATGCTCGATATCATGGGCGATGTGCTGCTCGATGCGCGGCTGGATAATCGCGACCGTTTCAAGCAGATGGCGCTGGAAGAAAAGGCCGGGTTCGAAGCACGGCTGGTGCCGGCGGGCAATGCGATTGTCGATACCAGGCTCAAATCGGGCCTGACCGAGGCGAGCTGGATTGCCGAGCAGCTGGGTGGGGTCAGCTATCTGCAATTCCTGCGCGAGCTGGTGAAGCGGATCGATAGCGACTGGGCGGGTGTGCAGAGCGTGCTCGAGACCATCCGCGACCGGCTGTTCAATCGCGGGCACATGGTGGTCAATGTCACGGCTGATGCGGGGATCTGGGACGGCGCCAAAGGCGAGCTGGCGCAGTTCCTCGGGCGGCTGCCCAATGGGGTGGTCGAGCTGGCCGATTGGGGCGTGGATTTTGCGCCGCGGTCGGAGGGTCTGGTGATCCCGGCACAGGTCAATTATGTGGGCAAGGGTGCCAATCTCAAGGCGCTGGGGTTCGAGCTGACCGCGGCGTCGAGCGTGGCGCTGAAATTCCTCAATACCACCTATCTCTGGGACAAGGTGCGGGTGCAGGGCGGGGCCTATGGCGGCTCCAGCCGGTTCGACCTGACCTCGGGCAATTTCGCGTTCCTGTCCTATCGCGATCCCAATCTGCTCAAGACGCTGGATGCCTATGACGGGGCGGCCAAGGCGCTCAATGCCGGGATCGGCGAGGCGGATCTGACCCGCTCGATCATCGGGGTGATCGGGGATATCGACGGCTATCAATTCCCCGATGCCAAGGGCTATTCCTCGATGTGGCGGCAGCTGACCGGCACCACCGACGCGATCCGCCAGCAGCGGCGCGACGAGGTGCTGGGCGCATCCGGCGCCGACTTCAAGGCACTGGCGGCGGCGGTCGAGGCCGTGGCCAAGCACGGCCATGTCGTGGTGCTGGGCGGCGAGGCGGCCATCACGGCGGCCAACGATCAGCGCCCGGGGTTGCTGGATGTGACCAAGGTGATGTGAGGGCTTTGCCGAGCGAAGGTGGATTGCCCGGACGAGCCGGGCAATGACGGCGGGGTGGAGTTCTATTCGTCACCGCATGTGCCAGGCGCCTCATCTTCTGCTGAACCAGTTCGCGTGTGTTGCGTTACTGTGAGCCATGGCCAGCCAGATCCTCGATCGAAACCTGCATATCAAGGCGATTGACTGCTATATCGACCCGGCGGTGCCGCGGGCGCGGGCGATCATTACGCATGGGCATGCGGACCATGCGCGCAGCGGGCATGAGGCGGTGCTGGCGACGCCCGATACCATTGCGATCATGAAGACGCGTTATGGTGAGGATTGCGCCGGGCGCTTCGAGGCGCTGGATTTTGGCGTGCCGCTGGTGATCGATGATGTGACCGTCACGCTGTTTCCGGCCGGGCATATTCTGGGCAGTGCGCAGGTGCTGATCGAGCAGGGCGGGCAGCGGGTGGTGGTGACCGGCGACTACAAGCGCCTGCCGGACCGCACAGCGCAGCCGTTTGAGCTGGTGGAATGCGATCTGCTGGTCACCGAGGCGACGTTCGGGCTGCCGGTGTTTCAGCATCCGCGCCCGCAGGATGAGATCGCGCGCTTGCTGGCATCGGTATCCGCCAATCCGGAGCGGGCGCATCTGGTGGGGTGCTATGCGCTGGGCAAGGCGCAGCGGGTGATCGGGCTCTTACGCGATGCCGGGTGGGACCGGCCGATCTATCTGCATGGCGCCATGCTGCGGCTGTGTGCGCTCTATGAGGAGCTTGGTGTGCCGTTGGGCGATCTGCGCCCGGCGCTGGATGTGCCCAAGGCGGAACTGGCGGGGCAGATCGTCATTGCGCCGCCCTCGGCGATCCGCGACCGCTGGAGCCGGCGGTTTCCTGATCCGGTGACCTGCCAGGCCTCGGGCTGGATGAGCGTCAAGCAGCGGGCGCGGCAGGCGCTGGTGGAATTGCCGCTGGTGATTTCGGACCATTGCGACTGGGGCGAACTGCAGCAGACCATTCGCGAAACCGCGGCCGAAACCGTGTGGGTGACGCATGGGCGCGAGGATGCGCTGGTTTATTGGTGCCGCACACAGGGGCTCGATGCCGAGCCGCTCAATATCCAGGGTTTTGAGGACGATGGCGGGGAGGGCGAAGAATGAAGCGCTTTGCCCAATTGCTGGAACTACTGGCGCTGACGCCGTCGCGGACGCGCAAGCTGGCGGCGCTGACGCAGTATTTTCGCGCGGTGCCGGACCCTGACCGGGGCTATGCGCTGGCGGTACTGACCGGGGCGCTGACCTTTCGCAACGTCAAGCCGGCGCTGCTGAAAGACATCGTGCTGGCCGAGGTCGATCCGACGCTGTTTGCGATGAGTTATGACTATGTCGGCGATCTCGGCGAGACCATTGCGCTGATCTGGCCGCATCATGGCGAGCAGTCGGACCTGCCATCGCTGACCGAACTGATCGAGCTGTTCAACACCACATCCAAAAGCGAATTGCCCAAGCTGATCGCGGCGCTGCTGACGCGGGCGGGGATCAATGAGCGCTGGGCGCTGGTCAAGCTGGCGACCGGAGCGCTGCGCATCGGGGTTTCGGCGCGGCTGGCCAAGACGGCGCTGAGCGAAATGAGCGGGGTCGATCTGCAGGAGATCGAAGAGGTCTGGCACGGGTTGAAGTTACCCTATACCGAGCTGTTCGCCTGGCTCGATGGCAAGGCGGGGCGGCCCGATATCGATCAATCACAGCGGTTTCATCCGCTGATGCTGAGCAATCCGATCGACGAGGAAAAGGATCTCGCCAAGCTCGATCCAAAGGATTTTGCGGCGGAGTGGAAATGGGACGGGATCCGCGTGCAGCTGGTGCTGGGCGGGGGCAGTGTGTCGCTGTTTTCGCGGACTGGCGATGACATTGCGGCGGCGTTTCCTGACATTGTCGATAATGTGCAGGGGCTGGCGGTGCTCGATGGGGAGCTGCTGGTGGGGCGGGATTTCGAACCCGGCTCGTTCAACGACCTGCAGCAGCGGCTGAACAAGAAGGTAGCCTCCGCCAAACATCTCAAGGATAGCCCCGCCTTTATCCGCGTCTATGACATGCTGTTTGACGCCCGCGAGGATATCCGCCCGCTGGGCTGGAGCGAGCGGCGGGCACGGCTCGAGGCATGGTTCCAGGCCAATCCACAGACACGGCTGGACCTGTCCGAAGTGTTGCCCTTTGCCAATTGGGACGACCTGGCGCGGCAGCGCCGGCAGGGCGCGGACGAGCATGGCCATGAAGGCGTGATGGTGAAGCTGCGGACCGCGCCCTATGTGCCCGGGCGGCCCAAGGGGTTTTGGTACAAGTGGAAGCGCGATCCCAACGTGGTCGATGCGGTGCTGATGTATGCGCAGCGCGGGCATGGCAAGCGGTCGAGCTTTTACTCCGATTACACATTCGGGGTGTGGAAGGGCAATGAGATCGTGCCGATCGGCAAGGCCTATTTCGGCTTCACCGACGAGGAGCTGAAACTGCTGGATAAGTGGGTGCGGGCCAATACGATCCAGGCGTTCGGGCCGGTGCGCGAGGTGAAGAAGGAACTGGTATTCGAGGTGGCGTTCGACTCGGCGCAGGAGAGCACGCGGCACAAATCGGGGGTGGCGCTGCGGTTTCCGCGCATCAACCGGATCCGCTGGGACAAGCCGGCCAGTGAGGCAGCGACGTTGGAGGATATGGCTGTCTTCGTGGCGGCGAGTTGAAGTTTCAGTCGACACCCTCCCCCTTGCGGAGAGGATGAAGCAAGTGCAGATCGGGAAGATGGATTGCCCGGACGAGCCGGGCAATGAAGGTGAGGATCGATTGGGGGCGGCAGCACAAGTGGTGCATGTCGTGGGTCTGATTTTCCAGCCATCGTCACCACCGGGCTATCCCGCTTGCCTCCTCGCAAGGGGAGGGTGCCGCAAGCAAGTGGGGCAGCGGGCAAAAAGGAGAAGGCGATGTCATCGCGGTCAAATCATCAGAGGCTGGTGGCGCTGGAGCAGCAGATGGCGGCGGCGGCAGCGGCGATGGATTTTGAGGGCGCGGCAAAGCTGCGCAACGAGATTGCGCATCTGCGGGGCGAAATGCCGGAATTGCCGAAGGTGGATGAGGCGGGTGAATTGACCACCACCGTCAGCCAGCCGCCGCCGGGGTCGATGGGGCTGGGGACCAATGTGCCGGTGCGACAGCCGCCCAAGGGCTGGGTGAAGCCGAAAAAGCCCGATTTCATGACGAAGAGGAAGAAGTAGGACCCTCGGGTCGAGGCCGCGGGTGACGAGCGGTGGGGGGATCACGCAAAGCGTGTGCCGGGGGAGAGTGGCCCACGGATCAAGTCCGTGGGCAGCGCGGTGGCTGGGGAGGAAAGGGTGGCGCGTGGTGCGGTAGCGGGCGTGCCTCAGGCTTTTTCCAGGCGTTCGTCGGCGAGCTTCTTGATTTCGCGGAGTTCGGCGATGGTGGTTTGCAGGTCGCTGAGCTGGGCTTCGAGCGAGGCCAGGCGTTCCTCGACCTTGCCGGCAAGCAGGTGGACCTGCTGGGAGCGGTCGGCGTCGTAAAGGCTGAGATAATCGGAGATGTCGCGCAGCGAGAAGCCGAGGCGCTTGCCGCGCAGGATCAGGATCAGCCGGGCGCGGTCGCGGCGGCGGAAGACGCGGGTGACGCCGACGCGTTCGGGCGACAGCAGGCCCTTGGCTTCGTAGAAACGAATGGCGCGGGTGGAAATGCCGAACTCGCGGGCAAGATCGGCAATCGCGTAGAGATCACGGTTATCGGCTTCGGCGCGCGTCATTTGACGACCCTTGTCTGGGCATATTCCTCGCGCAATTCCTTCTTGGATAGCTTGCCGATGAGGGTTTTCGGCAGGGCATCCTTGAAGATGACCTCCCGGGGCATTTCGATCTTGTTGAGCTTTTCGGCGAGGAATTTCTTGAGTTCGGCTTCGCTGACCTGCGCGCCGGCCCTGAGCTTGACGAAGGCAATGGGGGCTTCGCCGCGATATTGGTCGGGCACCCCGATGACATTGGTTTCCTCGACCGCCGGATGCTCGGCCAGGGCCTCCTCGATGATACGGGGATAGACATTGAAGCCCGAGCAGATGATCAGGTCCTTGATGCGGTCGACCAGGAACACATAGCCGTCCTCGTCCATATGGCCGACATCGCCGGTGCGCAGCCAGCCATCCATGAAGGCGTCGCGCGTGGCTTCGGCATTGTTGTGGTAACCGACCATCACCTGTGGCCCCTTGACCTGCAATTCGCCATCCTCGCCGATGCCGACGACCTTGCCCGTGTCGATATCGACAAAGCGGATATCGGTGCCGGGCAGGGGCAGGCCGATGGACATCGGCTTTGAGGGCACGCGCAAGGCGGCGCAGCAGACCACCGGGGAGGCCTCGGTCAGGCCGTAGCCCTCGGCGAGCAAGGCCCTGGACTTGCCGGCAAACTCGGTGCGGATCTCATTGGACAGCGCGGCGCCGCCAGAAATGGCAACATCGAGCGGGGCCAGCTGTTCGGCGGTGGCGCTATCGGCGCGGGCAATGGCGGCCAGCAGCGTGGGCACGGCGGGCAGCACATTGGCGCGGGTGCGCATGAAGATGGAGAGCAGGGCCTTGAGCTCGAAACGCGGCAGCATCACCACCTGGGTGCCATTGCAGAGCGGCACGTTCATGCAGACCGTCATGGCGAAGATGTGAAAGAAGGGCAGCACCGCAATGACCTTGGAGGGCGGGTAGAACAGCCCGCAGCCCCATTTGTCGATCTGGCTCATATTGGCGGCGATATTGGCGTGGGTCAGCAGGGCGCCCTTGGGCACGCCGGTGGTGCCGCCGGTATATTGCTGGACTGCGATATCCTTCCTGGCATCGATGACCACGGCGTCCGGGGTCTCGTTGCGGGCGATCATGGCCTCGAAACGGGTGATGCGATTGGCAATTGGGGAGGCGCTGAGCCTGGCCAGGTCTTTGCGCTTGGCCACAGAATAAAGGATCTTCTTCATCAGGGGCAGCGCATCGGGGAAGTGGCAGACGATCAGCGACTTGACGTGACCGGCCTCGACCAGGGCCTCGGCCTTGGCAAAGATCTGAGTGAGATCGAGGGTGATCATCACATCGGCACCGGCATTGGCGGTGATGTGGCTCAGTTCATGAACTGTGTAGAGCGGGTTGCAATTGACCACGGTGCCGCCGGCGCGCAGCACGGCGTAATAGGCAATGGGGTAGAAGGGCGTATTGGGCAGCATCAGCGCGACGCGACTACCCTTCTTGACGCCATACTGGTGCTGCAGCGCCCCGGCAAAGGCGATGATCTTGCGGGCCAGTTCGCCGAAAGTGGTGGTGCCACCGAGGAAATCCAGCGCAATGGCGAAGGGGTTCCTGGCGCAGGCGGCCAGTACCTGCTCGTGGACGGGCAGGGTGTCGATCTCCACGTCCCAATCTATGCCATCGGGGTAGTGCGCGATCCAGGGACGCAGAATGGCGGGATTGTCGTTGGCCAAGTCCATTATCCGTTTCCTCCGAGGGCGTTGGGCCCGGCCGAGCTTAGGCCCGGCCCGGTTGCGCCGCGCCGGTGAGGCGGTCGCGGTCAATCGGTTCAGGAAACTAAACCACGGCTTTACGTTAGCGTCAAACAGGTGCCCGACCTTTTCAACGTTGACGCGTTTGCCGGTTGACACTTGTCCGCAGTGTAGACGTAATGGTCCCTTAGTTGACGTTTACGTAAAGCTGGATAAACTGGGTTCAACAGGAAGGCCGCTCCGGTCTATGGTCTGGCCTGGCGGGTTCTGGGACCGGCCAGCCGATTTGACGGTGGTCTGATAGTTTTTCGAACTGCGTCACGCCTTGGAGCGTGGTGCCGAGGAGGACAGTGCCGTGACCCTAGCGCTTATCGTGATCAGCCTTATTGCCTTTGGCGCCCTGGCCCTGCGGCAGTCGCCCCTGTGGCAATGGGGCGTGGCAGCGTTGGTGATCGGGCTGCTGAGCCGGCTGGATTTCACCGCGAGTGGCGTGACGGTGGCGACCGATCTCTTCGGTCTGGTCCTCGTGCTGCTGCCGGCCATCATCATGCTGGCGCTGAGTTGGGAGCCGCTGCGCAAGGCCGTATTCACCAAGCCGATCTATGGCGCGGTCAAATCCATCCTGCCGCGCGTCAGCCGCACCGAGCAGGAAGCGCTCGACGCCGGCACGGTTGGCTGGGATGCCGAGCTGTTTTCGGGGCGCCCGGACTGGACCAAGCTCAATTCAATCCGCCCGCTGACCCTGTCGGCGGAGGAGCAGGCGTTTCTCGATGGCCCGACCAATGTGGTCTGCGCCATGATCGATGACTGGGATACCCGCCACAACCGCGCCGATCTCAGCCCCGAAGTCTGGCAATATCTCAAGGACAATGGCTTTCTTGGCATGCTGATCGGCAAGGCGCATGGCGGGCTGGGCTTTGGCGCGCAGGCGCAGTCGATGATCGTTTCCAAGATCGCCAGCCGCTCGGTGGCGGCGGGGATCACGGTGATGGTGCCCAATTCGCTCGGACCGGGCGAGCTGCTGGAAAAATACGGCACGCACGAACAGAAGGAAAAATATCTGGGGCGGCTGGCCAAGGGGCTGGAAGTGCCGTGCTTTGCGCTGACCGGGGTGCATTCTGGCTCGGATGCCGGCGGCATGCGCGATATCGGCGTGGTCACCAAGGGCCTGTATCAGGGCAAGGAAGTGCTGGGCGTGAGGCTCAGCTGGGACAAGCGCTACATTACCCTGGCACCGGTGGCGACGCTGGTGGGGCTGGCCTTTATCCTGACCGATCCTGACAATCATTTGGGGCGCGGCGACAAGATCGGTATCACCCTGGCGCTGGTGCCGAGCGATCATCCCGGCGTCAAGATCGGTCGCCGGCATTTCCCCGCCGGGCAGGCGTTCATGAACGGCCCGACCTCGGGCACCGACGTATTCATCCCGATGGAATTCCTGATCGGTGGCACTGATTATGCCGGGCAGGGCTGGCGCATGCTGATGGAGTGCCTGTCGACTGGGCGCGCCATTTCGCTACCGGCGATCGGCTCGATTTCGATCAAGCAGGCGCTGCGCGTCAGCTCGGCCTATGCGCGGGTGCGCCGCCAGTTCGGCATTCCCGTGGGCCTGATGGAAGGGGTGGCCGAGCCGCTGGGGCGCATGGTCAAGAACGCCTATACATTCGAAGCGGCGCGGCGGCTGACGGCCTCGATGGTGGATGAAGGCCAGCGGCCGGCGGTGATTTCGGCGCTGCTGAAGTACCGCACCACCGAAGCAATGCGCGACAGTATCGACGATGCCTTCGACGTGCATGGCGGGCGCGCCATTCAGGACGGGCCGACCAATTACCTGTTTGGCGGCTATATGGCGACGCCGGTGGCGATCACGGTGGAAGGCGCCAATATCCTGACGCGGACGCTGATGACCTTTGCCCAGGGCGTGCTGCGGGCGCATCCGTTTCTCTACCGGGAAATCCAGGCGGCGCAGAACCCGGACCGCAAGGAAGGGCTCGACCAGTTCGACGTGGCCTTTGGCGGCCATACCAGCTTCATGCTGCGCAATATCGCGGCGAGCCTCGTGCATGGCGTGACCGGGGCGGCGTTTGCCTCAAGTCCGGTGGATGGCGAGATGGCGCATTGGTATCGCCAGCTGCATCGCTACAGCCAGGCCTTTGCGCTGACGGCCGACTGGACCACGGTGTTTCTGGGCGGACAGCTCAAGCGCAAGCAGGCGCTGTCGGGGCGGATGGCGGATCTGTTGAGCGATCTCTACCTGATGTCGGCGGTGCTCAAGCGCTTCGACGAGGAAGGGCGGATCGCCGAGGACAAGCCGCTGGTCGATGGGATCATGGCCGACCTGATTGCCTCGATGGAGCGCACATTCGGCGAAGTGTTCGCCAATTTCCCCAATGGGCTGATGGCCAATGCGATGCGGGTGCTGTGCTTCCCGCTGGGGCGGCATGCGCGGCCGGCGACTGACCGGGTCAATTACCGCTTCGTGCGCGCCGTGCTGCGGCCCGGCGCTTTCCGCGACCGGCTGACCACGGGCACCTATGTGTCGATGGACCCCGATGATGTGACCGGGGTGCTGGAAGATGCGCTGGTCAAGGTGACCGAAGCCGAGGAAATCGAGACCAAGTTCGTCAAGGCGGCACGCAAGGGCGTGATCGAGCGGCGGCTGGATCGCGATGCGATTGCCGATGCGGTGGCGGCCGGGGTGCTCAATGACAATGAAGCGGGCATCATGCGGGCGGCCGACGAAGCCACCGACCGGGTGGTGAAGGTGGACGATTTTGCGCCTGACGCACTGGCGATGGAGCCGGGGCAGAAGGCGGCGGAATAAATACACGGCGCTTGTAGCGAGCGTCCCTCCCCGCAAGGGGGAGGGGAGGATGAGAGCCGAGGACTTTGAGGAGATGTCATGATCGCGACACAGGCTACCGAGACCAGGCACTGGAGCTTTCACACCGATCTTGAGGGGCTGGGGTGGCTGACGATCAATACGCCGAACTCGCCGGTCAATACGCTCAGCCGCGAGGCGATCATGGAGCTGGAGACGCTGGTGGCGCGGTTCGAGGACCTGGCCAATACGCGCGAGCTCATTGGCGTGGTGCTGCTGAGCGGCAAGGATAGCGGCTTCATCGCCGGCGCCGATATCAGCGAATTCGATGCGATGAGCGATTTCTCGGTGCTGCCCGAAGCGCTGAAGCGCACCCATGCGCTGTTCCAGCGGATCGAAAATCTCAAGATTCCGATTGTTGCCGGCATTCATGGCTTTTGCCTGGGCGGTGGATTGGAGCTGGCTCTGGCCTGCCACTATCGGATCGCGGTCAATGACGACAAGACGCGGATCGGCTTTCCAGAGGTCAAGCTGGGGATCTTTCCGGGCTTTGGCGGCACCGGCCGCTCCATCCGGCAGGCGGGGCCAGTCGATGCCATGGGGATCATGCTGACCGGGCGGATGCTCAAGGCCGGCGCGGCGCGGGGCATGAACCTCGTCGACAAGCTGGTGCGCCATCGCGACATGCTGCGCTGGGAAGGCCGCAAGGCGGTGCTGCAGAAGCGCAAGTCCAGCCGGGCGCCCCTGAGTAAGCGGGTGATGGCGATGGGGCCATTGCGCGGCTATGTCAGCACCAAGATGCGTGAGGAAGCCAGCAAGAAGGCGCGGCCGGAACATTATCCGGCGCCGTTCGCGCTGATCGACCTGTTTGAAGAACACGGCAATGACTGGCAGGCGATGAGCCGGGGCGAAATCGACGGCTTCGTGCCGCTGATGGGCAATGAGACGGCGACCAATCTGCGGCGGGTGTTTTTCCTGTCCGAAGGGCTGAAGAAACAGGGGGCCAAGGGCGCCAAATTTGCCCGGGTGCATGTGATCGGGGCCGGGGTGATGGGCGGCGATATCGCGGCCTGGTGCGCGCTGCGCGGCATGAGCGTGACGCTGCAGGATCTCGACATGGCGCGGATCACGCCGGCGCTGGAGCGCGGCAAGAAGCTGTTCAGGAAGCGGCTGAAAAAGAAGCGCGAAGTCGATGCGGCGATGCTACGGCTGGAAGCCGATCCCGAGGGCAAGGGCGTCAGCCGGGCCGATGTGATCATCGAGGCCGTGGTGGAAAATCTCGAGATCAAGCGCAAGATCTTTGGCGGGCTGGAGGACCAGCTCAAGCCGGGCGCGATCCTCGCCACCAATACGTCTTCCATTGAACTGGAGCGGATTGCCGAGGGGCTCAAGGATCCGGCGCGGCTGATCGGGCTGCATTTCTTCAACCCGGTGGCGCAGCTGCCGCTGGTCGAGGTGATCCGGTCAACGTTCAACAGCGATGCCGAGATCGGCAAGGGCGCGGCCTTTGCGCTGGCCATCGGCAAGAGCCCGGTGGTGGTCAAATCGGCACCGGGCTTTTTGGTCAATCGCGTGCTGATGCCCTACATGCTGGGCGCGGTCGAGCGGGTGGAACGTGGCGAGAGCAAGGAATTGCTCGACGCTGCCGCCGTGGCCTTCGGCATGCCGATGGGGCCGATCGAATTGATGGATACGGTTGGCCTCGATGTCGGCAAATCGGTGGCGACCGAGCTGGGCCATTCTGTCCCGGAAGGCTCGAAATTTGCGGCGCTGGTGGCGGGCGGCAAGCTCGGGCGCAAGAGCGGGGAAGGCTTTTACAAATGGGTGGATGGCAAGGCGCAGAAGGGGCCGCCGCCGGAGCGAAGCGATCTGGCGGCGCTGGGGCGCGAGCTGGTCAAGCCGCTGGTGGATACGACCGAGATCGTCGTTGCCGAAGGCGTGGTGGCGAGTGCTGACCTGGCCGATATCGGGGTGATCATGGGAACGGGGTTCGCGCCGTTCCTGGGCGGGCCGATGCGGGCACGGCAGAATGGGAAAGCGTGATGGTTGGTGTGTTTGACACTGGTATCGGTACTGTCTCTCCCTCCCCCTTGCGGGGAGGGCCGGGGTGGGGGGGCTTGTGTGCCCAATACAGCGACCCCCTCCCTCTTGCCCTCCCCTCAGGGGGGAGGGAAGGGCAAGAGGGGCGATATCGTGGCCAATCGACCCCGCCCTTGATCCCTCCCGCACGGGGGCGGGTGTCGACTGATGGATATCTTGCAAAGCAACGAACTGGCCGGGGAACACTGACATGACTGAACTTCGCAAGGTTGCCATTGTCGGGTCGGCGCGCATTCCGTTTGCGCGGGGGCATACGGCCTATGCCGATGAGACCAATCTTTCCATGCTGGCGACCGCAATTGGCGGGCTGGCGGACAAATATGGTCTCAAGGGCGAGAAGATCGACGAGGTGATGGCCGGGGCGGTGATCGGGCATAGCCGCGATTTCAACCTGGCGCGCGAGGCGCTGCTGGATGCAGGACTGTCGCCGCGCACGCCGGGCACGACGATGCAGATTGCCTGCGGCACCAGCCTGCAGGCGGCGCTGACGCTGGGCGCCAAGATCGCGGCGGGCGAGATCGAGAGCGGCATTGCCGCCGGGTCCGATAGTGTCAGCGACAGCCCGGTGGTGTTCGGCACCAAGTTTGCGCACCGGATGATCGGCTTGTCCAAGGCGCGGTCGCTGGGCGAGCGGTTCAAAGCCTTCAAGGGCTTCTCGTTCGGGGAACTCAAGCCGGTGGCGCCCTCGACGCAGGAGCCGCGCACGGGGCTATCGATGGGGCAGCATTGCGAGCTGATGGCGCGCGAATGGGGCATTTCGCGCAAGGCGCAGGACGAGTTGGCGGTGGCCAGCCATCGCAATGCGGCGCGGGCCTATGACGAGGGCTTTCACGATGACCTGCTGGTGCCCTGCGCGGGCCTCGTACGGGACAATAATGTGCGGGCCGATGCCAATCTCGACAAGATGTCGACGCTGAAACCCGCCTTCGACAAGACCTCAGGCCATGGCACGCTGACGGCGGCCAATTCAACGCCGCTGACCGATGGCGCCTCGGCGGTGCTGCTGGCCAGTGAGGACTGGGCGCGGGCGCGAGGCCTGCCGGTGCTGGCCTATCTGACCATGGGGCGGGTGGCCGGCAATGACTTCGCTCATGGCGAAGGGCTGCTGATGGCGCCGACCATCGCGGTGTCCGAACTGCTGGCGCGGGCCGGGCTCGGCTTTGACGATATCGATTATTTCGAGCTGCATGAGGCCTTCGCGGCGCAGGTTTTGTGTACGCTGCGCGCCTGGAACGATGCACAATATTGCAAGGACGTGCTGGGGCGCGATAGCGTGCTGGGGCCGATCGATCCGGCCAAGATCAACGTCAAGGGCTCCAGCCTCGCCTATGGTCACCCCTTTGCGGCGACCGGAGCGCGCATTCTGGGGCTGACCGCCAAGCTGCTGTCGACGCAGCCGGGGAAACGGGCGCTGATCTCGGTCTGTACTGCGGGCGGCATGGGCGTCACAGCATTGGTAGAAAGCGCTGCATGAGCGACAACGTCGTCAAATTCCGCCGGATAGAAAAGAAACCGGAAGAGCCAAAGGGCCCTAAAAAGGAGCCCGGTGTTCCCGACTGGCTGCCCTGGATTGTCCTCGTGGCGGTTGCGGTCGTGCTCTATGGGCTGCAGCAAGCGCAGATCGTGTAGGGCCGGGCGCCAATGGCCATTGGCGGCCCTTGGCAGGTCATCAATTGTATGTCTTGAGAACGCTTTTGCGCATGGGAGCGCCACAGCGCAATTGCGTTCCGCCAGGGCCGCAATTGCCGCATGTCAATATTTGTTGCCGGCTTGACCTATTGGTCAATCTTTCGCTTGTCAGTGGACGGAATTGCGGGATACCGTCCACTCATCTTGGCCCCCTGGGTCAACCGAGGGGACACAGACGATCACCCTCTGCGGCGCAGATCGCAGAGGAAAAAAAGTTTCAGGAATTCCACTAGGAGATGGGACGACAATGAAATTTGCTCAAATTCTGAAGGCGACGGCCACGGCTGGCGTCATCGCAATGGCGATGACCGGTGGCGCTTCGGCGATCACGCTCAACATGATGAACGGCTCCGAGCCCGGCTCGATTGATCCGCACAAAGCATCGGGCGACTGGGAAAACCGCATTATCGGCGACTATATCGAAGGCCTGATGGCCGAAGACGCCAATGCCGATGCGATCCCCGGCCAGGCCGAGAGCTACACCGTTTCCGATGATGGCCTGGTCTATACCTTCAAGCTGCGCCCGGGCATCGTCTGGTCGGATGGCGTGCCGGTGACGGCTGGCGACTTCGTCTTCGCGTTCCAGCGCCTGTTCGATCCCAAGACCGCTTCCGACTATGCCTATCTGCAGTTCCCGATCCTCAATGGCTCGGAAATCTCGGATGGCTCGATCACCGATTTCAGCCAGCTCGGCGTCAAGGCCATCGACGATACCACCGTCGAAATCACGCTCGAGGGCCCGACCCCGTATTTCCTGCAGGCGCTGACCCATTACACCGCCTATCCGGTCCCCAAGCATGTGATCGACAAGGTCGGCGATGGCTGGACCAAGGTCGAGAACATCGTTTCCAACGGCCCCTACACGATCAAGGAATGGGTGCCCGGCAGCTACATCAAGTCGGTCAAGTCCGACACCTATTATGATGCCGCCAACGTCAATATCGACGAAGTGAACTACTTCGTGCAGGACGATCTGGCAGCGGCGCTGGCCCGTTACCGCGCCGGCGAATACGACATCCTGACCGATATCCCGTCCGACCAGGCCGAGTGGATCAAGACCAACCTGCCGGGCCAGGACTTCTTCGCCCCGTTCCTGGGCGTCTATTACTACGTCATCAACCAGGAAAAGGCGCCGTTCGACAATGCCGACCTGCGCAAGGCGCTGTCGATGACCATCAATCGCGACGTGATCGGGCCGGACGTGCTTGGCACGGGCGAGTTGCCGGCCTATGGCTGGGTGCCGGAAGGCACGGCCAATTATGAAGGCGTCGATCCCTACCAGCCGTCGTGGATCGGCCTCTCCTATGAAGAGCGCGTGGCCGAAGCCAAGGGCATCATGGAAGGCCTCGGCTATACCGCCGCGACCCCGCTGACCCTGCAGCTCAAGTACAATACCAATGACAACCACCAGCGCGTCGCCGTGGCTATCGCCTCCATGTGGGAGCAGATCGGCGTAAAGGCTGAGCTGTTCAACTCCGAAACCGCCGTGCACTACGACAGCCTGCGCGCCGGTGATTTCGAGGTTGGCCGTGCCGGCTGGCTGCTCGACTATTCGGACCCGTCCAACACGCTTGACCTGCTGACCACCGGCATCATGCAGGACGGAGCGATGAACTGGGGCAACAATTACGGCCGCTACTCCAATGACGAGTTCGACGGACTGATGAAGTCGGCCGCCAGCGAGAACGACCTGGCCGCCCGCGCCAAGATGCTTGGCGATGCCGAGAAGATCGCCATGGACGAAACCGGTGCGATCCCGATCTACTGGTACATCGCCCAGAACGTCGTCACGCCCACCATCACCGGGTTCCAGAACAACGCCAAGGACATCCACCGCACGCGCTGGCTGTCCAAGGCCGAGTAACAATCGGGCCGGCGCCGCTCGCTCCTGCGAGGGGGTGGCGCCGACCATCCGCCTGTGCGGCCCCCGGGCCTGACGCGGCGGTCAAGAAAGGTCCGTACCCATGTTTGGATACGCCATAAGGCGTGTGCTGTCGGCGCTGCCTGTCGTGCTGATTGCCGTTACCGCCTGCTTCTTCATTCTGCGCCTGGCCCCCGGTGGCCCGTTTGACGGCGAGCGGGCGCTGCCGCCCGAGACGCTGGCCAATCTGCGCGCCCACTACAATCTCGACCTGCCGCTGATCCAGCAATACGGCATTTATGTCGGCCGGCTGCTGCAGGGCGATTTCGGCCCCTCGATGGTCTATAACGATTTCACCGTCGCCCAGATGCTGTGGATCGGATTGCCCTTCACGTTGATGCTGGGCTTCACCGCCTTTGTCGTCGGCACGGTGGCCGGCCTCGTCGCCGGATCGCTGTCGGCGGTCAACCAGAACAAGCTGCCCGACTACGTTCTGGTCATGCTGGTGATGGTGGGGCTGGTGGTGCCCAATTTCCTGATGGCCTCGATCCTGCAACTGGTATTTGGGGTCTATCTCGACTGGTTCCCCGCCGGTGGCTGGAAGCCCGGATCGCTGCAGCACCTGGTGCTGCCGGTGATCGTGCTGGCGCTTCCCCATGCCGGCCGCACCGCGCGGCTGATGCGCGGCTCGATGATCGAAGTGCTGGGCACCAATTATGTGCGCACTGCCCGTTCCAAGGGGCTGGGCACCAGGCTGATCCTGGCCCGGCACGCGATCAAGCCGGCGCTGTTGCCGGTGGTTTCCTATCTCGGGCCGGGCCTGTCCTATCTGCTCACCGGCTCGCTGGTGGTGGAGCAGGTGTTCGCCCTGCCCGGAATCGGCAAATATTTTATTAGCGCGGCGCTCAATCGCGACTATGGCCTCGTGCTGGGAACAACCATTTTGTACATGCTCATCATTCTGGCGGTGAACCTGCTGGTCGACATCCTCTACGCCTGGCTCGACCCCAAGGTGAGGTACGACTGATGGCCGGGGTCACAGGTAAAGACGCGGTCCTGACCGCCTACGCGCAAAAACTGGAAACTCTCGACGCGCCCAAGGGCCGTTCGCTGACCCAGGACGCCATGCGGCGCCTGGTGCGCAACAAGGCGGCAGTGCTGTCGCTTTTCGTCGTCGGCTTCATCGTCGTCTTCGCATTTGTCGGGCCATATCTGCTGCCCTGGGCCTATGACAAGATCGACTGGTCGGCCATTCGCAAGCCGCCCAATTTCGAGGCCGGGCACTATGCCGGCACCGACCAGAATGGACGCGACATGCTGGCCCGCATCATGCAGGGCACGCAGATGAGCCTGATCGTGGCGCTGGTCGCCACCATGGTTTCGGTGTTCATCGGGGTGATCTATGGGGCAGTCGCCGGCTATTTCGGCGGCAAGGTCGACGCGGTGATGATGCGCTTTGTCGATATCATGTATGCGCTGCCCTATATCCTGTTCGTGATCATCCTGGTGGTGATCTTCGGGCGCAATCCGGTGCTGCTGTTTGTGGGCATCGGGTGCCTGGAATGGCTCACCATGGCCCGTATCGTGCGCGGGCAGACGCTGTCGATCAAGGAACGCGAATTCGTCGAGGCGGCCAAGGCGGGCGGGGCCAAGCCCTGGACCATCATCATCCGCCACATCGTGCCCAATCTGACGGGCCCGGTGGTGATCTATGCGACGCTGACCATTCCCGAAATCATCCTGACCGAGAGCTTCCTCAGCTATCTGGGGCTGGGCGTGCAGGAGCCGCAGACCTCGCTCGGCACGCTGATCAGTTTCGGTTCGCCCGTAGCGGAAACACTGCCCTGGATGCTGATCGGGCCGGCCGTGGTGCTGGTCTCGCTGCTGCTCTGTCTCACCTATATCGGGGACGGCCTGCGCGATGCGCTGGACCCCAAGGATCGCTGACCATGAAACAGGTACTTTCCGTCGAGGACATGTCGGTTACCTTCGCGCTGCATGAGAGCGAAGTGCATGCCGTTCGCGAAATGAACTTCACCCTGGCCGAAGGGGAAACCCTGGCCGTGGTGGGCGAGAGCGGTTCGGGTAAGAGCCAGGCCTTTCTCGCCATTATGGGCCTTTTGGCCAAGAACGGCACTGCCGGCGGCCGGGCGATGATGGGGGATATCAACCTCATCGGCATGGCCCCTAGCCAGCTGGATCTATATCGCGGCAAGGATATCGCGATGATCTTCCAGGATCCGATGACCTCGCTCAACCCCACGCTCAAGGTGAAAACCCAATTGGGCGAGGTGCTGGTCAAGCATCGCGGCTTCGACAAGCAGGCGGCGCTCAAGACGGCCATCGAGATGCTGGAGCGGGTCGGTATCCCCGAGCCGGTCAAGCGCGCCAACGCCTATCCGCACGAGCTGTCGGGCGGCATGCGGCAACGCGTGATGATCGCGATGGCGCTGCTGTGCCAGCCGAAAATCCTGATCGCGGACGAGCCGACCACGGCGCTCGACGTGACGGTGCAGGCGCAGATGCTGGACCTGTTCAAGACGCTGACCCAGGATTTCGGCACGTCGCTGGTGCTGATCACCCATGACCTGGGCGTGGTCGCGGGGGTAGCCGACCGGATGATGGTGATGTATGGCGGGCGCGCCGTGGAAAAGGGGCGTGTCGACGACCTGTTCTACGATCCGCGCCATCCCTATACGCTGGGCCTGCTGCATTCGACACCCCATATCGCCAAGCGGGCGGCGCGGCTCGATCCGATCCAGGGCCTGCCGCCCAGCCTCGAGCACCTGCCAAAGGGCTGCTCGTTCAATCCACGTTGTGCCTTTGCGTTCGACCGGTGTCTGGAGCAGCGGCCGCCGCTGACCGATGCCGGCGATGGCCGCCAGAAGGCGTGTTTCTATGAAGGCCCGATGGCCTATGGGCAGGTGGCGTGATGGAGCAAGGCGCAATCAAGCCGGCCCAGCCGGTGGATCTGCTGGAGATCAAGGATCTCAAGAAGACGTTCTCGATTTCGGGCGGGCTGTTCTCGCGGCGGCTGACGCTGACCGCGCTGGAGGACATCAACTTCACCATCCGCAGCGGAGAAACGCTGGGGATCGTGGGCGAGAGCGGCTGTGGCAAGTCCACGCTGGGCCGCTGCATCCTGCAATTGCTGCCGCCCGATGAGGGCCAGGTTTTGTGGCTGGGGCAGGACCTGACCCGGCTGCCGGCCGAGGAAATGCGCCAGCGCCGGCAGGACCTGCAAATCATCTTCCAGGACCCGCTGGCCTCGCTCAATCCGCGCATGACCGTCGGCGATATCATTGCCGACCCGCTGCGGACCTTGCGGCCGGAATTGAACAAGGACGAGCGGCGCGCTCGCGTGCTCAAGACCATGGAAGCGGTGGGGCTGCTGCCCGAGATGATCAACCGCTATCCACACGAGTTTTCGGGCGGGCAGGCGCAGCGCATCGGCATTGCCAGGGCGCTGATCACCGAGCCCAAGCTGATTGTCTGCGACGAACCGGTTTCTGCCCTCGACGTGTCGATCCAGGCGCAGATCCTCAACCTTCTGGCCGAGCTCAAGGACGAGTTCGGGCTGACGCTGATCTTCATCTCGCACAATCTGAGCGTGGTGCGGCATGTGTCGGATCGCATTCTGGTGCTCTATCTGGGGCGCATCGTCGAGCTGGCCACGGGCGATGAAATCTATGAGGACCCCAAGCACCCCTATACGCGGGCGCTGCTGACCGCCGTGCCGATTCCCGACCCAAAACTGGCGCGGCTGCGCAATATCGATGCGCTGAAGGGAGAAATCCCCTCGCCGATCAATCCGCCCTCCGGCTGTACTTTCCGCACCCGCTGCCGGTTAGCCCAGTCCTATTGTGCCGAGAAGCGGCCGCCGCTCGAGACCATCGAGGGCGGGCGGCTGGTCGCCTGCCATCGCTGGCGCGAGCTCGACGCGCCGCTTGAGGCCGTGCTGGGCGTCTAGGGCGCCGTGACAGCTTGTGACAAGTGGCCCGCGGGGAGATCCGCGGGCCACTTGCTATCGCGGGCCTGGCGCGCGCGCGGCGTCATCCCGGCCATGCCCGGATTGGCGGCCTGGCGTGCCCGCAAACTGATTTTCCGCTTGCGCCGGAATGACGCGGTGGTGGAAAATGAATGCGCCAGGACCCGATTCCCGCGGGCCAGCCGATAGCGGCGATCACCTTGGCGCCGTTGATTATTTTGGCCCGGCATGCCGGACGAATGGATTGCGGCAATAGCTGTGATAAAGCTGGGAAAACTATGGCTTTGGCGCGTTGACAGGGCCAAGCATTTTCCATATGTATGCCCCCAAGTTTCCGGGCGCCTAGGCGCCTCTTTTGTTTGACCTGAGGATAGACCGATGAAAGTCCGCAACTCGCTGAAGGCGCTGATGACTCGCCACCGCGCGAACAAGCTCGTCCGCCGTCGCGGCCGCGTTTACATCATCAACAAGGTAGACAAGCGCTACAAGGCCCGTCAGGGCTAAGCGTTTTTACCTTTCGTTAAGTTGACTTAAGCCCGCGAAAGCGGGCTTTTGTTTGGGCTGAGTTCACTGAGCCCGAGAGAGTAATGCGTCGCTCCCATACCATCACGCTGCAGATCGACTATGCATATGACCTAGCCTATCGATTCCTGATGGAGCCACGCAATTTTGCCGACTGGGCGGCGGTGGACAAGGAGAGCTATCGGCCGCTCGACAATGGCGACTGGGCCGGCGACCTGCCCTTTGGCTTTCGCCATTTCCGCTTTACCCCGGCCAATGACTTCGGGGTGCTGGACCATGCGATCTTCGTTCCGGGCGAGACGCCGTTCTATACATCGATGCGGCTGATGCCCAATGAGGCGGGGACCGAGCTGGTGTTCACCGTCTACCAGCGTCCGGGCACGGAGGACGCCCTGTTCGCTTCGGGCGTCGAATGGCTGCGTACCGATCTGCTGGCGCTCAAGAGCCTTCTGGAGGCGCGGGCACAATAGGCGGGGATCGCCGCCAGGTACGCATTGCCGGGGGAGGGCCCTGGCGCGGGCCGGGCGGGCTCTTCGCCGCGATGTGCCGGCAATGGCCGGTGGGCCTGCCAGCATCCAAAAAACAACCCCCGGGGCGGTGCCGCGGGGGTCGTGGATTTCAGCGCTACGCTACGCGGCTCAGCTGGAGCCGGCGCCGTCCTGGCGAACGAAGGCGATGCGCAGCATATTGGTGGCGCCTGGGGTGCCGAGCGGGATGCCGGCGGTGATGGCGATGCGGTCACCGGGGCGGGCGAAGCCTTCCTGATAGGCGATGACGCAGGCGCGATCGACCATGTCTTCCAGCGAGACGGCATCTTCGGTCTGCACGCAATGGACGCCCCAGACCACCGACATGCGGCGGATGGTGCGCTGGTTGGGCGAGAGCACGATGATGGGCTTGCTCGGCCGCTCGCGGGCGGCGCGGATGCCGGTCGAGCCCGACGAGGTATAGGTGACGATGGCAGCCAGATCGAGGGTTTCGGCAACCTGGCGGGTCGCTGCCGAGATGGCGTCGGCCGCTGTGGCTTCCGGCTCGGTCTGGGCGGCGCGGATGATGCCGCGATAATTGGC
>NZ_FQVC01000001.1:0-349485 GCF_900128975.1 Devosia limi DSM 17137 | reverse complement strand
CCCCACCCCCGATGTCATCCCGGCGCAGGCCGGGATCCATTCTGTGCATTACCCGCAAGCTGGATGTGGCTGAGGGCCTTCAGCCTGGATTCCGGCCGCCGCCGGAATGACCCTGCGGACAAACCCGCATCCCACCCTAACCACCCCCTCAGTGCTTGGGCTCATGCGATTTCCGGATCGCCCGCACCATCAGCCACACCACCAGCAGCACGATTGGCGCCGCGATCGACAGCGTCATGGTCTTGTGCCAATGCAGCATTTCCAGCGGACCAGCCAGCGCATAGCCGACAATCCCGAGCAGGTAATAACTGATGGCAATGGTCGACAGCCCCTCGACCGTCCGCTGCAGCAGGAACTGGCTGCGGCCGGTCCGGGCAATGCTGTCCAGCACCGCGGCGTTCTGCACCTGCATATCAACCCCAATGCGCACATTGAGCATGCCGATGGCGCGCTCGATCTTTTCCGACAGCACCGCCAGCCGCTTTTCCATCGCCGCACAGGTGGCCAGCCCCGGATCGACCCGGTTGCCGATATAATGGGTCAGTGTCGAACCGCGCGTCGTCGAATTCTCGCGAATGCCGGCCAGGCGCATCCGCAGCACGTCGCCATAGGCATGCCCCGCCGCAAACCGATAGCCCAACCGCTCGGACAGTTGCCCCGACCGCACCGATAGCGCATGCAATTGCGTCAGCGCCGCCTGCACCGTCTCGGCCGTGGTCGCCTCCGACAGGCCCTCGACCAGTTCCGTCAGTTCGATCTCGACAGTCCGCAATTCGGCATTGGACGACCGGGCCAGCGGCAGGCCCAGCAGCGCCATGCTGCGATAGGTTTCGATCTCAAGCAGCCGCCGCACGATGATTGACCGCCGCAGGACCGACAGTCCACCCGCCGCCAGCTCGAAGCGCGTGTAATGGTCCGCATCGGTGACAAAGTCGGTCGCCACCTGCGCCTTGCCGTTTTCCACGTCTGCAAGGCAGAGGCTGGCCAGGTTGAAGCCGGGCACCAGATGGTCGGGAATGGTCCTGTCGGCGATCACGTCGAGGCGCATTGCGCCAAGCAATTGCCCGTCGCTCAGCGTTTCCAGCCCGATATCGGTCGGCCAGCTCTCCATGTCCTCGGACGCGGTGCGCCAGGTGACCGTGACGAACTCGGTGTGAAATTCCCAGGTGACGTGCCGCGTCGCGGTATTGAAGCTGTGCTGGCGACTGCTTTGCTCGGGCACTTCCACCCCGGCCGCCACACAGAATTCGCTGAACTGCGCAAACGCCCCCATCATCGAGCCGGCCTCAGCCGGCATCACCACGACCAGCCGGCGCAGCCGGCAATAGTCGTCGATGATCTCGACCGGGCGCGCATGAACCTCCGCCATGATGGCGGCGCGATAAGGATGGTCGATGAGTAAGGCTGCAGCCACGATATGCTCCGATACCGCCCGGACCGGGCAGGTCGGTAATCAGGCGCTCGCGCCGCCGTCTTGGCAATGAGGCGTTAGGGCGCACGACTTTGGTCGATGGTCGCCAGGATCATCTGCGCAATTGCCGGATTGCCGCGCGACCAGCTCAGCCAGAAACTGAGATCATAAGCGGCAGGCAGCGACCAATGCGGCAACTCCGCCCTTATGCGCGTCACCGAACCCAGCGGCAGCACCGAGACAAAGCCGTGATTGAGGACGAGGTTGACGATCACCGGGATGGAATCCACCTCGATCAGCTGCAGCGTGCCCCGTTGCACCGGGCTTAGATAATCATCGAGAATCCGGTTGATGCGCTGGCGCAGTCCACTGCGCGGACTGGGCACCGCCAGCGGCGCCGAGAGCAGGGCCCCGGCGATGTCGCCGTCCAGCTCCGGCGCCCCGATAACAGCCAGCGGCGTCGTTGCCACCACCTTGCCGTCGAGGTCCGGCGGCAATGCATCGGTGTCGAGAAACGCCGCGTCGAACAGCCCGCTCTTGAGTCCGCGCAGCAGGTCCTCAGCCGTGGTCGAGCTGACAAATAGCGGTGCTCGCGGCCGCTCGTTCAGCCACCGGGCGACCAGACTGGCAAGCCAGCGCGCAATTTCGCTTTCATAGCCCAGCGGCATCACCGATCCCAGCCGGGCCGTCGCCGCACTCTTGCGAAACCGCTCTTCCGCCGCCCGCGAAATCCGCGCCCAGGCCGCCAACAGGGCGTTGGCGCGGCCGGCCATTACCGCGCCTTCGGGCGTCACGATTGTGCCCGCGCTCCCCCGGATCAGCAGGCTGGTGCCAAGCGTGGCTTCAAGCTGGGCAATCTGGCGTGTCAATTGCGGCTGCCCCAGCCCCATCGCGCGCGCCGCCCGCCTTATGCTGCCCAGCGCCACAACCTGCGCATAGCGCTCAAGCGCATCCAGCTTGATCGATTTGTCCGGCGCAATCTGGCGCGCCAGTGCCGCCGCCGCCGCAATCTCCGGCGCCAGCCGCACCGCCTCAAGGCTGGTGACCAATCCCGACCCGGCCCGCTCCACCAGCCCGACCGAGATTTCGCCTTCCAGACGCGCTATAGAAGCAGCGACGCTCGACACCGGTCGCCCCAGCAGGCGCGCCGCCCCGCGCACACTGCGCTCGCGCAGCACCATATCGACTGCAATCAGCGTTGCCGTATCCATTTGCCCACCATCTGAGCAGGCCGATTGGATGCACAAGAAAACTGCATAGCCTGTTCACAATTTGGGATATCCCATGATCGATAACTATCCAATAGCGTACCGCCTATGAACAAGTTGGCGATGACATTGACGGGCCCTGCAATTCGCCTGAACGGCAAGCCGATGAGCTTTGCCGATATGGCCCGGATCGGTGCGCGCTGTGCCCGGCTGGAAGCCGATGAATCGGCTCTGGCCCGCGTCGCCGAAGCCCGCAT
The DNA here is from genome assembly GCF_900128975.1 of Devosia limi DSM 17137. Classification (GTDB taxonomy): domain Bacteria; phylum Pseudomonadota; class Alphaproteobacteria; order Rhizobiales; family Devosiaceae; genus Devosia; species Devosia limi. Next base: position 346,609 of record NZ_FQVC01000001.1, on the reverse strand, counting down.
CGTCGTCGAAGATGCCATCGCCGCCGGCCAGCCGGTTTACGGTTCCACCACCGGCGTCGGCGCCATGAAGGACGTCGAATGGACGCCCGAACAGCTTGATGCCTTCAATCTCGGTCTGGTCCGCGCCCACCATTTCGGCACTGGCGATGCCTTCCCCGATGATGTCATCCGCACCGCCATGGCCATTCGCGTCAATATGGCTTTGACCGGCCGCGTCGGCTGCACCGTCGATCTCGTCGAAGCCTATATGGCGCTGCTCTCCACCGATGTTGTCCCGGTCGTCCGCCGCACCGGCTCCATCGGCTGCGCCGATATCGGCCTCATGGGCCAGATCGGCGCCGTCTTGACCGGGGCAGGGGAGGCCACCTTTTCCGGCGCCCGCATGCCTGCCGAGCAGGCGCTTTCCGCTGCGGGCCTGCGCCCCTTCAAGCTCGCCCCGCGCGATAGTCTGGCCTCCATTTCCACCAATGCCGTCGGCTATGCCGCCGCCGCCAGCGCCCTGCGCTCGGGCGCCGGTGCCGTCCGCGTCCTGCTGGCCACCGCGCTCACCACCGCCGGCGCCCTCGGCGCTTCCCGCGATCCGTGGAAGGCCGTCGCCCATGTCGGCACCGAGCGCGAAGCCGGCATTGGCGCCTGGCTCTATTTCAACGCCATGGGCTGGGATTGGCCCAACGCCACCCACATCCAGGATCCGCTCAGCCTGCGGATGATGAGCCAGGTCTTTGCCACCGGCTTCGATACGCTGGTCGCCGCCGGCAAGACCCTGCTCGCCGCAACCGGCCGCACCGATGACAACCCGGTCGTCGCCGGCGGCCAGGTGCTCACCTCCGGCGGTTCGCTCCCGCTCGATGTCACCGTGTTCATGCAGACCGCCCAGCTCGGCATGGCCCATCTGGCGCGCAATTCCTTCAATCGCTGCGTGCTGCTGGGCAATGGCGGCCGCCGCGACCTGCCGGTCAATCTGGTCGCCCCCGGCGCCATCGCCACCGGCTTCGGCCCGATCATCAAGCTGGCCGGCGAACTCTTCGCCCGCGTGCTCACCCTGTCGGGCCCAATCTCCGCCAATTCGCTGGTGGTCGCTGGCGGCATCGAGGATGAAGCGGCCTTCCTGCCGCTGGTGGTCGAACGCTTCGAGCGTCAGGTCATGGCCCTGCGTCGCCTCGCCGCGCTCGAAGGCATCCTCGCCGCTCAGGCCATGGACATCTCCGGCGATCGCCCCGGCAATGTCCCCGGCATCATCTACAATCTCGTCCGCACCCACGCCGACTTCTACGTTTCCGACCGCCCGCTCTCATCGGAAGTCGAAGCCGTGGAACTCGCGCTGGGGTCGGAGGCTTTAATGGATGAACTCATTTCACACTCTAGCATCATGGAATTAGATGAGTTTTTCGCTCTGGGTCCGCTGATGTAGAATTTCGGGCCTCGCTCAAATCTGACAAGACGTTACGGTAGGGATAGCCGGGTCACCAATCCGGACAACAGGGAGAATACCATGCGCCTGACAACCAAACTCCTGAGCGCTGTCGCTGCGCTCGCTCTGACGGTAACTGCGGCCAATGCGCAGGTCGTCGTGTCCTCCAAGATCGACACCGAGGGTGGCGTTCTGGGCAATATCATCCTGCAGGTCCTGCAGAACAACGACATCCCGGTCACCGACCGTATCCAGCTCGGCGGCACGCCGATCGTGCGCGAGGCCATCACCGCCGGCGAAATCGACATCTATCCAGAATATACCGGCAATGCCGCCTTCTTCTTCGAGAAGGCCGATGACCCGCTGTGGAACAACGCTGAATCGGCCTATGCCGAAGCCAAGAAGCTCGATTACGACGCCAACAAGATCGTCTGGCTGGCCCCGTCCCCGGCCAACAACACCTGGGCCGTCGCCGTCCGCAACGACGTTGCCGAAGCCAACAATCTCAGCACCTTCAGCGAATTCGGCGCCTGGGTTGCCGGTGGTGGCGAAGTCAAGCTCGCCGCCTCGTCCGAGTTCGTGAACTCGCCGGCCGCGCTGCCCAAGTTCGAGGAAGTCTATGGCTTCAAGCTCTCCCCCGAGCAGCTGATTACCCTGTCGGGTGGTGATACCGCCGCCACCATCGCCGCTGCTGCCCAGCAGACCAATGGCGTCAACGCCGCCATGGTCTACGGCACCGATGGCGGCATTGCCCCCTCGGGCCTCAAGGTTCTCGAAGACGACAAGGGCGTGCAGCCGGTCTACCAGCCCGCGCCGATCATCCGCGAAGCGGTGCTGACCGAATATCCGCAGATCGAAGAACTGCTGGCCCCGGTTTTCGCCAAGCTCGATCTGGTGACCCTGCAGACCCTCAATGGCCGCGTTCAGGTCGGCGGTGAAGCCGCCTCCGCCGTGGCCACCGACTTCCTGACCACCAATGGCCTGCTGAAGTAGGTCCTCGGATCACACGGTCACCGTGGCAGAATATCGCCACACGCACCGGACGGCACCTCCCCCGTGACGGGGGAGGTTGGGAGGGGGCGCCAGGAATTCTGGCCCGGAACCACCTCCCTGACCCTGTCGACTTCCGCATCGCTGCCTAGGCACCAGCCGTCCATGGCAACCCCCGGAGCCAGCATGAGCATCGCCGAAACCGCGCCCACCACCACGACACGACCCGCCTGGCTGGCGCTCGACAAGATCGGCGTCCTCATCGCGCTGGTTTCTGCTGCCGGCGCCGCCTTGCCCTTTGCCCTGTTCCGGGCCAATCGCATCGTTCTGGGCGAGCCAAAGTCATTGCTCGCCGCGCTGCCGGCCCCCGAAACCACCATTCTCGTCGCCGTCCTGCTGCTCGGCTTTGCCGCCGCCCTGCTGCGCTTCTCCGCCCGGATCAAGCTGACCATCGGCTTTCTGGTCCTCGCCGTGCTGTTCATATTCATGGGGTGGTCGGCTAGCTACCTGACGCCCGATGGCGATACCTTCGCCCGCGTTTCGCCCGGTGCCGGCTTCTGGATCCTCGCCTTTGCCTTTGCCCTGCTGGTCGCCGATGCGCTGACCCGGCTCAAATTCGGTCCCTGGCAACGCATTGCCATCCTGTTCGCCGTGGCCGCCGCCCTGGCCCTGCTGCTGTGGAGCGGCAGCTGGAATGATCTCTCCATTCTCAAGGAATATTCCACCCGCGCCGCCGCGTTCTGGAATGAGGCGCGCACCCATCTGGCGCTGGCCTTTGGCTCGGTGGCCATTGCCATCGTTGTCGGCGTGCCGCTGGGCATCCTCTGCTACCGCGTCAAGGCCGTGCGCGCCGTGGTGCTCAACACCCTCAATATCGTTCAGACCATTCCCTCGATTGCCTTGTTTGGCCTGTTGATCGCGCCGCTCGCCTGGATAGCCGCCAATGTCGCCGGCGCTTCGGCAATCGGCATCTCCGGCATTGGCACCGCGCCGGCTCTGGTGGCCCTGTTCGCCTATTCGCTGCTGCCCGTCGTGTCCAATACCGTCGTCGGCCTGCAAAGCGTTTCGCCCGCCGCCATCGATGCGGCCAAGGGCATGGGCATGACCGGCCGGCAGCGCCTGTTCGGCGTCGAACTGCCACTGGCCTTCCCGGTGATCCTCACCGGCATCCGCATCGTCCTGGTGCAGAATATTGGGCTGGCCACCATCGCCGCGCTCATTGGCGGCGGCGGTTTCGGCGTATTCGTGTTCCAGGGCATTGGCCAGACGGCGATGGATCTGGTGCTGCTCGGCGCCGTGCCCACCGTGGCTCTGGCATTCGCTGCAGCAGTGGTGCTCGACGCACTGGTTGAAATGACGTCGCGGGGAGGCAACGCGCCATGATCGAAATTGACGGCATCACCAAAATCTATGGCGAGACCCCGGTGGTCGATAACGTCACCCTGACCGTTGATCCCGGCACGATCTGCGTCGTGGTCGGCACCTCGGGGTCCGGCAAGACCACCCTGATGCGCATGATCAACCGGCTGGTCGAGCCCACCTCCGGCACCATCCGCATCGATGGCGAGGACACCCGCAACGTCCCCGCCTATGAGCTGCGCCGCCGCATCGGATACGCCATTCAGGGCCATGGCCTGTTCCCGCACCGCTCGGTTGGCCAGAACATCGCCACCGTCCCCAAGCTCCTCGGTTGGGACAAGCCGCGTATTGCCAACCGCGTCGACGAGCTGATGGACCTGTTCCAGCTCGATCCCGCCCAGTTCCGCGATCGTCTGCCCAATGAGTTGTCGGGCGGCCAGCAGCAGCGCGTCGGCGTTGCCCGCGCGCTTGCCGCCGAACCCAATATTCTGCTCATGGACGAACCCTATGGCGCGCTCGATCCGGTGATCCGTGCCAAGGCGCAGGAAGACCTTCTGGCCATCCAGCGCCGCTTCAAGACCACCATCGTGCTGGTCACCCACGACATGGAGGAAGCCATCCATCTCGGCAGCAAGATCGCGGTGATGGATAAGGGCAAGCTGCTGCAATATGACGTGCCCCAGCAGATCATCGCCCGCCCGGCCACGCCCTTCGTCGCCGAACTGATCGGCACCTCCGAGCGTCCCTTCCGCCTGCTGTCTCTCGGCAGGGTCGCCGACCATATCGAGCCCGGCGAAGCCACGGGCACCCCACTCGATGCCGGCGTCTCGCTGCGCGATGCCTATGCCGAATTGCTCTGGTCCGGCCGTCCGGCCCTGCCGGTCACCCGCGATGGCGCCGTGGTCGGGCAGGTGACACTGGCCCAATTGTCGCGCCTGGCGGCGCGTCCGCAATGAAGATCGGCCTCGTCGTCCGCCTGATCGTCCTGCTGCTTCTGCTGGCCTTTCTGGTCAGCCCGCAATCCTTTGCCGGCTTTTTCACCCTCCTGACCAAGAACAACCAGCCCCCCATCTACAATCAGGGCAGCCTGCTCGATCTGACGCTCAATCACCTGGCCATTGTCGGCATCGCCACCCTGGCCGCCACCATCATCGCCGTCGGCCTGGCCATTCTGGTCACCCGCCCCTTCGGCGCCGAATTCCTGCCGCTGTCGCGCTCGCTGGCCAATATCGGCCAGACCTTCCCGCCCGTGGCCGTTTTGGCGCTCGCCGTCCCCATGCTCGGTTTCGGCACCGCGCCAACACTGGTGGCGCTGTTCCTCTATGGCCTGCTGCCAATCTTTGAAAACACCCTGACCGGCCTCTCCAATCTGCCCTCCGCCGTCACCGACGCCGCCAAGGGCGTCGGCATGACCGGCTGGCAGCGCCTGCTCAAGGTCGAATTGCCGCTGGCCCTGCCGGTGATCCTCGCCGGCATCCGCCTCTCGGTGGTCATTTCGCTGGCCACCGCCACCATCGGCTCCACCGTCGCCGCCCGCACCCTGGGCGAAGTCATCATCGCCGGCCTGCTCTCGGGCAATACCGCCTTCGTGCTGCAAGGCGGCCTCATCGTCGGCGCCCTCGCCGTCCTCATCTACGACGCCCTCTCCGCCCTCGAACGCTTCCTCATGGCCCGCACCGGCCAAGCCGGGAGAGCCGCCGCGTGACGAATTCATCCCCGTTACCGCAGTCATCTACTGTGTTCACTCGCGACTTCGGTCCACTAGCGCGGACATCGCTCCTTTCGCCTCCCTCCCCCTTGAGGGGAGGGACCGAGGGTGAGGGTGCTGCGCCCACCCCCCGCTCGGCGTCCTGCCGGCCCCTCAGCCCCCCAGCCCCCCACCGGGCCGAAGAGGCCGGTGTCGGGCTCGCTGCAGCTGCCTTAGCAACTCACCGGGTCATCCCGGCGCAGGCCGGGATCCATTCTGAAGGCCATCCACGACACCCAGCCTGCAGAGCGATCAGTCCCGGTCTCGCCCCGGCCGTCCTCCCAGCTCACGACGTCATCCCGGCGAAAGCCGGGATCCAGTTTGCCGAACCATCCCGAAACTGGATTCCGGCTTTCGCCGGCATGACGGCGGTGGATGTGACCATTCCTGTGAAAGCCTGCAGCCATGTCTGATTTCGATCTCGTCCTCGCCGGCACCGTCGTGCTGCCCGATCTCATCGTCGAAAACGGCTATGTCGCCGTGCGCGATGGCAAAGTCGTTCATGTCGGCGAAGGCACGGCGCCCAGCGCCCACGAACGCCACGACCTTGGCAATGCCCTGATCCTGCCCGGTGCCATCGACGCCCAGACCCATTCGCTGAGCCAGAAAAACCAGGAAGACTTTATCTGGTCCACCCGCTCGGCCGCCGCCGGTGGCGTCACCACCATTGTCGATATGCCCTATGATGAGGGCAATCTGGTCTGCTCGGCCGAGGCCGTGCGCTCCAAGGTCGCCCACGCCTCCGGCCAGGCCCGCGTCGATTTCGCGCTCTACGGCACCATCGACCCGGAGGAGGGCGCTGCCCGCATTCCCGAGCAGGTCGAGGCCGGCGTCGCCGCCTTCAAGTTCTCGACCTTCGGCACCGATCCCAAGCGCTTCCCGCGCATTCCACCCGCGCTGCTCGAAGAGTGTTTCGCCGCCATCGCCCCCACCGGCCTCACCGCCGGCGTCCACAACGAGGACGATGAAGCCGTCCGCGCCGCCATGGACAAGGTCAAGGCGCTCGGCATCACCGATCATCGCGCCCACGGCCTCAGCCGCCCGCCGCTGACCGAATTGCTGGCCAGCCTGCAGATCTACGAAACCGGCGCGCTCACTGGCTGCCCGGCCCATGTCGTCCACTGCTCGCTCGGCCGTGGCTATGACATCGCCGCCAGCTACCGCGCCCAGGGTTTCGACGCCACCATCGAATGTTGCATCCACTACCTGACGCTGGATGAGGAGCACGACGTTGCCCGCCTCGGCGGCAAGGCCAAGATCAACCCACCGATCCGCTCCCGTGCCGAAGTCGAAAAGCTCTGGGAGCATGTCCGCAAGGGCAATGTCACCATGGTCTCGACCGATCACGTCTCCTGGTCGGAAAACCGCAAGACCAATCCCGACATGCTCGCCAATGCCTCGGGCGTACCCGGCCTCGAAGCCATGGTGCCGCTTTTCGTCAAGGGCGCGCTGGAGCGCGATATCTCGCTGACTTGGGCTGCCAAGCTGCTGGCAGCAAATCCTGCCCGCCATTTCCGCCTGCACCACCGAAAAGGCGCCCTGACTGCAGGCAAGGATGCCGACATTTCCGTGCTGTTCCCACGCCCCAAAATCTATGACGCGGCCGAGAGCGGCAACAATGTTGTCGGCTGGTCGCCCTATAACGGCATCGAACTGCCCTGGACCGTCGGCATGACCTATTTGCGCGGAAAACTGGCCTTTGACGGGGCTAATGTCATCACCGCCCCCGGCTCCGGCCAGTTCGTTCGCCCCGAGGTATCGGCATGATCCGCAACTTTTCCATCAGTACGGCCCGCATCGGCAGGGACATCGATGCACTGGCTTTGATCATCGAGCCCGACCGTCCATTCACCCGCCGCGCCTTCACGCCGATCTTTCTCGAAGGGCGGGCGTGGCTGCGGCAAGCAATCCAGCATGCTGGTTTTTCCAGCCATGTCGACGCGGCCGGCAATCTCATCGCCACCATCCCCGGCAAGCGCCCGGAATTGGGCTCGATCATGCTCGGCTCCCACTCCGATACCGTCCCCGATGGCGGCCGCTTTGACGGCATTGCCGGGGTCATCGCCGCCCTCGAAGTCGCCCGCACCCTCAGCGACCGCGGTATCCAGCTGGACCACACTCTGGAGATCGTGGATTTCCTCGCCGAAGAGGTCTCGATCTTCGGCGTTTCCTGCGTTGGCAGCCGGGGAATATCCGGCACGCGGCCGGCCGAATGGCTCTCCCGCCGCAGCGATGGCATCACGCTGGATGAGGGCATTACCCAGGTCGGCGGCAATAGCGCTACCGATGCGAAGCGCAGCGATATCAAGGCCTTCCTTGAACTCCATATCGAGCAGGGCCCGGTTCTGCAGGATGAAGAGCTCGAAATCGGCGTCGTCACGGCCATTGCGGGGATAACCCGGCTGGAGATCATCGTCGAAGGCCGTGCCGACCATGCGGGGACAACTCCGATGGGCTCGCGCAAGGATGCCCTCACCACCGCCGCCTGGATCGCCCTTGGCGTCGAGGAATTGGCCACCGCTCTGGCCGCTGGCGACGCCCATTTCGCCGCCACTGTCGGCGAGTTCGTCATGGAGCCAAACGCCGCCAATGTCGTCCCCGCCAAGGTCCGCATGCTGATCGACGCCCGCGCCGAACGCCGCGACGACATGGAACGCTTCGTTGAGGAGCTCCAGGCCGGCATTGCAGCCATTTCTGCCCGCACCGGCGTACCCGTCGGCCAGCCGCGCATTGTCTCGGACAATCAGCCAACCCCTTGTGATCCAATGCTTTTAGAGGTTCTGGACGCTGCCTGCGACAGCGCCGGCGCCACCCATCGCCGCATGGCCTCCGGCGCCGGCCACGACACCGCCTGGATGGCCCGCATCACCCGCAGCGCCATGATTTTCGTCCCCTGCGTCGATGGCCGCAGCCACTCCCCGGACGAGTTCGCCGCCACCGAAGACATCGCGCTCGGCGCCGCAGTCCTGCTCAATGCAGTGATCGCGCTCGACCAAAAACTGCAGAAGGAACAATAACATGGGTCGCATTCTGACCGAAAAGGACGTCGAGGCTGCCGTCAAGGGCGGCTCCGTCTATGCAGCGGGCGGCGGCGGATGGGCCGATCATGGCCGCATGCTCGGCTACGCCGCCGTCAGCGTCGGCAAACCCGAACTGGTTGATATCGACGAACTCGACGACAATGACTGGGTCGCCACCGCCGCCGCCATCGGCGCCCCGGCCTCCACCACCCCCTGGGAAATGCAGGGCGTCGACTACATCAAGGCCGTCTCGCTGCTGCAGGACGCCCTGGGCGAGAAGCTGACCGGCCTGATGGTCGGCCAGAACGGCAAGTCATCGACGCTAAATGGTTGGCTTCCCTCGGCAATTCTCGGCACCAAGGTTGTTGACGCCGTTGGCGACATTCGCGCCCACCCCACCGGCGACATGGGCAGTATTGGCATGGCCGGCTCGCCAGAACAGATGATCCAGACCGCAGTCGGCGGCAATCGCAGCGAAAATCGCTATATCGAACTGGTCGTCCGCGGCGCCACCGCCAAGGTCTCGCCCATCCTGCGCACTGCCTCCGACCAGTCCGGCGGCTTCATCGCCTCCTGCCGCAATCCCCTGCGCGCCAGCTATGTCCGCGACAACGCTGCGCTGGGCGGCATTTCGCTGGCCCTGCGCCTCGGCGAAGCGATCATCGCCGCGGAGGGCAAGGGTGGCACCGCCGTCATCGACACTATCGCCAAGACCACCGGCGGCACGATTTTGGTTTCCGGCAAGATCACCCGCAAGGCCGTGACCTATACCAAGGAAGCCTTCGACATTGGCACGGTGACGCTGGCCAGCGGCGACGTGCTGCATGTGATGAACGAATATATGGCGGTCGACACCAGGGACGGGCAGCGCGTCGCTACCTTCCCCGATGTGATCACCACGCTCTCGAGCGACGGCGAACCACTCAGCGTCGGGCAATTGCGCGAAGGCATGGAGATCTTCGTGCTGCACGTACCCAAGACGGTGATCCCGCTCAGTTCTTCGGTGCTTGACCCTACGGTCTATCCGTTTGTCGAAGAGCGCATGGGGATTGAGCTGGCCAAATTTGCGCTGGGGTAATCACCAGGCCGTCCAACAATTGGGAGCCACCTCCCGCATAGACAAAATGAGGTTCTCCATGCCCACACCCAATCCACGCCATCCCGATTTCCCAATTCCCGGCGGCCCCGAGCTGCGTGCCAAGGGCTGGCGCCAGGAAGCCTTGCTGCGCCTGCTGGAGAACGTGCTCAGCGTTGGCGAGAACCCGGATGAACTGATCGTCTATGCCGCTCTGGGCAAGGCCGCGCGCAACTGGGCCAGCCACAAGGCCATCGTCGAAACCTTGCTGCGCATGGACGAGGACCAGACGCTGATCATCCAGTCCGGCAAGCCCATCGGCCTACTCAAGACCCATGCCAGGGCACCGCTGGTCATCATGGCCAATTGCAACATTGTCGGGCAATGGGCCAAGGCCGAAGTGTTCTACGAACTGGAGAAGAAGGGCCTGATCTGCTGGGGCGGGCTGACCGCTGGCGCCTGGCAATATATCGGCAGCCAGGGCGTCATCCAGGGCACTTATGAGATTTTCATGCGCATCGCCGAGAACCGCTTCGGCGGCGACCTGGCGGGCCGATTTATCCTCACCGCCGGCCTCGGCGGCATGGGCGGCGCGCAGCCGCTAGCCGGTCGCATGGCCGGTGCAGCCATTCTCTGCGTCGATATTGACGCCGACCGGGCGCAGAAGCGCCAGGAGATCGGCTATCTCGAGGCAATCGCGCCGGACCTCGATACCGCACTGGCCATGATCGACAAGGCCGTCGCCGAAAAGCGGGCCACCTCGATTGGCCTCGTCGGCAATGCTGCCGAGATTTACCCCGAGATCGCCCGGCGCGGCATCGTCCCCGATATCGTCACCGACCAGACCTCGGCGCATGATCTGGTCTATGGTTACGTGCCCAAGGGCATGTCGCTTGACGAGGTAAAGCGCCTCCGCGTCGAAGGCCCCGGCCAACTCATGGCCGCCAGCCAGGCCTCCATCGTCGACCACGTTCGCGCCATGCTGGCCTTCCAGCAGGCCGGCTCCGAGGTCTTCGATAATGGCAATCTGATCCGCACCCATGCCAGGGCCGGAGGCGTTGAAAACGCCTTCGACATCAAGATTTTCACCGAAGCCTATCTGCGTCCGCTGTTTGCCCGCGCAATCGGCCCATTCCGCTGGATGGCGCTCTCGGGGGATCCGCAAGACATTGCCAAAATCGACGACAAGCTGCTCGAAATGTTCCCCGACAACAAGATCGTCACCAACTGGATCGCCTTGGCCCGCCAGCATGTGCCGTTTGAGGGCCTGCCGGCGCGGATTGCCTGGCTGGGACATGGCGAGCGCACCGCTTTGGCCCGCGCCGTCAACGCCATGGTGGCTGATGGAACGCTGGCTGGGCCGGTGGCTTTCAGCCGCGATCACCTTGATGCCGGGGCGATGGCGCATCCCAATATCATGACTGAGAACATGAAGGATGGCTCCGACGCCATCGCCGATTGGCCGTTGCTGGACGCGATGCTGCTCTGTTCGTCCATGGCCGATCTGGTCGTGGTTCACTCCGGTGGCGGCGGCTATGCGGGCTATATGACCTCGGCTGGTGTGACCGTCATTGCTGACGGTACGCCGGGTGGCGATGAGCGGCTGGAACTGTCGCTGACCAACGACACAGCCCTCGGCGTCATGCGCTATGCCGATGCAGGATATGAGGAATCTCTTGATGAGATCGCGATCAAGGAGATCGGGCATATCGCGGTAGGATAGCAGACGCCCACCGGGTCATTCCGGCCAAGGTCGGATTCTGTGTCCCCACGAGCGCCGCGATGGCGGGGATGGCCTTCAGCATGGACCCCGGCCTGCGCCGGGGTGACACGGTGGCGTTCTAACCTTCATTCCGCCAGCTGAATTGCGGTGAATAGCCCAGCATGCGCTTGGCCTTCTCGATGCTGAGCAGGGTGCTGTTGGCAGCGATATTTCCCTTCTGCGGGACGTCCGGAAACACCTCGGCGAGCAGCGACATGTTGGACCGGCTCATCACCGTATCGGCATTGGCGATGATGAAGGCTTCAAAACCGGTGAAATCGGCCTGGATGGCACGACGGACGGCCTGGGCGCCGTCGCGAGCGTCAATGTACCCCCATAAATTCCATTTACGGGTCAATGGGCTGGCGTCAAATGCCGGAAAGGCCTTGTAGTCCTCTGGGTCCATGACATTGGAAAAGCGCAATCCGCAGATGCGCAGGCTCGGGTCCCAGCGGCAGAATTGGGCCGCCATGGTTTCGTCGAGCAGCTTGCCGAGCGAATAGGCGCTTTCGGGGCGCGCAAAGTAGTCTTCATCGACGGGCACATAGGGCGGCGCAGTGTCGAAGGGCAGACCAAGCACGGTTTCGCTGGAGGCGAATACGATGTTTTTGATCCCCGCCAGCCGGCACGCCTCAAACACATTGTAGGTAGTCGGTACGTTATTGGCGAAGGTGCGGGCATTGGCGGCAAGGCCTGGCGCCGGGATCGCGGCCAGATGCACTACGGCATCGAACGGCCCGCCGCGTTCATCGACCCCACCCAGTATGGCTGATGCAACCTCGCCGAAATCGGTGAGGTCGATGCGTACTGTCTTGCAAATAGGGTCCGGCAAACCCTGCTGGTCGATGTTGAGAACACCGTAGCCATGCGCCACCAGATCGCGCAACACGGCGCGCCCCAGCTTGCCGCTGCCGCCGGTAACCAGAACCTTGGCCATCGAAATCTCCTCCAGTTCAGGCACTTGGCCGCGCCCTTCCAAAGCCAGCGTGACACAGCGCCATGCCCCTGCCAACCGGGTTGCTGGGCGGGTTCCGTCGGTTAACGGCTGATGAATGCGGCGCTCAGAGGCGGTTCAACGCAGGAGGGGCATAACTCTGGTCAACACCGGCCAAAACGGTCGGTAGCCAAACCGAGGAGAACCAAATGAACAAGCTGACATCAATCACCCTTATCGCCGGCCTTGCCACCGTGCTGACCACTTTTGGCGCCGCCGCTCAGGTTGCCGGCGGCCCAAACCGCTATCCGACGGCGCCATCGAGTGAATCGGAAGAGTTCTGCACCGAGGGGATGGGCTTCATGCGCAGCGTGTCGAAGGCCGACATCCAGGCTATCGGCAACCAGCAGCGCATCGCACTTGTCCCGGTCTGCGAGGACGGGTTGCGGGCCAGTCGCGAGCATTATGGAACGCTGTTCCTGGACGGCAATGTCAATCACCTGCGGGTGCAGATGGCGCACAACCCGGCGCTGATGACGGCGCTCAAGGCCCGCAACTACGACGAGCAGGATGTGATCTCGTTGCGCTATGGCGGTGGCAACACCATCATCCTCTACGTCCACCAGCGCGACCTGCGCTGAGCCTGAGACGGGGCTTGCCGGTAGATGAACGGATCCTGAATGGGGGTCTCAGGACCCGTTCAAGGCCGGGCGGGCAAGCTCCTCCCATCAAACGAACGCATTGCCGGGGAACACTGAAATGAACAAGCAACAGGAAAAGGTATTGGTCGCGGCACTCTGTGGCCTGGTGATCACCGCCGCCGGCGCCTTTGCAGTGCAGCCCGCCATGGCTGCCGGTTATCAGATGGACGTGCTGGCCAAGGTCAGCAATGTCGCCGAATGGGACCATCTCAATGTCCGCAAATGGCCAGCCTCCTACTCGCAGAAAGTCGGCGCCTTCCAGCCTGCGACCCATGTCTGGGTGGAGCGGTGCATCGCGGTCAAGAACAGTGCCGACTGGTGCCTGGTCGACCGCGGCCCGCTCAAAGGCTGGGTCAACTCCAGATTTTTGACCGTGGTTTCCAACTACGGCAACTAAGCCTTACGTGCCTGCCTCCGACCCATGCTGTGTTGACTTTTCCGGTCCGGTGCTGTTCGCAAGACAGTCTGGACCGGAGTTTTTGATATGACTGCCAATCCCATTCTGGCTGAAGTCGTGCGTGGCAATTGGGTGGAGAACCTGCATCGCGGCGCTTTTGTCGTCGTCGACGCGAACGGTGCCATCATTGCATCAGCAGGGGATATCGAGCGGGCAGTGTTCCCCCGTTCGGCCATCAAATCCATGCAGGCATTGCCGATCTTTGCGCAGCACGCCGACGAGAAATTCCACCATTCCGATGCAGAACTGGCGCTGGCCTGCGCGTCCCATCATGGCGAAGACGTGCATGTGAACGGCGTTGCCGGCCTGCTGAGCCGGCTGGGCCTTTCGGTTGCGGATCTGGAATGCGGCGCGCACGCGCCAACCAATGCGGCGGCACGCGACGCGTTGCGTGCGGCGGGGGTGGAGCCAAGTCCCCTGCACAATAATTGCTCGGGCAAGCATTCCGGGATGCTCAGCGTGGCGCTTGCCATGGGCGTCCCGACCGCGGGCTATGTCGGGCGCGAACATGCGGTGCAAAAGCAGGTCCGCGCTGCGGTAGAAACCGTGATCGGCGAACCGCTGAGTGAAGGTAAATGCGGTACGGATGGCTGCTCTATCCCCACCTTTGCTGCGCCGCTGCGGGCTTTCGCCTATGGTTTTGCGCGCATGGCGACCGGAACCGGTCTATCGCCCGAATATGCGGCGGCAGCCCGCCGCCTGTTCGACGCCGCCACCAAACACCCCCATCTCGTGGCTGGAACCGGCCATGCCGATACGCGGATCATGGAGGCCTTCAACGGCCGGGTGATGCAGAAGATCGGCGCGCAGGGCGTGCAATGTGGCGCCATTCGCGACAAGGGCTGGGGCTATGCGATCAAATGCGACGATGGCGACATGCACGCCTCGCAGGCCATGCTGGCGGGGCTGCTGCTGGCCATCGCCGAGCCCGATGCGGCGCAGCGCGAAGTGCTCGCCCGCTATGCCAATCAAACAATCAAGAGCGTGCGTGGCGCCGAGGTCGGGGTGCTGCGGGTGACCATGCCGGCCTGATCGTTCCGGCGGCGGAAATGCAACAGGCGCGGCCGGGGATGGCCGCGCCTGTTGCTATCAGCCCTTCGTCTGGCGCTTAGTGGCCGTGATGGCCGCTGGCGCCTTCGCCCTCGGGCTTGCGGACGAAGAGAGCCGCGACAACCGAAAACATTGCAATAACGGCGCCGACGGTGAAAGCCAGTCGAATGCCCCCGGCCAGCGCCTCTACGGTCCCTGCACCGCCAGCAACCAGGCTGGTACTCTGCAAGGTCATCAGCGCCACAAACAGGGCTGTGCCGGCGGCGCCGGCGACCTGCTGGGTGGTGCCGATCATCGCTGAGCCGTGCGAGTAGAAACGCGGCTGCAGCGAGCCCAGGCTGGCCGAGAACAGTGGCGTGAAGATCAACGACAGGCCGACGCTGAGCACCAGATGGGCGGCCAGCAGCCAATAGAACTGGGTGTGCTGATCGACAAGGCTCAATCCCCAGAGCGCCAGGCTCACCAGCGCGGTGCCGGGCACGAGCAGTACCGTCGGGCCGTGCTTGTCATAGAGCGAACCGACAACTGGCGCGAACAGGCCCATGACGAGGCCGCCGGGCAGCATCAGCAAGCCGGTCTGCAACGTGGTCAGGCCCAGTACGTTCTGCAGGTACATCGGCAGCAGGATCATGGCGCCGAACATCGCCATCATCGCGATAGCCATCAGGGCCACCGAGATGCTGAAGTTCTTCGAGGTCAGGGTACGCAGGTCGAGCAGGGCCCGATCCTGCTTCTGCAGCGCGAGCTGACGGAGCACGAACAGGCCGATGACGACGATGCCGATAACCAGCGGGATCCAGGCCGGAACAGCCGATGGATGCGAGGCGGCCTCACCGAGACCCGACAGGCCATAGACGAAGCCACCAAAGCCAACGGCCGAAAGCAGGACCGAGAGCAGGTCTAGCGGTGCCTTGGTGGGGGTGGTGACATTCTGAATGCGGGTTGCCCCCAGGGCGAGGCCACCCAGCGCGATCGGCAAGACCAGCAGGAACATCCAGCGCCAGTCCAGCACCGCCAGGATCAGGCCGGAAATGGTCGGGCCGATGGCGGGGGCCACGGAGATGACGATGGAGATATTGCCCATGGTCTTGCCGCGCGATTCTGCGGGCACCAGGTTCATCACGGTGGTCATCAGCAGCGGCATCATGATGGCGGTGCCGGAGGCCTGCACGACGCGGCCGGCGACGAGGAACGCGAAATCGGGCGCGATCGCGCAGATCAGCGTGCCGGTCGAAAACAGCGACATGGCCAGCATGAAGACGGGGCGGGTATTGAGGCGCTGCAGCAGGTAGCCGGTAATCGGGATGACAACGGCCATGGTCAGCATGAAGGCGGTGGTCAACCATTGTGCAGCGCTGGCGGTGATGTCCAGGTCGGCCATCAGGTGGGGCAGGGCGACGCCCATGATGGTTTCATTGAGAATCACAATGAACGCCGACACGAGCAGGATGGCGATGACCAGCTTGTTGCGCGAGGCGGTGTCCGCGTCGATGGCGGGCGCGGTGAAATTGGCGGTGTCGGTGGTCATGATATCCTGCAAGCAAGGTCGAAAAACAGTGGCGCCGTCGTGCGCCCGTGACGTGACGGACGCGAAGGCTCAAAATCTAAGACGGATGGGCACGCGTCAAAACGACAGGCCGACGCGAAATGCTATGCTGAGTTAAGGGAGCGCTCGTGCACTGACAAGAGCTTGTTCGGCATTTGGGCTATGCGTTACGGCGCAAGACCCACGCTATTGCCGGAAATGCTGACATTGTCGAAGCGGCCGGCATTGGTCGCAAGATCGGGTTCGACGATATCGGTCCAGGCAAGTCCGGCAATGGCATGCTCGGTGGCGTGGATGAGATTGCCGCTCACCTGCACCGGGCCGGTGCCCTCGACGACGCTGACGCCGACGCCAATGCGCGTGGCGGAAACCACGTTGTTGGCGACCAGAACATTGCGCAGGAACGCCCCGTAACCCGCAGCAATGCCGACGCCGGGGACGGTCTGGACGGTGTTGCCGGTAATGGCGGTATCGGCTTCGGCGAAGATGCCGACCGGCATGGTGTCGGGATTGACCGGCGAGGTGGGCGTGATGTTGCGCACGATATTGCCGGTGCAGGTGGCGAGGTGCCCGCCGCTATCGAGATTGGTGATGGAAATGCCGGTGGCGGCGCCATCAATGAGGTTGTTGGCGATCACCGAGCCGGAAAACGCGAACTCGGAAAAGATCGCTACTTCGCCCGAGCGCAGGCAGACATTGCCGCTGACGATGGTGTTCCTGGTTGTATTGAGGCGCACGGCAGTGAAGGCGCAATCGGACAGGTGATTGTCGGCTACGGTGACTTCGTCGGCCCTGAAGATATTGATGGCATTGCCATTCTGGCCATTGCCGCCGTCGCGCCAGTCGATATTGGCGATGCGGTTATTGCTGACGATGGACCGGTCCGGACCGGTCTGGGAGCGCCAGATGCGGATGCCGGCATTGCCGCAATAATCGATGCGGTTGCCGGTGATCAGCAGGCCCCGGCTGTCCATGGCATGAATGGCGGCGTCGTCCAGCTCGCTGAACCGGCTGTCCATGATAGTGACGCCCGAATCGGTGATGGCGACGCCGATGGCGCTATTGCGGAAGCTGCAGCGCTCCAGCGCAATGTCGTCGCTGAACTCAATGATCAGTCCGTTATTGCCGCCGGCAAAGTCGATATCGCGCAGCACGACATTGCCACGATCGGCTATGACAGCGGCATTGGTGTCGACGGGGGCCGTCAGCCGAGTGCGACCGGGAACACCTTCGACGATGATATTGCCGGGAACTTCGATATTGCGGACGCTGATGACGCCCGGGGGCAGGCGCAATGTCTGGCCAGCCGCAGCTGCCTGTTGCAGCGCCAGTTGCAGGGCGGGGCTCTGATCCGCGCCACTATCGCCGACCACGCCCAGACTTGTCGCATCAAGGCTCGATTGCGCCTGCGCCAGACGCGGCGCAAAGACGGGCAGCGCGAGGAGGGCGGCAACGATATGGCGGCGACTGGGTCGGGATAGCTGGCTCATGACGACCATTGTGCCGCGCCGAGACGGTCGTGGCCATTGGCAATGGAAAACAGAGTTACGAGTTGTTCCTGAGGGATGCGGACGGTAATAAGAACCAACACAAAAAGGGTCGCGCCATGCTAGCTGACGACAAGATCTTTCTCGGGGCCAGCACGCAGCCCGAATATCTCGCGCTCAAATATGGCAATCGCCATGGCCTCGTCACCGGCGCGACCGGCACGGGCAAGACGGTGACGCTGCAGGTGATGGCCGAAGGCTTTTCGGCTGCTGGCGTGCCGGTCTTTGCCGCTGACATCAAGGGCGACCTGTCGGGCGTCGGCAAGATGGGCAAGGCGCAGGGCTGGCAGAGTGAGCGGGCGCAGCTCATCGGGTTCGATGACTATAAGGATGACGTGTTCCCGGTGATCTTCTGGGACCTGTTCGGTCGCCAGGGGCATCCGATCCGCGCGACCATTTCGGAAATGGGCGCACTGCTGCTGAGCCGCATGCTCAATCTGAACGATACACAGGAAGGCGTGCTCAATATCGCCTTCAAGCTGGCCGATGATGAAGGCCTGCTGCTGCTCGATCTCAAGGATCTGCGGGCGCTGCTGGTAGAAATCCAGGAACGCTCCAAGGAAATCTCGACGCGCTACGGCAATGTTTCGGCCGCCTCTATCGGCGCCATCCAGCGCGCGCTGCTGGTGCTGGAACAGCAGGGCGCCGAGAATTTCTTTGGCGAACGCGCGCTGGAAATTGCCGACCTGATGCGGACGGACCGCGACGGCAAGGGCTTCATCTCGATCCTGGCCGCCGATGAACTGATGCGCTCGCCGCGCCTCTACGCCACATTCCTGTTGTGGCTGCTGAGCGAATTGTTCGAGGAATTGCCGGAAGTCGGCGATGTCGAAAAGCCCAGGCTGGTGTTCTTCTTTGACGAGGCTCACCTGCTGTTTGATGATGCCCCCAAGGTGCTGATCGACAAGGTCGAGCAGGTGGTGCGGTTGGTGCGGTCCAAGGGCGTCGGTGTCTATTTCGTCACGCAGAACCCGGTCGACATTCCCGAAACCGTGCTGGCGCAGCTGGCCAACCGCGTGCAGCACGCATTGCGGGCCTATACGCCGCGCGAGCAGAAGGCCGTGCGCGTCGCTGCCGAAACCTTCAGACCCAATCCAGCCTTCTCGACCGAGGACGCCATTACCCAGTTGGGGATCGGCGAGGCGCTGGTGTCGGTGCTGGAAGCCAAGGGTATTCCCTCCATGGTCGGACGGACGCTGATCCGGCCGCCATCGGCGCAAGTGGGGCCGCTACTGCCCGAGGAGCGTCGCGCCATTATCGCCAATTCGCCGGTGGCGGGCCTCTATGACACCGTGATCGATCGGGATTCGGCCTTTGAAGTGCTGGCGAGCAAGGCCAGGGCCAAGCAGGAAGCCGAGGAACGCCAGCGCATCGAGGACGAGCGCAACAAGGCCGCCGAGCGCAGGTATCAGGCGGATCGCCCGACCACGACGCGTCGCTCGACGCGGCAGACACCGACCGAGGCCGCGATGAATTCGCTGGCCCGCACCATGGCCAATCGCCTGGGAGACGCGCTGGTGCGCGGTATCCTGGGTGGGTTGAAGCGCGGACGATGAGCATGATGCAAGCTGAAGCGCCGGTTCTTGCCGTATTCGCCTCCGACAAGGGCCCCGGAGATCCCGAACGCTCAAGCATCATGAGCCAGGCCGGCACCTATCTGGCCAAGCGTGGGGCGCGGATCGTTTGCCTCGCCGAAAGCGGCGTCGTACCGGTGCCGCTGATTACCGCGGCGCGGGCGGCGGGTGGCGACGTGCTGATTATTGCCGACGCAACCGTCATGCTGCCACAGGCGCTGGCGGGGGTATCGATGGAGGTTGTTGCCGATCGAGCCGAACGTATGGCGCGGATTGGGCAAATGGCCGACGCCTATGTGGCGCTGCCGGGGTCATTGGCGTCGGTTTCGGGCCTGTTTGGCGCCTGGGCCGCCGGCAGGGCGCTGGGCAAGCATGCGCCTGTGGTTATGCTCAACCGGCACCGCGCTTACGATGCCGTGCGTGGCTTCGCAGCCGATGTGCTGTCCCACAGCCTGGCCGGACACGAGCGCGCCGTGCAGTTCTCCGACTCGATCGAGGATATGTGGAGTCGCGTCAGCCGGCTGGTGCACGAGGCGCGATAGGGCTGCCTGCAAGATGCGGACTGGCTCCCGCTGGCGTTGGCATGACACCGAAGACTGTGTCGGAACGCGCGCCTTAGCCTTCGACGTGATCCGGGAACAGCTGCACCACGTTGTCGGTGAAGCGCCGATTCGGGATGGGCATAGGCGGATACATCGGCAGGCGGTTACGGCGCTCGGGGCCGCGATAGCCGCTGGGGGGCGAGATCGATGGGCGTGGGATCAGGCGGGCTTGGACACGGCCAAGCAGGTGGCGCGGCGACATTGGCTTGATGATCACTTCGTCGATGCCGGCGCTGATCGATTGGTGGCGCATTGGCGGCGTGATGGCGCGGGTCAGTGCGATGACCTGCACGTCTTGCGAGATGATGCTGTAGTCCAGCCGGATAGCCTCGACCATTTCATAGGCAGGGCGACCTTCGCGGTCGAAATCGCAAACGAGGATATCGACCGGGGCCGTGCGCATATAAGCGAAAAGCTGCGCTTCATCATCGAACAGGTGCACGCGCAACCGCATGTCGCCGGCCAGGACCATCGTCAATATGGACGACAGGGCCGGTGTGGCGGCAATTACGGCGACAACCTTGCTCGTTTCGGACAACAGCGTTTCCCCAATAGTAAACAACCCGCTAACATGATCCGGGTCGCCAGATAAAGAGGCGTAGCTGGATTTGGACAGGAAGCCGGGGAAATCGGCTGCATAGAAAAGCCCGCCGACGCGAAGCGTGGCGGGCTCAATGGCTGGAAGCGTTTAGCGGGCTTCTTCGAACAGCAGTTCGACGTGTTCCCAGTTCACCAGATTGTCGAACCAGGCTTCAAGGTACTTGGGACGGGCGTTGCGGTAGTCGATGTAATAGGAGTGTTCCCAAACGTCGACGCCCAGCAGCGGATGCGCATTGTGAATCAGCGGCGACTCGCCATTGGCAGTCTTGGAGACTTCCAGCTTGCCGTTCTTGAGCGAGAGCCAGGCCCAGCCCGAGCCGAACTGGGTGGTGCCGGCGGCGATGAAATCAGCACGGAACTTGTCGAATCCGCCCAGATCTTCGTCGATCTTGGCCGCGAGCGCGCCCGGCAGCTTGTTGCCGCCGCCATTTGGCTTCATCCAGTTCCAGAAGTGCACGTGGTTGTAGTGCTGGCCGGCATTGTTGAACAGGCCGGCATTCTTGCCATAGGATTCCTTGACGATGTCTTCGAGCGCCAGGATTTCCAGGCCTGAACCTTCGAGCAGCTTCTCGCCATTGGTCACATAGGCCTGATGGTGCTTGTCGTGGTGAAACTCGAGGGTTTCGGCCGACATGTAGGGGCCCAGGGCATCATAGGCATAAGGCAGGGGCGGCAGGGTGAACTTGGTGGACATGAGTAGCCTCCGTTATGGGGTCGTCACTGAAAATTTCCGCGCAAAGCTATAAGCCGATTGTGACGACAGAACAATTCGTTACACCAATGATCGTTCCCGGGCGGCCGCACATAGAGCTAGGTTTTTGCAGCGCCGCCGGGAATGTGGACCTCACTTTTGGCACATACCCGCCGACGGTTGGCCGGCAGGGCGCGCTGAACGCCACGGGCTGCGGCCGCGCGGCGGACGAAGTGCGGGTCATGTCTCTATCTTAATGACCGTTCGTCCGCCGGGGCAATTGGGAGATCAGGCCTTGAGGCCGACGGCGTGGAGCGCGAAAGCATAGCACATCGCGGTTTCCTTCAGCCGGTCGAAGCGACCCGAGGCGCCACCATGGCCCGCGCCCATATTGGTCTTGAGATAAAGCGGGCTGGTGCCGCTCTTGGTGGCGCGCAGCTTGGCCACCCACTTGGCGGGCTCCCAATAGGTCACGCGCGGATCGGTGAGCCCCGCCAGCGCAAAGATCGGCGGATAGTCATGCGCGCCGACCTGCTCATAGGGCGCATAGGCGGCGATGCGGGCGTAATCTTCGGCCGAAGCCAGCGGATTGCCCCATTCGGGCCATTCCGGCGGGGTCAGCGGCAGGGTCTCATCAAGCATGGTATTGAGCACGTCGACAAATGGCACCTGGGCGAGGATGCCGCCCCATAGATCGGGACGCATATTGGCGATGGCGCCCATCAGCATGCCACCGGCCGAGCCGCCCTGAGCAACGACCTTGCCCTTGGACGTGTAGCCCCGCTCGATCAGCATTTCGGCCGCGGCAATGAAATCGGTGAAGGTATTGGGCTTGTTCTCGCGCCGGCCCTGGACGTACCAGCGGTAGCCCTTTTCCATCCCGCCGCGGATGTGGGCGGTGGCGTGGACGAAGCCGCGATCGACCAGCGACAGCGCCGAGATCGAAAAGGCCGAGGGCATCGACATGCCATAGGCCCCATAGCCGTAAAGCAGGGCCGGGGCCGAGCCATCCAGCTTGGTGCCCTTGCGGTACAGCACGGTGACCGGCACCGTCTCGCCATCGGGCGCCGTGGCGAACAGGCGCCGGGTCTCGTAATCGGCGGGGTTGTGGCCAGAGGGCACTTCCTGCTCCTTGAGCAGGGTGCGCGTGCCGCTGTCGAGATCGAGATCGAGATCATAGGTGCGCGACGGCGTGGTGGGCGAGGAATAAGTCAGGCGGAATGTCGCCGTGTCGAATTCGTACCCGACGGACATGCCGAGCGAATAGGCCTCCTCGTCGAAGCGAACGGTCTCCTCGGTGCCGGTGCGCAGGTCGCGCACGATGATACGCGGTAGCCCTTCATGGCGTTCGAGGCGCAACAGGTGGTTCTTGATGACGGTGCTGTCCAGGATGAGCACGCCCTGTTCATGGGCAACCAGATCGACCCAGTTCTCGTGGCTGGGCGCAGCGACTGGCGCGGTGACGATTTTGAAGTCTTCGGCACCATCGGCATTGGTGCGGATATAGAGCAGGCCATCGCGCTCATCGATATCGTATTCGCGGTCGACGACCCGCGGTGCGACGAGGCGCGGAGCCCCGCCGTGCTCGGCATCGATCAGCCAGCATTCCGACGTCTGGTGGTCATGCGCGTCGATGACGATGAACCTGTCCGAAAGGGTTCGCCCGACACCGACAAAGAAGCCGGGGTCCTTTTCTTCGAAGACGATGGCGTCATTGGCCTGGTCGGTGCCGATGACATGCAGGCGCACCCGGTAGGGGCGGTGATTGTCATCATACTCGGTGTAGTAGATCGCCTCGCTGTCATTGGACCAGACATAGCTCCCCGCGGTCTCGGTGATCACTTCGGCGCTGTCGATCCCGGTATCGAGGTCGCGGATGACGATGTCGTAATATTCCGAGCCGGCGCGGTCGGCGGCCCAGGCCAGATAGCGGTGCGAGCGGTCATGCTCGGCGCCGGCGAAGCCGAAATAGTCGTCGCCCGCTTCGATATTGCAGTCCAGCAGCACCGTCTCGGGGCCGCCATCGCGCGGCGTGCGCACGATCAGCGGATATTGCTTGCCCTCGAGCATGCGCGAATTATAGGCCCATGGACCATCGGGGCTGGCAATGCCGCTATCGTCTTCTTTGATGCGGCCGCGGATCTCCTTGTAGATCGTATCCTGCAGCGCCGCGGTGGGCTTTCCGAACTCGGCCTCGAAATAGTCGTTCTCTGCATCGAGATAACTGCGGATCTCCGGATCCAGCGTCTCTGGCTTCTGCATCACCTCCTGCCAGTTGTCCGCCCGCAACCAATGCCAGGGATCATCACGGACGATATTGTGGAACGTGGCAGAGTGCGGCTTCTGGGCCGCAAGTGGCGGAGTGGACTTGGACATGCATCGATCCGAATTGGTGTCAGGCGCGGGCGACCCTAATAGGGCGCGACGCGTTTGGGGAGGGCTGGGGAAGATGTAAGTGGTGGTGGGGGTGAATGCGAGGGGTAGGGGCGACTGAGTCTTTAGTTGTACGTGGGCGTTGGGCGCGGGATCGGCAGGGCGCCGGACCGAGCGATTGCCAGTGGACGGGCGTCGGTTTTGGTCCGTTTTGGCTTGTTCCCACCCTCCTGATGGTTAAGTTGGCGCCATCAAAACGGAGCCGGCCTGAGAGTCGGCAATGACTGGAGCGAGCGAGCCCATTGGGACCTTCCCTTGACGCAAGCATAGCACTGGCCGCACTCGGGCCTTTCCTGGCGGCAGCCCTTGCCCCCGTAGTACACCGCTTCGCCGGGCGCTATGCCGGCTGGGTGCTGGCTGTGGTGCCAGCCAGCATTTTCATCTTCCTGCTGGGCTTTATCGAGCCCATAGCATCGCGTCGCTTTGTGCAGGCGTCGTTGGAATGGGTGCCATCCTATGGGCTCAACCTGTCATTCTTCATTGATGGCCTGAGCCTGACTTTTGCACTGACCATTTCGGGCATTGGCGCGCTGATCATCCTCTATGCCGGCTCCTATCTTGCCGGCCATCCGCACCAGGGGCGTTTCCTCGGTTTCATGCTGGCCTTCATGGGCGCCATGCTGGGGCTGGTGCTGGCTGACAACATGCTGGCACTGTTTATGTTCTGGGAGCTGACTTCGGTCACCTCCTTCCTGCTGATCGGGTTCGATCATGCCCGCCAGGCGGCGCGACGCGGCGCCATCCAGGCACTAGTGATCACCAATATAGGTGGTATGGGCCTGCTCCTCGGCGTGATCCTCGTGCAGCAGTTGACCGGTACCTGGGAGATCAGCGGGCTGCGCGGCCTGGGCGATGGGATGCGCGAGCATGGGCTTTATCCGCTGGTGCTGATCCTGTTCCTGATGGCCGCTTTCACCAAGTCTGCGCAGTTCCCGCTGCATTTCTGGTTGCCCAATGCGATGGAAGCGCCGACGCCGGTGTCGGCATTCCTGCATTCGGCCACCATGGTTCAGGGCGGCGTTTACCTGCTGTCCCGGATGACGCCGTTTCTGGGCGGCACCGACATGTGGACGGTCACGCTGGTTTCCTTCGGTGGCGTAACGCTGATCTGGGGTGCCCTGGGCTCCATCCGCCAGACCGATCTCAAGCAAATGCTGGCACAGACCACCATTGCTTCGCTGGGTCTGCTGGTGCTGCTCATCGGGCTCGGCAATGAAGCGGCGATCGCCGCCGTGGTGGTCTATTTCATCGCTCATGCGCTCTATAAGGCCGGCTTGTTCATGGTCGCTGGCGCCATCGATCATGAAACCGGCACGCGCGACATTACGCTGCTGAGCGGGCTGTCCGACAAGATGCCGCTGACCTTCATCGGCGCAGCGCTGGCCGCGTTGTCCATGGTTGGCCTGCCATTGACTCTCGGCTATCTGGGCAAGGAAGAAATGTATCTGGCGCTGGCCGATGCTGACTGGCGGAGCTGGCTGCTGCTGGCAGTTCTGGTGATCGGCAATGCGCTGCTGGCCGGGGTGGCCATGGCGCTGGCGATCAAGCCGTTCCTGGGGCCGCTGGCGACAACGCCGAAATCGCCGCATGAAGCACCGATCGCCATGCTGATTGGGCCGCTGGTATTGGGCGGTCTTGGCATCGGCGTGGCGGTGATGACCGACTGGTTTGCCCATGACATTGTGGTTCCGGCGGCTTCCACCGTGCTTGATGTCGCGGTCGAGAGCCACCTGTCCCTCGCGCTGAAGCCCACTTCGATTCTGTTCTGGCTCTCGGTGCTGACCTGGGTGCTGGGCGTGCTGGTCTTCCTTCAAATGGCCGCTATCCGCACCACGCTGCGGCGCCTGGATGCGGCCATTGGCTGGACGTTGGATCAGGGCTTTGACAGCGTGATGTTCGGGCTGATCCGGTTTTCCGGTGCCGTCACCCGGTTCTTCCATCACGGCAAGCTCGAGCTTTATCTGGTCGTGGTTTTTGCCGGCCTGGCGCTGGCTGTCATGGTGCCGGTTCTGGGCATGGGCGGCATGGATGTGCTGCTGCCGACCCATGAACTGGGCGACTGGTCGGCCAAGCTGAGCTGGCCTGACCTGAGAATCTACGAATGGGGCGTCATCGCGCTGGCAGTTCTGGGGCTGGGCGCTTTGCTGACCGCGTCGAGCCGGCTGGTGGCAATCCTTGCGCTGGGCGTGCAGGGTACGGCGGTGGCCCTGATCTTCCTGCTGTTCGGGGCGCCCGACCTGGCCTTCACCCAGTTCATGGTTGAAATCCTCTCGGTGGTCATTCTGACCCTGGTAATGACGCGGCTACGATTGGACGAACGCGACCATCGCCAGTTCGAGGACTGGGCCCGCGACGGGACGCTCGCGATCGTCTGCGGTGCCGGCGTCTCGCTGCTGCTGATGGTGGTGCTGTCGGGGACACTCGATCCGCGCATGTCGGATTTCTTCACGGCCACCAGCGTGCCGATTGCGCATGGCCACAACATCGTCAACGTCATTCTTGTCGACTATCGCGGCTTCGATACCTTGGGAGAAATCTCGGTGGTCATGGCTGCCGGTATCGCCATCCTTGCCTTGATCCGCGGGAAGAAGAAGCCCGGCACACTTGCCCCCGACGTGGCCAAACGACAGCGCAAGAGCGCACTGAAGGCGGCAAAATGAACACGGTTATTTTCCGCACCATCGCGCCGCTGATCGTCTCCATCATGCTGGTATTCTCCGTCTATGTCTGTCTGCGCGGGCATAACGAACCGGGCGGAGGCTTTATCGGCGGACTGATTGCAGCCTCGGCGATTGCCATTTTCGGCATGTCGAGCGGAGTGGAGCGGGTCCGCGCCGCGATCCGTGTCGATCCGCTGTCGATTGCCGGGTTTGGCGTCTTCATCGCCGGGCTCTCGGGTCTGATGTCGCTGTTCACCGGCTCGCCTTTCCTGACCAGCATCTGGCTTTATCTCGACCTTGGCGAAACCGTGCTGCCGCTGTCGACACCCATGATCTTCGATATTGGCGTGTATCTGGTGGTTTTCGGCACCATTTCGGCCATTGCGCTGGCGCTGGAAGGCGAGGGGGGCGACATCTGATGGATTTTGTACTCGCCATTGTGGTTGGACTGTTCATCGCTACCGGCAGCTATTTCCTGCTGTCGCGCTCGCTGATCCGCATGTTGCTGGGGCTGACCGTATTCGGAAACGGGGTTAACCTCTTGATTTTTACCGCTGGGCGCCTGACCCGCGAGGTTGCGCCGATCGTGCCCACCGGTCTCGATCAGCCCGATGGCCCGATTGCCAATCCTCTGCCGCAGGCGTTGATTCTGACTGCCATCGTCATCGGCTTTGCCATGTTTAGCTTTCTGCTCGTGCTGGCCTATCGCGCCTATCAGTCTCTCGACGCCGATAATACCGACACCATGCGCGTGGCCGAGCCGGAAGACTCGCCGCGTCCGCCACTGAGTTACTGACATGGCCACTGCAACACCCTCCGTCGATCTGTCGGAAGCGATGATTACCACGGTCACGCCAGCAGCTGACTGGGTGATTGTTCTACCGCTCGTGCTGGCGCTGATGGGGGCAGCGCTGCTGCTGATGCTGCGCCAGAAGCGCGGCATTGCCCCAATCGTCGCCATGCTTGCAGTTGCTGGCATCATCGCCTGCGAGGTGATGCTGCTGGCCAAGGTGCTGCAGGTCGGCCCGGTCAGCATGACCATGGGCAAGTGGCTGCCGCCCTTCGGCATCAGTTTCACCGCTGATATCTTTGGCGCCGGCTTTGCATTGGCGGCGTCGATCGTGACGCTGATCCTCTTGGTCTATGTCCAGGGCGAGCGCGAGCCGGGCGATGGCAGCGACGGGTTCTATTCGCTGGTGCTGCTGCTGCTGGCCGGCGTCACCGGTTCGTTCCTGACCGGGGACCTGTTCAACCTCTATGTCTGGTTCGAGGTGATGCTGATTGCATCCTTCGGGCTGATCGTCATTGGCGGGCAGCCAATCCAGCTCGATGGCGCGATCAAATACGGCTTCCTCAATTTCCTGGCGACGTCATTCTTCCTGCTGTCGCTCGGCCTGACCTATGGCTTGCTGGGTACGCTCAACATGGCCGACATCATTCTGGTGGCGCCCTCGGCCAATCCGGCGGCGATGGCGGGTGTCGCGGGGCTGCTGCTGCTGGCCTTCGGGATGAAAGCAGCGGCATTTCCAGTCAATGCGTGGCTGCCGGCGTCCTATCACACGCCGCCGGCAGCGGTTTCGGCCTTGTTCGCTGGACTGCTGACCAAGGTTGGCGTCTACGCCATGATGCGGGCGCTGGTCGTGCTGCTGCCGGCCAGTCGCGATCTGCTGGAGCCGTTGCTGGCCAGTATTGCCATCGCTTCGCTGCTGATCGCGCCATTGGGCGCCATCGCCGAAACCAATCTGCGCCGTGCGCTTGGCTTCTTCGTCATCGGCGGCATCGGCGCCGTGATTGCCGGCATTGCCTTGCCATCGCTGCACGGCATTGGGGGCGCGGGTTTCTATATCCTCCACGCCATCCTGACCATGACAGCGCTGTATCTGGTGGCTGGACTGATCGAGCGGCTGACCGGGCAGACCGATAGCCGCCGCATGGGCGGAATCTATGCGGCCCATACACCAATCTCGATCCTGTTTTTCGTCCTGATGCTGGCAGCTGCTGGCGTGCCGCCGTTCCTGGGCTTCTGGCCCAAGCTGCTGTTGCTGGAGGCAGGGCTGGCCCAGTCCGGCCTGCGCGAAGGCGGCGCTGTCGATTATCTCAGCCTCGCCATCGTCGTGGCGCTGCTTGCCAATGCGGTGCTGACCCTGATCGCTGGATCGCGGCTATGGGCGCATATCTTCTGGCGGGCTGGGCCGGAAGGCGAGCTATCCGAACATCGCAGCGGCAAACTGCAACCGCTGAGCCTGCGTGAGGCACGGTTTGGACTCGGCGCAACAACCGTGCTCGTGGCGATTGTGGTTCTGGCGGGGCTGATGCCGGAGGACCTGTTTACGGCAGCGCGGATGGGTGCGGGCGATATGATCGATCCCTCGCGCTACATCGCCGCATTTGGACTTGCGGGAGGCACGCCATGAATCTGTTGCTGCTGACGATTGTGCTGGCCCTGATCTGGGCCGCCATCAGCGGATCATTCTCCGGACTGAACCTGCTGCTGGGGACCGCCATCGCCATCGTCGCACTGTACCTGCTGCGCGACTTCGTCACCAAGCCGCGTGCATTGCGGCAATTGCGGCGCATCGCCTCGCTGGCTCTGCTGTTCGTCTATGAGCTGGTCGTGAGCGCCATCCGGGTGGCTATCGTGGTGCTGACGCCCAATCTGCGCGCAGCGTTGCGGCCAGCCATCGTGGCAGTGCCGCTGACCGTCAAATCGGATGCGGAGATTACCCTGCTGGCCAATCTGATCACTCTGACCCCTGGCACGCTTTCCATCGACGTCTCGAAGGATCGCTCAGTGCTTTATGTGCATGTGCTGACCCTTTCCACCCGCGAGGCCCTGATCGCCGACATTGCCACCGGCTTTGAAGCCAAGGTGAAGGCGGTGTTCGCATGAGCGGTGCTGCATTCATGGATTTGGCGACTTCGATCGCGCTGGTCATGCTGGGAGTGGCGTTGCTGCTGAGTGTGATTCGCATCGTCATAGGTCCGACGCTGCCGGACCGCGTGCTGGCGCTCGATCTGCTGACCGTTGTCGCATTGGCCTTTGTGGGGGCGATTGCTATCCGCACCGGGCTGATGCTGTATCTCGATATTGCCATCGCGCTCAGCCTGCTCGGCTTTCTGGCGACTATTGCCTTTGCCCGCTACATCATGACGCGGCCCGCTCCGGGCGCGGCCGACCGGGAGAAGACGAAGTGATCGACGTCATGCTCTACCTCGGTGCGTTCCTGCTGCTGTGCGGCTCGGCCTTCACGCTCCTGGCTGCCATCGGAATTCTAAGGCTACCAGACCTTTACACTCGCATGCACGCCGCGTCGAAGGCCGGCGCTGTTGGCGGCGGCATGGTGTTGTTGGCTGTTGCTTTGGTGTGTTTTGAAGGTGCTGTAGCCCTCCGGGCAATCATCGGCGTGCTGTTTCTGCTGCTGACAACACCTGTTTCAGCACATCTTCTGGCCCGTGCAAGTCATCGTGCCGGATATATTCCGAACAAAATTACCGTGCTGGATGAAATTCA
Source organism: Devosia limi DSM 17137 (assembly GCF_900128975.1). GTDB lineage: Bacteria > Pseudomonadota > Alphaproteobacteria > Rhizobiales > Devosiaceae > Devosia > Devosia limi. The sequence goes on along the minus strand of NZ_FQVC01000001.1, from coordinate 316,939 downwards.
GACTATAAAGAAGTCACAATCTGGGCCTTGAATGGTAGTAATTGGTAACATGTTAATTCCAGTGGATCGGGTTGCATCTGCCAATAAACGGCCATAGGAGTTCACTAAGGCTGCGACTGCCACGTCATGAGCCTGAAAAGAATAATGAAAGGTTGAACTATGAACGAGTCCGCTGGCGCGGCGACAGGCTATGAGACCGACTTGATCGAGCTCAGTACCGAGATTGTTTCCGCCTATGTGAGCCACAATGCCGTAAGCCCGACCGATCTGCCCAAGCTGATCGCCGAGGTTCACGGCGCCCTGCGTGCTCTGTCCAACAATGAAGTCCTGGCTCCGGTCGAGGAACTCAAGCCCGCTGTTCCGGTGCGTAAATCGGTGGCCGCCGACTACATCATCTGCCTCGAAGACGGCAAGAAGTTCAAGTCGCTGAAGCGCCACCTGCGTACGCACTATAATCTCTCGCCAGAAGAATATCGCGAGAAGTGGGGCCTGCCGGCTGATTATCCGATGGTTGCGCCAAGCTATTCTGCGACCCGGTCCAAGTTGGCCAAGGATAACGGGCTAGGCCGCAAGGCCGTCTAGGCCCCATTACACCACGATACGTCGCGCTCGGTTTCGGGCCCCGGCGACAAAGCAAATTCAAACGGCCGCTCCCAAGAGCGGCCGTTTGAGTTTTCGGCCGGTTTTCGGCGATTTCACCACCTCTCCATCCGCACTTATCCCCCTCTGGATTTCGCCGTCGCAATATGTAGGAATAAATTCCTTGATTGCGGTGGAGAGAGACGATGTACAAGGCGTTGGAGACGCGTGGCGACAAGTGCAATACGCGCAGTCGGGCGCGGCGGAAGCGGACTGCGGCCGGCCATGACTGGGCCTGCGATCACGTGATCGCCCTGGTGGCACGGGAAAAATCTGTTTCGATACGCCTGCTTATGCATCGGTCTCGCTGCCGCAATGCCACTGCGCGGGCACGGCAATTGGCTATGTATCTCTCCCATGTGGTGCTAGGGCGCAGCCTCAAGGCGGTGGGCGACGCATTTGGTCGAGATAGGACAACAGTCTCACATGCTTGTGCCCTGATCGAGGATATGCGTGACGACCCGCGCTTTGACGATGAGGTTAGTGCCCTTGAACTGCGCATCGAAACGACTGTAGCCGGTCTGGAACGGGAGAGCTGCGATGCCTATTGAGACACGCACCCTGCGCTTCGTGCGAATGCTGCTGCCAGACCATGCGGCAGAGCGGATCGGTACGGGCTTTGAATTGCGCCGGGCCGATCGGTCGGCCCGGCTTGGGCTGGCGGCGGTCGCTGCCCTGGCGGGGGAGGGCGTGCTGATGGTTGGTGGTGGTAAATGCTGCGCTGGTCCGCGGGCACGCGATTGGCTCAAGGCCAATGGTGGGGTTGGCAGCGGCACCAAAGTGGCTGCGGCCCCCTTGATCGTCAGTGACGAAAGCCCGCTGGCGCGGCTGGCAGCCTCGGTTGATGGCGCGGCGCCATTCCTGCTCCCTCATCAGGTGGAGGCCGGCGAGCGGCTGCGGCGCCTGGTGGAGCGAGCCCGTCTCGGCCCGCGGGTCACCATGTCCTATGACCCCGCCCGCATTGCCAGCCGGGCAGCGTCGGGAAGCGGTGCGCCCGACCTGGCCGATAGCGCCATCGATGCGCGGCGCAAGCTCGATGCCATTGCGCAGTCGCTGCCGGCAGAATGCGGTGGGGTGCTGTTCGATGTCTGTGGCCTGCTCAAGGGATTGCAGGTTGTGGAGACCGAGCGGGGGTGGCCGCGACGCAGCGCCAAGCTGGTGCTGCGGATCGGGCTGGAACAGTTGGCGACCCATTTCGGGCTGACGCAGGTGGCGCAAGGGCGCCCCAGCGGGCGCACCCGAAGCTGGCTGCATGAGCGCTTGCCGCTGGACTAGCCGGGCAGCGGCGTTAACGACATCCGCAAGCGTAATGGCGGGCCTGACGCAGGGCATGATAATTACCGGGACATGCGGCACAAATTCATCTCGATTCAGTATTTGCGCGGGCTGGCGGCCATGCTTGTGCTGGCGTCCCACGCCCTGCTTTACCCGCTGGCCGATGAACAGCTGGGCTTTGGACGTCTGGGATGGCTTGGGGTGATCCTGTTCTTTGCCATCTCCGGTTTCATCATGGTGGCGGTGACCGGTGATGGGCGGTTCTCGGCCCTGGAATTTCTGCGGCGCCGGGCCATTCGCATTGTGCCGATGTATTGGGGCGCCACGTTGCTGGCAGCCATTCTGGCACTGCTGGCACCACAGATCTTCAAGACCACCGTCTATGATGGTGCCGAGCTGGTGATGTCGCTGCTGTTCATCCCGTTTTACAATCCGAGCAGCGGCGGCATCCATCCGCTCTACAAGCTGGGCTGGACCCTCAACTATGAGGTGTTCTTCTATGTGTGTTTTGCGCTGCTGGCGTTCCTGGGCGCGACGGCCCGGGTCGTCTGGCTGACCCTGGCTTTGGGGTCTCTGGCCGTCATCGGATTGGTGTTCCAGCCGCAAGGCGCGATCCCGCAATTTTATACCAGCTTCGTCCCCCTGGCCTTCTGCGCCGGAGCCTGGATCGGACTGGCGAGCTTGCGCGGTTGGCCGGAGCGGATCCCTGCGCACTGGCTTCTTGCGGTGCTGCTGTCAGGCGTGGCGGGTTTTGCCGAGGGTTTCTTGTGGGACCGCGGGCTGGTCGAGGACGGCGTGGCGTTTATCGGTTTTGTCGCGTTCGCGGTGGCGCTGATGCTGCTCGGTCTGCGGCTTGAGCCGCGAATGCCGCGCATCGCTCTGCTGGAGCGGATCGGAGACGCATCCTACTCGATCTACCTGGTGCACATTTACGAGGTGGCCGTTCTCTCCGGTGTCGCGTTCCTTGTGCTGGATCGCGCCAACATCTGGGCTGACTACCTCGTGGCTGCAGCCTCAATCGTCGGCGGTACCCTGGTCGGGCTGATGCTGTTTACGCTGGTAGAGCGGCCGTTGCTGCAAAAACTGTCGCAGTATCGTCAGCCGGCATCTGCCGAGCTGGCCGGCAAGCCGCTCAGCTGAGCGCCTTGCCTTCGCTGCGAATGCGGTTGACCATGGCGATCAGGCCATTGGAGCGCTGGGTGGTCAGGTGCTCGCGCAGGCCCATCTTGTCGAACAGGGCAATCGCGTCGGTCTCTGCAATTTCGGCAGCGGGGCGACCGGAATACAGCGCCAGCAAGATCGCCACCAATCCCTGCACGATCATTGCGTCGCTCTCCCCGCGATAGGTCAGAATGGTCTTGCCATCGCTCACGTCGCTATGGGCGGCGAGCCAGACCTGCGAGACGCAGCCCTGCACCTTGTTGACATCGGACTTCTCGGTGTCGTCGAGCCGTGGCAGCGCCTGGCCCAGTTCGATCAGATAGCGATAACGATCTTCCCAGTCATCGAGATAGGACAGGTTCTCGGCAATATCCTGGAAGGCTGGGGGCAAGGCTTGGGTGTCGGTCATGGACCTTACCTAGTGCAACTCAACTCAGTTTTCCAGCGCCGCGCGGCGCGGTGGCGGTTGAGACAGGATATGGGCGCGAAACTGACGGCCTCAGCAGTCGCAATCCGCCGGGACGCCCTCCACCTGACGGCTGAATGAAAAATGCCGCAAGCACGGGGCAGCGTGCTTGCGGCAGGGACCAGGGTCTGGAGTAGCGTTCCTGGGGTTAGGACCGCGACCGCTGGTTTTCGTTCGAGCGTTTGCGGCGCTCTTTATCCCGCCCGGCCCAGCCGTGGCATGGGGTAGGGGACCACGAGGACTGCTGGCGCGTCATGCATGGGAGAAGTGCCGGCGGACGGGGGAGTGGGAAGCACCGCGGCAAGAACAGCCTTGCCGCCGATGCACTGTATGGTGTCGCATTCGATGGTCTGAACCTGTTCGGCAACGATCTGCTGGCCGGCGGCCACGGCCTGGCCTGACAGCGCCGTAGCGGCATCGTGGAAATCCACGCCCGGCTTGATCACCACATAGGCGATGGTCAGCCAGAATATCGAGCGGAACAGGAGCATCGTCTCATCCAAAATTGCCTGGGCCATGTCTTGGCCTGCAATCGAGACAATAGGCGGGGCGGTTTAAGGGCGGCTGGCGCGATTGTGTAAAACTTTAATCAAATGCCGCCGCCGACCTTCATCAGGGCAACGCCTTGTTTACGCTAACCCCAGAAAGGACCTCCCCACATCACACGGCAAGGCGCTGCGGCAGCATGGTTTAATGCTGTCTTAGCTCTTGGGCCGCAGGGTGGGGCCAACAAAAACCTGAAGCCCATTCAGGCGGATGCGGTTCCAAACCGCCTGTGCCTGATGTCGTCGGCACAGCCCCAACCGGCGTCGTGGAAGTGAGTATTGCGTATGCGTAGCCTGTTCTCTTTCAGCGCAAGCAAAGAGATGTCCCTGGCCATGGCCGGGTCAGGTCATCGGCCTGAAATGCTGCGTCGCAAGACTCTTGCCAACAACGCGCGGCTGGTCATGCTGGCCAGCGCCCTGCTGATGCCGCTGGCCATGTATCTGCTGGTGGGCGGGGCAGCCTTGCCTTTCGTCATTGCAGCCATGGGGCTTGCCAGCGGCATGATCACATTGGCCCTGCATCAGCACGCCATGTATGAAGAAGCTGCGGCAGGCCAGGTCTATTCCATCATGGCAGTCGGCCTAGTGCTGACACTGGCGGATCCAAACCTGGCAGATATGGGGTTGGCCATCGCAGTGCTGGGCCCCGTGCTTGCTTCGCTGCTGGCCCGCGGGCCGTTGCGTCGGCAGGGCTGGCTGCTTCTGGGCGTGATCGGCGTCCTGGCAGTCGTTGCATCTTTGGTGCCGATGGCCAGCATCTCCATCAACGATCTCACGCTCAAGCTCGTCAGTGGCCTGACTTTGGCCGTGGTGGCAGGGATTGTTGCCCTGTCGGCCAATCGCATCCGCGGTGCCTATGACGTCTATGACAAGGCGCAGATGAGCGCCTATCGCCATCTGATCGAGCATGTGCAGGACGCGGTAATCCGTTTTTCCAGCAATGGCGAACTGTTGCTGGCCTCGCGCTCCTCCGAATCGCTGTTTGGCTGCCGGCGCTATGAGCTGAGCGGCGCCTCGCTGGGGGAGCGCCTGCATGTGCTGGACCGTCCCGCCTATCTGACCGCTTTTGCTGACGCCAACCAGGGCGGCAAGTCGCGCACGATCGAAGTGCGGATGCGCCAGGACGATCCAGTGGCCGGCGTGCGGGTTCCGCACTTCATCTGGGTCGAGATCAGCTTTTCGCCGGTGCTTGATGCCGCCAAGGGCGAACTGCGCTACGAGGTGGTGGCGCTGTTCCGTGACGTTACCGAGCGCAGGGACCAGCAGGCAGCAGTCGAAGAGGCGCGGCGCGTGGCCGAGGAAGCCTCCAATGCCAAGTCGCGCTTTCTGGCGACCATTGGCCATGAACTGCGTACGCCGCTCAATGCCGTTGTCGGCTTCTCCGAGATGATGAGCTCGGGCATTGGTGGCGATCTGTCGCCAACGCATAAGGAATATGCCGGTCTGATCCACCAGAGCGGCAAGCACCTGCTGGAAGTGGTCGGCATGCTGCTCGATATGTCCAAGATTGAAGCGGGCAAGTTCGAACTGCAGCCCGAGCCCTTCCTGCCCGATACGCTGGTCCATAATTGCTTCCGGTTGGTCGAAAACCTGGCGCAGGAACGCCAGATTCGGCTGGTCGGCGACATTTCCCGGCACCTGCCGATGCTGGTGGCCGACGAACGCGCCTGCCGACAAATCCTGCTGAACCTGCTCTCGAATGCCATCAAGTTCAGCCACGAAGGCGGCACCGTGACCGTAACGATGAAGCGCCAGGGCCAGTGCGTCAACATGAGCGTGGTCGACAACGGCATCGGGATGGCCCCCGAATCGCTGCAGCGCGTGGGCGAGCCGTTCTTCCAGGTTCAGGATGGTCTCAACCGTCGCTACGAAGGTACCGGTCTCGGCCTGTCCATCGTCAAGGGGCTAGTTGACCTGCATGACGGCACTTTGCGGGCGATGTCCGAAATTGGGGCAGGTACAATGGTCACCGTTCTGCTTCCTATAAACGGTCCAGCAATAAAGGTGGTGGAGACTGCGACAGTCACCCCCCTCCATCGCGAGCCCGCCCCCATCCAAGTTACCCCATGGCACGACGAAAAAAGAAAAGCGCAATGACGGCCACAACCTTCACGCGGCTGCCTCTGTTGGCAGGTAGCGCCGTTGCGACCTCGTTGGGTCGCTTTGGCATCTGGACCTTGACGCACTACATGCGCGCCCCGCTCGCCTCGACCGGCCTGCTCGCCATGGTGACGCTGACGGCCTTGGCCGGCAGTAATGCGCTATACTTTCAAACCGCGCGCCACCCCGCGCCGATGTTCGCGCCTTCGCCATTGGTGCCCGAAGCGGCAACGCTCGCGGCGCCGCAGCAATTGGTGTTGCCGGCCCCGGTGCCGATGCAGCAGACCGCCGTCACCCAGATGGTCACCAGCGAAACCACCGGCAGCGTCAAGCCGGCAGCGGTCCCCAGCAAGCCGGTGGGCAACAAAGACGTGTTCGCAGTGCAAAAGAAGCTGACAGAGATGGGGCTCTTCAGCGGCACCGTCGACGGCTATTACGGGCCGATGACGGCGCAGGCGATCCGCGCCTTTGAGGAACGCAATGGCATGACGCCCATGGGCGCAGTCAGCCGCGAGGTCATCGACGCCATTCTGCGAGCCGATGCGACCGGCATGCTTCCCGTGGTGGTACAGGCGGCCGCCGCGACGCCGCAACCGGCTCCCGCGCCTCGGCCCGCCGCTGCCCCGGCGCGGGCTCCTGATCGGGTCGTCGCGCGCCTGCCGGCGATCAGCCCGGCCGAGAACGTGATTGATACCGTCGGCAACGCGGCTGCCCAGACGATCGATTCAATCGTTGCAGCCGTCGATGGCGGACGCGCGACGCCGCCCCCTCCGGCTATCAAGCCAGTGCCAGCCATGCCGGTGATGGCGACCAATGTCCAACCGATGCCAGCGCCGGTGCAGCAGGTGGCATCGCTCGAAACCATTGTTCCCAAGCGTGAAGCAGCGACGATCGTGCCTGATCAGGTGCGCGCGGCCACTGTCAGGCCGGCCAATGACACCCAGTTGGTGTCGCAGGTGCAGCGCGGGCTGGCGAGCCTGGGCTTCTTCCATGCCCCCATTGACGGCAAGACCGGGGAAGCCACGGCAAAGGCCATTCGCTCGTTTGAAGTGTTCCACAATTACCAGATGACCGGTCAGGTTACCCCTGAACTGCCGGGCCTGTTGCGCGCTGCCGGCGCCGATATCTAGTGACTCGCCTCCGCTCCGATATCTGGTGCGGCGTCTTCGTGCGGCGGCACAATGACCTGGGCAATATGTGCGTCGTCTCGCGCCGGGGCGATCCGGTTGCCGGTCAGGTCTATGTCGAAATCGACCACCTTGATGGCACCGTGTCGTTGTTCACTCCAGCGCCCATGGTCAGCCGCAACGAGGAATCAGCCAATCTGGTGTTTCAGCGGCGCTTCAGCCATGTCGAACCGGCCATGGTGCGCGACCGCATTGTCCGGGAAGTCGAGTTTGACCCCGATCTCTGGGTGATCAGCCTCGATCTGCGTGGCGATGATCCGGGGATTGAGGTTGTCGCCTAGGGGCCGTTGTTCGCCCTGTTGCTGAGGTCCACCCGATAACCATGCTACTCACGCGCTGCCCGCAGACCTGCCCCTTGTCGTCGCGCCTCGAGGCGAGGCGCGACGACAAGGGGCAGGGCCTCCAGCCTTAGCTGGCGCGCTTGATCCCGATGCGGGCGAGGGCTTCAATGGCCTCTTCGACGATCGGGTTGTGGGTATTTTGCAGCGGAGTGCGACGGCTGTTTTCGATGAACGGCCGGTATTCGGGCTTGGCCAACTCCAGCAGGTTCACTTCACCGCGCCAGGCGCTCATCAGGTAGGCCATCGAATCGGCGGTGACATTACCGAACAGGGTGGCGAAATCGGCAAGGGCCTGGCTGCGCTCATTGTCATGGGCGGTGGCGTGGATCAGCACCTTGAGCCCGTCATAGGCCGAGCAGCCAAAGGCGCGGAGCACCACGAACAACGAGGCGCCGGTGACGTCATGGGCGATCTGGCCGCAGCGGACTTCATCAAGGCCGGTGATCTGACTGAGCAGCTTGGTGACTTCGGGACGACGGTTCTCGGAAAACAGCTTCATCAGCGCGCGGGTCAGTTCCTGATTGGCGACCGAGATCTGTTCGATGGTCTTCTTGATTGGAGCAAGTGGGGTTTCGCGATGAGCGAAGGCATGGATGACCTTGACCCGATCCTGATCGGACAGGTCGAAAAAGGCCGGGGCCAGCAGGGCAGCGTCGAAATCGCTGCGCTTGGCCAGCGACTCGGCGACGATATGATCCATCTGTGCCGACCGAGCGAGTGCGCTGAGATAGGCACCGCGCGGTACGATCGAGGTATTGTCGGCTAGCGCGCGATAGACCTTGCGCGAATTCATCTGGAACAGCTTGGCGAGAACCACGTTGGTCAGGTCCTGGCGCCGCGCCAGCGTGGCGGCGGCGGCGACGTCATAACGCGCGATAATGTCGAGCATGGTGGCTTCGGACAGCTCGGGGGCTGCTTCCAGAAACCCGATAAGGTCTTCACCGATATGGGCGACGACGAGGCCTTCGAGCAGGGGGGACAGCGTTTCGGCGCGGCCGAGAAGGGCGGCACCCTTGGCGCGCGCCTGGGCCCCGGCAACCGGGAACAGGCGGGCAGCCAATGTCTCGAATTGCTCCATTTCGGGACTGGTTGGCTTGCCGCGCCGCGCATAGGCATCGCAGGCAGCTATCAGCAGGGTGTTCGTGCGGTCCACGCCACCGGTCTCGATCAGGAGGTTGAACGTCTCGTAAGGTTGAAAACCGAGCATTTTTTGGGAACCGTCGACTCGCAAAGCGCCGGAATCTGGCGCGCCCCTACTCTTGCCGGCAATTCGTTAGCAGACTGTTAACCTTGACGATCTCTTAATGCACTCAAGCGCGAGGGGCGTCGCGCCGACTGATTTGCTTATGGAATGCTGCCCCCGTTGGGATGGGGGAGCCGCACAGAATTGGAGGCCAGCTTGGGAAAGCTCGTCAAATTCGATCGAGGGGGACACCCCATAGCCGCAGTGGCGAAGCCGCCCGGACCCGCCCAGATATTGATGTTTACCGGGGTGCGTTATGAACGCGGTACACCGCCGACGCCGACAACTCGCCTCGACCCGACGCGGCCAAAGCGCAAGCGTGGGTAAGTTATTTGCTGTTCTCGCCGGCACCGTGGCTCTTGCAGCGGTGATGGCTGGTTGTGTCGCACGGCCAGTCGGCGATTTCGGCCGGGCCCGGCCCAGTTTCACCCATGACGTGGCCATGCCAGCCGTGGGCGCCAGACTGGCTGCCTCGCGCGGCGAGCCGGTTTCGAACTTCAACCAGACCGATCAGGAAAAGCTCATGCATGATCGTGTATGGCGGTTCCTCGTGGCCGACCACGCCAAGGACTGGTTCTACAACTCTGCCGTCGAACTGCAGCGCACCCGCATCACCGCTGCGACCGACATGACATTTGCTATCGACCGCTATTATGGCTGGTTGAAACAGACGCATTTTCAATCGTCGACCGTTCGCTACTCACGGGTGGGACGCGATATTGCGGCTGATCTCGATACCATCCCTGCCACCTTCGCAGCGATTTGCGCCGTAGAGGAAATCGACCGGCAGCGCGCGCAGGCGCTGGCGGGGTTGAGTGGTATCGAGCCCGCAGTCGCGGCCAATGCGCGGGCGCGCCGGACCGAGAACGACATGCGGATCAATTGGTTCGCTCGGGCGCTGACCTATCGTTTCCAGTCCTATGACTATGCACTCGATCACTTGCTGGTGGAGACGCCCCATGATCAGTCGCTGGCCGTGGACGCCGCGCTGTCGCGGCTTTCCAATTATGTGAAGCAGGCGAATAGCCGCGATTTCTGCGCTCGCAAGAGTGGTCCGGGCTGGGCCGGCGAGATTGTGCTTCCCTCCCGCTATCAGACCAAGCCCATCGATACCGAAATCATCGATCAGAAGTAGATATCCAACTGGGTCGCACCGGTCGCCTGCTACAAGGCGGGGGGGCCGGAACACCTAGGGTTGGCGGGTTCCGCATTCGACGGCAGCCAGGGCCGCCTCGAAGCGCTGGCGCATGGCGTGGTGGGGCGGGGCGAGGCGGACGAGGATCAGCAACTCGTCCGATGCGCTCTCGACCACGAGGAGGCCCTCGGCGATGTCAAGTTGCTGCTGGGCAAGCAGGCGAGTCTGCGCAGCGTTGAAAATGCCCATCTCCAGGGTCTGCCCAATGCCGTCGCGATTGGTGGTCGAATAAGTGACGATGCCCTGCCTGTTGAACAATGCCACCGACCAAAAGGCGTCCGGCATGACGCCGCTGACATAGGCGGGGCCTTCGGCCAGATCGACGCGGCACAGTCCATAGGCAAGGTCCGGATCGAGGCCGAGTGGATTGGGCGTGCCCGGCTCGACCGGTGGCAGGATGAACATGCGGCTCTGTGCATCGAGATCGGCAACGCGGTCCCAGGCCGTTTCTTCGGCCAGCATCGGCAGGGTGAGGATCACCACGATATGGATGATGCCGCCAAGGATGAGGCCGCCCAGCAACCAGAGCAGGGTACGCATCATGCGCAATCTCCGCGCACGATGGCCGGCATGGCCTCGCGGGCCGTGCTGAAGCCCGAGAATGCCGTGGTATCGTAGAGCGTCAGCACCAGCTTGAACGGGCCGGTGCCGCTGAGTTCCAGCCAGTTTCGCGGCATCAGGCGCGTGCCGACATGGATGGCGATCGAACCATCATTGGGGCGGGCGAGACTGGTCGAGCGCATCGCGGCATCGCCGCCCGGGCGCGCGAGATTAGCCCCATCGGGATCAAGCGCGACCAGCGTCCAGAAGGTGGCGAGCGGTGTCTGTCCATTGACCGAATAGGTGCAGGCCAGCGTGAGCGGCTGCCCGCTGCTATCGGTGGAGGCGGTAAATTGCAGGCCTTCGCTCTGGCCCAGCTGCAAGCCGGCGACGCGGGTGAGGTGGCCGCGCGTATAGGGATTGGGCGCGGCAGAGCCGACATCGGGCCAGGCGGTCCAGGGGCCGACCTGTGCCGCGCCGAACAGGCGGCCATCGGTCAGCGCATAATAGCTCAGCCCGAACCCCACGCCGAGCGCGACTGCAATCATGAGCAGGAGATGGATGACGAAGCGCAAGGATGACCCGCCCGATTATGTCGATTTTGCCATGAACGAGCGGCCCCAGCGCAACTCCGTCCCTTGGCTATAGCAATGGGGGCCGGAGGGTGAAAGCGGAGATTGGGTTTCGCCACCAGGACCAGGATGCTCAGAGCCCAGTGGTTACAGGTGGGGTAGCCGTGCTGGCCTGATCGGAAACCGGGGTGGAACCGCGCAGGGTGGACTTGAGGCGGTCGGCGACATCGATCAGCTTGCGCGCGGCTTCGGGGGTCAAGGTCGGCGGGCGCTGGTCGGCCACATCGGGGATGGCGGCCGGATCGGCATCGGCGATGATGACCGGCTCTGGCGTGAAATCGACACCAAATACCGGCATGATGTCGATATTGGTATGGGCATAGGCCATGAACTTCTGCCAGGCGATGGTGGGCAGAAGTCCGCCGGTCAGGTTCTTGGTCGGACGGTAGTCGTCATTACCGAACCAGACAGCGGCCACGTAATTGCCGGTAAAGCCGCAGAACCACGCATCGCGATAAGATGTTGTGGTGCCGGTCTTGCCGACAGCAGGGACGCCCACGACATCGGCGCGCCTACCGGTGCCGCCGGTCACCACGGTGCGCATCATGTGGTTCATATTGGCGACGGTGGTTTCGGACAGGATGCGCTCGCGGGCCATATCGGTATCGGCCTCGAATATCCGCTCACCGGTGAGCGTGGTCACGCGGGTAATGCCATAGGCGGGCGTCTTGTAGCCGCCGCTGGCGAAGACCGCATAGGATGAGGTCATGTCCAGCACGGACACCGATGCCACCCCCAGAGCCAGCGAGCGGGTGACGGGATACTCGTTCTGGATGCCCATGCGGTGGCTGAGGTCGGCAATGGTGTCGCGGCCGGTCTTGATCGACAGCGTTACCGGGACGGTATTGATCGACTGGGCAAAGGCGCTTTCCAGCGAAACCTGGCCCTTGTAATTGCGGCCATAATTCTGCGGGCACCAATCACCGATGCAAACCGGACGGTCCGAAATGGTGTCGGACGGTTTGAGGCCGAGTTGCTCGAAGGCCTCGGCATAGACGAAGGGCTTGAACGCCGATCCGGGTTGCCGCGTGGAGACGATGGCGCGATTGAACTGGCTCTTGCCGTAATCGGTGCCGCCGACCATGGCGCGAATGGCGCCGTTGGTGTCGGTGACCACCATGGCGGCCTGATCGACATTGTACCGCTCGCCCTGTTCGCGCACGACAGAGACGATGGCGTCTTCGGCGTAGGTCTGCAGGACCGAGTCGATGGTGGTGCGGACCACGAAATTGTTGGAGCTGTGGTTTGACGCCTCGATGATCTTCTTGGTTTCGCTAAACGCCCAATCGAGGAAGTAGTTGGGGGAATTGACGTCTTCGGTGCGATCGATGGGCGAGGCGGGGTGGCGGCGGGCGGCAGTGACCTGGCCTTCGGTCAAAAATCCGGCGGCAACCATGTTGGAAAGCACCAGATTGGCGCGACCGCGGGCGGCGGCCAGGTCATTGTGGGGGGCATAGCGGGTTGGAGCCTTGAACAGGCCGGATAACATCGCGGCTTCGGCCAGATTGATGTCCTGAACCTTCTTGCCAAAATAGTAATCCGCGGCTGCGGTGACGCCATTGGCACCGCCACCCATATAGGCGCGGTCGAAATACAGCTTGAGGATCTCGTCCTTGCTGTAGTGCCATTCGAGCCAGATGGCGAGGAAGGCCTCGTTGATCTTGCGCTCGAGATTGCGCTCGGGGGTCAGGAACAGGTTCTTGGCCAATTGCTGGGTGATCGAGGAGCCGCCCTGCGTGCCGCTATCGCCTTGCGCATTGCTCATCAGCGCGCGCAGCGTACCGACAATATCGATGCCGAAATGCTCGTAGAACCGGCGGTCTTCGGTCGCCAGGGTGGCCTTGATCAGATAGTCGGGCATGTCGGCGAGCGGCACGCTGTCATCGGAGCGGATGCCGCGATGGCCGATCTCGTTGCCATATCGATCGAGGAACGCCACCGAATAGTCTTCCGCCTTGTTATACTCGCCCGAGGCAGTGGCATCGAAGGCAGGCAGGGCCAGGGCCGTCATCAGCACGGCGCCGATGGCACCGAAGGTGAAGGCATCCGAGGAGATTTCGACGACGAACCGCTTTATCCCCGAAACGTGGAAAATGGACATGAAGTCCTGAAAACGGGTATAGCCTCGGCCGAGCCACTGGCCGAATTCGTAAATCGATGAATCCAGCCAGGCGTCGGCAGCCAGCATGCTGGACTTCTTGCGACGCTTTTCTTTGGTGTAGAACGGATCCGACAACTTCGCCCTCGGCACTGGTTCGTGGACTGTTGGTCCGTTCACCCCGGCAACGCAACTCACTCGCTGGAATATGATCGACTATGGGCCGGCACAAGTGGGATTTCGGCCCTATAATTAAGCATTGCAAGGGTTAAGATGGCCTTCTGGGAAGACAAGACGCTCGATCAAATGTCCGAGACAGAGTGGGAATCGCTCTGCGACGGTTGCGGCCGCTGCTGCCTGATCAAGCTCGAGGACGAAGACAGCGGCATCCTGATCACCTCGGATGTGCGCTGCAAGCTGCTGGATGGCGATAGCTGCCGCTGCACCGATTATCCCGGACGCAAGGCCAAGGTGCCCGACTGCATCAAGCTGACGCCGGAAAATGTCACCGAGATAAAATGGATTCCCACCACCTGCGCCTATCGCCGCCTGGCCGAGGGCAAGGGGCTGGCCTGGTGGCATCCGCTGGTCTCGGGCGATCCGCAGACCGTGATCGATGTCGGGGTCTCGGTGAAGGGGCGGACGTTCCTTGAAACCGATGTCGAGCCTGGCGAGTGGGAAGAGCACGCTGTCGACTGGCCGGAATGGGAACCACCCGAGACGATCTAGGACCGCGCCAAGTCGCCTGGTAACCATCGGTTAACCATGTTGTGACCTGATTGGACGGTAAAGCGGCCCAAAGGCCGGCCCAGAACAGGCGTCACCAATGACCGATACCGCAATCAGCAAGGACGGCAGCGATCCGTTCTGGTCCCGCGTTCGAACGGCCCTTGGCGTGCTGCGCCCGGTGCGCCAGCAGCGTGAACGCGCGCCAGCCTATGGACAGGCGGCGATTGCACGGACGCTGGGGATGCGGACGCGGCTCGGCGCCAAGATCGACGAGGAACTGGCGCAATCCTGGACCCGTTCGGCCGAGCGCAATGTGTCCCTGAGCCTGCTGATCATAGAGATGGACCGCTCCAAGGAATATTTCACCGCCTACGGCAAGGCCTCGGCCGACGATTGTCTGTCGGCAATGCAGAGCGCCATCCGCCATTGCCTGCCGCGCGAGGGCGATAAATGCCTGCGGCTGGGGCGGAACGGCTTCGTGGTGGTGCTCCCCGACTTTCCGGCGCTGATGGCCCGTTCGATCGCGGCCCAGATTGCTGCTGCGGTGCGCAGCGAGGGCCTGGCGCATAAGGAAAGCCATGCCGGGATCGTCACCGCCTCCATCGGTGTGGCGGTGAGCAATCCGCAGGGCGGATACGACAAGAAGTTTTTCGAGACCGCGGCTGAAGCGCTGAAAAAGGCGCAGCGGCGGGGCATCGGCCGGATCGAGGCGGTGGATTTGCGGCCGGCCCAGCAGCGCAAGCGCAAGGCGGGATAGGGCGCGGTAACGCGCCTGCTCTCATTTAATCATCATGGGACGGCCCGCGGACTTGATCCGTGAGGGTGCTCTTCCTGCGTGCCGGGTTGAGAATGGCCCACGGGACGAGCCCATAGGCAGCGGGTGAGTGGGCGGGTGCTGCGGATCGGTCCCTTCGACTCTGCTGGCGAAGTGTGCTCCTGAACCTTCAACCATCGCCGGGCTGCCCACGGACTTGATCCGTGGGCCTCTCGTCGCGCGTGCATGGTTGAGAATGGCCCACGGATCAAGTCCGTGGGCAGCGCGGTGGGGGAGGCGAGATTGGGAGCGGAAGTGAGGCTTGCACACTTGCCCTGGTGCCCACGGCGTTATCCCGGCTTTCGCCGGGATGACGGCGAGTGAGGGGAGGGCGTGGTGAGATGTCGCCGCACCTATTGGGGGCTTTCCTCGCATCAACATAGTCGTTATGAGGGCCGTCCTCTCGCGCGCCGCAGGTCGGCGCAGCACTCGACGGAATCCGATCATGACCCTTGCTTGCGGCCTCGACTTTGGCACGTCCAATTCGACCATGGGAATTGCCGACGCGACCAACGCGCCGGCGCTGCTGGCGCTGGAGGATGGCAAGCCGACGATTCCGAGTGTGTTGTTCTTCAGCTTCGAGGATGACGCCATCCATTTCGGCCGGGCCGGCGTGGCTGAATATGTGACGGGGGCAGAGGGCCGGTTGATGCGCTCGCTCAAGAGCGTGCTGGGCACGGCGCTGATCGGCGACACCACAAGGGTCAAGGCCAGGACCTATGGCTTTCTCGATATTCTGGGCATCTTTGTCGGCGAAATGAAGCGGCGGGCCGAGACGGAACTGGGCGCGCCGGTGGATAGCGTCGTGGTCGGGCGGCCGGTGCAGTTTGTCGATGATGATCCGAAGGCCGACGCCGAGGCCCAGCGGCAGCTGGAGCAGGCCGTGCGGGCGCAGGGCTATAGCCGCATTGATTTCCAGTTCGAGCCCATCGCGGCAGCGCTCGACTTCGAGCGGCAGGTCGGCACCGAGAAGCTGGCGCTGATCGTCGATCTTGGCGGTGGTACCTCGGACTTTTCGGTGGTGCGGGTGAGCCCGGAGCGGGCGCGCGCCACCGATCGCAGCGGCGACATCCTGGCGACGGCGGGCGTGCATATCGGCGGTACCGATTTCGACCGGCTGCTGTCCATGGCCAAGGTGATGCCCGAACTGGGGCTGGGGACGATGACGCGCGACCGCAAGCGCTATCTGCCGGTGGCGCCCTATTATGACCTGTCGACCTGGCACCGGATCAACCGGCTCTATACCGCCAAGACCATTCGCGACCTGAGCAGCACCCGCAACGAGGCGCAGCGCCCCGAAATGGTCGAGACGATGATCGCGGTGGTCGAGCACCGGCTGGGGCATCGGCTGGTCGGGGCGGTGGAAGCGGCCAAGATCGCGCTGTCGGATGCCGATCTGCATCAGTTTGATTTCGATATCGAGGGCGTGCGGATCACCACCGAGATTTCGGTTGATGATCTCGGCGCGGCGCTGGAGAACTCGGTGGAGCGGATTACCGCGACCATCGGTGAAACGCTGCAGCGGGCCGGGGTAACAGCGGGCGATATCGACAGCCTGATCCTGACCGGTGGCTCGACGCAGGTGCCGGTGATCGTGGAGCGGTTGCGGGTGCTGTTTCCCGATGCCGAGATGGTGCGTACGGACGTGCTGGGCAGCGTGGGGCTGGGACTGGCCATGGATGCGCGGCGCAAGTTTGGGTGAGGGCTGATTTCAGCGGGTGGCGGTGATGGGGTAAGCCCGTTCCTGGGGACAGGGGCGGGCGTTTTTGTTTGCCGATACACGGGCTGCCCTGGGGCTTGACCCTAGGGCCACTCGTCGCGCGTGCCAGGTTGGGAAAGACCCACGGGTTACGCCCGTGGGCAGCGCGGTGGGTGGTGAGAGTTGGGTGGTTGGTGAGTAGGGCGGCGACGCGGAGCTGCTACCGACGCATGATCCATCACTGGGTCATTCCCGCGCAGGCGGGAATCCATTCTGTGGGTGGTGCGGATACCCCCACCTAACCTCCCCCTGACAGGGGGGGGGTTGCATCGGGTATGAGGCGGGATTCTACAGAGAACGCCGGCCACGCCCCTCCCCCTGTCAGGGGGAGGTTGGGAGGGGGTATCCGCGTGGAAAAGCATGGACTCCCGCCTGCGCGAAAATGACTCCGTGGGCGTAGTTTTCCTAAGCCATTGAACCCATTCCGCAATCCAACAACCTATCCTTCTAATCCCCGCGTGACGCTGGTCTGGTAGAGTTCTGGCATAGTCGAGAAATTGGGTCGGGATCGCAGCGAGCGGCGGTGGCAGGCGTTTCACGGCTCGCCTCAAAGCCCTATCCCGATGGACTGCCTGTGCGACAGGTCGCGCCGGGTGCAACGCGTTCCGCAAGGAGAGTTGGATGAAAAACGACCTGCGGGCAGCGCGGCTGGCCCGGGACTGGCCGACGATTCGCGACGCCTATGAAAACGGCACCGACACCATTGCCACGATCTGCGCGACCTTCGGCGTGACCAAGGGCTCGCTCGAGCACCGGATGCGCCGGGATCTGTGGCTGCCGCGCTCGGCCCAGTATGCGAGCAGCCGATCACTGCTGATGGCGCGCATCTACCGGGTAATGGACCGCCAGGTGCAGTGGCTGGAAAGCCTGGAACCCAACCAACAGACCGAAAAGGAAGCACGCGCTTTGAGCATCATCGTCAAGACACTCGAAAACCTGACCGACATGCAGCCGACGGAAACCGTTACGCCACCGAAACAGAAGAAAGACATGCGTGACCTCCGCGACAAGCTGGCCAAGCGCATTGACCAGTTCAAGCAGCGCTGAGAGCCGCGCCGAAGTCGCGGCGCTGTCCGACGAAAAGGTCGAAACGGAATATTACAAATGGAAACGCTGGGCCCATGCGGCGCAGCTGCCGCCTGAGGGCGACTGGACCACCTGGCTGTTCATGGGCGGGCGGGGCGCGGGCAAGACCAGGGCCGGCGCCGAATGGGTGCGCTCGCTGGCCGCCGAGCGGGTTTCGCCGATTGCACTGGTCGGCGAGACCATGACCGAAGCCATCGCGGTGATGATCCGCGGCGAAAGCGGGTTGTTCAATGTGCATCCTGACGACGATCGGCCCGTGCTCAAGGGCACGACCCTGATCTGGCCCAATGGGGTGGAGGGGATCGTGCTGTCGGCCTCCGATCCCGACCGGTTTCGGGGACCGCAATTTGCGGCGGCGTGGTGCGACGAGGTGGCGAAATGGCCGGACGCGGAGGCGGCGTGGGACATGTTGCAATTCGCGCTGCGGCTGGGGGATCGGCCGCGCCAGCTGGCGACGACGACGCCCAAGCCGACGCGTCTGCTCAAACGCCTGCTCGCCGATCCGCTGACCGCGGTGACGCGGATGAAGACGGCCAAGAATGCCATGCATCTGGCGCCGGGATTCCTCGAAACCGTGGTCGGGCGCTATGCCGGATCGGTGCTGGGGCGGCAGGAGCTGGACGGCGAAATGATCGAGGATCTGCCCGATGCCTTGTGGCAGCGGACGATGTTTTTACCGGCGGGACCGGAGGCACCGCAGCGCATTGTCGTGGCGGTGGATCCGCCGGTGACGGGGACGGAAAAGTCCGACGCCTGCGGCATCATCGTGGCGGGCCGGGTGGGTGATGGCGCAGTGGTGCTGGAAGACCGGACGCTGAAACCGGCCAGTCCGCTGGGCTGGGCAAAGCGGGCCGTGGCGGCGTTTCATGCGCACCAGGCCGACGCCATCGTGGTCGAGGTCAACCAGGGCGGCGATCTCGTGCAATCGGTGATTGCGCAGGTGGACGCGACCGTGCCGGTGCGCCCGGTGCGGGCCAGCCGGGGTAAGTGGCTGCGGGCCGAACCCGTGGCGGCGCTCTATGGGCGCGGACTGGTGCGCCATGTGGCGGGGCTGGGTGCCCTGGAGGACGAAATGTGCGGCTTTGGCAGCGATGGCAGGAGCGGTGGGCATTCGCCGGACCGCGTGGATGCGCTGGTGTGGGCGCTGACGGAATTGCTGCTGTCGGAGGGTACGCCACGGGTGCGGGGGATTTAGGGGCTTGTCGACACGGACAATCTGAGCACCCCGCCAGTGGATGTTGCAGCACCCCCACCCCGACCCTCCCCTCAAGGGGGAGGGCGGTCGACTGATGGCGCGGTGCGTAGGGGATAGGGATCAGGAAACATGCCGAATTGGGTCAGCCGCCTCCTGGGTGGGCAGATAAACACGCCTGCGGAAAAGAAGGACTTTGCCGGGCACAGTGTGCTCAGCCTCAGCCAGCTGGGAGCGCCGAACTGGAGCCATCGCGGCTTTGCCAGCCTGGTCAATCAGGGCTTTGCCAGGAACCCGGTGGTGTATCGATGCGTGCGCCTGATTGCCGAGGCGGCCAATCGGGTGCCGTTGACGGTGGTGGACCATGGCAGGCGGGTGGATGAGCATCCGCTGGCGGCGCTGCTGGGGCGGCCCAATGGGCGCCAATCGGGCGGGGAAATGCTCGAGGCGGTCTATGCCTATCTGCAGACGGCGGGCAACGCCTATCTGCAGGCGGGGCTGGTCGAGGGCGAGGTCAAGGCGCTGTTCTGTCTGCGGCCGGACCGGATGAAGGTGGTGGCGGGCGCCGATGGCTGGCCGATTGCCTATGATTATAGCGCCGGCGGGCAGACGCAGCGTCTTCGCCAGGATGGCGGGGCGCTTCCCGGCGTGCTGCATATGGCGCTGTTTCATCCGCTCGACGATCACTATGGCATGGGGCCGCTGGAGGCAGCGCAGACCAGCCTCGACATCCACAATGCCGCCGGGGAATGGAACAAGGCGCTGCTCGACAATGCGGCGCGGCCATCGGGGGCGCTGGTCTATTCCATGGGCGGCGGCAATCTGACCGCCGAGCAGTTCGAGCGGCTGAAAATCGAGCTGGAACAGGGCTTTGCCGGGGCAGCCAATGCGGGGCGGCCGATGGTGCTGGAGGGCGGGCTCGACTGGAAGACCATTGCGCTCAGCCCGCGCGACATGGATTTCATCGAGGCCAAGCATGCCGCGGCGCGCGATATCGCGCTGGCCTTTGGTGTGCCGCCCATGCTGCTCGGCATTCCCGGCGACAATACCTATGCCAATATGGCCGAGGCCAATCGCGCGCTCTGGCGGCAGACGCTGATCCCGCTGGTGCGGCGCGTCGCCGATGATTTGAGCAATTGGCTGTCGCCGGCCTTTGGCGGCGCGGTGATCGTGCCGGACTTCGATGCGGTCGAAGCCCTGGCCGAGGACCGCGCAGCGCTGTGGGAACGGGTGAGCAATGCCGGATTTCTGAGCGACGCCGAGAAGCGGGCGATGCTGGGGATCTAGGCGACGCGGACAGGCGAACCGCCGGCCAGTGGAGATTTTCAACATGGACGAGCTGACCAAAACCGTCATCGAGCGGGGTGATCTGGCGCATCTGGCGCTGTTTTTGTGGGCGAGCGGGGCGAGTGGGCTGCTGGTGTGGAGCCTGCGCGAGCTGGCGATGGCCAACCAGCGCTTCAACGACTTCGTCCATGAAATCGCCGCGCTCAACAACCTGTTCAAGAAGGGAGATTGACCCATGGCCAACAAGCAGAGCCGGGACAATGCGCAGCAGACTTTCCGGCAATTTGCCTGGAACATTGCCGGGACGCTGGCCAATGGCAAGGCGAGCGTCAAGCCGGCGGGCAAGCCGGGCGGCAAACGCTGATGGGGGCGATCCCGATTGATGCCGATGGCCGCTTTTCCGGCTATGCGAGCCTGTTCAACCGGCTCGACAGCGGGGGCGATATCGTCATGCCGGGCGCCTTTGCCAGGAGCCTGGCCAAGCGCCGCGACCGCATCCGCATGCTGTTTCAGCACGATCCCAAGGAGCCGGTGGGCATCTGGGAAGCCATTGGCGAGGACGGGCAGGGCCTGTTTGTCGCCGGGCGATTGTTGCCCGGGGTGCCGCGGGCCGACGCACTGCGCACCCTGATCGAAAACCGGGCCATCGATGGGCTCTCCATCGGCTTTCGCACCGTCAGGGCGACGCGCGAAGCCGGCAGCCGCAAGCTCTGGCAGCTCGACCTGTTCGAGGTGTCCATCGTGACCTTTCCAATGATGGAGGACGCGCGCATCGCCGCCTCCGCCAACCATTCGACCGGCGCCGCAATCGCGGCGGCGATTTCAGCCATCCGCAACTCCTGAAGGATTTTCCATGGACCGGACCGACGACAGTTTTGAAATCAAGGCAGGCACCGGCGGCGATGTCGCTGGCATGTTCAACGCGTTTTCCAGCGCGTTTGAGGAGTTCAAGCGCACCAATGACCAGCGCCTCAAGGAGATCGAAAAGCGCGGCAGCGCCGACGGCCTGCTCGAGGGCAAGCTGGACCGCATCAACCAGGCGCTGGATGGCCAGAAATCGGCCATGGACCGCGCCTTGGCCGACCGCGCCCGCCCGCTGCTCGACAGCAAGGCCGGCCAGCAGTATGACGAATACAAGGATGCCTTTTCGGCCTATGTGAAGCGCGGTGAGGAAAAGGCACTGTCGATCGGCGTCAATGCCGATGGCGGCTTTGTCGTCCCGGCCGAGACCGAGAGCGAAATCACCCGGCTGCTGACGGCGGTCTCGCCGATCCGCGCCATTGCCGGGGTGCGCCAGGTGTCGAGCGCCGTCTACAAGCGCCCGATCTCGCTGACCGGCCCGGCCGTGGGCTGGGTGGGGGAGACGGCGGCGCGCCCCGTTACCAATAGCCAGACGCTGGCCGAACTCAGCTATCCGACCATGGAACTCTATGCCATGCCGGCGGCCACCTCGGCCTTTCTCGACGATGCCGCGGTGGATGTGGGCCAGTGGATTGCCGACGAGGTCAATGCGGCCTTTGCGGCGCAGGAAACCACGGCCTTTGTCAACGGCGACGGCGTCAACAAGCCCAAGGGTTTCCTGGCTTCGACGACGGTGGCGGAAGCCAGCTGGAGCTGGGGCAATCTGGGCTATGTGGCGACCGGCGCGGCCGGCGCGCTGCCGACCAGCAATGCCAGCGACGTGCTGATCGACCTCGTCTATGCGCTCAAGGCCGGCTATCGCCAGAACGCCAATTGGGTGATGAACCGCAAGACCCAGGGCTCGCTGCGCAAGCTCAAGGATTCCGACGGCAATTACCTGTGGCAGCCGGCCCTGAGCGCCGATGGCCGCGCCCGCTTCATGGGGTTCGATCTCGTCGAGGCCGAGGATATGCCCAGTATCGGGGCGAACTCGCTGTCGGTGGCGTTCGGCGATTTCAAGCGCGGCTATCTGATCGTCGATCGCCAGGGGGTGAGCGTGCTGCGCGACCCGTTCAGCTCCAAGCCCTATGTGCTGTTCTACACGACCAAGCGCGTTGGTGGCGGGATCGCGGATTTCGATGCGATCAAGCTGTTGAAGTTCGCGGTGAGCTGAGGCGGCAGCGGTGCCTGGTTGAGGTTTCTCAACATTCGCACGCTGAAAGGTGGACCACCCGGACGAGCCGGGTGGTGACGGGGCGTGGGGTGGCATGACTGCTCGACTGAGCCACCATTGGCGCGTCTGGCGCGATGTTGGCCCCTCCCCCTTGAGGGGAGGGGTTGGGGTGGGGGTGCTGAGGATTCAATCAGCACGGGACTCGTGATGGGCGCAGCACCCCCACCCTTGATCCCTCCCCTCAAGGGGGAGGGAGATGACTGACGGGCTGGTCGCGCAATTAAGAGCTGGGCGCGGCGCGGGCGACGACGCCGGCCATCCAAACAAAAAGGCAAAACAGATGACTTCCTATCTTCTCGCGGGGCCCGCGGAGGAGCCGGTTTCGCTTGTCGAGGCCAAGGCGTATCTCAAGGTGGATGACACGGCCGAGGATGGCCTGATCACGACGCTGATCGCGGCGGCGCGGCTGCATATCGAGGGGGTGACGGGCAAGGCGCTGCTGGCGCAGAGCTGGCGCGTGGTGCTCGATGCCTGGCCGGAAAACCGGACAGTGCGGCTGCCGGTCAGCCCGTTTATCAGCCTCACCGGGATCAAGGCGTTTGACGCCGATGGCAATGAGCACGTGGTTGGGCTGGCTCAGTTCTGGGGCGAGCCGGACCGGCTGCTCTTGCCGATCAATGTGGCCGGGATGCCGGCGCTGCGGGAGCGGCAGGGCATCGAGGTCGAATATGTCGCCGGGTTCGGCACCGAACCGGGCGATGTGCCGGCCGATATCCGCCAGGCGCTGCTGGTGCTGGTTGGCTATTGGTTCGAGCATCGTGACGCGGTGATTATCGCCGGTTCGGGGGCGGTGGTGCCGTCGGGGTTCGACCGGCTGGTGGCGGGCCATAATCGGGTGCGGCTATGAGCGAGCGGGCGCCGTCGCTGGGCAGTTTGACCGACCGGGTGCAGTTGCGGCGGCGCGAAATGCTGGCTGAAGACGAGGGCGGGCACAGCGCGCTTTATGTGCCGATGGCGAATGTGTGGGCGCGGGTGCGCAGCCTGAGCGGGCGGCAGGGCGAGAGTGCCGATGGGCGCGCGGTGGCGATTTCGCATGCCGTGGTGCTGCGGTTCCGGCGGGATGTCGGACCGGGCGATCGCATCGTCTATCGCGGGCGCAATCTCGACGTCGTGAGCGCCGCCGATCTCAATGGGCGGCGGGCCTATCTGAGCTGCGTTTGCAGCGAAACCAGTATTACGGGGTAGGCCATGCATCCGATCGTGACGCTGCAAGGGGCGCTGCTGGGCGCGCTCAATGCCGATCCTGACCTGGTGACGCTGATCGGCACCAATGCGATTTTCGACGCCATGCCCAAGGGGCACCAGGCGCCTTATGGTGTGATCGACCGGCATGATCTGCGGCCCCGCGATGGCGATCTGGCGCCCGGATTCGAGCATCGCCTGGTGCTGCACTTCTGGCACCGGGACGCCAGCCGCAAGGCGGTGTTGGCGATTGCCGAGCGGGTGACGACAGTCGCGGTGTCGGCGGCGTTGAGCGGCGGCGGGCTGGCGGTGACCCATGCCAATGTGGTGCGCGTGGAAACCGGCATCGACGGCAAGACCGGGCAGGCCAAGGCGGTGCTGGTGCTGCGTTTTTTGAGCGAGCCGGGCTAGCTGGCATATCCACTACCAATCACCGCGCTGCCCGCGGACTTGATCCGCGGGTCTCTTGTCGCGCGTGCCGGGCTGGGAGAGGCCCACGGATCAAGTCCGTGGGCAGCGCGGTGGGTACGGCAAATGTCGCGCCGAATTACTTGCAAAGGAAAAGATCATGGCAGCCCAGAGTGGCAAGGACATGTTGCTGAAGCTCGACCAGACGGGGGCCGGGAGCTTCCTGACGGTGGCGGGGCTGCGGACGCGCTCGCTGGCGTTCAATGCCTCGAGTGTCGATACGACCGACCAGGAGAGCGCGGGACGCTGGCGTGAATTGCTGGCGGGCGGCGGGATCAAGCGGGCCTCGGTTTCGGGCTCGGGCATCTTCAAGGATGGGGCGTCGGATGCGGTGATCCGGGGGCTGTTCTTTGGCGGGACCATCCGCAACTGGCAGCTGATCATTCCCGATTTCGGCAGCGTGACTGGGCCGTTTCAGATCGTGGCGCTGGAGTTTTCGGCGGATCACGCCGGAGAAGTGACGTTCGAGCTGGCGCTGGAGAGTGCCGGGGAGATGGTTTTTGCGGTGATCTGACTCGCCCGGATGACCCGGTGGGTGGGGGTGTATCGAGAAAGGAAAGTGCATGGCCATTCCACAACGGGGTGAGATTGACGCTGACATTGGCGGGGAGCGGCGCACGCTATGCCTGACGCTGGGGGCCCTGGCGGAGCTGGAGGCGCGGCTGCAGGCCGGCGATCTGGTGGGGCTGGCGGAGCGGTTTTCCAGTGGGCGGGTTTCGGCGCGGGACCTGACGGCAATCCTGGGCGCAGGGCTGCGCGGCGGTGGCAATGCGATCACCGACGATGACCTGGCGCGGGTGTCGATCGAGGGCGGGCTCAAGGGCGCGGCCGAGATTGCGGCGCGGCTGCTGAAGGCGACGTTTGGAGAGAGTGCGTGACGCCGTTTCCCTGGGAGGCGGCGATGCGCTTTGGCTTTGGCGTGTTGCGGCTGGCCCCGGCGGCATTCTGGGCGCTGACGCCGCGCGAGTTGGCGGCGGCGTTTCGCGCGGTGGCTGGGGACCGGCAGGGGGCGCCGGGTCGGGGTGAGCTGGCGGCAATGATGGAGAGATTTCCCGATGGCCAATGATTTTCTGCCCGATGGGTTTCGTGACGAGCTGAGCGATGTATCGCTGGAACTGGACCGCATAGGGGCGCTGGCCGATGGCGTGGCGCGCTCGATCAGCACCGCGTTTCGCGGGGCGCTGGTGGACGGTAAATCGTTCAAGAGCGTGCTGGGCGATATTGCGCGCTCGTTTGCCGATATCGCGCTGAAGGCGGCGATCAAGCCGCTGGGGAGCCTGGTTGGCGGGCTGGTGGAAAACCTGTTCACCGCCACCAATCCGGCGGTGACGCCGTTTGCCAAGGGCGGGGTTATTGCCGCGCCGGGCTATTTTCCGCTGGCCGGCGGGCTGGGACTGGCCGGCGAGGCTGGGCCCGAGGCGATCATGCCGCTGCAACGGGGTAGCGATGGGCGGCTTGGCGTGGCCGGGGGCGGCGGCGGGGCGGTCAATGTGACGTTCAACGTGACGGCCAGCGACGCGCGCAGTTTTGTGGCGAGCGAGGCGGAGCTGAGCGCGATGTTGCTGCGGGCGGTGAAGCGGGGGTCGCGGGCGAGTTAGCGTCGACCGCAGCACCCCCACCCTATCCCTCCCCTCAAGGGGGAGGGGACCCTCTCGATCTACAAGCCATCCACACATTCAGCTGCTGCGGCTCTATCGCTCCCTCCCCCTTGAGGGGAGGGCCGGGGTGGGGGTGCTGCGGCTTTCCATGACCGGAGCATTCCATGGCATTTCACCCAATTCGCTTTCCGCTTGATGTGGCGCTGGGGGCGCGGGGTGGGCCGGAGCGCAGGACGGATGTGGTGACGCTGGCCAGTGGCGCCGAGGAGCGCAACAGCCGGTGGGCGCGGTCGCGGCGGCGCTACAATGCCGGCTATGGCGTCAAGTCGCGCGCCGACATGCAGGTCGTGCTGGCGTTTTTCGAGGAACGGCGTGGGCGGCTGCATGGGTTTTTGTGGCGCGATGGACTGGACCATTCGTCCAATAGCGGCGCGCCGACGGCATTGGACCAGGTCATCGGGAGCGGTGATGGGGTGCGGACCAGTTTTCAGCTGAGCAAGCGCTATGGCGCGAGCTTTGATCCCTATCAGCGGGCGATCACGCGCCCGGTGGCGGGCAGCGTCAGGGTGGCGGTGGCGGGTGTTGAACTGACGAGTGGTTGGACGGTCGATGGGGCGACGGGTGTCGTGGGGTTTTCGACGCCGCCGGCGCTGGGGGCGGCGGTGACGGCGGGGTTTTTGTTCGATGTGCCGGTGCGGTTCGATACTGATCGGCTGGATATCGAACTGACGAGCTTTGACGGAGCCGAGGCGCCGAGCATTCCGCTGGTGGAGATTCTGCCATGAGGACGCTCGATATTGGTTTTGCGGCGCATCTGGCGAGCGGGCAGACGACGCTGGCGCAGTGCTGGCGCATAAGGCGCAGCGATGGGGTGGTGCTGGGATTTACCGACCATGACCTGAAGCTGAGCTTTGATGGCACGGACTTTTTGCCGGCGCATGGGCTGGATGGGGCAGAAGTGCCGGCCAAGCTGGGTGGGCAGGTCGATACCAGCCAGGTGCTGGGCGTGCTGCATGCCGAGGCAATTGCCGAAGATGACATCCTGCTTGGGCGCTATGACGGGGCCGAGGTCGAGACCTGGCGGGTCAATTGGCAGGATGTGAGCCAAAGGGCCCTGCTGCGGCGCGACAGTATCGGCGAGATCGTGCGCGAGGACGGCGTGTTTCGCGCCGAACTGCGCTCGGCCCAGCAGGGGCTGAATGCGACGCGGGGGCGGATCTATCAGGGGCTGTGCGACGCCGAACTGGGCGATGGCCGCTGTGGGGTGAACCTGGCGGTGCCGGCGCTGCGTGGTTTTGCCAGCGTGGTGGCGGTGGAGGATCAATACCGGGTGCGGGTTAGCGGGCTCGAGGGGTTTGCCGAGGGCTGGTTCGGCTTTGGCCGGGTGGAATGGACCGATGGGCGCCGGCTGGGGCTGCGCGATGGCGTGGTTTCGCATGGGCGCGATGTGCTGGGTTTTGGCGTGGCGGTGGGCGACTGGGTCGCCGTGGGTGATACCCTGACGGTGACGGCCGGGTGTGACCGGCGGTTTGCCACCTGCAAGGCCAAGTTCGCCAACGCCGTCAATTTCCGCGGCTTTCCGCATATTCCCGGCAGTGACTACGTGCTGCGCCATCCGCGTGCCGGCGATGCGCTGGACGGGCGGGCGGTGGTCAAATGAACGGGGAAATTGTGGTTGTCGCGGCGCGGCAATGGCTGGGCACGCCCTATCGGCACCAGGCGGCGACGCTGGGGGCCGGCTGCGATTGCCTGGGGCTGCTGCGGGGCGTGTGGCGGACGCTTTATGGCGATGAGCCAATGGTGATGCCGCCCTATCGGGCTGATATGCGCGATGTGGCGCATGCCGGGGCGCTGGAGGCGGCGGCGGAGCGGTTTCTGCTGCCGGTGGGTGGGCAATTGCAGGCGGGGCAGGTGCTGCTGTTCCGGCTCAACGGGATGGCGGCGGCAAAGCACTGCGGGATTCTCGTCGGCCCGGATCGCTTCATCCATAGCCAGGAGCGGTTGGGCGTGGTCGAGGCCAGCCTGACCGAGGCCTGGGCGCGGCGCATTTCTGGCCGGTTCACCTTTCCTCCGCGCTGAAACAATCGACATTTCAATCTCTTGAGGAGCCGCAATGGCAACGCTTGCGCTTTCGCTGGCTGGGCAATTCGCCGGGGCGTTGATCGGCGGGCCGATTGGCGCCACCGTTGGGCGCGCGCTGGGGGCGCTGGCGGGCAGCGCCATCGACGGCATGCTGTTTGGCGGTGAGCAGAAGACCCCGACCGCCCATGACGTGCGGCTGCAAGGATCGTCCGAAGGCGCGGCGGTGCCGAGGCTCTATGGCTGGAGCCGGATGAGCGGCAATATCATCTGGGCACGCGAACTGGAGCTGCTGGGCAGCGAAAATGCCGGGGCCAAGGGCTTTGGCGAGCCGGAGCGCGAGGACGAAGTGGGCGCCAGCTTTGCGGTGGCGTTCTGCGAAGGCACTGTCCACCGGATGGGGCGGATCTGGGCCGATGGGCAATTGCTGGATACGCAGGGCCTGACGCTGCGGTTTTATCGCGGCACCGAGAGCCAGTTGCCGGACGGGTTGATCGAAGCGACGCAGGGGGTGGCCCCGGCCTATCGTGGGCTTTGCTATCTGGTGGTCGAGCAATTGCCGCTGAGCAAGTTCGGCAATCGTATCCCGCAGCTGACGGTGGAACTCTGCCGTGTGGTGGGGGAGCTGGAGCCGGCCATAAGGGCGGTGACGGTGATCCCGGGGGCGAGCGAATTTGGCTATGATCCGGTGCCGCGTGTGCGCATTGTCGGGCCGGGCGCGACTGTCGGCGAGAACACCCATGTCAGCCAGGGGCGCAGCGACTGGAGCTGGTCGATCGACGAGCTGGTGGCGCTGTGCCCGAACCTGACGCATGTGGCGCTGGTGGTGGCCTGGTTTGGCGATGATCTGCGCTGTGGATTCTGCACAGTGGGGCCGCGTGTCGAGGCGTGGGACCGGACGGTCGAGGGCGTCAGCTGGAGCGTGGCGGGACTTGGGCGCGAAAGCGTGCCGGTCGTGAGCCAGCATCGGGATGGGCCGGCTTATGGGGGTACGCCATCGGATGGGGCGGTGCTGGCGGCGATTGCCGACCTCAAGGCGCGTGGCATCGCGGTAACGCTCTATCCGCTGATCATGATGGATGTGCAGGAGGGCAATGGCCTGCCCGATCCATATGGCGGGGTGGTGCAGGCGAGCTATCCCTGGCGCGGACGCATCTGCTGTTATCCCGGGCCCGGGCGGGCGGGAACGCCGGACAAGACGGGCGCGGTCGATGTGCAGGTTGCCAGCTTCGTCAATGCCGGGTTCCGGCAGATGGCGCTGCATTATGCCGGACTGGCGCAGGCGGCGGGTGGCATCGATGCGATGCTGATCGGCTCGGAAATGCGCGGCATGACCACGCTGCGCGGCGCCGGCAACAGTTTTCCGTTTGTCAGCGCGCTGGTGACGCTGGCGGCTGATGTGCGGGCGATTGTCGGGCCGGGCACCAAGCTGACCTATGCCGCCGACTGGAGCGAATATTCGGGCTATCAGCCGGATGGCGAGAAGTTCTTCCACCTCGATCCGCTCTGGGCCTCGCCCAATATCGACGCGGTCGGCATCGACAATTACATGCCGCTGGCCGACTGGCGCGATGGCACCGGCCATGCCGATGCGGCACTGGCCGCTACCGGACTGGAGCTGAACTATCTCGGCGGCAATGTCGCGGCAGGTGAGGGGTTCGACTGGTATTATGCCAGCGATGCGGCCCGGTTGGCGGGTGCGCGAACGCCGATTGCCGATGGCGCTTATGGCGAGCCCTGGCTGTGGCGCTACAAGGATATCAGGGGCTGGTGGAGCCATTGGCACCATGACCGGCCGGGTGGCGTGCGCAAGACGACGCCGACTGCCTGGGTGCCCGGCAGTAAGCCGATCTGGTTCACGGAGCTGGGCTGTGGCGCGGTCGACAAGGGCGCCAACCAGCCCAATATTTTCGGCGACGACAAGAGCGGCGAGGGCGGGCGGCCATACTTTTCCAATGGCACGCCGGACCCGCTGTTGCAGCGGCAGTTCCTGCGGGCGCATCAACGCCACTGGCGCAATCCCGCCAACAATCCGGCCGGGATGGTGGATGTGGCGCGGATCTATCACTGGACCTGGGATTCCAGGCCGTTTCCGGCCTTTCCGGCGCAATCGGAAGTCTGGTCGGATGGTCCCAATCATCGCACCGGTCACTGGCTGACCGGGCGGCTGGGCGGCGTGGCGAGTGATGAACTGGCGACAGTGATCGCCGCGGAACATGGCGTAAGCCTGGTCGCAGCGACAGCGCAACCGCTGGTGCAGGGCTATGTGCTGGGCGGGGTCACCACGGCGCGCGAGGCGCTGGAGCCGCTGAGCGAGGCGACAGGCCTGAGTTTTCGCGATGGGCAGCAGGGGCTGCAAATGGGCTCGGCCCGACGCAGCGGGGCGACGCCGCTGGATCCCAACGCATTGGTGCTGGACGATGGCGCGGTGCTGTCGCGGCGGCGGAGCGATCCGGCGGAAACGCCGGGGCGGCTGGCGCTGAGCTATATCGACCGCGAGCGCGATTTTCTGGCCGGGACGGTGACGGCCCTGCGCGTCGGCGACGGACCGCTGGCGACTGGGGCGCTGCCGCTGGTGCTGGATGCCGGCGGGGCACGGCGGGCGGCGGAGCAGGGGCTGCTGGCGCGGAGGACAGAACGCGAAAGCCTCGACTTTGCACTGCCGCCGAGTGCGCTGGCGCTGGAGCCGGGCGATGTGGTGACGTTGGGCGACGAGCCGTTTGAAATCACCGAGCTCCGCGATGGGCTGACGCGGCGGATCACGGCGCGCGGGCTGCCGCCGCCAGTGCCGGTCTCGACGGCAGTGGATCAGCCACGCGCTGGTGGCGGCCCGGTGGCGCGGGCGCTACCGGTCGTCATCGCCGCGCACCTGCCGGGGACGGTGGAGGATCCAGCGCGGACGCGCGTCGTGCTGGGGGCCTATGCGCAGCCCTGGCCCGGCGCGGTGTCGGTGAGCGATGCCGGCACGTGCGCGACGCTGGCGCGGTTGATCCGGCGCAGTGTTATGGGCGAGACCATTGCGGCATTTGGCGCGGGGCCGCTGGGCGTCTGGGATCGCGGCAATGCGCTGACCCTGCGGCTGCATGGCGGCCACATTGCGGGGCTGGATGCGGAAGCGGTGCTGGCGGGTGGCAATCGGCTGGCGGTGGAGACCGATAGCGGCGAATGGGAAGTCATCGGCTTTCTGGCGGCTGAACTGATCGGGCTATCGACCTATCGGCTGACCGGATTGCTGCGCGGGCAGGAGGGAACGGCGGCGGCGATGGGGCCGGTGGCGGTCGGACGGCGGGTGATGCTGCTGGATACGCGCGTCATCGGTCTGCCGACCAGGAGCCAATGGCTCGGCGGGACGGCGAGCCTGCGCAGTTTTGCCGGCAGCAGCGATCTGACGGGCACGGTTTCGCAACTGCTGGCCAGCGTGGCGCCGGCACTGCCGCTCGCACCGGTGCATTTGCGGGCGCGGCGGCAGAGCGGTGGCGATATCGCGCTGGACTGGGCGCGGTGCAGCCGGGCGGATGGCGATGGCTGGGGCGCGGGCGAGGCGCCGCTGGAGCATCTGCCGGAGCGGTATCTGGTGACGCTGGGCGATGGGACAATTGTCCTCCGCAGCTTTGAAACGGCCGGTGCTGAGGCAGTCTATTCCGCGGCTCAGCAGGTGGCTGACTTCGGCGGCCCGGCGGGGCTTTTCACCTTCAGCATCGCGCAAGTGAGCCCGGTTCTTGGACCGGGGCATCCGGCGCAGGGAGCGTTCAATGGCTAGGTCGCGATTCGATATCTGCCTCGATGAGGTGCTGCGGCACGAAGGTGGCTTTGCCAATCATCCCAGCGACCCCGGCGGGGCGACCAATCTGGGGATTACCCGCAAGACGTTGGCGCGCTGGCGCAATATCTCGCCGTGGTGGGCGCTGGGCGTCGACCAGGTCAAGGCGCTCGGGCGAGGCGAGGCGGCGCGGATTTACCGCAGTCTCTATTGGGAGCGCGCCAATGCGACGAGACTGCCGCCGGGGCTGGATCTTGCCGTGTTCGATTTTGCCGTCAATTCCGGGCCTGACCGGGCGATCAAACTGCTGCAGCGCGAGCTGGGCGTGCTCGCCGATGGCTGGATCGGTCCGCTGACGCTGGCGGCGATCGGGTCCCGCAATGTCGCGGCGCTGGTGAATGCACTTTGTGACCGCCGGATGAATTTCCTCAACCGTCTCTCGACCTTTGCCACTTTCGGCAAGGGCTGGAGCGCCCGTGTCGCCGCGATCCGCAAGGCGGCGCTGGCGATGGCGGACAGCGTGCCTTTGACACCAACCAAACCAGACTGGAGCCAGACCATGGCCATTCTTGCCGGTTATCGAACCTACATCATTGCCGCCTTCATGCTGTTGGCGGGGCTGTCGCAAATGTTGGGCATTGATCTGCCTTCGCTGGAAGGCAGCAGCGCCGGTCAGCTGATCATGGAGGCACTGGCGGTTATCTTCCTGCGCCAGGGGCTTAAGGGGGATATCAGCCGCGCCTAGGCGACGGCTTGGCGGCGAACCGGTGGGCTCGCCGCCGAACCATTCAGACGGGCGTGAGCGCGGTGGCGCAGGCCAGGGCGAGGGCGCGGTTGGGGGCGTCAGCACCCATTGGCGTGGCCCAACCGGCCTTTTCGATCACGGTGCGACGGCCAGTCGAGGTGGCGGCGGTGAACTCGGCAAGGACGGCGACAGAATTGGCATCGGTACGCGAGCGTTCGACACAATAAGGCGTCAGGGCGAGAACAACATCAGCGGCGGAGCGTTTCGCAGCAATGTCCTGCGCGCTGCCCCCGGTGACCCAGCCGCCCCACATAAAGCCGACGACGGCCAGAAGAATAGCGCCAGCAACCGCGCCATAAAGTGCGGGTTTCGTCCAAGCGGGGATGTTCATTGATTTCCGATCTGTATCGGGACAGGCGGCAGTATTGCTCACCAGACCTGAACGCTAGCATGTGATTTTCGGTGCGCCGAACGGAAATGCTTGAATGCCGCGTCAGGGTGGCCATATCTCTGTACAAGCGCCAATTGTGGTTGTTTTGACATCTGCGCCGCATTCATGTCCCATTCAGCAACTCACCCGTAAGTTGCTCTCATGAAAAACATGACCCCAAAACCGTCCGCTTCGATCGCGCTGGCCCTGGCGCTTGCTATCGCCCTGGCTTCGACCGGGACGGCCAGTGCACAATCGTGCCTGGACAAGCGACAAATCCAGGAGGCAGTTTCGTCCGGCCAGATCATGTCGCTCGATGCGGTTCTAGCTTCCGCGGGCATTGATGGCAGCGTGGATATTCTCAACGTTCAGGTATGTGACGAAGGCGGCCGTCTGGTCTATATTATCGGGGTGCTAAGCTCCGATGGGGCGGCGCAGAACCTCGTTCTGGGCGCGCAATAGTCTGAACAGGTGCACGGGGGCGATCGATGCGGATTCTGGTTGTCGAGGACGATACCAATCTCAACCGGCAGTTAAAGGAAGCGCTGACCGAGGCAGGCTATGCCGTGGACGTGGCGTTTGATGGCGAGGAGGGACACTTCCTCGGCGATACCGAGCCCTATGACGCCATCGTCCTCGATATCGGCCTGCCGCAGATGGACG
Organism: Devosia limi DSM 17137; assembly: GCF_900128975.1. Lineage (GTDB taxonomy): Bacteria > Pseudomonadota > Alphaproteobacteria > Rhizobiales > Devosiaceae > Devosia > Devosia limi. The sequence continues at coordinate 283,591 of NZ_FQVC01000001.1, read as the reverse complement.
GGCTGTCGGTGCTGGAAAAATGGCGCAGGTCGGGCAAGACCACCCCGGTGATCCTGCTGACGGCCCGCGACCGCTGGAGCGACAAGGTGCAGGGCATCGATGCCGGCGCCGACGACTATGTCGCCAAGCCATTCCACATGGAAGAAGTGCTGGCCCGCGTCCGGGCGCTGGTGCGCCGCGCCGCCGGGCATGCATCCAACGAAATCGTCGCGGGATCGGTGCGCCTCGATGCGCGCTCGGGCAAGGTCACGGTGGATGGCCAGTCGGTCAAGCTGACCAGCCACGAATTGCGGCTTTTGAGCTATCTGATGCACCACAAAGGCAAGGTGATTTCGCGCACCGAGCTGACCGAGCATCTCTATGATCAGGATTTCGACCGCGACAGCAACACCATCGAGGTGTTTGTCGGGCGGCTGCGCAAGAAACTCCCCGATGAGTGTATCCAGACCGTGCGCGGATTGGGTTACCAGATTGCGGAAGACTGAGCTTGGGCCGGCCCTTGGCTGAAGGCCTCAGCACAGCGCGGAGCCAGGCTGTCTGATGCAAAAAGGCTCGATTACCGCATCGCTGTTCTGGTTATCGGCGGGTTGGCTGATCCTGGCGCTGGTTGCCACCGGCTTCCTGCTGTCCGACCTCTATTCGCGGGCGCTCGATACCAGCCTCACCGAAACCCTCGATTTCCATGTTGAAAGCCTGGCGGGTGCGCTGCTCGAGGCCGGCGATCCGCTGAGCAGCGACATTGCGCTGACCGATCCCCGTTTCGACCGGCCGCGTTCCGGCTGGTACTGGGCCATTCGCGACCAGAATGGCCAGCTCTACAACCTCTCGACCTCCGTGGTGGGCATCGACCTGCCGGTGGTGATGGGCCCGGCCGACAGCATGGGCCGCCGCACTGCGGTGATCGATGATGTGTTCGGCACGCGTATGCGCGTTGTCGAGCGGGCAGTGACCGTCGCCCCAACCACCTATCAGATCGTGGTGACCGGCAGTCTCAGCGAAATTCTCAAGCTGGTCGGCGAGTTTCGCGGGCAGGCCTTCATCGTGCTGGGGGCGGTGGGGGTGATGCTGGCGATCATGAGCGCCATCGTGGCCCGCATCGCCCTGCGCCCGATTGCCCGGTTGAGCGCGGCCATCGAAAGCGTGCGCGAGGGCGAAAGCGTCACCGTGGCCGGCACCTATCCGCGAGAAATCGCGCCGCTGGCCGAAGAGGTCAACGAATTGCTGCGCTCCAATGCCCAGATCATCGAACGCGCCCGCAACCAGGTGGGCAATCTGGCACATGGCCTGAAGACGCCGATTGCCGTGCTGCGCAATGAAGCAAGCTCGAAAAAGGGCGCACTGGCCGACGTCGTGCTGAGCGAGAGCGAGAAGATGAGCGCCATGGTGGCCACTTACCTGGAGCGGGCGCGGCTGGCCGCGCGCACTTCGGTGGTTGGCAAGAAGGCCGATGCCACCATGATCATGCTGCGGCTGACGCGGGTGATGCGCAAGATCCATCCCGACGTCACCATTGCCTTCCAGCGCCCGGATGCGTCCTTGCCCTGGTTTCGCGGCGATGAGGCCGATCTCGAGGAAATGGTGGGCAACCTGCTGGACAATGCCTGTAAATGGTCCAAGGGTCAGGTGGGGGTTCGACTGGATGCCGAGCGCGGACCGACCGGCACTATGCTGTTGATTCGGATAGACGATAATGGACCCGGACTGACGGACGAAGACGCCCAGAAAGTGTTGCGTCGCGGTGTCAGACTCGATGAGAAAACACCCGGAAGTGGACTGGGACTCGATATCGTCAAGGAACTGGTCGATGTCTACGGTGGTAGTTTGGCCCTCACACGTTCTGCTTTGGGTGGCCTGCTCGTGGAACTTCGCCTGCCCACAGCTCGTTTGGGAACGATGGCCAGAAGCCAGGCATGAAGTCGATGTGACGCACTTTCGCCGCAATGCAAAAACAAGAAGCCTAGACCTCAAGAGATCCCAGACATGAACCGTTTCGCCCTCTTCGCCACCCCACTCGTCGCGCTGACGCTTGCTGCATGCACCACTTCGGGTCCCGCCACCACCTTTGCCCAGGCACCGGTTATTGCGCCGGTGATCGCCGGTCCGACGCTGGCGAGCCCAGCCCAGACCACGCAGGTGGCGCTCGCGCAGACCAGCGTTGCCAACGGCTTCGTCGATCCGGCGGCGCTGGCGCTGATGACGGCCAAGGACTCCGCTGAGGCCAATAGCGCCCAGTTCTATGCGCTTCAGTTCGGCCGTCCCGGCGCGCCACGCCAGTGGGCCGGCGACAAGGGCGCGACTGGAACCGTGGCCGTTGGCCCCTATGTCCGCGTCAACAATCTCGATTGTCGCGACTTCACGCACACGGTCAAGGTCGCCGGGGCCGACTACGTCAAGAAGGGCACGGCCTGCCGCGAGCAGACTGGCAACTGGACCGTCGTCCAGGGCGCCTGACGATAGGGGTTCCTGACGGAGCCAAAGTGCCAGGCACTTGATGGCGCGTACATAAACATTGTTTACCAACACCGCGTAGGCTGGTGGGACGAGAGTTCCCCAGCCAGACAGCGTTTATGTCCCAAGCCGCCAACCTTTCAAAGACTGAGACCTCATTTTCCTCCCGCGTGCCCCGGGTGCGGGCGATCAAGCCGTTCGCCGGATTGATCGATGCCGTGCTGGTCGAAGGGCCTGTGGCCTTTCCCTTTGATGGATCAGTTGTACGCAGTGAGGCACTGGCCGGCTGGACCTGGGTGGTGCGCGATCTCTGCCCGGATCTGATTTCGTCCGATGCGCTCGAACGCGACAACCTGGAGGCTGCCGATGTCGAAACCATCATGCCCGAAATCCTGGCGCGAATGCGCGACGGCTATATGGCGGCGACGGGCGGCTTTGAGAACGGTCGGCGGCTCCGGGCCCAATTGGGTAGCCAGGAAGCCTATGACCACATGCCGGTGCTCCTGAACGCACTGCGCTGCCGGGCTCTGCTCGGCAAGGCGCAAGCGTTCGGCAAGGCCACCAATTCCATTACCGACGATGCCGCGCTCGGCGTGGCGCTGCAATCCATGCCGTTGCAGGATGCGCGTGTGGCCGCATTGCTGTTCCATGCCGCCATGGGGCAGGTGGCCAACCCGTCGCGGCTAGTGACGACCTTGGTGCGCAAGGCCGGGGGCGGCACCGAGGCGATGATCAGCCGGTCCGGCTTCGGTCCGCTGATCGACGCCATTCTGGCCCATGCCCAGAACCAGTTGCCGGTGCTGCAGCCGATTGGTGCCTTTGCCGATATCGACCTGACTTGCCGCGGCCTCGATCGCTTTCACCGCCTGGTCCGCTCGCTGACAGGCTATGTCGAATTTGAACGCGGCAGCCGCTGGACCATGATCCTGGCGGGACTGACAAGGCAGGTTTCCGAGCGCATCGAACCCCGGCTCAAGGATGTCGTATCAGACATGAACCAGGCCCTGCGCCGGGGCCGTGAAGGGGCCGACCGGCTCGACAACGACCGGCTGCTGGCCGCGCTGAACGGCGTCTATCTTCTGGCGACCATCCGCGAGTGCCGGGACTCGCTGGCGCTGAATGCCGAGTTCGACCTGGCCTGGGCACAGTCGGGACAGGCATTGGAATTGCACCTGCAGCGCAATCTGGAAATGCTGCGCCAGGATCCGAGCGATCCGGTCGCCGGCACGCGGGTGGAAGTTGGCATCAAGATGGCCGAGGTCCGCTTCAACATTGAATATGCCGATACGCTGCGCCGGGCGCGCGCCGCCGCCGAGCGCCGTATCTAGCGCGAATACGGCGCCACCAGCCGAACCGCGACCGGGCGGCCCTGTTCGCGCAGGGTAGCCCCCTCGCCGGGGACGATCGTGGGTTTGCCGATCAATGCGATGGCCGAATTTGCATCAGCGCGAACCACCGCGCCAATGGCCTGGTGTGGCTTGCTCTGATCCGAATTGACGAATAGCAGTCCGCCCACTTCTAGGGCACGGGGCTCCGCGGCGGTGATGGTCCAGAGCACGGGATGGGGACCAAAGCGGCCGATGAGATAGTTTGGCACCAACGGCAAGTCTGGCTCCGGCGCGCGCGGTGGCACCGTCTCCAAGGCGCCATGGATCGCTGAACGCTCCTGAGCCACGATGCCGGCGCTTTCGGCCGGGATGGCCTGCAATTGCACGCCCGCGGCGACATCGCCAATTGCCAAAGCATGCTTTTGTTCGGCCAGCGACCAGGTCGGCAGGGGAGAGGCGAAGGGCAGGAGGCGGCGCCAGCCTGGCCGCGTATCGACAGGCATGGCGATGCAGCTCAGTCCGCCATCGAGGTAACCGGGCGGCCCATCGATGCGCGGTGGTGCCATCGGCGTCGCGCCGTCAGGCGTTTCATAGATCGGATCGATCAGGAGCTCGCTAACCGGCTTGCGCGCACGATTGTACAGCGCTGCAACGGCGTCCTGGCCGCTTTGCAGGCAAGCCTGTTTGCTGAGATAGCCCGCGGCGCTGCCGGCGAGACGAATGCCCTCTGGTCCCTCAACCGCCTCAAGCCGCCGCCGTTCCGCATTCCAGCGACTTTGCCCGCCCGCCAGGTGCCAGAGCGACAAGTCCGGCTGCCAGCCGCCACAAACGACCAGCGTTTCGACGGCCTGCGCTGGCTCCAGCCTGCTGTAGTCACCGATCGCCAATTGCAGGGTGACCGACAGGCCCGATCGCGTCGTCTCGGCCATCACCGGCGCCAGGCCTGCGGCCAGCGGTATGCCATAGGCCTTGGAAAACTCGATGAAACGCGATTGCGGATCGGGGCGGGCGTCACAGATTTTCTGCACAATGATGCCGGCGTCGCTGGCCAGCATCGCCAACCGGTAAGCGGGACTGCTCGCGATGGCTAGCATCGCCGAGCGACCCGCCCAGACCCCATGGCGGTCTGCCCGGTGGAAAGCCTCAAGCGCGCCAATTACGCCCGGCAGGCGATTGCCGGGAAACACCGGCAGCCGCTCGTAGGCGCCGGTGGCGAGAATAATCCTCGGCGCCGTGATCTCGACGACATCGGCGGTGAGCTCGCCATCGTGCCGGACGACATGGACACGAACCCGTCCCGGGCGCACTGCAAACACCTCGGCGTCCAGCAGCACGGTGATCGCGTCCTTGGCCGCGACGGCGGCGGATAGCCTGGCGATGCTGGCGTCCGGGGATTCCTCTCCCTCCTGCGAGCCAAAGAAGCGGGCATTGCCGCCCAATACGGGCCCCGCCTCAAGCAAGGTCACCCGGTTGCCCAATTTTGCGGCGGCCAGTGCGGCGGCCATGCCGGCAACACCGCCGCCCACCACCACAAGATCGGCTGTTCCTGCACTGGTTGGAGCCGCGTCCAGCCATGGCCCGGCCATGCGGTGGGTGCCGTCGAGCCTGAGATCGAGAGACGTTGAGGGGCGCAGCAGCCGCATCGTGGCTTTGGCCCAGTGCGCGCGATAACCGTTACCGCCAACAGACACAAACTCGGCTCCATCGATGGCCGGGGTGCGGGCCATTGGCAGTGGCAGTCGCTGGTTCTGCGCCAGCGCAATTGGCGGAGCGAAGCGGCTGCTCAGCGCGAGTGGCGAACCATTGTGCAGTCCGACGCTGGCAATGCCCGAGGCAAGCGCGGCCGAAAGCACACTGTCGCCGGCGAACCCATTGATGGTTCGCCCATCGAGTCGGAAGCGGAGCGGCTTGCTGCGGTCAATCGCCGAGCCCTGCAGGTGGCGATCGGCGGTGTCGAGGCGATTGGGTTGACCGTTCATGCCCTGGCCTCGATCCCACCGGCATAGTCCGCCACCTGTGAGGGCGAGAGCGCTCGACCTGGAGCCCGCGCGGCGAAATAGGCTGCCTCTTCCTCCAGCGCGGCGCCAGACAGCCAGCGCGCCAGTGCCGGGGCCAGGAAGGCTCCGGACGGGCCGAGATCGCCGATGACAACCGGCCCCGCATTGTTGATCCGGCCAAGCACCGGGGCGCCATCATGGCTGGCCAGTCTGTCGAAACGGGATTGCCCAGCCCGATGCAGCTTTCCATGGGCGCCCAACAGCGCCGCGAGGCGCGGTGTGCAGGCCTCGATGGTGCCATGGGCGATGGCGACGACGCCGCCGGTATTACGTTGGAAGAGGCTCAATCCGGCATCGACCTGCAGCAGGGCGGGCGCGGCAAGCCCGCTCATGGGGTCGGTCAGGATCGCACAGGCCGGCGAGCTGACAAACACTGACGCGAGCACATTGGGCGCCAGATGCTGCAGCAGCGCTGCATCGTCGATCAGAACAACGCTGTCGGCTGTCACTGGCTGACCTTGCAGATCAATGATGGCACTGCCGTCGCGGCGCAGCGTTATGTCGGTCCCGGCCTGGGGCAGTCGGCGTACCTTGAGCTTGTCCAGCCAGTGATCCAGCGCCGGCTCCAGTTGCGTCCGCTGCAGCAGCACTGCATCGCGCATGACAATGCCATCGCGGTTGGGGCCCAATTGCCCCGGTGCCAGCGGTTCGATGGCATGGCCGAACCCGGCGGCCGAATTGCGCATATGCGCCAGGGCCATGCGCCCGGCTGCCGTCTCTGCGAACAGGATTGGATCGATGCGGCTCCAGCATCCTTTGCCCGCCACGCGCGCCAATAGCTTCAGGGTTTCGGGCAGGGCGTGGTCGAGCATCGACCAGCTTTCCGGTCTGGTGATCGGCGCCACAGACAGATCGATGCCATTGGGCAGGCGAAACGCCCCCTGGCTATCGCCAATGCTCACCACGGTCTTGCCATGAATGCTGGCCAGCAGCCCGGCCACCAGGCGAGCCAGGGGCGTCGAGCCCAGCACGGCAAAGTCGATGCGATTCACGCTCATACCGGGCTGGCTCGGACCGGTTCTGGCTGTTGCTGTGGCAATGCGTCCCCCTCAACGATGCGTGTTTTTGTGGTTTTTCGCCGCATTCCGCTTATAGATGCGGGTCTATTGCCGCGAGCCGGCCTCAGCGTTCAGGGCCCATGTTTTTCTGGTTTATTGCCACTGCCGTCACCACCATTGCTTGTGCTGCGCTTTATTACGCGGCCGCCCGACGCACGGTCAACGCAAGCGTGCCCGATTCGGCTGTATCCAACAGCCATTTTCGCCTTGTCCTTGCCGGCATTGATGCCGATCAGGCTGCGGGCAAGCTGGGTGAAGCCGAAGCCATTGCCGCCAAGGCAGAATTGGCGCGCGAATTGCTGCGTCAGGATGCTGAACTGAAAAAGCCGCACAGCGCTGGCCCAGACATGGGGCGAGGCGCGCTGCTGGCCTGCATAGCGGCTGTCGCGGTGATCTCGCTGGGTCTTTATGCCTGGCTCGGCAATCCCGATATGCCCGCCCAGCCGCTGGCCGAACGCCCCGAAATAGCAGCACAGGCGCTTGACCTCGATGCCGCCGTGGCGCGGATCGAAGCCCAGCTGGCGGCAAATCCCGATGACCTGCGCGGCTGGACCGTCATTGCCCCGGTCTACTTGCAGAGCGGCCGCTTTGCCGATGCGCAGAATGCCTGGCGCCGGGTGCTGGAACTGGGTGGGGCCAATGCCGATGTGCAAACCAAGCTGGCCGAGGCGCTGATGCTGGGCAATGGCGGCGACGCCACCGGCGAGGCCATGCAATTGCTGACCGCCGCTGCCGCCAGCGATCCCACCCATGTGATGTCGCGGCTCTATATTGCCGCAGAATTGACGCGGACGCAGCGCTACGATGAGGCGGTGGCTGCCTGGAACGCGGCTTTGGCGCTGTCGCAGGGCGGTGAGCCATGGCTGCAGGCCGCCCAGCAAGGCCTTGCCGTGGCGCAGAACCAGGGCGAACCGGCGACCAATGCCGCCGAGACCGAGATGATTGCCCAGATGGTAAGCGGCCTGGCCGATCGACTTGCCGCCGATGGCGGCACCATCACCGAATGGACGCAACTGGTGCGGGCCTATCTGGTGCTGGGTGACAAGGACAAGGCGCAGGCCGCATTTGACTCCGCCGTCGAGGCCTATCCAAAATCGTTCGATCGCGACGATCTGGATGCAATTGCCCTGGAAGCCGGTCTGAAACTGAACGGAGCTGCCCAATGACCATGCCCGCCGCCGTCCGCCGCAAGGGATGGAGCCGCAAGCAGAAACGCCTGGCGATCATCGCTGGCCTGGCTGTGGTGCTGGCCCTGGCGACGACGCTGGTGCTGGTCGCCCTGCGCGACCAGATCGTGTTCTTCTATTCGCCCAGTGACGTGGTGGCGCGCGAAGTCGCACCCGGTCAGGCCATCCGCCTGGGCGGTCTGGTCAAGGACGGCACCTGGCAGCGCGATGGACAGGACAACACCTTCGTCGTCACTGATGGGCGCACCGACGTCGTGGCGCGCTATACCGGCATCCTGCCCGATCTGTTCCGCGAGGGGCAGGGCGTGGTCGCCGAAGGCAGCCTGACCCCGGAAGGCGGCTTCATCGCCAGCAATGTGCTGGCCAAGCACGACGAGAATTACGTACCCAAGGAAGTCGTCGAAGCGCTCAAGGCGAGCGGCGAATGGCGGCCTGAAACCGCCGGGAGCAATTGATGTCGATTGAGCTGGGTCATTTTGCTCTCATTCTGGCCTTCGCTATTGCCAGCGTCTCGGTCCTTGGTGGCTATGCCTTCTGGCGCAGTGGCGAGCGCATTGCGCTGTTCCTCGCTCAGGGCGCGGTGCTGCAATTCGTATTGGTGGCCGTGGCCTTTGCCGCGCTGATCCAGGCCTTTGTGGTTTCCGATTTTTCGCTGGCCCTGGCGGTCAATAATTCGCATTCGCTCAAGCCGCTGATCTTCAAGATCTCGGGTGTCTGGGGCAATCACGAAGGCTCGATGGTCCTGTGGATCCTCATCCTCGTGGCCTTCGGCGCCATGGTGGCCAGCTTTGGCCGCCGCCTGCCGTCCGACTTGCTGGCGCTGGTGCTGACGACGCAAAGCCTGCTGGTTGCCGCCTTTGCCGGTTTCACGCTGTTCACCTCCAATCCCTTCGCCCGCATGGTTCCGGCGCCACTCGAGGGCAATGACCTCAATCCGGTGTTGCAGGATATCGGCCTGGCCATCCATCCGCCGCTGCTTTACGCGGGCTATGTCGGGTTTTCGATCTGCTTCTCCTTCGCCATTGCCGCGCTGATTTCCGGCCGCATCGATCAGGCCTGGGCCCGTTGGGTTCGCCCCTGGACCATGCTGAGCTGGACTTTCCTGACCCTGGGCATCGCCATGGGCTCCTACTGGGCCTATTACGAGCTTGGCTGGGGCGGCTGGTGGTTCTGGGATCCGGTGGAGAATGCCAGCTTCATGCCATGGCTTGCCGGCACGGCGCTGCTGCATTCGGCGCTGGTGATGGAAAAGCGTAACGCGCTCAAGATCTGGACGATTTTCCTCGCCATCATCACCTTTTCGCTGTCGCTGCTCGGCACCTTCCTGGTCCGCTCCGGCATCCTGACCTCGGTGCATACCTTCGCCAGCGATCCGACCCGCGGTCTGGTCATCCTGTCGCTGCTGGCGCTGGTCATTGGCGGTGCTTTCCTGCTCTTTGCCATGCGCGCTTCCTCACTGCGCAGCGGCGGGTTGTTTGCGCCGGTCAGCCGCGAAGGCGCGCTGGTGCTCAACAATCTGTTCCTCGCCACCGCCACCGGCGCTGTGCTGGTGGGCACGCTCTATCCGCTGGTGCTCGATGCGCTGGTGGGCACCACGATTTCCGTGGGTGCGCCATTCTTCGACCTGACCTTCGGCGCGCTGATGGCACCGCTGCTGTTGGTGCTGCCCTTTGGGCCATTGCTCGCCTGGAAGCGGGCCGATGTGGTTGCTGCCGCGCAGCGGCTGCTTTTCGCTGCGGCCCTGGCGATTTTCCTCACCATCCTGATCTCCGCCCTGGGCGGCGTCTCGATCTCGCTGGCGCCGATCGGCCTGCTGCTCGGCTTCTGGGTGGCGTTCGGCTCGGTCGCCGAATTGATCGACCGCAGCAAGCTCGGCCGCATTCCGCTGGCTGATAGCTGGCGCCGACTGGTCGGCTTGCCGCGCACCATCTGGTCGACAGCCATCGCCCATTTCGGCGTCGGCGTCACCGTGCTCGGTATTGTCGCCACCACCGCCTGGGAGACCGAACTGGTCACCACGCTCAACCCTGGAGAAACCACCGAGTTGTCCGGTTATGTGTTGACCTTCGACAGCTTCGAGCAAGTCCCCGGCGCCAATTTCATCGCCGAACAGGGCCATTTCACCATCACCGCACCCGGCGGCGGCACGCGGCCCATGGTCGCCGAACGCCGCACCTATGTCGCATCGGGCATGCCGACCACCGAAGCGGCGATTGAAACCTACGGCCTCTCCCAGCTCTATCTGCAACTGGGCGAGCCGCTGGAAAACACCCATGTCGTGCGCGTCTGGCACAAGCCCTACATCACGCTGATCTGGCTCGGCGCCATTCTGATGGCCGGGGCAGGGGTGCTCTCGCTGACCGATCGCCGCCGCCGCGTCGGCGCACCCCAGCGCGCGGCCAAGCCAATCGCGGAGCCTGCCGAATGACCTGGCTGCGTATTCTGCTGATTGCCCTGCTGCTGAGCGGACCCGCTTTGGCGCTGAGCCCCGACGAAATCCTTGACGATCCGGTGCTGGAACAGCGGGCCCGCGAGATTTCCTCGGGCCTGCGCTGCCTTGTCTGCCAGAACCAGTCGATCGATGACAGCGATGCCGATCTGGCCAAGGATCTGCGGGTGCTGGTCCGCGAACGCCTCGTGGCCGGCGACAGCGATGACGGCGTGCGCGACTACATCGTCGCCCGCTATGGCGAATATGTGTTGCTCAATCCGGTGGTCGCCGGCCATACGCTGCTGCTGTGGATCGCCGCGCCGGTCCTGCTGCTGATCGGCCTTATCGGCGTCGTCTTTGCCGCCCGCCGCCAGCGCGCGCTTCCGGCCGGCAATGGCCTGACCAGCGACGAGCAAGCCGCGCTTGACGCGCTCGCTGCATCCGACCGGGACAAGTAGGGCCAGGCCCAGGCAGTCTGCCCGCGCCTTCAAAGCACCCCCACGCACCGAGTCATTCCCGCGCAGGCGGGAATTGCCCTGCTGTGCCCAGCAACAGGAGAATTCCGCCTGCGCGGGAATGCCTCCGCGGTCACTAGCGCATTTCAGCTCAAACCCCAGTCATCCGGGCCCCCACGCGCCAATTGTGGTCCCAATCGGGCTCATTGCGCCCTAAAGCCGCCTGCAGGCTTACGAATTTTTAATGTCGACGCAACCTCCCCGAAAGGCAGATGCTTTCATAAGTATCCCCACAAGCTGTTGAGAGCTTCACTGAAGGAGACCTACTCATGCGTCCGACTGTTATTTCGCGTACTCGTCGCTGGCTCGGTGCTTCCGCCCTTGCGCTTATGGTTGGCGTTGGTGGTGTCAGCACGGCATTCGTTCTCACAAGCGGCGCGGCAAATGCCCAGGCCCAGAACGTTGCCCAGATTACCGTCCCCCAGGTTGTCCAGCCCGGCTTTGCCGACCTTGTCGAGGCGGTCAAGCCCGCCGTGGTTTCGATCCTTGTCGAAGCCCAGGAAAGCAATGATGGCCCGCGTTCGGTTCAGCGCGGCGGCGGCGAATTCAATTTCAACATGCCCGATCTGCCGGAGGGCCATCCCTTCCGCGATTTCTTCAATCAGTTCGGCAATCGCGGCGGCGGCCAGTCCGATAAGGCCCCCGCACCGCGCAAGTACATGGCTGCCGGTTCCGGTTTCGTCATCTCGGCTGACGGCTACATCGTCACCAACAATCACGTCGTCGAAGGCGCCACCAAGGTGACCGTCGTGTTTGACGATGGCACCGAACAGGTCGCCACCATTGTCGGCACCGACGAGCGTACCGACCTCGCCGTGGTCAAGATCGAAGGCACCGATCTGCCCTTCGTCAATTTCGAGGGCGATCCCAGCCGCGTTGGCGATTGGGTCGTGGCCGTCGGTAACCCGTTCGGCCTTGGCGGCACCGTCACCGTCGGCGTCATCTCTGGCTCGGGCCGCAATATCGGTGGCTCCAGCTATGGTGATTTCCTCCAGATCGACGCTGCCGTGAACACCGGTAACTCGGGTGGTCCTGCCTTCAACACGGCGGGTGAAGTCGTTGGCGTCAACACCGCCATCTATTCCCCGAACGGCGGCAATGTCGGCATCGCCTTCGCCATCCCGGCTGCCACGGCCAAGCAGATCGTCGGCCAGCTGATCGAAAATGGCTCGGTGACCCGCGGTTACCTCGGCGTGTCCATCCAGGACGTGACCAAGGACATCGCTGACGGCGTCGGCCTGCCTTCGGCCAAGGGCGCCATCGTGCGTGATCCGGCAGCCGATGGCCCGGCGCTTGCCGCTGGCATCAAGTCGGGTGACATCATCACCGCCGTTGATGGGGATCCAATCGATGACGCGCTCGACCTGAGCCGCACCATTGCCGGCAAGGCGCCCGACTCCACCGTCGAGCTGACCATCTGGCGTGATGGCGCCGAGACAAAACTCTCGGTCACCCTGAAGGTTCTGACTGAAGACGCCGCTGCCGCGCAGCCCGATGCTCCGGTTCCGCCCGCGGAAGTGGCGCCTGCACAGTCCAGCGTTGGCCTGACCCTCGTGCCGAATGCAGATGGTTCGGGCGGTCTGCTGATCCAGAACGTCGAGGCCGATAGCCCGGCTGCCCAGAAGGGTCTCGCCGTTGGCGATGCCATCCTGGAAGTCGACAACAAGCCAGTCGCAACCTTCGACGAGTTCGAAGCGGCTATTGCCGGCGTCAAGGAAAAGGGCCTCAATACGGCTCTGGTCAAGGCCAGCCGTGGTGGCGAAGCCCGCTTCATCGGTCTGCCGCTGAGCGAGTAAGCCTCAAACCGGCCCCGGAGCTTCGGCTCCGGGGCCCTGTCGTCTCAAAGCAACGGAGCTGCCGTCGTGAAGATTTTGCTGATCGAGGATGATCGCGAGGCGGCTAGCTACCTGATCCAGGCCCTGGACGAGGCCGGACACGTTACCCACCACGCCGCTGACGGCGAAACCGGCTACGCCATGGCTTCGGGCATGGATTATGACGTGCTGATCGTGGACCGCATGTTGCCGCGCCGGGATGGCCTGTCCATCGTTGAATCGCTGCGTGCCGAGGGCGACAAGACCCCCGTGCTGATCCTCTCCGCCCTGGGCGAGGTCGATGACCGCGTCAAAGGCCTGCGCGCCGGCGGCGACGACTATCTCACCAAGCCATACGCCTTTGCCGAGCTGCTCGCCCGCGTCGAAGTGCTGGCGCGTCGCTCCAGCCCATCCGAGGCCGCGACCAGCTATGAAGTCGGTGGACTGCAACTCGATAGGCTCTCCCGCAAGGTCGAGCGCGACGGCGAGGCCATCCTGTTGCAGCCGCGCGAATTCCGCCTGCTCGAATATCTGATGAAGAATGCTGGCAAGGTGGTCACCCGCACCATGCTGCTGGAAAATGTCTGGGACTATCACTTCGATCCCCAGACCAATGTCATCGATGTGCATATGTCCCGCCTGCGCTCAAAGATCGACAAGGGCCACGCCTCGCCGCTCCTGCACACCGTGCGGGGCGCCGGCTACATGATCCGCGAGTAAGTCGTGCACCGCTTCTCCCAGTTACTGCGCACCTCCACGGTCAGGCTGACGGCAACGTTCATCCTGATCTTTGTGCTGTTTTCCATCCTGCTGCTGGCGTTCATCACCTGGCAGTCCAGCGTTCAAATTCAGCGCCAGCAGGCTCAGGATATTGATCGCGAGGTGCGCCAGCTGCAGCGCATCGAGTCCAGCCAGGGCATTCGCGCCATGGCCTTCACCGTCGAACGCCTGGCGCGCCAGCCCGGTCCGGGCGTGTATTACCTCGGCGATGCCAGCGGTCAGTACCTGCTTGGCAATCTCACGGACCTGCCGGTCGAAGCGCTGCTGGAGCCCGGCATCTACACCTTCGACTATCAGCGCACCACGCCGCTGGACCAGACCGATGCCCGCGAACGCGAGGCGCGCCGGGGTGTCGCGGTGGTGCGCTCGGTCGAGCTGCCCAGCGGCATGCGCCTGGTCGTGGGCCGCGACGTGGCCGAGCGGCGCGGCTATTCGGCCATCATCGTGCAGAGCTTTCTGGTCGGCGTCATCGGCATCGTCCTGTTCTCGGTGGTGGCGGGAGGCCTGACCGCGCGGCGTGTGCTGCGCCGCATCGATACCATTCGCGACACCTCCACCAAGATCATGTCGGGCAACCTCTCCGAACGCGTCCCGGTGACCAGGCGCAATGACGAGTTTGATGGCCTGGCCACCAATCTGAACGCCATGCTCGACCGGATCGAGCAATTGCTGCAGGGCCTCAAGGAGGTCACCGACAATGTCGCGCACGATCTCAAGACGCCACTGACCCGCCTGCGCAACCAGGCCGAGTCCGCCCTGCGCGATGGCGCCACCGACGAGGCCCGCCAGAAGGCGCTGGAGACCACGATTGCCGAAAGCGATCGCCTGATCCAGACTTTCAATGCCCTGCTGATGATCGCCCGCGCCGAAGCCGGTGCCCCCTCGGGTGCCCTGGCCGATGTCGATGTCAGTGCCGTCGTCGCCGATGTGGCCGAGCTCTATGGCCCCGTGGCCGAAGACGAAGGCATCACCATCGAAACCGCCGTGACCGAAGGCGTCCACCTGCGCGCCAACCGCGAACTGATCGGGCAGGCCATGGTCAACCTGCTGGAGAATGCGGTCAAATACGCCAAGCCGGAAACTGGTGACGGCGGCCGCATCCTCGTGGGCCTCCGCCAGGCCAATGGCCGCGTCATCATCGAAGTCGCCGACAACGGCCCCGGCATTCCCGCCGAGGACCGCAAGCGCGTGGTCGAACGTTTCGTCCGGCTGGAAAAAAGCCGCACCGAAATCGGCTCCGGCCTCGGCCTTTCCCTCGTCGACGCGGTCACCCGCCTCCACGGCGGCACTTTCAGCATCCAAGACAACGCGCCCGGCGTTCGTGCCATCATCGACCTGCCGGCGGGGTAGGGGCGTTCCCTCACCGGGTTATGCCCGCGCAGGCGGGAAGCCATTCTTGCCTCTCCTGTCGTCCCTCCCGTCTAGCCCCATCCTTCCACACCGTCACCACCCGGCTTGTCCGGGTGGTCCATGGGAGCCTCCGCAGACCGGATTGGCCCCACTCCCCCCAGCGTCATTCCCGCCCGCGCGGGCATGACCCGGTGCAAACATCTCCACCTCTCGCCTTGCCCGCGCGCAAACGCCAAGCTATCCCTGCCTCTATGACCCTTACCCTGCGTCCGCTTCCCGTCATCGCCCATCCCCGCTTCGATGCCTGGCTGTCGAGCCTGCCCGCTGAGCAGCAGGCGCCGCTCGCCGCCGCCGCGCCGGCTTTGGGGCCCTTGCTGGAAACCGCGCCCTATCTCTTCGACCTCGCCGAGGCCAATGCCGATTGGCTGGTCGAGGTCTTCGCGCAGGGTGCCGACCCCGCCTTCGCCGCTGTGATCGCTACTGTCGCCGAGGCCGGCCTTGCCGCCGCCGACGAGGAGGCGCTCTCCCCGGTGCTGCGCATCGCCAAGGGCCGCACCGCGCTGCTCGCCGCTATCGCCGAAACCGGCGGGGCCTGGACCACCGCCCAATCCACTGCTGCGCTGTCCGATCTCGCCGATGCCGCACTCGATGCCGCGATCAATTTCCTGATGCGGCAGGCCGCACAAAAGGGCCTCCTCGCCATCCCCGCCGAGCAGGCCAGTGCCGCGAATTCCGGCCTCGCCATCTTCGCGCTGGGCAAGCATGGCGGCCGCGAACTCAACTATTCCTCCGATATCGACGTCGTCGCCTTCTTCGACCCCGACAAGGCGGTGCTGGCCGATCCCTCCGAGGCCACCAAGATCTACTCGCGCATGGTGCAGAAGCTGGTCGGCCTGATGGAGGACCGCCGCGCCTTTGGCTATGTCTTCCGCACCGATCTGCGCCTGCGACCCGATCCCGGCTCGACCCCGGTCGCGCTCTCTTTTGACGCGGCGCTGGCCTATTACGAGGTGCGCGGCCAGAACTGGGAGCGCGCCGCCTGGATCAAGGCCCGCGCCTGCTCGGGCGACCGGCAGGTGGGCGCCGCCTTCCTCAAGGAACTGGCGCCCTATGTCTGGCGCAAGCATCTGGATTTCGCCACCATCGCGGACATTCAGGCGATGAAGCGCCAGATCAACATCGCCAAGAATGTCGGCGATATCCGCGTCGAGGGCCACAACGTCAAGCTCGGCCGTGGCGGTATCCGCGAGATCGAGTTTTTCACCCAGACCCAGCAGCTGATCGCTGGCGGCCGTGATCCCGATCTGCGCGTCAAGCCGACGGCGCACGCCTTGGCCGCGCTGGCCAAAGCCAATTGGATCACCCCCAAGGCCGCCGCCGAACTGACCGAGACCTATTGGTATCTCCGCGCCGTCGAAAACCGCCTGCAGATGCTGCGCGACGAGCAGACCCATGTCATGCCCGCCACCGCCGACGAAGTCGCCGCCATTGGTCGCCTGATGGGCCAGCCCGACCTCGCCGTCTTCGAGGCCACCTACCGCGCCGCCCTTGAACGGGTCGTTGGCTATTATTCCGAGCTCTTCACCGAGGGCGAGACCCTGGGCAGCGGCGAGGGCAACCTGGTTTTCACCGGTAGCGATGACGATCCGGGGACGCTCGAAACCCTCTCGGCCATGGGCTTTGCCAAGCCCCATGTGGTGATCGAAACCGTGCGTAAATGGCATTATGGCAGTTATCCAGCCACCCGTGCCTCCGCGGCCCGCGCCCACCTCACCGAATTGCTCCCCGCGCTGCTGACGACGCTCGGCACCGCCGGCAATGCCGACGAGGCCTTGGCCAAGTTCGACAATTTCCTCTCGCGCCTGCCGACCGGCGTGCAGCTCTTCGCGCTGCTGCGCAACCACCAGCAATTGCGTACGCTATTGGTTCAACTGATGGCTTCGGCGCCCCGCATGGCCGAAGCCGTCATCCATCGCGCCCATGTCATGGACGGGCTGATCGACCCGGCCTTTGCCAATGACGTCACCCATCGCGACGTGCTGGTCGCCAAGGTCGATGCCTTCCTCGCCGAAGCGCGCTCCTATGAAGAAATCATCGACCGTGCCCGTATCATCGGGCAGGAGCAGAAATTCCTGATCGCCGCCGGCCTGCTCTCGGGCACGGTCAGTGCCACCGGGGCCGGTGAGCAATTCACTGCCCTGGCCGAAACCCTGCTCAACCGCCTGTTCGTTGCGGTCCGCGTCGAGTTTGAACGTCGCCATGGTGTCATCACCGGCGGGCAGGTGGCTCTACTGGCCTTCGGCAAGATGGCCAGCCGCGAGATGACGGTCACGTCCGACCTCGATTTCATCCTGCTCTATGATGCGCCGGACGCGGAATCGACCGGCGACAAGCCGCTGACCACCAATCACTATTACACCCGCCTGACCCAGCGCCTCGTTGCCGCCATCAGCGCGCCCACGGGCGAGGGCGTGCTCTACGAAGCCGATATGCGTCTGCGCCCCTCCGGCAATGCCGGCCCGCTCGCCACCAGCCTTGCGGGCTTCAGTGCCTATCACCGCGACAATGCCTGGACCTGGGAACATCTGGCCCTCAGCCGCGCCCGCGTCATCGCCGCCGATGGCGATTTCGGCCCGGCTGTCGATGCGGCCATTGCCGAGGTGATGGAGCGCCCCCGCGACGTCGCCAAGACCATCGATGATGTCGTCTCCATGCGCGCCCTGATGGCCAAGGAGCGCCCGACGCGCCACCCCTTCGATCTCAAGCTCGCCGAAGGTGGCCTGGTCGATCTCGAATTCATCGCCCAATCTGCCCAGCTCGTCGCTGGCCGTACCATCGGCCTGCCGCAGGCCCTGACCGCCCGCGTGCTCGCCCGCCTCGGCGAAACCGGGCTCGTGCCCGAGGGGGCTCGCCTCGCCGAAATCCACGAGGTCTATTCCACCGTGTTGCAGGTGATGAGCTCGGCTCTGGTCAATCCGTTCAAGGACGAAGCCTGGACCGCCGCCTTCAGGGAATTGCTGGCGGGCCTGACCCATTATCCCGACTTCACCCGCCTGGAACTCGACCTCAAGGCCATGCAGGCCGAAGTCCACGCCGCGTCCACTGCCTGGTACGCCAAGGCGCGGGGGCTATAGCCCCTGCGGGCGCGCGTTGGCACGGTGAATGGGCGGCGCTGACCGCTACCCCTTCCGCACCGGAACCACCTCGCCCCGCCGTTCCAGCTCGCGTTTGACGCTCTCCGGCATCTCCCGGCAGCCGCATTCGCGGGCGTGCTCCAGGTGCCAGTCTACCCGCTGCGCCAGCGTCGCCTTGGCCGGTATTGGATGCGCCTCGTGCCATGCCCGGTTCATCGTCGCTACTCCGCCGCCTGCATGACGTCCTGCATGGGTAGCGGCAGGGAGATGGCCACCGTCGTCCCCAGCGATGGGCTGGAATCGATGGCCATGCGTCCGCCGCTGAGTTCGGCAATGGCGCGGGCGATGGAGATGCCCAGCCCTGGGCCAATGCCCTCGCGGGTAAAGGTCGCATCACCCAGCGCGAAGGGCTGCGACAGGCTCGCCAGCCGTTCCTCGCTCATGCCCAGGCCGGTATCGGAAACTTCCAGCACCACGCCGTCATGGGCGGCGAAGGCGGCGAGGGTGACCCGCCCGCCGCTGGGCGTAAAGCGCACGGCATTCTCGATGATATTGCCCAGCATGCGCTGCATGCCCAGTCGATCCGCAGTGAGCACTGCGCCACAGGGTTCGCCAACGACCAGCGTCAGTCCGGCGCGGTTGGCCTGGCCGCGGAAGCGCTGCGCCATGCCGTCCAGCAGGTCATCCACCGGCACCGCATCGCTGCGCATCTGCTTCTGGCCGCCTTCGAGCTCCGCCAGATCGAGAATGGTGGCAAACGACGCCAGCAGGTGCTCGCCCGATGCCTTGATCGACTGCACATAGTCAGCGTAGCGGTCATCACCCAGCGGCCCATAGGTCTGGTGCTTCATCAGCTCGGCAAAGCCGATAATGTGGTTGAGCGGGGTGCGGATGTCGTGGCTGAGATGGGCCAGGAAATTGGTCTTGGAACGGCTGGCGGCTTCGGCCTTGAGCTTTTCCTCGTGATAGCGACGAGCCAGCAGGCGCTGTTCCTCGCGGATCGCATTGAGCAGCGTGTCCGTGCGCTTGGCCTCGGTCACGTCGGACACCAGCGTCATGAACCCGCCTTCCCCCAGTGGCCGCTCATCGATCATCAGGCAGGAGCCGTCTTCGCGGTGCAGTTCCAGCAGGCGGTTGTGATTGTCCTCGCTCAGCAGCTTGATATAGCCGCCCTGGATCAGCTGCTTGACCGCATCGTGATAGGTCACGGCGCTGCTGTTGAGGCTCAGTCGGTCTCGGTATTGCTGGTTGCAGACGATCAGCGAGCCAGTTTTGGTCCAGCAGGCAACGCCGAGCGGAATGGCGCTGGCCAGGGTCTGATAGGTGCGGCGCTGCCAGGCATCCGGCTTGTCGCCGGCCCCGGGACGGCGCCAGGTCAGCACCACGATCAGCAAGGCCAGCGCATAGGCGCCCAGGCCACGTTGCCAGATCCCGGCCAGTGCCTCGGTCTGGTCCAGTTCCAGCGACACGATACCATCGGGCCCTTCGGCAATATCATGGCTGACCAGCCCCACCGGCGCGCTGTCCGCGCTGCGCAGTGTCGCTGTCGCATCGGGACGGTAGGCGTGGATGGATTCGTTGAGGGTCACGACGATGGTTTCGGGCGACAGGTCCAGCAGGTCGCTGGCCATGGCGCGGCCAATCAGGGCGAGTTGTCCACGCGCATCTTGGATGGTGCGGACGGTGTCGAAGATGACAAAGACCGTGGCGCACAGCATAACCGACAACGCGACGGCGGCGGTGATCGGCGAAATGCGCTGGCGCAGGGATGTGGTGATATCGGACCTGGAAGATGACTCCTGGCGAGGCCTGTTTGTCCCCGCTTTGCCCACGCTGAATCGCTCAGCGCCGGCGCCGGATAAATCCGCCGACCGCATGAAAATCTCCGTAAATTCAGGGTTTTGGACCCGCCCGATTTGCCCTTAACAAACAATGAATCAAGCAGGCCCATCTTGTCCAGACCCACTCCGGCGCACTTCTGGTGCGCGCCGGAAAATCGTGAGTCTCCTGAATCACTTAGGCCGAAAGAAAAATTCTTCCAACGAAGCCGGAGATTTAGCTTGCCAGCATGCGAGTCAGGATATCCGCGCTGTTGCGGCTCAGGCTGCCCGCCGCCTGCAATGCGGTAAGGGCCGACCGCGCTGCCTCGCGCCGCTTCGGCTCCAGCAGCGGCCAGATGCGGAAGCCGGTCAGAACCCGCGCCGCGACCTGCGGATTGCGCGTATCCACATCGGTCACGAATTCGGTGACGAAGCGGAAACCGGCGCCATCGGCGCGGGTGAACTGCACCGGATTGCCCATCACGAACGTCCCCACCAGCGAACGCAGCCGGTTCGGGTTGTTCCTGGGAAAGCTCGGATCCGCCAGGATCGCGCGCATCCGCTCGATGACGCCGTCGTCATGGGCACTGGCCGACACCGTCAGCCACTTGTCGAAGACCAGTGGATCGCCGGCAAAGCGGGTGCGGAAATCGGCGAGCAGGGCCGGGGCCTCCGGCGTCCATTGCGCGCCGATCACCGCCAGCGCCGCCAGCCGGTCGGTCATGTTGGTGGCCTCGCCATACTGCTTGGCAGCCAGGGCCGCACCGCCATCGCTCGATTGCACCAGCAGCGACAGCAGCCGGTTGCGCAGCGAGCGGCGGCCCGATTGTGCGGTGTCGGGCGCATAGGGCACCGTGCTGGTCAAGCCGTGATAAGCCGCTTCCAGCGTGCTTGCGATGGGGGCGAACACTGCCCGGATCAACTCGCTGCGCACCGCATGCACGCGCTCGGGATCGACATCGCTGCCAATGGCCCGCGCGATCAGCGATTCATCGGGAATGGTCAGGGCCTGCGCCTTGAACGCATCGTCGAGGCTGTCATTGGCCAGTGTCTCGGCCAGGGCGCTGCGCAGCGCTTCGATCGCCGCATTGCCCCAGGCCTTGCCGCGCGCTGCGTCCACCATCAGCGCCGTGCTGACATCCTGCAGCGCCTCCCAGCGGTTGAACGGATCGCTGTCATGCCGTGCCAGGAACAGATTGTCCTCCTGGGTCAGGTCCGAATGCACCTGCACCGGGGCCGAAAAGCCACGGAACAGCGATGGCACCGGCTTGTTGGCTACCCCGCTGAAGGTCAGCGTCACGCTCTCCTGGTCGAGCACGATCATGTCGTCGCGCACGCTCCCGCCCGTGACCGCATTCCAGCCCATCGGGCTGCCATTGGGGCCGATCAGACCGAACTTGATCGGGATGACCAGTGGCGATTTCGTCGGCTGGCCCGGCGTCGGCTCGGTCTTCTGGCTGATGGTCAGCGTGTAGGTCTGGCTGGCTGCGTCATAGGCATCCTTGACCGTCACCTGCGGCGTGCCCGCCTGCAGATACCAGGTCTTGAACTGCTCGAGATCGACGCCAGTGGCGTCGGCAAACACGGTCAGGAACGCCTCGATCGTGGTGGCCTCGCCATCATGGCGCTCGAAATAGAGGTCCATACCCTTGCGGAAATCGGCTTCGCCCAGCAGCGTCGCCAGCATGCGCACGATTTCGGCGCCCTTTTCGTAGACCGTGGTCGTGTAGAAGTTGTTGATCTCGCGATACTGGTCCGGGCGCGGCGCATGGGCCAGCGGGCCACCATCCTCGGGGAATTGCGCGCTGCGCAGGTTCTGCACGTCGTGGATGCGCTGCACGGCGCGGCTGCGCTCATCCGACGAGAATTCCTGGTCGCGATAGACCGTCAGCCCTTCCTTCAGGCACAGCTGGAACCAGTCGCGGCAGGTGATGCGATTGCCGGTCCAATTGTGGAAATATTCATGCGCAATCACCCGTTCGATGCCCGCATAATTGGCGTCGGTCGCGGTCTCCGGCTTGGCGAACACCAGCCGGTCGTTGAAGATATTGAGCCCCTTGTTCTCCATCGCCCCGAAATTGAAATCGCTGACGGCGACGATGTTGAACATGTCGAGATCATATTCGCGCCCAAAGCGGCGTTCGTCCCAGGCCATCGAGCGCTTGAGGCTGTCCATCGCCCAGTCGCACTGGTCTTCCTTGCCGTGCTCGCAATAGATCGCCAGGTCCACCTTGCGGCCCGAGGCCGTGGTGAAGCTGTCGGTGATCGAGCCCAGATCGCCCGCCACCAGCGCAAACAGGTATGCCGGCTTGGGGAAGGGGTCCTCCCACACCGCAAAGTGCCTGCCGTCGCCGGCATCGCCTTTGGCGACGAGATTGCCATTGGCCAGCAGCACCGGCGCCAGCGCCAGCGGCGCCGTCATTGTCACCTTGAACGTGGCGAGCGCGTCGGGGCGGTCGAGATAATAGGTAATGCGGCGGAAGCCTTCCGGCTCGCACTGGGTGCACCAGACGCCGTTGGAGCGATACAGCCCCATCAGCTTGGTATTGCCTTCCGGCTGCAGCGAAACCTCGGTCTCCAGCACAAACCGGCGCAGCGGCGGCTCGACGATGGTCAGGCCCTGCGGACCCGCTGCATAGGCCGACAGCATCAGCGGTGCCCCATCGATGGCGATGGAGGACAGGCTCAATTCCTCCCCGTCCAGCACCAGCGGCGTGCCCGGCGCCGTTTCCGGGCGCGGCTCCACCGTCAGTTGCGCGCGCACCCGCGTGGCCTCTTCGCCAATGCGGAAATCCAGGTCGACGCTGACGATCCGGTATGGGCTCGGTGCGTAATCCTTGAGATAGATCGTGTGTTCGGTTTCGGTGCGCATTGAATGTTCCGGGTGTAACGTCTGGAAATTGATTGTGGCCGGGCCGCAACAGTCGACTCGGTGCTTTCGTGTATCCTAAGCAACTTGCGACTGCTGGGCACTCTCTTGTACGTCAATTGGGACGGCATTGGGGAGGGGCTGCCGCGGTTGCCAGCACGTGTCTCCTCTGCGTCAAATTGTGGGCGTATCGAGCGCGGTATCCAATATTGCTCGTCGGCTCGCTCGCGTAGGCCTTTGCGCCTGACCTCAAGCGCGCTTGAAGTCCCGCGACTCCCGCCCGCGAAATGCGCCGAAAGTATTAAACATGGTGAAGCCAATGTTGCGCTGGTTTGAACAGCGACTCGATCCCTATCCTCCAGCTGAGCCGGCCGAACCGCCTCAGGGCTTGCTGGCATTCTGCCTGCATTACAGCCATGGCGCCAAGAAGTGGCTGGCGCTGATGTCGGTGACGGCGGCGCTGATTGCCGCCAGCGAAATCCTGCTGTTCGGCTTCATCGGCGATATCGTCAACTGGCTGGCCGCTGCCGACAAGTCGACCTTCCTCGCCACCGAAGGCTGGCGGCTCGGGCTGATGGGGGCCTTCGTCGTGCTGGTCCTGCCGGCCCTCGTCACCATTGGCACCGCCACGACCAATCAGACGCTCCTGGGCAATTTCCCCCAGCGCATCCGCTGGATGAGCCATCGCTATCTCATCCGTCAGTCGATGAGCTATTTCCAGGATGAGTTTGCCGGCCGCATCGGTGCCAAGCTCATGCAGACCTCGCTCGCAGTGCGCGAAGTGGTGATGAAGCTGCTCGATATGCTGGTCTATGTGGTGGTGTATTTCACCGGCGCGACCATTCTGGCGGCGTCGACCGATTGGCGCCTCGCCCTGCCATTCCTGGGCTGGGTCATCGGCTATTCCGCGCTGATGTTCTATTTCATCCCGCGTCTGGGCAAAGTCTCCGAGGCACAGGCCGACGCGCGCTCGGTGATGACCGGCCGAATTGTCGATAGCTATACCAATATCGCCACGGTCAAGCTGTTCTCCCATTCCAATCGGGAGGAGCGCTACGCTCGCGAGGCCATGGATGGCTTCCTCGATACGGTCTATCGCCAGATGCGGATGGCCACCGTGCTCAACGTGCTTGTGGTGTGGCTCAATTCGCTGCTGCTGTTCTGCGTCGGTGCCGTCGGCATCTGGCTGTGGCTGGGCAATGCCATGTCGCCCGGCGCCATCGCCGTGTCGCTGGGCCTGGTCATGCGCTTCCAGGGCATGAGCCAGTGGGTCATGTGGGAAATGGCCGCCCTGTTCGAAAATATCGGCACGGTGCGCGATGGTATTTCGTCGATCTCGTTGCCGCGCATTGTCGCCGATGCCCCCGATGCCAAGCCGATCGGCACGGTCAAGGGTGACATCAGGTTCGACAATGTCAGCTTCCACTACGGCAAGAACAGCGGCGTCATCGAAGGGCTGAACCTACATATCCAGCCCGGCGAGAAGATCGGCCTTGTCGGTCGCTCCGGCGCCGGCAAGTCGACCATCGTCAACCTGCTGCTGCGCTTCTATGACCGGCAATCGGGCCAGATCCTGATCGATGGCAAGGATATCGCCACGGTCACGCAGGATTCCCTGCGCGCCAATATCGGCGTGGTCACCCAGGATACTTCGCTCCTGCATCGCTCGGTGCGCGATAACATCATCTATGGCCGCCCCGATGCGACCGAAGAGATGATGCGCGCAGCGGCCGATCAGGCCGAAGCGACGGCGTTCATCGAAACGCTGAGCGATCCCAAGGGCCGGCGCGGCTTCGATGCCCATGTCGGCGAACGCGGGGTCAAGCTTTCGGGCGGTCAGCGCCAGCGCATCGCCATTGCGCGGGTGCTGCTCAAGAACGCCCCGATCCTGGTGCTGGACGAAGCCACCTCGGCGCTCGACAGCGAAGTCGAGGCGGCCATCCAGGGGCAGCTGCAATTGCTGATGAAGGGCAAGACCGTCATCGCCATTGCCCACCGCCTGTCGACCATCGCCATGATGGATCGCCTCGTGGTGCTGGATAAGGGCCGCATCGTCGAGCAGGGCACCCACGCCCAGCTGCTCGAAACCGGCGGCATCTATTCCAGCCTCTGGCAGCGCCAGTCCGGCGGCTTCATCGACGCCGACCAGTCCGAGGAAGCCGCGCAGTAACCTTGGCGGGCTCCCCGCCGAGTGCGCCGCAAACACAATCTATTCCCTCCCCCTTGTGGGGGAGGGTTAGGGTGGGGGTGTCGTGACCTCCATAATCGCAGCACCAATCGGGGCGCACGACGCCCCAAATTCCGCCCTCCCATGGGGAAGGGCGCAATCAAACCAAGGAGACCCACGATGGGTGACAATACCGAAACGGCCATTACCGCAAGCGCGCATCCCGGTGCCTCACCGGTCCCCCTCGCTGCTCAACGTAAACCCGTGCACCGATACCGAACCTGACCTGAGCCCAGTCTCCGTCAGGCGCGGCTCAAAAAGAATGAGCTCAACATGTTCAACCGCGTCATCACCTATTTCGATCATCTCTATTCGCCCACCGCGCTCGCCGAAAATCGGCAACCGCCCATGGGCCTCAATGCCTTCCTGAAATATTTCATCGGCCAGTTCCGGGCCGCTTTCGCCATCCGCATGGTGCTGGTCGCCATCGGATCGGTCGCCGATGCCATGATGCCGATCTTTGTCGGTCTCGTCGTCGGCATGCTGGCGTCGACCAATCCCGGCGAAATCTTCGATGTCCATGGCCAGACCCTGCTCTGGATGATTGCCGTTGTCGTCGTGGTGCGCCCGCTCACCTTCATGCTCGATACGCTGATCCGCAATCACGCCATTGTCCCCAATCTGGTGGACCTGGTGCGCTGGCAAAGCCACTTTCACGTCATTCGGCAAAGCTGGACCTTCTTCCAGAACGACTTTGCCGGTCGCATCGCCAACAAGATCATCCAGGCCGGCGAAGCCATCGAGATCGGGGTGAACCTCACCATCGATGCGGCCTGGTATGCGCTGATCTTCGTGGTCGTCGCGGTGGTGGTCCTGGCCCAGCTCGATATCGTGCTGCTGGTGCCGATCGGCCTGTGGCTGCTGGCCTATGCGATCCTGTTCACCATCACCATGCCGCTGATCGCCCGCTATTCCGAGGAACTCTCGGAGAGCAAATCGGTGATGACCGGCCGCATCGTCGACAGCTACACCAATATCCAGACGCTCAAGACCTTCTCGACTGGCGGGCACGAGGATCGCTATGTCGCTGACTCGGTCAACGATCACGCCGTGTCGTTCCGCAAGCTCATGCGGGTCTTCACCTATATGTGGTCGACCCTGTTCCTGCTGAACGCGGCCCTGGTGGTTTCGGTCACCTGGCTGTCGCTCTCGGCCTGGAACAGCGGCACGCTATCCGCGGCTGCAGTGGCAACAGCCATTCCGTTCGCCCTGCAGATCATGAACATGAGCGGCTGGATCCTCGAAATCGGCTCCAGCATCTTCCGTCAGGTCGGCACCGTCCGCGACTCGATGGATACCATCGCCCAGCCGCTGACCATGCTGGACGCACCTGATGCCAGGGACATGGTCGTGCCCAGGGGCGAGCTGGTCTACGACAATGTCAGCTTCAACTATTGGCGCGGCAAGACCGGCAGCGTCATCGACAATTTCAACCTGACCATCCAGCCCGGCGAAAAGATCGGCCTTGTCGGCCGCTCCGGCTCGGGCAAGTCGACGCTGGTCAATCTCGCCCTGCGCATGTTCGACGTGCAGGACGGAGCAATCCGCATCGACGGGCAGGATGTGCGCCATGTCACCCAGGAAAGCGTACGTGCCGCCATTGGCCTCGTCAGCCAGGATACCTCGCTGCTGCATCGTTCGGTGCGGGAGAACCTCAAATATGGCCGCCAGTCGGCCAGCGATGAGGAGATGATCCGGGCCGCCGAGCAGGCCAAGGTGCATGATGTCATCATGGGCCTGGTCGATCCCAAGGGCCGCACGGGCTACGACGCCCATGTCGGCGAACGCGGGGTCAAGCTCTCGGGCGGGCAGCGCCAGCGCGTCGCCATTGCCCGCGTGCTGCTCAAGAACGCCCCGATCCTGGTGCTCGACGAAGCCACTTCCGCCCTCGACAGCGAAGTGGAAGCGGCGATCCAGGAACAGCTGACCACGCTGATGCAGGGCAAGACGGTGATCGCCATTGCTCACCGGCTGTCCACCATCGCCTCGATGGATCGCCTGGTGATCCTGGAAGCCGGCCAGATCGTGGAGGCGGGCACTCATGCCCAATTGCTCGCATCCGGTGGTCACTACGCCCAGCTGTGGGAGCGCCAGTCCGGTGGCTTCCTCGATCTCGAAACGGCGGCGCAATAGCTGCCATCTTGTTCGCCGATATATGTTGACAGTGATGGTCCGGTTTCTATCAAGAGACTGGACCATCGCCGTCCCTGCGCCGACACTGCGGTGCAACAGAATCGGAACCGACATGTCGCTGATCGATCGCCTCAATGCCCTGTTCGAACATTGGGTCGATCCGTTCCGCGCCAAGGCCGATCTGGAACCTCCCGCGTCGATGCCGGCCTTCTTCTGGCACTATATCAGTCAGGCCAGGCTCCCCTTCATTGCCCTGCTGATCCTGGGCGGCTCCGTCGCCCTGGTCGAGGCCGCGCTGTTCTACTATGTCGGCCGCATCGTCGATATTCTGGACAGCTCCAACCAGGCCGAGGGTTGGGACGGCCTGGTTGCCGGCTATGGCCCCGAACTGCTGACCATGCTGTTCGTCGCCCTCGTTGTCCGCTACCTCATCACCTGGCTTTCCGCCGCCGTTGAGGAACAGACGGTCAATCTCGGCTTCTACAATATGGTGCGCTGGCAGGCCTATGCCCATGTCATCCGCCAGAGCCTTTCCTTCTTCCAGAATGACTTTTCCGGCTCCATCGCCAGCAAGGTCTGGCAGAGCGGCGGCGCCGTCGGCGATGTCATGGTCAGCCTGCTGCAGGTGGTCTGGTTCATCGCCATCTATGTTGCCACCACGCTGGTGCTGGTCGGCCAGCTCGATTGGCGCCTTGCCGCCGCCATTGGCCTCTGGGTCGTGCTCTTCGCCTGCCTCGCCCGCTTTTACGTGCCGCGCATGCGCAAGCGCTCGACCGTCACCGCCGAGGCCGCCGCCGCCTTGACCGGCCGCATCGTCGATAGTTTCGGCAACATCCAGACGCTCAAGCTGTTCGGCTCCGCCGAGGATGACGACCGCTTCGTGCGCCGCGGCTTCGACCGGCTCCTGGCCGCACTGACCGAACTCGCCCGCACCCTGGTGGGCGTCCGCGCCGCCATGGGGATGCTGTCTGGCATCATGATCGTCGGCATTGCCGCGCTGTCGATCCACCTGTGGACCGAAGGCCAGATATCGGTCGGCGGCGTCGCCTTCACCATGGGTCTCGTCCTGCGCCTCTATACGCTGCTTGGCCGCATGATGACCCAGCTCAACGGCCTGATGCGCAATTACGGCACCGCGCAGAACTCCGCCGAGCTGATCGCCCGTCCGCTCGGCCTCATCGATGCCCCCGATGCCAAGCCGCTCGTTGTCACGGAGGGCCGCATCCATTTCGAGCGCATCGGCTTCCACTATGGCAAGACCAGCGGCATCATCGATGATCTCGATCTCGAGATCAAACCCGGCGAGCGCGTCGGCCTCATTGGCCGCTCCGGCGCCGGCAAGTCCACCCTGGTCAGCCTGCTGCTGCGCTTCTACGATCTGGAAAGTGGCCGCATCACCATTGATGGGCAGGATATCTCCAGGGTCACCCAGGCCTCGTTGCGCGCCAATATCGGCGTGGTCACCCAGGATACCGCGCTGCTGCACCGCTCGGTGCGCGCCAATATCATCTTCGGCCGCCCCGATGCCAGCGACGAGGAAATGATCTCTGCCGCCGAAATGGCCGAGGCCGATGAATTCATTGCCGCGCTGGCCGACTACAATGGCCGCACCGGCTACGAGGCCCATGTCGGTGAGCGCGGGGTCAAGCTCTCGGGCGGGCAGCGCCAGCGCGTCGCCATCGCCCGCGTCCTGCTCAAGAACGCCCCGATTCTCGTGCTCGATGAAGCCACCTCCGCCCTCGATAGCGAAGTCGAAGCCGCCATCCAGAGCCAATTGCACCGCCTGATGGCCGGCAAGACCGTGATTGCCATCGCCCATCGCCTGTCCACCATCGCCTCGATGGATCGCCTGGTCATTCTGGAAAAGGGCCGCATTGTTGAACAGGGCACCCATGCCGAGCTCTTGGCCCTGGGTGGTCATTATGCCCACCTCTGGCAGCGCCAGTCCGGCGGCTTCCTCGATCTGGACGAGGAAGCCCAGACCTGATCCCTCAGCTCGTCGCGTGCAGGTTAAGCCGCGGCATTTCATTGGCGCCCAGCCGTTCCCTGGCGCAATGCTCCAGCATCGCCGTCTTGCTCATCGGCCGGCCGAACAGATAACCCTGCATCACCGTGCCGCCCAGTCCGAGCAGGGCTTCCAGCTGTTCTTCGGTCTCGATCCCCTCGAACACGCAGGTAATGCCCAGGTTCCGGCACAGGTCGACCGTGGTCTTGATGATGGCGCGGCTGGTCGGGTTGCTGGTTACCTCGGCCACGAAGCTGCGATCCACCTTGATCCGGTCCAGCGGCAGGTTCTGGATATAGGTCAGGCTCGAATGGCCGGTGCCGAAATCGTCCAGCGCAATGCGTGACCCCAGCGCCAGCAGCGACACCAGCGCCGCATTGGCCTGCTGCAGGTCCCGCATGATCGATGTTTCGGTGATCTCGAAGTCGATCCGGCAGGGCGTGCCAGCCGCGCCGACCAGCGCCGCAATGCCCTCGATTGCCGTTGCCGAGCCGATATCGTGGGCCGACAGGTTCACCGACAGCCGCATCGGCGCCGGCAGCTCGTCCAGCACCGCCAGCGCCTTCTTCAGCACCGTCTGGGTGATCTTGGAGATCATGCCGCTGCGCTCGGCCATCGGAATGAACTCGCCCGGCGAAACCTCGCCCAGCGTCGGGCTGCGCCAGCGCGCCAGCACTTCGTAGCCCGTGGTGCGGTTGAACGCGATGTCGAATTGCGGCTGGAACAGGATGTAGATTTCCGCATCGAGATCGGCGGTATGCAGCGCATGCTCCATGCTGCGCACCTTGCTGATCTCGTCGGCATGGCGCTCATCGAACAGGACCGCTGCGCCGCGATAGCCGCGCTTGGCCACCGTCGATGCATAATCGGCCCGGTCATAGAGCGTTTCCGGCGTGTCATCGTCCCGCGATATCGCCAGGCCCATCGATACCGAGGCGCGCAGATTGGAACCCGGCAGCACGAATGGCTGGCGCATTGCCGCGCAGATCTGCTCGCCCCAGCGCGGCACCTGCTGGTCGGAAAAGGGCCCGTCGATGATCAGCCCGAACTGGTCGCCGCCCGTGCGGGCGACAAAGGTGGCGGTGCTGCAATGCGACAGGATACGCAGGCCAATTTCCGCCAGGACGCGATTGCCGTTGGCGTGCCCGAAAATCTCGTTGACCGCCTTGAAGCTGTCAACGTCCAGCCGTGCCACCGCAATCTCGCGGCCATCGAGGTGCGCCTGGGCCAGCATCGCGTTGAGCTGGCGCTCGAACGAGCGGCGGTTGGGCAGGTCGGTCAGGTCGTCGCGGTTTGCCAGGCGGTGGTTGGCGTCGGACAGCCGCTGCGTTTCAGCCTGGTTCTCGGCCATTTCGGCACGCGATGCGACCAGTTCGGCAAAGTTGCTGTTGTAGCGGAACAGGATCGACATCAGCGCCACGACCACGACGATCAGGTTGATCGTC
Organism: Devosia limi DSM 17137; assembly: GCF_900128975.1. Taxonomy (GTDB): domain Bacteria; phylum Pseudomonadota; class Alphaproteobacteria; order Rhizobiales; family Devosiaceae; genus Devosia; species Devosia limi. Next base: position 252,990 of record NZ_FQVC01000001.1, on the reverse strand, counting down.
ATGGCGATCAGCACGCCATTGCCGCTGAGCAGGATGTAAATGCTGAAAGGTACTATGATGCTGGCGGCGGCGGCGACCGCTGCGGGGCGCAGATGGATCAGGCAGAACATGCAGCCAATGGTGGTGACTGCGATGAAGAAGGCAATCTGGGCTTGCTGGAAGCCATCCCCGTAAGGGTAGAGGCTGATCGCCCATCCCGAGAAGCCGAAGCCCAGGATTGTCGCCATCAAGACCATGCTGCGCAACATCGAGGACGCCTCGGTATCGGTGAAGCTGTGGTCTCGTTTGCTCCACCACATCACCAGTCGCGCCAGGCAGGTCGCGGCCAGCATCATCGGCAGATAGAGCGTGAGGAGCGGCGGGGCGACGTGGAAATGGGTGGCCGACAGGATCAGCACGTTGGTCAGGACCGTGGCGTACATTACCGGCACTTGCCGCGTGAACGCGTGCGCCTGCGATTGCGCAAGTTCGGAAGTGTCAGGAGGGGCGGCAAAGTACCGCCCCAGGATGGTCCGTAACGACATAGACGTGTAAGCCCCCGCTTATGTCGCAACGCTAACCGGACAATCCCTAACACAAATGTAAGCCCTTTCTTTCCTTCTGGTGGCGCGCCGCGTTGCATCGTTGCAATTCAGCGCTATTTTTGCGCCGGCCGGCCGCTCATGCCCATTGGAAGCATTTTGGAACCGGGCTAAGAACGCAGTGCAATCGATTTCGGTGCGTCAGCCCCGCTCATTTCATCGCATGCAGCCCGCGTTCCGTTCTGGACGCCAATGGAGGAACCATGTCCAACGCCGACCGCACCAGTTACGCCGCTCTCGATCTCGGAGGCACCTTCGCCTTGTCGTCGCCGACTCACACGGTGCGAACCGAAATCACCCTGCCGGGCGACGTGCATGGCGCCCTGCTGGCGGCGGGCGAAATCCCCGATCCCTACTTTGGTGAGAACGAAAAAACCGTCATGTGGGTCAATCAGACGCCCTGGACGGTCGAGCGCAGCTTCACCGCCACCGCCGCCGATATCGATGGCTACCTGACGCTGACCCTGGCCGAAGTCGACTGCATCGCCGCCGTGCTGCTGAATGGCGAGATCATCGCCAAAACCCAGAATGCCTTCATCCGCTACGATATCGACGTGACCGGCAAGGTCCATGCCGGCGACAATACCCTGCGCATCGAGTTCGCCGTGGCTCCTGATGTCGCCAGGGCCCGTGCGGACGCACACCCCTTTCCCATTCCCTTCACCAAGAACTACCAGACCAATGGGCTCGAAGGCATCCACATGAACTTCATCCGCAAGGCCGCCTGCCATGCGGGTTGGGATTGGGGCATCTGCCTCATGCCCATCGGGGTCTATGGCACCATGAGCCTGCGCAAGTCGCGGCTGGCCCGCCAGGACAGCGTCCAGGTCGATCAGGCCCATGGTGAGCATTCGGTTGAACTCTCGATAAAGACGCGCGTGTTCGCCTTTGCTCAGGGTTCGGTTGAACTTGCGCACAGCGTGGATGGCCAGCTGATCACCGATAAGGTCGCGGTGCATCCGGGCGAGAATGTCTTCACCCAAAACGTCACCATCCATGACCCCAGGCTCTGGTGGCCGGCGGGGCAGGGCGCCCAGCCGCTCTACGAATTGACCACCACTCTCGATGGCGAAAAGACCACCCGCCAGATCGGCCTGCGCAAGCTGGAATGGATCGTCGAGCCCGACGATATCGACCACACCTTCAAATGCCGCATCAATGGCCGCGACATCACCATGATGGGCGCCAACTGGATCCCCGCCGACGCCATCCCTTCGCGCATCACGCCGGCGGTCATCCGCGACCTGCTGGAAAGCGCCAAGGCGGCCAATATGAACATGCTGCGCATCTGGGGCGGCGGGCAGTATGAGCCCGATTATTTCTACGAGATGTGCGACGAACTCGGTATCCTGATCTGGCACGATTTCATGTTCGCCTGCATGAGCTATCCCTCCGATCGCCCCTTCCTGGCCGATGTCCGCACCGAGATCACCCAGCAGGTGCGCCGCCTCAGTCACCACGCTTCGATCGCGCTGTGGTGCGGCGATAACGAAGTCATTGGCTCGCTGCACTGGTATCCCGAGACCAAGGCGGCGCCGGAGCGCTACGTCGCCAATTACGACCGCCTGAACTCCATGCTCGGCAATATCGTCGAGGACGAGGATCCTGCCCGCCGTTTCTGGCCGTCCTCGCCCTCCATGGGCTATCTCGACTTCTCCGATGGCTGGCAGATGGATACCCGCGGCGACACCCATTATTGGGACGTCTGGCACTCGGCCAAGCCCTTCGAGGCCTATCGCAGCGTCAACCCGCGCTTTGCCTCCGAATTCGGTTTCCAGTCCTTCACCTCGATGAACGTCATCGAGACCTTCGCCGAGCCCAGGGATCGCAACCCGTCTTCTCCGGTCATGGAAAATCACCAGCGCAATGCCGGCGGCAATGCCCGCATTCTGGAAACCATGACGCGCTATTTCCGCTTCCCGCGCGATTTCGACCAGATGGTGTTCCTGTCCCAGATCCAGCAGGGGCTCGCCATCAAGACCGCCATCGAGTACTGGCGCTCCACCAAGCCGCGCTGCATGGGCACGCTCTATTGGCAGATCAACGACATCTGGCCGGTCGCTTCGTGGTCCAGCCTCGATTACGGCGGGCAGTGGAAGCTCCTGCAATATATGGCCAAGCGCTTTTTCCTGCCGGTCAACGTCGTCGCCGTGCCGGTGCATGAAACCGTGCCAACCAATTCACGCGGCACCCCGGTGGAAAACGCCGCGCCGACCAGCATCGTGTTCCGCGGCATCAACGACACGGCTGCTCCGGTCTCCATCGCGCTCGAAATCCGCGCCGTGAAGATCGGGGGTGGTGATCGCGTCGTGTTCTCCGGCGATGCCAGTGTCGGGCCGGACGGCGCCATCACCGTCGCCACCATGCCCTTCGCCGATCTGGCTGCAGACGAGTTCCTGTTCTTCTCCTGGCGCGACGCGCACGGCAATCTGCTCGGCGAAAACGACTATTTCCCCAAGCCCTACAAGGCCTATGAACTCCCCGAGCCCAAGATCCGAGCTGCCTGGTCCGAGGTCGATGGCCAGCTGGTTCTGACCCTCGCCACCGACAAGCCCGCCCTGTTCGTCACCGCATCGGTTGATATCCCCGGCTACTTCTCCGACAACGCCGTCACGCTCCTGCCGGGCCGCCAGACCGACCTGACCTTCACCCCCCGCCACGGCGCCACCCCCTCCGCCGCCGAACTCATCCAATCCCTCCGCGTCCGCAACCTCTCCGAAACCTTCTAGGGCAGGGGGATCGCATAGCGGCCAGGATCATCGCCCCCTCCCCCTTGAGGGGAGGGCCGGGGTGGGGGTCCCCGTGCCTAGATACTTATCCCGACAAGCCCCCAATCCCCCACCACGCTGCCCACGGGCTCGACCCGAGACCACTTTCCCCCGGCACAAGCGACGAGCGACCCGCGGATCAAGTCCGCGGGCAGCGCCGGTGTTTGGGGGAACGCGCTGTGACGCATCTAGACGCGCGGAGATACAGGCACACGGATTGCCTTCTTCCATACAAGTTTCTTCCGCCCCCGCATTGACTTGCGGGCCGCTATCTTCCAACGCTGTCTGACGATCACGCGGCCCTCCCGCGTGCACTTCCGGACTTGCCATGTCTTTGTTGTTTGCGCCCAGCCGCGACGCCGCGATCACCCACTGATGGTCCACATTGTCGCCCCCATCGAAAGCCGGGCCAATTACGCCATCATGCTGGTGCTGCTGTCCCAGCTCGTCCTGCTGGTGCTCGATATCTCGGCCAAGTGGCTGTCGGTCGAGGGCATGCCGACCACCGAGATCGTCTTCGTGCGCTATGGCATGCACCTGTTCCTGCTGCTCCTGCTGTTCCTGCCGGTCAGCGGCCGCAATCTGTGGGTCAGCAACAACTGGAAGCTCGAAGTCCTGCGCGGTGCCTGCCTGCTCTGCACCACCGGGCTGAACTTCCTTGCCATGCGCTATCTGCCGCTGACCGTCACCAGCGCCATCCAGTTCACCTCGCCGCTGATGATCTGCGCGCTCTCCGGCCCGCTGCTCGGCGACAAGGTCGGCTGGCGCCGCTGGGCCGCCATCGGCGTCGGTTTCATCGGCATTCTCATCATCGTCCGCCCCGGCTCCGAGGCGTTCCAGCCTGCCGCGCTGCTCAGCCTCGGTTGCGCCTTCTTCCTGGCCCTGTTCTCCATCCTGACGCGCAAGCTGGCCGGCGTGGACTCGGCGCTGACCCAGCAATTCTACGCCGGCGCCGTCCCGGTGATCCTCCTGGCCCCCATCGCGCTCACCGGCTGGGCCTGGCCCAGCCAGCCCATTTCATGGGTGGCCTTTGCGATCATGGGCGCGGCCGGTCTCTGCGGGCACTATCTCAATTCGGTGGCGCATCGCTATGCGACGCCCGCTACCCTGGCGCCGTTCAATTATCTCAGCCTGCTCTACCTCACCATGGCCAGCTGGCTGATCTTCAACCAGCCGCCGGACCAATGGTTCATCCTCGGCGCGGCCATCATCATCAGCAGCGGCCTCTATATCTGGCTGCGCGAAAAGTCCCTGCGCAAGCCCGCCATTTCGGTCGATGACGTCGGCGACCGCTAGGGCTTCTGGGGCGCCGTGACTTCCTTGATCGGCGCCTTGTTCTCCGCATCGCCCTGGGTGATCAACCGGGCGCTGCGCTGGCCGCTGAGATAGATCCACAGCCAGCTCAGCGCCACGAACACGCGGTTTTTGGTGTCGATGAGAAAATAGATATGGGCCAGACCCCAGACCCACCAGGCCAGCCAGCCCCTGAGCTTGGTCCAGCCAAAGTCGATCACCGCCTTGCTCTTGCCGATGGTCGCCAGGTCACCGGCATGCCGATAGCGGAACGCTCCCGGCGTCACACCGCCCTCGATCCGCGCCTTGATAACATTGGCCGCATGCCGCCCACCCTGCTTGGCCGCGTCACCCACCCCCGGCACCGGCTTGCCATCCGGCATGGTGATCGTCGCCGTATCGCCGACCACGAACACCTCTGGCAGCCCCGGCACGCTGAGATCGGGCGCGACCTTGACCCGGCCAGCCCGGTCCGGTTCCACGCCGAGCCAGCGCGCTGCCGGCGAAGCCTCGACGCCCGCCGCCCAGATGATCGTGCTGGCATCCAGCCGCTGGCCACCAAACACCACGCCTTTGGCGTCGATCAGCGTCACCGCCTCGCCCAGATAGACCTCGACCCCCAGCTTGCGCAGGGCCCGCAGGGTGTATTCCGATAGCTCCGGCGCAAAGTTCGCCAGCACCTTCTGCCCGCCCTCGATCAGCACCACCCGCGCATCATTGGGGCGGATCACCCGGAACTCGCCATGCAGCGTCAGTCGCGCCAGGTCCATGATCGCCCCGGCCATTTCCACCCCGGTCGGCCCCGCGCCGATCACCACAAAGGTCAACAGCGCCTTGCGCTTCTCGGCGTCGGGCTCGCGCTCCGCCGCCTCAAAGGCCAGCAGCAGCTTGCGGCGAATGGTGGTGGCGTCCTCCAGCGTTTTCAGTCCCGGCGCAAATTGCTCCCATTCGTCATGCCCGAAATAGGCATGCCGCGCCCCGGTCGCGAGGATCAGGCTGTCATAGGCAATGGTCTGCCCGTTCTCCAGCCGCACCGTCCTGTTGACCGTGTCGACTCCCATCACCGTGCCCAGCAGCGTCCGCACATCCCCGCGCTTGCGCAGGATATTGCGGATCGGCCAGGCGATTTCGGAGGTGCTGAGCGAGGCGGTGGCGACCTGATAGAGCAGGGGCTGGAACAGGTGATGGTTTCGCCGGTCGATCAGCGTGACGTCGGCATTGGCGCCCTTGAGGGTCTGCGCCGCGGATAAACCGCCGAACCCGCCTCCGACGATCACCACCCGATGCTTGTCAGCCCCAGCCATTCGCGCCTCCGTAGGTTACCCTGACGTAAGTGCGGCGACCTTGCCGCTCAAGCACTATCGGCGCAAGGCTCGCCTGCGCCCTGCGCTAGGCTCGCCTGCTAGAGCTCAGCCCGCCAGCGCGCGGCATAGGCGGCGAACCCTTCGGTCGCCAGCGGCTCCAGCACCGTGCCCGGCTTGGACACATGCCCGCCGCCAAACAGCATGCTGGCCCCCATGCTGGTCCCGGTCGCATCGCCCGACGCGCTCACCGGCACCCCGCTCAGTGCCGCCAGCGCCTGCCCAAACAGTCGATTGCGGGCCAGCGGCCCTTCGATGATGATCTGCTTGCCAATGCCCGCCAGCGCCAGGCACGCCGCCGTCACCAGCGCCAGATATAGCGAGACCGCCGCCGTCCGCTCACCCGCGCTCAGGCTCTCCGGCGGCTGCGTCCAGCGGCCCTTGGCATCGGGAAATGGCCCCACGCCCGGCATGAAGCCCGGCATCACCCGGACATCCCCGGTCATCACCCGCGCCACCTCATCGGTGCTCGGCTCCACCGGATTGGGCACCAGCATGTCGAATTCGCGCCCGCCCATGAACCGCGCCGTCGGCACCGGCCGGCCATAGGCGTCCACATTGGCGAGGCTATCGCGCTGGGGATCGAGCTTGCCGGTATCGCCGCCCACCGTCATTGCAATTGCCCAGGTCCCGGTCGACAGGATCGTGAACGGCGTCTCATGCGCGCCCAGATGCGGCAGCAGCGATGCATTGGAATCGTGAATGCCGCAGGTCACCGGGATACCAGCCGGCAGTCCCGCCGCCGCCGCAACCTCAGGCAGCACCGTACCCAGTACCGACGCCGCCGGCCTGACCGGCGGAAACAGCCGGTCCCAGCCCTGCCGGGTCACCAGGCTCGAAAACGCTGATGAGTCGGGCGCCCACAGGTCGGTATGGCAGCCCAGGGAGGTGACTTCGCTGGCGGCAATGCCGGTCAGCCGCCACGCCCAATATTGCGGATAGGTTAGGATCTGGGTGACGCCGGCAAAGGCCTCGGCATGCGCCTGGCTTTGCCAATAAAGCTGCGCCCCCAGATTGAGCCCATTGGGCAGGCGCGGCGACAGGCTCTCGGCAAAGTCGGGCCGGATCGCGCCATAGGCAGCGCCGGTTTCCTCGGGGCCATTATGCTCATAGTCCAGCACCGGCATCGCCAGTTCGTCGCCCGCGAGCAGCGCGGCCGTCGCCCCATGCGTGGTGATGGAAATGCCATCGATGCCATGCGCCGCTTGCAGCGCGCCCAGGCTCTCGATGATGAATTGCCACAGCCGCTCGACATCGGCATGGGGGTAGGGCGCGTCGCGCCTGATGCTGTTGGGCGTACTGCGCGCCGCGAGCTGCTCGCCGGTCTGCGCATCGACCAGCACGAGTTTCGCATTGGTCTTGCCGATATCGATCACGGCGATCAGGCGGGGTTCGGTCATCGTCGGGCACTCGGCGCTGGCGTCTCCGTCAGCGCTTACTGCATATTCGCCCACGATGCCATGGCTAACATGTTAGCTGGTCGTCCTTCCCTAGGACCTCTGCCATTCCCACGCGGTGTCACCTACTCCACGGAGTCATTCCCGCGCAGGCGGGAATCCATTCTTGCTACAGCGCTGAAGAGTGGATTCCCGCCCGCGCGGGAATGCCCCTGTGGTTCTGCGCGCCACTCAACCCCTATTTGACGATCAGCACCGGGATCGGGCTGTGCGCCAGCACTTCTGCCGCCTGGCTGCCCAGCAATAGGCGACCCAGCCCGCGCCGGCCATGCGAACCCATGACGATCAGGTCAGCGCCGCGCTCCGCCGACATCTCCAGAATACCGTCGGCCGTCTGCTTGTTGGGCACATGCACGCCCTCGATTTCGAGACCAATTTGTCGGGCCTCGCTGCGCGCATGGTCCAGCACCTGGCGGGCGCCTTCTGCCTTGGCCTTGTCCAGCTCTTCCACCACGGCGCCGGTATTCATCTGCATCATTTCGGCGCCGGGGGCGATGAACAGCGAAGGATCGGTCACGGTCACGGCGATTGCCTTGGCATCGAGCGCCTTGGCCAGCGTCAGCCCATGCTCCAGTGCCTTTGCCGAAGGCTCGGATCCGTCGACGGCGATCACAATCTTCTTATACATCGTTAGTCCCTCGTTTGCGTTCGTCGCTACCCTAGCGCGAATTGGGCCGCCGTCACCTTGATTTAGATCAGGCCCACCCATCAATCCCGCCCTTGCGTCCAGCGCAAAGGTCAATTGCCGCGTCGGGACTGCCTTGCGCCGCGCAATGTGCTAATCGGGGGCCATGAATTCGCCGTCAGCTCTTTCGATGATCGCCCCCGCAACCCGCGCCGTTCCCGACGTCGCGCTGGCGCGCCGGTTTTCCGTGGCCCCGATGATGGAATGGACCGATATGCGGTGCCGGTTCCTGCATCGCCTGTTGACGCGCCATGCCCTGCTGTTCACCGAAATGGTCACCAGCGCCGCCATCGTCCATGGTGATGCCGAGCGGCATCTGTATTTCGATCCCATCGAACAGCCCCTGGCCCTGCAATTGGGCGGCTCCGATCCCAGCGAGCTGGCCGCCGCCATTCGCCTGGCCGAGCCCTTTGGCTATGCCGAAATCAATCTCAATGTCGGCTGCCCGTCCGATCGGGTCCAGTCTGGCCGCTTTGGCGCCTGCCTGATGGCGGAGCCCGATCTGGTCGCCGAATGCGTCCGCGCCATGCGCGATGCCACCGACCGCCCGGTCACCGTCAAATGTCGCATCGGCATCGACGATCAGGACATTGAGGAAAGCCTCGATCGTTTTGCCGATACCATGGTCGCGGCCGGCGTCGATGCGCTTTACGTCCATGCCCGCAAGGCCTGGCTCAAGGGCCTCAGCCCCAAGGAAAACCGCACCATTCCGCCACTGGACTATGATCGGGTTCACCGCCTGCGCGCCCGTCTGACGCCGTTGCCGGTGATGATCAATGGCGGTCTCGAAACCATTGACGCTGCCGTGGCCGAAATGGAGTTCATGGACGGCGTCATGCTGGGCCGAGCCGCCTATCACACGCCCATGATCCTGGCCGAGGTCGATACCGCCTTCTTCGGTGACACTGCCGCCCCAATCACGCTGGAAGCCGTCATGGCCGCCATGGCCGATTATGCCGAAACCGAACTCAGCCGGGGCGGCCGTATCAACCAGATCACCCGCCACATGCTGGGCCTCGCCGCTGGCCTGCCCGGCGCCCGCCAGTTCCGCCAGATTCTCAGTGTCGATGCCTGCAAGCCCGGCGCCGGCCCCGAAGTCATCCGCCGCGCCATGGACGCCGTCCGCCCCCGCGACCGCATCGCCGTCTGATCGCGAGGAGGGCGAGGTACCGGCCCTTCGCCGCCCCCGCTCGTCCCGAACTGCGCCCGCAACCGCCCCGCATCCCTCCCCACCGTCACCACCCGGCTTGTCCCGCCGCGCCACAGCGTCCGTGGTCAGCCCGCATCCCTCCCCACCGTCACCACCCGGCTCGTCCGGGTGGTCCAGGGGAGCCCCGATCTTGGGCAAAGCGCGCGGGGGCTAGTTGGTCAGTTCCAGCGAATTGCTCGTCACGCTGTATCGCTGCAGCGTTTCCAGGAACGTCATCCCCAACAGGCTCGTATCCATCGCGCCGTCCTCCAGCACGAAGGCGCGGATGTCCTCCCGCACGATGCCGCCCACCTCGATCCGGTCCAGCGTCACCCGTGCCGCCTGGCCGGTGCCATTGGCTGTCGAAACCGGGATGACGTAGCGCAGGCTAGCCGTATCGATCCCGGCTGCCTCGGCATCATCCTTGGTCAACACCACGGCGGTGGCGCCAGTATCGAAAATCATCGGCGTCACATGGCCGTTGATATCGGCCTGCAGCTCGAAATGCCCGCCCATGCCACGCCGGAACACGGCCGTGCCCTGCTGGGCATCCACCACCGCCACGCCGGGCTGCAATTCCCCGGCCACGCGCCCGGCAATGCCCGTCAGCTCATCGCGATAGGCATAGGTCAGTCCCGCCACGGCAAAAATGCCGATCCACAGAATGACGCTGGTAAACAGTTCGGAGAATTTGCGCCGCCGGGAAAAGAGTCCGCCGGCAAAGACAATCAGGATCACCAGCAGCGGGATCAGCTGCGCAGTTTGCGCCTGGCTCAGCCCCACCAGGCTCCCGGCGTCGGCGCTGATCATCAGCGCCAGGCCCACGGCGATCAGAAGGGCAATGCCAATGAAGATCATAGGTTTGTCGCCCTCGCGCAGCGTGATGTGCCTGTCAGCATAAAGGCATTGCCCGCGGCAATTTCAAGGCTGCATCCCGCCACAGGCGCAAATGAGCGAAGGCGACGGTCGAGTCCGCCGCCCTCAGTTTTCTTCAGGCGACTGCCGCCTGCCTTGTAGCGCGCGGTGCCGGTGCCGCCAGGCTGCGCTGTCCGGCCAGGGCGCAGAGCAGGGCGATTGCCCCCGCCACCACCGAAACCCAGAAGCCATTGCTGGCTCCGAACTGGTCGATGACCCAGCCCGAGCTGAACGAGCCGACGGCCATGCCGATAGCGATGCCAGTCATCGCCCAGGTAATGCCCTCGGTGAGCTTGGCCGGCGGCACCAGCCGTTCAATCAGGCCAAAGGCGGTGATGAAGGTTGGCGAAATGGCCATGCCGCTCACCAGCAGCAACAGCGCCAGCACCGGTACAGTGTTGGCCATCAGCAGTGGCAACGTCGTCAACGCGGCAACGCCGATAGCGATGAGGAACTGGCGCGCCAGTGGCATTTTGGGCTTCATCGCGCCAAAGATCAGCCCGATGACCAGCGATCCCGCCGCATAGCCGCCCAGCACCAGGCTTGCCGCCGCCGGGGCACCCAATTCGCGGGTCAGCGCGATCACCGTGACCTCTGCCGTGCCGAAAATCGTGCCGACAGCAATCAGCGTTACGGTGATCAACTGCACCGGGCGCAGCGCAAATGCCGATCCACCCTGATGGCGCTCTACTGGCCGCACCTTGGGTTCAGTCGACTTCTGCGCCACGAACAGCACCATCCCGATGGCAAGGCAGATGGTCGATAGCAACACCCCCGCCTCGGGGAACAGCGTTACGCTGAGCCCCACCGAAAAGATCGAGCCGGTAATGTAGACCATCTCGTCAGCCACCGATTCAAACGCAAAGGCGGTGCCCAGCTGCGGCGTGTCCCGATAGATTTCCGACCAACGCGCCCGCACCATTGCCGGCATGCTGGGCAGCGCCCCGGCAAACAGCGCCGAGACGAACAATGTCCAGACCGGCCAGTCATAACGCGTCGCCACCAGCAGCGTGATGAAGGCGATAACCGTCACAATAGTCACCGGCACCAGCACGCGGCTTTGCCCCTTCCGGTCGATCAGGCGGGAAATCTGCGGCGCCAGAGCCGCATTGGTCAGCGCAAAGGTCGCCGATACGGCGCCCGCCAGCCAATATTCGCCATGGGTCTGCGAGAGCATGGCGACGATACCCATCGTGGTCATCGCCAGGGGCAGGCGCGCCAGAAAACCTGCCGCGGCAAAGCCCTTGGTGCCCGGCGCGCGGAATATTTCGCTATAAGGATTGGACATTGAAGATTCCTGGTCTTAGGAGTTTTCGCATTGAGATACGCGACGTATGCGATTACATAATTCGCATGCGCCGCGTATGTCAATTCACATACGACGCGTATGAACGAGGAATTTTATGGCGCATAAACCGCGTAAGGAGATGATTGCCGAAACCCGGGGCAAGCTGCTCGCCACCGCGCGGCAGGCCTTCGGCACGGTCGGCTATGCTGATGCATCCATGGATGATTTCACCGCCGCCGCCGGGCTCACCCGTGGCGCGCTCTATCATCACTTCGGTGACAAGAAGGGCCTGCTGGCCGCCGTGATCGCCGAGATCGACGCCGAAATGACCGAGCGGCTCAAGGTCATCACCGCCAATGCTACGACGCCCTGGCAGGCCTTTGTCGATGAATGCACCGGCTATCTCGAAATGGCGGTCGAGCCCGAAATCCTGCGCATCGTCCACCGCGATGGTCCCGCCGTGCTCGGCGATCCCTGGCAATGGGCCAGCCAGAACGGCTGCATCGCCGGCATGCAGCAAAATCTCACCGGCCTCGTGGCCGATGGAGCGATCATCCCGGTCGATCCGGAAGCCGCCGCGCGCCTCATCAATGGCGCCAGCCTCAATGCCGCCCAGTGGATCGCCAATTCCGACGATCCAGAGGCGACCGCCCGCAAGGCCATCGTTGCGTTCAAGGCCTTCCTGTCGGGCCTGCTGCTCGGCGCGCCTGCCTCAGACAAACAGCAATAGCGCCGTCAGCACCGCAATCTCCAGCAGCGCCATCAGTGCGCCGATGAGATCGCCCGTCTGCCCGCCCACCAGCCGCCGGCACACCGCCACCCATCCCGTCGTCACCGCGACCACGAGGATCAGCGCCACGGCGATGGCAAACAGGCTCGTCGGCGGCCCCGCCAGCAGGAACAGCAGGATCAGCGCAAACACCACGCCCACTGCAAAGCTGCGCTTGCTCAACTGCCCGGCCGCCGCCGCCGCGCCATCGCTTCGCGCCGGGGGCAGGACGCTCGCCAGCCACAGCGCCCCGGTCCGCGCCGTCACGCCTGCCGCCAGCCAGATCGCCCCCGCCGCCAGCGGGTTGATCGCCGCCACGCTGCCGATCCCCACCACGCGCAGCACGATGAACAGGCACAAAGCCGCCACCCCATAGGTGCCGTGCCGGCTATCCTTCATGATCTCCAGCCGCCGCTCGGTCGTGTGCCCGCCAAACAGCCCATCGGCACTATCGGCCAGCGCATCCTCGGCCATCGCTCCGGTCACGATCACCGCCGCGCCCACTGCCAGCGCCGCGGCGAAATAGGCCGGCAGCCCCAGCATTGCCACGCCGATCAGCAATAGCGCCGGGCCGATGCCGATCACCACGCTGGCCAGCGGCAGCGCCATGGCGATTCGATTGAGGTCGGGCTTCTGGTGCGGGCTATCTCCGCTCGGCAGCCGCGAGAAAAACCGCAGCGCCATCACGTAATCGGCAGTCAGCCCCAGGCTGGCAGCGGGCGCCTGCGGGCCGCTTGGCTGGCGCGCGGCATCGCCAATGGCATCATTGGGCAAGGGGGCAGGGCCATCGGCGTTCAATTGCTTTTCGCTCCCGATTGCGCAACAAGACGGCACTTTCCTAGCACCATCATGCCGGACCTGCCATGCCCGCCTCGCTCCACGCCGCCTATGCCGATGTCCTGGAATTGCTCACCATCGTCCCCGATGGCGACGAGGCGGCAGTTGCCGCCGTCCGGGCCCGCGAAGCCTGCCTGACCAAGCCGCAGGGCTCGCTGGGTTCGCTCGAAACCCTGGTGGAATTCCTCGCCCGCTGGCAGGGCCGCGCCAAGCCGCGCCTCGACAATCCCATGGTCACCATCTTCGCCGGCAACCACGGCGTTACCGATCAGGGCGTTTCGGCCTTCCCGCGCGAAGTCACCGCCCAGATGGTCGCCAATTTCACCAATGGCGGCGCCGCCATCTCCCAGATGTGCGCGCTGCACGAGATCAACCTGCGCGTGTTTGAACTGGCGCTCGAACTGCCCACCGGCGACATCACCCTGGCGCCGGCGCTCGACGACAAGATGTGCGCCGCCACCATCGCCTATGGCATGGAAGCCATTGCCGGTAAGCCCGATCTGATCTGCATCGGCGAAATGGGCATCGGCAACACCACCGTCGCCGCCGCCATCTATGCCGCGCTGTATGGCGGTACCGGCGCCGATTGGGTCGGCCGCGGCACCGGCGTCGATGATGCCGGCCTCGCCCGCAAGGCCGCTGCCGTCGACCGCGCTTTGGCCTTCCACGGCGACGAACTCAATCACCCGCTGGCCATTCTCGCCCGCGTCGGCGGCCGCGAGATCGCCGCCATGCTCGGCGCCCTGCTGGCCGCGCGCCACCAGAAGGTCCCGGTCATTGTCGATGGCTTCGTCGCCACGTCGGCCGCCGCCATCGCCCACGCGATCAACCCTGCCGCGATCGATCACTGCATCTTCGCCCATGTCTCGGCCGAAGGCGGTCACGCGCGCGCGCTCGCTGCCATGGACCAGAAGGGCCTGCTGGATCTAGGCATGCGGCTGGGCGAAGGCAGCGGCGCCGCCCTTGCCGCCATACTCGCCAAGACCGCTTTGCACCTGCACTACAATATGGCCACCTTTGAAAGTGCTGCCATCAGCGGCAAGGACGCCTGATCGGGGCGCGACGGTCGCGCCTCTGCCACCCGGCATCGGGTCTCGCAGGCGCCCTGCAAGCCTGAGTCCTCATCCCTGAGGGCCCAAGCCCAAGCCCAAGCCCAAGCCCAAGCCCAAGCATCGGCCCCAATCCCTCCCCACCGTCATTGCCCGGCTTGTCCGGGCAATCCATCCCGCCACGCCTGCTGAACCATGGATCACCGGGACAAGCCCGTTGATGACGCTGTGGGGGGGATGGGCCAAGGCAGGCAAGGACGTTCGCGGAGGCGGCCCCATTCTCCTCCAGCCGCCTAGCCAGCCGCCGAGTAGATCTCGAGGCGGTTCTTCTTTTCCACCACGGGAGCCAGCGCGTCCATGACGCGGGCGCGGGGGAAGGTGGCGATTACTTCGGTGCCGAAGCGCAGCTTGGAAAACAGGTCGAACCGGCCCTGATGCAGTTCCATGATCTTCTGCACGATCGGCAGGCCCAGGCCCGCGCCTTGCTCGGCGGTCTTCTGCGCCAGCGAGCCCTGACCGAACGAGGACAGCACGGTCTCGATTTCCTCTTCGGGAATGCCGGGGCCATTGTCCCTGACCGAAACCAGCTGCCCGCCATCGCTGCTGCGCGTCACCACCAGGCTCACCTTGCCATGCTGGGGCGTGAACTTGATGGCATTGGACAAAAGGTTCAGCACCACCTGGCGAATGGCGCGTTCGTCGCCCCATAGCCTGGGCAGGTTGTTGCCGAACGTATAGACCAGCTCGATCCCCCTGGACTTGGCGCGCAGTTCCATCATGCGGCGGCAGTCCTCGGCGATATCGACCAGCGACACCACTTCCTCGTTGAGCTCGTACTTGCCCGCTTCGATGCGGCTGAGGTCCAGCAATTCGTTGATCAGGTTGAGCAAATGCTGGCCGCTGCTGTGAATGTCGCCGGCATATTCCTGGTATTGCGGCACCTGGTGCGGCCCCAGCAGCTCCGACTTCAACACCTCGGAAAAGCCGATAATGGCATTGAGCGGCGTGCGCAGCTCATGGCTCATAGTCGCCAGGAATTGCGACTTGGCGATATTGGCCTGCTCGGCATGGCGGCGGGCCTCGTCCGACATTTGCCGCGCCTCTTCCAGCTCGCCGATCAGCGCGTCCTTTTCCGCCTGGTGGGTAATCGTCTCCAGCTCGGAGCCGTGCAACTGGCGCGCCAGGTAGACGAAGAAGAACTCGCCGCAAATGGCCACGGCAGCCAGTGTGTAGTTGAGCGTGCCGCCCAGCGCGATCAGGTTGATCGATACCGTCACGGTCACCGGCAGCGTGCTCATCAAGGTGGCCTGTGGCAGCGAATGGGTGGCCACGGCATTGGCAGCCACGCTGACCAGCAGCATGGCAAACATCAGCGGCGTCAGGCTGTCCGGGTCGGCAGCGAGCGTGAACAGCGCCAGCAGAGACCAGGCAATGCCATAAATCAGTTCGACCGCCACGAAGGTGGTGGTCCACTGGCCGGCATTGAAACGGGCGGGGTCGCTGCTCTTGAAGCGGCGGGCCACCAGCGCCACCAGCAGCAGGCTGGTCAGCACCAGGCTGGCCCACAGCACGGTGAACAGCACCGGCACCCAGAAGCTGGAAACCACGGACAGGATCACCACGATGGCGGCGAGGGGCAGGGCCGATGCCAGGCGCGAACCGGCATAGTCGTGCATCAGCTCAAAATCGTAGGATGCGCGCGTGCCCGAGCTCGAGGTCAGGCGCTGGCGCGCGTCGAGCACGGTCTTCTGGGCCGTGCGTTTGCTGTCGCGCCCCATGAGGGAACGAACATCAGCCTCGTATGCAGTCGGCTGGGACGGCATGAAACTCTTACTCGTTACTAAATGATGCGAACCGGATACGCATTCGCTACGCTCATTTGAAAACACTAGCGGCGGCGTAGTTAACGGGTGGTGAAATCCTGGGGCGTTATCAACATCAATGGCGACCCTTCCGGTCTGGCTCCGGAGCCGTGCTCGCAGTCCTGATTCTGGCCGTCGTGGCCGTGCTTGCCGCCTGGCTCGATCCTGAGCCCGGCCAGCTCTCCGGGCAGGCCAGGGTCAGCGATGGCGACAGCTTCCATCTCGGACAGGAGCGCGTCCGCCTGCTCGGCATCGATGCGCCCGAACTGGCCCAGACCTGCAAGACGGCCAGGGGCGGCGACTGGCCTTGCGGTCGCGTCGCGCGCGATCGCCTGTCGGCGCTGATCCGCAGCGGCACGCTGGCCTGCGATGCCGAAGGTCGCGACAAGTACCGCCGCATTCTGGCGACCTGCCGGGTTGACGGCCGCGACATTGCCCGGGCCATGGTCGTTGACGGGCTGGCCGTGTCATCGGATGATTATTGGCGCGAACAGCAAACGGCCAGGGCCAGGCGGCTTGGTCTTTGGCAGGGCGAGTTTCAACAGCCGCGTGCTTGGCGGGATCGCCAGGACGATCAGAAGAGCGACCCCTGGTCCTGGATCATGAGCTTCGCGGGTTGGGCTTAACTCTGGGTGAGGGGGCAAACGACTTGCATCGCGCAAGATTATTGCGCTCATGCGCTTAATGTGGCAGGTAATCTCCCAATTTGTGGGAAAATTCTTGCGATAGTCGCAAACTGATTTCACGGGGGCATTGATGGCGTTGGACAAGATCGACCGTAAGATACTGACGCTTCTACAGAAGGATGCGACCATGCCGGTGGCCGAGATTGGCCGCAAAGTCGGCCTTTCGACCACGCCATGCTGGCGCCGTATCCAGAAGATGGAAGAAGATGGCGTCATCAAGCGCCGCGTTGCCGTGCTGGATCCGGTCAAGGTCAATGCCGGGGTCACCGTCTTCGTTTCGGTCAAGACCAACGAGCATAGCGAGGGCTGGCTGCGCAAATTCGCCGCCACCGTCGAGGATTTCGCCGAGGTGGTGGAATTCTACCGCATGAGCGGTGACGTCGATTACCTGCTGCGCATCGTCGTGCCCGATATCGGCGCCTACGACACCTTCTACAAGAAGCTGATCTCGCGCATCGCGCTGACCGATGTCAGTTCGTCCTTCGCCATGGAGCAGATCAAATATACCACGGCGCTGCCGCTGGAATTCGCCCTGATCTCCGACGACGACAAATAGCCATGCTGGTCGGCTTCGAGCATATCGGCATGACGTCGGGCAATCTCGATGCCACCATCCACTTCTATTGCGAGCTGCTCGGCCTCAGGCTGGTGCTGCGCAAATCCCAGGTCCGGGGCGAACTGGCGTTTCTCGATGCCGGCGGCGGCATGCTTGAAGTCTTCGCGCCCACTGCCGACATCGCCCGCTCCCGCGATGTGCCGCCCCACGAAGCTGGTATGCGCCACTTGACCTTCGCCTTCGATGACATCGGCGCTCTTGTCGCCCGCTTGGCCGAAGCCGGGGTCGAGATCATCGAAGCACCACGCGCCGCCCACAATCTGGAAATGTTCAAGCGCGTCGCCTTCGTCCGCGACCCGGACGGCATCGTCGTCGAACTCGCCGAGCGGGCCGAAGGGCGCTAGTCTCGTCCCCGCAGGCTCTCCGCCGTCATCCCGATCCGCCCCGACCACCAGCCGTCATCCCGGCGAAAGCCGGGATCCAGTTTCCTTTGCACGCATTTGAGCGCGGAAGGCCATGAGAGCTACGCTCGAGTGGCGGGCCGGGGTGGGGGTGTCGGAAGCCGGAGCGCCCCAAGTCCAGCGTCTAACCACCCGTGACCGACATGTGCCGGCCCAGCGCCGGCTCGGGGCGGTTGCGGTCGATGACGAAGTCATGCCCTTTCGGCTTGATCAGCATGGCCTGGTCCAGCGCGGCATCCAGCGCCGGCAAACCGCCATCGCGCAGGGCGTCCCGCAGGTTCACCTGGTCGTCCTGGCCCAGGCACAGGAACAGCTGGCCAGTAGCTGTCAGCCTGACCCGGTTGCAGCTCTCGCAGAAATTGTGGCTCATCGGGGTGATAAAGCCCAGGACACCCCCGGTTTCCGCCACCCGGACATAGCGGGCCGGGCCCCCGGTCTTCTTGGTCAGCTTCTCCAGCGTATAGCGCCGGGACAGCCGGTCGTGCAGTTCGCGCAGTGGCAGATAGGTGTCGACCCGGTCGATCCCCACTTCGCCCAGCGGCATGCCTTCGATCAGCGTCAGCCCCATGTTCCGGGCATGTGCCCAGGCCATCATCGGTTCGATCTCGTCGTCGTTGACGCCGCGCATCGCCACCATGTTGATCTTGATTTCGAGGCCGGCCTCCTGCGCTGCGTCGATCCCGCTCATCACGTCTTCCAGGCGTCCGCGGCGCGTAATCGTGCGGAAGCGATCGGGGGATAATGTGTCGAGCGATACGTTCAGGCGGCGCACCCCTGCTTGAGCAAGAAATCCAGCATGCTTGCTCAATTGGCTGCCATTTGTGGTCAGCGTCAGCTCGTCCAGCCCATGCCCCAGATGCCGCCCCAGCGTGCGGACAAGGTCCATGATATCGCGCCGCACCAGCGGCTCGCCGCCGGTCAGCCGCAGCCGAGTCACGCCGCGTTTCACGAAGGCACTGGAAATTATGTCGATTTCCTCGAAGCTTAGCACTTCCTTCTTGGGCAGGAAGGTCATGTCCTCGGCCATGCAATAGACGCAGCGGAAGTCGCAGCGATCCGTCACGGAAATCCGCAGATAGGAAATATGGCGGCCATAGCGGTCAACAAGTGGCCGAGCCTGGGGATTATGCATCGTCATGCCCCGAACTTACCGCCCATTCCGCCGCTTTCAAAGCCTTGCCGAATAAAAAAGCCGCCCCGAAGGGCGGCCTTGAATGTCAGTATTTTCAAAGCCTTAGTGATTCACCACCACCAACGCGCCAACCTTGACGCGCTCGTAGAGATCGACAACGTCATCATTGGTCAGCCGAATGCAGCCCGAGGATACCGCCTGCCCGATGGACCAGGGTTCCGAGGTTCCGTGCAGGCGATAAAGGGTCGAGCCGATATACATCGCCCGCGCTCCAAGCGGGTTTTCCGGGCCGCCAGGCATGTATGCCGGCAGATCGGGGACACGCTTGCGCATCTGCGGAGGAGGGGTCCAGCCGGGCCATTCCGCCTTGCGGGTAATGCGATGGCTGCCCGACCAGGTGAAGCCGTCGCGACCAACGCCGACGCCGTACTTTACGGCCTTGCCGCCCTCGAGGACGAAATACAGACGACGTTCATCGGTTTCAACAACAACGGTGCCCGGCTTGTGATTGGTCGCGTATTCGACGACCTCTCGCTTGACTGGGCTGCCGCCTCTGTTGCGCGTCTTGGCGACAGATGCTTCTTCCCAGGTATTGGTGTCTGCATTGTACACGCGCGCCGCCATCGCTGGCATAATCGTGGTGAACGACAACAGTATCGACAGCGAAAGAGCCATCGCAGATTTCAACTTGAACATGTGTCGACTGGGCCTCTGACAGTTGAACTGGCCGCGTGATTCGGGCCGCTCAGTGTTGAATTTTGCATACGCGTTTCACATCAGCGCGGAAAGGGTGGGTGCCGCGTTTCCGCCACAGTCCCAGCACCTTGGCCAAATTGTGTTGCTGGCCGGTTACAATTCATGTTCACCAAGGTGTGAACGCCGGGTTGACAGGGGAGCACGCAGTCACCATGACGGCTGCACGAATTTGGAGGATTTCCAGTGAGTGAAGCATTGAAACGGCAGGCTGCGGCCATGGCGCTGACACAGGTCGAATCTGGCATGCGTCTCGGCCTGGGTACCGGCTCCACTGCCAAGCACTTCGTCGAACTGCTCGGTGAGCGCGTTGCGCAGGGCTTTGACTGCCTCTGCGTGCCCACTTCCGAAGTCACTGCAGCGCAGGCGCGTTCGCTCGATATCCCCCTGACCGACCTCGATACGATCGACCGACTGGACATCACCATTGATGGCGCCGACGAGCTCGATCTGGCGTTGAACCTGATCAAGGGCGGCGGCGGTGCGCTGCTGCGCGAGAAAATCGTCGCGGCGGCGTCCGATCAGATGATCGTCATCGCCGATGCTTCAAAGCTGGTCGAAACCCTTGGTCGTTATCCCCTGCCCATCGAGGTCAACCCCTTCGGTCTGGGCGCAACGCGCCGGTCGATCGAGGCGGTGCTTGTAGCGCAGGGCGCCGAAGGTGGGCTCAAACTGCGCCTTGCGGCGACCGGTGAGAGCTTCGTTACCGATGGCGGGCACCTGATCCTCGATGCATTTTTTGGCCGCATTTCGCAGCCAGAAGCCCTTTCAAGGGCTTTGCTGGACATTCCGGGCGTGGTCCAGCATGGGCTGTTCCTCAATATGTGCAAAAAGGCTTATGTGGCGACGGCGGATGGCGTAAGAACCATTCTCACCGAACGATAAGCAGGGCGTGGATAGAGCAAGGATGGGCGTTTCGATGAAGATGGGTTTCGCAGTGCGCGCAAAGGCGTTGGTTGCAGTGGTTCTGAGCGCTGGCATGATCGCTTTGGCGATGCCGGCTGTTGCTCAGGAAGTCGCACCCGAGCACCTGGCTCTGGCGCGTAAATATGTCGACCTGACCGACCGCTCGGCCATCTACGAAGTCACGATCGTTGAAACCGGCATCGAGACGATGCGCCAGATCGTGCAGCAGAACCCCGAGATCATCGATCAGACCGATGCGGTCATTACCAAGACCATCGAGGAATACAAAGGCCGCAAGGGCGAGCTGCTTGACCAGTTCGCGCGCATCTATGCCGTTCGCTTCTCGATGGACGAGTTGCAGCAGATCGTGAACTTCTACGAATCCCCGGTTGGCCTCAAACTGGCCCAGGCCAATGCGGAAGTGAACGTCGATCTGCAGCGCGTCATGGAAGTGTTCACCGGCAATCTGAAGCGCGAATTCTTCGCCAAAGTGCGTGCCGATTTGCGCGCCCAGGGTATCGAAATCTGATCGATCCCGACGCAGCGATACCGGACCCCGCCTTGTGCGGGGTCTTTTTTTATGCGAAGCGCGTCGCCACATTCATCGTAACATGCCGATATTACCCCGCCCAAGGAGCTCCCTATGTCCGATAGCTATGATCTTGTTGTTATCGGTGCTGGGTCCGGCGGCGTGCGCGCGGCACGGATGGCCGCCACTTACGGCGCGCGCGTCGCCATCATCGAGGAGTTCCGCGTCGGCGGCACCTGCGTGATCCGCGGCTGCGTCCCCAAGAAGCTCTATGTCTATGCCAGCCGCTTTGCTGGTCTGTTCGATGTCGCCTCCAGCTTTGGCTGGCAGGTCGATGCCAGCTTTGACTGGCCAACCCTTGTGGCCAACAAGGAAAAGGAAATCACCCGGCTCGAGCACGCTTACACCTCCAATCTGGAGAAGCCCGGCGTCGAAATCATCCGTGACCGAGGCGTCGTCACCGGGCCCAATTCGGTCCGTCTGGTCAATGGAGGTCGCGAACTCAGCGCGCGATACATTCTCGTCGCCACGGGCGGTCACCCCCATATTCCCGCAATTCCGGGCGCCGACTTGGCCATTTCGTCCAATGAAGCCTTCGATCTTGCCAAGCTGCCGCGCTCCATCCTGATCGAGGGCGGCGGCTATATCGCCGTGGAATTTGCGACGATCTTCGCCGGACTGGGTGTCGATACCACCATCATCTATCGCGGCGACTGCGTGCTGCGTGGCTTCGATGAGGACCTGCGGCGCGGGCTGGAAGCCGGGCTGCAGGATCATGGCATCAAACTGATCTACCAGACCACCATCACCATGCTGACCCGTGACGGCAACGACATTGCCGCCACCTTCAGCGACGGCGTCACCGCGCCCTATGAGCAGGTCATGTTTGCCACCGGCCGCACGCCGAACGTGCGCGGCCTCGGTCTCGAAACCGCCGGCGTCAAGCTGCATTCCACAGGCGCCATCGCGGTAGACGCCTATTCGCAGACGTCCTGCCCATCGATTTATGCCGTTGGCGATGTCACCGGCCGCGCCGCGCTCACCCCGGTTGCCATCCGTGAGGGCTGGTATTTCGCCGAGACCGTGTTCAACAACAATCCGCTGGCGGTCGATCACTCGCTGATCCCGACGGCGGTGTTCTCTGAGCCGGAGCTTGGGGTTGTCGGCCTGACCGAGCCGGAAGCCGCAACTCATGGCGATATCGACGTTTACGTCGCCCGGTTCCGCCCGATGATCAACACGCTGTCCACCAAGACCGAGCGCACCGTGCTCAAGCTGATCACCGAGGCCAATGGCGGCAAGGTACTGGGCTGCCATATCCTGGGGCCAGGCGCCGCCGAGATGATCCAGCTCGTCGCCATTCCCATGGGCATGGGCGCGAGCAAGGCTGATTTCGACCGTGCCATGGCGCTGCATCCCAGCACAGCCGAAGAGTTGGTGACCTTCAAGGCCCCCAGCTACGTCTACCGGGATGGCGTCAAGGTCTAGCCATGGCCGAAAGGCCGATAGGGCGGGTGCCGCAATTTGCTTGGCAGGGCCCGCCAGCCTTGGTAGACCGCCGCAGGCGATAAGTTGACCTGCGTGAACGAGACCTCAGATGACCACATGGACCCCGAGCAGCTGGCGCGATAAGCCGATTTCCCAGGTGCCGTTCTATCCGGACGAGGCCGCTTTGCAGGAGGCGGAGCGTCAGCTCGGGACCTTCCCGCCGCTGGTTTTTGCTGGCGAAGCCCGTGAGCTCAAGTCCCGGCTGGCTGCTGTTGCGCGCGGCGAGGCGTTTCTGCTGCAGGGCGGCGATTGCGCCGAGAGCTTTGCCGAACACGGCGCCGACCATATTCGCGACTTCTTCCGCGTCTTCCTGCAAATGGCGGTGGTGCTGACGCACGGGGCTTCCAAGCCCGTCGTCAAGGTCGGCCGGGTGGCTGGTCAGTTCGCCAAGCCGCGCTCGTCGGACACCGAAATCATCGATGGCGTCGAATTGCCGAGCTATCGCGGCGACATCATCAATTCCATCGAATTCACCGAGGGCGCCCGCGTTCCCGATCCCGATCGCATGCTGCAGGCCTATCGCCAGTCGGCTGCCACGCTGAACCTGCTGCGTGCCTTCTCGATGGGCGGCTATGCCGAACTGACCCGCATCCACGAATGGACTGTCGGGTTCATGAAGGGCTCGAACTGGTATCCGCGCTACGAGGAAGTGGCGCGCAAGATCGACGACGCCATCACCTTCATGGCGGCGCTTGGCCTCAACCCCGACAATACCCCGGCCTTGCGCCAGACCAGCTTCTTCACCAGCCACGAAGCCTTGCTGCTGGGCTATGAGGAGGCACTGACCCGCCGCGACTCCATCACCAATGACTGGTACGCCACGTCCGGCCACATGCTGTGGATCGGCGATCGCACCCGCCAGCCTGACGCAGCCCATGTCGAATATTTCGCGGGCATCAAAAATCCCATTGGCATCAAGTGCGGTCCCAGCCTGTCGGGTGACGACCTGCTGCGCCTGCTCGACCGGTTGAACCCCACCGACGAAGCCGGCCGCATCACATTGATCAGCCGTTATGGCTCCGACAAGATCCATGATCACCTGTCGCGCCACATCGAGACCGTCCAGAGGGCCGGCCGCACGGTCGTCTGGTGCTCCGATCCTATGCATGGCAACACCATCAAGGCCTCGACCGGCTACAAGACCCGCCCGTTCGATCGCGTGCTGTCGGAAGTGAAGAGCTTCTTTGAGATCCATCGCGAGATGGGCACCTATGCCGGCGGCGTGCATATCGAAATGACCGGCGATGACGTCACCGAATGCGTCGGTGGCATGTCGGCTGTGACGGAAGCCTCGCTGTCGGATCGCTACCACACCTATTGCGACCCGCGCCTCAATGCCAGCCAGGCACTGGAGCTGGCCTTCCTCGTCGCCGAGGAAGTGCATGCCCAGCGGCCGCCACGCCAGCAACTCGCCGCCGGAGAATAATTCGAGTAGAGTGTCGAACCGATTGGCAGGGCCGCGCGTTCTAACTCGCGGCCTTAGGTTTGCCAGCGCTGCCCTTATCCGAATCTCCAAAGTCGAGACCATACCTGCCCATGCCAAGGTCCCTGTTTCCTGCGGCTTCAGCTGAAACCCGAAACCGCCTCGAGCAGAGCCCCACGCTCAAGCTGATCAACGATTTTGACTGGTCGCAGACGCCATTGGGGGCGATCCCCAATTGGGCGGAAAGCCTCAAGGGCGCCGTGCGCGTCATGATGGCCTCGTCTTCGCCCATGGTCATGCTGATCGGGCCAGCCGGCGTTTTGATCTACAACGACGCCTATGCAAGTTTCGCGGGTAACCGGCATCCTCAGATTTTTGGCATGCCCGCCACCGATGCCTGGCCGGAGATTGCTGACTTCAATCGCGAGAAGATCGCCATGGGCCTGCGCGGCGAGGCCCTGACGCTGCGCGACCAGGAATTGGTGCTGAACCGCCACGGTCACCTGGAATCCGGCTGGATGGACCTGCATTACAGTCCCATACTGGGCGAAGACGGACTGCCGATGGGCACGCTCTGTCTCGTCCATGAAACCACCGAGCGGGTGCTCGCCGAGAAGGCCCTGGTCCGCAGCGAAGAGCGCCTGTCGCTGGCGTTGAGTGGCTCCAGTCTTGTTGGCACCTGGGATTGGGACGTGGTCAATAATGTCGTCACTGCCGATGACAAATTTGCCGAGATGTATGGCATCGATCCGTTGCGCGCCGGTCTCGGCGTAGAGATCGAGCAGTTTTTCGCAGCAATCCACCCGGATGATCGCGAACGGGTCAGCGCCGAGATCATGGCCGCCGTTGCCAATGGTTTGGACTACCGCTCCGAGTATCGCCTGCTTTGCAAGCAAGGAGGCGTTCGCTGGATCGTTGCATCGGGGCGGGCGCGCCAGGATGGGAATGGCAATGCCACCCGTTTCCCGGGGGTGGCAGTCGACATTACCGAGCAGAAGCAGATCAGCGAGGCGCTGGCCGAAAGCGAGCTGCGCTTCCGCACCCTCGCCGACACCATGCCGCAAATGGTCTGGTCGACCTTGGCCGATGGCTTCCACGACTATTACAATGCGCGCTGGTACGAGTTCACTGGCATGCCGGTCGGCTCCACCGATGGCGAAGCCTGGAATGGTGTGTTCCATCCCGACGATCAGTCGCGCGCCTGGGACGTCTGGCAGCGCTCGCTGGCAACTGGCGAACCCTACCAGATTGAGTATCGGCTGCGCCATCGCTCCGGCGACTACCGCTGGACCCTCGGACTGGCGCTGCCGGTTCGCGATGCCAATGGCACCATTGTGCGTTGGTTTGGCACCTGCACCGATATTCATGAGACACGTCTGGCGGCGGAGGAGCGCGAGCTCGTCGCCCAGGAGCTCAGCCATCGCATCAAGAACATCTTTGCGGTATTGACCGGTATCATCAGCCTGTCGGCACGCAATCGGCCCGAGATCAAGCCATTCGCCGACGAACTGCGCCAGCGCATTTATGCACTAGGTGAAGCCCATAACTTCGTGCGGCCTCACAGCCATATCTCGCGCCCCCCGGAAGGGCAGGGCTCGCTTCGCGTGCTGATCGAGCGGCTGTTGCAGCCCTATGAGGAAAACGATGCGGCCCGTATTGAGTTTGCGGGCGATGATGCGGAGATCGATGACGGCGCGGCAACGCCCATTGCTCTGCTGATCCATGAGCTTGGCACCAATGCAGCCAAATATGGCGCGCTGTCGCGCCATGGCGGCCGCGTGATGCTGATGGGCTCGCGCGATGGCGAGCGCTATCATTTGTCGTGGAAGGAGCTCGGTGGTCCCGCCTTGGACTCTGACGCAGGGGCGGCGGGCTTTGGCTCGCGCCTGATCTCGCTGAGTGTCGAGGGACAATTGCGGGGCAAGCTGGTGCGGGTGTGGGAGGCCGATGGCCTGCGCGTCGAAATCGATCTGCCGATCAACGCGCTATGCCGCGCAACGACACCGGAAGACGCAGAGGAATAACCGTGGCTGCCCGAATGGACGGGATGTCTTTCAGCTCGCCGCTCAGGCGGGATTGCCCCTGAGGGACGACCAGTTGAAGAGCTGCAGACGACGTGGTGGCGTAGCCTCGGCGTCGCGATGGCGCGCAACCGCATATTCAACCGCCTGCTTGAGCTCCCGATCCGTCACCGGCTTGGGCAAGACGCCCAGCGTGCCAGGAATGCCGCCCCCGAGCTGTGAAGGATTTGCGGTCATGAACAGCACCGTGACGCCATGGGTCTGGGCCAGAATGCGCCCGATGGAGAGGCCTGTTGGGCCATCCTGCAGGTTGAGATCGACAAGAGCGACGTCTGTGTCACCGGCATAACCAAGCGCGGTCCGCTGGTCTGCGGCGATACCGACCGGCTTGTGACCCATTTCGGCAATCACATGCTCGATTTCGGCAGCGACGAAAATCTCGTCCTCAACAATCAGTATATTGCAGGTCATAACCTCAGCTCTTTTAGTCACTTTTGCTTTCTGTCAGGACGGAACTCATCAAGTGGGCGATGGGTTGCGGGAAAATCACGCATGGCAGCGTTGTTGTGATCGGGATTATCCCCCTTGGGGGTTACCAAAATCCCAAGCCGTCAGTCCAGTCCGGGTTTAGCGGAACATTAACCCTAATGCGGCATGAATTGGACAAGACCTGAAAGGTCGTCAGTTTCGGAGGCATTCATGCTGCGCCCGCTCCATAGCATCGTCGCCCTGGCCGCCCTCTGCGCAGCGGCCCCAGCCTTGGCCGCCGATGCCAACCTAATGTTCCCGGACCTGCGCCCCGCTTATCCAACAAGTTGGGAAGACAGCCCGGAGAATCCGCTGCGCTTTGAAGCGGGCCTGCGCTACTGGTATGCCCTTGGCGAGCAGAACGCGGAGCTTGGCGGGCAGACCTTCAATACCAGGGATCGTAGCCATATCCTTGAAGCCCATTTCCGCATCGACGATGCATCGACCGATAGCTTCCTCAAGGGGCAGGCGGGCTATGCCGTCGCTATTGATGGCGAGCATCTGACCCATGCCGGCGTCCCCACCAACTTTACCGGCGGTCAGGTTGGTTACGCCGGTGCCGATTTCGGCTGGACCCCATTCGGCAACGAGACGGTCAAATTCGGCTTCATCACCGGCTACCAGTTCCTGCGCGAGTCGCCTGACCGGGCGCGATTTGACGTCCAGTCCATCGATGGCCTCAACATCCATGCCCTGCGCCTTGGCGTGACTGGCCGCGCCGAAATCAACGACATGTTCGATATCGAGGCCGAGATCGCTGCCGTCCCCTATGCCTTCGCTTCGGGTTCGACTGCAGAAATTCCGTCCGCCGATCAGGTCGTGCAGGGCGTAACGGTCAATCGGAGCAATTTCACTGCCACCGGCGCCCTCTATGGCGCTACTGGCCAAGTGATGGTTGGCGTGCATCCCACCGAAAACCTCACCTTCCGCTTCGGCGGCCGCGCCTCTGTGCTTACTGGCCCGAGCAGCATGCGGTTCAAGCAGTGGAACGCGGCGACGCCAAACTCCTATATCTACAGCGACACCTTGCTCAGCGGCTTCTCACTGGTGCGTTATGGTGTCGTCGCTGAAGTGACCGGCCGCTTCTAGGCTCTTGCAGCAACGCAGCTCTAGCTTTGGCCGCTTGCCCTGATCGGGGTGAGCGGCTAAGTCTTTGCCGCGCGCGGGCCTCCCTCGCCACGCCATAGTCCCCAGCGAACGGACCCATCCAAAGTGACAGATCGCCTCCGAATTGCGCTCGCCCAGCTCAATCCCAAGGTGGGTGATCTGCCCGGCAATCTAGCTCTGGCGCGTCAGGCACTTGCCGATGCGCAGGCGGCCAAGGCCGATATCCTGCTGCTCTCCGAACTGTTCCTGACCGGCTATTTCCCAGATGACCTGCTGTTCAAGACGCAGTTTCTCAAGGACGCCATCGCCACGGCCAAGACGCTGGTTGCCGATACGGCCGGAACCGGCGTCACGCTGATTCTGCCCACCGTCTGGGTGAAGAACACCGGACTGCACAATGCCGTCGTCGTCGCCGAGGACGGCGAGATCATTGCCACGCGCATCAAGCGCGAACTGCCCAACAGCGATGTCTTCTATGAGGAACGCTATTTCGCTGCCGGGCCATTGTCCGATCCAGTCATGATCAAGGGCGTGCCGGTCGGCATTCCGATCTGCGAGGACATCTGGCACCCATGGGTCTGCGAGCATCTGGTCCAGCGTGGTGCGGAAATCCTGCTCTGCCCCAATGGTTCGCCCTACTGGACCAACAAGCAGCATGTCCGCAAGGATCTGGTGCGTGCGCGGGTCGAGGAAGACCAGGTGCCCATGCTCTACCTCAACCAGGTCGGCGGCCAGGACGAACTGGTGTTTGACGGCGCCTCCTTCGGCATGGAGCCCGGCAACAAGCTGGTGTTTCAGGGCAAGTCCTTCGAGAATGACTTCATCGTTAGCGACTGGGTGCGCGGCGACGAGGGCTGGACCTGCGCCAGGGGCGATGTGGTCGAGCTGACCTCAGTCGACGAAGCGCCCTGGCGCGCCTGCGTGCTCGGCCTGCGCGACTATGTGCACAAGAACGGCTTCAAGCAGGTGGTGCTCGGCCTCTCCGGTGGCATCGATAGCGCCGTGGTGGCGGCCATGGCAGTCGACGCCTTCGGTGCCGAGAACGTCCACTGCCTGATGCTGCCCTATCGCTATACCTCCGAGGCGAGCCTCAAGGACGCCAGGGACTGTGCGGACCTGCTGGGCGTGCGCTACGACATCGTCTCGATTGGCGATCCGGTGGACGCAGCGCTCGTGCAGCTCGCCCCCATTTTCGGTGACCGCCCGCAGGACCTGGCGGAAGAGAACATCCAGTCGCGCATGCGCGGTGTGGTGCTGATGGCAGTATCCAACAAGCTGGGTTCCATGTTGCTGACTACCGGCAACAAGTCGGAAATGGCCGTCGGCTATGCCACCATCTATGGCGACATGAACGGCGGCTACAATCCGCTCAAGGACATGCTGAAAATGCAGGTCTACAAGCTCGCCGCCTGGCGCAATGCCAATCTGCCGGGCGATAGCCGTGGGCCCGCAGGCACAGTTATCCCGCAGGCGATCATCGACAAGGCGCCATCAGCCGAACTGCGCCCCAACCAGACCGATCAGGACAGCCTGCCGCCATACCCGGTGCTGGATGCTATCATCGAGGCGCTGGTCGAAGAGGAACTGTCGATCGGCGAGATCGTCGCGCGTGGCTTCGATCTGGCACTGGTGCAGCGCATCGAAAAGCTGATCAACATCGCTGAGTACAAGCGCCGTCAATCGGCTCCGGGCCCCAAGCTGACGCCCAAGGCCTTTGGCATTGGCCGCAAATATCCCATCACCAATGGTTACAAGGACCGCACTGGCGCATGACCATAGTTCGCTACGCACCGTCGCCCACCGGCCGGTTGCATCTCGGCAATGCCCGTCCGGCGCTGCTCAACTGGTTCTTCGCCAAGCGCCATGGCGGCCGCTATGTGCTGCGCATGGACGATACCGATCTTGCCCGCTCGACCCGCGAGTCAGCCGACGGGATCGAGGCCGATCTGGCTTGGTTCGGCGTCAAGCCCGACCTCCTGGTGCGCCAGTCCGAGCGCACCGCGCTCTATGACGCCGCCCGCGACGCGCTGATTGCCTCCGGCCGGCTCTATCCCTGCTACGAAACCGAGGACGAACTCAGCCGCCGCCGCGCGCGGGCGCGGGCCATGGGCAGGCCGCCGCTCTATGATCGCGCCGCGCTCAAGCTGACCGCCGAGGACCGCGCCAGGCTGGAGGCCGAGGGCCGCAAGCCACATTGGCGCTTCAAACTCGATGGCCGTCCCGTGCATTTCGATGATCTGATCAAGGGGGGGCAGACGGTTAATACGGCGTCGATGTCGGACCCGGTGTTGGTGCGGGAGGATGGCTCGTATCTCTACACCTTGCCGTCGGTGGTGGATGATATCGACCTGGGGATTACTCATGTGATCCGGGGCGAAGACCACGTTTCCAACACCGGGACGCAGATCGAGATTTTCGAGGCTTTGGGGGGCAGCGTTCCCCTGTTCGCGCATCATAATCTGCTGACCGACGCCGAGGGGCAGGGGTTCTCCAAGCGCCTGGGATCGCTGTCGCTTTCCGACCTGCGGGAACAGGGATATGAGGCGATTGCGGTGGCGATCATGGCGACCCTGACGGGGACCAGCCTGCCCATCCAGCCCTATGCTTCGCTCGATGAAATAGCCAGCATGCTGGACTTCTTGTCGATTTCGCTTGGTCCTGCCCGTTTCGACCCCGCCGAGCTCGACGGGCTCAATGCGCGCATCCTGCACACCATGTCCTACGAGACCGCAGCGCCCCGCCTGGCAGCGCTGGGAATCGAGGGCGAAGCCCTGTGGCTGCTGCTGCGCGAGAACCTGACCAAGTTCGCCGATATCGTCGAATGGTCCAAGCTGGTCACCGGGCCGGTGACGCCGGTAATCGCCGACGAGGACCGCGAATTTGTCAGCACCGCCCGCCAGCTACTGCCAGCAGAACCGTGGTCGGATGCAACCTGGGGTGAATGGACCAATGCACTCAAGGCTGCCACCGGGCGCAAGGGCAAGGCTCTGTTCCTGCCGCTGCGCATGGCGTTGACCGGCCGTCACGATGGCCCGGAACTCAAGAACCTGCTCGTACTGGTTGGGCGTAGGGCGTGTCTGGACCGACTACTCTGACGGTTCGATCGCCGAACTGAACCAGCCGCAGATTGGGCTCGCCGGCATCGGGGGCCACCGGCCGGGCAATTGGCGCTTCGCCGGGTGCGGCGGGGCGCGGCCGCGGCAGTGGGACGCTGATCAGCGTCGCCTCGACCGCCGCCACCGCAACCGGTGCTGCCGGTATCTGCCGGCGGGGGTCGCGCAGCGGCAGTGGAAAGCGCAAGCCTGAAACCTCGGCAATGGCCCGGTTCTGTCCACTGGCGTCCGTGGCCAGCGTGATCTGCCCGCCACCGGTCGGAGCGGCGTTGCACGAACTGGTCATATCAACGGCTTCGCGGTAGCGGAACGCATTGGGCAGCGCGCTATAGGGCGACCCATTCTGGTTGCGCATCTGCTCGGCTTCCTGGCCGGGATTGTCGTAATAGTAGAGCTCGACCGGCGTGTTTGGACACATCTGCTGGCACTGCGCGGCGTCATTGCCGAGATAGTCGGGCAGGGTGGCATAACTGATGGGCCAGAAATAGCCGTCGGTCAGCCGCACGCAGACGGTGCGGATGGTGGCATAGCCGCCATAACCCCAGTTTTCATCGCCGACAAATTGGCCATTGCTGAAATCGCCTTCGGAGGTCGTGCCGAAAATGCGGTCGAACAGGGTCTGGCGCTCATTGTTGAAAGTGGCGCTGGAGCCGCGCTCGGCGCTGCAGCCGAAACGGGCCATTTCCTGCAGGATCGCTTCGCGCTGCTGGGCGACGGCAGTGGCGGTGCCGACCGACTGGTTGACCTTGGCATAGTCGTCGCGCAGGCGCAGCACATCGCGCGCAATGCCCTGGCATTGACGGGTCAGCGTCCGGCCGGCCTTGGCGTCGTCATTGCAGCCATTGCGGACATAGGCGCTTTCGGCGCTCTGCACCTGGGCGGCAAGCCCGCGCGCGGCCTGGGAATTGTTCTCGAAATTGCGGAAGTCCGCATTGCGGTCGAACTGGCGCAGCGCCGATTGCAGGCGCGAGCAGCTGGAGGACTGGGCATAGGCGGTATTGACGTCGAGGCACAGGCTGAACGCTGCAATCAGCAGGAGCAGCGCAGCGCGCATATTGAGTTTGCCGGAAGTCACCATTGAGCCCTATTCGTCGCGATCACATAGGCCAGCGCGATTGCGCGGAAACCTTGGGCGCCCTTAAGACAACGCTAGGGGGCGTGGCGACACTATAGTGGCCGAACCCGTGCCGTGATAGCGCTCTGCTGTCACACTCCAGCGACGAGATGATCCCGATGAAGTTAGCCACCCTCAGGAATGGTCGCCCCGATGGACAATTGGTGGTCGTGTCCAGGGACCTGACGCGCTACGTCTCCGCCAGCCGCATCGTCCCCAATCTGCAGGCGGCGCTGGATGAGTGGAAGGCCCTGTATCCGGCGCTTTCTGCCCTTGCCGCCGAACTTGATGCCGGCGCCGTTGCCGGGCAGCCGTTCGATCCCGACATGGCTGCAGCACCACTGCCGCGCGCCTATCAGTGGATCGATGGCGCCGGCTATCTCAGCCATCTCGAACGCGTCCGCTCGCTCAAGGGCAGCAAGAATGCCGAGCTGCAAACCAGTCGGCCGCTGCTCTATCAGGGTGGTTCCGATTCGCTGTCCGGCCCCACCGACGCCATTACCGTACCCGAGGCCGACCTGGCGCTGGACTTCGAGGCCGAAGTCGCCGTGATCACCGGGCCGGTGCCGATGCGGGCGACGCGCGAGCAGGCCGCCGCCGCGATCCGCCTGGTGACGGTCTGCAATGACGTCTCCCTGCGCAAGCTGGTGGTCGACGACC
Organism: Devosia limi DSM 17137; assembly: GCF_900128975.1. Lineage (GTDB taxonomy): Bacteria > Pseudomonadota > Alphaproteobacteria > Rhizobiales > Devosiaceae > Devosia > Devosia limi. The sequence goes on along the minus strand of NZ_FQVC01000001.1, from coordinate 220,399 downwards.
TGCAGAACGGCTTTGGCTTCTTTCATGCCAAGCCATCGACCAGCTTTGCCCCAGTAGTGATGACGCCGGAGAGCCTGGGCGATGCCTGGCGCGACAACCGACTGCACCTGCCGGTGCGGGTGCAGATCAATGATGCGCTGTTCGGGCAACCCAATGCCGGGATCGACATGCATTTCGATTTCGCCGCGCTGATCGTCGAGGCCGCGCGCACCCGCAAGCTCGCCGCCGGCACCATTATCGGCTCGGGTACCATCTCCAACCGGCATGATGAGCCCTTGCCGACCCGCAGGGATGGCATTGGCTTTGCGTGCATTGCCGAGGCCCGCACGGTCGAAAAGCTCAAATATGGCCGCGCGCGCACGCCATTCCTCAAGCCAGGGGATCAGGTGCGCATTGCCGCCATCGGGCCAGATGGCCAGCCGGTCTTTGGCGAAATCGACCAGCGGGTGGTGCTGCTCTAGCGCCTGCAATAACTTTCCTGTGTAGGCGTTGGGCATTACGGTCAGGCATGCAAGGATGGTGTCGAGTGGTGACGGGGCTTCGTCATCCATCCAGTTTTCGATCGCCTCCAAAGCGATTGGGCGGCACCCAGGTGCCGCCCTTTTTTATGCCTGGCGCATATGGGGCTTGATTTCGGCACCGCGTGCCGCCATTGTCCCGGCCATGAAGACCCTCGTTAATCAGATTAACGGCTGCATTATTACCTGCTAACCACTCGTTGGCGGCGCGGTCTTCTTCATCCAAAATTCCTGATGCCCGAAGAGCCACCCGCCTAGCGCACACGCATGGCCAGGACGCTTTATGACTTCGGGATCGCCACAGCTTTCGCTCTACAACACCCTGACCCGCAAGAAGGAACCCTTCGTTCCCATCGATGCGGGCAATGTGCGCATGTATGTATGCGGGCCGACGGTCTATGACTTTGCCCATATCGGCAATGCGCGCCCGGTGATCGTGTTCGATCTGCTGTTCCGGCTGCTGCGCCATGTCTATGGTGCCGAGCATGTGACCTATGTGCGCAACATCACCGACGTTGACGACAAGATCAATGCACGGGCCGCGCGCGACTTTCCCGACCTGCCACTCAACGAAGCGATCCGCCGGGTAACGGAAAAGACCGCCCGACAGTTCGCCGCCGATGTGAAGGCGCTGGGCAGCCTGGAGCCGACCTATCAGCCGCGCGCCACCGATTTCGTGCTGCCGCGCCCGGATGGCAAGCCCGACATGGTGACGCTGATCGCCACGCTGATCGAGCGCGGCCACGCCTATGTGGCTGGGGGCGAGGTGCTGTTCGACGTGACCTCCATGCCCGATTACGGCGCGCTGTCGGGCCGCAACCTCGAAGACAATCTGGCGGGCGCCCGCATTGCGGTGGATGCCCACAAGAAGAACCCGGCCGATTTCGTGCTGTGGAAACAATCGAGTGCCGAGGAGCCAGGTTGGGACAGCCCCTGGGGCCGTGGCCGTCCGGGCTGGCATATCGAGTGCTCCGCCATGAGCGCGGCCTATCTGGGCGACGTGTTCGACATTCATGGCGGCGGGCTGGACCTGATCTTCCCGCACCACGAAAACGAGATCGCCCAATCGCGTTGCGCCCACGGCACCCATGAGATGGCCAGGGTCTGGATGCATAATGGCTTCCTGCAGGTCGAGGGACAGAAAATGTCCAAGAGCCTGGGCAATTTCGTTACCATCAATGACCTGCTGGAGACAGGCGCGATGGGCGGCCAGGCCTGGCATGGTGACGTGCTGCGGCTGGCCATGCTGATGACCCATTATCGCGAACCCATCGACTTTTCGGTGAAGCGGCTGGAAGAGGCGCAGTCCAAGCTGGTCGATTGGCAACGCGCGGCCCGCGATGGGCAGAGCACCGAAGATATCGGCCCCGACGCCTCGGTGGTCGAGATGCTGGCCGACGATCTCAATTTCCACCGCGCCAGCGTGGCACTGGATGCGATTGCCCGTCAGGCCAATCGCGAAGACGGGCAGGCGGCAAAGCAGGCACTTGGCGCAACGCTTGAATTTCTGGGCTTTGGCCGCGACACCCTTTTGACATCGGGCGATGGCTGGGAAGAGCCACCCCATATCGCTGCGGCGGTCGCGGCGCGCCTTGCGGCCCTCAACGGCAAGGACTTTGCCGAGGCGGATCGCATTCGCAACGAACTGGCCGAGCAGGGCATTGCCCTGATGGATTCCAAGGACCCCGAGACCGGGGAGCGCCGGACCAAATGGGAGGTGAAACGATGAGCTGTCCTGACCACATTTCTCTGAGTGCTGCCGATCCCGACGGGCACACTATCGAAGCGGTTTGCCATGTCCCGGACTAAGCCAAAAGACCTGACCGGCGGCTGCCAATGCGGCGCCGTGCGGTTCAAGGCGCGTCTCTTGGGGCGCGGCTCGATCTGCCATTGCCGCATGTGCCAGAAGGCCTTTGGCGGCTTTTTCGGTCCGTTGGTGACGGCGCATGACGCGCAATGGACCCGTGGCGAGCCAAAGTGGTTCCAGAGTTCCAACGCTGCCCGTCGCGCCTTTTGTGGCGATTGTGGCACGCCGCTGGCCTATGAAACCCGCTTCGGGCTGGAACTGGCCATCGGCGCTTTCGATGATCCGACCGTGGCGCCGCCGGTGATCCAGGTGAATATGGCCGACAAGCTGCCGTTCTTCGATGGGCTGACCAGCCTGCCGGCGCGCACCGAGATCTCGGACGAATGGCAGACCTTCCTCGCCGGCATCCATTCCAACCAGCATCCCGACCATGACACCCAGGATTGGCCGCGTCCGGAGGGAACCAAGTGAGCCAGGTTCGTACCGGCGGCTGTCAGTGTGGCGCCATCCGTTTTCGCGCCGCGTCGCTGCGTGACAATCCCCATGTCTGCCATTGCCGCATGTGCCAGAAGGCGACGGGCAATTTCTTTGCGGCGCTGATTGGCGTGCCGCTCGAGGACTTTACCTGGACGCGCGGCACACCCGGCAGCTTCCGCAGTTCGGACCATGTGCAGCGCGGCTTCTGCAGCCAATGCGGCACGCCGCTGTTCTTCCGGCATGACCAGAGCCAGCATATCTCCATGTCCATCGGGGCGTTCGACCACCCCGAGACCATCCCGCTGGCTTTCCAGCTGGGGATGGAAAGCCGCCTGCCGCAGGTGGACCAACTCTCCGGCCTGATGGACTACGGCAGCACCGAGGACAGCGATCCCGACGATTTTTCCGCGATCAAAGCCAGCAACCGCCAGCATCCCGATCACGACACGGCCACCTGGCCACCCAGAGACTGAGTATCGTTTGATGACCAAAGACCGCCTCTATATCTTCGACACCACCCTGCGTGATGGTGCCCAGACTGCTGGCATCGAGTTTTCCCTGGAAGACAAGATCTCCATTGCGGCCCTGCTCGAGGAGCTGGGGGTGGATTATATCGAGGGCGGCTATCCCGGGGCCAATCCGGTCGATACCGAATTCTTCAGCGAGAAGCGCACGCGCCGCGCCACCTTCACCGCCTTCGGCATGACCAAGCGGGCAGGGCGCTCCGCCGCCAATGATCCCGGCGTGCAGGCGCTGTTGAACTCGCGGGCCGATGCCGCCTGCTTTGTCGCCAAGGCCTGGGACCATCAGGTCAGGGTGGCGCTGGAAATCTCGCTGGAGGACAACCTCGACAATCTCCGCGATACGGTGGCGGCGGCGGTTGCCTCCGGCAAGGAAGCACTGGTCGACTGCGAGCACTTCTTCGACGGCTTCAAGGCTAATCCCGACTATGCCAAGGCCTGTATCGTCACCGCGCTGGAGGCCGGCGCGCGCTGGGTGGTGCTCTGCGACACCAATGGCGGCACCATGCCGTCCGAGATCCGCGACATTGTCGGGCAGGTGCTGGCCGTTGCGCCGGGGGATCGGTTGGGCATCCATGCCCATGACGATACCGGCCAGGCCGTGGCCAATACGCTGGCGGCGGTGGAAGCGGGCGTACGCCAGATCCAGGGTACGCTCAACGGCATCGGCGAGCGCTGCGGCAATGCCAATCTCATCACCATCATCCCGACGCTGGTGCTCAAATCGGCCTTTGCCGATCGGTTCGAGACCAGTATCGACGTCGCCCGGCTGGAGCGGCTGACCTCGATCTCGCGGGCCTTTGACGATCGGCTCAACCGCGCCCCGGCCCGGCAGGCGCCCTATGTCGGCGCCTCGGCCTTTGCCACCAAGGCGGGTATCCACGCCTCGGCGCTGCTCAAGGATTTTTCGACCTATGAGCATATCCCGCCCGAAAGCGTCGGCAATGAGCGCTCGATCATGGTCAGCCAGCAGGCGGGCAAGTCCAATCTGCTGACGGCTTTGGCGCGGCATGGGATCGAACTGGCCAAGGATGACAGCCGGCTGGAACGGCTCCTGGCGACGGTCAAGGAGCGCGAGGCGCGGGGCTATTCCTACGATGGCGCCGATGCATCCTTTGCGGTGTTGGCACGCCGGGTGCTGGGCACGCTGCCGGATTTCTTCCAGGTAGAGAATTACCGTGCCAGCGTCGAGCGGCGGCACAATGCCCAGGGTGAGGAAGTTACCGTCACCGAGGCGGTGGTGAAGATCCGTGTCGAGGATGAGTTGCTGATGTCGGTCGCCGAGGGCAACGGGCCGGTCAACGCGCTCGATCTGGCGATGCGCAAAGACCTCGGCAAGTATTCGAGCCGCATCGAGGATCTGGTGCTGGTCGACTTCAAGGTCCGTATTCTGGACGGCGGCACGGGCGCGGTCACCCGTGTACTGGTTGAAAGCCGTGACGGCACCGGCGAACGCTGGCACACCATCGGCGTTTCCCCCAACATCATTGATGCCTCGTTTGAGGCGCTGTATGAGTCGATAACCTACAAGTTGTTGAAGACTGAGGCGGCACAGGCGACGACAACTTAGAACTCTGCCCAAGGGCAGTACCGCGCTGACGCGCCCTGGAGGACAAACTGGCCGACCCCGCTTCGCAACACCCCCTGGCGCTCACCATCGGAGCAGCGGCAGTTACTCTCGTGGCTATCATAGGCGTGCTTGTCGGCCCCTCGATGGTCGCCTGCTTCAACAGTGCCGACGGCATGGGGCTGTGCCTGCGCGGCAAGATGGTCGAGGTGGGGCTCGTGCCGGCGCCGGACAGCGCCGTGGCATCAGCCCCGAGTGAAGCGGTGGCATCGGCGCCGAGTGAAGCGGAGGTCGTGCCCGAGGTGGACGCAACGACCACGCCGGTGCCGGAGAACCTCATCGCAGCCACCTTTGGCCTGCTGCGCGCCGAGCCCGATGGTTCGGTGGTGATCGCCGGCAGTGGCACGCCGGGAACCGAAGTCGCAGTCTATTCCAATGGCGACCTGCTGGGCCGCACCACGGTGGAGCCCAGCGGCGACTGGGTGCTGGTTCCCGAGCAGCCGATTGCGCCGGGCGGTACCGAACTCACCCTGGCCGAGACCGGCAAGGACGGCCGCGCCGCGCAATCCTTCGTCGTCGTCATCAATGAAGACAAGACCAGCGAGCCACTGGTGGTCGCCAGCACGCCCGGCGCCGCCAGCGAAATTCTGCAGGGCCTGCCGCGCCCGGCACCGGGTACCAGCGTCGCCGTCGCCGCGGCCAACCCGTCCGTGCCGGCTGAAGCAGCGGCCGAGGCGCTTCCGGCTGAACCCGCTGCTGCCCCTGAAGTGGCGCAGACTGCACCGGCACCAGCGTCGTCCGCGCCCGCTGCAGCGCCTCCAGAGCAGCCCGAAGTGGCGGCGACTGTAACGGCAACGCCAGCGGCGCCAGCTGCTGACGCGGCCCCGCAGCCTGTGGCCGATGCGCCTGCAGCCGAGGCCGAAGCCGAGCCTGCACAAGTTGCAGCGGTTGAGCCAGCAGCGCCAACGCCAGCTGCCGAGCCTGCTGCAGAGCCAACTGCCGAACCAGCCGTCTTGGCCGGCGCAGCACCAACCATTGATGCCATCGAGATCGAGGGCGCGCGGACCTTCTTTGCCGGTGGCGGTGCGGAAGGCGCCACGATCCGCCTCTATGTCGATGACAGTTTCATCGCCGATGCCCTGGTTTCGGACGGCCGCTGGCTGGTGGAGGCCGGGAACGTCCTGACCAAGCCATCGCAGCGCATCCGCATCGATATGCTGCAAGCCGACACAGCCGATGTCGCAGCGCGCGCCGAGGTCGACTTCGTCGTTGAACTGCCGGCGGAAGCACCGGTGGAAGCGCCGGTCGCTGCGCCGGCTGCGCCGGTCGCCGTTGCCGCTGCCGAGCCAACACCGGCCAGTCCGGCGGCCACAGCCGTTGCGCCGACTTCGTCAGCAGTCGCGCCGACTGCGCCAGAGGTTGCGTCCAGCGTGCCGGAAGCGGCCCCCGTGGGATCGGCAGTCGCGCCAACCGCCCCCGACGCCAGCCAACCTGCGATCAGTGACGGCGATAGTGCGACCCCGGCCGCTGAGCCAGCATCGGGCGCGCCTGCGGCGGCGATTGTGACGCCAGAGGCCGTGCCGCCAGAGGTCGTGCCGCCCGAGGCGGTCGCGACAGATGCACCGGCCAGCGATGTGCCGACCATGGTGGCGACGGCCGTTGGCGATCCCGAGGCGCAGCGCTTCGCCTCCGGCAAGGCGATCATCCGGCGTGGCGATAATCTGTGGACCATTGCCCGGCGCGTATATGGCGCCGGGATCAAGTACACCGCCATCTATGACGCCAACGAGGATCAGATCCGCGATCCCGACAAGATCTATCCCGGTCAGGTGTTTGCGCTGCCCGCCAGCGCCGATTAGTCCTTTCGCGACGTCTGCGGCCCGTTCCCCACAGGTGCGGGCCGCTTCCATGTCCATTGAACTTGCGCGCAACCGTCCCATCTTCTATCGTAAATCACCGATCATAGAAGTGTGCCATGCGCGACGACGATATTGCCACCATCATGCGGGCGCTCGGCCATCCGGTGCGCCTGAATATCCTGCGCATCCTGGCGACCCAGCAGCGCGGTGAGTGCTGCTGTGCGGATGTGACCGAGTCGCTGCCGCTGGCGCAGTCCACAGTGTCCCAGCACATCAAGGTGCTGCTCGATGCCGGGCTGATCAAGCGGCTGCCGCGCGGCACCCGCAATTGTTACATTGTCCAGCACGACCGCCTCGCGGCGCTGGGTTCAGCTTATTCCAGCATGGTCACGGGGCTGAACCCCGATGGCCGGAACGTGGAAACGGAACTGGTTTAATGACCATCGAACAGAGCAAGTCTAAAAAGCCCAGCGTCAGCGGGGACGAGGGCTCCTTGCTCTCGACCGTGAAGAATCTGTGGACCTATATGTGGCCCGAGGATCGCCCCGACTTGCGGTGGCGCGTCGTGCTGGCAATTGCTGCATTGCTGGTCTCCAAGGTGGCGACCACCCTTATTCCATTTGCCTACAAGGGCATTATCGACAGCCTTGATGGCAGCCGGGCCGGCAGTGCCGTGGTCATGGGCCTGGCGGTGCCCATCGTCATGGTGATCGCCTATGGACTGGGCAATGTCATCGACGCCGGTTTCCAGCAATTGCGCGACGTCTTGTTCGCCAGTGTCGGCCAGAACGCCGTGCGCAAGCTGGCGCTGCGGACGTTTCATCACCTGCATCGCCTGTCATTGCGCTTTCATCTGGCCAAGCGCACCGGCGGGCTGAGCCGCGTCATCGAGCGCGGCACCAAGGGCATCGAGACCATCGTGCGGTTCACGATGCTCAATATTGCCCCCACCATCGTCGAATTTGCCATCACCGCGGTGATCTTCGTCACCATGTTCGGCATCAGCTATCTCGGCGTGCTGGTGGTGACGATCTGGCTCTATCTCTACTTCACCATCAAGGCCTCGAACTGGCGCATCGGCATTCGCCGCGACATGAACGAGAGCGATACCGACGCCAATTCAAAGGCGATCGACAGCCTCCTGAACTTCGAGACGGTCAAGTACTTTGCCAATGAGAAGATGGAGGCCGAGCGTTTCGATAAATCGATGGCCGGCTATGAACGCTCGGCTATCCGCATCTGGACCTCGCTGGGCTTCCTGAACTTCGGCCAGGCCGTCATCTTCTATTCCGGCATGATCGTTATCTCGGTGATGGCGGTGAACGGCGTGCTCAACGGCACATTGACGCTGGGCGATTTTGTCCTGCTCAACACTTTCCTGATGCAGATCTACCGGCCGTTGAACTTCATCGGCTTCGTCTATCGCGAACTGCGCCAGGGGCTGACCGACATCGAAGAGATGTTCAAGCTGCTCGACCAGGACCCAGAGGTCATCGACAAGCCGACCGCCAAGCCGCTGGCCATTACCGGCCCGGTCATCCGCTTCGACAACGTCACCTTCCATTATGATCCGGATCGCCCGATCCTGAAGGGCGTCAGCTTCGAAGTGCCCGCCGGCAAGACCGTCGCCATTGTTGGCCCGACCGGGGCCGGCAAGTCGACCATTTCGCGGTTACTGTACCGGTTCTACGATGTGACCGGCGGCGCCATCACCATTGACGGGCAGGACCTGCGCGATATCACCCAGGCGAGCCTGCGCTCGGCCATCGGCATGGTGCCGCAGGATACAGTGCTGTTCAACGATACCATCGGCTACAATATTGAATATGGACGGCCCGGAGCGTCGACTGAGGAAGTGCGCGAGGCCGCCCGCATGGCCCAGGTTGGCGCCTTCATCGAGACGCTGCCCAAGGCGTATGATACCCCGGTCGGTGAACGCGGACTCAAGCTCTCTGGCGGCGAAAAGCAGCGCGTAGCGATTGCCCGCACCATTCTGAAGGCGCCGGCCATCCTGATCCTGGACGAGGCGACGTCGGCACTCGATACCAAGACCGAACGCGACATCCAGTCGGCGCTGGACCTGGTCTCGGCCAACCGGACGACAGTGGTCATCGCGCATCGTCTCTCCACGGTGATCAATGCCGACGAAATCCTGGTCCTGCGCGAGGGCCAGGTAGCGGAGCGCGGCACGCACGCCCAGCTGCTGGCCCAGGACGGCCTCTACGCCCAGATGTGGAACCGCCAGCGCGAGGCCACCGAGGCCGAAGAACAACTGCGCCGGACCACTGAAGACCCCGACGGCTTCGTCAAGCGCGGTATGCCCGCTGCCGAATAGGAAGCGTGGTGCTGATTGAATGTGACCCCGGCGAAAGCCGGGGTTTTCTTTTGGGAATGCCGGCTTAGCCGGGATGACGGGATGTTTGGCGGGCAGGGCGCATCGGTCCCGGCCTCGGTCCAATTCCCAATTCCAATCCGGTCCAAATCTCGATCCCAATCGCCAAAGCCATCCTAACCGACCACTGCCTCCGTGCCCATCACCGGGTCATTCCCGCGCAGGCGGGAATCCATTCGTTCTTCTTGCGCCAGAGCAAGAGTGGATTCCCGCCTGCGCGGGAATGACTTCGTGGGGGCGAAGAGGTCGTCGGCGCTGGATGTGGCACACAATGACGCCGAGGTGCTCGAACCGCAGCACCCCCACCCTGGCCCTCCCCTCAAGGGGGAGGGGACGCAAGGTGGCGAGGGCGGTTGGGTGGGGTTTTAGGCAGAGGCTGGTCCCGGCGCTTGCCATCTCCAACCGCTGCCTCCGTATCCATCACTGGGTCATTCCCGCCTGAGCGGGAATGATTTCGTGGGGGGCGAAGAGGTCGTCGGCGCTGGATGTGGCACACAATGACGCCGAGGGGATCGAACCGCAGCACCCCCACCCTGACCCTCCCCCTCAAGGGGGAGGGGACGCAAGGGGGCGAGGGCGGCTGGGTGGGTTGGGATTGGGATGGGGTCTCAGGCAGAGGCTGGTCGGGGCGGTTGGGTGGGGTGGGATTGGGATGGGGGCTCAGGCAGAGGCTGGTCCGGGCGCTTGCCATCTCCAACTGTTGTCTCCGTAGCCTATCACCGGGTCATTCCCGCGCAGGCGGGAATCCATTCGTTCTTCTTGCGCCAGAGCAAGAGTGGATTCCCGCCTGCGCGGGAATGACTTCGTGGGGGCGAAGAGGTCGACGGCGCTAGATGTGGCACACAATGACGCCGAGGTGTCCGACCGCAGCACCCCCACCCTGACCCTCCCCCTCGAGGGGGAGGGGACGCAAGGCGGCGAGGGCGGTTGGGTTGGTTGGGATTGGGGTGGCTCAGGCAGAGGCTGGTCCGGGCAGGGATGGGGACAGGGATCTCGCGGGATTGGTCCCTTACCAAACCCCCAACAAAAAAGGCCCGCATCGCTGCGGGCCTTTGGTTCGTTCGAACCGCCTACTCGGCGGCTTCGGGGCGGCTGACGACGGTGACGCCGTTCTTTTCCTTCTCCACCAGCCCGGCATCCGGGCTGACGATGTAGCGCTTGGAGCCATCGGCATCGTCGGGGATTTCGACGGCCATGCCATCGAAGCCGGCCGGGGCGGCCATAGCGTGGCCACGGCGGAAGGGGTTGCGGATCGAGGACAGCCCGATCTTGCCGCCCAGCCACTTGATCTGGCGCCAGACCACGGTCGGGGCCGTGACCATGACCGGCACCATGACCAGGGTCAGGGCGGTGGACACGAACAGGCCCGACACCAGCGCCGCCGACAGGTGGATGAACCACGAACCGGCAATGCCGCCCATGACGATCTCGCGGCGGATGAAGTCGAACTCGACATTCAGCGCCATCGGGATAACGCCGAGCGCCGTCACCGTGGCGGTGAGCAGGACCGGCCGGACACGCTGGCTGATGGTGATCAGCATGGCCTTGATCGGCTCGACATGTTCGTCGCGATGGTAGTGGTTATAGGTGTCGATCAGCACGATGCCGTTCTTCACCACGATGCCGGCCAGCGCCACGATACCCAGGCCCGTCATGATCGCCGAGAAACTCATCCCGGTAACCACCATGCCCAGCATCACGCCGGCAAGCGACATCACCACGGTCATCAGAGTGACGACCACCTGGTAGAAGCTGTTATATTCGATCAGCAGGATCATCGCGATCAGGGCCAGGGCCGCGAACAGGGCCGAGAAGATGAAGGCGTTGGTATCGTCGACCTGCTCGGCCGCGCCGCCATAGACGATCTTGACGCTGGCCGGCCATTCCTGTTCGGCCTGCCAGGATTTGATCTGCTCGATCTTGGCATCGGAAGCGACGTCCGGTTCGAGATTGGCAGCCACGGCCATCGAATAGACGCCATTGCGGCGGGCGATGTTGGCAACCTTGGGCACGGCAGTCCGTTCGATGAAGTTCGATACCGGCACCAGCCCCTGAGCCGTCACGATCCGCAGCGAGTCGAGAGCATCGAAGGTGCGCTCGGCTTCGGGCAGGCGGACACGGATATCGAGTTCGTCGCCACCGTCATCGGGACGGTAGCTGCCGAGCTTGACGCCCGATGTGACCAGCTGGACATAGGGGCTGAGCTCCCGCACGCCGATGCCGTATTTGGCCGCAGCTTCGCGATCGATCGTGATCTGCCAATCGATGCCGGGGGCAGGGCGGCCGTCTTCGACGTCGATGGTCTGACCCAGGTCATTTTCGATATAGTCCCGCAGCTTGGCGACGGCGGGGGCGATATCCTCATAGACCGTGCCTTCGACGCGCAGATTGATTGCCTTGCCGGCCGGGGGGCCGTCTTCCTGGGCAGCAATCTGCACCTCAAGGCCCGAGATATGGGCAACGCGTTCGCGGATGTCCTGAAAGATCTGCGCAGCCTTGACGCGGTCATTATAGGGCATGAGCTGCAGGTTGAACGAACCGATCGTGTCCGGAGGGCCACCGGCGCTCAGGGTATCGCCGCCACCGCCGAAGCTCATGATGACGTCCTGGATGCCGTTGACCTGCAGAATCTCGTTCTCGACCTCAACGAGCATGTCGCGGATTTCGATCGGCGAGTAATTGCCGCGGGTAATGACGTTGACCTTGCCGAACTCGGGCTCGGAGGCCGGGAAGGCCTCGGTGCCGGTCGGGTTGGCGATATAGGCCCAGAACATCAGGAAAACGAGGCCGAAGCCGACCGCCAGGGTCGGTATCGGTTGATGCAGCAGGTGCTCCATCGTGCGGACATACATGCCGGTGACGCCGCCGACCTTCTTGGGATCGAACTTGTCGGCATACATGACGATATCTGCGGCTTCCTTGGCCTTGGGGTCCACATGGGTCGAGGCAATGAAGGCGCCGATGATCGGCATGAAGATGAGAGCGGAGACGAGCGAGGCGCACATCACCACGATCACGATGATCGGCAGATAGCTCATGAACTTGCCGATAATGCCCGGCCAGAACAGCAGGGGGATGAACGCGCCCAGCGTCGTGAAGGTGGCCGCAACCACCGGCACGAACATCTTGCGGGCGGCCATGATGAAGGCCTCCTTCTTGGGCACGCCTTCCATCAGTTTGCGCTCGGCATATTCCACGACCACGATCGGGTCATCGACCAGCACACCCACCGCCAGCACGAGGCCGAACATGATCATCATGTTGATGGTCATGCCCATCATCTGCACGACAAGGAACGCGATCATGAACGAAATCGGGATCGACATGCCGATCATGATGGCGGGGCGCACGCCCAGCGTCGCGATACAGGTGATCAGCACCAGCGCGACGGCGGTCAGCACGGCTGCTTCCAGGGAGCGGAACAGCGACTTGGTCGAGTCAGCCTGATCGATCAGGAAGCTGGTTTCGATGCCCTGCGGCCAATCGGCGGTGAAGGCTTCGGTGGTGGCGCGCACGTCATCGGAGACGGTGATGACGTTGGTGCCCAGCTTCTTGACCACGCCCAGGGTGATGGCCGGCTGGCCGTTCACATGGGCATAGGAGGTGGCGTCTTCGAAGGTGCGGGTGATATTGGCGACGTCGCCGAAGGTCACCACGGTGTCGCCCGAGGTCTTGAGCGGCAGCGAATAGACGTCGGCGGCGTTCTTGATCAGGCCGGGCACTTCAACGTTGAACGAGCCCTGGCCGCTATCAAGGGTGCCGCCGGGAACAACCATGTTGTTCTTGGCCAGCGCGTCGAACAGCTGTGCGGCCGTCAGGTCATAGGCTTCCAGGCGGTTGAGATCGATGGTGACCTCAAGCACTTCGTCGCGCGAACCCGAAAGGGTCACGCTCTGCACGTTGCCCATGGCCTCAAGCTCTTCCTTGAGATCCTTGGCGCGCTTGACCAGCTCACGCTCCGGCACGGTGCCATAGACGGCAACCGAGATGGTGGGAATGTCGGTAAAGGAGATTTCCGACACGATGGGTTCTTTCGCGTCGTCAGGCAGCTCGGAGGAGATGCCGTCCATCTTCGCGCGAATATCGGAAAGCGCGCGGTCCTTGTCGGCATTCACGTTGAATTCGAGGAACACCGATGCGTGGCCGGTGGTCGCGGTCGATGAATAGTTCTCCAGCCCGTCGATTTCCTTGATGCGGTCTTCGATAGGCTTGGCCAGCAATTGCTCGGCATCGCGCGGTGACACCCCGGTCTGGGAGACCGAGATGTAGAAGTACGGGATGTCGATGGCCGGAAAGCTTTCCTTGGGCAGGGTGTTGTAGGCCATAAAGCCGGCACCCAGAAGGATCGCCATGATGGTCAGAACAACGCGCGGCATCCTGAGGATGCGTTCGATCAGGTCCAGCATGGCGATTAGCTCACTGTTACGTTGGTGGCTGCGACGGTCTGACCGTCAACGACATATTCCTGACCAACGGTGATGACATCGACGGACAGTGGCAGACCCAGCACCCAGACGCCTTCGCGCGTGTCGCTGGCAATAGTCACGGGGAGGAATTTCACGGCGCCATCGACCACGGTGCTGACCCCCAGCACGCCGTCATCGTTGAGCGTCAGCACAGATTGCGGCACCAGATGCGCCGGGGCCGCACCCATATTGACCGTAGCAGTGGCCGTCATGCCGTCACGGATGCTGCCATCGGGGTTCGGCAGTTCGATCTCGATCGGGAACGAACGGGTAGCCGCATCGGCTGTCGAGGAAATGAAGGTCACCTTGCCGGCCGATTCCTGGCCGGTAATGGTGCTGATCTTGGCTTCGAGCCCAAGTTTGGCGAGCTGAATGCGCGCTTCCGGGACCTGGCCGATAAAGATCATCGGGTCGAGCTGGACGATGGTGGCGCAGGGCTGCCCCTGAGCCAGCATGGCGCCAGCGGTCACCAATGGGTCCTGTACGACACCAGCCACCTTGGCATGGATTTCGGTGCGGTCGAGTTCGGCCTGGGCATTGTCCAGCGCCGCCTGAGCGGTGGTGACACCGGCCTTGGCCACGGTCAGCGCAACTTCGACGCTACGCGCGGTATTGGGAGCGGCGAGGCCCTTGTCACGCAGTTCTGCATTCGTGTCGTAATCGGCCTGGGCCTGATCGAGCGAGGCGTTGGCCTGCGCGATGCCAGCTTCCGCCTGGGCCACGGCCGCGGCGCGGGTGCCTTGGTCGAGTGTGCAGAGCAGGTCGCCAATCGCAACCTTCTGCCCCTTGGTCACGTGGACGGTGTCGACAATGCCGGGGGTTTCGGCAACGGCACCGACAGATGCCTTGGCCTGGGTTCGACCGCGCAGCTGGACTTCAATCGGCATCGGCTTGGCGACATAGGTCGAAGTGCGAACGGATTGGGCTTTGGTGGCCGCATCCGCGCCTGCCGCATTGCGCTGGGCAATGGTCAGGTGAGGATCAACCGCGTGGGTGGTCTCGTGCTGGGCCATGACACCGGCATTCTCCATCGTCGTGGCGATGGGGCCATGTTCCTTGCCCTCAATAACTGCAATGAGCGGCTTTTCGCCATTGCCGGGACCATTGCCGCCTATGACGAGCGAGCCAGTGGCAAACCAAGCCCCTGCGACCACGAGAATAACCAGAGCCACGCCGTAAGAAAATAGTGCACGCATAAAAGTATATCGCCCCTTATTCGGCCGCGACCTTCTTGGCCGGCTCCGCTCGCGCTAAAGTGATCAGCTCATGCATATGGGAGCGCAGGTGTTGCTCCGCAATATCCATAATTGCACGTCCGTAATTTATGACCCATGTGTCTGCGGCATTGCCGCCATGCTCGGCGAGGGCCTCGTCCAGCTTCTTTTTTTCCTCGATCCGCCGCTGTAGGTACTCGTTGCAGCGCGCTTCCACCACGTCGACGGGCAGGATGTGCGCGAAACGGGCAAACAGCAGAAACGGACTCCGGTAGACTTCGTCATCCAGTGGTTCGAGCAAGGCCTCGGTGAACGTTGCGCGCCCCGCTTCGGTAATCGAGTAGATCTTCTTGGCCGGCTTGCCATCCTGCTGGGCGACGCGGCTTTCCACGAGACCATCGTCCTCAAGCCTGGCCAGAGCCGGATAGATCGAGCCGAAGCTGGCCTCAATGAAATAGGCGCATTCACCTTCCACGCAGAGGCGGCGGATTTCATATCCGGTCGCCTCGCCCTCATAGAGGATCGAGAGGCAAAGGGTTCTTACATTCATATGGCGGGGCTCCGGCGTCCATATGCTGGACGGACATATGCCGGCTCTATATATGCCCGCCGGGCATGTCGCAAGCATTTCGCTCTGACTGCTCGATCAAATCAGTTAAGGCCTGGTTGCCTTAGCCCAGGATCCTCGTCATCTCCGAGGCGGCCTGCCGCGCCAGTTCCAGGCTCGATGCCGCAACGAAATACGGGTTGAGAAAGGCGAGGTCGGTCTTGCCATACCGTAGCCGCTCACCATCGAGCGTGACTACGGCACCGCCAGCGGCTTCTAGCACGGCTTGTCCGGCCGCGGTGTCCCACTCGCAAGTGGGGGTAAACCGCGGGTAAAGCTGCGCATCGCCCCGCGCCAGCAGGCAAAACTTCAACGAAGAGCCGACAGATACATCGGCGGCGACGTCCAGGGTCGAGCAGAGTTCGGCCAGCGCCACATGTCCATGCGAGCGGCTGGCGACAATGCGCAAGGGGTGAGCGCGCGCTACGGAAATCGGTGCCTTGCCATCGGCAAAGCCGGTCAGCGTATTGCAGGCAAAGGCCCCGTCGGCATCGCCGATAAAGGTCTCGCCTGTTGCAGGGGCCAGCACGACGCCCATCACCGGAACGCCATGCTCGATCAGCGCAATGTTGACCGTGAACTCGCCATTGCGCTTGATGAATTCCTTGGTGCCATCCAGCGGGTCGACGACGAAATAGCGCTCACCCAATAAGGGTATGATGCCGGCGGCGGCGCTTTCTTCGGCCAGCACCGGAATGCCGGTCGGCCGAAGGTGCTCAAGAATGATCGCTTCGGCAGCCGCATCAGCCTCGGTCACCGGCGAGCCATCGGCCTTTTGGGTGGCGGCGATGGGACGGCCATAGACCTCGTTGATGACGCGGGCGGCGGCAATCGCGGCAGCGAGCGACAGTTCGGTCAGGCTTTGCGTGGCGGCAGGAGCGGCATGCATGGTCAGTCCTGGCGTCCGATCTCGACATCCAGCCCCAGATCCAGCGGCTTGGCCGCCATGGTGATCTGGCTGGTGGAGATGTAGTTGACGCCGGTTTCGCCAATCGAGCGCACCCGCTCGAGGTGAACCCGGCCCGAGGCTTCAAGACGCGCCCGACCGGCATTGATCGTCACAGCCTGACGCAGCGTGTCATTGTCCATATTGTCGAGCAGGATGATGCGGGCACCCGCGGCCAGCGCTTCCTCCAGTTCGGCGAGGCTGGCGACCTCGATCTCGATGGCGACGAGATGGCCGGCAAAAGCTTCAGCAGCCTGATAGGCAGCGGTGACGCTACCGGCGACGGCGATATGGTTGTCCTTGATCAGGATCGCATCATCGAGGCTGTAGCGATGATTGGCCCCACCGCCGCAGCGCACGGCATATTTCTGGAAGGCCCGCAGGCCCGGCGTGGTCTTGCGGGTATCGCAGATCTGCGCGCCGGTGCCGGCGACGGCGTCGGCATAGATGCGGGTCAACGTGGCGATGCCACTGAGGTGGTTGAGGAAATTGAGCGCGACGCGCTCGGCCGACATGACAAGGCGCGCCGGGCCGGTAACCGTGGCGACGATGCCGCCGACCGCAACCCCATCGCCATCGTGCAGCTGCGGGGTGA
Source organism: Devosia limi DSM 17137 (assembly GCF_900128975.1). Taxonomy (GTDB): domain Bacteria; phylum Pseudomonadota; class Alphaproteobacteria; order Rhizobiales; family Devosiaceae; genus Devosia; species Devosia limi. The sequence goes on along the minus strand of NZ_FQVC01000001.1, from coordinate 203,430 downwards.
AGCTCACGCCATCACCGACCAGACGGAACGCGGCTGCGGCGAGATCCAGCCCGGCAATGATGCCGGGTTCGCGCGCCGAGATCGTCGCAGTGGCCATGGCCTTGGGCGACAGGGTGGCCTGGCTGGTCAGATCCCCGGCAAGGCCGAGATCTTCCTCCAGCGCCGCAGCGACGGCGCGATCCACCAGAAGGCGGGGCAATTGGGCGGGCAGGCGCAGGGAATGCGGCATGGCTGGCTCTCGTTGCAGTGCCGGTCATGTACGCCCGGACCGTGGTGCTGGCAACACCGGGAAGCCACGGAGGTGAACTGATCCCGCTGGCGTGGAAAATGGAGCAAATGTTTGCGCGGAAGAGGGGGTGGTGGGTGAGGGGGGTGTGGGAGGGCGATTATGTGAGGGTATTGCGTGAGGGTATCGCGCCACGCCTTCACTCCCAACCGCCGCACATCCCCGCTCAACCACGGAGTCATTCCCGCGCAGGCGGGAATCCATTCGTACCTTCGCCACCGAAACAAGAATGGATTCCCGCCTGCGCGGGAATGACCCGGTGGGATGGCGGGAGGTGGGGCGTACGTGGGTGGGGACAGGCGCACGCACGTCGCCCTCGACAGCCTACCGCAACAGGCTCTGCCCACCATCGATCCACAACGGACTACCCGTTATATGCCTTGAGGCATCGGACGCGAGGAACAGCACGGCGTCGGCGACATCGCTGGCCTTGCCGGGTTTGCCGCCGGTCAGCGGGATATCGCCCTCGGGGAATTCCACTGGAACATCAGCCTCGTGGGTGTCGCGCTTGACGGTGTTCTCATCGATCTGGGTTTCGATGGCGCCCGGGCAGATGGCGTTGATGCGGATACGATGCTCGCCCAGTTCCAGCGCCAGCTGCTGCACCAGGGCCAGCTGTCCGGCCTTGGTGACCGAATAGGCGCTGGCACCAGCCGAGGTGAAAGTGCGGGTGCCGTTGATCGATGAGATGACCACAATCGAGCCGCCGCCCGCCGCGATCAGATGCGGCACGGCGTGGTGGATGGTCAGGTAAGTGCCACGCAGGTTGATCGCAATGGTCTGGTCCCACTCCGCCGGCCTGAGACTTTCAATAGGCGCCCAGACACCATTGATGCCCGCATTGGCAACGACGATGTCGAGCCGCTTGTGTCTGGAGATCAAGGCCTCGATGGCCGTGCGCATGGCCGCGTCATCGGAAATATCAGCGGTAAGCGCCAGTGCCGTGCCACCCGCGGCCGCGATTTCGGCGGCGGTCTCGTTGATCTCGCTGGCGGTGCGGCTGAGCACCCCGACCACGGCACCTGCCGCCGCAAGGTGCAGCGCCGCCGCCTTGCCAATCCCCGATCCGGCGCCCGTCACCAGCGCCACCTTGCCCTTGAGTTCATCCATCATGCGTCTCCATTTTGACGGAAACGCATGAGGACGGGGAAAGGTGCCGTGATTGGTGATGGGACGCGCCGGGCGAAACGACGCGTTTCCCAATTCAGGGGGGCATTCCCGCCTGCGCGGGAGTGACCCCGTGGGGGCACTGGGATGCGGGAGGAGGGGGGCGAGGAGCCGGTCCCACAGCCTCCCAAACCCCTTAGTGCTTCTTGTGATCGGTCTGGATGATCGCGTGGGTGAGGCTGCCGATGGGGGGATAGAGCGGGATCAGGCTGGCCTGCAGCGCGTGGTAGATATCGGGCTTGCCGGTGAACAGGCGCGAGCCGGGGGTGAGGTCTTCCTGCAGCTCGGCGCGCCAGCCGCCCTGTTCGTAATCGATGACGTGGTTGGCGGCAAAGTCCCAGAGGCGGCGGTACCAGACCTGGAAATACGGGTCGCGATCATAGGCGCAGAGGAACGCGGCGGCGCCGATGGCTTCGCTGACCGGCCACCAGAGCTTTTCGCGCATTACCGGCTTGTTGTCCCAGTCGAGCGTATAGAAGAAGCCGCCATGCACCTTGTCCCAGCCCAGATCGATCGACTGGCGGAACAGCTGGCGGGCGGAATCTGTCAACCAGGACAGGCGCTTGTCGCCCAGCACCCACAGCTGGACCAAAAGGCGCGACCATTCCAGCCAATGACCCGGCGTGGTACCGGCCGGGCGGAACATCTCGGAGCCCAGATAGGCCTTGTCGAGCACCCAGTTCTCGTCGAAATGCTCGGCCACCCGGTAGTCCAGGCTCGCGGCATGCTTGCCGATGATCAGTTCGGCAATGCGCTCGGCCTTGGTCAGATAGGCCTTGTCGCCGGTGGCCTCATAGGCGGCCATCAGCGCTTCTGTCAGATGCATGTTGGAATTCTGGCCGCGATAATTGCCGATGCTCGACCAGTTATTGGCGAACTCCTCGCGCACCGCGCCGACCTTGTCGTCCCAGAAGCGCTTGTTGATCACTTCGGTAATATCGGCCAGCATCGCATCGGCCAGCGGATGGCCGGCCAGCTTGGCGCTGGAGGCAGCGAGCAGCACGAAGGCATGGCCATAGGCCTGCTTGGTGTCATCGCGCGGGCCATGATCGTCCAGCGACCAGATATAGCCGCCATGCCTGGTGTCGCGGTGCTTGTCCCAGATATAGCGCATGCCGTGGTCGACGATCTCGTCGGAGCCGGGGCGCCCGATCAGGCTGCCAATGGCAAAGCAATGCACCATGCGGGTGGTGGAATGGATCTGGCGGATGCTGTTGACCGTCTCGATCGGATGGCCGGCGTCATCGAGATCGTAGAAGCCGCCCGCCGGATTGATCGAGGCGCGCTGAAAGAAATCGAACAGCCGATTGGCCTGCCGCATCAGGAATTGCTGATGGAACGGGCGGGCCGTCCAGGGGGCGGAATTGGTGGCGGGCAGGGTCAGCGTGGCGTCGGTCATATTGGCTCCCAACCAGCGCACCGGCGCCGGTCACTCGTATTCGGGAACCTCTATAATCGGCTTGTCGCAACGTTGCAATTTGGCGTGGCGAGAATGGTTTGCGGGACGTGGAAAACGCCCGCTGGGGAAAACTCTCAGCCTTGGGCGCGGTAATGCGCTTCGACGCGGGCGACTTCGTCGGCCGAGCCCAGGATCACTGGAATGCGCTGGTGGATATCTTGGGGCGGCACCTCGAGGATGCGGCCACGACCGGTGGTGGCGGCGCCGCCGGCGGCTTCGATGATCAAACCCATCGGATTGGCTTCATAGAGCAGGCGCAGGCGCCCGCCCTTGGCCGCGGTCTCGCTATCGAGCGGATACATGAAGATGCCGCCGCGCATCAGGATGCGGTGGATGTCGCCAACCATCGAACCGATCCAGCGCATGTTGTAGCGCTTGCCGGCAGGGCCGGTTTCGCCCGCGACATTCTCGGCGACATAGGCGCGTGTGGCCGCATCCCAGAAGCGCTCGCGGGCGGTGTTGATGGCATATTCTCCACTGGCGGCGGGGACGCGGACGGCGTCGGCCGAGAGCACGAAGACGCCATTGGCATCGAGCGTGAACACGGACACGGACTTGCCAAAGCTCAGCACCAGGCTGGTCGAAGGCCCATAGGCGGCATAGCCGGCAGCGAGCTGGCGGGTGCCGGCCTGCAGCAGTTCGGGATTTGCGGGGTCGACGGCCAATACCGAAAAGATCGTGCCGACAGTGACGTTTACATCGAGGTTCGAAGAGCCGTCCAGCGGATCGCAGGCAATGGCATAGGCGCCCTGATTCTGCATGTGAAGGGCTTCATCCAGCTCCTCGGACACCAGAATCGAAATGTCGGTGTTTTGGCGCAAGTGCTTGATGAATATGTCGTTTGAAATGACGTCGAGCTCTTTTTGAGCCTCGCCCTGCACATTGGTGGCGCCAGCCAGCCCGGTCTGCCCGGCAATCGGGGCGACGCGCAGCACAGCGGCAATTTCCACGCAGGCGGCGGCAACGGTAGCGATCGAGCCGGCCAGTTTGGGGGCCACGCCCTGCTGGGTGACGGCGGCGTCGAGCCATTGGGCGAGGGTCGTGGTCATGGAACGCTCATGCTGGAAAGGGAGGTGCCAGTGTCGCCATCAAGACGGTCAAGGCAAGGTCGACTTTCGAAGTAGGGGGTGTTTCATCCCTCTCACCCGCCGCGCTGCCCCCGGACTTGATCCGGGGGCCACTGACAACGCGTGCCGGGCTGATGATGGCCCACGGGTCAAGCCCGCGGGCAGCATCGGTGGGGAGGTAGGATTGGGGGCTGGAGGGAGGTTTGGGCAGAACACCCCTCACTTGCTCCACATGCCGCGCATCTGTGCCGAGATATCGATGCGCACGGGCGCGGGGGCGATTCCGGTAATCGAGGCGGGGGTGACGGCGGGCCACAGGATATCGTCGAACAATGGCACCAGCGCGCGCGGGATGAAGCGGCTGCGTTGGGCATAGATGTGGCGGTCGCCATGCTGGCTTTGCTGGGTGACGAAGAAACGCTGCGGCACAATGACGTGCAGGTCGTCGCGGGCGCGGGTCATCGCGACGTAAAGCAGGCGCCGCTCTTCTTCGAGCTCATGGGTGGAGCCGGTGCCCAGGTCGGACGGAATGCAGCCATCGACCACATTGAGCACGTGCACGGCTTTCCATTCCTGCCCCTTGGCGGAGTGGATGGTGGAGAGGATCAGATAATCCTCATCGAGCAGCGGCACGCCGGACTGGTCGCTGGTGGCGTCAGGTGGATCGAGGGTGAGCTCGGTGAGGAATTTCTCGCGGCTGGGATAGCCGCCGGCGATCTGTTCGAGCTGGAGAATGTCGGCCTGGCGAACCAGGGCGTCCTCATAGGTGTGCTCCATCAGCGGCTCATACCAGTGCCGCGCATAGCCCAGTTCCACCGGCCAGCCGGCCTGGCGCTGGCCCAGGCGCAACATCAGCTCCTGCAAATCCTTCCAGCCTTCGGCAGCGCGCGGTGGTGGTGGCGTATCGACAAAAACCCGCAGCGGGTCGGGCGCATCCAGCATCGCTTCCAGCACCTTGCCAGATGAAGCCGGGCCGACGCCGGGCAGCAATTGCAGCACGCGGAAACCAGCGACCCGGTCGCGTGGATTTTCTGCCCAGCGCAGCAGCGCCAGCAGGTCCTTGATATGGGCCGCATCGAGGAACTTGAGGCCGCCGAATTTGACGAAGGGAATGTTGCGGCGGGTCAGCTCGATTTCGAGCGGGCCGGAATGGCTGGAAGTACGGAACAGCACGGCCTGCGACTTGAGCGGGGTGCCGCCCTCGCGGGTCTCCAGCACGCGTTCGACCACGTAACGAGCCTGGTCAGTCTCGTCGCGGACAGTGACCAATTGCGGCTTGGCATTGGATTGGCGTTCGGTCCACAGGTTCTTGGTAAAGCGCTCGGTCGCCAGCTCGATCACCGCATTGGCGGCCGACAGGATCGGCTGGGTGGAGCGATAATTGCGGTCGAGCGTGATGATATCGGCCGGCGGGGTGAACGCCACGGGGAAGTCGAGAATGTTGCGAACGGTGGCAGCGCGGAACGAATAGATCGACTGCGCATCGTCGCCGACCACGGTGAGGCCGCGCCCCTCGGGCTTCAGCGCCAACAACACCGAGGACTGCAGGCGGTTGGTGTCCTGATATTCATCGACCAGCACATGATCGAAGCGCCCGGCGACTTCGGCTGCCATGGCCGGATTGGCCATCATGCCGGCCCAATAGAGCAGCAGGTCATCGTAATCGAGCACGTTCTGGCGCTGCTTGGCCTCGACATAGGCCGAGAACAGCCCGCGCAGCTGGTCGCCCCACATGGCGCACCAGGGGAAGACAGTTTTGAGCACCTCATCCAGATCGCCCTGCGCATTGACGACGCGCGAATAGATGGCGAGGCAGGTGCCCTTGGTGGGAAAGCGGCTCTTGGCATCCGACAGCCCCAGCTCGTGTCGGACAAGGTTCATCAGGTCGGCAGAGTCTTCGCGATCATGGATGGTGAAGGCCGGATCCAGCCCGATCTGGCTGGAATGCTCGCGCAGCAGTCGCGCGCCAATGCCGTGAAAGGTGCCGGCCCAGGCCAGCGCATCGGTCACCGCGCCCGAACTGGTGCCCATGACCTGGGCGGCGATGCGCTCCACCCGCCGACTCATCTCGCTGGCGGCGCGGCGCGAAAACGTCATCAGCAGGATGCGGCGCGGATCGGCGCCATTGACGATCAGGTGGGCCACGCGATGCGCCAGCGTATTGGTCTTGCCCGATCCCGCCCCGGCAATGACCAGCAGAGGTCCGGTGGCCGCGCCGACACCAACGCCATGCTCGACCGCGCGGCGCTGTTCAGGATTGAGCTTGTCGAGATAGGCGAGATTGGCGAGCAACGAATCGATTTCCTTGGAGCAGGGCTTAAGGGAGCACGTTTCTTGTTTTGTTCGCAATGGAGAGGGGCGTGGGGCTGGGGGCTGTGGGGTGAGCCGGCTGAGATGCAGTCATCCCCTCACCGGGTCATTCCCGCGCAGGCGGGAATCCATTCTTGGGAGCCACGAAGGGAAGAATGGATTCCCGCCTGCGCGGGAATGACTCAGTGGCGGAGCTTGGCTGTCCACGGGCTTGCCCCGTGGACCACTGGCCGCTTGTGCCGGGCCGAGAGTGGCCCCCGGATCAAGTCCGGGGGCAGCGCGGTGGGTGGGAGGGTGTGAGCGTGGAGACTGTGAGCGGGCTACGAAAATTTGCCCAAGAGGGCAAACCCGCCCCCCTCACTCCTGCGCCAGATCCGCCAGCAACCCGGCAGCAACCGACAGTCGTGACACGGTCAGCGTGCCCTGTGTCAGTTCGGCAACCGCAGCCACGGACCGGGCAATACCGGCCTGGCGGTCAGCCTGCCATGTTGCGAGGCGCTCAGTGATCGGGCCAGTGCCCGCGCTCAGCACATCAGCGGTCAGATCCCGCTGGGCGCGCATCACATTAGCCAGAGCCCGGTCGAGCGCCATACGGTCGAAGCGGTCGGCGAGCACGATGGTGCGGCCCTGTTCGATCACCGGCCACAGGTTGAAGATGGCGAATACGCCGAAGAAGGCGGTGGCGCCGTCTTCCACCGAAACCCCGGCGCGCTCGCTGACCAGCACGATGTCGCTGGCATAGGAGAGCACCGAGAGTTCGGCGATCTGGTGGGCGATGACTTCCGGCACGCCCTTGCCCGTCATCTCGGCCGTCGCAGCAGCGACGGCGGCGAAGAGCGGGCCGGGCACCGTGGTGGCGAGCAGCATGCGGAGTGTCTCTACACCGGCGGCATGGCGGGCGACGAGGCCCGACAGGCCCTGCGTCACATCGGCATTGCGCAGGAACCAAAGGGTTTCCTGGCGCAGCAGCGCCGCGACCTGGGCGTAGAGCGACAGCTGCACGTCACCATCGATCTGGCCATCCAGCCCATCGATCAGCGCATTGAGGCCAGGCAGGCCATAGGTATCGCGGGTGGCGGCATAGGCCAGTGCGACTTCGCCAGAACTGGCGCTGGTGGCTGCCGTCATTTCGGTGACGAAGGCCGGGCCGCCGCGATTGACCATGGCATTGGCCAGAACAGTGGCGATGACTTCGCGCTTCAGGCGATGGCCGGCCACCGCATCCGGGAACCGTTCGTGCAGCGTATCGGGGAAGTAACGCAGCAACTCGCCCGCCAGATAGGCGTCGTCGATCGAACGGCCCTCCAGCAGGTCGGCATAAAGCGTCAGCTTGGCATAGGCCAGCAGCACCGCCAGTTCCGGTCGGGTCAGTGCCGCGCCGCTTGCGGCACGCTCGTCGAGCGCTGCATCGCTCGGCAGGTATTCGACGGAACGATCGAGCAGGCCGCGCGCCTCAAGCCGTTCCATCAGCTCGCGATGGTCCGGCAGTTCGGCAAGGCCCGCTCGCTGTGCCAGCGACAGAGCCAGGGTTTGCAGGTAATTGTTGCGCAGGCAGAGGTTAGCCACTTCATCGGTCATGCTGGCGAGGAAGTCGTTGCGGCTGTGTTCAGTCAGGACCCCGGTGGCGACCAATGGGGCCACGGCGATCTTGATGTTGACCTCAAGGTCGGAGGAGTTGACGCCGGCCGAGTTGTCGATGGCGTCGGTATTGATGCGCCCGCCATTGAGCGCATATTCGATGCGGCCGCGCTGGGTGGTGCCCAGATTGGCGCCTTCGCCGACCACCTTGGCGCGCAGCTGCCTGCCGGTGACGCGGATGGCGTCATTGGCGCGGTCGCCCGCTGCAGCGTCGGTTTCGGTGCTGGCGCGCACATAGGTGCCGATGCCGCCGAACCAGAGGAGATCCACCTCGGCGGACAGGATCGCTGTCATCACTTCGGCCGGGGTCGCCGTCGGGGTCTTGAGGCCAAGCAGCGCCTGCATTTGCGGCGTGAGCGGAATGGCCTTGAGGCTGCGCGGGAAGACGCCGCCACCAGCCGAGATCAGCGATGCGTCATAATCCTGCCAGCTGGAGCGGGGCAGGTTGAACAGGCGCTTGCGCTCGATAAAGCTCGTCGCTGCATTGGGGGTCGGGTCGATGAAGATATCGCGGTGGTCGAAGGCGGCCACCAGATGGATCTGCGGCGACAGCAGCATGCCATTGCCGAACACGTCGCCCGACATGTCGCCAACACCGGCCACGGTGAACGCCTCGGTCTGGATATCGCGATTGAGCTCGCGGAAGTGGCGCTTGACCGCTTCCCAGCCACCACGGGCGGTGATGGCCATCTTCTTGTGATCATAACCGGCGGAGCCGCCCGAAGCGAAGGCATCGCCCAGCCAGAAATCGTGGCCGATGGCGATGGCATTGGCGGTGTCCGAGAAGCTGGCCGTGCCCTTGTCGGCGGCGACAACCAGGTATGGATCGTCACCGTCGCGGCGCACCGTATCGGCTGGTGGCACAACCGCGTTGTGCACGAGATTGTCGGTCACATCGAGCAGCGAGCCGATGAATATCTCATAGCTCGCACGGCCTTCGGCCTGGAACGCATCGCGCGGCATGCCGGCGACGAGGCGCTTGGGCACGAAGCCACCCTTGGCGCCGACCGGCACGATGACGGCGTTCTTGACCTGCTGGGCCTTGACCAGCCCCAGCACCTCGGTGCGGAAATCTTCCGGCCGGTCCGACCATCGCAGCCCGCCACGGGCGATGGCGCCAAAGCGCAGATGCACCCCCTCGACACGCGGCGAATAGACGAAGATCTCGCGATAGGGTTTGGGCGCCGGCATGCCGTCGACCGCTGCGCTATCGAACTTGATCGCCAGAGCCGGGCGATGTGAGCCATCTGCCTCGCGCTGGAAGGCATTGGTGCGCAGGGCGCTGTCGACCAGATTGAGGAAGCGGCGGACGATCCGGTCCTCGTCGAGCGAGGCCATGGCGTCGAGGGCAGCAGCAATGGTGTCGCGGGCGGCAGTTGCAGCCGTTTCACGATCCACGGCATGTGGATCATGCAGGGCCCGGAACAACGCTACGAGGGCCGCAGCGGCGCCGGACTGGGTGACCAGCACCTGCGCTATATAGCGCTGCGAATAGGACACGCCGACCTGGCGCAGATAGCGCGAGAACGCGCGCAGCAGGGCCGCATCATCCCAGGCGAGACCGGCCTTGGTGACCAGTGCATTGAGCCCGTCGCTTTCCGCGAGGCCATCCCAGACGGCGAGCAGGCCGCTTTCGACCGGCTCGGCGAGAGCTACAACATCGAAGGCCGCGCCATCGCCTGGTGCCAGCACCATGTCGTGGATGTAGCGCTCGGTCCCGTCGCGCGGGGTCAGCGTATAGGTGCGCTCATCGATGACGCGGAAGCCGAAATGCTCCAGCATCGGCACGCGATCGCTGAGCGGAATGGCACTGCCACGGTGATAGAATTTGAGCCCGAGGGCGCCATCATGGCCGGCGCGGCTGCGCAGGCGAACGGCGATGTGGGCGTCATCGGTCAGGCCGCGCAGCACGGCGATATCGGCCAGCGCATCGCTGGCGCTGTTGCGCGACTGATAGGCGGGCGAGAACGCATGGCGATAGTCGCTGATGAGGGCCGGGTCCTTGGCGGTGGCGGACAGCATATCGCCGAAATCGCGGGTCATCTCATCGACGCGGGCTTCCAGCTCGCTGCGCAGCGGACGCGGGGTCGGCCCGCCATTGCGCCCGATGATGACATGGACGCGGACCAGCTCACCCTCTGGGAAGTGCGGGTAATAGGCGGAAACGCGACCATCATAGGCCTGCGCCAGGTAACGGGTGATGCGGGCGCGGGCCTCGCTGTCATAGCGGTCGCGCGGCACGTAGACGAGGATCGAAACGAAGTTGTCGAAGCGATCGATACGCGGCAGCACACGCACGCGCGGCCGGTCATAAAGGCCGGCAATCGCGGTGGTGTAGTCGTAGAGTTCGTCGCTACCGATCTGGAACAGCTCGTCGCGCGGATAGGTGTCGAGGGCGCTGAGCAGGGCGCGGCCATCATGGCCCAACGGGTCGAGCCCGGAGCGGCGCATCACATCGCCGATCTTGCGGCGGATCAGTGGCACTTCGCTATGCGGGGTCGCCTGTGCCTGCGCGGTGAACAGCCCGACGACGCGCAATTCGCCGGTCGCCCGGCCATCGCTGCCATAGAGCTTGATGCCGACATAATCCATGTGAACGCGACGGTGGACCCGGGCGCGGATATTGGCCTTGGTGACGAGCAGCGGCTCGGGCGATGCCATGAAGGCGGAATGCTGCGGGGTCGTCTCGACGAAGTCGGGACCGCTGCGCAAGACCTTCAGCGTCGGATCGACCAGAATGCCGAGGCCGCTGCCATCGACCGGCACCAGTTCGGGCGTGCCCGGGAGCAGGGCGTATTCGCGCAGCCCGAGGAAAGTGAAGTTGTGCTCGATCAGCCATTCGAGGAACAGCACGGCTTCATCGCGCTGCGTGACTGTCGGCGCCGTGGCGACGCGCAGGTCTCCGGCGGAGCGGCGAAGGCGTTCCAGCATCGGCTGCCAGTCGCGCACGGCGCGGGTGACTTCGAGCATCGCCGCAGCGATCTCGGCATGCAGCGCGTCCATGTCGGCGACCGGGTCGCTGTGAATATGCAATACGCTGAGCGGCCGGCCGGTGATCTCGGAAACCGCGCCATTCTCGACGCGCACGACAGGGTGGGCAAACAGCCGCACCGTGCCACCGGCAGCGCGCAAGGCGGCCAGGGCACTATCGACGATGAACGGCATGTCGGGAGAGATGACGTCAATGACCAGCGGGGCACCGGCCCGCTGTGGGGGCACGAGGGTGATCTGGCTCTCGTCGCCAGAATGGGCCAGCACATGGGCATAGGATTGCCGCAGGATTGATTCGAAAGCTTCCGGGGCGAAACCCGCCAGGTCATCGGTGTCGGTTGCCTGCACGGCAGCCCGCAAGAAGCGAGCAAAACCAGGGTCTTCAACCGAAATCTTCTCGGCCCGGGCCAGAAGGATGTCCTGGCTCGAAGCGATTATATCCTGCACGTGAAATCTCCCACTCATGCGCCGTGCCGCAGTCTAGGCGGCAGGGTCGAAACTGTCTCCAGTCCTTTGGGAGCATATTGCGGTTTGACGGTGGCAGGATGACAGCGGAATGTCGCAGGGGATGTGATTGTTGGGGGATGTTTTCGGCGTGCCGAGGTATCGCAGGATGGCGCCGCAACAAGCTGCATAGCGGGCACCGGGCCACCCCCACCACCGGGTCATTCCGGCGCAGGCCGGAATCCATGCAGTGCATTCGCCTCACATGGGATGGCAAGGATGCCCTTCAGCATGGATCCCGGCCTGCGCCGGGATGACATCGGGGGTGGAATGGGGACGTGCCCTAGTGCAAAGTTGCTGGTTCCAGCGTCGTCAACGGACCCGAGCGCCCCCTGGGCGGCGGGGCAGCCCAAAAGACCACGTAGAGCAGTTCGGCGCCGGAGGCGTCGGTGATTTCGATGGAGCGGGGCTCGCGGGCATCGTCGCCATCGCTGAGGGCGCGGTCGAGGATGGCGCGGCCAAGTTCGGCGGCCTGGCGCTCGGCGGCGTCCAGATCGGGGTGATCACTGCCATCGGTGTCCCGGACGATACCGTCATCGGTGCGGTAGTGAAAATAGTACCTTGGCACGATTGCCTCCTTTCTCTGGAGGAAATGCCTTTGGCCCCGTACAGGTTGCCAGGGCCGGGCTGGATCGTTGCAGGCCCCAGCTTTGCAGAGAGCAGCGCCTCAGTCGAGCCCGTCAAGGCGATGGTAGCCATGCCGATGCCACAGCAGGGGGCTCTTGCTGGCGATGGTTTCAGCCTGGATGATCCCGCCGGCAAACAGGACATGGGTGCCGGTTTCGATTGAGCCGATAATCTCGCAATCCAGCGTGGTGACTGCGCCATGGAGCTGTGGATTGCCCGAGGGCCATTGGCCCCAGCTGCCGAAGCTGAAGCGGTCGATGTCGCCGAGCTTGCCGGCAAAGGCATCGCCGATGTCAGACTGATCCTGGGCCAGCATGGCAAGCGAGAACCGGCCCGACTTGGCCATCAGATCGGCAAGACGGCTTTCGATGTCGATGGAGACGAGCACCGAAGGCGGCGTGGCGGCGAGCGACATGACTGCGGTGGCGGTGCGGCCCAGAACCTCCCCGTCATGGCTGGCAGTGACGACCGAAACGGTCGAGGCCATGGATGACATCGCCGTGCGGAACTCGGCATTGCTCACCAGCGGCTGCTCGGTCGAGCGCAGGTCCATGGCGTCAGGCAGGGGGAAATCGGCAAGGGCCAAGGTCACGATCCCTCTCCGGGCGCTTCGGAAAACAGGTCACGGAGTTTGTTGGGCACACCCTCCATCTCCTTGGCATTGGCAGGTGGCTGGCCCATCTCGGTGATGTTGGGCCAGAGCCGTGAATATTTGCGGTTCAGTTCGATCCACGGCTCCAGCCCCGCATCCATATCGGGCTTGATCGCATCGATCGGGCATTCCGGCTCGCAGACGCCGCAATCGATGCATTCGTCGGGATTGATGACGAGCATGTTCTCGCCCTCGTAGAAGCAATCGACCGGACAGACAGATACGCAATCCATGTGTTTGCAGGCGATACAATCTTCGGTGACGACATAGGTCATGGGCGGTTCTGTTCGTGTCTATTGGTCGTTCGTGATCGAGCCGTCGCCGTGGCGACGGCCCGATGCGGTCAATCAGCCCAGATTGGCTTCGGCGAACTCGTAATTGGCCAGCTTGTCGAGGAAGTTGGTCACATAGTCCGGACGGCGATTGCGGAAGTCGACGTAATAGCTGTGCTCCCACACATCGAGGCCGAGCAGCGGCGTGCCTTCGCCCGTGGCGAGGGGATTGGAGCCATTGGGGGTCTTGGCGGTCTTGAGCTTGCCGTCCGTGCCCAGCACCAGCCAGGCCCAGCCCGAGCCGAACTGGGTGGTCGCGGCGGTCTTGAACGCGTCCTTGAACGCATCAACGCTGCCGAAGTCAGCGACGATCTTGGCTTCAAGCTTGCCGGGCAGGGCGCCACCCTTGGGCGACAGCGCGTTCCAGAAATGAATGTGGTTCCAATGCTGGCCGGCATTGTTGAACACCGGCGCCAGATCGGCCTTGCCATTGGCGAAGGCGATGATCTCTTCCAGTGACTTGCCCTTGAGGTCGTCGTTCTTTTCGACGAAGCCATTGAGCGCGGTCACATAAGCCTGGTGATGCTTGTCGTGATGCAGCTCCAGCGTCTCCTGGCTCATGCCGCGTTCGGCAAGGGCAGAATGGGCCCAGGGCAGGTTCGGCAGGGTGAAGGACATTGGTCGTTCCTCTCGTTTTCCGGCGGCGCACTTGCTTTTCGGCGCCGCTCCGTTTAATTTCCAAGCAATGACTTTGAAAACCCTTCCGGCAGATATGTCAAGTATGAGCTTGGAAAATGTCCAATGGTCGCCCCGCGGCCCCGGCGAACGCGTCCTGATGGTGCTGAAGATGCATGGCGCGCTGAACGCGGCAGCCATCGGCAAGCTCCTGGGCACCACCGGTGAGGCTGCACGCCAGCAGCTGGTGCGGTTGGCCGAAGAGGGGCTGGTGGACAGCTCCAGCGAGGCAAAAGGCGTCGGCCGCCCCACCCAGAGCTGGCACCTGACGCCGCAGGCGCAGTCGCGCTTTCCCGATACCCATGCAGCGCTGACGGTGCAGTTACTCGACATCGTGCGCGGCACGCTGGGCGAGGGCGTGCTGGACCAGATCATCGGCGTGCGCGAAGCCGAAACGCGGGCGCTCTATGAGGAGACCGTCGCCGACCAGTCAAGCTTGCGCGACAAGGTGGCGGCGCTGGCGCAGTTGCGCAGCAATGAAGGGTATATGGCGGACTGGCGCGAAGAAGCCGATGGCTCGCTGGTGCTGATCGAAAATCACTGCCCAATCTGCGCCGCCGCGACGGCCTGCCAGGGTTTTTGCCGGGCCGAACTGGAAGTGTTCCGCTCGGTACTCGGGCCTGAGACCGAAGTCGTGCGCGACGAGCATATCGTCGCCGGTGGACGTCGCTGCTCCTATGCCATCCGGGCGGTCAATACAGATGAGTGACAATCCCCGTCCGCCTGTCGGCACGCGCCTGACGCGTACCGGCTGGGACACGCCCGACGCCCTGACCGAAACCATGGTCCGCGCCGTTGTCGATGCCTTTTACGACAAGGCAAGGCGCGATGACGTGATCGGCCCGGTCTTCAACCGGGTGATTGCGCCCGAGCAGTGGCCGCATCACCTCGATACCATTACCGACTTCTGGTCCTCAATGCTGCTGGGCACCGGTCGTTATGGCGGCCGCCCCATGCCCAAGCACCTGGCGATCCCCGAACTCTCGGATGCGCATTTCCTGCGCTGGCTAAGCCTGTTCCGCCAGACAGCCGAGGAACTTTGCTCGCCCGATATTGCCGTGATCTTCATCGAACGCTCCGAACGCATCGGCAACAGCTTCCGCATGAACATCGCCATGCGCCGGGGTGAGGATATTACCCGGATGGGGCCGCTCGGGCGGGAATAGGTTGCTCTGACCGCGCTGCCCACGGACGTGATCCGTGGGCCCCTTGCCGCTCATGCGGCGCTGGAAGTGACCGCGGGTCAGGGGCGCAGGCAGCCGTGTCCTTGGCCTGCCAGCTGTTCGCCGGGGTCATCCTGGGACCAGTGTCTCCACGACGACAATGATCGGCTCACAACTGCCCCTACAACAGCCGCCCAAGCGCGAACGCGCTGAGATCGATCTTGCTCTGTCCGTCCACCAGCGTCTGCGCCACGGCCTCGCCAATCGCGGCGGAGTGTTTGAAGCCGTGGCCGGAGCAGGGGGATACAACAAGAATACTGGCGTAAACGGGATGGCGGTCGATCAGAAAGGCGCTGTCGGCCGTCGCGGTGTAGATGCAGGTCGCGGTGCGCACGGCCCGGGGAACAACATGTGCCAGGCGGCCCGCGAGATGGGCGGCATGCATGCGGGCGGAGTCCGCAGCCGGCACCACGCGGTCGATGGCATCGGGATCGGAGGCGGCGCCATAGTATTCATCGGCGGTCTTGAACGTCGCGCCATCCAGCGACGGGAAACCGTAGAAGAAGCCGTCGCCATCCTCGCCATGCGGCCACATGAATACGGGTGATCCTGCCCAGGCCTGGGTCAGGGCCGGGTCGATTTCGTACCAGTGCATCACCTGCCGTGTTGGCTTGAGAATGCTGGAGAATGGCTCGCCCAATAGCTGCCCCGCCCAGGCGCCGGCCGAAACCGCCACCTGACCGGCGAGGATCGTATCGGCGGTCGTGGTGATCCGCACACCATCGCCGTCGGGAACAATGGACAGCACTTCGGCGCCGAGCATGGTGATAGCGCCATGGCGGACGGCGAGATCGAGATTGGCGCCGACACAGCCTTCGACATTGAGGTAGCCGCCGCCCGGCTCGAAATAACCGATTTCGTCATCCTGCGGGGTGAAATGCGGATGGCGGCTGCGGATCTCGTCGGCCGACAGCACTTCGTGCTCGATGCCATAGTGCTGCGCCGCCTTGATCGAGCGGTCGATAAAGGCGGTGCGGCCCGGCCGCTCCACCATGTCGCCCGGCCTGGCAATGATCAGGCTGCCGATTTCGTGCAGCAGCGCCGCGCCGGTCTCGGCCTCGATTTCGCGCCACAGTTCATGCGAGCGCATGGCCAGCGGCACATAGGCTTCGCCCTCACCAATGCCGCGGCGGGTGATGCGGGTTTCGCCATGGGATGAACCCTGATTGTGCGGCGGCTCGAACCGGTCAATACCGACGACGCGGACGCCGCGCCTGGCCAGCTGATAAAGGCTCGCGCTGCCCATGGCACCAAGGCCCACTACGGCGAAGTCAAAGCTTTGCGTCAATTTCGGGCTCCTTGCGGCGCGGGCCGCGGTCGAAAAGATTGGTCAGCTGCAGCGCCACCAGAATGACGATGACGCCGAGCAGGGTGGTCCAGCCGGGGACTTCGTCGAAAAAGAAATAGCCGGTCAAGGCGGCAAAGACGATGGAGAGATAGCCCAGCGGCGCCAGCACATTGGCCGGGGTCGATTGATAGGCGCGCAGGAAGCAGTATTGCCCCACCTGTGCCAGAACGCCGATCGCGAGCAGCGTCGGCCAGTCGCCCAGCGCCACCGGCTCCCACACAAAGGCGGCGGGAATGGCGGTGAGGAGCGTCAGCCCGACCGTATAGAACACCATCAGCACGGTGGTGTTCTCTTCACGCAAGGAACGGGTCTGCACCACGGCGAGCGAGCCGAACAGCACCGAGCCGAAAGCGGCAGCTAACCCCAGATTGAGCGGGACATTGCCGGGCGCCACCATGACCAGCACCCCGGCAAAGCCGATAATGGTGCCGATCCAGCGGATCGGGCCAACCCGTTCGCCGAGCATGAACACGGCGAAGACCAGCACCACCAGCGGGCGCATGAAGCCGATGGCATTGGCCAGCGCCAGCGGCAGGGCAGTGAGCGCCGCAAAATTGCAGCTCAGCGCCAGCGTGTTGCAGCTGACGCGGACCAGATGGCCGCCCACCCGCCTGGTGCCGGCGATCTCGGCACGATGCCGCCAGGCCAGCGGCAACACGCTCACCAGCCCGATCAGCGAGCGGATGAACACCAGCTGGATTGCCGGATAATTGGCGCCCTCGATCTTGACCAGGACGGTCATCATCGTGACGAGCAGCATGTCACCCATCAACCAGGCCATGCCGGCCCGGTCGTCGGAACGCTGTGGGGCGGTCATGTCACGCCGGCTGAACCAGATTGGCCATCAGGCGGAAAGCGCCCGGCACCAGCCGATCGAGCTGATGATGCAGCACGAGACTGGTATGAGTGTGCCGTCCCTCGCCAATCCGGGCAGAAATCAGCGAGCCCTTGAGTGGTTGCTCGCCCTTGTCGTGCATGGCCAGCAATGGCTCATAGGCCGCGTCCCAATCGGCGGCGAAGTAGAGCCCGCGTTCCTTGTCCCAGCCCGCCCAATCATCAGGACCAATGGCATTGGGGCCAGTCAGCAGCGGATGGCTGGGTGCCAGCACTTCAACTTCCGCGTTGGGATTGGTGACGCGCCAGCGCAGCGATGGCGAACCGATCTGCAGCCGCCTCGGCGGCGTGGTATCGGCATTCCAATTGTCCCAGGGGCGGTGATAGAGCGTCAGCAGATGCCCGCCGGCCTCCACCCAGTCATGCAGCTTGGCAGTGGCCGCGCCGAGATCGGGACGCAGCCCGAAGGCGAAGGTGCCGACGACGATATTGGTAAAGCCCGAGAGATCGCCGCCCAACCCATTGGCATCGAGATCGGTGACGTCGAGGCCCATGGCGCGGAGCCAGTAACTGACCCGGTCACTCCCAGCGCCGATATAGCCGATTTTGGCATTGGCCGGCAGCGTCAGGTCGAGCGCCAGCACGTTCAGCGCCTGCGGCGCGACGTGATAATTCCGGCCGATATGAGGATAGGCGACAACAGTCTGCTTATAGGCCTGATCATTGCCGATACGCACCGGCAGGCGATGCAGCCCGGGCGCGATCTGGGCGGGCGGTGTCACGGCAAACCCGGTTTCTGTGCGGGCCACGCCCCAACCCTGGGGCGCGATCATGGCGATGTCGGCCTTGGGCGACTGGGTGCGTATCGCAACCGGGATGGCCGCAGGCTCCTGGCTGGCGCGCAGGATGATGGCTTCGGGCGCCAGCTCCAGCGAGTGCTCGGGGCCAATGGTAAAGGGCTCTTCGAGGTCAATCACCGAACGGACAAGGCGTCCACCGATTGTCGCCTGCAGTTCCACATTGAGCTCGCCATTGCCGCCCTGGCTGACAAAATTGGGCGGATACATATTGGACAGCGGCGCATCGGCAGCGACGGTGACCGGATACTGCACGATCGTGCCGGCAGTCGTTGCCGCGCCGATGATCAGATGCTCGCGGGCAATCGGAGCCACCGTCACCGCCACGGAGCCGGGCTCGAGGTGGATATTGAGGAGGCTGGTGCCGGCGGGAGCGACGCGGCTGGGCTCGGCCCAGGCGGTGGCCGAAACGCCCGACGCCAATAGCAGCGCAGCGTCAATCTCGATCAACTTGCGGGCGAGGCGATGGCCGTCCTGCTCCAAAGCTGAACCCGCATTGGCAACGGCGGTGTCTATTGCGGTAGCGGCCGCGACCAGTGCCTCGGTGATCGCCTTGCGATCCGGGAAGGCCAGCAGCGCCGCGTCGATCCGTGCCTGCGCTGACTTCAGCGCGCTGGCGGCTGCGTCCGGCAACCGCGTTGCGAGGTCGGCCAGCGTCGCCGGCAGAGCCTGACGAATATCGGTCTCCGCGCCGGAGCCGCCGATTTTCAGGTGCAGCGGCCATTCGACCGGCGCTTCGACCTTCCAATGGCCCATGCCCTGCGAGGCATGATAGGCGCGCGACCACTCGCCGATTTCGTCAAAGGCCGCACCGGTGGGCGCATCGCGGCCGGGCGCGAGTACGCGCACGCTGGCATTGGGCGGTGGCACTTCGTCATCATAGGTATCGCCGCCGCCGGACCATGCCGGCAGGTAATATTTGCCGACGCTCCAGGGCTCGAGGCCAGGCGTCAGATAGCTGGGATCGGCGGCTAGCGCGATCGCGGTTTCGGCTGCCTCGGTCATGGCGCGGTGATGTCCATGCTGGCCGGGCACGTCGAGGAAGGTCGGAATGACGATATCGGGTCGCTCGCTGCGATATGCGATGACCAGCCGCTCGATCGTGCGGTCCTTGCCCCAGCGGGCCAGGGTGTCCGGGCCATTCTTGGAGAAGCCGAAATCATGCACCGGATCATCGGGCCCGTGGCCCAGCCAGGCGATATCGGCGTCCAGCGTGCGGGCGGCTTCTTCCATTTCGCGGGTGCGCAGCACGCCGAGCGCGCCGGTGCGCTCGGGCCCAAGATTATTCTGGCCGCCTTCGCCGCGGGTCGAGCAGGCGACGACAACCCGCATGCCATAGCCAAAGCGCATTGCCGCGAGCATGCCCGAATGTTCGTCATCGGGATGCGCGCCAGTGTTCATCACTGTCAGCGTCGAGGTGAGGCGGCTCAGGGCGCGGTGCAGTTCGACAAGTGCGGGACGGGATTTCTGGCGGGCAAGGCGCTCGCGGGCGGTCAGCATGGCAGGCTCCGGCAATAGCGATGGCGGGCCTGAAAACAGCTTGGCCCGGCAACAGGCTATGTGCGCCTCAATAATAACTCAAGTAGATTATTGTATTGAAGGCGCTGTTCTTTTGATCGTCCAAACCTGCCGCAGCCAGACAACGGGATGGCCCTTCCCGGCGATGTCGGCCATATTGAATGTTCCGAGTCACGGTAATTAGAGAATATGCATTCCACCATTCAATTGATCGACCTTCTGGGCGCCGGGGCCCTGCTGCTCTGGGGCTTGCGGCTGATCAAGACGGGGGTGATGCGCGCGTTTGGCGCCTCCCTGCGTCAATGGATCGCCAAGGGCACCGGCAACCGTTTCACCTCGGTGCTGTCGGGCGTCGCGGCCACGCTGGCCCTGCAGTCGAGTACGGCCACGGCGGTTATCACCGCGTCCTTCGCGGCGCGTGGGGTGATCGATCCCAAAATGGCGCAGGCGGTGATGCTGGGCGCCAATGTCGGCACCTCGATTGCCGCCGTGATCCTGTCGATGAATGTCGAGTGGTTCGGCTCGGCGATGATCCTCGTCGGCGTCATGGTGTTTTCGCTGAGCAATTACGCGCGCGGCAAGGGCATTGGCCGGGCGCTGCTCGGCCTGGGCCTGATGCTGCTGGCGTTGCAGCTCGTGGGCAATGTCACTGGCCCGCTGCGCGAGTCCGAAGTGGTCATCACCGTTCTCAAGGGCCTTGGCGACGCGCCGGTCTTTGCGCTGATGCTGTCGGCATTCCTGGCCTTTGTGTCATCCTCAAGCCTGGCCGTTGTGCTTTTCGTGGCGCTGCTGGCTCAGGCCGGCATTGTCACCCCACCGCTTGCTGTCATCCTGGTGGCCGGCGCCAATCTTGGCGGTGCGGTACCGCCATTCCTGGCTGTGCTGTCCGAGGGCGCCCAGGCGCGCCGCCTGACACTGGCCAACCTGATCGTGCGGGCGCTGGGGGCCATTGGGCTGACCATTGTCGCCATTCCGGTCGCCAGTCTTCTGGCCAGTTTCCTGCCCGATACGAGAGCGCTTACCATTGCCGCACATATCGGCTTCAATGTTGCCCTGCTGCTCATCTTCCTGCCGCTGCTGGGGCCGATTGCCCGCTTGGCCGCGCTGATCGTTCCCATTCCGGCCCAGCCGGAAAAGGGCGCCAACTATCTCGATGAAACCGTGCTGGATACGCCCACCATAGCGCTGGCCGGCGCCGCCCGGGAAACCCTGCGCGTCAGTGACCTGGTGCTCAAGATGCTGGAGCGTAGCCGGGACGCCCTGCAGAAGTCCGCGCCTGACACCCGCACGTCGATCGGTCTGCTCGATGACGATGTCGATGCGCTGCACCAGTCGATCAAGCTTTACCTGACCAAGCTGGATCGCACCGAACTGGATGAGGAAGACGGCGCCCGTTCGGCTGAGATCATGAGCTATGCCATCAATCTGGAGCATGTCGGCGATATCATCGAAGGCGGGCTGGCCGAAATCGCGGCCAAAAAGACCAAGCGCCAGCTGGTGTTCACCGCCGAGGGCCTTGCCGAAATCATCGAGCTCTATGAAAAGACCATCGCCAATATGCAGCTTAGCCAGACCGTGTTCCTGACCCGCGATCCGCAACTGGCGCGTCGCCTGGTGGCCGAAAAGGTCGAGGTCCGTCGCCTGGAAGCGCAGTCCTCAAAGGCGCATCTGCAGCGGGTGCGCCAGCGCGTGCCCGAGGCGGTGCAGACCAGTTCGCTCCACCTCGATACCCTGCGCGACCTCAAGCGGATCAATGCCCACCTGGCCTCGGTTGCCTATCCGATCCTGGAAAGCGTCGGCGAATTGCGCGAGAGCCGCCTGCGCCCCACCGTCACCGCCGAAGCGCCCAAGACGGCATCAGAGTAATTCCGGAGGGGTCTTCATGCTGCAGTCTTACGAAGCCGTACTTGCGGACATGGTCGCCGTCGCCCGCGCGGCCGGGGCCCTGACGCAGGAATATTTCGCGCGGTTCCGCGACCTCGAAATCGGGGTCAAGGGCCCCGCCGATTTCGTCTCGGAGGCCGACATGGAATCCGAGAAGCTGATCCGCAAATATCTGTTCGCCCGCTATCCCGACTGGAGCTTCACCGGCGAGGAATTCGATCCGGTCACCGGCATCGACCCGCAATATCGCTGGCTGGTCGATCCCATCGACGGCACCACCAATTTCATCAATGGCCAGCACTACACCATCTCCATCGCGCTGCGGCGCGGCAATGAGACGGTCTGCGGCGCGCTCTACAATCCCGTCGCCGACGAGATGTTCACCGCCATCAAGGGGCAGGGTGCCTTCCTGAATGGCGAGCGCCTGCAGATCAGCCAGAAAACCGATATCGGCCAGATGATGGTCGGCACCGGCCTGCCGACCTCGGGCCTGTTCACCTTCAATGGCTTTTATGACCGGCTGGAAAAGCTGCGCGACCCGATCGGCGCCGTCCGTATCGTTGGCAGCTCCGCCAATTCCTGCGCCTTCGTCGCCTGCGGTCGCCTGACGGGCTATTTCGAGGAGTCCGGGCTGGTCGACTGGGCCGTCGGCGTGCTGCTGGTCGAGGAAGCCGGCGGCATCGTCACCGACTGGTGGGGCCGAGGCCCGGAGTTTTACGAAAGGACCGGAACGGTGATCGTCGCCAATCCCGCAACACATGCCTACCTGATCGAAATGCTCAAGGATGCGCCGCGGAAGGACCCGACGTAGGATCGGTCAGGTATGCGTCGTTGGGCCGGACACCGCCCTGGATCAGGCACGGCGCCGGGTCGGATTAGGTGCGGCGCTGCAAAGGTGCCCATTTCCAGCCTAAAGCGCCTCCGTCCCCACGCGACGCTAGTCAAACCACGGCGTCATTCCCGCCTTCGCGGGAATGACGCCGTGGAAAATGAAATGGCTGGTGGAGGTGCCCCGTCCGTGGAGTGGCACTATGCGTAGGCAAGTGATGCGCCACCCTCCAGTAGTCACCTCATATCCCGACACCCACCGCACTCCGAGCCCTACGCTCCCGCCACCAGCGCGACCACGCCCTCCGGGTCATCCGTCGTAATCTGGTCCGCCTTCAAGTCCAGCAACCGCAGCACTGCCGGCAGTGACGCCGCATCTGCCCGGTTGATCGTATAGGCATCGATCCGCTTCCCTGCTGCGTGAAACGCCGCGATCAGGTCAAACCCCAGCCGGTCAGCCTCCAGTATCAGGCCATGGTGGAGGTAGATCATTTCTGCCGAGGGCGATGCCGCGAGCGCGTCACGAACGAAGCCAGCGAAGTCATGCGATTGCTGCAACCGGTCCAATGCCCCGTCATGGCAGGGATCGTAGCCGATCCGCAGCCCATCGACGCCATCAGTCAGCAAGCCAACCGCTTCGGCATCGCCCGATGACAGGATCATGTGGCGGGCCACCGGGCCGACGCTGGCCTTGAATGACGCGATGGCTGCGAGGTCGAGTGCTTTGGCATCTTCCTTGTAGTCGAGCTGCAGCAGGGCCTCGGGATGTACTTCGCCGGCAGCCAGCAGCGCCGCCAGGTCCTCCAGCAGCATCACCCTGTCGGGCAGAGGGGCGCCATCATTGCCGCGCAGATGCAGTTGGCGCAGCTCCTCTGCATGCAGGTTCACCACCGGGCCAGTGCCGGTGGTTTCGCGTTCCACGGTGAGATCATGCAGTACCGCATAGCCCCGGTCGGCATGTACGACGAGGTCCACTTCGATGCTGGCGCCCAGACGCATGCCTTCAAGAATGCGCGCACCGGTAAACACCGGGTCGCTGGCGCGACGACGACCGCGGTGCCATTTCAGCCAGGTCCGGTGGCCGTTGCGAATAATCGAGATGGGGTCGGACATGTCAGCTGCGATGGATCAGGGCGTTGTCGCGATAGGCGGCGATAGCCGTTGGCTTGAGATCAACGGACTGACCATTGGAGAACATCTGCGGATGTCCAACCATGGCCTTGAGGCGTGCGCCATCGGGCAGTTCCA
Source organism: Devosia limi DSM 17137 (assembly GCF_900128975.1). Taxonomy (GTDB): domain Bacteria; phylum Pseudomonadota; class Alphaproteobacteria; order Rhizobiales; family Devosiaceae; genus Devosia; species Devosia limi. Next base: position 179,982 of record NZ_FQVC01000001.1, on the reverse strand, counting down.
GGTCCACGAGCCCATGGGTGCCGAAATCGGTGACCCGATGCACCTTGGCCTGACCGGCACTAGCGCTGGGCGTCAGTTCCAGTGCCTCGGGGCGCACCGCGAGGGTGGCGGGGCCATCGGCGGCCGCCAGCGGTACCGAAAAGCCGGAGCGGGTGAAGACGCCATTGCTGACAATGCCCTCGACGAGGTTCATCGTGCCGATAAACCCGGCGACGAAGGGCGTGCGCGGTTCGCGATAGACCACGTCGGGCCGGTCGGCCTGTTCGGTCTTGCCATCACGCATCACGACGATGCGGTCGGCCAATGCCAGCGCTTCGTCCTGGCCATGGGTCACGAACAGCGTGGTGATCCTGAGCCGCTGCTGGATGTCGCGCACTTCCTCCCGCAGGCGTTCGCGCAAATGCTGATCGAGGCTGGCAAAGGGTTCGTCGAGCAGCAGGATCTTGGGTTCCAGCACCAGCGAGCGGGCGAGTGCCACGCGCTGCTGCTGGCCGCCCGAAAGCTGGTGGGTCATGCGCGTACCGTAACCGGCCAGGCCGACCAGTTCGAGCACCGCCTCGACCTTGTCCTTGATCTCGCCGGCCGGCAGGCGGCGCAGCTTGAGGCCGAAGGCGAGGTTCTTGAACACATTCATATGCGTCCACAGCGCGTGGCTCTGGAACACCATGCCGGTGGGGCGCTTTTCCGGCGGCAGATGGGTGATCTCCTCGCCATCGATAGTGATGCGGCCGCTGCTGGGGCGCTCGAAGCCCCCCACCATGCGCAGCAGGGTCGACTTGCCGGAGCCGGACGGACCCAGCAGGCAGACCAGCTCGCCATCGGCAACGTTCAGCGAGAAGCTGTCGACCGCCCGCACGGCGCCGAAGATTTTTGAAACATCAGTGATTTCAAGAACGGACATAGAGTTTTCCTAGCCGCCAAAGCCGCGGGCAAAGGCACCGCCGCCAATAACGCGACGCGCGAACAACAGGGCGACGAAAGATGGCACCCACAGGATCACCGACAGCACCGCGCCATACTGGATCACCATCTGGTTGTTGATGAACGAGATCATCAGCACCGGCATGGTGCGCACGGCCGGCGCCCCGATCAGCCAGGCGCCTTCGGTTTCGTAGAAGGTGCCGACAAAGCTGAGCAGCACGGCTGCGGCGATGGTCGGGCCCGCCTGGGGCAGGGTGATCGACCAGAACACCCGGAGCGGTTTGGCCCCCACATCGCGCGCCGCCTCCTCCATCCGCCGGTCCACCGACTGGAAGGCGGCGACCGGAATCCAGATCATGAACAGCAGCGTACCCACCAGCTGGATCAGCACGACACCCCAGAAGGTGCCGATCAGATTGAGCTGCAGGAAGATCGCCGCGATCGCCACCAGCAGGCCAAACTTGGGAAAGGCGTGGCCGACGAGAAACGAGAAGAACAGGATATCGCGCCCCGGAAATTTCAACCGGGCGAAGGCATAGGCGGCGGGCAGGCAGATCAGCGCCGACAGGAACGTCACCATGACCGAGAGGCTGAGACTGGTACGGAGCGCTTCCCAGACGTCGGCACGCGCCAGCGTCTGGTTCCAGAACCTGAGGCCGAATTGCTGCGGGATCAGCGCCGGAAAGCGCCAGACTTCGGCAAAGGCCCATGTGCCGACCACGAGCAGCGGGAACACGATGACGATGGTGAGCACGACGGCGAAGGCGACGCCCACCCAGTCAATGCGGGTTGCGGCAAGAGTTCTGGCCATATCAGGGCGTCCGGTTCTTGGCGACGGAGCGCACGTAGAACAGCCCGAACACCAGGCAGAACCCGAAGGCGATCACGGCCTGCGTGGTGGCATTGAGCGGATCGTAGAGGTCGCGGAAGGTACGCTGCATGAACGGGCCCATCATTTCCGGCGCTGCCGGGCCCAGCACATAGGGCAGGGTGAAGGCCGAAAACAGCCCAAGCACAGTGAACGACAGCGCCACCAGGATCGAATTACCGAGGCGCGGCAGGATGATGTCCCAGAACACCCGGATTGGCCCGGCGCCAACATCGCGCGCTGCCTCGACGGACTGGTTGGTCACAGCGCCCAGACCCGCGAGCAGGATCAGCACGGTCAGTGGAATATTGTCCCAGACCAGGCCAATCACCGGGCCCCAGGGCGTCAGGTAGGGCGTGCGGATCTTGGGTAGGCCCGCCGCATTGAGGATCAGGTCGACCATGCCATTGGGTCCGAGCACGCGGATGAACGCATAGCTCAGGATGATCGAGGGCACGAACATCGGAAAAATCGCCAGGCCCTGCACATAGGCGGGCAGCCGGCCAGCGGAGAAGCGCAGATAGAGCGCGATCGGCAGGCAGATGACCAGCAGCAGGATCGCGCAGATGCCCGTCGTCCACAGCGTCAGCGACAGGTTGTCGAGGCTGTAGCGGTCGGTGAAAAAGAAGATGTAGGTATCGAGATTGAAGCCATAGGCGCCGCTGGCATCAGGGCGCCAAATGGTGCGGACAATGGCGGAGATGATCGGCCAGACCACCATCCAGATCACGAGCACCACCGGCATGGCGACGAGCAGGAGGCCAATTGGCCTCCCACTCTCTTGCCGTGCGGCAGGCAGCGGCGCTGCAGGCGCCGGAGCGGAAACGGTCACGCGTTCGGATCCACATTCGGCGCGACGGTGCGATACCAGCCATCATTGATGGCCTTTTCCCAATCGCCGCCCGGAAAGACCGGGATCGAGGCCGGGATGACGTCCTTGAAACGCTCGCGCAGTTCTGGCGACACATAGTCCCAGGACACGCCGGGGAAACCGCCCAGTTCGGTCAACACAGCCGACTGGATTTCCTCGGAGAGCACAAAGTCCGCCAGCTTGAGCGACAGCGCGTGATTGGTGGCATTGGTCGGGATGGTGAGGCGGGTGAAGCCGCCGGGGAAGCCGAGATCGGACAATTGCACGAGACCGGTGGTTTCCGGCAGCACACCCTGGGCGATGGCCGACAGGGCCTGATCGGACCAGGCCGGGATCATGGTGACGGCCGACTGGCCGAGCAGCTGGATCGACTGGGTATTGCCCGAGGTATAGGCCCCGCCATCGAACAGCGACGGCGCCAGGTCCTTGAGAATGTCCCAGGCCGGGGTGAGCGCGGCTTCGCCGGCTTCGGCAGTGAAGTTGTCGACCTGGAACTTGGTCGGATCATTGCCATTGGCTTCATAGATGGCCCGCCGGACGAAATTGCCGCCCGAACCGCCCTTGTTGGGGCGGTTATAGATGAACTGGCCGGGATTGGCCTTGATCCAGGCGATCAGGTCAGCCCAGGTCTTGGGGGCATTGGCCGGGTCGAGCTTGGTGGTGTCATAGGCCAGCAGAACCTGCGAACCGCGATAGGGCATGTTCTGCGGGATATCGAGGGCCAGCGGATTGATCCTGGAATAGTTGGACAGGCCGGCAGCCGAAATATCGGTCCACAGCCCGGCATCGATGGCGCCGACCGGCTGGCGGGCGTCAAAGCCCTCGAAGAAATCGGCCTGCGGATCGGATTTGGTCTGCATGGCGGCCAAGGCGCGCTCGGCAATGGCCTGCAGGCCCGCATTGTCGCCGCCATCCACCAGATTGATGGTGATGCCGGGGTTAGCGGCCTCGAACTTCGGCTTGACCACATTGGTCCAGAAATCCATCACGTTCTGGTCCGAGCTGGTGTACCAGTCGATGACGCCCTCCGCGCCGAAAGCGATCCGAGGGATCATAAGAGCGCCGGCAGCGGTGCCGGCAGCAATCATAAAGTCGCGCCTTTTCATGGGTCTTCTCCCTGTTCATATCGAACGGATATTCCAACCGGCATCGCAATCGCCCGTCAGTTTTATCGATCTTGCGCCGACCTTCCGTAAACCAAGACTATTCACCGCCCGTGGAATTATGCAAGCGGAAAGCCGGGGGCCTGGAACAGGTCGTTTGCGAGCTTGGAAAGACCATAGTTTGACGACACTGATGTTACAGACGCGCTGATCCCATCACCGCGCCGGAATCAGCTGTTCTGCGTCACGCCGATTTGTAAAAATGCTCGCCTACAGCCTTGAAAAGTAACAGATCTTCCATCGAGTCTGTCAGCGTCGTCCTGGGGCGTTTTCCGCTGGTGACGCTCTCGTGGAAAGCGTTGAGTTCGATGCGGAACGGGTCCTCGTAGATCGGTCCGATGATCTCGGTGCCGGTCTCGGTATCGCTGGAGCTGGTGATTTCCAAACGCGTTGGCAGATTTCGAACATATGGTGTGTCGTAGTTCATTTTGAAATGTTTGTTCTGGGTTAGGACTTCGATGCCTGCATCGAACCTGGCGACGTCGTCGATCACCGCTTCATAGGTCGCGGTGAAGTGCCCGTAGTCGAACAGCACCACGACCGTCTCGCCACTATGCTGCACCGCGGCGGCAACCTTTTTGGGAGTGCCGAGCAGGTCGCGCATCGCCGAAAAGCTGTGCGAGGAGAGGCCGGTCAGCACCTGATAGGCGCGCAGGGCGTCGGGCGGGCAGTCCGCGCCCATCACCGAGCGCAGCATGGCCTGGGTGGTGGCGCGACCCTCGGCAATCACCGCGGCAGGCACGTCGTTGGCCCGGAAGATATTGCGCGTCTGGGCCACAAAGAACGGCGCTTCGCGGATGATGTCGCGCACCCGCACATGGCGGATGGTCTCGATCGGAGGCAGGCGCTTCTTGAGCTCGAGGAAAGCGCGCGAGAAACGGCGCATATAGCCGACAAACACGATCTTCTCATTGCTCTTGTCGAGCTCGAGGATCGGCGCCAGCTGTTCGGCGGAAAGGCAGGCCGGCTTTTCGATGAAGACGTGCTTTTTCGCCCGGATCGCCTCTTCCAGCAGGCTCGCATGCAGATGATCCGGGGTCAGGATGAACACCGCGTCGAGGTCGGGATCATTGATCAGCGCGGTGGCGTTGGCGGCCTTGGTCGGAACGCCATAGCGGTTGGCGATGTGATCGACGAGGCTGGGCGAAACGTCGGTGACAGCGGCGATTTCGAAGCGCGGATCGTCTGCCAGCAGGGGCAGGTGCATCAACTGGGCAACTTCGCCGAGGCCGATCAGGCCGACTTTGAGCTTTTGGGTCATGGGACGATAGCGTTCATGTAAGCGAGGTTGCGGGCAGCCAGCTGCAGCGGTGTTTCCGTGGCGTCGGCGGCGACGTCCTGTTCGACGACGACGGGGCCGTCATAGCCCTTGGCGGCGAGGAAACGCATGACTGCCTGGATATCGACAACGCCATCGGGCAGGGGGCACATGACGCCCTCGCCATAGGACTGGGCGACGGTGACTTCGCCATCCAGCACCAGCTGGCGCACGGCGCCATTGACGTTTTTGAGGTGCATATAGGCGATGCGGCCCCAGACCTTCTGCATATAGGCCAGCGGGTCCTGGCCCCAGAAGGCGTGGTGGCCGGTATCGAAGCACAGGTCGATATTGGTTTCGGCCAGCAGCCGGTCGATCTGGTCTTCCAGTTCCACGCCCGTGCCGACATGAGGATGGAAGCTGAGCTTGAGGCCGTATTCGCCTTCGACCAGCGCCTGGGCGTCGCGCACCATGCTGGTCAGCGCCCGCCAGCCGGCAACGTCGAGCACGCCTTCCTTGCCCGCCGGATACCAATTGCTCTCGTCCATGATGACGAGGTGCTTCGCCTGCAGGTCGACCAGCAGTGGCGCCAGCTCGCGCAGCGTCTCCATCAGGATATTAGCGGTGCTGGCATCGCCAAAGGTGTGGACATGAGTGGCGCCGATCATGGTCAGGCCGCGCTTGTCCAACTCGCTGGTCAGCATTGCCGGGTCCTTGGGCAGAAAGCCGAAGGGCCCTAGCTCGGTGCCGCGATAGCCAGCCGCTGCAACCTCATCGAGATATTGCTGCCAGGTGAATGAATTGCCGGTTGGATAGGTGATACCCCAGGAACAGGGCGCGTTGCCGATCAGCATGACGTGTACTCGGAGGTTATTCGTGTGGTCTTGATGGGCACGGGGGCATTCCCGCGCAGGCGGGAATGACCCTGTGTTGCGAGAGGACGGTGTGTTGGGGAGCCCACCCTAGCCATCCAAGTAAATCGGATTGCTCAGCGCCCGGCGGATCGGCTGCTTCTGCAGGTCCGCGCCGCGCAATTGCCATGGCAATTCCTTGCCTTCCAATGCACCGGTGAACTCCGCCACCAGCCGCTCGCGGCTCGCCTTGGCGATGATCTCGGCGCGAATGAACCCTGCAGTTTCGGCCGGTAGCGCGAAGTCATGCTGCCAGCGGTCACCAGCAATAGTCACTTCCTTGATCGGGCCAGAACTATCGATCCAGACCAGCAGATCACCCTTGGCGCCATTGACCTCTGCCCGCACCGCGCGGGCGCCGCTGACGGTCGAGCCCATTGGCTGGCCCTCGGCGGTGATGGAGAGATGCGGCCCGGACGGGCCTTCGGTGACATAACCACGGCCTGCCTTCATCGCGGCGAGCACGGCTGCTTCCGAAAGCTCGTCCAGCCACAGCACCGTGGTCGGCCGCGCCAGCACCAATGGCCCTTCGGGCAGTAGGCGATCGGGCTGGTGATAGTCCGATCCGCCAATGGCCGAGATCTTCAGGCCGGACGCGAGGCGTTCCTGATAGCGGGCCAGCGAAATCCAGTTCCATGCCATCCAGGTCGATTGCCACACTTCCATGCAGTCAATCTCAGGCAGATCATAATCCCAGGGAATGGTCGGCTTGTCGTGATTAACCGACAGCAGTCCGCCCCTGTCATGCACCAGTCTGGCCAGCGTGTGGGCATCGGCCGGCTTGGTCATGCGGAAGTCGATCCAGTCGTCGACGCCATAGACATTGGCGTGGCCGACAGCGGTGGTCACCTCCATGGCGCGCACGAACACCAGGTCCGGCGAGGATTGCGGATGGAAATAGCGACGCTGGGTGATGGTGTTGTGGTCGGCAATGGCCAGGAAATCCAGCCCAGCCTGTTTGGCCGCCGCATGCAGCAGCTCAGGCGAACCCTTGGCGTCCGAATGATAGGTATGGCAGTGCAGGTCCCCCTTGTACCAGCCGGCAGCCTGCCGCACGGGAAAAGTGCGCGGCGGCTGCGGGGCCAGTTCGCGCTCCGCCGTGTCGAGCGTCACCGTGATGGTCGCAGGTGCGCCGGCCTCCGGCACCTTGTAGAGCCCCAGAATGACATTCCAGCGGCCGGGCTGGATTTCGCCGTGGATATAGCCGGGCGTCGCATCATCGGTGGCAATGAAGAAGTGGTCGCGCGCGCCGCCGCTCCAGCCACGGAAGCCGTCATTGGTGGGATAGCCGGTGTCACGCGGATCGAACGCGCCGAGATCGATGACGCAATCCTCCGCCTTGGGATAGGCGAGGGCGACATCGATCCGGGTGGTGCCCGCCGGCACGTCGAACGGCACGTAAAAGTAGGGGTTAGCCGCCTGATCGGCTTGCGTCAGCGCGACCGTGATCGTCTGGGGGCTCATGCCAGGGGCGCCTCATTGTCCACCGGGATACGTTTGCCGGTGCTGTCGAACAGATGCACGTGCTCGGCAAGAAAGCTCAGCGTCACGTCTTCGGTCAGCTGGATATGGTCATCCGTGAAAATGCGGGCGGTTACCCGCGCACCATCGCCACGTTCAATGGTCACGAGGCTTTCCGGGCCCATATTCTCATTGGCGAACAGCTTGCCGCTGACTTTGTTGGGCGATCCCTCCGTGGCGATCAGCAGATGCTCCGGCCGCACGCCCAGCGTCAGCGTCTTGCCTGTCTCGAGCGCCTTGGCGATGCCGTTCGACATCGGCAGCGCGCCAATGGCCAGGCCTTCGGCCCGCAGCTGCAACTGGCCGTCGCCCTGTATCGCATCGACCGGCACCAGGTTCATCGGCGGATTGCCGACGAAATTGGCGACGAAGGTGGTGGCGGGGCGGCGATAGATTTCGATGGGCGGCGCGTACTGCACGATCTTGCCCTGATCCATCACCGCGATGCGGGTGGCCAGCGCCATGGCCTCGGCCTGATCGTGGGTCACGTAGACGGCCGTCATGCCCATGTCGCGCTGCAGGTGGTTGAGGAAACCGCGCGCTTCCAGCCGCAGCTTGGCATCGAGGTTGGAAAGCGGCTCATCGAACAGATAGACGCGGCTCGGATAGACCAGCGCCCGTGCCAGCGAGGTGCGTTGCTGCTGGCCGCCCGAAATCTGGCTTGGCAGGCGATCCATCAGGTTGCCGATCTTGAGGACGTCGGCCACTTCCTTGGCCCGGCCATGGCGCTTGGCGACGGCCTCGCCGCGTACCTTGAGCGGGTAGGCGATATTGTCGGCCAGGTTCATATGCGGATAAAGCGCATAATCCTGGAACACCATCGAGATCTGGCGATCCTTGGGATGCAGATAGGTGACGTCATCGCCGCCGATCATCACCTGACCGGATGTCGGGGTCTCGAGCCCGGCGATCATGCGCAGGCTGGTGGTCTTGCCGCAGCCCGAGGGGCCGAGCAGGCACACGAACTCGCCATCCCCGATGGAGAGGTTGATATTGGATACGGCGTTGAATTCGCCGAAGGACTTGGAGACGTTTTTGAACTCGACTGAAGCCATGAATCTGGTGCCTTAGGCTTTGATGCCGCCGAAGAACCGGAAACCGAATTTCCAGCTGACGAACAGGTAAAGGACAATGACGGGGAGCGAATAGATCAGCGCATAGGCGGCCAGGAGGGTCACAGTTGGCGTGCCGGCTTCCGAATAGAAGGAATAGATGGCCACCGACGCGGGCATGTTGGTGTCGCTGCGCAGCAGGATGAAGGGGATCAGGAACGAGCCCCAGATATTGACGAAGGCCCAGACCACCACGACGACAATGCCCGGCCGGATCACCGGCAATGCAACATCGAAGAACGCCTGTACCGGCGATGCGCCAGCCACCATCGCGCTCTCCTCATAGGATTTGGGGATGGAGTCGATGAAGTCGCGCAGGATGAACATCGCGGTGGGCAGCAGCCCGCCGGCAAACACCAGGATCACCGCCAGATGGGTGTCCATCAGCCCGGCTGCGGAAACGATCAGGAAAATCGGCACCATGGCGGCTGAACCCGACACCACCGAGGAAAACAGCAGCAGGACATAGGTCACCGCGCCCTTGCCGGGGATCGACGAGCGGCTGAGGGCATAGGCGGCCAATGTTGCCGCCGCACCGACAAGGATCACCCCGCCGACTGACTGGATCAGGCTGTTCCACAGCGCCTGCATGGCGAACTTGTTTTCAAACACCGTGAAGAAGTTCGACAGCGTCCACGGATTGGGGATCGCCAGCCCCAGCTCGGCCCGCGCATTGAACGGCGCGAACAGGAACCAGATCAGGGGCAGGGCGAAGACGACGCCGATCAGCGCGGCCAGAGCCGAGAACGCCATGCGGCCGAGAAAGGCGGGTACGGTCAGTTTCATGATGGCCTCACGCTTTCCGCTTCTTGCGGCCGAGGCTGAGATAGACCAGCGCAAAAGCCAGGTTGATGAGCATGATGATGACGCCGACCGCTGCGCCCTTGCCGAACTCGAAGTCGCGGAAGGCGACGCGGTAATTGTAGATCGAGATCAGTTCGGTCCGGTACGACGGACCGCCATTGGTCAGCAGGAACGGCGTGAAGGTGTTGAACGTCCACATGGTGATCAGGATCAGATCGGTGACGATGTGCCCGCGGATCAGCGGCAGCGCGATATCCTTGAACTTCTGCCAGGACGAGGCGCCGGCAACATCAGCCGCCTGGAAATAGCTGGGCGGGATCGACGAGAAGGCCGAGTTGAACAGCATCATCGAGAAGGCCGCGCCGCGCCAGGTATTGAAGAATACGATCACCCAGAATGGATGCTCGAGCAGGAAGTCTCCGGGCGGCAGGCCCACGCTGGTCAGCAGCATGTTGAGCGTGCCCTGATCGCGGTCGAGGAAGGCGAACCAGGCAAAGCCGATCACCACTTCGGGCAGGATCCAGGCGGCGATGACGAAGGTTTCGGTGATGCGCTTGACTGTCGGCGGCACGGTCTGGATCAACCAGGCCAGCAATAGCCCGAGCAACGCCTGCCCCAAGAGGGCGGAGAACAGCACGAACTGCACGGTCAGGATCAGCGAGAAGCCGAACTGGCCGCGCTGGAAGAAGTTGTCGAAATCGAACAGCGTCAGGTAATTGCCGAACCCGATGAACTCAGGATTGAGCGCGGTGCGGCCGAGCAGGGTCCGGTTGGTGAACGAGACAAAGATCACCCAGAAGAACGGCGCAATGACGAAGACTGCGACCAGCAGCCCTGCCGGGGTGAGGAATGCCGCGCCGGCACGCGGCGAGAGAAGCGCGAAGCCTTTGGTTTTGGGCTTCTCGGTGGTGGATTCAGTCGTCATGCCGTTTCCCTGATCTGGTCCAGTACGCGGTGTCGTTCCGGCGAAAGGCCGGATTCCATGCTGTGTTCCATCCATTCACTGGATGGCGCGCATGGCCTTCAGCATGGATCCCAGCCTATGCCGGGATGACGTCGTGGTGAGGAGAGCTTGATGTCCAGGAGTGTCCGACGCCCAGGGGCGCCGGACGGTCCGTGGAGGGACTTCGGTCAGAGGCTGACGGTGTTTTCTTCGCCGACGATCTTGGTGACCGAGGCCTTGTACTGGGCCATGGCCTCTTCCGGCGACAGTTCGCCCGAAACCACGCTTTCGGTCATGCGCTGGATTTCAGCAGAGACGGCGTTGTAGTCGGGATCGTTCGGGCGCGCGGTGGTCAGCGGCAGCAGCGTCTGGCTGGTCTCAGTCAGGAACGGGCTGTTCGGGATCGCTACGTCGGTACGGGCCGTGATGCGCGGCTGGATCGCCTGGAAGGCTTCCAGTTGTGCCGGCTCGTTCATGAACGAGAGCAGCGCCCAGGCTTCCTTCGGCGCGTCCGTTGCCGGATTGAGCACAAAGCCCGTGCCGCCCGAAATGGTCACGAAATCCTGGCCGCGGATACCCTTGCCGGGCTCCTGTGCCGGGATTTTGGCCCAGCCCATGACATTGTCACGGTCAGCCACGGCGAATTCGGAACCCTCTGGGGTGACCGAACGGTAGAAATAGTCGCCTTCCAGCAGCAGCGCCGTCACGCCGTCGCGGAAATTGGCGAAGCTGCGATTGCGGCCATCGGCCAGCAGCTGCGCGCGGGCGTCGCCGAGCTTTTCGTCGACATAGATGGTCTTGTAGAGATTGAGCGTATCGAGAATGCCGGGGCTGGAAACGATCCACTTGCCATCGGCATCCTTGACGGCTTCGCCGGTGCCCAGCAGTGCCAGCCAATAGCCCTGCATGGTGGTGGCTTCGCCCATGGCGACGCCGGCATTGAGCTGGATCGGGAAGCTGTCGGGCTTGAGTGCTTTTACCTTGCGGGCGGCGTCGAGGATGTCGTTCCAGGACGTGGGCTGCCAGGTATCGGCGTTTTCGACGCCGGCTTCGGCCAGGATGTCCTTGCGCGTATAGATCATGCGCACGTCGGTGCCGAGCGGAATGCCGTAGAACTTATCCTGATAGAGCATCAGGGCCTTCGAGCCGTCCGACAGGTTGGCCCAGCCGGTCCAGTCATTAACCTCGGGGCCAGCGACTTCGTCGAGCGACTTCAGCAAGCCGCCTTCCACAAAGCTCGGGATCAGGAAGCCGTCAAACGCCGAAACGTCAGGACCAGCGCCGGTCGAGAAGTCGAGCGCCAGCTGCTGGGTGAGCTGAGCGTCTTCCCCGCCAAACTGGTTGAGTTTGACGTTGACGCCCGGATTGGCAGCGACGAAGGCGGGGATGACGCTTTCCTCGATCCACTGCGCGGTGCCGCTGTTGACGCCGCCAATGACGCAGCGGCAAGTAATCTCCAGGTCAACCGCGAATACGGGGCCGGCCATAGCAGTGGCGCCGACCAGGCCAAACGCCAAGGCGCGCAGACGATTGCTCATCTTAGAACTCCTCCCATGTGGTGGCTCCGAATTCTCCGGTAGCCAAATTTGGTCCGCGTCGGGCCTCGGCCGTCGACAACGAACCGTTAAACAATGAACACGTTTTCATTATCCGTCAACGTGGAGAATTCACGTCGGTGCGGCGGATGCATTCGCTGCGCCGGCAAGTTGGCAAGGATTTGCAACGTCTGTATGACATTTTTCGCCGATAATGGGCTGCGTGCTGCGCCCGGCCTCGCTTGACACTCGGCTGGGTCCGGGCCAGAAGAAGTGAACACGATTACACTTTGAGCAGCAAAGCGGGGCGTCTTGACCAAGACCGGAAATCAGGCACGCGGCCGAGCGACTGCCGAGATGGTGGCGCGCTCCGCCAATGTCTCGCGGGTCGCCGTATCACGCGCTTTCAATCCACATACCTCGCTCAAACCCGAGAAGCGGGCGCTTATTCTCAAGGTTGCCGAGGAGCTGAACTACACGCCTGATCGCGCTGCGCGGGCGCTGGTCAGCGGCCGTTCGCACCTGGTCGGCGTCATTGTGCCCGACGTGTGCAGCCCGTGGGAAAGCCAGGAAATCGACGCACTCACGACTGCGCTGCAAAACGAGGGTTTTGCGACGCTGCTGTTCAAGACCCGCACCGATCTGAGCATGGATGCGACGCTGCTGACCTATATGAAGGGCTTTAATCCCGACGCGGTTATCGCCTTTGTCGAGAACGTCAAGCCGACGATTTTGGCCGGGGTGCTGGATCGCGCCGTGCCGATCTACGTGCATTATCCGCGCGAGACCGAGGCCGGATTCGACCGCCCCGATGCCGATGGTCCGCTCTATGACCGGCTGAACGTGCTGCAATATGCCGGTATCGAACAGGCCGTGGCGTTGATGCAGGGCTATGGCGCCAAGCGGCTTGCCTATCTCACTGGCGTCTATCGCTCCGGCGCCAGCACCGCTCGCGAGGACACGCTGCGTAAGGTCATGGCCGATCGGGGCCTGGGCGAGCCGATCATGGTGGTGGGCGATTTCACCTATGACACCGCCTATGCCGCGACCGTCGACCTGTTCCGCGTTGGCGACGGCGCCGATGCAGTCTTTGCCGCCAATGACGTCGGCGCCTTTGGCGTCATTGATGCGCTGCGCCATGAGCTCAAGCTGCGAGTGCCCGAGGACGTCAAGGTTGTCGGTTTCGACGATATCGAGCAGTCACACTGGAAAAGTTACAACCTCACCACCGTCAAGATCGACCTCGATGAGCGCGTCCGCGCCCTGGTTCGGCTGATCCTGCGCCGCCTCAGCAAGCCGAGCGCAGGTGCGCTCGAGGAAACCGTACAAACCCGGCTGGTCGTGCGTGGCACGGTCGGCTGATCGGAATAGTTATGACCACCCAGCGCATTCATCTGGTCTTCAAGACCCATCTCGATATTGGCTTTACCGACCACGCCGAAAAGGTGCGGCGGCAATACCACGACCAGTTCATTCCGCAGGCGATCAGCACGGCCGAGCATTTCTATGCCGAAAACCCCGAGGCCCCGGCTTTCATCTGGACCACGGGCGCCTGGCTGATCTGGGACCATCTGCAAAGCCAGGATGCGGCGCGCGTCGCCCGGCTGGAGCGCGCCATCGAGCGTGGCTTGATCCGCTGGCATGGTCTGCCCTACACCACCCATACCGAGCTGATGTCGCCGGCATTGTTCAGCGCCGGCCTCAGCTATTCGCAGGAGCTCGACAAGCGCTTCGGCAAGACCACCATTGCCGCCAAGATGACCGACGTGCCAGGCCATACTTTGGGCATGGTGCCGCTGATGGCCGAGGCGGGTATTCGGTTTCTGCATCTGGGCGTCAATACCGCCAGCCCGGTGCCTGATGTCCCGGGCATTTTCCGCTGGCATGCGCCCAACGGCGACGAAATTGTTGTGATGTATCAGGGCTCCTACGGAGAAACCGAATTCCCGGCGGGCGACGATGTCGGCCTGAGCTTTGCCCATACCAACGACAATGTCGGCCCGCAAAGCGTCGGCCAGACGGTCGAAGCCTGTCGCGGCATGTTCCATGCCCACCCCGGCGCGGAAATCGTCGCTTCCACGCTCGATGCCTTTGGCGCCGAGATGTGGGCGCGGCGTGCCGATTTCCCGGTGCTGGATATCGAAATCGGCGATAGCTGGATCCATGGCGCCGGCAGCGATCCGATCAAGATGGCCCGTTTCCGCCAGTTGCAGCGCCTATATGACAGCTTTGCCGAAAACGATCTGACACCGGAGCGGCTGGCCTTTGGCCGCGGCCTTGCCATGGTCGCCGAACATACCTGTGGCGTCGATATCAAAACCTATCTGCGCGATGAACTGGCCTGGGATCGGCCGGAGTTCACTCGTGCCCGGCGGGACGACTATCGCTTCGCCTATACCGAGGCCTCCTGGGCAGAGCAGCGCGCGTTTCTCGACGCGGCCGTTGCGGCGCTCGAGCCTGTGGACCGCGCCTTGGCGGTCGATGCATTGGCTGAACTGGGGGCAGGGGCTGCGCCTTCCGGGGCACTGTCCCCTGGCGTCGAACTGAGCAGCGATGGCTGGACGGCGACGCTCGATCCTGCGACCGGCGACATCGCTGCCCTGACCAGTCCGGATGGCATCACCATCGCTGGTCGCGACGGGGTGTTGCTCGGCTATCGCTATGAAAGTTATGACTTTTCGGCTCTGCAGACCCATCTCGATACCTATCTGCAGCACCGTGCCGAATGGGCTGTTCTCGACCACGACAAGCCCGGATTGGCTGGGGCTAGAACTGCCCGCACCGAAACCGATGTGCCTGCCTTTGCCGGGATCGCTGGGGGTGCGGGCGGGGCGGTGGCCATCGCCACTCTGCCTGCGGCCGCGCATGCCGAACTGGGGGCGCCGCGGCAGGTTGAATTCTCTATCCGGGGCCTGGATCGCCGGTCGGTGGAGATTACCCTTATCCTCCGCGATAAGCCGGCTAACCGTATGCCGGAAGCCAGTTTTTTGTCGCTGACGCCCGCTTATGCCAGTGCCTGGGACTACTCCAAGATGGGTCTTTGGCAGGACGGCGCCCGCATCGCCCGCAAGGGCGGTGGGCAATTGCAGGCGGTCAATGCTGTTCGTAGCAATATCAATGGCTTGAGCCTTACCGTGACCCCGCTGGATACGGCGCTGGTGGCGCCTGCCTCCAGCCCGTTCATGGCATTCTCGGCCAATCCGCCGGACCTTTCCGCCGGTCTGCGTTTCAATCTCCATAACAATAAATGGGGCACCAATTTCCCCATGTGGTGGGAGGGGGATTTCAAGACCCGGCTGGTGCTGACCCTGGACTAGCTGCCGGTCGCCAAAACGCGCTATCCCCCAGACGCACCACTGGGTTGTCCCCGGGCTTGGTCCGGGGTCACTCTCCACGCCTGCCGCGCTGATATTGGCCCACCGATCAAGTCCGTAGGCCGCACGGTGAATGTTGCACTTGTACGGCTCAAGGGTATTCATTCCAGCAATTCTCCCATGGCGTTCCGGCAACTTATGCACAGCTTGGCGGCCGCTTGACTCGATTATGGGACGCGCGGTAACGTTCCCACGACGCATAGGGTTCGGTCAGAAACTTTCGTCTTCCGTTCAGGAAGCGCGTCGCAGGGAAGAGTTCATGAGCAAGAGCCGCAATCGCCGGCCCACGATCATTGATGTCGCAGAGCGCGCCGGCGTGTCCAAAAGCACGGCCGCACGGGCGCTTGCCGGCTCTTCCAACATCACCGACGACACACGTGACCGCGTGCTCAAGGCCGCATCCAGCGTGGGCTATGAGCGCAATTCGCTCGCCGTCGGCATGCGTTCGGGGCGCTCTGGAATGCTGGGCCTGGTGATCCCCGATATCACCAATCCGTTCTGGGCCGAGGTGGCCCGGGGGGCTCAGGACAAGGCGGCCGAGAGCGGCTCGTCGCTGCTGGTCTTCTCCTCCGACTGGGATGCCGCCAAGGAGGCCGCACATTTGCGGGCCCTGCGTCAGGCCCGCGTCGATGGCGCCATCATCAATCCGGTGGCCGACAATTTCGACGACCTCGACCGGTTTGGCCTGCCATTCCTGCTGATCGGCTCCAGCGCCGAGCGCTTCGCCGAGACCTCAAGCGTCGGCTCCGATATCGCCCAGGCCGTGCAATTGGGCATGGATTTGCTGGTTTCCAAGGGCCATCCGGCCCCCAGCCTGATCCTTGGTCCCAAGTCCCGCCTCGCCCGCGCCCGGTTCCTGCGCGCCGTTCACGAACACTGCATTGCCCGGGATGTCGACCCGGCAATCCTCGATGTTGAAGACGGCGAATACACCGTCGAAGGCGGCCGCATCGCCATGCGCCGCCTGCTCGAACGCGACCGCGTCGGCCATGTCTGCGTCTTCGCCGCCAACGACATGATGGCCATCGGCGCCATGATGGCCGTGCGCGAAGCCGGGCTGCGCTGCCCCGATGACGTTTCCATTATCGGTTTTGACGGCATCCCCTCGGGCGAGTTCGCCTGGCCGGGGCTGACCACAATTGCCAAGCCGGGCCGCGATCTCGGCGCCCGCGCCGTCGAAGGTCTCTTCGACGAAATCGAACACCGGCCCGAACACCGCCGGATCTATTTGCCGTGCCGCCTGATAGAGCGAGGTTCACTCGCCGACCTGTCGGTACCAACCCCGAAACGAGTTTCCGGGGCAGGGAGGGGCTGACCATGGATACCAGTGCCGAGCAGCGCGCCAAGGATTTGGGCGCCAGTGGGAACGTTCCCAAGATCGCACGCGACCAGCATGCTGGACTGCTGGCCGGAAAGCTGGTTTTGGGGCTGCGCAAGTGGTGGCCCTATTACGTGATGATGGCGCCAGGCATTATCTTCTTCCTGGTGCTGCACTATTATCCGATCTGGGAAGCCAAGATCGCCTTCGAGCAGCTGCGCATCATCCCGCCCAATATCTGGGTTGGCTTGAAGCACTTCCAGACGCTGCTGGCTTCGCCGATTTTCTACCAGGTGCTGCTCAATACCCTGATCATTTCCGGCATGAAGCTGATCTTCGTGTTCCCGGTGCCGATCATGGTGGCGCTGATGCTGAACGAAGTGCGTGGGGGGAGCCTGCGCAAGTTCATTCAGTCGGCAATTTATCTGCCGCACTTCCTGTCCTGGGTGGTGATCGCCGGCATCTTCATTGCCGCGCTGTCGCCGAGCGATGGCGCGGTCAACCAGATCACCGGCTTCTTCGGCATGGCACCGGTCTCCTACATGACCGATAGCGGCTCGATCCGCTGGGTGCTGGTCTTCTCCGAAATCTGGCGCTCGGCTGGCTGGGACAGCCTGCTGTATCTGGCGGCAATCATTGCCATCGACCAGCAACTCTATGATGCCGCCGAAATGGATGGCGCCAACCGCTGGCAGAAAATCCTGCATGTCACCATTCCCGGCATCACGCCGACCATCGCGACCATCTTCATTCTCAATGCCGGCATGTTCCTCAGTGCCGATCTCAACCAGGTCATCAACTTCCAGAACGACGTTGTGCGCAGCCAGATCGATATCGTGGACACCTATGTCTATCGCATCGGCCTGCAGACCGGCGAATACTCGCTGGCCACTGCCGCCGGCCTGTTCAAGGCGGTGATGGGGATGATCCTGATCCTGATGGCGCACCTGGTGTCCAAACGACTGACCGGGAAGGGGGTCTGGTGATGTCCGGTTCCAACATTCGCCGCACGCCGCTCGAGCGCATTGAATATGCGATCATCGTGTCCACCCTGCTGCTGCTGGTGGTGATCACGGTGCAGCCCATTCTCAACCTGCTGGCCGTGTCGCTGTCCGACCCCAAACAGGTGCCGGGCATGGGCGGGCTGACCGTGGTGCCGCGCGGCTTTTCGCTCGATGTCTGGTCGCTGCTGATCCAGAATCCCAACGTGCTGCGTGGCCTGGGCAATTCGGCCTTCATCACCATTGTCGGCACGCTGCTGAGCGTGATCTTCACCGCCATGATGGCCTGGGGACTGAGCCGGCCCAAGCTGCCGGGCCGGCGCATCCTGTTCGTCATGGTGTTGATCACCATCGTGTTCGAGCCGGGCATGATCCCTGATTTCTTCGTCAACAAGCGCCTTGGCCTGATCAATACCTACTGGTCGCTGATCTTCTTCAAGCTGGTCAACGCCTGGTACCTGATCATCCTGATCCGCTTCTTCGAGGAAGTGCCCGAGGAATTGCTGGAAGCGGCCGAACTCGACGGCGCCAATGCCTTCCAGATCTTCTTCAAGGTCGTGTTGCCGCTGGCCAAGCCGGCTCTGGCCACCATCACCCTGTTCTACCTCGTCTTCCGCTGGAACGAGTTCTTCCGGGCCATGCTCTACCTCAACGACCAATCGATGTGGCCGCTGCAGCTGGTGCTGCGCCAGTTCGTGGTCGAGGGCGACAAGCTGGCCATGGTCGGCGTGCAGAACATGAACAACTACACCGGCGCCAGCCAGATCGACATGCGCGCCCTCAAGGCCGGCATCATCCTGCTGACCATCGCACCGGTGCTGCTGATCTACCCGCTGATCCTGAAGTTTTTCACCAAGGGCACCATGTCCGGAGCCCTCAAAGGGTGACGAAACCCAACAAGCAAAACACAATGGAGGAGACTATCATGCTTGCGAAACGCCTGTTGCTGACAACCACCGCGCTGGCCCTCGGCCTGGCGATGGCTGTTCCGGCCTTTGCCGATCCGGTGACCATCCGCATCGTCTCGAAGGACCTGCTGAACTCCAATCCGGCCGACGTCGCCCATATCGAGCGCATCGAGCAGGCATTGGCCGCGCAGGGCAAGGAAATCGATATCGAGATCGTCGAAGTCGCCAGCGCCGGCTATGCCGACAAACTGACCGCGATGATCCTGTCCGGCGATATCCCGGACCTGATGTACTTCCAGGGTGGCGACGCCAAGATCGCCGAACAGGGCGTGCTCGAGGACCTGACCCCCTGGATCGAAAAATCCGAATATCTCAAGGACGCGCTGTTTCCGCACAATGTCGAGCGCCTCAAGAACTACCCCTACCTGCTTTATGTGTATCCGGTCCGCATCCCGCAGCCGGTCATCCGCACCGACTGGCTGGAAAAGACCGGCCTCGGCCAGCCCGAGACCACCGAGGACTATGTCGCGCTCTACACCGCCCTGGCGCAGGGTGACTATGACGGCGACGGCACCGCCAATACCTATGGTGTGACCACCGCCGACAACACCAACGAGCTCGACGCCATCTATAACAAGGCCTTCGGCATCGAGACCACCTGGATGCAGAACGCCGCAGGCGAAGTGATCCATGCGCGCGTCTCCGACCAGGAAAAGGCCAAGCTGGCCTTCTACGCCCAGCTCAAGGCCGATGGTCTGTACGATCCCGAATACATCACGACCCCCTGGGATGTGAAGGAAGACAAGTTCTACACCGGCCGCGCCGGCACCATCTCGGGCTCGTCCATGGAAGTCATCGACATCTATGGCGGCAAGATGCGCCAGCTGCATGAGGGCGTCGGACTGACCCTGCTGAACCCGCCCAAGGGTCCAGCTGGCCAGGGCCTGCAGGCCGTCGACGTGTCCAAGGAAACCCGCGGCTTTGCCATCTCGGCCCTGTCCGAGAACAAGGAAGCCGCTTTCGCGGTGCTGGACTTCATGGCCAGCCCCGAAGGCCAGCTGATGGACCGCATGGGCTTTGAGGGTGAGCAATACACCAAGACCGGCGACACCTATGAAGTCACCGATGCCATGGCCACCTGGTATGCTCGCTTCATGGCTGCCGCAAACTGGACCCCGCCGGTGACCTGGCAGTCCGATGCAGCTCAGCAGTCGCTGAAGAACATCGCGACCTATTACACCTCGGACAATACCTTTGTCTGGCCGGCTGACTACGCTGCCGACCTCGACGCCACCGAAAACGTCTACCGCTCATGGGTCTACAAGTTCGTTTCCGGCGAAGCCGGCATGGACCAGTGGGACACCTATGTCGCCGAGTGGGAAGCCGCCGGTGGCAACCGCCTGAACGAGTACGCCCGCACTGTCCTGACGAAGTAGGCCACGATCTGCTCCTTCCCCCTTGCGGGGAGGGCTGGGGTGGGGGTGTAGCGTTCGGCCGACGCTGAGTTTGCTGAGACCGCAGCACCCCCACCCCCGATCCCTCCCCTCACGGGGGAGGGGAGTAGCAAGAAGAACGTCGATGCGCCCCCATCCTATCCGGGGGGGTCGGCAAGAAACGAAAGTCGATTGAGAATGCCAAACTCCCTACGCGGCCGCATCCGCGCTCTCATGCATGGCATCGCGCTCGGCGACGCCCTCGGGGCGCCGGTGGAAAAACTGTCGGCCCAGGACATTCGGGCGCGCTATGGGCGTGTGACCTCGCTCAATACCAAGTGGCACAAGATGGATCTTGATGCCGGAGCGCGCAATGGCCGGGTGCGGGGCAATGGCATTGTTACCGACGATACGCTGATGACGCTGGCGCTGACCGAGATTTATGGCGATGTGCTGCGTCATATCGATGCCTGGGACATGGCCGACGGCATGGTGCGCCAGATCGCCTGGACCCCGCGCTGGGTGCCCGAACTGCAGCGCGAGGCGATGCTGATCGACCGGCTATTCTACCCCGAGAAATGGATTTTCCAGCGGCACCAGCTGACCTCATGCGATCCCCGCCAGGGCGGTATCGGCAACATGGTCAATTGTGGTGCTGCCATGTATATCGCGCCGGTCGGCGTGGTGAATGCCTGCGATCCGCCCGCTGCCTATGAGGAGGCCATCGCCTTCGCCTCGGGCCACCAGGAAAGCTATGGCCTCGAAGCGGCCGGCGTCATGGCCGCTGCCGTCGCCGCCGCCTTTGTGCCGGGCACCGATATCGACACCGTGGTCGACACGGTCATCGGGCTCGCCAAGGATGGTACCCGCAACGCCATCATCGATATCGTCGCCGTCGCCCGCCAGCTGCGCGGCACCGGCGCCAGCCATGAAGCGGTCTGCGCGGCGTTCCACGCCGCCATCGCCAAATACTCGGCCATGGGCGACGACGTGACCCATATGCCGTCCAAGGTCGGCCGCCTGACCGACGCCTATCGGCCCAGCCGGCTCAATGCCATCGAGGAACTGCCGCTGGCGCTGGGCTTCTGCATTTTCAACGACGGCGCTTTCCGCACCGCAATCGAGGACGGCATCAATTCGGGCCGCGACACCGACTCCATCGGGGTCATGGCCGGCGCCATCCTGGGCGCCATGCATGGCGAAAGCGTCATCGACCCCGCGGATCGCGACCTGCTCGACAGCGCCAATCGCCTGAACCTGACCGCTTCCGCCGACGCGTTCACCGCCAGCGTGACCACCATTCTCGCCGCCGACCATAAGGCAGCTGAGGCCCGCGACAGCTCGCGCGCCGCCCTGGTTGCTTCCTGATCCTTCCGACCCCGAAAGACCGCTGATGCTCTCGAATACGCAAATCCTCGAAAAGATCTATGCCGGCTTCATTGGCAAGGCCATTGGTGTGCGCCTCGGCGCACCCGTCGAGCCCACCATCTGGAGCTATGACCGTATTCAGAAGACCTATGGCGAGGTCACCCAATATCTGCGCGATTTCAAGAACTTCGCGGCAGACGATGACACCAATGGCCCGGTCTATTTCATCCGCGCGCTGCGCGATTACGGGCTGAACGCCACGGCGGCCGATGTCGGCAAGACCTGGCTGAACTATGCGGCCGAAGAGCATGGCATGTACTGGTGGGGCGGCTTCGGCGTCTCGACCGAGCACACCGCCTATCGCAACCTGCGCGCCGGTATCCCCGCGCCGCAGTCCGGCTCGATTGCCCAGAATGGCGCGTCGGTGGCCGAGCAGATCGGCGGGCAGATTTTCATCGATAGCTGGGGCTGGGTGAACCCGGGCAATCCGCAGAAGGCGGCCGACATGTCGGCCATGGCCGCCAGCGTTGCCCATGATGGCGACGGGCTGAATGGCGCGCGCTTCTGCGCTGCCGCCATCGCCGCCGCGTTCGAGGCCAAGTCGATCGACGAGATCATTGCCACGGCAATGTCCACCATCGATGCGAACTCGACCTATGCCCGCGTCTGCCAGGCGGTGATCGACTTCTATGGGGCTAATCCCGACGACTGGCGCGCCTGCCGCGACATGCTGACGGCCGAATGGGGCTATGACCGCTATCCGGGCGTCTGCCACATCATCCCCAATGCCGGGGTGACCGTCATGTCGATCCTCTACGGCAAGGGTGACCTGCCGCGCACCGTCGAGATCGCCACCATGGCGGGCTGGGACACCGATTGTAACGCCGGCAATGCCGGTGCCATTGTCGGCACCTTTGAAGGCCTGCAGCCGGGCTGGGACAAGTATCGCAAGCCGATCAACGATTTCCTCGTGGCGTCGGGTATCGTCGGCTCGATCAACATTGTCGATATTCCGAGCTTTGCGCGCGAGCTGACCGTGCTGGCGCTGCAACTGGCTGGCCGCGACGTGCCGGCGCTGTGGCTGGAAGACATGACCCGTCGCGGCGTGCGCTTCGACTTCGATCTGCCGGGCGCCACTCATGGCTTCCGCACCGAGGGCTTCAACCAGATCACCCTCAAGGGATCGACCGAGCGCCACACCGAAGACTCCCGCGGTGCGCTGGAAATCCAGCTGGACCGGCTGGAGCGCGGGCAGGGCGGTCGGGTCTTCTGGAAGCCATTCTATCGCCGCAGCGATTTCGACGACGAGCGCTATCGCCCGATGTTCACCCCGGTGCTCGATGCGGGCCAGAAGGTCAGCTTCAAGGTGTGGCTGGACCCCTGGAATGGTGACGGCAATCTGCGTATCGCCCCCTATATCCGCCGCACCATGAGCGGCACGATCGAGGAAACCGGCGCCTGGCATGTGCCCTCGAGCGATGGCTGGCAGGAAATCAGCTTCATCGTTCCCGAGGGTGTCGAGGCCATCGACGAGGTCGGGATCTCGATTGAGTATTTCGGTCGCCTGAAGTTTCTGGGGCGGCTGTTCCTCACCGACTTTGCCATCGAGGGCGAGGGCACGACACGTATCGAGCCGGCCAATGAAATCCAGGAACTGGGTGCCATCACCCGCTTCACCTGGAACCGTGGGCACTGGACCAAGCAGAATGACCGCATCCATGGCCACACGGCCGGCGATGCCGATCTGTGGACCGGGCATTATTATGCGCGCAATCTGCGCGTGACGGCGGATGTGCAGCGGCTGTCGGGTATCTCCCAGCTGATCAGCGCCCGCGTGCAGGGCACCAGCCGCTTCTATGCGGCCGGGTTTGAAGGCGATGAAGTGGTCATCCTCAGGGAAGACTTCGGCACCACCGTTCTGGCGCGGGCACCGTTCGAGGTCGAAACCGGCAAGAGCTATGCCTTCACCTTTGCCCTCAATGGCGACAGCCTGACCCTCTCGGTCGATGGCAAGCCGCTGCTGGAGGCCAGGGATGGCCAATACGCATACGGCATGACCGGTATCCGCCTGGCTTCGGCTGGCCGGATCAGCGTCGGCAAGATCGAGATCGTCGAGCAGGCGTAAGCAAGAACCCTCACCCGGCCCTCGGGCCGACCTCTCCCCGGCGGGGAGAGGTAAGGAAGGAGACCAAAGTGTCTGAAATCGAACTCAGAAACGTCGGCAAGAACTACGGCCAGGTCATCGTGCTGAACGACATTTCGCTCGAAATGGGCGATGGCGAGTTCGTGGTGCTGGTCGGTCCTTCCGGCTGCGGCAAGTCCACTCTGCTGCGGATGATCGCCGGGCTGGAGGATATCACCTCCGGCCAGATCACCATCGGCGGCAAGGTGGTCAACAACATGCCGGCCAAGGAACGCGACCTGGCCATGGTGTTCCAGAGCTACGCGCTCTATCCGCATATGAAGGTGGCCGACAATATGAGCTTCGCGCTCAAACTTGCCGGCACCAGCAAGGCCGAGATCAAGAAGCGTGTCGACGAGGCCGCCGAGATTCTCGGCCTCGAAAAGCTGCTGGACCGGCTGCCGCGCGAGCTTTCGGGCGGCCAGCGCCAGCGCGTCGCCATGGGCCGCGCCATCGTGCGCAATCCACGGGCCTTCCTGTTTGACGAGCCGCTGAGCAATCTCGACGCCAAGCTGCGGGTCAAGATGCGCGGCGAGATCAAGCGGCTGCACCAGCGCCTGGGCAAGACCACGATCTACGTGACCCACGACCAGACCGAGGCCATGACCATGGCCGACAAGATCGTGGTACTGAATGGCGGCAAGATCGAGCAGGCCGGCGCGCCGCTGGAGCTTTACAACAATCCCGACAACCTGTTCGTCGCCAGCTTTATCGGCTCGCCCGAGATCAACCTGTTCGAGACCACCTATCAGGGCGGCACCGAGGTTGCCCTGCGCAATGGCGCCAGGTTGCCGCTCGGCCGCGAACTGGACATCCCGGCGGGCACCGAAATCGTCTATGGGGTGCGCCCGCAGCATATCACGCTGGATCAGACGGGCGTGCCGGCGACCGTGACCGTGGTTGAACCGACCGGCGACGCTCAGGAGGTTCTCGCCCGCATTGGTGAGCAGGACATTTCCATCGTCGTGCGCGATCATGATCTGCTGACCCAGGACCAGCAGATCCACCTGCATATCGATCCACCGCGGCTATTGCTGTTCCACAAGGCGACGGGGCTGCGGTTGCGGTGATTTGCCGACAATCGTCGGGGTTAAACTGGGTGCAGCTCCCTCCCCCTTGAGGGGAGGGCCGGGGTGGGGGTGCTGAGCTCTCAATGCACTCCATCTGATCTGATCAACTCGGACCGCAGCACCCCCACCCTAACCCTCCCCTCAAGGGGGAGGGAACCAGATCGGGGCTTTCGAGCCGCTGAGAACCAGGCAAATCACATGACCTTTACCACCAAGCATTTCAATCCCGCCGCAACCGGGCCGCTCACCGGCATTCGGGTGCTGGATCTGTCGCGGTTGATGGCGGGCAATATGCTCAGCCTGCAGCTGGCCGATTTCGGCGCCGATGTGATCAAGGTGGAGCCGCCAGCCGGCGATCCCTTGCGCGACTGGAAGGATGATGGCCACTCGCTGTTCTGGAAGACCTATGGCCGCAACAAGCGCTCGGTGGCGCTGAACCTGCGGCATGGGCCGGCCATGGATGCGCTGTGGGCAATGATCGATGGCGCCGATGTGTTCATCGAGAACTACCGGCCGGGCACGCTCGAACAGATGGGGCTGGCGCCCGAGGCGCTGCTGGCGCGCAATCCCATTCTCATCATCGTGCGGATCTCGGGCTTCGGCCAAACCGGGCCTTATGCGCAATTGCCCGGCTTTGGCACCATTATCGAGGGCATGAGCGGCTTTGCCGACCGGACCGGTTTCCCCGACCGGGAACCGGTGCTGCCGCCGCTGGCGCTGGCCGACATGATCGCGGGCGTTTACGGCGCTTCGGCCACCACCATGGCGCTTTATGCCCGCCAGCAGGGCCGGGCCGCTGGGCAGGTGATCGACCTGTCGCTGCTGGAGCCGATGTTCTCGATCCTCGGACCCGAGGCGGGCATCCATGCGGTGACCGGCAAGATCAAGCAGCGCGCCGGCAGCGCGTCCAATACTGCCTCGCCGCGCAATGTCTATCGCTGCGCCGATGGCAAGTTCCTGGCACTGTCCGGCTCGACCCCGGCCGTGGCCAAGCGGATATTCGAGATTATCGGGCGGCCCGAGATGAACTGCGATCCGCGTTTCGCCACCAATTCCGACCGGGTCAGGAACCGGACGCTGGTCGATGATGCGGTCGGCGGCTGGTTTGCCGAGCGCGACAGCGCCGAAGCGCTCGAGATCATGCGCAAGTCGGGTGCTACGGTCGGGCCGATCTACAATATCGCTGATGCCATGGCCGATCCGCATTTCGATGAGCGCGAAATCATCGTCGATGTCGATGATGCGGACTTTGGCACGCTGCCCATGCATAATATCGTTCCCCGCATGTCCGCGACGCCGGGCACCTGGCGGCTGCCGGCCCCCACGATTGGCCAGCACACGCGCGAGGTGCTGGCCGAAGCGGGACTGGACGCTGAAGCCATCGCCGCTGCGGAGGCAGGAGGAGACCAAGCATGATCCGCTCGCTGCTTTACGTTCCAGCCAGTTCCCCGCGCTTCATCGCCAAGGCGCATGAGCGCGGTGCCGATGCGGTGATCCTGGACCTGGAAGATGCGGTGGCGGCTGGCGACAAGCTGGCCGCGCGGACGGCATTGGCCGAGGCGGTGCCGGCGGTTGGGCGCAATGGCGCCAAGGTATTCGTGCGGATCAATGCCGAGCCGGAACTGATGCTGGCCGACGCCGAGGCGGCCTGCCGGGCAGGGGCCTATGGGCTTTATGTGCCCAAGGCGCGCGACCCCAAGGATTTTGCCGATCTGGCGGCGCGGCTGCACACGATCGAAGTCCCAATGCGCCGGGACGAGACCCGGTTTGTGGCGCTGATCGAAGATCCCGGCGCGGTGCTGGATGCCCGGGCCATCGCCAAGGCACCACGCGTCATGGCGCTGAGTGCCGGGGGCGAAGACCTGGCGCTGGAACTGGGCGCCCAGGCCGAGCCGGAGGTGCTGCGGTTTCCCAAATTGCTGATCCATTATGCGGCCAAGGCCGAAGGATTGCTGTCGTTTGGCCTGCTGCGGTCGGCGGCGGATTATGCTGACCACGAGGGGATCGTCGCGGCTGGGCGTGAGGCACGGTTGCATGGGTTCGACGGGGCCAGCTGCGTGCATCCGGCGGTAGTGCCGCTGCTGAATGCGGCGTTTGCGCCGGATGCCGAAGAACTGGCCTGGGCGCAGCGGGTGGTTGATGCGGCCGAGGGCGCGGCGGGCGCATTTGTGGTGGATGGCAAGATGGTGGATGCGCCGATTATTGCGCGGGCGCGGCGGGTGTTGGGGCTGGAATAGCGGGCGGGGGACTCGGTCCTCCGTTCTCGTCATTGTTCACCGGGTCATTCCCGCGCAGGCGGGAATCCATTCGTCTGACTCACATATTGTCCAAGAATGGATTCCCGCCTGCGCGGGAATGACCCGGTGGGTTTGAATGCCGTGGGTTAAACGCCGTGGATGGAACCCGTTGAATTCTGATGAAACAAATACCTGAACGTCGTCACCACCCGGCTTGTCCGGGTGGTCCAGCTTCGTGCGGTCAGGCAGGTGGATTGCCCGGACGAGCCGGGCAATGACGGCGGGGATGGATGGATTTTTCTGGGGGCCTGTCGAGGGAAGAATGGATTCCCGCCTGCGCGGGAATGACTCCGTGGGTGGGGAGTGGGTTCCGTGCGTCGGGCCTCGAGAATGGTCGCTCTAGCGGCGCACTTGCAGTCTGCGTTCCCTCCCCCTTGAGGGGAGGGCCAGGGTGGGGGTGCTGCGGCCTCCACAAACCCCGAGCATGGGAAATCGCAGCACCCCCCCCCCCAACCCCTCCCCTCAAGGGGGAGGGGAGCTAGGGCTGTGCCCGGGGCGCGATTCTCGTCGGTTGCATGGGTTCGACGGGGGCCAGCTGCGGGCATCCGGCGGTAATACCGCTGCTGAATACGGCGTTTGCGCCGGATGCCGCAGAACTGGCCTGGGCGCAGCGGGTGTTGCGGCTGGAATCGCGGCCCTTGCCCGGTGGGGCGCTCCCACCTGAACGTCGTCACCACCCGGCTTTTTGTGCGGAAGACAGGTGGATTGCCCGGACGAGCCGGGCAATGACGGTGGGGATGGATGGGTTTTTCTGGGGGCCTATCGAGGGAAGAATGGATTCCCGCCTGCGCGGGAATGACTCCGTGGGTGGGGAGTGGGTTCCGTGCGTCGGGCCTCAAGAATGGTCGGTCTGGCGGCGCACTTGCGGTCTGCGTTCCCTCCCCCTTGAGGGGAGGGCCAGGGTGGGGGTGCTGGGGCCTCCACAAACCCCGAGCATGGGAAATCGCAGCACCCCCACCCCCAACCCCTCCCCTCAAGGGGGGGGAGCCAGGGCTGTGCCCGGGGCGCGCGCCGGGGTGACGCAGGGTGCGTGGGCGCATCGCGCTAGATTTCCAGTTCTGGCCCTACCGCCAGCCCCGCGCTTCCAGCGCCGACTTGACCACCAGCGTGACCACGGCGATCAGGGCGAGCGTTGACGCCGCCGCAAAGGCGCCGGTGACGTTGAAGTCGTTGAACAGCAGCGAAATCTGCAAGGGCAGGGTATTGGTCTGGCCGCGGATCGAGCCGGAAACGACGGACACCGCGCCGAACTCGCCCATGACGCGGGCGTTGCACAAAACCGCGCCATAGATCAGTGCCCAGCGGATATTGGGCAGCGTCACATACCAGAACATCTGCCAGCCATTGGCGCCCAGCGACAGCGAGGCTTCCTCGTCCTCGCTGCCCTGCTGCTGCATCAGCGGGATCAGTTCGCGCGCCACGAAGGGCGCGGTGACGAAGAGGCTGACGAGGAAAATTGCCGTGACGGTGAACATCAGCTGGATACCGGCGCCCTGCAGGGCCGGGCCGAGCAGGCCCTGGCCGCCATAGAGAAACAGATAGGTGACGCCGGCGACAATCGGGCTGACCGAGAACGGGATTTCGATGACGGTGATCAGCAGCTGGCGGCCGGGAAACTTGAACCGCGTCACCAGCCAGGCAGCGCAAACTCCGAACACCACATTGATCGGCACCACGACGAGCGAGGCCAAGACGGTGAGGCCAATGGCATGGAGCGTATTGGGCTCGAAGATATTGCTGAAATAGGCGCCAAGGCCCTCGCGCAGGGCGGTGGCAAAGATGAGCAATAGCGGCACGACGAGGATCAGGACCGAGCCAGCAAGGGCCGTGGCGATCAAGACGCGTTCGGCTCTGCTGCGGGTGCGGTGACGGGTGATCGTGGTCATCTCAGCTTTTCCTGTCGGCGTAGCGCAGGTGCCAGGCCTGCAGCGAATTGGTCAGGAACAGGGTGAAGAAGGCGGTGGCCAGCAGCACCGTCGCGAGCCCGGCCGCGGCGGGATAATTGTATTCGTCCAGCCGGATATAGATCAGCAGCGAGACGATTTCGGTCAGCCCCGGCAGATTGCCGGCGATGAATACCACGGCGCCGAATTCACCCAGGCTGCGGGCAAAGGACAGCACGCAGCCGGTAATGAAGGCGGGCATGATGGCGGGCCAGACAACGCGGGAAAACACCTGCCAGGGCGTGGCGCCCAGGGTCATCGCGGCTTCCTCGATATCGGCCTCGACCTCTTCGAGCACCGGCTGGACGGTGCGCACCACGAAGGGGATCGAGGTGAAGACCATGGCGATGATGATGCCGAGCTGGGTGTAATTGACCTTGATGCCGAGCGGCTCGAGGAACTGGCCATACCAGCCATTCTTGGCGAAGAGCGTCACCAGCGTCAGGCCGGCGACGGCGGTGGGCAGCGCGAACGGCAGGTCGACCAGGGCATCGAGCGCCCGCTTGCCGCGAAACTCGTAGCGCACCAAGACCCAGGCCAGCAGCAGTCCGAAGGCGCCGTTGAAAACAGTGGCGACAGCAGCCGAACCAAAGGTGATCCGGTAGGCCGCCAGCGAGCGATTGGAGGTGACGATGCGCCAGAACTCGTCAAAGCCCAGGCTGGCCGTCTTGAACAGCATGGCCGAGACCGGCAGCACGATGATGATGACGACATAGAGCAGGGTGACGCCAAGCGTCAGCCCGAACCCGGGCAGCAGGTGTCGTTTGCGGGGGAGGGCGAGGGCCGTCATCTTGTTCCTGAAAGACTGGAGCGGCGCAGCCCCATGGCTCCGCCGCTCGTCGGCATTTTTGCGCAGTTTACTGGTTGAGGAAGACCTTATCGAGCAGGCCGCCATCGGCGAAATGCTCTTCGGACACCTTGGCCCAGCCGCCGAATGCGTCTTCGACGGTCACGAGGCGCACCGCGGGGAAATCGGCGGCGTGGGCGGCGGCGACGGTCTCGTCATGGACGCGGTTGAAATGGGCGGCGAGGATTTCCTGGCCTTCGGGGGTGTAGAGGAAATCGAGATAGGCCTTGGCGCTGTCCTGGCTGCCACGGGCATCGGCGACCTTGTCGACAATGGCGACGGGGAATTCGGAATAGAGGCTGACCGAGGGGACCACGGCGTCATACTTGTCGGTGCCCAGCTGCCTGCGGATCCCCTGCACTTCGGCCTCGAAGGTGATCAGCACGTCGCCCAGCTCGCGCTCGACAAAGGCGGTGGTGGCGCCACGGCCGCCGGTTTCGAACACCGGTACGTTGGCGAACAGCTTGGTCAGGAAAGCTTCGACCTGGGCGTCATCGCCCCCGAATTCTTCACCGGCCCAGGCGCGGGCGGCCAGATAGGTGTAGCGGCCATTGCCCGAGGTCTTGGGATTGGGGAAGATCACCTGCACGTCGTCGCGGGCCAGATCGCCCCAATCGGCAATGCCCTTGGGATTGCCGGCGCGCACGAGGAATGCGGGCAGCGAATAATAGGGCGAAGCGTTATTGGGGAATTCGGACTGCCATTCGGCGGAGACGAAGCCACTCGCGGCCAGCTTGTCGATATCGGTCACCTGATTGAAGGTGACGAGATCGGCCTGCAGGCCCTCGAGGATGGCGCGAGCCTGGGCCGAGGAGCCGGCATGGGACTGGTTGACCGTCAGTTCTGCGTCAGCCGACGCCTTGTAGGCCGGCACGAAGGCCGCGTTGACCGCCTCGAACAGCTCGCGGCCAATGTCATAGGAGACATTGAGAATATCGGTCGGCTGCGCCATGGCGGGACCGGCCGACATAGCCAGCGTCGCAATGGCTGCGGCGAGAAACTTCTTCATGATGCGGCGATCTCCAGGGGCGGGCGCTAGGCCGAATTTGATGCTCCAGCGTAACAGTCAGCTATGGAACGTCAAATCTAATCCATTGAAATGGATGACTAATTTACGTTCTCCGCTTCCGTCGCAATGCCGTTGCTCGCCCCGGCATTCCCACGGCAAAAAGTTGCGCCGGCGCTGTGCGATGTGGTGGGGCGATTATGGGCCGTGGGCCGCCTGGCTGTCGGTCGGCGCCTGGTCGCGGCGAGCAACCAGGCCATAGTCGCGCATCACGTCGGCGACGCGCAGCCGGTAATCGGCGAAGACTCCATCCCGGCCTGCGGCTTGCGTGGCACGGTGCCCGGCATGATTGCGCCAACGGGCCACGGCCGCCTCATCCTCGAAGAACGAGAGCGACAGGATCTTGCCGGGCTGGCTGAGGCTCTGGAAGCGCTCGACGGAAATAAAGCCTTCGATCTGCTCCAGTTGCGGTTTGAGCAGAGCGGCGTGTGACAGGTAGGCGTCCTGCTGGCCCGCGGCAGGGAGGACTTCAAAGATGACGGCGATCATGTTGCGGGCTCCACCTGGCGCAGGAAGGATCGCTCTTCGGTGAGAATGAACTGGCCGGCTTCCGCCAGCGCGAAATTGGCGACACTGGCGGGATCACTGCGCAGGCGCGCCCGATAGCTCTCATAGCTGGCGAGGCTATCGAAGGAGATGAGGCCGAAGGCGATATTGTTGGTGCCTTCGTGGGGCAGCCAATAGCCGATGAGGTCACCGCCACAGGCGGGAATGATGCTGAGCCAGTTGCGGGCATATTGCTCGAACGCGGCACGCTTGAATGGGTCGATCTGGTAGCGGATGAAAACGGTGATGGTCATGTAGGGCTCCGGGTTGCCCTGACCTTGCAACGTGAGAGCAGCGCGATGCTTCGGTTGCGGCCGAAGTGAGGCTAGTCCAGCACCACGCCGAAATGCTCGCGGAAGGCGGCTTCGCCCTTGCGGGTGATGGCGAGGGCGCGGCTGCCTTCGGATTGGCGGATCCAGCCGGAGGCGAGGCTGTGCTGGCAGAGGGCGGTGCCGACGGTGCCGGCCAGGTCGGGGCGACGCTCGCTCCAGTCGAGGCAGGGGCGGCAGAGGACGCGCTTGCTCCTGGGTGGCGTGGTCAGGGCGATGCCCATGCCGGAGAGGAAGGCCAGCCCCTTGGGCGTGATCAATGCGCCATCGCGGCTGATTTCGGCGTGGCCGCCTCTGACCAGCGCATCGGCCAGCGCGACGCCGAGGCGACCGGCAATGTGGTCGTAGCAGGTGCGCGCGGTGCGCAGCGCCTCATCTTTGGGGCCGGTGCGCACCGGCTTGCGGGCCGGACCGAGACCGGACGCGACCTGCATGATGGCTTCGACCATCTGGGCCACCTGCGCATTGGCCAGCCGGTGATAGCGATGGCGGCCCTGCTTCTGCACCAGAATCAGGCCGGCACTGGCCAACTGGGCCAGGTGGCCGCTGGCGGTTTGCGGGGTGATGCCGGCGACATTGGCGAGTTCGGTCGCTGACAGGGCGCGGCCGTCCATCAGGGCATCGAGCATGGCGGCGCGAGCCGGGTCTCCGGCCAGATTGGCGATCTCGGCAAACTGTGCGGTCGAGGCCATGGGCGCTCCTTGTTGCCGCGATCATGACGCGGCGGACGACGGCGATGCTACGGCCATGCCCGAACCATCGCTAGTGCAGCAGCGGCTGCAATTCCGCCTGCGCGGCGCGCATCTGCGGCAGATAGTGCGCCACCATGGCATCGACGCCGATGCGGGCGGCCTGGGCGCCGATATTGAGCGCGGCAATTGTTTCCCCGCGAGCGTTGAGCAGCGGCACGGCGATGGAGCGGAGCCCCAGTTCCAGTTCCTCATCAATCACCGCGTAGCCCTGCCGCCCCACGACAGCGAGCTCGTCCATCAAGGCGCCGATATCGGTCCTGGTCTTGGGCGTGTTGGCCAATAGTGCCGAGCGCTCGAGGACGCTGCGCGCGGCGGCTGCTGGCATGGCGGCCAGCAGCACGCGGCCCATCGACGAGCAATAGGCGGGCAGGCGGGTGCCGGGGCTGAGATTGATCGACATGACGCGGCGGAGCGAGGCGCGGGCAATGTAGAGAATATCGGTGCCATCGAGCACCGAGGCCGAGGCGCTTTCACCGGTGGCGGCGGTGAGGCGTTCGAGCACGGGCTGGATGATGCCGGGCAGGGGCGTTGCCGCCAGATAGGAATGACCCAGCCGCAGGACGCGCGGCGTCAGCATGAAGAACTTGCCGTCATAACTGGCATAGCCAAGGCTGGTGAGGGTCAGCAGGCACCGCCGGGCGGTCGCCCGCTCCAGCCCGGTCAACGCTGCCACGTCGGTGATGGACAGCCGCGCATGGGCGGCGTCGAACACCTCGATCACTGCCAGGCCCTTGGCCAATCCGTGAATGATGTCGCCTTCGCGCATCGCTGCCTCCGTCACCTATGGAGCCGACATTAGCATATTGGTTTGTGCGATAAGCGAACAAAGTGCGGTATTCGCACAATTTGATTGCTCGCCGACGAAGCGGGGTATTGATTGGCGCCATCAAAGGAGGATGCGATGGCCCAATTCCAGTCACTCGCCGATGCGGTGCGGGACAATCTCAAACATGGCGACACCGTCGCCTTCGAGGGCTTCACCCATCTCATTCCCCACGCTGCCGCGCATGAGGCGATCCGCCAGGGCATCACGGACCTGACGCTGATCCGCATGACGCCCGACATTGTCTATGACCAGATGATCGGCATGGGGCTGGCCAAGAAGGTGGTGTTTTCCTATGCCGGCAATCCCGGCGTGGGCCTGCTGCGCCGGATGCGCGATGCCATCGAAAACCAGTATCCGCGCGCCATCGAAACCGTAGAACACTCCCACGCTGCCATGGCCAATGCCTATGAAGCGGGGGCGGCGGGCCTGCCGGTGGCGGTATTCCGGGGCTATAAGGGCGCCGGGCTCAAGGCGGTCAATCCCGATATCAAATCGGTCATTTGCCCGTTCACCGGCGAGGAACTGGCGGCCATTCCGGCGCACCGAGCGGACGTCACCTTCATCCATGCGCAAAAGGCCAATGCCAAGGGCGATGTGCTGATCGAGGGCATCATTGGCGTGCAGAAGGAAGCGGCGCTGGCGGCCAAGCGCGTGGTGGTGACGGTCGAGGAAGTGGTGCCCGACTTCAAGGATCTGCACCCCAATCTCTGCATCCTGCCGCATTGGACGGTCAGTGCCATCGCGGTGGTGCCGGGCGGGGCGCATCCAAGCTACACCCACGGCTATTACGCGCGCGATAATGCCACCTATCTCGACTGGGACAAGATTTCGGCGGATCGGGAACTGTTCACGGCCTGGATGCAGGAGCATGTGCTCGACGCAACGCCAGAGGTGTTTGCCGAGCGGGTGAAGGGGCTTTGACCATGGTGTTGCCTGTGTTGCCCACCCCCACCCCATCCCTCCCCCTCGAGGGGGAGGGGGCGGATTGTGTTCGCTTCAATTTCGACATCTATGCCTTTTCGCCTGGCGTCGCACTTCCTCGGAGGATCGCAGCATGACTGACTTCACCCCGACCGAAATGATGACCATTGCGGCGGCGCGGCAGCTGACATCGAGGGATGTGTGCTTTGTCGGCATCGGCGCCCCATCGGCGGCCTGCAATGTGGCGCGGCTGACCCATGCGCCCGATATCACGCTGATCTATGAAAGCGGCACGATCGGCACCGCGCCGGATGTGCTGCCGCTTTCCATCGGCGATGGCGAGCTGTGCGAGACCGCAGTATCGACTGTCGCGGTGCCGGAAATGTTCCGCTACTGGCTGCAGGGCGGGCGCATTTCCATCGGCTTTCTGGGCGCGGCGCAGCTCGACAAGTTCGGCAATATCAACACCACGGTGATTGGCGATTATCACCACCCCAAGGTGCGGCTGCCCGGCGGTGGCGGCGCGCCCGAGATCGCCACGTCCTGCGGCGAGATTTATATCACGCTGAAGCAGGCGACGCGCTCGATGGTGGAGAAGATCGACTTCTACACCTCGTTTGGCCATGGCGATGGCGGCGATCACCGCGCGCGGCTGGGCATTACCACCAAGGGGCCGACGCTGCTGATTACCGACCTGGCCATTTGGCGGCCGGATCCGGTGAGCAAGGAATTCACCGTGGTCTCGCTGCATCAGGGTGTGACCCGCGACATGGTGCAGGAAACCTGTGGCTGGACGGTGCGCTTTGCCGACGATCTGGAGCAGACGCCACCGCCTACCGAACTCGAACTGACCACGCTGCGCGACCTGCAGGCCCGCACCGCCGCTGCCCATGGCGGCAGCAAGAAGGGGAACTGAAATGGCTGAGGCGTTCATCTGTGCTTACCAGCGCACCCCCATCGGCCGCTTTGGCGGCGCGCTGTCCTCGGTGCGTCCCGATGATCTCGGCGCTGTTCCGCTGCGGGCGCTGATGGAGCAGCACACGGGCGTCGATTGGGAGGCCGTGGATGATGTCATCTTCGGCAATGCCAATCAGGCGGGCGAAGACAACCGCAATGTCGCGCGGATGAGCCTGTTGCTGGCGGGGCTACCAGTCGGCGTGCCGGGCACCACCATCAACCGGCTCTGTGGCTCGGGCATGGATGCGGTGATCACCGCCGCCCGCGCCATCAAGGCGGGTGAGGGCGAGCTCTATATCGCCGGGGGCACGGAATCGATGAGCCGCGCGCCGTTTGTTATGCCCAAGGCGGACACGGCCTTTTCCCGCAATGCCGAAATCTATGACACCACCATCGGCTGGCGCTTCGTCAATCCGCTGATGAAGGCGCAATACGGCGTTGATTCCATGCCGGAAACTGGCGAGAACGTCGCTGCCGACTACAATATTTCGCGGGCCGATCAGGACGCGTTTGCGCTGCGCAGCCAGCACAAGGCGGCGGCGGCGCAGGCCAATGGACGGCTGGCGCGCGAGATCGTGGCAGTGACCATTCCGCGCCGGAAGGGCGATGCGCTTGTGGTCGATACCGACGAACATCCGCGCGGCGACACCACGCTGGAGGCGCTGGCCAAGCTGGGCACGCCGTTCAGGAAGGACGGCACAGTGACTGCCGGCAATGCCTCGGGCGTCAATGATGGCGCGGCGGCGCTGATCATTGCCTCGGAAGCGGCGGCGCGCAAATATGGGCTGACGCCGATTGCGCGCATTGTCGGTGGCGCGGTGGCCGGTGTACCGCCGCGCATCATGGGCGTCGGGCCGATCAATGCGACCCGCAAGCTCTGCGCGCGGCTGGGGCTGACGCCAGCCGATTTCGACATTGTCGAACTCAACGAGGCCTTTGCCAGCCAAGGCATTGCCGTGTTGCGCGATCTGGGGATCCCCGAGGACGCGGAATACGTCAATCCGAATGGTGGGGCGATTGCGCTGGGTCATCCGCTGGGCATGTCGGGGGCGCGGATCGCGGGCACGGCGGCGCTGGAATTGTCGCTGACCGGCAAGCAGCTGGCGCTGGCGACGATGTGCATCGGCGTCGGGCAGGGAATCGCGGTGGCGCTGGAACGGGTTTAGCGGCAGCAGTGCATCACGGCGCCAGCCGGTGTAACCTTTGTGTCGTCGCCATGCCGGAATGATCCTATGACCGAAACGAAGCCAAGCCTGCTGCAATCCCTTGTCGGCGATCCGGCCGTGGCCGAGCATTTGAGCGATGCCGCCGATCTTGCGGCAATGCTGCGCTTCGAGGGGGCGCTGGCCGAAGCGGAGGCCGATGCCGGGCTGATCGAGGCGGACGCGGCGCAGGCCATCATCGCGGCTATTGCCGGATTTACCCCCGATTGGGCCGATCTGGCGCGCGGCATGGCAAGGGATGGGGTCGTCATCCCGGCGCTGGTGCGCCAATTGCGCAATGCGGTGGGCGAGCCGCATGGGGTGCAGGTGCACAAGGGCGCGACGAGCCAGGACGCCATCGACACGGCGCTGATCCTGCGGCTGGCGCAGATTATCCCGATCTACGAGGAGCGTCTGGTGGCGCTGCAGGCTGCCTTGGCGGCGCTGTCGGCGCGCGATGGGGCGCTGTCGCTGATGGCGCATACGCGCATGCAGCAGGCGCTGAAATTTACTGTCGCGGCCAAGATTCGCACCTGGACCGAGCCATTGGAGCGGTTGCTGGCAGCGCTGACCGCGAGCCGGCGGCAATTGCTGGTGATTCAGCTGGGCGGGCCGATTGGCGACCGTTCGAGCTTTGGCGACAAGGGCGATGCGGTCGCGCGCTATCTGGCGGAGCGGCTCGATCTTGGGTTGGCCGAGCCCTGGCATGCGAGCCGCGACCCGCTGGTGGGGTTCGCCTCGCTGCTGTCGCTGATCACCGGTGCGCTGGGCAAGTTCGGGGCGGATGTGGCCCTTTTGGCGCAGAACGAGGTCGGGGCGATCCGGCTGGCCGGAGGCGGCACGTCCTCGGCCATGGCGCACAAGTCCAATCCGGTGAATGCGGAAGTGCTGGTGAGCCTGGCCCGCTACAATGCCGGGCTGGTGGGAACGCTGCATCAGGCGCTGGTGCATGAGAACGAACGCTCCGGCGCGGCCTGGACGCTGGAATGGCTGGCGCTGCCGCAGATATTGCAGACGACCGGGGCGAGCCTGCGGCTGGCCAATGACCTGGTGGGGCAGATTGGGTTTGAGGATCAAAGCCGCACTGGATAGGCAGTTTCCCCAATTGTGTGGGGGCCGATGGCCTTCCGGATGGATCCCGGCCTGCGCCGGGATAAGATTTTTGGTGGGTGGCCTGCGTGATCAATCGGGCTGCATGGACTATGCCTTGAGCGGCGTGTCTTCCGGAATGATCGGATCCACGCGGACCACCTTGAAGCCGGTAATGCCATAGAGCAGCGTCAGCAGTGGGCTGGCGATGTTGAAGATGGCGTAGGGCATGTAGAGCAGGGTCGGCACGCCAAGCACTGCCGCCATATAGGCGCCGCAGGAATTCCAGGGCACCAGCGGGGAGGTGACGGTGCCCGCATCGGCCACGGTGCGCGACAGGTTGGTGGTCGCCAAGCCACGTTTTTCAAATTCGACGCGGAACAGCCGGGCGGGCAGGACCAGCGCCACATATTGGTCACCGGCCACGATGTTGAGGCCGAGCGCCGTTGCCACCACGGTGCCGATCAGGCTGCCCGTGGTCTTGGCGCGCAAGAGGATTGGCGTCACCAGCTTGGACAAGAGGCCGAATTCGTCGAGCAGCGTGCCGAACACCAGCGCGCCCAGGATCAACCAGACGGTGAAGAGCATGCTGTCCATGCCGCCGCGCGACAGCAGACTATCCACCGGTGGAATGCCCGAGGCGGAATAGTACCCTGTCGCCATTACCTGCCAGATGCCCTTGATGAAATTGGCGGGAGCGGTCAGCGTCGGATCATCGACGAAACGCAGCACGGCATCGGGCTGCAGGAAACACGCAAGGATGCCGGCGACCAGCGCCGAGGCCATGATCGCCAGCACGGGCGGCACCTTGAAGACCGATAGTCCGATAAGCAGCGCCAATGGGATCAGGTTGAGCGGCGTGATCCAGAACAGCTGGTTGAGCGCGGACAGCTCGGAATTGACCACGGCTTCGCCCAGGCCGCTGGTGCCATCGAAAACACCGAACGCGGTGAAGACGATCATCGAAATGATGAAGGCGGGTATCGTGGTCCAGACCTGGGCGCGCAGATGGGTATGGATGTCATTGCCGGTGATCTGGGCGGTGAGGATGGTGGTTTCCGACAGGGGCGACAGCTTGTCGCCGACATAGGCGCCCGAGATGACCGCCCCGGCGGTGATGACCGGGGAAACACCGACCATCAGCGCCAGGCCGACGAGGCCCACGCCGATCGTGCCGGCGGTGGTCCAGGAACTGCCGATGCCGAGCGAGATAACGGCACAGATGACCACTGTGGCCAGGTAGAACCAGTCCGGATTGATCAGCTGGATGCCGTAATAGACCATGGTTGGGATCGTGCCCGACATGTTCCAGGTGCCGATAAGGGCGCCGACGGCGAACAGAATGAAAATGGCAGAGACCACCGATGAAACGCCGCGGCGTCCCGATTCAGCGATGGCGTCCCAGGGATGGCCGTTCTTCAGCACGATGGCCGCCGTCACCATCGCCGCGACCATGATGCCGACCTGCAACGGTCCCTCCATGGCATCCAGCCCGAACAGGGTTACGGCGCCACCGATCAGCAGCGCCAGCACCACGAGCGGCGCCAGGGCGTCGAAATAGGAAGGCTCCTTGATCGAGCGGGGAGGAGGGGTCGTGTCGCTCATGATCGCGCCTTTGCGTTTCGGCGGGCGCGCGAGGCGGTGATGTGCCTGCGCTAAAGCCACGCCATCGTTGAACCGAACCGTGGGGCAGACAGGGCAGGGGCGGTGGCCAGGCCACCGCCCGCAACGATACTCTAGAAGTCGACGGCGTCGCGAATGATCGGGCAGGTCATGCAGTGGCCGCCGCCACGACCGCGGCCAAGCTCGGCACCGGTAATGGTGATGACCTCGACGCCTTCCTTGCGCAGCAGGGTGTTGGTGTAGGTGTTGCGGTCATAGGCATAGACCACGCCGGGCGCCGCGCAGACCAGGTTGGCGCCGCTATCCCACTGGGTGCGCTCGCGCATATAGGCGTTGCCGCCCGTCTCGACCACGCGCAGTTTCTTGTAGCCGAGCGATTGGCCCACCACGTCGACGAACGAGCCCTTGTCCTTGTGCAGTTCGAGCCCGCCATTGCCATCGGGGCGGTAGGAGAACGCCTGGATCGAGTTGACGATATCGGGGTAGAGCAGCACGACGTCGCGATCCGCGAAGGTAAAGACCGTATCGAGGTGCATTGCGGCACGCAGCTTGGGCATGGCCGCCACGATGACGCGTTCGGCCGCGCCCCTGGCGAACAGTTCGGCCGCCAGCTGGCTGATGGCCTGGCGCGAGGTGCGCTCGCTCATGCCGATCAGCACATTGCCCTTGCCGATCGGCATGACGTCGCCGCCTTCAAGGGTGGCGAGGCCATGGTCCTTGAGGGGATCGCCGTACCAGACATTGACCTTGCCGGCGAAGTCCGGATGGAACTTGTAGATGGCGGTGGTGAGGATGGTTTCCTCGTGACGGGCCGGCCAGTACAGCGGGTTGAGCGTCACGCCGCCATAGATCCAGCAGGTGGTATCGCGCGTGTAGAGTGTATTGGGCAGCGGCGGCAGCAGGTACTCGTTGACGCCGGCGGCGTCGCGCACCAGCTGCATCATTTCCCCGCCATGGGTGTCGGGAAACTCATGAGTGGAGAGGCCGCCGATCAGCGTCTCGGCCAGTTCGCGATGCGACAGGCCCTCGAGATACGAGCGCACTTCATTGACGAGGCCAAGGCCGACCTGATCGGGCACCACCTGATTGTCGAGAATCCAGGCCTTGGCGTCCGGAATGGCCACCGTTTCGGCCAGCAGATTGTGCATCTCGAGGACTTCGATGCCGCGGTCGCGCATCTTGGTCATGAAGTCGAAATGGTCGCGCTTGGCGTTTTCGACCCACATCACGTCATCGAACAGCAAGTCATCGCAATTGGATGGTGTCAGCCGCTGGTGGGCCCGGCCGGGGGCGCAGACCAGCACCTTGCGCAATTGGCCGACTTCGGAATGCACGCCAAAGGGAGTTGTTGCGTCTACCATGGTATTTTCTCCTAGATCTGGAAGTAGCCGGTGAGCAGACCAGCAAGACCGGCAACGCACCCGGCGACGGTGATGCCGAAGATGATCCATTCCACCGGGGTAAACAGCAGTTTGCCCTGCTCGCGCCGCGCCCAGACATAAAGCAGGGTTCCGGGGACAAAGAGCACCATGACCATCAGCACGAATTGCAGGCCGGCGGCGATGAACATGAACAGGGTGTAGATGACGGCGATCGAGGCGAAGATCATGTCGCGGACGCGCGCCTGGGGCACGTCTTCATAACCATTGCCGCTGCGGGCCAGCAGCACGCCGTAACCAGCAACCAGCAGGTAAGGCAGCAAAGAGGTGACGCTGGTCATGTCGAGCATGAAGTTGAAGGCGTCGGCCGACCAGTAGGTCGAGATGATGAACAGCGAGACAACGATGTTGGTGGCCCAGAGCGCATTGGCTGGAACGCGATTGCCGTTCTGGGTCGCAAAGAGCTTGGGCATGTCCGAAGACTTGGCGGCAGCATACAGCACTTCGGCGCAGATCAGCGACCAGGCGAGATAGGCGCCCAGCACCGAGACCAGCACGCCGATGGAGATGAACACCGCGCCCCACGGGCCGACCACCGCCTCCAGCGCGCCCGCCAGCGATGGCTGCTGCATGGCGGCAATGTCGGCGCGGGCCATATTGGCATAGGGCAGCAGGGTCACCGCCACCATCAGGCCGGTTACGGCGACGAAGCCGAGGATGGTTGCCCTGCCGACATCAGCGCGCTCCTTGGCGAAGCGTGAATAGACGCTGGCGCCTTCTATGCCGAGGAAGACGAAGACCGTGATCAGCATCGTATCGCGGATCTGGGCGATCAGACTCTTCTCGGGCATGTCGAGTCCGCCGAAGAAGTTCTCGGAGAACTGCTGGAAATTGAAGGCGAAGACCATCAGCAGGATCGCCACCACCAGCGGCACGATCTTGGCGATGGTCACGACCATGTTGATGAAAGTGGCCTGCTCGACGCCGCGCAGGATCAGGAAATGGAAAGTCCAGATGCCGAGCAGGGAGACCACGATGGCGACGATGGTGCTGCCGTCACCGAACACTTCGGGGAAGAAGCGCCCCAGCGTCGAGCCGATCAGCACCCAGTAGAAGACGTTGCCGAGGCAGGAGCCGAGCCAGTACCCGAAAGCCGACAGGAACCCCATATAGTCGCCGAAGCCCGCCTTGGCATAGGCGAAGACACCGGAGTCGATGTCGGGGCGCCGCTCCGCGAGCGACTGGAACACGCGGGCCAGCATATACATGCCGGTGCCGGCGATAAGCCAGGCGATGATCGCGCCGAACGGGCCGGTTGCCGTTCCAAAGCGGCTCGGAAGGTTGAAAATGCCCGCTCCAACCATGGAGCCCACCACCATGGCGGTCAGGGCAAACAGCGACAGTTTCTGTGTTGTAGGCGTGGCCATGAACGATCCCCCGCAAGACAGACGGCAATCCATCTGCATTGCCAATAGTTTGGCATCCAATAGGGGTAGACCCTTCGCGCAGCCCGGCAAATGGTTACGCGTCCCGCTTTTATGCATTGTGTCCCAACTGCGACGAGGCGGAACCCGACGCGCAACTATTCCGCCCAGGGCAAGATTGGGATGATCTGCGTGTTATTGGGATGCTTGGTCAATCGTCGCAAAATCGGAACGCGCTATACTCTCATCTGCTGAACGAGTTAGTTTCGGCCGCGCCTGTCGCGAGGCGTGCAAAGTCGTCCGGCGTCGGTAAGCGATCAGCCGAAGTTGGCGCAGGACGGCAAGAGAGTAATTTTTGATGGGCTGGGCCGCGAGCGGCAGCGTCAATTTGGGAGTCTTCTGATGAGTTCGAATTTCTGGGAATTCTTGTGGCTGATCGTCTGGTCGTTCTTCCTGCTTGCCTACCTCATGGTGCTGTTCCAGATCATCGCCGATCTGTTCCGTGATCGCTCGATCGGCGGCTTCGCCAAGGCTATCTGGGTTATCGCCCTACTCGTGCTGCCCATGTTGACGGCGCTGATCTACCTCATCGTCCGTGGTGGTGGAATGCACCAGCGCCAGGTCGAGCAGGCTCAGGCCATGCGCTCCGAGGCCGATGCCTATATCCGCAATGTCGCCGGTGGTTCGCCGGCCGAGCAGATTGCCAGCGCCAAGGCGCTGCTTGATGCGGGCACCATCAGCCAGGACGAGTTCGCCAAGCTCAAGTCCAAGGCACTCGCCTAACCGAACCTGCGGGCGTGCGGATAACCAGCGCGCCCGCAGTCTGATTATGAGGGAGATTTTCATGTCGAAACGCTTCGCATACCGGGCCACGATGGTGGCTCTCGCCCTGGCCAGCCTGTCTGGCCCCGCCTTTGCGCAGATGCAGCAGGACCGCGCGATGGCCGGCGGCAATGCCAACCTTGCCGTAACCACCGACATCGTCAATGTCCGCAAGGGAGCCGGCATGAGGTTTCCGGTCGTCGACGTGCTGCCGCGCGGGGCACAGGTGCAGATCGTCCGCTGCAACAGCGATTTCTGTCTTGTCGATCAGGACGGCCCATCCGGCTGGGTTGCCCAGCAGTTCCTCAAGCGCCTGATCCTGCGCTAGGCCAGAGCAGCGGCGGAGCGGGCAGCAATTGGGCTGTGCCGCTGCGGGCGAAACCATCTCGATCAGCTATTTTCAGTGCACAGCGAGACCA
Organism: Devosia limi DSM 17137; assembly: GCF_900128975.1. GTDB lineage: Bacteria > Pseudomonadota > Alphaproteobacteria > Rhizobiales > Devosiaceae > Devosia > Devosia limi. Next base: position 136,979 of record NZ_FQVC01000001.1, on the reverse strand, counting down.
ATTGGCGGCTGCGCAATCGATGTCGATAGTTCATGAGCAATTAACATAGAGGTTTTCTTGCATCTCGACGTTGGCGTCACTTGGTGCTTAGCTCTCTATAGCCCCGAATTGAGGGCGATCTCGTCTTCTTATCTAGAGCGATCCGGAGCAGACATGGCCTGAGCGTCGCAATTATGCGGCGAAAACGGAACAAACACTGCAGTGCGTGGGAGCGTCGGACCTTGCACAGACTGTTGACGGAGCCGCTGGCCAGAGCGCCGGGCGGGTCGCCGCAAATCGCTAGTATGAGCCTTAGTACAAGGCACTTGCCAGAACTCTGTCAGTTCGCGGCGTGGCGCGACCTGGCCGCGCCCTATGTCGATATTCTTCCAGCGACGGCGTCCCCGCCCGGCTTTATCGCCGATCTCGAAATCTGGGACCTCGGCAGCGTCGCCTTCATGCATGGCCGCAGTCCTGCAATCGCCTATGCAAGGACCGCCCATCACTTGCGGGCCAATCCCATTGACCACTGGTTTCTGACCTTTGCCCGCAGCGGTAACAGCACCTTGCGCCCCGGGGGGCGGGCCTGGCGCAGTACCAGCGCGGCGCGCCGATTGAGTGTCGGCTCGCTCCGCGACACTTTTCAGGGCTCAACTGCCAATCTCGATGCGTTGATCCTGTTCCTGCCGCGCGACTTCTGTCGCGATGCGGCGGCAACGCTGGACGCGGTGATCAATACGCAGCTGACCAGCGGCCTTGGCCAATTGCTGGCCGACTACATGCTCGATCTCGACCGCCGCCTGCCGATGCTGACCGAGGCGGAACTGCCCAGCCTGCTGGCGGCGACCAGGGCTATGGTGCTGGCCTGCATCACGGCCGATCCCGACCGCCTGATGGAGGCTCAGCGCCCCATTGAGGCAACCTTGCTGGAACGGGCCAAGCAGTTGATCCAGGAGAATCTGCTGTCGCCAGCGCTGGGGGCCGATGAGTTGTGCCGCCAGCTCGGCGTTTCGCGCTCGCGGCTGTACCGGCTGTTCGAGCCGCTGGGTGGCGTGGTGCGCTATATTCGGTGTCGGCGCCTGCTGGATGCGCATGTAGCGCTCTGCGATGCCAATGACGATCGCCGCATCGCCGATATCGCCGCTGAACGGGGTTTTGTGGATGCGGCCGAGTTCAGCCGCGCCTTCAAACGCGAATTCGGCTACCGGCCGCGTGACGCCCGCAACGACGCAATGCCACGTCCCAGGGCGGAAATGGTGCCATTTGCCACCCCGCGCGGCGGCCTGTTTGGCAGTCTGATGGAGCGTCTGCAGAGCCCGGAGCCGACCGGGGCGATGGCTCGTCCCGAAGTGTCCCTGACCAAAATTCCGCTCCCCAATGCGGCGACTGCGCCCGTTGCGGCGACCCATTGGGTGAAATGAAAGAAACCAGTCCATGAACGACGCCAGCAGTGGCGCGCCCCCAGGCGCGGCCCAGCCGACACCGGGTCCGGCGGACGACAATCTGGAGCCAATCGAGCGCGTGGTCGCCGATGTGGTCGAGCGGCTGCGCATCCTGTCGGAAACCCCGGATGCCAAGCTCACCTGTAACAGCCTGATCGAGCTGATCGGCCCGGGCTCGCACGCCCTGGCGATCCTGATCTTTTCGCTGCTCAACCTGTTGCCGGGACCGCCGGGCTACAGCGTCGTCATCGGACTGGCGATCATCGCCTTCTCGATCATGATGGTGAGCGGGGTGCAGATGCGTCTCTGGGACTTCTTCGGTAATCGCCAGTTGCCGCTCAAGCTGCTGCTCAAGGTGCTGGGGATGATGCAGCGCTTTACCAAGATCGTCGCCAAGTTTTCGACGCCGCGACTGGCCTTCCTGACGGGCGCCGCAGCAACGCCGATCATCGGCTTTTTCGGCATCGTCATGGGGGCAGGCATGCTGGTGCCCATTCCCTTCACCAATACCCTGCCGTCTATCGGCATGGCGATCGTCTGTGTCGCGGTGCTCAACCGCGATGGCGTGGCCGCCATTGCGGGCGCGATTGTGGGAGTGTTTGGCCTGGCCGTACTGGCCACCTGTATCTGGCTGGCCTTCGTCCTGGTGTTCGTGGTCGGCGAAGTCATAGTCGAGGAGATCGACGAGTTGCTGCACTGATCGCAGGCAGAACCCCGGCGCCGAGTGGTGCGCCAGGCAAGTTTGCTCAGGACGCCAGCGTGCAGGTCTCGATCACGGTGGGGCTGGCGGCCGTATGGTCCATCAGCATTTCGCTCATGATCGCCTCGTCGCCATGCGTCCACCATTGCAGGCCATGGTCGGGCTTGAGGCCGGCCTCGGTCGAGAAGCGGGCGCCCGAGGCCGATATCACGTTGAACATGTCAAACACCGCGCCGGCATATTCCAGACGGGCCGTGGGGGCCATGGGGTCGCTGACATCGTAATGGGCGACAATTGTGGCGCCGCTTTCGCAGGTATAGGTGGCGCTTTCGCCAGGCAAGGGCAGCGGATCCATGCCATCGGCATGGGCAGAGGCAGTGCCAAGCGCCAGGATCAGGGCGATTGAGGCGGGGATCGTCAGTCGGGTCATGAGGCTGGTCTCCAAACTGCGGCAAGCTTAGCCGAGACAATCCAGCTTTGCGATGGGTGGTGCATCCCGGCTGTTGGCACCAGGTCCCAAACTGTGCTGCGGTACCTGTCGGGTGTGACGGCCAGGGCCATCTCTGACTTTTGCCTGCACGATCTTTCCAAACGGATGTTGCAGTCAGCGCCCTGGGCTTGGCATAAGCTGTTGCAACCGGAGGAGAACCGGATGGCTTCGCAGCCGGATATTGTCAGTAAGCGCATCTATGAGCCGGTCTCGCCCGAAGACGGGCAGCGCGTGCTCATCGACCGGCTCTGGCCGCGCGGCGTCAGCAAGGCCGAAGCCCATGTCGATCTGTGGTTCAAGGACATCGCGCCCAGCACTGAACTGCGCCAGTGGTTTGCCCATGATCCGGCGCGCTGGGAAGAAGTCCGCCGCCGCTACCGCGCGGAATTGCAGGCCAACCCCGATGCTGTCGCCCGCTTGCGGCAGCTGGCCGGCAAGGGCAGGGTGACGCTGCTCTATGCGGCGCGTGACGCGGCGCATAACCATGCGCTGATCCTGCTGGAATTTCTCGATCAACCGCCGGAAGACACGTTGCCGACAGGCTGACGGGTCCGGCATTTTGCGGCTATTGTGGCCGTGGCGCCGGCTGGCCGGTGGCGCTGTATTCGATCAAGGCCAGTGAAAGGAATATGAAGCATGAAGCTCGAAACGCTGGCCCTGCACCACGGATATACCGCTGAGCCGACCACCAAGGCCGCAGCCGTGCCGATCTATCAGACCACCTCCTACACCTTCGACAATACCCAGCATGGCGCTGACCTGTTCGACCTCAAGGTGCCCGGCAATATCTATTCCCGCATCATGAACCCGACCAATGCGGTGCTCGAGCAGCGCGTTGCCGAAATGGAAGGGGGCATTGCCGGCCTCGTCGTTGCCTCGGGCATGTCGGCCATTACCTATGCGATCCAGGCAATTGCCGGTGTCGGTGACAACATCGTCTCGATCAGCCAGCTCTATGGCGGCACCTATAACCTGTTCATGCACACCTTCCCCCGCCAGGGACTGGAAGTGCGCATGGCCGAGGCGGATGATTTTTCTGGGATCGAGGCCCTGATCGATGACAAGACCAAGGCGGTGTTCTGCGAGTCGATCGGCAACCCGGCCGGCAACGTCGTCGATATCGAACGGCTGGCCCAGATTGCTCACAAGCATGGCGTGCCGCTGATCGTCGACAACACCGTGGCGACGCCCTATCTGTGCCGTCCCATCGATTTCGGCGCCGATATCGTCGTCCATGCGCTGACCAAATATATCGGCGGGCACGGCAATTCGATCGGTGGCATCATCGTCGATAGCGGCAAGTTCGACTGGGTCGCCAACAAGGCGCGCTTCCCGGTGCTGAACGAGCCCGATCCGTCCTATCACGGCGTCGTCTACACCGAAGCACTCGGTGCGGCCGCCTATATCGGCCGCTGCCGTGTTGTGCCGCTGCGCAATACCGGGGCCGCCCTGTCGCCGCACAGTGCCTTCCTGTTCCTGATGGGGCTGGAAACGCTGGGCCTGCGCATGGAGCGGCACTGCGAAAACGCGCTCAAGGTGGCGCATTTCCTCCAGAGCCACCCCAAGGTCGGCTGGGTCAATTACGCGGCCCTGCCGGACAGCAAGTATAATGCCGTCGCCAAGCGCATCACCAAGGGGCAGGCCTCGGGCATTATCAGCTTCGGCATCAAGGGCGGCAAGGAAGCCGGTGGCAAGTTCATCGATGGCCTGCAGATGATCCTGCGCCTGGTCAATATCGGTGACGCCAAGTCGCTGGCCTGCCACCCGGCCTCGACGACGCACCGCCAGCTCAACCCAGAAGAACTGGCGCGCGCCGGGGTGTCCGAGGACCTGGTCCGCATCTCGGTGGGTATCGAGCATATCGACGACATCATTGCCGATATCGAACAGGCTCTCGCTCAGGCCTGATCCATTGCGCCGTCGTCCCTGGGGCGACGGCGCTTCTTACTGCTTGGGCATCTGGAAGGTGAATTCGGTCACTTCGGCGCTCGAGGTGGCGGTCAATGTGCCGCCATGCGCCTTGGCGATTTCGCTGGCGATGTAGAGCCCCAGGCCCAGTCCAGGCTGGTTCGGCCGCACACTGGCGCGCACGAAGGGCTGGAACAACTGCTCGATCAGGTCATCCGGTATCTTCTCGCCTTCGTTGGCGACCGACAAAATGAACAATTCGCCATCGATCCGGGCCCGCAACGTGACCGGGCCGGTCACCGCGCCGTGGGTGAGAGCATTGCCCAACAGGTTCGAGACCAATTGGCCGACGCGTACCCGATCGTAAGACAGCCGGCCCAACTCGCCGAATTGGGAAACGATCTCGCGCTCGGGATGGGCGCTGCGTAGCTCCGCTACCACCTGCTCGATAACCCGGTGGATTTCCTCATCCGCCGCCGTTTCCAGCACAATGCCGCCACCCAGCCGGCCGCGCGCCAGATCGAGGATGTTGTCGACCAGATTGTTCATGCGGGTAACGCTCTTGCGCATCAGCGTGACAATGGTCGTCGCCTTCTCGGTCAGCGGCGTCTTGGCCAAGAGGTTTGTGCCTGCCTCGATCGAGGCCAGCGGGTTCTTGAGGTCATGCCCCAGTACCGCCAGGAACTGCTCGCGTAGGTCAGCGGCGGACTTGGCATCCATCAGGTCGGCCCGGCTCTGGTTCAGCTTCTGATCGGAGTCCAGGTGGTGGGCAATCAGTTCGGCAAACAGCCGGAACATGCCGATGGTCGCATCATTGTTGGTTTTGGCCGGCTTGGTGCTGATGGCGCATAGCGTGCCGAAGAATGTACCGTCGGCCAGAGTGATTGGGACCGAGATATAGCTCTGCAAATTGTAGATTCGCGGCGTGTGGTGATTGGCATAGACGGGATCGTTGGCCACATCGGCGATGACGATTTCCCGTCCGGCCGAGCGGACTTCGTGGCAAAGCGTGGTCTCGACTTCCAGCTCGCCACCGACCGGCAGGCCGAAATCGACATTGTCCAGCACCTGGCAGGCGATCCAGCGCCCTTCAGTGACCCGCGCAACCGCAGCAAAGCCCATGCCGGTGGACTCGCACACGACCTTGAGGATCGAGGGAATCGCGTTGATCCGGCCTATCGCCTGGATATCGTCTTGAAAAGTCTGCTCCACGCCAACCTGCTTGCTCGTTTGGAGGGACTTTAACCAAGCGCCCAGTCAAAGTCATCGTGATTGCAACCGCTGGATCGTTGTGCCGTGCGACGCGTTGAATACTCACCGGCGTCATGATGGCGGCGCTCCAACAGAAAGCTTGCCCGATGGCTGCAGATATCCAGGTTCTGGTGGTGGAAGATGAGCCCCTTGTGCTCATGGAGATCGCGGATTTCCTGCGCGATGAGGGCTTTGTGGTGTTTGAAGCCGCCACCGCCGACGCCGCGATCGCGGTTTTGGAGGGCAATGCGGCGATCTCGATCCTGTTCACCGATATCGACATGCCCGGCAGCATGGACGGGTTGAAGCTGTCGGCAGCGGTGAGGAATCGGTGGCCACCGGTCAAGATTGTGGTCACATCCGGCCACCGGATGGTGGAGGTGACTGACCTGCCGGATGGCGGAGTGTTCTTTTCCAAGCCATATGACCATGGAAAAATTGCAGCATCCTTTCGTGATTTGATGCTCTCGCAACCGTGAATAGAGTAGGGAGGACGGGCGCTTCACGCTGTTGTTGTGCTGAGCGCGCCGCCGCTCAAATCGCTCGCCTGTTACCGCTCGCGATATTAGCCTTGCTTCGGACACACTAAACGATCATAGTGTATTTACGTTTTCAGCCAACGACGGCTGCCTGTCTGCTGGTTCTCCGGCCCCTGGCTCCTTCTCTTTCTTGCGAACGTCTTAGAGTCCTTCTGCATGTGTGGAAGGATAACCTGCTCGTTCGCTTCTTAGCCCGGGCTACAAGGACTATTATCATGGCAACCATCACCGGTACCGTTAAATTCTTCAACACCACCAAGGGCTTCGGCTTTATTTCGCCAGAAGGCGGCGACAAGGACGCATTCGTCCATATCTCCGCTGTTCAGAATTCGGGCCTGCAGGGCCTGTATGAAGGCGACAAGGTGACCTATGAGCTCGAATCCGGCCGTGACGGCAAGATCTCGGCTATCAACCTGACTCTCGTTCAGTAGTTCTTTCTACTGTAAAAAGTTGGCGGACCGCTTCTTAGCGGCGAGCAAAGAGGCTGCCGCGATGTTGAAAACGCGGCGGCCTTTTCCTTTTTTGGCGCTGGGATGTGTTGGTCAGGGAATGCCGTAACGCCTCAGCTTCGGCGTTTGCTGGTTGTTCCGTCCCCAAGATCTGTCCCCAAGATCGCCCCAACGTTTCTCCGATAATTTGAAATGTGTGGCATGGTTGCACGAATGCGACCGGCTCGTGTGGCTTGCGCGCTCCCGCAAGCACTCCAGTGTTGTAAGGCGCGGCGACAATTTCGTATGACAATGCCTGGGGATAGAGTCGCCCTCTATACGTCTTAAAGGGTCGGATGGAACGCCAGGCAAAGTTCGAAGGTAGCGAGGGAGCGCAGCCGCGTATCCGCTGTTCCGGCGACTGGACCTTCGCCACGGCGCGTTCGCTCGAAGCCGAGCTGGCGCAGCTTGCCGCGCCCGCAGCCACCGCCCCTGTCAATCTCGATATCAGCGGAATCGCCAAACTCGATACGGTCGGGGCCGCGCTGCTGACCCAGCTGCGTCGCAATCTCGGCAAGGCGGCGCACTTCGTCGGTGGTTCCGATCTGCATACGCGCCTGCTTGATCGCGTCGCCGCAGCGGAACCAACGCCGCCGCCGCCGCGCCAGGGCCCATCCATGCTGATGCAGCCCTTCGTGGCGATGGGCAAGCTGGTGTTTGGCGCTGCCGATGATGTGGGGTCGGCCAGTGGCGTGCAGGGGCGGATTCTTGCAGCCTTCGGGCGCACCATCACCCTGCAGGCGCCGTTGCGCTTCCCGGCCTTCGTGCACCAGTTTGAACAGATCGTGCTGCGGGCGATTCCTATCGTCGCGCTGATCTCCGTCGTGGTCGGAGCGATCATCACCCAGCAGACCATCCTGCAGTTGCGCACTTTCGGCGCGGTGATCTTCGTGGTCGATCTGGCGGCGATCCTGATGTTTCGCGAAATCGGCGTATTGCTGGCGGCAATCATGGTGGCCGGCCGCTCTGGCTCCGCCATCACCGCCGAAATCGGGTCCATGCGCATGCGCGAGGAGTTCGACGCGCTGCGGGTCATGGGCGTCGATCCCTATCAGGCGCTGGTGCTGCCACGCGTCGTTGCACTGGTGCTGGGGCTGCCGCTGCTGGCCTTTATCGGCGCCATGGCTGGCCTGCTGGGTGCTGCCATCGTTGCCCGCTTCTATGGCGATATTCCGTTCGAGGTGTTCATCGAGCGCCTGCGCGGCGCCATGACCATGACCAGCGTGTCGGTGGGGTTGATCAAGGCGCCGGTCATGGCGTTCCTGATCGGACTGATCGCCTCGATTGAAGGCATGAAAGTGCAGGGCTCCTCGGAATCGCTGGGCCGTCACACCACCTCCTCGGTGGTCAAGGCGATCTTCGTGGTCATCGTCGCCGATGGCCTGTTCGCCGTTTTCTTTGCAGCGATCGGATTCTAGCGCATGCAACAGGCTGCCGCGCCAAGCTCCGTCGTCGCCGTCAGCGATCTGGTCGTCACCCTGGGTGGCCGCAAGATCATCGATGGTCTGGACTTCGATGTGCGCCGCGGCGAAATCCTTGGCTTGATCGGCCCGTCGGGCTCCGGCAAGTCGGTCACCATGCGCGCCATAGTGGGGCTCTTGCCCCATACCAGCGGCGTGGTCGATGTGCTGGGGCGCGACTATGCCAGCCTCACGCGCAGCGAGCGCATGCAGACCGAGCGCAATTGGGGCGTCCTGTTCCAGCAGGGCGCGCTGTTCTCCTCGCTCACCGTGCAGGAAAACATCGAATTTCCCATGCGCGAACACCTGGACCTGTCGCCATCGCTGCGCCGCGAGGTCGCGCGCATCAAGCTCGATCTGGTCGGTCTGCCCGCCACCGCCGCCCAGCGTTACCCGTCCGAGTTGTCCGGCGGCATGATCAAGCGCGCTGCCCTGGCCCGCGCCCTGGCGCTCGATCCGCAAATCCTGTTCCTCGACGAGCCGACCGCCGGGCTTGATCCCATTGGCGCCGGCAAGTTCGACGAGTTGATCGTCACCCTGCGCGATACGCTCGATCTCACCGTGCTGATGGTGACGCACGATCTCGATAGTCTGGCCGCCGCCTGCGACCGTATTGTGGCGCTGGCCGATGGCAAGTTATTGATGGCCGGCACACTGGCGGAAATGCGCGCCAGCGATCATCCTTGGCTTCGCGAATATTTCCACGGCCCCCGCGCCCACAACCTCGAAGGCTAGACCATGGAAAACAACGCCAATTATGCGATTGTTGGAGCATTGGCCACCGCCGTGGTCGTGGCATTTTTCGGTTTCGTCTTCTGGTTTGCCGGCCCGTCCAGCAATGTCGCCACCAATCAATACGATGTGGTGTTCACCGGCACCGTTTCGGGCATCGGGCGGGGTACGGACGTGATGTTCAACGGCATCAAGGTTGGCCAGGTCAACAGCGTCGCACTCGATCCCAATGACACCGCACGGGTTGTGGCGCGCATTTCCGTCGATGCCAATGCCCCGGTCAAGGCCGACACGCGCGTGGTCATGGGCTTTCAGGGACTGACCGGCGCCGGCTCGCTGCAGCTGTCCGGCGGCACCAATGGGGCAGGGGCCCCGGTTCCGCCCCCCGGTAGCGATGTGCCGGTGCTCTATGCCCAGGTCTCCGATTTCCAATCGATCCTCGATGGGATGACCACCACGGTCAACGGCGTCTCGGCGGCGGTCAATCGCATCAATACGCTGCTCGACACCAATGATGCCAAGCTCAACGCGACCATCGCCAATGTCGAAACCTTCACCGCAGCGCTGGCCTCCAATTCCGAAGGCGTCGAGGGCTTCCTCGACTCGATTGCCGACGCCAGCCGCCAGATCGGCCCGATGGCGACCCAGATCGGCACGCTGTCCGATGACCTGCGGGCGCTGGTCGCCGCCGTGCCGCCGGAGGATGTTGCCAAGGCGGTCGCCGATGTCACCACCTTCACCGAGAGCTTGTCGCGCAATTCCGGGCAGATCGACGAATTTTTCGACACCACCTCGACCCTGGCCAATAACCTGACCGAGCTGACCAAGGGCCTCAGCGCCAGTGTCGGCGTGATCGACAAGGTTGCCGCGGAAATCGATCCGGCGGTAGTCGGGCGCGTGCTGGCCAATGTCGACACGTTCTCGACCGAGATGACCACGGTGACGGCCGAGCTGCGCACGCTTTTGGCGGCGATCCCGCCCGAGCAGGTCACCGAAGTGGTCGACAATGTCGCTGTGTTCACCAGTACGCTGTCGCGCAATTCCGGGCAGATCGACGACTTCTTCACCGCGACCTCGGGCTTGTCCAGCAGCATCACCGACATGATCGAGGGATTGAAGGCAAGCGTCGCCGTGATCGACAATGTCGTCGCCCAGATCGATCCCGATCTGGTGGGGCGGGTGTTGGAGAATGTCGACAGCTTCTCAACCGCCCTGGGCGACAATGCGGCCGGCGTCGATACCATCGTGGCCAATATCACCAAGGTCTCCGACAGTCTGATAGGTGCCGCCGAACGGGTCGATGCCATCCTGGCGCAGGTCGATGGTGCCGTGACCGGCGCCGAAGGGCAGGGTATGTTCGGCGAAATCGGCGAGGCGGCGAATTCGGTGCGGATCCTGGCTGACCAGCTGACTGCCAGCACGTCGGGTATCGCCGCCGGATTGAACAATTTCGCCAATCGCGGGTTACCTGAGTATTCCGCGCTCGCCGCCGAAGCCCGCGCAACCCTGCAACGGCTTGACCGGGTGGTGCGGAACCTGGAAAACAATCCACAGGGCCTGATCTTTGGCGGGGAGACGGTCCGTGACTACAATAAGCAGTAAGGCAATGCCGATGAACAAGACACGCCGCGCGTTTCTCGCTGCCGGTGCTTCCGGATTGGCATTGACCCTTGCCGGCTGCTTTGGTGGCCGCCCCCCGATCACCTTCGATCTGGATAGCGTCAATCACAGCCCGCTGAGCCGCCGCTCGTCGCGGGTGGTGGTGATCACCCTGCCCAAGACGGTGCAGACGTTTGACAGCCAGCGCGTCGTGGTGCGCGAGCCCGGCAATATCCTGAGCTACCTGCCTGAAGCACAATGGTCCGATACCTTGCCGCGGCTGGTACAGACCCGCATGTTGCAGACATTCGAGTCGAGCAATTTCCCCAATATCGGCCGTCCCGATGACCAGTTGGCGGTCGATGTGACCCTGGCGACCGAAATCCGGGCATTCGAAATCGACGTGGCGCGCGGCAATATCGCGACGGTCACCATGAACGCCAAACTGGTGGATGAACGCCGGGGACGTATCTTCGCCAGCAAATCGTTCACCGCCGAGCGTGCGGCCACGATGTCGCCGACCGCTGCCCCGATTGCGGCGCTGGATGAAGCCCTGCAGGATGTAATGAGCCAGATCCTGGTCTGGACAGCGCGCACGGCCTAGCGCGCTTCATCGGCTTTCACGATGGTGCCGCGGCGCTCCAGCATCAGCGCCACGGCGCTGCAGAGCAGGGCCCAGGCCGCGCCAAGGCACCAGCCCGCCAGCACGTCGCTGGCATAGTGCACGCCCATATAGAGCCGGCTGATCCCGACCATCAGCGTCAGCAGCAAAGCGGCCGAGATCGCGTAAAACTGCAGCGCCCGCGTCGGCGCCAGGCGGGCCAGCAGCGCTCCGATGGTCAGGAAGGTGACGGCCGACAGCATCGCATGGCCACTGGGAAAGCTGGCGGTGAACTGATGCGACATGGTCGCCAGATCGGGGCGCGGCCGATCATAGCCCATCTTCAGCAGGGTGCTGAGCACTGTGCCGCTCAGCACCGAAACGATGACCAGCAATGCCGCCGCCTGCATCCGCGCCAGCACCAGATAGATGCAGACGCCAACCACAATCAGGCCGAGCAGGGCGAAGCTGCCGAGCGCGGTGACGTCGCGCACCATCTCCTGCACCCAGAGCGGGCCGATGACCTGATTGACGTCGCCGGGCGTTCGGAACATCAGCAGGATGGCTTCATCGAAAGCCGCCGTGCCGCCCTCCTGCACCGCGTCGGCCAGACGCAGGAAGGCCAGCACCAGCCCGCTGATCAGAACAATTGCCGCGAGCAAGCCTGCTTCACCGACAATGAAATCGTGAATGCGCCGGTAAAATTTGCTGTCGGTGAGGCGCTGGCCCATGATTTGATTCGTTTCCCGTATTGCCAAGGCAACGTCCGTGCCGCCCGCACGTTGCCATAACACCACGGCATTTCGCCATGGCCGATGGAATTCCGCACTATGGTTTACCACGTCATCCTGAATGCCAATGCCGGCACCGCCAATGCCATTGGCGTCACAGAGGACGAGCTGGAGGCGCTGTTCAGCGCCAATGGCCTCGAAGCCACCATTGACGCGCGCAGTGCTGTCCCCATGCAGGAGCGTATCGACGCCGCCATGGCCAGCGCTGCCGAGGTGATCGTCGCCGCAGGTGGCGATGGCACGATCACCGCCCTGGCGGCGGCACTGGTCGGCTCCGACAAGGGCCTCGCCATCCTGCCGCTCGGCACGGTCAATGCCCTGGCCAAGGACCTCAAAATACCGCTTGAGCTGCCGGAAGCGGTTGCCGCGTTAGCGACCGGCGTCAGCCAGCGCATCGATGTGGGCGAAGTGAATGGACGGGTCTTCCTGCACAAGGTGGTCATTGGCCTGATCCCCGGCGTGGCCGCTGCCCGCGAACACATCAGGGGCCGGCGCGACGCTGGCGCCAAGATTGGCTTTCTGCGCCATTTCTTCCGGCGTCTCGCCCGGGCGCGCCGCATCGCTGTCGCCATGCAGACCAGTGACGGCGCCACGCGCGTCGAGCGGGTGCAGGCTGTTGCCGTGTCGAACAATGCCTATGACGAGGGGCCCGGGCAGTTCTTTTCGCGCCAGAGCCTGGATCGTGGCACGCTGACGCTATACGTGCTCAGCCATTTCACGGTCTTCGATTTTATCCGGCTGACGACAGGCATGTTGCTCGGCCGCTGGCGGCATGATCAGGTGCTCACCGTCGATAGCGTCACATCCGTTACCATCACCACGCGCAAGCCGTTGATCAAGGTCATGTTCGACGGCGAGGTCGAAATGCTGGAAACGCCCCTCGCTTTCAAAACCCGTCCCCTGGCCTTATCGGTTATCGTGCCTGCGGCGACCGATATGCTCGCCACAGCAGCGATTGTCGAAGCCGCCGGAGGTCCAACGCCTTGAAGCTCGTCCATATCTCCGACTTGCATTTCGGTCGTCACGACCCGGCGCTGGCCGCCGGTTTCGCCGCCGACATTGCCGCCCAGCATCCGGATCTGATCGTTGCCAGCGGCGACTTCACCCAGATTGGCAGCAAGGAAGAATTCGTCGAGGCCCGCGCCTTTCTCGATACGCTCGAGGCGCCGATCTTTGCCGTACCGGGTAATCACGATGTCCCCGCCGTCAATATCCTGCGCCGGTTTTTCGATCCTTATGGCCTCTACCGGCGGTATATTGCGGCAGACTTGGAGCCGTTCCTCGAAATGGACGGCGTGTGCTTTGTCGGCATGCGCACCTCGCGCCGGGCGCGTCTCGAATGGAACTGGGGGCATGGCACCATTTCGCGGGGGCAGCTCGAAGATCTGGAGGAACGCTTTTCCAAGGCATCGCCCGACGCCATCAGGGTGATCGTCGCGCACCATCCGCTACTGTTTCCAACGGAGCCGATGCTGCAGAAGACCCGGCGCGTCAAACGCGCCGACGAGGCGCTGGAACTGTTTTCAAGCCTTGGAGTTCGGCTGGTCATGTCGGGACACTTTCACCTCTCCTATGTGCGCAAGCACGAGAGCAAGGAAGCCGAGCGGCAGGGGGAGGCAATCGGGTTCAGCAAGTCCACCGCGGCGCCGATCCTGGTTGCGCAGGCGTCATCGGCGATTTCCACCCGCTTGCGAGGGGAATCCAACGCCTACAATCTCATCGATATTACTGCCGACAAGATCACCATCACCGTCCGTGAGTGGAAGGCTGACGCCTGGCAGACGCGGGACAAGGCGAGCGAGCCCCTGTAGGTGCGTGTTGACCGCAACCCTGTCCGGGCCCAGACTTGGCGTCCATTGGTCCTGAGGAGTGGCAAATGTCCGACCTGGAATATACCGGCACCGAGTTTATCGAGGGCTTCTTCATGGTTGCCGGGCTGTTGTGGCTGACTGGCGGAATCCTTCTGATCGCCATTGCCATCATCGGCGCCGGTACCGGCGCCACCCCGCCTGTCGCCTAGGCGCATTCCAAGCCTCGGCCGGACAGCGCTAACCCCGTCCAACCGCCAGCGCCATAGCGGCGCGAGCAGTGGTTTCGTCGCAGACCAGCACGTCGATCAGCCCCGAGCGCAGCACTGCGGCGATCGATTCAACCTTGTGGGCGCCGCCGGAACTAAGGATCACGTTCGGCACCTTGCGTAGCGCCTCGATGGGCAGGGCGATGGCACGATGGTTGATCTGGTGGTCAATCGGCTTGCCATCGGCATCGATGAACTGCCCGAGCAGATCGCCCTTGGCACCTGCGGCGGCAAGCATTTCCATGGTGACCTCGCGGGGCAGGCCATAGCGCACCAGCAGCGAGCGGTCGGTGAGGTCACCGACCGACAGCACGATCATGTCGTTGACGGCAATGCGCTCGAACGATTCCCGGAACACATCCTGATTCATGATCGCGTCGCGCGATTCCGGGCTCCCGGCGTAAATTGGCGCTGCCAGATAGGCGCATTCCGCGCTCAGCAGCCGCGCCAGATCGCTGGCAATGTCGAAGGTATTGATCTCGATGCCGCGCGTCAGCCCGCCCATGACGGAATTTACCGAGAGCTCGGGCCGCCGCAGCGCCGGCATATGGCGCACCATCTCGCGCATGGTGGCGCCCCAGCCCATCCCGATGCCGCGGATATCGGAGGAGGTCAGCGCCTGGCTGACATAGTCGGCGGTCGCTTGCCCCAGCAGAACTGGCACCAGGGCCGGATCGACCGGCGTCGGCACGATGATGGCGCGCGACAGGTCGAACCGGTCGCTGAGTGCCCGTTCCAGTTCGACGCAGGAGCTCAGCCGCGAATTGATCGTGATCGAGACGAGGCCCGACCGGCGCGCCTCGTTGATGATCCGATTGATCCGCAGCCGATTGGTCGACAGCAGGTCGGCGATTTCGCCCTGGGTGCGGCCCTCCATGAAATAGAGCCATGCCACCCGCACCTGCATCTGTTCATCGGGCGTCGTTGCGGCGTTATCCGATGTCATTGCGAGGTCTCCTGCGCCGGGTTTGTCTAATTGGAATGCCGACCTTAGCTTGTCAATTGTAACGCCGCGCCGACAGTCCCTGCCGCACTAGTCGGTGCGTTGTCCGCTGCTTTTGTTGAAGCAGTGCAGGTCGGCCGGATTGACATGCCAGGTTGCGGTTTCGCCCTCCGACAGCGGAGATCTGCCGGCGTGCGCTGCGATGACTGTCTGGCTCGATCCTTCGATCACAATATGCAGATGGCTCTCGCCGCCAATCGGTTCGATCAGTTCGATCATCCCCGTCAGCGGCACGCTATTGGCGGTGTTTTGGGTCAGGCTGAAGGCATCGGGGCGAATACCAACGACATCGGTATTGGGGGGCAGGCCCGGCCAGGTGACAGCGCCGCCGATCTTGTCGAGATCAACCAGGTTCATTGGCGGCGAGCCGATAAAGCCGGCGACAAACAGGGTTTCAGGACGCTCATAAACGTCAATCGGTGTGCCGATCTGCTCGATGCGCCCGCCATTCATCACCACCAGCCGATCAGCCAGCGTCATGGCTTCGAGCTGATCGTGGGTGACGTAAAGACTGGTGGTCCCCAGCCGCTTTTGCAGCTTGCGGATTTCCACGCGCATCTGCACGCGCAGCTTGGCGTCGAGATTGGAGAGGGGTTCGTCGAACAGGAACGCGGCGGGATTGCGGACGATGGCACGGCCCATGGCGACGCGCTGGCGCTGCCCGCCCGAGAGCTGTCGCGGTCGCCGTTCCAGGTAGGGTTCGATCTCGAGGATGGCGGCAGCATCGGTGACGCGCCGGGCGATGTCGTCGCGTTGGAAGCCGCGATTCTTGAGGCCGTATTCCAGATTCTGCCGCACCGACATGTGCGGATAGAGCGCGTAGTTCTGGAACACCATGGCGATATCGCGCTCGGCCGGCTCGACCCGGCTGACGTCGCGACCACCGATTTTCAGATGCCCGGACGTGATGGATTCCAGCCCCGCAATCATGCGCAGCAGAGTGGATTTTCCGCACCCCGATGGACCGACCAGCACGATCATCTCGCCGTCTGCGACAACGAGATTGATGCCTTTTACCGCCGGAACTGGACCGTAATTCTTTTTAATATCAATGAGTTCGATGTTTGCCATGTGCTCCTCCAGAACCACTGTCATACTAATGTAACAAGATATTGACATTTGTAACGGGCGGGCGCTAGCTTCTTTTTGTCGCCGCCGTGGAAGCGGCCCGCCAGGCGCTGTTACAGCCCTGGGAAGGAATTACGGCGATGCGAGAGGAGACAGAGATGAAACGCGAAGTTCACCAGCGGCGCCGTCATCGTGCGTCCAATAAGATCCTGGCTGCGGGAGTGGCGGTCAGCCTGCTGAGCCTGCAGATGGCCGGCTCGGCCTTTGCCCAGGAACGGGTCAAGGTTGAGTGGTGGCATGCCCTGGGTGGTCGCCTCGGCGATATCGTCGCCGAACTGGTCACCGACTTCAACGCGTCCCAGGACAAGTATGAACTGGTCGCCACCCACAAGGGCAATTACGAAGAGAACATGGCGGCCATGGTCGCTGCCTATCGTGTCGGCCAGCAGCCGACGCTGATCCAGGCCGCCGAACGCGGCTTCATGACCATGCTCAATTCGGGCGCGGTCATCCCGGTCCCCGAGCTGATGGAACAGCAGGGCTATGACATCGACTGGGATGATTTCGTCGCCCCGGTCTCGGGTTTCTTCCTCGTCGATGGTGTTCCGGCAGCATTGCCCTTCAACAGCTCGACGCCGATTTTCTGGTACAATGGCGACATGTTCAAGCAGGCCGGCTTCGATGCGCCTGGCGAAACCTGGCAGGACGTCGAAAAGCAGCTCTATGCGATCAAGGAGCAGGGCATCAGTTCCTGCTCGATGGCCCTCGCCAATGACTTCTTCTGGAGCCTGATCGAGAACTATTCGGCCATTCACGACCAGCCCTATGGCACCCTCGCCAATGGCTTTGACGGCCTGGCCACCGAGTTCGTCTTTAACAAGAGCCCGCTTGTCGTGGGTCAGCTCGAACGCCTCGCCAAGTGGATGGATGGCGGCGTGCTGCAGATCGCCGGGCAGGGCCTGTCACCCGAGCAGCTTTTCACCTCCGGCACCTGCGCCACCTATGTCGCCTCGACCGCCGCGCATGCGGGCATCTCCTCGACCGCTCCATTCGCCTGGAGCGCAACCTACCTGCCGCATGAGGAAGGCATCGAGCCCAAGAACAGCACCATCGGTGGTGGCGCGCTCTGGGTGCTGAAGGGCGAAAAGGACGAAGAATATGCGGGCGCTGCCGCCTTCATCGAT
Organism: Devosia limi DSM 17137; assembly: GCF_900128975.1. Classification (GTDB taxonomy): domain Bacteria; phylum Pseudomonadota; class Alphaproteobacteria; order Rhizobiales; family Devosiaceae; genus Devosia; species Devosia limi. The sequence goes on along the minus strand of NZ_FQVC01000001.1, from coordinate 119,667 downwards.
TATGTCGCCTCGCCCGAAGTGCAGGCCTGGTGGAGCAGCCAGACGGGCTATGTGCCTGTAACCAACGCGGCTTATGACATGCTCAAGGCCGACGGCTATTTCGAGGAAAATCCGACCCGCGAAATCGCCATCCTGCAACTGGGCCGTGGCGAGCCAACCGAAAACTCGCGTGGCTTCCGCTTCGGCAACCACAATCAGTCCATGCAGATCCTGGTCGAAGAGATCCAGGGCGTGTGGACCGGCCAGCAGACTGCCCAGCAGGCCCTCGATAACGCTGCCGCCCGCGGCAATGAAATCCTGCGCCAGTACGAGCAGCTCCATGCCGGACAGTAACGTAACGACCGAGATGGGGGGCGCCACGGCGCGCCCCCCGATCGCCCTCGGCCTCGCTCTCACCCGGCTCCTGCCCAGGACCTCCGAATCCGGGCTCAAGACCGCCCATTTCCGCAAGCCCTGGATCGCTGCGGGCCTGCTCGCGCCGCAATTGCTGATCCTGCTGTTCTTCTTCTTTATCCCCTCATACAAGGCGCTTTCCCTCGCCTTCGTGCAGGTCGACCCGTTTGGCGCCCGCGAGATCTTCGTCGGTTTCGAGAATTTCAGCCGGCTGCTGATGAGCCCCGATTACCAGCGCAGCGCCTTCTTCACGCTGTGGTTCACCGCCGTGCAGGCGTTCGTCACCATCGCGCTGGCCATGCTGTTTGCCTTCGCCACCGACTTCGTCATTCGTGGCCGGGGCATCTACAAGAGCGTCATCCTGATGCCCTATGCCATCGCGCCGGTGATTTCGGGGGTGCTCTGGGCCTTTCTGTTCAATCCCGCCGTCGGCCCGATGGCGCAGTTCATTCATTCCCTGGGCCTGCCCTGGGACCCCAACCGTCGCCCCTTCGATGCCCAGATGCTGGTCATCGTCGCCACGGTCTGGAAGCACATCTGCTACGATTACATCTTCCTGGTCGCAGCCCTGCTGGCCGTGCCGCATTCGCTGCTGGAAGCCGCCAAGCTGGATGGCGCCCGTCCGGTGCGGCGCTTCTTCACCATCTCGCTGCCGCTGATCACCCCGACCATCTTCTTCCTCATCGTGATGAACGTCGTCTACGGGCTGTTTGAAACCTTCGGCATCATCGACGCGGTGACCAAGGGAGGGCCGGCCGGGGCCACCAATACGCTGGTCTACAAGGTCTTTCAGGATGGTTTCGTGCAGCTCAATCTGGGCTCGTCGGCTGCCCAATCGGTCATCCTGATGATCGTCGCCATCCTCTTCACCGTCCTGCAGTTCCGCGCGCTTGAGCGCAAAGTCAACTACCAGGTGTAGCCATGATCGAACGTAATCTGGGGCTGACGATCTTCTGCCACGCCGTTCTGCTGCTTGGCGCCGCGGCCGTCTGCCTGCCGCTCTATTTCGCTTTCGTCGCGGGGTCGCTGACCCTGCAGGAAGTCCAGCAAACCCCATTCCCCTGGGTGCCGGGTACGCATTTTTTCGACAATATCGTCAGCGCCTGGAACCAGGGCAATTTCTCGCGCCTCTATTTCAACTCGCTGGTGGTGACGATTGGCATCGTCATCGGCAAGCTGTCGATCTCGCTGATCGCCGCCTTCGCCATCACCTATTTCCGCTTTCCCTTCCGCATGACGGCCTTCTGGCTGATCTTCGTTTCGCTGATGTTGCCGGTCGAAGTGCGCATCATCCCCACCTATGAGGCTGTGGCCGATGCGGGCGCGCCGCTGCGCTGGCTGTTCAGCGCCACCGGTCTGTCCGGGCTGATCGAAACTGTCAGCGGCTATCGCATCGAGGCGGCGCTGCAGTGGAACATGATCAACAGCTATGGCGGCCTGATCCTGCCGCTCATCGCATCGGCGTCGGCGACCTTCCTGTTTCGTCAGTTCTTCCTGACGGTGCCCGAAGAGCTGTGCGAGGCGGCGCGGCTGGATGGGGCAGGGCCGGTCAAGTTCTTCTTCGATATCCTGCTGCCGCTGTCGCGCGCCAATATTGCGGCACTGTCGATCATCCTCTTCCTGTTCGGCTGGAACCAATATCTCTGGCCGCTCCTGTTCACCACGGACGACAGCATGGCCACTGCCATCCTTGGCCTCAAGGATCTGGTGCCCGTGGCCGACACGGCGCCCGCCTGGAATATCGCCATGGCCGCAGCCTTCTTCGTGATGCTGCCGCCAGCCGTGATCATCCTGGTGATGCAGCGCTGGTTCACCAAAGGTCTGGTGGATTCGGGCAAGTAGCTCCGCCACCACTGCAAAGGAAAAATACCCAATGGTACATATCATCGGCCATCGCGGCGGCCGCGATCTCTGGGCGGAAAACAGCCTGGCTGGATTTCGCGAACTGGCTGCCATGCCGGTCGAGGGCGTCGAGTTCGACGTTCACCCGACCGTCGATGGCGAGCTGCTGGTCATCCACGACCCGACCCTGGATCGAACCACCGACCGTACTGGCCCGGTGACCCAGCTGCGGGCCGGCGAGCACCGTGACGTGCGGCTCAGGAACAGCGATGCCCAGTGCATTCCGCTGCTCTCGGAAGTGCTTGCCGTCTATGCCGACACCACCATGGAGCTGCATGTCGAGCTCAAGGCCGATAAGGACGGCAATCCCTATCCAGGTCTTGAAGCCCAGACGGCCGCGATGCTCGACGCGCACGGCCTGGCCAAGCGCGCGATACTCACCAGCTTCAATCCTGCCGTACTGGCCGAAGTGCGCCGGGTCGCGCCCCATATCCGCACGCTCGCCTCGTTCGATGCCAAATCCTCCGAACGTTACGGCCTGCTCGACGGGCTGGAGGCTATCGCAAAGGTAGCCGACATCATCGCCATCGAGAAAAGCGTGCTGGACCGCTTCTGGGATGTGATCGCGCCGCGCCTGCCCAAGGAGCGGTTGGGCGTCTGGGTACCCAATGAAGAGGCCGATCTGACCTTCTGGCTCAACAAGCCAATCCGCCAACTCACCACCGACCGCCCCGACCGCGCTGTCAGCTTGCGCAGGACCTAAAGAGTGCTTGACCGTTCAACCCCACCACCCGCCGACCCGCTCGATGCCATCGGGCTCATTATCTTCGACTGCGACGGCGTCCTGATCGACAGCGAGCCCATTGCCAGCAGCACGCTGGCCGAAAGCATGCGCGCCATGGGCATCGCCATCACCGATCAACAGGCCCATGAGAAGTATACCGGCAACGCCATCCGCATCATTCGCGCGATGATCGAGCAGGAATATTCGGTCGATGGCGAGCCGCTGTTTGCGCTCTGGCACGACAAGCTGTTTCCCGCCTTTGCCGAGCGCCTCGCCCCCATGCCAGGCATGCTGGAGGTGGTCAGTCGGCTAGACCGCCCCAAGTGTGTGGCGTCGAACAGCGCCATGGATCGCCTGGAGCGCAGCCTCGGTCATCTCGAACTCTGGGCGCAGTTCGTCCCGCATGTATTCAGTGCCGATGCCGTCTCCCGGCCCAAGCCGGCGCCGGACCTGATGTTCTACTGCGCCGAGCAATTCGGCGTCGACCCGGCCAGCTGCGTGATGATCGACGATAGCCCGCACGGGATCGAGGCGGCGGTCGCCGCTGGCATGCTCTGTATCGGTTTTGTCGACCCGACCGATCCGCGCCCGGGTCGGACCAACCTGCTGATGGCGGTCGGCGCGCTGACCGTGGCGCATGGTGCCGATGAGCTTCCCGCTGCGCTGGCGCTCGCCAATCGCACTCTGGCAGAGCGCTTGGTCAAGCACGCGGCTCGCAGTTGAAAGGCATGAATATGGATCAGGATTTGAACGGCAAGGTAGCCGCCGTCACCGGCGCCGCCTCGGGTATCGGCCTCGAATGCGCGAAAATGCTGCTCGATGCCGGCGTCCGGGTTGGGCTGGTGGACCGAGAGGGCGACAAGCTCCACCACCTCTGCGCCGAACTGGGGCCCAACGCCTTTGCGGTGGTGACCGATCTCACCAATCCGGCCAGCGTCGCCAATATGCTGCCGCAGATTCTCGAAATGGCCGGCCAGCTCGATATCTTCCACGCCAATGCCGGCTCCTATGTCGGCGGGCCGGTGGCGGAGGGCGATCCCGATCAGTGGGACCGGATGCTCAATCTCAACGTCAACGCGGCGTTCCGCTCGGTCCATGCGGTCCTGCCCCACATGATCGCGCGCGGCAGCGGCGATATCATCATGACCAGCTCGATTGCAGGCCTGGTGCCGGTAGTGTGGGAGCCGATCTACACGGCCTCCAAACACGCCATCCAGGCCTTCGTCCACACCGTGCGCCGGCAGGTTGCGCCGCACGGAATCCGCGTCGGCGCGGTGGCGCCGGGTCCGGTCATCACCGCCCTGATCGCCGATTGGCCCGCCGAAAAGCTCGAAGCCGCCAAGGTCGCCGGCGACCTGATGGAGCCGGCCGAAGTAGCGGCGGCGGTCAAGTTCATGCTGACCCGCCCGCGCAATGTCACCATTCGCGACATCGTCATCCTGCCGCAGCGCAACGACCTCTGAGCTGGCTGAGCGTCTGACCCCGCAGTTCAACTGCTAGCTCACCAATCCGCCCTCGGCTCCCCGGTCCACCGGGGGGCCGATCTCGCATTTGGGCGAACCCCGCCTGCCATGTGGCAATTGCAGGGCTGGAGCAGCGTCGATTCGAGCTTTTGGACCCTTGGTCGATGCCCCGCGGGTGCGCGGCTTCTGCTGCATTCAGGAGTGGCGCACGCCGCGTCTGTGCTGGCCGTGGCGACCGGCCGCGGGCGCCGTCAAGCCAGCCCCGCGCTGCACGCATGGCTGGGCCATATTGCAGCCATGCTCGCCCTGCATGGGCCCCATGCGAGAACTTTTAGCGCTAACAGGCGTTCGTGGTTTCTGCCTATCGGTGTGGCAATCAAACCAAGCGGGTACAAGCTTGACGTCTTCCAATCACAGCCTTCCAAACCGGCGCAGTGTCCTCAAGGGCGCAGCCGCCCTTATCGCATTGCTTTCAACGACATCGCTCACCGGAGCCGCATTTGCCCAGGTCGAGGAGCGCGCCGAATTCGCCTTTGATTTCGAGGCATTCAGCGCCCGCCTGCAGGCCATGGCCGCCGGGCCCTTCCAGCCGCTTGTTGCCACCATTCCAGAGGCTTTCAAGGGGCTCGACTACGACACCTATCGGCTGATTCAGTTCCGTCCCGACCACGGAAAATGGGCTGACCTCGATCTTGGCTATCAGGTGCAGGCCTTCCATCTTGGCTGGCTCTACAATGAGCCGGTCAAGCTGTTCGAGATCGAAGCCGGTACGGCCCGTCCGCTGGTGTTTAGCGCGGCTTCATTTCAGTATCATGACAAGGCGGTCGGGGCCGCTGCCGAAGCCGAGCCGTTCCCCGGCGTCGCCGGCTTCCGCGTCAATCACCCGATCAATGCCCCCGGGGTGTTTGACGAGCTGATGTCCTTCGTTGGTGCCAGCTATTTCCGCGTGCTGGGCCGCGACAACATCTATGGCCTGAGCGCCCGTGGAGCAGTGGTCAATTCCTGGGTCAATCTGCCCGAGGAATTCCCGCGTTTTACCGAATTCTATCTGGAACGCCCGGTGGCCGGCCAGCCGCTGACCCTTTATGCCGCGCTCGATAGCGCCAGCCTGACCGGCGCCTATCGCTTCATCGTCACCCCGGCCAGTTCCAGCGTCCAGGAAACCGTGGTCGATGTCACCGCGCGCCTCTATTTCCGGAGCGATATCCAGGAACTCGGCGTCGCCCCGCTGACCTCTATGTTCCTTTATGCCGAGACCAATCGCGCCGGCTTCGACGATTACCGGCCGCAGGTGCATGACAGCAATGGCCTGCTGGTCGAGCGCCAGGGCGGCGAAGTCATGTGGCGCGCGCTCAACAATGCCGGCGATCTCGGCAATTCCTATTTCTGGGAAGCCAATCCCCGCGCCTTTGGCCTCTATCAGCGCGGTCGCGACTTCGAGACCTATCAGGACGCCGAAGCCCATTACGAGCGCCGCCCATCGGCGCGCGTCGAGCCGGTCGGTGACTGGGGGCAGGGCAGTATCCGCCTGATCGAAATCCCCGCCAAGCTCGAGGCCGACGACAATATCGTGGCCTTCTGGATCCCGTCCGAACCGGCATTGGCCGGCGAGGCGCGCGAATTCCAGTACCGGATGATCTGGGGCAATCTCGATCCCGCGCCCGAGGGCATCGCCTATGTCGCGGAAACGCGGGCGGGCAAGGGCGGTGTTTCGGGCATTGCCGGGCAGGCCAATCTTCGCAAGTTCGTCGTCGACTTCAAGGGTGGTGAGCTCGACGCGCTGCCCCCGGGCACCCCGCTCGATATCCTTGCCAATGTCTCTGGCGGTCTGCTGCGCAATTCAACGCTGTCGCGCAACGAGGCCAACGGCGTCTGGCGCCTGGTGCTCGATGTCGAGCACGACGGCACAACGACCATCGAAATGAAGGCATACCTGATCGGGCTGGGCCGCAAGCTCACCGAGACGTGGTTGTACCAGTGGAGGCCCTCAGCATGAAGCACGAGCCCAATTTTCCCTACGCCATCGCCTTGCCAGACGCGCCACTCGCCATGCCCAAGCAGCAGCTCGAGCGGCACAATTCCGTTTTGGCGACGCTCCGCCGGAAGTTCGCCTCCCTGTCCTGGTTTTAGGTCCTGATGCCCCTTATGCCCAATGCGGGAACCTCTTCGGCTGTGCGACCGATCCTGTTGCGCGGCGCCGCCCTTGCCGTAACCGTTGGGCTCAGCCTGCTGGGCGGATACCTGTTTGTTCGTTTCACCGGCATTGGCGGGCTGACAGCGCTCGACCTGGTGCGCACCGGGCTGGTCGTGGTCAGCGGCTTCTGGCTGCTCTGGGGCGCGGTGGCGGCGCTGATCGGCGTGGTCACCCCGAGTGCGGGTCAGCCTGCGGCAGCGCGCGACAAACCGATCGGCCTCACGGCCATTCTGGTCCCCATCTACAACGAGGACCCGGTTCCCACCTTTTCGCGTATCGCGGCAATGAACCGGAGCCTTTGTGCGCTGGGGCTGGAGGATCGCTTCCACATTGCCGTGCTGTCCGACACCACCGCGATGGACGTGGCCGCCCAGGAAGCGGTGTGGTTTCAACGCCTGATCGCCGAGCCGGGCGGGGAGGGGCGGATTTTCTATCGGCGCCGCGCGCTCAATATCGGCAAGAAGGCCGGCAATGTCGAAGACTTCATCTCCCGCTCCGGCGGCGCCTATGATTATGCGCTGATCCTGGATGCCGACAGCCTGATGGAAGGCGCCACCATTGCCGAGATGGCGCGCCGGATGGATGCCGATCCCGAACTGGGCCTGCTGCAGACCGTGCCGCGTATCATCAATGCGCGCACTCTGTTCGGGCGCTGCATGCAGTTTTCGTCCAATTACCTGTCGCCCAGCTTTGCCCGTGGCGCTGCGACCATGCAGGGGCATGAAGGACCCTATTGGGGCCACAACGCCATCCTTCGCGTCGGGGCATTTGCCGCCAGTTGCGGCCTGCCTGTGTTGACCGGCAAGCCACCCTATGGCGGCCACATCCTGAGCCACGACTATGTCGAGGCCGCCCTGCTTGCCCGCGCCGGCTGGAAGGTCAATGTCGATCCGGCATTGGAAGGCTCCTATGAAGAGGGCCCGGAAAACCTCATCGAATACGCCAAGCGCGACCGCCGCTGGTGCCAGGGCAATATGCAGCATCGTCGCCTGGTCAGGGCGCCCGGCCTGCGCTGGTGGAGCCGCTTCACCTTCGTGCAGGGCATCATGGCCTATTTTGCCGCGCCGCTCTGGCTGGCTCTGCTGTTTGCCAGCATCCTGGCTGCCATCCTGCCCGATCAATCGCCGATCCTGGTTGGCTTCGAGGATCCCAATATCAGCATCTGGACCCTGGGCGTTGCGGTCCTGACGGTTCTGATCCTGCCCAAGCTACTGATCTTCGTGCGGGGCATGTTCGACGGTCACAATCGAGCGTCCGGCGGCAATGCCGTCGCGCTGGCCTCGATCATTGGCGAGATCGTGTTCTCCACCATCGTCGCGCCGGCCATGCTGCTGCTGCAGAGTCGCGCCGTGGCGCAGGTGCTGCTTGGCCTGGATGGGGGCTGGCCCGCGACCAGCCGCTCGCAGGGCTATGTGACCCTGCGCGAGGCATTTGCCGCAACCTGGTGGATCGTTGCGTTTGGCCTTCTCGCTCTCGGCATTACCGCGGCGCTCGCCCCGGCTATCCTGATCTGGGTTGCGCCGACCATGCTACCAGCGGTGCTGGCGCCGGTGCTGATTACCGCCAGCTCCTGCATCTGGCGCGGCCTGCAGGGCTGGGTATTCGTCACCCCGGCCGAACTCCATCCTTCGCCCGTCCTGGTCGAGTATCGGGCCATCATGGAGCGCTGGAGCAGGGCCGAACGAGCCGGTGCAATGATCGACATCGGATCTGCGAATAATGTTGCAGCGTAATCCAGCCATGGCTGGGACGAGGCTCGGCGGCGGCGTCGCCGCCGGCGGCCGCGACCACCGCCTCGACATGTTTCGCGGCATTGCCCTGGTGATGATCTTCATCAACCACGTCCCCGGCACGATCTACGAAAACCTCACCAGCCGCAATTTCGGTTTCTCCGACGCGGCTGAAGCCTTCGTCTTCATGTCCGGCATGGCGGCGGGACTGGCCTATTCCAACCGCTTCCGGACTGGTTCCATCTGGCTTGCCATGACCAGGGTCTGGGCCCGCGCGCGCCAGCTCTATTTCGTCCACCTGAGCATCACCATGCTCTCGCTGGCTGTCTTTGCCGCCGCGGCCCTGTGGTTCGATCGCGCCCAGCTGCTCAACCAGAACAATCTCGCCTCGCTGTTCAGCCGGCCGCTCAGCGCCATGATCGGCATTCCGCTGCTGACCCATCAACTGGGCTATCTCAATATCCTGCCGCTCTACACCGTCCTGTTATTGGCGACGCCGCTGCTGCTGGTGATCGGGCTGCGCCGGCCATGGCTGCTGTTGGGGGCCTCCATCCTGCTTTGGGCGGCGGCCGGGCAGTTCCGCCTCAACTTCCCCAATTTCCCGACACCCGGCGGCTGGTTCTTCAATCCGTTTTCCTGGCAATTGCTCTTCGTCATTGGCCTGTTGGCTGGTGCCGCCATGAAGCAGGGGGAGCGCTTCTTCGCCCTGTCGCGGCCGCTGTTCTGGGCGGCCCTGGGCTTTCTGGTGCTGGCATTGTTGTGGGGCAAGATTGCTGCAGTCGGCGCGGCGGGCGGCAGTGTTCTGCGCTTGCTGCAACAGGCGGGCGTGCCGTTCTATTTCACCGCCTTCGACAAGACCTTCCTGACCCTGCCGCGCCTGCTGCATGCCCTGGCCCTGTTCTATGTATTGGGTTCACTGACTTTCCTGTCGACCCTTGCGGCCAACGCGATGGCTGCGCCCCTGCGCCTGCTGGGTCGGCAGGGGCTGGCGGTCTTCGCGTTCGGCACGGTGCTCAGCATGGCGTTGCAGGCGCTCAAGTCCGGCACCACGCCTGATCCCCTGGTCGATGGGGTGCTGCTTGGCAGCGGCATAGCGGCGATGCTGGGGCTGGCCTGGGTGCTATCGCGCACCGCCGAAATGCGTGCCGCCGCCCGGGCCTGACCGCCCGTTACGGGACACACGATACCTTAACCGCTCTCCCGTTAGCTTTGCTCCCGACTGACCGGGTAAGGGGCACCGGCCAGTCGCGCGCTGGCTGCTGGCCGACGCACGTCGTTCATACCGGCTCCGTGATTGTTTTGCCGCGAGGCAACCCTGCATTGGCAGCGGGGTGGAATGATTCTAACCGGGAAATCCATCGCTATGATCTTTCGATCCTTGTCGGTCAAAACCGCCATCCTCAGTGGATTGGCGCTGGCCGTTGTCTTCGCCATCGGTATCTTCGTTCTGGTTCAGCAGGTGGGTAAGACCATCGATCACCAGACCCGCAACTACCAGGCCGCCAGCACCCGGGCTGTTGCCGACGAAGTCGCAGCCAGCCTGTCGCGTTCGGCGGCAACCGCCGATGGCGTGATCACGGCTCTTGAATCGCTCAAGGAGGCCAGGACGGCCAGCCGTTCGGTCTATAACGCCGTGCTCAAGCATACCCTGGAGCGCAATCCGTCGCTGCTCGGCGTCTGGTCGGGCTGGGAGCCCAACGCCGTCGACGGTCGCGACGTGGATTTCGCCGGCCGTCCGGGCCATGACGATACCGGCCGCTACATCCCATACTGGAACCGTGGCAGCGGCGAGATCGTCAACGATCCGCTCACTGGCTACGAGGATGCCGCCACTGGCTCCTACTACCATCGCCCCAAGACCGAAGGCCGCATGGTCGCCATCGACCCCTACACCTATTCCGTCGGCGGGGCTGACGTGCTGATGATGTCCTTCTCGGCGCCGATCATGGTCGCCGACCAGTTCGTTGGCACCGGCGGCGTCGATCTTTCGCTGGCCGAGCTCAATGCTCGCCTAGCCGAAATTCGGCCAATGGAAACCGGGAGTGTCACCGTCGTGACCGCGTCCGGGATTGTTGTTGCCCACCCCGATCCGACGCTGATCGGCCAGACCCTGCCGGCTGCCGATCCGCTCTTCGGTCTTGCCAGCGCCGCGCTGGCCGATGGCACTGCCGAAAGCGACCTGACCGGCCACGACGGCACCGCCATGCGCGGCGTCGCCTTGCCGATCAGCGTCGGCGGCACGCTCGACCAGTGGGTGGTGATCTCCAACGTGCCCCTGGCCACACTCTCGGCGACCGTCAATGAAACTCAGCTGAACATCATTGGGTTGGCCGCAGGCTGCGTGCTGATTGCCTGCATCGTGATGTTCCTTCTGCTACGCACCATGATCGGTAAGCCGCTCGGCACTCTCAGCGCCACTGTCGATGCCGTTGCCGGCGGGGATTACCACAGCGAGATCAAGGGCACCGAGCGCGTCGACGAAATCGGCACCCTGGCGCGGGCCGTCGAAGTGTTCCGCGATAATGGGCTCAAGATGAGCCAGATGACCGAAGAAGAACGCGCCGCCGTGATCCAGCGCCGGATCGAGCGCACCGACATGATGGTGGCCCTGCAGGCCGCCTTTGGCGAAGTGGTGGATGCCGCCATTGCCGGCGACTTCTCCAAGCGCGTCGATGCCCGGTTCCCAGATGCCGAGCTCAATGCCCTGGCCGGCAGCGTCAATGCCCTGGTGGAAACTGTCGATCGCGGCCTGTCCGAAACCGGCGCCGTGCTGGCGGCCATGGCCGATACCGACCTGACCCGCCGCATGCAGGGCGATTATAGCGGCGCCTTTGCAAAGCTGCGTGATGACACCAATGCAGTGACCAGCAAGCTCACCGAAATCGTCAGTGGCGCCAAGGCAATCTCGGGCACGCTGCGGACCGCCACCAGTGAAATCCTGTCGGGCGCCAACGATCTCAGCGAGCGCACGACCCGCCAGGCCGCGACCATCGAGGAAACCTCGGCGGCCATGGAACAGCTGGCCTCCACCGTGGCAGAAAATGCCAAGATGGCGGAATCGGCCAGCAGCAAGGCGCAGAGCGTCTCCAGCAGTGCCGCCCAGAGTGGCGACACCATGGGCGAGGCCAATGCCGCGATGGAGCGGATCACCCAGTCTTCGGCCAAGATCTCCAACATCATCGGCATGATCGACGATATCGCCTTCCAGACCAATCTGCTGGCGCTCAACGCGTCGGTCGAGGCGGCACGGGCAGGGGATGCCGGCAAGGGCTTTGCCGTGGTCGCGGTGGAAGTGCGCCGCCTGGCGCAATCGGCGGCCAGCGCTTCAAGCGACGTCAAGCACCTGATCGAGCAATCGGCCATGGAAGTGCGTGGCGGCACCAAGCTGGTGTCCAACGCTGCCGAGCAGCTTGCCGCCATGCTGGGCGCCGTCGACGAGAATACCCGCCTGATGCAGGCCATCGCCAAGTCCAGCCTCGAACAGGCCGCCGCGATCGGTCAGGTCAATGTCGCCGTGCGCACGCTCGACGAGATGACCCAGCACAATGCGGCGCTGGTCGAAGAGATCAACGCCGCCATCGAGCAGAGCGAGAACCAGGCCAGCCAGCTCGATATGGCCGTCGACGTCTTCACGCTTGAGGCGAATTCAGACACCCCCCGGGTTCAGTCGGGCCGCGCAGCCCCCAAGGCCGATCCCCAACCCCAGGCCAAGGCCGACCGGGTCCGTTCAGCGTCGCAGTCCTATCTCAGCCAGGGCAATGCCGCCCTCGCCAAGGACTGGTCGGAGTTCTGATCGCGCCGATACGAACCGGCAAAAAAAAGGGCGCCCAATGGGCGCCCTTTTCATGTCGATGGAACAAACGGCATCCCATGCCGCCGCGTTCAGGCGCGGAAAAAGGGCGTGATGTCAGCGCTTTGCGCGACGGGGCAACGCAGTCTTAACCCGTGAACGGCAAGATGACCGCGATGGCCTCGTGGCGGAGCGTTACGCTGGGGATTGCAACTCCCCATACCCTTGGTTCAAGTCCAGGGCGAGGCCTCCATCATCCCAATTCCTACCAGACGATGCTGTGCGTTTCTCCGGTCGCCACGTTGACGAAGCCCTCGGGCGCCAGCGGCGATGGTGCGACCAGCACCCAACGCCAGGGCGCGCAGGTGAGGGTGGCAAAGGCCAGCCGCTCCGGGAAGCCGGGCCACCAACGCGGCGAGAAGGTTGGCTCATACATCCATTCAATGGTTTCGCCCTGCCGATAGAGTTCAGCCATCTCGGCATCCAGAGCTTCCGGCGGGCGGCAGGTCATCAGTCCGCCGACCTCATAGCCCACTGTCGCCACCAGTTCGCCGCCGCGCACCAGCGCCCAGCCGCCCTGGCTCTGGCGCAGGGCATTGACCGCCTTGGCCATGGCCGCATCCGATGAGCCGACCACCCAGATATTGTGCTTGTCATGGCCCATCGAGCAGGCCAGTGCGGTGTCTTCCGTTTTGGGGCCAGTACCGAGCCAGAACATTTTGGCGGTCTTGCCTTCGCCCGAGAACCGGTCGACCACCGCGAACTTGGTGACATTGCGGCTCGCGTCGCGCTGCACCAGCCCATCGCGCACCGGCAATTCCATGGTGATGAAATCATCGTCCCAATGGAACGGCCGCAGCAGGGCGGCCTGCATGCTGTCACGGCCCGGCGCGGCAGCAATGGCGAAATCGTCCGCTGTCAGTTCACGCCCGATATTGACCGTGTGGGTCGCCCAGTCCGGCCAGTCGATGCTGGGCACCGGCTTGATATAGCGCTTGCCCTCGGAAACCTGCTCGCCATCCGCCCACACCTGGGCGATGGAGAGAGTGGCAATGTCGTCCAGCAGCACGATATCGGCAAAGCGGCCCGGCGCAATCGAGCCGACCCATGGCGTCAGCCGCATATGGCGCGCCGGATTGATGGTGACCAGCTGGATGGCGATTTCGGGCGCCAGCCCGCTTTCGATGGCCAGCCGGACATTGTGGTCGGTGGCGCCCATCTTGAGCGTGTCCGAGCAGGAGCGATCATCGGTGCACAGCGCGAACTGCGACCAGTCCTGCTGTCCGGCTGCCAACAGGCCCTTGACGATATCAGGCAGCGAATGCGGCCGGATTTCCATGAACAGGCCGCGCCGCAGCTTGTCCTGCACCTCTTCCAGCGTCCACGCTTCGTGGTCGGACGCCATGCCAGCGGCGGCGAAGGCATTGATGTCGTTGATGGCGCGCATGCCGGCGGCATGGCCCTCGACCACGCCGCGTTGCTCGAAAGTCGCGCGGATCATGCCCCAGAGCCGCTCATAGGAGGGGTTCTCGGGATTCCATACCGCCGGCCAGTCCATGACCTCGTCGAGGCCCGCGACCATCAGCTGCTGCTTGAGAAAGCTCTGCTGCTCGTCATAGCCAAAGTGTCCGCCGCCCCATTCATAGGCGGTTGGCGGCACGGCCGAGCCGGGCAGGGGGAAGATTTTCATCGGCGAACCGGCCAGCCGCGCCGTCAGCCAGAATTCCAGGTTCTTCGGGCCGTTGACGTTGGAGAATTCGTGGCTGGCCTCGCAGGTCCAGGTATTGCCATAGGGCAGCACCAGCGCCGCTTCGTGTTCGGGGGTCAGGTGGCTCGATTCGATATGTTTGTGCACCTCGCCAAAGCCCGGCACCGCGCTCAGGTGGCGCGCATCGAACCGCTCGCCCACTTCGCCGGGATAGGCGCCGGCCGGGCCGACCCAGGCAATGCGGCGGCCGGAGATGACGATCTCCTGGTCATCGTGCCAGTTGCGCCCGTTGACATCGAGCAGCCGTCCGACGCGCAGCGCCCGGTCGGCAGGCAGTTTTCCCAGCGCCACCAGGGCCAGTTTCTGGCGGATGGCGATTTCGTTGGCGGCGTCGATCAACAGGTCGGCAGGTGCGGTCAAGTCAGGTACCTCGTCTTTGGATTTGGGGATAACACGGCAGCATCGCGCGATGAAACAGCGATAATCGCGTGACTTCCCTGCCCATGGCCGCTACATCGCCGACCCAAAGGGCCAGGCTGCCTCGGCAGTTTCGGGCTGTGTTCCACCAATGGGGTGCTTGATTTGACGCATAATCGCCTGATCCTCGATACCGACGGCGGCGTTGACGACGCGCAGGCGCTGTTGATGCTTATCGCAAATGATCGCACCCCCGACGCGATCACGACGGTTTTCGGCAATGTTGGCCTTGAGGCCGCAACCCGCAATATTCTGGCGACCCTGGCGCTGGCCAAGGTCAATCCGCCCGTCCATGCGGGCGCCAGCCGTCCGATGGTTCAGGCCGTGATCGACGCCAAGTACATCCATGGCGAAGACGGTCTGGGCGGCGCGCCGCGCCCGCTGGAAACGGCTGAAATCGCCAGCCATGATGCCGTGGAATTCCTCCGCACCACGTTCCGCCAGGCCGGTGCGCATGGGGAGAAGGTCGATATCCTGATGATCGGCCCGCTGACCAATCTGGCGCTGGCGCTGCGCCTTGAGCCGGCCATCATCAACGGTATCGGCCAGCTGACCATCATGGGCGGCACCGTCTATGGTCGTGGCAACACCACACCCGCCGCCGAGTTCAATATCTATGCCGATCCCGAGGCAGCGGCTGTCGTCTTCGCCGCCGACATCGAGATCGTGGTCGTGCCGTGGGAACCCTGCATGAGCCACAAGATCACCGGCAAGCAGGTCGAAGAGATGTTCGCCGCGCTCGCTGCCGGGCCGGAAAAGGCCTTTTCGCAGGCGCTGGTGCGCCATGCCCGCCAGACCATCGAGGGTTATGGCGGCGGCGACAATTTCCGCTTCGTCGATCCGCTGGCTGCCGCCGTCGTCATCGATCCGTCCATCATCACCAAGTCGATGCGCGGCTCCGTCGATGTGGCGCTGGCACCCGGGATCACCCGCGGCATGACCGTGGTCGATCCATCGGGCCGCCTGGGCACGCCCGCCGTTACCCTGGTCGAGGAAGCGGACCTGGATCGCATCGTCGCCATGTACGCAGCGTCCATCGCCTTCGTCCCGGCCTGATCCGATGGCAGGTGCCCGGCGCGCGATCGCGCCGGGCTTGCCGATTAAGTTCAAAATGCGTTGATAAAGGGCGGCGCTCCGCATTAGCCTAAAGAATGGGCTTGCGTGGCCGGCGCTGCAAAAATAGGCTCAATTGTCAGGGAGGAAGCTGTCGGATACGCGGCTGTTCCCGACCATAAAGGAAAGCCAAATATGCAAAAGACGGTTCTCTCGGCGCTGGTGATTTCGGCTGCCGCATTGTTGTCCGCCATGCCGGCATCGGCACAGGACAAGTCGCTGACCATCTCCTGGTGGGGCTTCAACGGCGACAAGATGGAAGCCATCATCCTCGCCCCCTTCCGTGAGCAGTGTGGTTGCGAGCTGATCTTTGAAACCGGCAATGCCGGCGAGCGCCTCAACAAGCTCCAGGTCCGCAACGGCGAAGGCGTCGATGTCATTTACCTGTCGGACAGCTTCAGCCAGACCGGTATCGAAGCTGGCCTGTTCCAGAAGATCGACCAGTCCAAGCTGCCAAACCTTGAAGGTGTCTACGACATTGCCAAGGACCCGCAGGGCGGTTATGGCCCGGCCTATACGCTGGGCCGCGTCGGCATCGTCTATGACAGCGCCTCCGTCAATCCGCCGATCACCTCGTGGAACGATCTGTGGCGTGCGGACCTGGCCGCGTCGCTGTCGCTGCCGAACGTGACCACCACTGCCGGCCCGATCACCGTGCTCAAGGCCGGCGACCATGCTGGCGTCGACGCGTTTGAAGATGCCGATGGCGCCTTCGCCGCGCTGGCCGAGCTCAAGCCGAACGTGGTCAAGAACTACAATACCGGCTCCGAGATGATCAACCTGTTCTCGACTGGCGAGATCAAGGCTGCCATCGCGCAGGACTTCACGCTCGCCCAGATTCGGGCAGCAATGCCGACGGCCGTCTGGGCTGACCTGTCGGATGGCGCAGTCGCCACCGTCAACACCGTCAACATCCCGACCGGTGCTGCCAATACCGAACTCGCCTATGAGTTCATCAACTTCATCCTGTCGCCCGAAATCCAGCAGCAGCTTGCTGAGCAGGGTGTCGACGCGCCGGTAGTGAAGTCGGTCGAACTGACGCCTGAGCAGGCGTCCCTGTGGACCTATGGCGCCGATACCATCGCCGGTCTGCAGCGCATCGACTACGTCAAGATGAACGCCGCCAAGGGCGGCTGGGTCGATCGCTGGAACGAGCTGTTCGGCATGTAATCGGCTTGGCGCGGCCTTCCGCCGCGCCTTCAGTCATTCCAGTCGGCCTCACGGTGAGCTAGACGAGCCGTGAGGTCCAATACCGTGCCTGGTTCATCCTCGTGGCCGATACGCTGCCATGAGGATGGGCAATAATCCGGGGTCAAACCAAATATGAAGCGTTACTCTGGCTGGACTCTGGCCTCCCCCGGCACACTGCTCGTCGTGGTGTTTCTGATCTTTCCGGTGCTGGCAACGATCGCCACCACCTTCATGACGCCCAACGGCATCTTCGCGCCCTATATCTCGTTTTTCGGCAGCGGCTTCCGTCGCACCGTGCTGTGGCGCACCATCCAGATCTCGTTCATCACCACGGTGATCGCGCTGGCTATCGGTTTTCTCACGGCCTATGTCGTGTCGCGCGCGCCGGGTTGGCTCAAATCCATCCTGATCATCGCCGCGGTTTTCCCGCTGCTGACCGGCGTCGTGGTCCGCTCCTTTGCCTGGATGATCATCCTGGGCAAGAACGGCATCCTCAATTCGACGCTGGTCTCGCTCGGCCTGATCGGCGAGCCGATGACCATGCTCTATACGCAGGGCGCCGTGATCGTCGCCATGGTCTATCTCTTTGTGCCGCTGATGATCCTGACCCTGGTCGGGGTGCTCGAATCCATTCCCGATGACCTCATCCAGGCCTCGGCCTCGCTGGGCGCCAAACCCTCGGCCACGTTCCGCCAGGTCATCTTCCCGCTGGCCGTGCCCGGCCTCATCGTCGGCGCCGTGCTGGTCTTTACCGGCAGCTTCACCGCCTATGCCACGCCGCAATTGCTCGGCGGCGAAAGCCAGATGGTGATGGGCACGCTGATGTATCAGCAGGCCATGGTCATCTTCGACTGGGTCAGCGCTTCCACCATCGCCGCGATCATGGTGGTCATCACCATCGTCGTCGTGCTGCTGATGACCCGTATTGCCCGCCGCCTCAACCCGATGGCCGTTTGATGACCAGCAAGATTCACCCCGCCCTGATCGTCTTCACGGTTTTCGTCTTCATCTTCCTCGTCGGCCCGCTGGTCATCGTGATTGGTTCCGCCCTGAGCAATACCACCTACCTGACCTTCCCGCCGCAGGGCCTGTCGCTGCGCTGGTTCGAAAACATCTTCGCCATCAGTGCCTTCCGCCGCACCATCATCACCAGCCTGCAGATCGCGTTCATCTCGACCTTCATTGCGCTGCTGATCGGCATTCCGGCGGCCTATGCGCTCAACCGCTACCGCATCCAGCTGCCCGGCTGGCTCTCGACGCTGTTCGTGCTGCCAGTGCTGGTCCCTGAACTGGTGCTGGGCTTTGCCCTCCTGAAGAACTTCGCCGCCGAGTTCAGCGCGCCGATCTTCCTGTCGCTGATCATCGGCCATACGCTGCTGGTGCTGCCCTATGTGGTGCGCGTCATCAGCGCCTCGCTGGCCTCGTTCGATTTCTCCATCGAGGAAGCGGCGATCAGCCTGGGCTCGCCGCCGCTGAAAACCTTCTTCACCATCCTTCTGCCCAATGTCCGTTCGGGTGTGATCGCAGCCTTCATCCTGTGCTTCATCACCTCGATCAATGACGTGTCGATCTCGATTTTCATGACCGGCCCGGGCATTTCCACCCTTCCCATCCAGATCCTGGCTCATATGGAGCAGTTCTTCGATCCGACAGTGGCGTCGGTATCGGTGCTGCTCATGGCGCTCACCGTTGGCGTGATGGCCATCGTCGAGCGTACCCTGGGCCTGACCTTCCTTGCCAAGTAGAGACCGCGCCGTGACCCAAAACCTCTCGATCCAGTCGATCACCGCGCACTACGGCAGCACCAAAGTGCTCGAAGACCTGTCGCTCGAAATTGCCGAGGGCGAGCTGGTCTCCCTGCTTGGCGCTTCCGGTTGCGGCAAGACCACCACCCTGCGCCTCGTCGCCGGCTTCCTCGAGCCTACCTCGGGCAAGATCGAGCTGGGCGGCAAGGACCTGACACGCCTGCCGGCGCATCAGCGCAATATCGGCCTGGTGTTCCAGAACTACGCGCTGTTCCCGCACCTGTCGGTGGCGGAAAATGTCGGCTTCGGCCTCAAGCAACGCGGCGTCTCCGGCGATGTCAAAGCCAAGCGGGTCGGGGCCATGCTCGAGCGCGTTGGCCTCGGCCATCTCGCCGACCGTCTGCCCGGCGCGCTTTCGGGCGGCCAGAAGCAACGCGTTGCCCTGGCGCGGGCGCTGGTCATCGAGCCGCCACTGCTGATGTTCGATGAGCCCTTGTCCAACCTCGACGCCAAGCTGCGTGTCGACATGCGCGTCGAGATCCGCCAGCTGCAGCGCGCCAACGGCACCACCTCGGTCTATGTCACGCACGACCAGGAAGAGGCGTTCTCGATCTCTGATCGCGTCGCCATCATGCATGCCGGCAGGATCATGCAGCTCGATACGCCCGAAGTGCTGTACCAGCGCCCGGCAAACGCCTTCGTCGCCCGCTTTGTCGGCTTCGAAAACCTGATCCCGATGGATGTCGTTGCCCGCGATGGCGCCAAGATCACTGCGGAAATGGCAGGCGGTGCGCGCATCACCCTGTCGCTTGAACAGTTCGGCACCATTCCGGATAGCTTCATCCTGGCCTGTCGCGCCGATGGCCTCGCCGTCACCGACAATGCCAGCGTGGAAGGCATCCCCACCAAGCTGGGCCTGCGCACCTATCTGGGCCGCGCCTACCAGTACCAGTGCGAGACCGCCGCCGGCCATCTGCTCGCCAACGGTCCATTGACCCGTCCGCTCGATATCGGTGCCAATGCCAAGTTGGTCCCCGTGCCCGAGCAATGCACCATCCTGGCCCCGGAACCGGTGGCGTGAGCCGACCCCTCGACCTCATGGTGAGCTTGGCGAACCACGAGGTCGCTGCACTGTCCTGCTCCACGCCGACGACCCCCACCCCGACCCTCCTCTCAGGGGGGAGGGGGGCCTTCCCGTCGTCACGTCCTGAACATCACCGTGAGTGCGGCTCCATCATTCCCTCCCCCTTGAGGGGAGGGCCAGGGTGGGGGTCGCTTCGCTTTAATCCAGCACGGCCGACCCCATGACCATTGTCCTGACCAATGCTTGGGTTCTGACCCTCGACGACACCATGACCCAGCACAATCCGGGCTGGGTGCAGATCGACGGCACCACCATCACCGCGCTCGGCAGTGGTACGCCCCCAACCATCGACGGCGCCGAGATCATCGACTGCGGTGGCGATATCGTCATGCCCGGCATGGTCAATCCGCACTGCCATATGGGCATGTCGGTGTTCCGCGGCCTTGGCGAAGACGTCGATGACCGGCTCTACCGCTACATCCTGCCGCTGGAACGCAAATTTGTCTCCGCCGAAATGGTGCGGGCCGGCTCCGCGCTCTCGGCGCTGGAAATGATCCAGGGTGGCGTCACCACCGTCGCCGACATGTATTACTTCGAAACCGAAGTCGGCCGCGTCGCCGAGGCATCGGGCCTGCGCGCCATCGTTGGCCAGACGCTTGCCGATTTCGATCCGCCCGATCACAAGGATTTCGACGAAGGTTTTGCCCGCGTCGGGCAATTGGTCGAGGAATTCGCCGGCCATCCGCTGGTGACGCCCTCGATTGCGCCGCACGCGCCATACTCCACCGGCCTCAAGGTCATGGAGCGCATTGCCCAATGGTCGGCCGATCACCCCGATGTGCCGGTGCAGATGCACCTGGCAGAGAGCACGCTGGAAGTGCAGTGGGCGATGGACAATCACGGCCAGTCCACTGTCGCCGTCACCCGCGATTCCGGGCTACTCAAGCCCAACCTGATCTGCGCCCATTGCCTGCAGCTTGATGGCGCCGACATTACCATGATGTCCGAGCATCAGGTGACCGTGGCCACCAATCCGCGCTCCAATGGCAAGGCCGGGCGCGGCATTGCTCCGGTCGAAAAGCTGCGAAATGCCGGCCTGCCGGTCGGCATGGGCAGCGATGGCGCCATGAGCGGCAACACGCTGGATCTGTTCAGCCAGTTCGCGCCGGTCTCGATGTTCGCCAAGCTGCTGGCCGGATCGCGCAAGCCCCTGCCGGCCGCCGAGGTGATCCGCATTGCCACCATCGAAGGCGCGCGCGTCCTCAGCCTCAATCTCAAGACCGGTTCGCTCGAAGCCGGCAAGCAGGCCGATCTCATTCGCATCAGCCTCGATGCGCCGCGCCTGCATCCGATCTACGACGTCTATTCGGCGCTGGTCTTTGCCACCATGCCCAGCGATGTGACTGACAGCATGGTCGCCGGCCGCTGGCTGATGCGCAACCGGCAGGTCCAGACGCTCGATACCAAGAAGACGCTGCGCGACGCGCTGCAGATTGCCCACCAGTTCAAGGCCGAAATGATCCGGCTTGATGAGGACCGCCCATGACCCGGCTCGATGCCGTTCTTGACCATGTCGATGCCAATCTCGACGCCAGCCTCGACCGCCTGTTCGAACTGATCCGCATCCCCTCGGTCTCAACCGAGCCGCAATACGCTCCCGATTGCCGCCGCGCCGCCACCTGGCTGGCCGATCAGCTGGCCGGCCTCGAATTCGATGCCTCGGTGCGCGACACCGCCGGTCATCCTATGGTCGTGGCCCATGGCCCCGCCACGCCCGGCCCGCATGTGCTGTTCTACGGCCATTACGACGTGCAGCCCGTCGATCCGCTGGCGCTGTGGACCACGCCGCCGTTCGAGCCGTCGCTGGCGCCCCAGCCCGATGGCGAAACCTTCATCCTGGGCCGAGGCGCCTCCGACGATAAGGGCCAGCTGCTGACCTTTATCGAAGCCTGCCGCGCTTTCAAGGCAGTCACTGGCGCGCTGCCCATCCGCGTGTCCATGCTGTTCGAGGGCGAGGAAGAAGCCGGCAGCCCCTCGCTCGGGCCGTTCCTCGAAGCCAATGCGGCTGATCTCAAGGCCGATACGATCTTGGTCTGCGACACCGATATGTGGGATCGCGACACCCCGGCGATCACCACCATGTGGCGCGGCTTCGTCAGCGAGGAGTTCACCATCACCGCCGGTGATCGTGACCTGCATTCCGGCATGTTCGGCAGCGCCGCCCGTAATGCGGTGCAGCTGCTCGGCACCATTATCGGCAAGCTGCGCAATGACGATGGCAGCGTCGCCATTCCCGGCTTCTACGATGGCGTCACCGAATTGCCCGAGGCCATCAAGGCGCAATGGGCGCGCCTGCCATTCGACAGCGAAAAGTTCCTGACCGATGTCGGCCTTTCGGTCCCCGCCGGCGAGACCGGTCGCTCGGTGCTGGAACAGGTCTGGGCCCGCCCGACCGCCGAGGTCCATGGCGTCTGGGGCGGCTATAGCGGCGATGGCTTCAAGACCGTCATTCCCGCCCAGGCCAGTGCCAAGCTGTCCTTCCGGCTGGTGGCAGGGCAGGACCCCGACCGCATCCGCACCATCTTCCGCGAGTTCGTCCAGAGCCTCCTGCCGGCCGATTGCACCGTCAGTTTCCGCGCCTATGCCAGCGCCCCGGCCGAGATGATGCCGCTCGATGGCGAATTGCTCACCAAGGCCCGCGCTGCGCTCACCACCGAATGGAACCGCGAGGCCGCCTTGGCCGGCACCGGCGGGTCGATCCCGATCCTGGGCGAATTCAAGCGCCGTCTCGGCATGGATTCGCTGCTCATCGGCTTTGCCCGCTTCGACAACCGCATCCACAGCCCCAACGAGAAATACGACCTGTCGAGCTTCCACAAGGGCATCCGCAGCTGGGTGCGCATCCTCGCTGCCTTCGGCGACAAGGCTTGACCGCGACAGGTCTTGACCTGCCAATGATCTAAACCACCCACGGTGTCACCCCGGCGAAGGCCGGGGTCCATTCTGAGAGCTCAGCATGGATCCCGGCCTTCGCCGGGATGACACCGAGCGGGATGAAAACTCGGAGTACACCACCATGCCCATCACCCGCTTTTCCGTCGCTCCCCTGTGGCAGCAGACCCAGGCGCTCGCCGCCGTAGCGCGCGGCCAGGCTCCGGCCGATATGGTCATCACCGGCGCCCGCATGCTCTCGACCTATTCCGAGCGCATCGCCAACGACAAGGAAGTCTGGATTTCCGGCGGTCGCATCGCCGCGATCAAGCCGGCCGGCGCCCATAAATCCGCCGCCGCGCCCAAGGCGATCTATGACGCCAAGGGCGGCATCATCGCGCCCGGCCTGGTTGATCCGCATATCCATATCGAAAGCTCGATGGTCACTGCCTGCGCCTATGCCGAGGCGGCCTTGCTCAATGGCACCACCACGATTTTCTGCGACAGCCATGAGATCGGTAACGTCATGGACGTCGCCGGTGTCGAAGCCATGCTTGAAGACGCCCGCATGGCGCCGCTGTCGATCTTCCTTACCGTCCCCTCGACCGTGCCGGCAACTTCGCCCGAACTCGAAACGGCCGGCGGCGACCTGACGCCCGAAAAGATCGGCGCCATGTTCGACAAGTGGCCCGAGGCGCTGGCGCTGGGCGAGAAGATGGACTTCGTGCCGGTCGCCATGGGCGATCCGCGCAGCCACGCCATCATCGCTGAGGCGCTCAAGCGCGGCCGCCCGGTCTCCGGCCACATCTATGGCCGCGAATTCGTTGCGCCCTATGCCGCCTCGGGCGTCACCGATACGCATGAAGCCATCGATATCGATATCTCCGATGATTTCGTCGATGCCGGCATCTGGGTGTTCCTGCGTGGCGGCAACCCGGCGACGCCGTGGAACTCGATTGTCGAGGCCATCCGCCCGATCACCGAGCGTGGCGCCAGCCACAAGCGCTACTGCGTCTGCACCGATGATCGCGATGCCGATGACCTGCTGCATTTCGGCCTCGACTGGGTGGTCCGGGAGGCCATTCGCCTGGGCATGAAGCCCGAACAGGCCTGGGCCATGGGCTCGCTCCACGGCGCCACCCGCTTTGGCCTGGGCGATGAAATCGGCGGCCTCGGCGGCGGCCGTCGCGCCGATCTGGTGTTGCTCGATGACTCGATGAAGCCGGTCAGCACCTGGTATGGCGGCGAACTGGTGGTCGATCACCGCCAGATCACCCCGGTTCTGGAAGAAACCCTCAACCAGCGCTACCGCTACCCCGAGGCGGCCTACAACACCGTCCACACGCCCAAGAATCTCAAGCTGATCCCCGAACTGCCGACCGCCCCGGTCACCGCCAATGCCATCGGCATCGAAATGCCGGGTATCGTGCTGCCGCTGCGCAAGGTGGCGCTGGAGCCGGCCAATGATTGGCCGACCCTGCTCGAAAAGCACAATCTGAGCTTTGTCACCGTCATCGAGCGCCACGGCAAGTCCGATGGTGGCATCGCCCATGGCCTGCTGCAGGATTTCGGCCTGACCAATGGCGCCGTCGGCTCCAGCGTCGGCCATGACAGCCACAACATCCTGCTCGCCGGTACCAATGAGGCCGATATGGCGCTGGCCCTTCAAACCATCCAGGACGCCAAGGGCGGCATTGTCGTGGTGCAGGATGGCAAGGTCACCGCCTTTGTCGGCCTGCCGGTCGCGGGCCTGCTGTCCGACAAGCGCGTGCATGAAGTGGCGGCGGAAAACGTCGCGCTCAAGCGCGCGTGGGAGGCTGCCGGCTGCACCATCCCCTATATGGGCTTCAACCTGATCCCGCTGTCGGTGATCCCCGAAGTCCGCATCACCGACAAGGGCCTGGTCCGCGTCCCCGAAATGGTTCTGGCGCCACTCTATGAGTAATCCCCGCGTTATCATCGACACCGATCCCGGCCTCGACGACGCCGTGGCGATCCTCTTCGCCCTGGGCTCCGGCCGCTTCGACGTGCTGGGCCTGACTACCGTCGCTGGCAATATCGGCCTCGATCGAACCACCGCCAATGCCTTGGGCCTGCTGGCCGTTGCCGGGCGCGGCGATATTCCGGTGCTGATGGGCGCCGAGCGGCCGCTGCGCCGCTGGGGCATCGATGTCGTGGCCATTCACGGCAGCGATGGTCTCGGTGGCATCACCCTGCCGCCGCCACTGGTCACGCCGCAGACCGGGGCAGTGGAGTGGATGGCCCGGCAATTGCGCGACAATCCCGCCGGGACCATCGATATCCTGGCGCTGGGCCCGCTGACCAATATTGCCCGTCTTGTTGCCGATCATCCCGACGCGGCCAAGCGCCTTGGCCGTCTGATCATCATGGGCGGTACGGTCGACGAGCCGGGCAATGTCGGCCCCCGGTCCGAATTCAACTTCGCCTCAGACCCGGAGGCAACGGCCATCGTCCTGCAGGGCGGGCTCACACCGACCATCGTGCCGCTCGACGTCACCCGTCGCGTCCGCGCCGATATGGACTATGTGAACGCGCTCCGCGGCACCATGCATGGCGATGTGACCGCCCAGGTGCTGGAAGCCTATCTGCAGGATGGCAAGCAAAGCCGCCCGTTGCACGACCCTTGCGTCATGCTGCTGGCCTTGGCGCCGGACCTGTTCGACATCGAAACCCGCATGCTGTCAGTCGATCTGAGCGACGGCGCCGATGCCGGTGCCCTGCAGCCAAACCCCAATGGCAGCCCCGTCGCCTGCGCCCTCCGGGTCGACGTCCCCGGCGCGCTGGCCTTGCTCAAGACCGGGTTCGTTTAGTTTTCATAGATCTCGCCCCACTCGCGGTGTCATCCCGGCGCAGGCCGGGATCCATGCTGAAGGCCATCACCACCATCCATCTCGTGGAGAGAGCACAGCATGGATTCCGGCCTGCGCCGGAATAACCCGGTGTATGGGAACCATGTAGGGCAGGGCCACCCTACCGCAATTCCTGCTCCACCAACGCCGTCCAGTATCGCGCGCCGGTCAGGATCGCCTCGTCATTGAAATCGTACCGCGAATTGTGGTGCAGCGCCCCGTCCACTGCCGGACCATTGCCCAGCCACACATAGGCGCCCGGCACTTCGGCGCCCAGAAACGCGAAGTCATCCCCGGCGGTCGAGGGCGGGAAATCCGTCACCACCGGCCGCCCGGTCACCGTCTGCGCCGCCAAGAGCGCCCGCCGCGTCACATCGGCATCATTGACCACCGGCGGTATCCGCCGTTTGAAACTGTAGTCCACCGTGATCCCGAACGTGGCTGCAACACCCTGCGCCAACTGCCCGATTTCGGCCTCCAGCTGGTCGCGCACGGCAGCCGAATAGGCCCGCGCCGTCCCGCCGATCCGCACATCGTCTGGAATGACGTTGAGCGCATTGAAATCGCCCGCCGTGATCGCGCAGGCACTGACCACTGCCGGCTGCAGTGGATCGATCCGCCGCGCCACGATGGTGTGGATGGCCGTCAGAAACTGCGCCGCAGCCGTCACCGCATCACGCCCCAGATGCGGCTTGGCCCCATGCGTGCCGACGCCATGAAACACCACTTCCCAGCTATCCGACGATGCCAGTTGTGGTCCGGCAACCACCGCCATTTCGTCGGGCGCCAGCCCCGGCATATTGTGCAGCCCATAGGCCGCATCCATCGGAAACAGCTTGAACAGGCCATCGTCGACCATGGCCTTGGCGCCGCCCCGGCCTTCCTCGGCCGGCTGGAAAATGAAGTGCACGGTGCCGTTGAAATTGCGCGTCCGCGCCAGATGCCGTGCCGCCGCCAGCAGCATCACCGTGTGCCCGTCATGCCCGCAGGCATGCATCGTATTGGGCGTGCCGGAGCGATAGGGCAGGTCGCCCAACTCGGGCATGGCCAGCGCATCCATATCCGCCCGCAGGCCGATCGAGCGGGTGCCGTCCCCAACCTTGAGCGTCCCGACAACGCCGGTCTTGCCCAACCCGCGATGCACGCTGATCCCCACTTCGGCCAATTGCGCGGCGACGATACCGCTGGTGCGCACTTCCTCGAACCCCAGTTCGGGATGCGCATGCAGGTCCCGCCGCAGCGCGATCATGGATTCGAGTTCAAAAGGGTCGTTGCTGCCGGGTTGCATAGCGTGCCAAGGTCTTGAAAAATATCAGGCGCCAACATCGGCCATGCCTTTTGGCGCAGCAAGGAAAACTTCCACTTTGTCTCTCGCTCCCCACCAGTTCTGGCAGGATATTGCGCCCGCCGGCACCTATGATACCGCCCCGGCGGATGGTTTCACCGATAGCTATCCCGCCGCCCTCGCCGACGGCCGCCAGCTCCTGCTGCCGATTCGCGTCCTGCCCGGCGATGGCAGCCGCGCCGTCGCCTCGATGATCGTCAATCAGGCCAGCTTTGCGGTTGAGGATGCCCTCGCCGAAGTGCTGGTCGAAAGCCTGCGCCCCTATGATCCCGAAGTCATTATCGGCGTGCCGACGCTGGGCCTGCCGCTGGCCGCCAATGTCGCGCGCCGCTTCGGCCATTCGCGCATGGTGGCGCTCGGCACGTCCCGCAAGTTCTGGTACCTCGATGCCCTGTCGGAACCGATGAGCTCGATCACCAGCCCCATGCACGCCAAGACCATCTTCGTCGATCCGCGCATGCTGCCGCTGCTCGAGGGCCGTCGCGTCGTCGTCATCGACGATGTCATCAGCTCCGGAACCTCGATGGCCGCCGTGCTGCGGCTGCTGGAAAAAGCCGGCATTCCACCGGTCGCCATCGCCACCGCCATGCTGCAAAGCACCCGCTGGCAGGAGCCCCTGGCGCCCTGGCGCGATCGCATCGTCGCCGCCACCCACTCGCCGCTGCTGCACAAGACGGCATCCAACCACTGGCAACCCGCCCCAGCCGACCCCGTGCTTGGCCGGCCGGCATAAGCAGAAACCCCGGCCAGGGCCGGGGTTTCATAGGGTGCGGAAGCTTGCCGCCAGGGCATTGGCAATGCGCCGAATGGCTCACGCCGCTTGCTGGCTGACGTTCCGATTGGGAATGAATATCATCTCCAGCAGCGATAGCAGGGCAATGGCGCCGACCATGGCGCCGCTGGTCAGAACGACACGTTGCACCACCACTTCGAACGCATCCCGCGCGCCGAACGTCGCCGACACCAGCATCACCAGCGCCACCGAACAGATATACTGGTAGAACAGCGGGCGGGCCCGGCCAGTGGTCATCTTGTCGATCAGCACAAAGGTGATCAGCGTGATCAGGGCCGCCAGAACCGGAAACTGTGGCACTACATGGTAGATCGCCATGGCGCCGATTGCGACCAGCGCACCGATTATGGTCCCGCCGCCGCGATCCACCAATTGCTCCATCCGCCCACCGCGATCCGGCTCGGCACAGACAAAGGCCAGCATGATCGGCACGATCAACAGGTTCATGTCGCCCGTGGCAAAGGTCGCCAACATTACGGGCACATAAACCGCCAGCCGGATCAGCAGCTCGGCACGCGGATTGGCTCCGGTGAAGGGATCGATCTTTTCGACATGGATACGGCTGGTCTGCGGTGGCAGCAGGATATTGAGCGCCACCATGGCAACGCCCAGGATCACCCCGCCAGATGCCATGCTGTCCCGGATCGCCACCAGGGCCTGATCGCTATACAGCGCCGACATCGACATCATGGCCGGGAACACCGTCAGGATGATGCCGCCGCGCGAGCCCTTGAACAGCATCAGTGCAATGCCGCCTGCGGCGAGCACCACATTGACCAGGATGAACAGGCTGGGCTCGCTCACCGTCGCCGCGGCGATCCAGCTGAACACGAAGGCCATTATCGGCAGCATGAGCGGCCCGGCAAATATCTTGGCATTCAAGGCGCCGCGCTGGTTGGACATCATCGACATCGCAAATACGATCGGCATCATCGGCTGCGTCACGCCCAGCGGTTCCGCAAGGATGACGCAGAGCGCAACGGCCAGCGCGGTGCGCAGGGCAAGGTACGGATCCTCGTTGGGATCGACTCTGGTCAGCTCTTCCATGATCCGTGATCCTTAGTTGAAGCCCGATAGCATGCTGCCAAGGCCCATCAGGGTCCGTGCAATGGTCGGGATCAGCCCATCCTCTGGGATGATGAGGACGCTGGCTTCCGAACCCAGCCGCACGCTGCCCGGCAGCGCCGACATGTCATCGATGGAGACCCGCACCGGCACCTTGCGGGCAGGTGGGAACCAGCGCGTATCGTTAGACGATTGTGCCAGCCCGTTCACCGTGGTGCGGCCGCTATTGATACCCCAGGCAATACTGTCGACAGTCGCTTCGAACTGACGGCCCGGCGCCGCCTCGAAGGCCACGATGGCACGGTCGCCCGGCTGCACATTGACCAGCTGGTTTTCCCGCAGGTCGGCAATGATCATCTGTGTCTTGGGATTGATGAAGGTCATGGCCGGCGTGCCCGCCGCAACAAACTGCCCTTCAGCCAGCGAAAGGTTGGAAATATAACCATCGGCGGGCGCCAGCACAGTCGTGTTGGCCAGCGCAAATTCGGCCTTGTCGAGCACGGCCTGCGCCGTCCGCAAATTCGGATTGTTGCCGTCATTGGTGTTGGCGGTCAGCTTGACCCGCTCGACCTCGGCCCTGGCCGCTTCAACATTGAGCTGCGCTGTCTGGTGATTGGCATCCGCCGTGTTGAACTTGGCCACCGAGACGAGCCCGCTCTGATGCAATTGCGTCGTCCGGTCCAGGTCCTGCTCGGCCGTCAGCAGCGCCACTTCGGCCTGCGCCAGCTTGGCCTCTGCCGCCGGAATTGCCGCGACCCCGGCCGAAACGCTGTTCAGCGCCTGGTCGAGCTGGGCCTGCGCCTGCGCCACATCCATCCTGAAAGTCGAATCGTCGATCTGGAACAGCGGCTGTCCCGCCTTCACCTCGGCATTGTCGGCGATCAGCAGGTGCTGCACCGGCCCGGCCACGCGGGGCGCGATCTGGGTCACCTGCGCGGTGATCGAGGCGCCGCTGGCATAGGGGGCATAATGATCCGATAGCGGATACCAGGCCACCAGGGCACCCAGCGTCACCAGAACGCCGATGCCAAATAGCTTGGCCTTCTTGCGGCTCTTGTTGGTGGCTGGGGCAGGGGGCGGCATTGCATCAGTTTGCGACAACGGGGCTGCCGAGGGCGCGGGCACCGCTTCGATGTCCTTGGCGCGACCGCCCGGCAGCGTCACTACATTGGCATTGGCCGCAACGCCGGTGGTCGCCTCGCCTTTGTCTTCCATCATATCTTTGCCCTGTGTCATAGTCCGCTCCGTTGAGGCTGCCTATATAAGGTACACGAATTAGCTATTCAACAAAGATACTTTATTGCATAGCTACATCCTGAATTAGGAATGCGACGTGACCCAGGAACTTGAACTCGAAAGCGTGCTGCGCGACCTGACCGGGGAAATGACCCATGTTTACAGGTGGTTGGCAGAGAGCGCCGGCATCAATCACACTGATCTGATGTGTCTGTTCTTCGTGCGCTCAGCCGATGGCACGGCCACGCCCAAGGCCGTGTCCCAGCATTTGGGCCTCACCAGCGGCGCCACGGCGATCATGCTCAACCGTCTGGAGGCGGCCGGTTTCATCGTGCGCGGTCCCCATCCCACGGACCGGCGCGGCGTGCTGCTGTCGCTGGGCACGGAAGTCCGGGAATCGGGATTGCTGCAACTGCGCGAAAAGTTCATCGACCTCAACCAGGCCGTCTATGCCGCCTTCTCGGAGGAGGAGCTGGCCGTCGTCCGCCGCTTCATGCGGGCCTTGCTGGTCAATACCCGCGACTCCCTCCGCCGCATGCGCATGGAACACGCCGCCAAGTCCGCCGAAACCGCCAAGGTCGGTTAGCTGTCGCCGTCGGCCACCCCACATTGACGACCAGAAAATCAATGAGGGCGCGCAAACCCTTTAACCCGACGTTCTGTGGTCCCCCTTCGGGTAGCGCCTCCTCATCCGCCTGTGAATGGCGGAACCTAAGATCGACGGTGATGGCCGATGAACTGGATGCGATTATCTGGAATGAAGGCGAGATGAAGGTGGCCGCATAATGGAAAAGTTCGACAACTACCTCGTAACCGAGCTTGTGGTGCCCGGCGTGATTCCGCTGCCTCTTGATCCTGAAACGACCGAAATGCTGCCCGGCAGCTACACGGTCAAGCATCTGGCTAACGGCACGCTCATTGAACGTTCTGACGGCGATGACCTTCCGTTCAGCGCCACTCTCTTCACCTGCGCCGGTTACATTCCCGTGACGTTCTTTGGGTCAAAGACTGCGGGCTATTTGGTGAACGATCCGCCGGAGCCCGGCGTCACCATCGATGAACTTGATGACCATGACCGGGCTATTGTGCGGGTTGAGAAGCCCGCCGCCTAGAACCAGCCCGACCAGACACCAGCGCCGCCAACCTTAGTGGTTTGGCGGCGCTTATTTCGACCAGCTAGTTCGGAGTTTCGTCCGTAAAAGGTCCACCCTCGCTATGGTCCAAATAGATGGTGCCAACCTTCTTGCCGGTATCGTCCCGCAGGTCGATGAAGCCAGTTTCAAGATCGCCGCTTTCCACCATGGCAGCAGCCTTACGCAATACGTCAGCAGTGCGCTTATTGATCGCCGCATCATCCCAACCAGCGATGTTGATAGCCACATCACACTGCAAGTTCGAAATTAATTCATCGTCCATGGTCTTGCCTTCGGTCCAATCGTAGTTTTTCTCCGGTTCGTCAGGCACCGGCTGCATGTTCATAGCTGCACTTGAAACAGAACTTCATATCAGCCGGTTGCCGATGACTGCATTTGATACATGATCGTTTCGGTGCGTCTGGCGAAATGATCTTAATAGCGAGCAGGGCCAAGCCACCCAATACAGCAAGCCCGCCGAAAATCACCACGATCCAAAACATCACCTGAAAAAAGCCAGCACTCCACAAGAGCCAAGTCGGTAGCGCGACGGCTGCGCCCGCCGTGACACCAAGTGCAACCGGGCCTCCGATTATGACGATTAGAATGGCAGCAAGCAGCAATATGATTGGCAATCTGGTCCCCTCCCAAGGCAGCTGGAATCTCTGCATGGTCGAGGCGAGGAAGGCAATGGCGAAGTGCGGCGCAAACAGGCCGACCATTAGCGTGTTTTCCACACGGTGCTAACGAACACTGCTAATGCAGATCGATAAGTGGTTGATCTAAATTAATAAAACCGATTGGCTGGGGAACCTGGATTCGAACCAAGATTGACGGAGTCAGAGTCCGCTGTTCTACCGTTGAACTATTCCCCAGCAGGCCGGTGAGCCGTGGTGGCGCGGAGGAGAAACCGAGGTGTCTCGTCAAGCGCGGGGTCTGAATAGACAATGCCGATCCATATTGCAAGGCATGGTTTGGACAAGTTGTGGGCAAAATCGTTTGGATTGCGCTGAAGCCCCCCTTGCTCTACCGTCGAACCCGACACGCAATGACAGTGCGTCGGGCGCAATCGGCATGTCCGGTTCGGCGACCGCGCACGCAGGAGACTATAGTGACCGATGAGAATCGGTCCGCTGCCGTACAATCGTCTCCAGACGATTCGGCAATCCGTACCCGGAATGGCGGTGGCCAGGCCGGGGGAGGGGCAGGGCCTGCGAGCCCCATAGCTCCGCCACCGGACACGCGGACGGCCAATGCCACAAATCCCCACCGCAAGAACCGCGGCCCCGTTTATGCGGCGCTCGATCTTGGCACCAATAATTGCCGCCTTCTGATCGCCCGCCCGCATGAGCACGGCTTTCGTGTGCTCGATGGCTTCACCCGTATCGTCCGGCTGGGCGAGGGCGTTTCCGTCACTGGTCGCCTCGGCGAAGCGGCGATGGAGCGCACCATGGAAGCGCTGCGCCAGTGCCGCAACAAGCTGCGCGAGCATCAGCCCGCGCGCATGCGCCTGATTGCCACCGAAGCGTGCCGCGCCGCCGAGAACGGTCCGGCCTTTCTCGCCCGCGTCAAGCAAGAGCTGGGGCTGGAGCTTGAAATCGTCGATCGCCGCACCGAGGCAGAACTGGCCGTAACCGGCTGCGCCGACCTGATCGAGGGCGCCGCCCAGGGCGCGTTGATGTTCGATATCGGCGGTGGTTCATCCGAATTGGCCTGGCTGGATTTCCGCGGCGGCCGTCCCAAGAGCCAGGGCCGCATGTCCGCCTCGATTCGCTCCTGGCAGTCATTGCCGGTGGGCGTCGTCTCCATCGCCGAAAAGTTCGGCGGCATCGACGTGACGCCGCAATCCTTCGAGGCCATGGTCAGCTTTGTCTCCGAACATCTGCGCCAGTTTCGTGGCCGCGAAAAGCTGCGCCAGATGATCGGCACCCATCCGGTGCATCTGATCGGCACCTCGGGCACCGTCACCACGCTGGCCGGCCTGCATCTCGGCCTTGAGCGCTATGAGCGCCAGAAGGTGGATGGCCTGTGGATGAAGCGCGGCGAAGTCGATGAGACCATGCGGGTCCTGCTCGGCATGCCGTTCGAGCGCCGCGTCGGCCATCCCTGCATTGGCCGCGACCGCGCCGATCTGGTATTGCCTGGCTGCGCCATTTTTGAAGCCATTCGCCGCGAATGGCCGACCGAGCGCGTCCGCGTTGCCGATCGGGGCTTGCGCGAAGGCATTCTGATCTCACTGATGGACGCCGATCGCGCCCGCACCCGATCTACCCGTTACCCGCCCCGGAGACAGAGCAATGGTTGATAAAGCCCTCGGAACCGGCGGCCGCAAGTCCGACAAGGACCTCAAGATCCGCGTGCGCTCGGCGAAAGGCCGCAAGGTCTCGTCCACCAAGTGGCTGGAGCGTCAGCTCAATGACCCCTATGTGGCCCGTGCTCGCGCCGAAGGCCTGCGGTCGCGCGCCGCGTTCAAGATTCGCGAGATCGACCAGAAGCACAAGCTGTTCCGCAAGGGCATGCGCGTGGTCGATCTGGGCGCTGCCCCCGGCGGCTGGTCGCAGATTGCTGCCACGGCCACTGGCTCCACCGATGCCAATCCGCTGATCGTCGGCATTGATTATCTGGAAATGGACCCGATTCCGGGCGTGATCCTGCTGCAAAAGGATTTCACCGATGAGGACGCGCCGGCCCAGCTGATTGCCGCCATGGGTGGCAAGAAGGCCGATCTGGTCATGTCCGACATGGCCTGGCCCACCACCGGCCATCGCCCCACCGATCACCTGCGCATCGTCCATCTGATCGAGGTCGCTGCCGATTTCGCCATCGACGTGCTGGCGCCGGGCGGCACCTTCGTCGCCAAGGTGTTCCAGGGCGGCACCGAGCATGAGCTGCTGCACATGCTCAAGCGCCACTTCCGCACCACCTTCCACGCCAAGCCGCCCTCCAGCCGCCAGGATTCGGCCGAGGCCTATCTGGTTGCCAAGGGCTTCAAGGGCGACGTGCCCCGCGAAACCCGCGTCGAAGACGACGAGGAATAGGGCGCGGCGCCGCCGCGCCCACAGGCCATTCCCACGCAGCCGGGATTGACCTTCCTGCGGGTGGCGCCGCTCACTCCTTCGCAATCACCGCCGGTTTGTGCCCGGACACATCGCTACCCGCATCGCGCGGCAGCCGGAAATACACGATCCCGGCAATGGCGCTCAGCGCCCCCACGACAAAGAACGCCACCTGGAAATCGATCAGCGTCAGCCCGCCGCCATGGGCGCGGCTGCTGATTTCGATGATAGCCCCGGCAACCGCCACGCCAAAGGCGATGCTGAGCTGCTGCGCCACGGCGTTGATAGCGGTGGCCTGGCTGGCCTCTTCATTGTCGATATCGGCATAGCCGATGGCATTGGAGCCGGTGAAGAAGATCGAGCGCAGGATGCCACCAGCCAGCAATACCCCCATCATCACCGCCGCGGGCGTGCCCTGGGTGAAAAAGCCCTGCGCCGCGATCAGGATGCCGCCAAAGAACGCCGCAAAGCCCAGCACGCGTGGAAATCCAAACCGCGCATAGACCTGCTCGGCCAGGAACTTGCTCATGATCGCGCCGATGGCCGAAACAAAGGTGATGGCCCCCGACTGGAACGGATTGAGGCCAAATCCGAGCTGCAGCATCAGCGGCAGCAGGAAGGGCACCGCACCCACCCCGACCCGGAAAATCGAGCCGCCGATCATTGATGAGCGGAACAGCTTGTGGCGGAACAGGGCAGGGTCCAGCAGCGGATATTTGGTCCGCCGGGCATGCATCAGATAGAGAATGCCCGAGACCACGCCGACGGCCACGGTCAGATAGCCATAAACGATCGGCAGCGCCGGCAGGCTGATGACCGACAGCCCGAAGATTGTCCCGGAAAAGCAGACTGCGGCCAGGATGAAGCCGACCACGTCGATAGGGCGCGGATTGCGCGCGTCGATGACTTTGAGATAGCGCCCGGCCAGCAGTATCCCGGCAATGCCGATGGGAATATTGATCCAGAAAATCCAGTGCCAGCTGAGATAGGTGGTGAGGAACCCGCCGATCAGCGGTCCGGTCACCGGCCCCAGCAGCGCCGGCACGGTCAGCCAGGCCATTGCTGAAACCAGCTCATTGCGCGGTGTCGAGCGCACCAGCAACAACCTGCCCACCGGCGTCATCATCGACGAGCCGATGCCCTGGAAAAACCGCGAGGCCACGAAAGTCTCGAGCGAATAGGAGAACGAGCAGGCGAGCGAGCCCAGCATGAATACGAAGATTGCCAGCCGGAAGATGTTCTTGGCGCCGAACCGGTCGGCCATCCAGCCGCTGATCGGAATGAAAATCGCCAGCGCCACGAAATAGGCCGTCAGCGCCAGCTTCAGCGAGATCGGCTCGGTGCCGATATCGGCGGCAATCGCGGGCAGGGAGGTGGCAATGACGGTCGAATCCATCTGTTCCATGAACAGGGCGACCGCAAGAATAAGGGGCGTAACGCGGACCACGGGACTACCGGGAAACAATCGGAAAGGAATCGGGAGGGGCCGTAACCGGCCGCGCGAACTATGAACCCGCAGCGCGGTGATGCAAAGCCAGCAATGCCTGTTGCGGCAAGACTTTAGGGGAAGAGGCGGAATCGATGCGTGATGCCCCTGGCGCTTCCCAGCAAGAAAAAAAGGCCGGGCTCACGCCCGACCCCTTACTCTCAAAGCCCCGGAAGGCCTTATTCGGCTGCAACCTGCTTGGGCTGCACTTCGGCGCTATAGGCATCGATCAGCGTGCGGCAGCCTTCTGCCGGCGTGAATGAGAACTCGCCGATCTGCGACACCGGGGTCACTTCCGCGGCAGTGCCGGTCAGGAAGCATTCGTCGAAATCGCCCAGCTCTTCCGGCTTCATGTGGCGCTCGGTCACGGTGAAACCATTGGCCTTGGCCAGGGCGATCAGCGTGCGGCGGGTAATGCCGTCGAGGAAGCAATCGGGCGTCGGCGTTACGATGTCCTTGCCCTTGATGAAGAACACGTTGGCGCCGGTGGCCTCTGCCACATAGCCGCGATAGTCCAGCATCAGCGCGTCGGCATAGCCATTGGCCATGGCCGCGTCCTTGGACAGGGTGCAGATCATGTAGAGGCCGGCAGCCTTGGCCTTGCACGGAATGGTGTCGGGCGCCGGGCGACGCCACTTGGACCATTCCAGGCGGATGCCCTTGAGCTTTTCTTCGGTCGAGAAATAGCTCGGCCACACCCATGCAGCAATCGCCAGGTGCACCGTGTTATTGCGCGCCGGCACGCTCAGCTCTTCCGAGCCGCGCCAGGCAACGGGACGCATATAAGCATCGACCAGATTGTTCTTGGCGAGCACTTCGCGGCAGGCCGCGTCGATCTCGTCGGCCGAATAGGGAATCGTGAAGTCGAGCGTCTTGCCCGAGGCAATCAGCCGCTCGGTGTGTTCGCGCAGCTTGAAGACTTCGCCGCCATAGGCCCGCTGGCCCTCGAATACGCAGCTGGCATAGTGCAGCCCGTGCGTAAGCACGTGGATCTTCGCGTCTTTCCAAGGTTTGAGCTCGCCGTCAAACCAGATCCAGCCCTCGCGCTGGTCCATTGGCACGCCTGCCATCATCGTCTCCCGATACAAAAGTATTACGAGGCCTTTTCACGCGGAAAAGCCTGCTTGCGCCGATCATGCCCCACCCTCAAGCCCTTGGCAAACCACATTGGACTTGGGATAAGAAACACTGGCGTTCCTGAAGGAAGACAATGGCAGCGAACCAAAAGAATGTCAACAAAGCTGACATAAATTTCGATCCTCCGACAGACGGCGACTTGCCGCTCGACATCATGGGATTGTTCTTCTTCGCCTATCGCGATTTCGTTGGCGATCCCGACGCTTTGCTGGAGCGCCAGGGCTTTGGTCGCGCCCATCACCGGGTGCTGTATTTCGTCAATCTGCGGCCCGGCATGCCGGTCGCCGATCTGCTTGATATTCTCAAGATCACCAAGCAAAGTCTTGCCCGCGTACTGCGCCAGCTCATCGATAATGGTTATATCGAACAGAAGACCGGCCATTCCGACCGCCGCCAGCGCCTGCTTTTCGCCACCGATAAGGGCCGCGCCTTCTTTGGCGTGCTCTCGACCAGCCAGGCCAGCCGCATCGAGGCTGCCATTGCCGGCCTGCCCGTCGACTCGGCCAACATCGTCCGCCGCTTCCTCGTCGGCATGGTCGACCCCGGCGACCGCCCCGTCCTGGATCGCCTCAACCTGACGGCAGCGCTGTAGGCCGGCGATCCCGGCCTCTCGCCGCCGCCCGGTGCATATCCCGCGCTGGCGGGAATCGCCCTCCTGGCAGCAGGTCTGCGCTATGCGCCGGTCTGCCCCGCAGGGACAAGCATTCCTCTCCCCCTATGCAACAATGCCGCCCGGTGCTATTGACCCTCGCCAACCTGAGCCCGGAATCTCCTCTTTTGCCCGGCTCAAACTCCAACATTTTCTGATTATTCAGAAGGCAGGAAGGGTCTGGCCTTGGCGAAGATTATTACCACCGCAACCGGCGATTATGCGCTGACCTTCGACGACGTGCTGCTCCAGCCCGCGCGTTCCGATGTGCTCCCCACCGAAACCGATATCTCCACTTACGTGACCAAGGATATCGCGCTCAATCTGCCGATTCTGAGCTCGGCCATGGACACCGTCACCGAACACGCCATGGCCATCGCCATGGCGCAGGCCGGTGGCATGGGCGTCATTCACAAAAACCTCACCGCCGAGCAGCAGGCCGAACAGGTTCGCCAGGTGAAGTCCTTTGAGAGCGGCATGGTGGTCAATCCCATCACCATCGGTCCCGATGCGACCCTTGCCGATGCGCTGGCGCTGATGCAGGCCAGCCGTATTTCTGGCATTCCGGTGGTCGAAAATGGCGGCAGCGGTGGTCGCGCCACGGGCAAGCTGGTTGGCATTCTCACCAACCGCGACGTGCGCTTCGCGTCCAGCCCCGGCCAGCGCATTGCCGAGTTGATGACCCATGAAAACCTCATCACCGTGCGTGATGGCGTTTCCAAGGAAGATGCCAAGCGCCTGCTGCACAAGTACCGCATTGAAAAGCTGCTTGTCGTTGACGAGAACTACAATTGCGTCGGCCTGATCACCGTCAAGGATATCGAAAAGGCCCAGCTTAATCCCCACGCCGTCAAGGATGCCCAGGGGCGCCTGCGCGTCGCCGCCGCCTCCACCGTTGGCGATGCCGGCTTCGAGCGTTCCATGCAATTGATTGATGCCGGCGTTGATCTCCTGGTCATCGACACCGCCCATGGCCATTCGGTGCGCGTCGCCGAGGCCGTCGAGCGCGTCAAGCGCGAGAGCAATTCCACCCGCATCGTCGCTGGCAATGTCGCCACCGCCGAAGCCACGCGCGCGCTCATCGATGCTGGCGCTGACTCGATCAAGGTCGGTATTGGTCCGGGCTCGATCTGCACCACCCGCATCGTCGCCGGTGTTGGCGTTCCGCAGCTGGCCGCCGTCATGGCCTGCGCGGAGGAAGGCGCTCGTCACGGCATTCCGGTCATCGCCGATGGCGGCATCAAGTTCTCCGGCGACATGGCCAAGGCCCTGGCCGGTGGCGCATCCTGCGTCATGGTCGGCTCGCTGCTGGCCGGCACCGATGAAGCCCCGGGCGAGGTCTACCTCTATCAGGGCCGCTCCTATAAGTCGTATCGCGGCATGGGTTCGGTCGGCGCCATGGGCTCCGGCTCGGCCGATCGCTACTTCCAGCAGGACGTGCGCGATCAGATGAAGCTGGTCCCCGAAGGCATTGAAGGCCAGGTGCCCTATAAGGGTGCCGCTGGCGCCGTGCTGCATCAGCTCGCTGGCGGCCTGCGCGCCTCCATGGGCTATACCGGCGCGCACAATCTCAAGGATTTCCGCGACAATTCCGTCTTCGTGAAGATCTCCGGCGCCGCGCTCAGCGAAAGCCACGTCCACGACGTGACCATCACCCGCGAAGCCCCCAACTACCGCAGCGGCCGCTAGCCGCCGCTCTAACACCGACAATCTATCAGTCAGGACACCCTCCCCCTCAGGGGGAGGGAAGCGCGATAGGACTTAGCTTCAGCTAAGTCCGTAAATCGAGCAGGGTGGGGGTACGCCTCCGCACACTCGAACCCAAACCTTCCCCCCTCCACCGCGTCATCCCGGCGAAAGCCGGGATCCAGTTTCCTTCTCCTTCGTTCCCCCAACGACGGCTCGTTGATCCACGCCCATTCCTCACGCGTATCCACCCCACTGAGTTATTCCATCCACCCGCACCGGGTCATTCCCGCGCAGGCGGGAATCTCCCGCTCCCGAACACCACCGACCCAAACCCCAACACATTCAACCCCTTGCCGCACTCCCCCGAATCTCAACCAGAGCATCAGTCCCATGACCCTCGTCGCCAAATTGCTGATCCTCGCCATTGCCGGCCAGGTCCTGCTCACCATCATCATCCTGGTCCTGATGGGCCGCGAGCGCGTGCCCCGCGTTATGTCCGGCGAAATCCCGCTTCAGGATATTGCGGTCGAGCGCACCGCCTATCCGCTCAAGGCCCGGCTGCTTTCCAACAATTTTGACAACCAGTTCCAGCTGCCGGTCCTTTTCTATGTGGCGGCGCTGCTCGCCCTCTGGGCCGGCATTACCGGCTGGCCAATCGTCATCGCCGCCTGGGCCTTCGTCGTCCTGCGCTATGTCCATGCGGCCATCCACATCACCACCAATCGCGTGCATCAGCGCCTTGCTGTTTACGCCACCGGCCTTGCGGTCTTGGTCATCCTCTGGCTATTGGTCCTCTTTCCAATCCTGCTGGCCTGAGTACCCCATCCATGCGCCTCCCCGGTCGACTGTCCGCCGCCATCCAAGTTCTGACCGATGTCGAAACCCGCAAGCGTCCGGTTTCCGAAGCGCTCAAGTCATGGGGCCTGGCCAATCGCTTTGCCGGGGCAGGGGATCGTGCTGCCATCGGTAACCTGGTCTATGACGCGCTCCGCCGCCGCGCCTCCCATGCCTTCGCCATGGGCGAGGATAGCCCGCGCGCTTTGGTCCTCGCCGTCGTCCTCCGCGACTGGCAGGAAGATGCCGCCGCGCTCAATGCGAGCTTTGCCGAAGACAGCCACGCCCCCAGCAAGCTAACCGAACAAGAAATCCAGCATGCTGGCTCAGATCTGGCCTCTGCGCCCGATCATGTCCGTGCCGATATGCCCGAATGGTTGGCCCCTTCGCTGCTGCGCGCATTCGGGGATAACTGGATTGCCGAAGGCCAGGCCATGTCCGGCCGCCCCTCGCTGGACCTGCGCGTCAACACGCTCAAATCCACCCGCGAACGGGCCATGAAAAGCCTCGCCCGCTTCTCGCCGCAGGAAACCGCCATCTCGCCCATCGGCATCACCATGCCAGCCGGCCCCCGCGACGCCCGCACCCCCAATGTCACCACCGACGAGGGCTACCTCAAGGGCTGGTTTGAGGTGCAGGATCAGGGCAGCCAGATCGTTGCCGCGCTTTCGGGTGCCAAGCCCGGCGAACAGGTGCTCGACCTCTGCGCCGGCGCCGGCGGCAAGACCCTGGCACTTGCGGCAGCCATGACCAACAAGGGGCAGATCTTCGCCTATGACAGCGACCGCTCGCGTCTGGCGCCCATCTATGATCGCCTCAAGCGCAATGGCGCCCGCAATGTGCAGGTCCGCGCGCCCCAGCCGGACGCGCTCGAAGATCTCGTCGGCAAGATGGATCGTGTCGTCATCGATGCGCCATGCACCGGCACCGGCACTTGGCGCCGTCGCCCCGATACCAAGTGGAAGCTCTCGCCCGAGCTGTTGAATCAACGCACTGGCGAACAGGCCGAAATCCTTGAAAACGCTGTGCGTTTCGTCAAGCCGGGCGGCACGCTGGTCTACATTACCTGCTCGATCCTGCCCGAAGAAAACGACGAGCAGATCGCCGCTTTCCGAGTCACGCATCCCGAGTTCACCTCGGCTGCGCCAGCCGATCTCTGGCAGGCAGCCCTCGGCCAGCCCATCCCCGATGGCGTCGCCACTGCCGGTTCCGGCCTCGCACTGACCCCGCGCCTTACCGGCACGGATGGCTTTTACTGCAACATCCTGACCCGCGCGCTGTAATCGTGAGCCTCGAACAGCAACGCAGCTCCGTCCCCGTCTGGGCCTTCTTGCTGGCGTCCATCGTTCTGGTGGTCGTCGCCTTTGCCGCTGTCTGGTTCGCCATTCCGGGCCCCGATACCAGCAATCATCTGGTGTCGCCCTCCGGCAAGGCCTCCATCGAATTGGGCGAACTCTGCGGTGACGCCGCCTGCACCCGCGTCGCCATCCTCGAGGTCACGGGCTCAGACGGCGCCAAGACCCGCACCGGCTGCCCACTCACTCTGGCCGGTACAACCCCGCTTTTCACCAGCGTTTCCGCTGTCTGGGCTGCCGACGAAACCAGCGTCCAGCTGGCTTATGCCTCTGCCACGGGCACCCCCGGCGTACTGACGATTAACCTCGCCGACTGCACACTCACCGACTAGGTGAACCACTTGCACCGCCATGCGTTAGAGGGGGATAAACCCATCAGCGCAGAGCGTTACAATGAGCGTCCCTTCTCTCGCCGACTACCGCACCCCCGGGCCATGGTTCCTGCTGGCGCTATTCCTTCTTGTCGTCATCTGTGTCGGCGCCCTGATCGGCATGCTATCTATCCCCACCGCTTGGTACGAGGCGCTGGCCAAGCCGCCATTCAATCCCCCCAATTGGATATTCGGACCGGTCTGGTTCACGCTCTATGTGATGATCGCGGTCGCCGGCTGGCGCATCTACATGATCGACCCGCGCGCTCCCGCGATGAAACTGTGGTATATCCAGATGGGGCTGAACTGGATCTGGTCGCCAGTCTGGTTCGTGGCCCAGCTGATCTGGCCCGCCTTCGCCATCATTGCGTTGCTCTGGGTTGTCCTGATCGCCTTCGTCCTCAGCGCCCGCAAGCTCGATCCCTTCGCCGCCTGGCTGTTCGTCCCCTACCTCCTCTGGGTCAGCTTCGCCGCGCTGCTGAACCTGTCGATCGGCGTCCTGAACTAATCGTTCTTGGGCGCGCGGTTGCCCCTCACCCACGGAGTCATTCCCGCGCAGGCGGGAATCCATTCTTGCTTTGCCCAGCCGAAAAGAGTGGATTCCCGCCTGCGCGGGAATGACCCTCGATGCAAATTGCTGTTTCGGCCATCAAACCGCCGCGCCCACAGCCTCCGGCGCGACAGGCCGTTTCTCCAGCGTCCGTGCCCAGGCAATGATCGGCGCCTCCATCCAGCGATAGGACAGGGTGGCAATCACCATAGTGATGCCAATGATCACCGCGCTCCCCAGGAGGAACGCGCCCGGCTCGCCCATCCGCCCATGGCCGATTTCAGGCAGCCAGAACAACCGCACCACTTCCAGCACCAGATAGTGCCAGACGTAAATTCCGAACGAGATTTCAGCGAGATAGCGGATCAACCGGTTATCCAGCACGCGCCCAACCACCAGGCTCGACGGCGTTACCACCAGTACAAAGCCGAGCATCAGCGGAAAGCTCGGAAACAGATAGGGCACGCCGAGCCAGCCAAACCCTTCGGTGCCGCCTTCGTGCAGTCCAAACTCCCAGAGCGTTACCGCCACCAGCGCAATGCCGCCAAGCGACAGCGCATCGAACAGCGCCGAGCGATAGCGCCCCACCAGCAATTGCACCCCGCTGGCCAGTGCTCCCATCGCAAAAATGGCGAAGAATCCGAATGGATTGAACCGCGGCATCCAGCCCCGTGCGCCGCCCTGCAGCCCATAGCCAAAGCCGCGCTGCGTCGTATCCACCGGCACAAATTGCACAAACAGCCAATGCGCCAGCAGCGCCACCGCCAGCACACCCAGCCAGCTGAGCCGCGCCGCCCAGCCGCCATGCCGCCCCCGATACAGCGCAAACAGCGCCACAAACCCCAGCGGCAGCATCACATATGAGCTGACCTCAAACCCGATCGACCACAGTGGTCCGTTGATCTCCACCGGAAACAGCGTCGTCCAATGCCAGTCGCTGATCAGCAGCAGCCCAGCGACGTAGCGCAGCACCAGCCAGCCATCGAGCGCGAAGCCAAACAGGGTAATGCTGAGGATGAAGCTCACCGTCAGCGCCAGCCAGAACCCCGGGATAATCCGCGCCGCCCGCCGCAGTGCATAATTGTGCAGCGAGGGCAGGGGCCGCCCCTGATCCAGCGCCTTCCAGAATGGCCGCGCCAACAGAAATCCGCTGAGCACGAAGAACATGGCGACGCCAAATCCGCCGACCGCATTGAACACCTGCGAAGCATCATAATCACCCAGCGCGCTGCGGGGATTGATCCGCTGCGCGAGGTGGTGAAACAGCACGATGAAGCAGGCACTGGCCCGCACGAAATCGGCGCCGTAGAGACGCCCGTCATCGGCGTTCATAATCCCCCCGATTTACGCATAGGACGTTCCCCCAACGCCCGGCTTGCGGAATCTGCCGAGTGAAGCTAAAGCCTCGCCATGCAGCACCCAGATCAAGCCTCCGCAAACGACACAATTCTCATTGTTGACTTCGGATCGCAAGTCACTCAGCTGATTGCGCGTCGAATTCGTGAGACCGGCGTCTACTGCGAAATCCATCCGTTCCAGCAAGCCGGCGCGGCCGTAAAGGCCCTGCAGCCCAAGGGCATCGTCCTTTCGGGCGGCCCGGCGTCCACGCTGGACGAAAACGCCCCCACAATCGATCCGGCCATCCTCGATGCCGGCGTTCCGATCCTGGGCATCTGCTATGGGCAACAAGCCCTCTGCATGGCCCTGGGCGGCAAGGTCGAGGCGGGACATCACCGCGAATTCGGCCGCGCCGAGGTCAAGGTGGAAAAACGCTCCGCCCTCTATGACGGCGTCTGGGAACTCGGCACCGAGCACCAGGTCTGGATGAGCCATGGC
Organism: Devosia limi DSM 17137; assembly: GCF_900128975.1. Lineage (GTDB taxonomy): Bacteria > Pseudomonadota > Alphaproteobacteria > Rhizobiales > Devosiaceae > Devosia > Devosia limi. Next base: position 75,817 of record NZ_FQVC01000001.1, on the reverse strand, counting down.
GACCGCGTCGTCGCGCTCCCGGAAGGCTTTGAAGTCGTTGGCACTTCGGCTAATGCTCCCTTCGCCATGATCGCCAACGAAGACAGGCGCATCTGGGCCGTGCAGTTCCATCCCGAGGTGGTCCACACCCCCGATGGCGCCAAGCTCTATGCCAATTTCGTCCACACTATCTGTGGTGTCGCCTCGTCCTGGACCATGGCTGCCTATCGCAGCAAGATGATCGAAAAGATCCGCGCCCAGGTCGGCACCGGCAAGGTCATCTGCGGGCTTTCCGGCGGCGTCGACTCCTCTGTCGCGGCAGTGCTGATCCACGAAGCCATTGGCGATCAGCTCACCTGCATTTATGTCGATCACGGCCTGATGCGCCTCAATGAGAGCGAACAGGTCGTCACGATGTTCCGTGACGAATACAATATCCCGCTGGTCCATGTGGACGCCTCCGAACTCTTCCTGCGCGAGCTCGATGGGCAGTCCGATCCCGAGACCAAGCGCAAGATCATTGGTCGCCTGTTCATTGAAACCTTTGAAGCGGAAGCTGAAAAACTCGGCGGCGCACAGTTCCTGGCGCAGGGTACGCTTTATCCCGATGTTATCGAATCCGTGTCGTTCACTGGCGGTCCTTCGGTCACCATCAAGAGCCACCACAATGTCGGTGGCCTGCCGGAACGCATGAACATGCAGTTGGTCGAGCCCCTGCGTGAGCTATTCAAGGACGAAGTTCGCGTCCTTGGCCGCGAACTGGGCCTGCCGGAAAGCTTTATCGGCCGCCACCCGTTCCCAGGTCCCGGCCTCGCCATCCGCTGCCCGGGCGGCATCACGCCCGAAAAGCTGGATATCCTGCGCAAGGCCGACGCCATTTATCTCGATGAAATCCGCAAGTCGGGCCAATACGACAAGATCTGGCAGGCTTTCGCCGTGCTGCTGCCGGTGCAGACCGTTGGCGTCATGGGCGACGGTCGCACCTATGAGTTCGTCTGCGCCCTGCGCGCCGTGACCTCGGTCGATGGCATGACAGCCGATTTCTACCAGTTCGACATGAACTTCCTCGGCAAGACCGCGACCCGCATCATCAATGAAGTGCGGGGCATCAACCGTGTCGTCTATGACGTGACCAGCAAGCCGCCTGGCACGATCGAGTGGGAATAAGCCGCTATGGTTGCCGCCGGTCACAGTGACTTTGTCATTCGCCCGGCGGCACTTTCAGCTGCTTCATTGCACTGAGCGCGCCGGCGAAAGACTTCGGCCTCGCGCTGTCTGTTGATGCTACTGCGCCGGTTTGCTCGCCGGCACAGTGCGCAGCACCGCCAGGCGGTTCCAACGCCGGCCGATCCAATCCAGCACTGCCATCGCAAACCCTTCCACCGGCTTGCGGAAGCGCCATTCCACCAGATTGGCGAAGACGATGGCGATGCAGAATGTCGCAATCATCACCAGCACCAGGCTGAGCCAGGCAGGCATGTAAAGGTCGAGCGTGGCGAGGAAGCTGATCCCGACATTTTCGTGGATCAGGTACCAGGAAAAGCTCAATAGCCCCACCTTGGCCACCGCCGAGGACAGAAGCGGCACATTGGGGATCGACTTGCCAGCGGCAAAGCGCAGGAACAGCGCCGTCAGCGCGAGGAAGGCGGCGGCGCAGGCCGTGGCGATCACCCAGCCATCATGCAGCTCGAACGAATAGGCTTCGATCCACACCACGGCCGTCGCCAGCAGCACATTGGCAATCATCAAGCCGCGCGTCGGCATGGTCCCGCTCTGGGCCTGTCGGCCAAGAATGCCGATGGCAAAGAACGGCAGATAGGGTGCGATGGTCAGGAATTTCAGCAGCGATTGCGGCGTGATCGGCCCGCTATCCGCCACCGAAAACAGTGTCGACACCGCCCAGATCGGGGCCATTACCAAAGCCAGCACCGCGAACACCCGCGTAAATCGCGCCGGATCGGTGAACATTCCGGCCAGGACCGCCACCAGCAGGTAGAATTTGACCTCGACGGCAATCGACCAGAACGCCCCGTCGACCCACTCGCCGATCTCGCCGACAAACAACAGGTTCATCGCGACATCCGCCAGGTTCGGCGCCACCACATGGAATTTGGCTTCCGGCACGCTGGGCACATGCGCCACCAGCCCGAACACGAATAGCAGCAGCACAGCCGCAAAGAACGCCGGATAGATGCGCGAGAACCGCCGCGCCAGGAACACGCCGACGGTTGCCGAGCGCTCCAGCGTCATGAATATGCAGTAGCCGGAGATGGTGAAGAAGAAATAGACCCCCACCCAGCCGAAGAACACAGGGATGGGAGCGCCTTCGGTGATGTTGAGCGCGCTGGCAGGGAGCCGGGCGGTGAAATGGAACATCACCACCAGCAGGATGGCGATACCGCGGAAAACATCGATGGTTTCGACCCGGCCCTTGGTCATCTGCGCGCACTCTGTAATTTGCGCGCATCATATCCAGATCGGAACGCGCAGGAATTGCTATCCCTTTCATACGCTTAATAGGTAAAGCTTTAGCCTTCCCACTATCGGTTTGCGCCGCGCGGCGCCGCCGCATTTGCAATCCTGAGGTGGCGTGTTAATTGTGCGCGCAATTCAGCTCAAGACCATCAGGCAGGCATGTCCCAGGATAACATCTTTCGCGAAGTCGATGAGGAACTGCGCTCCGAGCGGATGCGCAAGCTCTGGCGCCGTTTCGCCCCCTTCGTGATCGGGGCCGCAGTCGGCGTCGTCGTGCTCGTTGCCGTCAATGAAGGCTGGACCTGGTATCAGAATTCCAATTCTGCCGCCTCCTCGGACAAGCTCTATGCGGCCTTCGATCTGGCCGATGGCGGCGATCTCGCCGCCGCGCAGGCAGCCCTCGATGACCTGGCTGCAACCGGTTCAGGCCAGTACGCGACACTGGCCCAGTTCAGCCAGGCCGGCCTGCTCGCCAAGGATGGCAAGGTCACCGACGCCGTCGCCGCCTATGACGCCCTGGCCAATACCCAGTCCAACCAGCGCCTGCGCGAACTGGCTCTGGTCCTGGCCGGCACGCTGATGGTCGATGCTGGCACAGTCGCCGATGTCGAGGCCCGTGTGGGCACCATTGCCACCGAAGGTCATCCGTTCCGCAATGCGGCGCGGGAAGCCCTTGGCCTCGCTCAATTCAAGGCTGGTGACTTCGCCGCCGCCCAGGCCAATTTCGAAGCCGTGGTCAATGACCCGCTGGCCCAGAGCGCCGTCCGCAACCGGATGGGCTACTACCTGGCCCAGCTGCTTGCCGAAGGCGCCATCGCGCCCGAGGCTGTTGATCAGGCTGGTGCCGACGCCGCTGCTACGCCCGCCGAAGCGTCGGCCCCCGCTGAACCTGCTGCCCCCACCGAGGCTGAACCGGCCGTCCAGTGACGGCCGTTTCCAGCATCGCGACAGATCGGAATACTTTTCTATGACCGTCACCGTAGCCATTGTCGGTCGCCCGAATGTTGGCAAATCGACCCTGTTTAACCGCCTCGTCGGCCGCAAGATCGCTCTTGTCGACGATACGCCGGGCGTTACCCGCGACCGGCGCGAGGCCGAGGGCCACATCGCCGACTTGTCGTTCCGGGTCCTCGATACCGCCGGCTACGAGGATGTCACCGATGGCAGCCTCGAAGACCGTATGCGCCAGCAGACCGAGCTGGCCATCAAGGAAGCTGATGTCATCCTGTTCATGATCGATGCGCGTGCCGGTGTGGTGCCGCTTGACCAGCGCTTCGCCCAGGTACTGCGCAAGGCCGGGAAGGCCGTCCACCTGGTTGGCAACAAGGCCGAAAGCAGCGCTGCTGAAGCCGGGCTGGTCGAGGCCTTCAAGCTGGGCTTTGGCGAGCCTATCGCGCTGTCTGCCGAGCATGGTCTTGGGCTCTCCGAGCTCTATTCCATCGTCTCCCAGGCCATTGACGCTGCGGCGGCCAACAAAGAAGCCCAGGAAATCGCCGATCTCGATGCCATGCCAGAGGTTGATGTCGACATCACCGAGGACATGCTGGAAGGCGAGGGCGACGAGGCCACGCTGCGCTGGAACCCCAAGCGCTACCTCAATGTCGCCATCGTGGGGCGTCCCAATGCCGGCAAGTCGACGCTGATCAACCGTATGGTGGGCGAGGACCGGGTTCTCGTTGGCCCTGAGGCCGGCATTACCCGTGACAGCATCCTGGTGCCGTGGGAGTGGGAAGGCCGGGTGATCAACCTCGTTGATACTGCAGGCATCCGTCGCCGGGCGCGCGTTACGCAGAAGCTCGAAAAGCTTGCAGTGGGCGATAGCCTGCGCTCGATCCAGTATGCCGAAGTCGTCGTCCTGATGCTTGATGCGACCATCCCGTTCGAAAAGCAGGATTTGGCGCTGGCCGATCTGGTTGAGCGGGAAGGGCGGGCGCTGGTCATCGCGGTCAACAAGTGGGACCTCATCGAGGACAAGAACGCTCATCTTGCGGCGCTCAAGGAAGCCTGCGAGCGCTTGCTACCGCAGCTTCGGGGCGTTCCGCTGGTCACGCTCTCCGGGCTGACCGGCAAGAACATCGACAAGCTCATGGCCGCGATCTTCAAGATCGAGCGCAGCTGGAACACACACGTCTCGACAGCGCGCCTCAATCGCTGGCTCGCTGGCATGGTGGAGGGGCATCCGCCTCCGGCGGTCTCCGGCCGTCGCCTCAAGATCCGCTACATGACGCAGGCCAAGACCAGGCCGCCGAGCTTCATCCTGTTTGCCTCACGGCCCGAAGCGCTGCCGACATCCTATCTGCGTTACCTGGCCAATGGCCTGCGCGAGGCATTCGACATTCAGGGGCCGCCGATTCGCCTCTGGGTGCGCGCTGGCAGCACTAACCCCTATGACGACGTCAGCAAGCGCCGCCTGGGCTAAGACGAAGGTCGGGCGCGGCACTTATCAACACCCATGGTGCTGCGCCCGGAATTGCCTTAATAACTACGTCGTCCAAAGCGACCCGATGCTGAGTGCGGGGCCGCAATTCATGATGAGACCTTGTTCGTAGAAATTTTGATTGTCGTCGTTCTCACCATTGTCAACGGTCTGTTGGCGATGTCTGAACTGGCGGTCGTATCTGCCCGTCCCGCGCGTTTGCGCACCATGGCCGACCACGGCAACAAAGGCGCGGCCATAGCCATTCGCCTTGCCGAAGACCCCGGCAAATTCCTGTCTTCCGTCCAGATTGGCATTACCCTTGTCGGCATCCTGTCCGGCGCCTTTTCCGGTGCCACGCTGGGCCTGCGTCTGACCGGCTGGCTGCAGTCCGTCGGCGTGGCCAACAATGTCGCCGACGTGTTGGGCGTCGGTGTCGTGGTGGTGCTGATCACCTATACCTCGCTGATTCTGGGCGAACTGGTGCCCAAGCAGATCGCCCTGCGCGATGCCGAAGGCGTTGCCGCCCGCGTTGCCCCCGCCATGAAGCTCCTGGCCTCTGTCGGCTCGCCTATCGTCTGGCTGCTCGACGTCTCGGGCAAGGCTGTCCTGGCCCTGCTGGGGCAGTCCGGCGAGTCCGAGGAGACCGTGACCGAAGAAGAGGTCAAGACCATCATCGCCGAGGCCACCACGGCCGGTGTTATCGAAAGCGACGAGCATTCGATGATCTCGGGCGTCATGCGCCTTGCCGACCGCTCGGCGCGCGGCCTGATGACCCCGCGTCTGGATGTTGAATTGATCGACCTCTCGGACGATCTGGACGAAATCCGCAAGACCATCGTCACGACCCACCGCTCGCGCCTCTTGGTGCAGGATGGCGATTCCGATTCGATTATCGGTGTCGTCGCCATCACTGATCTGATCAGTGTCTTCGCCAATGGCCAGCCACTTGAGATCCGCAAGTTCGTCCAGCCCGTGCCGGTGGTGATGGATCACGCCGATGCTCTCGACGTCGTCCGCGCCATCCGGAACTCGACTGTCCACATGGCACTGGTCGTGGACGAGTATGGGCACTTTGAAGGTATCGTCACTTCGGGGGACATCCTCGAAGTCATTACCGGCGTGTTCCAGGAAGAGACCGGCGACGATCCAGCACTGGTGCGCCGGGAAGATGGGTCCTTTCTGGTGGCGGGCTGGATGCCCGTCGACGAGTTCAGCGACAAGTTGGGCATTGCCATCCAGCGCGACGCCAAGTTCGAGACCGTGGCCGGCTATGTCCTGTCCATCATCAACCGTCTGCCTGCCGAAGGCGAAACCTTCGTGCATGGCGATTGGAAATTCGAGGTTGTCGATCTCGACGGCCGCCGTATCGACAAGGTGCTGATGACGCGCATCGAATAGCGCGACCGGCCTGAATGCAAAAAGGGCGCGGGTTCCACAGAACCCGCGCCCTAGCTATTTCTTGGAGGTCGCAACCCCATCCACCGTCATTGCCCGGCTTGTCCGGGCAATCCAGCTCTAAAGGCCCTAGAGGTCCTCGAACGCGCCGGTGCGCATATCGAACAGCCGACCGTTTTCCTTCAGCGAGGGGCTGATCATATCGACCAGCTTCGGCGCGATTTCGGATGGGGCCGGCAGCGTCTCGGGATCTTCCCCCGGCATGGCCTTGGCACGCATGGCGGTGCGCACAGCACCGGGATAGAATACGTTGGCGCGCACGCTGGTCGCCTCGACCTCGCCTGCATAGGACTTCACCATGGCGTCCACCGCAGCCTTGCTGGCGGCATAGAGCCCCCAATAGGGCCGGGCCGAGCGTGCCGATGACGAGGACACGAACACCGCGCGTCCTGCATCGGCCTGACGCAGCAGCAGATCGGTCGAGCGCAGCAAGCGGAAATTGGCGGTCACGTTGACGGCCATCACCTTTTCGAAGTCTTCCGGCGCCACATGGGGCAGGGGGGATAGTGTGCCGAGCATCCCAGCATTGGCGATCAGGCCATCGAGGGCGCCCCAGCGCTCAAATATGGCTGCGCCCAGCCGGTCGATGGCATCGCCATCGCGCAGGTCGAGCGGTACCAGGGTAGCCGAGGAGCCCATGTCCTGGATTTCGTCGTCCAGTTCCTCAAGCCCGCCCACGGTGCGCGCGACGGCCACCACATGAGCGCCACGCTTGGCCGCTTCGCGAGCCGTAGCATAGCCAATCCCGCGCGACGCGCCGGTGACGAGGACGACCTTACCGGCCAGATCTTGTGCAAGCTGTGCCTGAGCCATTAACCGGCCTCTCGTAGCAGGGAAATTTGTTTCGGTTCGTTCTTGGAGCGCCCGTTGAGGTCAGTCAACTGCGTCGGATAGTCGCCGGTGAAGTAATGGTCGGTAAACTGCGGCGCCTTGTTGTCGCGTGGCTCGCCGCCCACAGCATCGTACAGGCCATCAATCGACAGGAACTGCAGCGAGTCTGCGCCGATGAACTTGCACATCGAGGCAAGGTCCTTGTGCTGGTTGGCCAGAAGCTTTTCCGGGTCCGGCGTATCGATACCGTAATAGTCGGAAAAGTAGATCATCGGGCTGGCGACGCGGATATGCACCTCGCTGGCGCCGGCCTCCCTGATCATCTGCACGATCTTGAGCGAGGTCGTGCCGCGCACAATCGAGTCATCGATCAGCACGACCCGCTTGCCGGCGATCTCGGCGCGATTGGCCGAGTGCTTGAGCTTGACCCCAAAGGCACGGATCGATTGTGTCGGCTCAATGAAGGTGCGGCCCACATAGTGATTGCGGATGATGCCCAGCTCGAACGGAATGCCGCTGGCCTGCGCATAGCCGATGGCCGCGGGAGTGCCGCCATCGGGCACCGGCACCACCACGTCGGCCTCGACCGGTGCTTCCTTGGCCAGGTTGATGCCCATGTGCTTGCGGGCTGCATAGACGCTGCGCCCGGCCACGACCGAGTCCGGCCGGGCGAAATACACGTATTCGAAGAGACAGATACGTTCCTTCCGCGGCTGGAACGGGTGGTGCGACTCGATCGTCACCGTGCCGTCTGCCTGGATTTCGCAGACAATGACTTCGCCATTCTCGACGTCGCGTACGAACTTGGCGCCGATAATGTCGAGAGCACAGGTTTCCGAGGCGAAGATCGGCTTACCGTCGAGATCGCCAAGCACCAGCGGGCGAATACCATTCGGATCGCGTGCGCCGATCAACTTGGTGCGCGTCATCGCCACCATGGCATAGGCGCCTTCGACCGCGCCGATTGCGTCAACGAACCGGTCCGAAGAAGAGGTGCGCTGCGACCGCGCGATCAGGTGCAGGATGACCTCGGTATCCGAAGTCGACTGGCAGATCGCGCCCTGCGCGATCAGCTTGCGCCGCAGCGTCAGCCCATTGGTCAGGTTCCCGTTGTGGGCGATAGCAATGCCGCCAACTTCCAGTTCGGCGAACAGTGGCTGCACATTGCGCAGGATGGTCTCGCCGGTGGTGGAGTAGCGCACATGGCCCATGGCCATATGGCCTGGAATGCGCTTCAGCGTTGCCGGATCGGTGAAATGGTCACCCACAAGGCCGAGCTGACGTTCCGAGTGGAACTGCCGTCCGTCGAAGGTGACGATCCCCGCAGCTTCCTGACCGCGGTGCTGCAGCGCATGCAGCCCCAGCGCCGTCAGCGTTGGCGCATCGGGATGTCCCAAAATGCCAAACACCCCGCACTCTTCGCGCAGGGTGTCGCCATACATGTCAAAAGAGTCGTCGCTCGGATGGTTCACCGGGCTCTCCATTCCAATGCTGCCTCAACCGCAGGACTGTTGCCGCCGGGGGCGGCGGTCGATGGCGCAGGGCAAGCACCATCGCCAAACTTGTTCGGCCCCATGCCGAGCGTAGAAGGTGGGGCCTGAAGAGGCAAACGCAAGCGCTCGCCGGAATTCTATCAGATCGCCGCCGGGGGCGTCACAGCGTCGGGTGAGCCGTCCTCGGTCGCGTCGGTGCCCTCGTCAAGCGGGATGGCAGTGCCATCGACATCCTCGGTCAGCCCGGTGCCGCCCTTCAGGATCTCGGTAACCTGCTGTTCCAGGCCGGGCGGCAGCATGGAGATCAAGGTGTTCCCCATATTGCTCAGGTGCGGCAGTGTCTGCGATTCCTTGGCCCATGGCGGCAGATTGTTGCCGAGCAGCCACGTGCCGAAAATCGTGATGACGATACCGATCAGCAGGCCGCGCAACACGCCGAACACAAAGCCCAGGGTGCGATCGATCGGGCCGACGCGGCTATCGACGACAAAATCGGCGATGCGCATGGTCAGCAGATGCAGGATGATGAGGGCGACGATGAACGTCACCACCACGGTAGCGATATCGGCCACGACCTGCTCGGCAATATATTGCCGGGCGATCTCAGGGTGGTATTGCCACATGTAAATGGCGATGGCTGCAGAGCCGGCCCATGTGGCAAGCGAAAGCACTTCGCGGGTGAGCCCACGTGCCGTGGCGAGGATCGCCGAAATCAGCACAAGCACCCCGATACCAACGTCGAACGCTGTCAGCATATTCTACTCGCCCGCTCCAATTGTCGCCCCGAGCCCCGTCAGGCGCTTCGTTTAGCCGCTTTGAAGACCGCTGCCAAGGGCAGTGCGGCCCCTCAGGGGCTGATGTTCCCAAAAAGCATGGAAATGAACGCCAGTCTTCGCGCTAGCGGCGGCTTATTCAGCCGCGATGTCTTCTTCCTGCGGCTTGCGCTTGCCATTCGCCGCAATGCGTCCAACCAGTTCGCTCAGTGCCGTATACTCGGAAACCTCGAGGCCGTGGGTCTTGTCAGCTGCGGCCATCCGCCCCGTCGAGACCGATTTGAACCCGAGCTTGCCGGCTTCACGCAGGCGCAAGGAACCATGCACCACCGGCCGGACTCCGCCCGCCAGTGAGATTTCGCCGAAATAGACCGACTCGGGCGGCAGCGGGGAGCCGGTCAGCGACGAAATCAGCGCCGCCGCCACGGCCAGGTCGGCGGCTGGCTCGTTGATTTTCAGCCCGCCCGCCACGTTGAGATAGATATCATTGGCCCCAATCCGCACGCCGCATCGCGTTTCCAGCACGGCCAGCACCATCGACAGGCGCGCCGAATCCCAGCCGACCACGGCGCGCCGCGGCGTGCCGAGCGGGGAGGGGGCCACCAGCGCCTGGATTTCGATCAGGAGCGGACGCGTCCCCTCCATCCCGGCAAAAACCGCTGAACCAGCCGCGCCCTCGTCGCGCTGGTCGAGGAATAGCGCCGAGGGATTGGCCACCTGCGCAAGGCCCAGCGCCGTCATTTCAAAAACGCCGATTTCGTCTGTGGCGCCATAGCGATTCTTCACGCCGCGCAGGATGCGGAAGGTATGGCTGGTGTCGCCCTCGAAATAGAGCACGGCATCGACCATGTGCTCGACCACGCGCGGTCCGGCGATCTGCCCGTCCTTGGTCACATGCCCGACCAGTACGACGGCCGCGCCGCTCTTCTTGGCAAAGCGCGTCAGGGCCTGCGCCGACGTGCGCACCTGGGTGACGGTCCCGGGCGCGCTGTCCACGCGGTCGGTCCACAGCGTCTGGATCGAATCGATGATGACGAGTTCGGGGGCAGGTCCGCTTTCGAGCGTGGCGAGAATGATCTCGACATTGGTCTCGGCCGCAAGCAGCACTTCGGCTTCCCCAAGCCCGAGTCGTTGCGCCCGCAATCGCACTTGCGCCACCGCCTCTTCACCCGAAACATAGATGACGCGCTTGCCCTGCCTGGCGAGCGCGGCGGCGGCCTGAAGCAGCAAGGTGGACTTGCCGATGCCGGGATCGCCGCCCACCAGCAGTGCGGAGCCTTTGACGAAGCCACCGCCGGTCACCCGGTCCAGTTCGGCCAGCCCGGTGACGATGCGGGCCGCGCTCTCGGTTTCGCCCGAGAGGGGCACCAGATTCGCCGCCTTGCCGCCGGCCTTGGCCGATTTTGGTCCGGCGCCGACGCCACTATCGGTCAATTCCTCGACAATGGTGTTCCATTCGCCGCAGGCGTCGCACCGGCCCTGCCATTGCATGGTCACCGCACCGCAGGCTTGGCAGATGAAGGTGGAACGGGCTTTAGCCAAGGTAGGGTCCTAGCATTTGGATTTTGCGGATAGCGTACCGGGTGACGACGTTGCGCCATGCCCGATCATTGCCGCCGTTACAAACTCAAGCCCTGCTTGTCGTCGGGCCACGAGGTTTGCACGATGTCACAGCCGGTATCGGCCCGCAAGAACAAAAGAAGAACGTTAGTCGGCGCTACCGACGTAGTGGCGGCCATATCGCCCTTTGAGCGAAGTCAGAACCTCGTAGCCGATCGTGCCGCCGGCGTCGGCCTGATCGTCGACGCTGATCGTTGGTCCGACAATCTCCGCGCCTTCGCCGGGAGAGGGCAGGTCATGGCCCAGCTCGGTGATGTCGACAACCAGCAGATCCATCGACACGCGTCCTACCACTGGACAGATGCGCCCACGCACCGCCACCTTGCCGCCCGGCCGTACATTGTTGCCGGAGAGGCTGCGGAAGAACCCATCGGCATAGCCATGGGAAATGATGGCCAACCGGCTGTCACGCGACAGGGTATAGGTCGCGCCATAGCCCACCGATTCTCCGGTACGCGCCTCCTTGACCTGCAGGATCGGCACATGCAGCGTCACCACTGGTGCCATCGGGTTCTTGCGACCAGTCACCGCGCGGCCGCCATAGAGGGCTATGCCGGGCCGCACCATCTGGAAGTGGTAGTCGCGGCCGGTCATCAACCCGGCCGAATTGGCCAGCGATGCTGGAATGCCCGGGAATTGCGCCATCACCGACTGGAACAGCGCCAGCTGGGTGCGGTTCTTTTCATGGTTCGGCTGGTCGGCACAGGCCAGATGGCTCATGACCATCTGCGGGGCATAGCCTAATTGCTCCAGCCGCCCGCGCACGATGGCTGCCTCGTTGAGGCGAAAGCCAAGCCGGTTCATGCCGGTGTCGAAATGCAGTGCCGCCGGATAGGCCTCGCTGCGTTCCAGGCACTTGGCCAGCCATTCTTCCAGCATCTCCATCGAGGACAGCACCGGCATCAGGTTCTGCCGCACATAGAGATTGGCCGCGCCGGGATAGAGCCCGTTCAGCACGAAGATATGGGCATCGGGCACCGCGGCGCGGACCGCCATGCCTTCGTCGGGTGTTGCGGCAAAGAAGAAGCGGGCGCCTGCCGTATAGAGCGCTCGGCTCGATTGGGTAATGCCAGTGCCATAGGCATCGGCCTTCACCACGGCGGCGGTCAGCGATCCGGCGCTCACCTTGTCCAGGGCGCGCCAGTTGCGGGCCAAAGCGCCCAGATCGATTGTCAGCTGCCCCCCGAGGCCAGAAGCCAAAGCCATGCTTATTCCATACGCTCCGGCAGATAGTCTGCGCGCGCCAGATTGCCGAAGCGGGTGAATTGCGCTTCAAACGAAACCTGCACGGTGCCGGTAGGGCCGTGGCGCTGCTTTGCGATGATCACTTCGGCCTTGCCGTGAACCTGTTCCATTTCCCCCTGCCAGGCCAGATGGTCGGGTGAGCCCTCCTTGGGCTCCTTGTTCTTGAGATAATACTCTTCGCGATAAACGAAGAGCACCACGTCGGCGTCCTGCTCGATAGAACCCGATTCGCGCAAATCCGCCAGTTGCGGATGCTTGTCATCGCGGTTCTCGACCTGTCGGGACAGCTGGGACAGCGCGATGATTGGCACTTCGAGCTCCTTGGCGAGCGCCTTCATCGTGGTCGTGATCTCGGTCAGTTCCTGCACGCGGTTCTGCTGGGACGACTTGGATGAGCCCGACAGCAGCTGCAGATAGTCCACGATCAGCAGGTCCAGCCCACGCTGCCGCTTCAGGCGTCGGGCCCGCGCTGCCAGCTGGGCCACGCTGATGCCGCCGGTATCGTCGATATAGAGTGGCACCGCCGCCATCAGGTTGGATGTGTCGACCAGCTTGGAAAACTGGCTTTCGTGAATATTGCCGCGACGAATGTCGGATGATGAGATTTCCGCCTGCTCGGCCAGAATACGGGTCGCCAGCTGTTCGGCGCTCATTTCCAGGCTGAAGAAACCAACGACGCCGCCATTGACGGTTTTCTTGTGCCCGTCTGGGGTCACCTCGGTCTTCCACTCCTTGGCAACGTGGAAGGCGATATTGGTGGCCAGCGAGGTCTTGCCCATGGCAGGACGCGCCGCGAGAATGATCAAGTCGCTCCGCTGCAGGCCGCCCATCAGCCGGTCCAGGTCGACGAGTCCTGTGGATGTGCCTGAAAGCGAGCCGTCGCGACCATAGGCCTCGCCCGCCATCTGGATGGCGTCCTTGAGCGCGGCGTTGAAGGACTGGAAGCCGCCGTCATAGCGGCCCTTTTCGGCCAGCTGGAACAGCGCGCCTTCGACTTCTTCGATCTGCTTGTCGGGGGTGGTCTCCACCTCCGATTCATAGGCGGTCGAAACCATCTCCTCGCCGATCAGAATCAGCGAGCGGCGAATTGCCAGATCATGCACCGCACGGCCGTAGTCCGCCGCGTTGAGAACCGTGGTCGCTTCTGCCGCCATGCGCGCCAGATATTGCGGCATGGTCATGTCGGCCAGCAGCTCTTCGGGCAGGTGGGTCTTGATGGTGATCGGGTCGGCAGATTTGCCGGCGCGGACGAACTTACCGATCACCTCGTAGATCTCGCGGTGAATCGGCTCGTAGAAGTGGATCGGTTCGAGGAAGTCGGCGACGCGGTAAAACGCTTCGTTGTTCACCAGAATGGCGCCCAGCAGCGCCTGCTCGGCCTCGACATTGTGCGGGGCCAGGCGGAACGATTTTTCTTCGGCTGAATGAAGCCGTGCGATCTCTGCCATGTCTGCCTCGGATAAAAGTTAACGTGTCTTAACGCACGACGATCAGGAGTCACTCGCTAAAGGGCGCAGGGTTAATACCGCCCCAACACACACTGTGAACACTGTGAATAACGGGGAATGCCGACTCATAGCGTTGCAAAGCACGAAGGCAGCAGGATGGCCGAGTCGGGGGTGGGATGGCCACCATGGACCCCCATATGGGCCCGGCCAAACAAAAAGGCCGGGCATGACGCCCGGCCTTTTCAAATCCAAATTCCGAAGAACCTAGAGTTCGTCGTCGAAACGGTCGTCCTGCTGTGCGTCCTTCTGGCCGGCAGCGAAATCACCGTTCTCGTCGTCTTCATAGACGGTGACGGTAAGGTCTTCGCCGCTGTCCTGGCGGGCAGCTTCGTCGGTCGAGCGAGCAACATTGACGTTGATCGACACGGCGACGTCGGCATGCAGGTTCAGTGCAACGGCGTGCACGCCAACCGACTTGATCGGATCGGCAAGGTCAACCTGCGAACGCTGAACGGTGAAGCCTTCGGCAGCGAGAGCTTCAACGATATCGCGCGAAGCGACCGAACCATAGAGCTGACCGGTTTCACCAGCCTGGCGGATCATGACGACGGTCTTGCCGTTGAGGCCTTCTGCGATGCCGGCAGCGGCATTGCGGCGCTCTTCGTTGCGCTTCTCGATATTGGCGCGTTCGACCAGGAACTTGCCGCGATTGGCTTCGGTAGCGCGCAGCGCCTTGCCCTGTGGCAGCAGGAAGTTACGGGCAAAGCCGTCCTTGACGGTGACTTCGTCGCCGATCGAACCAGTGCGGCCGATACGCTCGAGGAGAATGACTTTCATTGGGGTATTCCTTGTGGCTGTCCCGTGAACATCACGGTTAGAAGCTCCGGACCATCCAGAACCTCAGCGATGCGCCCCGAAGGGCACAGGCCCACCGCTGCGAAGCGGCAGGCCGAGATCATAAGACGTCGGGCCCGCGACGGAGCAGGCCCGGCAGTCTTACTGGACTGCGTAGGGCATGATGCCGATGAAGCGGGCGCGCTTGATCGCACGGGCCAGTTCACGCTGCTTCTTGGCAGAAACGGCAGTGATACGGCTCGGCACGATCTTGCCGCGCTCCGAAACGTAACGCGACAGCAGGCGCACGTCCTTGTAGTCGATCTTTGGTGCGCCTTCACCCGAGAACGGGCAGGTCTTGCGGCGGCGCTGGAACGGACGCCGGGCCTGGGCGGTAGTCAGATCACGAATTGCCATAGCTTTGGGTCCTTATCTTAGAAACGACGCGGACGGCGTTCGCCGCCACCGAAACGATCACCACCGCGATCCGGGCGGCCACCGCCATCGCGGTCATCGCGATCGCGCTTCTGCATCATCGCCGACGGGCCTTCTTCCAGCTCGTCAACACGCACGGTCATGAAGCGCAGGATGTCTTCATTGATGCGCATCTGGCGTTCCATTTCAGCGACGGCCGATGCCGGTGCTTCGATGTTCAGCAGCGAATAGTGCGCCTTGCGGTTCTTGCGGATGCGGTAGGAGAGACCCTTGAGGCCCCAATATTCGTTCTTGGTGACCTTGCCGCCGCCAGAAGCGAGGATTTCGGTCAGGGCAGTGGTCAGTTCTTCGACCTGCTGCTGGGAAACGTCCTGGCGAGCCAGGAAGATATGCTCGTAAAGGGCCATGAATGCGCCTTCCTTCGTGGTTGCGTAACACACAGCATCTTCTGGCGCGGAGCCTCCTTGAAGCCGGAAAGGCGTCAAAGCAGTCTTGCAAAGAGCGGGAACACGGGAGGCCGGGTTTCAAACCCTATCTGCAACAGCAGACCCTCCGTTCAGCCCCCGGCCAAACGAATGCTGGCGGTGCAATAGGACCAAACCAGCCGCAAATCAAGCAAAAATGCTTATCGGTAGCAGGGGAGCCCGGCCGGACAGGCGGCAGCCGGTCAGGCTCGCGCGACATTGGGCTTAGTTGGGTTCGTCACCCACTGCCAGGATATTGCCTTCCGAATCCTTGAACCAGGCCGCGTGGTGCTGGCCCATGGTGGCAATGCCGTTGACGGTCTTTAGGCCCGGCATATCGTACTCCTCGAACTTGACGCCATGGCGGCGCAGGTCCTGAACTTCCTTTTCTACATCATCGGTCGAGAATGAGAGCAGCGTGTTGGGCGCCTTGCCGGCATTGGGCGTGGGATACAGCAGGAAGCTGGTGCCGCCGCCCACCTTATATATGCAGCCCATATCGTCCTCGATGGCGGGCGTCAGGCCGAGCTTGTCCTTGTACCACATTTTGGCGCGGTTCATGTCTGCAGCCGGGATGGTCGCATAGGCACGATGGTCCGTGAGCATATTTCCCTCCTGTTCAGAACTTAAGACTTGTAGAAACTACGCCTGCCGCCGGTCGCTGTAAACGCGATCGCGCTCTGGCCTTCTCCTGGGGTGCCGCTGCTGAAGTTCTGCAAAACCTCTGGTGAAACTGGAGATTTTCCCTGCGCGGCTTGACATCGCGCGTCCCAAGAAGGCATGCGGCAGCACAACTTGCGTGTGCTTAACTCCCTGTCGTAGCTTGGCGGTCAACAAACGGCCGCGATCTCAGGGCCAGAAGCCGCGTATTGCGGACGTAATGGAGGCCTCACATGGCACGCTATGCTTTCACCTTTCCTGGCCAGGGTAGTCAGGCTGTCGGCATGGGCAAGGACTTGGCTGCGGCCTATCCCGAGGCTCGCGCCGTGTTCCAGGAAGTCGATGAGGCCCTGGGTCAACGCCTTTCGGCCATTATGTTTGAAGGCTCCGACGATATCCTGCGGCTGACCGAGAACGCCCAGCCCGCACTGATGGCCGTCAGCCTGGCAGTCATGCGTGTGCTCGAATCCAAAGGCGTTCGCCTCGCCGATCATGCGGCCTTCGTTGCCGGTCACTCGTTGGGCGAGTATTCCGCCCTTGCTGCTGCTGGCACGTTCACTGTGAGGGACACGGCTCGCTTGCTCAAGACGCGCGGCCAGGCCATGCAGAAAGCCGTACCGGTTGGTCACGGGGCGATGGCTGCTTTGCTGGGCCTGGATTTGCCGACAACCCGCGAAGTCGCTGCCGAAGCCGCTGAGGGCGAAGTCTGCGACGTCGCCAATGACAATGCCCCCGGTCAGGTCGTCATTTCCGGGGCCGTGGCGGCCGTCGAGCGCGCGGTCGAACTGGCCAAGGCCAAGGGCGCCAAGCGTGCCCTTCTATTGCCAGTCAGCGCCCCGTTCCATTGCTCGCTGATGCAGCCCGCAGCCGAGGCCATGGCTGCCGCACTCGCCGAAGTGGCGATGCAGGCGCCGGTCGTGCCGCTGGTCGCCAATGTCACCGCGTTCCCGATTTCCGATCCCGCCGAGATTCGGCAGCGTCTGGTCGAGCAGGTTACCGGTGTCGTCCGCTGGACTGAAAGCGTCACATGGCTGACCGGGCAGGGGGGCGTCACCAATCTGCTCGAACTGGGCACCGGCAAGGTTCTGACCGGTCTTGCAAAGCGCATCAATTCCGAAGCCACCGGCATGGCCGTCGGCACACCAGCCGATATCGATGCCCTGGTGGCTGAACTTTCGGCTTAAGCACTTGAATCAGCGTCTCAACGGCCGGATTCACTTCCTTATGGGGAACGACTAAATGTTTGATCTTACTGGAAAACGCGCCCTGGTAACCGGCGCCAGCGGCGGCATCGGGCGCGAGATCGCCAAGGCGCTGGCTGCAGCCGGCGCCACTGTGGCGCTCAGCGGTACCCGCGTTGCCGCGCTGGAAGAGGTGGCCAAGGAAATCGGTGCAGATAGCCCGATCCTGCCCTGCAATCTCTCCAAGCTGGAAGAGGTCGATAAGCTGGTTCCTGCGGCAGAGGCTGCCATGGGCGGGCTCGATATCCTCGTCAATAATGCCGGCATGACCCGCGACAATCTCTTCATGCGCATGAAGGATGAAGAGTGGGACGAAGTCCTCGCCGTCAACCTGACTGCCTCCTTCCATCTGACCCGGGCTGTGTTGCGCGGCATGATGAAGCAGCGCTTCGGCCGTATCATCGGTATTTCGTCCGTGGTCGGCGTCATGGGCAATCCGGGGCAGGGTAATTACGCCGCGTCCAAGGCTGGCCTTATCGGCATGAACAAGGCGCTGGCCCACGAAGTCGCCAGCCGTGGCATCACCGTCAACTCGATCGCTCCCGGCTTCATTGCCTCGGCCATGACCGATGAACTCAACGACAAGCAGCGCGAATCCATTCTGTCGACGATTCCTGCCAATCGGCTGGGAACTGCGCAGGAAATTGCGGGTTGTGCAGTGTTCCTGGCGAGCGATGCGGCGGCCTACATCACCGGCCACACGCTCAACGTCAACGGCGGCATGGCGATGATCTAATCGCCTCTGTCCACCCAAATGCTGGGAAAGCAACGGCTTGGCTTATGGCTATGGGCGGACAAGTGTGATAATCGCCCCCGCTGTCGGCCTAGGCTGGCCACCTTGCTAGGGCTGTGAAGGGCGCATACATTCGTGTTGTGCAAGCCAACACGGCGCTTGAAGATTTGGCTCTGCGCCAATAAGAAGCGAAACGAAACCTCGATTTCGAAAAAGGAAGTTAAACATGAGCGATGTCGCTGATCGGGTCCGCAAGATCGTTGTGGAACACCTCAATGTGGATGCCGAGAAGGTAGTCGAGAAGGCTAGCTTCATCGACGATCTGGGTGCGGATTCGCTCGACCAGGTTGAGTTGGTCATGGCTTTCGAAGAAGAATTCTCGGTCGAAATCCCCGACGACGCAGCTGAATCCATCCAGACCTTTGGTGATGCTGTTTCGTTCCTCACCAAGGCCGTTGGCTAAGCCTTCGTAGAACAGGCTGTTGACCATGGAATTGCGCCGCGTCGTTGTCACCGGATTGGGTCTTGTCACGCCTTTGGGCTGTGGGGTGGAGGCCACTTGGGCCAACATCCTTGCCGGCAAGAGCGGCGCCAAGCGTATTGAAGATTTCCAGGTCGACGATATTGCCTGCCAGATTGCCGCCCAGCTTCCGCCGGGCGACTACGCGGACGGAAAATACAATCCGGACGAATGGATGGACGTGAAGGATCAACGCAAAGTTGACGCCTTCATCGTCTACGCCATGGCGGCTGCCACCCAGGCTATCCAGGATGCGGGCGTCGAGCCCAAGACCCAGGACGAGCAGGAGCGCACCGGTGTTTTGATCGGCTCGGGCATTGGCGGCATTAGCGGCATTTATGATGCCTCGATCGTGCTGCATGAAAAGGGCCCGCGCCGCATCAGCCCCTTCTTCATTCCAGGCCGCCTGATCAATCTGGCGTCTGGCTATGTTTCGATCCGTTTCGGGCTCAAGGGTCCGAACCATTCGGTCGTTACCGCCTGTTCGACTGGCGCCCATGCCATCGGCGATGCTGCGCGTCTGATCGCCCTTGGCGATGCGGATGTGATGGTTGCCGGTGGTGCAGAAAGTTGCATCAACCGTTTGGCGCTGGCTGGCTTCGCGTCTGCCCGCGCCCTCTCGACCGGCTTCAATGATGCTCCTGAAAAGGCCTCGCGCCCCTACGACAAGGACCGTGATGGTTTTGTCATGGGCGAGGGCGCAGGCATCGTCGTGCTGGAAGACTATGAGCGCGCCAAGGCGCGCGGTGCCAAGATTTATGGCGAACTCATCGGCTATGGCCTGTCGGGCGATGCTTACCACATCACTGCGCCAGCTCCCGATGGCGACGGCGGCTTCCGCTGCATGAATGCAGCCATTAAGCGTGCTGGCATTTCGGCTTCCGATATCGACTACATCAATGCCCATGGTACCTCGACCCCGCTCGGGGACGAGATCGAGCTGGGCGCTGTCACCCGCATGCTGGGCGATGCCGCTTCGAACGTGGTTATGAGCTCCACCAAGTCCGCTGTTGGCCACCTGCTCGGTGCAGCCGGCTCGGTCGAAGCGATTTTCTCGCTGCTGGCAATCCGCGATGGTATTGCACCGCCGACCCTCAATCTCGACAATCCATCGGTGGACACGGTCATCAATCTTGCCCCGCACAAGCCGGTCAAGAAAGAGATCAACGTGGCGCTGTCGAACTCCTTCGGCTTCGGCGGCACCAATGCGACCCTGGTCATGCGCCGCGCCGACTAAGGTCGGCCAGCCAGAAGAACCTCGTGTGATCCCGGCGAAAGCCGGGATTTTCGTTTCTGCCCCGCGCTTCACGCCAATCGACGCATAAATCCGTTCACATCGTCACGCGCGACCAGCCGCCCCCTTGTCTTTGCACGGGGTGATGGAAACAATGCGCCCAACCACATGCTGGCGTGCCACAGTTTGGCGCCAATACGATGAAAAAGACCCGGCATGGATGCGTGAACGGGTTCCAGGGGTGACAAGCAGATGAATGATCGCAAGGCCAAGCGCTCGCGCGCCCGCCGCAGCAACGGGTTTGTCGATATTCTCAATGGCCTGCTGTCCCTGCTGGTGCTTGGCCTGTTGGTCGCTGGCGGTATCCTGCTTTATGGCATTTCCCAATTCTACAGCGATGGCCCCGGCAAGGAAGACACCACGTTCCGGGTCGAAACCGGCAGCGGCCTGGCATCGACTGCCGAAAGGCTGGAAAATCAGGGCCTGATTGGGAACCGTTTTATCTTCCAGATGGGCGGGCGTGCGCTGGAGCGTCAGGGCAATATCAAGGCTGGCGACTTCCGCATCCCTGCCGGCGCCAGCATGGCTGACATCCTCAAGGAACTCACCGAGGGCAATCCGATCCGCTATGCGGTGACGATTCCTGAAGGCTGGACTTCCTGGCAGGTCATTCAGCGTGTCAATGCCGATGGCAATCTGATCGGCGAAGTGTCGGCAATGCCGGCGGAAGGCTCGATCCTGCCGGGCAGCTACGACTACGTCCCCGGCGCCACCCGACAGTCCGTGCTCGATGCCATGCAAACTGCCATGGCCACCGAGCTTGCCGCTGTCTGGGAAAGTCGCGCCGCCGATCTGCCGCTCGAAAGCCCGGAGCAGCTGGTGGTTCTGGCGTCCATCGTCGAAAAGGAAACCGGCCTTGCCAGCGAGCGTCCGCAAGTCGCTGCTGTTTTCGTCAATCGCCTCAAGCAGTCCATGCGTCTGCAGTCCGACCCGACGATTATCTATGGGATCACCAAGGGGCAATCCACTCTCGGCCGTGGCCTGCGCCGCTCCGAGATCGAGGAAAAGACCGAATACAACACCTACCAGATCGACGGTTTGCCCCCGACGCCTATCGCCAATCCGGGCGTAGATGCCCTGCGTGCCGTGGCCAATCCCGACACCCACAATTACCTCTACTTCGTCGCCAAGGGCGCGACTCCGGATCAGGGCCACGTCTTCGCCGAGACCTATGCCGAGCACCAGAAGAACGTCGCCCGCTATCGCGAGATAGCGCGTGAGGCGGCTCAGCAGGCCGAAGCCGATGCCGAAGCGGCGCGCCAGGCCATCGAGGCGGCAGAGGCAACCGAGGCCGGTGACGCACCAGCACCTGCACAATGAGCACGAAGAGCACCCCACTCTCCAGTATGACCGGTTACGCCCGCGCCACTGGCGGGTTGCCGGGCGCGTCCTTCACCTGCGAGGTCAAATCGGTCAACGGCCGTGGCCTCGACATCCGCCTGCGCCTTGCGCCCGGTCTCGATGCACTCGAAAGCGATATCCGCCAGCTGATCGGCAGGGCCTTGTCCCGCGGCTCCATCACGCTCAATCTGAGCATCGAGAGGGACGGGGCGGGCGGAGAGCTGCTGATCAATCAGCAGGCGCTCGCCACGGTGCTGGCGGCGCTCTCCGAACTCTCCACCCTGGTCGACGCGGCCAAGCCCAGTCTCGATGGCATTCTAGGCCTCAAGGGCGTGCTGGAGCAGCGCGACCGTCCACTCTCCGCCGACGGTGATGAAAACCTTGCCACGGGGCTCCTGGACGCAGTTGCCGTGGCCCTCAGTGATCTGGTGGTCGCCCGTCGGCAGGAAGGCGAACGCATCGCCGCGGTCCTCTTGGAGCGCATCGACGAGATCGCCTCGCTCGTCGCGCGCGCCGAAGCCCATCCAAGCCGCAAGCGCGACGTGATTCTGGCCCGTCTGCGCCAACAGGTGGCCGAGCTTGCCGGCGAGGTCGGCGGCCTCTCCGAGGAACGTCTGGCGCAGGAGGCCCTGCTGCTGGCCACCAAGGCCGATATCCGTGAAGAGCTCGACCGCCTCGTCGCCCACATTGCCAGTGCCCGCCAGCTGATCGGATCAGGCGGCGCCGTTGGCCGCCGGCTGGATTTCCTGGCCCAGGAATTCAACCGCGAGGCCAATACCCTCTGCTCAAAGTCCAATGCAGTGGAGCTGACCGCCATCGGCCTTGACCTCAAGGCCGCTATCGATCAATTACGCGAGCAAGTGCAGAACATCGAATAAGGGTCTCCCGAATGGACTTACAGCGCCGCGGCGTCATGCTGGTGATTGCTTCCCCGTCGGGGGCAGGCAAGTCCTCCATCTCCCGCTCGCTTTTCGGGCAGGACCCCAATATTCGCCTTTCGGTCTCGGTGACGACACGCGCGCGCCGCACCGATGAGGTAGAGGGCACGCATTATTATTTCGTTGATGTCCCCACCTTCAACCGGATGAAGGCCGAAGGCGAATTGCTCGAATGGGCCCAGGTCCACGATAATTTCTATGGCACCCCGCGCGCCAAGGTCGAAGAGCAGCTGTCCGCCGGCAACGACATCCTGTTCGACATCGACTATCAGGGCACCCTGCAGCTCTATGAAAAGAGCCGCGCCGACATGGTCACGGTGTTCATCCTGCCGCCGACCATCAAGGAACTGCGTGCCCGCCTCGAGCGCCGCGCCCAGGACAGCGCCGGCACCATCGAAAAGCGCCTGCGCAACGCCAAGCTCGAAATGCAGCACTACAGCGAGTACGACTACGTCATCGTCAATGATGACCTCGAGGCCTCAAGCCAGAAGGTCCGCTCCATCCTCGCCGCAGCCCGCCAGTCGCGGCCGCGCCTGACCCAGCTCGATAACTTCGTCAAAGACCTGCAGAACCAGATCGACTCGCTCTGAGCTGAGGCTGGGGCCATCTGAGGACCCATCAACCCACCGGTCATTCCCGCCAGGCGGGAAACCATTCTTTGGTCGTAACGGTCTCTCGCCCGCCAAACCACAGCAATCCCAATAGCTTACGCGGCGCTGTGGAATCACTTCCGCACGCAACTGAATCACTGCACGAAACTCTTGATTCAAGCCTTCGGCGCGCGCCGCAGCTCGGGAAGTGCCCGCGCCATGGCCAGAAACGCCTCAACCGGCAAATCCTCGGCCCGCTCGTCGCCTTTCAGCCCCGCCGCCGCCAGCAGTCCCTCAACGCCCACCCCGAGCGACTTCAGGCTCTGTCGCACCATCTTGCGACGCTGCCCGAACGCCGCCTTGGTGACGTTCTCGAGGTCGCGCACGGCAACGGTCCCGTCTACGGCCCTGGGCTTGAGGTGCACCACTGCGGAGGTCACGTTAGGCTGGGGCGTGAACGCCTCGCGGCTAACATTGAACGCAATGCGCGCATCGCTGCGCCAACCGGCCAGCACGCCCAGGCGACCATAGGGATCTTCGCCGGGGCGCGCGCAGATGCGCTCCGCCACCTCGCGCTGGAACATCAGCGTGAGGCTCTCGAAAAAGGGCGGCCAGGGTTCGCTCGTCAGCCAGCCGGTCAGCAACGGCGTCGCGATATTGTAGGGCAGGTTGGCAATGATCCGCGTCGGCCCATCCGCCAGCATCCGGTAGTCAATCTCCATGGCGTCGCCCGAGATCACCGTCAACCGGCCGGGATAGGCTTCGGAGATCTGCGCCAGCGCCGGCAGCGTCCGCGCATCCCGTTCGATTGCGATCACTTCACGCGCGCCCTCTGCCAGCAGTGCGCGGGTCAGGCCGCCCGGTCCCGGACCCACCTCGATGACCCGCACGCCTTCCAGCGAGCCGCCGACCCGCGCGATGCGCGAGGTGAGGTTGAGGTCGAGCAGGAAGTTCTGCCCGAGTTCCTTCTTTGCGCGCAGGCCGTGCTCGGCAATGACGTCACGCAGAGGGGGCAGTTGGTCGATCTGGGCCATATTTCAGTCCTGGCCGCGCGTCATGGCATCGGCCAGGCGAATAGCGGCGATAAAGCTCTTGGGTGATGCCTTGCCGGTTCCGGCAAGGTCGAATGCGGTCCCGTGGTCTGGCGAGGTCCGCACGATCGGCAGGCCCAGTGTTACGTTGACGGCGTCCTCGAACGCCACGGTCTTGATCGGGATGAGTGCCTGATCGTGATACATCGCTACCACCGCATCATAGCGCTCCCAATAGAGCGGATAGAACAGCGTATCGGCGGGCAGGGGGCCTACTGCGTCGATCCCTGCCAATTGCAGATCCTGCACCGCCGGCGCGACAATCTCGAGGTCCTCGCGGCCAATGGCTCCGCCCTCTCCGGCATGCGGGTTCAGCCCGGCCACGGCGATCCTGGGCTCGGCGATGCCAAAACGCTGCTTGAGATCATGCGCCACCACCCGAACCGTATCGACGATCAATTGCCGGGACAGCAGGCCCGGTACGTCCTTGATCGGCACATGGATGGTCACGGGTACTGCGCGTAGCCCGCCATGGGCCAGCATCATCACCGGCAGTGGCGCCTTGCCGCCCCGCGCGCAAAGCTCGGCCAGGAACTCGGTATGTCCAGGATGGCTGAAGCCGGCATGGTAAAGCGCGCCCTTGTGGATCGGCGCCGTCACCAGTGCCCGGCATGCACCTGTCAGTGTCGCCGTGACTGCCTGCTCAATCGAGGCAATCACCGCTCCGGCAGCAGCCATGCTGGTCTTGCCGGGATGATCCGGAACCAGCCCGTCGATATCAATGACGGGCATGGCATCGACAAATGTTGCAAGGCTCGCCGCGGGATCGACACTGCCGATCTCGATATCGAGCTCCAGCTTTGCCGCGCGCGACTTGAGGAATTCCGCATGTCCGAAAACGCAAAAGGGCGGCAGTTTCAGCTCCGCCCGACGCGCATAGATCTGCAGGATAAGGTCGGGGCCGACGCCCGCCGGCTCGCCCATGCTGATTGCCAGCGGCTTGTCCATCATGGCCCCCGTCGGTGGATAATGCGCCCAGGGGCGCGATCGGCCCGCCCCATGGGAGCGGGCCGATCGATTAGTTGCGGATGATCTTGGCCTGGCTACGCAGTGTCGCCAGATACTTGTCGACTTCGCCGGCCAGTGCCGAATTGCCGACTTCGGCGCGCAGGTCACCCTTGATGAAAGTCAAATCCTGCGCCTGGGTCTTCTGGCAAACCGCCAGCATCGACACACCCTGTTCGACAACACGTGGCTTGGTGATGCCGCCAACATTGAGGCCCGCAAGCTCCTTGGCAATTGCGTCGGGCATCTGGGTCGCGTGACGACGGCCAACATCGATCACAGCCGCGTCGGTATAGGCCAGCGAGAGATCAACGGCGCTGTCACAGCCGGCAAAGCTGGAACGGTAGCGGTTCGCTTGCCCGGTGCGGGCGCCGCTGCCCTGGCCGATGAAAATGACTTCCTTGAGGATATAGTCGAAGCTCTGATATGCGGCGACCTGGCCGGCAGCGCGCTGGTCGAGTTCCAGATCGGAAATCTGCACCTGCGGCATGATTGCGGATTCGGTCACGCCGGCCCAGGCGATGGCGGAGCGCAGACGGTCACGCAGCGTCTCGGGGTTCACCCCGCTCTGCGTCAACATCTGCAGCAGCTTGTCCTTGCTGACCTTGAGGTTGCGCGCAATGTCGAGCATGGCGCCGTCGATCTGGGCATTGCTCACGGAAATGCCGAGGCGCTTGGCTTCCGCCATCTGGATGGCTTCGTCGATCAACTGGTTGGTGGCGCCAGCGGTGCCGCTCTTGTTGCCCTCGAGCGCAAACAGTTTCACGCGCTGGGAGATCTGAACGTCGGTAATCGGCATGCCGTTGACTGTGACCTTCACAGAAGCGGCAAAAGTCGGCATGGCGGCTGCCAGGCTGAGCATCAATCCGAGAACCATGGCGCCGGCCGCGCGCCCCCAAACTCCGTTCGCCATCATTGCATTCCGCCTGTTGTAAATGTACCCGCTCTCAATGGGGCGGGAAGCCCTGCGCTGTCAATTGCCCAAAAATGCGGCCAAAATCCGATTCCGCCTGCCGCGTCGCCGTGAACGGGCAGTTAGAAGCTCGGTACTGGCACCGCGCCGGAATAGCCGACATCAAGACCTGCCGGGGCCCTGATCTTGAAAGTCGCTGTAAACCGGGTCTCATTTGGCGACGTGTGGGTCGCCCCGGTGCGCGTCGCATTGGCGCCGATCACAACATAGCCATCGTCATACTGGAGCCCGCCACTGGCCTGCAGGAAGCTGTTCGCAGACAGGTCCCAATAGGCGCCCGCTCTGGCTGTCCAGTAATCGTCCACCGGCACGCCAATTTCAGCGCCGATCTCGTGCTGGTCGGTTGCCTGCCCGGTCGCCGTATTGCCGGCGATATAGGTGTAGTCGAGCATTGCCGAATAGCCTTCGGCCGAATAGGTCGCGCCAAGCCCGGCACGGGTAATGGCCCCTGCGGTCGGATTGAGCTGCAGCTTGCCGCCAAAGCCAACGCCCTGAATGAACGAGCCATAGGCGCCCAGCACCGCGTAGGACGGGGACACGTCCATGCCCGAACCAACGCCGGTCCTGGCATGGTCGGGCGATGCAAAGGCATTGGCGCCAGCAAGCTGGAACGACTGCCCCGCCACCACTTCGACATAGCTGCCATTGGCGAAATTGGCCAGATAACGCCCGCCGACATTGGCGCGAAGGCCTGTTTCCTGCCGGTCACTGCCCGAAAAACGATTGTAGCTGAATAGGTTGGTGTCATCGAAGACGAAGCTCTGCGCATCGTCATTGGTGATGCCCACCAGCGAGGTATCGCTGCCGCGATACGCCAGTTGGACGATGGGCTCGACCAGATGAACCGTCGAACCATCGCTGCCCGCCATCGGGAAGCGCACATCCATGGCGGCAATCGGGGTTGCGCTCCACAGCGTCGTCTCACCCGGCAAGGTCGGGCTGGTGCCGTCATAGTATGCCACGTCAGCCCGGCCACCCAGATAGGGCGTCGCGACAAATCCGCCGCCGCCGATATATTGATTTTGCCAGCCGGCTTGGAAATTGGCATGCACCTTGTTGCCGGCATAGCCGAATGTGTAGGGCACGCCGTTCACGGTGGTCTTCTGGTCCAGTCCGCGCCGCACGCCCAGGAGGCGCCCGGTGATTTCGACCCGGCCATAACCCGGCGCCAGGTCCTGGATATGGGAGAACCGCGCATTGGGCAGCGCCTGCGCCTGCTGATCCTGTGACGCTGCGGTCACATTGCCCAGCAGATTGAACTGCTGCACGCGCACATCGATGTACGTGTTTGACGTTACATTGGTCGCATAGACCTCGTTAACCGCCGATTTGGCCTTGCTGATCTGGTAATCGTCCAGATAGGCCGCATCGGTGAAGGCCGTGTATGACCAGCCGACAGTCCAGTCCGCAACTGGTGTGAACTGGCCCGATGTCTGCACCGCGCCGCGCCATTCGCGCTGCGCCTCGCTGAACGTGAACGCATTCGGATTGAACTGGTACAGCCCCGACGCCTTGATCTGGAACGAGCCATTGTCAAAGCGCTGGATCCACTCCGCGCCCAGCAGGAAGCCCTGATTGCTGACCAGCGTCGGCGTCAGCACGATATCGGTCCAGCGGCTGGAATAGGCTGTGTAGGGGACTTCGACTTTGACCCCGATCTGCTCGGAATAGGCGGCCGTGGGCATGCGCACATTGGCCAGCGCGGTTTCGCTCGTATCGGGCAGCCAAAGGAACGGCAGCCAGGCCACGGGAATGCCCAGCACTTCAAGCCGCGGCTGCTCCATATAGAGCGAGCCATCCTCTGCATTGTAGGTGACTGTTGCTGCGGTCATCGACCAGCCGATACGACGGCCTTTGGCATCGATGCAATCGCCGCAGGGTGCATAATTGGCATTGGTCAGAAAAGTGCGCAGCGCGGCATCATAATCGGCGCTGTCCGCCGTGATGCGCGAGCCGTCATAGGCATTGATGGTCAGCGCATCTAGAAATGCCTGTTTCAAGCCGCCGGTGAGCTTGAGGTCGTTGGTCGCAAGAACGTTGCCCGATGGATCGCGCACGGTAACCGCGCCGACGAAATGGGCATCCCGATTGTTGCGGTTATACACCAGGGTCTGCCCCGAGACGACATAGCCGCCCAGCGTCACCACCACATCGCCGGTGGCGTTGATCATCCCGGTCGCCGCTTCGAGCGTGAGATCGTTGGCTTCCACGCCGGTAGGTGCGGCGGGATCGATCGGCGCGTTGAAGAAGTCAACGGGAACAAGACCTTGCGCCCATGCGGCAGGCGTCAAGGCGCAGGCAACCAGCAGTCCGGCTGTCAGCAGGCGCAGCGACGATCTAAACTTTCCGCCCCAGCCAGGATACTTCACACGCGCCCGTCTTCTTTGAACAGCAGCACCGTCACTCCAATGACAATTGCCACTAATGCAGGTCCGATCGCCGCGAACGTGGGGTCGAGAACGCCGCCTGACCCGGCCCGGTCAGCCATCTCGGTAATCACGAACACGACGAAACCCAGAACGACCCCATACAGGACCGCTGGACCATATTTATCGGACCTTCGATAACCTGCGGTAAATGCAAAAGCAATCAACAGGGAGCCGGTCAGCACCAGCGGCAGGGCCAGCAGCTTGATCAGCCGCATGGTTGCCGCCGCCTGGATTGCCGGATCGCTTACGCCTGCCTGCAAAAGTGCGGCCAGTTCGAAGAAGGTCATATCTTCTGTGGAAGACAGTTTGAGGTTCAGTTCGGCCGCAGTCGATGAGGTTGGCAGCGTGAAATTGGCTATGTGCTGCGGTGCGCCTTGAACACTGCGCGCGGTCGCCATGGGAAACACCCAGTTGCCATTTTCCAGCCGCGCTTCCTTGGCTTCGATCCTGTTCTGCTCGGCCTCGCTCAGTATGAACACCGTCACCTCATTGAGTACGCTGCCACTTTCGCGCATGGCTGTTGCCATCATCACGTAGTGCAGGTCGCCATTGCGCTGCTCCAGCCAGATTTCGCCCGGCGGGGTCAGCAGCGTTGCCTCACCCGGCGGTGTCGGGTTCAGTTGGCGGTTGACCTGGGTAGTGAAGGTCTCCGCGCCAAGCGAAATCGCCAGGCTGGCCAGAATCAATCCAATGACCGGCGCCCGGACGATCCGCCAGATCGAGATGCCACTAGACTTGATCACAGTCAGCTCATGCCGCCCGCGCAGCTCGATCAGCCCCAGAATGGCGCCGAGCAGCACGGTCACCGGCAGCGTCTTGATCGTCCAGCGCGCGCCGCTGACTGCCACCATCAGCAGCGCCATCGGCAGGCCGTTGTTCTCGGCGACATAGTTGAAGCGCCAGGTATCCAGGGATTCGACCAGCGCGATCAGGCCATAGAACACCAGCACCGTTACGGCGATCCGGCTTCCAATGCGATTGAAGACCAGCCAGTCGATTCTGCTCATGCCAGCGCCTCCAGCACGACCTTGCGCGGCCGTAGCCGCCACACCAGCGCAATGCCTGCAAACAGGATCATCAGCCAGGCACCCGTTGTCTGCCCAAGGGGGCTGTACGAGCTGATTCCGCGCTCACCAAAGGCCAGCAGCAGCACCACCATTTCCGTGGGCAAGGTATAACGCGGCCGTCGCCCGCTCGGAAAACCAGCAATCGCCAGCACCAGCATGCAGATGCCGACCACGCGCAAGCCTTCGCCCATGCGGGTATTGAGTTTCTCGACCACCTCAGGCGCCCAGACACCGGTCGACAAGGCGTTGCCGATCAGCACAAAGCTGTCCGTGGTGGTCAGCGCATCCAGGCCGCCAATCGGCTGAGAAAACTGTTCAACGCCAATGTCATAGCGGGCAAACGATATCTCGGAAAATCGGCCATCGCTTTCTGTGTACTGCAGCGCGCCGTCACGCAGCTCCAGCACATAGCTGTCGCCATCGCCGGTGACGCGGGCCGTTTCGGCAATATAGGTACGCCGGGTCTCAGGATCGCGACGGTCATCGGCGAAGAATTCACTAATCTCGCCATCGCCCTCGCGCCCGCCGATCAGCAGCACCACGCCCGGTGTCACCTGAGTGAAGCGCCTGGGCTTGAGCGTCGAGCTCACCATATCGGCGGCCACCGACGCATTGAGGGCAGCCAAGCGCCGCATGGCATGGGGTTCGAGATAGTTCGACAGCAGCAGTACGGCGACAACGCCAATACCGGCAACCACCATGGTGGCTCGCCACAGCGAGCCAATGCCATTGCCGATGTGAACGATATGGAGCTCATGGTTCGTCTGCAGCGCCCGCAGCGCCCGCGCCAGGCCAATGCCAACGCACACATAGAAGAACACCAAAGCCAGCGGCGGCATGGTCAGCAATCCCTGCAGCGCCAGCGTCAGGATGCCCTGGCCCTTGACCGAGACGACATCGAAGGCGCGCAGGCATTGCACCATCCACATCATGAAGCACGCGATCCCGAACAGGATCAGCGCGTCGGTTGCGAACAAGCGCGCGAGATAGAAGGTCAGTCGCTTCATACGCCGAGAATACCGTGCCCCAGTGCCCGATTTGTGACCGGGCGATTGGGCGCGACCTTGGTTCAGTTCGTCGCGTCACACAAGCCAGAGTGTGCGCGATGACGGCTTTGCCTGGATATGTTGCGGGATTGACGCGGGCGGCAAAGCCAACAATCCTGTGGCCTTCACCCGGCACCGGATTCCGCGCGAAGCCGTCCCGCCATATCTACTGCCCGAAAAGGCTCCCGTTCATGTCGAATAATCTTTTGATCCGTACCGCCGCGCTGCCGGGCGTCGCGGCTGCCCTGACCGTCATTTATGCGGCCGAGGGCGCTGCGCCTGCCGGCGCCGGCGCTGCCCTCTGGTCTGCAACCGGACTGGATTGGACCACCGTCAGTACCGCTGCCAGCTTCAAGGGCAAGCAGGGTCAGGCACTTGACTTGATCGCACCGCAGGGCGTCGATAGCGCCCGCCTCCTGGTTCTGGGCGCGGGCAAGTCCGCCCCCGATACGCCGCTGAGCGCCTGGACCGATCGCGGCGGCTCGCTGATGGCCAAGATTGCCGCCACCCGCGTCGAAAGCGTGGCTGTCATCCTCGATGCCGATGATGCCACGCCCGCAGCCATTGCCGAACTGGTTGCCGGCGTGCGCTTGCGCAATTACAAGTTCGACAAATACAAGACTCCCAAACCCGATGATGCCTCCGGCGATATCACCATCACGCTGTGCATTGCCGATCCCGCTGCCGCCGACAAGGCGATTGCCGATCGCAATGCCGTCGTCGAAGGTACGCTGCTGGCGCGCAATCTCATCAACGAACCCGCCAATGTGCTCGGTCCGGTCGAGTTTGCCGCTCGCGCCGCCGAGTTGCGCCATCTCGGCGTCGATGTCGAAATTCTCGAGCCCGAGGAGCTCTCCCGCCTCGGCATGGCTTCGCTGCTCTGCGTCGCCCAGGGTTCCGCCCGCCCGGCTCGCCTGGTTGTCATGCAATGGCGCGGCTCCGATAAGGACGTTGCCCCCCTGGCCTTTGTCGGCAAGGGCGTAGTGTTTGACACTGGCGGCATCTCCATCAAGCCCGCTGCCTCCATGGAAGATATGAAGGGCGATATGGGCGGCGCCGCTGCCGTCACCGGCCTCATGCACGCACTCGCGACCCGCAAGGCTCCGGTCAATGTCGTCGGCGTCATCGGTCTCGTCGAAAACATGCCTTCGGCCAATGCGGTGCGCCCCGGCGATATCGTCACCGCCATGTCCGGGACCACCATCGAGGTGATCAATACCGATGCCGAAGGTCGCCTCGTGCTGGCCGACGCGCTCTGGTACACGCAGGACCGCTTCAAGCCCCGTTTCATGATCAATCTGGCGACCTTGACCGGTGCCATCGTCGTCGCACTCGGCCACGAACATGCGGGGCTGTTCTCCAACAATGACGAACTGTCGATCCAGCTGCTCAATGCCGGTATCACCGCCAATGAGAAGCTCTGGCGCATGCCGCTGGGTGCGGCTTATGACAAGGTCATCGAGTCCAAGTTCGCCGATATCCGCAACTCTGCCGGCCGCCCGGGTGGCTCGATTCTGGCGGCCCAGTTCCTGCAGCGCTTCGTCAATAACGTGCCCTGGGCACATCTCGACATCGCCGGCACCGCCTTTGGCGCCAGCAACACCGAGATCAATACCTCCTGGGCTCCAGGTTTCGGTGTTGCGCTGCTGGATCGGCTGGTCAGGGACTATTACCAGAGCTAAGTTCGGCGAAACCAGCAGACCCTGTCCCGATAGGGTCTGCGACCACCGGAGCTGCCCTTGGCCGACGTCCTTTTTTATCACCTCGAACAGCGCCCCCTCGAAGCGGTCATCCCGCAATTGCTCGAGAAGACGCTGGAGCGGGGCTGGCGTGCCGTGATCGAGGTGGGGAGCACCGAGCGCGCCGAAGCGCTCGATGCCCATCTCTGGACCTACCGGGACGATAGCTTTCTCGCCCATGGTCTGGCCGGCGATGAAGCCGACCAGCACCAGCCGATCCTCATAACCACCGGCAACGACAATCCGAACGGCGCTGCCGTGCGGTTCTTTGCCGATGGCGCCGTGCCGCAATCCGCCGATGGCTATGAGCGCATCGTTTTCATGTTCTCCGGGCACGATCCGGATGCGGTCGCCGCGGCCCGCCTTGCCTGGAAGAGTCTGCGCGATGGCAATGCCGTGACGTATTGGCAGCAGGATTCCAACGGACGTTGGCTCAAGAAGGCATGATCGCGCGATGACGCCAGATCTTTCGACGCCCAGCCGCCACAAACTGCCCGAGGATCTGTTTGCCATGCTCATCGGCACCATGCTGGTGGCGCTCGGCATCGTGTTCTATTCGGAAGTCACGCTCGCCACCGGCAGCACTGCCGGTCTGGCGCTGTTGCTGCAATATGGCACCGGCATCAGCTTTGGCGTGCTGTTCTTCGTCATCAACCTGCCATTCTATGTGCTGGCGGTGCTGCGCATGGGGTGGCTGTTTGCACTGAAGACCTTCATTTGCGTGCTGCTGGTGTCCTATTTCACTGCAGCCATTCCCACCTGGCTCGATATCTCCGGCATCAACCCGCTATTCGCAGCCATTGTCGGCGGCGGCATGATGGGGCTCGGCATTCTCTCGCTGTTCCGCCACCGCGCCAGCGTTGGCGGTATCAACATCCTGGCGCTGTTCCTGCAGGACAATTTCGGCATTCGGGCAGGCATCTTTCAGCTCTGCGTCGACGGCGTCATCCTCTTCGCTGCCTTCTTCGTCCTGCCCTTTGATCGGGTGGTCTATTCGCTGGTTGGCGCTATGGTGCTCAATCTCATCATTGCCCTTAATCACCGTCCAGGTCGCTATGTCGGCTTCAGCTAAGGAGGGGGCAGGGCGCTACACTTCGCTCACGCCTAGACAGTCAGTGACAGCAAGCGCGAGAATCTCGACCGCCGGCGCGTAGCAAGTGAATCGCGTTTTCGCCTGGCAGCTGGGATCAACTGGGGGCTGAACTGGCGCGTCCCGAACCAGCTGGGCGCGGCAGTGCCGGCGCCGCCGAATTGGCGATACCGCTGGCATGAAGGTCCAGGTAATCCTGCATCAGCTCGTAGCAGAAGATGACTTCGACCGTATCGGCGTCATAAAACGCATTGGCCTCGCCACAGCGCTTGGCGCTGAACGCCACCGGAGTCTTGATGATGAATTTGCTCCGCAGGTCTTGCGCCACCTGATCAAACACGCCGCTGGCCCGAAACGCGTCCGCTGCTGATTTCAGCCGGCCGGAAACATCGTGATAGGTTACCTCGACCTCGGTTCCGACCTTATTGTTCTTGGCAGCGCGCGCGCCGATCAACCCCTTGAGGCTCCGGTCGATCAGCGCATAATCCCAGTGGCAGCTGTCCTGCCGGTCGCGATCCAGCGCATATTCATTGGCAATCGGCTTGAAGGCGCGGTCGTCGCTGCCCACCATCAGGCAGACGATCTGAAAGGCGCGCTGCCGGTCGAGACTGTGGGCCGCGTAATAGTCGCTGTCGTCCGGTTCGCGGTTATAGGCGATGCCCGACAGCACCCAGCCATTGGCCGCATCGGCCAGCGCCCGGTTAGCCTCGGGAGTGCCCTTGTTGAGCAGCATCCAGGTGGCGAAATTGTCGGCCGCGTCTTCTTCCTTGCCCAGAACCGGCAATTGCAGCTGGTCCACCAGCAGGTGCGCCACTTCATGGTAGAGCACGAACAGGCTGTTATTGGCGGCAAAGCGCAGGGCTTCGGCATTGCGCTTCTTGTTGGGGTCCTTGGCTTCGACGCCGCCCACGGCCAGTGTCAGCACCAATAGTGCCAGCAGAAAACTGGTGCCCCACGCGCGCATGACTAACTCTCGTAACTCACTCGTGCCGCCAGCAGACTTTATGACCCCGCCGGTGTCAATTCACCTTGCCGTTGCAGGTTAATCGGCCCTTGGGGCCCAGTCCGGCGCGGCCAGCTCAAATCCCGAAAACAGGAAGCCCGGCGTCACCGTGCAGCCCACCAGCGTCCACCCGCCCGTGCTGGTCGCCGCCTGCCAGGCATGGCGCGGCACCACGGCCTGCGGCCGCTGCCCGGCAGCAATATCGGCGCCCAGCAGGTGCAGCTTGACACTCTTGCCGTCCGAGATCCGCAGTTGCAGCGGCGCTCCTGCATACCAGTGCCACATCTCGACCGCGTCCACTCGGTGCCAGTGCGACGCATCGCCGGCTTCGAGCAGGTAGTAGATCGCTGTCGATTGCGCCCGTCCATCGATCTGGATCGGGTCCTCGAACGTGCGCACATACCAGCCACCCTCGGGATGGCGTGCCATGCCGAGGGTGTTGATAACGTCCTGTGCGCTCATCGCACTCATGCGCGTTCGGTCGCTTCCAGCTCGGCGCTCAGCGCCAGCCAGCTTTCTTCGGTCGCTTCAAGGTCGGCTGAGAACCGCGCCTTGTCCTTGCCCAGAGCGATCATCTTGTCGGCCGGGCCGTTGTAGATCTTGGGATCGTCCAGCTGTGCGTCGATCTTGGCGATCTCGTTCTTGAGCCGCGTGATTTTGGTCTCGGCGTCCTTGATCGAGGCCTTGAGCGGAGCGATCTCGGCCCGGCGTGCTGCGGCCTCGGCCTTGGCCGCCTTGCGCTCATCCTTGCTCATCGAGCCACCGCCGCCACCACCACTGCGACCTTCCTTGCCGCCGGTGATCGAGCGCTGATAGCTGTCCAAATCCTCGTCCAGCACCTTGATCGTGCCGCCCTCGGCGATCCACAGCGTATCGCAGGTCGCCTCGACCAGGTGGCGGTCGTGGCTGATGATCAGCACGGCGCCTTCATAATCGTTGAGCGCATGCACCAGCGCATCGCGGCTATCGATATCCAGATGGTTGGTCGGTTCGTCGAGGATCATCATCCCCGGGCCATTGAAGGTAATGAGGCCCATCAGCAGGCGCGCGCGTTCACCACCCGAGAGGTTCTTCGCCAGCGTATCCATGCGCGACTTGGTCAGGCCCATCTGGCTCAACCGCGACCGGCGCTTGGCTTCGCTGTCGGTCGGCATCATCTCGACCACATGCTCGAATGGCGTCCATTCGGGCTTGAGCTTGTCCATCTGGTGCTGCGCAAAGTGCGCAATCTCCAGCTTCTTGCCTTTGTTGAAAGTGCCGCCCATCGGCTTGATGTCGCCGGCCAGCAGCTTGGCAAAGGTCGACTTGCCGTTGCCGTTGACGCCGATCAGCGCGATGCGGTCTTCCGGGTCGATACGCATATTGATGTTGCGCAGGATGGTCTTGTCACCATAGCCCGCCGATACGCCATCCAGCGTGATCATCGGGGTCGCTGCTTCAGCCTTGGGCTGCTGGAAGGTGAAGGGTGCCGAATATTCGTCGAACATCGCTGCCGGCGGCTTCAGCTTTTCGATCATCTTGATGCGCGCCTGGGCCTGCTTGGCCTTGGTGGCGGAGGCGCGGAACCGGTCGACGAACTTCTGCATATGCGCAGCCTGTTCCAGCGACTTCTCGCGGCTCTTGTTGTTCAGCTCCATCTGCATACGGCGGGTGGATTCGAACGTGTCGTAATTGCCCTTGTAGAAGGTCAGCTTGCGATGCTCGAGATGGATGATCGAGCTGACAGACTTGTTGAGCAGGTCACGATCATGGCTGATCATGAACACGGTGTAGGGGTAGGTGGCGAGATACTTTTCCAGCCACAGCGTGCCTTCCAGATCGAGATAGTTGGTCGGCTCGTCCAGCAGCAGCAGGTCGGGTTGGCTGAACAGCACACCAGCCAGCGCCACGCGCATGCGCCAGCCGCCGGACAATTCATGTGTCGGCGAATTCTGTCGGTCGGTCTCGAAGCCCAGGCCCTTGAGAATGGACGAGGCGCGTGCCTCTGCCGTATGCGCATCGATGTCGGCGAGGCGGATATAGATCTCGCCAATCCGGTCGGGATCGGTTGCGGTCTCGGCTTCCGCCATCAGCGCGGTGCGCTCCTTGTCGGCAGCCATCACCACTTCGATCACAGTCTCATTGCCGGCCGGCGCCTCCTGCGCCACCGCGCCGATACGCGCCTTCCGAACCAGGTCGATTGCACCGGCGTCGGGTGCGAGATGGCCCTGGATCAGGTGAAACAGCGTGGTCTTGCCGGTGCCGTTCTTGCCGACGAAGCCGGTCTTCGAGCCGGTCGGCAAGGTGACGGACGCGTCTTCGAAAAGCTCGCGGCCCTGAATACGATAGGTGAGGTTATTGATGGTCAACATGGCGCGGCGATCTGAAACGAGGAAAACAAGGGGCCTGGGCGCGGCAGAACAACGGGCAGCGCGCCAACACGGCTGTGATGCTGCTGGATAGTGGCAAGTGGGCCCAATGGCAACCGCTGCGGGCACATGGCAGCTTCCAGCGCGCTCGCTTTGTAAGGGCTGTCGACCGCATCGCCGGCCTGTCTGGCCAGCGGGTCGTGGCACCATGTCGCTGAAATGCCCGTCTTGCCTGTGTCGCAGTCTCCCGCTACAAGGCCCCACCATTCCAGACCAATCTCAAGATTCAAGGACCAGATAAATGGCTCTCGAGCGCACCTTTTCCATCATTAAGCCCGACGCAGTCCGCCGCAACCTGATCGGCAAGATCATTGCCAAGTTCGAGGAAGCCGGTCTGCGCCCCATCGCGCTCAAGAAGATCCACATGACCCGCGCTCAGGCCGAAGGCTTCTACGGCGTCCATAAGGACCGCCCCTTCTTCGGCGAGCTGGTCGAGCAGATGATCGCATCGCCAGTCGTCGTTCAGGTCCTGGAAGGCGAAGGCGCCATCCTGAAGAACCGCGAAGTCATGGGCGCGACCAACCCAGCCAACGCTGCTGACGGCACCATCCGCAAGGAATTCGCCCTCTCGATCGGCGAAAACTCGGTTCACGGTTCGGACGCTCCCGAGACCGCTGCCGAAGAAATCAAGTTCTTCTTCAACGACGACGAAATCGTTGGCTAAAGCCTGACGCTTCGGACCTCCGAAGCGACATCATTGTGAAGGCCGCCCGCCGGGCGGCCTTTTTGCTTGTTTGTGCTATAAGGCACTCAATCACGAAACTCCTGAGCTGCCTCCGTCTGAGGGGAGAGGGCTGGATGGGGGTTTTGTCCCCATCGGAAAGTTTCGCCTTGACCCTACCTGAAACCATTATTGCTCCACTCGCACGCGCCCTGGCCGCCAAGGGCTATGAGACGCTGACTGCCGTGCAGAGCGCCGTCATTGCTGACGAAGCCGCTGGCCGCGACCTCCTGGTCTCTGCCCAGACCGGCTCCGGCAAGACCGTCGCTTTCGGCATGGCCATCGCGCCGACACTGCTCGGCGATGAAGAACGCTTCACCTCGGTTGGCGCCCCGATGGCGCTGATCATCGCCCCGACCCGCGAACTCGCCCTGCAGGTGCAGCGTGAACTCGATTGGCTCTACGCCGAAGCCGGCGCCAAGACCGCGTCCTGCGTTGGCGGCATGGATGTGCGCACCGAGCGTCGCGCGCTCGAACGTGGCGCCCATATCGTCGTCGGCACCCCAGGCCGTCTGCGTGACCACATCACCAAGGGGGTGCTCGATATGTCGGCGCTGCGCGCCGTCGTCCTCGACGAGGCCGACGAGATGCTCGATCTGGGCTTCCGCGAGGACCTTGAGTTCATTCTCGACGCCGCTCCCGAAGATCGCCGCACGCTGCTGTTCTCCGCGACAGTGCCAAAGCCGATCGCCCAGCTGGCCAAGACTTTCCAGCATGACGCGCTGCGCATCTCGGCCACCAATTCGGCCGAACAGCATGCCGATATCGAGTACAAGCTGATGCTGGTGCCCGCTGCCGAGCGCGAAAACGCCATCATCAACACGCTGCTCTATTTCGATAGCGCCAATACCATCGTCTTCGCCTCGACCCGTGAAGGCGTCAAGCACCTGTCGGCCCGCCTGCATAATCGCGGCTTCGACGTTGTTACCCTGTCGGGCGAGCTGTCGCAGGCCGAGCGCACTAATGCGCTGCAGTCCATGCGCGATGGTCGTGCCCGCATCTGCGTCGCCACGGACGTGGCCGCCCGCGGTATCGATCTGCCCAATCTGGATCTGGTCATCCACGCCGACATGCCGACCAATCCCGACACTCTTCTGCACCGATCGGGCCGTACCGGCCGGGCAGGGCGCAAGGGCACCTGCGTCCTGATCGTGCCGATGCACCGCCGCAATGCCGTGCAGCGCACCCTCAAGATGGCCAAGCTCGACGTCCAGAACATGGCGCCGCCATCCAGCACCGATATCGAAGCCCGCTATCGCGAAAGCATCCTGACTGCTCCTGATCTCACCAAGGAAATCAGTGAGGAAGAAGCCGCATTCGTGGCCGAACTGCTGTCGCGCTACACCCCGGAAGCCATCGCCGCTGCCTATCTGCGCCAGCAGCTGGCTGCCCGTCCGGCGCCAGAGGATCTGTCGGACAGCGCCCAGATGGGCAAGCCGGGCGATAGCGACCCGCGTGTTCGCGAGCGCTTCGAAGGCGGCACCTGGTTCAAGGTCTCCGTTGGCCGCAAGCACAAGGCCGAGCCGCGCTGGCTGCTGCCCATGCTGTGCAAGGCCGGCAATGTCACCAAGACCGCCATCGGCTCGATCCGCATCTTCGATACCGAAAGCCATTTCGAAGTCGCGGCCCCCAAGGCCGACGCCTTCGCCAAGTCCATCGAGAAAAACGGCTCGGGCGAACGCGGCGTGACCATCTCGTCCATCGAGGGTGTCGGCGATGCTCCGACCCGCACCTTCCCTAAGTCGCCGCGCCGCCCGGAAGGGCCGATCGAGCGCTACGACCCCAATGCACCACGCCCCGAGCGCGCTGATCGCGCCACCCGCTACGACCCGGCCGCTCCGCGCCCCGAGCATGCCCGCGCTGATTTCGACAAGCCACGTCCGGCCAAGGTCGACCACGACAAGCCCCGCGCTCCCAAGGCGGCTGCCGCCAAGGACAAGGGCAAGCCAAAATGGGCTGGTAAGGCCACCGAAGGTGCCGACGGCGCCAAGAAGACCTACAAGCCCAAGGACAAGGACCACAAGGCCAAGCGCAAGCCGCAGGTCTAACGTCCCATCCTTGAGCGCCGCCCGCGGACCTGATCCGCGTGCCAGGTACACAGACCAATAACAAAGCCCGCGGCAATCTCCGCGGGCTTTTCTTGTTTCAGCTGTCCCTCCGGGTCGCCATTGTCGCAGCAGCCCACACCACCGGCTCAAGCCGTCGGCAGGCCTCCGGAGTCGTTACCGCTATCTGCCCGAAACACTGCCGTCGAACAGCACGCGGTGAGGTCCTGCCGGGAAATCGTCTCCGGGCAGTCTTTTTATATCCCCGGAGCTGCACCATCTCTGCTGCATGACTGTCCGTTCCGAAAGTTCCCCCATGCCCACAGCGCCAATAGTCATCACCGGTGCCTCAGGCGGCATGGGTAAGGCGGCCGCACGACAACTTGCCGACGCCGGACTGCCGCTGATCATCCTGGTGCGGGAGGGACAGAAAGGGCGCGATGCCCATGCCGAAATTGTCCAGCTATCGGGCAATCGTGCGGTGGAGATCGAGACCGCCGATCTGTCCTCTATGGCCGAAACCCGAGCCGCAGCGGGTCGCATCCTTGAGCGCTATCCCCGTATTGCCGGCTTCATCGGCAATGCCGGTGCCCATTTTGCCGAGCGTCGCCTTACCCGCGAAGGCATTGAACGTACCTTAGCGGTCAATTGCCTGTCGCCGTTCCTGCTGACCCACCTGCTGTTTGGCGCCCTCCAGGCCCACGCCGCAGGGGCGGGCAACCATGCGCGCGTCGTGCTGACGGCGTCCGCCATGCAGATCCCGTTCGAACGCGACGACTACAACCGTGAGCGGGGCTACGATGGCTGGCAGGTTTATGGCCAGACAAAGTTCGCCAATGTGCAATTCACCCTCGCT
The DNA here is from genome assembly GCF_900128975.1 of Devosia limi DSM 17137. Classification (GTDB taxonomy): domain Bacteria; phylum Pseudomonadota; class Alphaproteobacteria; order Rhizobiales; family Devosiaceae; genus Devosia; species Devosia limi. The sequence goes on along the minus strand of NZ_FQVC01000001.1, from coordinate 35,556 downwards.
CTGGCCCGCCGGCTGGAGGGAACCGGTATCACCGCCAATTGCCTGGCCCCCGGATTCGTCCGCACCGATATCTTCCGGCACAATCCCGCGCCCATGCAATGGCTTCTCGCCGCCACCGGTCGCCTGTTCATGACATCGCCCGAACGCGCTGGCTCCTACATCGCCCGCCTCGCCACCGATCCGGCGCTCACTGAAACCAACGGAATCTATTTCGACCGCACCAAACCCAGGCGGGCCAACGAAGCCGCCTATGACGAAGCCAGCCAGGACCAGCTCTGGTCCCTCAGCGAACGCCTCACCGGGCTTCTCGATCCGTCTTAGTGGCAGAAGCTGAGGCATGCCATTCGCCCCCGGAGCATCTGCTGGTCAGGGGATGCTCTTCACCTTTTGCAGCGGCTGCTCTATCTATCGCAGGCGCTTGGACGACCTCGCGATTCCCATATTTCTGGCCGGGACGACCCGCCACCATCAAGATGAGATGGCTTTCGGCTCACGCACGCCGACGGTTTGTCTCGCTAGGAGAAATCCCATGGCATGGGTCTACCTCGTTATCGCCGGCCTGTTTGAAATCGGCTGGGCAATCGGCCTGAAATATACGGACGGTTTCACCCGCATGGTGCCGACCGCGTTGACCGTAGGCGCAATGGTCATTTCCGTCGCTCTGCTGGGAATCGCTCTCCGCGACCTGCCGGTTGGCACCGCTTACGCGGTCTGGACCGGCATCGGCACCGTCGGCACCGCCATACTCGGCATGTACCTGTTTGGCGATCCGGCAACCGTCGCCCGCATCATCTGCATCGGCCTAATCGTCGCCGGTATTGTCGGCCTCAAGGTGATTTCCTGACCAACCAGCCCGCGGTTTCCCCGCGGGCTTTCAATTCGCGCGCGCCCGCAAATACCAGCGTTCCCAATGCCTTATCGGCGCGATCGGATTCTGCCTGCCAGCCATTTGAATCACTCTCTCAGCCCCCCTGTGGCAAAAAAGCTCGTATCGCCACGCAACCTCCCGCGCTCCCGATTTTGTTAATGGTCATCCCGGCGAACTTTGCTAGCTTCGTTTGGTAATAGCCGAGCCCGCGTCACCGGCCCTCGTAGTTTCGGAGAGCAAATAGTGCCCTTGCGTTGGCAGGAAGTGGCTGTGCCACTTGTCTTGATCGTCACCCTTCTACTTCTCAAGCATATCCCCGCCACTGCCGGTCTGCCGCTTGCGCGCGCTGCGGGCGTCGTTGCATTTGGCTATGCCGCCTTCCTGGCCTTACGGCTGGTGCAGGACCAGGAAGGCATCCAGCGCGATGGCTGGTCCGAGCTGCGTCCCTCAATGGTGGAATACTTCGCCTGCTACGGTGCTGCAGCCCTCGCCGTGGTGCTGATGTCCGCTGTCATCGTCATCGGTGGCACCAAGGTCGTTGATCCCACCCAGATGCTTGCTGCTTTCGCTGCGTCGCTCATGCTGGGGGCAGGGGCCATCGGCATCGGTCTCGGCGGCCTATTCGTCAAGGTGCGCTGGAACAATGCGAGACTGGAACACCGGAACGCCTTCGGCAAGCAGACCATTCTGGCCTGGTCAGACGTACGCAACGTCAGCCCCAATTGGCGCGGCATCGCCATCACCACCTACGACCAGCGCCAGGTAACCTTCTCGCAGTTCCACTCTGGTGCCGCCCAATTGGCCGAGCACGCCAGCACCCGCGCCCGCCGCAACGCCGAAACCGCCACCAAAGCCTTCGCCGCGCTATGACGGTTGTGTAACCTGCCTGCCCTGATACGCCCCAATGCACTGCGCTGCCCTCGGACTTGATCCGGGGGCCATTCTCAGCCCTCACTAATTGCATGGATGGCTCCGACGCGGTGGCGCCCATAACCCCCGTTCATCCCACCCATCACAACAATCACATTGAGCCATTCCACCCCCTCGGATACCCTGCAGCCTCAGCAAGCCCCGAGCCGTTCATGAACAAGCCCGTCATCGCCCGCACCGCCCGTTCGGTCTGCCCGCACGATTGCCCGTCCGCCTGCGCGCTGGATGTGGAGATCATCGACGCGCATACCATTGGCCGGGTCCGCGGTGCCAAGGACGATCCCTACACCGCCGGCGTGATCTGCGAGAAAGTCGCCCGCTATGCGGAGCGCGTCCACCATCCGGACCGGCTCACCCATCCGCTGCGCCGTGTCGGCCCCAAGGGGGCAGGGCAGTGGCAGCAGATTTCCTGGGATGAGGCACTGGACGAAATCGCCGCCCGCTTCACCCAGATCGAAGCCGAACACGGCGCCGAAGCCATCTGGCCCTATTACTATGCCGGCACCATGGGCCACGTGCACCGCGACGGTATCGATCGGCTGCGCGCCGCCAAGGGCTATTCGCGCCAATACGACACCATCTGCACCGGCACCGCCTGGCCCGGCTATATCGCCGGCACCGGCATGCTCGGCGGCGTTAATCCCGAGCAGATGGCCGAGAGCGATTGCGTTGTCATCTGGGGCACCAATGCGGTGCACACCCAGGTCAATGTGATGACCCACGCCATGCGCGCCCGCAAGGAACGCGGCGCCAGGATTGTCGTCATCGACATCTACAAGACTGCCACCATGGACCAGGCCGATCTGGGCCTGATCCTGCGCCCCGGCACCGATGGTGCGCTGGCCGTCGCCGTCATGCATGTGCTGCTGCGCGAAGGCCTCGCCGACCGCGCCTATATGGCCGAGTTCACCGATTTCGGCCCCGATTTCGAGGCCCATCTCGCCACGCGCACCCCCGAATGGGCCGCCGAAATCACCGGCTTGACCGTCGCCGAAATCGAAGCCTTCGCTCGTCTCGTCGGCACCACGCCACGCAGCTATTTCCGCCTGGGCTATGGCTTCACCCGCCAGCGCAATGGCTCCACCGCCATGCATGCCGCCCTCTGCATTCCCGCCATGACCGGTGCCTGGCAGCATCGCGGTGGCGGCGCCTTTCATTCCAATTCGGGCACCTGGAAGCTCGACAAATCCCAGATCACCGGGGCGGCCCTGCAAAAGGGCGATCCGCGCTCGCTCGACATGTCCGAGATCGGCCCCATCCTCACGGGCAACGCCAAGGCGCTCAAGCATGGCGGCCCGGTCAAGGCCATCATCGTGCAGAATACCAATCCGGCCGCCGTCGCCCCCGATCAGAATCTGACCCGGCAGGGCTTTGCGCGCGAGGACCTGTTCCTCGTCGTCCACGAGCAGTTCATGACCGAAACGGCCGAAATGGCCGATATCGTCCTGCCCGCGACCATGTTCCTCGAACACAATGATTATTACACCCGCGGTGGCCACACCCGCGTGCTCTATGGCCCAGCGGTCATCGATCGCCCGGGCGAAACCCGCTCCAACCACGAAGTCATCAACGCCCTGGCTCTGCGCCTCGGCCTCGATGATGCAATCTTCAAGACCATCGACCGCGACGTCGTCGAAGCCACCTTCCGCCGCTCCGGTTATGGCGAACTGGACGAGATCGAAAAGAACGGCTTCGTTGATCGTGAGCGCCCCGACGCCGAGGCCCGTTTTGCCGATGGCTTTGCCTGGCCCGACAAGCGCTTCCGTTTCTCTGCCAATTGGGAGGGCGCCCGTGAAAGGAAGAGCTATCAATGGGTCTGCGATCCTGCGGATCTGCCGCGCTTCGCCGACCATTGGGACATCATCGAAAACGCCGATGCCGAGCATCCCTTCCGCCTGGCCACCAGCCCGGCACGCGCCTTCCTCAATTCGTCTTTCAATGAAACCCCCGGCAGCCAGCGCCGCGAAGGCGTCCCCTCCGTGTTCATTCATCCCGATGATGCTGCCGCCAATGGCGTTGCAGACGGTGCGTTCGTCACCCTCGGCAATCGCCGCGGTTCCGTCGATCTGACCGCCCGCATCCGCACCGGCCTGCCACGCGGTGTCCTCGTCGCCGAAGGCCTGCACGCCAACAAGGCCCACCGCCGCGGCCAGGGCATCAACACCCTCACCAACGCCACCCCCGCGCCCCCCTTCGGCGGCGCCGCCTTCCACGATGCAGCCGTCTGGCTCCGGAAAGCCGAGCAATAAAGACTGGAGCTGGGCGGGGACCGCGGTCTCGCCCACCCACCGCGCGTCACCCTCGGGCTCGACCCGAGGGGGCCTTCAAGCCCGCTAGCAACGCTCCCGCTCGTCCCTAGGCATACGCCACCCAGTAGAAATATCCCGTCATCACCACGCCATAGACCAGCACCGCGCCCCGGATCAGCGCGGTCGGCACATGATGGGCAAACCGCGCCGCGAGGTAACCGCCCACGGTCACACCCACCAGCGCGATTGAGCCGTGATACCAGTCGATCGATCCATTGAAGGCGAACCGCGCCACCGCGACGATGGCGACCACTGCCGAAATCCACAATTTCAGCCCGTTCATCGCGTGGATATCGTTCAGCCCCGCCGTGGCCAGAAACGCCAGCAGCAGGATCCCCAGTCCGGCATTGAAGAAGCCGCCATAGATGCAAACGGCCGCAAGGAACACCAGCAGCACCGCCGCGCCGGCCAGCTTCATACCGCGCCCGGTGCCACCCCGTGCCGCGACAAAGCCATTGATCTGGTTGCCAAAGGCAAACAGCACCACGGCGAACAGCATCAGCCACGGCACCACCAGCGAGAACAGCTCATCCGAGACCACCAGCAGCAGTTCAGCGCCGACATAGCCGAACACCGCAGCGATGATCGTATAGAGCACCAGTCGATCCTTGTATTTGCGGATCGATTTCCAATAGCCGATGGCACCGCTGGCATAACCGGGCAGGGCCGCATAGGTGTTGGACGCATTGGCAATCACCGGCGGTACCCCCGCGAACAGCAGCGCCGGGAACACGATGAACGATCCGCCTCCCGCGAGCGAATTGACCGCGCCGCCCAGAAGGCCAGCCACCAGCAACAAAATCTCAGTCATCGTCTACTCCAAGCGCGGGCAGGGCGCTCGCCCCGAATCCGTCACCCACCTAGCCCTATTCCAGGCGATCCGCCCAATGCATTTGGCTGATGCGGCTCATCACCCCGATTGATCAGCATATCTGCCCTGCAGTTGACAAATTCGCCTTCCGGGATCATTTAGCGCTCAGGTCGCTGGCACCCGCCGCTCGCCGGGATAGTCCCGATGGTCAAGCCAGACACGCCAATAGCGTGACACTTCAGCATGATAGTTCCCCTTTGCGAGGCGCTTCATGGCAATGCGGGCTCCCATGGATCAGATGCCTCACGCAATGTGAGAGAACTTTGTCATGTCTTTTTCCCTCGATACCCCCAGCGCCCTGACCCTCAAGGCGGAGGCCAAAGCCTTGCGCGAAGACCGCGCCAGGGCCGGTGAACCCCTCAGCCATGGTGCGGCCCTCGAAGCCGTTGCCCGGGCCCACGGCTTCCGCGATTGGAACACAGCCCGCGCCATGCTGCCTGAGCGGGTGAGCAGCCCGATGCAGGTCGGCATGCGCGTCAAGGGCACCTATCTCGGCCAGGCCTTCAAAGGCATGGTGATTGGTGTCCTGCTCAAGAGCGACATGCAGCACTATCAGGTGACCATCAATTTCGACGAACCCGTCGATGTGGTCACCTCCGAACTGTTCTCGGCCTTCCGCCACCGCGTCGTCTCGACCGTGGACATCCACGGCGTCTCGCCGGCGCGCACCGGCAATGGGGAACCGCAGATGCGTATCATGCGAGAATAACCCCCCATGCATGCCCGTTATGCGGCCGGAGGGGAACCGATCTCCCTCCGGCCGCCTTGCCATCCATCGTAAAGCGCCGATATTGTTCGTTCGACCTGCCAATGAACGGACCGGACATGACCACCCAGACCAAACCCATCGACCTCTATTTCTTCCCCACGCCCAATGGCCACAAGATCTCGGCCATGCTCGAAGAACTGGGCGTTCCGTATAACGTCCACATCATCCATATCGGCAAGGGCGATCAGTTCACCCCCGAATTTCTCGCCATTTCCCCGAACAACAAGATCCCGGCCATCGTTGATCCCGAAGGCCCTGGCGGCCAGCCGATCTCGATCTTCGAGTCCGGTGCCATCCTGAAATACCTCGCCACCAAGTTCGGTAAATTCTATCCCGCCGATCCGCGTCAGCAGGTGCTGGTCGATGAATGGCTATTCTGGCAGGTCGGCGGTTTCGGCCCCATGCTCGGCCAGAATCATCACTTCGCGCTCTATGCGTCCGAAAAGATCGATTACGCCATCAAGCGCTACCGCGATGAGACTCATCGCCTTTACGGCGTTCTCAACAAGCAGCTCGAAGGCCGCGACTATATCGCCGGCGATTTCTCCATCGCCGACCTCGCCTCCATCGGCTGGGCCCGCGGCTGGGAACGCCAGGGCATGGATATCACCGAATTCCCCCATGTCGCCGCCTGGATCGATCGCACCAGCAATCGCCCCGGCACCAAGGCAGGACTCGCCCTGACTGTTGATAGTGCCACCCAGGTAGATCTCACCAAGGATGACGCCGCCAAGGCAGTCCTTTTCGGCCAGCGTTGATTCCCGATCTGCCCTGTCCTTCCGCTCAAGGCGCTGCGGCGACCTGATTGAGCCGATCCAGCTCTGCGCGAGGGGCTGGATCGAGGGCAGGGGCGCCTGGCACCGCTTTCGCTATTTCCGCAGAAATCCCCCCGTTTCCGCGATGCGCGCCCGCCTTGGGGGAGCCAGTTTGGGGAAAACGACAGGCGCGACCAAAAACCCCTTGCATGCGCGTCGCTTTCTCATGTACCAGCCCGTCTTGGAGAGGTGGCCGAGTGGTCGAAGGCACGCCCCTGCTAAGGGCGCAGACGGTCAAAAACTGTCTCGAGGGTTCGAATCCCTTCCTCTCCGCCATTACCCCTGATTCTTCATGGGGTTGATGGTCGGCAGCGCGAGCGCTATTGCGCCATTCTCGCTGCCGCGGTCGGCGACCGGCACTCGCGCATTCCCCCCATCTAAGCCTCTCTGATCGCTTACGGTACGACCACGCGCATTCGCGTTGACCGCGGTCGACATTGCCAGGGCCCCGAGGGCCTTTGACCTCCAGCAGTCTCGTCGCGGTTTTCCAAATCTGCCTGTCCTGCCCCTCAGGTTTGCAGGCGATTGCCGCGCGGCCGACGCATGGCGAGGTAAGACCAAATTTTCGTCAATTGCCACGTAGGCGCAATATTATGCCTCTAACGGCGATGCCTGCGGCCCATCAGGGCATGGATTCACCCTGTTGCCAGTATCAGATTGCTGGCCTAGGCTCGGTGCTGGTGCCCGTCCGCTTTGATCGGGTGCCGAATTCCCTGTGAGGAGGGCTACATGTCTGGGTTTGAAACTGGAATGAGCCGGCGGCAATTGCTGGCGATGATTGGTACGGCGGCCGGTAGCGTCGCCATGTACAATGCGATGACAAGCCTGGGGTTCGCCCAGGAATCCACCTATTCGGGTCCGATCAAGCTGGAGGGCGACCCCAAGGGCGCCTCGGTGCTGATTCTGGGTGCCGGTCTGGCCGGTATGACTGCCGCGCTCGAATTGCGCGATGCCGGTTACAAGGTGCAGGTGCTCGAATATCGCGAAAAAGCGGGCGGCCGTTGCTGGACGTTGCGCGGTGGCGATAAATATGTCGAGCTCGGTGGCGCCGTGCAGGACGTCAAATTTGCCGAGGGCAATTACATCAATCCCGGCCCGTGGCGCATTCCTCACCACCACTATGGCGTGCTCGATTACTGCCAGCGTCTCGGCGTCAAGCTCGAGCCGTTCATGCAGGTCAACCACAACGCATATCTGCACCGCACGGACGCCTTCGACGGCAAGCCACAGCGTTTCCGCGAAATCGCCACCGATTATCGGGGCCATGTGTCCGAACTGCTCGCCAAGGTCGTCAATCAGAATGCTCTCGACGAGACGGTTACCGCCGACGACGCCAAGCTGCTGCTGGAATCCCTCAAGACCTACGGCGTGCTTGACGAAAACTACGCTTATGTGAAGAGCGACGACACGTCAGAATTCCGGGGCTGGGACAAGCCGCCCGGCGGCGGCGTCGATGGCGCACCGGTTCCGTCCGAGCCGATCGCGCTCAGCGATGTGCTGCAGTCGCGCCTCTGGGCCAATCTGGTCACCGGCGACTCGATCGACCATCAGGGCACCATTTTCCAGCCGGTCGGCGGCATGGACATGATCGCCGTGGGCTTCGAGAAGGTCATTGGCGATCTGATCACTTACAATGCCAAGGTCACCAAGATCGACCAGAACGACACCGGCGTTACCGTCACCTATGTCGACAGCAACGGCGCCGCGGGCGAACAGACCGCGACAGCCGACTACTGCATCTGCACCATCCCGTTCTCCATTCTCGGCCAGATCGAGCATAACTTCTCCGGCGAAATGACCTCGGTCATCGACTCCATGTCCTATGCGGGCTCGGTCAAGTTCGGTCTCGAATTCAAGCGCCGCTTCTGGGAACAGGACGAGCGGATCTATGGCGGTATCACCTATACCAACCTGCCGATTTCGCAGATTTCCTATCCCTCGAACGACTATTTCAGCGACGGCCCGGCCGTGCTGCTGGGTGGCTATGGCTGGGGCGCCACGGCGTACCAGTTCAACGCCCTGCCGCCGGAAGAGCGCGTCGCCAAGGCAGTCGAATACGGCGCCCAGATTCACCCGCAATACACCGAGGAATTCTCCAATGGTGTGGCGGTGACCTGGCATCGTGTGCCCTGGGTCCTGGGTTGCTATGGCATCTGGGCCGACAAGGAAGCCCAATACGCCACCGCTGCCGCCATGGACGGCCGTACCCTGATGGCGGGTGAGCATATCTCCTATCTGCCCGCTTGGCAGGAAGGCGCCATTCTCTCCGCCCTCGACGCCATCACGCGCCTCCACAAGGTGGTCGTCGGCGCCTGATCGCCGCTCCAGGAAAGGATTTTACGATGAAATCTCTCATGATCGTCGCGGCGGCAGCTCTCGCAATGATGGCCACGCCAACCCTTGCTCAGTCGGATGCGGCAATGATGTTCGCCAGCCCGAGTAAGCTCACCCAGACTGATGGCAAGGATATCTACAACGCCATCTGCGCTGGCTGCCATATGGCCGAAGGCCAGGGCGCAGTCGGCGCCGGCATGTATCCGGCGCTGGCGGGCAACGAGACGCTGGAAGCTGCCGGTTACCCGATCTACGTGATCATCCACGGCCAGAAGGCAATGCCCGCGCTTGGTAATGTGCTGAGTGACGAACAGATCGCCGCTGTCGTTGGCTACATCCGAACCAATTTCGGCAACAATTATCCCGAAGAAGTGACGGTTCAGGAAGTCACCGACTCCCGCTGATGCCGCCGGGCGGCTGGCTTAGGCCGGCCGCTCAATTTACTGCCTGTTCAGGAATATCTCTATGATCAAGAAATTTGCCATCGCCCTCGCACTGACCGCCGGTTTGGCTGGCCCCGCGCTTGCGCAGGAAGTGATCCGCCACACCAATCCAGGCTCCAATTTCCCTATTGCCCGCGCTGTCGAAGTGCCCGCTGGCATGACCACGGTTTATCTGAGCGGTGCCGTTCCGTCCGTGGTCGATCCCGCGGCCGATCGCGCCACGACCGCTGCCTATGGCGACATGGAGACCCAGACCGTCAGCGTGCTGAATTCGATCGAGAAGACCCTGGCTGATCTCGACCTCACCATGGGCGATGTGATTAAGATGCAGGCCTTCCTGGTGGCTCCAGAGGGAACCAAACTGGACTTTGAAGGGTTCATGAAGGGTTACACGCAGTTTTTTGGTACCGCCGAGCAGCCCAATCTGCCGTCTCGGTCCGTCATGACGGTTGCTGGTCTCGTCAGCCCAGGGTGGCTGGTCGAAATTGAGGTCACTGCCGTTCGTCCGTAACGCGAAAGGCGATCATAATGAAAACCAGCCTGTTGGCTCTTGCCATTCTCTGCACACCCGTTCTGTCCGCTCATGCCGCAGGCGATGTCGCCAATGGCGAAACAGTGTTCAAGAAGTGCACGGCCTGCCACGCAGTCGGGGAGGGCGCTGTCAATAAGGTTGGTCCCGAGCTCAATGATCTGATCGGCCGGACCGCCGGCTCCGTCGATGGCTATAAGTACTCTAAAGCCATGGTCGACGCCGGTGCTGGCGGCCTGGTGTGGGACGAGGCGAGCCTGACTGAATTCCTCACCGGCCCCAGGGCCAAGGTGCCCGGCACCAAGATGAGCTTTGCCGGGCTCAAGGATGCCAGCGATACGGCTGATGTTATCGCCTATCTCGCCACGTTTGGCGCTGCCCCGTAGCGACGGCGCAATCGAGAAATGGGAAAACGAGGCCGCAGGAGAAACCCTGCGGCCTCGTTCTTTTGTGTTGATGCTCACAGCCCCGGCGGCAGCGTCGTCCGGTTGGTCGAGTTGTTCGACAACACGCGCTTGAACATGAACAGCGGCAGCGTCAGCGCCGCCAACACGCCACTCAGCCACACAATCAGCGTCGATAGGATCCAGGTGTCGATCCCGGTGATCACCAGCCCGTCGGTCAGCCAGGTGGTGATGATCAGGCCCACCAGGGTCGTTACCAGCGCCACGCCACCATTCAGCGCCCGCACATATTTGAACGACAGCTTAAAGAGCAGCGGCGCCATGATGAACTTCACCACCGTGAAAATCCCTACCACCACGAAAAACCCGAATGGCGTGAGCAGGAAGCCCGGCAATATCCAGGCCGCAATCAGCAGCCCGATAGCGTTGGCGATCAGTTCAAGAACTGTAAATGCAATCAACCGCAGCATGAAATCTCTCCCTCGCCAGTAAACCTACTCCCGCCAGCACCCCTGTGCAAGCAGTCGGAACGTCCCCACTAGGTCAGAACGCGCTGCCCATTGCCAGCGCAAAAACTTGCTATACCCTCGGGCGAGGCGAGTGCTGTTGATCGCCGGTCTGGGAGGTGAACATGCGTGTAATACGGAACTTTTTCGCAGTATGTCTGGCGGCAATTGTCATCATCTGGCCCGCCATTGCGTCGGCGCAGGCCCCCTCTGCGCCGCCCGCGATCACCAATGCCATCGCCAACGCGATCACCGCGGCCGGCGAGAGCATTTCGGCGGCGATCACCGCTGAAATCGGCAAGGCGGAAGAGGAGGTGGTTGGCCTCGCGCTCAATATCGGCACGGTCCTGGCCATTGCTGTTGCGATAGCTCTTGCCGTGGGCATGATCATCGGTTCGCTGCTTTCGTCGCTCATTCTGCGCAGCGCCATTAAACGCCTTGCTGCATCGCAATGAAATCTCTGCCCTTTCCGCGGCCGCTCAGCTGTTGCATAAGAGTTGACGACAAGTGGGAAGGGGACTGCCGCGCATGACCGAGGCTTCGTTCTTCACCTTAATGGCCTTTGTGCTCCACATTTCGGCGCAGATATTCTTCATTTCCCGCGCCCTGCTGCGTCCCTATCGCGAACCGGCTTCTCGCCTTGCCTGGGTCGTTGTCATTATCGTCGCTCCACTGGTCGGCATGGCCGCCTATGTGCTGGTCGGCGAAACCAATATCGGCCGCAAGCGCATTACCCGCTTGCGTGCCGCCCTGCATGAATTGCCTCCGCCCACCGAGGATGCCTGTATCGCCCAGGTGCCAGAGCGCTATGTGCCGCTGTTTCGCGCCGGCCAGTCGATCAATGGCTATCCCCCGGTCGGCGGCAATCGCGCCACCCTGCTGCCCGACTCCGAAGCAACCATCACCGCCATGGTTGCCGACATCGATGCCGCCAGCCACCACGTCCATGTCCTATTCTATATCTGGCTGCCCGATACCAGCGGCGTCCGCGTTGTCGATGCGCTGAAGCGCGCCGCTGCCCGGGGGGTCATCTGCCGCGCCAAGGCCGACGATATTGGCTCGCGCGCCATGATCCGCTCGCCCCATTGGCGGGATATGGCCGCCGCCGGCGTGCGCCTGTCCCGCGCCATGCCCGTCGGCAATCCGCTATTGGCTCCGCTCTGGGGGCGCATCGATATCCGCAATCACCGCAAGATCGTCGTCATCGATAACCGTATCACCTATTGCGGCAGCCAGAACTGCGCCGACGCTGCCTTCGAGATCAAGGCCAGGTTCGCCCCCTGGGTCGACATCATGGCGCGGATGGAAGGTCCCATCGTCCGCCAGAACCAGCACCTTTTCGCCAGTGACTGGATGAGCCACGAAGACGAGGACCTCTCCGATCTGCTGCGTGAGCCGCTGACCGATATCCAGCCTGGCTTTGCTGCGCAGGTCATCGGCACCGGGGTCACTGTGCGACCTTCGGCCATGCCCGAAATCTTCGTCGCGCTGATGACTGAAGCCCGTCGCGAGCTGGTCATCACCACGCCCTACTATGTGCCGGACGAATTCATCCAGGCCGCGCTGTGTGCTTCAGCGTATCGCGGCGTCGATACCAAATTCATCGTCCCGCAGCGCAACGATTCCTGGATCGTCGCCGCCGCCAGCCACAGCTATTACGCCGAGCTGATCGAGGCCGGGGTGCAGATTTACGAATATGTCGGCGGCCTCTTGCACTCCAAGACCATGACCGTCGATGACGCCGTCTCGCTCATCGGCTCCGCCAATATCGACCGGCGCAGTTTCGAACTGAATTTCGAGAACAATATTCTGCTCTACGATCCCGATTTCACCGCCCGGATCCGCGAGCGCCAGCAGCATTATATCGACGCCGCAGTCCTCATTGAGCCCGCCTCGGTCGCCTCTTGGTCCCGCCGACACCGCCTCTGGAACAACACCGTCGCCATGTTTGGCCCGGTGCTTTAGCCGGGCAGGGGGCGATGCGGCCGTGTAACCGCCAACCGATAGGATGATCCATGACCCAGCCCCTGCCACCGATCACTGCTCCGCAAAGCCGCGCTGGTCGCGCCCTGGTCGGCTGGTCCGTCGCCGATCTGGCTGAGGCTTCGGGTTTCGCCGCAGGCGAAATCGAACGCTTCGAAGCCGAGGCCGATGACCTGCCGGTCGAGTGCCCGCGGGCCATCCGCGCAGCGCTCGAAGCCAATGGTGTTCTGTTCCTGCCCGAAATGGGCGGCGAAGGCATCGGCGTCCGCCTCAAATTCCCTCGCCAGACGGTCAGGCGCATCCAGACCTGGGAAGACGAGGGCGGCACCCCCGGCGAAGACGATATTGCCTGATTGACCGGGCCTCGAGCACCTGCGGAATCACTGCCGCCTGCGCGCAAAAACCTACCGGCGACCCTGGTGCAACGCCGCCAGCGACGGTCGCAGTCGATCCTGGTGATCCGCCAGCAATTGCTGCGCACTCCGTGCGTTCTCGGCCCCTGCCGCCAGCAGGATCGCCGTCTTCACCGCGCCCTCGGCCTGCTGCAGCGCCGCGTCCGCCCTGGCTTCCGACACAGCAGTCACCGCCATGACGATCCGCCGGGCCCGCGCCTGCAGCTTGATATTGTCGGCCAGCAGGTTGACCATATAGCCATCATGCACATGCCCGAGATGAACCGCCATCTGGGTCGACAGCATGTTGAGCGCGATCTTTTGCGCTGTGCCCGCGCCCATCCGGGTCGAGCCGGCAATTACTTCGGGCGGTGTCGGCAGGCAGATCGCCACGTCCACAATGTCAAACAGCGCAGCGCCCCGATTATTGGCGATGCCGATAGTGCTGGCCCCCACGGCGCGTGCCGCTTTGACCGCGGCCATCGGATAGGGCGTGGAGCCGCTCGCCGTCACGGCAATTACGCAGTCCCTGGGCCCGACGGCGGCGCCGGCCATCGCCGCGCGCGCTTCTTCTTCATCGTCTTCCGCAGCGCCGGGCATGGTCAGCACGGCATTGACGCCACCCGCCAGCAATACCTTGATCCGCTCGCGCGCAATGCCATAGGTGCCCGGCAGTTCCAGCGCATCGGCCAGCGCCATCATCCCGGAGCTGCCTGCCGCCGCATAAACCAGCTGCCCGCCATCGGCCAGGCACGCTGCCGCCAGCTTTGCCGCTGCGGCAATCTCGGGCACGGCGCCCTGAACCGAGGCAGCTGCGTCGACCTGCGCCTGGGCCAGAATCTGCAAAGCCTCCTGCGGTGGCTTCAGATCGAAGCCCTCGGCGCTGTCATGCCTGCGTTCTGTTTGGGTGGCGGTCATGCTTTGCTCCTGTTGCAGCAATAATGCCAAAAAAATACCACTTGTCTAGCGGAGGTCCGATTCAGGCCTGAAACGTCGAGTCATTGACGAGATGGGGCTGATTTTTGTCTGGTCTTGCCAACAAAACGAGGATTTGCCGGATTTTGCTTGGTCAATGGTATTTTATTGGTATCATGTGCTCAACGGGTTCAGATTTGGCTGCATAGCCGATAAGTGGTGATATGAATTGCGCCAGTGAGCGCGCGCGGTGGGTGAGGGATACTTGTGGTTGAGGCGTCCGACGTTTTTTTTGCCGATGAACCTATTGTCCTGCCAGCGGGCGGACCGCTCTATCTCCAGCTCAAGCGCTGGATAGAGGACGCCATTCACCGTGGCGCCATCAATCCCGGCGATGCTCTGCCGTCCGAGCGTGACCTGGCGCTCAAGGTCGATGTCTCCCGCGTTACGGTGCGCAAGGCGGTGCTGCAACTGGTCAAGGATGGCGTGCTCGTCCAGCGCCACGGCTCCGGCACCTTTGTCGCCCCGCAGAATCAGCGCGTCGAGCAATCGCTCTCGCAACTGACCTCCTTTACCGAGGATATGGCCCGGCGCGGCATGGCTGTGCGGGCCGAGTGGCTCGATCGCGGCCTCTATGCGCCATCGCCTGAGGAAACCGTCATTCTCGGCCTGTCGCCCGGCGATAATGTGGCCCGCATTTCGCGCCTGCGCCTTTCCGGCGAAACCCCTCTCGCCATTGAGCGCGCCAGCCTGTCGTCGAGCATTCTGCCTGATCCGATGGCCGTGGGTGACTCGCTCTATATGCTGCTCGACAGGAAGGGGAATCGCCCGGTCCGCGCCATCCAGCGCATTCGCGCCGCCAATCTCGATGGCGAGGATGCACGCCTGCTGGATGTGCCGGTGGGCTCCGCCGGCCTCAATATCGAGCGCACATCGTATCTGGCTTCCGGCCGCGTCATCGAATTCACCCGTTCGATCTATCGCGGCGACACCTATGATTTCGTCGCCGAACTGCGCATTGGCGAAAACCCCACCCCGGGAGGTTCCAAGTCGTGACCCAGACCCACATGCGCCGCGAAATCGGCGAAATCCCTGATGTCGTGGCCAATTTTCTCGACCAGAGTTCGGCTGTTGTCGCCGCCGCTGCTGTCGCTTTGCGCACCAGCCAGCCGGCCATGGTCGCCACCATTGCCCGCGGCTCGTCCGATCACGCCTCGGCCTATCTCAAATATGCCATCGAGCTTACCCTCGGCCTGCCGGTTGCTTCCATCGGTCCATCCATTGCCTCGATCTATGGCAGGGATCTCAAGCTCGATCGCTGCGCCGCCATTGCCATTTCCCAGTCCGGCAAGAGCCCCGATATCGTCGGCATGACCCAGTCGGCTCGTCGCAGCGGCGCTACCGCCATCGCCATCACCAATACGGCCGGTTCGCCGCTCGCCGAAAGCGCCGATTTCACCATCAATCTGCATGCCGGCGTCGAGCAGAGTGTTGCCGCCACCAAGACCTTCGCCACATCCATCGTTGCCGGGCTGGCGCTGCTCGGCCAGTGGAGCGGTGACGAGGCCCTGATCGCCGCCGTCAATGCGCTGCCCGAAACGCTCGCCAAAGCCGTCGCCTGCGACTGGTCCGAAATGATCGGCGCGCTGGATGGCCACACCGCCCTCTACGTGCTTGGCCGCGGTCCCGGTTGGGCCATCGCCAATGAAGCGGCGCTCAAGTTCAAGGAAACCTGTGGCATTCAGGGCGAGGCCTATAGCGCTGCCGAAGTCATGCACGGCCCGGTCTCCATCGTCACGCCCGGCTATCCGGTGCTGGCTCTGGCCGCCCGCGATGCGGCCGAACCATCGGTCGCCGATATGGCGCACAAGCTGGCCGGGCAGGGCGCTCTCGCCTTCCTCACTTCGGATCGCTCAGGGGCCGCCCATCGGCTGCCCTTTGCAGCCACCGGTCACCCGATCACCGACCCTCTGTCGCTGATTGTCTCGTTCTATGGGTTCGTCGAAGCTCTGGCCCGCCATCGCGGGCTCAATCCGGACGCGCCCCGCTTGCTGAAGAAAGTCACTGAAACACTATGAGCGATCTGCTGGCTATTTCCGGCGCCCGTATCTTTGATGGGCATTCCTGGCACGACGACGCGGCTCTCCTGGTCGAGTTCGGCCATGTCAGCGCCATTGTGCGGTCCAACGCCATCCCGGCCCATTCGGAGCGCGTCCAGCTCGATGGCGGCATCCTGGTGCCCGGCTTCATTGACCTGCAGGTCAATGGCGGTGGCGGCATCCTGTTCAATAATGATCCAACCGTTGCGGCCATCCGGACCATATGCTCGGTTCACGCCCAATTCGGCACCACTGCGCTGCTGCCGACCCTGATCACCGACACCGCCGCCATTAACGAGCGCGCCATTGCCGCTGGCGTCGCGGCAACAGCCGAACGCGTCCCGGGCTTTATCGGCCTGCACCTGGAGGGTCCCCATCTCTCCATCGCCCGCAAGGGCACCCATGACCCGGCCCTGATCCGACCCATGGATGACAGCGACCTCGCGCGCCTGCTCGGCGCCGCCCGCGATCTGCCGCATCTGCTGTGCACCGTCGCCGCCGAAACTGTCACGCCGGCCCAGATTTCGGCAATGCGCGATGCCGGCATCATTGTCAGTATCGGCCATTCCGATGCCGATGCCGCAACCGCATCGGCGGCCATCGAAGCTGGGGCCACCATGGCCACCCATCTGTTCAATGCCATGAGCCAGTTGGGCAATCGCGAACCCGGCGTCGTCGGCGCCGTGCTGACTCATGACACTGTCTTTGCTGGCCTGATTGCCGATGGCATCCACGTCCATCCCGGCTCCATCGCGGTGGCGCTGCGAGCCAAGCGCGGCCCTGGCAAGGTTTTCCTCGTCACCGACGCCATGTCGCAGACCGGCACCGATATCAAGACGCTGACCCTCAATGGTCGCACCATCACCCGTTCCAACGGTGCCTTGCGCATTGCCGATGGTACGCTGGCCGGCGCCGATCTCGATATGATCGACGCCGTCACCTATATGAACCGCGAAATCGGCCTGCCTTTCGAGGAAGCCGTCCGCATGGCCTCGCTTTACCCCGCCGAAGCCATGGGCATGCAGGCTACCTATGGTCACCTTGGCGCCGGCGCCCTCGCCAATTTCGTCCACCTGTCAGACGATCACGCCGTGCGCTCCACCTGGATCGACGGCACCAAAGTCTTCAGCGCCTAGCGCTCAACCTGTCAGCCTGCATGCCCTCCCCCTTGCGGGGCTTCCAAGCGGCCCGAAGGGACAAATCGCTCCAGTGGAGCGATTTGAGCGCGGAAGGCCATGAGAGCTGCGCTCGAATGGCTGGCCAGTGCGGGGGGCTGCGCCTGCAACGCGCTCGACGTTCCGCGTTGGATCCCTGATCTTACCCTCTGCCGATATACGGCATCGTGGTCGCCATCACCGTCATGAACTGCACATTCGCCTCCAGCGGCAATTGCGTCATGTAGAGCAGGGCATCCACCACATGGGTCACATCGAATGTCGGCTCCGGCATGATCGTGCCATTGGCCTGCAGCGAGCCGGAATTCATCTGGCTGGTCATATCTGTGGCCGCGTTGCCGATGTCGATCTGGCCGCAGGCAATGTTGAATGCCCGCCCATCCAGCGAAATCGCCTTGGTCAACCCGGTAATGGCGTGCTTGCTCGTCGTATAGGAGGCGGCTCCTGGTCTGGGCGCATGAGCGGAGATCGAACCATTGTTGATGATGCGGCCGCCCTGCGGGCTCTGGTCCCGCATGGCCCGGAAGGCCTCGCGCGCCACATAGAAGGCACCATTGAGATTGGTGTCGATCATTTCGCGCCAGGTGCCGACATCCATGTCGGCGAATGACACCGCCGGCGCAAATCGCCCGGCATTGTTGAACACCACGTCGACTCGGCCCAGCTCTGCCTTCACTCCCGTGAAAAACCTGGCGACGTCGCCGGGCTCTGTCACATCGCATTGCGCCCAATAGGCACCCGTCTGCTGCGCCACCGCCTGCAGGGCATCTGCGCGCCGTCCGCAGATCGCGACCCGATAGCCAGCCTTGGCCATGCCAATGGCCGTTGCGCGGCCAATGCCCGAGCTCCCGCCGGTGACGACGACGACCTTGCTCACTTCACTCATTCCATTCCCTCATTTGATCGCCAATGATCGCATTCATCCCGGCGCCGCCCGCGTTTTCGCCGCATTGCCGCCATCGAACCGATGCGAATGCAAGCATCCGATCGAGGCGTCTCCGCGTGCCGCCCTGGGCCCTCCGCCCCCACAAATCCCCTGAAATCATGCAGATTTAACGCTTCCTTTAGTCGGGTTAACAGGTGGTTTCCAGTTGTGTGCTGAATCTGCAACATCCAGTTCGCAACCATATTGCCCGGACCCCAAAACGGCTTTTGCGTGATTGCGTCCTGATTGGGCGTGCGTAGAGTGGGTCTTGCGAATCCATGCATGGGATCGTTTGTCGGTCGCAACGCGACGGCAACACACTGCACCACGAATAGTGTGGTCGCGTTTCGACAAACCGTCGGGTAACCGGCACCAAGAATGACTGACTTTGGAGGTCAATAATGAAACTCAAGAGCCTTTTCCTCGGCACCATCGCTGCAGCCGGTCTTTCGACCGCTGGCTTCGCTGCTGATCTCGGCGTCCTCACCTCGCTCGACGTCTGCGATGCCCTGGGCATTTCGGGCCTGACCATTTCGTCCGACACCAACTGCCTGCAGATCTCGGGTAGCGTTGACTACCGTCTGCGCTTCGGCAACTTCCGTGGTGGCAACAACGTCGGTGATACCGCTTTCGGTAACGTCGATCCGTTTGGTGCTGATCAGGTCGTTGATATCAATGGCGTCGTTCGTGACCTTGATTGGGATACCCGCGTTCGTGCGTACCTGAAGGCCGTTGCTGCTTCGAGCACTGATTTCGGTACCGCCAAGGCGATCATCGGCCTCCGTCAGGTTGACGAATGGCGCGTCCGTAACGAAGGCTATGCCGCTGGTGGCGCAGCCGCCGGTGCGACTGCTGGTGGTGACAATACCAACGGCCTGCAGCTCGAGGAAGCTTATGTTTCCGTCGGTGATAGCACTGTCCTGATGGCCGGTCTCCGTAAGCGCGGTGCAGCTGGTTCGGTTGCCAACGTTGGTGACGACTCGCCGTTTAGCTTCCTGTTCATGAGCGACAAGGTTGATGGCGGCGGTGTTCTGATTGAATCCGATGACCGTCGTCTTGGTGGTCACTCGATCCAGATGTCGACCGATCTGGGCAATGGTCTCTCGGCCAGCCTTGGCCTGGAAAGCATCGACAGCGGCCTGGGCAGCAATGACCAGAACACTTCGACCACTCGCACCAACGCTGAATCTGCTGGCACCCTGATCGGCGTTCTGCAGTACGGCGGCGAATCCATCAGCGCACACGTTACCGGTCTTGCCTATGGCATCCTGGATGGCAATGTGGAGGCATACGCTGTCCACGCTGGCGTCACTGGCACGTTCGACATGTTCAAGGTCCGTGCGGCTGTCGGCTATGACAGCAATTTCTACAGCACCAAGACTTCGGCTTACACCAACTACAGCTTGGTCAACGCCCTTGCTTCCGTTGAAGCTTCGTTTGACATGTTCAAGGTTGCCGTCTCGGGTGAAGTTGCTAACTTCAACAACCAGACTGATTACAGCATTGGCGCTCGTGTTACCGCACAGGTGACTGATGGCGTGTCGATCAACTTCGATGCCGCTTGGTTCCGTGATGCCGTCAACCCGAATGCACTTGGGGCGCAGACCGACACCACTCGTCTCCAGGCTGAAATCGCTGCCAGCGTGACTGAGACGATCACTCTGACTGCCGCTCTCGGCGGTTACTTTGGTTCGGGCGTCTATAGCACAGACCGCAACGCTGGTCCCGGTGCTGCACTTGTCGCTGTTGACCACCTGTACTTCGGTAAGGCTGGCGTGAAGTGGGCTCCGGGCACTGGTTTCGAAACCGCTGCCAACCTGGAAATCAACAGCCAGGGCGGTTACCGCACCGAATTCACTGCCAAGAAGTCCTTCGAGTAGTCCTCGTCGCTTCTCTGAATATGGAAAGGCCCGGCTCACGCCGGGCCTTTCTGCTTTTCCGGCATGTGCCCCTTGATTCTCATGCACTAGCCGCCATGCCCGGAGCCCTGATCGCTCTCGCAATAAAAGTTGAGTGAACACAACGGCTTAGTGTTCCAGAATCCGTTTCATCAACTTGCGAAATGCTCTAGCTTGCGCCTGTTGCGGACAGCTATGGAACGAGAATGATCAAGGACCTCATGAAGTGGGTTGCGCCTGGACTGGCCACGGTTCTGGGCGGAACAGCGTTGGTTGTTTTGATGACCTCGGCCAATATCGCCGCCGATGGTTTTGCCTGGACCGAACTCGGTTTCGACACTCGCGACGCGCGCCTGCGCGGAGCCACCACCGATCAGTCCATCCGTATCCTCGATAACGAGACTCGCCTGAATAGCGCGCCGGCAACAGTCGAGATTGCCCAGGCTGCCATCAATGACCTGCAGGGCGCCGGCAGCATCGTCGTCCTCGATGCACCCCGAATTGCCGACTACTGGATCACCGCCAGCCGCCAGTCCGGCGGGACTGTGGTCTTCGACGGCTATGTGCCCGATGATGTCACGCGTCAGTCCCTCGCGGAAACCGCTGGCGCCGATACCAGCTACCTGAAGCTGGGGCGCGGCGAGCCCGGGCGCTATGATGCCGGCGTCGAGTTTGGTCTGGCCGCCCTTGACCGGATGAGCGAGGGGCGCTTCGCCCTGCGCAGCAATGTGCTCACCATTGAAGGCATTGCCCGCTCCTCCGCCGATTATGCCATCCTCGCGCAACAGATCGCAGCTGGCGCCCCGCAGGGGATCGTACTGGCGCGCGGCGAAATCGTTGCGCCCCTGGCTTCGCCCTATCTCTGGTCTGCGGTCAAATCGACCGACGGCGTCGTGGCCCTTTCCGGCATGGTGCCCAGTGCCGATGCTGCAAGCCAGTTGTCCACCGTGGTCAGCAACGCCTCCACCGCCGGGCTGACCTACGCTTCGGGCGCGCCGTCCGCCTTCCTTGATTCTGCCGCAGCCGGCCTGTCGCTGCTGGACTGGCTGCAAACCGGTGCGGTCAAGTTCGACGGCACCGGCTGGACCGTCACCGGCACCGCGCCCAGCGTCGCCGACAAGACTGCCATCGAGGCCGATTTCGCCGGTCGTCAACTGGCATCGGCCGGCTGGTCCCTCGCGGTCGACGCCGTTCCGGAGGTCGCAATTGCCATGTCGCCATTGCCGCCCGAACATGCACCTGAAACGCCTGCGCAGCCAGAGGTGCCGGCCGCCGCCGATCCAGCACCACTTGCCCCAGCCGAACAACCCGCGCCGCCCGCGATCACCGCCACTCCCGCGCCGCCGCAGCCGTCTGCCGGCGACACCTGCCGCGCCGATGTCGCTGAATTCTCCGCGCGCAATTCCATCCTGTTCCGGTCGGGCGCGGCGATCATCGCCGCCGATTCCGACCCGGCGCTGGATGAACTGGCGAGCTATCTGTCCGCCTGCCCGCAAGCTGCCATCAACATTGAGGGCCACACCGACGCTTCCGGCGATCCCCAGCTCAATCTGGCGCTGTCGGTTGCCCGTGCCGAGGCCGTCGTCAATGCGTTGATCGCCCGCGATATCGCGCCGTCCCGGCTTTATGCCGTAGGCTATGGTGCTTCGAGCCCTATCGCCGACAACGAAACGCCCCGGGGCAAGCAGCTCAATCGGCGGATCGTTGTGACCATTGTGGAGCCGTAAGACCGGCGCAGGGCAGGGCGTGGGTCAAGCCCGGATCAGCCGGGCTTGCCCAGCCGCTTGGTGCTCACGCGAATGACGAAGTCGGCAACCGCCTCGATCTCCTCGTGCTGGTCAAACAGCGCCGGCGAGCCTTGCCCGGCAATGATCAATGCCAGCGCGTCGGGCCGCCGCCGGGTCATGTCGTCGAAGGTTTCCCGCCGCAGCTGATCGGTCAGCTGCGTCCGCAGCAGCATCAGCGGGGCGCCGGCCAGGGCGTCGAATAGCGGCCATTGCGCCGTCAGCACATCGTCAAAGCTGAAATCGTTCAGCGCCTCGATCAGCCGCGGATCGTGCAGGGGCTTTGCTCGGCCCCGCTTGTCCAGATAATGGCTGCGCCCCATCAGCGCATCGAGCTGGCTTTCGCTGCTGCCCGGATAGTCGCCTGCCAGCATGCGCCGGAAGCCTGCCTTCACCGCGTTGGCACCGCGAACGCTCTCGATATGTCGCAGATTGTTGCGCAGCCGCACGATGCCGCGGGAGTCCGTCACCGGTCCGGCGTCCAGCAGGACCGCGCCGGCAATCAGCAGCCGATGTCTGGCGGCCAGTGCCATGGTTACCTGTCCGCCATAACCCTGGCCCAAAAACACGGCGCTCTCGATCCCGAGCGCTGCCAGGATGGTGGCAATGTCCTCCGCATCCCGCAGCGAACTATAGTCCTCGGCCCGCACGCGGTCGGCGCTGCGTCCGCGTCCCGGCAGGTCGAGCAGCACCACCGGCCAATTGCCGCCGCCAAGACGCTGGAAATACGCATCGAAATCAGTGAAATCGGTCATGTTGCGCTGATAGCCGGGGATGCATACCACCGGCACGCGGCGGCTGGACAATGTCCCGCTCACCTTCACCGCCGCCTGCAGGCGGCCATCGCCCAGCGTCACCATGCGTACGGGCAGCGCGGCAAAGGGCGGGTGATCGGCAGGAATATGGCGCTTGGCAAGCATGGACGAAGGCTACTCGGTGAGGCGGCCATTTAGGGGCAGGGGAGATGACACCTCAAGTCCTAATGTGCCTCACGGAATTTTGCGCAGCGCTTCCGTCATGGTCATGCCCTTGTGTCCCAGCCGTTCGCGATACACCAGGTAATTGCCCAGCACGCGTTGCACATATTTGCGCGTCTCTCCGAACGGAATCAGTTCCACCCACAGCACCGGGTCGACATTGTCCGCCCGCGGATCGCCATAGGCGGCAATCCACTTATTGGCATTGCCCGGCCCCGCATTGTAAGCGGCGGCCGCCAGCAGCAGCGATCCCCCGAAGCGGTCTAGTTGCGCGCCGAGATAGGTCGAGCCGAGCAGCGCATTGTAGGCGGGGTCGCTGGTCAACCGGTTCGGCGAATAGTCGACCCCCGCCTTGCGCGCCGTTTCTTCGGCCGTTCCCGGCATCAGCTGCATCAGACCACGCGCGCCCGCCGAAGAGATGGCGTCCGCCTGAAACATCGATTCCTGTCGCGTCACCGCAAACACCGCCGCGCGGTCGGCTTTCAGCTGCGCATTTGCTGGCAGCCCGTCCTTTGGAAAGCTGAACAGGTCCAGCGCAAATCCCTTGCGATCAGCCGTGTCGGCAATCGAGATCGCTAGGTGATGGGCGCCGATTTCCTGCGCCAGCCGCGCTGCCAGCAGCAATTCGCCGCCAGTCTTGAGGTCCGTGCTGAAATTGCGCAGCAGCGGCACCGCCAGGGTGCCCTTGCCATTGCCGGCCAGCAGCCGCACCGCGCGGACTATCTCATTGCTGTTGAACAGGGTTTCGCTCTGTTGCCAGGCGGGCAGGGGGCGGATGCTGACCCCGGCTTCGCCCAGTTCCGCTCGCGCCAGCTGCCCATAATATACGGTGCCATAGCGCGCTGCGACCTGGTAGGCCGCTTGCGCCGCCGCGCTGTCGCCAATGTCGATATTGGCGCGCGCCAGCCAGTAATTGGACTGCGTGATGGTATCGGGCAGCGTCGACAGAGCCGCCATTTTGGTAAAGTGGCCCTTGGCCGCCTGGGCATCCTTGAGGAAGCTCAGCGCGATCCAGCCAGCATGAAACTGCGCCTCGACCACGCGGCCATCCGGCCCGGCCGTATAGCCCGCTGCCGCCTTGTAGGCGAGGTCCGGCTTGCCCTGGTTGAGCAGCGCCCGCACCAATGCCCGCCGTTCATACCACCACTCGGCAGCATCAGGCAGCTCGCCCTGGGCCTTGGCCAGCCAATCGACGGCGCTGTCCCACAGCTCGAACTGCCGGGCCCGCTGTGCCCGCGAAAAGATAAAGACCGGATGGCCCTGCAGGCTCTTGTCGACGCTGTCGAGCAGCTTCTTGGCATTCGCGTCATTGCGCGATACGGCAGCCCGCGCCACCACCAGGGATTTCTGCGCTGCCGTCAGCTTGGGGATCAGCCGCTCGCTGGCCGTCGCGCGGTCATGCATCATCAGGTGCACGGCGCGCGCCCAATGGGCGTCGCGATCCAGCAGGTCTCCGAGCGTGTCGCTCACCAGCTTTTCCTGGTCCAGCGTCAGGAAATTATCCACCCAGATATCGCGCGCCAGCCGTGCCGCCCGCGCCTTCTGGCCATCCGCCACATAAGCTGTGGCCAGCATTACCTGCGCGTCGACGGTATTGGGCATCGCCCCGCCGAGCAGGGCGATCACTTCGTCCTTGCCCGGTTCGGATCGGGTCAGCGATTGCTCGAGGCGCGTCTTGTAGATTTTGGGCGCGGCGAAATTTGGCGCGTCGGCGGCGAAGCGCTGGACTGTCAGGTAATTGATGTCGCCGCCATGATGGAAGATCGCCGCCCATTGTATGGTCCGGCGTTCGGTATCATTGGGCAGCCCGCGCGCCATTTCATAGGCCGCCGCTGCATCGCCTCCCGCCAGCACGTCCAGCGCGTTGCGGAACGACAGCGAGCCCCTGGAATCAACAGCGGACACATCGGTACGGGCACCGCCAATGGCGCCGGTGGTGGTGTTGTCGATGATGATGTCGTTGGCCGTGGTCGCATGCGATAGGGGGGCAAAGCTCGCCATGCCCAAAACTGCAGCGAACAGGCCTGCCGATAAGCCGCCGTTCATTATGCCGTCCTGCTGGTACTCAATACGTCGCCAGCAAGGGAGCCCCCGCCCTTGCCGTTAACCTGTGGTTACCCCATTTGGGTAAACATCGAGTTGCCGAGCCGATGATCCCCAAGCGGTTCGCCGTGCATTCGGCGCAACTAGAAGTTGTGGTGGCCTACAACAAAAAGTATGGTGCGCCACTCAATTCGGCCGGACCGCGGCCGATCTATGCCATCCTGCCACGGCCGAACTGTGGCATCACGATCAAGGATTATCGGACAATGCTGCGAGGTTCCATTACGGCACTCATGACCCCCTTCGCCAATGGCGTGGTCGATGAGAAAGCCTTCTCCAGCTTTGTTGACTGGCAGATCAATGAGGGCACGCATGGCCTGGTGCCGGTCGGCACCACCGGCGAAAGCCCCACGGTCAGCCATGAAGAACATCGCCGCGTTGTCGAGATTTGCGTCGAGGTCGCCAACAAGCGCGTGCCTGTCGTGGCCGGGGCGGGGTCCAATTCGACCACCGAGGCCGTCTCGCTCGCCCGCTTTGCCGAGGACACCGGCGCCGATGCCGTGCTCTCGGTCGTGCCCTATTACAATAAGCCCAATCAGGAAGGGCTGTTCCAGCACTTCTCGGCTGTCGCTGGCGCCGTCGGCATTCCGGTCATTCTCTATAGCGTCCCCAGCCGCACCATTGCCGACCTCACGGTCGATACCATTGCCCGGCTGGCCGAAGCGCACAGCAACATCATCGGCGTCAAGGATGCCACCGGCAATCTCGAGCGGGCAACCATGCAGCGCAGCAAGCTGGGCAAGGACTTCATCCTTCTGTCCGGTGATGACAGCACGGCTCTTGGCTTCAATGCCCATGGCGGCCATGGCTGTATCTCGGTAACCGCCAACGTGGCCCCGCGCCTCTGCTCGCAGATGCAGGAACTGTCGCTGGCAGGTGACTTTGTTGGTGCCCGCGCCATCAATGACAAGCTGGCTTACCTGCACAAGGATCTGTTCATGGAGCCCAATCCGGCACCGGCAAAGTATGTCGGCCAGCGCCTGGGCCTCTGCCAGAACGAATTGCGCCTGCCGCTGGTCCCGATCAGCAAGCCGACGCAGGACGCAATGGACTTTGCAATGGCCCATGCCGGGCTGATCTAGGTTTTTTATGGCTCCCAGGAACGACAAGGCAAAGAACGGCGTCATCAGCCACGGTCTCGTGGCTGAAAACCGTCGTGCGCGCTACGATTACGAAATCGGGGAGACCCTCGAGGCCGGCCTGGTGCTGACCGGCACCGAGGTCAAGTCGCTGCGCCTGGGCAAGGCGCAGATCACCGAAGCCTACGCCTCGCCCGAAAAGGGCGAGTTGTGGCTGATCAATGCCCACATTCCCGAATACCTGCAGGCCAACCGCTTCAACCATGAAGAAAAGCGCCCGCGCAAACTGCTGGTTTCCAAGAAACAGCTGGCCCATCTCGATCAGGAAGTCTCGCGCGCCGGCAATTCCATCGTGCCGCTCAAGCTTTTCTTCAACGACCAGGGCCGCGCCAAGGTCCTCATTGGCCTGGGCAAGGGCAAGAAAAATTACGACAAGCGCGAAACCGAGCGCAACCGCGACTGGAACCGCGACAAGTCCCGCATCATGAAAGAAGGCGGTCGCGGCTAGAGGTAGCCCCTTCTCGTCCTAGGACCACCAGGTCATTCCCGCGCAGGCGGGAATCCATTCTTCATTGCACGCAACTGCGCCCCGCAGCAAATACCTACTCTTCCTCAGTCCCCGGCGCCGCAGCCCCAGCCACTGGTACCGGCCGCGTTGCCGGTGGTCGACCAACCGTCTTGGCCAGCTCCGCCACATCGAGGAAGAAGTCCGCCTGCCGGCGCAAATCATCGGAGATCATCGGTGTCGAGGTGGTCAGCGTCGACACCACGGTCACTCGCTTGCCCTTGCGCTGCAGCGCTGCCACCAGCGCGGTGAAGTCGCCATCGCCGGAAAACAATACCATGTGATCGTAGAACGGGGCCATTTCGAGCGCGTCGACGGTCAGCTCGATATCCATATTGCCCTTGATCTTGCGACGACCGGAGGCATCCGTGAATTCCTTGGCGGGCTTGGTTACCACCGTATAGCCGTTGTAATCCAGCCAGTCGATCAGTGGCCGGATCGATGAATATTCCTGGTCTTCTACCAGGGCTGTGTAGTAATTGGCGCGCAGCAGATAGGCTTTGCTGTTGAACTCGGTCAGTAGGCGTCGGTAATCTATATCCACGCCAATTGCTTTGGATGTCGCATAGAGATTTGCGCCATCAATAAACAGAACAATCTTCTCGCGTGGGTCTATGGGCATGACAATCTCCTGAAACGGGCGCGCTCAACCGCCCAAATACTACTGTGTTGCCGGAAATGCGCCGGCCCGTGCAGTGATTAAGTTCCGCCGAAAGTCTTAACTTAACTTCGGTATTCGCACATTTTCCGATCCGCACGCAAGCATTCTCGGTGGTGGCTCGGGCCGCTATGCAGTCAGCACGGGGCTGCACACCGCGATTGGTGTGCTGCAAACCTTGTGTATGGGGCAGGGGTCGTGTAAGCAGGCCCTTCATTCCATAAGTGTGGAGACGTTCGTGGCCCGCGTCACCGTTGAAGACTGCATTGAAAAGATCGAAAACCGTTTCGATCTCGTACTCATGGCCGCACACCGCGCGCGCATGATTTCCTCTGGCGCGCAGATTACTGTGTCGCGCGATAACGATAAGAATCCCGTCGTTGCTCTGCGCGAAATCGGTGACGGTGCGATCTCGCCCGAAGACCTGCGTGAAGACCTCATTCACTCGCTGCAGAAATATGTCGAAGTCGACGAGCCCGAGAGCCATGCGGCTCCGTTGATGGAGGGTTCCGGCGACGATGATTCGATGAGTTTCGACACCATCAGCGAAGACGAGCTGCTGCGCGGCATCGAAAGCCTGGCGCCGCCGGAACGCCGCGACGACTAAGCGCGGCAGCCTCAGCTGCTATCAATTGCGCTATGGCGCGATTTACCTATATCAGAGGGTGTCCGGCATGCGTCGGGCGCCCTTTTCTTTTGTTCCTTCCAAGCGGTAAGCTGGCTGTAGGCCAGAGCAACCACCACCATGATGCGTCAGTACGAGCTTGTCGAACGGGTTCAGGCTTATAACCCGAACGTCGACGAGCAGCTTTTGAACAAGGCCTATGTGTATGCCATGCAAAAGCATGGCACGCAGAAGCGCGCCTCCGGCGATCCCTATTTCGCCCATCCGCTCGAAGTCGCCGCCATCCTGACCGAGCTCAAGCTCGATGACGCATCGATTGCGGTTGGCCTGCTGCATGACACCATCGAGGACACCGACGCCACCCGGGCCGAGATCGATCAGCTGTTCGGTGCCGAAATCGGCGCCATCGTCGATGGTCTGACCAAGATCGAACGGCTCAACCTGGTCTCGCGCGAGGAGGCGCAGGCCGAAAACCTGCGCAAGCTGCTCCTGGCCATCAGCCAGGACGTCCGCGTGCTGCTGGTCAAGCTGGCCGACCGCCTGCACAACATGCGCACCCTGCACTATATGCCGCCCGAAAAGCGCGAGCGTATCGCCCAGGAAACCATGGATATCTATGCCCCGCTAGCCGGGCGCATGGGCATGCAGGATATGCGCAGCGAGCTTGAAGATATCTCCTTCAAGATCCTGCAGCCCGACCATTACAACGCCATCACCGCCCGCCTCGATGAGATGCAGGCCGAATACCACGAAACCATCGCTACCATTTCGAGCGAGCTGAGCGAGCGTCTGGCCACCGAAGGCATCACCGCGCGCGTCAAGGCACGGGTCAAATCGCCGTTCTCGATCTTCACCAAGATCGAGCGCAAATCCATTGCGCTGGAACAGCTGTCCGACATGATCGGGTTCCGCGTCATCGTCAATTCCGTCGAGGAGTGCTACCACACGCTCGGCGTCGTCCACACCAAGTGGAAGGTCGTGCCGGGCCGCTTCAAGGACTATATCTCGGTCCCCAAGCACAACGATTACCGCTCGATCCACACCACCATTGTCGGCCCCGGCCGCCAGCGCGCCGAATTGCAGATCCGCACCGAGGAAATGGACAAGATCGCCGAATTCGGCATCGCCGCCCATGCTCTCTATAAGGATGGCGCCTCGGCCGATATGAGCCGCCTCGAGCATGAGAGCCAGGCCTATGGCTCGCTGCGCACCACCATCGCCCATCTGACAGCCGGCTCCTCGACCGAGGATTTTCTCGAATATACCAAGCTGGAGCTGTTCCAGGACCAGGTGTTCTGCTTCACCCCTCGCGGTCGGCTGATTGCCCTGCCGCGCGGCGCCACGCCCATCGATTTCGCCTATGCGCTGCATACCGAAATTGGCGACACCTGCGTCGGCGCCAAGATCAATGGCTCCATCCTGCCGCTGGTGACACAGCTGCGCAGCGGTGACGAAGTCGAGATCATCCGCGACCAGAACCACCTGCCGCCCGCCAACTGGATCGGCATTGCCGCCACCGGCAAGGCCCGCGCCGCCATTCGTCGCGCCGTGCGCAATGCCGCCGCCCAGCGCGCCTATGCGCTTGGCGAACATGTGCTTTCCATGATGCTGGAGCGCGAAGGCGTACTGATCGATGACGCCGAGGCCAAGGCCCTGGCCGAAGCGCTCAACTATACCAACAAGCGCGATCTGCTGATCGCCGTGGGCGAGGGCAAGGTTGGCAGCGAACCGCTGGCCACCGAGCTCGCCGGGGTCAAGGGTCTGCGCAAGCGCCGGCGCAAGCTTGAACTGCCCGTGGCGGAAGCAGCCGACGGCTGGTTCGCCCTGCGCGATACCGATCTGTTCAAGTTCCGCGTGCCCGGCGGGCAGCGGGCAGGCCCGCGCGCTAAGGCGGCGCTCAAGCAGCTCGATTTCCACATGCCGGTGCAGATTTCCAACGAAGGTGTCGTTCCCGGCGACCGGCTCGTTGGCATCCTGCAGCCCGATGCGCCGATCATCGTCTATCCCATCCATTCCGACGCGCTGATCGAAATGCACGACAGCGACGTGGCCTGGGTCGATGTGCGCTGGGATATCGCCGGCCGCGAGGAAAGGCTCTACCCCACCGTCATCACCATGGAATCGGTCAATCGCCCCGGTTCGCTGGCGCAGATCTCCGCTGCCATCGCCACCTGCGAAGCCAACGTCAATAATCTCGTGATGCGGATGATTTCGCCCGATTTCCACCAGATGATCTTCGAAATCGAGGTGCGCGACCTTGCGCAACTCACCGATGTTCTGGCAACGCTCAAGCGCAGCCCCGGCATATCGGCCGTCCAGCGCGCCAATCCCGCCGAAGCCGGGATGATTTCGACGCTGGAATGGGATGGGCGCGTCAACAAAGAGGATAGCAGGTGACAAAAGACGAAGTTCTGGCGATTTTCCGTGATTGCGGGGCCATCCTCGAGGGGCATTTCATCCTCTCCTCCGGCCTGCGCTCGCCGGTCTTCCTGCAGAAGGCCCGGGTGTTCGCCCAGCCCGCCCAGGCCGAAATCCTCTGCCGCGCCCTGGCCGACAAGATCAAGGCTGCCGGCTATGGCAATGCCACCAAGATCGTCTCGCCCGCCATTGGCGGCATCATTCCCGGCTACGAAACTGCCCGCCACATGGGCGTTCCCGCCCTCTATACCGAGCGCGTCGATGGCAAGTTCGAGCTGCGCCGCGGCTTTGAAATCGAGCCCGGCGACAAGGTGCTGGTGGTCGAGGACATCGTTTCGACCGGCCTCTCCATCCGCGAATGCATCGAAGCGCTGCGCGCCATCGGCGCCGACGTCATCGCTGCCGCCTGCCTGATCGACCGCTCCGGTGGCGAAGCCGATATCGGTATCCCCCTGGTTTCGCTGATCGAATACAAGGTCCCCGCTTATCCGGCCGACCAGCTCCCCCCCGAACTCGCCGCCATTCCTGCCACCAAGCCCGGCAGCCGCGGCATCCAGGGCGTCAAGTGAGCCTCTGCCCGGATACCCCCTCCCAACCTCCCCCTGACAGGGGGAGGGGCGTGGCCGGCGTACCGGGCAGTATCTCGCCTCATACCCGATGCAATCCGTCCCCCTGTCAGGGGGAGGCTGGGTGGGGGTATCCGCTGACCAAAGGAGCTCATCCATGATCGTCGGCCTTGGCTCAGACCTCATCCAGATCGAGCGTGTCGCGGACACGCTGACCCGCTATGGCGATCGCTTCGTGCAGCGCTGCTACACCGATATCGAGCAACGCAAGTCCGATGGCCGCGCCAACCGCGCTGCATCCTATGCCAAGCGCTTCGCCGCCAAGGAGGCCTGCTCCAAGGCCCTGGGTACCGGCATCAGCTGGGGCGTCTATTGGCGCGACATGGGCGTGGTCAACCTGCCATCGGGCAAACCGACCATGGCTCTGACCAATGGTGCGGCAAAAGCACTGGCCCGCCTTGTGCCGCCGGGGCACGTTCCCCACATCCACCTGACCATCACCGACGATGCTGGGCTTGCTCAAGCCTTCGTCATCATCGAGGCTCTTCCCGTTGACCAGCCGGGGCGAACCTCGTAACCGTCTGCCTGCACCTTTCCGGGGATACCCAATGAGCCAGTC
Source organism: Devosia limi DSM 17137 (assembly GCF_900128975.1). Taxonomy (GTDB): domain Bacteria; phylum Pseudomonadota; class Alphaproteobacteria; order Rhizobiales; family Devosiaceae; genus Devosia; species Devosia limi. The sequence goes on along the minus strand of NZ_FQVC01000001.1, from coordinate 3,997 downwards.
CGCCAACAAAGCCGCCAAGACCCAGACCAATGAGTGGTGGGACACCATCGTCGTGGTCGTCGAGGCGCTGCTGATCGCGATCGTGCTGCGCTCCTTCCTGTTCCAGCCCTTTTCCATCCCGACGGCGTCGATGCAGCCGACCCTGATGATCGGCGACTATTTCGTCGCCAACAAATTCGTCTGGGGCTACGGCAAGCATTCGTTCTCGCTGGGCCGTTACGGGGATTTCACGCTGCTCGACTTCGAGCTGCCGATCAATAACCGCATTCTCGGCCGTGACCCGGATCGTGGCGATATCGCCGTGTTCCGTCCGGTCCCCCAGAATATCGAGTACATCAAGCGTGTCGTCGGCATGCCGGGCGATCGTATCCAGATGAAACAGGGCCGCCTCTACATCAATGGCGTGATGGTCGAGCGCGAGGAAATCGGCAAGGCTATCGATACTGATAGCGAAGGCGATTCCCGCGAAGTGACCGTCTATCGCGAGACCTTCCCGGATGGCTCGGTGCACACCATCCACGAAATTTCCGACAATGGTCCGCTCGACAACACGCCTGAATATGTGGTGCCCGCCGGCCATTTCTTCATGATGGGTGATAACCGCGACCGTTCCGCCGATAGCCGCGTGCTGTCCTCGGTCGGCTACGTCCCGGCCATCAACCTCATCGCCAAGGCCGAGGCCCGCTTCTTCTCGATCAAGGACAATATTCCGCCCTGGCAGGTCTGGCAGTGGCCCGCCAATGTCCGCTGGGACCGGATGTTCCAGTCCGTCTATCAATGAGCGGACGCGCCCGAAACCACGATAAGCTGCAAGTCCGGCTCGGCTACCGTTTTGCCGATCCGGACCTGCTCGACCGCGCACTGACCCATTCCAGCGCCATCTCGCCGGCCAAGCGCATCGAGCGCTCCTATCAGCGACTTGAATTCCTGGGCGACCGGGTACTCGGCCTGGTTGTCGCCGATATGCTCTATCGCCGCTATCCAAAGGCCAATGAGGGCGAGCTGAGCCGCACGCTCAATACCCTGGTCCGCAAGGAAACCTGCGCCGTCATCGCCCGCCAGCTCAATCTCGGTGCCGAGATGAACCTGGGCGAGAGCGAAGCGCGCACCGGCGGCGCCGACAAGGAAGCCATTCTTGGCGACATCACCGAGGCGGTGATCGGCGCCATCTATTGCGATGGCGGCCTGGGCAAGGCCTATGAATTCGTTGAGCGCATGTTCGAGGAGTTCCTCGAAGGCGGCAATGCCAACCGCGCCGACGCCAAGACCACACTGCAGGAATGGGCCCAGGCCCGCGGCCTCGAGCCACCCACCTATACCCAATCGGCGCGCACCGGCCCTGACCACGCGCCCGAATTCACGATCTCTGTTACACTTGGCGATTACGACGCCCTCAGCGCCACCGGCCCGTCCAAGAAGATTGCCGAGCATAAGGCCGCTGAAGCGTTCCTGATTCGTCAGAAGGTCTGGCAGGAAAACCGATGAAAGCCCCCTCCGAATGACCGAACCTACCAATCCCGCCGAACTCGCCGATACCGCCTGCGGCTTCATTGCGCTGGTGGGTGCGCCCAATGCCGGCAAGTCGACGCTGCTCAATTCCCTGGTCGGCACCAAGGTCTCCATCGTCACCCACAAGGCCCAGACCACGCGGAGCCAGGTGCGCGGCGTCGTCACGCTCGAAAAGGCCCAGCTGGTGTTCATCGACACCCCCGGCATTTTCGCACCCAAGCGCCGGCTTGATCGCGCCATGGTCGATAGCGCCTGGGGCGGGGCAGGGGATGCCGACCTCGTCGCCTTTATCGTCGATGCCGAAAGGGGTTTGACCCCCGATCTTGAATCACTTCTCGAAGGGCTGGGAAACGTCCGCCACCCGAAAATCCTGATCCTCAACAAGGTGGACACGGTCAAGCGCGAGCACCTGCTCAAGCTCTCCGAGATCCTCAACAGCCGCCTGCGCTTTGAAGCCACCTTCATGATTTCGGCGCTCAAGGGCGACGGCGTGCAGGACTTCATGGATTGGTGCGTCAAGCACATCCCGCCCGGTCCCTGGCACTTCCCCGAGGATCACCTGACCGATCTCACCATGGCCATCACCGCCGCCGAGATCACTCGCGAAAAGCTGTTCCTGCGTATCCACGACGAGATTCCCTATAACTCGACCGTGGAAACCGAGAGCTTCAAGATCCAGAAGGACGGCTCCTACAAGATCGACCAGGTCATCTACGTCACCCGCGACACGCACAAGAAGATCGTGCTCGGCGCCGGCGGCCAGACCATCAAGTCCATCGGCGCCGAAGCGCGCAAGGAATTGATGGAAATGTACGAGGTGCCGATCCACCTGTTCCTCTTCGTCAAGGTCCGCGAAAAGTGGGGCGACGACCCCGAACGCTACCGCGAAATGGGCCTCGACTACCCCCACAACAAGCCCTGACCACCGGGCTTGCGGTTTACTATCCACCGGGTCATTCCGGCGCAGGCCGGAATCCATTCTGTGCTCCATCAGCACCCCGAATGGCCGGGTGGTCCTCAGCCTGGATCCCGGCCTGCGCCCGGATGACATCCCGATTGATCAACCAAACTAGGTCGACCCAGAAGGCTCGAAATGGAATGGACCGGTGAAGGCCTCTTGATCGGTGTGCGCCGCCACGGCGAGGGCGGCGTTATCGCTGAAGCCATGGTCGCCGGCCGTGGCCGCTGCCTGGGCCTGGTCCGCGGCGGCCGCTCGCCCCGCCTGGGCGCCATCCTGCAGCCCGGCAATACCATCCAGCTGGTCTGGCGCGCCCGCCTGGAAGATCACCTCGGCGTCTTCACCGTCGAACTGCTCACGGCCCGCGCCGCCAATCTCATTGTCGACCGCACCAAGCTCTATGCCAGCCAGCTGCTCTGCGACCTCCTGCGCCTCTTGCCCGAGCGCGACCCGCATGACCGCATCCTGGGCATGGCCCTTAACATCCTCGATCAGCCCATCGACGGCGCCGCCATCGCCCGGTTCGAGCTGGCCATCCTCGACGAACTCGGTGTCGGTCTCGACCTGACTTCCTGCGCAGCCACCGGCGTTACCACCGACCTGACCCACGTCTCCCCAAAATCCGGCCGCGCCGTCTCCCGCGCCGCCGCTCAGCCCTATCTCGATCGCCTTTTGCCCCTCGCCACCTGCCTCACCCAGCGCGGCAATGCTTCTCCCGACGACCTCGCCAAGGCCTTCCGCCTCACCGGCCATTTCCTCGACCTGCACATCTGGCACCCTCGCCAGATCCCCCCTCCCTCCACCCGCGCCGCCCTCATCGAAATCCTCAGCCGCGACGAGCACTAGGGCAGGGCGCGCCCTCAACTCGCCCAGAAATCCTCACTCCCGCCCAAGCTCATTCTCTGCAAAATCACCGGCGTCATCCCGGCGAAAGCCGGGATCCAGTTTCCCTTGCCCGCCGCCCCAATCCTCCTATGTCTCCACACCCATCGGGCTGCCCACGGGCTTGACCCGTGGGCCACTATCCTCCCCACAGAACTGCGCTTGTGACCCGAGACCCGCGGGCCAAGTCCGCGGGCAGCGCGGTGAGGAGGATGGTATTGAGCACGAACAAATTCCATCTCGCTTCAGGTGAGAGCAGACAACTCTCGTTCCCCATTCCTCCACTCCTACCCCACCCACGGGGCTGCCCACGGGCTTGTGTGGAGGGAATATGGTTTACTTGGCGCATCAGCCGGGATGCGCATCCCGGCTGATGCAGGCAGGAGGCCGTCTTTACGGGCTGGTTTTTGACAGCCGCGGTCAAGCAAGGCCCTGCCTGCTCCCTTTGACCCCGAACGGTTGATTGGGCTCTCGCCCGCACCACAAGCCTGGGAGCAAGGCCATGTTAGTACACTCCGGCTTCGTCGGCATCGACGTTTCCAAAGCCCATCTGGACATCCACATCCATCCAGCCGGCACGCATCTGCGCTGCGGCACTAGCCCCGGCGAGCTGGCTGATCTGGCGCGGCGCCTGGCCAGGCTTGGGCC